>CP114561.1:640000-4234406 GCA_028865235.1 Candidatus Manganitrophus sp.
ATGTCTTCCGGCCGGATCGCATATTTCGACATTGTATCGGCGAGAAGCGCCACCCCTCCGGGAGCCGACTGCGGGAAAATCAGGTGGATGTCATTCTCAGCCCGTTTGATATCGAGCAGATCGACGGAGGTTTCCGCAAGGCCTTTTACCGGATGGGTGAGGACGATTTCAGGAAAGACGGCGCCCCACAACATGTCGGGCCGATGCAACCGAATTTCCGTCTGGAGATCCTTTACAAAGTCGCTCAAAAACGGCTCCTCCAACCGATCCAATGCCAGAATTGAGATCCTCGTCCATCCCTCGTTCTCCCGACCGACCCGGCCGCCACCGAGGCGGGATCGATCGATTCGGAAAATAAATCCTCATAAAGGCGAATGGCGGAAGGGGTCCACCCCTCTTCGGAACCGTACGATAAATCGCTGATATAAACGCCGTCAATCGGATAACGCGCCAGCTCCCGATAGAGGTCCAATACCATTTTCTTCACTTCCGTGTTGAACAAATCGAGTTTTTCGATGGAATGGAGAGCTTGTTTATTCGGATCATATCTGATATCGCGCCATTCCGGACGGGCCTGCGTCGCCCAGCGCATTTCCCGGATCGGCAAGACCGCCACGACGCGAAATCCCATCCGACGGGCCGTCTCCGTCCATTCGCGAAGCCGATCGGCCAACACAGGAGCGCCTGAAGCTTGAAAGAAAACGCCGCTCCTTCCGGGCGAATTATTGAAAACCGGGATAATAACCGTATTCGCCCTTCTCCGAAACGCCCGGAGATAATCTTCCATCTCCCATCCGGACAAGGGAGACCAGACCACCGCGACGATCTTTTGGTCCGGCTGATCGAGCCGGGAGAGGAGAAAGCGCGCCTCCTCTTCGTGCAGGCTCTTCGGATAATTCTTCAGAAAAAGTCGAAGTTCCCGAATCGCCTCCGGCTTCTCACCCGCCGCATCGTATGTCCTGGCCAACAGCCACTGCGCTTCACTCAAAAGCGGAGAACCGGGATACGACGCGATGATCCTCAAAAACCGTTGTTTCGCCTCCGAATAACGGCTCGCTTCAAAAGAACGAATCCCCTCGACCAGTTCAGCCCACCCCTGGTCATCGGTCTGAATGGACCGGGTCGGCGGCCGGACACACCCCGAGATAAAGGCCGCGAGAAAAAACCCGATCACAAAAAAGCGAAAGAACCTTCCCAAGAGAGTCCTTATTCTAATAGAAAATGGAGTAGATGCCGGGCGCTAAAGCCCTTGCTCGACCGTCTGGGCGAGGGAGGTTCCGGCGAGAAAGGAGGAACCCCATGCAAGGTGATCCGACAGATCATCTTGCAGCAGAATGACATTCCTTAAATCCTTTGGTTGAAGGAAGCTCCAGGTCCCTTTCGAAATTTCGCGCGATTTGCCGCGCCACTCCGTCCGAAGCGTTTCGAGGGAAGAAGGAAGTTCCCGCTTGCCGACTGTGCCGGCGACCTCCTCGATTTGCGACTTGGAAAAGGGCATCAGCCATTGAAGTCGATCGAGCACCCTCTTTCGGACCGCTTCGATGCGCTCCTCCGTGACCTCCACGCCTGGGCGGAAAAGCGCCGTGACCACCAGCCCTCGAACACCGGCGGAGAATCCCTCTTCCTCCTCGGGCAGACTGAGGCGGAGGACCAACAGGTCTTCGACATCGGGGGGAATCTCCTCCCCCAGGTCATGAGAAGACTCTCTTTCATCGGCGTCGGAATCCATTCGTTGCGGAGGGTAAAACAGAAATGAACGAGGGAATTCGGCGGAGGTTGGACGAGAATGAGGTGTTTGGTCGGAATCCGCGTCCCATCCTCCAGGACGACTTCATCGATCCGCTTCCCCTTTGTTTCGACCTGGGTGACGGTTTTGTCTCCGACCACCTCCCCTCCCCACCCCTTGATCAACTTAACGAAAAAGGAGATGAGCGTCGACGCGCCCCCTACCATCCGAACTCCCCCTTTGGATAGACTCCAGGTCAGAAGAATCAGATCGTAGGTCGAGATGTCGCTCAGCGGCCGTCGAAAAGCAAAGAGCGCTTGGAGATCGAGATATTCGAGAAATTCCTCATCAAAAGCGAAGGGGGCGAGGAATTCCGTCGCGGGCTTCTTTTTATAACTTTGAACCGCCCTCTGAAAATCAAATTTCTGCTTCCAGGCCCCCAATCGGTCGACCAGTCCCTGGATTTCCACCTGGGAAAAACGGCCCAGATAGGGCGCGAGGGCCGGCGTCTCTTTCTCGATCTCCTGAAAGAACGATTTAATTTTTTGGAGCTGGGGGCCGAACTCCCGTTTCAGCTCGTCGAGGTATTCTTCATTTTGGGAGGAGAGATCGATCCGATGCTGGGATTGGACGATTTGAAGAAAGGGAAGGGCCCGCTTGAATAAGAACCCTTCCTTTCTTAAGCTGGGAATGGGGAGGGGAAGCTCCGAGAAGAAACCTTCCATCGCCCCCCCTCTTCAAAACCGAGATAGAGGAGGGGCCCCTGGGCAAACCGAAAGAGAGGAGAGGGGAAGTGAACCTCGGTCCCCGCCAGGACGAGGACCGATCTCCCCTTTTCGCCAATGCGGCGGCGGCAGCCAGTGACGTCAGACTGCACCCCGCAAAAACGGCATCATACTTTTTTCGTTCTGTCATGATTCAACGAACGAGATCGAGTCGACTGAAGAAAAAAGGAATTTCAACGGCCGCCGATGCGGAGGAATCGGAGCCATGAACGGCATTTGCTTCAATGCTTCCTGCAAAGTCGGCCCGGATCGTCCCCTTATCGGCCTTCTTCGGATCGGTCGCTCCCATCAGGGTGCGATTCTTCGCAACGGCGTTTTCTCCCTCCAGCACCATCGCCACAACCGGCCCCGAACTCATAAAGGTGGCCAAGCTATCGAAGAAGGGGCGCTCCCGATGGACATCGTAAAACGCCTCCGCTTCCTTTTTCGTTAAATGACGCATCTGAATCGCGACAATCTTGAGTTGCGCGCTTTCAAACCGCTTGATGATCTCTCCAATGACATTCTTAGACACCGCATCCGGCTTAATAATCGAAAGTGTTCGCTCAGCCACCGATCCTCCTTCTACTTCAACATGACGCGTCCTCAGAGACGCGGGAATACAACCTGAGAAATCGCGGGTAAAGATACCCCAAATGTGCCTCTAAGTCAATCTTGACGTTTCGTTTTACTTTCCCTAAGATCCGTCCGAGGCAGCGAAAAATCGGAAACGAGATGAACTCCAAGACAACATGGCGGCTGCTCTCCCATTTACCTCAGCCGCCCGAGATGAACATGGCGATCGATGAGGCGATCGCGACCGCCTTTTCGAAAGGTCAGGTCCCGCCGACCCTCCGTCTCTACGGCTGGGCCGTTCCCTCCGTTTCGTTCGGCTCCTTTCAGAAGTGGGAGCCGGAGTGGGATGCGCTCGTGGCGGGGGGGACGCACCATTTCGTTCGGCGGATGACGGGGGGCCGGGCGCTTCTTCATGATCGGGAGTTGACCTACTCCGTTGTCGCCTCCACGAAAGATCCGCTCTTTGCCGGCGGGATTAAGGAAACTTTTTATACGATTGCGAAAGGGCTCTTGGCCGGATTGGAATCGCTCGGCGTCGAGGCTGAAGTGTATGCCCCTCCCCGCTCGCAGCGACTCGAACGACCCTCGAATTCCCTCTGTTTTGCTTCGACCTCCTGGTACGAAATCACCGCCCAAGGGAAAAAGCTGATCGGAAGCGCGCAGCGGCGATGGACGAAACATTTTCTGCAGCATGGATCGTTGATCTTGAAGAAAGGATCGGACCGGAGTTTCTCCTCCGAAAATCAGATCAGCCTTGATGCGCTTCTTCCTCTCCTGCCCGACGATGAAACCTTGTTTGCAGCGATGAAGGGAGGGTTCGAATCGGCTCTCACAATCAATCTGGAGATGGGAAGCCTCACCCCGGAGGAAGAAGAAGTCGCCGCCCGCCTCGTCAAAGAAAAGTATGGAAATCCCGCCTGGACCCTTCGGAGAGAAACATCTTAGCCGCTGCATCTTCCCTTATTCGGGCCTTATTCAGGCAAGTGGGTGCAGAACGCTCTGTAGGCCTCGATACAATCGAAATCGCCGTTTGGACAGACCATCCCGACCAGCTTCAGCATACAATCTTCCGGTCCGGTCATGTTGGGCGGGGGCTTGAGGATCTTCTTGGGAGGAGGTTGCGCCGCGATGTTCTCGACCAGATTCATCCCGTCTTCGGAAAGATCATCCGGTTTTCTCTCCCGCGAAACTCGATCTCCCCCTGCTCATCCTCCCCTTTTTCAGGAGGAAAGACGGGAAATTCTCTTTTGCCTCCGAAGGGGTCGTCCCCCTCGTCAACGTCGTTGGGAGAAAGGAGTTCGATATCGAGATTGCTCGGGCCGCCGGACCCCTTCCGATCGATCAGGACCAGAAACGGATTTCCGAAGAGATAATAAAAGACAATGTAATGGACCATCACCGAATAGAGGAGGATGCGAGGGAGATCCTCTTTGGCGGATTGATGCAAATCGAGAAGACGGGATTTCATCGAGCGGCCCTGTTGTCTTTCACATCATATCAGGCGTAAAGAAATGGTTTCAAGGGCGTATCGCAATACGCCCCTACGCAACGCAAATTTAACTTCGATCGGCATGGACGAGTTCGGGCGGCGTTCTAACCCCTTCCGTCTCCGCCACCTGCCGTTTTTTCGCAAAGAAGGTATATGCCGTCGGAATAACGAAGAGGGTCAGAACGGTCCCTACCGTCATCCCTCCGACGATGACCCATCCGATTTGCTGGCGGCTCTCCGCCCCCGCGCCGGTCGCCAATGCCAGCGGCACGGCGCCGAGCACCGTGGCGATCGATGTCATCAGGATCGGGCGCAGCCGCAGGACCGACGCTTCGATCACCGCCTCCCCAAGTTCTTTCCCTTGTTCCTGAATCTGGTTGGCAAACTCGACGATCAGGATTCCGTTCTTGGTGATCAGGCCGATCAGCATGACCAGCCCGATCTGGCTGTAGACGTTGAGCGTGCCGCCGGTGAGCCAGAGCGACAGGTGATAGCGCGCCGGTCATCGCCAGCGGCACGGTGAGCAGGATGACGAACGGATCGATGAAGCTCTCGAACTGTGCGGCGAGCACGAGGTAGATGAAGGCCAGCGCGAGCGCGAAGATCAGGATACAGCGCCGCACCGGACTCCTTGAATTCGCGCGACTGGCCGTCGAGGTCGGCTCTCGCACGTCGGCGGCAGGCCACTTCTCCGCCGCCGCCTGTTCGAGAAACTTCAAGGGCGTCGCCGAGGGCGTAGCCGGGCGCGATGTTGGCGGTGATGATGGCGGCGCGGAAGCGGTTGAAGTGATTCAGCTCCTTGGGCGCGACGGTTTCATTCATCTGCACCAGATTGGCGAGCTGCACCAGCTCGCCCTCGGCGCCGCGCACGTAGATCGAGCTCAGGTCGCGCGGATTGGTGCGGTCCTCGTCCGCCAACTGCACGATCACGTCGTATTGTTCGCCTTCGCGCTTGAAGCGGGTGACCTCCCGGCCGCCCAGCAACGTCTCCAGCGTGCGGCCTATCGTCATCCACGCCCCGCCCCGACGTCGGCGGTCTTGTCGCGATCCACCGACACCGTGAGCTGCGGCTTGTTGAGTTTGAGGTCGCTGTCGACGTTGGCGAGGCCCGGATATTCGCGCGCCTTGGCCATCAGTTTGTCGACCACCTCCTGCAGTTGCTGATATGACGTGCCCATCACCACGAACTGCACCGGCGGGTTGCGGAAGCTCTGGCCGAGCGAGGGCGGGTTGATCGGAAACGCGAACACGCCGGGCAGGCCGAACAGTTTCGGCATCAATTCCTGGGCGATGTCCTGCTGCTTGCGGGTGCGTTCATCCCAGTGTTTGAGGCTGACGAAGGAGAGGGCGAAGTTGACCGGGTTCGGCCGCTCGAGGCCCGGCGCCACCACCATGAAATAGGTGCGCACCTCGGGGATCGCGCCGTACATCGCCTCGATCTGGCGCGCGTATTTGTCCGTGTATTCCATGGTGGCGCCCTCGGGCGCCGATGATGATGCCGATGATCATGCTGCGGTCCTCGGTCGGCGCGAGCTCCTGCTTGATCAGCGTGTAGACGTAGACCGCCGCCGGCCGCGGTGGCCGCCCCGAGACAGAGCACCAGCCAGCGCAGCTTCAGCACCGCGGCGAGGAGCCTTCTATAGCCGCCGTTCATCGCGAGCAGGCCGCGCTCGGTGATGTTGTAGAACCAGCCGTGTTTGGCTGATGGCTCTTGAGGATCTTCGAGCACATCATCGGCGTCAGGGTGAGGGCGACGAAGCCCGATACCAGCACGGCGCCGGTCACCGCCAGCGCGAACTCGAAAAACAACCGTCCGGTGTTACCGGAGATGAAGGCCAGCGGGCACGAACACCGCCACCAGCGTCAGCGTCATCGCCACCACGGCGAAGGCGATCTCCCTGCTGCCTTCGAGGGCGGCCTGGTACGGGCTGCATGCCTTCCTCGATGCGGCGATAAATGTTCTCCAGCATGACGATGGCGTCGTCAACGACGAGACCGATCGCGAGCACCATGCGCGAGCAGGGTGAGGATGTTGATCGAGAACCGCCACGACATACAGAAAGAAGAAGCCGCCGATCAGCGACACCGGAATGGTGACGAAGGGAATCAAGGTGGCGCGCAAGGTGCGCAGAAACAGGAAGATCACCAGCACCACCAGGATCAGCGCCTCGGCGATGGTCTTGTACACTGACTGGATGGATTCCTCGATGAACACTGAGGTATCGAAGGCGATCTTGAATTCCATGCCTTCGGGCAGGCCGGCGCTGAGCTTGGGCAGCTCGGCCTTGATGGCCTGGCCGACTTCCAAGGTATTGGCGGTGGATTGTTTGACGATGCCGAGGCCCACCGCGGTGTTGCCGTTCACCCGCACCGTGTTGCGGTCATCGGCGGCGCCCAGCTCGGCGTGCCCGACGTCCTTGAGGCGCACGGGATAACCGGCCACCTGGCGGATGATGATGTCGTTGAACTGCTCGGGCGTGGTGAGGCTGGTCTCGGTGAGCACGGTGAATTCGCGCATCGCGCTCTCGATGCGGCCCGACGGCACGTCGACGTTCTGCGCGCGCAGCGCGTTTTCCACGTCTTGCGGCGTGAGGCCATAACGCCGCCAAACGGTTGCGATCCAGCCACAGCCGCATGGCGTAGCGGCGCTCGCCGCCGATGATGACGCTCGCGACGCCGGGCAGGGTCTGCAAGCGGTCTTTCACGTAGCGGTCGGCGTAGTCGGTGATCTCCAGCGGCGTATGGCGGTCGCTCACGAACGCGAGCCAGATGATGGCCTGCGCGTCGGCGTCCACTTTGGCGACGACTCCAGGGGGTCGTCCGGATTCGTCGGGCAGCACGCGGCCGACGCGCGAGACGCGGTCGCGCACGTCGTTGGCCGCGGCGTCCACGTCGCGCTCGAGCTGGAACTCGATGGTGATCTGGCTGACCTCTTCGCGGCTCACCGATTTGATGGTGCGGATGCCTTCGATGCCGGCCAGCGATTCTTCGAGCGGGTTGGTGATCTGGCTCTCGATGATCTCGGCGCTGGCGCCCGGATACACGGTGCGCACCGACACCACCGGCGTGTCGATCTTGGGGTATTCGCGCACCGAGAGGCGGTCGTAGGAGATGATGCCGATCAGCACCAGGATCAGGCTCATCACCGTGGCGAACACGGGACGGCGGATGGATATCCCGGGCAAATTCATTTGGACGATCCTCCCGCCGGCGCCTTTTCAGGCGCGGTCTCTTTGGCCCCCACGGTCATCACCGGGGCGCCGTCGAAAAGCTTCATCTGGCCGGCGGTGATCACCGTCTCCTCCGGGCCGATCCCTTCGACAACTTCAACTCGGCCCTCTTTCCGAAGACCCAGACGGACCTTCGTGAAAACCGCCTTCCCGTCGACGACCCGATAGACGAATTTATCTCCCCCCATCGGGACCACCGCCTGCTCCGGGACGAAGACGGCATTTTCCCGCTCGCCGAGGAGCAGCGTCACGCGGGCGAACATTCCCGGATGGAGCGCCCCGGCCGGATTCGGCACCCGCCCCCGAACGAGAACGGTCCGCGTCGCATTGTCGATCCGCGAGTCGATCGCATAAATTTTCCCTTCGAAGAGCCGATTCGGGTAAACGTCCACCCCGACTTGAAGCGACTGGCCGTCTTCGATCCGATTCAAGTAGATCTCCGGGATACGGAAATCGACCTTGATCGAATCGGTATCTTCCAGGTTGACGATCGCCTGGCCCGGCTGAACAAAGTCGCCCGGACTCACCTGACGGAGACCGAGTTGGCCGCTGAAGGGGGCGCGGAGGATCGATTTGTCGAGGCGCACCTGCGCCAGGGAGAGGCTCGCTTCCGATTCCTTTAATCTCGATTCGGCCTCATCGTACGCCCGCTCGGCGATCAACCCCTCCGGGCGCAGCTGTTTTGCCCGCTCGAAATTCATCTTGTTCAGCTCGACGACCGCTTTGATCTGATTGAGCTGGGCCTGGAACTCCTCCGAATTGATCGTGAGAAGAACGCTCCCCTTCGTCGCCCGCTCCCCCTCCTTGAACCGGATGGCGGTGATCCGGCCGGCAATCTCCGACCGAATCACCGTCGATTCATTCGCCTCCAGGGAGCCGACGGCGGTGACTTCCAACCGTCCCGTTCCGGTCTGAACCCGCGCCGCCTCCACCGGCATCGCAGGGGGCCCCGCGGGGGCCGTCTGCGGCCCCGAAGCCTGGGGCGGCTTGGCGTCGGACTTTCCCCCCTCGCCGCATCCGGCGAAAATCAGGAGCAATAATAAGAGCGCCCCTCCCTTTTTCAGCGTCACATACAATCGAAACCGATATTTCATGAACACCGCTCCCTCTCTTATGGAACCTGCGGATTGCCTGTCGGCCCCCTTGAATCTTCATCATCCCGCCCCGTTTTCGGCGGCATTAAATCAAGGAAAACGCCGACCGCTCTTTCCACCTGGAGGATCGCCACCTCCCGGTCATAGGTGGTGTTCGTGAGCTGCCGCTCCGCGCTGATGAGGGTGGCATTCGCATCAAGGACGTCGATGTTTGTGGCAAGCCCCACCGCAAACTGCCGGGAGATCAGCGAAAAGTTCTCACGCGCAAAGGCGACCTGCGCCTGAAGAACATCGAGCTGAGAGGTAAGGGCATTCAGGTTCAGCAGAGCGCGCCGCACCTCGACGGAGATTTGATCCGACAGAAACGATTTTTGCAAGAGCTGTTGACGATGACGGGACCTCGCTTGCGCCAACTCCGCAACCCGCAGGCGTCCCTCAAAAATGGGGAAGCTGAGGCTGAGGATCGCCGATCGATCGTTGGTGGTCAAAAAGGAGGTTTCCGGGTCTTGATCGATCCAGTTGTACCGTCCCTGGAGGCTGAGAGACGGGAAAAAGGTCCCCTTGGCGATGCTGATCTGCTCTTCGGAAATCTTGACGTTCGTCGACTGCAACGCGAGATCGGACCGCCGTTCGTGCGCCGTTTTGACCCACTCCGCCTCGCTCTGCTCCGAGAGGGTTAAGGAGGGAGGATCGGCGAGGTTAAACGGCCCCTCGATTCGAGCGAAGAGCGCCAGTTGATCTTTCGTCGTTTCTTGATCGTTTCGGGCCCGGATCAATCGGGCGCGGGCGTCGGCCAGCTCCGCTTCGGCGCGCAACACCACCGTCTTGATCGCCTCCCCGACCCGAAAACGTTTCTCGGCGTCGCGAAGATGGGCCTCCAACCGTTTGACCTCATTCTCCTCGATTTCGACATTACGCTGCGCCTTGAGCGCCTCGTAATAAGCGCGGGCGACATCGAAGAGAATATTTTCGGTGGTCAGACTGAGGTCGAGCTTTTCCCCCTCGGACACCGAGCTTCGCGCTTCGATAGGCGGCCGACGCCCGGCCGCCGGTGTAGAGCGGCTGATCGATGGTCAGGTTAAATTGTTTTTGCTCTTCGGGGAGCAAGACGCCGAACGGCCCTTGTTTCGCCTCCGCCCGGCGGAGATAGCTCGCTTCGGTGTTGATGCTGGGATAGAGAAAGCTTTTCGCCCGGTCGATCTCCCGCTCCGCCTGCATCAAATTCTCTCTGGAAATCCCGATCTGCTCGCTTTCGGCCATCGCGGAGCGATAGGCCTCTTCGAGCGTGACGACCTCCTGCGCAAATCCCTGAAAAGGATCGACGATGATCAGTTGAACCAACACAAGAAGAAAAACGCCCCTCCGGATCATGATTCACCTTCTCCCATGTTTATAAGTCTCGCTTGAACGTTTTAATGGACAACAGAAACATCACCAGTGTGAAACCGATCAAATAAAGGATATCTCCCCGGATCGCCTGCCAATCGGCCCCTTTGAAGAGGACCGATTTTAACGCATGGACCGAGTAGGTCTCCGGATTGACCTTGCTGAACGCCTGGAGCCATTTCGGGAAACTCTCCACGGGGTAAACCGCCCCGCTCGGAAAAAAGAAGATGACATTGAGAAAACCGCCGAGCAGACCGACGATCCGGGGATGATCGACCCGGGAGAGGAGGGCGCACATCATGGTCAGCAACCCCATCGCCGTCAAGATGATCACCAGGACCACCGCCGAGAAGGAGGCGGCCCCCCCGGCGACCGGCACCTCGGTGATCCAGATCCCGGCGCCCAAGACCACGAGAGAGATCAGCGTCGTCACCAGCACCCCGCTGATCAGAATACCGAGGATCATATCGATCTTCGTCAACGGCGTCGAGAGGTAGGCTTCGTGGACCCCCAGGAATCGATCCATCACCAGATTGAACGCCCCGGTGATCATCGTCCCCATGAAGATCGCCATGATCACCGCCCCCGGCACAAGCGAGGCGTCGTAGTCGATTTTTCGATAAAGCTCGATCGGATACATTTGCGGCGTCCTCGGATCGGACCGGATCGGAAGCGCATCGACTTTCAACGAATTGAACGCCTCCGAGAGGCTCTGCTGCAGCGCCGCCGCCGAGACGCCGTCGGTGTTGTCGAGGACCAGCCCCACCTGCGGCACGGTCCCCCGATCGATATTTTTCGAAAAGTCGGGGGGAATCACCACCGCCCCTTTGAACACTCCCTCTCGAACCCCTCCTCCGCCGCCACCGGATCGGAGAGATAAACCAGCCGGAAAGTGCTCGGCCCGGTCTCGATGGAACGGAGCCGGTCGAGCATCCGCTCGGCATACGGCCCATGATCCTGATCGACAAAAGCCAAGGGAAGGTTCTTAAGACTCCCCTGAAACGAGTTCCCGATAATGAGCAAATAGACCATCGGCAACAGAATGCTCGACAGAATCGCAATCGGATTCCGGAGAAATTTTCGAAGATCCCGTTCTACGAAGGCGAGAGTACGCATTGTCATATAAAAACGTTCATCGTGAATCGATAACGATCACCTTCCCCATCTCCTCGGCACGCCAGCCCCGATGAAGTAACTCACCTTCTTGGTATCTTCGGTCCGGATCGAGCGGCCGGTGTAGTGGATGAAGACCTCTTCGAGCGTCTGCTGCTTGACGCTGATCGATTGAACCTTCAGCCCCTGCTTCTGAATCGCCTCCATCAGGACCGGAACCGACTGAGCCCCCTGATCGGCAAAGACACGGAGCAGTCCCTCTTCAACGACGACCTTGTGGACCGAAGGAAGCGATTCGAGAGAGGCCGACAGCCCTTCCCGCTCTCCTTCGATGGAGATCTCGATGATGTCGCTTCCGGGGATTTTCTTTTTGAGATTCTCCGGGCTGTCCATCACGACGATTTTTCCGGCGTCGATGATCGCGATCCGGTCGCAAAGAAGGTCGGCCTCGTCCATATAATGGGTCGTCAAAAAGATCGTCAGGTTTTCATTCTTTCGAAATTGTTGTAAAGGTCCCAGACCACCCGGCGCGACTGCGGATCGAGGCCGATCGTCGGCTCATCGAGAAAGAGAATCTTGGGACGGTGAATCAACCCGCGCGCGATCTCCAGCCGGCGCCGCATCCCCCCGGAGTAAGCCGCGACGAGATCGTCCGCCCGCTCCGTCAAGCCAACCCGCTCGAGAAGGTCCCCGATCCGCTCGCGCCGGTCTTTGTCGGGAACCTGATAGTACTTTCCATAAATGTCGAGGTTCTCCCGGCCGGTCAAATCAAGATCGGTCGTCATCGCCTGGGAGACGACGCCGATCGACCGGCGGACGGCGTCCGGCCGCTTGGCCACGTCGTGCCCCGCGACGATCGCCTCCCCCTCCGTCGGGTGGATCAACCCGGTCAAAATCCGGATGAGGGTCGTCTTGCCGGCGCCGTTGGGACCGAGCGATCCGAAACATTCGCCGAACGGCACGGTTAAATCGACATGATCGAGGGCGTTGAATGCGTCATACCGCTTGACCAGGTTTTTGACGATGATCGCATTGGGGACTTCGTTCTGAATCACGGGATCCTACTCCGTCAATTTCGGCTCGGTCTCGACCGGCTGGACCGCCCGCCGCCCGCCGCGCCATCCTTTAATCTTCACCGCCATCTGATCGGCCACAACGTAAAACGCCGGGACCACAAAAAGGCTCAGCACGGTGGAGACGATCAGCCCCCCGATAACCGCCATCGCCATGGGAGAGCGGATCTCCGAACCGGAGCCGAGGGCGAGCGCCGCGGGAACGGCGGCCATCAGAGTGGAAGCCGATGTCATCAAGATCGGCCGCAGCCGGACGGGACCGGCCCGAAGCATCGCCGTTGCGGCGTCCCCTCCCCCTTCTTCCCGTATCTGATTGGCGTAATCGACCAGGATGATCGAATTTTTTTTCACGATTCCCATCAATAAAAGAAGCCCGATCATGCTGAAGATATTCAAGGTTTTTCCCGCCAGCAGGAGCGCGATGGCGGCGCCGACGATCGAAAGGGGAAGGATCGTCAGAACGGTGACCGGGTGGAGAAGCGAGTTGAACTGCGACGCCAGAATCATATAAGCGACGATGATCCCTAATAAGATCGCGAAGATCAGGCTCCCCATTGATTCCTGGAACGCCACGCTCGCCCCACCGAGCACGGCATGGTATCCGATCGGCAACTCCTTGGAGAGCTGCTTCACGAGGGTGAGCGCTTCGTCCTGAGAGCGGCCCGGCGCGACATTGGCGAAAAAGGTGATCGCCCGCTCCCGATCGCTTCGGGTGATCGCCTGGAGGGCGGGACGCTCCTCATAGGTGACGAGCGAGGAGAGCGGTATCAGCTCGTCCGTCGCGCTTCGAACCCGAAGCCGCGACAGATCCTCCGGACGGGAGCGCTGGTCGGCCAAGAGGCGAAGCCGGACGTCGATGCGGCGCCCTTCGGTGCTGTATCTTCCGACCCGAAGCCCGCCGACCATGGCGTTGATTGTCTGAGCTACCCGCTCGACGGAGATTCCCAGATCGGCCGCGCGGGCCCGATCCGGCGTAATCCGCAGCTCCGGCATCCCGACCTGGTAATCGGTGTCTAGATCGATCACCGCGCCGCTGGCCGTCAGTTTTTGTCTGATTTCCTGACTCAGATCCACCAGCCGATCCCACTCGGGGCCGCGGATGGAAAACTCCACCGGGAAGCCCCGCTGCGCGGTGAACCCTTGCTGCGAGAGATCCTGAACCACCGCCCGCACCCCCGGATAAGAGTTGAACTCTTTCCGGACAATCCCGGCGAACTCCTGCTGTGTCACATCCCGCTGATCGGGAGGAACCATCGTCACAAACATGACGCCGGTATTCACACCGCCGCCGCCGAATCCGCCGACAATTGCATAGGCCCGGGCCACTTCCGGCCGGGTCGCCATGAACGCCTCGGCCCGGTGGAAAATCCGATCGGTCTCGGCCAGATTCGATCCGACCGCAGTTTGCATCCGGATCAGCATCCGGCTCTGATCCTGGGAAGGGACCAGTTCTCTCGGCAATCGGGTCATCAACATGAAAGAGCCGGCAAAAAGGACCGCCGCCAGAGAGAGGACCGCCACCGGCCACTTCAGCCCGCGCGCCAGGAGTCGGCTATAACGGTGCGACAGCCACTCGAATCCACGATCGCCCCATTGGCCGAGCCGGCTTCGCCCCTCCCGCGAGGTGGAGAGGAATTGGGCGCAGCGAGCCGGCGCCAGGGTGATCGCCTCCAGATAGGAGAGCAGCACCGCCACGCTCAGGGTGATCCCGAACTGGAGGAAGAACCGGCCGATGATCCCTTTCATGAAGATGACGGGGATGAAAATGGCGATGACCGCCAGCGTCGCCGCCAGCGCGGCGAACTTGATCTCCTCCGTCCCCTCCCGCGCCGCACGGACCCGGTCTTTCCCTTCTTCCGAATGGCGGAAGATGTTCTCCAGGATCATGATCGCGTCATCGACGACGATCCCGACGGCCAGGGAGAGGGCCAGCAGCGTAAAGGTGTTCAGTGTAAATCCGAGAAAATAGATCGTGGCGATCGTCCCCAACAGCGACATCGGAATCGCGAGGACGACGTTCAGGGTGCTCGAGAGCGAACCGAGGAAGAGCCAGCAGACGACCGCCGTCAGAATTACCGCCAACACCAGCTCGAACTCGACTTCATGAACCGACTCTTCGATAAAGCGGGTCGAGTCAAAGTTGACCCCCAGCTCCATCCCCTCCGGAAGGGTCGGCCGGATCTCTTCCATCGCCTTGCGGATTCCCTCGGCGAGCGCGACGGCATTGGCCCCCCGCTGCTTCTTGATGCCGAGCCCCTGCGCCGGCGCCCCCGCGACGCGCGAGAGCCGGCGGACATCCTCGAAGCCGTCCTCCACCAAGGCGACGTCCTCCAAGTAGACGGGGGCCTCTTTCGTATTTCCGACGATGATCCGGCGGAAGGTCGAGAGATCGAGCGCCTCCCCCAAGATCCGGACGTTCACCTCGCGTCCCTCGGTCTCGATCCGTCCGGCGGGAAGCTCGACATGCTCCCGTTGAAGCGCTTCGATGACATCGGTGACCGTCAGCCCCTTTTCATCAAGCCGGGTGGCATCCAGCCAGACCCGGATGTTCCGCTCGACGAATCCCCCCATGGTGATTTCGCCGATTCCCGGAACGGTCTGCAACTTTTCCTTCAGCCGATAACGTGCGAAGTCGCTTAAGACCCGCGTCGGGAAAGGGCCGGAGAGGCCGACCCACATGATCGGCTGGTCTTCGGGATTGGTTTTTGAGATGACCGGCGGATCGATATCTCGCGGCAAGCGCCGCTGGGCCTGGGAGACTTTTGACTGGACATCCTGCATCGCCAGATCGACATTCCGGGCGAGGTCGAGCTCCACGGTGATATTCCCCCCGCCCTGCCGGGACGAAGAAGTAATAGACCGGACCCCTTCGACCTGAACCACCGCCTCTTCCAGGATCTCGATGACATCATGCTCGACCACCTCCGGCGCAGCCCCTTCCCAGGTCACGTTGACGGAGATCGTCGGGAAATCGACGTCGGGAAATTGGCTGATGCCGATGCGGGTCGCCGCGATCCCGCCGAAGACGACGGTGGCCGCCATCAACATCCAGGCGAAAACCGGCTTTTTGATGCAGATGTCGGTGAGATTCATCGTTTCTCTCCTTGCGGCGGATCGGGGGTGCCGCCCCCTTGCTCCGGTCTCGATCCCGGTCCGCCGGAAGGGGCGCCTTCCCGCTCCTCGGCGATCCGAACCGGCGCCCCGTCCCGGAGCGCCTCGGCTCCGCGGACCACGAGGACTTCACCCGGCTGAACGCCCGATCGGACCTCGACAAGGCCTTCGGCCGTCCGCATCCCCAGGGTGAGGACCCGCTCTTTAGCAATCCCCTCTTCCACCACGAAAGCAAGGAAACCCTTCTCGCTGGGACGGACCGCCGTCTGCGGGATCACCGGGGTCTCCGCCGTGACTTCCAACGGGATGCGGACCTCGGCAAAGGTCCCCGGCCGCAACTCCTTTCGGTTCGGATCGTTCACTTCGCCCGTCACCGCAACCATCCGCGAAGCCGGATCGGCCGAACCGGCCACATGGGTCAACACCGCCGAATAGGCCCGCTGACTCCCCCGAACGCTAAAGCGGGCCGACATGCCGGGACGAAGCTCCGCCGAATCTTGCTCCGGCACGCGGAAACGAAGCAGAAGCGGCTCCCGTCGAATCAACGTGGCCAATACTTTTCCGGGCTGGACATACTCTCCGGTTTGAACGGTGCGGGTCTGAATGATGCCCACGACCGGCGCCTTGGTAAAGGCGTCCCGGAGGTTGAGCTCGGCGATCTCCAGCGCGGCGCGCGCTTGGGAGAGCTCCGCCGAAGCGGTCTGAACGCGGGTCCGAAAGGTCTCGATCTCTTCCCCGATGATCAGCCCCGGATTTTTCTCATTCACCGCCTCCCGGCGGGCCAATGCCGCCTCGGCATCGACCTTCGCCGCTTCGGCCTTATTTAACACGGCGCGGGCCGATTCGACCGCCAACCGGAATCGGTCCGGCTCGATCTCAGCGAGAACTTTGTCCGCCTTGACCGTTTCCCCTTCGCTGAAGTGAACCCGTTCGATCACGCCGGCGACGCGCGCCGTGACCTGAACCGTTTCGAATGCTTCAACCGACCCGACCGCGATCACCTGATATTCAACCCGGCGGCTCTCGATCTTCTCGGTCTCGACCGGAAAGGCGACCGGCGGTTTTCCTCCTGCCGTCCCTTGGCGGTAGAAGAGCCGGCATTGTCGGCGCACGCCGTCGCCGCCAAAATAAACGTAAGGAGCAACAGGGCCAAGATCGGGTTTTCAGACCTCACGGGGTCACCTCCATTCCAAAGGGATCGAATCCAAGGGCGGCTCGCAGATTCAGATGCGAAAGCCCCTGTCCATAACGGGCCTGCACCAGGGCGACCTCCGCGACAAAACGCTGAAGATTGGCGTCGGCCACCTCGAGGGCGCTTGCCAGCCCCTGTCCGTAGAGAACGGCGACCTCCTCCGCATTCCGCTCCCCCATCTGAGCCGCCGTGGCCGCCTGCCGGGTCGCCGTCCGGTTGCTCTCCAGGTCGGCGAGGGCGCGGTGGACATCGAGTGCCACCCGACGCCGCGTCGCCTCCACTTCCAATGCCGAACTTCGGGCCAGGGCATTCCGCTCGGCCCGATCGGCCTGCCGCTCTCCGCCGTCGTACAACAGCCAGGTCAGATTCAGCCCGATCAGCCACTCGCGGCTTCGGCTCTCGGCCTCGGAACCGGCTTCTTGTTGAAACTGTCCGGTCAGCCCCAAGATCGGGATGATCCTCCGAGACGGCTCCTCTGCAAAGGCACGCAGCGCCTCGGTCCGCTCATGACCGGCGGCAAGATCAAGCCGGCGCGTCTGCGCCTCCGCGACCAACCGTCCCGGTTCGGCCATCTGGGGAGGGTTCAGCAACGTGTCGGGGAGCACCAACGCTCCCCGAATCTCGGAGACGATCAAGAACCCCAGCTGTAGACGGGCCAGTTCGGCCTCTCCGCGGGCCAACGTCGCTTCCCTCTCCGCGTTGGCCAGCTCCAGCTCGGCCCGGGTGACGTCGTTCGAGCTGACGAGTTTCGCCTCAAAACGGACCCGGGTGTCTTCGAGCGTCTCCCGAGCGAAGGCCTCCCTCCGCTCCGCAGCCGCTTGGACCTGTTCGACCCCGAGCGTTCTTAAGAAAGCATCGGCCGCCTCAAACGCCAGAAGACGTTTATCCTCCTCGGTGCTGAAGCGGGCCGCGACATGCGCGTGTTTGGCCTGGCGATAAAGCGGAAAAGCCCGCGCATCGAAGAGAGGGAGGTTCAATATAATCGTCCCCAACAGAGACTCGGGATCCCGATCGAACCGGCTCCCGTCGTCTTCGCCGTCGTCAAAACCGCTTCGAGAATATCCACCGGTGGCGGTGAGATCGGGAAAAAAGAAAGCGCGCGCTTTTTTCACCCGGGCCGCCGCCGCCGCGAGCTGCGCGTCGGCGATTTCTGTTCGTTCGTTCCGCGTGAGGGCGAGCCGAACCGCCTCTTCGATCGTCAGCCCTTCTTCTTGGGCCGAGGCCGCATCGATCGAAGAAAATCCGAAAAGGCTCATCAGAGAAAAAACCACCCAAAACCTCCCGCCGGCGCTCAAGCCGGCCGCTCCCGTCCGCCGAAGCTGCATCCTTTGTTATTTCTCCATCTCGTTAACGAAAATTCGCACTCTCGCCGTCATCCCCGGCTTCAACAGCCCCTCTGGAGAAAGGGCGCGGACCTTCACGCGAAAGGTCTTGATGTCCTGCCTTCCCCGGGTGACATCGCGCTGCGTTGCAAATCCCCCCTCCGCCCCGACCTCGGAGACCTTTCCCTCAAACGCCCGATTCGGAAGAGAGCCGACGAAGATCTCCGCACGCGCGCCGATCCGCACTTTGCCGACCTCTCCCTCTTCCAGGTTGACCCGCGCCCAAACCGAATTCGGATCGATCAATGTCAGGATCGTCGCCCCCGGCGAGATCATCTCCCCGGCTTCGAACGCTTTTAAGGTCACCACCCCTCCGATGGGAGCATGAATCTCCGTCTCTTTCAACCGGATCTCAACAAGGTTGAGATTTGCCTGCCGCTGTTTTAGCTCCGCCGCCGCCGATCGCGCCTCCGCCTCCGCCGCCTTCAGCTCCGCGCCGGCCAATTCCAGCCGGGTCCGGGCGCTGTCCCAGTCGGAATCGGAGACCAATCCCTCCTGACGGAGGGACGACAGGCGATCGATGTTCCGCCGGGCGTCTTCCAGCGTCGCTTTTGCCTTTTCGATCTGGGCCCGCGCGTTGACCAGGCCCGCCTCCCCCCGCTGGACGTTCGCCTCCGCTTGGGCCACCTCCGCCGCAATCTCCCGCTCATCAAGGCGAACCGCCACGGCATTTACCGGAACGGGATCTCCCTCCTCATAGGGGAGGGCCTCGATCCGCTCGGCGATCTTCGAGCTGAGATGCACCTCCGTCGCCTCGATGATCCCGACCCGCTCGATGTAATTCGATTCAGGCGGCTTTCTGAAAAAAGGAAAGGCGGCAAAGGAGAGAACCAATGTGAGCAGAATGAAGAGGACGATCATCGTGCGGGTTTTCATCGGCGCTTGTCCCGGGAACGGCGGTTTTAATTCTCACACTTTTTGATGCCGCGAAGGAATACATCGATCAAACACTTCAAAAAATGCTCCGGCGGAACGTCGGTGACGGTCTTGCCGAGCAAGATCTCTTGAAATAAAAAAAGGCGACGAGCGATCCGCTGAACTGGCGGGCCAGCAAAACCGGCTCCATTTCACGGATCTCCCCGCGCTCCATCCGCTTCTTGAGAAACGCGCCGAATCGGAGCATGTTGTTTTCGTAGATCAATTTCGGAATGAAGTAGTCTTTATCCTTCTCGAAGAGACGGGCCTCCGCCAGCATGAGGGAAGATTCTTGCGATTCCGGAGTTTCAACAGTGGGGGATTTTAAGCTTTCGATCGGCAGCGATGACCTGATGATGGAGAAGGAGAGGTTATGGAGTAATGATAATATGTGGGATGGTGAGTTGGAAATGAAAAAAGGCGACAGCGATCCGCTGAACTGGCGGGCCAGCAAAACCGGCTCCATTTCACGGATCTCCCGCGCTCCATCCGCTTCTTGAGAAACGCGCCGAATCGGAGCATGTTGTTTTCGTAGATCAATTTCGGAATGAAGTAGTCTTTATCCTTCTCGAAGAGACGGGCCTCCGCCAGCATGAGGGTGAAGATCTCTTTGCGATTCCGGAGGTTCTCCAACAGGTGGGCGCCGATTTTCAAAACCGCTTCCTCGATCGGCAGCGACTCGACCTGATCGATCTGCTCGAAGACCACGCCGTCGCAGACCGACCCCTGAACGATCGCCTTTAGAAGGTCTTTCTTTCCCTGAAAGTAATGATAGATAAGACCTTCCGTAATCCCGGCCTCCCGGGCGATGTCGCGGATGCTGGTGGCATCATATCCATTTTCCGAGAAAAGCCGAAGGCTGACCTCCAGAAGCTCTTTTCTGCGGCGCTCCGCTTTGTCCGATCGGGATGTTTGATGTTTAGAAGGCATGATGATTCAATTTACTAAACGTTTACTCAGTAGTCAAGTGAATGTTATTTATTTGACAAAAGGGAAGAAAAAAGTATTATATGCTTGAGGTTGAGGCATTCCTGGATGCTTAATTTTCATGTCAGAATGGAGCCAAGATGGGTCGAAAAGAACGATTTCCTCTCCGGTTCGCTTTTTTCTTATTGGCTTTTCTTTACCTTTATTCCACCCCTTCGGTTGTAAATGCCTCTCTGGAAACAGGCCATCCTACATCGGTCGCTTTGATTGAATCGACTTCGGAGGAAGGGACCGTCGCCTCCCCCGACCGATCGACCCCTCTTGAAGAGATTGAAGAAGAGGAGCACCTTCCCGAGGATTTTTTTGACCTCCTGACGCTGGAGCTGCCCCCTGATGCACTCCCTTTTTCGATGCAGACGATCACGGCAGACCCCTCCGACCCCTCTATTACCTATGATGTTCCGATTGTCTTTAACGAGCTGGTCAATGATTACATCGTTTTTTTCCAGACCCGGTTGAGAGATAAATTCGAGCTCTGGCTCGCCCGCTCCGGCCAATATACCACGCTGATGCGGGACATTCTACGGGAGCATCAGCTTCCCGAAGATCTGGTCTTCCTTTCTCTGATCGAAAGCGGGTTTAACCCGAAAGCCTTTTCCAGAGCGAAAGCGGCCGGCCCCTGGCAATTCATCAAAGGGACCGGGAAAAAGTATGGATTGCGGATCGATGACTGGATCGATGAGCGAAGAGATCCGGTCAAATCGACCGTCGCCGCCGCGAAATATCTCAGAGATCTTTATGGCCTGTTTGGATCGTGGCCCCTCTCGATGGCCTCCTACAACGCGGGGGAGGGAAGAATTATGCGCGCCATGGCCCGGACAAAGGCGGAAGATTTTTGGGAGCTAAAACAGTCGCACCATATCCGTCTTGAGACAAAGAACTATGTCCCGAAATACATGGCGGCGACAATGATTGCGAGGAACCCGCAGAAATATGGGTTCTCGATCGAATATCATCCCCCCTTCACTTATGACGAGGTGGAAATTCCGAATGCGACGTCGCTGAGGACGATTGCAAAGGCGGCGGGGGTCACGGTGGCCGAGATTAAAGCGTACAATCCCGAATTGAAAAAAGAGTCGACCCCGCCGCGTTATCCGCGTTATCGTCTGAAACTCCCTCCGGGAACGCGCGAAACCTTCCTGGCAAACTTTTCTCCGAATTCACAGACGGGACCGAAGTCGACCGAGGGTCAACGGCATCGCATTTCGAAGGGAGAAACGGTCAGCTCGATCGCCAGGATGTATGATGTCAGCATCGAAAGCATCCTTCAGGCGAATGGATTGAGTAAAGAGAGCACGATTCGGACGGGAGACTATCTGATCATTCCGACAGAGAAACACCGCATTTCGACTGGAGAGACCCTCAGCTCAATCGCACGAAAGTACAATGTCAGCGTCGGAAGTCTTCTGCGAGCCAATCACCTGCGAAGAAACAGCGCGATCCAGGCAGGACACTATCTGATCATCCCCACCGAAGACTGACCTTTCCCATTTTGAGGCCAATCCGTTCCCGATTATTTCTTTCCCGTTTCCGCCGGGGCGGATGCGCCCGCCGGGGGAGTCGTTCCTTTTGCCGGTTCCGTTGTGGAAGGGGCCGGCGTCGATGCGGTCGGAGGATTCAGGATATCCATCCGGACTTTCGCTTCAACCCCCCAGGGGGACTTTTCGAAATCCTCTGAAACCTTTTTATAAATCTCGACCGCCTCGTTCTTTTTGTCGCTTATTTCCAAGGCGCGCGCCAATTCAAAACCGGCTTGGTCTCTGCTGTTGCCCCCCTCCACTTCATAAGAAGCCCGGAAGTGCTTCAACGCCGATTCGGGATTTCCTTTTTTCTGGTAGAGATACCCCAGCTTCAGATGCGCCAAGGAGGCGAGGTTTTTTTGGGCGGCATTTTTTTCCAGGAAAGCGAGATAACGCTTCTCCGCCGCATCATAATCCTTGAGTTCAAAATAGACGTTGCCGCTTTCATACGGCGCCATCCGCGCCACGTCGGTCCGGGAATGCTTTTCCACGATTTCATCATAGAGGCTGGCCGATTTCTTCAACCGCTCCGTCTTGTCCATGATGTCCGGCTCAGGCTCCGGCTTTCCTTCCTCGATCGGCTGCGGAAGCGGCGGGGGTTCATGGAAAAGCCGAAATGCCTCCGCTTCAATCGCGGCGGCTTTTTTCTCGGCCCGTTGGTTCAGGAACCAACCGGTGATGAAGATGGCGATGAGGGCAAGCGCGACGCCCATTCCCCCCCAGATCCACTTCGGATTGGATCGGACCTGCTCGACCAGCTCTTCCGATCGGGTGACCAGGCGAAGCGGCGCTTCATCCCTCTTCTTTTGAACTCGAATTTTATGGGGCATTAAAAGACTCCTTTGATCAAAACCGAGCTATCCTATGAAAATGGGGAGCGATTGTCAAGTAAACGGTGGACGGAACGAAGGACGTTCCGACTTTATCGCGGAGTCGCCCGAGGCGGCCCATTTATTGACAAGCGCAAGGTCCCGTGGTACCTTGCCATTTCATTCCCGCTGATTTTATCATGAAACCCCCGAAAACGTCGTGTGATCCGATGAAGGAAAAAGAAACCATCCCATCCGTTCCGCAGACGCGTGCAAATCAAAACGCTCTACCGAAACGTCTCCTTCACCATGATGCGTAAACTCATTCAAGCGATCGGTCTCGATACTTTTTCCCCCTTCTATAAAGATCCCCCCTTTCTCCTCGCCCTCGGCGCAGGAGGTTTCTTTTTTGGCTTCTTCTCGCTCAGGTTCAGCCGCTCACGCCGATGGCGCCGCGTCAGATCTTCTCGATCCCCTTTTTATTCCTGGTCGTTTGGCAGCCCTGGTTTGAAGAGATCCTTTTTCGCGGTTTCCTCCAGGGAACGTGGGCCGACCATCCCTGGGGAAAGCGCTCCTTTTTTGGTATCACCGGCGCAAATGCGCTGGTCTCGCTTTTATTTACGATCATGCATTTCTGGACCCACCCTCCCCTCTGGGCCGTCTCCGTTTTTTTCCCCTCCCTCCTCTTCGGATACTTTCGGGATCGCTACGGAAGCCTCTACCCCTCGATCTTCCTCCACATGTTCTACAACGGGGGATATTTTTTTCTGACGGGACTCCCTAATTAACTGGAAAAGGCCTTTTTGTTGACAAAGAAACCAGGGGCGTATAGAATCGGACTCGCCCTAAATTACTCATTTTTTCACTGAAATCATGATCTCATGAAAACAATCGGCATCGTCTTAAAACCCGATCATTCTCAGGGGAAAGCCGTCCTTGAGAAGCTGATCCCTTGGCTTCAACAACAGGGGAAAGAAGCCCTCACGGTCGATGTCGCCAAGAAAACCATCCCGCGCTCCCTCGACATGCTCATCGTCCTCGGGGGAGACGGAACCCTCCTCTCGGCGGCACGACTGGTGGAAGCGCTCGATATCCCGATCCTCGGAGTGAACCTTGGCAGCCTCGGTTTTTTGACGGAGGTCACTCTGGATGAGCTCTATCCAACCCTCGAGAAAATTTTCAAAAACCAGTATGTCCTCGATCCGCGCTTGATGCTCAAATCGTTCATCCGGCGCGGTGGAAAAGAGATCCCTCAACCGCGGGTCTTAAATGATATCGTCGTCGGTCACGGAACGCTGGCGAAGCTGATCAAGCTGGAGATCACCATCAACAACCAATTCGTCACCTCGCTGCGGGCCGACGGTCTGATCATTGCCACCGCCACCGGCTCCACCGCTTATTCTCTCTCCTCCGGCGGGCCGATCGTTCACCCATCCGTCGATGCCGTCATTCTCACCCCGATCTCCCCCCATATGCTGACCAATCGCCCGATTATCATTCCTTCTAACGTGGCGGTCGACGTTGTTTTGAAAACCGCCGAGAAGGGCCCCCACGTCACGGTCGACGGGCAAGAGATCTTTCCCCTGGAAGAAAACGACATCGTCCATATCGAGGCCTCGGAGCGGCGGCTGAAATTAATCCAATCCCCCCATCGGAATTATTATCAGGTCCTCCGGCAAAAATTGAAATGGGGAGAGGGGTAATGCCCGATCGCGGCGGACCGCTCCGGACAAACGCGCCCGAGCCATCCCGTGTGAGACCGGCGGCCGCTTTCCTCCGCCCGATTCTTTTTCTTTCCGCGACCCTTCTTCTATTGGCCGCCGGGATCGGCCGGGGGCAGCCCCTTCCCCCCCCGAAGCAGCCTCCCTCTGGACCGGCTGGCAGATCGGACAGGTGGTGATCCGGGCGTTGGCGGTCCAAGGGGACGAGGTTTGGATCGGGACGTCGAACGGCCTGATCCGATTCAATCGGAAAAGCGAGACGCATCAGATCTACAATACGAAATCGGGGCTCTTGTCGAACGTGGTCGTCTCGATTCGATTCGATTCGAAGGGGTCCGCTTGGATCGGCACCTACGGCGGCGGACTGAGCCGGTTCGACGGCGGCGCGTGGGAGCACTTCACCCCCTATGGACGGGGCCCGAAGACCTATGGCCCCGAGTGGGTCCTGTACAATCCGAAAAACGGATTGGGGGACCTCTGGGTCTATGATCTCCTGTTCGAGCCGAACGGAACGATGTGGGTCGCCACCTGGAAAGGGGCCAGCCGCTTCGACGGAAAAGGTTTTGTGACCTATACGATGGACGACGGCTTGGTCGATAAATGGGTCTACACGATCGAGCGCGAGCCCTCCGGGGTCCTCTGGTTCGGCACCGAGGGAGGGGTAAACCGGTTCGACGGAAAAACGATGAAAGGATGGACCCACCGCGACGGTCTCGGCGCCGCGGTCGGGAATTCGAAAGCGAGTCCGCCGTCCGGCGATGAATACGAAGAGGGACCGGCGCATCACCAGCAAGACCGAAAAGAAAATCAAGAGGCCAACCCCAACTATGTCATCTCCTCTGCAATCGACGGCGAAGGGATCAAATGGTTCGGAACCTGGGGGGAGGGCTTTCTCGTTTCGACGGAAAGCGCTTCAAAAATTACACGACCGCCGACGGTCTGGCGGGAAACATCGTCAACGCCATCGAGATCGACAAACAAGGGGTGATGTGGATCGGCACCAATAAGGGGGTCAGCCGGTTCGACGGAAAAAGCTTCAAAAATTTTAACACGATGAGCGGCCTTTTAGGAGATTACGTCTATTCGATTGCGATCGACCCCGACGGGAACAAATGGTTCGGGACCTTCGGCGGGGTCAGCCGATATTCGGGAAGGTGAGAAACAGGCCGCTTCAGGAGCAAAGGAGGGAATGGAGATGGACGAAGTCGAGGCAGGACGGGCAAAGTTCTTGGAAGTTCTCAAAAAGATCGATCCGAAAGCCGAAGGGGTCATTCCGGTTCGCTCGACCAACAACAATTTCCTCATCTCCCTCTCAAAAGGAAGCGCGAGGAAGTTCATCACCGTAACGGAAGATGATCTGATCGACATGGTGGACGATGATTTGATCTGCGAAGGGGTCGAAACGCAAATCAGGGAAGCGCTGGAGGCAATGAGAAAGTCGGGATGACGCTTCAGCCTCGCGCCCATTCGTTCCAGTTGGAAAAAGCCCTTGTTAAACCGATGAGAAAATCCTCAGTTAGAACAGGCATTCTCGCCCTTATTTAATTCTCCGATCTCTGCGTCTCCTTCAACCGATGATCGCTTGGCGAGGGGCAATTACTCTGCCCTTTTCCAGGTGCACCTTGAATGTATGCATGACATCATGGGAATCCGAACAATGAGGTGGTAGAATGTTTATCATTCATGAAAAACAGTATCCATTTCACAATTCGTTAGGAGGGATCGACTCGGAATATGAATACGTTGTCTCTTGGGATCAAAGGGTGGAGATACGCCGACCTCTATGATCCCCTTCGGCTGAAGGAACTGGCGGAAATGTTTTACCGATCGGTTGAAGCGTCCGATCCCGATCTCGGCCGAAGCTACGCGGCATACCGTGAAAGCGGGGGGAAAGGGATCTCCGCCGTCGACGAATCGAACCTGATCGTGGCACTCGCTCCCCACCTGGACCGATTCGTCTCGCGCCTCTTTCGAATCGAGCCGGCCCTCTCCGCGGAAGTACAACGGGCCGAGGCTGAAAAGCCGATTTTCGACTTCAAGCGCGATTTCGTGATCAAGCGGGCGTTGAAAGCAATCCCTTCTTCCGCCGTGGCGGAGTTCGACCTCAAAAAACTCGACCGTCAGATGGAGATGTTGGAAGCGGTCATCGCCCCGCAGGTGCAAGGAGACCGCGAGCGGTCGATCGCCGTCGCCTCGGTTCAGTTGATGGAGATCGAACGGGATCTGGTCCGAAAGGCCAAAGGGCAGCAGCAGGTCGACGCCGAGCCGAGCCGGAAGCGGCTCGCCGAAATCTGCGACCTGCTCCGGAGCGATCGGGCGCGCCGCCCGTTTTTCGAAGACCGTCTTCCTTTCCCCTCTGCACTCGATTCAATCCCGACGGCGGCCGAAACGGCCACGCGTCTCCTTCAGATTCCGGAGCAGTGGGTCGCCCTCCATGCCCATCGGGCCGATGCGAAGGGCCGCGTCAAAGAGTGGGTCTCGTTCCGTTTCCCGGAGAAGATCGACTTTATGCATCTGGTGGAGACCCGCCCGATCAAAGAAGATCTCCCCGAAGCGGTCCAGGGACCGGAGAAACACCGGCGACGGCGGGACGGGTTTGTCCTGACCGACCCCCGTTTCAATCTCCGGCAGGTCTTCAACGAGGTCCACTACTGCATCTTCTGCCACGAGCGGGACAAAGACTCCTGCTCCAAGGGCTTCATCGAGAAGGACGGAAACATCAGAGAGAACCCCCTCGGCATCCCCCTAACCGGCTGCCCGCTCGACGAGAAGATCTCCGAGATGCCCAGCTGCTGAAGCGGGACGGCGACGACGATCGGGGCGCTGGCGATGATGATGATCGACAACCCAACGATGTGCCCCGGCACCGGCCACCGCATCTGCAACGACTGCATGAAGGCCTGCATCTACCAAAAACAGGAGCCGGTCAACATCCCGCAGATCGAGACGCGCATCCTCACGGACGTGCTGGAGCTGCCCTGGGGCTTCGAGATCTACAGCCTGCTCACGCGCTGGAATCCGCTCAACGTGAAGCGCCCGCTACCCCCTGCCCCTTCCGACGGGCCAAGAACGGTGCTGGTGGTCGGCATGGGCCCGGCCGGCTACACGCTGGCGCACTACCTGCTGAACGAAGGCATTCGGCGTTGTCGGCATCGACGGCCTCAAGATCGAGCCGCTGCCGACGGAGCTGACGGCGTCGCGCCGATGGCAAGCGCGCCGCGCCTCATCCGATCGACGTGGGTCTCCGAGCTGTACGAACCGCTCGACGAGCGGATCATGGCCGGCTTCGGCGGCGTCGCGGAGTACGGCATCACCGTGCGCTGGGACAAGAACTTCCTGAAGCTGATCTATCTCTCGCTCGACCGACGCGCCCACTTCCGGGTCTACGGCGGCGTGCGCTTCGGCGGCACGCTGACGCTCGACGACGCCTGGCGGCTTGGCTTCGACCACGTCGCGCTCGCCACCGGCGCGGGCCGGCCGACGATCATCGACATGAAGAACAACCTGATCCGCGGCGTCCGCAAGGCGTGCGACTTCCTGATGGCCCTGCAGCTGACCGGCGCGGCGAAGCGGAGCAGCATCGCGAACCTGCAGGTGCGCCTGCCGGCGGTCGTGATCGGCGGCGGCCTGACCGCGATCGACACCGCGACCGAGCTGCTGGCCTACTATCCGCTGCAGGTCGAGAAGATCCTCGAGCGCTACGAGGCCCTCCGCCGGGAGTTCGGCGATGAGCGCATCTGGTCGATGTACGACGCGGAAGAACACGAGATCCTGGACGAGTTCCTCGCCCACGCCGAAGCGTGCCGGCGCGAACGGGCACGGGCCGCCGAGGCGAGGGAAGAGCCCGACTTCACCCCCTTGGTCCGGTCCTGGGGCGGGGTGACGATCGTCTACCGCAAGCGCCTGTCCGACTCGCCGGCCTACCGCCTGAACCACGAGGAAGTCGACAAGGCGCTCGAGGAGGGCATCGTTTTCGTCGAGAACATGAGCCCGGTGGAGTGCGTTCCCGACACACACGGCGCCGTCAAGGAAGTCACCTTCGAGCGTCAGAAAAAAGACGAGAAGGGAAAGTGGCGCGGCTCAGGTGAGATCGTCCCCTTCCCGGCGCGGAGCGTCTTGGTCGCGGCCGGCACCTCGCCCAACATCATCTACGAGAAGGAGATGGCCGGGCACGTTCCAGCTCGACGGGAAGAACAAGTTCTTCCAGAACTACGAGCCGAAGTGGAACGGAAAGCCCGAGCCGGAGCTGATTCAAATTGAAGGATGGGATACCGTCGCCACCGACGTCCCGAGCCTCTTCACCTCGTACCAGAACGACGGCCGCTACATCACCTTCTACGGCGACAACCACCCGGTCTACGCCGGCAACGTCGTCAAGGCGATGGCGTCGGCGAAGCACGGTTATCCGCACGTCGTCAACCTCTTCGAGAAGGAGATCGCCGCGATCGATCCCGCCGATCAGCCGGCGCGTGAAACGCAATTCAAGACGCTGGCGCAGACCCTCGAGGACAAGCTGCGTGCCCCGCGTCCATCGAGGTGAAGCGCCTCACGCCGACGATCGTCGAGGTCGTGGTGAAGGCCCCGTGGCAGGCGCGGAAGTTCGAGCCGGGCCAGTTCTACCGCCTGCAGAACTTCGAAATCGAATCGCCCGTCATCGAAGGAACCCGCTTGGCGATGGAAGGCCTCGCGCTCACCGGCGCCTGGGTCGACAAGGAGGCGGGGCTTCTCTCGCTGATCGCCCTCGAGATGGGCGGCTCCAGCCGCCTCTGCGCCGCCCTGCGGATCGGCGAGCCGGTGGTCGTGATGGGACCGACCGGCTGCGCCGACCGAGATCCCGGAGAGGGGCGAGACGGTCGTCCTGGCGGGGGCGGCCTCGGCAACGCCGTGCTGTTCTCGATCGGCAAGGCGCTGCGCGCCGCGGGCAACAAGGTGCTCTACTTCGCCGGCTACAAGAATGGCGCCGACGTCTTCAAGCTGGACGACATCGAGGCCGCGGCCGACGTCATCGTCTGGTGCTCGGACATCGCCCCGGCGACGCAGCCGCGGCGGCCGCAGGATCAGACCTTCGTCGGCAACATCGTCCAGGCGATGGTGGCCTACGGCGAGGGGAAGCTGGGCGAAACGGCGGTTCCCCTTCGCGACGCCGACCGGATCATCGCCATCGGCTCCGACCGGATGATGGCGGCGGTCAGCCGGGCCCGCCACGCCGTCCTGACGCCCTATCTCAAGGAAAACCACACGGCCATCGGCTCCATCAACTCGCCGATGCAGTGCATGATGAAGGAGGTCTGCGCCCAGTGCCTGCAGCGCCAGGTCGATCCGGAGACCGGCGAGGAGATCGAGCCGGTCTTCTCCTGCTTCAACCAGGATCAGCAGCTGGACGAGGTCGACTTTCCGAATCTCAACGCCCGTCTCAAACAGAATTCAGTTGAGGAAAAGTTGACCAATTTGTGGCTCGATTACCTGCTCAAGAAAAAACCTCTTCTCCGAGTCTAGCCCCCGCAGTTCTACCTATGGGAGGCCTTCTAAAATAGAGGCCTCCCTCGATTTCTCTTCCCATTTCAGCCCGAAAACCGATCCAATTCGTTGCAAATAGAAGTGCCATCCCCTATCAACACTGTTGAAAATCCTTGACGAGACGCTTTTAGGCTGTGTATAAATAGCTATTTGCGTTTTCCCCAACCCCACTCACTGAGGAAGCCAAGATGAAGGTAGCGATCCCTAAGGAAATCATGACTGGGGAACGTCGTGTGGCCGCGACCCCCGAAACCGTCGATAAAATGATCAAAGCGGGGCTGGAGGTGCGGATCGAGTCCGAGGCCGGTCAAGCAGCCTCCTTCTTCAACGCCGATTATGAGAAGGTCGGCGCCAAGATTGCCCCCGACGCCGCCTCTGTTTATGCCAATGCCGACTTTATCCTAAAGATCCAAAGACCGCTGATGAACGAGAAGATCGGAAAACACGAGGCCGATCTAATCAAAGAAGGGGCGATTTTGATCGCCCTTCTTCAACCGCTGGCCTACCCCGATCTGGCCAAGACGCTCGCCGAGAAAAAAATCACCGCCTTCTCCGTCGATCTGATCCCCAGAATCACCCGGGCCCAGCGGATGGATGTCCTCAGCTCCATGGCGAGCATCGCCGGATATAAAGCGGTTCTCTTGGCGGCCAGCACTTTCGGGAAGCTGATCCCGATGATGACCACGGCGGCCGGAACCCTCCCGCCCGCCAAGGCGCTTATTTTGGGAGCCGGGGTTGCGGGATTGCAGGCGATCGCGACGGCCAAACGGTTGGGAGCGACGGTCGAGGCCTTCGATACCCGCCCGGCGGTGAAAGAGCAGGTCAAGAGCCTCGGCGCCGAGTTCGTCGAGCTGGATCTCGGACACGAACAGGCGGAAGATGCCGGAGGATACGCGAAGGAGCTCTCTCCCGAATTTTACAAAAAAGAGAAGGAGCTGATTCATCAGCGGGTAAAAGCAGCCGACATTGTCATCACCACCGCCTTGATTCCCGGGAAAAAAGCGCCGGTTCTGATCACGGCGGAAATGGTCAAAGACATGAAAAAAGGGTCGGTCATCGTCGATATGTCGGTGGAACAGGGGGGAAACTGCGAATTAAGCAAAATGGGACAAGAGGTGGTGGAAGAGGGAGTCACGATCATCGGCGCAACCAATCTCGCCAGCAGCGTCCCGATTCACGCCAGCCAGATGTATTCAAAGAACCTGCTTAATTTTCTTTTTCATCTCTATGTAAACAAGGAATTAAAATTAGATCTGAATGACGAAATCACGCGAGGATCCCTCTTAACACACAAAGGGGAAATCCTCCACACAGGAGTAAAGAAATGATTCAAAAGGGAGGAGTGGGTCAATGACATCGGAACTTGAAATTGGACTCTATATCTTCATGTTGGCAGGCTTCGTCGGCTTTATGGTGATCACCCGGGTGCCGCCGCTGCTTCACACGCCGCTTATGTCGGCGACGAACGCGATCTCCGGGATTTCGCTCGTCGGATCGCTGGTGGTGGCAGGGGGAGACCACGGCACATTGAGCACCGTCCTCGGGTTTATTGCGGTCACCTGCTCCACGATCAATGTGGTGGGCGGCTTCACCATTACTGACCGGATGCTGAAAATGTTTAAGAAAAAGGAAAACCTGCCATGACAATGATCAATTTCTTTTACCTTGTCTCTTCTCTCTTCTTCATCCTTGGGCTCAAAGGATTAACCCATCCGGACACCGCCCGGCGCGGCATGTTCATGGCGGAGTTCGGGATGTTGTTGGCCGTCGTGGGAACGCTCTTCCACCATGATATCGTCAACTTCACCTGGATCATCGCCGGTCTGGTGCTCGGCTCGACCATCGGGCTCGGGATGGGACTCTGGATCCCGATGACGGCGGTTCCGCAGCGAACCGCCTTCTCCCATGCACTCGGCGCATTGGCCGCGACGCTGGTCGGGGTCTCGGAATATTACCGGCACGGAGCGGAATTGAGTAAGGTCACGATGACGGCGATCGGCTTTGAAGTGTTGATCGGCGGCTTGACCGTGACGGGAAGTCTGATGGCGGCCGGGAAGCTCCACGGGACCATCGGGGGGTCTCCCGTCACTTACAAGGGACAAAATGCCTCGAACATCGGTCTGCTGTTCGTCATGGCGGGGCTGCTTGTTTACTTGGTCTTCAATCCGGGGAACACATTCCTCTTCTACATTATGCTGGCTGCCGCGGCCGCTTTCGGATTTCTATTGGTTCTTCCGATCGGCGGCGCCGACATGCCGATGGTCATGTCGCCATCCTCAACGCCTACGCCGGCCTCTCCGCCGTGGCGATGGGCTTCGTGCTCGACAACAAGCTGCTCATCACCGCCGGTGCCCTCGACGGCTCCACCGGCCTCATCCTCGCCATCATCATGTGCAAGGCGATGAACCGCTCCTTCACCAACGTGCTCTTCGGCGCGTTCGGCCAGGCGCAGGCGGCCGCCACGGCGCAGGCCCGGCGGAACAGACCGAAGCAGTGCGGAGCGGCAGCCCGAAGGACGCGGGCGAGCTGCTGGAGCAGGCCAGCCTGGTGGTCATCGTGCCCGGCTACGGCATGGCCGTGGCCCAGGCCCAGCACAAGGTCCGCGAGCTCTCCGCCCAGCTCAAGAAGCACGGCATCACCGTCAAGTTCGCCATCCACCCGGTGGCCGGCCGCATGCCGGGCCACATGAACGTGCTCCTCGCCGAGGCCGACATCCCCTAGACCGACCTGGTGGAGATGGACGAGATCAACCGGCGACATGCCCCAGTGCGACGTCTGCCTCGTGGTCGGCGCCAACGACGTGGTGAACCCGGCGGCGCGCGCCGACAAGTCGAGCCCCATCTTCGGCATGCCCATCATCGACGCCGACAAGGCCCGCAGGCCATCTTCGCCATCAAGCGCAGCAAGAACCCCGGCTTCGCCGGCATCGACAACGAGCTTCTTCTACCGACCCAACACGCTGGATGCTCTTCGGCGACGCCAAGAACGGTGGAGAAGATCGCGGCAGCGTTCAAGGAACTCGTGTAAAAATCTGGAAAACAATCGAACCGTCACAATGGCCGCGAAAGCGGCCATTGTTGTTTTTCCGGCCGTGCCTCCCCCTTATACTAGAAGGTGTAAGGGGAAATGACATTGTCCAAAAAGTGGTACTGGCTGATCGGTTTTATTACTCTCTTTGCTCTGTTGCTGGTGATCGTCGGCTTTTTTATCGACGAGCCGCTTCGCCGATACATGGAGCGGGAGGCGAACAGAAACCTGAAGGGGTACACCCGTTCGGATAGGCGCGTTGGACTTTCACCCGATCGGTCTCTCGCTCGATCTGATGGATGTCAAAATCCTACAAGAGGCCCATCCCGACACCCCCGACGGCGTCGATTCAAAAGGCGAGCGCGAGCCTCCAATGGCGCGAGATTCTCACTGGCGATATCGTCAGCAATTGGCGCATCGAACGCCCCATCCTCTACCTCAATTTCAAGCAGGCTAAAAAGGAGACGAAGGACACCACCCGGTTAAAGAACGGGGCTGGCAAGAGGCGGTGAAGGCGATCTACCCCGTCATGATCAATCTTTTCGAAATTGTCGACGGCCAAATCACCTACTCGGACAACAGCCCGCTGAAACAGGTCCGTATCCATGACCTCCAGTTCAAAGCGGAGAATATCCGAAACGTCCGCGCCAAAGACGACAATGAACGCTACCCCTCCCCGGTCCATCTAAAAGCGACCGTTCTCGATACCGGAAAGATGCGGATCGACGGCCACGCCGACTTTCTCTCAAAGCCGCATATGGGGGTGAAGGGAGATGCCGTTTTAGAGGAGGTCAATCTTGAAGTGTTCGAACCGTTTCTGAGGCAGATCAATATCGCGGTGAACGGGGGAACCGGATCACTCGACGGCTCGGTTGAATTTTCCCCCCACGCGAAGGTGGTGGAGCTGGAACGCCTCTCGATCCGGAACACCCGGATCGATTACATTTACAATCCCCAATCGGGCGCCACCCAAAAGGTCGAAGAAAAAACGGTGAAGACGGCGAAAGAAGCGGGTGAAACCGCGAAAGCGCCGGAGGTTCTGTTCAAGATCAACCAATTTGAAATCGACGACAGCGACGTCGGATTCGTGAACAAGAGCACCGATCCGGATTATCGGCTCTATGTGACCGAGACGCAGTTTCGTCTGACCGAGTTTAGCAACCACAAGACACGTGGAACGACCGAAGCAGATCTTAAAGGAAACTGGATGGGGAGCGGAAATCTCGGCGTCTCGGCTCAGTTCCGCCCGGAGAAACAAGGCCCCGACTTCGATCTCGCCATCATCATGGAAAAGGCGCAGCTCCGCTCGATGAACGACCTTCTGCGGGCCTATGGTAATTTTGATGTGAAAGAAGGACTCTTTTCGTTTTACATGGAAGTGGGGGTGAAACACGACGAAATCAGCGGCTATGTTAAACCACTCTTCAAAGATCTCAAAGTCTACGACAAGCGCCAGGACAAAGATAAAAAACTCTTCCGGAAATTATACGAAGGGCTCGTCGGCGGCATTTCAAAACTTTTGGAGAACCGGCCGCGCGATGAAGTGGCCACACAAGCCGACATTTCCGGAAAGGTAGAAGATCCGGAATCAAGCACCTGGGAGGTGATGGCCCGCCTCATCCAAAACGCTTTCTTTCAAGCGATTCTGCCGGGATTCGAAAAAGAATTAAGCGGCGATCGGTGAAGCCCGGCCCGGGCTTCTTTCTCATTGCTGAGGCAATCGGGGTGTGTTAAGATTTCGCCATGCCATCTACCTCATTTCCAAGCCGCTTAGGCCTCGTTGAAAACCTCCGCAATTATCTTCTCGCCGGCCAATGGTCCGCGATGTTCGGCGGCCCCATGATCGGCAAAAGCACCCTGGCTCGGCGCCTTGCAGGAGAATTGGACGACGCCGGGGCAAAGTCCGTTTCTCTTCAACTTCCGCTGTTGATCTCCGATTCGGCCTTCTGGCCGCTGCTTCTTGAGGCCCTTCTTCACCAGGGGATCGGACCGGCCGCGCGCAATCCCTTCAAGAAGCCCCCGCGTCGCTCCCCGATCTGATGTCGCAACTTCATCATCTCTATGAGCGGGCCCCTTCGGAGATCACCGCCCGTCCGGTCATTCTGATTTTAGACGACTCCGATCACCTCCTCCGCCACGAAACATTGATTCCGCAGATCGTCAATCTGGCGTTGGAATCGACCCTCCCCTCGATCCAGGCGATTTGTTGGGTGGGGGGACCCGCTTTCGCCGATTGGGTCGCCGCCCATCCGGGGACATTCAAACGAGCGCTCCGTCTTTATCCTCTTTCGGTCATTCCGATCCGGGAGGCGCGGAAGATTATTCGGGAACAGCTCGGGCCGGAAAAACCGGTCGAAGAGATCGATCGAATCTGGAACGAAACCGGCGGCCACCCCCTTTTGATGGAGCGGGCCTTCAACCGGCAGGAAACCCCTTCAACGAAATCGCTTCGAGACCAGCTCCGGCAGACGCTCCGCCCCGAAGACGAAGCGATTCTCGACCAGCTCGACCCGGTGGGACGATGGACGATTCTCGATGCACTGAAAGATAAAAAAGGAGAGAAGATCCAGAAGCCGGCCCTCGACCGCCTCTGCATGCTCGGCCTGACGGTTCGGACATTGATCGACGGCGTCGCCGCCATTCGGATCACTTCTCCCCTCTTCGCCGAGGTAACCAAAAAATGATCGAGAGGCAGTCCGAATCCCAAACGGTCGAGACCCTCCGCTCCATCTACCCGATCTTTAAGCAAGAGGTCTACAACCGCCGCGGCGCGATGATGCAGATCGCGCGGAGCGGAATGCTGACCTTCGTCTCCCTCTCCGTGTTGGCCGTTCTTTTCTCCGGCGGGCGGCTGATCCATCCGGGCCTCAAAGGGCTGGCTTGCGTCGGCGTCGGTTTGGTAACTTTCTTTCTCATCGATCAGATCAGACAAGAGAAATCGCGCCACGAGCGGGCCAAGCGGCAACTGATTCTTCTCGAACAGCAGCTTCAATTCTTCGAGCCTGGGGCGTACGTCCCAGATGCGCCCCTTTATCCGACCGAATGGCAAGACCGGCCTTCAATCGACCGGGGACTGATGATCTCGATTGTCGAATTGTTATTGTCTGCGATCCTTTTAATCTTGGTGATCCTGCTCGTCTAGCCATTTTTTTCCGCACGCCACTGATCCGATTTCCCTTACTCCCAAACGATCGCTCAAAAGGATGGATCGATCCGGTCGATCTTCACCGGCCTTCCTCTTTTCGCCCCATCCGCAGAGGAAGGGGATACTTTAACATCCGCGGCATCTTGGGATCGCCCCAGAGCGGGGCGAGTTCCGCCAGCAACGGCGCAACCGGATCGCAGCCCTTTTCCTTGCTGTAGCGCTGCACCGCCGACCAGGTCTGAAGAAAGCCGCCGAATTGATCGAGGGTGAGGGGGGATTCGAGCGAGAAGGAAGGGGTCCGCAACTCGGTAAACGCAGAGGGAATGGAAATTGACCGATATCCTTCCTCGATCATCTTCCGCTCCGGCGGCCAGTATCGTCCAACGGTCTCTGTGTAGAAGCGAAGGACGATCCGGTCGATCTCCGGATCGATCGTAAAGAGCTGATAACACCAAACGGCGAAAAGCCCGCCGGGGGCCAGAACCCGCTTCACCTCCTGAAAGAAAGCAGGGATGTCGAACCAGTGTAACGCCTGGGCGACGGTGACCAGATCGATCGATTCTGGCTCCAGCCCGCTCTTCTCGGCGGGGGCGACCCGATAGTCGACGCGCGGGCTTGGAAGAGCGTGCGCAATCTGCTCGGTGCTGGCGTCGGTTGCAATCACCCGTTCGAAGTGTTTCGCCAGCCCGATCGCCGCCTGGCCGCTTCCCGTCGCGCAATCCCACGCCCGCGCTCTTCGCGGCGCCGCACCCGCCAAGTAATCGAATAACGTCTCCGGATAACGGGGTCGAAAACGGACGTAACCGGCGGCGGTTTCCGAGAAGTGATCTTTGAAAGACATTTGATTTCGTCGCGCTCCGGGATAGAAGGGACCTGCGGCAGCAACGTTGATTCCGGTCTCTTTAATTTAGTATAGTGAGGATGATCTCATCAAGGCCATAGTGATGTTGTTCCGATTCCGGCGGGAGGAGAAACGATGGCGATGAAAATGATTCATGTCGAACGGATCGAAAAGGCCGAAGAGCCGCTGGAGTTTTGCGTCATCGTCGGCGAAGATCAGAGCGAGACGAAACACGAAGTGACGATGCCCGAATCGGTCTACAAGAAATTGACCAACGGGAAGGTCACCCCGGAGCGTTGCATTCAGGCGGCGTTTCAGTTCTTGCTCGATCGGGAGCCGAAAGAATCGATCCTCTCCCGGTTCGACGTGACTGTGATTTCAAAGTACTTCCCCAACTTCGAGCGGGACCTGGGCAGATACCTCCACCCATAACCTCCACCTTTTAAGAGAGCGCCCCCTTTTCCCGCAGCAGGGCGGCCATGACATTGTGCTTCCCCGTTGCCGCCAGTTCCAGCGGCGTCTTGCCGTTTTCCGCCTTGGCATTGACGTCGGCGCCATGATCCAGCAGAAGCTTTGCCAGGTTGATTTGACCGTGAATCGCCGCCTGATGGAGCGGCGTCCATCCGGCCGCCTGCCGTACATTCACATCCGCGCCATGCGCCACCAGCATTTCGGTGATCGCCAACGAAACTTCCGGTTGACGTTGTGCCAGCGCGCTGTGAAGCGGACAAACACGCATCGGATTCTTCGAGGCGGCATTCACATCCGCCCCCTTCTTAACCAAATAGGCCGCGACCTTCGGGTGGCCGAAAAACGCGGCGAGCCCCAACGGCGAGAACCCATCGGGGGAGACGGCGTTCACCTGCGCAGGATCTCCTTGAATGAGATCCTGCACCCGCTTTAATTTTCCGAGGGCAACCGACTCGAAAAGATCCGGCTCGGATTGAAACTGAAGAAGGAGATCGACCACTTCTTGTCGGCCATGATAAATCGCCAACATGAGCGAAGAGACGCCGTTTTCATCCCGGGTCTGAATGAGGAGGGGATCTGATTCGAGAAGGGTTTTGACTTTGTCGGTGTTGCCGGATTTAGTTGCTTCGAGAAATTCTCTTTTAAAATCCATCAAGAGCTCTATTAAGAGATAATCTTGGCGGCCATCTTCACGCATTAACCTTTCTTTGTATAAGCCAGATCACATCAGGAGTCAAGCTCATTCAGGCTCGCTCAACCTTATCCAATATTTATGAGCCATATGCTTAACCAATGAGTCAACTTGTTCCCTATACACCCTACCCCCTTTTGTCTTGACGTTTTTACACCATAACATTAAAATCTCCCCATGCCACAACAAAGCTTTGTCCACCTCCATCTTCATACGCAATACTCCCTGCTGGACGGGGCCAATCAGGTCGATCCGCTTATCGAGACGGCGAAGGGATTCGGGATGCCGGCGGTCGCCATCACCGACCACGGAAACCTCTTCGGCGCTATCGAGTTCTACCAGAAGTCGAAGAAGGCAGGGCTCAAGCCGATCATCGGCTGCGAGGCTTATCTTGCCCCGCGCAGCCGGTTCGATAAGGAAGGGGCCGGAGCGGACGACGACTACAACGAGATCGGCGGCTCCAACCCCTATTACCATCTGATTCTCCTGGCGGCCAACGAAACCGGCTACAAGAATTTGATGAAGCTCCTCACCATCGCCAACCTCGAAGGCTACTACTACAAGCCGCGGATTGACAAAGAGGTCCTCCGCAAACACAGCGAAGGGCTGATCGGCCTCTCCGCCTGTCTACGGGGGAGATCCCCTATCTCCTCGCGCGAGGGTATGAGAAAGAAGCGGTCGCCGCCGCGCATGAGTATCAGGAGATCTTCGGGAAAGAGAATTTCTTTCTGGAGATCCAGGACAACGGTCTCGAACTACAGAAAACGGCAAACCGCCAGCTGATCGAACTCTCGAAGAAAAACAACATCCCGATCGTCGGCACCAACGACTGCCACTATCTTCATAAGGAAGACGCCCGCGCCCACGACATCATGCTCTGCCTCCAGACGGGGAAGACGGTCAACATGCCGAACCGGATGCGCTTCGAGACGCAGCAGCTCTACTTCAAATCACCGGAAGAGATGATCCGCGGCTTCCAGGAGGTCCCGACGGCGATCAGCAATACGCTGCGGATCGCCGAGATGATCAACCTCGACCTTCAGTTCGGCACCTTCCACCTGCCGCATTACGAAGTCCCCGCCGGGACCAGCCGCGAAGCCTACATCGCGGCGCTCGCCCAGCAGGGGCTGGAACGGCGGTTCGCGCAGATGAGACCCGACCGGCAAAAACTCCGCCCCCTCTATGACGAGCGGCTGGCCCGCGAACTCGGCGTCATCAACAAGATGGGCTTTGCCGGCTACTTCCTGATCGTGACGGACTTCATCCGCTGGGCGCGGGAGAACGGCGATATTCCGGTCGGCCCGGGGCGCGGCTCGGGCGCCGGGCTCGCTGGTGGCCTATGCGCTCGGCATCACCGATCTCGACCCCATCGCCTACGACCTGCTGTTCGAGCGCTTCCTCAACCCCGAGCGGGTGTCGATGCCGGATTTCGACATCGACTTCTGCATGGACAGCCGCGACCGGGTGATCGACTACGTGGCGGAGCGCTACGGGCGCGAGGCGATGTCGCCAGATCATCACCTTCGGCACCATGGCGGCCAAGGCGGTGGTGCGCGACGTCGGCCGCGTGCTGGGGCAAGCCCTACGGCGTCGTCGACAAGCTCGCCAAGCTGATCCCGAACGACCTGGGCATCACCCTGGACAAGGCGCTGGCCCAAGAGCCGAGGTTGCAGCAGGCGACTTTCCGAGGCCGACCCGAGGAGGACGGCGAGGTGATCGACCTGGCGGTGCAGCTCGAAGGCCTGGCCCGCAACGCCGGCAAGCATGCGGGCGGCGTGGTGATCGCGCCGGAGCGCGCTCACCGACTTCATGTTCCGCTGTACTGCGATGGCGCGGGGAGAGCCCGGTCACCCAGTTCGACAAGGACGACGTCGAGAAGGTCGGCCTGGTCAAGTTCGACTTCCTCGGCCTGCGCACCCTGACCATCATCGACTGGGCCGTGGCCGGAACGCGAACCGCGAAGCGGGACGCGCCGGCCTGCCGAGATCGCGCGCATCCCGCTCGACGACGCCGCGACCTACGAGCTGCTTGCAGCGCGGCGAGACCACCGGCGTGTTCCAGCTCGAATCGCGCGGCATGCGCGAGCTGATCCTGAAGCTGAAGCCGGACCGCTTCGAGGACATCGTCGCGCTGGTGGCGCTGTTCCGGCCCGGCCCGATCGGCAGTCGGGCATGGTCGACGACTTCATCGACCGCAAGCGCGGTCCCAAGAAGATCCAATACGCGCTCCCGCAGCTGAGAACCGCATTCTGAAGCCGACCTACGGCATCATCCTCTACCAGGAGCAGGTGATGCAGATCGCCCAGGTGCTGGCCGGCTACTCGCTGGGCGGCGCCGATCTGCTGCGCCGCGCCATGGGCAAGAAGAAGCCCGAGGAGATGGCCGAGCAGCGCGCGGTGTTCCTCGCCGGCGCGGCCAAGAACGGCCACGCGAAGCTGAGGCCGAGAACATCTTCGACCTGATGGAGAAGTTCGCCGGCTACGGCTTCAACAAGTCGCACTCGGCGGCCTATGCGCTGCTCGCCTACCAGACCGCCTATCTGAAGGCCCACTATGCAAATGAATTTATGTCGGCCATCCTCACCAGCGAGATGGGAAACGCCGATAAAGTGGTAAAATATATCACCGAGTGCCGGAACATGGGGATTCAGATCTTGCCGCCCGACGCCAATGAAAGCGACCGCGATTTTACGGTGGTCCCGGGGGGGATCCGGTTCGGGCTGGCGGCGATCAAAAATGTCGGGAGCGCCGCGGTCGATGTGATTATCGCCGCCCGGAAGGCCCAGGGGCGTTTCACCTCGCTTTTCGACTTTTGCCGGAAGATCGACATGCGCAAGGTGAACAAGCGGGTGATCGAGGGACTGATCAAATGCGGGGCATTCGACTCGACGGGAGCAAAACGCTCGGCGCTCACCGAGGTGCTCGAACGGGCGATGCAAGAAGGAACGCAGCAGCAAAAGATTAAAGAGGCGGGACAGATGACGATTTTTGGAAACGGCGCCGAGGGCGAGGCATCGGCCGTCGCCGATCCTCCTCTCCCCGACATTCCGGAATGGGAGGATGCCCACATCTCGAAGCTTGAAAAAGAGGCGGTCGGGTTTTACATCACCCGCCATCCGCTGACCCCGTTCATCGAGTTGATGAAGAAACGGTCGGCGACCCCGACCGAAGCGTTGGCGGCGATTGAAGAGGACCGCGAGGTGCGGATCTGCGGGGTGGTCGTTCAGGAAAAGGTGGCGACGACCAAGCGGGGCGACCGGATGGCGTATCTTCGGATAGAGGACTTGACCGGATCGGTCGAGGTGATCGTCTTCCCCGATCTCTATCAGACCTCCGCCCCCTCTTTCAGCAGGACATTCCGCTTCTGATCAACGGAATGTTGGATCGAGGCGACAAAGGCTTAAAACTCAAGGCAACACTGATCATGCCGTTAAACGTGGAAGCATCCCGAAACGGTGAGACATCCCGGCAGGACGTCTCGACAGGTGCGCCGTCGGAAAAATCAGAGAGAATCTCCGCGTTCCCCGCACGCCCCTATCTGATTCGGCTTTCCGCCGAGGCTGTTTCTCCCTCCGAGCTGGCTCAGCTCCAAGGGATCCTGCAACGCTACCCGGGCTCGGTCCAGGTCCATTTGAAGATCGCCATTCCGGAGCCGTCCGGATCGTTCAGCGAATCAACAATCGCGGTCAATCCAAAACTCAAGGTCGACGGTTCCGACCGGCTGACAAAGGAGCTGGAGAGCCGTTTTGGAAAAGGGGTTGTCGTCCAAACAACGCCGGCTGCCCTCCCATTCTGAGGTAAACGTGAACGACTTTTTGGAATTCGAAAAACCGATATTAGAGATTCAGGCCCGGATCAATCATTTAAAAGATGTTGTGAAAACCGAGCCGCGGCAGAGCGAAGAGATTAAGAAGCTCCAGAAAAAGATGGAGGCGCTGCAAGAGGAGATCTACTCCAAGCTGACCGCCTGGCAGAAGACACTCATCGCCCGGCACTCCCAGCGGCCGAACACCGACGACTACATCGAAATGTTGTTTGAGGATTTCACCGAGCTGCACGGCGACCGGCTCTACGGCGACGACAAATCGATCCTCACCGGCCTCGCCCGATTGGATGGACGCTCCGTCGCTGTGATCGGCCATCAAAAAGGGAAAACGGTCAAGGAGAGAATTACGCGGAACTTCGGCATGCCGCACCCCGAAGGCTACCGCAAGGCGCTGCGGCTCATGCAGCTGGCCGAGAAATTCAAAATGCCGATCATCACCTTCGTCGACACGCCCGGCGCCTACCCCGGTGTCGACGCCGAGGAGCGCGGGCAGATCGGAAGCCATCGCCGAAACCTGTATGGTCATGGCGCAAATGCCGGTGCCGATCGTCTCCGTGGTGATCGGCGAGGGCGGCACCGGCGGGGCGCTGGCGATCGGGGTCGGCGACCGCCTTCTGATGCTGCAGTATTCGCACCTACTCGGTGATCTCGCCGGAGGGCTGCGCCTCCATCCTCTGGAACGATGCCGCCAAAACGGCCGAAGCGGCCGAGGCCCTCAAGATGACGGCACAAGACCTCCTTCACTTGAAGGTGATCGACGAGATCATTCCGGAGCCTCCCGGCGGGGCGCATCGCAATCCCTCAAAGATGGCCGAAGGACTTGCCAAAACCCTCTCCAAACATCTTCGGGAACTCGAATCGCTCCCTCCAGAAGAGCGCCTTCAGGCCCGCTACAACCGTCTTCGAAAGATCGGAACCTACTCGGAGGAAGCGTCCCTACCGAAGGCTCCTCCCTCCTCCTGAACCGCCGCCTGAACCACCTGAGCCGCCGCCGGTCGAACCGCCGCTGCTAGGTCCCCTCATTCCGCCACTGCCGGTACTCCCGTTCCAGCCAGGTGCCGTGTTGAAACCACGCAGGCTGCGCGCTCCAGGTGACGGGACCCTCCCATATGGATAATAATAGGGATAATACGGATAGAAATTCGAATAGCCGTAATAAAAACTGGAACCGAAAAAAAAGCTCGGGTAGGGATCATAAAAGTAGCGCGGATAGAAGGGATCGTAATAGCCATAAGGAGCATACCTTCCGCCGCTGTAATAGTCTGCTCGAACGGAAGTGCTCGCCCCCGTGTGGCAGCCGGCTAAAGCGGTCAGCCCGACGATTAAAATAATGAAAAGCATTCTTTTTATCATGTTGTTTCCGTTTGTTGTTAAAAGCCGACCCGGATTCCTCCGGTCAGCGAGTATTGATCAAATAAACTCCCCTCGATAAAGAGAGCCGCCCGGTCCGAGGGGGTGAGATAATAGAGCGTCCCCAAAAAGATCCCGAAGGTGTCGTCGTTTTTCAGATCGAGATCAAGCCTCTGAGCCTGTGAGTGGATACGGTCCTCCCCACTCACAACGGAGAATTGAACCCCGCCATACGGCTCAAACTCATAGTGCCTTCCCATCACTCCAAATTTGATCACCTGCTCAAGCCAATCAATTTCTTCCCGAACATTCTCGTTGGTTAATTCAATGATGTTTCCCGAGGCATCCACAATCTGAGGGCTAAAATTAACCGTGTCGTCGACTTCGTATTTGAGAAAGTGGTAATCAACGAAGACTTGATAGGGCATCCTCGGATCTCGCTCCCGGAAGAGAACCACGCGGGTTCCCGCGCCGTAGGCCATTTCAAAATCGGAGCTGAAACCGAAATCATCAATCTCCAGATCACTCCCGCCGATCAGGCCGTAGATCTCGATGGGGTCGATCACCTGAATACTCAACTTCCCCAAGAGCCGAAGTGATTGGGCTGATGTAATGGTCGAAGGAAAGCTCTCACCCAGAAACTCAGACTCCTCTTCTTCAAGATCTCGATCGAGCACTTGAAAGAGCGCTTCGAAATGAATCCGACTGTCCTCATTGTAAGCGGCCGCTTTTCCAGGAACCATCAGAGGAAGTGAAACCAAAAGGAGCAGAATGAAACCCTTCGCGTACGACATCGCCCACCTCCTAGAAAGAGTTTTGATCTATTCTAGGCTCTTCAAAAATTTGTTGTCAATGGCCGAAGGCTGGTAACAGTGTCGGTACTCGACGGGTGGACGGCAGGAAATATCGGCTCGAATGTAAGCGCGATCACCGCAATCGGAAAGAGTGAAGACAGCTTGGATGACGAAGAGAAATGGATCAGCTCTTAAGCCGATTCATCCCCTGCGATGGATTTGACCCGCTCAGGATCGGCTCTTCTTCGAGCGGCTCCGGCGTTTCCGCCTCGGCCATTATTTCGGGAGCTTCAGGAGAAGCCCCTTCTAGGGGAGGGCGCTTGCGTTGAATCAGAGATTGCTTCCGATGTTTCTGAATAGACCTCTCCTTCCCGTTCCGCGTCGACCACTTCCGAGAATTCTTTGAGGGTCGGAAGGCCGGTGATGTCGGCAAGGCCGAAGTACTGGAGGAATTCGCGGGTGGTGCCGTACATCATCGGTCTGCCGGCAACTTCTTTTCTGCCGACGATCTTGATCAGCTTTCGCTCCATCAATGTCTTCAAGACGCCGGCCGCATCGACGCCGCGGATCTGCTCGATCTCGGCGCGGGTCACCGGCTGCTTGTAGGCGATGATCGCCAGCGTCTCCAATCCCGGCTTCGAAAGACGGGCCGCCGCCTTTACTTTCTCCATCTCTTTGATCCAGGGGGCCATCTCGATCCGGGTGGTGATCTGATAGCCGCCCGCCACTTCGACCACCTGGAGTCCCCGATTCGACTGAGCATAATCGAATTTAAGCTCCTCCAGGAGGGCCCTGATCTTCGCCTTATCGACCGCAGTGAGGACGTCATGAAGCCGATCGATTGTGATCGGATCGCCCGAAACGAACATCAATGCTTCTATGACCGGCTTTATCTCATGATCTTCCATACTACTCCACCTCTCCCGAAAGATTTTTTGTTTTGAATAAGCGAAGCGGCCCGCAAACATCTCCCTGAACCACCCGAACCAGGCCGAGACGAATGATCTCCAGAAGCGCCAAGAAGGTGACCACGACGGAATGGCGCGTCCGAATCCCCTCAAAGAGATCGTCAAAGAGAATGCTTTCGATCGTCCCCATCCGCTCCATCAGAAACTGCATTCGATCTTTGACGGTCAGCTCATCGATCGTGACTTGAAGCACTTTTTTGTCGGGAATTTTCGCCAGAACATTCTTCAAGGCATCGAGAAGGTCGTAAAGATCGAGATCGACCAGCGGAACTTCCTCGGGAAGAAGCTCGGGAGAGGGGGAAGGCTCTTTGCGGAAAATCTCCCGCCAAAGGCTCTCTCTCTCCTCCAACTGTTCGGCCGCATCTTTAAATTTCTGATATTCCAGAAGACGCGCCACCAATTCGCGGCGCGGATCTTCCTCGTCGGCCTCTTCTTCCGCGGGAGGCAGGAGTGTTTTCGATTTGATGTGGATGAGGGTCGCCGCCATGACCAGAAATTCCCCGGCGATCGAGAGATTGAGGGATTTCATGAGATCGAGCGTTTCAATATACTGCTGGGTGATCAGCGCGATGGGGATATCGTAGATATTGATCTCGTTCTTCTTGATGAGATGAAGGAGGAGTTCGAGGGGTCCCTCGAACGTCCCGACTTTTACTTCATATGCCGCTTCTGATTCCATCCAACCCCGTATACATCTGAAATGATCATTGATAAACCTGGATTAAATGAGGGTTACGATTGATAAATCTTTATATCATTAGAAAGCCTGCGAAGCAAGGGAAAAAATCAAGGGATGGTGGAAAGAAAATAGGAGGACCCAACATAAAGTATTCTGTGATGGAATGGACGTCCTGGAACTTAGTTTCAGATCAGCCCCGAAAGGAGGACTTTTGCATCCTGGAGATCGTCTTGACGAACCATGAGACGCGCCCCCATCGGGGCCGGTCCGGCGCCCGGTCCGAAGATTCCAATATCTTCGGATTGAATCAGATAAGGGATCTCCGCTTGCTTTAAGATCTCCCCTGCCATTTCCGCTTCCATCCGAGATGGAAAGCGATGGAGAAGGATGAAATCCATCTTTGATTTCCCACATTCGTTGGGCCGATACGGAAACTGAACCTATTATGGCACTCTCAATCATAATTCACAAGCGACAGAGAGGACGGCTCATCTATTCGGGTGCCCTCCTTTCGGAGGATAGGAACTCTTTTTCGATTTTGCTAAGATAATTCCAAGACAAGGAGGAAAACTATGAGTATTCTCGGCTGGATTATCTTTGGAGCAATTGTCGGCGTCATCGCAAAATTTCTGATGCCGGGTGATGATCCTGGCGGAATCATCGTCACGATTTTGCTCGGCATCGTCGGGGCGCTGATCGGCGGTTTCATCGGTCGGGCGCTCGGAATGTATGGGCCCGAACAACAAGCGGGCGGCTTTATCATGTCGATTCTCGGGGCGATTCTCGTCCTCTGGGGATATCGCGCAACGATTGGCCGCAGAACCGCTTGAGGAGGATTAGACCTCTCGCATAGGCCGGTTACGGGGAGCGACTCAGGAAGCGCCGTTGGTTCTTACCGAAAATGCTCAACGTAACCGGCTTCTTAGCTAAAAATTTAAGGTCTTTCTTTGATTGATAAACGTTACACGCCATTCCTCAACCTCGAGGAACGGCCTCGTAAACGCTTCAATTACCTCTGCGCTTACCCTTAAAAAAGACCGGTCTAAGTAAATACTTGAAATGATAATAATTTAATGGTAGAATTTTCTACGCTTATCTCAAACTCCACAGGCCAGTTAAAAGCTCATTATCTATCTGATCCTCTCCATCTCTGTCCGAATCGCCACTCCAAGCGCAATAACAATGATTGATGCCGGTATGGCACTCGGAGAATGTTATGGTTGAGCCCCTTTTTAGTGATATTCATCACTAGATGGTTGAGAACGTTCTGCCTTAGGAGGCAAAAACCATATTAGATCTGTCGGACGCTAATCCACTGCGCTCGATTTTTTCAAGAGGAGAATAAACCATGTCCACCCATTTAAAAACCATCCCTTCTAAAAAAGAAAGCACCCAAAAAGAGATCATCAAAAAACAGTTTATCTTTCAAAAAAGGGTCTATCTCTCCGATACAAACGCTCAAGGGAATGTCTATTTTGCCCGTATTTTCGAGTGGCAAGGGGAGGCAAGAGAAGAGTACTTAAGAGTCGCCGTTCCTAATCATGAAGACCTTTTTAAAACAGGCCTTCGTCTTCTGACGGTTGAAGCCGCTGCCGAGTATAAAGGTGAAGCGCGACTTTATGATGAAATCAAGATCATCATCACCGTTACATGGATAAAAAGGGCGAGCTTTCAACTCTGCTTCAACATCATGAATGCCCTTACAGGCCAATCTCTTTCGGTCGGGAGACAGCTGATCACTTGTGCGAACTCAGAAGGGAAGTTGATCGCAATTCCACAGCCGATCAAGGATGCCCTTCTTCCTCTGTGTCAGGCAGCTTAAATAAATTAAGGAATTTTATTTATCACTCCCTCTGGATTTTTAGTCCTGCAATGTGCTACTTATAGAAATGTTCTTCGCCATACCCCTTTGTCCTTCAATCACGTTATCGTTATAATTATAAGCTTGGGATCAGCTTAAGTTCGATGAATGCCTACGCCTGGTCGTCTCTGATTACTTTCATATCCGTATTCTGGCTTGGGGTTGGTGTCCTCCTCCATAATCCACACGGGAGAGTCAACCGACAATTCACCCTTTTTGCGGTCAGTATCGCGATCTGGGGGGGTGGTCGTGTTCTTTACCTCACTTCTCCTCAACACGATGCCGCATTATTCTGGGCGCGCTTTACGATCGCTGGAACTGTTTTTATCCCAACCCTCTTTCTTCACTTTGTCTCCACCCTACTAAAATCAGAGATCAATAAAGTACTCCGCTTTTCCTATGCAGCGTCTCTCCTTCTCTTCGCTGCAAATTTAACCCCTGGATGGTAAAGGATGTCTCAATCCAATATCAGTCGGCCTACTTTATCGATCCCGGTCCACTTTATCCCCTGCTCTTGGTTATCTTTACAGTCGATCTGCTCATTGGGTTTAACCTTCTTCTAAAACGCTACCACGTCTCCTCCGGATTGGAGCGTAACCAGATCCGGCTGGTCTTCTGGGCCTCCGTGATCGGCTTCTCCGGAGGAACGACAAACTTCTTGACCGATTTTAGAATAGAACAATATTCTCTCAGCGCTTATGCAACCTATTTGGTCCCTCTTTTTGCAGCCATATTGACCTATGCGATTATTCGTTACCATTTTCTCGACATCCAAATTGTCATCCAGAGAGGGATCGTTTACCTTCTCACCCTGCTTATTACAGCAATTCCTTTTTTCCTCCTGACCGAATTCTTTCAGAGGGTCCTTCCCCTGCAGGCCGCCAACATTGCAAGCTTTCTTCTGTTTGCCGTGATCCTTCTCATTTTCTCCAATATCAAACCGCTGACCCAGCAATGGGTGGAGCAGTCACTTTTCCGAGAGCGATTTCGGCACTATCAGTCGATTCATGAATTCAGTCAGTCCGCAGTCCGGTTTCTTCACCTTGAGGATCTGACGGGAAAATTCTTTACTATGTTAGTTAAAACACTCCATCCCGCCTCTATTTCTCTTTTTCTCTCGGATGGAAAAGGAAATTACCGCCTGCATCGAACCACTGGCCACGACGAAAATGCAATTGATATCCTCGTTCCAGGGGGGCACCCACTCGTTAAGAACCTGGAGCAGAGAAATAAAATTCTCCACCTTGACGAATTGGAACGGGACAAATCGGCGCTCCCACTGGCCCAGCAGATGAGAGATTTGCAGAGCGTTCTTTGCGTTCCGTTGACGTTCGAGCATCGTCTGATCGGAATATGTCACCTGGGCCAGAAGCAAAGCGGTGAACCCTATTCCCAAGCCGAGCTTTTTATGCTTCAAACACTCGCCGCGAACGCCTCCGTTGCTTTCAAGAATGCCCAGCTCTTCAAGGAAGTCAGCCGGTACACTGAACAGTTCGGGGCGATCGGTCAGGCGATTAATCTCAGCCCCGACGTCGACCAAATTTTCGATCTCCTCCTCCGGGAAATCCAAAAATACACCCCCTTCGACTGGGGGAGCATGGCCATCTACAAAGAAGAAGGAGAAGTCCACTTTTATCGGGTGAAGGGAAGAGAAGGAAATCCGCTGCCGGAGAACTACACCTGGCCCCTGACCGATCTCAACCTCCTCTCGCGTCTGACCCTGAAGCAGGAACCACTTCTTCAGGCCGATCTATTCGGGGAAGATGTCTCGGAGTCCGAGCGCAAACTAGCGAGGACCGGCGTACGGTCGTATCTCATTCTCCCTTTGTTGGTGCGGGGGAAATTAATTGGAACGTTGAACCTATGGAGTGCGAGGGCATTAGAGCGGCCGGCGCAGGCGCTTGAATTCGTCGTTCCTCTGACGTATCATCTCGCCCCTTTCCTGGAAGTGGCTCGGCTCTTCGAAGGAATGAAGCGAGCCAACGAGGCGCTCCGGATGAAAAGCATCGAATTAGAAGAATCCCAACGCCGGCAAACACGATTCTATTCATTTATCACGCACGAATTGCGAACCCCTCTCAACTCAATCATCGGCTATCTCTCCTTGATCATTAACGGAACCTATGGACCGATCGAATCAAAACAGGTCTTTCCGATGAGTCGAATCAAGGAAAACGCAAATCTCTTGGGGCAGTTGATCAACGACCTGCTCGATCTTGCCCGGATCGAATCAAAAGAGATCTCTCTCCATCTTGAAGAGATCGAGTTGGAGCAATTCGTCACGAAAATGGCGATCAATCTCGAACCGCTCTTCCTGGAGAAGGGAATCGAGCTTCAGGTGGAGATCGACTATCCCGGAATACTCTACTGTGACAGCACCCGCCTGAGGCAAATCTTTCAAAACCTTCTCAGCAACGCCGCCAAATTTACGGAAAACGGTTTTGTGCGGATCTCTGCGACGGAAATCCCGGAGCGAGGCGGCGTGCTCATTCAAATCAGCGATTCAGGAATCGGTATTTCCGAAGACGACCTCCCCCACATCTTCGATCCCTTTTGGCAAGGGACGTCCGAATCCCAGCGTACCTCAAAAGGGAGCGGACTCGGCTTGGCGATCGTGAAAAAGTCGGTGGAAATCTTAAAGGGAGAAATCAACGTCTCCAGTCATCCCGGCCAGGGAACCACATTTACCCTCTTCCTCCCACGGCAATATCCGGGGGCCAATTAAAAATCGCCTAATCGTTCACAGATTGGACCCCTTCCGTTCATGCGATCCGGCGCCCGGTCGCGAGCCGGACGACTAAAATCACCAGGGCCGCGACAAGCAACATATGCAGCGCGCCGCCGAGCGTGTAAGAGCTCACGACGCCCAGCAGCCACAACACCAACAAAATAATAATGATCGTTTCCAACATCTCCATTCCTCCGAGGGTGAATGCACCGGCCTCCCCTTTTGTTCAAGGGAAACCCTCCCGCAAAAAGCGATCTCTACTTTTAGTATATTCAAACCGGGTAATCCGATGCAATTCCATGAGATCGATCGGACCACGAATATCCGATCGTGCCCTTGACATGAGATGATCCATTTCTCTATGCTAAAGGCGACCCGGCCGCTTACGCTGAACTCCTTCGCAACCATTGAATGATTCAATCCATGAGAGATCATCCCGATCAACACACCCTACGGCCCGCCTCCCTGAACCGAAAAATCTGCGGGACCATGATCCCCCTTTTTCCATCCGGACCGAGACGAACTTCGGTATAGGAGAAATCCTCGATCTGCTCCCGCTGATCGATTGGATGGCCGATCACCATCTTCATCTGCTCCAGATCCTTCCGGTTTATGAAACCTCTCCGATGGAGACAAGTCCTTATCAAGCGTTGAGCGGCTTCGCGCTCGATCCAATTTATCTTTCCCTGCTTGCCTGGAATGATTTCAAGAAAAGCGATGCCACCAACGGGATTTTCTCCTCCCCTTCCACGCAAGAGACGCTTCACCGATTACGTGCGAATAAAGATGTCTCCTATGAAGCGATCCGCCGACTCAAAGCCCCCCTCCTGGAACAGACGTTCCGATATTTTCTCGATGAGGAGTGGAAAAAGAACACCGACCGCGCGCGAGCGCTCCAACGATTCATCGACGCGCATTCCGACTGGCTCGAGGATTATGCGCTCTTTCGTCTCTTGAAAGAAAAAAACGATTGGCGCTATTGGAAGGAATGGCCGGCCCCTTACCGGAACAGAAGCAAACCGGAGTTGAAGAAGCTTCAGGACCAGGAGGAAGAACGACTCCTCTTCTTCAAATATCTCCAATGGGCCCTCGCGGAACAGTGGAAGGAGGTTCGGGAGCATGCCAAACGGAGAAACGTTCTCCTCATGGGAGATCTCCCCTTCCTCGTCAGCGGGGACAGCGCGGATGTCTGGAGCCATCCCCATTCATTCAGCGCCGTCGATTCGGTGGGGGCCCCGCCCGACGTTTTCAACGACAAAGGACAGGACTGGGGTCTGCCTCTCTTCAATTGGAATGTGATGGAAAAGAGGAACTTTCTCTGGTGGCGGCTTCGCATTCGGCAGGCGCGGGAGCATTATGACCTGATCCGGCTCGATCATGTCGTCGGATTTTACCGGGTCTGGGTGATTCCCAAAGATGGAGCGCCTCATTTTGAGCCAAGTGAAGAGAACGAGCAGATAAAACGCGGCCGACAGCTTCTTAGCGCAATTATCGAAGAGGCGGGAATGTGTATCCCGGTCGCAGAAGATCTCGGCGTCATTCCCGATTTTGTCCGCGAGACGCTTGCTGAATTTAAAATCGCCGGGCATAAAGTGCTTCGATGGGAAAAACGCGATCAGGTTTACTTAGATCCGAAAGATTATCCATTCATCTCGCTGGCCACCACCGGCACCCACGACACCAGCACGATCATGAATTGGTGGGAAGAAATCTCCCTGGAAGAGCGGGCTGCTTTCCTGGCCATGCTGGATGAAGGTTTAGAAATGACGCCGGAAGAGCCGTTCTCGGATCGCTTACACAAGGCGATCTTAGAGCGGCTGATCCGCTCGGGGTCGAGTCTGGTTCTTTTTCCGATCCAGGATATCCTCGGCCTTCCCGATCAGATCAATATTCCCGCCACCGTCGGCCTGCATAACTGGCGCTTTCGACTCCCGGCCCCCCTCCACGAGCTCGACCGCATTCCTCCCTTTCATGAAAAGTTGACCTCCTTCACCTCTCTGATCGATCGGCATTTGCGCTACGCCGGATCTGAACCATTGCTTGCCCCTCCCTCACCCCCGTAAAAACACCCGCCCTCTTGACAATGACCCGCGCCTCTTATAAAGTACTTAAAAATAAACCAACCAGTCGGTTTTATGGGCCTGAAGGGCGAAACAACAAAGCAAAAGATCCTTGAAACAGCGTGCAACCTGTTTTATTTAAGAGGATACAACGGCACCAGCATCGACGATATTCTCAAGGCGGCCAAGGTTAAGAAGGGAAATTTTTACTTTCACTTCAAAAGCAAAGAAGATCTCGGCTACGCGGTGATCGATGCCTACGCCGCCAGAACGATTCCGCTGCTTCAAGAAACGTTGAAACAAGATGGAAATCCGCTCCGTCGGCTCTTTGAGCTTTTTCGAAAACAAGACGGTCGGATGAAAGCCTCTCAATATCGGGGAGGTTGTCCTTGCGGAAACCTGGCGCTGGAGCTTGCAGACCACCATGACGGCTTCAGACGGCAGCTGGACGCCATCTTCGATGCCTGGGCGCGGGAGATCACGCTCATTCTGAAACAAGCGCAGAAGGAAGGAACGTTGGAAGAAACGGTCCATCCGAAAGAAATGGCCCACTTGATCGTCGCCGTGCTCGAAGGAAGCACCCTCTTGGCCAAGACCAAGAAATCGGGCGAGGTGTATCGCTCTTGCGTGAAGAGTCTTGAATCTTTGATAAAGGGTTCAACGTCCAAACGAGTCACAGAAATACACTGACGTTATCAGGAGGAAATGACATGGACTGTCCACGATGCAAAAGCGTCATGATTGAAGAACGATTCCAAGATATCAACGATGATACCGGGAAGATCCACTTTTTCGGCTATCGATGCCTCTCCTGCGGGGAAATTCTCGATCCGGTGATTGCCCGCAACAGAAGTCATCGGCCGGCCCGGCCTCTACGAGGGAGAGGGCGGCATGTCAAGCCGGTCGCGGCTTGACATGCACCGCCGCTCAGGCGCTCTCAGCCTGCGCTTTCCCGCCTAAAAACACTTCGTCAAGAAATACGATACATCCGCCCTTCGACTCATCCGCTGATCACGGGCGCGTATTCCCTCTTCGGAACCGCAAGTAAAGCAATTCCTTTTCAAAATACGACGATAATGATTGACAAGTTTACAAAAGGAAGGGTAGGCTAAACTTACAACCTATTGAGCCGATCTGCTAAGGAAACCCTAATGATAAAGGGCCGGGGAAGCGAATTAAATCCTCCGAACAGATTTGAGAAGACACATCGATTCGTCGAGGAAGAAGAAAGCGGACTCACACTGCCGGTCACGCAATTCCTTCAAGATTGCTCTCGAACGATCATCGCTTACAATAATAGCCCCGATGTCGGTTTTGAGGCGAGTATTAACCCTTATCGCGGATGTGAACACGGATGTGTTTACTGCTATGCGCGCCCGACTCACGAGTATCTCGGGTATTCGGCCGGTCTTGATTTTGAGACAAAAATCTTGGTGAAGGAAGACGCCCCGCTTCTGCTGCGCAAGGAGCTTCAGAGCCCCTCTTGGAAGCCGCAAGTCTTGGCCATGAGCGGGGTGACCGATCCGTACCAACCGATTGAAGGAAAGCGCCGACTCACACGTCAATGCCTTGAAGTTCTCCTTGAGTTCAGGAATCCGGTTGTCGTTATTACGAAGAACCGGCGGGTCATCCGCGATCTTGACCTGTTATCTGAGTTGGCTCGTTTCCAATCGATTGCCGTATTCCTTTCGATCACAACGTTGAATAAGGATCTATGCAGCATCCTGGAACCGCGGACCTCTCCACCGGAAAGGAAACTCGAGGCCGTCTCGATCCTCGCGAAAGCCGGTATTCCGACCGGTGTTCTCATCGCGCCTATTATTCCCGGCCTGACCGATCATGAAATTCCGAACATTCTCCGTTCCGCCGTGGCTGCGGGAGCCGCCTTTGCCGGAATGGTTCCTCTTCGTCTTCCCTATGCCGTTGCATCGCTCTTCGAGACATGGCTGGAAAAACACCTTCCGGATCAAAAAGATAAAGTCCTCAATCGGATCCGATCGATCCGGGGTGGAAAACTGAACGATCCACGGTTCGGCAGCCGGATGGAAGGAGAAGGAATATTTTCGGATCAGATCAGGAGTCTTTTCGACCTTGCGTGCCGGAAATACGGGATTGCAGGGCGGTCTCCCCTACTCTCAACTGCGCACTTTCGCTCCTCCCAACCGGTGCAAGAGAGTCTTTTTTAATGAAAATTGATGCGAAATGCGGAATTTATCTATTTTTCACTTGAAAGACGGTCAAAAATTTTGTACGCTCTCAAGCGTTTCCTAAGCTCTGCCGCTTGATTGCGTTCGTTCATGAGAGGGAGGTTCTTTTGAAGAAATTGTGGTTGGAATTGGATATTTCCGGAACGCTCGGCGATGACGCCTGGATCGATTTGGAACAACCGAAAGGTTTTATTGAAGGGGGTGTCGTGAATGATCCGAAATCAGGGAGCAATCATCCCGTCGATCAACCTCATCCTGAAGGAGCATGGCGGGAGGTGTGGGTTCAGATCGAGGATCTCCACGTTGAAGATGCAATTCGTTTTTACAAGGAACAAGAGCGGGTGCTCTCGGTTGAAGTAGACGGCTGAAAATCGTGGATACGGTCTTTCATCTTATGGTCACTCGCCCCGCCTCATTGTTTAACGAAGTAGTAGTTTCGATAGAAGATCAGCTCATTAATCGACTCTCTGATATCATCTAAAGCCAAGTGGTTTCCCTTCTTCATCGGCGGCGGTGGCCCATTCGGATACCACCGTCGGACCAGTTCCTTCAGGGTGCTCACATCCACGTTTCGATAGTGAAGATAGTCGAAGAGCGTCGGCATATACCGTTCTAAGAAGCGTCGATCGTGCCCGATCGAATTGCCGCAGAGAGGAGAGGTCCTTTCGGGACAGTAGTGCCGGATGAATTCGAGCGTCATTTCCTCCGCCTGCCTGACATCGATCGTGGACGATCCGACCCGCTTCAGAAGACCCGATTTGGAATGGGTATCCCGGCTCCATTTTTCCATCGTCTTCAGCGCCTCCGGATCTTGATGAATCGCGATGGCGGGCCCTTCGGCCAAAATATTGAGCTGGCTATCGGTAATGATGGTGGCAATTTCGATGATCGCACAACATTTGGGGTCGAGCCCGGTCATTTCGAGGTCAAGCCAAACCAGATTCGAGTCATTCTGCAGATGGGACACAAACACCTCTTTATTTTAGAATTTTGACCTAAGAATTATCGTATTCGAGCCGAACTGTCAAGAAAAGAAAAACAAGTTACTCGTCTGGCCGTTCGCCGACCTTCAGATTCTCTCCGCAATGAGGTTCAACCAGCGCCCCTTGCGTTCCCGGTTGCACACCGTCTTCAGCGAAAGGATCTTCCAGCCGGCCCGGGTGAATACCTGGGCCAATTCATCCTTCTTCCAATAGGAAAAGTACCTCCCCGGAATCCAACCCTCCGTTGCGAATCCCTCTCCCTTTCCATGGGCGAAGGTCGCCCCGAATTTCCCGCCCGATCGAATACGCTGTCGCAACGCGACCAAAACACGATCCAGTTTTTTCTTTGGAAGATGAATCAGCGAGGCGGCCGCCCAGATTCCATCAAACGCGTCAAACCGGAAAGGCATTGCCTCCAGATCGGCCATGACCAGAGAAAGACGGCGGGAGCGCCTGCGCGCGTGAGCGAGAAACGGCCACGTCCCGTCGAGCGCGATCGGACGGAACCCCTCTCTTTGAAGATAACGGCTGTCCTGCCCCGGACCGCAGCCGAGATCTAAAATCAGAGCCCCCTTCGGAAGAGGATCCGCCCACTCTCTGAGCAACGGCGGAACACGATAGGTTCGGCCGCGGTCCCAATGCGCCAGATAATCATCCGCCCGGGCCGTATACGATGCGAGGGTTTTCCGACTCGGCCTAGGCTTCCTCTTTTTCGATCTTGATTTTGACGAGGCATTTGCATTATTTTGCAGATATCCTTGACGGCACACGATTGCGAGAGAGCGGAAGGAACCGGATCGATGCTTGAGAAAATGCCAGAAGATACCGGCAAGGGAAACCCCTTTTGCCGCAAGCCGCTTCGACTCCGGCGCCCGCTGTGATTCAGGAACCACCCCCAATCCGGCCGGCGGCCGCACTCTGATTGTCGATGGAGCCGATCCCCAATTCTACCCGAGGCCGAGCGCCGCGCTAAAGGACGCCAAGCCGGAGGATCAGATCTTCATACGACCCGGGGTTTATGAAGACAAGATTTTTCTAATCCACAAACCGGTCCGGTTAATCGGCGCGGGCCGAGATGCCGTCCAAATCTTCAGCCGCCGGGGCGGCCCGCTCTACCTTCAACACGTGCCGGAAGGGCTGATCAGCGGAATCACCTTTCGATACATCGGGAGCGATCCCCATTCGGCCATAAACGTTCTCGATTCGGTCTGCACGATTACCCAATGCCGAATTACGGAGGGGGTCCTCTCCGGCATTGTCGTCTACGGTCCCGAATGCCGTGCGACGCTGACCGAAAACGAAGTCTGCTACAACCGCGAATCGGGAATCTTTATCTTCGCCGGAGCGCGGCCCTACATTTCCAAAAACGACTGCTTCGGCAACCACCACTTCGGCATTGCGGTGCGCGATCCGCAGACGCGTCCCGATCTGGTGCGGAATCTCTGCCGAAAGAACATGCTCAGCGGCATCCTCCTCTTCTATCATGCAGAAGCGATGATCCTGGAGAATACCTGTCGCGATAACCACCATTGGGGACTCGTGACCACTCCGGAGTGCAAGAGCTCTCCCGATCGAGAAGCGTTGGTTTCGGCCAATCTCTTCGTACAAAATCCCCGGGGTCCTCTCTTCATTACCGAGGAGCCGCTGGCCGAAATCGGCCGGTAAGTCCGGGCCGCCTCGTTCCGGAGAGAATCAGCTTGACTCACTTTTCAAGACGGATCGGAAAAACCGCTGACCTTGCGCCATCATCGTTTCGGAAAGCTCGGAGAATAAAATCCCGCCGATAATCAGCCCCCCTCCCAGCATCCCCCATATTCCCATCGTTTCCTGAAGAAAGAAATAACCCAAAGCGGCAGCCCAGAGCGGCTCGACGGTAAAGATCAGCGCGGCGCGGGTCGGCGTCGTGTCCCGCTGATAGCGGGTCTGAATATAACCGGTCACTACCGTCGCAAGAATCGCCGTGTAGCCGAGCGCGAAGAATGCCCCCTGCGTCGGCCTGAATACAGGCGGTTCGAAAAAGGGAGGAGAATCCAGCCGCAGACGGCGGGAAAGGATATCTGGAGGAAGGTCATCAGAAGAAAATCATATCGCCGGGTCGTCCAGTCGAGCAATACGATAAACAGGCCGAACACAATGGCGCAGAGCAGGGTGAGAAGATCTCCCCGGTTCAATCCTCCCCCGGAGGGATTCGTCAGGAACCAGAGACCGACGGAAACAACAATCACTCCCACGAGATTTCCCCATCTCGGACGCCGTTTCAAAATGAGCATTTGAAAAAGAGGGGTGAAAATGACCATCATGGTGGTGATGAAGGCCGACTTCGACGTCGTGGTCTCTTTTAAGCCGAGGGTCTGCAAGAGGAAGCCGGCGAAAATAAGAAACCCGAGAAAACACCCCCAGAAGATCGACTTTCGATCGGCACGGAGAAGCGCTTTCATGCAGAAAGGAAGAAGAACAAGCGTTGCCAGGGTAAACCGGATCGACACCATCAGAAGGGGGGAGAGATCGACCAGACCCTGTTTGATGATGACAAAGGTTCCACCCCAAATAAATGTCGTGGCAAAAAGAAACCACTCCGCCCGTCCTTTCGCCGTCACGGCTCGAACGTTCCTTTCAAAAAATGGTTTTATGATTTAGGAAAAGCGCGCATCGCGGATTCGGCTGAGGCTCTCTTCTTTGTGAACCCGCTCGTCATAGCCGATCTGACGAACCGCATCGGCCATCGACTTGAAATCCCCGAAGTCGGATTTAAACGCGCTTTCAAAGGGCTCCGACTCCAACTCCGGATGTTCTTGAACGTACCGCATATACTCATGCTCGGCATGGTCTTCGAACTGCGCATTCAATGCGTAGCTCATGGAGGGGCGAATGACATATAAAAACCAGCAAATATGATAATAGAAAAAAGCGATAATCTGAGGAATGATTCGATAGAGGAAAAAGTTCTCCCGAATCTGCAGACGATGTACCCACTCTTCCAAAATCAGAAGATGCCACTGCTCATTGTCCTGCTGAATTCGGCTCTCTTGGACCCGATCAAAAATCCTTCGCGCAAAATCGGCCTGCTTGTAAGTGTGGGTAATCGCGATATAAGCAATATGCTCCCACGCCTGATAAGGGACCCGGGCGATCACCTCGAGCACCTTAAATTTACTGAGGCTTCTCCCCTTCCCGTAAATCAGGTCCATCACCACAAAAAGGATCTTCGCGAGAAACCCATAAGGCAGCTTCTGAGCGGACAGGGTATTTGCTTGCTCTTTCCTCAGCTGCTCGGCAGTCAATCGTTCCATCAAACGTCCCTCTCAAACAAGCCGTTAAAATCAGGTCAATCGTTCCCATTATAATGCCGGAACGCTGAACGATCAACCTCTCCCATCCGCATAATGGGAAGAGCCGGAGAAGACGAATGAAACAACCGAACAGAATTTACGAAATGTTCAAAAGACGGCTCCTCCGAGGATCGATCAGGTCACTCAACGGGCTTTTGTAGCCGCCGAACTCTTGGATCTCCCTGAGCAGCGGAATATGCTCAATCGGTTCGTCGTCTTTTCTCTCCCATGAAAGGGTGCAGCGGGAGGTCGCCTGCTTCAGCGTCTCGATTAATGAGACACCCCCTTTCCATCCGGAGGCATCCGACGCCGAGCAGTGAAAGAGGACCCGTTTTTCCAGATCTGTCTTGTTGAAGAGGATCTCTTTGAGGGCCTCCGCCGACCAACGCCGGGGAGCATCAAGAACAATTCGGATCTGATTTCGCTCCGACGCGTTCTTGAGCAGGTGGAGTTGAATCGTCCCCTCTTCCAGCAATGAGCGAATCTGCTGCATCACCGTCCTCACCAACACCCCGTCAGGAAGCGAACTGATCGAGAGCCGGGTCCGGGCCCCCTCCATCTCTGTCTGGATGTCGGCCCTCAGGATCAGCTCCCCTTTTCCATCCGCGTAGAGCGCGCGAACGGCGGCATGTCCGCCGACCACCCCGCCGGAGGCGAAGTCGGGTCCCGGCAGAAACTCCATCAGCTCATCAAGCGGCATCTCCGGCGCTTGCCGGATCTGCTCGAAGGCGGTCCAAAGCTCTTCCAAATTATGCGGAGGGATCCGCGTTCCATCGGGCAAGCTCGCGCCGTTCAAAAGGGCGAGGGGAAGAAGCGGGGCTTTCCCCACCGGCATGACGATGTGGGAAAAACGGGAGAGCCGAAGCTCGACATATTCGGGTCCCTGGGGGACCTCATCATGCGGATCACCATACATCCCGCGCAGCTCAAAATGGGGATACCGACAGCGCCACGGAAGACCGAGCTGGAGGATCATCCGGTAAGCATATCCGAGGCTGTCCGGGGGATACGACTCCATCGGCTCGACGTAAGAGCTAAGGGCCTCGCAATCATATTCAAAGTCATTCTCGTCCATCTTCCAATCGTTGAGCGCCAAGACCTTGAGAATATCTTTCGCGTTAATCAAGGTCCGATCATTCGGCGCTTCCGCCCGGCAGATGTCGATCAACCGCCGCTGAAGTGGGGTCAGCCCGTCTAAAAAGAGAAAATCATCCATGTCATTCCTTTCCGATAGAAGCGATTCCGCAAAAGGTTATTTTATAACACGGCTTTTGTCCTTGTCATGTTTTTTCTTCTTGGAGCGCGACGTTTTCCCCCTTTGAAGCGGAAGCCATGTTATGGTATAAAAGAACGGGTTATTCAGGAGCCAAACGTGCATTTCTGGAACAACATCCCCAAACCGATCATCGCCCTCTCCCCCATGGACGGGGTGACCGATCCCTGCTTTCGGCGGATCGTGGCGACCCACGGGAAACCCGACCTGATTGTGACCGAGTTCACCAGTGTGGAAGGAATCCTCCATGGCGCCGAGAGCGAGTTGGGGGGGTTGGTTTTCGATGAAATCGAGCGCCCCATTGTTGCTCAAATCTACGGCGCCAAACCGGAATCGTTCTTTCTGATCGCTCAGCTTGTCTGCGAGTTGGGATTCGACGGCCTCGACATCAACATGGGCTGTCCCGCCAAGGCGGTTTCGTCCAAGGGATGCGGGGCCGGGCTCATCGCCGATCCCCCCCGCGCGAAAGCGATTCTCCAGGCGGCCCGGCAAGGGATCGATGCCTGGGTGGCCGGCGGCGCGCTTCCGATCGTCGATCTTCACCCCAAAATCGGTGAATGGCTCACCCGCAGAAAAGAGGCGGGACAGATCCCCCCTTCCGAGCGGCGTCCCCTCCCCGTTTCGGTCAAGACACGGATTGGCGTCCATCGCGTCGTCATCCAAGAGTGGGTCTCCCACCTGTTGGAAGAAAAACCGGCCGCCATCTCCATCCATGGCCGAACCCTGCACCAGGGCTATCGCGGTGCCGCCGACTGGAAGGCGATCGCCGAAGCGGCCTCCATCGCGCGCGGCTCCGGCACATTGATCCTTGGAAACGGCGATATTCGATCGCTCAACGAGGCGGCTCAGCGCATTCGGGAAAGCGGCGTCGATGGGGTCCTCATCGGCCGGGCCGCCCTGGGAAATCCGTGGATCTTTCGAAAAAAGAGCCTTCTCCGCGAAGCACTCAGCCTTCACAACCTGGAACTCATCCCGGACGAGCCGGCCTCTCCCCTGGAGCGGCTGGAGGCGGCGCTGGAGCATGCCCGCCTCTTTCAAGAGAGCCGTCCTCTCTCCCGGTTTGCCGAGATGAGAAAACATCTCGGCTGGTACTGCAAGGGATTTCCCGGCGCAAGCCAGCTGCGAGAGAAGCTGGTCCGTGTCCGCAACGTCGATGAGGTCGAAGCGCTGCTCGCCCCCTTCCTGAGCGAAGTTTCATACCGATGAGCCCCCCTTCCGGCGCCCGGCGAGAGATCATCCTCGCCTCAACTTCTCCCCGCCGCAGAGAGATCCTCTCCCTTCTCGGCCTCCCCTTTCGAATCGTCCCTCCCGATTTCGAGGAGATCCTCAGCGAAAGGCGGTCTATTGCCGAAGAGGTGACTGCGTTTGCCGAAGGGAAGGCCCGTTCGGTCGTCAAAGAATTTCCGGAAGGGGTCATTATCGGGAGCGACACCCTGATTGAGTGTAAAGGGGAAAAGGTCGGAAAGCCGCGCGACCCGGAGGATGCCAAGCGTATTTTGCGCCGGTTAAGCGGCCGCTCTCATCGAATTTGGACGGCGGTCTCCTTGATCGATCCGCATCAGCCCCCTACTGAAACAAGCGTAGAAACCATCCGGGTCTTGATGAAGCCTATCGCTGAGGCTGAGATCGACCGTTATGTCGCGACCGGTGAGCCGCTCGATAAGGCGGGGGCCTATTCTCTTCAGGGGGAAGGGCGGCGCTTTATCGAACGGCTGGAGGGGGACTATTTGGCGGCGGTCGGACTTACCCTCAAACCGATCGTTTCCTTTCTCCGAAGACATGCGATTGCCGTCCCGCTCGACCTGGAACGGCTCTATCGTGAAAGGGATTTCCTCAACTGGAATACGTTTTAGAGGGGGGTGCAAATCAGAAAATTCTGTGTTATATTCACCGTTGAGGAGAGGCGACACACCTTTCCGAGTCCCCAACGCCTTGGGGGCGGCCTTCCGGGCGGCGATCGGCGCGACGATTCGGAGGGGGGCAAGGTCTGGGCCTTGCCGCAACGTTCCACGCCGGCGGAAGGAGGTGGTCCAGTGGGCAGTACGAACCCTACGGCAAGTGAGGTGGCGGCGTCCCGATTGACGCGTCACAGTACTAGGTAGATGCTAGGGACGCATGTCCCCGGCGCCACCGAAACCCGGAAGCGCGGTTGCTGTAGCCGCTTTGAGATCGAAACGATCTGCTTCCGGGTTTTTATTTTAAGCCCATACCGGCCCCCCTTCTTCAGCCTTAAAATCAGTTGAAAATTGTTGATGCCAAAGGGGGTCTCTCTGTGTATAATGGCAGATACAAACAGGTTAAGGAGACCCAAAATGGCTGAAGAAAAGGGAAAATCCGAAAAGAAACAGGACGAGACGCAAGACAAGAAAAAGGAAGAGAAAAAGAAAGAAACCACCCACATCCCCCTTCGCTTTATCCGAAACGACAACGACGAACTCGAGGAAGATATGAAAGAAATCTTCGATGAGGATAAGGTGACCCACCGCCAGGGATCGAGCGAACCCGAAGCCGATTAAACCACCTTTCCTTCCCACCAGAACTCCCGAAGAGATATCCATCCTCACCTATAAACTCAGCAACGTATACTACTGTCTGAATATCCTACTCTCCCCTCCCCCTTGTTTGCCTTGAGCCTTATTTGCTACGATTAAATTATAAATAATTAAAGCAGATCTTGAATTTCAAGAGTGTTCGCATTCCTTCAGGCATAACTTTTCTGGAATTCCCGAAGGGTGTGGTGAACGCTGAAAGCGTGAGAGGTAGAAAATGATGGTAGAGAGATCCTCTAATCGCTCAATGAAAGCCCTGGTATCGTTTCTGCTCTTTTTACTGCTGTTTTGGACGACGGCGGCCTTAGCGCAGAGTGCCAATCCCCCGCCGACACAAACCCCACCCACTACTCTGGAAAACAGCACCCCGGGAGAAGGGATGGAAGGAGGCGCCTCCGCTGAACCTCCCCAGAGAAGCCGGGCCGACGGCTGGTTTAATCGTTCCGGTTCCGGACTTTTCATTTCACTGACCCCCTTTGCCACGGCGGTCACCCTGTTGGTTCTTTTGCTGATTATTTTACTCCCCTTTTTCATCCGGGCGGCATACAAAAGAGGGACGAGAGGCTATTTTAAAACCGTCCAGACAGGACAGAGGAGGGTCGCATGATCTCAGGGAGAGAGTTCATTGGAATGCCGATTTTTTCCTTGGATCGCGGAGAAAAGATCGGGGAGGTCGAAAATCTGATCTTCGATCCGGACCAGAAAAAGGTGGTCGGGTTTGTTCTGGAAGAGGGGGGTCTTTTCCGATCCCCCGAGGTGATCCCTTTTGAAAGCGTCGAGAGCATCGGCCCCGATGTGATCGTATTAAAACGAGGCGAGTCCTTAAAAACGTTCTCTGATGAGATCGATCCGAAACAGGTCAAAAAAGAGGGGTTTAATTTGACGGGACGAAAGGTGATTTCCGACCGCGGTCACGAGATCGGAACGGTGTACGATTTGGAGATCAATGAGCCGACCGGCGCCGTAACCGGAATTGAAGTGAGGCGCGGCCTCTTCCAAGATACGGCCGAAGGAAAGAAACGGATCGATTTCGAATACATTCAGCAGATCGGAAAAGACGCCGTCATCGTATCGGAGACGGCGTTGGAAGCCCTTGCCGCCCAGAAAGGGGGGCTTTCTGCAACCTATCAGAGCGTCAAAGAGTCCGGGGCCGCAACATACCAAAGTGTGAAAGAGTCGAGTGTTGAATCTTTGGAAAGAGTCCGAGGGAAATCAGGAACTCTCGGCGCCACGGCGCGAGAGAAGAAGGAGTCGTGGGGGAAAACCGCTCAGCAGCGGATGGAAGAAATGCGGGAGCGGAGTCGATCCGGCCTCGATCGGGGGAGAAGCGAAGCTTCGCGCTTCTGGGAAGACCTCCGGACCGGTTTCGAGCGCTTCCGGAGAAGAGCAGAGGACTATTTCGACTGGCTTCACAGCCGGCTCCTGCAACGCCGCATCGAGCAGTCGGTCGGGCGCCGGGTCAGCCGAACGATTTTGGATCCCTCTGACGATGTGATCCTCAACCAAGGGGAGATGATCACATACATTGCAATACGACGAGCGAAGGAAGCAGGCGTTTTGGAAATTCTGCTCGATTCGGTCGTGAAAGAAAACATTTTCGCGCTCCGCCGTAAAGAGACCCAATCGGCCGCCGAGGAGATCTTCGCAAAGCGGCCTCCGCCGCCGGCGCAGACGGACGAAAGGCTTCAGAAGAGCGCTTAATCAAGGAAGGAGTCACAGATGGTATACGTATTGGCTTGGTTATTAGGAGTTCCGTTGAGCCTGATCCTGATTTGGATGCTGCTGGCAAACGTATTCTAAAGAACTCGACCCTGAAACGAAAGAGGCGGGCCGCGGCCCGCCTCTTTTTTTGCCGAGCCATTCTATATCACCCATTCTCCGAAAATATATCCGGTGAAGACCGAAACAATCGGCCAGAAAAATCGTTGCATGATGCCGAACGGATCGATAAAAACGAGGACGATCAAAAGCAACATCCCATACGGCTCGATTTGACCGATCAGTCGCGATTGACGCTCCGGCAGGATGCCGACCAAAACACGCCCGCCATCCAGAGGCGGGATCGGAATCAGATTGAACACCATCAGAAGGATATTGATCGTGACCGAAAACCGAAGCATCAGAAGAAGGGGAACAAAAAACGCCGAGAGAAGTCCGTCTGAACTCCCGAAGTTTCCAATCCCGCCGAAGGTGGAAAGTTGGGGATAGATCAGAAGGATGGCCCGGTACAACACGCCGCTGATAACGGCCAGCAGGAGGTTCATTCCCGGACCGGCCGCCGCCACCCAGGCCATGTCTTGCTTCGGACGGCGGAGATGAAAGGGGTTGACCGGGACCGGCTTGGCATAGCCGAAGATAAAACCGGTGGTCGTAAAAAGAAGAAGCGGAATGATGATGGTCCCGAAGAGGTCGGTGTGGACCCAGGGATTCAAGGTAATCCGCCCTAGCATCCGGGCGGTCGAATCCCCTTTCTTATCGGCCACCCACGCATGCGCCGCCTCATGCAACGTCACCGCGAAGAGAAGGGGCAAAACCATAATCGCAATTTGCTGAATCGTTTGATTCAAACTTTTAATCCTTTTCAGTCCGCACTTCGACGAGCACCTCGTCCGGATTCACCCGATCTCCTTCTGACACGTAGATCTCCTTGACCACCCCTGCAATCGAGGTGTGAACTTCGCTCTGCATCTTCATCGCTTCCACAATCAGAACCGTCTGCCCCGCTTTGACCTTCTCACCCAACTGAACTTTGATGCCGACCACCGCGCCCGGCATCGGCGTGGTCACATCCCCTTCATGGGCGGCCTTGGGGCGGGTCGATCGCCCCCCCGCTTTTGCATCGATCCTTCCCTCGGCGCTGGGGACCACCTCCAGGAGCGACTCGACCATCACCTCCTCAAGCTGTCCATCGACATAAAGGAAATAGGGCCGCCCTCCCTCCCCCGGATGTCCCATCCCGCCAACCTTCACATGAAACGTCTCGCCATGGACCTTGACATTGAATTCGCTGGGGGCGAGGAGAGGGGAAGGGGGAGACAGGGTCGATTCGGTTTCCTTCTCATTGGAAGGAATTTCAGGCTTATTAATAGGATCGTTCTTCTTCGCAAAAAAGTCAAGCGCGACTTTAGGGAAGAGGGTATAGGTGATGAGATCTTCGACACTTTCAGAGATATCCTTGAGCTCCGCTTGGCATCGGCTCAGCTCCGGCTCGATCAGGTCGGCGGGACGTTGCGTCACCACCTCTTCATCGCCGATCGCCCGTTTGCGAACCTGCTCGTTGATGGCGGCCGAAGGCTCCCCATAGAGTCCCTTTAGATAATTTTTGGTCTCGGTGGTAATAACTTTATAACGCTCCCCGGTCAGGATATTCAATGTCGCCTGCGTCCCGACAATTTGGCTAGTCGGCGTCACCAGTGGCGGATAGCCGAAATCTTCCCTGACCTTGGGAACTTCTTCCAAGACCTCTCTCATTCGATGGAGCGCCTTCTGCTCGGAGAGCTGGAGGGCCAAATTGGACAACATCCCGCCCGGAACTTGGTAGATCATCACGTGCGGATCGACGCTGGTGTAATCCGATTCGAACTCCTTGTACTTCTTCCGGACCTCTCTGAAATAATCGGCGATTTCGGCCAGAAGGTTGAGATCCAGTTTGGGATCGTACTCGCTCCCTTGCAACACATTGACAATCGTCTCCACCGGCGGCTGAGACGTGCCGGAAGCCATCGACGAGATCGCCGTATCGATGACGTCGACCCCCGCCTCAATCGCCTTCACATAGGTGGAAAGGGCCATCGCGCTGGTATCGTGGCTGTGAAGATGAATCGGGACACTGACCGCCCGCTTCATCTTGCCGATCAAGTCATACGCGGCATAGGGGGAGAGAAGTCCCGCCATATCTTTGATGCAGATCGAATCCGATCCCATGTCTTCAAGCCGTTTCGACAGCTCGACAAAAAGATCATTGTTATGAACGGGACTGATCGTATAACAGAAGGTCCCCTCGACCTTTCCGCCGTACTTGAGGGTCGCCTTAAACGCCATCTTCAGGTTGCGGAGGTCATTGAGGGCATCGAAGATCCGGAGGATATTGATCCCGTTGCCGATCGCCCGTTCGATAAACCGCTCCACTACATCGTCGGCGTAATGGCGATAGCCGACCAGATTCTGACCGCGAAGGAGCATCTGGAAGGGGGTCCGCGGCATCAGCGTTTTGAGCTGCCTGATCCGCTCCCAAGGATCTTCCTTCAGATACCGGATGGCGCTGTCGAACGTCGCCCCTCCCCACATCTCCACGGCGGCATAGCCGACCTGGTCGATCTTTGAGGCGATCGGGAGCATGTCTTCCGTCCGCAGACGCGTTGCGATGAGCGATTGATGACCGTCGCGAAGGGTCGTGTCCATAATCCGGATCGGCTTCGGTTTCTGCTTCGGCTTGGAATTCGGCGCCATGGGTCTCCTTATCTTTTCGAATGGGCGGCGATCGCCGCGGCGATGGCGACCATTTTATCCATTCGAAAATAATCGGCTGCAACGTTCAACTTGTCGAGGTGCGAATCGATATAGGTCGTATCAAAGTGGCCAGTCTGGAAATCGGGATCTTCCATGATCCGTTTGTAGAAAGGAATGGTGGTCTTCACCCCCCGGATGACATATTCATCGAGGGCCCGGCGCATCCGCTGCACGGCGCCGTCCCAGGTGCGGGCCCGGACGGTCAGCTTGGCTAAAAGCGAATCGTAATACGGGGGGACGACATATCCCGCATAGACGTTTCCGTCGATTCGAACGCCGATCCCCCCCGGGGAATAATAGGCGGTGATTTTTCCCGGCGTCGGGATGAAATTTTTCTGCGGATCTTCGGCGTTGATCCGGCACTCAATCGCATGGCCTCTGAGAAAGACTTGCTCTTGAGGGATGGAGATCGGCTGCCCGGCGGCGATCCGGATCATCTCCTTCACCAGATCGACCCCCGTAATCTCCTCGGTCACCGTATGCTCCACCTGGATCCGGGTGTTCATCTCGAGAAAATAATAACGCCGGCTCGAATCGACCAGAAATTCGATCGTCCCGGCGCTGGTGTAGCCGACCGAGCGCGCCGCCGCGACCGCCGCCTCCCCCATCTCCCGGCGCAGCCGCTCGTCTAACAACAACGACGGGGCGATTTCAATCAGCTTTTGATGTCTTCTCTGGATGGAGCAATCGCGCTCTCCCAGATGAATCACATTTCCTTGTTTGTCGGCAAGGATCTGAAATTCAATATGATGAGGGGCATGGATATATTTTTCAAGGTAGACCGCCTCTTTCCCGAACGAAGCCTTCGCCTCCGCTTGTGCGATCGGGAAGAGCTTTTTCAGCTCTTCTCGCTCTTTGCAAATCCGAAGACCGCGTCCCCCTCCGCCGGCGGAGGCCTTCAGCATGACCGGATAACCGATCTCGTCGGCAAAAGAGGCCGCGTCATGGAGGGAAGCAATCGGCTCGACTAAGCCGGGAACGATCGGAACGCCGATCTCCTTCATCTTTTGGCGGGCGGAGACCTTGTCCCCCATCGCCCGAATGGCGGCGGCCGGAGGTCCGATAAAGGTCAGCCCGCTCTCTTGGCAGGCCTGGGCGAACTCCGGATTCTCGGCAAGGAAGCCGTAACCGGGATGAATCGCATCGACCCCCTTCTGCTTGGCCAGATCGATGATCCGGTAAATATTAAGATACCCTTCAATCGGTCCCGGTCCGATCAGGCAGGCTTCGTCGGCCTTCTTAACATAGAGGGTGGTCGCGTCTGCTTCCGAGTGGATCGCAACCGTGGGAATGGAAAGCTCCTTGCACGCCCGAATAATTCGAAGCGCGATCTCACCCCGATTGGCAATCAGGACTTTTTTGAACATGGAATCCGATCCCACGTAGGGGCGATCCTCGTGATCGCCCGATCCATGACATGGGGCGAATACAAGATTCGCCCCTACATTTCTCTAATTCACCTGCACCAGCTTTCCCCTTTGTACCTGGATCAAGATCGGCTTCTTGAGGACCTCGCCGTCCCGGATTTCGGAAACAAGTCCGGAGACCCCCTGGAAATCTTTTGTATTTGCGAGCGCCGCCTTCACATCCCGCGACGTCAGCGCCCCTCCTTCCAACGCCGCCAAAACCAAACGGGCGGCATCGAAGGCCTGGGCTGCGAATAAATCGGGTTCCTGTTGGAATTTCGCGCGATACTGTCCGACGAACTTGCGAACCATCGGATCGGGGCTTCCCACGAAAAAACCGTCGATAAAGGTCGCTCCCTCCGCATAAGGACCGACCAACTTCAGGAACTCGGGCGTGTTCCAACCGCTGGTTCCCAGCAAAGGAATGTCTTTGATGTTGTGAAAAGCCAACTGAGGAATCATCAATCCCGCCTTGCCCGCATCCCCCGGCAAGAAGATCGCATCAAAACCGGGCGTATAGGAGACCTCCTTCTTTCTCTTTCCCTCCTGCACAATCTCCACGATTCCGTCTTTCTTTAAATCGGCTTCTTTCAACTGTCGGATCGTCGCGGTAAAATCGGTCGCATCGATGGGATAGGGTTCGGCATGAACGATTTCGCCGCCGAGCCGGCTCACCGCTTCGGAGAAGCACCGGACCCACTCGGCCCCCAGCCCCTCCTTGGGAAAGAGAACGGCGAACCGCCTCAGGTTCATTTGGGTGACCGCATACTCCGCGATGGAATGGCATTGGAAGCGGGCGGTGATCGCGTTTCGGAAAACCGATTTGCCGAGGGAGGGAAGCCGCGCCGCCGTGGCGGCGGGGGTGATCAAGACCAGATCGGCCTTCTCCGCCACCGGCGCAATCCGATCGACCTCTTTGCTCAAAAGGGGTCCGACCAGGGCGATCGGACGGAATTCATCAATCCATTCCGCCAGGCTCGGCTGAGATCGGCTCCCATCTTCGTCGAGATCGCGGACAACGAGACCGACCGAGGCCCCCGGCAACGCTTCCTTGAATTGCTGCAACGCCAATTGAACGCCGTTCAACGCATTGTTCCCAAACGGGGCCAGCCGGCCGGAGAGAGGAAGCGCCACGCCAAGCAGAAAACGGTGCGCCTTGATTTTCTCCCGAATCTGGCCGATCAGCCGTCCGGCCTCCCCGGCAAAGAGGTGATTCGGGAATGCGGAAAGGAACCGTTTAATCTCCCGCTCCTCGCGGTAGTAGTCTCCCCGGCTATCATAGATCCCGATGAGCCGAACCATCGCCTCATCGGACGGAAAAGCGGACCCGTATTCTTTCAAGATCGTCTGAAGTTCTTTCTCAGGAAGCTTTTCCTTCAGAATCGAAATGATCGCTTCCCGCACCGCACTACTCGCAATCGGATCGACGATCAGTTCTTTTTTCTTCATCAAGACCCGAAGCGCCTCCAAGAATTCATTCCGATCAAGATAAGCCTGGGCGACCTGCTCGTAAATCAACATCTTGGAGGATTCGCGTTCAGGAAGATCGACCCAGAGGTCCATCGTTTCCCTCAAATCACCGAGCATTAGATAGAAATCGCTTAACTGGAGACGGGCCGTATCGGCCCGAGGGTGTTTCGGGAATCGATCGAGGATCGTCTTCAAAGCATCGATCGCGCGCTTCATCTCCCCCCGTTTGGAATAGAGTTGTCCCAGGGCGAGATAGACATCGGGGAGAAGCACGCTGTCCGGAAATCTCAGAACGAACTGTTCGAAAGAAGGAAGCGCCGCCTCTGCATTGCCTGAGGCGGCGGCCGACGCCGCCTGATCAAAAAGCGCTTTTTCTTCGGGGGAGATGGGAGGGGCGGCGCCATTGTTCAATACGCCTGGCGGCGGATCGGCGCGGGAAGAACCTTGCCCCATCCCGGCGGGAGGGAACAAAAGAAGGAAAACCAAACTCAAAAAAAAACTTCCTTTTAACAATCAGACTCGCTCCTTAAACAGGAGAGGGACATCCCCTCCGGGGAAATTTCTTGATGATAAAAGAATTGATTCACCTTGTCAAGAATCTGAATTTCCGATAGAATCTCCGCAAATGGATACGCTGATCGATCGATTTATCAATCACCTCTCCGTAGAAAAGGGACTCTCTCCCAATACCCTCTCCGCCTATGCCCAGGACCTTCAAAAACTGACTGAATTCATCGACCAAAAAGGGATTTCCGGACCGGATCGAATCGAGCGGAAGGAGATCCTTCTTTTCCTGTCAGACCTGAAGCGCCGCGCCCTCGCAGCTTCTTCGACCGCGCGCATCCTCTCGACCCTCCGGACCTTTTCCAATTCTTGATCACGGAGGGGGTCCTCCAACAGGATCCTTTCGCGCATATTCACTCGCCACGCCAGGCGTTCCGCCTGCCGAAGGTGCTCCATCCAACCGAGGTGGAAGCGCTCCTGAACTTCCCTAAGGGAGACAATCCGATCGGACTCCGGAACGATGCGATGATCGAGCTTCTCTATGCCACCGGACTGCGGGTCTCCGAACTGGTCTCACTGCCGATGGGAGCGGTCAATCTGGAGAGCGGTTATTTGATCGCTCATGGAAAAGGGTCCAAGGAACGATTGGTCCCGATCGGAAAATGCGCTCGGGAGAAACTCTCGCGTTACTTGACCTTCGCGCGGCCGCTTCTCCTTAAAACAAAGATAGCGACCCTTCTTTTTATCAACCGGTCCGGAAAGGGAATCAGCCGGCAGGCCTTCTGGATGCAGTTAAAAAAGACGGCGCGAAAAGCCGGCATCCGAAGATCGATCACGCCGCATATGCTTCGCCACTCGTTCGCCAGCCATCTGTTGGAAGGGGGGCCGATCTTCGATCGGTGCAGATGCTTTTAGGACATACTGATATCTCGACCACGCAGATCTATACCCATGTGGCGCGGGAGCAATTGAAAAGGACACATCAGAAAACGCATCCCAGAGGTTAGTCAACGAGAGGGCTGAAACGTCACTTTATTTAGGCAGGCACTGAGAGATGTGAAAGAGAAGTTCTTCGGGGGGCAATGACTTATCGATGAATCCCGCCCCGCCGAGTTTTTTGATTTCATGCACCGCATCAAGATCCTTGTGAGTGCCGGTGATCACCAGGATCGGCGCATCCTTTGCGAGGTTTCCCGCTTCGATGATTCGAAGAAGCTCGAAGCCGTTCAGCCCCGGCATTTCCAGATCCATGAGGACCAGATCAAACCGTTCCTGACCGAGCCGTTTGAGGGCTTCGGTCCCGTTGGTCGCTTCAATCACTTCATAACCGTCTTTTACAAGAATCTCGGAGAGATTCTTCCGGACGGTCTGTGAATCATCGACAACCAACACCCGCTTCCTGGGGATCATTTCATCCTCGCCTTACTGCAAAGTGATATTTAATCCCAACAGACCTACGCTGGAGGTTCCCTGAGTACAGGTTCCACCTCCGTCATTTGTAATGTTAACAGGAGTAGAGGAATCCTGAACAACAATTTCGCAGGTCACGGTTATTTGAGGAGTAATACCTTGTTGAGGGATTGGTTGCTCCGCTCTTACCGTATGACTTCCAACTGGTACATTACTAATCGAATATTCCCCCGCATCGGTAATAATAACATCATCAGAGCCCTCTCCAACGACGGTTACGCGTACATCAGTAGCAACACCCGGATTTCCTTGCTGTATGCCTTGAAAAACAGTCCCGGTTAGTGTCACTGTGACCGTCCCGTCATCCCGTCCTCCGCCGCCGCAACCTGAGAGGATCACTGATAAAAAATAAAAAAAAGCCCAATCTTTTCATGATACTTCCCCCTTTCCGGTTAAAGAATAGCACAAAAGCGTAAATATGCAAGGGATTAAGAGCGAGCGGAACTCTGGATTGCGGAATAAAAGCAAACAGGATTTCGCGGAATGATTAATCGTAGGAGATAAGCGCGGTGATCGGAATTCCCTTCAACTTGTCCCGACCTTTTAATCCTAACAGCTCGATGACAAAGGCCACCCCTTCAATATCTCCCTCGAGTTGGCGAACCAGATTCACCGTGGTAAGGATCGTCCCGCCTGTTGCCAACAGATCGTCGACGATGAGGACCCGTTCCCCCGGAGAGATGGCGTCCCGGTGGATCGCCAGACCGTCCGAACCGTACTCTAGTTTATACTTCTCTTCTATTTTATCGGAGGGAAGTTTTCCAGGTTTTCGGACCGGGATCAGGCCAGCCCCCAGCCGCTCGGCGAGCGGCGCGCCGAAGATAAACCCGCGCGACTCGATCGCCACGACTTTATCGATCTTTTTGCCGATGAAGGGGGCCGCCAACCGGCGGAGCACCTCTTGATAAGCGACCGGCTCCTTCAAGAGGGTCGTGATATCGTAGAAAAGAATCCCCTCTTTCGGAAAGTTCGGAACCTCACGAATTTTTGATTTTAAATCCAATGTCCTCTCCTCGATTCTTCAGAGAATTTCATCCGGTCCGATCGTCTTCTCGGTGATGATGGTTCGGAGCTTCCGAAGCGCGCTCGACTCGATCTGCCGGACCCGCTCGCGCGTCAGCCCGAAGACCTTTCCGATCTCTTCGAGGGTGTGCGGCTCATCTCCTTCCAACCCGAACCGAAGAACGATCACCTGCCGCTCATTGTCCTTCAGCAACGACATCCATCGCAGAATGTCCTCTCGTCTCCGGACCCCCTCCGCCTTGGTGATCGGAGAAATTTGGCTGGTATCTTCGATGACATCCCGAAGGGCCGTTTCCTTGTTCGCGGCGATGGGGCTGTCGAGAGAGTAGGTCTTCCGGAGCAGCTGCTGGATGTGATCGACATCTTCCGGATGGATCTTCATCTTCTTCGAGATCTCATCCGTTTGGGGCTCCCGGCCGAGCTCTTGGACGAGATCTTCAACGTGCGAGAGATAGTGATTGACCCGCTCCACCACGTGGACCGGAAGGCGGATCAGCTTGCTCTGATTGATGATCGCCCGCTCGATCGACTGGCGAATCCACCAGGAAGCATAGGTCGAGAAGCGGAAACCTTTTCGATGATTGTATTTTTCAACCGCCTTGATCAGGCCGATGTTCCCTTCTTCGATAATGTCCGAGAAGGGAAGGCCCCGATTCATATACCGCTTGCCGATACTCACCACCAGCCGAAGGTTCGACTCGATCATCCGCTGCCGGGCCGCCTCATCCCCCTTGGCGATTTTTTTGGCGAGCATGACCTCTTCCTTAAAGGTCAGCAGCGTCGAGCGGCGAATGTCTCGGAGATAGGTCTTGACCGCATCGGCCGGCGGGGCATAACGATCTTCTTCCTCTTCAAATTCGGCCGCGGGAGATTCTTCCGTCTCGGAAAATCCCTCCCCGTCGGAATCCTCGGAATCTTCCTCTAATTCCTCGCCGTCGATGTTCTCTTTCTCCTGCTCTACCCACTCTTCGCTCATGGCCTATCCTCGTCGAAGTTTTTCTTTCATTATAGTAGAAACAAAGGAGAAGACAAGCAGAATTTAATATCGAATGGAGAACGCGTGAAATCGGCTGGAGGGGGGCCCCAGGAGACGTCGACCGCAGTGACCTTCGATCGCGGCGGACCTTGCCGGAGGAATTGAACAAGCTCCTCAATCTTGGCCCTCTCCCCTTCGACCTCGATCTCCACCCGGCCGTCCGCCAGGTTTCGGGCATACCCCTTTAGCTGAAGGTCCGAGGCGCGCCGTTGTGCGAAATCTCGATATCCGACTCCTGGACCTTTCCGCTCACATAAATGTGATTTGAAACGAGTTCCGACATAGGGAAAAGGAGGGGGACAATCGATGTCGATCGTCCCCCTGGAATGGTCGGGGCGAGAGGATTTGAACCTCCGACCCCACGGTCCCGAACCGTGTGCGCTACCAGTCTGCGCTACGCCCCGATACTACCTGAAAACTATTTGCCATTTATCATTTTCCATTGATCATTTGTCATTTCAATTTCTCAAATGGAAAATGGCAAATCTTACTTTATCTTTTCGGCCTTCATCCCGAAGACCTTCGCCACACCCGGATGGACCACCTTCCCGTCGTGGGTGTTGACGCCGGCCGCCAGGGCCGGGTCGGCTTCGATCGCCCGCTTGAAACCGAGTTGCGCCAATGCTTCAAGATAGTTGAACGTCACTCCGGTCAACGCGAAGGTCGAGCTCCTCGGCACCGCTCCCGGCATATTCGTCACACAGTAGTGCAGGACGCCGTCGACCTCGTAAACCGGCTCCGAGTGGCTCGTCGGGCGGGAGGTTTCGAAACAGCCCCCTTGATCGATCGAGACGTCGACCACCACAGACCCTTTTTTCATCTTGGAGACCATCTCTCGTGTCACCAGATGAGGGGCCTTGTCGGCCGATCGGGCCACTGCTCCGATCACCAGATCACTCGCCGCAACCTGCTCCGCAATGACATCATGGTAAGGAGGGAGGGTCACCACCTGTCCTCGAAAGAAATCGTCGAGATAGACCCGCCGCATGGCGTTTTCATCGATCACAGTGACCGATGCTCCAAGTGCGAGGGCGACCTGCGCCGCATTTTTCCCGACGACACCCCCCGATCACGGTCACCCGTCCCTTTTCCACCCCGGGCACGCCGGAGAGGAGCAGTCCCATCCCGCCCGCTTGCTTTTGCAGATACTGGACGCCGACCAGGACCGACATCCGTCCCGCGACTTCACTCATCGGCCGGAGAAGAGGACGGCTGCCGTCGGCCGACTCGATCGTCTCATAAGCGATCGACGTGACCTTTCCTTTGAGCAATGCCTCCAACAGCGCAGGGTTGGCCGCCATATGGAGATAGGTAAAAAGAAGTTGGCCGGGATGAAAGAGCCCATATTCATTGGGAAGCGGCTCTTTCACCTTGACAATCAGGTCGGCCTGATCGAAGAGCGACGCTTTCGATGTAACGATCTCGGCCCCCGCGCTCCGATACGCGGCGTCGGGTATTCCGCTCCCCTCTCCGGCCCCGGCCTCCACCAGGAGCCGATGGCCTTCTCGGTAAAGGGTGCTGACGCCGGCGGGGGTAACGCTGACGCGATACTCGTGATCTTTAATCTCTCTTGGTACGCCGACTTTCATCTTCTGGACGCGTACCCTAACAGTTTTGCTCAAAAAAGTCAATCAATTCGAGAGGAAATCATAATGCCGACGATGAACACGCAGACGCGCGAATGTGAAGATGTATATAGATCGCGAAGCCTCCGCCCACATCGTTCGCGGAGGCGAACCATACAAATAGAGATCTTCTCCTCTCGGGTCGAAGATTCCCCGCTGCTTGCTGCGGGGAGCTTCAATATTTTGTCCCCGACGGGGAGATGGCCGATTAGGTCGCCCCCTTCCACTCGCGCGGAGTCGCGGCCTTGATCGTAAGCGCATGGATCTCTTTTCCCATCTCGTCCTGCAAAGCGGAGAAGACCAACCGGTTCCGATTGAGAAGGGAGATTCCATCAAAACGGTCGGAGACGACCTGCAAAATGAAATGCCCTCCTCCCGCGGCCGCTCCCGCATGGCCGGCATGCTTCCAACTCTCATCAATGACCTCGACGAAAACCGCCCCCAACGATTCCTTCATCTTCCGTTCAATCTTTTGCCGTGTTGCCTCACTGGCGTCGCTCATTGCGCTTCCCCCATCCGACTGAGATTTGATCGCCGGCATCATAACACATCGACCTTCTCTTCCTCTACCCCGGTTCGGCAAGGATATTTCGCTTGACCCTGGTTGAAAACCACGTTATCTTTGACCAGGATCATCAAGGGGATTGACGCGGATCACCTTCGCAATTCGGTAAGGCAGGGGTCGTTCAGTCCCTTCGTTTAATCATCAATAAAGGACCGGCATGAAAAAAATTTTGTTTCTTTGTGCGAGCAATGCCACACGAAGCCAGATGGCGGAAGGGATGGCGCGCAAGGCGCTCGCCGACCGTTTTGAAATTTACAGCGCGGGAATTCAACCGATCGCAATGCACCCGTTGGCGGTCAAAATCATGAATGAGATCGGGATCGATATTTCCGGGCAAAAAAGCAAATCAATCAATGACGTTCCCTGGAAAGAGATGGACATGATCGTCACCCTTTGCGGCACCTCTTCCAAAAGCCTACCCTCTCTTCCCCCCACGATTCAGCGCTTACACTGGCCCGTTCCCGATCCGGTCACAATGACCTCCCATTACGGCTTCAAGAGTTCGGCGGAAGGAAAACAGATCGCCTTCAAAGAAGTTCGCGACATGCTTCAGAAGCGGATGGAAGAATTCGTGCAAGAGCATAAATAACGAGGGGGCAGGGTGTAGGGTGTAGGAGAAGACAAGGCAAGAAGAGAGTAGCGATCGGTTCTTAATTTTATCCTATATTCTATCCTATCACCCTACCCCCCTACACCCTATACCCTACACCCTCCCCGCCACTCCCCCTCCCGTCCTTAATATAACGAAAGCGGCGTATATCGCATCGGTATTCCGGTCAGGCGCTGCAGCCACTCCTCCATCCGTTCCTCCGGAAGGGGCGCCCGATTGAGACGGATTTCTATCTTATATCCCGATTGGCCCCCGACCACACCGACCACAGCATACGCCTCTTCCCCTTCCGGCAAGAGCTGCCCGGTCCGGAATTCGCACAGATTCGCCAAGACCCTGGCCGTCGGTCCGATCGCCTCGACCATCTTCGGAAGATCCTTTAACGGCGCCTGGATATAACCGCGATAAAGAAGGCGGGACAACGGCTGAAGGCGGTGAAACGATTCCAATGCTTCGGGGGTAAAACCGGAGAAGAAGGTGCGGATGGTGGCCGGACGCACCCCCTTTTTGAGATCAACCGCGCCGCCGGCACCAGCAACTGATAGGGATCGGCGACAATCTGCTCGAATTGGCACGGTCCGAACGCATCGGGCCAGGAGCAGGAAACGGGCCAAGCCGGATCTTCGGAAGAGAGGGAGAGGCTCCCCTTCTCCCACTCCACGAAGAGGGGGAGATCCAACACCTCCACCGCCGCCGCAAAGAGGGAGGCCCGCTCGCTCAACCAAGAGAACCGCCGCTGATCGCCTCGCCGCTCTCCGGGGGTGATGATCTCGTTGGGGGTCAGGCGAACGCGGATGAAGCCGTGATCCTGGCGGAAGCCGATCCAGAACATCGCCTCATGCTGGTGCAGCCGTACCTTCAGCTCGGGCGGAATCGACCAGGGGTGACTGAGGGAGAGATAAGCCTCCATCGACAGATGCCGGCGAAAGAGATCATAATGGCTTCCCGCCAGAACGAAAAAATCCCCTTCCCATCGATCGTTGACCTGGACCAAGGTAACCTCATCCACCGGCCACGCCTCCAACCGGTTGATCTCATCAAGGCTCTTGATCCAGAACTCCTCAAAGTAGCAAGAAACCTCTTTATCGATCCCTTTTACGTCGAGTCCCCGTTCCGAGAGAGACCGGGAAAGGGCGACCACCGCATCAAAATCGATCGTCTCCTGGGATTCCCATCGACGTTCGCGCATCAATTTACTCTTTAAGATAAACGTGGAAGAGCGATTCGAGGGCTCCGACGGAATCTTCCGTCGACTCGTGGAGGGTAAAGGCGAAAACATCGAGATTGGCCAGGGCATTGAGATTGGCGTCCTCATTCGAGGCCGTTTGGAGGCGACGCAGCAAGCCGATATTCACCCGATTGATCTCTCGGTAAATTTTCGAGAGGCCTTCAAAAGCGAACTCGGCGGAAAACCCCTTTTTCTTCCGAAAATACTGCGCCAGAAGATACATCCCGGCCGATCGGAAAACCGTCTCGTCGATCGAAGCGAAGGGGAGATGAAAACGGACCATCGGGCGAAGCCGGTCGAGCACGGGACAACCGCTCGTCACCATGTAGATTCCAAGAATGGAGTAGAGGCCGTTCTGCGCCGCGGTCCGCTTGAAGACGATCCGATCTTCGGTCGTCACCACGATATCGGCCTCATGATACGAGATCACATTCTTGAACGAATCGACCAGGCCGGCGATGTTCACCGCCACTGGACAAAAGTCGGTCCGGGTTCGATCAAGCGGGCAATTCTCACAGGGGGCATAGTCGAGGCGGGCCCAATCGGGATAGGTCGGAGCGGGGTTCTGCATCGCCAACGATTCCGGATCGAGTGCGATATCAAACGTTTTCATCGTCCCGTCGGCAAAGGCAAAGGCGTACCGATACGTGATCATCCCTCTCTCCGAGTCATTCCGAAAATGGTACTGGGATTTCAAAACGAAGTCAAGGAAACTCGTCGAAGCGTTTTCAATTATGCTTTTGTCTGATTGATCAGAAGACCGAGAGGGAATGTCTTGAAGATCGAATGAAAAGGGAGGACGGTTTTCCCGTTCTTCTCCTCCGCCTCTATTCGCTCCCCGGTCAGCACATTCAGATAGGCCGCGCCGGGCTCTTCCCCTTCGAGAAGAAGATCGACCCCCTCCCACACCGCCCCGATCGGATCATCCAAACGTCCATCCATCCATACGGAGAGAAATCGCGGGGCGGCGACGACCACCCGTTCCTGATTCAACTTCCTGGAAAAGGCGATCAGATGCTCCTTGCCCAGCCCGATCACCTCATGCGGAATGTAGGCTCCGTTTAAAAACAGCCGGCGGTGCGCGCGGCGGCAATTCATCGCCCGCCAGGTGACAAAAAGTTTAATCGTCCCTTCCTCTTTTTCCCGAAGAAGGCGCTGGATCAACAAAGGGGAAGGCCGATCGGACAGGACCTCCTTCTTAAGACCTTCCAAGCGCCGCATTCGGGAAGGATAGTCGACCGGCCGCCGGTTGTCGGGATCGACCAGGCTCAAATCGAACAGCTCGCCGCCTTGATAGAGATCGGGAACCCCAGGGGAGGTGATCTTCAGCAAGAGTTGCGAGAGGCTGTTGAAGATCCCGAAATGGGCCACCTTTTTTTGAAACGCCCTCAAGTCGTCCAGGAAAGGGCCCGATCGACCGGGATCTAAAATCGCCTCGATGAAGGCCGTCAGGGCTTGATCATACGCTTCGTTGGGGCTGATCCAGCTGGTATTCACCTTCGCCTCTTTCGAGGCTTTCATCATATACGCCTGAATCCGCTTCACGAATTCTTGATATTCACCGGGAGAAGGCTCCCCGAACGGCCAGGCCCCGAGCAGCGTTTGATAGAGAAGATACTCCTCGTTGGCATCGGGCGCCGGGTCCCCCTCCAATTCCGACTTTTTTGAACGATTGAGATCGGCCCATCGCGTCGCCGCCGCTTGCCACGCATCCGGCATTTCGGAGAGAACATTGATCCGGGCGCGAACATCTTCGCTCCGTTTCGTATCGTGCGTCGATGTGGCGAGCATCGAATAGGGCCACCTCTCCAGCCGCTCCGCATTCTGCGCGTGAAAATCGTTCATCGAAATGCCGAAGGTCTGCGGATCTCCTCCCACCTCGTTCAGCGAGACCAGCCGGTTGTAGACATAAAAGGCGGTATCTTCCAATCCCTTGGCCATGATCGGGCCGGTGCACTGTTGGAATTTTTGGACGAAGGCGAGTTGCTCCATCCGATCTTCCTCGGTGAAGTATTCGGGATGCTGCATGAGGAGGATCCGCTTCACGTAATCGAAGATGGAGATGTCGGTCGCCGGGCTTCGCTGTTTGGCCTTCGTCACCGCCATTTCGATGAATTTCCGGTCGTGCTCTTCGAGTCTCTCGAATTTTGTAATATAGGTTCGGTAGATCGGAAAAGAGGCGATCACCTCGCGAATCGCGTCCCGCAGACTGTAGAGGGTGAAGTCGCGCGAAAGCCGGTCTTTTTCGGAGAGGCGATTCAATTGGTGGGATAGGACGTTGATCTCGCTCGCCATCGTGGTGTTCATAATGAACTTCTTCCGTTCGTAGACAATATCGAAGAAGCGACCCTTCCTTCCGTTGAAGTTGGCGTAGATCTCGTCGAACCGCTTGGCATGGCGGCTGTCGACGAAGAGGGCATTCACGGCGTTGAGAAATTCATACCCGACCGTCCCGTGCACCGGCCATCGCTCCGGCAGCCGCTCCCCTTTGCTGAGGATTTTCTCGACGATCACATAATACGGCAGCCGCACCCCCGGCCGGGTCCGGCTCTCCAAAAAGCGATCGGCCGCCTCGGCCAGACGCTCCTCGATCCTTTTTCTCTCCTCTTCCGGCATTTCCTCCGGGATCTGCCTCACTCCGCGAAGGACAAAACAACGCTTTTGAAGCCGCCGAAAATAATCGACCGGATCGTACAAACCGTCGGGGTGATCGACCCGAAGTCCGTCGAGCTTCCCCTCTCGAATGAATTGAAAGATCAACCGGTGCGTCTCCTCGAAAACCTCCTTCCGCTCCATCGCGATGGAGGCGAGCTCGTTCACATCGAAGAAGCGCCGGTAGTTGATCTCGTCCGAAGCGACCCGCCAGTAGGAGAGACGGTAGGACTGATCGTTGAGAAGCTGATCGAGCAGGTCGAAGCTCCGCGGGTCCCCCTTCCTTCCGTTGAAGAGCGCCACATTCGCGTCGATAAACTTCCGAATTTTCCCCTCGGCCTGATAGAGTTTCGCCAACCGTCGCTTGATCCAGTCGATCTGGCGGCGCTCTTCCGCGATCCGCTGGGGATCGGACTGGATTTCAGCGGGAAGATGGAGCAGGGCAAGCGTGATCCCGTGATACTCCTGGAGGTTCTCCGGATCATCGCCCATCTCCGTCTCCAATGCCTCCAATCGATGTCTCAAGAGTCTCGGATAGGTCCGGGGGAAATCGGGAAGCGGTTTTCGTAATAGGTCACCCAGAACGCCCCCTCGGAGAAAACCAGCTTCAGCTCTTGATTCTCCAGAACCTTGCCGTACTGATCGCCCAACACGGGAAGGAGGACCTTTCCGCTCAGCTCTTTTTTGATCGGATGCCAGTCGATATCGAAATAGCGGGCGAAGGGAGAGTTTTGCCCGTTTTCCAAAACATCGAGCCACCATTGGTTTTCCGTCACCCCCATATGGTTCGGCACGATGTCGAGGATGTGCCCGAGATCATGCCGCCGCAGCGCGTCGACCATGCCGGCATGATCGGCCTCGCTCCCGATTTCCGGATTCAGCGCATTATGATTACAGATGTCATATCCGTGAAGGCTCTTCGGCCGCGCCTGTAGATAGGGAGAGGCATAGAGGTGGGTGATGCCGAGATCGTTCAGGTACGGGATGATCTGCGCGGCATCCGAAAATCGAAACTGGTGATTGAATTGCACCCGATAGGTTGCGGCGGGGGCGATCTCAATGTCCGAAAACCGGGCGATGAAACCCTGAATGAAAGCATCGATCCGATCTTTCCCAAACGGCGGAGTCTGCGACATCGTCATCCCGGCTAAGAAGAGAGAAACGGCTGAAGACAAACCTCAGGAGAGAAGATTCCTCGCTTCTATGATCGCATATTTAAAGGAGGCGGAACAAGGGAGAGGAAAGATAATCGGGTGAGTGGGGGGCCGGCCCCTACTCCCACTCGATCGTGCCCGGCGGCTTGGAGGAGATGTCGTAGACGACGCGGTTGATGCCGTGGACCTCGTTGATGATCCGGCTGGAGATCCGTTCGAGAACGTCGTGCGGGATGTCGGCCCAGTCGGCGGTCATGCCGTCCTGGCTGGTGACGGCGCGCAGCGCGAAGACATGATCGTAGGTGCGGCCGTCGCCCATCACGCCCACGGTCTGCACGGGCAGGAGCACCGCGAAGGCCTGCCAGATCTTGTCGTAGAGGCCGGCCTTCCGGATCTCTTCATCGAGATAGATCGCGTCGGCCTTGCGCAGGATCGTCGAGCTTGTCCTTCGTGATCTCGCCCGAGCACGCGGATGGCGAGGCCCGGCCCCGGGAAGGGATGGCGGTCGACGAAGCGCCTCCGGCAGGCCGAGTTCGACGCCCAAGGGCGCGCACCTCGTCCTTGAACAGATCCGCGCAAGCGGCTCGACCAGCTTCATGTTCATGCGCTCCGGCAGGCCGCCCACGTTGTGGTGCGACTTGATCGTCGCGGAGGGCCCGCCGGTGAACGAAACGCTTTCGATCACGTCCGGATAGAGCGTGCCCTGCGCCAGGAAATCGGCGCCGCCGATCTTTTTCGCCTCGGCCTCGAAGACACGTCGATGAAGGGGCCTGGCCGATGATCTTGCGCTTCCGCTCCGGGTCGCTGACGCCCGCGAGCTGGTCGAGGAAGCGTTCTTCCGCCTCCACATGCACGAGCGGGATGTTCAGCTGAGATTGGCCGCGAAAGAGCGAGACGACTCCGCTTCGGCCTCGCCCTCGCGCATCAGGCCGTTGTCGACGAAGACGCAGGTGAGCTGATCGCCGATGGCCTCGTGCGCCAGCACCGCCGCCACCGCGGTGTCGACGCCGCCGGAGAGGCCGCAGATGACGCCTGGCCCGCGCCGACCTGCGCGCGGATGTTGTCGATCTCGGCTTCTCTGCGGAAGGCGCGCATCGTCCAGTCGGCTTGCAGCCCAGCGATGTTGTGCACGAAAGTTCGGGAGGATCTGGGCGCCGCGCGCGGTGTGCACGACCTCCGGGTGAAACTGCACGCCGTAGAAATTGCGCGCGGGTCTTTCATCCACGATAGCGGCGACGGGCGCGCCATCGGCGGTCCGGGCGATCGCTTGAAAGCCGGGCGGGATGGCGTACGATGCGGTCGCCGTGGCTCATCCACACGGAGGTTCGGTTCGGCGATCCTTTAGAAGAGGTCGGAAGAGTCATCGATCAGCAGCTCGGCGCGGCCGAACTCGCGCTTTGCCGCCCGGGCCACCTTGCCGCCGAGCAGCTGGGCCATCAACTGCATCCCGTAGCAGATCCCCAGGACCGGCACGGAAAGCTCGAAAAGGCCCGGATCGCAGCGGGGGCCTTCTTATCGTAGACGCTGGACGGGCCGCCCGAGAGGATGATGCCGCTGGGTTGCGCCGCTTCAATTTCTTTCAGCGGAAGATGATACGGCACGATCTCGCAGTAGACCTTGCTCTCGCGCACGCGGCGGGCGATGAGCTGGGTATACTGCGATCCGAAGTCGAGAATAAGAATTTTAGGTGTGGACGATGACATCAGACCTGTGCGGCGGAAAATCGAGCGCTGTTAGGACTCTCCGCCCCGTTCGTAGTTCGGGGCCTCCTTGGTGATGATCACGTCGTGCGGGTGGCTCTCGCGCAGGCCGGCGTGGGTCAGCCGGATGAACCGGGACTTTTCTCTAAGCGCTTCGATATCCCGCGCGCCGCAGTAGCCCATCCCGGCCCGCAGGCCGCCGACGAGCTGGTAAACTACCGCCGAGAGGGTCCCTTTGTACGGAACGCGACCCTCGATCCCTTCGGGAACGAGCTTCGATTCCGGCTCGACCTCCTGGAAGTAGCGGTCCTTTCCGCCGCGCTGCATGGCGCCGAGCGATCCCATCCCGCGATAGACTTTGTAGGTGCGGCCCTGGAGGAGAACGGTCTCCCCCGGGCTCTCCTCCGTGCCGGCGAACAGTCTACCGATCATCACCGAATGGGCGCCCGCGGCGATCGCCTTGGTGATGTCGCCGGAGTATTTGATGCCGCCGTCGGCGATGATCGGAACCTTGTATTTCTTTGCCCCCTTGGCGCACTCCGAGATCGCCGTCAACTGCGGCACGCCGACCCCGGCGATCACGCGCGTCGTGCAGATCGAGCCCGGACCGATGCCGACCTTCACCGCGTCGACGCCCGCCTTGATCAGATCGACCGTCGCGGCGGCGGTCGCCACGTTGCCGCCGACGATCTCCACTTCGGGATAACGCTTGCGGACCGCTTTAATCGTATCGAGCACCGCGACCGAGTGGCCGTGCGCGGTATCGACCACGATCAGATCGGCCCCCGCCCGAATCAGCGCGTCGACCCGGTCTTTAGAGTCGCCGCCGATGCCGACCGCGCCCCCGACGCGCAGGCGTCCGAACTTGTCCTTGCAAGCGTTCGGATATTTGATCTTCTTCTCGATGTCCTTGATCGTGATCAGCCCCTTCAGCTCGAAGTGGCTGTTGACCACCGGCAGTTTTTCGATCCGATTTTTGTGCAGGATCTTCCGGGCTTCTTCGAGAGTCGTCCCCTCCGGCGCGGTGATGAGGTGCTCCTTCGTCATGACGTCGGAGACCTTGAGATTCATCCGGGTCTCGAACCGCAGGTCGCGATTGGTCAGGATGCCGACCAGCTTTCCGCTCTGTGTCACCGGAATGCCGGAGATCCGATATTGGTTCATCAGCTTGAGCGCTTCATGCAGCTGCTGATCGGGGGAGATGGTAATCGGATCGACGATCATGCCGCTTTCCGATTTCTTGACCCGGTCGACCTCGGCCGCCTGCCCCTCCACCGAGAGGGCGCGATGGATGATGCCGATCCCCCCTTCCCGCGCCATGGCGATGGCGAGTCGAGATTCGGTCACCGTATCCATGGCGGCGCTCAGGACGGGAACCTGAATTTCGATATTTCGGGTGACTCGGGTGCGAAGATTGACGTCTCTGGGAAGGACCGCCGAGCGGGCGGGAATCAGAATGACATCATCAAAGGTTAATCCCTCTTGGAGTTTATTGGATAACATGCCGGGGCCCCTCTGATTCGTTGATAAAAGTGATTATTATTATCATAACTGGGTATCGAGGTCAAGGGAAGGAGTTAAAATAAAAGAGCCCCGCAGGAAGGCTCCTGCGGGGCTCTTCGGTGTTGTTCGTCCGCTACGCAGCCAGACTGACGTTGATCGCCTGCGGGCCCTTTTTTCCCTGTTCAACTTCGAATTGAACCTTTTGGCCCTCTTCAAGCTTGCGATAACCCTCCCCCTGAATCGCTGTGTAGTGAACAAACACGTCGCCGCCATCATCGCGAGTGATAAACCCAAACCCTTTGTTGGCGTCGAACCATTTGACGCGCCCTTTAATCATGGAGCCTTCCTCCTCAGTTCTCTCTTGATTGACCTTGTTCTTTGGCAGAAAGAACACTGCCGCTTGTTTGAAACGAATCTCTATTACCAGCGCCGATTTCCGTCGGCGACTTCGGACAGAAGCCGGGAGGCTGTCCGAACAGCCTCTAGAAAGCTTCCTCAAACAAGATCAATTTACCGTAGCATAAGGCAAAAATGGAAGTCAACGCGCTCGAAAGGATGGAAAGGAAGATCACATTGGATGGCTAAAAAGAATCAGTCGCGATGATCTTTGTCGCCGTTTGGATGATCATGGTCGTCTACATGCGGCTTCTTTTTTGGGGAGTCGCTCATCTTGGAAGGGGCCGGCTTGGCCGGCGCCGGATCGTGGGGGTGATCCTCTTCCTCTCCGTCGTGGTGGTCGGCCTCCTCCGGATGATCGTGATCGTCCACATGAGGCTTCCTTTCAGAGGGGCTCCCCATCTGAGAGGCACCCCCCTCTGGTGCGGCGGGATCGTGGGAATGATCCTCCTCCTCATGGGGATGATCGCCTTCGTCGTGGTGGTCCCCCTCCTCTCCCATGACCGCTCCCTCCTCCTCATGGGTATGCCCTTCATGCTCCTGCGCGGGCACGGCCCATCCGTAGATAGTGAGAGCAATCAAGGAGAGGCCGAAGAGGGCGCCGAGGCTCAAGATTCCTTTGCGGGCTCCCAAGCGCCGTTCCTGCCCGCGATCCAACAAGGGAACCAACGCCAAGAAGCCGAAGAGAATCATCGTGATGTAGAGAACGGCGCCGACCCCCCAGATATTCTCGAACAGATACATCCAGAGGAACGGCCAGGGGGGCTTGACCGGATCTCCATGCCCGGAGGGGGCCTCTCCGAGCGGCGCGCGAACAAAAACGGCCATCAGCGCCAGGAACCCGTAATAAGCGACGGAGAGAAGAAGGATGCTCCGAGCGTGATCGCTGAACCGGCCTTTGACCTCCTGCGCCGGCACTTCCGGCGCATTCGACCATTTCCCCCAGGGGGTGGGGGCCAGGTTGAAAATGTGGATCAGGTAGAAATGCCCCATCAAAAGAAGAACGATCAGGACCGGGTAGACGGCGATATGCGACACATAAATCCGCAGGTTCATCGGGCTGCTTCCGGGCCAATCGGTCATCACCGCGCCGACCGGACCGAGCATCCGCAACAGGCCCTTCAAATGACTCAGCGCATCGGCTCCCTCCTGATCCCATTTCAGGACCGTTCCGGAGAAGTACGAGCCCATCAACATGACCCCGAGAAGGGCGACGCCGATCCACCAGGTGACCTGGCGCGGATGTTTGTAGGCGCCGGTGATGAAGACCCGGGTGGTATGAAGGATGAGAGCGAAGATCACCCCCTGCGCAAACCAATAATGAAGCGCGCGAAGATAACTCGCCCAGTTGATCCGTTGAATTTGCTCTAAGCTCTTGTAGGCTTGTTGAGGAAGGGGGTTATAGAGCTGCGCCAGGGTGAAACCGGTGAGGACCATCAGAACAAAGCCGATAAAGGCGACCCCGCCGAAAGTATAAAGCGCGGAGCGGCCATGCTCGGGGACGGGAAAATCGAGATGCCTTAGTCCGAGCCAGGTGTCGAGCCGTCCCCACCGAGAGGGCTCCGTCGCTGATTTTCCCGAGGCTGGCGAGGAGATGACTTTTCCTCCAAATAGAGAGTGGGAATAAGGGATCGGATGATGACGAATTTTTATTCTGCTTCAAAGATCCGCTTCACCAGAGCGGCGAGTTGATCAGGATCGCTTGCGACCGCCTCAACCTCTTTCTTTGCATCCGCCACAAAAGGAATCGCCGTATCGGGGAGGATCGCGGAGAGCCCTTGCAGCCTGGCCCGCTTCTCCACCATCATTCGGATGATTTCTCGTACAGCGGGGTCGAGCGCATCCAGCTCCCGGAGGGCCCCGCGGCTCCACTCCATCTCCTGATCCGGAACACGGACGACAACGTCCCCCCTAATCTTCGCCTGGCAGGAGAGCCGAAACGGCGCGGTCAGTTGGGCCTCCTCGAGCATATTCTCTTCATCCAGATCGATCTCCGTCAGATTCGTCATCCCCTCCACCACCCAAATCCGGCAGGTGCTGCAGGTCGCAAAACCGCCGCAGTCGTGCCGCATCTGAAGACCGAGCTTTTCAGCTGCGTCGAGGAGGCTGGTTCCGTCCGGAATCTCTCCACTTTTCCCGTATGGATAAAAGGTAACCTTAGACATGTCCTGTTTTTGAAGGGTTCGGCGAAGAATAAGGGGGATTATAACGTATCAGGGTATTGAAATCAATGGGAATGGCCTCGTTGCGGGCCGTCCTGTCATGCGGGAGATTTTCCGTTGCCCCCTTCATTTGGACGCTTACTTGAATGAGCGTCCTCCCCTTCGGAGGGCTCGGGACCTTCTTTTTCCTCTTCATCGTCGGGCAGCGCCGGAATTCGATAGTCCCCGCTGGCCCATCGGCCCAGGTCGATCAGTTTGCATCTCTCCGAACAGAAAGGACGATAACGGCTCTCCTTCCAATCGATCTCTTTTTGACAGGTAGGACAGACTGCTTTCATATCGGAATCTCTCAGATGCTGCTGATCGGGAAAGGTGTTTGGAGGAATTCGACGTCCCAGACGGATCTATTCAGGACGGTTGGTAAGGCTTGTCTCCCTTCTTGAGAGGATCGCATTCGACAAGCGATTCCCCTCCCTCCTGGAGGAGAGGACGGCGGTGATGGTGCCGATCTTAATTTTCGACTGCATCATCACCGGGATCCGTTTCTCATCCTCGGTAAACCAGATGAAGACATCCCCTTTATCCATGAAGAGCCCCTCATATTGGACTTTCGCCTGGACCTTAATCGTATTGAAGGTTCCAACCGGCGTCGTCACCCTCTCCCTCGCCAACCCGCGAATCTCCAACAACCAGTTTTTCTCGCTTTCATGGACATCGATGAAAACCGAACGCCCCACGTCGATCGTGTTCTTCACCCTGAAAAAATAAAGGGAGCTCAATGAATCCTGAACCTGAGGAGGAACCTCGAAGACCTTTTCCTTGTTGTTTTTAAACTGCACCGCCCGATGCTGAGTCTGATCAAATGAAATCACTTTTTCTCTTCTTCGCTTTCCTTGATGTTGCTTGACCTTGATGAAGTGCGAGTAGAATCCTTCGACATCGATATACGATTCGACCCGATCATCCACCGGGTAAAAAAGAGAGACAAAATCATTCGATTGTGCGGTGGAGACGATGTGGTAGACCTCGCGGCCTTTCAGCTTTGTTTTCTCCATCACCTCCATGACGGCGATTCCCGCTTTCGCGCCGAAATAGGTAATATCGTAGGTGAGGCGCTCACCCGGTCCGAAAGAGGAGTTGGCGAGATGATGCGATGAAGGGGGAACGGAAATCGGCTCTGTCGCCTCTATGGGAGAAATAAACAGCAAGCAGGCAAAGAAAATCAGTGTGACCCAAAACTTCATCGCGTCCTTTGTGATCGGGGTTTATTAACGTGTCCCTGCGGGACTGAATAAACGGACCGTTTGGTAACCTGCCTTCGGCAACATCCAATGATCACTGCCGACACCGGATGCTCCGGGAGAATGCACGTTTTGCCCGTCATCTCCTTGAGATCCCAGAAAAGATGAAATCCCCGGGAATCTTATAAAAATACCAGACGTTCCGGAAAAAGGTCAAGACGAAAGTGACCCCGGATGGGTACCCGCTTGTAGTAGAATCCCAGCAATCCCTCCGACCCAATTAAAGAAGATATCTCGAAGGTCGAAGATCCGATTTGGCAGGATCCATTGGATGATTTCATCCCCGACCCCGACGGTGAAGACAAACCCCAGGGCTACCCCGATTCCCCCTTGAAACAACCGGCCCCACCGGCCCGGTCGATTCTCTCCCGTCTGGAAAGGATCTAAAGCAGGAGAGTGAGCCGATGAGTGATATCTCGAGTGTCGAAGCGGTTGTGCGGCACGGAGGACCAAGTACCCCAAACCGGCATACTGAATGAGGTGAATCCGCTCCTCGGGCATTGCGATCGGACTGACGACGAGCATTAAAGCAATGCCGATAATCATGAGAACCGATTTTCGAGCAGGTTCGGTTTTCTCCCGCCCGATTGAGGCAAGAAGGGTCACGGCGATTCCGGCCAGGATCAGATTCATCGAGAGGCTGAAAGAGGACCCAAGCACCCCTTTGACCAGATTCAGCAGGGGTCGCCCCAATGGAAGCGTTGCATAAAGAAGGAGCGTATAAACGGCGACGCCGATCCATCGGTTCATCGCGGCCGCTCCGTTCGAACGCGGACCGATCGGCCGTCGCTGGTGATCGTAATGGTCCCTTCCAAATCGGTCCGGTGGAGGTGCGCTCCCGTTCGTCGATACATCTCAAGCACTTCTTCTTTCGGGAGGCCGTAGGGATTCGGGCCGACGCTTAAAATCGCCCGCTCCGGACGAATCGCCTGAACGAAAGGTTCTATCGACTCTCCCCCATGATGCGGAATTTTGGCCACATTGGCTTTTAACTTCGGACCATAAATCGCCAAGAGCTCCCGCTGCACCTCGGGATCGATATCAGCCATGAAGCAGCACGATCGCCTCTCCGTATCCCACATCGAGGAGCGAATCTCTAAAAGAGATGATGACTCGGCGTGAACGGAATCAATATAGAAAAAGAAGAAGAGATAATAGAAGAAGAGAGAAATGCGGTTGAAGCGCGACTGTTGGAAGGAAGGGTCCTCCTACGAGGCTCCGCGGCCGGCCAAGACGACGAAGATGGTTTTGATGAAAATTTTCAGGTCGAGCTTTAAAGACCAGTTGTCGATGTAGTGGAGGTCGAGCTCCATCCATTTTTTGAAATCGGTAATCTTGTTCCGGCCATTGATCTGCCAAAGACAGGTCAACCCCGGCTTCATCGAAAGCCGCCGCCGCTGCCACCGCTCGTATTTCGCAACTTCTTCAGGCAAGGGAGGGCGCGGGCCGACGATGCTCATATCGCCGCGAAGGACGTTGTAGAGCTGTGGGAATTCGTCGAGGCTGGTTCTACGGAGAAGGCGGCCGACCCAGGTGGTGCGGGGGTCTTTGAGAATCTTAAATGCTGGCCCCTTCATCTCGTTCAGATGCTCAACGTCATTTCTCATCCCTTCCGCATTCTCCAGCATGGACCGGAACTTGTAGAGGATGAAATGCCTCCCGTTCAAACCAATTCGGGTCTGTCGGAAAAGAACCGGGCCAGGCGATGTCAATTTAATCATCGAAGCGATGAGCAATGAGAGGGGAAAAAGCGCGAGCAGTACAACCGAAGCGATGATGAGATCAAAGACCCGCTTCGCCGCCAAGAGCACTTCGTCATGCGGGGTGGTCGTGAAAGTCAATAGCGGCACTCCGTGAAGATCTTCGAGGTGAACCTTCGCGATCATATGGGGGAAAAAGTTGACCGCCACGCGGGTCCGAATTCCCTGCTCTTCGCAGAGGAGGAAGATTTCTTCGAGTTCTTCCAGTCTTTTCCGAGAAACGGCAAAGATTAATTCGTCGACGACATTATTCTGAAGCATTGATGGAAGGTCCCCAATATTTCCTAGAATCGGAGCTTTTCCTACCCGCCCGATCTTCATCTCCGGATTATCAGAAACAAAACCGATCAGCTTTAATCCCCATTGTTTGTTTTTTGAGATGATCTCCGCCACCTCCCGAGCCCGTCTTCCAGTACCAACAACCAGGATGTTTCGAAAATTGTAGCCTCGCTTTCTAGCGGCTCGGAGGAAGGTTCGTAGGATCAATCTTTCTACGAAAATAAAAAAGAAACTAAGACATCCGAACAAAACAATAAAAAACCGACTGATGTAGTCGGCTTTGGCGACAAAGACAATCGCCATAAGGAGGAGCGTTCCACAGAAAGAAATTTGTGTCAGCTTCCAAGCCTCTTTCCAAAATGTTTTTGTTCGTTGGGATTCATATAAATTAAAATAATAAAAGAGAACTGACCAGAGAGGAAGGATAACATTAACCAACCACAAATAATTCGAAAATGGGTTTAGAGGCCCATACTTTTCTAAAAGATAAAGGTGCCTAAACCAATAGGCACTAAGGAATGCTAGCAACAGCAGAACAATTTCGGTTAGGTAAACCGCGAAGGCGACAAACTTGGCTTTTTGTTTAAGCATATTGTCTACAAGAATGACTAATTCCTCAAGACACTCTCAAAAGCGTCGAGATATTGTTCACTCACCTTTTCCCAATTATAGGCCGTTTTAATTTTCTCACGATTATTTTTTATAAATTGATCTCTGAAACGTTCCGTATAGGAATTAATTAGATCGGATATCTCTTCAGAATTCCTAAAATAAAACGCATCCTGCTGGACTACGTTTTTGTTAAACGGATTATCGTGAGCTGCGATGTATGCGTTACATGCCATGGCCTCGAGCAAAGAAGGGTTCGTTCCTCCCACGGAATGACCATGAAAATAGAGCTTGCTGAACCATCTCAAGGAATTTAAGGTATTATCCTGGTAGATCCCTCCCAAAAACTTTATATTCGTATGATCTCTATACTTGTTTTTCAGATAGATCCCATATTTCGTCGTATGGTTTCCAATGACAGCAAAGGGCTCGCTACTTTTTGAACCTACATAGCCATCCAAAATCATCTCAATGTTATTCTCCGGCTCCAGTCGTGCTACAATCATATAATATTTGTATACTTCCAAGTCAAATTTCTTTAAGAATTCTTCTTTAGGGCTATAGAATAATTCTGCTCCATAGGGAATAAACCGGCTGCTTTTATTATAATTTTCGATAATATATTTCTTGATCCCTAAATTATCTGAAATCATAAGATCGCTCAGCTTTACCGCTCTCATTTCACAGAATTTCGTGAATTTTCTTAAAGCATAATTCCATTTACTCCTTTTCCAATCTAATCCATCCATATTCGTGACGAGTTTGGTCCCGCTCCGCTTTTTTAAACCGAAAAATAGGGCGCCTGGAACATACCCCATTTCCAGAATAATGTCATAATCTTCTTTTGCAGCCTCTTTCAAGCATAAATAATCATAGATCAATGTTCCCCAAATACCCAAGTTGGTTTCTTTTGAAAAGATATGCTTTATTCTTACTTGATTCCACTCCGAGCTATGATAAGGGTGTTCATCCGGATTATATACGGTCACTTCATGACCTTTCTGCACAAAATGTAGCGATAAATTTTCCGCAATTTGCTCAAAACCACCATAATTATTCGGAATCCCCCTTGTTCCCAATATCGCGATTTTCATCTATAAGCTTTACTCTCCGCTCTCCAATAGCTCAGTCTGTCCCATGAGACCCCAAAACGGTCAGGCAAAAAAATACTCTTAAACATACACAAAAAGAACAATGAAAAACAATAACTTTATAGATGTGAACTTAAGGCGGGCAGATAGAAAACAGGATTAAGAATAACATGAATAGTTTGTAGGACTATTTATCAAGAAAATTTAACCGATGTTACTGTATTACGACCGGATTTTACTGATACCCTTTGAAGCATCGTTCTGATGGATCAGTAAAACAAAATTTCCGCAAAGGTCCTTGGGAGATCTCCAAAAAGCAATTTATTATTTAGTATAAACATTTTCCTCTCAAAGAAGCTCATTTTATCCATCTCCGAATACATTCCTACAAGAGATAGCTTTTTAGCATCTTCTATCGGTTGACTTTGATAATTTCTATAAAAAGACAGGGCTTGAATTTGCGTTTTATATTTTAGCTCCTTTATTTTATTTATGGAGGTTTCAAATGTTATTGACTTTTTCAATGCTTCTCGAAGCCCTCGTTTCCTTGCGCCGACATCATTCTGACCGTGCTGCCGATACAGCACCATTGGCACACTGTTATAATCTGTATGTCCAAAGACAGATGCGACCAAAGCTATCCACCAATCGTGAATAATTGCTTCAGGAGGAACAGGAACAGATAAGCTTTTAAGTTTTTTATTTATTATACTTGTACATCCAGTAACTACATTTTGTACAAGTAACCTGTTAACAGTCGTATTATCTGGATTTATTTTCTCATAACCCCAAAATGATTTAGCCATTACCGTCAGATCTTTATCCACGACTGTCAAATCAGTAAATAATAGCAATGGCTTCTCTTTGCCGTACTTGTCTTCTAAATGCAGTATTCCGTTAAAACTCACCTTTATTTTCTCAGGCAGCCAAATATCATCTTGATCACAGAACATGACATAATCAGCCGTTGAATGTTTCAATAATTCACCAAAATTTAAACATGCCCCCAGGTGTTCTTTACTCTCTAAAATGGATATTTTATCTGGGAATTGTTTCTTATATGTCTTCAATATGTAAACTGTTTGATCTATTGAACCATCATCTCTCACCATGAGATGCCAATTCTGATAAGTTTGATTGAGTAATGAGTCTATTTGAGCCTCAATAAACTTCTCCCCATTATAGGTAGCCATTATTATATCTATTTGTGACAATATATCGTCCCTCTGGACTGAGTCATCACTTCAAAAGTGAATTCACCAAGTCTTCATTAAGATTTATATTTGTTCTATACTTGAGTTAGTACTAACTTCTTTATTAAGAGACTATCCTAATAGTTTTCCTGCTATCTTTGGTATATTTCGTTTCCAACAGATATCATCTAAAGGTCAACAAGCGATGGCCAAAGTAGCTTGTCAGGACCGGCACCAGCACTCCTGCTAAATGCCCTACCGCTTCGGCATTTTCAATGACCCCGGCCGCCGGCAATACCCACCGGGCCAAGATGACACTTACGGTCAAAGTTTGCAATACCGCTAAAAAATTAATGAGAATAAACTTGGCAATCTGCGGTCCTAATGCCTTTCCTCTCGCCTCAAAAACATGCCCACGCATCAGGACAAAAGCCACAACCATTCCGACGAAGTAGGCTAAGACAACGGCAAACTCATATCTTGCCCAAAGGCTAAATATAAATCGAGATCCGTAGTTGGCGGCCGCCGCGATACCACCGGCGAGGAGGAAAAGGACGAGCTGCGGGGTCAGTATCGATGCCATGGTGTTCATGTCAAATCGCTACTTGCTTTGTAGCCATCTCAGCCATCTTTCGCCCAAATGCGATACTCTCTGAAATGCCTCTATCATCCGGATAATAGTAGGAAGTGTCTGCCACCCACAAACCAGCCACGGGTAAGGCAACGGCGGGTAGCTTATTCAAATAGCCAGGTTCGCAAATAGGTTGGGCATACCGATAGCGGCTGGCGCGCAAATCGAGGAAATCTTCATCCCGAAGTGTTGAATTGATTTTCTTCAAATACCGTCGAACTTTGTCGAGAAATACCTGGTCTGGCTCGCTGAATTTCGGATGATCTCCAGGAATATAGAAGGGCACATACACCACATGATAATCAAGCGGACGCAGATTACTATACTCTACTAACCCTGGAATATCCATTTCAGGGTCATTCGTATTCAGCCAGAAATTCTCGGTCACAGATTTGCGCAATTTAACGATCACACACACCACCGCAATGCTCTTAACTGCCTTAAAAACTGCTAGTACTTCCGGAGGCAGGTCGGGCATCAGCCTAGGCACATATAACAACGGCACGGTGCTCACCACTTTATCAAAGGCTTCAAATCCGCCGGAGACTTCAACGCCTTTGACTCTACCGGCTTCAATTATGACTTTTAAAACGGCAGATTTAAGTCGCACATCTCCTCCACCTGCCTCGATAGCGGCCTTCATGGCTTGCAGAAGCGTTTCGGAGCCCCCTTCCAAATAACCCAGTTTTTCCCGGAATAGGTCATAACGGGAGGTCCCGATCCGTCGGATTCTGCTCCAAATCCAGGCTGCCGACAAATTATCGGCATAGTTGTAAAATTTATAGTCGAATAAACGGCGCCACAAAACTTCATAAGCCTCCGCTCCGACCCAGCGTTTAATCCAGCCTGTAGCCTCCATGTTATCAAGAGGACGCCAGTCTTTCCGCTTCGTTGCAAGAAATGCATGCAAACCATAGCGTAACTTTGCAAGTGGGCTCAACCCTTGGAACTTCAATAAAGCGATCGGGTTACCCCACGGCTGAAGTCTGTTTTGATACCAGTAGCCCATCTTGGTTTCGACCCAATGCATCTTTTTTTCCAAACCCAATTCTTCCAGCACCTTAAGAAAGGCGATGTCTGAAATACAATGAAAATGATAATAGCGCTCAATCGTGAGCCCATTGAAGTCAAATGAAGCAGTCATGCCACCAACACGATCATCTGCCTCGAAGATCACAGGTCTATGACCATCAAGAGCTAATTGGTAAGCCACAGCCAACCCCATAGGACCAGCGCCAAGTACTGCAATACGTTCCTTCATTTTAAAATTCCAGGATCACTTTACTATAATTAGAATCGTTAAAAGTCTCGTCAATCGCATGGGCGAACGGCGTGTAAGGAACCCCGAAAATACTCGGCCAGTCAATTACCTCAAATTCATCTTTTGCCACCAGTGCGGCGAGCTGCTGTGTGGTAAAAGGCGGATTTCGATCAAATAAAGCCCAGATCCAAAGCATCGAGTAAAATAGACTGTAGGGAATCTTTAAAATCACTGCGCGTGCTTTCGTGACCCGCTTAATCTCGCGAATGATGTCAATATAATCGATAGACTCGTGACCAGAAATATTGTAAATTCCATCCCGAATTCGTTTTTCAATACAGCTAATAATAATGTTGCAGAAGTCGCCCACATAGAGCGGTTGCCGTATGTAACGGCCGTGACCGGGTATCGGGAATACCGGCACTTTATTCATAAATCTCGAAAGCCACCCTAAGTGCTTCCTATCGAACCAGCCAAACATCAGGGTAGGACGTAGCACCGGACAGACGATGCCACTCTCCAGCACGATCCGTTCCTGTTCTTTCTTTGTATTGGTATAGAAATCATCAGCTACCGACTCAACCACCGAAGAGCTAATGTGCACAAAATAAGGAACTCCGTGCGCTTTGATCTCAGCTAATATAAGTCGGGTTGAATCAATGTTGTTCCGATAAAATTCCTTTGGGTCATTCCCGCCAATTTGTGCTTGCAACATCACCACGATATCCGCATCCACAAAGTGACGGTGCCATTCACCAGGCTTAGCCAAATCAGCGTACTCAACAATTACATCGGGCTGCATCCGCTTCAAAATGGCAAGGTTAGGGCGATGCTTGTCTAGAACAACAATATTAGAATAACCTTTAGCCTTAAGCCGGGCAACAAGGTTTTGGCCAACAAGGCCCGCGCCGCCAGGCAGCAATACTTTCCTGTTCATCGTTTTCTTCTTTAATTTTTACCGCTATCGCAGATTACTCGCCCCGCCCTCATTCTGGTTTTAACCTTCAACAGTAACTTACCCGTAATTTAGCAAATGGAATATTCAACCTCCTGTCCCAGTAGCGGAGAGCCCATGAATTCAAAATCTCATACGTTTGAAAACCACCTCCGGCATCCAACGGATAATCAGCATAATCAGAATCCAAAACCGGGGCGTGTAAAGGACATCGCATCGTTTCGAGATAGCCCGTCGAATGTCTCGCGCTACAAATTCCGCGCTGGCCGTCAAACGCTCAGGCAATTTGAGTTGAGCTGTCATTGCAGTCATCACAAATCCCGGCTTAACGGTTAGCACATGAACACCTGTCTTGAACAACCTTGCGCGAAGACCGGACGCGTAAGCATCGATTGAAGCCTTGGCAGCGCCATAAAGATAGTTGCTCGCCCTTCCCCGATCGCCAGCGACCGAACCCATCACCGTGATCACTCCCTTTCCCTGCAGTTTGAAACGTACAGCAAGTCCAGCAAGACAGGCGATAACGCTTTCGGCATTGGTGCGAAACTCAGCAATCGCATAGGGAATATCGATCTCGGTTCGCTGCTGATCAGGCAGACTTCCATGTGCAATCAGTGCAATATCAATTGCACCAAAGGCATTCCATGCAGAATCCAGCATTTTGTTAATGATATTGGTATCGTTGGCATCCATCACAAAAGTTTGGACTTCCTTTGCGCCGCGAGCGGTCAGATCCGTGGACAGCACCTGAAGTTTTTTGCTGTTCCTCGCCACCAGAAAAAACCGCGAGCCCTGCTCCGCGTAGCACCTCGCAACAGCTTCAGCAATACCTGAAGAAGCTCCGATGATAATGATCGTTTCACTCATTGGGTCACTCGCTTCCAGAAGCGTGACATGAGTTGGGGATCACGCAAGGCTTCAACCCTATTCCACTCCGGGTAGGCGTTTTTAAAATGTATTGCACTCATATGCGCATCCTTTGCTGGGTATAATCTTCCTCCGGCCTCGTGCACCAAGGCATCTAGCTTGGCAAACAGACGGTCATTCAGTTGATCGCGCTGTGGAAAATCAAGAGCCAAGGTAACGCCATGCAGCGGAAACGACAACAATCCGGGCGAGGCGAGTTCTCCACATTGCTTAAGCACCGCCAGGAATGAACCAGTGCCGCTGCGGGCGATCTCTTGCATAATGGCTCGAATGACTTCCCGCCCGTGTCGTTGAGGCACGACGCATTGAAATTGCTGAAACCCTCTCCGACCGTACATACGATTCCATCGCAGCAGGCGATCAAGCGGGTAGAAAAATGGATCATATCCAACACGGCAGGCTACTTCCTTTTTGCGTTGCCGATGATAATAAAGGGTGTTGAACACTCGCAGACTAAACCCATTCACTAGCGAGAACGGTAGCGCGATCGGCATGATCAATTGGCCTGGTGGCGACAGACCAAGAGGGCCCTCCTTCGCGTGGTTTCCTACAATATAATGGCCCCGCCCCGCCTGTTTGCCGCTGGCCAGGCAATCGATCCAAGCGACGGTATATTCATGGGAGGCATCATACGCCTGTGAGATTTCAAAAAACTCATCGAGTCCTCCAAATCGGATATTTCGGTGCTCGATCTCGCTGGAAGAAATGCGGCGCAGCTGAAGCTCAACAACCAGAATGATGCCGGTCAGGCCTAGACCTCCGATGGTGGCAGCAAAAAGGTCAGCACGCCGGGAGGGCGAACACTCAACCACCCCTTCGTCGCTGCGGTACATCACCAACCTCTTCACGTGGCGACCAAATGTGCCCATGACGTGATGGTTTTTTCCGTGCACGTCATTAGCGACCGCTCCCCCCAAAGTTACAAATTTAGTGCCGGGCGTAACAGGCAAAAACCATCCTCGCGGCAAAGCAATGCGAATGAGTTCAGCCAGAGTTATGCCGGACTGGGCTAGGATTACCCCCGTTTCCCAGGCGGCGGCAACAACGCGGTCCATACCCTTCATTGCGAGCACATGGTCTGATTCTGCCAGACAGGAATCTCCATAACTTCTTCCACAGCCGAAGGCAAGCGCATTATGATACCCAAGCTCTGAAATATTGGCCATAACCCGTGGTACATCCTCCGGCCAATGAACCAAGTGAGGCGTTTGCGGATGGCGGGGATAATTCCCCCAAGAAAACAAAGGCGCCATTAGAAGGTTGCCAATGCAAAAACAATTACGAATGCAATCCCCACCCAGCGACTGACCCCATCACGTAAGGCAAACACAATCGGGTCGTCATGCATTTCGCCTCGGTGTGCCAACAACCATACTCGACTGAGCCAAAAAAGAAGCAATGGACAAGCGGCCCACATCCATTCCTGGGAGCGATATAAGGTGCCGGAAGCCGTCTCACGGATATAAAGAGCCAGTACCAGGACCGATATATACCCAGAAGCGCCCCCCAGGGACGCCAAAAGTTCAAAGTCCGCTGGGTAGTACCCCCGACCGGATGACTCTTCTTTTTTGCCTTTTTGCCTGGCATCACGAAGCTCCGTATATCGCTTCAAGAACGCCAAGCTCAAAAAGATGAACATGCAAAATGCCAGTATCCAAAAGGTCGCCATCAGGAACATTGCCGCTGCACCTGCAACAACACGGACAGTGTACAGCATAGCCAAAGTAACTACATCAAGCATTACAACACGCTTAAGCCAAAACGAATAGGCAAGCGTCAATATATAATAGACGGTAAGCACTCCAGCAAACCGGATAGGCAATAGCAATAACGCTACGATAAAAGCACCGAACAGAAGGACAGGTATCAGGAAAAGCGCATGAAGTATCGGTAAAGTACCAGCTGCTAAAGGCCGGCTGCGCTTGGTAGAATGCAATCTATCTTCCTGCAAGTCAAGCAGGTCGTTCAAAAGATAAACGCTCGATGCGCAGGCCCCGAAAGCAAGGAAAGCCAGCAGTCCGCTCTGAAGGAGTGGCATTTCCATGATACGGTGTGACGCAAGCAGGGGGACAAACACAAGCAGGTTCTTCGCCCACTGATGGATGCGCAACGCCCTGATCAAAGTTCGGAGGTAGGGAAGGCGGCTCTCAAAAATTGTCTGAACCTGTCCGATCCTTCTGGCGGCAGCAAGCACTCCTCTATCCGGGTTCGCAACATGGATAACGGATGCCGATTTCCAAACAGCTAGATCATCAGAAGAGTTGCCCACATATTCGTACCCCTTCTCCCCATACCTTTGCACGAGCGCCTCACGCTTGTTGTCGGAAGAGAGATTGTTGCTTTCGGTGCCAAGCACCTCATCAAAGATGTTGAGGTGCTCAGCGATTTTTTTTGCAATACGCATATCGGTTGCTGTCGCAAGAATAAGGCTCGCTCCCTCGTTGCGCCGATTCTTCAGCCAGGCTACAAGGTCTTTGTTGTACGGCAATTGGCTAACATCCGGAACCACGGCGTCCGCAAGACGACGTTTAAAATAGGCCTTGCCATTGAACAGCCAAGCGATCATCTCAAAAATGCGCAGGGGATAAAGACGGAGAAAAAGAAACAAGTTTTCGACCAGCATATCGGAGAGAAACAGTGTACCATCAAGATCAACTACGACGATGCCTTTCAGGGCGCGGGTCGCACCCTCCCGTTCTTCATTTACTTTGGAAGCGCTCCTTTCCATCATCGTTCTTCACTTTCCTGCAGAGCCGCGGGCGCCTCTTTCGTTAGGCTTGAATTCTTCGGCAGTAATAACCGGCATCCCTGCACTTCTGTCTGCAGCCATTCATCGGTCCCGAAACGCTGATCGATCTGTTCATTCGGCCCCTTCTCAAGACGGCAGATCACTACCGCCCCCAAAGAAAGATTACCGAGAAAGCGGGCAGGCTCAGCAAGAACCCGATCGAACTGACTAAACCAAACGGGAACCGTAAAGGACTTTCTTTGGGAGTAAAAGGCGATGTCGCTGTCCCAATCGTTTCCGAAAACAACAATGCCGGAGTCGGGCGACGTCGATCGACGGACCGCTTCTCCCACGGCCAGCGCACGCTCATGCGGCGACGTCGACGACGCGTCGATCTGCCTGCGTGCGACGGTTCCGTATCCCCTGCTGAACATAAATAAATTGCAAATCACCAGTAGTGTCGTGACGGCGGGAACCACAGCAGGGTGAGCAAAAACACTCGGCAACCAGCCCGCAACCGCGACGGCCAGAGTACCGAGGAGAAATAACATACACCCGGCCTGGTAATAGTTGTGAACCACATGAAGATTCGTGAATATCAAAATCGGCAGCGCAAACAAGACCATCCCGCCGGCGATGATCATTCGCAAACGGGCGGTGCCCGCCACAAGAGCCCCGGCGATCAGAACGAACCCTAAAGGTCCGCTTGCGTTGAGCACGAAACCCCGATCCCAGAAGACTTCTTTGTACGTGGAAAACGCCAGTTTTTGCTGAAGGGTGCCGAAGTTCCATTGACTGAGTTTCGCCGAAGTAAGCTGAGCGCCAAAAAGATTTTCCATCTTCACCGCATCGGAATATTGGACCCAGCCGTAAGCCGCCAGCATCGGGAGACCGAACGCGACGATTACCGACAGAACCGTCTTCCACGACGGAAGGCGCAGGCCGCCGCCCCGCCACCAAGCGATAAGCCAGATGCAGCCCAGAACTATAATCACCGGCCCCCCGGTCGTGATTTTCTGAAGCGCCGCCAGCGTCGCAAATAGGGAACAGAGCATCACCGATTGCCAGCGAGGATTAGACTCACGGAGATCAAGCGCATAGGGCACCGCTGCAAAAGCAAAGAACAACGCTGCCGTTTCAATCATGAAGGTCCTACCCCAGAATAAATAGATCGGACTGGACCACAACAGAGCACAGAAAACCCATGCCACTTGCTTCGGCAATGCCAGACGGCGGACGACTCCAAACGCAGGCCAGGCGCAGGCTAAGAGAAATGCAAAACTTACAAGGCGTCCTACAGGTTCAAGACGAAGACGACTGACCCGAACAACCAACGCCACTATGGATTGATAAAATGGGAATTCGAAAGGGATGGCCCAAGGGTATCCGGCCACCGGCGTTTGGTACGCAAGCTGCCATCCCTCGCGTACCATCCAAAACGCGCTTAACGCAGTCTGGGTTTGACGGAATCCGTAGGACTCCAATATTGGCTGGCCTGCGTACCGGATCGCGATCCATGCCGCGAAAACGGCGACCCCACAGGCGAGCAGCTTGACCATCCGGTCCCGACTCAGCCACTCCATTCGATCGCTACAATGACGTATCCAATGAATGGTCCGCTCCGATGAAAATTTTCCGCCGAAAGGGAGTCCTGACTCAAACTTTTTACCGATACGGATCGAAGGTTTTTCGATGCAACGATGAAAGATCTCTGCGATCGACAGAACGCTCACCATGGCAACCGCCATCGATATAAAAAACGAAGGAGTGGAACCGAAACCCTGAGCGTAAATCCAGCCATAGACCGGCGTCAACCGCCACACGATCACCGCATGAACCAGATAAATGCTGTAACTGCGAAGGCCGCACCAGATGAGGGGACGTCTTGCAAAAATCCCCTTGGGCCAGAGGGCCAACCAAACGGTCAGGAAGCAAAAAGTGACGGCAAGGTAAATCCCATCCGCTTGCTTCGACTGCAGCCAGCCACCCAGTGGGGTGGCGTGAGGCGTAACAAACAGCAAGACCGCTATGACAGGTGCATAAATAATAAACCCACGCGCTTCGGACAAAAATCGGAAGGATTTAAAAATCCAATATGCAAGGATGCCGGCAGCGAAATAAGCAATATTGGCAATAAAGCTGATGTGCTCATAACCGGGTGGACTCCCGGCTTTGAGAATTAATACCCGCCCGACTATCAATGAGATCGCACTGAGTACGAAAAACAAGAATGCTCTATTGAGCGAATTAACCAGCAACATCAGCATTGGGAAAAACGCGTAGAAAATTACTTCGACGCCAATTGTCCAGCCGGCCATAACAGAGCTTTCATGCTTCCCCGGCAAAAAATTGAATATCATAAGAAAATTCGCGAGAAATGTCTTATCAAAAAATGGCAATCCCCAGGTGTAATGATTATGAACGGTGAAAAACAGGAGTACGACCCAGAATGGTGGCGCAATCCTGAAAAACCGTCTCCAAAAATACTTATCGATCCATCCGGCCGCGCCGACATATCGGCTCGTAGTGTAGCAGAGGGAAAATGCGCTCAATACGAAAAAGAGCTGGACACTGTTGCCAAAATAATTCTGGATAAATGACGCCCCCTCCGGAAATTTTACGTTCGGAAGAAAGTGGAACAATGTGATGGCCAGCGCTGCCAGACCTCGAAGACCATATAACGAATCCAGAACAGCTGTTTCTTCTTCCTGCGTGGGAAGATCGGTCACCTTATGAGCCTGTCTTTCCACCTCTTTTTTGGCTTCTGCCAGCATCACTATCCTTATAAATTCATACAGCGGGCTGCGTTCTTCTTCAGTTTTGGGAGCAGCAGGAGCTCGCGGTAGATCTCAGATTGGAAAGCCAAAGGGCCGTATCAAGCTAGCTTCCCTGCGATTCATACTTTGGCATAGACCACCTCGCCCTTCAAGGTGCGCCCGCCAAAAACCAAAACCGCTCCACCGAGTGCAACCGCAAACCATAATGTGGCCAATCGAATAATCATCGTCGCCGCGACCGCCCGGGCCTCCGGCATGCCTGACCACAAAAGCAGCCCGACCATCACCGCTTCCGCACTTCCCAAACCGCCCGGTAAAAAACTAAGTCCACCGGCCAACATGGCCAGTGCATACACAGAAAACGCAAAAGAAAGGCTCACCTCAAACCCCATCCAATGCAAGATCAGATGAAAGGCGTAAGCCTCCGCCGACCACGCAACCAGGCTTAACACGGTAGCGGAGAGCAATAAGGTTGGCGTCAGGCAACGGCTCGCCTCTATCAGCAACAACATTAACTGATGGATAACTCGGGCTGGCCGCCCGACGCGCTCAGAAGTTCGCTCCCCAAGCGCTATCAGCCATTTTTTTTGCGATAATAAGAGGAGTCCTGTGCCGACTACAGCGATACCGATCAACACGGTGATGCCTCCTTGCGGATAGAGCGTACCCCCCAGCATGGCTAACAGGACAACGGCCACAAGGTCGGAGAGTCGCTCACTGAGAAAAGCCGCAGTACTCTGTTTGTATGGCATGCCTCGCGTCTTTAAGAATATCCCACGCAGCAATTCTCCCGCCTTTCCAGGTGTCGTCGTTAACGCAAAGCCTGAGATATAGATGAGGCCGCTGGGCACTGCAGGCACGGGATAACCCAAAGCGCTGAGATAAAACTGCCAACGCACAAACCGCAAGCTGTAATTGACGAGAGATAAAACCAAGACGATTAACAGCCCTGCCGTACCCACAGCGTCGAACGCCGCGAGCACCTCCCGCCAGCCACCCCACAGAGAAAAGGCCAAATATCCAAAGGCAGCCGCCGCAATAGAACCCATCAGCGTATACAGCTTGCGGCCTTGCAGCACCTCTGCGATCATATCGATCTCATCATAGTAACAGTCCATTCAGACAGTGACGAAGGGAAAAGTGATATCTGGAATTTCGAAAAAAATGACCTAGGTTCAATGCAACCAGATCTTCTTTTCATTTTTCCCCAGGCAATTCCACACCAAATACCAACCAATCGTAGGCAGGACTTCCGTTGTTATTTACATAGACTATTACGACGCTGCTGTCAGTGCGTAAAAAAACCCGATCCATTGGCGTCCCCTGCCTGACCTCATTTTGAAATAAGACGGTATTCCTGCTGTCAACAATCTTCACAATGACATTTCCTGTTTCATGGGGTGCCTCTTTCGGTAAATCAGCGATATGCGCCCAATAATTTCCGGAACAGTCGCTCTGACATTGAACTTCCAAAACCGTATCGGTTGTTTCGCCCGGATGGATAAACCACTCGGACGTCGCAGCAATCCGATCAACCTTCCCCCACTTATCTCCAAGACTGACGGCCCGAACCAGCGTTCTATTTTTAGGCGGCATTCCGTTTTGAATTTTTTGATATAGGCGCGCTCCCGTTCCGATCAAGGGCTTCCAGAAGTCGACATTAAACTCTCCAACCAGTTCGTACTGTTCGTTTATCAACTGTTTTGAACATTCGCTGTATGAACCCTTCCAGCTACAGACCAGATATTTTGGTTTGTAGGTGCGCATCGCGTAGTCGCTGTCTCCCCGCAGCAATGCCTTCGCAACACCCGGTGTTATTAATCCCAGTTCATCAATGATTGTAAATTTAGGTCCTAACCTAAAACCAAATGAACCCGGTTCGAACATCTGAATAACGGCCCCATCCGGTTCTACGCGCCGCAGGTAATCCGCAATTTCGCTGTAGGCATAAATATGTTCGTTGATGTTTTTGCTTCGGGACCACTGAACGAATTTCCCCGATGCGCCGAGCGCCAGAAGCGCGATAACAACGATTGGGGCAGCCCGTAAAAAATCAGCTAATCCCTTTTCCTGCGCCAGACGCTTTGAAGCGATGGTGAATTGATCAAGAATAACCCGCCAACCGACAAAGCTTGCGACCCCGAGAGAAAACAGCACAGGGATACCATACCAACGCCAAAAAGTGACATTGAAAGAAAAGTAAGCAGAGGCGCTGCCGAAGCCGAAGAGTAACCATGCAATGGCGATAAAGAGTCCGCGATCATGTAATAACGTACTTAGAACCCGTGTTCGAGCAGCCATCCAAATACATGCAAGAAGTCCCATTCCTATCACAGACAATGCGGCGGCGCCGGGGGTATCGATTACATATTTAAATAAATTAAGAGGATTGTAAAGAGGCCAGTATCCCAGCGCAACTTGCGCCTTCTTGGCATCCATCGTCCCCGGGGTGGGTTGTCCGAAGTGCACCCATAGATAGACGAGCCACGGCACGATGACGGCTAAAAATCCAGTGGAGAAGCGCCAGAAATTTCTGCTTGTAAGATAATTCCGCCACCCCAACCGGCTCTTTGCCCAGTCCAGAAACACCAGGATCGGAGCAAAGAGTACCGTGTCCGGCCTGAATGTGGCGGCAATGGCCAGAGTACATCCCGCTATGGCAGCTTGTGCATTACTCGCGAGAACTGTGGCCAGGAAAGCAACGGCCAAAAACGTGTAGGTCTCATGGCCTGCCACTTCGTTGAATGGAAATCCAACAAAGAGATAGATGGCAAAAATAGAGCTCACAAGCCATCGCGACGCACTCTTTCCAGTTTCAAAGACATACGGCAGACAAACTGCAATCATGGCGAGCGACAGGGCTGAAAGAGCGACAGAAACGCTCTGAACGGCCGGCGGCCTCCCCCTCTGGAAGATCAGATCACATACGCCTGACAGCATCGCCAGGATCACCGCATAGCCGGCGGCCGTCGTTCCATAATATCTTTCGCCGACATTGAAGACAAGACCAAATCCCTCCTTCAAATGATAAGCGTATCGGTAGGTGATAAATGAGTCGTCGACGGAATAGCCTTTGTTTCTTTGGTAATAAACGATCCCAAGAAAAAGGGTTCCAAAAATATAAATGATTCGTAAATACTTTGTCGGATGCCGTATATTTTCGAAAATATTCATTACAACTTCCAATAAAACCTTGAAATAACCATAAAGTCCCGCAAGGTCTAACTGGTCAAATTGCCTGCCGCACACATCGTGGGCTGCTACAGGGAATATCTTGCAAGAGACCCAAGAAAAGGAAAATCAAGATCTGAGCTTCCCATGGGCTTCTACCCAGCTTTTCATCCTCGTCAATCCTTCCTGCATGCCGACTTTCGGAGCCCAGCCTAACTCCCCCATCGCGCGGCGGATATCCAAGCTATTCACAGGAACATCAAAAGTTCGAGACGGCTTAAATTCGAGATCAACCTTCCTTCCGGCAACTGACTCAATGACCTCGATCAGTTCAAGGAGCGTTCTTGCCACGCCTGATCCGACATTGAAAATTCGCTCTTTCCCGAAGTAGTTCATGACCGCGATCAAACTATCGATAACATCGGCGATATAAATGTAATCTCTTGCTACCGAACCGTCTCCCCAGATCGTTACCTTCTCTCCTTTCAGAGCCTTTCCCAAAAATACGGCTGCTGCACCCTGTGCGGCGATCAATCGCTGCCGTTCTCCATAGAGGTTCGAGATCCGGAGCACGACATAATCAATCCCATAAAGTAGTCGATACAGATCCAGATATTTTTCTATCGTTAATTTGGAAATACCATAAGAGCAAAGCGGGTCGGTCGGGTGTAATTCGTCGATGGGTAAATATTTTGGAATTCCATAAACCGTACCGCCCGAAGACAAAAACACGATTTTTTTCAGGCCGGTCCCCCGTACCTGTTCAAGCAAATTGATCGTGCTTAAAACATTGCTTTGCAAGTCATAAGCGGGCGACTCATTCGAGGTTTTCGGGATGCTGGTCGATATCAAATGGAAGCAGATGTCGCACCCTTTCAGCGCGACGGCAACGGAGATGGGATCGGCAAAATCTCCTTCAATAAATTCAACTTTGCTGCATCTTTCAGGAGCGATCAAAGTTTCTGCGTCTGCCCGATCAAACACGCGAACCGAGAATCCGGAAGAAAGGAGGGCTTCGACCAAATGAGAGCCAACGAACCCCTTCCCTCCTAAAATCAGGCAGCGTTTATACATAACTTGGCAATAACTTTAGATATAAAGCATCATGAAACAGGCCACTATTCCGTCTCATCATAACACTCACCATATTTTCTCCTATAAATAAAATCACTTTTTACGAAAAAACATAATCGGATGAGATTGATAGCTCGGGTCGAACATAAACTTCTCCAAATCGAAGAATGGCGCATAAGCACGGCGGGCATACGCTTCGGGAATAAATGTTTCGCCATAGAAAGTAGTATTCAGAGCTCCCCCGCCCCCCACCCCTTCCACATTTGAATGAACAAATTCACCCCGATCATATCTGGCTCGCGCCGCATCGAAATCCTCGAACAGCTCCCCCAGCGCTTCCAAATACCCAGAGGGCTTTTTTTTATTCAAAAAATTTCGCAAGGTCAGATACAACCCCTCTTTCTTTTTCTTTTGATTTTCACAGAAGTCAAAAAATGGCCTCCCGCGTGTCGTTAAGGCAACGATGCCACCGGGCACAAGAATCCGGCTAAACTCCTTCATCCATGCCATACAGGCGCCCTCCGACAAATGCGAAAAAACGCTGTATCCGACAATAAAATCAAAATACTTTTCTGGCAAGCTAGTCGGTGGATGCGGTTGGCAGGTTAAAAAATTCTCGCTCTGAAAGGTTTTCCCGCAAATTTCAGTGAATTCTCGTGTGACGTCCACTCCATAGATATTATCGAGCGGCAGGTCTCGCAAAAAAAATCTAGCAATCCTGCCCCAACCAACTCCGAAATCGAGGATTCGGCTGCTTTCCAGAACAGGCTTACCAAATGCTTCAAAGGCCTCGACGCTGTCTTTATAAAATATGAACGCCTCTTTCAGAGTCGCGACCCCGCTCTGCCCCGTCGTATTTGCCTGGATGATGTCCGATGGAAACGCCGGAAGCGTTTTTCCTTTATGGCTCACCGGTGGCGCGAGATAGCTTTGACTGACAAGTTCAAACCACTCATCCAAACCAATTTTATCCTGGTTCATTCTTACCACTCCCTTTACAGTGATCGTCACCGAACCACGCTGCGTCACTCATTCTTGCAACGTTCTCCGGAAAACCATCGCCTTCTGCTGTACATCAATGCTGATACCTATCTCACTCGCGATAGTTTGCTGGATTTTAATGATCTCTTGCAAAAGACCTTGCCTTCCGCTTCCGCCGATCACGCTTCCTTCATGCCGTCTATGCCGATTGGCAGCTCGTGGCGTGAATGCAATATTCCCCAAAAACAGAGTTCGAAAATAGACGACCCAGTCTCCCGCTTTCTGAAAAGATGCAATCTCATCAAAGTGTTTGGTAAAGACGGCGCTAATGGCGTCCCGTTTAAAGACCACCGCGCTCACATTCGGGATCGTATTTATAACTGCCAGGGATGTTTTGTTTTCTTGAATTCCGCTCGCGATGAAGGCGCTCTTCCAGCGCTCTTTAGACACCGCGCTTAGATAGGCCTGGTAGTTTTTCGCCAGGACGACTCCATCGGAATTGATTTGCTGCGATTCGCAATAACTGAGCACGGCATCGCCTGATATGAGTGGTGGCAGAACCGCCTCAAGAAAGTCCGGATCACTTAGATCATCTGCCTCCGCGATCCAAATATAATCACCCGATGCCAGTGAAATGCCTTGTCGCCACTGCACAAATACATTGCCAGAATTGGTTCGGTTGACAATGATCCTTGCATCGGTATGCGTCACCGACAACCAGCGAGAGATCCTTTGAAAGCTATCGTCTGTCGACGCGTCATCCAAGATGATGAGTTCGAAGATAGGAATAGATTGGTTACAAATGCTGGCGAGACGTTCCTCGATGTACCGCGCATAATTATAGTTCGGGACAATGACCGAAATCCTTGGCAGCTTCATCCCGAGCATGTCACATAAATCAAACAAATACGGGCGGAAGGCGAAATATTGATCTACATGATTCTGCGCGGCGTCACCGAGCCTGGACGACAGTTCGGGGGCATCCAGCAATTGACAGATGGCCGCTGAGAATGCCGCAGTATCTATCATCGGCACAACGATCCCGCCAACTTCTTCCACAAGACAGGCGCCTCCTCCCGAAGAGGCAAACGCAACGACCGGTACGCCCGCATCGAAAGATTCCAAAACGACATTGGGGAAGGGATCTTCCCGAGAAGTGAGCGCATAAACATCGGAGGCGGCGTGAAACAGCGCGGTATCGGAATCATACCCAACGAAGTGAATTCTATTCTTATATTGGCTTCGATCGAGTTCAGCCTCGATCTTCCTTTGCATCTCCTGATCCCAATGCCCGACCCATATAAAATCGACATCGGTTCGCTTCGCCAGAATATGAATGGCACACGTCACAAAGAGATCGACTCCTTTTCTGTGGTCAGCATAGCCCACCGCAAGGACGATCTTGGTCTCCGCATGTAATCCAAGTTGCTTCCGCAACTTCACCCTTGCAGCCTGTTTCTCAAGGCGCCATCTATTTCTCCGATACAACCCCTGCGGACGGATGAACTGCTTCTCACGATCGATCAATGCAAACTGTGAGAATCCATCGGCGACGATCTGTGCAGGAAACACGACCGCCTTCGCCGACCTGGCGATCTGCTTGACTTGATTTTCGAGCCGATGACGATGGATGACGCCAGGTAATTCATGTACCAGACAGATGCTTTCAATCCCTGCCTCGCTGAATAAAGGGATCACCCCACCGGAGGCGGTTGTGTTGACAATGGCTCGCGTAAATCCCCGCTGGGCGAGCGCTCTCGCCAGATTGCCGGCGGCCACGCTTTCAAGAGGGACATCGCTTAAATCATGAACAGGGGCAAGCGAAGAAAAATCAGTTTTCAATCGTCCCCCGTCCAGGAGAACGACTTCCACTTCCAAATGCAAATCCTGCGTGAGGGACCGAACCATTCCCAGCGCCAGAAATTGCGCCCCGTGCGGATGCGCATCGTGTGAAACGACAATGACTCGCTTTGGCGCAGTCATCTCCTCCCCAAGCAGAGCTTTACGGGTGGCATCCAGATAGGCATATCCGAAGCGTTGGTCCGGTTCAAGATGCGCCCCTTCCGCCCATTCGTTCCAAGCATTTACGAAGATGAGCCGCTCGTCGGGGTTGCTGATTCTGAAACAGGTTTCAGCGACGGCATTCGAGAGCCACTCATGATATCCTCCCGGCGAGCTATTTAAAAAAACCGTCCCTCTGTTTTTCCTTCGCGCCGTATTATCCCAGGAAGGGTTAACACCTCTGAATAATTTATAGTTCGGCTTTTGGTAGTTTCGCGACCGTTCGACGAAGACCTGCCAGTCATAAACGGTGCAGCCGAAGCGTTCGCTCAATGCCTTGACTTTCCCGGTAATATTGCGCGGAGAAGAATTGTTCGGCGGAAACTCGACGGCCGCATCGAAACCATATTTGCTCGGGTTGCCCGTATCAAACGACTGGGTATACGCCAGGAAAATATCGCCGATGCCATTTTGACGGCACCAATCTCTCCAACGCTTGGCCGTTTCCTTGGCAGAGGGGAGCAGGCTGGGCCGGTAGACCAAGAACAGCGGCCTGCCGTCAATCCGGATATACCGATCATCCCGCATATATTTTGCGGCATAGGCAATGAATCCCAAATCGTCTTCAGGAGAATGCTTCTGCGCGATCAAGATTTCGCTGTCCAATCCATCCCAGCGCCGGCTCCAGTTTTCATTAGCCCAGCAAAGACAAAATGGAAAATCGAGGTTCCGATCGTTCAGATAATTCTCAAGTGGTTTTTCCAGCAAAAGTTTGCCGCCAAACCAATAGGAATAGAAACAGAATCCGCCAACGCCATAGAGTTTTGCCAATTCAATTTGCCTGCGTTGTATCGCTGGATCAAGCAAATTGTAATAGCCCAATTCGTCCGGAATATGCGGTTGATAATGTCCTTCAAACTGAGGTTGTGCCGGTTTGATATTCGTCCATTCCGTGAATCCGTCCCCCCACCATAAATTATTTTCCGGAATGGCATGAAACTGAGGCAGGTAAAACGCAATGAGCCTGACCGGAACACTCTTAGGGGGAAGCGCATGGAGCAGGGGCACATAGGCTCCCGGCGATGGTTCAAACACAGGCTGAGAAGTTTTGTCAATCGATAAGCCGTTCATTTCATCGCTTGGCGCGTTCAGGGCTTCCCAGCTGCGATAAGCCGTACTCCACCGAAAAATGTAAGGCAAACGGCTGAATAGCTTATATTTTAGAACCTGCTTGCGCCGCGCCGAAAGAGGAACGTTCAGCCATATTCGACGAGCCATGCCTGAAACGATGCAACGGATGAAGTGATAGAGTCGATTCAATAGATGAAAACGAAAATCCCTCAGAGGCTTCGTGAGTCTCCAGCTTCTCGAATGGACGATCCGATCCCGTTCTGCGATAATGTTTATGATCTGCCCATCCCGTTCGGCAACCACTTCATTCAGACGGGCAATCTGCCCATCCCGTTCGGCAACTACTTCATTCAGACGGGCAATCTGCCCATCCCGTTCGGCAACTACTTCATTCAGACGGGCAATCTGCCCATCCCGTTCGGCAACCGCTTGGATGAGGTTGGGATTATGGTTATATATTTGGTCGAGATATATTTGAAGGCTCTCTGGAAAGTAAGGTCTTAACGGGGGAGGCGTTAAAAAGTGATTGCACTCTGTAATGCCGATGACCGATCTGAGTCTATCAGGGGTGTGGTATTGTTCGTAATGTCTTCTTGCATAAACAGACTGGGCTGCAAGTGTCTCAGCGGTAAGTCTCTGAACATATTCATAAAGCTCACCCGGTTCCTTCCAGGAGAGCGCTTCAGGGTAGACAAGGTCTGCGCCTCCATGGAACCGAGACCGATAACTCCGGTGTACCGCAAGTGGGGTTCCAGACCCCATCACTTCAATCCCTGCAAGTCCTCCACCGAGTGGAAACGATGTTAAATAAAGATCCACCCGATTTTGGATCATTGCGGCCCACAAGCTTTTGACCCATGGAACCACGACAAACCGACTCGGATCAATATCTCGCATCTCCAGACTGCGACGAATTTTTTGAAGGTAGCCGTCCGAGAGTCCTCCGATATGAATGTGAACCCCTTTTGTTATACCAAGAAGCGTCGGGATCACCTCTTCATAGGGGTACAAGTACGGTTGCTCGAATTTTCCCGGAGAGCCGGACGAACAGGTCCTTAATTGGCCCTCAGTTAAAAAAGGAGCGTGGACGGGCCTGCCCCCTAGATCAGTTGTCACCAAGGGCCAATACGTATTTTGAATGCCTAGCGCTTCCCGGCAATTAAAGAAGCCCATACTATGAGGATCAACATGAAGCGCGTGTGAAAGAAACAGCCCAAGACATAAATGATGATCGCAGTGATGGTAAAAGACGAACTGACCAGCCAAATTCGGCTGAGCGGCCGCAATGGCGACTGCGTCTTGATGATGATTAAAGAGAAACGCACGCCCCGGAGCAATCTCACGGAGTTTTCCTTGGAGCCAATCGACTTTTGCTGAAAGGGAGAAACTCAGGGGGGCCGGCTCGACACAAATTCCATCAAAGCGGCTTTGAAGAATAGAGATATCCAGTCGGGCGAATAAATCCGTAAGTAAAATAAAAAATTCTTTCTCAGGCTGTGCTTTAATAATTTGTTCGATTACAGCCGTGTGTCCGCCCGTATTGTAAAGCTCCGTTGCGACGATAACAACGCGATCGCTCTTATTGTTGCCGGATGCCGCGTTGGTCGCCCCGTGTCTCTTGGCAATTTCCAATCCGATGCGTTGGCATAGTGAATCGAGACGGGCCGAACCGAAAACGCGCGCAATGGAAGCGCTGTCTTGTATTACCTCAGATACCAGATCTTCAATCGTCTGAAGCGCTTCGTCAAGATTTCCCGCGTCGATGCTGCGCTCTATATTCCTCTCGAATTCTGGCAAAGAGTTATACATCATGAAAAAATTCCCATATCGAATCTGTCACATGGTCGACGGCCCCTTCGCTCATGTGCGGTCCTATCGGCAAACTTAAAACTTCCCGGCAGATGGATTCCGTAATCGGAAAGTCCCCCCGCTTCCATTTTGCGTCCGCGTATGCATCGGCTAAGTGCGGCGGTACGGGATAATGGATCAGGGTCTCGATTCCCGACCGTCGAAGATATTCCTGAAATTCTTCACGTCTCGGCACACGGATGACGAATAAATGCCAAACCGGATCGACCCACTCCGGAACAAAAGGCAAAAAGCAACTCCCTTCCGATAACCTCATAAGGTAGAACTCGGCAATACGCTCACGATGTGTATTCCAATGATCGAGTTTCAACAGTTTAACCCTTAAGAATGCAGCCTGTACTTCATCCAGTCGGGCATTGAACCCTCGAATGCCGCTGAAATACTTGGTCCGAAAACCATAGTTCCTCAGGAAGGCCACTTTTTTGGCAAACTCAGGATCATTCGTTACCACCGCTCCACCGTCTCCCAAGGCTCCTAGATTTTTCCCGGGGTAAAAGCTAAAAGCGGCGGCATCACCGAGTCCTCCTACACGCCGGCCATTGTATAACGCGCCGTGCGCCTGGGCCGCATCTTCGATGACCTTCAGCCCATAGCGAGCCGCAATGGAATTAATCGGATCCATGTCGGCCGGTTGACCGTATAAATGTACAACGATAATCGCGCGGGAACGGGGTGTAATAGCTTCTTCAATTCTTTTAGGATCGATGTTATACGTTCTTGGATCCGGCTCAACCGGAACCGGCCGCGCACCGGCATAAGAGACCGCCAACCATGTCGCGATGAAGGTATGCGCCGGCACGATTACTTCATCGTGCTCTCCAATATTCATAGCCCTTAAAATTAAATGTAACGCATCCAAACCGTTCGAAACGCCGACACAATGCCGTGCTTGACAGTAAGCCGCAAACTCCCCCTCAAAGGCTTCCAATTCCGGTCCGAGGACATACCTGCCCGATTCTTTAACACGCCGGAAAGCGGAGTCGAGCTCGGCATCCACCTCCCGATGCGCTGCCTTAAGATCTAAGAATGGAACTTTCACCGAACGCCTCTGGCGACCGCCACAAATTGATCATAACTTCGATAATAATCGGACTCATTATAAAATTCCGATGCCAGCGCGAGACAGACCGCGCCAGATGAGAAGTTCTCAATCTCGCGCCAAATCATCGGGGCTATATACAAGCCCTGATAAGAGCGATTCAAATGAAACTTTATTTTTTTAAAACCGTCATCCAACAGTACATCAAAACTACCCGATACTGCGATGAGAACCTGCTGTAACGCCTGATGACCATGGCCGGCGCGGGCGGCCCCGCCGGCAATATCATACAAATAATAGACTCGCTTGATATCGAATGGAATGTGTCGATGATTCTCAATAAATGAAAGGGCACCGCGGCTGTCCGTAATTTTCGGGAACTCGACTATTTTGCATGCATCAATACTCATCTAAGATGTCGCGCCAATTGCACTGAATAAAATTCATGAACCACTCCCCCCCCCCCGAATTGACGTTTAAAGCTGTAAAGGTTGTTATTGAGATGTTCGCCCTCTTTCTCTGTACTAATACCGAAATCAAAATAACATTTTCCTTGGGAAGCGGCCTGAGCGATGCAGTGATCAAATACGGCGTCCAACGCGCAGGCTTCAAGACCTGCTTTATTTGATGCAATATATTGGGCATGCACAACGCGCGAGGTCGTGAATAAAATAGTTCCCGCCACAACTTTAGAACCGATGAGACCCACAATCAGCCGGATGTTATCAGGGAACAACGAAAAGAGGGTCGATATTTCATCAAAAGAATGAGTAGGTGCCGCGTTATACTTTTGAGCAAGATTTTCTTCAAGAATTTTCCAGAAATCTCGAATGAAGTCGAGCCTCTCCACAATCACCACCCCTTGGCTTATCGCGGTTGCAAGCCCTCGACGGCGACGCTGGCTTGAAACAACCGGGATGGAGAGATCAATCGCGGTTGAAAGGTCGCAACGCTCCCGGGTAGCCGACAGCCGAAATAGCGCATAAAGATCATCTCCACTTGGAGTTTCGTGATAAATATAAGGGACTGCCTTGTATCGGAGGCTTTCAAATCCAAGCGCAGAAAAATGAATGGCGATCGCGCGAAGCGCCTCAACCATCAATTCGCCAAAAAGTTTTCCGCGGTGAAGCACGCCGCCATAAGTAATACCGGGATGACTCACAATTCTTCTCCCGTCGATTGGATCGGGTGCCGCGGGGAAGAGCCCAACCAATCGATCGGTCCCATCCAGGATCAGCAACGAGCAATCTCTGAACCGCGACCCATGGTAAGACAAAAACCGCCGCGTATGGAGAAAGGTTGCCATCGGAGATCTACCGACAAATTCATCCCATCTGGAAGCATCCTCTCTTTTATAAGCAGCGATCCGCATAAACTCAAATCACACTATGAGGAACTGAGAAGCGCCACGCCAAAACCTGTTTCACCGTAATTGTTTCCGTTATAAAACATATACGTCCCGTAACGGGTCTTCTGAATAGAGGCGAAACAGATCATTTCCGAGTCCCAGCCATCGCTCGAGACGTCAATGCCCACTTCTCCATCCTTCCGCAGCCAATTGATGCCATCGTTCGATTCGGCATAACCGAGCCGGTATCCTTTGCTTCTTGTTCGAATGGAATACCACATCCGATAGAGACCTTCTTCTTTTATTACAAATGGGCGCCCGAAGCCGAACTCATCATTGTTTTCAAATTCCATACAAATTCGGCCGACGTCACCCCACTTCATCAGAGCGTCGGATTCGAGATAACGCAACTGGTATGTAGGAACCCGTTTGCCCTCCAGATCGATCCACTCCCCGCCCCCCGCATACCACATCTTCCAGGAACCTTCATCTCTTAATACATGCGCTGCACTTCGAATAGAACGCTCCTGTTCACTCGGACTTAATACAGGATTCGAATCATATCTGTTAAAGGTTTCACCTTCGTCGTTACTAATGGCAAGTCCGAGGAATAACCGATAGCGAAATTCCTCGCTCAACTGCCATCCGACATAGTATAAATAAAAGCAATCCTGGTCAGGGATAATACAAATCGGTGTGACACCATGATCATCAAAGGTCCCCGGTCGGCCAACATCCAGAACAGGGCTTTTGGAAACACGAAGAACCCGCAATGGATTTTTGGCGTCGACATCTACATATCCAACCCGACCGACTTTATCACGATCCAAGAAAGCCACATAGACCCGGATACGATCATCGTTCACCAGGAGCGCTGTCGGAATATAGGCATGTGAGTAAGTCCATTTCGCTCTGCCATCCGCGACATACACTCGGCCTAATTTCTTCCAAGTCATACTATTGCACCTTGAAAAAACGAAGCGTATCAACTTTTGACGGATCCGGGTGGGTCGGTCGGTATAACTCGGCCGGCTTTGTATCTTTGATAATTGTAATTCCGGGTCCGACCCAACAATCCCTGGCGACCTTGGTGTTATTGCTCACTGCTGCGTTGACCCCCAGGAAAGAGTTCTCTCCAATTTCAGAAAAACCGGCTATAACAACGTGTGAGCTGATAAAAACATTATCTTTAATCACGGAATGATGCCCGATGTGATTACCGCTCCAAAGAATCACATTATTGCCGATCTGGACGAAAGGTTGAATCACATTTCCTTCGAAAATGAAACAGTGTTCTCCAATTGAAGCGCTTTTGGATAGGAACGCCCGGTTGCTAACGTACCTGGCAAGTTCATACCCCTTATCCTTAGCAAGCAGATACAGCCGTGTCCTCAAACGATTGAGCTGCGTATAGGCTGTAGCAACAAAGAGATGATGTTCAGAGGGGGGAAAGACCTCTTGGACAGTCTCAAAAGGAACGACGGGCAGCCCCATCAAATCTCGGCGGTGCAAATATGGAGATTCGACGCTGAAGCCGACTACTTGATAACTTGAGTCATTTTCGAAATATTCGTGAGCTACTTGAGCAAATGCGCTGTCTCCAACGATGACCAGCTTAACGCTCTTACCTGAAACCATATCAATCCTATGTTAATCCTATGTTAATTTCTTCTATTTCTTGAGAAGACCTCTTGGTGATAGCGAAGATCATTAGATGCGCTCTAAAATCTCAAACACAAAACCGAAATTTTATCTTACGGCGATTAGAGTTTCGTATATGTAAACTCCGCCGGGACGAGAACCATTGCAGGAAACCAGCGGCGAGGATCGGCAGGCAAGATGCTTCGGAATATGACGGCGTTTTCCAATATATCCAGAAAGATATGTTTTTCATTGGTAAAAATGGGGAGTTCGACCCCAATTGAGATCATGTAAACACCTTGAGTCAGAGTATTCTCGCTTTTTATTTCAAAAACATAAATCTCTCCGGCTCGAACAGAAGGTAAATCGATGTCCATACCCGAAGTAACCATGCCGACGAGCATAAGTCCTTTGAGATCACGGATAGAATATCCCACTGCAAAGGTTGGAAAATCTTTTTCAAAAACGATAGAAACCTGTATGAAAAAGTTTTCCCTTAATTCAATCTGCTCAGCCGGGCGGCGCTGGCTATTTAGCAACTTGATATCCAGGATCTTGACGCCACCCTCTCCATAACGATTTGCCGTTTTAGCAAACACTTCTTCATGATCCGTCGAAACAAAAATCTCCGAGCTGCTCCGATCGCCTTGAAATATAGGCCGGGCAACACTCGAAAAAGCCCCAGGTTTGTCTGTTTTCTCCTTTTGAGAAGAGTCTTCCGTGAGTTCCTTATTTCCTCGAAGATTCATGTTGGCGATGTATCGGTCGACAACATCCGAGGCTTTTCCAAAGTGAATCATTTTCCCTTGTTCAAGATATACGCAGTTTTTGCAAAATGCTTTCATGACACCCATATCGTGGCTGACAAACAGGATGGTCACATCCTTTTCGATCATTTTCTTAATCCGAACCATACACTTCGCCTGAAAATACATGTCGCCGACGGAAAGGGCCTCGTCAATCACCAAAATATCCGGATCTACATTGATCGCCACAGCAAATGCCAGTCTCACAAACATCCCGCTGGAATAGGTTTTCACAGGCTGGTCTATAAATTCTCCGATCTCCGCGAACGATTCAATATCCGGAAAGCGGAGTTCGATCTCCCTCCGCGTAAAACCCATCAGGGCACCGTTCATATAGACGTTCTCGCGGCCTGTAAACTCGTGATTAAAACCTGCCCCAAGTTCGAGCAATGCCGCGACACGACCCTTTACTTGAGCCGAACCGCTCGTCGGCTGAAGCACTCCGCAAATAATCTGGAGGAGCGTGCTTTTTCCGCTCCCGTTCTGACCAATAATACCAACGGTTTGTCCTTTTTCGACCTGAAAGGAAACATCTTTCAACGCATAAAACTCATGATGATACTTTTTCCCTCGAAGGCTTAACAGCTCTCTCAATCGATCCTTTGGAGAATTATATAATCGATAAATCTTAGTTAAATTGTTAACTTCAATCGCATTCATCTACAGCACATCCGCGAACGCCGGCTTTAATTGTTTGAATACTAAACCGCCGACCCCAAAGAGACATAATCCTATCGAGAAGAGATATATGAGGCTCCATGGCTCCGGAGTTGTTTGTCCCAATAAGGCCATCCGGTATCCCTCCACTGCATGGGACATCGGATTCAACCAGAGTAAGTCCTGGAACTTTTCCGGAATAAGATCCCTCGGATAAATAATTGGGGTAAAGTAAAACCAAACGTTGATAAAAAGACCGATGACTTGGCCGATGTCCCTCAAGAAGACATTAAAAGCAGATAAGATCCATGAGATTCCCATGGCAAGTATTCCGATGGCGACAAGATAAGGGATTACCAAGATCGCTCTCAATGAAAGGCCCACGTCAAATGCACCGATAAAAATTAACAGGATACCTAAGGCAATAAAATGGTTCACCATGGCGGCGGCCAGATGACTAAAAGGTAGGACCTCGGAGGGAAAAATAGTTTTCTTGATTAAATTGGCCTGCTCCAGAACCGCACCGGGCGCACGGAGTACAACCTCAGAAAAGAGCATCCAAGGAAGTAAACCGACAATCAGCCAAATCGCAAAATGTGTTCCGCCGTATTCAGGACCTAGTTTTACTTTTAATATAAGAGAAAATACAAAGTAATAAATCAATAATTGTGATAAAGGATGAACCACCGACCAGAAAATACCAAGAGAGGACCCGACATATCTAGCCCGGATATCACGAACGACCAGGCTTCGTATCATGTAGCGATTCTGAATAATTCTGCGTAGGAAATTAAGAAGTGGTTTTAAAAATACCAATTCCCCAACCTATCTGTTGATATTGTCTGCCTCTCACAAATAAACTAACGCGCTGGAAGAAGATCAATCACAAAGGGTGACTGCCGATCATCTTCATGTCGAATTTCGTCGATCTTCTCTTTCTTCCCCCGCCCCATAAAAAGCCGGTTCGGGCAATTGATGACGACACCATCCTTCGCACCAACATTCTGGTAAGCATGCACGACGCCTTCAGGGACAATGACGACGGCAGGAGAATCTTCACCCACTACACACTGCATCTTATTTTGAAAAGTCGAACTTTTCTCTCGGTTATCCCAAAGAGTGACTTTGAAATTAGAAGGACCGATGAAGCAAAAATAATCGGTCTGGTCAACATGTTCATGAGGCCCTCTGGTCACGCCTGCTCGGGTTAAGGAAATGTAAGACATGACCGGCAGAATCGATTTTTCAAGCTCGTCCTCTCGAAAGAGTTCAGAGAGCCATCCCCGCTCATCAACATATTTCTTCAAGGGACGAATCTCAACCCCATTAATTTTCCCTTTTTTAAACATTACTGGCCCTCTAAACCGATCTCATAAATCTTTTTAAAGCGACTTCCCAGTGAGGGAGCCCCCGTCCTAACACTCTTTTTGCTTTGTCGGTGGAAAGAACAGAATAAGCGGGCCGTTTTGCGGGTCGTGGAAACTCTGCCGTCGTGCAAGGAATCACTTTCGTTGGAAGAGCGGCTTCTTTAATAATCCGGCTTGCAAACTGATACCAACTGCAATGTCCGTCATTGACCAAATGATACTCTCCGGTCGCTCTGCGCTCAACCAAGGCAAGGGTCCCCTCGGAAAGATCCTCCGTCCATGTCGGGGAACCGACCTGATCGTCCACAACCTTGAGAACCTCTTGTTTTTTAGCAAGGCCCAGAATGGCATTTACAAAGTGCGTTCCTCCCCGTCCATAAAGCCATTGGGTTCGAATGATCAGATAATCTTTAAGATGTTTTCTGATCCGGCACTCCCCTTCCCATTTCGAGGCGCCATAGACGCTGATCGGACAGGGCATATCCTCTTCACGGTAGGGCTGGTTCCCACTTCCATCAAAAATGTAATCAGTGCTGAAGTGTACAAAGTACGCCCCCGTCTGAGAAGCCGCCTCCGCCAGATGGCCAACACCGGCGGCATTGACTGCAAAGGCGAGTTCCTTTTTCTCTTCGCACTCGTCCACACGGGTAAAAGCGGCGCAGTTAATCATCATCGCCGGCTCGAATCTCAAAATCATCTCCTGAACCGCCGCGCGATCCGTAATGTCCAGCTCCTCAATATCAACGGCTCTCAAGTCCCATTCCCGCGGTTTTTTATTTAATATTGCTCCCGCGAGCATCCCTTTGGCCCCTGTAAGCAACACCTTCACAGTGGAACCCCATATATCTTCTCGTACATCTTCAGGTATTCACCTGATTTAATCCGCTTCCACCAATCCATCTGGGTCTGATACCAGTGAACCGTTTCTTCCAGACTCTTCTCAAACGAATATGCCGGCTTCCAACCGAGTTCGCTTTCAATCTTATTCGGATCAATCGCATATCGGCGGTCATGTCCCGGCCTGTCTTTGACATATTGAATGAGAGACTTCGGTTTCTTCAGGATTTCCAGGATAAGATGCACCACCTCGATATTTTTCTTATCCCCTTGGCCTCCGATGTTATAAACTTCCCCGGGCTTGCCAAGGTGAAAGATCCGGTCGATTGCTTCACAGTGATCCAGCACATAAAGCCAATCGCGTACATAGAGGCCATCTCCATATACCGGGAGCGGCTTGTCTTCAAGGGCATTGGTAATGATCAATGGAATTAATTTTTCAGGGAATTGATAGGGGCCGAAGTTGTTTGAGCAACGGGTGATGATCGCCGGAAGACCATACGTTTTGTGATAAGAAGAAACCAACAGGTCCGAACCGGCTTTGCTCGCGGAATAAGGGCTCGTCGGAGAAAGCGGATCCTCTTCCTTGAAAAAACCCTCCAGCCGGCTTCCATACACCTCGTCGGTGGAAATATGAACAAACCGCTGATGCTGATATCGCCGTGAAGCCTCCAACAGAACATACGTCCCATAAACGTTGGTCCGGACGAACGCGTCTGCACTAACGATTGACCGATCGACATGGGTCTCCGCGGCGAAGTGGATGATCGCTTCAACCTCCTGAGCGAGGCTGTCCACGAAGGCGGCATCGGTGATATCGCCTCGGACAAACCGGTAACGCGGATTCGCTTCAAGATCGATGAGGTTTTCGAGGTTTCCGGCGTAGGTGAGTTTATCAACGTTAATGATCGATGCGGAAGGGTGCTGCTGAAGAAAATATCGAACGAAATTGCTCCCAATGAACCCGGCTCCGCCTGTCACCAAAATCTTCATACTTCCTTCCCAAGCTAGCTTAGCTCAATCCGGCTCTGATCGCCGATGACAAACTTTTGGGTCCGAGGTCTGGCCATCCCGCGAAAAAGTTCCACCTCTCTTCCGAGAAGGCTCTTTTCGATTCGAACATCGATGTCCGTAATCCGGCATCGCTCCAAAACGATGCTGTATTCCAATTCGCTGTTCTTTATCTCACAGTCATGGTAGATGGAAGTATAAGGACCGATATAGCTATTCTCAATCCGCGTTCCGGCTCCAATAATGGCAGGCCCGCGGACCTGACTCTGAACAACTTTGGCTCCCTTTTCAATAATCACCTTCCCCCGCAGCTCACTCTTCGCGTCCACCTCTCCGTCAATCGAGATGCCGTCGGGACTTTCAGCGATCTGGTCAAGTACAAAACGGTTTGCTTCAAGGAGATCTTCCGGCTGACCCGTATCTTTCCACCAGCCGGTGATCTCTGAATAGCTGATGCCAAATCCATTTTCAATCAGATATTGATGTGCATCGCTGATTTCAAGCTCTCCCCGCTTGCTCGGCCCGATTTTATTGACCGCTTCAAAGATATGGTGATCGTAGATATAGATGCCGGTCACCGCATAGGGGCTCTTCGGCCGCTTCGGCTTCTCCTCGATTCCGATAATCCGTCCATTCCTTAATTCAGGGACACCGAACCGCTGGGGATCTTTCACTTTGGAGAGAACAAGATGGCAATGGGCTTTATCCGCTACGAAAGTCTTCACAAAATGGCCGATTCCACCGACAATCACATTGTCACCGAGGTAGAAAACAAACGGTTCCTTCTTGATAAAATCTTCTGAAATTTTTATCACATGGGCAAGCCCGGCCGGTGTTTCCTGAGAAATGTAGGTAATTTTTGCCCCCCATGGAGCGCCGCCGCCAAGGGCCTCCCTCAACTCCGCTTCTGTTTCCGGATTAACAACGATTCCGATCTCCTGAATGCCGGCAGCGACCACAGCCTCGATGGCGTAATGGATCATCGGCTTATTCGCAATCGGGATCAGATGTTTATTGCTGGTATGGGTAATGGGGCGCAGCCGCGTCCCTCTTCCCCCTGCCGTAATGAGTGCTTTCATCTTTTCACAAAGGAGTTATAGAATATCATCTGTCCAACCGGATCTTTCTACTCGGAATATCGGTCCACGACATCAATCTATCTTCGTTAGAACTTCACTGATCTCTTTCTGCATTTCTGTCAGCCGCTCTGGCGAGTTTGCCTCGAACCGGAGGACCAACGCCGGCTGGGTATTCGAAGCCCGGATGAGACCCCATCCATCCTCGAACAAGATCCGGATACCATCAATATCGACAGTTTTATATTTTCCCGAAAAATACTCACGGCACTTCTCGACCACTGCAAATTTCCGTTCATCCGAACAATCGACGCGGATCTCCGGGGTGACATAGGTCATTGGCAGGTCGGTAAAAAAAGACGAGAGCGGCCGATTCTCCTTCACAAGAATCTCCACCAATCGACAGCCCGCATAAATCGCATCATCATACCCAAAATAGCGATCCGCAAAAAAGAGATGGCCACTCATCTCCCCGGCCAGCAGCGCCCCTGTCTCCTTCATTTTGGATTTGATCAAAGAGTGCCCGGTCTTCCACATGATCCCGTTTCCGCCGAGCCGCGCAATTTCATCATAGAGGACTTGAGAAGCCTTGACTTCGGAGATAATGGTCGCGCCCGGATTTCGTTTGAGAATATCTGTCGCGAAAAGAAGCGTAAGCTTATCCCCCCAGATAATCTCCCCCTTCTCATCGACCGCACCCAACCGGTCGCCGTCTCCATCAAACGCAATCCCGACATCCGCCCGTTCCTTTCGAACGCATGCAATAAGATCGGCAATGTTCTCGGGAACGGTTGGATCGGGATGATGGTTCGGGAATCGACCATCCGGCTCGCAATAGAGCGGAATAACTTCACATCCCAACTTTTCCATAATTTGAGGAGCGATAAGGGCGGCGGCGGCGTTTCCGCAATCAATCACCACTTTTTTTGATCGGAGGGAACCGAAGTGCTTCACAAAATAGCCGAGATAGACGGAGAGGAAGTCGCGCTCGAAGGTCAGTTCTCCCTTCCCCCGGTCGAAATCACCGCTCTCCGCCATTATGCGGACCTGCTGGATCTCAGCGCCGAAGAGGGTCCCTTTCCCGCGGCAGAGTTTGAATCCGTTAAATTCGGCTGGATTGTGGCTGGCGGTGATCATGACCCCGCCGTCGACTTGCAAGTTGAAGAGAGAAAAATAGAGGACCGGTGTCGGGCAGGCGCCGATATCGACGACATCGATACCGGTCGAGAGGAGTCCCGCCAATAATGCTTCCCGAAGCGAAGGGCTGCTGAGCCGGATATCATAACCGAGCGAGATCTTATTTCCGCCGGATCGGCGAATCAGCGTGCCGAAGGCTTTCCCGATCTCTTCGGCCACCTTCTCGGTCAGGACAGTTCCGTAAACCCCTCGGATGTCATACTCTCTAAAGATCGACATGGTCAGCCCTTTTTGGCCTCCACCCGCCCGTAATCATCCTGATACCGGACAATGTCGTCTTCTCCGAGATAATTCCCGCTCTGCACTTCGATGATCTGGAGCGGCTCATCGCCCGGATTCTCCAGCCGATGCTTCACCCCCATCGGGACAAAGGTGCTCTGGTTGGCCTGAATGGTATAAACACTCTCCCCGCAGGTGACCCGCGCCGTTCCCGCGACCACGACCCAATGCTCGCTCCGCTTATGATGCATTTGAAGGGAAAGACGCGCCCGAGGATTGACCAGAATCCGCTTGATTTTGTAATCGCGTCCCTCTTCCAAAACGGTGTAGCTCCCCCAGGCGCGGATGACCGTTCTGTGAACGCGGTGCTCATCGCCGTTCCGTCCCTTCAGCGCCTCAACGACCTTCTTGACCTCCTGCGCTTTATCCTTCGAACAGATGAGGGTTGCGTCCTCCGTATCGGCCACGACGATGTCTTTCAGGCCGACCACCGCAATAACCCGCTTTTGTCCGTAGATGATGCTGTTGGAGCTGTCAATGTTGACGACATTTCCCGTGAGGATGTTCCCATTTTTATCCCGTTGGATTACTTCATCGAGCGCGCTCCAGGAGCCGACATCTTCCCACCCCATGTCGGTGGAGATCACGGCGAGGCGATCCGACTTCTCCAAAACAGCATAGTCGATCGAGATGGAGGGAAGCGTCGGATAAACGCGTGCAAGCGCTTCCGCTTCCTCCGCCGTTCCGATCTTCTGTTCAATTTCCTTCAAACCCTCCGACAGCTCCGGAACAAACTGCTTGATCTCCGCTAAAATCGTTGAGATCTTCCAGAGAAAGATGCCGGTATTCCAGAAATGATCTTCTCTCTTTAGATATTGTTCGGCGGTTTCACGGTTCGGTTTTTCAACGAAGCGCTGTACGGTCGATGCACCGGGATGATTCGGAAAAGGTTTTCCCTTTTGGATATAGCCATAGCCGGTCTCGGGGCGGGTCGGCTTGGCGCCCAAGGTCACGAGGTAGCCTTCGTTGGCAAGACCTTCTCCCAAACGAAGCGCCTCAACGAAAATGTGCGGCTCCCTGATAAAGTGATCCGCGGAGAGGACCACCATGACGCCATCTTCAAAGCGTTTGCGTAAATAAGTGGCCGCCAGACCGATCGCCGCCGCCGTGTTCCTCCCCATCGGCTCATAGATAAAGTGAGGCCCCTCTTGGGAAGGGTTCAGCTGAAATTTGATCTGCTCCGCCTGGGAAGGGTTGGTGGCAATATAGGTCTGATTGGAAGGGATCAGGTCGGTAATCCGGGCCAGGGTGGCCTGAATAAGACTATGATTGCCGAAGATCTTTAAGAGCTGCTTTGGGTATTCTTCCCGGCTGAGCGGCCAAAAGCGCGTTCCACTACCCCCTGCCAGTATCACTCCGTACATGTTGCCCTCAAACTAAAGGACCAATATCAGATGTTACCTAATCTCGCCTTGCCGTTCTCAAATAAAATAAAGATATGTCTATGAAAAGAAAGGATCTCGTTGGTATTGAATCTAATTTATATGCCCTGGAGAAATAGATGGGGCTTTAGAGAAATCTAAGTCATATACGTATATCAAAATGAGACGAACAATGCAAGGATATCTTACAGTTCGGGATAAACTTTGACGGGCGTGGCCAGTCGCTTGAAACAACGATTTCAGACGTTGCAACAGGAGGGTAACAGTCGATTCTTTTCAGGACTACGTAGGGATAAATGGCCCAAGAGGGTATCCAGGCGTCCGAAGACAAATTCTAAGCTGCTAGATTTTGCTGCAAAGCAACAACATATTATCAGAGAAAAGACGGGAAACGGGAAAAACCCGATGGATCCGAAGCCCTGCCCGCTCGATCTCTTGAAAGACTTCCTCCTTCGTCAGTCGCTTCTTTCCGCCGCTCCCGACACCTATCTTGGTTCCGATGTTCCGCCAAAATGCCTTATAGGGGTTTCGATAGGTGTGGTCGATGATCAACCATTGCCGGCTGACTCTCGCCATCTCTTTCAAGGCATTCTGTTTCACATCGGGGGGGAGGTGGGGCAGAAAGCGGATCGAGAGGAAACAATCGACGCTTTTATCCCTGAACGGAAGGATCTCCGCATCGGATCGGATGTGGCCGAGGACCCTGTCATTCCCCTTCACCTTCTCCTGCGATTTCGCCATCATCTGCGCCGAAATATCAGAGCCGATCCAACGGAACCCCAAACTGGAGAGAAACGCGCCGAACCGGCCGGTCCCGCAGGGAAGATCGATAATGGTGCTCCCGGGCTCGAGAAAGGCAAGCGCTTTCATGAGCGTTTGGTGCGTCTGTTTATTTTTGAACTGCGCCCAGAGCGTCTGATACCGGGCGCCGTCATAGTGACCGGCATAGGCCGCATCCTGGTAACGCATTTTTGCCGGATATCTTTTATCTACCTCTCTCTGCATATTTCTCCTTTCCGATTCCTTCTCTCCCCTCTCTTCCTTCTTTCGACAGCGCACCGATAAATTGCACTCATCAATGACCTTTTGTCGATGTGGAGACCGGGTGAAGCATTTAAATAATGGTTGATAAAATAAATCGCATCCCGCATCGATAGGATCTCCAAAACCGATCCAAAGATGCTCCCAAGATCGTCGACACGGGCGCTCGCCGCCAAGGAGCTTTTTCTCAAACGGACCGACTCTAGATCGATAAAAAACAATCTCTCATTTTCCCCTTCAGGGACAATGAGAACGTTGCTCGCCTTCAGGTCTCCATATGAAACCCCTCGCTCATGAATCGACGCCAAGAGGGTGGCCAGTCGGATAATCAGCCCCCCCGCTTCGTTGAACCCTGAATATCCGAGGGATTCTTGCCTGGGTCTAGCGAGAGGTATCTTTTCTGAAGGGGCTCGGCCGAAGCGATGAACCTCACCAAAAGATACGATTGAAGCAGAAAACCATATCTTCTCTTTTCCAAAAAAGCAATCGGGAAGGGGGTTGGAAACCCTTGTTCGAGAAAATAGTGGGCCGCCTCCCATGATTTCCTGGCGCGGGACCGGACGAACCAATTACGTATCCACTTTTTAAATCTGATTTTTCTTGTGAAATCATCTACCTTAACAAAAAGAGACTCCTTCGTCCCGCCGCGTTCAATCTCGGCAATCAGATAGAGCCGGTCTTCCCGCTCTTTCAAGACGGGAAAGCGCCGCTCAACCACCGCTTCGGGTAAATCATTTAAGAAGGCAATAAAATCACTCTGAAAGTAATTTGTGTCGACCGCTCCCCGTAGCAGGCCGTTTTCGAAGGAGATGGGAGTTCCCCTCAGTAAACTCACTTCTCTTTTTTTCTTCTCCCGTTAGACTTTATAGGTCATCAGCAGCAAAAGAAGAAGGATCCCCAACCAGGTCCGATGCTCTCGGTGCTTCAGCACCAGTTTCCAATCGAAATCGATTTCGGACTTTCTCCAACCGGTCCAACGGGGGAAAACGGGGAACGGCTGCAACATATTCCGCGAAGCGTTCTCCAAATTTTGCCGAGAGTCTCGCCTCTTCCCGCTGAATCGTCGACCGGTAGATCAGCGTAAAAAAGACGAAGAAAAAGAAAATGAGGCTCAGATCGCGCCCCATTAAGACAAAACCGAATCCCATGATTCCATTTCCAAGATAGAGCGGGTTTCGGGTCAGGGCGTACGGCCCCGTCGTCGCCAATTCTTCATTCTTTCGGATGTAACCCGACGACCAAATCCGAATCGCCTCTCCAAGGAGGACGAAAGGAACCCCCACTGCAATGGAAAGGAACGTCGGTTTCGACAGAAACCAAAAGGCCCCTCCAATGAGCAGGCTGACAACAATCCGATTCCGGCCGAGGATCGTTCCGACTTCACCGATTCTGTTTTTCACGTACTCCCATCTTGTAAAGTTTTGCGTATTTTGAAAATGTATAAACGCTGTAAAGACGCCCCAAGAGCAAGCCGTCGATCCCATCCCGAAAACCCTGCCGGAGGAAAACCATCTTTATGAAAGTCGCCCAGGGGCGAAGAAAGAGATCAATGCCGTTGGCCCGCTTTCCCTGCTCGAACATCTCTTCCGCGGCCAATGTCGAATAGCGGTCCATCCGATCGAAATAATCCTCCATCGAGCGATAGGTATAATGCTCCAGAGGGGATTCAAGGGTTCCGACCGGTCCAGTGAGACGGATCGACTCATGCACCTTTCTTTCACCGAAACGTCCGCTTTCCCTTTTGAAAAGCCGGAGCACATGGTCGGGAGACCACCCCCCATGCCGAATCCAACGCCCCAAAAAGAAATTCTTTCTTGGAATCAAATAACCGGCATAGGGAGAGGGCGACCCGAGCACCTGTTTGATTTCCTCCTGAAGCGCCTTAGGAACCCGCTCGTCGGCATCGACGCTCAAGATCCACGGATGGCTCGCTTGATCGATCGCCCAGTTCTTTTGATCCGCATATCCGGACCACACATGATGGAAGACCTTTTCGGTGTATTTCCGCGCAATTTCAACCGTTCGATCGGTGCTCCCGGAGTCGACCACCACGATCTCATCGGCCCAGGCAAGGCTCTGAAGGCAGGCATCGATCTCTCCCTCTTCATCTCGCGTGATTACTGTAACAGATACTTTTTCCCGATCCATCGCCCCGCTTCGATCATTCCGTCCTCTCTCCGCTTCTCATGAAAAAACGAAGCCCTTCACCGACAGGAGTTCCTTATAAAGGGTTTCATACTCCTGAACGATCCGTTGAACCGAAAGCTGACCGACCACCCTCCGGCGGGCCGCCTTCCCCAGAGATTGGCTGAGCGTCCCATCTCGCAAGAGCTGAACCATTCCCTCTTTCAACGCCTTCGGATCGTCCGATCTGACAAGAAGCGCTTCGACCCGATCGGTGATGATTTCCCGGACCCCTTCATAATCGGTCGAGACAATCGGCAGTCCGGCCGCCATTGCCTCGATGACAGCGGCCGGTTGCCCTTCCCACAGAGAGGAGAAAACAAAAAGATCAAATGCCCTGAGACAATCCGGAACATCCCGGCGGGTTCCCAGAAAGAGAACCGCCTTTTCCAATCCCCCCTTTTGAACCATCTGCTCTAGGTTCTCTCGGAGAGGACCCTCTCCGACCAGGACCAATCGAAGATCGGGCCATCCCCCCTCATCCAAAAGAAGTTGGAAAGCATTCAAGAGGTTTTTGTGTCCCTTTGCAATCGATAAACGCCCCACCGTTCCGATGACCACCGCTTGCTCCGGGAGGGAGAGCTTCCTCCGGGCTTCCTCTTTCGAAATCGGGTTTTCAAAGAGAAGCGGATCAACCCCATTTGGGATCACCTTGACCTTGGCCAGCGGGATACGATCGAAGCGAAGGAGGTCTTCCTTCACCCGCTCGGAAATCGCGATGACCCGATCGGACCAGCGGGCCAAGAAGCGATTGATCCAGAAGCGATGATGAAGCTTTCTCCGATAGACATTGTGAACCGAAGCGATTACCACAGGAACCTTCGCCCACCGGGCGGCGAGCCTGCCGTAGAGGCTCGCATGGTACTCATGCATCCGAACGATGTCGATCCTTCGCTCTTTCATCAACCGGTAGAGCTTCCAAACAAGGATCGGATCAAACCGGTGGCCGCGCATCCGATCGAGCTCGATCACTTCGATGCCGTATTGCTCGATCTCCCTTCCGACGACATTCTTATCGCGAAGGCAGCAGACGATCGGCCGGAACTCCTCCTTGGAGTAGCGGATGACCAGCTCTTTGAGGCGCTGTTCGATTCCCCCCACCGGAAGGGTCACAATGAGATGTAATATGTTGAGCGGTCTTTTAAGAGGCTTCCGATCAGACATGAGATGTTCCCCTGATGATTCTAAACATCTGTTCGAGCCGCCTCTGGTAAGTATGCTCTCGCCGCACACGGGCTTGACCGGCGCGCGCAATCGCCTCTCTCTCCGACGCCCTGGGAAGGTAGTAACGGATTTTGTCGATCATCTCCTCCTCCCCCTGGAAGGTGACGATCTCCTTATCGGGAATCAAGACCGTCTCGATCCCCTCGACCGCTTCACAGAGATAAAATGCGCCGCAACCGACCGCGGTATACATTCTGGCACTCATCGAGAGGCGAATGTCGAGATCCCGATCAAAGGCGAGTAAGATCTTAGAGGAGCGGGCCACTTTCGCGAACTCCGGTCCGTAGACAAAACGCCCACCATAGGCACGGCCCAACCGGGAGAGAAAAATCGGGAGATTCACCCACTTGCGTCCCAGTTTTGGGCCCCACCACTTCAGGTGGAATCCTTCCCGAAGGACCCGCTTCAATCTGTATCGCCGGGGAAGATAATTGTTCGACGAATCGATATTCCCCACAAAAGCGACATCGGCCCCGTAAAATCGACGGTCCGACTCGTTTATTTCGCCGACCTCGAAAAAAGAGGGCTCAAACCCTTGAGAGAGCCAGGCGACCTGCCGGGCTCCCTTCTCTTTCCATTTTGGAATCAGCCCCTCTGCCATCGTAAAACAGAAATCGACCGAACGAATCAGGGGGAACAGCCAATCGGGCATATCGATATCGGGATGCCAAAGAATGGTATAGACCCCTCTTTTCTTAAGGGCTTCGATCCATTCGACATTGAAGCCGGTTCCTTTCAAGATCAACGCCGACTCCGGCTTTTCCTCCTCGATCTTCCTAAGAAATGCCGCTTCCGAAGCCCCTTCCTGACGGGGATCGAAAGATGATGCCGCAAAACCGATCTTCCCTGCCGCATGAAGAAGGTAATGGGCGGTATTCCATGGTTTTCTAAAACTCCCGATGATAATGACACGTTCCATGTTCTTATTCTCAATACCGAGGCGCTACTTCATCTCCGGTAGGTTGTGCAAGGCAACCTGAGAAGGGGAGGTCTTGGAGGTAAGACCCCCGGTTCGATAAAGAATGGCCATGGCGATGGCGATCATGACCCATAACGGAAGGGCCCAATTTCCGACATTGTTTCTGTCCAGCATGGCATGGACAAAATACTCACCCACCATCCCGCTCATCAGGATGATCAAAATTTCCCGATCCCACCCTGCCGCCATCGAATAAATGGCCCGTATGATTAGGACCAATGTTCCAATAAAAATCCAGAGAAACAAGAGCGTTCCGACAAGACCTGTTTGGATCAACAGCGATAGGAAGAGATTGTGCTCGTGCTGCACCGTCGGTCCCTCTCCCGGCGGATCCTCCCGTCCCTCTTCATAAACTTTCGTGAAGATATTCAGGCCATACCCATATCCCAAAAGAGGGCGTTCTTTGACCTGTTTGACGGCCACCTCCCAGATCGGCGTCCTGCCACTCATAGAATTCATTTGGTCTTCAATGAGCGCAAATCGCTCCGCCACCGGGTCCGGGCCAAAAGTGAAAAGGGAAAAGAGAAACAAGACCAAGGCGGAAAGGGTCAACTTCCGATTCTGATGCATCCCCCAGATGAGGAATGCCACCACCGCACCCGCCCAGGTGGCCCTCGAGAGGGTCATAAAAATGCCGAAGAGCCCCAAAATAACGAGAAGGAAAGACATCCCCTTCCAAATCGGCTTTTTCGCCATTGAAAAAGTCAAGAGCAGGAAGGGAAAAGATCCTCCGAGAATCTTCCCCATAATATTGTGATGCTCATTGGCAAAAGCCGTAATTCCCCCTGCGACGTTGTATTCGCCCAGTTGATAATTATAGAATCCAATCCCGATTGTGATCAGAAAAGAAGCGGCAAAGGCAACAGCCAACCGCCTTGTTTTCTGGATCGTCTGAAAATTATTCAAGATCACCAAATAGAGGACGGCCGCTTTGATAAATGATCCTCGAATCCCCGAGACCGTCTCCATTCGATCAATCGAATAAAGAACGGAGGCGACGACCACAACCGCATAAAGAAAAAGCGGCCGATCGATCGGGGTGCGGATCAACGAAAAATCACGCCGAACCAGCATCTTGAGAAGCCACAACATCAGCGGAATATAAAGGGCCATCCACTTCAGAATGGAAATCGTGCTCGTCGGAATGATAAATGTTTTGACCGGAAACAACAGAATAAAAAGAAGGATCCCCCCTTCGATGAAAAGATCGAGCCAGTAGATCCATCCCTCTTCCGCTACCGCCGACGGTTTGGCAAGGCGATCCATTTGGATCCGCTCCGACGCGCTCTTGAAGGAATCCTCCCCGTTCAGGTACATCTACTCCCCTCTCTTAATCGGAAACGCCGGGCTCGATCCCGGTTCTCTCGAGCTGGAGATAAAAAACCGGATCAGACATGAAGCATTTTTCCATATTTATTGTAGATACGAAACAGCATCTTGTGTTTGTTCAGGTCAAGGAGGTTTCCCAAATCGGCCTCCTTGCTTCCAACCCAGATCCCCCCTGATCGCCGATAATCGGTCAGCAGGATTTGGTGTTTGAATAGGCTGAAGGGAGCATGATAGTGCCTTCGATTCGCGTCGTGTAGAATGACCACCCCGTTTTCCTCGAGAAGCTGTTCCGCCTTCTTCAGGCAATGGGCCCTTGCCCTTCCATCGACCAAAATGAAATCAAATTTCCCAAGCGCCGCGGGGAATTCGACGTAATCTTTCAGATCGTCGTAGGCGCCGTCCTTTTCAGGATCGGTCCAAGGAAAGCGATTCGGGGCGACATGATGGATTTCAATGTTCTTATTTTGATTGAGCCGACCGATATGGCTCGACCAATCCTTCTCATGCTCTATCGACACCCACTTCGTCTCCTCCGTGAGGAATTTCGAAAAATAAAGGGTGCTGAAGCCGGTGCCCCACTCCAGACATTTTTTCGGCCGCAGACTCCGAAGGACCTCTTCGATAATATCAATTTCCCGATACCGTCCCCAAGGCTTGATGATCGACTTCCGGAAAATCTTTCGGAGAAATTTATATCGGTACTCTTTAGAAATCTGTTTCAAAAAGCAGCCGACCACCCGGGCGGAGAGCACCTCTTTTTCATTCACTTGATTCAAAACCATCCCCCCTTCCTTATCCGGCACGAACATCGAGCTCTCGATAGAGCGCCTCCCATTGCGCTAAGATTCGATCGGAATGGAAGGCCTCCGCCGCTCGGCGGGCCGCCCTCCGGAGGGTTTCCGGATCGGGGTGTTCGATGAGCCGCCTGATCTTGGAAGAAATCTCCTCGGGATCGGTCGGATCATCGAGCAGATCCCCATTGACCCCGCATTCAATCGCCTCCGCACCGCCGCAACGGCGATGGGTGATCACCGGCAAGCCGCTTGCCAGCGCCTCTAAATGAACCTGGCCGAACGGCTCATAGAGGGTCGGAAAAACAAACAGGTCGGCCGCGGCATAAAAGGGATCGACCGGGGCGACCGGCCCGAAGAAACGAACCTGGTCCTGAAGGTGAAGATGATCGACCCGACGTTGATATTTCCCGATATCACCTTTTCCCACGATCCATAATTTCACCGGAAGATCCCTGAGCCTAGCGACGGCCTCGATCAGAGGGCCGACCCCTTTGCGCTCAAAACCCGATCCGACAAAGAGAACGATCTTTTCCTGCTCCTTAATCTCTTTTTCAACCCGTAGCGATCGCCCGGTTGTCTCGCGTCGTTTGGGGTGAAACCGCTCCAGATCAACCGAATTGTAAATCACCGTGACCCTCTCCGGAGGAACCCCATAGTGCCGGAGAATCTCCTCCCGTACCCCTTTCGAGATCGCCACAATTTTTTTCGAATGCTTCATCAGCCGCCCCTCGATCCAGAGCATCAACCAATGAAAGGGGTTGAATGCGATGGAGAACCTCTTGAAAAAGGAAGCCCCCTTTTTTCGGCGCAGAAGCCATTCACGATGGCATCCATCCCCGGCGCGGTAGAGATCGTGGGAAAGGGTCCGTTCGTGACTCTGCACCAGTTCGAATCGATTCCGCCGACAGACCCGGGAAACACCGAGGGTAAAGGTCAATGTGCTGAAAAACGAACCGAACCGCAACATCGGAACCGGGTGAAAAAAAATCTTCGGATCTTTCTCTCCGATCCACTCCGCCGCGATGAGATGCACCTCCAAACCGCGCGCCACCAAATGGTTGATGAAGTCTCCCGTGAAGCGCTCCGCCCCGCCATGCGAGACATACCTTTTTCGAATGATCGCGATTCTCACGCTTCACCTCATCGCAAAAACGCGACATTCCTTCCGGGAAGCTTTCTCTGCCTTTGAAGCGAGGCCCTTTGCAACGAGGCGACGAGCGTCTTTCGGATCGGAAACAAACCCGGATTCTCTTCAAGATAGGCCTTGAAAAAATAGGCCCGATCCCTCGAAGAAATCGATCCAAGACGGAGATCGTTCAGATCCCTCAGATCATGCAGGCGCCGCGAGCTTGAGAGCGACTGAAACCGTCGCGCTCCCTCATTATCCAAGAAATAGAAACCCCACTTCGCATTTGACGTTGGTCCCCAAAGTAAGAGATTGCCTAAATGGAGATCGCCGTGGTAAATCCCCTTGGCATGTAATGACCCAATCAGACGCCCCAGCCGCGTAAAAAAATCTCTCCTGGAAACACCGAGGCTCTCCAATGATACATCAAACGGCCCCTTCAAAAACATCTTCAACGAAACCGCATCGACCCCCTCTGTGACGAAGAACGATTTCTGCACGAAGCCGAAGGAGCGTTTCTCTCCGACGATCACCACAGGGGGGTTTGAAATCCCTCCTCCAGAAGCATCTCGGCGTTCTCCCAGGCAAACTTGGCCTTCGCCTTGAGAAACGGGGATTTCAACAGATGCCGCCAGCGGTTGTAAAGGAAGAATTTGATAAAGAGATCCCTCTCCCCGCCATGAAGCCTGAAGACCGCCGTCCCCGGGGCGGTCGGAACCCTTTCTGCCGCGGGATCGCGCTCGAGACGTTGGAGATCAAGTCGCTCGAGCCATTCGATTCTGTCGTAATCCTCGCGGACCCACAACCGGGTTCCATCGCTCTTTTTTTCGACATATGTGAGGCCGGATCGCATTTTTAGTGAAGCAGGTGGAGCGCCCTTTGATGCGATCTCCCTCGCTCCTCCAGAGCTGCTTCGATCTCCGAAATCACTTCCGCCGGGAGCAACTCCTCCAAGCAGAGGCTCCGCTTTAAACCGGGACATCCGGCCAGGCCGCATGGGAGACACGGCTTCGCCTTTGCAATCACCCGATGCCCCTCTCCCCACGGTCCCCACAATTCATAATAGGTCGGCCCGAAGAGGGCCACCACGGGGGTTCCGACCGCCGCAGCAAGATGCATCACGGAGGAATCGATCCCGAAGAAAAGGGTCGCAACCCGGCTGATCGCCGCCGCCTCTCTTAAGGTCGTCCGCCCCGATAAATCGATCGGGGGACGGCGCATCAGAGAGACGATCTTTTCCGCCCGCTCCCGCTCCTCCCGGCCCGGTCCCCCGGTGAGAACAACGTCCATTCCCCGCTCTGAAAAATGATCGAGCACCTCGGCCACCGCCTCATCTCTCCAGCATTTATACGCCGCGTGAGAGGTCGGGTGGACATGAAGCAGCGGACGGGAAGGATCTCTTCCCGCTTTCTCGAGCCGATCTTGGACCGATCGAACCTCCTCCTCCCGCACGACCATTTCCAGCGCGCTCAACTTCGGCTGGAATCCAATCCTCCGGACGGCGTCGAGGTCCCTCTCCACCATATGAGTGTGTGGGTTGTTCAACAGGTAGGTATGGGTATAGAAGACCGTTTTTCCCCAAAACTGCTTTGATCGATTTCTCAGCGGCAACGGACCGACACGATATCGCGCGCGGCTCAAAAACGCCAAAACCCCGCCGCGCATTCCGGTCCCCAAATGAACCGCCAGATCGTACCCCCCTCCTGCACCTCTCTGATGTATTGTCTCTCGCTGCGGAGTCGAGCCCCCCCCCGTTGATCCTTCCATTCCTTAAGGTAAGGGTGGAAGCGATCGATATTCGGGTTTGCCTCCAAAACCGGCAGGGTTTCTGAAAACCCCGCCACGCCGATCTGCGCGTCGGGAAAAGCATCCCTCAGCGCCCGGATCGCCGGCGTCGCCAAGATCATATCCCCAATCTGCTTGAACTTAATGACCAGGATCCTCCGGACCGTGCGACTGAGCCGGAAGAATTCCTCCTGCAAGGAGGAATCAAAAAAATCCTTGAACAGATGATTGCTTGCTCATTCGTAAAGGGATCCCCACTGGGACCTGGATAAACAGAGGCACAATATAACAGGCCCCCGATGAGAGATCAAGAAATATCCGGTGTTAATCTAAGATGAAACACCTAAGACGGGCGCTTCGGAAATGGGGAAGCTTCTTGGCTCCGCTTAGATCAAAGCTTAACCGCTTCATCAATCAGCATCACCGGGATCTCCTCCCGGATCGGATAGAGAAGCTTGCACTTCGGACAGATCAAACCGTCCCCTTTATCGTTTAACTGAACATCCCCCTTGCATTTGGGGCAGGCCAAGATTTCAAGCAGCTCTTTATTGATTCCCATCTCTTCCTCCTCTATTCTCAATCGCTTGGACGACTTCATCGACAGAAATCGCCTTCATACACTCATTCCCGCGAACACAGCTGTTCCGACGGCAGCCGGCGCAGCCGACTTCTTTTCGGATCACCGTGTGCCCTGCGCCATAGGGGCCGATCTTCCTCGGGTCGGTCGGACCGAAGAGGGCCACCACCGGTGTTCCAACGGCCGCCGCAAGGTGCATCGGACCGGAATCATTGCAGACAAAGAATCGCGCCTGCCGAATCAGTTCGGCCAGCTCCGGCAGGGTCGTCTTTCCGGCCAGGTTCATCGCCGGCTGTTTCATCTGTTGAAGAATCCGATCGACCTCTTCCCGCTCTCCTTTGCTCCCGACAAAAACAACCGGGATTTTCTTTTCCCGAATCAACCAGTCGGCCAGCGCTGCAAAACGGGTCGGCTCCCACTTTTGCTTTCCCATCGCGCCGTGGGATGGATCAATGCGAAAGAGGCCTGCTCCGAAAGACCCCCCTCTGACAAAAGCCGCCGGACATTCGCCGCAAACTCGGTCGAAGAGGGGATGTCGAAGTGAACCCCCTCTACGTCGCATCCCAATGCCTTCGCCACCCTCCGGTAACGATCGACCGCATGGACGACTCCTTCCGGAACCGGCACCCGGTCGGTATAAAACCAAGGGGCCCCTTCCCGCGCGGCGGAAAAACCGATCCGGACCGGCGCCCCGGTCGCGTAACCCAAAACCGCGCTTCGCAGAAGCCCTTGGAGATCGACGACCAGATCGAACGGATGTTTCCGGACCGCCTGGATCAATTGTCGAACCTCACCCCATCGAAAGGGAACGGCGATCACCTCATCGATCGTGGAATGCCCCTTCAAGATCCCCGCCCATTCCGGCTTCACCAGCCAGGAGATCCGCGCCGACGGGAAGCGCTTTCGAATCGCCCCCACGGCGGGAAGGGCGTCGATGACATCCCCCAACGAGCTCGGCTTGATGATGAGGATCTCCCGGAAGTCCCCCCCGCGCTTTGTCCGATCTCGCGCCAATCATTCGGCGATCCACCCTCGTCTTTGCAGATCTTCCAGAATCCACTCGACCGCCGCGGAGAGGTCGGCGGCGACATGATCGGGCCGTGTTCCCGCTTGCACCATCTCCTGCAGCGACGTCTCGCCGTGCCCGGTGCAGACCAATACCCCCTTCATTCCTCCGCGCGCCAGCCCCATATCGAGCGGCTTGTCCCCGACCACATACGATCCGGAAAGATCGATCGGATGCTCCGAAATCGCCCGCTCGATCATTCCCATCTGCGGCTTCCGGCAGGTGCAAGGGATGATCTGTGGATGATGGGGACAATAATAGATCCCATCCAGGTGCGCCCCGGCTTCGGCCAGAACTGTTTTAAGGTGATGATGCACCTGGCCGATCATCTCTTCATCGAAAATTCCTCTCGCCACGCCGGACTGATTCGTCACGATGATCACCAAAATCCCCCGCCGGTTGAGCCGCGCGATCGCTTCGGCGGCCCCCGGGATCATCGAATACTTATGAAGCGCATCCATGTGGCCGACATCGTGATTGATCGTTCCATCTCGATCGAGAAAAACGGCAATCTTCCTTCTTCCGAGGCGCGCCATCTGCCGCTCCGCCGCCTCGACGACCGCCTCGACCGACACCCCGGTCATGCAGCGATGATCGATCGGGCACTCCCGGTGGGTGCAGGGAGCGCAATCGACCTTGTTCCGAACGATCAGATCGTCCGCGCCGGCCGGGGAGGTCGCATCGGGATTCGTCGGGCCGAAAACCGCCACGACCGACACCCCCAACGCCGAGGCGATATGCATCGGCCCCGAATCATTGGTGATGAAAAGACGGCAGCGGGAGAGCAACGCCATCATCATCCGGACGGTTGTCTTCCCCGCCATGACGACGGCCGGATGTTTCATATTCCGGCGGACCTCCTCCGAAATGGCGATTTCGGCCGGACCGCCGAAAATGACCACCCTCGCCGAATGCCGCACCGCCAGCCGGTCGGCCGCCGCCGCAAAGCGGGCCGGGTCCCAGCGTTTCGAAGAGCCGTAGGCCGCCCCGGGATTGATGCCGATCACCTGCTCCCAGCGGGCAATCCCCTCGGCGAGAAGTAGGTCCGACGCCGATTGCTTCTCTTTCTCGGAGATCACCAGAAAAGGGCGCCGTTCAAATTCACTCGCCGATCCCACCGAATTCATCAAATGGAGATAGGCCTCCCGCTGATGAAAGGGGGACGTTTTTTTATCGAGCGACTTCGTCAAAAGAAATCGCCGGCCGTCGGCGGCATAACCGACCCGCTCCGGAATGCCGGCGGCCGCGGTGATCAGCGCGGCCTCGAACGCGTTCTGAAGAAGAAAGGCCAGATCGAACCGACCCTCCCGAATCGAACGAACTAATCGCCACAATCCCGCGAAGCCGGCGTGCCGTCCGGGAGATTCGTAGACCAACAGCCGGTCAATCGCCGGATGATGCTCGAAGAGGGCCGCCACCGGCGGCTTCGCCAGAAGGGTGATCCGGCTCTCCGGAAAACGGGCGCGCAGCGCCGAGAGGGTCGGAATCGCCATGACGGCATCTCCGATCCAATTCGGCGCCCGAACTAAAATTTTCTGATACATAATCATCTAATGTAGGGGCGATCCTTGTGATCGCCCTCCCAATCCAAAATCAGGGCGAATACACGGTGGAACAGTGCAGGCAAGATTCGCTTCTACTGATCGTTTATTTCGGTTTTGTTTTCCATCTCCGATGGACCCACAGCCAGTGATCGGGATGTCGCCGGACGGCCGATTCGATCGTTTGGGTAAAAAGCGCGGTCGCCTCCCGAAGATCTCTCTCCAGATCTCCCGTTCGGACAATTTCCAACCGCTTTTCGATAATGACGCGATGGCGGCCTCCCTCACGGATAATAAAGGTCGGCAAAATGGCGGCGCCGGTTCGAAGGGCCAGGACCGCCAACCCTTTGTGGGTCGCCGCCGGCCGTCCGAAGTAATCGACGAAAACCGCTTCGCCCGCCGCCGTGTTCTGATCGAGGAGAATGCCGACCACTTCCCCGGCCCGGAGGAGCCGCAAGAGCTCCGCCGCGGAGGTTCTTTTATTCAGAACCCGATTTCCGAACCGCTCGCGCCAGGCATTGACCATCCGGTTTAAATCGGGGTTATCGAGCGGCCGCGCCACGACATTCATCCGGGTTCCCAAAAGCGAAATCGACATTCCCATCCATTCCCAATTTCCGAAATGGGCCGTCAGAATGACTACCCCTTTTTGCTCACGGATCGCGGCTTCATAATGCTCGATCCCCTCGAATGTCGTCCGACCCATCATCTCGGCCGCAGGCTTTCCTTGAACCCAGGCAAACTCGACAACCGTCCGTCCTAAATTCTCGAAAGCGGCCACGGCGATCCGCTTCCGTTCGCGTTCGCTCCGCTCTTTGCCGAGTGCTACGTTGAGGTTCACCTGCGCAACCGCCCGGTGACGGCGATCGGCGAGGTAAAAAAACCGTCCGAGGAGCGCGCCGCCTTCCACCGCGACCCGGTAAGGAAGGACCCGGAAGAGATGAATAAAAAAACGGGCTAAAAGATATTCGAACTTCTCTTTCATCGGACTGCCTACACCGATCGCAGCGTCGGTTTTGAATGAAACAGGAGCGACTCCCACTTGGCAGGATCTTCCCAGAAGACAATATCGACCCGGAGAGCCCACACGACAAAATCTTTTGGGAGAAGGGCTTTTATTTTCACCGCATCTTTCTCGGTCGTGACCACCCATTTGGCCCCGAGTTGATCGGCTTTTTTTCGGATCTTCTCCAGGTCGGAGGATTGGTAAGAATGGTGATCCCGAAAGACCACCTGTTCACGAAGATCGACCCCCAGCCGCTTGAGGAGCATCCCGAATGAGTCTGGATTTCCGATCCCGCAGAAACTCAGAACCGGCTCCTTCGCCAGTGTGCCGGCGGGCAGTGCCGTCCCGTTCCGCACATCAATCAGCCGCGACGGTTGGAATGACGTTCGAACGCAGGGCCTTCCGAAGCGCTCGATCTCGCCGATCCATTCGGAGGCATCGGCCTGGTCCTCGGAACGGGTAAAAATCACCACATCGGCCCGCCGGACCTCGGAGAGCGGCTCCCGCAGCGCCCCTCTGGGAAGAAGCGCCCCGTTCCCAAAGGGGTTTGTCGCATCCACGAGAAGAATGTTTAGATCCCGATGAAGCCGGATGTGCTGAAAGCCGTCGTCCAAAAGAATAACGTCGAGATGAAACCGCTCCAAGAGCCATTGGCAGCCTTTATAACGATCCGAGGAGACAAGGATCGGGATCCCTTTGAGCCGCTGCGCCATCAGATAAGGTTCATCTCCGGCCGTCTCGGGCCTTTCCAAGATTTCTTGACCGTCGGAAACCAAACGAAGCGGGCCTTTGTACGTTCCTCGATAGCCCCGGCTGACAATCCCGACCGTGTATCCCCGCTCTTGCCACTTCTTCGCCAGGAAGATCGTAAAGGGGGTTTTCCCGGTCCCCCCGACCGTAAGATTTCCGATGCTCACGACAAGGCAGTCGACCTTCTTGCGCGGCAGCATTCCCTTTTCGTAGAGCAAGATCCGAAGACGACACGAAAGGCCATAGAGCGACGCCAGGATCGTGAAGGGAAAGAGGATCGTCTCGGACGCGCCCCTCCCCTTGTTCCAGACCCACTTCCACAACGGGACCCGCTTTCGGGTGCCTTTTTGATTGGGCTTTAGTTTCCGATCCACCGCGCAACCTGCTCTAAGTTTCGCATGACCGCACCCCGGTTTGCCAGAACGACTTGATACGCGCTCTCGCCCCGCTTCTTCATCTCGTCGGAATGTTGCATCAGCCAGACCATCTGCAGCCCCATCTCTTTTCCGCCGGAAACCTCCATCCCCCCCCCGACCCTTTGAGCTGATCGGCGATCTCTTTAAAGTTGGACATATACGGACCAAAGAAAACCGGCCTCCGATGGGCGGCAACTTCGAGAACATTATGCCCTCCGATCGGGACCAGACTCCCTCCGACAAAGACCAGATCGGCCAGCGCATAATATTGATCGAGCTCCCCCAGCGTATCGAGAAGAATGACCCTTTCATTCCTCATTCGATTCAGCGCCGTCTTCCTGACACAAGCCATTCCTTTTTGGGTCAGGAGTTCCTCTACCCGGCCGAGCCGGTCCAGATGGCGGGGAGCGATCAGGAGCTTCATCGGGCCGATCGCATCGGCGATGATCCGATACGCATCGAGAACCGATTCCTCTTCCCCCTCGTGGGTGCTTCCGGCGATCATCAGCCGCTCACCCGGCGCGAGGCCGATCTCGGTCCGCAAAGTCCCCGCTTCTTTTGGCACGCCTCGTGACGCCGCTTGATCATATTTCATATTTCCCGTCCGGATCACCCGATCAGAGGGGGCCCCGAGCGTCCGGATCTTTTCCGCATCCTGCTCCGTCTGCATCAGAAAAGAGAAACCTCTTCCAGGACGGAGGATAAAAAGAAACGGACCCGTCGATAGCGGCGGAATCCACGCTCCGAGATCCGGCCGTTGATCAGGATCGAAGGGATTCCTTTTTTCGAAAGGGTCCGAAGAAAATTCGGCCAGAGCTCCGTCTCCAGGAAAATAAAAAGGGCCGGAGAAATCCGCTCGACCACCGACCGGGTCACCCAGGGCAAATCAAACGGGAAGTAGATAAACTGATCGACCCCTTTTAAACGCTGGCGGGCCGCCGCCTGGCCGGTCGGCGTCGTCGTCGAAAAAATAATTCCCGCTTTAGGATACCGCCGGCGGAGCGACTGAATAAAAAGCTCCGAGGAGATCACTTCGCCCACCGAAACGGCATGGACCCAAATGACCTGGCGCCCCTCGATCGCCTTGAAGAAATCGCGGGGATACCGCCCCAGGCGCTGCATCACCCCGTCACGGTAGGCCGGCCGGCCGATGAGACGCCGGAGAAGATAAAGGGAGAGGGGGGAGCAACAACAAGATCATTGCCTGATAGACCCCGAAGAGCAATCTTTTCATTCCCGTATCCTGATCCCGCTTTATCCGTTTCGCCCTTCGGAAAGGGGCTCGATGACCTCTCCGTCCGGCGCCTCTCCCCCTTCTGTGTGCAGAAACTGCATCTGGTATACCTTTCGATAGGGGCCGTCGCGCTGCATTAAATCCTCATGCCGGCCCATCTCGACGATCCGCCCCTGATCGACCACGATAATACAGGTCGCCCGCTGGACGGTCGAGAGACGATGGGCGATGACGAACGTCGTCCGGTTCTTCATTAAATTGACGAGCGCCTTCTGAACAATAAACTCCGATTCGGCATCGAGCGCGGAGGTTGCTTCATCCAAAATTAAAATCGGGGGATTCTTCAGAAGGGCCCGCGCAATGGCCAGGCGCTGGCGCTCCCCGCCCGAGAGATTCGCCCCCCTTTCTCCAAAACCGTATCGTACCCTTTCGGCATCTTTCCGATAAAGAGATGGGCGTAAGCCGCCTCCGCCGCTCGGACGATCTCCTCATCTGAGACATGATCAAGACCGTAGGCGATGTTCCATCGGACCGTATCATCGAAAAGGACCACTTCCTGGCTCACAATTCCGATCTGGCTTCGAAGCGAGCCGAGGTTGATCTCTTGAATCGGAATGCCGTCGATCAAAATCGTCCCCCCCTGAGGCTCATAAAATCGGGGGATCATATTCACCAGGGTCGTCTTGCCGGCGCCGCTGCTCCCGACCAGAGCGATCACCTCTCCCGGTCTGGCCTTCAGGCTGATGTTCGAGAGGGCGGCCGACCGGATGCCGTCATACTGAAAGGAGACCTCCCTGAATTCAATCTCCCCATGCAGGCTCGGCACTAGCCGGCGGCCGGGGTCAAGCTCCCGCTCATTTTTTTGATCCAGGATCGTAAAGACCCGCTCCGCCGCAGCCAATGCCTGCTGTAGGATATTGTTCGCCGAGCTCAGGCCTTTCATCGGGGCATACATCAGCATGGCGGCGGTCATAAATGAGAAAAACGCCCCCGCATCCATCTGACCGGTAATCACTTGATAGCCGCCGTACCAGATGATAGCGGCCGCGCCGACGCTTCCGAGCGTTTCCATCATCGGACTGGTCAGCTCGGAGACGGAGGTCGCCCGCATGACATTCTTAAAATAATTCATGTTCTTCTTGTCAAAACGTTCTGCCTCAAAATCTTCGCGCCCGAACGCCTTGACGATCCGGATGCCGGAAAAGGTTTCCTGAAGAATGCTGGTGAGGTCGCCGATTTTCTCTTGTCCCGCCCGGGCCACCTTCCGAAGCCGTCTTCCGACCCGGATGAGGGGATAGGTCGCCAAGGGCATCGCCAGGATCGCCATCAGACCGAGTTGCCAGTTTTGATAGAAGATCACCCCGGTCAATGCAACCATCGTCAACGATTGTTGGAAAAGATCTTTGACCACGGTCGAAACGGCGGTCTGCATGATGCCGACATCGTTGATGACGCGAGACATCAGTTTTCCGGTCGCATTTTTCGCATGGAAGCCGATCGGCAGAAGGACGATGTGATGGTAGAGATCTTTCCGGATGCCGGCGATGATTCTGCTCCCGACGTAACGGACCAGGTAGCCTTGGCCGTAATTGAAGAGTCCTTTGAGGAGAGCGACCAAGATGATCGCCACCGGAAGAATCTTCAACATGAAACCGTCCTTCCGAATGAACACATCGTTCACCACCGGCTGCACCAGCCAAGCGTAGGCCGCCGTGAGCAGCGACACCATCGCGCTGCAAAAGAAGGCCCCCACCAGGGTCCAACGGTGAGGCTTTACAAATTTTAATAATCGAAGGTAGAGTTTCATAAGTTCGGGAACAGGTCAGGCGTCATTTTAATTTCTCTAAGATGATCCCGGCGGCGCGGCTCGACGCCCCGGCGGCGCCGAGGCGATCGGCCACCTCTTTCAATGCCTGCTTCATCCGCTCGCGGGCGCCGTCCTCCTTCAGCAGATGGCCGACCTCCGCTTGAATCCGCTCGGCAGTCGCCCCCTCTTGAAGCAGCTCCGGCACAATCGGCGCGCCGGCGACGATATTGACCAGACCAAACGATTTGAGACGAACCAACCGCCGCGCGATCCAAAAGGTAAGGGGCGAGACCTTGTAGACGATCACCATCGGCGTTCGGGCCAGCGCCGTCTGCAATGTCGCGGTTCCCGAAGCGACGACGACCACCTCCGACGCCCTCAAGACCTCCTGGAACTCCCCCTCGACACATCGGATCGGAATCGCATAGGGCCGCGCCAGATCGGCGATCCATTCCTTCGAGAGCGAGGGGGCGACCGGAATCAGCAGCTGAAGGTTCGGAAATTCCTTAGATAAGGATACCATCGCTTGGAGCATCTCGGGAAGGAGAGAAGAGACCTCCCGCATCCGGCTCCCCGGAAGAATACCGACGGTTATCCCGGAAGGTGAAAACCCGATCCCCTCAAGATACGCCGTTTTTGACGGATACTTCAACCGAACCGATGCCGCTTCATCGACCAGCGGATGGCCGACGAATTCGCAGGGAACCCCCGCCTTCGCATAGATCTCCTTTTCGAAGGGGAAGAGGACCAGCATCAGATCGACCCGCTCGGCGATCGTCTTGATCCGGCCGGAACGCCATGCCCAAATTTGGGGGCTGATATAGTAGACCACCGGGATGCCGAGCCGCTTGGCCGCTTTCGCAAGACGGAGATTGAAGTCGGGATAGTCGACCAGCACCAGCAGATCGACCCCGCTCCTGAGCGTTTGAACCGCGAGGCGATATGCTTCCCAGACCGATCTTAGGTGGAGGAGAACTTCGAAGATCCCGACGACGCCGAGTCGCGAGACATCAAAAAGAATCTCGACCCCGGCGCGCCGCATCGTGCTTCCGCCGAATCCGATCAGTTGGAGCGAAGGCGCCTTCTTCAGGAGCGCTTCGGCCAGCGCGCCGCCGTGCAGATCGCCGGAGGCCTCTCCGGACACGATCATCACACGAGGCGGTTTGGAAGAGGGGTCCGACATGAGATCATCCGCCCATTATTGGGGCTGGTGTTTGATGAGATCGACGACCTGAAGCGCCACCGCCAGCGCCCGCCTTCCATCCTCCCCGGAAACCTTCGGCACCGATCTCGTCCGAACCGCTTGGATAAAGGCGCTCAATTCGGCCTTCAACGGCTCTTCTTTTTCAATCTGGACCTTGTCGATCGTGACCTCCGGTCGCGATCCACCCGGCGCGGCCACACGGCGACAAATCACCAGCTCTTGAAGGAGGTAATCGAGCGAGAGATAGGTTTCCGGTTGAAAGATACGGATCTTGCGCAGTCTCTCCCGCGAAACGCGGCTCGCCGTTACATTGGCGACGCAGCCGTTCGCAAAGGCAAGACGGACATTGGCAATATCGATCTGGGGGGTCAGGACCGGCACACCGGTGGCGCGGACCTCGACCAGTTCGGAGGAGACCAACGAGAGGATAATATCGATGTCGTGGATCATCAAGTCGAGAATCACATGAACGTCGGTCCCCCGCTCGACAAAGGGCCCCATCCGATGGCATTCGATAAAGCGCGGTTGAATCAGTCCTTCTTTGAGCTTTCGAACACCGGCGTTGAACCGCTCGACATGGCCGACCTGAAGCATCCGTCCCTTCTGATCGGCGAGGGCGAGCAGTTCATCGGCTTCTTGCAGCGTCGCCGTCATCGGCTTCTCAAGAAGAAGATCAACCCCGTTCTCAAGGAGCGCCTTGGAGACTTTGAAATGAGCCGGCGTCGGAACGACCACACTCGCCGCATCGACCTTTCCGAAAAGAGCCGACACATCGGTGAACGCTTCGCATTGGCGGTCGGCGGCGATCTTTTCCGCCCGTTCCACATTCAGATCGACCACGCCGACCAGCTCGACACCGGGCAGCTCCGAGTAAATCCGCGCATGATGCTCGCCGAGATAGCCCACCCCGACGACCGCGACCTTTATCTTTTTAGAAGAAGTATCCATTTCATTTTCCATTTTTAATTTTCCATTTGTCATTTGTCATTTAATGATAAATGGAAAATGACCAATGATAAATGACAAATGTTCTTTCAGGTTAACTTCCCTTAACCCCGACCACGGCAATCCCCGCGGACGCCGCCTCCCGAAGGAGTTTCTCTTTTTCCAGCAAAAGGGTCTTGCCCGCCTCCACGGCGAGGACGGAGGCGGACACCTCGATCATCGCTTGAATCGTCCCCGGCCCGATCGCCGGAATATCAAAACGAAGGTCCTGCTGGGGTTTGCAGATTTTGATGACGACCGCCTTCTCTTTGCCGAGGGCGCCTCCCCGGCGGATCGTCGCGTCGGTCCCCTCGATCGCCTCGACCGCCAAAACGACCCCATCCCTTACGACAATACACTGGCCGATATCGAGCCCGCCGATCTGCTTGGCCAGCGGCCATCCCCACGCGATATCTTCGCGTTCCACTTTTGTCAGCGGCCGGGTCATCTCCCCCTCGACCGCCAGGATCGACGAAAGATAAAGGGTCGACTCTCGAATGCGGATCTCTTCCCGCTCCAGCTCCCCGGCAAAGGCCCGGAGCATCGCATCGTCCTTCTTCTCCTTGAGCCGCGCGAGGAGCGTGAGCGCCCGAAAATCGGGTCGCATTTCGAAGAGGCGGGTCTTTTCGAATCCTCCCTCCCGCCATGACCGCATCGGTCACGCCGGCTTTTTTGAAAAAAGAGATCAGCTTCCCAATCTGCCCCACGCGAATCCAAAGAATCTCATCCACTTTGTCGGAGAGCTCCGGCGGGGTCTCCCCGGTGTGGGCTACCGCGATGACTGAAAGACCGGCCCGCCTCGCATTCTCAGCGAAGATCAACGGGAACTGGCCGTTGCCGGCGATGAGTCCGATCTTTTTGGAATGATCATTTGTCATTTACCATTTTCCATCTGTCAGTTGTCATTTACCAATGAAAAATGGTAAATGGTCAATGGCAAATGATCCCCCTTCCTTACCGAGAAATTCCCCGCTCCGATTGCTCGACGAAGGAGACGAGCGATTCCACGTCGGCGATCTCTTTCCATTTCTCCCGCGCCTGCTTTGCCGCCTCCCGCAGTGTCAACCCCGATCGGAAGAGAAGTTTATAGGCCCCCTTCAACGCTTCGATCCGCTCCTTGGAGAAGCCGTGCCGTTTCAACCCGATTAAATTGAGGCCGTACAGCTTGGCCCGATTTCCGGCCACGCTGACATAGGGCGGAACATCTTGTGCGACGGCCGAGCAGCCTCCGATCATCGCATAGGCCCCGATCTTCACAAACTGATGAATTCCGGAGAGCCCGCCGAGGATCGCGTGATCGCCGATGGTGATATGTCCGGCCAGGGTCGCGGCATTCGCGAGGATCACCTGGTTGCCGACGATGCAGTCATGGGCCACATGGACATAGGCCATGAAGAAATTTCGATCGCCGATGACCGTCTCTCCGCGGCCCCCTTGGGTTCCCCGGTTCAACGTGACGTACTCCCGAAAGGTATTCTGATTCCCGATCTTCAGCCGGGTCGGCTCTCCTTTGTATTTTAAATCCTGAGGGGCTGCCCGACGGAAACAAAAGGATAAAAGTTGCACTCCTCGCCGATTTCGGTCCATCCGTCGATCACAACATGCGCTGCCACTTTCGTCCCCCGGGCGATCTTGACATGCTCGCCGATGATCGAAAAGGGGCCGACCTCCACTGAGGGGTCGAGCTCCGCTTTCGGATGGACGATGGCGCTTGGATGAATGCTCACTTCTCCAGACCTCCCTTGTTTCCTTGGCCCAGCATCGCTTTAAACTCCGCTTCCGCCGCCAGCTTGCCGTCGACGTAGGCCATCCCTTTCAATCTCCAGAACGGGGGACGCTCCTGGATCACCTCGACCTCGATCCGCAATTGATCTCCGGGATAGACCGGCTTTCGGAACTTGGCCTTATCGATCCCGAGAAAAAAGACCAGCTGTCCCTCGTTCCCTTTGGTCGACTTGAACGCGAGAACCCCTCCGACCTGCGCCATCGACTCGATGATCAAGACCCCCGGCATGATCGGATGCTTCGGAAAATGTCCCTGGAAAAAGGGCTCATTGATCGTCACATTCTTGAAACCGACGATTCTCTTCCCCGGCTCGATTTCGAGAATGCGGTCCACCAGTAAAAAAGGATACCGATGCGGCAATATCTCCTGAATCTCTCCGATATCGATAATCTGCTCCTTGATGTCCATCAGCCGTTCCTCTCGTCGCGTTGGGCAATCCGTTGCCGCAGTGATTCGACTTCCTTCTCAAGCGCTTTGATTCTCTCCCGCATTTCGGGCAGATGGGGAAAAGTGGCCTGGGCCTTTAACCAGGCCTTGTGGGGAAGGGGGGAAACCGGAGACATTCTCCCCCGCCGGGATATCTTTGGTGACCCCCGACTTTCCGCCGACGACCACATTGTCGCCGATCGTCAGGTGGCCTGCCACGCCGACCTGTCCCGCCAGGGTCACGCGCCGTCCGATCTTGGCGCTTCCCGAAATACCGACCTGCGCCACCAGGATGGAATCGGCTCCGACCACCACGTTATGGCCGATCTGAACGAGATTATCGACCTTGGTTCCTGCGCCGATGATCGTATTTCCGAGTGTTGCCCGATCGACGGTGACGTTCGCGCCGAGCTCCACGTCATCCTCAATAATCACCCCGCCGACCTGGGGAATCTTATGATATTTCCCCTTGTAGGGAGCAAAGCCGAACCCGTCGCTGCCGATGACCGTCCCGCTGTGGATGATGACCCGCTTGCCGATCCTCACCCCTTCCCGGAGGGTGACGTTCGGATAGATCAAGCTGTCTTCCCCGATCTCGCTCCCCTCCCCAACGAAAACGCCGGCGCCGAGCCGGACGCGGTCGCCGATCTTCGCCCGATCCTCCACGGTCGCAAACGGGCCGATCGACACCCCGGACCCAAGGATAACCTCTTTGCCGACGGCGGCACGCGGATCGACTTCCGCGGGGTAACGGCGCGGAGGATGAAAGTGGGAGAGGAGCCGGGTGAAGGCAAAGTAGGGGTCCTCCACCATCAAGAGAGCGCAGGAGACTCCGTCTATTTTCGATCGAACCAGGATGGCCGAGGCACGCGTCTGTATCGCCTTCGACGCATACTTCGGATTCGCGAGGAAGGTGATCTCTCCCGGCTTCGCTTCCTCGATCGAAGCGATCCCTCGAATGCGAAGATGCGGATCACCGACGACCTTCCCTTCGACCCATTCCGCAATTTTGTCCAACGATACTTCCATCGGTAAAATCCTGGCGTGAATCGTTAAACGTAGAATATAAAACCGAACTTCGCCTGATTTCGACGGTTAACGGATAACGAGTAAACGAATAACGTTTACTTCCCTGCGTTTTTATCGACCTGCTCGATCACCTTGGAGGTGATGTCGAAATTCTCCTTCGCGAAGATGACCGAGCCGCCTCCTTCGGCATTCCGATCGAGAACGAAGGTATATCCGTCTTTCTCGGCAATCTGCTTGACCGCTTCTTCCAGCTTCTTGTTGAAGTCCCGAAGAGTATCAAACTTTTTACCCTGTACCTCTTTGTTCAAGTCGGTCGCCTTTTTCTGATACTCCATCAATTTCTTCTGGAAGTCGTCCTGCTTGACTTTTTTGGCCTCCGGGGAGAGAAGGGCCCCCTGCCGGACGAGATCCTCCTCCAACTGTTTGAGCTCTTGCTCTTCCAGATCGATAATTTTCTGCCGGCTCTTGACGAACTCTTCCATGTTCGCCTTGACCCGCTTCCCCTCTTTTGAACCCTCCAGAACCTTCTGTGCATCGACAAAACCGATCTTCACATTTTGAGCATAGCCGGTGGTCCCCGAGAGCATCACGAATGAAACCAATCCGAGACAAAGTAGCAATTTCCTCATTGTTCCTCCTTACAAAAAGCAGCCGTCGAGGTCAAAGTGACCTCCACCTCACCGCGTTCTATCTAAAATAGGGTGCCGATTGAAAACTCCGGAATAAATCCGGTCGCCTCTCCCCTCTCGGGATCGAGATTCGCTCCCATCTCCAACCGGAGGGGACCGACCGGAGAGATCCAGCGGATGCCAAACCCGGCCCCTTGCCTCAACTCCGAAAATCGGATCGCTTCGGAATCATCGAAGGCGCGTCCGATATCGTAAAAAAAGAGCCATTTAATTTTCGCTTCAGGAACCAGCGGAATCAGGTATTCTACGTTGATGTAAAGCTCTTTATTTCCCCCTATGATTTCACCGGTGCTGGTGATCGGGCCCGCTTTCCCGAATTTAAACCCTCGCACCGTATTGATCCCCCCGACATAAAACCGCTCCCCCACCGGAAGTTCTTTATCACCAATCCCAATCGCATATCCGACCCGCCCATGGATCGAAAGAACGTGCTCTCTCCAAAGGGGGAAAAAGCGGCTGGAATCAAAGATCACTTTATAGTAATCGTTGTCTCCTCCCAAGAAGGTTCCGGCATATTCGAGCGAAATGGAATTGCGGCTTCCACTGGTCGGATCGAAAATAAAATCGCGCGTATCTCTGGAGAGGGAAAACCCAAGGGAGCTTGTTAAGGTTTTTCCTAATTCTGACTGGCGCACGACTTGTTCGGGAATATCGGGATCAGGGACGATGGCGCCGGTTAGGTTACCCGCGGCATCGACCTCCGGGACACGACGCAGATCGAAAATATTGAGCGTCTCTAACGTATAACTGACACTCCCATTCACGTATTCGCCGAAGGAGCGCCCCAGCACGATATCACCGCCGATCCGTTTTTCTTTATAAGAGCTGAAATCGCGCACGCTGTTGAAGAGGTCCGTGGTGCCGGAAATATTCGAATCAAAAAGATAGGGCTCTCTAAAGGTGAGGCTGTAAGTCCTTCGTCTCCCCCCAGTTCCGCCTTGGCCCGCAAGAGCTGTCCTCTTCCGAAAAGATTTCCTTGGGTTACTTCAGTCATGGCGATGAAGCGGTCGACCGAACTGTATCCGCCGCCGATGCTGAATGTGCCGGTCGGCTTCTCTTTGACCTTCACTTCCAGATCAACCCATCCCGGCTCGACCTGCTCCGGCACGATTTCAATATTCTCAAAAAAGTTCAGATTGTTCAGCCGCTGGAAGCTCCGCCGCAACAGCCTGGTATTGATCAGTTCCTGCTCGTTGACACGGATTTCTCTTCGGATGACCTTGTCGCGGGTCTTGTCATTTCCGGTAATATGAATCTCTCTTACCTTGACCGGGTCGTCTTCATTCACTTGAAAGGAAACACCGACCGTTTTATCTTCAATATTCGGCGATAACTGCGGAACCACATTGGCGAAGATATAGCCTCGCTCGCCATAGAGATCGACCATGCTCATGATATCCTGCCGAATTCGGCCGCGATTGAAGATCTCCCCTCTTTGCTCTTTGTTAGATTGACCAATCGCCCCGTCTCGAAGAGTTCGTTTCCCTCATAACGGATTTCACGAATCCGAAATTGATCTCCCTCCACAATTGGGATGACGATGTCAAACCACTCTTTGTCCTCGCTTAGGGTGACCTTCGGCGCGGCCACCTGTACCTCTAGGTATCCGTGGTTAAGATAATGCTCGCGCAGCCGGTCAAGGTCGGCCTCGATGGTTTCTTCTTTGTACCGCCCCGATTCGGTCAGCCAGGAGGTCAACCAGAAATATTTTGACGTCTCGATCTGTTTTTTCAACTCTTTGTCGGTGAACGCTTTATTTCCCGCCATTCGGACGCGGCGGACATAAGCGCGCTCCCCCTCTTTGATCAAGAAGGTCAGCACCGCTTGATCTTCCGAGATGAGTTGAATCACCGGGGTCACTTCCGCGCTGTAGTAGGCGTCCGCCTCATAAACCGTTTTGATTTTATCGACGTAAGAGCTGATCTCCTCCATATCGAGAAAGGTGTCGGTTTTGACCGGCACCTTTTCCTTCAATTTATCTTTGTCGATATTCTCATTCCCCTCATAGACGACATCGATGAGGAAAGGTTTTTCATGGACCCTGAAGGTCAATGCCACTCCCCCTTCGAATCCTTCCGATTCGACCTCGACCCGATCGAAGTAGCCCATTCGGTAGAGCGTTTTGACATCCTCCCGAATTTGCTCCGAGGAGAAGCGATCTCCTTCTTTGAGCGAAATTTTGGAGAGGATCATCGCCGTGTCGATTTTTCGATTTCCGGCGACCTCGATCAGCTTGATTCGGATCTCACTATCCTCTGCAAAACCCGGGGAGGAAAAACCAGTCAGAATAAAGATAAGTAGAAGGAAAACAGGACCGAACCGCTTCAGCAATGGGGCAACCTTTCCTCCAGGTTCAAAATCTCAGTAATTTAACATTTTTGTCGTAAACTGTAAATAAAAATACGTTTTTTCCGTCGGTCGTAGAAAGAGGTATAACGGGATGACGTCGGATGAAGCGATCGAGATGAGAAAACCGCGAATGAACACGGACGCGCGTCGCATTCCTCGCAGCTTGCTGCGAAGGTTAGACGCGCGAATACAAATAGAGTCTTTCCATCCTTTCGGGTCGAAGATTCCCCGCAGCTTGCTGCGGGGAGCTTCAAGGCTACTTTCTTTTATTCATCAGAAAAGGTTTGATTTGATCGAGCGGGAGAGTATTAATGACATCTTCTTTGGAGAGCCATCCTTTTCGGGCGATTCCGACGCCGAAAAAGGTATCCGAGATCCCCTCGACACCATGCGCGTCGGGATTGATGCTCAATCGGACGCCGGCTTCTTTGGCCAGCTTACAATAACGCCAATCGAGATCGAGCCGGTACGGGCTTGAATTCAGCTCAAGAACGACACCATACCGTTGCGCCGCTTCAATGACCTCCGGTATGGCAAGCGGATACCCTTGCCGGGAAAGAAGGATTCGGCCGGTGGGATGCCCCAAAAAGGTCACCTTCGGATGGCTCATGGCACGGACCACCCGGTCTGTCATTTCTCTTTCGGACATGTTGAAACGGGAATGAACGGAGGCGATCACGAAATCAAACGCCGATAAGATCCGATCGTCATAATCGATGCTGCCGTCGGGAAGAATATCGGCTTCGATTCCTTTGAAAATGTAAATTCCCTTAAAACGCCGGCGGAGCTGCTCGATCTCTTCATGCTGCTTTTTGATGCGGTCTTCCTTCAACCCGTTCGCATAAAAAGCCGATTGGCTGTGATCGGAAATGCCGATATACTCCAGCCCGGCCCGCTCGGCCGCCTCGATCATCTCGGAGAGAGATCCCGAACCGTCGCTGTAGGTGCTGTGAACATGGAAGATGCCGCGGAGATCGCCTTCCATAACAAGAGGGGGAAGGCGATGTTGCGAGGCGGCTTCAACCTCCCCCCGGTTTTCCCGCAGCTCAGGCTCGATATAATCGAGCTCCAATGTAGAAAAAATCTCCCGCTCTTCCTGGCAGGGTAAGATATGATCGTCCAGAAAAAGGCCGTATTCGCTGATCCGAATCCCAAACCGCTTGGCGCGCTCTTCCAGTGCCGCGTGGTAATCCTTGCTCCCTGTGTAGTAATGCAAAAGATACGGAAACCGCTCCTCTGTGGTCACATAAAGATCGACCGCTATTCCCGACTTCAAAATCACCCTTGCTTTATTTTCGGCCCGGGCGACTTCACGCTCCACCTCCGGCAGCCCGCAAAAAAAGGAGATGAGGTCGGCGGGATGATCGCTGCTGACAATCAGATCGATATCCTGAACGATCTCGTTTCTCCTCCGGACGCTCCCCCCAAACGCCGCACGAACGACCTCTTTTCTCTCACGTAACTTCGATAAAAGCGCTTCCCCTTCTCTCCGCGCGGTATGGCAATGATGGAATCCCATCTGCTTCTTGCGATAGGAGATTCCTTCTAATATTTTGTCTTGGGTTTTCTTTCCAAAGCTGGGAAGGTCGACCAAGCGATTTTCTATGCAGGCGTATTCCAGCTCGACAACATCTTTGATCCCGAGCTGCTCGTGGAGGATCTTGATCTTTTTCGGACCAAGCCCCTTTATCTTCAACATCTCCAGAAGTCCGGAAGGAACGGCCGCTCTCAATTCTTCATAAGACCCCAGCCGGCCGGTCTCAATGGCATTTGAGATCTTCTCAAACATCGCCTTGCCGATTCCGTCGCGCTCCAGCAGCGTTCGATTCCGGACGGCTTCATGCAAATCGACATCGAGTTCCGCAATGGCTCTTGCCGCATTGGTATAGGCGCGGCACTTAAAGGGATTCTCTCCCTGCAACTCCAATAATACCGCCGAGGCTTCAAGCTGTTCGATGAGCAATTCTTTCGTAATCATTGACCCTTATGCCGGCGGCTTCCGATTACGCCGAACGAGCCATTGCACCAGAATATACAGGCCGTACGAACCGAAAAAAGCCCCGATCAGGAAATAGAAGTTCCCGAGGATGTGGGAGTAATTCTCGGCCATGAAGAAAATGCCCGATAATATAATGGTGCTCGATAAAACCAATAACCAGAGTGTTAGAAGTGGGTTCATATTCCCTTTCTCAGATTATATTTTATGTCCGTTTCTCGGAAACCGCAACCCGGGGAGACGGGCTTCGTATATAACCGGCATCGGAGAAACTAAAATATTGATCTTCCCCGATGATCAGATGATCGAGAACCTGAATTCCCATCAAATCCCCCGCCGCAACCAATCTCCTTGTCAGCTCCCTATCTTCAGAGCTGGGTGTCGGATCGCCGCTCGGATGGTTATGCAGGAAAACCACTGACGCAGCCGAATCCCGAACCGCGGGGTTGAACACCTCTCTCGGATGGACTACGGTTAACGTCAGACTTCCCTCCGAAACTAGCACATCTCGGATAATTTTATTTTTCTGATCCAACAAAACGATCTTGAATATCTCTTTCTTAAGATGTCTGAAGGTCGGCGAAAAATGCCGGAATATATCCTGGCTTGAATGAATCTTGGTTCGTTGAGAAACAGGAGGGATAAGAGACCTGCGTCCCAACTCAAACGCGGCTTTCAATTGGGCCGCCTTGGCTGGACCGATCCCGCGAATGGAGCAGAGCTCTTTGATGCTCAAGTTCGCAAAGTTGTTTAATTCATGGAACTGATCCAATAGGCCGATCGCAAGTTGCACCGCATTCGCCTGATCTGATCCTGTTTGAAGGAGGATGGCCAAAAGCTGGGCATCGGAGAGAACCTGCGGACCTTCCTTAATCAGGCGCTCCCGAGGTCTCTCCCCTGCAGGCCAATCCTTGATCTTGGCCATTAAGCGATCCTCTTGTTGGAAATTTTCGGTAGAATCTTACCCAAGAAACTGACAAATTTTGTCACTAATGAGGGGCTCTGCCTGCTTTGATTTGAAAGACGCCTTATTAAATACTCAAAATATCAATAGGATATAACAAATCAAATTCGCGGCATATCAATTGCTAAAAAAAGGCATATCACCCTAAAGAGGAGCTAAAAATGAAATGTCCTAAGTGTGAAGGCCTGATGTACCTGGAGCGACTCTCCGATTTCTTCATCGTCTTCCATGCCTGGAAATGCATCAACTGCGGTACTCTGATGGACAAAACGATTTTGGATAACCAGAAAAAGAGCCTGCCCTTCCTTGAACCGGTCGGGACGGCCGCAGCGAGTGAGGAATAGCCACCGCTCCTCGATGGCATCGTCACTCTCAATTAGCTCTTATTCTCACAGGAGAAGGGAAATGAGAATTCCTTCCTTTCTCCGCTTTCACTGACGTCAACATCCAGTTCGAGTGCAATTTCTTTGCAATGCTCAGGGCTCACCTTTTTAAAAAAGATGAGCCCTTCTTTTTGTCCTCCCGGTGCAATGGTTGCCTTCTTTAATCTGGCCTGGAGGATTCTCTTCGTCTCTGCTTCAATAATCGCATTCGATTTCGGAAGAAGCGTCACGACCGTCTCACCGCCACCATTCATGTAATACCGGATCGTCCCTTTTTCATCCAGAGCCTGAATGACCTGGCCGCTTCCGTTCACTAAGCGCGCTTGCGTCGGCTCAAAGATAACTTCTTCGTTTGTTTTGTTGATAATGTGAACTTCGAACGCGGTATAGTAGGCCGAAAGATCCACCCCCCACTTTTGTTCATCCTCCGATTTAATCCCGCTCGTGACGACCGGCTTCACAATGACCTGAATAATTTCCGGTCCTTCAGCAGCCGGTGGAGGATCGAGCGGCGACAACACGGGTGAAACGGGGGCGCACGCCCCCAATAAAAAAGTAAAAAGATAAAAAACTTCATAAGGCTCTCCAGGCGTGCTATTATAGTTTAACTTTGAATCAAAGTCAAAGAACCGAATCGAAAGACAAAACCGGGCGAGTGACCGACTCGCCCTTACATTATTCATTAATAAAGACCCCATTGAGAATCATCTCCGGCTCCCACAAAGGAAGAAGATTATATGCCCCGTCGGGGTTGGATGTTCGCCCGACGTCCGATAAGGTCAAAGAAGCTTTGTTCAATATTTTATCGGACCGGATCGAGGGGGCCTCCTTTCTCGATCTCTACGCCGGCATCGGCTCGGTCGGAATAGAAGCCTTGAGCCGCGGCGCAAAAGAGGTCGTCTTCGTTGAGAAAAGCAAAAAACATGTCGGCTTCTTGAAAAAGAATCTCTCTTTATCTCCCTTCGAAGGCCGGTTCGACCTCTTTTGTATGGATGCGGTCGACTTCTTAAAAAAGAAGAAAGCCGGTCCCTTTCACTTGATTTTTATCGATCCCCCCTACGAGGGGGAAGAAATTGAAAAAACATTGCCATTGCTGGGAGAGGGTGATATGATAGCCGACGACGGAACGGTGATCATACAACATTTTCACAAGAAAATCCTGGCCGAGCAGACCGGCCGACTCCGTTTCATAAAACGGTATAAATACGGCGAAACGGTCCTTTCTTTTTATGGCAAAGGCTGAAAAACTCAAACTCGCAATTTATCCAGGAACGTTCGATCCGATTACCAATGGGCACATCGATATTATCCGAAGGATCCTTCGAATTTTTCCCAGCGTGCTCGTCGCCGTCGCCCCTAATCCAAAGAAAGCCCCTCTCTTTAGTTTAGAAGAACGCCTCCAGATGATCCGAACCGCAACGGAGGGGTTTCATGATTTGAGTGTGGAACCCTTTCAAGGTCTCCTGATCAACTATTTACGGAAAAAAGGAGCAACGGCGATTGTGAGGGGGGTTCGGGCGATTTCGGACTTTGAGTTCGAATTTCAAATGGCGATGATGAATCGGAAACTCGATCCCAAAATAGAAACCGTCTTTTTAATGCCGAGCGAAGAGTACTCTTATATTACCTCGACATTGATCAAAGAAGTCGCCGGTTACGGAGGAGATGTGACCGCCTTCGTTCCAAAAGGCGTTTCAGAAAAACTCCTTGAAAAATTCCCGAGAGAAGCCGGACCGGATAGGAAAAAAGGATAGGTAGGATAGAGATGAAGTTTGCGAAACGCGTTCAGCAGATAAAACCCTCCCCGACCATGGCGATGGCCGCAAAAGCAAAGGCGATGGCGGCAAAGGGGATCTCGATCACCGACTTTGGATTGGGAGAGCCTGATTTCAACACCCCCGCGGCCGCGGCCGAGGCAGGAATCCGCGCCATCCAGCAGGGATTTACGAAATACACTCCCCCTTCCGGAACGGAGGAGCTGAAAGAAACCATCTGCCGGAAACTGAAAAAAGAAAACAACCTTGACTACGAAAAAAAAGAGATTATTGTCTCTTGTGGGGCGAAGCACACGCTCTACAACATCGCCCAGGTTCTCTTCGAGCGGGGAGACGAGGTGATCATCCCGGCCCCTTATTGGGTTTCTTATCCGGACCAAGTTCTTCTAAACGATGCAACGCCGGTCATCGTCGAGACCCGCGAAGAAGACCAGTTTTTGATGACCCCCGAGCAGCTCAAGAGAGCGATCACCCCGAGGACGAAAGCGGTCATTCTCAATTATCCGTCGAATCCGACCGGATCCTCTTACACGGCGAAACACCTGGAAGCGCTCGCAGGTGTTCTTTCGGATGCGCCGGTTTGGATCATTTCGGATGAGATTTACGAGAAATTTATTTATGACGGCGTGGCTCACACCAGCATCGCCTCATTGGGCCCGGAGTTAAAGAGAAAAACCATCGTCGTCAACGGCGTCTCCAAAGCCTATGCCATGACCGGCTGGCGGATTGGCTATGCGGCGGGTCCGAAGGAAATCATCGATGCAATGGGAACCGTGCAAAGCCAGAGCACATCGAACCCGACTTCCATCTCTCAGAAGGCGGCCGCCGCCGCGCTTCAGGGAAGCGACGAGTTCATTAAGACGATGGTGGCGGAATTCGACCGGCGGCGCCTTTTCGTGGTGGAGCAATTGAATCAGATCCGGGGAATTCGTTGTCCCCGCCCGGTCGGCAGTTTTTATGTCTTCCCGAACATCAAAGGATTGATAGGAACCGGCTATAAGGGATATCAGATCAAGGGATCGACAGACCTCGCCTCCTTCCTCCTGGAGGAAGGGGGGATCTCGACGATCCCCGGGGAGGCCTTCGGGGCCGAGGGGTATCTGAGACTTTCCTATGCCGTCTCAAGGGAGGTCTTAAGCGAGGGAGTTGAGAAGCTTAAAAATGCGGTTCTCAAACTCTCTTAATAATTACGTTGAGACCCTCGCTTGATGGAATTTGGTTTGAAAGGTAGAATTGAGTCATAAAGGAGGTATTTGGTTTGCCGATCTACGAATACGAGTGTGAACAGTGCAAGACACGTGTTGAAGTGTTACAAAAACTCTCCGATCCCCCGCTCAAAACCTGCTCCTCTTGCGGAGGGAAAGTTCAGAAGATGGTTTCTTCTCCGGCTGGCCTCCTCTTTAAGGGGAGCGGTTGGTACGTCACCGATTATGCCAAGAAGAACGGGAAAAGCGGCGACGCTTCCTCCACTCCCAAGGGGGAGGGAAAATCGGATTCTTCGGCCGGAAAGGTGGAAACGACTCCCAAAGAATCCACCCCGAAACCAAATCCACCTTCATCGAATCAAACGCCGTAAAGAGGGTTTCTCCCCACCTGCATTAACTTGATTATGAATCGGTCTTATTCCTGGGCGGCCTCTTCAAGGGACGCCGCTGCAGGCGGTTCCACCGGGGGGGCTTCAGTCGCCGGCGCCTCTTCCTTCGGCGCTTCGGGTGCGGGCGGCTTTTTTCCGCTCCCTTTGCCTACGGTTGCAACACGGATCGACCGGGCGATCTTCCTTCCGTCCTCATCGGTAAATCTGGCAACAACCTGATCGCCCGCTTTTAGATCGGCCAGCGTTCTTTTGATTTTTCCCGCGGTGATGATGGTGTTGTCGGTTACACTGATTGTGATCTCCTGGTTTTTCTCCTTCACTTTTACGTGACTCCCCTTCGGGTCGATCTCCGTAATCTCCCCCTTGATGCTCGTCATTTTACCTTTTTGTGCGGATATCGCCGGCTTTTCATCTCCGGCCGCTTCCTCCGCCGTCACGGATGCGGCCGCAAAGAGACCGGCGCACAATAACGAGAAAACCACGGCGATTGCTTTACGCATTTCACATCCCTCCTGGTGAATAAACGGCCTGTGACCTCCTCATCTCATTTTAACCGATCCCGGGAGAAATGGGCTTCTTACTTTCCCTTTTGCATGGGAAGGATGCTCCTGACGAGGGGATCTTCCTCTTTTCGGATGTTGAATTTTTCAAGGCGATACTGCAGCGTCCGATAGCTGATCCCCAGAAGTTTGGCCGCCTTTGCAATCACCCCATTGCTTTTCTCCATCGCCTTCATCAGGAGCTCCTTCTCAAACTCTTCCAAAGAGAATCCCTGCGGGGGAATATCAAAAGCGATCCGGTCGGATGAAAAGCTCTTCAATCGGATCTCTTGGGGAAGATCTTCCGATTCGATCGTTTCTCCCTCACAGAGAAGGACGGCCCGTTCGATCGTCGATTCCAGCTGCCGCACGTTCCCGGGCCAAGAATAGTCGAGCAGCAGCCGCAGCGCCGGACGTGAAATCCCTTTAATGCACTTATCGGAACGTTGATTGTACTTTTCAATAAAATGGTCGGTCAGCGCGGGGATGTCTGTCGCACGCTCGGCCAGGGAGGGAAGACGGATAGAGATCACATTCAACCGATAAAAAAGATCTTCTCGGAAACTTCCCTCCTGGATCTCGGCCTCCAAGTTCTTATTGGTCGCCGCAATCACCCGCACATCGATTTTGATCTCTTCCCTTCCGCCAATCCGTCGAATCTCCCGCTGCTGGATCGTCCGGAGGATCTTGGCCTGCATCGTCAAGGAGAGATCTCCAACCTCATCGAGAAAAAGCGACCCGCCATCAGCCGCCTCGAACAGCCCGATCCCTCGCCCGGTGGCGCCGGTGAAGGCCCCCTTTTCGTAGCCGAACAGCTCGCTCTCGATCAGGGTATCGGGAATCGCCGCGCAATTAATCGCCAGGAACGGCTTGTCTCCCCGAATGCTGTTGTAGTGGATCGCCTGCGCGATCAGCTCCTTTCCCGTTCCGCTTTCTCCGAAGATCAACACCGTCGCGGTGCTGTTTGCGATTTTCCGGACCGTTTTGAAAATCTCCTGCATTTTGACATGATTGCCGATCATGTTGGAGAGGCCGAATCGCTCCGAAAGCTGCTCCTGCAGCATCTTGTTCTGATGGACCAGGTTCAGCTTTTCGAAAGCCCTCGCGACCGAAATAAGGAGCTCCTCCCGGTCGAGCGGCTTGGTCAGATAATCAAAAGCCCCCTTCTTGATCGCCTCGACGGCGGAGTCGATCGTTCCGTGCGCCGTCATGATAATGATGCAGACGGCCGGATTGATCTTGAAGAGACGATCGAGGATGAAGAGCCCGTCGTTATCGGGCATCTTCAGATCGCTTAAGACAAGATCAAACGACTCCTCCTCCGCCATCCGGAGCGCTTCGGTCGCGCTCCCCGCGGCCTGCACGCCATACCCTTCCGTTTTAAGGATGACCTTTAAGATCTCGCGCTGAGACTTCTCGTCATCGACGACCAGGATCTGCCCTTTTTTCAAATGGACCTCCTTTGGACCGGCAGATGAATCGTCACCCGGGTCCCCTGTTCAAGCTCACTCTGAACATCTATGTTCCCGCCGTGCACCTGAATAATCCGTTTGGTAATCGCCAGCCCCAGGCCGATTCCCAATTTTTTAGTCGTAAAATAGGGTTCGAAGATCATCGCTAAATCCTCCTCGTCGATGCCGACTCCGGTATCCTGGAAAGTAAGAACCACGCTCCCGCGGGAAGGTTCTCCGTCGACCACGTGCTGCATGGAAGGATCCGCGCGGAGTTGGATTTCCAACCTTCCTCCGTGCGGCATCGCTTGGATGGCGTTTAAAATGATATTGATCATACAGGTCTTCAGCTGTTCCGGATCGGCCGTGACTTTCGGAACGGAAGGGTCGGCATCGAGAATAAACTCGATCTTCTGCTCCCCGGCTTTGTGCCGGGCCAGCCGGAGGACCTCCTGCAGCAGCGCATCGATACAGACCTCGGCGAAGTGAAGCCGCAGCGGCTTTCCATAATTTAAGAAATTCTCGATCATCTGGTTAAGACGATAAATCTCCACCTTGACGTTGGAGATGATCTCCTCCGCCTCTTTCTGTTTCACTGTATCCCAGTTAGGGAACTGGGCTTTCAGATGATCGATGCTGAGATTAATCAGGTTGAGCGGGTTTCGAATTTCATGCGCGATTCCCGACGCCATCTGTCCCAAGGCCGAGAGCTGCTCCGCCTGCCGAAGCCGCTCCTCCAGCTCCCGCTGACGGCGGAGCTTATCGACCATTTCATTAAAGCTCTTTGTCAGCTCCCCGATTTCATCGTGGCGCTGCTCCGGCAAGGTTTTCGACAGATCTCCCGATGCGATCTTCTTGGCGGCCTGAACGACCTCATCGATCGGCTGGGTGTACTTTACGGAGAGGAAAAAGGAGAGGCCGATCCCGACCGTGAAGATAAAAAAAGTCGTGACCAACCGGCGGCGATGATTGTCTTTCAAGAACTGGGTGTAGTCTTCGAGGCGCATGTCGACATGAACGAAACCCATCCGCTCCCCGTCGACCACGATCGGGACGAGGAGGTTATACTCCCGGTGGGGACCTGCCGCTTCCGGCTCTTCCCCGATCTTCGCCGTGATGAAGAGATCCTTGTGCTTCGGATCGACTTTGGTGATAATTCTCGCCCCCACCCGTTTGGGATTGGAGCTGGCGATCACCTCCCGCTCGTTGCTGATGATGGAAAGCTCTTTGACCCCTTTGTTTTTCAGACGCCCCACGTAATCGGCCAGGCGCGCCTCGTCGGTTCGCGCCGTGCTGGTCAGCTCTTCGACGCTGATCTTGATGGCGGTCGAGAGGTCTTCGATATTGTCCTCGACCTTCTGAATAAACTCTTTCTCGCTCCGGACGTTATAAACATACGAAGCCACCAAGGAGAGGAGGGTCAAGAGGAGCATCATCAAGACCAGCTTGGTCGTGAGATTGACGCGGTCTAAAAAGTAGCGCAATGTTATTCCTTTGCGATGAAGGGGGCCAGCTCTTCCGCGGAGACCCTTCCCTCCCGCAGAAGATTCGGCTCGGAAGTGGTGACATCTAAAACGGTGGAAGGAAGCGTGGAACAGGGCCCGCCGTCCAGAATGCCGTCGAGCGAGGCCCCGAGCGCCCGCGCCACCTCTTGCGCCGACGCGGGAGAGGGCTCGCCGGACCGGTTGGCGCTCGTCGCGGTGATCGGAAACCCGACCCGATCGATCAATCGGACCGGCAGGACCGCCTTCGGAAAACGGATTCCGATGGTCCCCGTTCCCCCGGTCAAAAGATCGGGAAGGCGCTTCGATGCTTTGAAGATGAGGGTCAGCGGGCCGGGCCAAAAGCGGCCCATGATCTTTTCTGCCAGGGGCGAGACTTCCTCGACTAACGCGGGAAGCATCTCCAACCTGGAGATGAGAAGAAGAATCGGCTTTGAAGTGTCGCGCCCTTTTATATCGAAGAGGCGGGAGACCACCTGTGAATCAAAGGGGTCGGCCGCCAGGCCATAAAAGGTATCGGTCGGAATCGCAACCACGCCCCCTTTTCGGATCAGCGCGGCCGCATCGGAGAGGAGAGAGGAATCGGGATCATCAGGATCAATCGGAATGACCTTTTTCATGGAGCCGCTTCCCCTTTGCTTCCATTTCTTCGGCAAGGGACTTTTTATAGGCGAGTAGACGTTTGGCCGTTTCAGGAGAACGCCTCGCGACGATCTGCGCGGCAAAAATCCCCGCGTTCTTTGCGCCGGCCTTGCCGATCGCCATCGAAGCCACCGGAATCCCCCCCGGCATCTGGACCGTGGAGAGGAGCGAATCGAGTCCGTTGAGCGCGGAGGGGATGGGGACGCCGATCACCGGAAGGATCGTTTCGGCGGCGATCACCCCGGCCAGATGCGCGGCGCCCCCCGCCCCGGCGATGATCACCTGAACCCCCCGCTCCTCGGCTTCGTGGATGAGCCTTCTGGTTCGTTCAGGAGACCGATGGGCGGAAGAGACCGTCATCTCGTAACCGACCTCGAACTCCTTCAGCATCTTCGCCGCCTCTTGCATGACTTCCCAATCCGAATCGCTTCCCATCAAAATGAGGACCGACCACTTCTCGCTCATGAAAATCTCCTGTTAAAAAATGAATAGGGCCAAATTAACATAGCCAAAAGAAGAGTGTCAACTGGAGAGACGACCCCCGCCTGGGCGCAGGATCTCCCTTTCCATTTTGGAGAGGGCGGGATTTGTAGGAGCGGGTCTCAAACCCGCCCCTACAATAACCCCTTTGCCGCCTGCATTGCCGCTTCCAAATCGGGAAGCTCGGTGATCTCCGGGACCACTTGCAGATGCCGGATGACATTTTCCTTGTCGACGACGAGCACCGCGCGGGAGAGAAGATGGAGCGGCTGGATCAACAATCCATAACTCTTTCCAAACTCAGCTCCCTTATAATCGGAGAGGAAGAGGACATTCCCGATCTTCGCCTCCTTGGAGAACCGCTTCTGGGCGAAGGGAAGATCCATGCTGACGGTGATCAGCTGAACCTCCTTGTCGAGCCCCCCGTTTCGTTCGCTCAAGGCGTGCGTCTGCTCCTCGCAGACCGGGGTGTCGAGCGAGGGGACCACGCTGATGATCCGGACCTTCCCGCCGGTCTCCGCCAAATTAACCGGCGAGAGATCATTCGCGGCCAAAACGGCGGACGGAAGACGATCGCCGACCTTGATCCCCGTCCCCTCGAGCGGCAACGCCTTTCCCTTGAAAGTGACCGACTGCCCCTCTCCGGCCGACGCGCTCTCTTTTGCAATCGGCATCGTCTGGGAGCGAACGGCGCTGCAACCGACCAGGCTTAAAAGCACCAAAGCGATCCAGATTTTCTTCATTGTTCCCTCCCCTTTACCCTGTTCAATACCGACCCACCCGATCCGTGACTTTCTACCCATACCACAAATGTGTCCGTTTTCGCAACGATGATATGCTTCTAAAAGGTCTCTCCTACGATCCGCTCACTTTTTTCTTATCGTTCTGATATAATCAGGCAATGTCGGCAGCGTCCGTATGAAAACCATTTAAACGCCTGGAGGAGAAGCCGTGTCTTACAAAGTCAGTGTGGTGATCGAAAAAGATGATCATGGGTACTATGCGTATAGCCCTGAGCTTGAGGGATGCCAATCGCAGGGCGACTCTTTAGACGAGGTAATGACGAACATTAAGGAGGCCGTCGAGTTCTATTTGGAAACCTTATCTGAGGACGAAAGGAAGGCTCTTCTCAGTAAAGAGATCCTCACAGCGAGCCTTGAGGTGGAAGTTGCCTAAGCTCCCTCGTTTGACGGCGCAGGAAGCTGAAAAGATCCTTAAGAAGGCCGGCTTTGAAATGATCAGAAGCAAAGGAAGTCACCGCATCTACGTGAAAGAAATAGCAGAATCGTTGTTCCCTTTCATTCCGGAAAGATATTACATCCAAAGATTACCCAACAAATTTTAAAAGCCGCAGAGAAAAGTTAACGGCACCGTCGCGGCGGTTTTTTAAAACAGCGGAAAAGTAGCCTACCTCTCTTGCCACTAACATTCCATTTTCGATCTTCTTGGACATGGAAGCCATTCTTCTTGGGATTAGAATCGCCCCCAATCCGATCATCCACTTCCGAATGGTAGGTGGAACAAACTTCAGGCAAGGTCGAACCCTGGCATCAGTGAATGCATTGGGATGTATAAAATCTACACTATTGCCCTCTTGAATAATGGTCCTCTTTTTCTCACCTTACTGAGAATCAACGGCGGTTTTTACTTCGCTTCAATGGTCCTTGTGCTTCTCGCAGGTGGCATCGATTTTGCTGTTTTATACATAGTAAATGAATCGAATTTTAGGACGATTTGACAGGCTCTCTTTGGTCTATCCCTGGAAGGCCGGAGGAGGCTTGTTCCATGATGAGGGATAGCGTCTATGTTGCCTACGATAGAAAAGTTAATGTCGACGAAAATCTATTCGATCGGATCTGAGAAGAATGTCCGAAGCGCGGCGGAGGAGATGGCCCGGAACCAAATCGGGAGTCTCCTGGTGACCCAAGAAGGGAACTATACTGGGATCATCACGGAGGTCGATATCATTCGAAAAGTCGTCGCAAAGGGAATCGATCCGGCCGCAACCACGGTAAGAACCGTCATGACCTCTCCTCTGATTACCATCGAGGCGGATCGGTCGGTGCTCGATGCCAACGATTTGATGGAGCAGAAGAAGATCCGCCACATCGGGGTGACCCGAAACGGAAAGATCATTGGGATGGTCTCGATTCGAGATTTTCTTCATCCCCTCTCTGTCGAACAACCGTCGACTGAACAGAAAGCGAGCGGGTTTTAAAGTTTCACCGATAGGAGTACGCCGCCATGCAACAAAAGAAATTATCTCGAACGCTTCTCTTGACCCTGTCCTTTTTACTTGGAATGAGTCGCTTTGCTGAAGCGGCCGAGAAGTATCCGGAGGAATGGGTTTGGGGAGAATATCTTCTGGTGGGGCTCCTCGTTCTGATTGTCGCCGGTTGGCTGACAGGGGCTTATGCTTTGATCTTCAGCAGTCTTCGTCCTTTGGTCAGACGGTTTTTTCTCTATCCGTTGTTTAAGATGAGGGGGACGGAGGGGGAGAAGAAGCCGCTGATTACGAAAAAGTAGTATCGTTCACCGATTCTATGCGGCAGGATTTGGATTATTTCAGTTGAAAAACCAAGCCGGGTTCTTATGGTCGAATCCGGCTTTACCTTCACTTCCCGCCCAACAGGAAAGGCCTCGAGAATCTACCCCGCCGACGCGCCGATATCCTTCCGGTAATGCATCCCGCGAAAGGAGATCCGGTCAACCGCTTGATAGGCCCGGCGGCGGGCCTCCGCGACACTCTGGCCGAGAGCCGTCACCCCCAACACCCGTCCCCCCTGCGTCACCCACGCTTCCCCCTGTCGCCCGGTTCCGGCGTGAAAAACGAGGGTGTCCGGAAGGTCGATCTGATCGAGGCCCGAGATGACCTCCCCTTTTCGATATGTTCCGGGATAACCTTCGGAAGCCAATACCACGCAGACGGACGATTCTTCCCGCCATTCGAGCCGGGTTTGATCAAGGCGATGATCGAGCGCCGCCTCCATGACATCGACCCAATCGCTCTTTAAACGCGGCAATACCGCCTGCGTCTCCGGATCCCCCCACCGGGCATTGAACTCTAGGACGTACGGTCCGGAGGAGGTGAGCATCAATCCGGCATAAAGGACACCACGATAGGGACTTCCCTCCGCCGCAAGCCCCCGCAAGGTCGGCATGATGATCCGCTCCATGACCATCGATTCCATCTTCGGCGTAATCCGCGGCGTCGGAGAAATCGCCCCCATCCCGCCGGTGTTGGGGCCGCGATCTTCATCGAACACCCGCTTGTGATCCTGCGCCGAGGCGAGCGGCAAGGCTCTTGTTCCGTCGGTGATCACGAAGAAGGTCGCTTCGACCCCTTCGAGAAATCGCTCCAAAATAATCCGTCCCGCCGCCTCTCCCATCGCCTTGAATCCATCGAGCCCTTCCTTCGCTTCTTTTTGATCGCGGGCGATCACAACCCCCTTCCCGGCAGCCAGCCCTTCCACCTTGAGGACGATCGGCATCGGGAGATGGGGAAGCATCTCGTAGGCCCGCTCGAGTGTCACCACCTCGGCATCGGCGGTCGGGATCTGATATTTCTGCATGAGGGTTTTGGAAAAGACCTTGCTCGTTTCGATCTGCGCGGCGGCGCGATGCGGACCGAAAATCCGAAGGCCTTCGGCTTGAAACCGGTCGACGATTCCCAGCGAAAGAGGGAGTTCGGGACCGACCACGGTCAGATCGATCTGTTTCTCTTTGGCAAAGGCGAGAAGTTTTTCGATTTCATCGACAGCGATGGGGACGATCTTTGCGAGGGTCTCGATTCCCGGATTCCCCGGCGCACAGTAGAGCTCGCGAACCCGAGGGCTCTGCGCGATCTTCCAGACAAGAGCGTGTTCACGCCCCCCCGCTCCAATGACTAAAATCTTCATGTCGTTATTCGTGAATCGTTATTCGTGAATCGTTAATTACGGTTAACGTTTAACGAATAACGGCCCCCTCTCTTTAATGCCGGAAATGTCTAAAACCGGTGAACACCATCGCCAGGCCCTGCTCGTCGACCGCCTGGATGATCTCCTGGTCGCGCATCGAGCCGCCGGGCTGGATCACGGCGGTGATGCCGACCTGGGCGGCGGCATCGAGGCCGTCGCGGAACGGGAAGAAGGCGTCGGAGGCCATCACGCAGCCGGAAGCCGGCGTCTTGGGCCTTCATCGCGGCGATGCTTCACCGAATCGACCCGGCTCATCTGGCCGGCGCCGATGCCGACCGTCTGCCCCGGGCGCGCATAGACGATGGCGTTCGACTTCACGTACTTGCAGACGTTCCAGGCGAAGAGCATCGCTTCGAGCTCTTCCTGGGTCGGCGGCCGTTTGCTGACGATCTTCAGCTCCGTCGGATCGTGGATCATGGCGCTGTCGGGGTCCTGCACCAGCAGGCCGCCGCCGACGCGTCTGTAATCGAGCCGCCCGGCATTCGATGCGCTGATCGATTGCTTCCGGCCTCCAAGACGCGCAGGTCCTTTTTCTTTTGAAAGAGGGTCGCGGCGGTCGGCTCGATCGTGGGGGCGATGATCACCTCGACGAACTGGTGGTGGTGATCTCTTGAGCGGTCTCGGCGTCGAGGGGCCGATTGAAGGCGATGATGCCGCCGAAGGCGGAGACCGGATCGGTCGCCTAGGCCTTCTTGTAGGCTTCGACCAAGGTGGCGCCGGTGGCGACGCCGCAGGGGTTGGCGTGCTTGATGATGACGGCGGCCGGTTCCTTGAACTCGTTGACGCAGCTCGAAGGCGGCGTCGGTGTCGGGGATGTTGTTGTACGACAGCTCCTTGCCCCGGATCTGCTTCGCGGCGGCGACGCCGCCTTCGGTCGCCTGGGGCTCCCGATAGAAGGCGGCCTGCTGGTGCGGATTCTCGCCGTAGCGCAGCGATTGGACCTTCTCGAACTGAAGGACAAGGTGATCGGGGAAGCGCTCCGCTTTCCCCTCCCGGCCTTCGAGATAGGAAGAAATCGTCCGGTCGTAATCGGAAGTGGTGAAGAAGACCTTCTTCGCCAGATCGTATCGTTTCGCCTCGGAGATCTCCCCGCCGGAGCGCTTCATTTCATCCAAGACCGCGGCGTAATCTTTCGGGTCGATCATGACGGCGACGTCTTTGTAGTTCTTCGCGGCGGAGCGGAGCATCGTCGGCCCGCCGATATCGATGTTCTCAATCGCCTCTTCCAGCGTGACGTTCGGCTTCGCGATCGTCGCCTTGAAAGGATAGAGGTTCACTGCGACGAGGTCGATCGGCTCGATTCCCTGAGTCTTCATCTGTTCCAGGTGTTTCGGATCATCCCGCCTCCCCAAAATGCCGCCGTGAATCTTCGGATGAAGGGTCTTCACCCGGCCATCCAACATTTCGGGAAAGCCGGTATGCTCGGAGACCTCTTTGACCTGGATCCCCTTCTCCTTGAGGAGTTTGTAGGTCCCTCCCGTCGAAAGGATCTCCACCCCGAGGGACTCAAGTCCCTGGGCGAAATCGATGATTCCCTCTTTATCGTAAACGCTCAGTATGGCTCTTCTGATTCTTCCCATGGATTCTCCTAAAACCGAATATTTTTTGTAAAAGCGGCCGCCCCCAGTGTTTAATGAAAATCGCCTGCCGTTGGAGAAAAACCCCCTTCTCCAGGGCGATCTCTTCCTCTTTGGTTAATAAGTGAGGCGCACGGTTCCGTTTCAGTTTTGCAATTCCCAAAAGGTCATCTTGATAAAAAATTCGATGAAGCCCGTTTTTTATAAAATTAAATCTTCCCCCTTTTTGAAAGGCGGTCGCAAAGTCGATGAGGTACGGCTCCCCATCATCTCCAACGATGACATTCTTGATATTTCGAAGGTCGCACAAGACCACGCCGCGCGCATGGACGGCATCGATCAGATTTCGCAGCCGCGCAAAAAAATCGGGGGTCAGCTCTCCCGGCTTGAGCTCGGAAGCATTCCGGCCGGGAACGTACGAGACCGCAATGGCGTAACGATCGATTAATCCGAGGTATTCGGGAATTCCGCGGAGTCCTTGCAGCTTGCGGTAAATCATCGCCTCCCGTCTGTTTGAGACCATCCCGACGAAAAACCGGAAGACGAACGACTTCGCCGCGTAATCCTTCACGACAATGTATTTATTGTCCTTCTTCAAGATAAAAATATCGGGCTTCCAGGGATAACCCTCCCGGATCGTCCCCTGCCGGTATTGTTGGAATGAGCCCCGCTCTAATTCGATTTGAAGTCCCTCTAGAAAAAGAACCGCATCGATAAGATCAAAACGCCCAATGCGGTGACGACAGCGGTCTCATGTTCGCTGTTCGAAACGACGCGGGACCACTCCCATTCATGTTTCCCCCGCTTTTCGTAAGGGGTCAGGCGCGGGACGTAATCGGGCACGCTTCGATCGTATTCGTCCCAAGCCAAACCGAAAATTTCCCGCAACCGGTCCGATTCCGCCTTCTTCTTGAATGGGACGTAGTAAGAGAAAAAGGCAAGCAGGCCTACCCCTAGAATAATCCATTGGCTCGCTAAAAGGCAAAACCCGATCATGATCAAAAAGGTGCCGAGATAAAGGGGATTCTTCACGTGGGCATACGGCCCGGTGGTCGTCACCTCCCGATTCTTGCTGAGGTGTCCTGCCGCCCAGAGGCGCAATGCTTCCCCCCCCAGGATCAACGGGAGCCCTACCAGGAAGAAGCTCAGTTTGGGCCGGGCGAAATAAATCAAGGCGGCCATCAGAATATAGACGGGGATTGTCTTAACGGTAATCTTTCGAAGCAGGTTCTTCAAGATGTCCATCTCCGGGGATAAAAGATGGGTGGAGTATATCAAATCACGCAGAAAATTCAAGCAAAGTCTATGGAGAAAAAGGGGTGCAATAGTATCATCAGAAAGGAATTTCAGGGGGAAATGGCTTGGTTCATAAAAAAGAGCCGTCTGTGACCGATGGTAAGACGGCTTTTCTCAATTAAAGGAAGTAGGCTTTCGGCGGGACAAGAATATCAGACACACACGCTGTCTTTTTTACTTTACACGTTTGATCCCTGGTTTAAATTCACCCTCGGTACTATGAACCTGTAGGCTCAGATTGGGGGGAACCAAACTGCATCCTGAGGAGGTGCATTGCAGGTCGGTGACACGATGCCAACTGTCTGGATCTGTACCGTCTCCGTCGGAGGTTGTAAAGGTGTGATTGGGATAAAGGTATACGAAATCGCCTATTTTGACCGATACCGTGATCGTGGCGCTCGCCGATCCGTGAAGTGAAAAACTGTTCATTGCAATGACATAGCGCCCGATCGGCATTCCAAAGATGGTCACATGTTCCGGTCCCTGGCCATCGGTATCGTCAAGGTCCAGTATGGCACTGGCGGTTCCGAAGGTTGTTCCCGTATTATGAAAAGCCACTGTCGCAGTCGCCGGACCACTCGTCGGAAACGGATCGGCATAATAACCGACATGTAAATCGATGTCGCTTTGATCCACGGTATCATCCTCCCAGATCAATGTGACCAGAACGTTTTCACCCTCGACGCCGACCGTCGCTCCTGAGGCAACCGATACAATCTCGCTATTATCATTCAGATCGTCCACTTCACACATCTCGAAAATATCGGTACAGTCGGTATGCTGGCTTGAACTTCCCCCGGTGATGGAGACATCGACACTTTGGTCGGCATTAAATTGGATCAGGGCATCCTCATTGATCACGACCCGACCGGCAACCGGACAGGCGCCATTCACCGTCCGGATCGGCGTCGGAGTTTCAATATTAAATGTTCCTTGAGTCATACAGTCGGAATCGGGATTAATGAAAAGGGTCAGCGTTCCGGAGTAGGCCACCTCTGTCGTTGTATCTCCTCCTGCTTCCGTTTCAATCACGCTGGTGATGACATCGGTAAATGTCGTAATGACCGTTGCATTTCTTCCGTTTGTTTTGGTTTCCGTCATGACCCCGTTGAGTACTTCATCGAATCGGCCCGTCGCTTCATCATATCTTATTTCATTGGTAAAACCTTGAAATCCAATCTCAGTTAAATTGATAAAATCGTTAAATGAAATAGTTCCTTCGGCGGCCAGGACAATCGTGCCGGCCGTGCCGGACGTTGTACTAAGATCCTCCGTGAGCGTCAACGATGAGGTGATAATCCCTTTTAAAGTCGCATATGGATTGGTATCGGTTTTTCCGTAGTCTTGGATCGAAAAATCTCCATCCTCATCGCCGAAGGTCAATGTCATCAAGGCATCCGCGACACTGCCGCTTCCGCTCGCGGTCGCGGAGACATGGAACGGCCCGTTCATTTGGGAGCTGTCTTCTCTGCAATCGGTAAAATCGAAGTCCAACTCGTAATTTCCGGTGGTGCTGTCGAACGTCCCGCTGAGGTCCATCGTTCCCCCGTCCACACAGGGGGTCGTTGCACTCGCAATCGGAGCCGGCGCGTTTGCCGTCTTCAGCATACGACGGACCTTTTGCACGACCGGAGTTCGAGCAACCTTATGACTCAAGGTCACCATTTTATAATAGTCATGATTCGCCTTGGTGAGGGGGTTGATCGGCTTACCGATGCCTAAACCATCTCCGGCTGCAATCTCCCCTAATGAGACCATGACGTCCGTAACGGCAATGCCCGCCTGTATCGACACCACATTGGAGCTGGCCGCTTGTGCTCCCTGCGAAGGGGTATGGAGGGGGGTGATCGCCCGGCCTTTCGGAGCTTGCGTCTCCTCAGTGCATCCCAAGATAAAAAACCCGACGAGTCCGCACAAGGCCATTGCGGACATTGTTTTTTTCATATGAGGAAAAAACATTGCGCTCACTCCGAGAAAGATTCTTATCCGATGCCGTCCAATACCGAGGGAGTATTACGTGATTTAGAGTTTAACAGAAGCTTGGAGACTGTCAAGGCAAACCGGTTCTATTTATGTTTATGAAGAGAAACGCTCTTGTGAACAGGACGATCTAAAAAGATTGTCGCTCAAATCCGTTGCGGGTCGTTTGACAACAATCAGGGGGAAAGGGGAATGGTCATTATCGGAAGTGGGTTTGTTTGGTGGGGAGTATCGGTTAGATCCCTTCAACGGGCTGGGAACCCGGAAAGATCACCGCATGCTGATATCAGGAATATGAAACATCATTAGGTAAAACGACGCTCGGGCTGCAATTTATGCTATTTAACATGCTTCAATTGTAAATGTGCCCGTCCACAACATGGCTGCAGATCCAACGCTTGCAGTCACGGATCCCGTCACCTCAACATCTTCAGCCCCGCAGCCTGGAAGGAGAATGAGAAAAGCGGTACGGATTAGACCGCGATCGTCCGTTTTTGTTTTAAAGTAGGTCGGATTATTGGGATCCAAGGGATTTCCGTCAATGTCGGTCAGAATCCCCCCCCTCCCGCAAAAAGCTCAATCTCCACATCGGGCAGCGCAACGACCCCGGCGGCATCTCTCACCTGAAACTCAAGCGGCCTGACGATGGAGGTCCCCGCACCACCCGTAACCGTGAAATCCTCGTCTTCCGGTCCGGTCACTGTGGCATCAAATGGCGCTTTTGCATCGCCGCCACACCCCGAAAAGAATAAGATCAAGGAGAGTAAAAGGACTGAAGCCGCTTGTCTTCTCATTTGGATATACCTCACGATTGACTTCACCTCATTTCTACGCGCTCAAAAACGCTTTCAAAACTTTCCGGTCGACCGGGACAATCCGGACCACGCCAATTTTTTCCGGCAAGACAAAAAAGATTTCTCCACCGGCCACTTTTTTGTCCCTTTCCATGGTCTCAAGTATACTGCCAGGGTCTAATTTAGGCAACTCGGTCGGAAGGTGAAACGCCCGTAAGAGCGAAATTTGTCGTTGAACCGTCTGCCAATCCGTCAGGCCGAGCAGATAGGAGAGCTTGGCCGCCGAGGCCATCCCAATGGCGACCGCTTCGCCGTGTTTGTACTTTCGGTAGCCGGTTAATGTCTCAACGGCATGTCCCAGCGTATGGCCGTAATTTAAGATCTTTCTCAGCCCCGATTCCCGCTCGTCGGCCGACACGACCTTCGCCTTCAGCGCCGCCGACCTTTTAATGCAGTGAAAGAGTTTTTTAGAATCCATCGCCAGAATCGCCGCGGCATTTTCTTCAAGATATTTGAAAAATGCGGCGTCCATGATGACCCCGTACTTGACGACCTCCGCCAGTCCCGCGATAAACTCCCGCCGGGGCAAGCTTGCAAGCACCCCCGGATCGACGCAGACCAGCTTCGGCTGGTGAAAGGCGCCGATCAAATTCTTCCCGCGAGAGTGATCAACGCCGGTCTTCCCGCCGATGCTCGCATCAACCTGCGCCACCACCGTGGTTGGAACCTGAACGAATGGAATGCCGCGAAGGAATGTCGCCGCCGCAAAACCGGCCATGTCCCCGATCACTCCTCCCCCTAACGCGACAAGCGTCGATCCCCGCTCGAATCGATGAAGAATCAGTTGGTCGTAAATCCGCTCGATCTCCGTCAGATTCTTATGCCGCTCTCCGTCCCGGATTCGAATCGTCTTTGGAACGAATCGAGCGGCCTGAAGGCTTCTTCGGATGCCGGCGCCGTAGAGACGATCAATGGCCGGATTGGTGACCACTGCCACTTTTTCCCCCAACGAAAGGGCTCTTAGATACGGACCCAACCGATTCCTGATCCCGGTTCCGATGACCACATCATAACTGTTTGCGCCCAAACTAAGCCGTACTTTCTCGACCTTCAATCTCCAAGACCTTTCTCTTAATCTGTTGAACAACATCATCCAAATTCATATCGGAGGTGTCCAAAGTAATATCGGCTCTCCGATAAAAGGGCTCCCGTTCCGCCAGAAGCCGTTTGATCTCTGATAGCGGATCGGCTTTCTGTAAAAGAGGCCGTTGTCCTGCCCGTTTTTGGACCCTTTTGAAAATAACTTCCGGACGGCACCGCAGGAGGACCAGAATACCGTTCTTTTGGAGCAAATCAAGATTTTTTGAATCGAGGACGATCCCTCCTCCGGTTGAAATCACACAACCGGTCCGTTCCGCCAGATCGAAAACTGCTTCCGATTCCAGCCGCCGAAACGCTTCCTCTCCTTGCTCGGAAAAAATCTCGGCAACCCGTTTGTGGGTCTTCTCCTCGATCACTTGATCCGTGTCGATGAACTGATAGTGGAACGCCGTCGCCAGTCTCCTTCCGACCGCGCTCTTCCCCGTCCCCATAAACCCGAGCAATACGATATTCTTCATCCATACAACTTACCGATCTAAATCACTCAGATCAAGGCTATTTTATAATCCTGCGGGTCAGGAAGACCAACAGTTCAGAAGTGTCTTCTCGTTTGGTCGTTGTTTTGAAAAGCCATCCCAAGAATGGAATATCCATCAAATACGGGATGCCGCTGATCGAATCGGTGTTCGTAACCTCATAAATACCGCCGATGACGGTCGTTTCACCGTCCTTGACGAGAACATTCGTGGTCGCTTCCTTCTTGAGAATACTCGGGCCGGAAGCACCGGGACGGGTCTCACCGGGGGCATTCTTGCTCACCCTGATCTTCATAATAATCCCCCCATCCGACGAGATATGCGGTGTGACCAGAAGGGTAAGGTTCGCATCGACAAAGGTGGTCTGTGTTCCGGCCTGAGAGACGGTCGAAAAGGGGATCGATTCGCCCTGCTCAATTTTTGCCTCTTGATTGTTCAGGACAGAGACTTTCGGCGTCGAGACAATCCGCGTCAGGCCCCTGTGACTCTCCGGCCGAGAGTCTAAGATCGAGATTGATCGGGTTATCGGTAAACCGGCCGAAGGTAAATCCAAGGCCTCCAAAATTCGAGGCTGCCGGAAGGTTGACCGCAAATTGCGGATCCGGGGTGCCGAAGACGGCGGCCGGCCCTCCCCCTCCCCCCCGCAGCCCGAGAATATTGCCGCCGCTGACGGTTTGGGTGGAGGCTCCCCACTGAATTCCGAGGCTTCTGTTGAAGGTCGGCGCCACCTGGACGATTCGCGCCTCGATGACCACCTGAGGTGTTTGTGTATCGATCGTCCTGACAAGCCGGGAAACCTCATCCAAATTTTTCTGGATATCTTTAACAATCAGGGTGTTCGTTCGCGAGTCGATGGTGATGTCTCCTCGTGAGGAGAGAAGCTTTTTGACCGACTCCGTCAGGTCCGCCGCCTTTCCATAATTCACATGGATCACCCGCGTCAGAAGGTCCTCCGCCTTGATCTTCGTCTCCTTTGCAAGGCTTCTTCGTCTTGTTGTCGTGCAATATTAGTCAAAGTGGCAATTCGAACAATGTTTCCCTCCCGGATTTGTCCGAAATTATTCATTTTTAGAATGATGTCGAGCGCCTGGTCCCAGGGAACATTGATTAATTTCAATGTCACTTTTCCCTTTACATCTTCTCCGAGAACGATATTCAGGTTGCTGACATCCGCGATCAGCCGGATGACATTAGCGAGATCGGCATCCTGAAAATCGAGAGAAATTCTCCTCCCCACATATTTGGGAGGGGTGACCGATCCGGTCTCTACACTTTTCTTAGGCTCTTCGGACGATTCCCCATTTTCAAGAACGATATCCGCCTTGTCGGCCACCCGTTCCAGCGGGGCCTCCACAGAAGGCTTTTCCGCCATTCCCACATCAATCATCGGAGCCGGAGCCGGCGCGGGAGCCGCCGCTGCCTCAGTCCCCTCCGTCATGCCGGCGGAAGGATCAACCAAAGCGGCCACCTCCATATTAGGAGCAGCCGCCTCAGGCATCGGAACAACAGGAGGAACGATGACTGCTGTTACAGGCGCCGCGGAGACATCCGCCGGTGCAGAAGAATTTTCAGACGCTTCTTTCTTAGACGAGGAAGCGATCTCAGAAGCATCTTTTAAATGAACGCGCAATTGGGGGCCATCTTGTTGCAGCGAGTAAACAACCGGCGCATTCAAATCGAGGACAAGCCGCACCTTGTTCGAATGAACGCCGATTCGAGCCTGCTTGACGGCATGGTTCTTCGCAGGGAGGGTCTTTATTTTGGAGGCCATTTTCACATCGGGAAGATCGATCACGAGACGCTTCGGATCGAGAAGAAAGACATTTGGAGAAAGCTGTCCATCCGACGTGATCACCAACTGGAGACCTTCCTTCCGATCGAACCGGATCGACTTGACGATCTTTGCCGGAGAGAGATCTTTCTCCTCCTTGATCGGCGGAGGAAGGACCGGTTTCGGCTCCTCGGCGAGCGCGAGGATCGGTTCCACCGGTTTCTCCACGACCGGTTCAGCCGGTTTCGACGCCGGATGAGCCACTTCGACGATGAGATTGGTCCCCTCCGTCCTCACATTCGTCTCGACAGATTCATCGACCTCGATTTCCAGACGCCCGACCTGATTTCCCTCTCCCGCCACGGGGAGAATCGAACGGACCCCCCCTTGATTGACATCGATCTTTTCCGTAAATTTTCCGAGGCCGACACCCGCCATATCCACAATCAGACGATAAGGATCGGTCAGATGAAAAGTCGTATAAATCATCGGTTGCTGGCCTTCCACGACCACTTGGGTCTTCTCAGACTCTGAAACAACGCGAATATCGACGATTTCCTTCGGGGATGAGGGTTGTGTCATCACCTGAGAGGCCTTCGGAGAACAGGATTGGGTCAATATTAAAAATATAATCACGAAAACAAATCTGTTCTGCCCGATCATTCTAGCCCCTCCTTTTGGGGATGAAGTTCCATCACAACATTCCTCACCTTGGTCTCACCAAAGATGTCGAGGTATTTTTCTTCAATCACCACTTCTTTATTTGTTATTTGACTGATCACACCGTTGTTCATCCCGATCCGGGTTCCCTTTCGGACGGGATATCCCTTTCCGTCCTGCGTCTGGATGACGGCGCCGTGTCCAAAGCCTCCCCAAACAATGCCGATCACCTTCATTTCAGACAGCTCCTTCCGCTGCAGAGGGGGAAGGTTTTCCGAGGCGCTTCGCTTTCCGATGGCGATAATAATCGATTTGAATGGGTCACGCCTCCCTTCCGGATTGTATTGAAAGAGCGCAGCGGGATCTTCTTTCTTGACGAGGACCTCCGGGGAAACAATTTCTTCCGCCGGGAGGGCCGGGACAACCGCCGGAGCGGCCGGCACGACCTTCGCCGCCGTCGTTGGCGCCGGCTTCGAAGCAACCGGCGGTGCGGTCTCGCCGCATCCGAATAAGAACGCTACGAGGAAAAGCATACCGCTATTTAAAAGAAATTGTTTCCTGATCATGGAGCCCCTTCAACAGAAGCAAACGCCGTTGCGGAGAAACTGGTCTGGATCAAAACCTTATTTTGTTCCAGCTTGGAGCTCCCCATCCGAATATTCGACACATTAATAATCCGAGGCAATTTGCTGATTTTATCGAAGAAGACGCCGAGCGCATGGTATGCTCCGGCCACTTCCACATTCACAGGAATTTCGACGTAGAGTCCCGACGGGCTGGGCCTTTTCTCGGCAGGCCGCCACAATTTAAAATCGAGGCCGGTCCTTCCCCCCAAGTCGGACACCTGCTTCAAGAGAATTTCAACCTCCGCCTCCGGAGGAAGCTGCTCTTTTAAAGTAGCCAGTTGAAGTTGAAGCTGTCGATTCTCCGCGATGAGTTCATCAAGGCGCTTCACCTTGATTCGATGAATATTGATGTCATTATTCAGCGCTGCGATTTGCCCGTTGAGGGTGGAGATCTCACCGCTCTTCGGGATAAAGACAAACCAAACAAATGCCCCGGAGATGATCACGATGACGAGAACAAGAGAGACAAACTTTTGGGTATTGGTGAGGTTCTTCAGTTTTTCCAGATTCAATGCCATAATGCCGCCCGGCCGCCCCTTATTGTTTTATGCCAGAGACCATTTAAGCCTGAATGTATAAATCGAAACGGTCCCTTCCGTCCCCTGTCTTGATTCGAGAATCTGCACATCTTTAAAAAGAGCAGACCGCTTTAGATTATTGATGAAATCGACGATTTCGCTGTTTGTGGTGGCCCTTCCCTCCAGGTCGATCACACCGTTTTGCTCATTGACGTTCACCAACCATACTTTCTCCGGAAGGCTTCGGCTGATTTGATCCAGGAGAAGGACAGGAATCGACTGATTTTTACGGAGCTGCTCGATAATATGGATCTTCTCCTCGACCGCTTTCTTGTCTTTCTCATAATTTTCCACTTCTTTTACTTTTGTCTTAAGCACTCCCAATTCCGTCGTCAGCTTTGTCTTTTCGGCCGTTAGATTGTCGACCCTCTCATTGAGGGTAATCCAGCCGTATCCGAGGATCAGGAAGAGAATAGACAACACGCCGGAAGCAAGGATCAGCTGCGATTGGATCTCGACCTTCTTCTTTCCCTTCTTCGCTTTTTGCGTCGGAAGTAAATTGATCTTGATCATTGATTATCGATCCCCAATTTTTCGAATCGCCAAGCCCATTCCGACCGCGGCCAAGGGCGCCATCTCCTGGATGTATTCCGGGTCAAATACTTTTTTGGGAATATCCACTTTTTTAAAGGGGTCCGCCATTTCAACGGGGACTCCCGACTTCTCCGCAAGCTGGGACAACAGATCAGGAATTTTGGATGCTCCTCCGCTGAGAACAATGCGGTCGATGTTCTCATTGGTAGAGGTCGTTTTGAAATAATCGAACGATCGGATCACCTCCGAAGAAATTTCCGCGTTCAGATTATTGATGATGGAAGAAAGGGCCTGAGAATCGATTCCTTCAACCGCTTCGTTCCGCTTTGCTTTTTCGGCCTGTTCGTAGCTGACGTTGAACTCTCTCTGAATCGTCTCATTGTAGCGATTTCCTCCGATGGAAATATCGCGCGTGAAGGCGAAGGTGCCGCCCTTCAGGATATTAATGTTCATCACGCTGGCGCCGATGTTGACGAGCGCCACGATCTCCCCTTCCCTCGCGTCATAATTCACGCCGAACATGTTCTCGATGGTAAACGCGTCGACGTCGACGATCACCGGATTGAGTCCTGCCTCCGTCACCAAGGTCGTGTATTCGGTCAACTTGTCCTTCTTGACCGCCACCAACAACACCGACATCTGCTCTTTCGATTCCTGATTGTCTCCCGTTCCAAGAATATGAAAGTCGATGTTCACGTCGTTAATGTCGAATGGGATGTATTGTTCCGCTTCCCATTTGATCGATTCCTCCAGCTCTTCCTCCGTCATCATCGGAAGACTGATTTTCTTCACAATCACCGAATGCCCGGAGACGGAAACGGCGACATCTTTTACTTTGACCGCCTGTTCCTCCAGAAGCTCTTTGATCACGGAGACGACGCGTCCCGCATCCATAATCGTTCCGTCGACGATCAGCTCGGAATCAAGCGCCTTGACGCCGAACTTCTGAAGCTGGTAACCCTTGCTTGTCTCTTTCACCTGGACCAGCTTGATCGCGCCGGAGCCGATATCGAGTCCGATGAGCTCTTTTTTACGAGAAAAGGGGAGAGAAAGTTCCATCAGAATCGGCACCTCAACCTTTCTTTGAAAATCCCTGTTTATTGGAATAACCGGAACGGCGAGAGATGATCTTCTTTATTTCCTTGATGTTCTGATCGGAGTAGAGCCGCCAGTTTCTCCAGTCTCGCCCCACGTTGGAGATCCGTCCTTCGCTTTCCCATCGGAACAATGTCGCCTTCGAAATATCAAACAATGCGCAGATATCTTTCGTTTTGTATTTCCCATTATTCTTATGAAGCATTCCCAAATTCCTCAAGTATCCCGCCATGCAATTTGACGATAGTAAGTATACTTAGTATTTGACGTTTGTCAAGGAAAGTGGAAATTTTAACCGAAAAGTTGATAATTTTAAAATCGTATCAGGACAGGCGATCAAGAAAGAGGAAAATTTCTTTAATGGATTGGGAGCAGGCCGATCAATTATTTCCCCGCTCGCTTCATCTGAAGAAACTTTCCGGCGGAGCTCCGGATGACTTCTGGAACGCCCTTATTTTTCGCGAGATTATTGAGCTCTTTGGGTTTGAGGTTTTTGATGAAACCGAGGGAGAGCCCCACGGGCGTTTTGGGATTGTTTACGAGACCGACGATAATCCCGTAATTCTTCATCCAGTTCCGATTGTTCGCAACAACACGCAGAATATCTTCGGATACGTTTTTTGACTGGGCGATCGATTCCACTTCTTGTTCCGTCAGTCTGGGGCTGTTAAGGACGGCCAGGATGACTTGTTTATTCGAATCCTTTAATAGAAGGGCTCTTGCTTCTTTGTTCCCTTTGAGTGCCAGTTGAATTTTCTCAGACACCTTCATCTGTTGAACTTGTTGAAACAAGTTCACGAAATCCGGCTCCTGTACCGCCTCCGCGTCACGCTCTTTTCGTTTGGACGCAAACCACGGCTCCTGAGCGTAATCTCCAAACATGCGGACATAATTGAGCGTGGCTTCCCAGGTATTCGGATGCTGAAAGATCTTCCGGATGAGCGATTCCGTCGTAAGAAAATATTTTGTAATTAAGTCGAGGGTAAATCCGTCGGTCGAGGAATCCTCCACAAGGAAGAGGAGTGTTTCGGATTGAAGGATTTCTAGATTGAGTCGCGGTAAAAGGAGCTGTTTTCGATCAGCCACACTTCTTACCTCAATTTAGAATCGGGACGATTCGGGTGTATTCCCTCTTGGAACCGGTTTCGGCTTTCTCTCGGCCAGACCGATCGTCGCCTTAAAGTTCTCTCCTAAGAAGAGCTCGGTCAGAATCTCAACGCCGTTCTCTCTGTTGTCGGTCCGAACGATTCTGGCTCCCCTGACAAAAGAAGCGATTTTCTTGCCGATCTGCTCGTCTTTCGCGACCAATTCGGAAATCGTTTTTTTTGAATCGATCTGCAGCATCATGATTTGGGATTCGAGTTTCGCGTAAGCATCCACCTTGGCGTGTTGCACCGCTTGGATCCTGTCCGAAAGCGACCACTCTCCTTGGATCTGCCCGATGCCGACCGCATGGAGGGTGACATCGGCCCAGTCCGCATGCGGCGCGACTTCGGGCCCCGATTCGCAGGAAAGAAGAAATAAAACCGGGATCACCAGAAGAAAGCACCTTCCATAGAAATTCACTTTCATGATTCCTTCCATCGTTGATAGATTCGGTTCTCAATCTTCAGCCCATCCAGCGCGCGTCCCACGATAAAGTTGACCATATCGTCGATCGATCGGGGATGATTGTAGAAGGCCGGCATCGCCGGGATGAGGGTGGCCCCCATCTCGGAAAGCATCAGCATATTCCTCAGATGAACCTGGTTGAGCGGGGTTTCTCGCGGAATGAGCAGGAGCGGCCGCCGCTCCTTGAGGGTGACGTCGGCCGCGCGTTCAATTAAGTTCGAAGAGAATCCGTGGGCAATCGCCGCCAACGTCTTCATCGAACATGGGGCGATGATCATCCCTTGTGTGGGAACCGATCCGCTGGCGATCGGCGCCGTCATATCCTTCTCATTACAATACACGAGATCATCGCCGGCATATTTCTTTTTTAGGATTTCGTCGGTCTCTTCAAAACGGGCGCCCCACTCCAATCCGAGCTCCTCCCGAATGATCAACCGCGCCTCATGGGAAAGGGTCAGATAGACCTTGTGCTTTTCCTTCAACAGATACTCGAGGAGCCGCACCCCGTAGATCGCCCCGCTCGCCCCTGAAATCGCCACCACGTAACTCGACATTTTACCCCGGCTGTCCCAAATCCCGATGGCGCCAATGAACCTGCAAACCCCTCGACTGGAGATGCTCCCGTAATAAATTGACAATGGAGACCGATCGGTGTCTTCCGCCGGTGCATCCGATCCCGATCGTCAGATAGCTTTTTCCCTCCTTCTCGTAAAGCGGGACGAGGAAATCGAGAAAACCGTACAACTTCTCCAGAAATATCTTCGCCTCCGGCTGGGAAGTAACGTAGCTTTGGATGCGGGGATGCTCCCCGGTGAGCGGCTTCAATTCCCTTTCAAAGTTGGGATTGCTGAGAAAGCGGACATCGAACAGGAGATCCAGATCATACGGAATTCCGAATTTATAGCCGAAGGAGATCAAGGAGATATTCAAATGGTTGTTCTCTCCTTTCTCCAAATAATATTGGGTGATCACCTCTTTGAGCTGGTGAACATGATAATTGGAGGTGTCCAAAATTTTATCGGCGCGTTTTCTCAGGTCGCTTAGTTTCTCACGTTCCATCCGAATGCCGTCGATCACCGAACCGTCCCGGGCCAACGGATGCGGACGGCGCGTTTCCGAAAACCGCCGCACGAGCACCTCGTCATTCGCCTCGAGGAAAAGGAGTTCCATCTGGTATCCCTCTTCCTTCAACTGATCGAAGATGTTCAGAAAATGGCCGAGGAAATCCCGTTCTCGGATATCAATGCCGAGCGCCGCCTTCGTAATATGGCTTCGCGACTGGTTGCACAGTTCTACAAATTTCGGAAGAAGGGGGGCGGGAGGTTATCAATGCAAAAAAAGCCGAGATCCTCAAAGTACTTGATGACATAACTTTTGCCGGAACCCGAAAGGCCGCTAATGACGACCAGGCGGACATTTTTTGCTGCAGGCATAGGGTGAAACGCCGGGGATGAATGGCGCTTAATTAAGATCTTGCGTTAATAAATCGGCTCGATCAGCCCGAGTGTTCCATCTTTTCGTTTGTAGAGAACATTGATCCGGTGATTTTCGTGATTTCCGAACAGAAAAAAATCTTTTCCGAGCAGCTCCATTTGTAAGGCCGCCTCTTCCAAGCGCATCGCCTTCACGGGAAAAACCTTCTTCTTTTGGACCGTGGGAATAGATGGTTCGGCCTCCGGTTGGGACTCCCCTGAAACCGCTTCCTGCCGAACCCGGTGATTGGTCAGTTTTTCCTTATATTTTTTAAATTGCCTTTCGATTTTGCTCATGGCCTGATCGACCGAGGCATACATCTCGTCGGTCTCTTCTTCGGCCTGTAAGAGAAATCCGTTCGCTCGAACCAACACCTCTGCAATATGACGGTATTTTTCTACCTTGAGCGTAAATGCGATCTGTGTGGTTTTGGAAGAATATTTTTCAATTTTCCGCGCACGGCCCTCAATATACTCCTTTAACGCGGGGGTGACCTCCATCTGTCTTCCGGTGATCATGACTTCCATTGATCCTCCTTGCGACGGTCGGTACAAATGGGATATTCCCGTTGGATCGTCTAAAAAGGTCTTTTCCGCCGACTCGCGGGTGGAATCTTGAGCCAGGCTCGATACTTTGTCACCGTTCGCCTGGCAATGTCCACATCATTTTGCTTGAGGCGCTCTACAATTTCCTGATCTTTTAAGGGGTGGACCGGATCTTCTTCCAAGACCATTTTCCGGATCATCTCTCGAACGGCAATTGAGGAAAGGTTTTCTGCGCCGTTCCCGACGCGGGGAAGGCTGCTGTTGAAAAAGAATTTCAGCTCGAAAATACCTTGCGGGGTAAACATATATTTATTGGTGGTCACGCGGCTCACCGTCGACTCATGCATCGAGATGTCATCCGCCACCTGCTTGAGGATCAGCGGCTTCAAACAGCTGATCCCCTTCTCCATGAACTCGTATTGAAAATTAACGATACTCTCGGCCACCAACTGGATGGTCCGGTTTCTCTGTTCAATGCTGCGGACAAGCCAAAGGGCCGACCGAAATTTTTCTTCAAGATAGGTCTTTGTCGTCTCCGCAACGGTCTCCTTCGATCGGAGGAGACTGCGGTAAAAAGGGCTGATCTTCAATTTGGGAAGACCGTCGTCATTCAACAGGACCACATATTTCCCTTCCGATTTGACGACGAAAACATCCGGGATGATATGGAGGTTCTCCGACGAAGTGAAGGGACGACCCGGCTTCGGCTCCAGATGCTCGATCACCTTCGAGGCATGCAACACCTCTTGAAGGGTGACATTACAGCATTTTGCGATATTCTGATACCGCTTCTTCTCCAGGTCTTCCAAATGATCCTTGATCACCGCATCAACCAAAGAGCCGGACAGTCCCAACTGAGCGGTCTGGATGAGAAGACACTCTTTCAAGTCTCTGGCGCCGACGCCGGTGGGATCAAATCCCTGGATTACTTTTAAAACTTTTTCAACCGATTCGACCGAGCTCGAGACCGTCTGCGCAATTTCCTCAAGTGAAGCGCCAAGATAACCGTTATCGTCTATATTGCCGACGAGTACCGTCCCGATCTCCTTCTCTTTCTCGGTCACCGAGGAAAGCCCCAACTGCCAAAGAAGATGATCTACCAGAGAGGCGGCCTTCGTAAGGGTTTGCTCATACGACGGCCGCTCTTCCGAAGAGGCGGCCGAGTAACTTCCCCCCTCGTCTCCTCGATCATCATCTGTATAATAATCTTCCCACTTGAGATCGAGTTCGTCTGACTTCTCAGACGATTCTTCCTCTCTCTTCTCAGTCTCTCCGTCCAAGGTCGCAGAAGCGGTTTCCTCTTCTGGGGAATCGGCGGCCGTATCTTCAAGAAGTGGATTTTCCAGCATCTCCTGATTAATGGTTTGGGTCAACTCGAGTCTTGAAAGCTGGAGAAGCTTAATGGCCTGCTGCAGCTGAGGCGTCATGATCAGCTTCTGCGTCATCTTTAGATCGAGTCTGGCTCTCATCCCACTCTCTGACCAAGACATATCCGAACCCCTACAAGCCTACGTTATGATTGAAGAGACGGCGCGTTTCGATCCTGCCAACGGAAACGATCGCCCAGATAAATTTCCCGCGCTTGCGGACTATTGGCGATCTCGGAAGAAGTCCCGGAAATGAGGATTTCCCCTTCATAGATGATATACGATCGATCGGTAATTTCGAGCGTCTCTTGAACATTATGATCGGTGATGAGGACTCCGATCCCGCGCTTCTTGAGTTGAAAAATAATCTTTTGAATCTCCATGACGACGATCGGGTCGATTCCGGCGAACGGTTCGTCAAGGAGGATGAATTGGGGCGAGATCACCAAGGCCCGCGTGATTTCAAGACGACGACGCTCTCCTCCGGAGAGGGTGAACGCCTTGTGTTTCGCCAAATGTGAAATGTTTAATTCGCCGAGAAGCGCTTCCAGGCGGGACTGCCGCTCGGCCGGAGAGAGATCGAGCGTTTCGAGAATCGCCATAATGTTCTCTTCGACCGTCAACTTTCTGAAGATCGACGGTTCCTGAGGAAGATAACTGATCCCTTTGCGGGCGCGAAGATACATCGGCATCCCTGTCATCCGCTCTCCGTTCAAAAAGATATCCCCACGGTCCGGAGGGGTCAAACCGACAATCATATAAAAGGTCGTTGTCTTTCCGGCGCCGTTCGGACCGAGCAATCCGACGATTTCCCCGGCTCCCACACGGATATTGACATTCCGAACGACCTTACGGCCCTGATATTTTTTTTCGAGTTCCGTTGCTTCGAGCATCTCTATTATCCGGAAAGTTTATTTTTTTCCTAAATTCAAATCGCTTACCCCGGAATGAATAATCACCTGACTTCCCTCGACCAGGCTCCGATTCTCCGCAATAAAAAGGGTGATCACCTTCCCCTTCACGCGGTACTCTTTTTCCCAAGCTTCGGCATCCCCCGTCAGGGTAATGGTCTCTTTCTTTTGGTCATAGATCCCCTTTTCCGCTTTGGCATGTTTTTCGCCTTGTCGAATGTCGACGTTGCCGGAGGTCTCGATTCGAGAGACCTCCCGCTTCTCCTGGGTCGAAGGATCAATCAATAAAGAAGAGGACTCGGACATAAAAACTTCCGCGTGATCCGCCTTAATCGTTAAATCGCCTTTTTTAATAAAGACCTCTCCCTCGAAGATGATTTTGTCTTCCAGACTTTTAATCGTCATTTTATTGGAAGTAATGGAGATGGGTTCCTGAGGATTATTTTTAACCGGTATCTCACCGGCGACGGTAAACCCGCTCCCTCCGAGGAGTTCGATGAGGAGGAGTGGAGAAAAAACGTATTTAATGAACCAGCGCCTGAACATGACCCGAGACGGTAACCTCTTGGTTTTCCGGCGCAACGCGTATTTCGTTCCCGTTAATCTCAATTTCGGGGCCGGTGATGCGAGCGGGTCCCTCGGCGACAATTATCTTCTGATCGTTGAGCCAAGACAACGCCGGCGTCTCAATGGTGTAACCGTTGCTCAACTGGATCACCATCGGACCCTCTTTCTTCTCCAGGGAAAAATCTTTTGTCCGCGTATTGATCGTTCCCGAGTCTCCATCCAGAGATAATTCAACCCCCTGAGAGGTCTGAATCGTCACGGCGACTTTTTCAAGCAACGCTTTTTGGTCTTTCTCGAATATCTCGGCACGATCCGCCCTCAACTCCCAATTCTTCACCCCTTCGTGTGACTGGACAACCGAGAATTGACCGATCTTTACATCCGCCTTTCCGCCGATATCATTAAAAAAGACAAGCAAATTTCTTTTTTTCATACCGGAGACAAGCGCAAAAGACAAAAAAAGGAGGAAGGTCATGATGAGCATAAGCAAGACTTGCTTCGATTGTATTCTTAGCGTCAGCACGGTCTAAATATAACACAAAAGAAAATGCGAGTAAAGCAAATGTCCAATTCGGCGTGCTTCTTGCTTCATCTATGAAAACCCATTGAAAAATCGATTGCAACATCCCATGAATAAACGCGATTCATCACGCGAGAAGCTGACATTGAAGCGGCCATTCAGGCGAAAATATACCGGGTCGATATTCCAATCCGACCTTAAATTCTGATCATCCGGATTCCTTTTTTTGGAAGACTCTCTCATCAGAAAATCACAGAATAGGCCCTCTTAACCTCCACCGATGACACAGAAATCTCCCGACGATACAGAGACAAGGCTCCCGGTTCAATCTTCCATCGACCGGATGACAACGGACCTGCCTGCATTGTACAATAAAGGCTAAAAACAGATCCGATGACCGGTTTCTTTCAATCGATTTCTCTTGACACGCACTAGTAAAAACGCTAGAAATATCGATACCGCCAATTACCTGGAGGAAAGGATGAGAAAAAAATTAAACATCTTCCTATGGTTCCTGTTTCTGGTTCACCCGTTGTTTATTCAGGCCGTCCACGCCCAGGACGCGGCAAAACCGGCGCCGAAAGGACCCGCTGAAAAGACCTATTCCTTACCGTACGACCAGGTTTGGGATAAAGTGGTAGAAGTCTTGACGGAGAAAGGGCTATCCGATCACCCCCACGGCAAGATGTCCGCAAACAAGGACACCGGAAAAATCACAACCCCCACTTTCCGCTATTTTAAGATCTTCTCCGCCAAACCGGTGAAAGAGTCGCATTATCGGGATACGTACACGATCACCATCACCGAAGCGGCCAGCGTCAAGGGAAGAGAAGCGAAAAAGAAAGCGGAGGAGGCTGAATTCTTTCTCGGCGAAGCGAAAACCAAGATGGAAGAAGCAAAGGGGAAAAGCGGAGACGAGGCAAAAACATTATTAGAGGAAGCAAAACAGTCCGAAAAGGACGGCAAAGAATCGGCGGAAGCCGCCAAAAAATTAGAAGAAGAGGCAAAGGCCCTGGCCGCCAAGCCGCGTGTCGTCAAGGTGCTCGTGGAACGGAAGTTCGAAATTCACGATGATACCAAGCGGGCGTGGGTTGACGCTGATCCAAACACGGAAAAGGCGGGGCTTCCCGCCGACGCCATTCTCAGCGCGGTTGATGCAAAGCTGGCAGCGGCAAGCACGGCGGCGGCGGAAGCAAAGCCCGCGGCGCCCGCGGCGAAAGAAGAGCCAAAAAAATAAACGACTGAAAAATGATTGGACGAACTATGAGGCTGGCGCGGATTCCGTGCCGGCCTCTTTTTCTTTCTTCTGCTTACGTTCCTTCTTAGGCGCTTTCTCGACCTTTTTGGCCTCCGTCAATTCCAGGATGACCATGGGAGCGCCGTCGCCGTGACGGACCCGCGTTTTGATCAGGCGCGTGTACCCGCCGTTTTTATTTTGAAAACGGGGGGCCACTTCCGAGAAAAGGGAAAAAACCACATCTTGATCGAGAATATAAGCCGCGGCCATTCTCCTTGCATGAAGGTCTCCCCGCTTTCCCAGGGAGATCATCTTATCGGCGATGGAACGAATCTCCTTCGCCTTGGCTTCCGTGGTCTCGATCCGCTCGTGCCTTAAAAAAGAGGTGACCAGATTTCGAAAGAGCGCCCTTCTGTGAGCGCTGTTCCTTCCGAGGGGACGACCTGCCTTACGATGACGCATCTCGCACTTCCTTTCCCAATCGTATTATTTCGTTACCCTTCTTTACCGACCTCGGCGGAATGCCCCTCCAGCTTCATTCCAAGGGACAATCCCATCTCAGAAAGAATTTCCTTAATTTCGTTCAATGATTTTCTGCCGAAATTTTTCGTTTTCAGCATCTCCGATTCGGACCGTTGGACCAGATCGGCGATGGTCCGGATATTGGCATTTTTTAGACAATTGGCGGCGCGGACGGAGAGCTCCAGTTCGTGCACGCTTCGGAGGAGATTCTTGTTGAACTCCTTGACCTCATCCCGCTCCTGCTCAACCGGCTGCTCGAGTTCCTCAAAGTTGATAAAGATATTCAAATGGTCCTTCAAAATTTTTGCGGCAAAACCGAGTACGTCGTCCGGCTTCACGCTGCCGTCGGTCCAAATCTCCATGACCAGCTTGTCATAATCGGTCACACGGCCGACGCGCGCGTTCTCAACGATGAAATTCACTTTGCGGATCGGCGAGAAAATGGCGTCGATCGGGATCACACCGATCGGCATCCCCTCCTCTTTGTTCCGCTCAGAAGGAACATAACCGCGGCCCACCTTGACAACCAATTCCATATCGAGATTCCCGTCTTTGTCCAATGTCGCGATATGAAGGTCGGGGGTCAGGATCTCAACGTCGGCATCGTGGATAATATCTTTCGCCAGGACCTCGCCCGCCCCTTTTTTCTTAATATGGATCACCTTCGGTTTATCGGTATGGATCTTCAAGCGAAGATTCTTGACATTCAAAATGATATCGGTGACATCCTCTTTCACCCCCGGGATCGTCGAGAACTCGTGCAGGACCCCTTCGATTTTAATCGACGTGACCGCGGCCCCTGCAATGGATGAAAGGAGAACGCGCCGGAGCGAATTACCGATGGTGCTGCCGAATCCGCGTTCGAACGGCTCGGCAAAGAATTTTCCATACGTTTTTGTGAGTGTTTCTTTTTCGACTTCAAGCTTTTTTGGTATTTGAAAATCTTTTGTTCTAATAATCATAAGATCCTCACCCGTTTTGAGTGGGAGCGACCGGACGATCGAAGACGTTGCTCCGATGCCCGAATGGCTCAATGTCTTTATCTGGAATAAAGCTCAACAACCAGCTGCTCGTTGACAGGAAGCGCGATTTCTTCCTTGCTCGGATGTGACTTTACGGTCCCCTTCATTTGGTTCTGATCGAGCTCCAGCCAGGAAGGAACGCCACGGGTTCCAATCCCTTCAAGCGCAGCCTGGATAGCGACAAGACCGCGACTACCTTCTTTTACCTCGATCGCATCATTAAGACTGACCAGGAAAGAAGGAATATTGACCCCTTTTCCATTGACGATAAAATGATTCTGTCTGATCAGCATGCGACCCTGCTTCCGTGAAGAAGCAAAACCAAGGCGGTAGACCACATTGTCGAGTCTCGATTCCAACAACCGGAGTAGGTTCTCGCCGGTGATTCCCTTCTTTCGTTCCGCTTTGAAGAAATATTGTCTGAACTGACGCTCCAGCAGTCCGTAAATCCGCTTCAGCTTCTGCTTCTCCCGCAACTGTGCGCTGTATTCGGAGGCGCGCGGCCGGGCCTGTCCATGCTGGCCCGGCGGATAACTTCGCCGATCAATCGCACACTTTTCGGAAAAACAACGGGTTCCTTTTAAAAACAACTTGGTCCCTTCCCTTCGACAAAGCCGACATACTGGACCGACATATCTAGCCAAGCAAACACCTCCTGTTGTTCGTTACTCGTTCGTCGTTAATCGTGATTTGTTATTCGTGTCTTTACGTTTAACGATTCACGAATAACGGTATCCCTAAACTCTTCTTCTCTTGGGGGGACGGCAGCCGTTATGCGGGATCGGGGTCACATCCTTAATCAGGTTGATCTTCAACCCCGCGACCTGAAGCGCCCGAATGGCCGATTCACGGCCGGAGCCGGGGCCCTTCACATAGACATCGACCTGTTTCATCCCGTTCTCCATCGCCTTCTTGGCCGCGATTTCAGCCGCCCTCTGCGCGGCAAAAGGGGTGCTCTTCCGCGAGCCCTTAAACCCTTGGCTTCCGGCGCTCGACCAGACGATCACATTCCCCGCCATGTCGGTGATGGTCACAAGCGTATTATTGAACGAGGCCTGAATATGGGCCACCCCCGTCTGAACGTTCCGCTTTTCTTTTTTCTTCGCACCTTTTTTTGCAACCATTCATAACCCTTTCGCTGATGAATTACTTCGTCTCTTTTCGCTTGGCGCCGACTGTCTGTTTCTTCCGGCCCTTTCGGGTTCTTGCATTCGTCCGGGTCCGCTGACCGCGAACAGGCAAGCCGCGACGATGACGCAGCCCTCGATAACAACCGATATCCATCAAACGTTTGATGCTCATCGAGACTTCGCGGCGAAGATCCCCTTCCACCCGGACGCCTCGCTCAATCGCCTCGCGAAGCCGGATCACCTCATCTTCCTTGAGATCCTTCACGCGGATGTCCGGACTGACGTTCGTCTCTTTTAAAATCCTTTGAGAGATGGACCGTCCGATTCCGTAAATATACGTCAAACCGATTTCGATCCTTTTATCCCTCGGCAAATCAACGCCTGCGATTCTAGCCATGAAATCTCCTCGTCATTTAAACTAGCCTTGCCGTTGCTTGTGGCGGGGGTTCTCGCAGATCACGCGGATCACCCCTTTTCTCTTGATAATTTTACATTTGGCGCAGATCGCCTTCACCGATGACCGAACTTTCATCTAAACTCCTTATTTGCTAAAGCGGTACGTAATCCGCCCACGGGTCAGATCGTATGGAGAGAGCTCCAGCGTAACCTTGTCTCCCGGAAGGATCTTGATGTAATGCATCCTCATCTTTCCGGAAATATGAGCAAGAACGCGATGGCCGTTTTCAAGCTCCACCCTAAACATGGCGTTCGGCAATGTCTCCACGATGGTTCCTTGCACTTCAATGACATCCTCTTTCGCCATATTATTTTTTCCCAATCTATCGATCTCTGAAATGCATCAAACGCTTTGCGAGACATCCCCCCGTTACAATTTGCTCAGGATGACCGGCCCCTCTTTCGTCACCGCAATCGTATGCTCAAAGTGAGCGGAAAGACTCCCGTCCGCCGTCACCGCCGTCCAACGGTCGTCCAAAACCCGAACGGCGGCCTTCCCCATATTGACCATCGGCTCGATCGCCAAAACCATTCCTTCTCTCAGCCGCGGCCCTCGACCGGGGGGGCCGAAATTAGGGATTTGAGGCTCCTCATGCAAAGCGCGTCCGATTCCATGACCGACAAAATCGGTAACGACCGAAAAACCGGCTTGCTCCACGTGCGATTGAACCGCATGGGAGATATCCGACAACCGGCTTCCCTCACATGCCTGTGCGATGCCGGCATAAAGAGATTCTTCGGTGACCTGAATCAGCCGCTTTGCTTCCGGCTTCACCTCTCCGACGGCAACCGTGACCGCTGAATCGCCATAGAAACCGTCATAGATCGCGCCGAGATCGAGGCCGACAATGTCCCCCTCTTTAATCACCTTGTCGGGAGAGGGGATTCCATGGACCACTTCCTCGTTGACGGAAATACAAAGGGTCGCCGGATAGTTTCGGTAACCTTTAAAAGCCGGCGTCCCGCCCCGCTCTCGAATCTGCTTTTCAACGAAGAGGTCGAGTTCTTTTGTCGTCATCCCCGGCTTCAAATACGCCCTGACCGCTTCAAGCGACTCTGCGACGATCCGGCTCGCTTTTGCGATCTTGGCGACCTCTTCTTTCGATTTTAAAATAATCATTTTCTTCCCTTTGGGTCAACCGGATTGCTTTGAACCCATCAGGATGACTTCTTTCCCAGAACCGCCTCTTTGACCCGACCGGTGACGGCGTCCACGCCGGCGTCGGCCTCGATCTGCGACAAGAGGCCCTGCTCTCGATAGTGTTGAATCAGCGGCGACGTCTCATTCCGATATACGACGAGACGCGCTTTGACTGTTTCAGGACGATCGTCCTTTCTCTGAACCAAAGCGGTTCCACAGCTGCAGATCCCCTCCTGAGGGGGGGATTAAAAGCGGTATGATAAACCTTCTGGCAGGCGGGACAGCTTCGTCTTCCGGCAATCCGCTTGACCAACTCCTCTTCATTTAAATCAAAATAGAGAACCCGATCAATCCCCTGGTGGTTCTCTTTTAAAATCTTCGACAGCGCCTCGGCTTGCTTGATCGTCCTTGGAAAACCATCCAGGATATATCCGGCCGACGTATCAGGCTCCTTCAACCGCTCCGCAACCAGGTTGATAATCACATCATCCGGGACTAGCTTGCCGGCATCGATATAGGATTTGGCTTCCATGCCGACCGGTGTTTTCTTGGCCATCGCCGTTCTGAGCATATCGCCCGTGGCGATGTGAGGAATTCGATACTCCTTCGATAATTTCTCCGCTTGCGTCCCTTTCCCAACCCCGGGCGGACCGAGGAAGATCAACCGCATTTAGAATCCTCGCCCCTTCAGCTTTCCCTTCTTCATAAAGCCTTCGTAGTTTCGGGTCAACATATGGGTCTCGATCTGCTGCGCCGTATCGAGACCGACCCCGATCACAATCAGAAGAGAAGTTCCCCCGAAGGCGAAGGGAACGTTGAATCGATAGATCAAGATTTCCGGAATAATCGCCACCATCGCCAGGTAGATCGCCCCGGCAAAGGTAATTCGGGTCAAGACGCGGTAGATGTAATCGGAGGTCCGCTGCCCCGGCCGGATCCCCGGGATGAAGCCGCCGTACTTTTTCATATTGTCGGCCATATCCACCGGATTGAGCACCACCGCCGTATAAAAGAAGGCGAAGAAGATAATCAGCATCGCATAGAGCACCGTGTGGAAAACGGTCCCCGGCGTCAAATTCCTCCCGATCGCCTGCACCCAGGGAACCGTAATGAACCCGGCAATGGTGGCAGGGAAAGCGATAATGGAGGAGGCGAAGATCGGCGGAATCACGCCGGCGGTGTTGATCTTCAGCGGAATATGGGTGCTCTGCCCCCCATACACTCTCCGGCCGACGACCCGCTTGGCGTATTGAACCGGAATCTTCCGCCGGCCGCTCTCCAGAAAGACGATCGCCACAACGACGCCAATCATCAAGATTGTTAGAAATAGAATGAGGAAAAAGTTGATCTGCCCGGCCTGAAAGAGCTGATAGGTGTTCACCACCGCGGCGGGCATCCGTGAGACGATCCCGGCGAAGATGATCAAGGAGATCCCATTCCCGATTCCGCGCTCCGTGATCTGCTCTCCCAGCCACATGAGGAAGGCGGTTCCGGCGGTGATCGTGATCATCGTCATGAGCCGGAATCCCCAGCCCGGGTTCTGAACAAAGGCGCCCCCCTCCATTCCTTCAAGGCCGATCGCAATTCCGAGCGCCTGGACGATGCCGATCCCGATCGTGCCGATTCGGGTATACTGGATGATCTTCTTTCGCCCCCGCTCTCCCTCCTTGGCCAGTTTGGAGAGGGTGGGAATCACCACCGTCAGCAACTGAAGGATGATCGAGGCCGAAATATACGGCATGATCCCCAACGCGAAAATGGTCAACCGCGAGAGCCCGCCCCCGAAAAGATATCAAGGAAGCCCATCAAAGCGCCCCCTCGTTCGGTCAGGAATTTGGCGAGCGCCTCATTGTTGATTCCGGGAGTCGGGACGTGAGATCCGATCCGGTAAACAATCAGCATCAGCGCGGTGAAGATAATTCGCTGTCGGAGCTCGGCGATCTTAAATATATTTTGAACGCTGGTGATAAATCTGTCGAACAACCCACTCACTCCTATGAGAGGACCTCGGCCCGCCCGCCGGCCGCTTGAATTTTCTTGAGGGCCTCTTCGCTGAACTTGTGGGCGGCGATGACCAACGGCTTCGTCAGCGCTCCTTCCCCCAAAACCTTAACGCTTTCGGTCGATCTTTTGATGATGCCGGCTTGATGGAGAAACTCGGGGTTGATCACCGTCTCGGCCGGGAACTGATCGAGTCGGCTCAGATTGACGACCGCGTATTCTTTCTTGAAGATATTCTTAAAGCCGCGTTTTGGAACCCGGCGAATCAGCGGCTGTTGTCCCCCTTCGAAACCGGGAGCCTTCGTTCCGCCTGATCGGGCCGCTTGGCCCTTATGACCCTTGGTGGCCGTCTTTTCCATGTCCCGAACCCGGTCCCCGCCCGATCCTTTTTCTTTTTTCTTAGCCCCGGGAGTGGGCGCTAAATCCGATATCTTCACGAGATTTCCTTGACCTCCAGCAGATGCGAAATTTTATGAATCATCCCGCGCGTTTGAGGCGTATCCTGGCGGATCACCGTTTGATTCATTTTACGGAGGCCGAGTCCGGCAACCACTCTTTTATGTTTTCCGGGCCGCCCGATATAGCTCCGCACCAGGGTAATCGATAACTGTTTTGTCGCCGTTTTCGAAGCTTCTTTCTTTGCCATTCTATCTCTCCGACAGCGCGAGGGCCGTCTGCCTCCGCCTGACCATCTCTCCGGGATCTCTTAATTTCGAGAAACCTTCCAGCGTCGCCTTAACCACGTTGAGCGGGTTCCCGCTCCCGAGCGACTTGCAGAGGATATTCGAAATCCCGACCATCTCCATCACCGCCCGGACCGGCCCCCCCGCGATGATCCCGGTTCCATCCGCCGCCGGCTTGAGCAGAACATTCTCGGCCCCGTAGTGCCCGGTGATTTCAAAAGGAATCGTCGACTCTTTCAAGGGGACGCGGACCAGATTCTTCTTTCCATTCTCAATCGCTTTTCGAATCGCTTCAGGAACCTCCGCCGCTTTTCCCTTGCCGACCCCGACATGCCCCTGGCCGTCTCCCACCACCACGACAGCAGAGAAGGAGAAGCGCTTGCCCCCCTTCACCACCTTCGCCACGCGGTTGATGAATACGACCTTATCTTTTAACGTCAGTTCGTCTGCATTGATCTTTGCCAAGTACCGCCTCCTAAAAACCCGTCCCATCAAACAGAAGGGTTGCCGTCGTGCTTAGAATACAAGTCCGCCTTCTCTGGCCGCGTCTGCAAGCGCCTTCACTCTCCCGTGATAGATATAACCGCCTCGATCAAAAACCACCTTGCTGATATTCTTCTCTTTTGCAAGGGCGGCCAGTTTTGCACCGACCATCTTTGCCGCTTCGATGTTCCCCCCGGACTGTTTCCCCTTTTTCCTTTGGCCGCTTTCGTAAGAGAGGAAGCCGCCGCCAAGGTTTTTCCGGAAAGGTCATCAATAATCTGAGCATAAATATTGTCCAGGCTCCGATAAACGGAGAGACGCGGCCGCTCGGGTGTTCCCATAATTTTATTTCGAACCCGTTCGTGCCTTCTCGCTCTTGCCAGAACCTTTTCTTTCCCCGATACCGCCATCATAAACCCCGTTTTACGAGTTATTTTCCAGTCTTTTCCTTCTTTACGGATGATCCGCTCGTCTTTGTACTTGATCCCTTTCCCTTTATAGGGTTCGGGCTCTCTTAATGCGCGGATATTCGCCGCCACCTGTCCGACCAGATACCGGTCGATTCCTTTGATCGTGACGGTCGTCTGCTTTTCAACCGTTGCATCAATCCCCTTTGGAAGCTCAAAATTGATCGGATGGGAATATCCTAAATTTAAAACAAGCACTCTCCCCTGCACCGCGGCGCGGAAACCGACCCCATTGATCTCGAGCACCTTCTCGAATCCCTGTGTCACGCCGACGATCATGTTCTGAATCTCGTTTCGGGTCAAACCGTGAAGCGATCGGACAAAACGATCGTCCGAAGCGCGAGAGACAGCAATCTCGGTTCCCTGAACGTCGACCTTGATCTCGGGCCGAAGCGCCTTTTGATTTTCTCCCTTCGGGCCTTTGACGTGGACGTTGTCCGGATTCACTTTGACGTTGACCCCATTGGGAATCGTAATTTTTTTTAAACCGACTCGCGACATAATCTCAACCTTTTATCTTATTGTGGGGACCCGTGCGGCGGATCGAAGAGAGGTCCTCCGATGCCCCCACACCCCGCGGCTCGGACAGGCAAAGCCTGCTCCTCGCCTTGATTTATTCTCAGCTCGTTACCAGATGTAACAGAGAACCTCTCCGCCGACCTTCGCTTCACGCGATTTCTGATCGGTCATCAGCCCCTTCGAGGTGGAGAGGATTGCAACGCCGATCCCCCCTTCACCGAAGGAATTTCATCCTTGCCGACATACACGCGCCGGCCCGGTTTGCTGACACGCTGCAGATCGCTGATCACCGGCTCGTCGTTCTCGACATATTTGAGATAAACCTCAAATTCTTCTTCACCGATTCGCCGACCACGCGATAATTTCGAATGAACCCCTCTTCTTTTAAGATTCGGGCAAGCTCCACCTTAACCTTCGAAAGGGGAATATCGACCACCTCGTGTTTCCGCATCTTGGCATTTCTGATTCTGGTCAGCATATCTGAAATAGGATCTGTCATTCTCGACTCCAATTACTTCCGTGATCGGCGTTTCCTATCATCGATCTACGATGACGTTAAGGACGGTCCGACCTACCAACTCGATTTGATCACCCCAGGGATCTCTCCCTTTAAGCTCAACAGGCGGAAACAGATCCGGCACATGTTGAATTTACGAATATAACCACGCACCCGACCGCAAGTGGCGCAGCGATTGTATTTTCTCACCTGGAACTTGGGGTCCTTTGGGCTTTTGCAATTAAAGATTTCTTTGCCAATGTCTACCTCTATATTTTTCTATCTTATGTGGGGACCCGTCCGGCGGACCCAAAGAGAGGGTCCTCCGATGCCCCCACGCCCCGACTGGTCACCGGCAAAGCCGGATGCCCAGCCCTCTCTATTTTCGGGGTCCCCCAAAAAGCGTGCTTTTTGGGGTGACTCATACGATGCCCCCAGCCCCGCGGCTCGGATGGAGCTCAGCCCGATCCTCGCCTTTATCTGTGATACTCCAAAACTTACTTCGGCTCACTCGGCTTGCGGAAGGGGAAACCGAAATTTCGCAGCAACGCTCTTCCCTCGGTGTCGTTCGTCGCTGTGGTGACGATGGTAATGTCCATTCCGTGAATCGCAGCCACCTCATCGTAGTTAATCTCCGGAAAGATCAACTGCTCCTTGATTCCCAAGGTGTAGTTTCCTTTTCCGTCGAATGCTTTGAGGGAGATCCCCCTGAAGTCACGAATTCTGGGAAGGGCCGCATTGAGGAGCCGATCCAAAAATTCATACATTCTCTCCCGCCGAAGGGTGACTTTGGCGCCAATCGGCATCCCTTCCCGAAGCTTAAATCCGGCGATCGATTTTTTGGCCTTGGTGACGACCGGTCTCTGTCCGGTAATCTGGCCGAGCTCTTTCACCGCCGCATCGAGCAACTTGACGTTGGAGATCGCCTCTCCCATTCCGACATTGACGACGATTTTTTCGAGTTTGGGCACCTGCATCGGATTCTTATACCCAAATTCCTTCATCATCGCAGGAATCACTTCCTGCTGGTATCGTTCTTTGGCTGACGCAATATTGGTTGTTTTCATGATCCTTTACCGTTCCTCGCCTCGCTTAAGATGTGCTCCGATCTCTGTCGATCGAAAACTAAGCTTCTTTATCCAGCGCTTCGCCGCAAGATTTGCAGACCCTCAACTTCTTTCCGTCCGGCAGCGTCTTGCTCCCGATTCTTCTCGGCTTCACGCAGTTTGCGCAGACAATCATCACATTCGAGAGATGGACCCTCCCCTCTCGCTCGACGATCCCCCCTTTGGGTTTTTTTGGTTCGGCCGGGTATGCTTCTTCAAGAGATTCAGCTTTTCAACAACAACGGCCTGCTTATCCGGAAGGACTTGCAAGACCTTTCCCTCTTTTCCTTTTTCTTTGCCGGCGACCACATGAACAATATCGCCCTTCTTAATCTTGGTCCTGAGCAACGGTAAAGTGGCTTTTCCCATCATCAAATCCTTTATAAAACTTCAGGCGCAAGTGAAATAATCTTCGTAAACTTTTTCCAGCGGAGCTCCTCTTGCGACGGGGCCGAAAATACGCGTTCCGATCGGTTCTCCCTGGGCATTGATCAGCACCGCCGCGTTCCGATCGAACTTGATGTAAGAGCCGTCGTCTCTACGCACTTCTTTCGTCGTCCGGACCACCACCGCCCGCACCACATCTCCCTTTTTGACACTCCCTTGTGGGATCGCTTCCTTCACAGTGGCAACGATGATATCGCCCAGGCGCGCGTAACGTTTCTTCGAGCCTCCTTTGACATGGAAGCACATCACCTTCTTGGCCCCGGAGTTATCAGCGACATCGAGCATTGTGTAAATTTGTACCATGCTAAGCACCCGCTTCCGTTAAGATTAAACCGTTTTGGATTGTTTCTTCTTAAACTTCTTTCGCCCGCTCCAGCACTTCGACGACGACCCACCGCTTCTCCCGGCTGATCGGACGCGTCTCGATGAGCTTGACCCGATCGCCGACATGGGCCTCGTTTTTCTCATCGTGCGCTTTCAGCTTGCTGGTTCTCTTTAAAAATTTCTTGTATCGAGGATCCTGCACCATCCGGTCGATCGCGACGACGACAGTCTTCTCCATCTTGTCGCTGATGACCTGGCCAACGTATTCTTTTCTCTTTTTCAACATGTTTTCCTTGTCGTTCACCTGGAATCCTATTTCGAAGCGCCTTCTTTCTCGGTCGCTTCTTTCTTTTTCATTTGAGAAAAGGTCAGAACCCGCGCGATGTCCCGCTTAATCAACTTGATCCGATTGGGGTTCTCGACATGTCCGGAAACCGCCTGAAAACGAAGGTTGAAGAGCTCCTTCCGAAGCTCTTTCTCTTTCTGAGAGAGCTCCTCCGCCGTCAACTCTCTAAAATCCTTTACATCCGCCATTTCTTATTCCTCCCCCCGCGCTACAAACTGCGTAGCGATCGGAAGCTTGTACGCGGCCAACCGGAAGGCCTCTTTCGCCACCTCGGGGGTGACTCCGTCCATCTCGTAGATGATCCGGCCCGGCTTGACCACCGCCACCCAATATTCGGGGGCGCCCTTTCCCTTTCCCATACGCGTTTCGGCGGGCTTCTTGGTAATCGGTTTGTCCGGGAAGATGCGGATCCAGATTTTCCCTCCCGCTTGACGAAGCGGGTCATCGCGATACGCGCCGCCTCGATTTGCCTCGCCGTAATCCAGCCCGGCTCCATTGCCTTGAGACCGAACTCGCCAAAACTCAGATCGGACCCTCGGTACGCCTTGCCAGCCATCCGACCCTTCATCCGTTTTCGGTATTTTACCTTCTTAGGGGACAGCATTATCTTCTCTCACCTCGTGCAGCAGCCAATTCTCGCTCTTTTTGCGTCTCCGGAAGAATCTCGCCTCGATAGATCCAAACCTTCACGCCGATCTGGCCCATGGTCGTCGCCGCTTCCGCCAACCCGAAATCGATATCGGCGCGAAGGGTATGCAACGGAACCCGTCCCTCCCGATACCACTCGGTCCGCGCGATTTCGGCCCCCGCCAACCGCCCGGCGCAGTAGACCTTGATCCCCAACGCGCCCAGCCGAAGGGAAGAGGCGACCGCTTTCTTCATGGCGCGCCGGTAGGCGACCCGCTTTTCCAACTGCATGGCGATGTTCTCCGCGACCAGTTGCGCGTCGAGCTCCGGCTTCTTGATCTCTTTGATGTTGATGTAGACCTGCTTCTTGGTCATCGCTTCGAGCTCGACCTTGAGCTTGTCGACCTCGGCCCCTTTTCTCCCGATGATGATTCCGGGCCGGGCGGTGTGGATGGTGATCCGGATCTGATTTCCGGAGCGCTCGATCTCGACCCGCGCAACACCCGCGTGGTAGAGTTTCTTTTTGACGATCTTCCGGATCTTCAGATCTTCATGAAGCAGCTTGGCATAGTCCTTCTCGGCATACCAGCGCGAGCTCCACGTTTTGATATAACCTAATCGGAATCCGATCGGATGAACTTTCTGCCCCATTATTGCTCCTTCTCGGCAGCGGAGGATTTCTTCTCCGCCTTCTTCTTTGTCGCCTCTGCCTTGGGGGCTTTCGGCTTCTTCGGTTTACTCTCCGTTTTTGTTTCTTTATCGGCGACGGCTTTACGGGCTTTCGGCTTCTTGGCCTTGCTTTCAACTTCCTTTTCCACAACAGGCGCCGCCTGAACCGGTTCCGCCTTCGTTGCCTTCGGCTTTTTGGGGGCCATCTCCACCACGGATAAGATCAAGGTAATATGGCTCGTCCGCTTCCGAATAATATTGGCCCGTCCCATCGCCCTCGGCTGCATTCGTTTCATCACCGGGCCTCCGTCGACGAGCGCCTTGGAAACCCAGAGATCATCGACATCCCCCATCTCTTTCTGGGCGGCATTGGCGACGGCCGATTTCAAAACCTTCTCGATCACCTTGGCGGCGTGCCTCGGCGTAAACTTAAGAATCGTGAGCGCCTCCGCGGCAATTTTGCCTCGGATGAGATCGACGACCAACCTTGCCTTTCGGGGCGCCACACGGATGTACCGCAAAACGGCTTTCGCTTCCATTTGAACTCCACTCCTAAACCGCACAGACCGGGGTCAAACCGGCACTGACTCATTCGTTACTTTAACGCCGTCGCCTTTTCCGTCTTGGCAGCGCCATGCCCCTTGAAGAACCGGGTCGCCGCAAATTCTCCGAGCTTGTGGCCGACCATGTTTTCCGTGATGTAGACCGGGATAAACTTCTTTCCGTTGTGGACGGCGAGGGTATGTCCGATCATCTCCGGGGTAATGGTCGATCTGCGCGACCACGTCTTGAGGATCTTTTTGTCGTTCGATTCGTTCATCTTGGCGATTTTTTCCGCCAGATGTGTGTCGACGAACGGTCCTTTTTTAACTGATCTCGGCATCGCTAACCTTTGGTTTATCGTTCGTTGAGGGGCCCGTGCGGTTCCTGCTTCGCAGGAATCCTCCGATGCCCCCACACCCCGCGCTCACGCTGGCACAGCCAGTCGCTCGCTTTATTTTCTTCTCTTAATAATGAAGGCGTCGGTGTCTTTTCTGCGCCGCGTCTTGTATCCTTTGGTCAACTGGCCCCAGGGAGAGACCGGATGCGGATTCCCCTGACCGGCCTTTCCTTCTCCTCCGCCGTGCGGATGATCGACCGGGTTCATCGCAACCCCCTCGGACGGTCGGCCGACGGCCCAACCAACGGGTTCGTCCCGCCTTGCCCAAAGAGTAATTTTCATGATCGATATTTCCGACTTGCCCCATGGTCGCCATACAGGCGGCGTGGACAAGACGAACCTCGCCCGAACCCAAACGGATCTGAACCCACTCGTTCTCTTTCGCCATCAACTGCGCCGACGCGCCGGCACTCCGGGCAAGCTGTCCCCCTTTTCCCTGCTTCAGCTCGATATTATGAATCATGCTTCCGACGGGGATGTTGGACAACGGGAGGGCATTTCCGTTCCGAATCTCGGCGTTCGGTCCCGACATCAGATGCTCCCCCACTCTTAAACCGTCCGGCGCGATGATATAGCGCTTCTCACCGTCCGCATAGGTGAGCAGGGCAATCCGGGCCGACCGATTCGGATCGTATTCAATCGATGTCACGGTGGCGGGGATGTCGAACTTATTTCTCTTGAAATCGATGATCCGGTAGGCCCGCTTGTGTCCGCCGCCGCGATGGCGCACCGTGATCTTTCCGCGATTGTTTCTTCCGCCCGAGGGGGAAGCGAGCGAACCAAACTCTTTTCGGGTTCGGTCTTCGTAATCTCCTCAAAGGTCAAGCCCATTGCAGAACGGCGACCCGGTGACGTTGGCTTGTATGTCTTTACTCCCATTGATCAATAACCTCTATACGGTAGAGACCTGTTGAAAAGCGTTCTTGCAATTATCCTTCGAACAGCGCTAACTTCTCACCCTCTTTCAGGGTGACGATCGCCTTCTTCCAATCGGGCCGCTTTCCGACAAACCGCCCCAATCGTTTCTCTTTTCCGGACACATTCACGATGCGGACATCCTTGACCTTCACATTCAAGGTATCTTCGACGGCCCGCTTCACTTCACTCTTGTTCGCATTCCGCCGGATCGCAAAACAGTACTTATTCTGCGCTTCACGAAGCTGCGTGCTCTTCTCCGTCAAAACCGGACGGAGGATAATATCATGCCGATTCATGGTTTCCCCACACCTCTACCAGCCTGGCGACATCCCGGCGCGTAATGACGACCGTATCCGCCAGCAGGAGATCATAAACGTTCAATTGTCGGACTTCCAGCATCTTGACCAGCGGGATATTGCGCGCCGCACGGTCGAGATTTTCCTGGATTTGCGAGACAACGAGGAGGACCTTCCCGTCCAAGCCGAGCCGTCCGAGCAGATTCACCATCGTTTTTGTTTTCGGCTCGGAGATCTCAAGATCCTCCAGGACGAGCAACTTTCCCTCTTCCACCTTGGAGGAGAGGGCCGAAAAGAGCGCCTTCCTCGACTTCTTTTTAGGAATGTCGTACGCGTACGAACGAGGGAGCGGACCGAAAGTCGTTCCCCCGCCCCTCCAAATCGGAGAGCGATTCGATCCCGCCCGGGCCCGTCCGGTTCCCTTCTGCTTCCACGGCTTCTTTCCGCCGCCGCTGACAAAACCCTTCGTCTTCGTCGAGGCCGTCCCCTGGCGCATGGAAGCTTGCTGCATCAGAACCACCTCATGAAGAAGGCCCTTGGAAACCGCTGCGCCGAAGATCGGCTCATCCAGGGTGATGGTCCCCGTTTTTTCATTCTGAATATTTTTCACTTCTACTTCAGGCATGGTTCCCTCAAAATGATCTATTTTTTTCTTAGCCGGCTCCGCCTGCTTTTTGACCTTCCCCCGCTTTGCCTTATGGATCAGGACCAATCCGTTCTCGCTCCCGGGAATCGATCCCTTGACGAAAACAAGATTTTCCTCCGCGCGGACATCAACGATCTCCAACCCTTCCGCGGTCACCCGCTCGCTTCCCATATGGCCCGGCATTCCCTTGTTCTTCCAAACGCGGGAGGAAAAGAGCTCGCCCCAATCGATCCGGGACGACGGTGGAACATCGATCCGTGGGTCGCAGGACCTCCCCGATAGTGGTGCCGCTTCATCACCCCTTGAAAACCCTTCCCCTTGGAGGTTCCGGTCACGGTGACGAATTCCCCCTTTTGGAAAATCTCCGCCGTAATGACCTGGCCGACGCTGATCCCGTTGAGGTCTCCCTTAAACTCCCTGAGCACCCGGGCCGGGGCGACATTCGCCCGTTTGAAATGCCCTCGCACCGGTTGGGTCACGCGGTGTTCTTTCACCTCGTCAAAGGAGAGCTGCGCCGAGGGGTAACCTTCCCTTTCGACCGTCTTGATCTGAACCACCTTACAGGGGCCGACCTCGATGACCGTGACGGGAACGAGCTTCCCCTCGTCATACACCTGCGTCATCCCAAGCTTATATCCGATTAATCCGTCTACCATCTCTCTCTATTCCCCTTCGCTATTTAAAGCTTGATCTCCACATTCACGCCCGCCGAGAGATTCAATTTCATCAGGGCATCGACCGTCTCCGGCGTCGGCTCCAAAATATCGATGAGGCGCTTATGTGTTCGCGACCACGCCGGCGCCGACGGTGCGGCCGCCTTCGCGGATGGCGAAGCGCAGCCCTTCTTCCATCGCGATCGGCGCGATCAGCGACACCGTGCATCGTTGACGTTGTCGCCCGGCATCACCATCTCGACGCCGGCCGGCAGCTCCACCGCGCCGGTCACGTCCGTCGTGCGGAAGTAGAACTGCGGACGGTAGCCGTTGAAGAACGGCGTGTGACGGCCGCCCTCTTCCTTCGACAGCACGTACACCTCGGCCTCGAACTTGGTGTGCGGCGTGATGGAGCCGGGCTTGGCCAGCACCTGGCCGCGCTCGACGTCGTCGCGCTTGGTGCCGCGCAGCAGCACGCCGACGTTGTCGCCCGCCTGGCCCTGGTCCAGCAGCTTGCGGAACATCTCGACGCCGGTGCAGGTGGTCTTCTGGGTGGCGCGGATGCCGACGATCTCGATTTCCTCGCCGACCTTGACGATGCCGCGCTCGACGCGGCCGGTCACCACGGTGCCGCGGCCGGAGATCGAGAACACGTCTTCGATCGGCATCAGGAAGGCGCTTGTCGATGGCTCGCTCGCTCGGGGGTCGGGATGTAGCTGTCCAGCGCGTCCACCAGCTTCAGGATGGCGTGCTCGCCGATGTCGCTCTGGTCGCCTTCCAGCGCCTTCAGCGCGGAGCCGATGACGATCGGGGTGTCGTCGCCCGGGAAGTCGTACTTGGTCAGCAGCTCGCGCACTTCCATCTCGACCAGCTCGAGCAGCTCGGCGTCGTCGACCATGTCGGCCTTGTTCAGGAACACGACGATGTACGGCACGCCCACCTGGCGCGCCAGCAGGATGTGCTCGCGCGTCTGCGGCATCGGGCCGTCGGCGGCCGAGACCACCAGGATCGCGCCGTCCATCTGCGCCGCACCGGTGATCATGTTCTTCACGTAGTCGGCGTGGCCCGGGCAGTCGACGTGCGCGTAGTGGCGCTTGTCGGTCTCGTACTCGACGTGCGCGGTCGCGATCGTGATGCCGCGCGCCTTCTCTTCCGGCGCCTTGTCGATCTGGTCGTACGCCTAAATACTCCGCGAACTTCTTGTCCGCCAACACCTTCGTGATCGCCGCCGTCAGCGTCGTCTTGCCATGGTCCACGTGACCAATCGTCCCCACGTTCACGTGCGGCTTGGTACGCTCAAATTTCGCCTTGGCCAATCCTCCAAATAATCGTTACTCGTGATTCGTTATTCGTGAATCGTGAATCAATGCGATGAAGATTCAGATTAGCGTTTACTTCTACGCAGCGGTCCTTGGCTCTTTGATGATCGCTTCGGCGACGTTGTTCGGAACCTCGTCGTAGTGAGCGAACTCCATCGTAAAGGCGGCGCGGCCCTGGGTCAGCGAGCGCAGATCGGTCGCATAGCCGAACATCTCCGCCAGCGGCACCTCGGCGGTGATCACCTGCGCGCCGCCGCGCATTTCCATGCCCTGAATCATGCCCCGCGGGAGTTGAGGTCGCCGATCACGTCGCCCATGTAGTCTTCCGGGGCGTACGACCTCGACCTTCATGATCGGCTCGAGCAGCACCGGGCTGGCCGCTTTGGCGCCTTCCTTGAAGGCCATGGAGGCGGCGATCTTGAACGCCATTTCGGTCGAGTCGACGTCGTGGTAGGAGCCGTCGAACAGCGTGACCTTGACGTCGACCACCGGGTAGCCGGCCAGGACGCCGTTGGGCATCGCCTCGCGAATGCCCTTCTCGACGGCCGGGATGTATTCGCGCGGCACCACGCCGCCGACGATGGCGTTGACGAACTCGAAGCCCTTGCCGGGCTCGTGCGGCTCGACGGTCAGCCAGACGTGGCCGTACTGGCCGCGGCCGCCGGACTGCCGGACGAACTTGCCTTCCGCCTCGGCCTTCGCGGATGGTCTCGCGGTAGGCCACCTGCGGCTTGCCGACGTTGGCCTCGACCTTGAACTCGCGCTTCATGCGGTCGACGATGATCTCGAGGTGCAGCTCGCCCATGCCGGAGATGATGGTCTGCCCGGTCTCCTCGTCGGTGGAAAGCGGAAACGACGGGTCTTCCTGGGCGAGCTTCTGGAGCGCGATGCCCATCTTCTCCTGGTCGGCCTTGGTCTTCGGCTCCACCGCCACCGAGATCACCGGCTCCGGGAACTCCATGCGCTCCAGGATGATCAGGTGGTTCTCATCGCACAGCGTGTCGCCGGTGGTGACGTCCTTCAGGCCGACGGCGGCGGCGATGTCGCCGGCGCGGACTTCCTTGATCTCCTCGCGCTTGTTGGCGTGCATCTGCAGGATGCGGCCGATGCGCTCCTTCTTGTCCTTGATCGGGTTGTAGACTGTACGACCGGACTTGAGCACGCCGGAATAGACGCGGAAGAAAGTCAGCTGGCCGACGAAGGGGTCGGTCATGATCTTGAACGCCAGCGCGGAGAACGGCTCGCTGTCGCCGGCGTTGCGAATGACCTCGTTTCCCGTTTTAGGATCGATGCCCTTGACCGGCGGAATGTCGAGCGGCGACGGCAGGTACTCGATGACGGCGTCGAGCATGGGCTGCACGCCCTTGTTCTTGAAGGCGGAGCCGCACAGCACCGGCACGATCTTGATGGCCAGGGTGCGCTTGCGCAGCGCCCGCTTGATCTCCTCGGGGGCAATCGCATCTCCGCTGAGGTACTTGTCCATCAGCGCGTCATCGATGCTCGGCCGCGGCCTCGACCATCTTCTCGCGATACGCTTGGGCGGTCTCGCGGAGATCGGCCGGGATCTCATCGACAACGAATTTTGCGCCGAGCGTTTCGTCGTCCCAGAAGATCGCCTTCATCTTGATCAGGTCGACCGGCCCGCTGAAGGTCTCTTCGGCGCCGATCGGCAGCTGGATCGGAACGGGCCGGGTTGCCAAGCCGATCGAGCATCGACTGAACGCAGGCGAAGAAGTTGGCGCCGGCGCGGTCCATCTTGTTGACGAAGGCGAGGCGCGGCACGTCGTACTTGGTCGGCCTGGCGCCAGACGGTTTCGGACTGCGGCTCGACGCCTGCACGGAGTCGAACACCGCCACGGCGCCGTCGAGCACGCGCAGCGAGCGCTCGACCTCGATCGTGAAGTCGACGTGGCCGGGGGTGTCGATGATGTTGATGCGGTGCTAAGTCTCCTCCTTCCAGAAGCAGGTCGTGGCCGCGGAGGTGATGGTGATGCCGCGCTCCTGCTCCTGCTCCATCCAGTCCATGGTGGCGGCGCCGTCGTGCACCTCGCCGATCTTGTGGGTCACGCCGGTGTAGTACAGGATGCGCTCGGTCGTCGTCGTCTTGCCGGCATCGATGTGGGCCATGATGCCGATGTTTCTGGTTCGCTCGAAAGGGTGTTCGCGTGCCATTGGACTCTGTCTACCGCTGTTTTTCCTCTCCGGCCTCCGTGAACAGCCCCTACCCGACGGGTATTCTTTGAACGATTACCAGCGATAATGCGCGAAGGCCTTGTTGGCCTCCGCCATCCGGTGCGTGTCTTCGCGCTTCTTCACCGCGCCGCCGGTATTGTTCGAGGCGTCCATCAGCTCGGCGGCCAGGCGGTCGTCCATGGTCTTTCCGGCCCGCGTTTGCGTAAAGGGTGATCCAGCGCATGGCCAGGGCGGTGCGGCGGCTCGGGCGAACTTCGACCGGAACCTGGTAGGTGGCACCGCCGACGCGGCGCGATTTGACCTCGACCATCGGCTGCACGTTTTCGACGGCGCCGTTGAACACCTTCAGCGGGTCCCGAACCGCTCTTCTGCTTGATCTTGTCGAAGGCGCTATAGCAGACCATCCTCGGCAATGGACTTCTTGCCGTCGTGCATGAGCATATTGATGAACTTCGAAACCAGCCGATCGCCGAACTTGCGGGTCCGGCAGAACTTCGCGTTTGACGGCTACTTTTCGCCTTGGCATCTCAACTCCCAGTAAGAAATTACATTCGGAGACGGATCAGATCAACCTCTCCTTATTTCGGACGCTTGGCGCCGTACTTCGAGCGCCCCTGCTTGCGATTCGCGACGCCGACCGTATCGAGCGCGCCGCGGACGATGTGGTAGCGAACGCCGGGAAGATCCTTCACGCGGCCGCCGCGGATCAGCACGACCGAGTGCTCCTGCAGGTTGTGGCCTTCACCCCCGGAATGTAGGACGTCACTTCGAACCCGTTGGTCAGGCGGACCCGGGCGACCTTGCGCAGCGCCGAGTTCGGCTTCTTCGGCGTCGTGGTGTAGACGCGGATGCAGACGCCTCGCTTCTGAGGCGATCCCTTCAGCGCCGGACTTTTGGTCTTTGTCCGGGCTTTTTCACGTCCTCTTTTAATCAACTGACTGACTGTGGGCACAGACCCTCCTGTAATGAAGCACCGAAACTGTGGAAGTATAGTGAAAGAATTCTTATTTGTCAAGCGCTTTGTTGAAGTCTCCCGCTGCAAAACACGGGAGACTTCAACACGAAAAAAAATCGATCCGTACTGCGCTTACTCGGCCGGAGCCGGCTCCTCGCTCGGTCGCGGGCAGCTGCGGGACGGCCTCTTGCGCGACCGCCGCGGCTTCCTCCGACTGCGGCATCCCCGGACATAGACCTCGCGATAACTGCCCAATCCGGTTCCCGCTGGAATGAGCCTTCCGACGATCACATTTTCCTTGAGCCCCAAGAGATCATCGGTTTTCCCGCTGATCGCCGCTTCCGTCAGAACACGGGTGGTCTCCTGGAAGGAGGCCGCCGAGATGAAGCTGTCGGTCGAGAGGGCCGCCTTGGTGATTCCGAGCAGAATCGGTTTTCCAATCGCCGGCCGTCCGCCCTTGGCCATGACCCTTTCGTTTTCCTGCTGGAAGACGAACTTATCGACCTGGTTCCCGATGAGAAACTCGGTATCCCCCGGCTCTTCGATTTTCACCCTGCGGAGCATCTGGCGAACGATGATCTCGATGTGCTTGTCGTTGATCGAGACCCCCTGCAGGCGATAGACCTCCTGGACCTCGTCCACGAGATACTTTTGGAGCTCCTTCGGACCGAGGACGTCCAGGATATCGTGCGGGTTCGCCGAGCCGTCCATCAGCGGCTCGCCGGCATGAACGCAGTCTCCCTCGTGGACGTTGACATGTTTGCCTTTGGGAATGTAATACTCCCGGGCGTCTCCCATCTCGTTCCGGACAATGACCTTCCGCTTGCCCTTGACGAATCCTTGCCGTATTCGACGGTTCCGTCGATCTCGGAGATGACCGCTTGCTCCTTCGGCTTTCGCGCCTCGAAGAGCTCGGCCACGCGGGGAAGACCGCCGGTGATGTCTTTGGTCTTGGTCGTTTCCCGCGGGATCTTCGCGAGAACATCCCCCGGAAAAACAACCTGTCCCCGCTCGACCAGAATGTGGGCGCCGGCCGGCAGAAGATACCGGGCGACGGCGGCGGAAGAGGAGATTTTCGCCGTCTTCCCCCCTTCGTCCTTGATCGAGATACGCGGTCGGAGATTGGAGCCTGGATAATCGACGATCACCTGTCGGGACAATCCGGTCACCTCGTCGACCTCTTCCCGCATCGTCTGCCCCTCGATGATGTCTCCGAAGGCGATCTTTCCACCGACCTCGGTCAAAATCGAGAGGGAGTACGGATCCCACTCCACCAGCTTCTGGCTCGGCTCTACCCGTGCGCCATCTTTCACTTTGATTCTGGCGCCGTAAACGACCGAGTATTTCTCGCGCTCGCGGCCGGTTTCGTCATAGACCGCGATTTTCCCGTTCCGGTTCATCGCGACCATGTCGCCTTCTTTGTTCTTTACGGTATTGAGATTGAGATATTTCAGGATACCGGCATTCTTCGCTTCAAGAACCGTCTGCTCGATGACCTTGCTCGCCGTACCGCCGATGTGGAAGGTGCGCATCGTGAGCTGCGTGCCCGGCTCGCCGATCGACTGGGCGGCGATCACGCCGACCGCCTCGCCGATGTTGACCAATCGGCCCGCGCGCGAGATCGCGGCCGTAGCACCTGGCGCAGACACCCCGGCGCGCCTCGCAGGTCAGCACCGAACGGATCTTGACCTTGTCGATGCCGGCTTCCACAACGGCCTGCGATCTTTTCTCATCGAGCTCGTCGATGGCCGCGCAGATCACCTCGCCGGTGATCGGGTCGCGGATGTCCTCCGCGGCCACGCGGCCGAGGATGCGGTCGCCGAGCGGCTCGATGACCTCGCCGCCTTCGACCAGGGCGGTCACCGTGATGCCGTCGGACGTGCCGCAGTCGTGCTCGGTGACGATCACATCCTGCGCGACGTCGACCAGACGGCGCGTCAGGTAGCCGGAGTTCGCGGTCTTGAGCGCCGTGTCGGCGAGACCCTTGCGGGCGCCGTGCGTCGAGATGAAGTACTGCAGGACGGTCAGGCCTTCGCGGAAGTTCGCGGTGATCGGCGTCTCGATGATCTCGCCCGACGGCTTCGCCATCAGGCCGCGCATGCCGGCGAGCTGGCGGATCTGCTGGGCGCTGCCGCGGGCGCCGGAGTCGGCCATCATGTAGATCGAGTTGAACTGATTTCCCTTGGCCGATCCTTTCTTGATGTTCTCTTCCTCTTGCCCGAGCTCGTCCATCATCTCGCTGGCGACCTGGTCGGTGACGTGCGCCCAGATGTCGACCACCTTGTTGTAGCGCTCGCCGTCGGTGATCAGACCGTCGGCGTACTGCTCCTCGATCTCCTTCACCTCGTCCTCGGCCTGGTCAATCGACGCTTCCTTCTTGCTCGGCATGACCATGTCGTCGATGCCGATGGAGATGCCGGCGCGGGTCGCGTAGCGATAGCCGAGATCCTTGAGCCGGTCCGGCGAAGACGACCGTTTCGCGATGGCCCGCCTGGCGGTACGCCGTATCGATCAGCTTCGTCAGCTCCTTCTTGTTCAGGACCTTGTTGACGCTTGAGAAGGGAATCGTGGGCGGCAGGATCTCGCCGAGCAGGAGCGCGGCCGACCGTGGTCTCGACCATACTGCCGTCCCGCTTGACCTTGATCCGGGCATGCTCTTCCACCTCTCGATGATCGTAGGCGATCCGCACCTCTTCCGCGGAGGCGAAGAGCATGCCTTCGCCCTTCGCGCCGCTCCGCTCCTTCGTCAGGTAGTAGCAGCCCAGCACGATGTCCTGCGTCGGCACGATGATCGGCTCGCCGTTGGCGGGCGAGAGGATGTTGTTGGTCGACATCATCAGCACGCGCGCTTCGAGCTGCGCTTCGAGCGACAGCGGCACGTGCACGGCCATCTGGTCGCCGTCGAAGTCGGCGTTGAACGCGGTGCAGACCAGCGGATGCAGCTGGATCGCCTTGCCTTCGATCAGCACCGGCTCGAACGCCTGGATGCCGAGACGGTGCAGCGTCGGCGCGCGGTTCAGCAGCACCGGATGCTCGCGGATCACCTCTTCGAGGATGTCCCAGACCTCCGGACGTTCCTTCTCGACCATCTTCTTGGCGCTCTTGATGGTGGTGGCATAGCCCCGTTCTTCGAGCTTGTGAAAGATGAACGGCTTGAACAGCTCGAGCGCCATCTTCTTCGGCAGGCCGCACTGATGCAGCTTGAGCTCCGGACCGACCACGATCACCGAACGGCCCGAGTAGTCGACGCGCTTGCCGAGCAGGTTCTGGCGGAAGCGGCCCTGCTTGCCCTTGAGCATGTCGGCGAGCGACTTCAGCGGACGCTTGTTGGCGCCGCGGATGGCGCGGCCGCGGCGGCCGTTGTCGAACAGCGCGTCGACCGCTTCCTGCAGCATGCGCTTTTCGTTGCGACGATGATGACGTCCGGCGCGTTCAGCTCGATCAGGCGCTTCAGGCGGTTGTTGCGGTTGATGACGCGGCGGTAGAGATCGTTCAGGTCGGAGGTCGCGAAGCGGCCGCCGTCGAGCGGCACCAGCGGACGCAGTTCCGGCGGAATGACCGGCAGGACGTCGAGGATCATCCACTCCGGCCGGTTGCCGGACTTCCGGAACGCCTCGACCAGCTTCAGGCGCTTCGTCAGCTTCTTGCTTCACGGCGGTCGAGCTCGCTTCGCTCACCTTCAGACGCAGCTCGTTCCACATCGTATCGAGATCGATGCTTCCGCAGCATCTCGCGGATCGCCTCGGCGCCCATGTCGGCGCGGAAGCCGTCGTCGCCGTACTGCTCCAGCGGCGCGATAGCGGTCCTCGGTCAGGAGCTCGTGCTCGTTCAGAGCGGCGTCATGCCGGGCTCGATGACGACGTAGTTCTCGAAATAGAGCACGCGCTCGAGATGCTTCAGCGTCATGTCGAGCAGCAGGCCGATGCGGCACGGCAGCGACTTCAGGAACCAGATGTGCGCGACCGGCGAGGCCAGCTCGATGTGGCCCATGCGCTCGCGGCGCACCTTCGACTGCGTGACTTCGACGCCGCACTTCTCGCAGATGATGCCGCGGTGCTTCATGCGCTTGTACTTGCCGCACAGGCACTCGTAGTCCTTGATCGGCCCGAAGATCTTGGCGCAGAACAGGCCGTCGCGCTCCGGCTTGAAGGTGCGGTAGTTGATGGTCTCCGGCTTCTTGACCTCGCCGTACGACCAGGAACGGATCTTCTCCGGCGAAGCGAGGCGAGATGCGGATGGCGTCGAAAGAGATCGGGTCTTTCGATTTTTCGAACAAGCTGTTAATCGCTTCGACCTTACTAATTGTCTCCATTGAACCTCCAAAGTTTAAAAATTGTGGGGGGTCGGGGGCCAGGGGCCGGGGATCGGCTTAAATAATTATTTCTTTCACCGACACCCGACCCCTGACACCCGTCACCCGTACTTTACTCTCTTCCCTTGATGAGCTCGACGTCGAGACCCAGAGCGACTGCAGCTCCTTGATCAGGACGTTGAACGATTCGGGAAGGCCCGGCTCGAGGAAGTTCTCGCCGTTCACGATGGCCTCGTAGATCTTGGTGCGGCCGGCCACGTCGTCCGACTTCACCGTCAGCATTTCCTGCAGGATGTAGGCGGCGCCGTAGGCTTCGAGCGCCCAGACTTCCATTTCGCCGAAGCGCTGGCCGCCGAACTGCGCCTTGCCGCCCAGCGGCTGCTGGGTGACGAGCGAGTACGGGCCGATCGAACGGGCGTGGATCTTGTCGTCCACCAGGTGGTGCAGCTTCAGCATGTAGATGTAGCCGACCGTGACCGGGCGCTCGAACGGCTCGCCGGTCTGCGGCCGTCGTAGAGGACCGTCTGGCCGCTTGTGGGGAGCTTCGCCTTCTGAAGCATCTCCTTGATCTCGTCCTCGGTGGCGCCGTCGAAGACCGGGGTCGCGAAGTGGAGCCCCAGCGCTTTCGCCGCCCAGCCGAGATGCGTTTCGAGGATCTGGCCGACGTTCATGCGCGAAGGCACGCCCAGCGGGTTGAGCACGATGTCGACCGGCGTGCCGTCCGGCAGATACGGCATGTCCTCGTCCGGCAGAATGCGGGAGATGACGCCCTTGTTGCCGTGGCGGCCGGCCATCTTGTCGCCGACCTGGAGCTTGCGCTTCATGGCGACGAAGACCTTGACCATCTTGATCACGCCCGGCGGCAGCTCGTCGCCGCGCTTCAGCTTGTCGACCTTCTCGTCGAAGATCGTCTGCAGAATGTCGATCTGCTCTTTGGTGAAGGCCTCGATCCGGTCGATCTTCTCCTGCTCCTCCGGCTCATTCAAGAGGACGTTCTTCAACTCCTCATCCGGAATTCGATCGAGGATCTCCTTGGTGATCTTGTTCTTGTTCTTGAGAAGACTCTCACCGGTCTCCGGATCGACGATATCGACCCCGGCGAGCTTTCCGAGAAGGAGCTTGCGGATCTTTTGATGTTTCTCCTCTTCGAGGATGCGAAGCTCGTCGTGACGGTCCCTTTGGAGCCGGATCACATCTTCATGCTCGATGCTCTTGGCGCGCTCGTCCTTCTCGACGCCCTTGCGGGTGAAGACCTGCACGTCGACGACGGTGCCGTCGATGCCGGGGGGCACGCGGAGCGAGGTGTCCTTCACGTCGGACGCCTTCTCGCCGAAGATCGCGCGCAGCAGCTTCTCTTCCGGCGTCAGCTGGGTCTCGCCCTTCGGCGTGACCTTGCCGACCAGGATGTCGCCCGGCTTCACTTCGGCGCCGATGTAGACGATGCCCGACTCGTCGAGGTTGGGCAGCGCCTCTTCGCCGACGTTCGGGATGTCGCGGGTGATCTCCTCCGGGCCGAGCTTGGTGTCGCGGGCCACGAGCTCGAGCTCCTCGATGTGGATCGAGGTGAAGCGGTCTTCGCGCACGAGCCGCTCGGAGATGAGGATCGAGTCCTCGAAGTTGTAGCCGTTCCACGGCATGAACGCGACCAGCACGTTGCGGCCCAGGGCCAGCTCGCCGAGGTCGGTCGAGGGGCCGTCGGCGAGGACGTCGCCCGGCTTCACCCGCTCGCCGACGTTGACGAGCGGCCGCTGGTTGATGCAGGTGTTCTGGTTCGAGCGCTGGAACTTGATCAGGTTGTAGATGTCGACGCCACTTCGGGACTTCCGAGGCGTTTCGTCGTCTTTCGGGTCACGCGGGCACGACGATGCGGGTCGCATCGACGCTGTCGACCACGCCGGGCCGCCGCGCCAGCAGCACGTGCCCGAGTCGCGCGCGACGATCGCTCCATGCCGGTGCCGACGAGCGGCGCCTCGGCGGCGAGCAGCGGCACCGCCTGGCGCTGCATGTTCGAGCCCATCAGCGCGCGGTTGGCGTCGTCGTGCTCGAGGAACGGAATCAGCGACGCGGCCACGGAGACGATCTGCTTCGGCGACACGTCCATGTACTCGACCCGTTCGGGCGGGACCATGACGAATTCGCCCGCGTGGCGGGCGGAGATGCTGTCGGCAGTAAGTTGCCCTTGGCGTCGAGCTCGGCGTTGGCCTGGGCGATGACGTACTTGTCGTTCCTCGATCGCCGAGATATAGTCGATCTCGTCGGTCACCCGTCCGCTCTTCACCTTGCGGTACGGCGTTTCGATGAAGCCGTACTCGTTGACGCGCGCGTAGGTGGCCAGCGAGTTGATCAGGCCGATGTTCGGGCCTTCCGGCGTCTCGATCGGGCAGACGCGGCCGTAGTGCGTCGGGTGCACGTCGCGCACTTCGAAGCCGGCGCGCTCGCGGGTCAGGCCGCCCGGCCCCAGCGCCGAGAGACGCCGCTTGTGGGTGATCTCGGACAGCGGGTTGGTCTGGTCCATGAACTGCGAGAGCTGGCAGGAGCCGAAGAACTCCTTGATGACGGCGACCACCGGCTTGGCGTTGATCAGGTCGTGCGGCATCACGGTTTCCAGATCGAGCAGGCTCATGCGCTCCTTGATCGCGCGCTCCATGCGCACCAGGCCGATGCGGAACTGGTTCTCGATCAGCTCGCCGACCGAGCGCACGCGGCGGTTGCCGAGGTGGTCGATGTCGTCGATCTCGCCCTTGCCGGTTTTCAAATTGACCAGATAACGGATGACTTCCACGATATCGGGCGCCGTCAGGGTTCTCCGTTCGAGCGGAAGATCGAGATTGAGTTTTTTGTTCAGCTTCAGCCGGCCGACCGGAGAAAGATCATAGCGCTTGGGGTTGTAGAAGAGATTGTCGAAGAGAACACGGGCCGTCTCCATGGTCGGGGTCTCCCCCGGCCGCAAACGCCGATAGATCTCCACCATCGCTTCATCCGGCGAGGCGACCTTCTCCATCGACAAGGTATCGCGAATCACCGGAAGGACCTGGATGTTGTCGATGTAAAGGACTTTGATCTCTTTGATCCCGGCTTCGCCAATTTTGGCCAGAACGGCATCGGTTAATTCATGATTGCGCTCAAGGAGAACTTCACCGGTGTTCGGATCGATGATGTCGTTGAGGACGGCTCTCCCGATCAACTCTTCTTTGGGATAAGGGATCTCTTTGATCCCTTCCGTCTTCATCCGCTTGAGGACCCCCTTGGTCATCTTGCTCCCCTCTTTTGCGAGGAGCTCCTTCTCTTTTTTATCCATGAAGTCGGTCGGGGCCTTGATCCCGGCATGGATCTCCGAATCGAGCCTCCGCCAGAAAGCGCCCTCTGCGATCCGGACCTCTTCGATCGGGTAAAATAGCTTGAGGATCGCCTCTTCGAGGCTCCCCCCTCGGCCTTTTCTTCCCGTCCGGCCAGGGTGTACTTCTTCTCCTGCTTGTCTCCCTCTTCCTGCGAAAAGGCTTTCAATAGGATCGTGGCGGGAAGTTTGCGCCGGCGATCGATTCGAACGTAGAGAATATCTTTCGCGTCGAATTCGAAATCGAGCCATGAACCCCGATAAGGAATGATCCGGGCGGAATAGAGAACCTTGCCGCTGGCGTGGGTTCTTCCCTTGTCATGCGTGAAGGCGGCGCCGGGAGAGCGTTGGAGCTGGCTCACGACCACCCGCTCGGTCCCGTTCACTAGGAACGTCCCGTTTTCGGTCATCAGGGGAAGTTCGCCGATGTAGACCTCCTGCTCACGGACGTCTCGGACCTTCTTTGCGTCCCCTTTGGCCTCTTTGTCCCAGACGACCAGGCGGACGCGGATCTTCAACGGGGCCGCAAAGGTCATTCCTCGTTCAAGGCATTCCTGCACGTCATATTTCGGGGTTCCGATCGAGTAGTCGATAAACTCGATCATCGCCGTGTCATTGTAATCGGAGATCGGGAAGACGCTCGTAAAGGCGGACTGCAATCCGATATCCTCCCGCTGCTCCGCCGGGATATCTCTTTGCAGGAAGCGCTCGTACGATTGCCTCTGAATCTCAATCAGATTCGGAATCGGAATCTGGATGCTGATTTTTGATAAATCTTTTCTGTCTCGAGTACCGTTTACGGTGCTCTGTGCCATTCAATCCTCCTGGAGTCCACGTTCAAGGTCATCCCGTAAAGACCGTTCCGGAAAATCGACGGCGGGAATCCCCTTTTATTGAAAGGTCCCGCCTCCGAATTTGGATTTCCGATCTTTTACGTCCTGATGATCCTTCGATCGAACTCAGTTTAAAACCGATTTGAAGACGCACTCGGTCTGGAGTGGCCGAACATCTTACTTGATTTCGACCTTGGCCCCATTTTCTTCGAGCTTCTTCTTCATCGATTCGGCCTCTTCCTTGGTGACACCGCTCTTCACGGTTTTCGGGGCCCCTTCGACGAGATCCTTCGCTTCCTTCAGACCGAGGTTGGTCAACTCGCGTACCACTTTGATGACCTGAATTTTCTTATCGCCCGCAGCGGAAAGAACCACGTCAAATGCCGTTTTCTCCTCGGCCGCTGCAGCCGCCTGGCCACCCCCGCCCCCGGGAGCTGCGGCGACGGCCATCGGCGCCGCGGCGGTGACGCCGAATCGCTCTTCAACCATCTTAATCAACTCAGCCAACTGAAGTACAGGCATCTTCTCAACGGCCTTGATAATCTGATCGTTCGTTAACTCCATTTCCTCTGTCTGTGCCATTTTCGGTTCTCTCCTTATTAAATAAACGGGTTTGTAGGGGCGGCCCCCTGTGGCCGCCCATGTTTGATCTTCTTTCGTAAACTTAGGCCGAGGGCGCCTGACGTTTATCATGGACCGCTTGGAGGGTCCTGACGAATTTGCTTAATACGCCGTTGAGGGTACCAGCCAATCCGTAGAGCGGAGATTTCAGGCGGCCAATGAACTGGCCGACCAAGACCTCTTTGGGTGGGAGCTTCGAGATCTGCTTCAGTCGGACCAGATCGACGACCTGATTTTCGACAACCCCCACCTTGATCTTCAGCTTTTTCTGTTTGTCCGCAATGTTATTCAATGCCTTCGCCGGAGCGACCGGATCGTCATAACCGAGGGCCACGGCAATCGGCCCCTTGAAATGATCACGAATCCCCTGCAATGTCGTCCCTTCTGCGGCCCGGTAGGCAAGGGTGTTCTTAATGACCTTAAACTCCCCTTTCGCCCGGCGGAGCTCGTTCTTCACCTCTCGGATCTCTTCGACCTCCATGCCGGAAAACTCGGCCAGGACGGCCACCTTGGCCCGGGAAAACTTTTCCTTCAACTCCGCAATCATCACACCTTTTTCTTCTTTTTTCATCTTCCGCCCTTATTCTTCGTTTCTTGTTAACCTGTCTGGTACGGCCACGAAAAAACCGATTAAGTGATGCCGCCGATGCTCCCCGTATCAATTGGAATGCCGGGCCCCATTGTGGAAGAGACCGTAATCCCCTTGACATATTTCCCTTTGGCCGAAGCCGGCTTGGCCTTGATAATAGAGTCGATGATGATACCGGCATTTTCAGAAAGCTGTTGCGCGGTGAAGGAAACCCGGCCGATCGTCACGTGAATGATGGCGGCTTTTTCAACCCGATACTCCACCTTTCCCTGTCGAATCTCTCTGATCGCCCGCGCCACATCGAAGGTCACCGTTCCGGTCTTCGGATTCGGCATCAAACCGCGCGGACCGAGGACCTTTCCCAATCGACCGACCACTCCCATTAAATCGGGGGTCGCAACAACCGTATCGAAATCAAGCCATCCCTGGTTGATCTTCTCGATCAGTTCATCCAAGCCGACGTAATCGGCCCCGGCCTGGGTCGCCTCTTTTTCTTTTTCTCCCTTTGCAAAGACCAGGATGCGCACTTTTTTTCCGGTTCCATGCGGGAGGACAACCGAGCCGCGCACCATTTGATCGGAGTGCTTCGGATCGACCCCCAGGCGAACCGCCATATCGACACTCTCGTCGAACTTGGCGAAATGAACTTGCTTTACCAGATCAAATGCCTCATCGAGCTTATATGCCCTCTCCTCAACCTTTGCGACTGCCCCCTCGTATTTTTTACCCATTTTCCCCTCGGCTTATAGATCCTATTCCAAAGTATGTGCTGAACTACTCGACTGTAATGCCCATGCTTCGCGCCGTTCCCTCGACGATCTTGCGGGCCCCCTCCAGATCGACTGCATTCAAATCCTGCATTTTCGTTTTTGCGATCTCTTCGACCTGGGCACGGGTCACCTTGCCGACTTTGTCTTTCTGAGGAACGGCCGATCCCTTGATGATCCCCGCCGCTTTTTTAAGAAGCTCCGCAGCGGGAGGACTTTTCAGGACAAAGGTGAATGTGCGATCCGAGTAGATGCTGATGAGAGCGGGGATAATCGTCCCCTCTTGCCCCTGTGTCTTGGCATTGAAGGCCTTGCAGAACTCCATGATGTTGACGCCATGCTGACCTAAGGCCGGACCGACCGGAGGAGCCGGATTCGCCTTGCCCGCCGGAATTTGAAGCTTAACCATTGCCGTCACTTCTTTCGCCATTTGATCTCCTTAAAGCGGATATAAATTGCTGAGATACCGTTAGACCTTTTCTACCTGTAGAAAGCTTAGCTCCACCGGGGTCGATCTTCCAAAAATACTGACCAATACCTTCACCTTGCTCTGGTCGGGGTTCACCTCGTCGATGACTCCATTGAATCCCAAGAACGGTCCGTCGGTGATCCGGACATTGTCCCCCTTCTCGAACTGCGTCTTTTCCCGCGGTTTACCGACCCCTTCATCAATCTGCTTTAAAAGTACGTCGACTTCATGTTGAGAAAGCGGGGAAGGGGCCTCGCCGCCTCCTAAAAATCCGGTGACCTTGGGGGTGCTCTTCACCAGTTGTTGAAGTTCATCATCCATGTTCATCTCAACGAGAACATAACCGGGGAAGAACTTCTTCGTCGAGACCCGCTTTTTCCCTTCTTTGATCTCAACCACTTCTTCCGTCGGGATCAGCACCTTGCCGACTTTTTCTTCCAGACCGAGCGCTTTGATCCGCTCCTCGAGACTGGCTTTGACGCGCCCCTCATAACCGGAATAGGTATGAATGACATACCAGTTTTTTTCCATCAAACTCTCCTTCAACATTATCTGGGACTCAAACGACCAAGCGCAGTAGGCGGACCAAGATGAGATCCACAACGGCTAGGAAAACGGAGACAATCACAGTAAAAACAATCACCACGGTTGTTGACCCAATCGTCTCATTTTTGCTGGGAAAGGTGACCTTCGAAAGTTCGCTCTTAACATCTTTAAAGAAATCGCTGATGGTTTGGAAAAACCGCTTGATCATTTTTTCTCTACCTCAGTTTGCGCCTTCTCGGCGTCTCGACCTGGCAGGCCAGGAGGGATTCGAACCCCCAACATGCGGTTTTGGAGACCGCCGCTCTAACCAATTGGAGCTACTGGCCTATTTCATAGATGTGGGGCCCGTGCGGCGACTCAGAAAGGGTCCTCCGATGCCCACCTGCCCAGCCCTCTAATTTTGGGTCCACCTCAAGCCTGCTTAATGGGTACATCATTACGATGTCCCCCACGCCCCCGCTGCTCAGACAGGCAAGGCTGATCCTCGCCTTATCTTTATTTCACTTCCTTATGAGCCGTATGCTTGCGACAGGAATTGCAATACTTCTTGAGCTCAATCCGATCGGGAGTATTCCTCTTGTTCTTATTGGTTGAATAATTCCGTCTCTTGCAATCGGTGCAAGCCATCGTAACGATATCGCGCATGGTTGGATCCTACCTTATCTAATAGCTCTTATTTAATCACTTTTGTGATGACGCCTGCGCCGACGGTGCGGCCGCCTTCGCGGATGGCGAAGCGGAGCCCCTCTTCCATGGCGATCGGCGTGATCAGCTCCACGTCCATCGTGACGTTGTCCCCCGGCATGACCATCTCTACCCCTTCGGCCAGCTTCACCACCCCGGTCACGTCGGTCGTCCGGAAGATAGAACTGCGGACGATAGCCGTTGAAGAACGGCGTGTGGCGGCCCCCTTCTTCCTTGGTCAGGATGTAGGCTTCGGCTTTGAAGTTGGTGTGCGGGGTGATACTCCCCGGCTTGGCCAACACCTTCCCCCGCTCGACGTCTTCTTTCTTGGTGCCTCGCAGGAGCACGCCGACGTTGTCTCCGGCTTGCCCCTGGTCGAGCAGCTTGCGGAACATCTCGACGCCGGTGACCACGGTCTTCTGGGTGGCTTTGATCCCAACGATTTCGATCTCGTCTCCGACTTTCACGATCCCTCGCTCGACTCGGCCGGTGACGACGGTGCCTCGGCCGGAGATCGAGAAGACGTCTTCGATCGGCATCAGGAAGGGCTTGTCAATCTCGCGAGTGGGGGTCGGGATGTAGCTGTCGACCGCGTCCATCAGCTTTAGGATGGCTTGCTCGCCCATCTCCCCTTTGTCTCCTTCCAGTGCTTTCAGCGCGGAGCCGACGACGATGGGGATGTCGTCTCCCGGAAATTCGTACTTGCTCAGCAGCTCGCGGACTTCCATCTCCACCAGCTCCAGCAGCTCGGGGTCGTCGACCATGTCGCCCTTGTTCATGAACACGACGATGTACGGAACACCCACCTGGCGCGCCAGCAGGATGTGCTCGCGCGTCTGCGGCATCGGGCCGTCGGCGGCGGAGACCACCAGGATCGCTCCGTCCATCTGGGCGGCGCCGGTGATCATGTTCTTGACGTAGTCGGCGTGCCCCGGGCAGTCCACGTGCGCGTAGTGGCGCTTGGCGGTCTCGTACTCCACGTGCGCGGTCGCTATGGTGATCCCGCGCTCTTTCTCTTCCGGGGCGTTGTCGATCTGATCGTACGCTAAATACTCCGCGTACTTCTTGTCGGCCAACACCTTCGTGATCGCCGCCGTCAGCGTCGTCTTCCCGTGATCCACGTGCCCGATCGTCCCAATGTTCACGTGCGGCTTCGTCCGCTCAAATTTCTCCTTCGCCATCTATCCCTCCAAAAATTCCGTCTTACGGTGACCCCTACGTCATTCCCACCGCGCTGTTCATTACACTAAGACCCTGCCCGACTTTCGTCTTCACTGGAGCCCTCGACCGGAATCGAACCGGTGACCTCATCCTTACCAAGGATGTGCTCTGCCAACTGAGCTACATGGGCTCAATAGATTTGCTATTGAGTTATCAGGCAAGGTAACAAGCGGCTCTCTATCTTAATTCCTCTCTTAATCCTCTCAGCTTCATGAAACTGAATTGGAGCGGGAAACGGGATTTGAACCCGCGACCCCTAGCTTGGAAGGCTAGCGCTCTACCGCTGAGCTATTCCCGCATGAGCCTATTTTTAAATCGGTCGACGGCTGAGACCCTCTTCACTTACGTGGTGGGGAGGGGCGGATTCGAACCTCCGAAGCCCTTTGGCGACAGATTTACAGTCTGATCCCTTTGGCCACTCGGGAACCTCCCCGGGAACTGAAGTCCGGATCCTCGTGATCTGCCTCTGTCTACAATTGCAAACAGCCCAACCTGCTCTGGAGCTGGCGAGAGGAGTCGAACCCCCGACCTGCTGATTACAAGTCAGCTGCTCTACCAACTGAGCTACGCCAGCTTATATTCTTTACAACCTGGAAAAAACTGTGCTATAAGCTCCCGTATTTCATTTAATTTCAAATCGATTGAAGCCCTGAAAAAAGGAAGGAAGAGGCTAAACCAGCCAGATAAACGATTAATTATAGTTTTGAGTTATCACTTTGTCAATAGGGAAAGCAAGAATATTTTTAATTTATAACCTTCTCACACCATGAAAACCGTGAAACTCAGCAGGAGGTATTAATGGCAACCCTATTTAGATCCATTTTTTTCTGGATGATCTTCGGTCTCTTTCTCTCGATTTATTCCCCTCCCGTCTCTGCCCTGGATCTAGATATCGACCTGGGACTGGGCCCCACGCTCCTCAGCCAAGAAGAATTAAAAGACCTGAGCGAGGAGATGGGCCTTGCATTAAGTTATCTTCCTCTTAGCCCCGCAGAATCACTTGGAATCCTGGGGATCGACATCGGGGTCGAAGTCACCGCAGCAAACATCCGCGAAGACCATTCATACTGGACCAAAGTGACAGAAGATCCACCTAGCCAAATCATCCTTCCAAAACTGCATATTCAAAAAGGACTTCCCTTCGGATTCGATATTGGAGCGGTTTATTCAAAAGTTCCTCAATCGAACGTTTCAATGGTAGGAGGCGAACTCAAATGGGCGTTCATTTCGGGGAATGCCGTTTGGCCGGCCGTCGCAATTCGGGGGTCTTACACCAGACTCCTCGGCGTTGATGATCTAGAGTTGGAAACCATCGGAGCGGATCTCTCTATCAGCAAAGGCCTTGCTTTTGTCACACCCTATGCCGGTATCGGTCAGGTTTGGATCAGAAGCAAGGAGAAAGTCAGCAGTCTTGACCTGGAAAAAGAAAGCCTCAGTCTAACAAAAGGCTTTATCGGGGTCAAGATCTCCCTTTTAATTATTAATTTTGTCGCCGAGGCTGATTTTTCGAAGATTCCGCTTTATTCAGGAAGGATCAATATCGGTTTCTAGGAGACCATACGTAGATCTGAACGAGGGGCTGTTCTTCTCAATATTGGTGAAGACAGCCCCTTTAATTTTTACTACAGGTGATTCCGCTTACACTCCTCCGGAGGTTGGGGAGGAAAGTAGGTGACACCCTGATTTATCTTTCTTGTAAGTCGCCTCGCATGCTGAGCAAACCGCCTTCGATCCCTTGAAGCTCAGCTTTACACCGCAACGGCACATCCATCCGTGTTGCGCCGCCGGGTTTCCATAAATCAAAGCAAAGTCGGGAACATCCTTTGTAACGACGGCCCCCGCCCCGATAAACGCATACTGTCCGATGGTCACCCCACAGACAATTGTCGCGTTGGCGCCGATGGTCGCCCCCTGCCTGACCAAGGTCGACTTATATTCGTCTTTTCGCGAAACGGCGCTCCGGGGGTTGATCACATTCGTGAAGACCATGCTCGGGCCGCAGAAAACATCGTCCTCCAGGATGACGCCGGTGTAGACGGAGACATTATTCTGAATCTTCACCCCATTGCCGACCTTGACCTGGGGGGAGATGACCACGTTCTGGCCGATGTTGCAGTTCCGGCCGATCTCACTTCCGGTCATAATGTGAGAGAAATGCCATACCTTCGTCCCCTCCCCGACTTTGGCCCCTTCGTCTAGAATACCGGTCGGATCGATATAAAATCCCTTCTTCTCAACTTTCACCTTCGGTGCACTTTCGATTAAAGCCGGTCTCCCCTGCTCGTGCAAAGAGGATTGGCAGGCTTGAAGCACTTGAAGGACACGAAGCCCTTCCGCCCCGTCGGTCTTCGGTTTCTTCCGGGTTGAAATGCAATCAAGAAAATGAAGGCACTCCTCCAAGAGCGGCTCCTTCATCACCAAGGGGACGATCTCCCCATCTCCCCTCGATGGAACCGGCTCTCGATTGATCCATTCGATCTTGTGAGGAAAGAGGAGGAGTTTCCGGTCGGGCGACACATCATCGAAAACGGCCATCTTCTTCTCACCGACAATCACCATCTTCTGCTCTTTGTAGGGATGGAGCCAGCTGACGAAGATATGCGCCCTCACCCCGCTGCCGAAGGTAAAATTCGTAAAGGTGACATCGGCGATGGTCGGGTGAAGATAATTCCCCCCATGCGTGGAGACCTCCTTCGGAAGCTCGCCGAGCAACATCAAAATCACCGAGATGTCGTGCGGTGCAAAGCTCCAGAGGATGTTCTCTTCGCTTCGGATCTTTCCGAGGTTCAGCCGGGTCGAATAAATATAATCGATTTTTCCGAGCTCCCCGTCATTGATCAGCGCCTTCAACTTCAAAATCGCAGGATGGTATTGAAGAAGATGGCCGACCATCAAGATCCGGTTCTTCTTCTCCGCCAGACTCACCAGTCGGGCTCCGTCGGTTACATCGAGGGCAAGCGGTTTTTCAATGAACACATCCTTCCCACCCTCCAGCGCTTTCTTGGCAAGCTCATAATGAAGCGCGGCGGGCGCCGCGATGGCCACCGCGTCGATTTGAGGATCTTTGAGGACTTCCGAGAGTTGGGTCGTATACGTAAGGTCAGGATGCGTTTCTTTGAAACCGGAGAGACGGGCGGGATCGCTGTCGCAGACCGTTTTTAAGACGCCGAGTTGATGGAAGTTCCTCAGAAGGTTTTTACCCCAATAACCGCTGCCGATCAGCGCAATGTTCTTTTTACCGGCCCTTTTTTGTTCCATCGAATCTCTCCCATCCGCAAACGGTTAGCCGAAAAAGTGAGGAACGCACAAAAGCAACACCCCCAGGAGTCCGACGATGAGGCTCAGCGGAAGACTGATTGCGCTGATCGTGTCGTATGGCGGCCTGAGATTCCCCTGGCCCCAAAAGCTGAATCCGATTCCGATCACTCCAAGGAGGATCATCAATATGTAAACGATGCTCATCCCCTTTCACCTCGGCAAAGATTACGCATTCATCATTCCAACAATCCAGAGCGCATAGAAGAAGACAATCCATCCCCCCAGGAGAAGGCCCCGCTTGGGGATTACCCGGTTTTCCGCGTTAAACCCGGTCATGATAAAAAGAAGCACCCCGGCCACCCACCCCCAAAATCCGATTTCGAGGACAATCGACCACCCTGTGTGTGGTTTCAGAGGTCGCTTCAAGATCGCCAATGCCTCCTCCGTTCGCTGCTCGACCGTTTTCTTTTTATCGGCCTCGGAATAGGGAAGCTCTTGCGCCATCAAAGAGGCGATCTTTTGATCCGAACGGGCGATCCATTCTTTTCCGGGGGTGTAAAAACTGCGCGCCGCATAAAAACCGCTCCGCAACGAACGAAACGCTTCCAGGGCGAGCTTCTTGTCTTTTTCCTCCAGCGCCGTCGCCAATTTCCAGAGCGCCTCGGCCGAAGGCTCCACGTATCCTCCGATCGGTAGATACCAGAGGATGGCCCGCTCGTAATGGATAATCGCCTCGCGATCGTTCCCCTTCGCCAAGGCCGCCTCGGCCGTTCTGAATTCAGCCCTGGAAGAGAAGAACACCTTCAGATAGATCATCGAGAAGAAAATGAGGATGAAGAGGCCGATCCACCCTACGCGTCTGATGAGTCGATCATTCATCGTTATCTGAAATCCCTTCTCTGAAAAAGCATGGAGGAGAAAAAGATCAACAGGCCGATATAGAGCAGGCCGTACAGCAGGCCCAAGAGGATCCGTCCTGTTTCGACCGGAAGCTGATAGACGACCTCTCCTTTAATATTAAAATTCTCCAAATTGGGGAGAAGATAATAAAGGAAGGCGGTCATTTTTTCCAAAGCAGGGCTCCCCGAAAGGGCGCCGAGCCTTTTCAAGTCTTCGGTCAAATGGCCGATGACATAAACCGCCAAGGTAAACATCCCGCTCAAAAAGGGGGTCGAGAAAGAGGAGAAGAGAATCGCGACCGCCGCAATGACTGCCATTTCTAGGAAGATGAGAAAGATCGCCGCCAGCAATCCAAGATCGAACATCCGCGAATCGGTGCTCAGCCCATAAATCGCCATCAACAAGAAGAGGAAGAACGACATCAATACCACCTCGACGCCGAGCGTCAGGACGATGCCGAAATATTTCCCGATCAAAAACTCGCTCCGTCGCACCGGTTTGGCGAGAAGCGGATAAATCGTCCGCTTTTCGATCTCCTTATATACCAGGCCGATCCCAACCACAATCGCAATGAGAATCCCGAAGAGATTGATGCTGGCAAGTCCGAAATCCATAATGATTTTGCTCCGCTGCCCGACCGTCACCTGATCGAGCACCAACGAGACCCCCATCATCACCAGGGCAAAGAAAATGAGGCTATAGAGAATCTTGCTTCGAACCGCCTCTTTAAATGTATTCTTTGCAATCGCCCAAGCAACCATCAGCGACCCGCCCCCTTCATCTCCTCCATAAAAATGTCTTCCAAGCTCTCCCTTCGCGGGACGACCGAAACGATCTTTCCCCCCGTTTGGTGGTCCAATCCATGATGGAAGGAAGTTTCGCTTCCTCTTGCAGAACCACCAAAAAGTCCCCTCCTCGTTGGAGAACGGTGTTCGAGAAAGACTTTAGCGACTCCACACCGTCCTGTGCAATGCCGGTCAGGGAGACCTCGATCGATCGCACTTTCGGATTCAACAATGCCTCCAATTTCCCCTTGCTGCGAAGCCGGCCTTTGATGATGATTCCGACCTGATCGCAAATCATCTCCGCATCGGTCAGGACATGGGTGCTGAAAAAGACGGTCTTCCCCTCCTCTTTCAGACGAAGAATGATGTCGCGGACATCCTTCCGGCCGACCGGATCGAGTCCCGACATCGGCTCGTCCAAAATGACCAACTTGGGATCATTGATCAGGGCCTGGGCGAGACCGATCCGCTGCAGCATTCCCTTGGAATACTTCCTCATCTGCTCCCCTTCCGAACCCTTTAGGCCGACCAGCTCTACCAAAGCATCGACCCGCTTGGCGCGCTCCTTCGCCGTCATCCCGAACAACTGACCGCAAAAATGGAGGAACTCCGATCCGGTCAGGTAATCATAAAAGTAAGGGCTTTCCGGAAGGAATCCGATTTCCCGCTTGACCGTGATGTCCGAGACGGGACGTCCGAAGATGAAGGCCTCTCCCGAAGTCGGGTGAATGACCCCGATCAGCAGTTTGATCGTCGTCGTCTTCCCCGCCCCGTTGTGTCCCAAAAATCCGAAGATACTCCCGGCCTCGACCTCCAGGTTGAGATCGGAGAGCGACTCCGTTTCCTTCAGCCAAAAACCGGATCGATATTTTTTCGTGAGATGCTTGATCTCAATGGCGAGTGTTTTCATCTTCAGCACCCGATTTGATTCGATCGATCTTCTCTTTGATCTTCTGCCGAATCATTTCATCCGTCGTGTTCCGGTAGATCTCTTCATAAAAATGGAGCGCCTCTTCTTCTTTCCCCGATTTTTCGTAAAGACGCGCAACCAAGCTCTTAACAAAAGCGGGCACCCGGGGGAGAGACGCGGCTTTTTCAAGGTAAGGGAGCGCACGCTGAGCATCCTTCTTGTGATAGTAATAATTGAAGCCGATGTAGAAGGGATACTGCCAGCGATCGGGATACGCTTCGATCCCCTCTCTAGAATTTTGTTCGCCTCTTCAATTTGGGAGGCTTCCAGCGACAGAACAATCCCCCCGAAATAGTAGGGAAAATCAAATCGAGGATCCAAATCGATAATGAGGTTCAGCATATGAGCGAGCCAGGGATATTGCTTGTCCGACATAAAATGGCCGCCGAAATAAGAAATCGTCTTCATCCAAAGAAGGTCGGCCACCACCTGATCATATCCCAAGGCAAGCGGTTTCAAAAATTTACCGGAAGGGAGATATAGCAATGACTCCTGTTGAACGGATCGATACTGCACCAATGTTTTCTGGACCTGTGCCATACAAAGAAATAAACCGATGATCACCCCCCAAGTGAGGAAGAGGGATTTCGTGCCCTTTCCAATCTCCATTACCGTTTCAGAGTTTTTTATCGGTCGATCACTCAAGGTTTTCTCGCCACAAAGGTCACAATACCATATCGCCGGCGTAAGATCTGAGCGCGCTCCACAATCGGGATAAGCGCCTTATCGATCAAGGCGAGTGGATGCGATAAAAGAAGAGAAACCAAATACTTTGATTTTAGCCGAAACCCATCCGTTTGGCTATTGGCCGAAAACGATTGATAGCTCGTATCAGGGAGATCTTCAAACTTAAGATCCGCCCTCCTCATGCGTGCGATGTAATAGTACAACCAATTCGTCGGACGCATTGAATAGATCTTGTCATTGTAATCCGCACGCAGCAACTCGAACCCATTCCGCTCCAGATAGGCCTTCACCGTTTCCTCGGTAAAGAAGTAGAGGTGGCGAGGAATATCCTCCAAGAATAGAGCGCGGGAAGAAATACTTTTAAAATTGGTCACCAAGAAGATAAAGTGCCCCCCCTTCTTCAAAAGCCGGGCAGCCTTCTTAAAATACGACATCGGATCGTGAACATGCTCAAGGACCGCCCATGCGGTGATCGCATCATAACAGGGCTGATCGATCTGAAGGTCGGGAAAGGGGGGCGCGATACACCGGAAAATCATCGATCGCTTTTGAGTTCCGGGAGACCTCGACCCCCTCCACCTCCCATCCCTCCCTGATCATATGTCGGGGGAAGTCGCCATTGGCGCAGCCGATATCCAAAAGCCGCTTTCTCCCCTCTGCGCTACGCGCAAATTCTTTAAGATAGGACGCCTCCACCCGGTAACGTTTCATTTGAGCGGCCGGATCCGTGTCGAAGTATTCATAAAAATCAACCGGATAATATCGGCTCATCTCCGAGAAAGCCGGCCTCGGATTGACATAGCCGAGGCCGCAATTGAGGCACTCCACCGCCGAAAAGCGCTCTTTGGGAAAATATTTCGTATCCGGCTTTTGATAAACGACACGATGGTCACTCTGTCCACAGAGGTTACAGGCGATCGATTCCATCATTGGCGCGAAGGCTCTCTCAGCCCCTTCCCTGCCCCAAGCCATGATTGAAAGAGCAATATATTCCACAAATAATATTGTGCATCATCCCTCCCTGAGAGGTGCGCCTCCCATTTCCGACGGATCGGGGCCGGATCAAAAAACCCTCGGATCGGAGCCGCTTTTCATTCAGAAGGTCCTCTCCCCATTCTCGGAGGGGCTCCCGCAGCCAGGGGCCGAGCGGAATTCCGAATCCCATTTTGGGGCGTTCAAATAATTTCGGTGGAACATACTTGCTCAGAATCTGCCGGAGCGGCCACTTTCCCCGACCGTTCCGAACTTTCATCGATAACGGCAATCTCCATGCAAACTCAACCACCCGATGGTCGAGGAGCGGAACACGGGCTTCAAGGCTCACCCCCATACTGGCCCGATCGATTTTGGTCAAAATATCCTCAGGAAGATAAGTGAGTGTATCAAAGTACATCATCCGGTCGAATAACTCAGGGCTCTTGATCCAAGCGTCTCGATCATTCAAAACCGTCCGCGGCTCATGGGCGTTTAAAATCAAATCAGCGGGACGATTCGTATGGGAAATGATCGTCCGGTACATCGCCTCGGCGCCGTCAGCTTCTAAAACGTCCGCCAGCCTCGACGCGCGGCCGTCGAGAAAAGAAAGACCGGCCATCCCTCTCGCCGCAATCCTTCTGATTCCACCGGGAACCCGGTGAAGGACATTCCAGAGTTTTTCTCCTACAAAATAGCGGGAATACCCTCCAAAAAGCTCGTCGCCTCCATCTCCCGATAGGCTGACCGTCACATGCCGCCGGGCCAATTTGGAAACCAGAAAGGTCGGGATTTGAGAAGAATCTGCAAAGGGCTCATCATAGAGCGTCGGCAAAGATGGAATCACGGCCATCGCCTCTTCAGAGGTCACATAAAGCTCCGTATGATCGGTCTGCAGATGCTTGGCTATCGTCTTTGCATGGTCCGCTTCGTTGTAGCCTTTTTCACCGAAACCGATCGTAAAGGTCTTTACCGCTTGTTTGCTCTGCGCCTGCATGAGGGCGACCACGACGGAAGAGTCAATGCCTCCCGACAAGAAAGCCCCCAGAGGAACGTCGGCCTCCATTCTCAGTTTGATCGCATCCCTCAAAAGGATCTCCAGGGCGTCGATCGCCTCCTCGTAGGAGCCTTCGAACGGACGGTCCCCTCCCGATTCGGCCGCCTCTCTGAACGACCAGTAAGGAGCGGGCTTGGGCAGTGATCTGCCGTCGGAAAGGTTTAAAACGAGCATCATTCCCGCCGGCAGTTTATAAATTTCCTTATAGATCGAATAAGGAGCCGGAATATAGTTATGCCGCAGGTAGAGCGCCATCGCATCCCGGTCGACCTCTCCGAGGAATTCCGGGTGCGCACACAGGCTTTTTAACTCCGATCCGAAGAGAAATGCTTTTCCAATCCATCCATAATAAAGCGGTTTTTCTCCCAGACGATCCCGGACCAGATGGAGCCTGCGCTCCTTACGATCCCACAAAGCAAAGGCAAACATTCCATTAAACCGCCGGACGGCCCCTTCAACCCCCCACCGGCCGATCGCCGCAAGCATCACTTCGGTATCCGAATGACCGCGGAATCGATCCCCCGCAGCCTCCAGCGCTTGGCGCAGCTCTCTAAAATTGTAGACCTCGCCATTAAAAGCGATCACGTAACGGCCACAGGCGGACGCCATCGGCTGATGCCCCTCCGGAGACAGATCGATAATGGAGAGACGGCGATGCCCCAAGGCGATGCCGGCCTCCGGATCCACCCACACGCCGCGATCGTCCGGACCCCGATGGGCGAGGGCATCGGCCATACGCGTTACAATCGATTCCAGATCACCCGGACCCCTCTGGCGAGAGAGGTCGAGACACCCGCTCAAACCACACATTGGATTTTTGTCCTTTTAGATTCCTTCATCGGCGGCGGTCGGATTTATGGTTCCTTTATAAACACAAACTCGTTGCAGCCGAGGCCGGCACCGCGGGTCTTCAGATGCTGCAGTCGGTATCCTCTCTCCAAGTAGAAACGAAAAACCTCTTCCGGCTTCGCCACCTCGAACGGGTACCCCCCAACCAATCACGCCAATCGGTCAATACAGCCATCCCGCGCGCTTTTTTATAGTCGGTATATCGCTTCGCCGGATTCTTTAAGGAGAGAAGATCGACGATCAATCCCTGCAAGAAGAAAAGCGGGAAGAAAAAACCGATGGTCGCCCCTTTTCGCAGCCACCCTGAACAGTAGAACCGCTTGATCCCGCGCCAGAGAACCGATTTATAGCCTTGATCATTGTAAATCGAAATAAACAGTCTCCCGCCATCTGCCACCCGCATCCCGGCATTCTCCAACGCCTGCCACATCGCCCCAGTGTGATGCAGCACCCCCCAAGAATAGACGATGTCGAACTTTCCGAGAGATTGGGTGTAATCGCGGTCGAGAATCGACCCCCTGTTCGATCACCCAATCGACATCTTCGGGGAAATAACGCCGTTTTAGCTCTCTAGTACAGGCCACCGATTGGGGATCATAGTCGAAAGAATGAACACGCCCCCCAGCCGCCGGGCCGCAAGGCTGAAGAGTCCGCTGCCGGAACCGATATCCAGAAAGCGCTTCCCGGAGAGATCTTTCAGATCGAGCATCTGCTTTAGAGATTGTTCGGCTTCGGAAATGCGCATTTCATCCAGGACGGCAAGAAACCGGCTCCAATTCTCCCCGAATTCAAATCTTTCTCCTAATTTTATTTCCGTTGCGGAAGATTTCAAGGTTTCCCCTCCCCCGCTGATCGATTCGCCTTTTCAACCGAAGGGTTCGGTTTACGCGCATAACAATTGATATAAGGCGCCATGAATCGGCTCGATCGAAGCGAGCCGAACTGTTCCTCGAGGAACCAAACCGCCAAAGAAAACTGCGAAAGAAAGGTGAGCAGGCCTTTCTTCAGGACCCATCCGAGGGAGTTCCGAGAGACCCCGTTTAAGTTGCACACTCCAAAATTGATGAAGAGAAAATAGTCGCACGCCAATATCTGTAATCCCGAAGAGACGTGCGCCTGCAAGAGCCGCTTCTGATCGACCGGCACATGCAGCTCATAAACGGGCCGATTGACCATTTTTTGGAAGAAACCAACCGCGCCGACCATATTCGGGATGTTCGTAATCATCAACCCGCCCGGCTTTAGAAATCCGGACAACGCGGCAATACAAGCCGTCGTATCTTGAAAATGCTCCACCAATCCAAATGAGACCACCACATCAAACGACTCCGGCTTAAAACAGGAGGTCGAGAAAAAATCGGCGCAGAGGACCTTGCCGTCACCCCCCTCAGTGCGTACCATCTTCAATGCCTGTCGGCACCCCACTTCAGAATAATCGACTCCATAGACATCAAAACCAAACTCTTTCGCAAAATAAGGAAGCCATATCGATCGGGCGCATCCGATTTCTAAAAGCCGTTTTCCCTTCGTATCGATCCGGGAAAAACACGCCTGGAATTCCTCATGAAACCTCCGGTTGACGTAGTTCCTCGTTTTCCCCGCGCGCGGATTCAACCCCTTGGGGAGGGGGGTCATTCGCCAAGCTTCATCCCAATATTTTTTTCAACGATCTCGTCGCCCATTACCCCAAAACCGATCCCTTCTCTTTGAGAACCTGAACCAACATCTCTTCCCACAAGTTCGCGACCTTTCCTGCGTCGAACCGATCGATCACCTCGACGGCCCGTGAACCGAGCCGGCGGCGCTCCTCTCGGTCGGACATCAAACGGGCCATTGCCTTCGAAAGGGCCGCCATGTCTTGATTAGGGACAAGCACCCCATCCAGACCCTCCCGAATGATGTCGCGCGGACCGCTGGGGCAGTCGGTGGAAATCACCGGTAGGCCGCATGCCATCGCTTCGCATAAGGCATTTGGGAAACCTTCAAAATAAGAAGAGAGCACGAAGAGATCGGCCTGCTTGAGCCAGAAGGAGGGGTTCTTCACCCGCCCGGGAAGAAGAACGCGATCCGCTAATCCTAATGCATCGCGCAGCGCCTCCCACTTCCGCCTCAACGGTCCATCCCCGATGATGACCAGTTTCCAGTCGGGATAATCGCAGCAGAGCCCGGCAAAGGCATGCAGCAGCATATCAAAACGTTTTTGCTCCGAAAAACGCCCAATGGCGATCAGAAACGGCTTCGCCGGCAGCCGCTCCAGCGGGCCCTGATCCGGGGGAGGCGGGACAACCGGGTTGGGAATTACACAGGCGGTCGTCTGAAATTTCGGCAGGAAATAATTCAATGCCCCTCTCGTTTGAACAACAATGCGCCGCGCCCGGAATACGTCTGCCAGCGCAACGCCGTCCAAAACCATCCGATGCGATGCGCTTTCGGATCGATCCGTTCCGACACGACGACGGGGATATCCGATCCGAGGGTCGCCGACAACGTCAACATGTTCATTCGATCAATAAATGAGACAATCACGTCGGGCCGCATCGAAAGAAGCGCCCGTCGTAACTTTAAAAATCCGAAGAAGGTCTGAACCCCGGTTGAAATACCGAGCGCAACGCGATGAATGCCGGGAGAAAGGGCATAAAAATCGCTCTCCGCCCCGTTCAACGTCACGACGGAAACGTGGAATCCTTTTTTCAAAAAAAGCGTCGGTCAACAAAACCAAGACCCGCTCCGCGCCCCCCGATGAGAGCGAGCCGATGACAAATGTCACCTTCATGAGATTCAACCGACCTCTCCGCACATAGCGGACTCCGACTGTTGAAACTTTTCCTGATGCCGATGCAGCAACCCGCCTATCCCTTCCTGAACGACCGGTACCAGTACACATAGAGGAACGAAAATGAGAAAAGGTAGACACAACTGGTCGAGAGGGCAATCCCGGCCACCCCCATCTTTTTCATAAACAGATAATTCAAAACAACGTTCACCGTCATATTGATCGCGGAGGCCCAGAGCAGGACATGATTCGCGCGAAGCGAGGAGATCAATCGCACCGCCAACGTCCCGGCGATGTAAAAAGGAATCTGAAGCGCATAACAAGCCTGGACCTGGGAAACCACAGCGGTATCCTGGGCCGTAAAAGAACCCTTTTGAAACAAAAACCCTCACCACCGGCTCAGAAAAGGCGAACAATAATCCGGCGATCGGCAGGGAAATCATGAAAATGAGCCGAAGATAACCATGAAAAGTCGACTGCACCCCGGCCCAATCTTCACGAGCAACCTGTTGAGAGAAATAAGGTATCACGGCCGTTCCCAGAGCGGTCGCGGCCAAACCGATCAAAACGCCGGTCACGCGGTTTCCGTAATTTAAAGACGCCACACTCCCCGGGTTCAATATCGCCGCCATCGCCTGATCGACAAAGGTGGTGCTGCTCATCAGCAGGGCTCCCGCCACCATCGGGAAAAACTGACGAATCACCTGCATCGTCGCGGGATTAAGACCGTCCCAACGCGGCACAAGAGGATGCCCTCGGCGCTTAAGGCCCCAAAGGAGAAATCCCCATTCCAAGGCAAATCCGATCACCGTTCCAACGGCAAGCGCATAAATCCCCCACGCTTTTCCGGCCCACAGAAGCACGATCACCGTCACCGCGTAGGTAACCAGCGGAGAGACCGCCACCATCGCAAAATGCTCCCCCGCGTTCAAGACCGCCCCTCCGATTTTTGCCAATCCACTTAAAAGGAGAACGGGGATCAAGATAAAGAAAAGAGATTGTGTCAGCGCCAACTTATCCGGGTGAAACCCGGTACCGAGAAGAGGAAGAACGATCGGGGCCAGCACCACAAGCAGGACCGACAAGAAGATCAATAAGAGAGCGCTCCCGATGAAGATATTTGAGAAAAGCCGCTGTGCCGCCTCCCACCCCCTCCCGTTCCCGCACCTGAATATAGGTGGGAATAAGGGCTGCGTTGAAGGAACCGGCGACGATATTCATGATAGATGAGGGGAGAAGGAATGCGATCAGAAAAGCATCCATTGCATCTCCGGTTCCAAATCGATGCGCAACGACCAGTTCCTTTACGATCGCGGCCAGATGCGCCAGACCGGTGAAAGCCCCGGCGGTCGCCGTTGCGAGGAAGATACGGCGATTGATCGATTGTTGGCACCAAATTGTAAACCGATGTAGCTGAATTCGGATGGCTTCGTTCATCTCTTTATCGATCACCGACTATTCGGAACGACAGAAGTTCCTTCAACCGACGGAGGTGAGCCCACATCCGCTCGGTCCTTGCTAAGACCCAACACTTCCTGATGGAGGAGCACCACCGCATGATCCCAATCAAAAAGAAAAGGTTTCGCCGATTGTTCCGAGAGAATACGGACCTCCTCATGATAACCGCCATCGGTCGAAATTCTGGAAATTTTTTTCGCAAGCCCCTCCGGATCATCCGGGTCAAAGAGGAGGCCCTCGGAACAAAGGATCTCCCTGTTCGGGGGAATGCGGCTTCCGAGGCAGGGAACCCCGTGCGCCAGCGCCTCCAGCAGAGCGTTCGAGCATCCCTCATACTTTGAGGGGAAAACGAATAGATCGGCCGCAGATAGATAATCGGAAGCAGGATCCTGCCAGCCGGTAAAGATCACGCTCGTCGGCCCTGTCGTCTGGGAAGCGATTCTTTCCAATTTCAACCTTTCCGGTCCTTCCCCGACGATCAGGATCGTTACCGGCCTCTTCAGCGTTCCGCCTGCTCGAATTAAAACTTCAATGTTTTTTTCAGGATTAAGAACCGCCAATGTCATAACAATAAAGTCGCCACTCCCCAACCCCAGCCGCCGGCGACACGCTTCCCGGGTGAAGGCGTCCGTTGGCGCGTACGTGATGTGATTCTTTAGGACACCGATTTTTTTTGAGTGGATTCGATAACGCGTTGAAAGGGTCTCCCTCAGAAAATCACTCACCGTTATCACGCGGTCCGATCGTTTAAATCCGATGCCAACCAAAATGTCTTCGAAAAACATCAACAGCGGAGAACGGCGTTGGAGCCGGTTGATTTCACGAACATCGGATCGGGCAAAAGTAATGATCGGCGTCCTCCCTAATTTTAACGGAAAAGCCAAAAAACTGTAGAGGCCACCAAAGACGGAGACGATGTCGATCTTGGACCGAAGACCGATCAACAGAGAATAAAAGGGAACGGTCAATATAAAATAAAACCAAAAAAGGAGCCCTTCTCTTTTAGAAAAGGGGACCGATAAGATATGGGGAACGATCCGAGGGTGTGAAATAGGATAAGGTTCGACGGCAATATAATGGACCTCTCCACCTGCATCCGCGAGGGCCTTCAACATCATATAGAATCTTTTGCAGAATCCCCCCGGCTTGTGCTTGTAATAGATTGATAAAATCTTCTTCCCCCGGAGATTCACCTCCCCTCCCAAAGGCGAAAGGCTAGTAGCAGCCAGAGTTTTTGACTGTGATCGCGGAATCCGGCCTGATGCTCCCGATTGAGTTGTTCAATATAAGAGACGTTCAGCAACCCCCGCCGGTCCGGCTTAAGCAAGAGATCATGAATAAATCTTCTGAGCTCTTTTTTAAACCAGCCCCCAAAGGGACCATGAATCCATGCTTCTTTCGATTCATTAGATGGGCCGGCACTAGATTCCCGAATGCCTTTCTTAAGATGTATTTCGTCGTCAGATTTTTCAGCTTCAGCCCGATCGGCATTTTAAGAACCGTTTCAATGACCTTCTGGTCTAAAAACGGAGAGCGCACCTCTAAACCGTGCGCCATGCTCATCCGATCTACCTTCACTAAGATGTCATCCGGTAGGTAGGTGTTAAAATCGACCCACATCATTTGGGAGATCTCGTCCAAATTCGAAAATCGATCCGCCCATGCCTGAACCTGACTTTTCTGCGAGAGCTTCAACCCAGCCTTTAGGGGACCTTGATACAGGTGGTTCAACTCTTCTTCAGAAAAGGTCGTCGGGAGGAGTTCATGCCGATTTCCTTCGATCCGTCTGGAGAGACCGGTTAGCAAATGAAGCTGCCGAATAAAACTGTCGCCGTAATATTCGGTCGACTCGGACAACAAGGCAAGGGAGGGTTCGATTCCCTTTTCCCGGAACCACCTTGGAAGGAGCCAATAATATTTCAACAGTCTTCTTCCAACATATCGTCGATAACCGGCAAAAAGCTCATCACTCCCGTCGCCTGAAAGCGCCACGGTGACGGAACGCCGGGTCATCTCGGAAAGCTTGTAAACCGCAATCGCGGAGGAATCTCCAAAGGGTTGGTCAAACTGGGAGAGAACCTTCGGCAAGAGCTCTTCAATTTGATAGTGAAGCCGATGATCCTGATGTTCCGTCTGAAAAAACTGAGCAGCCTGATTTGCAAAAGGGGTTTCATCGAAGCTTTCCTCTTCAAACCCGACCGAGAAGGTCTTGATCTTCCCTGCTCCTTTCTTTTTCATGAGCCCGACGATGATGGAAGAATCGACCCCTCCGCTCAAGAAAGCGCCCAACGGCACATCGCTGATCAACCGGAGCTGAACCGCCTCTTCCAGCACGTGTTGGAGAGAGTCGACGCAATCCGCTTCAGACCGGTTCTGTCGGGAAGGGAGCGGCATCTCCCAATACCGATTTATTTCCATTCCATTCGGGTCGATGACCATAAAATGAGCGGGTGGGAGAGAAGAGATCTTCTGATAGATCGTCTCGGGTCCGGGGATAAATTGATATTTAAGAAAGAGATCGAGCGCCGCATAGTTGACCTCCCCCCCATCGCCGACGGCCAACAGCGACTTGATCTCCGATCCAAAGATCAAACGCTCATTCTCAATGGAATAATAGAGTGGTTTCTTCCCGACAATATCTCGGGCAAGGAAGAGCCTTCTTCGTTTCTGGTCCCAAAGCGCAAAGGCAAACATCCCCCGGAATCGCCGGACGCAATCAACACCCTCTTTTTCATAGAGGTGGACGATGACTTCCGTGTCGCTGTTTGTGGAAAACAGATGCCCCGCCTTTTCCAGTTCCTCTCTGATTTCTTTAAAGTTGTAGATCTCTCCATTGAAGACGACGGCGATCGTCTTGTCTTCGTTGAAAATCGGCTGCTTTCCCCCCTCGACGTCGATCACTGCCAGGCGTGTCTGTCCCAGGCCGATCGGGCCGTTCAGATAATGTCCGGTCCCGTCGGGACCGCGATGCTTCAGCCGATCGGTCATGGCGGTCAGACGGGCCGAGTCAACCCGGCTTCCGTTTAGATTGAAGATTCCTGCGATGCCGCACATAATTCTTGATAAACCTCTTTATACCGCAGAGCCACCGGATCCCATCCGAGTCCCATTTCTGAGATGATCCGACGCCCCGTTTCGCCCATTCGGCGGCGAAGGTCTCTGTTTCGAGTCATCTCCAAAAGCTTCTGAGCAAGATCGTTTATATCGCCCGGTTTTACCAGAAGGCCGGTGACCCGATCGTTCACGATCTCACAAATTCCGGGAAGGCTTGATGCGACCACCGGCAGAGCGGAAGCCATCGCTTCCAAAATCACATTGGGCGTTCCTTCCGAGAGACTCGGAAGGACCAAACAGTCGGATTGACTCATCCAAGAAGCGATCTGATCGGGCGGCTGCCCCCCGACAAAGTCGACAAAGGCCTCGATCCCCTTCTCCCTGATCCGCTGTTCCATGAATGTCCGCTCGGCGCCTTCCCCCACCAGCGTCAGGCGGACCTCTTTCTCTTCTTTGAGAACCAAAACTATGGCCTCAATTAAATGCTGAATCCCCTTGGCCGAAACGATATTCCCTACAAAGAGAAAACGGCAAGTGAACGATGAAGCATCTCTTCTCTTTCTCTCATTCAGTTCAACACCATTTCGAATACAAATCACCCGTTCCTCTGGAATCCCTTCCGCCGTCACCCAATCACGAAGATTTTCATTCACTGTGGTCACCCGTGCGGCCCGTCTTAAAATCCACCCCGAAACGAAACCGGATAATCCGCGTTTTTGCGCCCGAACGACATCGCTCCCCCGGAGCGTCACGACAAAGGGGATCCCTCGCAGCAGTCCGACCCCCCAAGCAATGAGACCGGAATAGATCCAATGAGCATGGATTAGATTCGCCTTCCTGGACACGCGATACGCCTTAAGAAAAAAAGACAGCAGGAAAAAAGGGACCATCACGAGTAACCACGGGCTTTGCTTCAGATTCGCTGGGATCCCGCCGGGACCATAAGCCAATTTTTGCCATCGCTTCGGGAAGAAATAAGAGAATCGATGAACGGGACACTCACCCAAGAGTTGAAAGGAATCGCTTTTTTGATCCGCAGGGGCAACAACATCGATATCGACTCCGGATGAAACAAGTGCGCGAGAGAGCCGGAAGATAAAAATCCCGGAATAATCTTCCAAAGACCGTGGAAACGAGGTCGTAATCATACAGATTTTCATTTTCATCTCCGCCGTTGGATCTATAGGAGACTCCGAGCCCCAGCATGGAGATCACTGGCGGATGGCAGTCGGTGCCATCCAGATCTATGTTTCAGCGGTGCTGTCCTTGGATATTGATTACTGTAGGAAGTCCAGGAATTGGTCTATTTTCCAAAGAGGCCAATCGGACCCTTTCCGTTGGAGTCCTCCACTGGAAAGCGGCTCTACTTCAAATGTTTGTTATATTCCATATCAAACCACATTGCGAAAAAGAGCGACTGGAAACCGGAAATAATGAGAAAGGCGGCGAACAGAGCGCTGACGGGCGTAACGTGATATCCCATCAATCGCAACACAAAGAGATAGGCCCCCAGCAGCAAGCCTGGAGGGGTCAGGGAAATTCCGAGAAAATAGAAGAAGACAAGCGGATGAAAATCCCGAATAATGTATTTCTGCAACATTCTATTCAAAAACCCTTTTAGAAGCAGCCAGCTGATCTTTGGAACCACTTTCCCGAGACGGATCCCCGACTTCTCACCGATATTGTAAATCGGCCGGACCGATACATCCTTGACTCTAAAATTATTTATATTTAATTTAATCAGCAAATCATTCGGCATCCCATATCGTTTATAAATCGCATCGAGATTCAAAGAACGAATCGCAATCAGTGAAATGGCCGTATACCCTGATTGAGAGTCGGCAACATGCCAATAACCGGAGGCGATCTTGGTTAGAAGGGACAGCACAGAGTTCCCGAGATAACGATAATGCGGAATCATCTCCCATGATTCCCCACGGAAGAGTCGGTTTCCCTTTGAATAATCCGCTTCTCCACGAACGATCGGGGAAACAATCCGCTCCAGATCGGCCGGATGCATCTGAGCGTCGCCTGCCATCACTGCCACCACATCGATCTTCTCATCCATCGCCTTCTTATAGCCGGTTACGATGGCCCCTCCCACACCCTGATTTTCGAAATGCCGGATAAGAACAAACCGCTCCGGCCACTTCTCCTCATAACCTTTGACAATCTGCGACGTCCGATCCCCGCTCAGGTCATCGACGACAAATACCCGATCAACAAAGGCAGGCATCGTATCGAGAACCTGTCCGATTAACCTCTCTTCGTTATGAGCAGGAACCACCACACCGATACGTTTGTTTTCGATCACCTTATTGCTTCCCTCTTCACGTTCAAACCGACTGTAATTTTATCACTTTTTTCTATTTTCCGAACCTTCGTAGAGATGAAACCGATCCGAATTTCATAGTTTCTCCGCAAGCAACCGATCGACCTCTATTTTTGTCTCTTCATCATTCGGATTAATTTTTAAAATCCTCTGAAAATAATTTAACGCCTGCGCGCTCTCCCCCTTTTCAGTGCTGATTTTTCCCAAACTGGATAAAGACCGAATATGATTAGGGCTAAAAGAGAGAACTTTTTTGAAATAGGTCTCTGCCTTTTCCGACTGATCCTTGGAGAGATAGATCTCGGCAAGATTCAAATACGGCTGAAAGCTATTCGGGTTCGCCGTAATCGATCGAATCAAAAACTCCTCGGCAACCTGATCGTTTTTCAGATAGGCATAGGTGATCCCCAAAAGATTCAGATATTCTCCTTGATTGGGCAGAACAGCGTCCGCCAACTTAAAGTGGCCGAGGGCAACTTCATAAAGATGCTTTTCCAGAAAAAAGGAGCCGGCCCCTGCAATCATTTCGGCGACAATGATTCCCTCCTCCTTGTTATCCGGAGCCTTCTCCAAATCGATTTGTCTGGAAAGATTTGAAAGGTGGCGCTGAATCACCTCTTGATTGATCTCGGGGGATGTCGGATCGATCCGGAATAGGAGTCCTTCAGGAGCCAAGTACTTCTCCACAAGATAGTTGCGCTCCCCGGTCGGCTCCCAGTAGATCGGACGACGATAGACATTCTGCGTCAAGAAGGCAGGCCCTAATTCTTCCTGTGATACAACCGGGATAACAATATTGGGAAATCTGGACGATTCCAATTTCGTGAAGAAATCAGGTGCCAGAAAACTACTAATACTAAGAACCGTAATATCCGGACGATATCCCTCGGATTGCTGCAAGTAATTCAGACCAAACCAGGTGTGTAGGGTAAACACAACGGCGTTCGGCGGAAGATCATAGACGACTCTTTTCATGATCTCTCTCGTCGACCAATAGTTCGCTTTATCCTTCTGATGAAGAAAATGGTTCGAAAAAAGAAAGAAAAATTGCGCTACGAAAAGAACAGAAAGGGACGTAAGATACACATTCTTAAGGCGATACTCCGCCAACCGATCCTGAATGCCGATGAAAATCGTCCAGCTCCCGATCCCCATCAATAGATTGACAACCAAAAATGTCGGGATAAAAGCCGAACTCTCCCCCCAATACCGGATAAAAAAGAGAAAGGGGGGAAAGAAAACGATTGCAAAAATACCGAGCAATGCTTTCTCCCGTCTTGCAAATAAATAGAAGAGACCGATCAGGCCCAGAATGACCCCGATCCATGAGAAGTGATCAAGACAAAAATTCAAATACAAAGAAAACTGCCTTAACAGAATGCTGTTCTGGGGGATACTTGTATGGAAGGAAGCGTCTTTGCGGTCGCTGACATGCCGCATGAGGCTATCGAAGGTCTCAGGGTTCCCCCAATCATAATAGGGATTCTGTACAGAGCGGATCGGAAGATAGAGGTAGATGGAAAATCCCACCAAGAAAAAGAAAAAAAGAAGCGAATAGGTTTTGACTACATCCATCGAAGCCGGCTTCATCCAGATAAAATAGACGGCGAAGAAAAAGAAGGGAAGATAGAGGATCAAAATCGCATGCGCGCCCAAGCTCAAACCGTACAGAAACGATAAAGCGAGAAAGCCTTGAAATAATTTCATCCTTTTTGAATCCGAAAGGTTTGGTCCGGGAAAAAGGACCTGGATGAAAATCAGAATGAAGAGCGCGGTAAAAAAGTTTTGGAGGGTATAGACTTCCGGCACATTTGAGTTTTCCCAAAGCGCGTTTGAAAACGAAAACACCAATGCAGTAAAGAATCCAATCCACGAAATCAAACGCGCCGAGCATGGAGGGATGGAGGACCCTCTTTTCTTGTGATCAGATACCTCAGAAGAAGCTGCATAATAAAATAAATAAGTACCGCAATCCCCGCCCCGAACAAGGAAGAGACCAATGTAACTTTAAAGGCGATGCTTCCGATGGGGATAAAAGTAAACAGCTTGGCGACAACGGCATAAAGCGGAGACCCGGCCGGATGGGCGATATCGAGTAAAAATCCGATCGCCTGAAATTCGGGGGCGTCACGCCAATAGATTGTAGGAAGGGCTGTCCAGAGATATGTGAAGAAAGAGATAAAAAAAATAAAAAGAGGAAGGGCGTAGGCCATTTTGAGTGGATAAAGAGGTAATGAAAAAAAGGGTGGATGGATCATTCGACCCATCCACCCGATTCTCTTTAGGAGGTAAAGCTTCCTGGGACAACATCTCTCAAGTTCTTATCTTCACCGATTCTCCATACATCACCCGACACTCGCCCTCGAACACCCGTTGCCGTTGCCGAGAAACCGTTGGTTGTGACCGTGCCGGCCACCAGCGCATAGGTATACCGGGTATTTCCGGAAGTGGCGAAACCAATATTATTATTGGCGAGGCAACATGCTGCTCCGACAAACCCGTTTGTACTTTCTGCCGAATAGGCGACCATGTTGGTATAGATCGACCCCAAATTCGCCTTCGCTTCGGCCTGCTGCGACTTGGCCTGATAATTTAAAAAGTTCGGGATCGCGATGGCGGCGAGAATACCGACAATCGCAACCACGATCATCAACTCAATGAGCGTGAAGCCCTTCTGATTTTTTACTTGATGAAGCATCTGTTTTCCTCCTCTGTTTGAATCGACTTCTTGTATTTCCTTGTCGAACTTCAGGCCGAGGTAGTGCAGGTTATATGCCAACATTCCCACAAGGAATAAAATTAAATTCTCTTTAATTATTAAAGCGTTGTGCTTTCTTATTCACATAAGATCTTTCTGTCCGTCCGAAGATTGTCAGCATTCAATCCTGCATCTGACACTTTTTGTCAATCGGCAGAGAGAAAACGAATCCAAGGAAATCCATTCCCCTCTGAAATCAACTAAGTAGAGATGAGAAGAATCAAATTTAATTAAGAAGGCGATACCACACGTCTAAATCTACTTCGGTTTCTACTTTCAGTGAATGTGCCTGATCATTTTATCCACATCCGATTGGCGATGACCAGAATCTCAATCATCACAAGATGCCCATCGGTTCGATATGTACCCCTCCTATTTCCATATCTAGTGAATTGATCCTTTCGACACTTCTTTTTGGTTGGATGATTCCGTAGGAAGGACTTCCAGCCCGTCTGTTTTCTTCGGAGGATGTTCCTCTAAAAGAGGCTCTCCGAAACCGGCCTCTTTGAATCGAGAAATCAATTTGTCGTTCTTCGGGTCCAATTCCAGAGACCTGGCCCATGCTTCTTTGGCAAGGTCCAGACGGTTTTGTTTTAGGTAAAGTTCGCCGAGATGTTCATGGATCACCGGGTCTTCGGGGACCAGCGAGACGGCTCTATTGAGCGCGTCGAGCGCCTCTTGAATTTTCCCTTTCTTGTAATAGGCCCATCCGAGACTATCGACAAAGTAGCCGTCGTCCGGCCGGATGACCAGGGCGCGATTGATCAAGTCGATCGCCTCATTCAAGTGAATCCCCTTCTCCGCGTAAGTGTAACCGAGATAATTTAAGGCGTTGGCATGATTTGAGTCGAGCTGGATCGTTTTTTCCATCTGTCGGATCAGATCATCGAACCGATTCAACTTGTCATAGGTCGCGCCGAGATGGAAGTGAAGATCGGGCATTTTTGGATTTTTTTCAATCCCCTGAAGAAAAACCCGGGCGGCCTCTTCGAACCGGTCTTCCTCGTAAAAAATCAGCCCATTAAAAAGATAGGCCTCCGGCCGCTGATTGTCGATCTTTTTTGCCAACTCTCCTTGCTCCAGCGCTTGCTCTATTTTCTGCAATTTGTAAAAATAGAGGGCGCCCAGGCGGATGCGCACGTCGTATAGCTTCTGATCTCTTCCGAGAATATCCTGATAGATCGCGATCGCTTTTTCGTACTCTTTGCTCTCTTCATAAAGTGAGGCGACATAAATTCTTAAGCGAAGATCCTCCGGCCTTCCCTTCATGACCGCTTCGACTTTTTCAATCGCTTTCGCGTACTCTTTCTTCTCCACCCAAATCAGCGCTTCCTGAAGAGGGATATCCAAGTTGGCGGGGTCCGATTGGGCCATCTCATTTAAAAAACGAAGCGCTTCGTCGAACGCCTTCCCCTGAATCAGCAACTGCACCAGCCGAGCCGTTGCCTCGCGACTCCTCGGATTGACCTCTTGGAGAATCGTACGGTAGACCTTCTCCGCCTCTTCCGGTTTTTCCTGCAATTCGTGGATGCGGGCGACTTCAAGATGGGCCTGCTCGAAATAAGGATGAAGCGACAGCGCCTTCCGATACTGCTGCAGTGCCTCTTCAAATGCTTTCTTCTCAAAAGAGATCTTGCCGAGATAGTAGTAACCCAAACCGGAGGTCGGCTCAGCGTCAATCCCTTTTCGGATCATCTCCTCGGCCGGCGCAAGATCCCCCCTGGCGGCGTAGATACTGGCAAGACTAAAATAGGCATCAACCCTTTTCGGATCGACTGCGACGAGCCGTTGAAAAGCGCTTAACCCTTTCTCCGTTTGCCCGGAAGCCACATAGATATTCCCAAGAAGATTTAATACCCGGGGGTCTTTGGGATGAAGGTGCAGGGCGCGCTCCGCATAAGAGATCGCCTCCTTCTGGTTGCCGAACTGACTTAAAAGCGCGGCCGCCCGCGTCAAAAGAAAGGCGGACTTCGGGTCATGTCGAAGCGCCGCAAGGTAAGCCCTTAACGCGGCCTGCTCCTCCCCGTCGTTCTCAAATTGAAGGCCGACCACGGCATGATAATAGGCCTCCGGGTCGGGAATCTCCTCCCGTGCCTCTTTGTCGGGCGCGGGATCTAGGGGCGATTCATTTGTTTTTAATGCAGCGCAAGAGACGAATTGGGAGAAAAAGATCAGAAGGAAGAAAAACGTTGAAGCGCTTTCAAAACACCGACTGAAGTATTGCATTGGATGTATCTTAATAGGAACCTCCATCACCACTCAATGCTTTTCGATACCTTCTTTCCGACCTTCTTCTCCTTTTTCCTTGGGGGTGACATCAATGGCATCCGGCTCCGACATTCCCTTTTTAAAACCCCGGATTGCCTTACCCAGGCCCGATCCGATCTCAGGAAGCTTTCCGGCGCCAAAAATGATGAGGATAATCACAAGGAGAACCACCAGTTCTGGCATTCCCAATCCAAACATAAATCATCCTTTGGTTAAACAAGTTGGAGGAGCGAGATGAAGGGCAGGCATTGCAGCCGATCCAGATTGAAAAGCCCTAAGCGCCTGATGAAGATGGGGCAATCCCTGTGGATATCCACTTGAGAGGCGTTAAGAACCCCAAGCTACTGGGATTCTTCATCACCATGAAAATTGAACAAACGTTTCAGATTCATCAAATTATAAGAGGAATCAAGGACCTTGTCAAATTGATTCTAGCCCTCCATCCCGCCCTGCCGCTTCGGATGATCGTCGGAGAGATCTTCAAAACGGGTGTATCGATCGATGAAGGCCATCGGGACATCTCCGATCGGTCCATTTCTCTGTTTTCCGATGATGATCTCCGCCAGCCCTCTGCGGCCGCAGATACACTCTCCCTCCCGAGGACATTTACAGGGATCGTACACCTCCTCCCGATAGATGAAGAGGACCACATCAGCGTCCTGCTCGATCGCGCCCGATTCCCGCAGATCGGCGAGCATCGGCCTTTTTTTCTTCTCAGGCCGCGACTCCACGGCGCGGGAGAGCTGGGAGAGGGCGATCACCGGGACGTGGAGTTCCTTTGCCAAGGCTTTCAAGGAACGGGAGATATCGGAAATCTCCTGCTGCCGGTTGTCGGCATCTTCGCGTCCCCGCATCAACTGGAGGTAGTCGACGATGATCAGACTCAGGTTATGTTCCGCCTTAAGACGCCGCGCCTTCGCCCGCATTTCGAGAATGGACATGGAGGCCGAGTCGTCGATGAAAATCGGCGACTCGCTTAACTTTCCTGCCGCCCGGATCAGCTGTTGCCAATTGTCGTTTCCAGGCCGTCCCAGATATCCGGAGCGGATCTTGTGCGAGTCGACACGCGCTTCGGAGCAAAGCATTCTAAAAACAAGCTGCTCCTTCGACATCTCCAAACTGAAGACGCCGACGGTCTGCCGATTTTTGATCGCCACATTTTGGGCCATTCCCAACGCAAACGCCGTCTTCCCCATCGAAGGGCGGCCGGCCACGATGACCAAATCGCCCGCCTGAAGGCCGGAGGTCATTTTATCGAGGTCTTTGAAACCGGTCGGAAGCCCGGTGAGCCGCTGGTCGGCCAGCTTCTCGATGATCTCGAAACCGGCCTTTACCAGCTCCCGCATCGGAACGAACGTTCCCTGCATCTTCCTATCCGAAATAGCAAAGATGTTCCGCTCGGCATGGTCCAAAAGATCTTCCACCTTCCCTTGTGATTCATACCCGACGGTGACGATATCGGTCGCAATGCTGATCAGGCTCCGGAGGAGCGATTTTTCATGGACGATCTTCGCATGCATCCGGATATTGGCCGCCGTCGCCACACTGTTGAGAATCTCCGCCAGATACGAAGCCCCTCCCACCGCGTCGAGCTGCCCCTTCAGCCGGAGATGCTCTGTCAAAGTGATCAGATCAATCGCCTCATTATTCCCATTGAGCTCCAACATAGCGGAGAAGATCTTTCGATGACTCTCCTTGTAGAACTCATCGGCGCGTAGGATTTCGACGACTTTATTGACCGCCTGATTGTCAAGGAGAACAGCCGCCAACACCGCCTGCTCGGCCTCGAGATTTTGAGGGGGAAGCTTCTGAATAGAAAGGTCTGTCTGCATCACGGCATCACCCGAAAGATTTAAGAATCTGTTTGAAGGAAAAATCGGATCAGGACGATTTCAACCATTCCAGAAAATCGGAACGGCTTTGGCTCTCTTGGCGGCCCGTACGAACATCCACGGAGCGAACCCCCTTGTCGCGTCCTCCCGTGAGAAGAAGAATTTTCACAACCTTTTGCTTGCGGGCCTCGGAAAGATAAGACTCGACCGCGCCGTGAAATCCGTTTCGGCGGATCACCCGATAACCGGCGTCGCGAAGCTGATGAGAAAGCGACATCGCCTCGGACGTCCCCTCGGCGGTATGAAGCACCAGAAAATCGGCCGACGAATAGTCGCGGCCCGATCCGGCCACTTGCTCCAATGCCCACTGAATCCGCTCAAGGTGAAGGGCAAATCCGGTGGAGGAGGAGGGAGCGCCGAACTTTTCCAGGAGGTGATCATATCGGCCTCCTCCCCCCAATTCGGAGCCGGCCCCCTCCGCGAAAATCTCGAAGATCGTTCCGGTATAATAATCGAACCCGCGGACCTCGCCGAGATCGATCAAAAGAAATTCCCGGTGTCCGGCCTGTTTTAAAATCTCATACACTTCCCGAAGCCGTCGAAGACCGGCTTTGCAAGCGGGAGAGACGGCGAGCGGCTTCGCCGCGGCGAAGACTTCTTCCCCGCCGAAGAGGTCCAGGAGCGAGAGGACCTGCTTCCGCGTTTTCGGACCGACCTTTTCCTCTTTTAAGAGGACCTCCAGAAGAGACGCATCTTTTTTTGCGACCGCGCCCAAGATCCTTTTGAATGCAGCGGGCGACGATTCAAACGGCTGGAGAATCCCCCGCGTAAACGCCATCTGACCCAGGGCGATCTTAAACGATTTGAGTTCCAGCTTCTGCAGGATTTCGATCGCGAGCGAGATCGTTTCGGCGTCGGCTTCGGCATTGGAGGGACCGATCAACTCTCCCCCGATCTGGTGGATTTCCCGTTCCCTTCCGGCATGCTCCTCCTCGTGGCGGAAGACATTCGCCGAGTAACAAAGGCGGATCGGAAGCGGTTGGTCGTTCAGGAGGGTCGCGGCGATTCGCGCGATCTGGGGGGTGACGTCGGGGCGCAAAACCATCATCCGCCCCGTCGCGCGATCGACGAACTTATATGCGCGGTTGAGGAGATCTTCTCCCACCCCGAGCGAGAAGACATCGAGGTATTCGAAGATGGGGGTGATCACCTCTTGATATCCCCACCGGGAAAAGAGGGAGAGGATTTTTCGCTCGATCTCGCGGCGTCTCGACGTTCCTTCGGGAAGGAAGGTGGCCACCCCCTTTGGAATCATCGTTCTTGGTTTACCGGGTAATTTCATTGAAAGAACCGGGGGCCGGGAGCCAGGGGTCGGGGACCGGCAAAAACTCAAAAAGTTTAAACCGAACCCCGGCCCCTGATCCCCGGCCCCGCCCTTTAGGTAATTTCTTAGAGTTTGACCCGCTTCACGGAGAGGACGTGCGGGAGCGATTTGAGCTCTTTGAGCACTTCCGGGGAGACGACCGAGTCGATACCGACGACCGAGATCGCCTTGCCGCCGGCCCGTTCACGTCCGAGCTGCATTCGAGAGATGTTGATCTGATTCTTTGCGAGAAGCTGACCCAGCCCGCCGATCACCCCCGGCTTGTCTTCATTGAAGAGGTAGAGCATATGCCCCTCGGGGACGACTTCCAACGACATGCCGTCGATCTCCACGAAGCGCGGCTCTTTCTTGTTGAAGATGCTCCCGGCGACGACCTTCGTCTGCCCTCCCGCCTTTACCTTGATCGAGATCAAACTGGAGAAATTCCCCGCGTCGCTGCTCTTCGCCTCGTTCACCTCGATCCCCCGCTCTTTGGCAATGCTGGGGGCATTCACATAATTCACCGTCTCTTCCAGGATCGGCGCAAGCAATCCCTTGACCGCGGCAAGCGTGATCGGACCGGTCTGAAGATCGCCCGCCTCGCCGTGATATTCGATCGTGACCTTTTCGATCCCTCCTTCCACGGTCTGACCCAGGAAAGAGCCGATCTTCTCGGCCAGCTCGACGTAGGGTTGAACCTTGGGGAGAAGATCCGCAGAGACCGAGGGAAGATTCACGGCGTACCGGACCACCCCCGGACGAGAAAATCGACGACCTGCTCCGCAATCGCCCAGGCCACATTCTCCTGCGCTTCGGTGGTGGCCGCGCCGAGGTGGGGGGTGCAGATGAAATTCTCAAGGGTCAGAAGAGGATTCGCCGGATCGACCGGCTCTTTTTCGAATACATCGAACGCCGCCGCCGCGACCTTTCCACTCTTGAGAGCCTCAAAGAGATCGGTCTCGTTGACGATGCCGCCGCGGGCGCAGTTGATGATCCGAACCCCATGTTTCATCTTCTGGATCGCCGCCGCGTTGATCATGTGCTTCGTCTCGGTGGTCAGCGGCACGTGGAGGGTAATGATATCGGCCCGGGAGAAGAGGGTCTCCAGATCGACCACCTCCACTCCCAACTTTTTGGCGTTCTCCGGGGAGAGGAAGGCATCGTAGGCGATGACCGTCATGTTCGCCCCCTGGGCGAGCTTGGCGACGTAGCTCCCGATCTGACCGATTCCGACGATCCCGATCGTTTTATTGAAGAGCTCCATCCCCATGAACTTGTTCTTCTCCCACTTCCCCGCCTTCACCGACGCGTTCGCCTGGGGAACCTGCCGGGCCATCGACATCAGAAGGGAGAAAGAGTGTTCGGCGGTGGTCACCGTGTTCCCGCCGGGGGTGTTCATGACGACGATCCCCCGCTTCGTCGCGGCGGGAAGATCGACGTTGTCGAGCCCCGATCCGGCCCGGCCGACCACCTTGAGGTTCTTCGCCGCGGCGATCACATCCTTCGTTACCTTGGTGCCGCTCCGGATGATGAGGGCATCGTAATTCGGGATCTCCTCGATCAACTGCGCCGGGGTCAGCTTTGTTTTGACGTCGACCGTCAAGCCGGCCTTTTTCAGAATCTCAACCCCCCGTTCCGAAAGGGAATCACTGATCAATACCTTCATAAAACCTCCAAACGACCTTCCTGAAAGCTATTTTTTTAAGAGAATTTCCTGAGCGATTCCGACGCCGGTCCCGAGCTTCAGAGGATGCCCCATCCCCTTCAGGACCATCTCGACCGCCGCGACCGCCGTGATAATATCAAAGGTGTCCATATATCCCATCGTGGCGATCCGGAAGACCTTCCCCTTGAGCTGGTCTTGTCCGCCGGCGGCCGTGACACCGTATTTAACGCGGAGATCTTTGTAGATCGCCTGACCGTCATAGCCCTGGGGCGCTTCGATCGCCGTCACCGCATCGCTGGGATACTCTTTCGGAAAGAGGGAAAGCCCCAACCCCTTCATCGCTTCCCGCGTCGCTTTGGCAAGAAGACCCTGGCGTGCAAAAACGTTCTGCAGCCCCTCTTCTTTGAGCATCCGGAGCGATTGGTCCAGGCCGACGATCAGCGAGACCGCCGGGGTATAGGCGGTCTGATTCTTCGCCAAACCTTCCCGCTCTTTTTTGAAGTTGAAATAGAACTTCGCGTTCTTCGCCTTCTCCGCCTGACGCCACGCCTTCTCGGAAACGGAGACGAACGCCAATCCCGGAGGCAACGCCAGCGCCTTCTGCGAGCCGGTCACAACGACATCGAGGCCCCACGCGTCGGTCTGGATGTCGAAAACCCCCATCGCCGAAACGGCATCGACGACCATTAAGGTCCCTTCGAACTGTTTGACGACCTCGCCGATCTCGCGGATCGGGTGGGCCACGCCGGTCGACGTCTCATTGGCCTGGGTGAAGACCGCTTTGATCGACGGATCTTTCTGGAGGGCCGCTTTAATCTGCTCCGGTTTTACCGCGTATCCCCACTCGACCTTGATCTCCTCCGCCTTAACGCCGTAGGCCGCGCAGATTTTCCCCCAACGTTCGCCGAATTTTCCGCTATTGACGAAGAGGGCTTTGTCGCCGGGAGAGAGAAAATTGGTGACCGATCCTTCCATCCCGCCGGTCCCGGATGAAGCGATGATGAGGACGTCGTTCTGGGTCTGGTAAAGCCACTTCAAATCTTGTTTGACCCGCTCGAGGATCTTCGCAAATTCGGGGGCGCGGTGATGCAAAATCGGCTGGGCCATGGCCAAGAGAACCTCGGGAGAGACCTGCGTCGGACCCGGCGCCAAGAGGTACTTCTTCATCTTTATCTACTCCTTTAGAATTTAAACAAGTTTTTCGGATGGTAAAGCAAACTGAGAATTTTTCGACGGTAACATAGGGGGGTGAAAAATGTCAAGAAAAAGGTTCAAGTTATGATACGATGGAAGGGAAAAAGAAGGGGGAATTTGACAAGATTTCTCTTTCGGTTTACCTTGTCTGGAAACAGCACGCATCTTTCCAAAACGGCTTTCCGACGAGCGGCTCAACTCAGGACAAATCCGACGCCCCCTCCGAAAGATTCGGCGCGCACCCGGGGGGCGGGAAAAGATCACCCGAACGGCCTATGAAACGATTGTTTTATCCACATCGACAGTTCTTTTACCCGCTGCGGCTTCTTTTGCCGGTATTGCTCCTCTCGGCAATCGTCTCGGCGATGCCGACGGCGTCGCCTGCCGTTGCGGCGGAAGACCTCAAAGAGGCCGACGCCTGCCGGGACGATCTGAGAGCCTCCCCCGACCGGAAAAAATTCCGGGACAATTGGGAGCGATGCATTCAAAAATATGAAGAGACCCGCGCCTTCAAGCAAAACGACGGACAGGTCCTCTTTGAGATCGCCCGGCTCTACCAGGAGCTATACCTCTACTCCGATCGGAAAGACGACCTCCAAAACGCGAGAGAATACTATCGAAAGATCTCCGAGGAATCATCCGAATCGTCCCTTTGGAAAGAAGCCCGGCGGCAGATCAATCGAATCGAAACGCTGGTTGGACCGGCACCCGCTCCCGCACCGGGGGCGACCCTCCTTTCCAATATCTCCAACATCCGGCATTGGGCCTATCCGGATTATACCCGCGTCGTTGTCGATCTTGACCGGCCGGCCCCTTTCAAAGTTGAGAAATCTTCTCCCACTTCCCTGACCGTCCGCCTTTCCGATGCCGTCCTGGGAGATCTTTTCAAAAAAAACCGGTCGATCGTCGTCCGTGACGGATCCCTGAAGCGGATCGAGGCAAAACAAAACGCGCAGAATACGGTCGATGTCGTCCTGACGTTCAAGCAGCTCGGCTCACACAAAGTGATCCCGCTCAGCGATCCCGACCGGGTGGTGATTGATGTCACCAACGGCAACCAGAAGACCGTGACGGCCCGCGCCAAGGAGGAGTCCGCCGAACCCGACGTGATGGCGTTGCTCCCCCCGCCTTCCCTGTTCACGATCAAGACGATCATGATCGACCCGGGACATGGAGGAAAAGATCCGGGCGCCATCGGGGTCAATGGCTTGGAGGAGAAAGAGGTCGTCCTCGACGTCTCCCTCCGTTTGAAAAAACTGATCGAGAAGGAACTCAAAAAAAAGGTGATCATGACCCGCGATCAGGATGTCTTCATCCCCCTCGACGAGCGGACCCTCATGGCCAATGCGGAAAAAGCCGATCTCTTCATCTCGGTGCATGCCAACGCGAGCCCGAAGAGGAATACGCAGGGGGTCGAGGTTTACTTCCTCGGCCGGGCCACCGATGATCGGGCGATCGAGGTGGCGGCGCGCGAAAACGCCACCAGCGAAAAAGCGGCGCGCGATTTTCAAGAGGTGATCTTGAACGACCTGGAACGCGATTTTAACATGAATGCGTCGCTGGAGTTGGCCCATATCACCGAGGGGGCCTTCGTCGATCATCTGATCTCGAAATATCCGACCACCTCCCTCGGCGTGAAGCGGGCCCCTTTCTATGTATTGGCCCACACGAACATGCCGGCCATTCTCGCCGAAATCTCCTTCCTGACCCATCCGGCCGAAGAGAAACGCCTTCGAAGCGCCGCATACCGGCAGAAAATCGCCGAGTCCCTCTTCCGAGGAATTGAGCGATACCTTGATTCCGCCCAGGCCGACTCATAACGAAAATGGCCGGGAACCTCATCAAGCTGACCCTCGAATACGACGGCGCCCACTACCACGGCTGGCAGATTCAGCCCCGCCTTACGACCGTCCAAGGAACCGTTGAAAACGCCTTACGGCGACTCACCGGAAAGCCGGTCCGGATCACCGGCGCCGGACGGACCGATGCCGGGGTCCATGCCTTCGGCCAGGTGGCTCACTTCACCCCGCCGGTCCGGTTCGATTCCGACACCTGGACCCGCGGGCTCAATGCCCATCTGCCGGACGACATCGCCGTTCGATCGGCCGAAGAGGTCCCCGCGTCGTTCCACGCGCGGTTTTCCGCGAAGCGAAAAACCTACGTCTATTTCATCTACAATCATCCGCGCCGTTCTCCCCTTCACCGGCGGACGGCATGGCATGTTTTTCAGCCGTTGGATCTTTCCAAAATGAGGAAAGCAAGCCGCTTGCTGATCGGCCGTCGTGATTTCACATCGCTCTGCGCCGCCGCCGGCGAGGCGGAAGATCGGATCGTCGATCTGGAAAAGATCGATCTCCGGAAAGAAGGGGACCGGATTCAGATCACCTTTCAAGCCCCGCGCTTCCTGCAGTACATGGTCCGGAATTTGGTCGGATTGCTCGTGGAGGTAGGGCGCGGCGGAAGGGCCGCTTCAGAGGTTCCTGAGATTTTGGAGGGACGCGATCGACGCCTGGCCGGTCCCACCGCTCCGCCGCAGGGCCTCTTTCTGATGCGGATCGATTATTGACGTCTCTGCTTCCCGACCGTCCGGTCGCGCTTTATTTCCTCTACCGGAGCGGGGCGGCTCGGCAGGCGTTCTCCCCGTTTAAATTGGATCGCAACCATCACCGCCCCGACTAGGAACATCGGCAGGCTGAGGAGCTGCCCCATCGAGAGGGGGCCGAGGATAAATCCCAATTGCGGGTCGGGCTGACGGAAGAATTCGGTGATAAAACGAAAGAGACCGTAGAAGAGAAAAATGACCAGAAGACAACCCCGCGGGGCACTTTTCGACCGGAGAGGACCCAGAGGATGAGAAAGAGGACCGGGCCTTCCAATGCGGCCTGGTAGAGCTGGGAGGGATGGCGACACGCCTCATCCGCCTGCGGGAAGACCATACACCAGGGGACATCGGTCGGCCGGCCCCAGAGCTCGCCGTTGATGAAGTTCCCGATCCGTCCCAACCCGAGGCCGACCGGCACCGCCGGCGCGGAGACATCGGCCAGGTCGTAGAAGGAGTATTGATACCGTTTGCAAAAAAGGGTGCCGGCGACCAAAACGCCGATCAGCCCCCCATGAAACGACATTCCCCCCTCCCAAACAGCAAAGATCTTCGAAGGATTTTCAAGGTAGAAACCGAGATTGTAGAAGAGAACATACCCGAGGCGGCCTCCCAAGATGACTCCGATCGCAACGTAGAGCATCATATCGGAGATCTCTTCCTTCGTGATCTTGAGCCCTCTCCGGACCGCCGTCGCGCGGATGATGAAGATCGCCGCGATAAAGGAGAGGGCATACATTAAGCCATACCATCGGAAAGCGAGCGGACCAATCCGGATAAAAACCGGGTCAATATTGGGGTATTTGATCATAATCCTCTTAAAACGCGTGAGGAGGAAGGGGGAGGAGTGAAGAGATAAAACCGTGAACCTCCTCATCCCTTCCCCCTGACTCCTCACTCAGCATTGAACACTCATTATGGTGTTTGTAATCCCGGGGTGAATCCCGGCGCGCCGGGGCTCGGTCTCTCGACCCGCTCATCGGCTTCCGGCTTTCCGACCTTCTGGGAAACCTTTTCGACCACCTTATCGATCAGTTCGGGGACCTTTTCGTAAAGGGCATCGAGACCCTTCCCCTTGCCGACATTCAGCAACGAGACGCTCTGATCCTTAACGACGAGGAACGCGATCGGCTCCACCTTCACGCCCCCTCCCCCGCCGACCCCTTCCCCCTGCTGGGATTGTCCACCGCCGCCGACGCCGATTCCCATCGAAATCCGGGAGACCGGGATAATCGAGACATTGCCCGCCTGAAACGCCTCGCCGATGATGGTATCGGTGTTTGCAATCACTTTGAGCTGCTCTAAAAGCGTCTTCATCAAATCTTCTGCGATACTCATGCTGAAACCTCCTCTTTTCTGACACGATCCGGATGTCGAATCTCACGAAATACGTAAAAGACTTCACGATAGGGTAATTTAAAAAGAAGCCGAAGGGTTGGAATCATCATTCGGTATAACGGCAGCGCGAACGCCCCCACGAAGCGGTTCTCGCCCCAGAAATTCACCCCGAGATGAACCCGCTTCATCCGAACCCCCTGAAAGGAACCGTAACAGATCCCATTGATCATCGGATCATCGAACGAGAGATCCAACCGGAGATGCGAGATCGAGAAAGCGCGCAGCAGCTCCAGCGTATACTTGATGGAAAGCTCGGCCAGTTGGATCATCAGAGAGCGGTGAGACAGCAGAACGGAGACGAACGAAGGTCGCGCTTCCTCCTCTTCAGCCGCTTCTTCTTGGGAAGGCGGGCCGGGAGGGGGAGCGGCCGGCCTCTTTTTTTCATTTGAAACCGAATACCGAAAAGTCCGATCTCCACCCTTTTGTCCGAGAAACGGAACGCCAGACTCAAGAAAAACCATCGGATGGAGAAACGCTTCTCCTTAGAATCGACGACGAAGTGGAATGGAACGACGAGCAGGAGCGCCATTAGAACGGCGATGAACAGAACGACCACCCAGCCGATCGACATGATGGAAATCTCACTTGAGAAGGGGTTAGGAAAAGAAATTAATTAAATATAACACAAACGAAAATCAAAAAGAAAGAAACGGAGGGGAAACCTACCAGGCGACGCTGACGCGGGCGGGCTGGTTCGATCGATTGCTGTAATAAATAAATCCGTTTTGGCGGCCGTAGAAGTGAAGGTCGCGCGTGATGCGAACATCCTCTTTGCAGTAGAGAGCGATGCTGGCGAAATTCCCTTCGCGGTACCATCGGATCGCCTTGAGACCGTCGGCCGTTTTTCCCGCCTTGAGGGTCGCCGCGGCCAGGCTGTCGAGCTTTGGACGAAATCCGAGAATCGGATGAAGATAGGTCATCAAATCGAGCGTGGGAAGCGTCGAGAGGTTCACATCGGTATAAGGCGCAAGGACCGAATAATCGAAACCGAGAATGTTGTATCCGATGACTCGATCGGCCGCGCGCAGCTCGGAAATCAAAGCCGGGATATCCTCCTCTTCATATCCCCGAAATCGTTCGTCGCGCGTCGAATAGGTCACCCCGAACGAGAAACCCATCCGGTGCTTGTTTTCCCATCCTCCCACCTCTTCCGCGCTCTTTTGCGTTTCGAGGTCGAAGTAGACGATATTCATCAGACCCCCGGCCCGTTGAACATGACCCGTGAAGAAAAGATTCCGTGACTCTACGTAATTTTTACGATTGATGTCAAGAAATTCCTCATGATCGTGAACATCTTATTTCAAATCTGATCACGATCCCTTGCAAGATCGAACTCCATCCGATATAGTACCCATTTTAAGTAAAGTGATCTTCTCAAAAACGATGGTGGACAAAATTGCACCTATCTTATAAAATGAGTTTGATGTCCTACTTCAAACGTTCATCAAAATCCGAATCGACCAATCGAAGCGAATGAGGACGCCCGACAAATGAAGGTAATCGCCGCAGGGTTAACCGATGTGGGTTGTGTTCGTCGATCCAATGAAGACAGTCTCGGACTCTTTCCCGAGCATAGCCTCTACATTGTGGCCGACGGAATGGGAGGCCATGCGGCGGGCGAAGTCGCCAGCAAAATGGCGGTTGAGCTGATTAAGGAATTCTTCTCTTCCACGGAAATTACTGAACAGACGGAAGAGATGAAATTGGCCCGGGCCATCAACCACGCAAACCAAAGAATTCACGAGGCGGGCGAAAAAGACGCCGCGCTCAGCGGGATGGGAACCACGGTCGTCACCGTCATCGCCCGGAGCGAGGAGATGCTCATCGGCTTCGTCGGCGACAGCCGGGTCTACCTCCACCAGAACAATAAGACGCAACAACTGACGCAAGATCACTCGTTGGTGAACGAATATGTCCGAAAGGGCCTCCTCACCCCCGAGGCGGCGGAGCGCCATCCGCTCAAGCATGTCATCAGCCGGGCGCTCGGCACCAGCCCCGCCGTGGAGGTGGAAACCGTCCGTCGGACGCCGGCCACTGGAGATATTCTTCTTCTTTGTTCGGACGGCCTCAGCAACAAATTGACCCTTGAAGAAATCAGCGCCATCCTGACCCAAACGCGGGATAATCTCGAAAAGACATGTAGCGCCCTTATTGAGAAAGCGAAAGAAAAAGGGGGCGAAGACAACATCACGGCGATTTTGATCGGCTATCGTTAAGCAATCCCCATCTCCTTCCCCCATTCGGCACAGATGAAAAAGATTCTCGTCATTGACGATGAGATCAGCGTCCAGGAATCCTTCCGGAATTTCTTGAAGCGAGAGTACGCCCTTGTTTTCGCCTCCGACGGCGAGGAAGGGGTCCGGCGTTTTCAGGAAGCCTTCCCTGATCTGATTCTCCTCGATCTGATCATGCCGCGCATGGATGGGATGGCGGCGCTCAAGCGAATTCGCGAGGCCGACGAAAAGATCCCGATCATCATGCTCACCGCGACCCGGACGATCAAAACCGCGGTCGAAGCGATCAAGGCCGGCGCCGACGACTATCTGACCAAACCGTTCGACCTGGAAGAGCTCAAGTGGCTCTTGGCCAAGACCCTCTCCAATCGCGACCTTGAAAAAGAAGTGCAAGCCCTTCGAACGGAAGTCTCCAAGCGGTACGGGTATGAAAACATCGTCGGGAGCAGCGGGGCGATTCAGGCGGTCTTCGAAAAGATTCGACACGTCGCCGACACCAAAACGACCGTGCTCCTGCTGGGGGAAAGCGGCACCGGAAAAGAGCTGGTCGCCAAGGCCCTTCATTACAACAGCAGCCGACGGAACCATCCGTTCATGGCGATCAATTGCGCCGCAATCCCGGAAACGCTTCTTGAAACCGAGCTCTTCGGCCACGAGCGCGGGGCGTTTACCGACGCACAGTCGCGACGGATCGGGCGATTCGAGCAAGCCGATCACGGAACGCTTTTCCTCGACGAAGTCGCAGAGCTTTCGCCCCCCTGCCAAGCCAAAATCCTTCGCGCCTTGGAAGAGCGGAAATTCATGCGGGTCGGCGGATCGGATCTCATCGAAACCGACGTCCGGGTTATCGCGGCAACCAACAAAGATCTGGAAGAAGAAATCCGCAAGGGACGTTTTCGGGAAGATCTTTACTATCGAATCAATGTCATCCCGATCTTTCTCCCCCGCTTCGCCAAAGAAAGGAAGATATCCCGCTCCTCATGAAGCACTTCCTCGACAAGAAATCTGCGGCGGAAGGGCTCCCCCCCAAATCGATCACGGCGGAAGCGATGGAAATCCTCTCTGGTTATGAATGGCCGGGAAATGTCCGCGAGATCGAAAATCTGATCGAACAAATGGTCACCCTCTCCTCCTCTCAACGGATTGATGTAGACGACATCCCTCTCGCGATCCGAAGGAAACCGGGCCGATCCGGTTCGAACGACTTGATCTCTTTTAAAGAGCTGCCGTTGGAACAGGCGGTCGAGCAGCTCGAACGGCAGATGATCTCACACGCCCTTGAACAGAGCCGTCACGTTCAGACGCGCGCAGCGAAGCTCCTCGGCATCTCCCGGCGGCAGTTAAAATACAAAATGGATGCGCTTGGTTTGAGCGATGAGAAGCAGGGATCGGGGACCGGGGGACAGGGGCCGGGGAAAAATTAAACCACGCAAAAGAAAATAGGCCGACAATAGAACAATTCCCTCTCCTGGTTTTTATTGCCTGACCCCTGGCCCCCGGCCCCCGGCCCCCAAGAGTCGCTCCACATACTTCCCGATGAGATCACTTTCCAGATTCACCGGGGCGCCGATCTCCTTCAGGCCCAAGGTCGTGACCTTGGCGGTATGAGGGATAATCGAAAGGGTCACGCTCCGGTCGGTCAAGCTGTTGATCGTCAGGCTCACCCCGTCGACGGCGATCGATCCTTTTTTGATGCAGTACTTTAAAATGTCCGCCGGCGCTTCAATGGTCAGAATGATCGCATTCTCTTCCTGTTTTCGGTCGCGGATCACCCCCACCCCTTCGACATGCCCCGAGACAAGATGCCCGCCGATCCGGTCCATGATCCGCATGGCCCGTTCGAGGTTGACCGGATCGCCCGCCTTGAGACCGCCGAGGGTCGTCACCCGCGCCGTTTCAGGGGAGAGATCGACGGTGAACCCGCTTTCAATCAAAGCGGTCGCCGTCGTGCAAACCCCGTTGACCGTCACGCTGTCTCCAATCTCAAGATCATCCAAAATGGTCTTCGCCAAGAGGGTCAATCGGATCGACTGAAGATTCCGATCGATCGTTTTGACCACCCCCATCTCTTCGATGATACCGGTAAACATGTTCCGTCACTTTGTTTTTAAGTTAATCGTCACCGACGCCGAATAAAGCGCCCCGCGGTCCTCTCTTCGTTTCGCCTCCTTCAGGAGGGGAGCGATCCCTTCCGAGAGCCGTCCCTCGAAGCTTTTTTGGCCGTTGGTATAGACCACGACCGGCTTTGAAAAATCAATCAACGCGCGGTTGAAAAAAAGGGTGTACTTTTCAACCCGCTCGGTTTGGACATCAACCCTGTTTTCCTTCACCTCGGCGGTCAAAGAAGGGAAAGCCCCCTGCTTCACCCGATCCGCCTCCTCCGCGTCGAAAATCGATCCGAAAACGCTGGCGACCTCCCCCTCGGCCTGATTGATCTCGGTCCAATAAAAGGGCTGTAAGTGTTCCGAATCTCGGATGGAGACAACTCGGGCCGGATAAGGCTCCCGGTGTTGTCCATCGAACCATGCCACTAACTCCGGCAATTCCTCCTTGGGAAAAAAGTGACCTCCCGCCATCGGATGAAGGCGGTCGTGCTCGCGATAGGTATAAGGAATCTCCTGCTCTTTCAGGTACTCGCTGATCTTCCGCGAAAGAATTACCGGCATCACCTCATCCTGGGCGCCATGGACGATGTAAATCCCGGTGGAGGAGAAATTCCGAAGAAAGGGAAAAATCTCGTCGGGAATGCCCGCCGCCATCGGGGAGATCGCGGCAAAACGATCGGCGTGGAACATTCCAATGAGATAGGTCCCGATCCCCCCGTTCGACATGCCGGTCAGGTAAACCCGATTGGGATCGATGTGGTACTTCGATCGAACGTCGTCGATCACCGCGGTCACCAGCGCCTCCCCTCCCGGGGTCCACCAGGCTCCCCCCATCATCGTCGGACAAGCTAGGACCGTTTTCTCCCCCAGCCGGGCCTGCCACCGCTCAAGATAACTATCCCCGGTGAAACCGGCCCCATGCAGACAGACGATCAGCGGGTAAGCGGCGGCCGGATCGTAACTCTCCGGAACATAGAGGGCATAATCGGCCGGCTCCCCTTCAATCTCAAGCTCCAGATGCAAGGCTCCTACCCGCGGTTCCAGCGGATAGATGCCGTTTTGAATCGCCTGCTCGATCTGCTCTACCGTCACCCCTTTTTTGTTTTGGATCTCTTTGAGCAGCGCCTCCGATTGATTCGGATCTCCCGAGGCCAAGAACTGTTGGACCAAAGGATTGAGCTCTTCCTGCGGCGGCGCCGGATCGCCTGAGACGGAGGAGGGAACATGCTGGCTTGGAGCACATGCGGAGCAGAGGATGAAGAAGAAAATCCAAATGCGAATCGGGTTCATGAACGGCCTCCTCTTTCTTTTTTCTTCAGATAACCCTCAATGCGAAAATCCCCTCCGATCTCTCGAACCTGGACCTCCTCCAGGAGGAGCACCTCTCCGAGACCCGGGATCGCCTTTCCGGCGACGACGCTTCGCGCATCGTCTCCGCAGAGAAGCTTCGGGGCGACATAAAAAATCACTTTGTCGACCACGCCGGCGCGAAGCGCCATGCCATTCACCCTCCCCCCTCCTTCGATCAACACGCTGGTAATCCCCGCCTTTCCGAGCCGCTTAAAAATATCGTCGAAGGAGATTTCCCTATTTGCCTGAGGAAGAAGGGCCACTTGGACGCCCGCCTTCTCCAATTTCCGAATTTTTCGGCGGAGGCCGAGGAGGTCGTGATGAGGAAGGTCGGCGCCTCTGAAAGGGAGGTGACCAGTTTGGCTTTCAGCGGAATCTTGAGATCGGGATCGATGACAATCCGAATCGGGTTCCTCATCCCCGGCCGGCGCGCCGTCAGCATCGGGTCATCGGCCAGAACGGTCCCGATCCCCACCAGGACCGCGTCGACCTGGGAGCGAAGGTGATGGACCTCCAATCGCGCCGCCTCTCCGGTGATCCAACGGGAGGATCCCTTCGCCGTCGCAATCCGGCCGTCGAGGGTCATTGCGGCTTTGAGAATTACAAACGGTTTCCCGGTCGTAATGTATTTGATGAAGACCTCGTTCAACCGCTCCGCCGCTTCACGGAGAACTCCCTCCGTCACCTCCATCCCCCCCTTCCGGAGTTGCTCCAGTCCCCCTCCGGAGACAAGCGGATTCGGATCGGTCATGGCGGTGACCACCCGGCGGAGGCCGCTTTTTAAAATCGCATCGGTGCAAGGAGGGGTTCGCTTTTCGGTATGGCAACAGGGCTCGAGATTGGTATAGAGGGTCCCCCCTTCGCCCGCTTACCAGCTTGGGTGAGGGCGATCACCTCGGCGTGGGGGGCGCCCGGACCGGGATGGAATCCTTCGCCGACGACGCCGCCATTTTTGACGATCACCGCTCCCACCATCGGATTGGGGGAGGTTTTCCCGCGTCCCTTCCGGGCGAGACGAAGCGCGCGTTTCATATAATCGACGTCCGTTTTCGGCATGACGCTACTATATAAGCGGGCCTGGTAGGATGTCAAATCGGCGGCAGATTTCTTGAAAAAAGCGCTGCGTTCTTCTATCGTCTCTCACGAGAACCCTGCTCGAGGAGCAAAACAACCTCTAATAATCTTCCATCGTCTCTTCCTTGATGATTTTCCCCATTTCATCTTCTCCCTCCTCCCCGAGAAGAACAGCATGTACTTTCTTCTGAAGCGCCTGGGCCTTCTCCCAACTCTCGGCGAAAAGGATTCCTTCGGTGAAGGAGCCGGCGGGGCCGAGTTTGGCTTCGGGGAAATCGGATTGCATCAGCTCAAGCTGTTCGAGTTTGGAGAATTTGACCCAGACCGCCGGCTTGGCCGGAATTTTCAAGACGGGGTCGGTCTCGGTCGGCTCTTTTGCAAAGCGGTACCAAGAGAGACCGAACTCGTGAAGGTCCTCCGCTTCATCATCGGGCACAACCTTCACCGCCCAGACCGTTTGGATTTTCATGATCGCTACCCCCAAAAACGTAGGGGCGTATTGCAATACGCCCCTACAAGGAACAAACTGGATTTTCTAACAGATCAGACCGTCGCGCGGTGGCCGCCGTCTTTTCCCTTCATCTTTCCCCGGACCATCGCCTGCGCCGCCGCGAGACGGGCGATCGGCACCCGGTAGGGCGAGCACGAGACATAATCCAGTCCCGTTTCTGGCACAGAACCGGATCGAGGCGGGGTCGCCCCCATGCTCGCCGCAGATCCCGAGCTTGATGCCGGGGCGCGCCGTCTCCGGCCCCGCTCCGCCGCGATCTTCACAAGCTCGCCCACCCCCTCCCGGTCGAGGGTCACGAAGGGGTCGGCCTCGATCAAAGGCCTTTGCGGTGGTACTCCTCCAGGAAGGCCGCCCGGCGTCGTCGCGGCTGATGCCAAAGGTCGTTTGCGTCAGGTCGTTGGTGCCGAAGGAGAAGAACTCCGCGGTCCGCGCGATCTCCTCCGCCCGCAAGGCGGCGCGGGGCAACTCGATCATCGTGCCGATCGAGGTAGTCGATCTTCGCCTTGTTCGGCCATGGACCTCCACGGCCTTGGCGACTTCGGCGACGCGGGCGGCGAGCAGATCCGAGTTCCGCCTTCATGTGCCGACGAGCGGGATCATCACTTCGGGCGTCACGTGCGCGCCCGTCTCCTGCGCCAGCGATCGCAGGCCGCTTCGAAAATCGCGCGGGCCTGCATCTCGTAGATTTCGGGATAGGTGATCCCCAACCGGCAACCGCGATGGCCGAGCATCGGGTTGAACTCGTGCAGATCGGCGCCGCGCTGCGCGAGCTTGCGCGGATCGACGTGTTCGCCGCGCGGGCGACCTCTTCGATCTCGGCGTCGGTCTTGGGCAGGAACTCGTGCAACGGCGGGTCGAGCAGGCGGATCGTGACCGGCAGGCCCTTCATGATGCGGAAGAGCTGCACGAAGTCGTCGCGCTGCATCGGCAGGATCTTCGCCAGCGCCTGACGGCGGCCGCCCCGCGTCCTCGGCGAGGATCATCTCGCGCACGGCGAGAATGCGTTCGGCCTCGAAGAACATATGCTCCGTGCGGCAAAGGCCGATGCCTTCCGCGCCGAAATTGCGCGCGGTGCGGGCATCCTCCGGCGTTTCGGCGTTGGCGCGCACCTTCAGCTTCCGGGCGGCATCGGCCCAGCCCATCAAGGTTTCGAAAGAACCGCTCAGCTCCGGCTGGATCAGATCGACCTGGCCGAGGATCACCTCGCCGGTCGAACCGTCGAGGGTGATGTAGTCGCCCTCTTTCACCGTCACGTCGCCGACGGTGAAGAACTTCCGCTCTTCATCGATATGTAAAGCCCCGCAGCCGGCGACACAGCACTTGCCCATGCCGCGGGCGACCACCGCGGCGTGCGAGGTCATCCCCCCGCGCGCCGTGAGGATGCCTTCGGCCGCGTGCATCCCGTGGATGTCTTCCGGCGAGGTCTCCGTCCGGACCAGGATCACCCGCTCGTGCCGCTCCGCCATATGCTGCGCCTCGTCGGCGTTGAAGACGACCTTGCCGATCGCCGCCCCCGGCGAGGCCGGAAGGCCCTTGGCAATGATCTGGACCTTCGCCTTCGGATCGATCGTCGGGTGGAGCAGCTGATCGAGCTGCACAGGGTCGATCCGCAGCAACGCCGTCTCCTTGGTGATCAGCTTTTCCCTCGCCATCTCGACGGCGATCCGCATCGCCGCCGCCGCGGTCCGCTTGCCGAGCCGGGTCTGCAGCATGTAGAGCTTCCCTTCTTGGATCGTGAACTCGATGTCCTGCATGTCGCTGTAATGTTTTTCCAGCTTCTCGTAGACCGCCATGAGATCGCGGTAAGCTTTCGGCAATTTTTGCTTGAAGGCGTCGATCGGCAGGGGGGTCCGGATGCCGGCGACGACGTCCTCGCCCTGCGCGTTGATCAGGAACTCGCCGAAGAATCGTCTCTCCCCGGTCGACGGATCGCGGGTGAAGGCGACGCCGGTGCCCGACGTCTCGCCGAGATTGCCGAAGACCATCGCGACAACGTTCACGGCGGTCCCCCAGGTGTCGGGGATGTTGTTCAGCCGGCGATAGGTCATCGCCCGCTGGCCGAACCAGGAATCGAACACGGCGTTGATGCCGCGCCAAAGCTGCTCGATCGGATCTTCCGGAAAATTTCGCCCCGTTTCATTCACGACGATCTTCTTGTAGGTCTGGACCATCTCCTTGAGCGCCTCGGCCGGCAGATCGGTATCGAGGCGGGCCCGCAGCTGCGACTTCTTCTCTTCGAGGGCCTTCTCGAACTTGTCCCGCTTCACCCCCATGACGACGCTGCCGAACATCTAGATGAACCGGCGGTACGCATCGTAACCGAACCGTTCGTTCTTCGACTTTTCGATGAGGCCGAGGACCGTCTGGTCGTTGAGGCCGAGATTCAGGACCGTGTCCATCATCCCCGGCATCGAGGCTTTTGCCCCCGACCGGACGGAGACCAGGAGAGGACGCTTCGGATCGCCGAAACCGCACCCGATCGATTTCTCGACCCGCTTCAACGCGGCGAGCGCCTCTTCCCACATCCCCTTCGGATAGCTCTTTTTGTTGTCGAAGAATTCAATGCACGCTTCGGTGGTGATCGTAAATCCGGCGGGGACCGGGATGCCGAGGCGGGTCATCTCCGCCAGGCCGGCCCCCTTTCCCCCCAGGAGATCCTTCATGTCTCCCCGTCCATCCGCTCGGCCGTCGCCGAAGTAATAGACATATTTTTTCTTCGTTGCCATCAAGTTCCTCCGCTCTTTTTCCAAACAGGTTCACCAGTCGAAACAACTTCTCTGATAAATCGCTTTCTTTATCTTAGTGATCTTTTCTTTTGTTCTTCAATCGATTTTAGAGGGATGAAGATGTCGATCCCTCTTTTAAAAGCAAGGGGAACGATGATCAAAGCACGCTCTGTCGGATAAGTTCCGATCGGCTCACCCACATCCCAACGCCGGTTCTGATTGGCATCAACAAATGCCCTTAGAAAATAGGCGCCGGGACCGACCTCCACCTCATATGGACCAGATTGAGAGAGCGTGATCGAGTAACGCGGCCACGGTGAAAATCTCGGCAGATCGGATACCTCGACCACAATCGGTCCGCCAGTTCCTCCGCCAGTCCCGATGAAGACCACCTCTCCGCTGATCGTCGCCGCTTCGGTCTGAAGCCCGCCCCCTCCACTCGATTCGAGTCGATCATCGATGCCAGGAGGACCGCCGCGATCAAAAATCCGAGCGGGATCTTTCCGGATCTCATTTCTGCTCCGGTTTGGGAGAAGATTCCCCTTCCACAATTTTTGAGAAATCGCCGAACTCATTGAAGAGGGTCCGAACCCAGGAGAGGAGGCTCAGCCGGTTCTCCCGGATCTCCTCATTGGGGTCCATCACCATCACCCCTTCGAAAAACCGATTCAGCGGAACGTATAAGGTGGCGAGCATCTCCAGGATCTGCTCGTACCGGCCCTTTGTCCAATAATCGCCGATTCCTTCATTGACCGTATGGATCGCTTCGTGCAGCTCCTTCTCCACGTTTTCTTTTAGAAGGGGGACGTTGACCTCGCCCGAAAAACCTTTCGGGAGAATCCGGATGGCCCGCTTGAAGCTGATCATCAGCGGCCCGAAAAGCGGCTGCGTCGAGAAGCGGACCAACGCCCTCGCGAAATCGACCATGACATGGGGGCGGTCGAGCTTTCGGGCAAGGACCGCGTCGATCAGATCGTAGCGAACCCCTTCGGATTGGAGGTAAGAGGCGACCCGTTGCTTGAGGAAGGTGTTGACCTCCTCCGCCACCCGTCCGGCCGAAAACTTCCGCTGATCCTCATAGAGGCGGATCGACTCCGAAATGGCGGCCTGAAGAGAGAGGGGTCGGAGCGGCGAGCCGTCGGCGACCAAAATTTGAATGAGGCCGAGTCCCTGCCGCCGCAAGGCGTAAGGATCCTCCGAGCCGCTGGGAATCAGGCCAACGCCGAAGCAGCCGACGATGGTATCGAGCTTGTCGGCGACCGCCAGAACCCGGCCGATCGGCGTCCCGGGAAGGGCCCCGCCGGAATACCGAGGGAGGTAGTGTTCCTCGATCGCCGCGGCGACGGCGCGATCCTCTCCATCCATCTCGGCATAGATCTTTCCCATCGTTCCCTGGAGCGACGGAAATTCCCGAACGACACCACTGACGAGGTCTGCCTTACAAAGGAGGGCTGCCACCTGAGCAGCATCCTCTTCGGGAATGTTGAGCTGGTTTACTATAAAATTAGAGAGATGAATCAGTCTCTGCGTCTTCTCATACAATGTGCCTAGTTTTTCTTGGAAGGTGACTCCCGTGAGCCCGTCTACCTTATTTCTCAATGAACTCTTTCTGTCTTTCTCAAAATAAAATTTCGCATCGACCAGGCGAGCGCGCAATACCCGCTCATTCCCTTTTCGGATTGTTTCAGATTTTGGAGACGGGTTATTCACGATGGTGATGAAGTTTGGAAGGAGCTTGCCGTCGGAAGCTTCGAGGGGAAAGTAGCCCTGGTGCTCTTTCATCGGTGCGATGATCACCTCTTTGGGAACCTCTAAGAAGGAAAGATCGAAAGAACCGCAGACCGCTTTCGGATATTCTACCATAAACGCCGCCTGCCAAACGAGCGTTTCATCCTCCTCAATCCGACCTTTTTTCTCGGCGGCGAGATCGGCCATCTCTTGGACGATCAGATCGTATCGTTCTTTGGGGTCGATCAGGACAGACGCCTTGCGAATTTTCTTCCGGTAATCGGAAAAGTCGGCCACCCGAAACGGCTCCGGGGAGAGGATCCGGTGGCCGAAGGAAATCCGATCGGCCTTCACCCCCGCGTAGGAGAACGGAACGACCTCTCCGCCATAAAGCGCCACGATCCAACGGATTGGTCGGACGAAGGCAACCCCTTCACCGTTCCAGCGCATCGACCGGGGAAAATCGAGCGAGGAGAAAATTTCAGGAAGGATTTTTTTAAGCAGGACCACGGTCGCCTCCCCCCGCACCTCTCGCTCGACGAAGAGGTATTCCCCCTTCTCGGTCTGACGGACCTTGAGCTCGGAGACGGCCACCCCCTGCGATTTTGCAAAGCCGAGCGCCGCGGAGGTGGGATTCCCTTGCGGATCGAACCCGACCTTTTTTGCCGGTCCGGAGATCGTCTCGATTCTCGTTTCTTGTTGGGGGGCCAGTTGCGGGAGATAAAGGATCAGACGCCGCGGGGTTCCATACACCTGGGGAGGATCGAAAGGAATCCCAAGCGGGGCCAATCGCGCCGCGGTCTCCTCCCGAAGCTGCTGAAGGGTAGCGGCCATGATATTGGAAGGGATCTCTTCGACCCCGATTTCGACCAGCAGCTCCTCCGAAGACTTTCCCTTTGGCTTCGCGGTGGTCGTTCTCCCCTTTTTTGTCGCCCCGGCGCCGGTTCCTTTTTTGGAAGTGCTACGAGGCATTTTTCTTGTCCTTTAAGAGAGGAAATCCGGCTTCCTGACGCTGCTTCAGGTATCCCTCGGCGCAGAGACGAGCCAGCCCGCGCACCCGGCCGATGTAGCTCGTCCGCTCCGTCACCGAGATCGCCCCGCGCGCATCCAGAAGGTTAAAGAGGTGGGAGCTCTTGATGCAATAGTCGTATGCGGGGAGGATCAGTCCCTTCGAGATCAAGGCGCGCGATTCTTCCTCCGCCCGCTGGAAGGCCGCCTTGAGGTGTTCCGTATTTGCCTCCTCGAAATTAAACCGGGAAAATTGGACCTCCCCCTCGTGATGGACCTGTCCGTAGGAGACCGTGTCGTTCCAAGCCAGGTCATAGACATTATCGACCTGCTGAAGATACATCGCCAGCCGTTCCAGGCCATAGGTGATCTCGCCCGAAACCGGATCGAGTCGGAATCCCGCCGACCTGCTGGAAATAGGTGAACTGGGTGACTTCCATGCCGTCGAGCCAGACCTCCCAGCCGAGCCCCAGGCGCCGAGCGTCGGCGACTCCCAATCGTCCTCGACGAAGCGGATGTCGTGCTCCTCCATCCGGAGACCGAAGGAGGCGAGGCTCTTTAGATAGAGATCCTGGATATTCGCCGGCGCCGGCTTCAGGATCACCTGATACTGGTAGTAATGCTGCAGCCGGTTCGGGTTCTCCCCGTAGCGGCCGTCGGTGGGCCGGCGGGAGGGCTGTACATAGGCGGCGTTCCACGGCTCCGGGCCGAGGGCGCGCAGGAAGGTCGCCGGATGGAAGGTCCCGGCGCCGACCTCGTTATCGTACGACTGAACAATGAGGCAGCCCTGCTCGGCCCAATATTGATGGAGGGATAAGAAAAGCGCTTGAAAGGTCAAGGGCTTGGCGGCTTTCTTTTGGGGGGCAACAGCTTTCAAGAAAAATCTCCATCTTCACTTCGAAAAGACTGAAACCAAAGTAACAAAGCCTACGGGGAGTTGTCAAGAAAATCGGGCGGAATTTATCCACGCCGGAGGGGGCTTTTATCCGGTGAATCAGATAAATGAACATCGACGCGATCGATCGCCCCCTCTTCGGTGTGATGGATCGTTAGCCGTTTTGCCCTGTGCCATTGGTTGAGTTGATCGACCTCCACGGCAAATTGACGCGCAATGTCGGCCGGATCGACCCCGGCCGCGCTTTTGCGGCGTTCCTTTCCTCGGAAACGATAGAGGTTGTATCCGGCCCAGCCCAATAACACGGCCGCCATGATCAGAATCGTCACCGCATACCAGCCGACCAATTCAAAAAAGGCGAGGTATCCTTCCTGCACGATCATCTCCTGGTAGAAAAGATTGATGCCGAGCAGCCATGCCACCAGACTGACCAACGGCAGCCAGAGGTAAAGCCAAAAGGCCCAGAAAACAAAGGTGACGAGCGAGTAGGCATAACGCTGCCGCAGTGTCTGCAAACGGGGCTCATTAATGATGATCCCACTCATGGCCGCAACCCCCGGTCGGGACTTTCCCAACGGCCGCGCCGCTCGTGTTTCTTAAAAACAGCCTTGGGAACGGCGACCACCGTGGTAAATACGCTCAACAGCCAGTAGGCCATCGGATACCAGACCATCCAGTAGTACACTTTTCCGATCCCTTTTTCATAACGCGAATCGATGACCAGACTCACTGCAAATTGCACAAGACAGGTGGTGCCGAGGACGACGCCGTGCCAGCCGGGAATCAGTGAAGGGATCTGGAAGATTTCCGGCAACGGAAAAATCCATCGGGCCACCCAGATGACCGCGACGAGCGCCATGCTGTAGGCCCAAAGGATGCTGACGAAGTATTCCAGACAGACCCCCCACATCCGGCGCTTGCGCCAGGAGAACATGTCGTTGCCGTATCGTATCAGCGCCTCCATCCCTCCCTGCGCCCAGCGCAGGCGCTGCCGCCAGAGCCCGTTGATCGTTTCCGGCATCAGGATCCAGCACAGGGCGTTCGGCTCGTAACGGATATCCCAGTGGTTCAGCTGCAGCAGCCAGCTCACGTCGATGTCCTCGGTCACCATGTCGAGGCTCCAGTAGCCGATCTGCTGCAGCGGCGCTTTTGCGAAATCCGGAGACAACGCCGGACACCGTGAACACGTTGCCATAGATCCGCTGGGCCCGCTTGATCAGCCCGATGATCGAGGAGAACTCGCCGACCTGGATTTGCCCGAGCAGGGTCGATCGGTTGCGCACCCGGGGATTGCCGGTCACCGCGCCGACGCGGGGCCCTTGCAGAAAGTGGCTCATGATCCATGAAGTGGCATGTTCGTCCAGCAAGGCGTCCCCGTCGATGCAGATCAGAAATTCATTTTTAGACATCAACGCCCCCATGGAGAGGGCCATCGCCTTCCCCTGATTTTTTGCCAAATGAACCACGCGCAACCGCGGGGTGCGCTCCGCCAGGGCGTCGAGTATCCGCCCGGTCTCATCGCTGCTGCCGTCGTTGACGGCGATAATCTCAAAAGCAGGGTATTTCTGATTCACCAGAAACTGGATCGTCTCCTCCACGTTCGCTCCTTCGTTGTAGCAAGGAACGATAATAGAAACGGGAGGAGATTCGGGCAGCGCCGGCATATTCTCCACGCGGTGCTCCGGACCGGCTTCCCAATGCCTGAAATAAAAGAGAGCGCCGATCATCCAAAGATAGGCCATAAAGAACGGGTAATAAAAAAGAAACTGATAGAGTACTGAAAGAAATTGTGCGAAGAGGTCGGCCATGTCTGCCTACTTGTTTGGGGCGGCGCTGAGCGACATCCCGCGTTGTATCTCGGACAATTCCGGATGCCCCTTGATAAAATCGTCCGGATAATAACCGAGATTCAGTGCCCCGTTTCTCTTGAGCAGCTGCATCTGCCGGGCAAGGGTCTTCCCTCCGATCGGTGTTTTGGTTTTCCAGTCGACGCTTTGTAATTCAAAAACCGTCCGATCCAGTCCGCCGGGAACGGCGGCGATCCGCCGGACCAGCGTTTGCAGCCATTGGTCGGGATCTTCGGCCCCTTCCAAATAGGGCATCGCCATCACCGCGGTATAGTCGTAGCTCTCCAGAAAAGCCGGGAGAGACTGGCCGAACCATTGTTCCGATTCGGGATTCAAAACGACGCCGGCATAGAGATTTCGCGCCGTTTTTATTTCAGGGCGAAACTTCCTGACACGATCGGCCAGCTCCTTCGTCCAATCGATGAGGAGTTCAGTCTTGTGCCGGCTCCATCGGTTGTGCAATTCGGGAGAACGGCGAATCTCGGCGATGGAATGCGGCAGGTTCCACCGGTCTCTGTAATAAATCAGCGCCCAGGGGCCGGCATCTTCGAAGTCGGAGAGATAGGCGTCATCATGAAAGAGAAGGCCGGAGAAATACGCCTGTTTGGCCAGATCTTCATAAACCTCTCCGATCGCGTCCCGAACGGCGGGATGGAACGGTGAGAGCCGCGGGTGTTCGGTCGGCCCGTGCGACGCTCGGGTGGGCGCTTCCGTTTGCACGGAGAGCTTCGAGAAGGGGTGATCGTCTTTGAATGTAAATCCAAGGACCGGCATCCAGGCATAGACCTGCACGCCGGCCCGTTTATGCAGCTGCCAGGCAACGCGATTAAAAAGATCGGCGCGAACCGGGAGATGGCGATTCGGAAAATAGAGCGCCTCCGCGCTGCCGTTCCCGTCGGGATCGGCGAAGGCCTGCAAATAAACGGTGTTGATGCCGAGTTGTTTGACCCGGTCGAGTAAAAGACCGAGATTCTGCTCCTGCCGCGCCGGATCTTCATCAAAAATATAGTCGAGATCGACCTGCGCGACCCGGATTCGGCGCGGCGGAGCAATGTGACGCAGGTCTGAAACAAGATCGGCCAGCGAGGCGTTGTTCCTGATGAACACCCGGCGGAGCGCCGAGAGGTCGCTTGCGTCATTCGCTCCGCCGTCGAGCCCCATCGTGATTGTCATGCCGAGCGATCGTGAAATCTCGATCGTTTCCCGGTTGTAGCTGCCGTAAGGCCAGATGACGGCGCGCGGCTTCCGGCCGGTGTGTCGTTCGATCGCCTGAATGCTTTGAGAGAGATCACGGCGGATCCGTTGTAAATAGGCCTCTCCCGTTTCGTAAAGGCCGCTCTCCGCGTCGTATCGGAGCGCCGTGGCCGCCGGCTGATCATTTCCCTGGGGATTGGCAAGAAGGCCTTGGTGCAGGTCATCGCTGTGAGAGGCAACCTCCACCAGACCGGAATCGACCATTTCTTTCACCTGGCTCCAGGAAAGAAAACGTTCCCTCGGCACCTGCTCCTTATCGTAGGCGACACGCTCGCCGGCACCGGCTTCCATCCACTTCCCGACCACCGCGACGACAGCGGGGTAGTTGAACAACTTGAGGAGAGGGTAGACCCGCGTGTACATGCTTTGATAGCCGTCGTCGAACGTCAGCAACACCGCATTGTTCGGGAGCGGGCGCCGTCCCTCATTCGCCGCCACGACCTCTTCAAGGCTGATCACTTTATAACCTTGCTCCCGCAGCCAGGAAAAGTGCGCGACGAGGGTCTCGGTCCGGAGGGTGACCACCCCCGGCTCGGCCCCTTCATCCCGAATGTCGTGATAAGCGAGAACGGTAAAGCGATTCTCGGCCATGGCCGGTGAAGGGGAAAACCCGATCACCCCGATCATGATGATGAGAAGCGCAAGACCCGCCGATCGGATCATGCTTAAAATCTCCAGTTCAATGTCACATACCAGCGGATCGATGTCTCTGAAACGCCGTCATAAACGGGGCGGAAGCGTCCGACCCCATAGAGCAGGTAGAAACGATCGTTCAGATTCCACTCATGCTCATAAAAAACGCCCCAGGTGCCGTTCGATCCGAAACCGCGCTGCAGGTACGTTCCGACCGTCCCTCCGAGGCGATGTAAAAATGATCGCTGATAACGGCGGAAGACCAGCCACTCGTTGGTCAAGCCGATTTCGGCCGACAGATCGCTGCTCGGATTATAATACGAGGCGTTCTCCAGCGTGTTGTTGGAGCCGTAGAAGCCGAGCCGTCCATCGAGTTTGTAGGTGGGGCGGTTGATCAAACGTTGATATCCGACCAAGGAATAGGCGATCCGGCGGTTGCCGTCGCTGAAATCGAGCCATTGGACTCCGGCCCCGATCGAACGGGATTCGTGAAATCGATAACCGGCGCTCAGGCCGACCGACCAACCCTTCACCTCTTCGTTGAGGCGGCCCCGCAGCGGCACGTCGTTGCTGTAGGTGTCCAGAGTCGCCCCCCAGGTCCAGAAATCATTCGGCATCCAGGCGGCGCGCAGGCTGAGCCCCAATTCGGTATCGGGCGAAGCGCCGGTCGAAAGCTCCCCTTCGACTTTGATATCCCGCGCGCGATATTCGAGTCCCGCGCCGTAACGCCGGTAGAGGCCGTCCCCTTCCGGAAATTCGGAGCGGCTGTAAAGCCCATGCGCAAAAACGCGATAATTGTAATCGAGGGGACGCGAGTAGAGCAGGAGATCGACCGCGAGATCTTTCGCCCCCTCCTGTGTCCCGCTGTTGTGCCGGCCCGACACCGCCACCCGCAGCTCCCGCATGTTGTGGATGTTCCAACTCCGCCGGAGTCTTTCTACCTGACGATGATCCGGGTAGCGTGTTTCGAGCCCGATGATCCCTTCTTCCGCAGCGCGAAATTCGAAAAGATCGCGCTCCGCTCCGACCTCGCCGATCTGCGCATCAAGCACCCCCGGTTCGATCGACTGGCTCAGCTGGAATTCTTCTTTCGCGCGTCTCGGCCAGCCCCGCCATAAATAAACATACCCAAGGTTCGAGTGAAGATAGGGATCGTTCGGTTGCCGCTCCAACAATAATTCAAAACGCCGTTGAGCCTTGGAAAGCTGTCCCGCCCAGGCATACCCCATCGCGGCGACCGATTCGGCCCGCAACTTTCGCGAAGGGTCCTGCTCTTCGGCGGCCACTGTATCGATCAGATTCAGGGCGGAGGAATATTCTCCCGTATCAAAATAGGCGTAGAAAAGGGCGAGCTTGGCGTCAAAATCGTCGGGATTGCGCTCCAGAATCTTCAAATAAATATCGCGCGCCTTCTCCGGATCTTGTTCGTGGATGTAGGCATCGGCCGCGGCGCGCGACGCGTAGTCGGGGATCTCGACCCCTTCGGCCGCCAGCGCCTCATAGAGGACGATTACCTCTTCCATCCTTTCCCGGTCCCGAAGAGCCGCCATCAGATCGAACCGGGCGCGCTGATACGCCGGCGAGCCCGATTGGCCTCGCCCTTCCAGGCGGCTTAACTGCTCTTGGAGAAGCGGGATGGCGGCGTCGGCCTTTTGAAAGCGGATCGACTGCGCCGCCTGATCGCCGATAATTCTTTCAAACTCTTCATCGCTGAGAAGCTCCGGTTTCTCGCGCGCCATTGAGGCCGCCAGATCATGGGCCCCGAGTTGGGAGGCGATCAGGATGCGCTGGCGCTGGGCTTCCCGATGCTCCGGGTTGAGATTCAAAATCCGGTGGTAAACGGCCAATGCCTCGATGTTTTTTTGATCGCGCCGGTAGGCGTCGGCCAGTGATTCGAGAATGTCGACGCGTTTTGGATGTTTTTCATCCAACCGTTTCAGGAGGGGGATCGCTTTTTGAGGAGCGCCGTTATCCGAATAGGCCCGCGCGAGACCGAGCCCGCTTTCCACCCGCTCGGGCGCTTTTTTCGTCGCCATTTCATAAAAACGGATCGCCAGCGGAAAATCCCGGATATTGCGGGCCGATCGGCCGAGGGTCTCCAGAAGATAAGGGGGGTCGCTGCAAGATCGACGCGCGATTGAAGGGAGAGAACCTCTTGATCCCGTCCCGCCCAGCTGAGCACCGTCATGTAATCGTAGAGATAGAACGGCTCTTTCGGAAACTCCTCCGCCAGTTGTCGAAGCATCGGAAGGGCCGCGTCATGTTTTCCGTCGCGGGCCAGTTGCAATGCTTTTTCATAACGGAGTTTCGGGGAATCGGCCGCTTCGAGCCCGCGGCTCAATCCAAGCAAGCCAAGCAAGCAGAGCAACACCATCCAGGCCATATTCCAACGATGGGGAGGACGACGGCGCGCAGCCGCAAAAGTATTTTCGATTCGAGAAAAGGGATCGATCAGAGGAGGCATTCGATTGTCTGGTCCGGGGGTTTAGATAGAGAGGTGCGTAGAGGTGGGAGGTTGCAAAATGTCACGCTTTCGGTTCTCCGGTTTACCTATGAACGTTTAGCCGGAAGTAATATATACCAAAGCACATTCAAAAGAAAGAGAGAGTGATACAGATCACTAAGACAGGAAGATTAAGACCGGCTCGGCGCCGAAGGAGCCTCCGCGGCCCAGGCGGGGGCCGGCATTCCGGTAATGTAGGTCATATGCTGGCCGAAGATCGTCCGGATCTCCGACCGCATGGCGGGGGAGGGCTTCAGGCGATGGGCGACGGTATAGTCCATCTTCTGAGAGGCCCGGAGAAAAGCGAGGGTCCCCTGCGAGATCGTCGCCAGCGGCCCATGGGCGCATTGGGTGCGAGACGGTCCCGCCGTCGGCGGGGGAAAAGTAAATTCGCTCCCCCATCGGCCGATGGCATTTTAGGCAGCGGTCCCAACGGGGTTGATAGCCGGAAAAAGAGACAAGACGGACGACAAAGAGCAGGGTGGAGAGCTCCGGGTCGGCCCCCCGCTCAAGAAAGGTCAGCCCCTCTAACAGAAGCCGGTAGACCAAGAGATTCTGCTCCCCCTCCGGGGTCATCCGCTGCACCAGATGGGCCATATGAGAGGCGAGATGAATCTCCCCCCAGTTCTCCCGGAGTTTTTGAAAAGAGTGGACGATGTCGGATTGGTTGACCCGGGCCAATTTGTCCCCCGGTTTTTCGAAAACGACGAGAGTGCAGTGGGTAAACGGCTCCAGGGAGGCCCCGAACCGGCTCTTCACACGGCGGGCTCCTTTGGCGACCCCCTTGAGCTTTCCCTTCTTGGCGGTAAAAAAGGTGACCAGCTTATCGGCCTCGCCGAGCTTGATGCTCCCGAGGACAATCGCCGGCGTGGTCAGTAAAGACATACCCCCCTTGCTCAAAAAACGTTTTATTTTACTCGATAAAACGGCTTTTTACAAGAAGGGGATCGTTCAATGAAGACCGGTTTTTGTCGGGGCGGGTTTGAAACTTGCCCCGACATCATATGGCAGGAAAACGGTGAAGGTGCTCCCCTTGCCCGGCTCGCTTTCGACCTGAATCTCGCCTCCCAATAATCGAAGAAAATCCTTCACGATCGCCAGCCCCAGACCGACCCCCGTACCGGCGCGTCATGGTGCCGTCCGCCTGGAAGAAGGGCTCGAAGATTTTAGGAAGGAGATCGGGCGGAATCCCGATTCCGGTGTCGCGGATCACCACCTCCACCCCGCTCCGTTCGGGAAGCTCCTTCGCTCCAATTGTGATCTTCCCTTCATCCGTAAATTTAACGGCATTCGAAAGGAGATTGGTGAAGACCTGTTTGATCTTCTGGTAATCCGACTCGATCGTCGCCAACTCCTCCGGGAGATCCCAGCGAACCGGAAGCCCTTTCTCCTCCAGTTGAAACTTGACCCCGGCATAGGCCTCTTGAAGCACTTTTTCAAGATCGACCGGTCCCCGTTCCACGTCGAGTCTCCCCGACTCGAGCCGTTCGAGGTCGAGCAGATGATTCACCAGCATCAGCAGGTCATTCACATTCCGTTGGACCGATTCCAGAGGAGCTTGTTGTTCAGCAGAGAGCGGACCATAATTTCCATCCAGGAAGAGCGATGTATAGCCGATGACGGCATTGATCGGAGTCCGCAGCTCGTGCGAGACGTTCGAGAGCAGTTGCGACTTGAAACGGCTCGCCTCCTCGGCCCGGAACGTCTTCTCTTTCAGCTCTTCGATCAGCAACCGCATCTCCTCTTCAGACCGCTTTCGATCGGTGATGTCCCGAATGAATCCGGTAAACATCAGCGGGCCTTCGGTTGCGATGCGGGTCATCGCCAGCTCGATCGGAAAGAGATAGCCATCGGCGCGCCGCGCGGCCCACTCGATCCGCTGCCCAAGCGGGGCGAGCCCTTCTTCCAGATAGTGGATCAGGCCCTCCCGGCGCGTTTCCCTGAGCGGGTTGGATAGGATGAAGTCGTCAATTCCTCTTCCGATCGCCTGATCCCGCCCATAGCCGAATACCCGCTCGGCGGCAGGATTGAACTCAACGATCTTCCCCTTGTGATCAATCGTGATAATGGCATCCAGCGCCGCATCGAGGATCGCCCTCAGCCGCGCCTCGCTCTGACGCAGCGCCGACTCGGCCCGTCGGCGCGCCCGCCGGTCTTCCGCGTCGCGCAGCTCCCGCTCGATCACGGAGTTGAGCCGCGTCAGATTGTCTTTTAATAAATAATCGCTCACCCCGCGCTTCATCGCGGCGACGGCGGTTTCCTCTCCGATGCTCCCGGAGGAGATGACGAAAGGAATGTCTTTTCCACTCCGCTTCAACAAATCGAGTGCGGACAGCGCATCGAAATAAGGCATCGTGTAGTCGGAGATGATAATTTCCCACTCCTGCTTGGCCAGGGCCGCGGCCATCGCCTCCGGCCGCTGCACCCGTTCATAGAGGGGATCGTACCCTCCCCGACGCAACTCACGGAGCAGGAGCAGGCAGTCGTCTTCCGAGTCTTCAACAATCAAAACACGGAGCGGCTTACCCATTGGCGGCCCCCGGCTTCGGCGGCGGCTCATTCAAAATAAGCCAGTAGAGGCCCAGCTGACGGACCGCCTCTGTAAATTCTCTAAAATCGACCGGTTTTTGTACATAGCTGTTGGTTCCCAATCGATATGCCTCGATGAGGTCTTGTTCTTCCTTCGAAGAGGTGAGAATGACCACCGGCAGGAAACAGGTCCGCGGGTCCTCACGCAGACGCTGGAGGACCTCCAGCCCGTTGATCTTCGGCAGCTTCAGATCGAGCAAGACAATTTGAGGAAGCCCCCGTCCGGCGTACGGCCCTTGGCCGAAGAGATAATCGAGCGCCTCCTGTCCGTCATGAACCACGACCACCTCGTTTCGGATATTGTTCTTGCGCAGCGCCCGGAGGGTCAGCGCTTCGTCGTCCGCATTGTCTTCGACCAGAAGAACGATCTTATTATTCATTCTTCCCCCTCGGTTGGAGGGAGAAGTAGAACGTCGCCCCTTCGCCCACCTTTCCCTCGGCCCAAACCTCCCCTCCATGCCTTCGGATGATCCGCTGAACGGTCGCCAGACCAATGCCGGTCCCCTCGAACTCCTTCGGCGTATGCAACCGCTGAAACGGAGTAAAGAGTTTATTCACATAAGTCATATCAAAGCCGGCCCCGTTGTCTTTAATGTAATAAACTTTCACACCCTCTTTTTCCGATTGACCGAAGGCGATGTGCGCATCGCTCTTATTGCGTGTAAACTTCCAGGCGTTCTCGATCAAATTCACCAAGACGGCATGGATCAGCTGCGGATCGGCGCTCACCCAAAGCCCCTCCGGAATATCAAACGTCGCCGAGCGCTCCGGCTCTCGTTTTCTCAACTCCTCGGCAATCTCCTTCACCATACGGCTGAGGTCGACCTTTTCTCTACGGACTTCGCCTCGCGTCATGCGGGAGAGCTTCAGAAGATCGTCGATCAACTGTCCCATCCGTTGGGTGGCCGCCCGAATCCGCTCGATCGTACTCTTTCCCTCTTCATCCAATCGGTCGGCGTAATCCTCAAGCAGCACCTGGCTGAAGCCATTGACGGAGCGGAGGGGGGCGCGAAGATCGTGAGAGACCGAGTAGCTGAAGGCCTCCAGCTCCTTGTTGGCCGCTTCCAGCGCGGCGGTCCGATCGATGACCTTCTGCTCCAATTCCATATTCAGCCGCCGAATCTCCTCCTCGGCGCGCTTTCGCTCGGTGAGATCGCGCGTGATCTTGGAGAAACCGATCAGCTTTCCCTCTTCATCTTGAAGAGAGGTGATGATCACATTGGCCCAGAAGCGGGAACCGTCTTTCCGAAGCCGCCATCCTTCATCCTCGAAGCGTCCTTCCTCGATGACCTTCTTTAATTCATACCCTGGCTTGTCCCACGCTTTGTCTTCCTCCGGATAAAAAGTGGAGAAGTGCTTCCCGATAATCTCCTCGGCCCGGTAGCCCTTGATCCGCTCCGCCCCTCTATTCCAGCTCTTCACAATCCCTTTTGGGTCTAAGAGGAAGATTGCATAGTCTCTCGTCCCCTCAACCAGCCGCCGATAGTTTTCCTCACTCTCACGAACCGTCCGGCGATTTTGTTCCAACGCCTGGAGCGCGGCGCTCTTTTGCTCTCGGGTCGAACGAAGAGCATGAAACAGCAGACTCATGAGAACCCCTTCCATGGAGAAGACGGCCGTCCGGACAAAACCCTCTACTGTGAGAAAGGATCCGAAAGAACGGTCAGGGGTAATAAAGAAGAAGTTGGCCAGCACGGCGCCGAGGAGGGTCGCCAGCACGCCGGGCCCGAGGCCGCCGTGCCAAGCGCTCAACATCACCGCGCCGAAGAAGAAGAGGAAGGGGGTCCCTTTACCGAGGATTGGATCGAGGAGAAGCTGGATGGTCAGCGCCGCTGAAATGAAAAGAAAACTGGCCGGATACTTCAAAAGAGGTAATCGAATCATACTCCTATATTAAAACTTTCAGCGATCGATTGAAAAGAGGCTCTATCGGCTCATGCGCGACAGGGACTTGACACAATGCTCCCATCGCGATCAAACACGCTAATAAAGCCGATAAGGGAGGAAAAGGGTGAAGGTCGACCCCTTGCCATGTTCACTTTCAACGCGGATCTCCCCCTGGAGTAGATCGACCAGGTCTTTCACAATCCTCAAGCCGAGCCCGACGCCGCCGAACTCACGGGTGGAGTCGGCGTCGGACTGGTAGAACGCCTCGAAGATCTTCGGAAGCGCCTCCCGCTTTATTCCAATGCCGGTATCCTGAACCGCCACCTCGATTCCCCCCTTCTCAGGGGAAGCCTTCGCCTCCATCGTCACCCTCCCCTCGGGGGTAAACTTGATTGCATTCGACAGAAGATTGACCAGAATCTGTTTGATCTTTCCGACATCCGATTCGATCAGGGGAAGATCGGGGGCCACTTTGTATTCGACCCGGACCGGCCTCCCCTCCGTCAGCCGGCCCATATTTTCCACCAGATCCTTGATCAAACCGGCCATCTCGACCTCTCCCCGCTCCACAGAGATTTTTCCCGCCTCGATCTTCGACAGATCGAGCACCCCGTTGATCAACTGCAGCAGATCCCCCGCGTTCCGCTCGATTCCTTCCAAGGCGGTTCGCTGCTCCTCACCCGCCTCCCTGCAGAGGTCGCCGATAAGATAGGTGTAACCGATAATGGCGTTGAGCGGTGTTCTTAGTTCATGGGAGACATTGGAAACGAATTGCGACTTCAGCCGGTTCGCCTCCTCCGCCTCTTTGGTCCGCTGCTTGAGCGCTTCGTTCGCCGCCTGCAGCTCCGCCGTCCGCTCTTTGACCCGGCGCTCCAGGTCCACGTTCATTTTTCTGATCTCATTCTCCGCCGCTTTTCGCTCCGTAAGATCACGGGTGACCTTGGAGAAGCCGATCACTTCTCCCGCCGCGTCGCGAATGCAGGTGATCACCGCGTCGGCCCAGAACCGCGAGCCGTCTTTCCGAATCCGCCACCCTTCATCTTCAAACCGCCCGTGTTGAAGCGCCTTCTTCAACTCATCATTCGGTTTATCCTTTGCCTTGTCTTCCTCCGGATAGAAAATCGAGAAGTGTTTTCCAATAATCTCCTCAACCCGGTAGCCCTTGATCCGCTCCGCCCCCTCATTCCAGCTCGTAATCTTCCCTTCGGGGTCGAGCATGAAGATGGCGTAATCTTTAACCCCGCTGACCAAGAGACGGAAGCGCGCTTCGCTCCTTCTGATCGCATCTTCCGCCTCTTTTTTCTCGGTCAGATCGCGGGTGATTTTAGAGAAGCCGATCACCTTTCCCCGGTCATCCTGAATTCGGGTCATGATTACGCTGGCCCAAAACCGCGAGCCGTCTTTCCGGATCCGCCACCCCTCGTCCTCGAACCGCCCATCCCTCAGCGCCACGGCGAGGTTTTTGAACGGCTTCCCATTTTCGATCTCCTGCTTCGGATAAAAGAGCGAAAACGGCTTGCCGATAATCTCATCGGCCCGGTACCCCTTGATCCGCTCCGCCCCTTCATTCCAGCTATTTACATTTCCCTGAAGATCTAGGAGGAAGATCGCATAATCCCTCACCTCTTGAACGAGCAGACGGTAGCTGTCCAATTTGTCTCGAAGAAGGTCGTGCTGATGGGACTTTTCCATATCAATGACTCCGTTGATTCCGAACCGGCAGCAGAACGGTGAAGGTCGATCCCTTCCCATGCTCGCTTTCGACGCGGATCTCCCCTTCCAATAAATGGAGCAGCTCTTTCACGATCGCAAGACCCAGCCCCACGCCGCCGAATTCGCGGGTGGTGGCGCCGTCCACCTGATGGAACGTATCGAAGATGCGCGGTAGATCTTCGGGTCGGATACCGATGCCGGTGTCCTGAACGGCCAGTTCAACCCCGTTTCGATCGGGCCACGTCCGGAGATGAACGGTAATTTCTCCCTTGGAAGTAAACTTCACGGCATTCGAAAGGAGATTCACGATGATCTGTTTGATCTTGCTCTCATCGCTGTTGATCCGCGGAAGTCCCGGCTCGACCACGCAGCGGATCGGGAGCGATTTCTTTTCAGAGAGCGGACGGATCCCGGCCGCGACCTCGTCTACCAGCGCCGGGAGATGGACCTCCGAGAGATCGACCGACATCTTTCCCGCTTCGATCTTCGCCAAATCGAGGACATCGCTGATCAGCTGGGAGAGATCTCTGGCGTTGCGTTGAATCCCCTCGAGCGCCGGCCGCTGCGCTTCGTTCAGCGCGCCGTAAACTTCTTCCCTTAGAAGATGGGAGTAGCCCACAATGGCATTCAGCGGGGTCCGCAGCTCGTGCGAGACGTTCGAGAGAAAGTGGGATTTCAGCCGGCTCGCCTCCTCCGCCTCGATCTTTTTCTGCTGCAATTCCCGATTCACCTTTTCGAGATTGGCCGCATACTGCTGATTGGCAATGGCCAGCGCAAGCTGATTTGCGATCGTCTGCGTCAGTTGAATATCCTCGAACGTAAACGGATCTTGTCCCTCCTTGTCGCAGAGATAGAAGATGCCTAAGGGAACGCTTCCGATCTGGAGGGGAACCGCCAGAATCGATTGAATACCGAGGCGTTCAATAAACGGCCGGTACCGCTCCATCCCGGAATCGCTTAAGATCGACTGGAGATGCAGCGTCTCGCCTCGGTAGAGGAGCCGATAGATCGGATCGCCTTCATCCTGAACGAGCGGCGCTTCAATCGGCCGCATCGTTTCCTCATCGAAGCCGTAAAAAGCATGCGGGCGGATCGCCTTCCGATCGGAATCGATCAGAGCGATTCCGCACCGGGCCGCCTGGGTCATCCGGGCCATCCGCTTCACCACGTCGGCCAGGAAGAAGTCGCTCTTCTCTCCATGGATGAATCGGCTCGAGATTTGGTGAAGGGCATGAGAGACCCCAGCTGCCGCTGAAGCTGTTCCATCTTGATCGCCAGCTCGGCGTGCGCCCGATGGAGCGCCTCGCCCGTCCGTTTCTGTTCGGTGACATCGATCATCACGCCGCGGAGCGTGACCGGCCGGCCGTTCTCGACGATCACCGTGACCAGGTCTCTCAACCAAACCGCGCGTCCGTCGGCCGCCATCATCCGGTACTCGAAATCATGATCGCACATCTCGCGGGTCTTCTGGGCGCAGAAGGCGACGGCCCACTCCCGGTCGTCCGGATGAATCCGGTCCTTCCAAAAGCCCGGCTCGTTGAGCCACCGCGCCACCGGATAGCCGAGGATCCGCTCGGCCTGCCGGCTGACAAAGGTGAATCGGTATGTCGAGATATCGACCTCCCAAACGATCCCATCGATCGAATCGACCAGCCCCTTGTATCGGCTCTGAGACGCATTGAGCGCCTCTTCCGCCCGCCTTCGCTCCGCGGTCTCGATCGCCAGCGCGGTGATATCTGCGATGGAGGCGGCGAAGTTCTGCTCTTCGGCCGTCCAACGACGGGGCGGTCCGACATGCTCATGGCAGACCACCCCCACCATCTTTCCGTTCAGCCAGATCGGGGCATCCAACATCGAGGTAATGCCAAAGGGGGTGAGATAGGATTCAGAGAACTCCCGGGTTCGCGGATCGGTGTGGGCGTCATGCGCCGGGATGATCCGCTCCAATTCCAGCGCTTCAAAATAAGATGGATACATTTCGGCGCGCAGCTCCGACCCCGCCGAATGCCGGTAAAGGCTGCGCTCATACAGATCGAGAGAGTGGATCTGGGAGCGATCTTCATTGTAGAGCCAGATGCTGACCCGCTCCACTTCCAGCGTCTGCGCCGATGCCTCCGTGATTTCTTGGAGGGAGGTTTTTATGTCGGCCGTTTCCACCTGATTACGCGCCAGTGAGGCGAGGACCCGATTCTGGCGCCGAAGGCGGTTTTCGCTCTCGCGGAGGGTTTCTTCCATCCGCTTGCGTTCGGTGATGTCCCGTTTAATGCCGACGTGACAGACGATCTCTCCCGCTTCATTCCGCATGGTGAAAGCGGAGAGATCAACGTGGATCTTCTCTCCCGAACGGGTCCGGCTGGCATGCTCCCCCCGGTAAGTGCCCTTCTTGGTTAATTCTTCCGAGACGCGGCCGAATCCCTCCTCGCCGAGATGGATCGCCGGCGTTTTGCCTTGAAGCGCTTCATCGGAATATCCGATGAGATCCTGGTGGGACTTGTTCTGTTCAAGATAGAAGCCGTTCGGATCGATAATGCCGATGGCATCGTTTGCAGAGGCGACGATCCGGCGGTAGAGATCAAGCCGCTCGTCCGCCCGTCGGTGGTCGGCAATCTCTCGCTCCAGCTGCATGTTCTTTAATTCAAGATGGACTTTGCTCTCTCGAAGTGCAATCTCGCTCTTTTCGCGATCGATGATATTATTCAGGAGCCGATCGACCTCCAGGGAGGCGGCGTTTTCCGAAAAGAATTCATCCGGAGGCACATAGTAGTGATTCCGGCAGACCACCCCTCCTGAAATGACTTTAGGATGGGTGCGAATGACATCAAGAAGGACCTCCGGGCTGAATCGCTTTCGGTCATATTGGCAGATCGCGGAGACATTGTGCTTCGAAAAAAAGCGGTTCAGTTTGGCTTCATATTCGATCAGCCGTTCCGTCCCCGAATCTCCTCCCATCGCCCAGGTCATCTCTCCGGTGACCCTCAACGCGGAGAATCCTGCTCTTTCCGCGGAATGAACGGCCTGCTCCAGAAAAGAGATCATCCGATCGGGGTCAAAATGCCCCTCGATGAGATAAGCGTCTCGCTTTTGTGCGATGATCAATGCATGCGATTGGAGGGCCGCGTCGACATCGATCCCTTCTTGTCGCATCGCATCGGCGATTGTTTCAGCGGCATGATGGTCCACAATATAAATGCACTGCTCTCCCCGCTCCAGTCCGATCCGGATGAAAGAGATCGCCGCGGCAAGCTGCTCTTGAGGCGTTTCGTATAGAAGACAGAGATGATCGTGCGGAGCGGTTTGTGCAATGGTTTTTCCAAGAAGCGAGTCGCCGAGCTGAGCGTGTTTCATGCGTTCTCCTGATGCAGCGCGTTACCCGGGAGGGTCGCGCAGGTGATGACTGACATCCCCTGCCATCCCCTTTTATAGAAAAAGATAATCGATTGATTATAGGTTAAAGGTTAACCATGATTCAAGAGGTCGGATCCGTCGCAAGCCCCCGAGGGCAACCCAAGCCGAATTGAAGGGAAACGAAACCGGAACTCCGATCGAGGGAAACAGCGGGTATGGCCTTTTTTTCTTTATTGAATTGTTGCGCAGAAGGGGATAACGGTGTACAATCTGATCGTTTGTGTGCAGGCATTTCCACGCGGAATACCCTGATCGACCAATCAAATAACAAAAGGAGAACAAGTAAAACAATGAAGAATTTTGGCAAAGTGACGTTGGCAGCCTGGATCGTGGCGATCTGGGCGCTCGGGGGATGCTCCAAAGCACCCACCGCCGAAATTGAAGCAACACAGAAGTCGGTCGAAACGACCCGAGCGGCCGGTTCATCGGACTACCTGCCGAATGAGGACAAGGCCCTCTCCGATAAATTGAACGCCGCCATGCAGGAGATCAAAACCCAGGAAGAGAAGATGGCGCCGTTCCGAGATTATGAGCAGGCGGAAAAAATGCTCGCCGAGGTGCGTCAGGAGGCCGATCAGCTCAAGAGCGTCAGCGCTCAGAAAAAAGAAGAGGCGAAGGTGCAAGCTGTAGAGCTCCAAGCGGCCGCAACGCAGGCCGTTCAAAAGGCCGAGGGGCTCTTGGCTCAAGCTCCCGCCGGGAAAGGGAGCGAGGCCGATCTGGCGGCGCTGAATGCCGATGTCGCCGCTTTGACTGAATCGATGCCGGCGGTCCAGCAAGCGATCGACCACGGCGACTACCGCGACGCCATCTCCAAAGCAACGCCGATCAAGGAGAAGGCCGACGCGATCAGCGCCGAAGTGCAGCAGGCCGTTGAGAAGGTGAAAGCGGCCGAGGCGACGAAAGCAAAGTCGAAAAAAGGAAAAAGAAGAAGGCCTGATGGCGGCAGATCGGTTTCATTCCGCATTGCGCAAGGAAGGAAAAGCCCGGGGAGGGTCCTCCGCACTTTGGAGGGTCCTCTCTCGGGCCCTTTTTTGTGTCCTCTTCGGCGCAAGCCTGAGCGGCTGCAGCGAGCCTCCCCCTTGATAGAGCTCGAGCAGGTGGACCGGATTGAAAAGGCCCTCTGGAACACCGGGGCCAAGGAATTCGCGCCGGAAGAATATCTTCAATATCAAGAACGGGCCCAAGCCCTGAAAGAGACTTTTCACGCGAGCGTGCAAGGTGGTCTGTGATTCGGGAATATGACGAGATCCGCAACCACTTGACCTCCCTCTCGTCCGAAGGAGAGATCCTCCTGCAGTCAGTCTCTTTGAAGAAAAACAAGACCCGAGATTCGGCCGTTGAAGAGGTGCGGTCGGTGGAGACGCTCGCCAATCGGCTGCGGGAGCAATCGGAGAAGCTCTTTCTGACGAGGCCCGCGCGAAAGAAAGCGGTTCAGGCGGAGCTCCTCCTCGGGGAGGCCCGGCACGACATCGACGAAGGCCGGTATCGCGCCGCGCGCGAACAGGCAAAACGGGCCCGGACCTTTCTCGAACCGGCCGAGCGGGAGATCAACGCGACCCTGAACCGCTACCTGGAGCGGAAGAATGTGATCCGCTGGCGGCGGTGGGTGCGCGAAACACTCGATTGGTCCCGAAGGAACGCCGCTCCGGTAATCGTCGTCCGCAAGGCCGAACGAACCTTGACCCTCTATCAGGGAGAACGCCCGATCAAGGTGTATCCGATCAATCTGGGGTTCAATGGACTGAACGACAAGCGGTCGGTCGGCGACGGGGCCACCCCCGAAGGAGCCTACCGGGTCATCTTAAAGAAAGACCTGGGAGAGACGAAGTACCACCGGGCCCTGCTGATCAACTACCCGAACGAGCGGGACCGAACCCGGATCAAACGGGCAAAGCGACTCGGCGGGCTGATCGAAATTCACGGCGGAAGGAACGAGGGTCTGGAGGAGACGTTGGGCTGCGTCGCTCTCGACAACGACCAGATGGACGACCTCTTCAGCCGGGTTCCCAACGGGACCCCCGTCACCATCGTGGGGACCACAAATGACTTGACATCGACCGATTTTGCTCTGTAGGATACGCCATGCGAAACCGCTTTCGATCCTTTCAAGACGGCCGATGGAAATCGCGATGGGGGATCTTCCTTCTCGGGATCGTTCTCCTCACGGTCTCCTTCTTTTCTTTCGAAACCAAGACGCCGGCCACCGCGGCCTCGACCCCTTCGGGAAAGAAGGTCGCCTCCGCCGGCTTTAAGAAGCCCGTCCCATCCAAATTGAACATCGAAGATAAAAAGTTCCGCAAGGCGATTGAATCCCTCTCTCCCAAAGGGATCTATGCCGTCGTCGATACGGCCCAAAACCGCCTCTTCCTGAAACAGGGAGAAAAGGTCGTTTACGAGGCGGTGGTTTCAACAGGGAGCGGAACCACCTTGACCGATCCGAAAAACCCCGGCCGGAGCTGGCTCTTTGAAACCCCCCGGGGAGAATTCCATGTTAAATCGAAGATTCGAAATCCGGTCTGGATCAAACCGGACTGGGCTTTTATCGAAGAAGGGGAGGCCCTGCCGACCGATGCCGATGACCGGATCGAGGCCGGTGTGCTGGGAGAATATGCGATCTCCTTCGGAAACGGTTATTTCATTCACGGCACCCTCTACACCCGGATGTTGGGACAGAACGTCACGCATGGCTGTATTAGAATGGCCGATAAAGATCTGGAGGTCGTCTACAAGCGCCTGCCGAACGGGGCGCCGATTTATATCTTCTAAGTTCCATCCCCCATCATGAAGCAATCCTTCCAGTCGATTCTTTTCCAACTCAGGCCCCTTCCCAACACGGGAAAGGCCTTTTGTATCCTCGTTCTCTCTCTCGTTCTCCTGGTCTCGCGCACCGCGCTCCCGGCCGATTCGGAAGGATCCGACGCCCGGCGGAAGGAAAAAACTTTCCAAACCGAGTTGGATCTCGCCAAGAAAGGGATCGTTTACACCATTCTCGATCTCTCCGACCGGCGGCTGACCTTAAAAATAAAGGGCCTCGCTCTGAAAGAGTTTTACTTCAGCGACGTCTCATCCCGCAAGGAGAATGTCTCCTCCAGATCGGCGCACCGCTTGATCAAAAAATACCCTCCCACTCCGACGATTGAAAAAGAGATTCCCCCTTCAAACACTTCAGAAGCTTCAGCCCCCCCGGTTTCTCCCCTTCTCTCCACCGAATCGGTCTTTGTGGCGGTCGGCGACATGCCCTCCCGGTACCGGCTCTACTTTGAGGATGGATTGATGATCTCGATTGTTCCTACTCTTCAGGAATGTGATTGCGGACGGATTGAAAAAGGGCTGCGGGTGGTCAAAGAGACGGCGATTAATCTCTCTTGGGAGGCGGGACGACTGGTTGTGGACCGGCGATTTCCGGATCTGCGTTTGAACCTCTCTGAAGAAGAAGCCAAGGAGCTCTTCTGGTCGCTTTCAGAGGGATCTTGGGTGTTGGTTCAGTCAGGGCCGTAGCATAAATTATTAGAAGAGATGGTACATTCCAAACCTTTTCGAGGAAAACATCGGTAAAATTGGCTGTTTATTGATCTCTTGATGATGTGACAGATTGAGGATATAGGTGACTCACGGATCTGAAGGGGGTCCGATCATCGGTGATTTTGTGGGTGCTGCGACTCCGATAATCTCCGTTACTCTATCATTGTTAATGTTTGCAACCCAGACACTACCGGAAGCATCTATCCCGATTGCCGCGGGCTGACTAATGCCTCCTCCACTTAAATTCATGCAACCCAAGGAGCATGAGATCGCACCGGATGGAATTTTTGTAATGCTATCATTTCCCAAGTTCGCTACCCAAATGTCGCCCAATGCATCCACGGCAATTGCGATCGGCTCATTGATACCCCCGCCAGTAAAGTTAGTGCAACCGAGAGAACAGTCTGAGGCGGCTCCCGTCGAAATTTTTGTAACACTGTTGCCTATCCGGTTTATGACCCACACATTACCAGAAGGATCTATCGCGATTGCTGCAGGCTTGCTAATATCTCCTCCACCAAAATTAGTACAACCCAACGAGCAAGAGGTCGCGCCAGATGGAATCTTCGTGATGCTGTCATTTCCTAAATTCGCAACCCAGATATTATCTGAGGCGTCTACTGCAACTGCAGATGGTCTGCTAATACCTCCACCGCTAAAGTTGGTGCAATCAGGAACACAAGAAGTTGCCCCAGATGGGATCTTTGTGATGCTGTCATTTCCTAAATTTGCAACCCAAATGTTGTCTGAAGCATCCACTGCGATTGCAATTGGCTCGCTGATGCCTCCATCACTGAAATGAGCGCAACCTAAAGAGCAGTCTGAGGCAGCTCCCTTCAACATCTTAGTAACACTGTTATTGGCGCCGCTCGCAACCCAGACGTTATCCGAGGCGTCCACCCCAATTCCCGCAGGCTGATTAATCCCTGTACCATAGAGATGCCTACAGCCCGGCCTACAATTATAAAGAGTAAGCGTTATTTCCGTTAGATTATTCTCCCTGGCGTTTGCAATCCAAATGACACCAGAAGAATCTAGTGCAAGCCCTACTCCTGTTGAAGTTGATGTACTACCGGGATAGAAAAAAAGGTTAAGGGTCAAAAAAAGACCTGATGGTACTGTAGACGTTATAGTATATGGAGGAGCATTCGAAATAAGTCCCCACAGGTTTGAAACATTATTGGTGGGATTCTCCACAATATTCAATAGGGCAGAAAGGGTCTCCGCGGGTGGGATCTCTCGAGGAAGCGTAGTATTCGAAAAAAGATTGTTACAATCTGAGTTCCTTCCCCCTACGCAAATTTCTAAGATATCCGCCAAACCGTTGATTATATCTCGCGTATTGGAGTCCAGATGGGATTGCACCATTCCGGTAGCTGGATCGACGAGACTCAATGCTGTCATCATCGCTTTCCAAATAAAGGAAGGCGGTCCAGAAATAGAATGATTGCTGGAAACTTGGATAAAAAAATTCATTGTGTATCCCATAGCAACGGTCGTCACCTCGTTGATCGTCACTGCCTGATTGAAGGGCAGGAATTTTTTCATACCGAGAATCAGGGCCAATTTCACCGCGGAGTTGGGACCATTTCCCGCGTCTCCACCAGTTGCAATGAGATAGATCAGGGCGGATTCCTCAGTTGGCAATGAAACTGTAAAATTTCCATTTTGGTCGGTGATTGCAGTATCAATGGGAAGTGGAGTCCCTCCTATGGTATTACCCACTTCATAAAGCGCGACGGTCGATTCTGAAATAGGAATTCCTCCACTCACTACCTTGCCTGAGAGCATCGACATCGTCGCTACCTCCTGAACTATGGTGACACTACCACTGCCTCCTTCCCCGCCAGTTTCATTGTCTTCACCAGCTCCTGGGTTCGGGGTTGGGTCACTTCCATTCCCAGTTTCAGGGGTTTCACCTCCCTCACCGCTATCCGGAGTTCCACCAACATTGACGGCCGGTGTTCCGTCAGTTCTTCCCCCACAGGAGACCAGGGGAACAACCGTTAGAATTGCCAAGACACAAAGTGTTTTCAATAATCTCATGATACTTCTGCTCGGAATAACTATTAATTAAATCCATTTTTTTAACATGTTAGAAAGGAATACTCAACCCCCTCGAACGAGGGGTCTTACTTTTACGGATCACGGCCTTCCAAGAAAGAGGTAGCAACTGTAGAGGCCGTCGGTTGCCCCTGCCGTAAGCGAGATCCAACGGCCCTCGGATTCTAAAAAAAAGAACCGAGACTGACAGAGAAAAAGGAGCCGTTCTCTCCGATACCAAGGAAGGTCTATGAGAAGTGATAGATCGAACTGAATTTTTCTTTTAAATATTGGATGAAGTACACCGGGTTCAGCGACTCCCCTGTGACCCGGCGGACCAATTCGTCGGTCGGATATTGCTTGCCCCACCGGTGGATCTTCTCGTTCAGCCACTTTTTCAATGGTAAAAGATTCCCCTTCGCGATCTCCCCTTCGAGACCCGGCATTTCCTTCTTCGCCTGATTCAAAAACTGAACCGAATAGAGGTTGCCGAGAGTGTAGGTGGGGAAATATCCGATCGCCCCGCCCGACCAGTGGATGTCTTGAAGGACGCCGTGGGCGTCAGAGTCGGGAACCACGCCGAGGTACTGGCGCATCTTCTCGTTCCAGAGCGACGGAAGTTCTTCGACCGGAAGATTCTCCTCGATCAATGCCCGCTCAATTTCAAACCGGACCATGATATGGAGATTGTAGGTCAGCTCATCGGCTTCGACACGGATCAGCGACGGGCGGACGGTATTCACCGCCGCATAGAAGCTTTCCGGATCGACCCCCTTCAACCCCTCCGGGAAGGTCTTCTGAAGGATCGGATAGAAATGTCCCCAGAACGGTTTTGACCGGCCGATCCCGTTCTCCCAAAGGCGGGACTGGCTTTCATGAACGCCGAGCGAGCGCGCCTCGCCGAGCGGCGTTCCGTAGAGATCGGCCTGGAGCCCTTGATCGTAGAGGGCGTGCCCCCCCTCGTGAATCGAGCTGTAGAGGGAGGAGAGGAGATCATGCTCGTCCACCCGCGTAGTGATCCGGACATCGGTGGGGTGGAAAGAGGTGGTGAAGGGATGCGCCGAGAGATCCTGCCGGCCCGTATTAAAATCAAAGCCCATCGCATCCAAAACCTGTTGGCCGAAGGCCAACTGTTTCTCAGGCGCATAAGCGCGGCGGAGAAAATCGCACTTCGGCTGGACCGGCGAGCGGACGATCTTCTCAAGCAGCGGGACCAATTCCTGCTTCAATGCGGCAAAGAGGGGAACCAATTGCGCCACCGTCATCCCCGGCTCATACGCATCAAGCAACGCATCGTAAGGAGAATCCTTGTAACCGATATAGCCGATCTCTTCTTTCTTCAGATCAACCATCGTCTTGAGGTGCGGCATAAACAGCGAGAAGTCGCTCTTCTTTCGCGCCTCCACCCAGACCTGCTCCGAGATCGAGGATGCCTTCGCAAACCGCCGGACAAAATCCGATGGAAGCTTCGTCGCCTTGTCGTAATCTCGCCAAACCTCTCTTAAAAGCGCCTGCGGCGCCTCGTCCCACTCCCCCTTGATTTCACCGCTCTTCAAATCAACCCACTGGGAGAGAAGCCGCTGCATTTCCGGCCCGACGCTCTTGTCGTGCGCCAAACCGCCCAAGGACGACAACTGCTCCGCCCGCGCCTGTCCCGCCCCCGGCGGCATGTAGGTCTCCTGGTCCCAATGAAAGATCGAAATCGCGCTGGACAGATGTTGTATCTCTTGAAGGTATTCGATGAGCGGCTTGAGATCTTGAAGCGTCTTCATGAGGGGACCTCCGAAAGGTTTCCGTCATTGTATCCGAAGCCGCCGGGGAAGACAATCTATGCGGGGACTTTATTAGAAATAAAGAGCGTCGAAATCGGGGCAGCGCCCCTTTCAAGGGGGATCACACAACATATGATGATTGACAAGCCCCTCCCAGCGGTTTAGAATTTTTTATTACCCTCATTATTAAGGAAGGAGACCGCCATTAGCGACTCATCCAAATATTATTCGCCGCAACGGGAAACTCCGCAGGAAAAGCGCTCTCAAAGTCCGCTCCAACTGATCGACCGCATCCTTGCGTCCACCCCCCAGGAAGATCCCCGCTATTCTTTAATGAATGCGCTGCGGGGCAAGATCCTCGAAGGGGAGCTAAACCTCCAACAGGTTCAAACGGAGATCAAGAAGCTGAATCAGGTGGTGGAAAAGGTTACCGCGCCGGCCAACCGGATCGGCACCCTCCTGGGACTCCCCGCCCCCGACCTGGCGCACATCGTGGTCGGCGGGGCGGATTATTACACGAATGTTGACCCGCGCCTCAAACCGGAAGCGCTGCAGATCGGCACGCAGGTCTTGGTGAATGAAGCCTTCGTTGTCCTCCGCGCCATCGGCTATGACCGGAACGGATCGGTTCAAAAAATCACCGACCTTCTCCCGGACGGCCGGCTTCGCGTCGGGCAGGACGTCGGAGCGCAGTCGTCTCTGCTGATCCGTTCCTCCCAATTGACCGAAGAAAAACTGAAGGTCGGCGACGAAGTCCGGATCGACGCGAGCCACCGGGTCGCCGTGGAGAAGGTCAACAACGCCCAGCGGCGGGAGTATTTCCTGGAAGAGACGCCGAAGGTTTCCTGGGAAGAGATCGGTGGCCAGAAGGAGGCAATCGACGCGATCCGCAATACACTCGAGCATCCCCTCCTCTACCCCGACCTCTTCAAGAAGTACAACTTCTCCCAGCCGAAGGGCTTCCTCTTATACGGTCCCCCCGGCTGCGGCAAAACGTTGATCGGGAAAGCGACCGCCTATAGCCTGGTCCAGAAGCTGAAAGATCAAGGCAACCCGCAGGTCGAAGAATTTTTTCTTCATGTGAAGGGGCCGGAGATTTTGAACATGTGGCTTGGCGAGTCGGAGCGGATGATCCGGGAGATCTTCGCGCGCGCCCGAGAAAAACGGGGGGCCGGCTACCTCCCCTTCATCTTCATCGACGAGGCGGAGTCGATCCTGGGGACGCGCCGCTCGATGCGCTCTCACAACATCCTCAGCACCCTCGTTCCGATGTTCTGCGCCGAGATGGACGGGATCGAATCGCTCAAGGAGATGGTGATTATCCTCGCCTCCAACCGCCCCGACCTGATCGACCCGGCGGTGCTCCGTCCCGGACGGATCGACCGGAAGATCAAAATCAATCGCCCCGACCGGGCCGGCACCGAGGAGATCTTCGGCATTTACGTGACCCCGGAAGTCCCCCTCGCACCGAGTCTAATGAAAGCCCACAGCGATGATCCCGCACAAGCGCGTCAGGCGCTGATCCAGGCGGGGGTCGATGCGATCTTTTCAAAGGGCCCGGCCCAGCAGATTCTGGAATTGCAGCTTCGGAGCAGCCGTCGCGAGATCCTCCACCGGTCGGACCTGATCAGCGGCGCTCTGATCGCGTCGATCATCCAACGGGCCAAGGAGCGGGCGATCAAACGGACCATCAGCGAAGGGGAAGAGGGAATCACGGTTGAAGACATCACCCTCGCCGTCGAGACCGAATACCGAGAGGGAGAGATCCTCCCCCCAACGACATTGTCGAAGATTGGCTGAAGCTGATCGACGTCGATCCGGAGAATATCGTCGGCCTCTCGCTGCTCGACAAAAAGGAACGGCCCAAACCCGAGAAGCGAGTTATCTAATGCTGAAGCTCTTTGGGATCGAAACCGAGTATGGAATTACTCGGGAAGACTTAGAAGCGGTCGATCCGGTGGTGGAGTCGATGGAACTGGTCCGCGCCTATCTCACCCGCCCCTTTCGGCCCGGATGGGATTACAGCGGCGAAGACCCCCGGCAGGACGCCCGCGGATTCCGGGCCGATAAACTGGCGCAGGATGAAGAAGAGGAAGCGTTCGAGAAACAAGACCGCCACCGGCCCTTCTCCTTTCACGAGATGAAGAGCGACCTCGCCCTGACCAACGGCGCCCGCTTCTATAACGACCACACCCACCCGGAGTATTCGACCCCGGAGTGCCGGTCGCTTCGGGATCTCGTCATCCACGACAAGGCGGGGGAGCGGATCGTCCAGGCCTGCGCCGACCGGCGGAACGCGGCCCTTGGGAATCCGGCGGTTCAGCTCTACAAAAACAACACCGACTTTTACGGCCACAGCTACGGCTGCCACGATAACTACCTTCTCCCCCGGTCGATCCCCTTCGACAAAATTATCCGCGATCTCACCCCTTTCCTCGTGACCCGGCAGATTTTCGCGGGGGCGGGGAAGGTCGGCATCGAGAGCCGGGATGGATACCGGGCCGGCGTCTACCAGCTCTCGCAGCGGGCCGATTTCGTCGAAGTGGAGATGTCGGTCGATACGATGGATCGCCGGCCGATCATCAACACGCGGGACGAGCCCCACGCCGACCGGAACCAATATCGGCGCCTTCATCAAATTTTAGGAGACGCCAATCTGTCGGAGACCGCCACCGCGCTGAAGGTGGGGACCACCTGGCTGACCCTTCGTCTCATCGAAATCGGCGCGGCGCCCGAGGCGGCGATCCCGGAACCGGTCGCCGCCGTCCACACCGTTTCGCTCGATACGACCTGCAAAAAACCGATCAACCTGATGAATGGAAAAGAGATCTCGCCGATCGACCATCAGCGTCTCTACCTCGCCGCGGCACAGAAGGCGTTCGGGCAGGAGGCCGATCCGGACACCCAATGGGTCCTGGCCAAGTGGGAAGAGGTCTTGAACGACCTCGAGATCGACCCGATGATGCTGACGAACCGGCTCGACTGGGTCGCCAAGAAATGGCTCCTTGAAACTTTCATGGAGGCGGAAGGGTGCGGATGGGACGACCCGCGCCTTCGCGGGCTCGATCTCGAATATCACAACCTCTCCCCCGACCGGGGGCTCTTCATCGGTCTGGAGATGGAAGGGGCAATGGAACGGCTCTCCACCGAAGCGGAGATCAAAGATGCGATGACGACTCCCCCCGCCGACACCCGCGCCGCGATCCGGGGACTGTGCATCGAAAAATTTTATGACCAGATCCATCGAATCCAGTGGGAGCGAGTCGTTTTTCAGAACGGTCTCTTTCATAAAACGCTGGAGATGAACAGCCTGTTCGACCCGGCCGAGATCGCCGCGCTGCGAGCACGGATCGGAGCGGCCGGCAGCTTCAAAGAGATTTTTAATTCATAGGAGAAAATCATGACCGAATTCATGGAACGACGGGAACGCCCGGTGAATCCGCTGGAGAAACCGCGCGAGGAGACCGGACCGAAGCGTCCCGACACCGACTCCAGCAAGGAAAATCTTTTAAAGCGGATGCGGAAGGTCGATCCGAAACAGGCGGAACGGTACCGACAAAGAACCGGAGAATAACCGATGCATAATGGTGACTTTTGGTCTCTTCTCAAAACCAACGGTTATAAATTAGGACCGGGAACCCTTCCGGAAGGGAGAGAGCCGATTGAAAGCAAAATCGCCCTCACGCAAGGGACAACCATCTTTGGACTGAAATACAAAGAGGGTGTCTTGGTCGCGGGGGATCGCCGGGCAACCGCTGGAACGACGGTGATGTACGATCGGACCGACAAGGTCCTCGAGATCGACCGCCACTCGGTGATGGCGATTGCGGGGGTTCCCGCGACGGCCTTCGAAATTGCCCGTGTGATGGAGCATACCTTCAAGTATTATCGGCGCAGCCAGCTTCAGGAGCTGAGCCTCGAAGGAAAGGTCCGCGCCCTCTCGAAACTCCTCAAGGAAAATATCCCGATGGCGATCCAGGGGATCGGCGCCGTCGCACCCATCTATGCTGTTTACGATGTGGCGCGGAAAGAGGGGAAGCTCTTTTTCTACGACATTCTCGGCGCCGGATTCGAAGCGGTTGAATTCACCACCTCCGGCTCCGGCTCCCCGGCCATTCGTGGAATCCTTCAGTATGAGAATCGCTGGGGGAAGCGCCCGCTGGCCGAGCTCTCCGAGGAGGCGGCGATCACCCTGACGATGCGGCTCCTGGAGACGGCGGCCGAATTCGACGCCGCCACCGGCGGGAGCAACCGAGAAGCCCATCTCTACCCGGTGATTAAACTGGTCACGATGGAAGGGGTCCGAGAAATTCCTCAGAAAACACTCGAATCACTCTATTCACGAAACGTCGTCGGCCGCTCTACCGCGGGAGAACCAGGGCTGGGCATCGGATAACATCTGACTTCTGAAAGGAAGAGAGAAATGGTTTATGACGAGCCTTACCGATGGGTCGAGGCGGTTCGAAACCGGCGCGACTATCTTGAGGAACAACTTTCCGCCGGCAGCCCGATCGTCTCCCTCCCGTATGAGAACGGCGTCTTGATGGCGACCCTCGGCGCCGGCACACAGAAGCTGTATGAAGTGTATGACCAGATCGCATTCGGCGGGATCGGCCATCCGGCCGATCTTGAGAAACTTCGGAATGTCGTCCTCGATGCCGCCCATGTGGAAGGATTCAATCGCTCCCCCGTCGATGTCACTGTCCGCCGGCTGATGAAGTTTATTTTGGCGCCGATGGTCAAGCAGGCCTTCGAAGAGGTGCTTCATGCTCCCTACATCGCGAAGATCGTGATGGCGGAGATCGGCATCCTCTCCGGTAGCCCAGGAAAAGGAGCAGCCACCAGCAAGCCGCTCTTCTTTCACCTCAATTATGACGGGGTCTTTGAAGAGGAGCAACGCGGGGTGGTCCTGGCGCCGACGGCGCCGATGAGCGAGCGGATGGCGGCATTTCTCAATGCCGCCGGAGAGACCCACTCCGTGTCGCTCAAGGAGGCCCTGCAGATCGCCCTGAGAACCTGGGCGGTCTCTCAGCTTCCGGCCGATCTGGAAGCGGAAAAAGAGGCCGGCGCCCCCCCGACGCCAAAGGAGCTCGATCCGTTGTTGAAGCGGTCGCTCGAATCGCACACCCTCGAAGCGGCCCTTCTTGACCGGACCCAGCCGGGGAGTTCGAAATACCGGACCCTCTCTCATGACGAAATCGAACAGGCGCTGAAGGGGTGGTTGAAATAGATGCTTTCGCGGATTATGGGTCTCGAAACCGAATACGGCTGTCTGGTGAATCAAGAGCGGCCGAACGATTCGCCCGAGCGGATCGCGTACCGAATCAAAGAGACGATCTTCAAAAAGAAAAAACTCGGGTTGATCGACCTGCACCATCGGGCCCACGACGAGCCGCCGGGAAACGGCGGATTTCTTCTCAACGGCGGCCGGATCTATATCGACATGGGACATCTGGAGTATGCTTCACCGGAGTGCCTCTCCCTCACCGATCTGGTCGCCTACGACCGGGCGGGAGACCGAATCTTGCAGGAGGCGGTCGAAGCCTTGGGGCTGGGAGAACGGGTCTCGATCATCAAAAACAATGTCGATCATGAAACCGGCGCCACCTTCGGATCACATGAAAATTACCTCGTCGCCCGCGACTTCCCCTTTTCCTACGACGGCCTGGGCCAGCTGATCCCCTTCCTGGTGACCCGCCAGATCTTCACCGGGGCGGGGCGGGTCGGCGCGCATCTGGTCCCCGACGGCTGGGTCGCTCTGGGCGAGCGGCCGCTGCCGGAGATCGACTTTCAGATCTCGCAGCGGGCCGACCACATCGTCAACGATTTTTACCAGTGGGTCCAGTTCAACCGCGCCATCATCAACACCCGCGATGAGCCGCTGGCCGATCCGAACCGGTATCGGCGCATCCACCTCCTCCTCGGCGACTCCAACATGCTCGAATATGCCACCGCGCTGAAATTCGGAACCACCTCCGTCATGCTTTCCCTGATCGAGGAAGGGGCGGTTCCGGACGATCTGGCGCTGGCGGACGCGGTTCTCGATTTAAGGCGGATCTCGCGCGATCCGGAGCGACAGTGGATCGTCACCCTTCAAAACGGAAAGCGGATTTCCGCCGTCGCGCTTCAATCCCTTCTTCAACAAAAAGCGGAACGAACGCTCGCCGGAAAGGATGATCAGACCGATTGGATCATCTCGGAATGGGGAAAGACGCTGGAGGCGCTCGCCACCGATCCGGAACGATTGGTCGGCAAGATCGACTGGATCTCAAAATGGTGGCTTCTTGAGTCGTTTCGAGAGGCGGAGGGGGTCGACTGGCAGGACCCCTGGATGGCCAGCCTCGATCTGGAGTACCATAATCTCAACCGATCTCGCGGGCTCGCCGTCGCCTTGGAAGAAGAAGGAAAGGCCCTCCGTCGGACCACCGACGATGCCATCGATCTGGCGGTGGAATGTCCCCCCCGGAATACGCGCGCTTCCGCGCGGGGAGAATTGATCCGATCTCTCTTGGAGCGGCAAACCCCCTATGTGATCAACTGGTCGAGTTTTTATATCGAGGGGAAAAAACCTTTCTCGATGGAAGATCCCTTTAAGACCTATCGGACCGAGACCGAGGCGCATTTTTTAGGATAAGTTTTCAGGCGGGATCGATGCAGAGACCCAATGCGTCGATTTTCGCCAGGAGCAGCTCAAACGAAAACGGTTTCGGAAGGTAATCATTCACCCCGGCCCGAACGGCCTCTTGCTGAACTTCCGGCGAATCCTTCGCCGTCATCATCAAGACCGGGGTCCTCCTCCGCTGACGCCTTAATTCTTTGCACACCTCTATTCCATTCATTTCGGGGAGATAGACATCGAGAAGAATAACGTCGTAAGAACGCATCTTCACAAAACCGAGGCCGGCCTCTCCGTTGAGGGCAAGGTCGACGGCATGCCCCTCCCCTTCCAGGCCCCGCTTCAAGAAGCCTAATATCCGTTCATCGTCTTCAATGATTAAGATACGCATACACGCTCCCTGTTTCATCACAATGGATATACAGCCTGACTTTGTTCCCGCGGGCGCCGGCGAGATCCCCTTCAGGGACAAGAACTCTCCGGGATATCGAGGGTAAACGTCGTTCCGACCCCCAATGCGCTTTCAACGCGAATGGTCCCTCCAAGCGCGGAGACCATTTTTTTGACAATGGCCAACCCCAATCCGGTCCCGCTGCCATAAAGAGAGGGCGATTCTCTCACGACCTCCCGCTGATTTCCTTCGAAAAGATGGGGGAGTTCCTGCGGTGCGATCCCGATGCCGATATCCGAGACGGAGAGCCGAATCCCCCTCTGCCCCGGAAGAGAGCAGAGACCGATTTGAATCGTTCCCCTCGGCGTGAATTTAATCGCGTTGCTCAGGAGGTTGATGAGGGCGCTCTTGATCTTCAAGGGATCGGTCATGACGATGGCCGGACAGTCGGGATCGATTCTCTGCTCCAGCTGAAGTCCTTTCTCACGGAGAAAAGGCTCAAAGAGCATCGAGACCCGCTCGAGCAGCTCACGGGGGTTCGTCTCCACCACCTGAACCGGCATCTTGCCCGAATCGATTTTCGAAAAATCCAAGATATTGTTGACCAGGTGAACAAACTCCAAAAGGTCGACATTCATCCGCATGATCGCCTGAGATTGCTCCGGCGTGAGCATCCCATACGTTCCATTCCGCAGCAATTGGATAAATCCGAGGAGGCTGTTTAAAGGGGTCTTCAGCTCGTGGGCGATATAGGAGAGTAATTGATTCTGCGCCCGGGTCGGATTGCGCTCTCTTCGATACGGGAGGGCTCCTTTTCTTTTCGCCCGCACCCTTTTCTTCACCGCAAGGCGCTTTGCGATCACCATTTTGTTAAGGCGGGCGCGCAGCGTCGTCAGCTCTTTGAGAAGCTCTTCCCTTGTTTTGGCCTGATCACCCATGGAGAACCGGTCCTGTCCGGAGGATCTGGTGACGGACAAAGAGCATGAAAAAAAGCGCGGGAGGAAATAATGTTTCCACCCTGAAGCTCCTCCATTCCGGCGCAAACCGAGGAGAGAGAACGATCACAGAGGACGATGAGATCCTTAATAAATGAACCGGGCCCCGACCCTGAAGTAGGAATCGGATACCTTCTCCACCCATCTTACTTCGACGAGGGTCGGAATATTGATCGGAACCGATTTCAGCTTAAAGGTCATTCTCAAGAACTGATTGATCTCCAGCTTTGTTTTTGTAACGAGGCAGACCCCGCCGTTGCTGATATTCTTGGCTCTTCCGATGATCGCGGACCGGGGAGGCTTCTTCGTCTGGAGCGATGTTCCTTTCCAGAGAAGGATCTCTTCATTGAAAACGACTCTTTTATTTTCCCTAGGTGGATTGAAGATAGCCTTTTGGGCCATATCGTTCAGCGTGAGTGAAGACATTTTTTTCCCCCTCGGTTTTTTCACGTCGAGCATCCGTCTACTTTCATCTAGTAAATCCAGCTTAACGAGATAAGGTGAAAAACAGATGAGGAAAAGATTAGAAAGAAATTAAAAGAGAAAAGAGAAACACGATAGAGGAAGATGAAGGAATCGGTCGACAAGGAAGCGATCAACCGCAGATTTTATACCCGATGTCCCGGACGGTCTGAATCAACTTTTTGGGATACCCTTCGTCTACTTTTTTCCTTAAATAACGGATATAAACGTCGACCACATTGGTCAGCGTATCGTAATGATATCCCCAGACCTTTTCAAGGATCGATGTCCGGCTCATGACCTTATTGGGGTGAGCCATGAGATATTCCAGGAGAGCAAACTCCTTTGCGGTGAGGGTAATGAGATCTCCGGCCCGGCGGACTTCATGGGTCTCCCGGCTGAGGATCAAGTCAGCCACCTTCAAATCTTGGCTCTCCTCCCGATAAGGACCGCGGCGCAAGAGCGCTTTCATCCGGGCCAGGAGTTCCTCGAAGGCGAACGGTTTCGTCAAATAATCATCCGCCCCGATCCGAAGCCCTTCGATCTTCTCTTCAAGGGTGTCTTTCGCCGTCAGCATGAGGATGGGGGTTTCGATCCGCTCCTCCCTCAGCCTCAGGCAGACTTCCGAGCCGCTCTTCAACGGAAGGACCAGATCGAGGATTATCAACCGGTAGCGAATCGCCCGCGCCATGTCGATCGCTTCCTGGCCGTCATGGGCCACGTCGACGCTGTAATGCTCCGCCTCCAATCCCCTTTTCACAAAACTGACGATCCGCTCATCGTCTTCCACGAGGAGAATTTCCATTCTAGACCTTCACCTTCTCGGAGAGGGGAAGATGCACCGTCACCCTTGTGCCAGCCCCCATTTCGCTGTCGATCGTGATTTTCCCTTCATGGGCCTCGGCGATCCACTTCGCGATCGGCAATCCGAGTCCCGTCCCGTTGGCCATCGACTTGGTTTTTTCAACCCGATAGAACCGTTCAAAAACGTGGGGGATCGCCTCTTTTGGAATACCGACGCCGTGATCGGAGATGGTGATTTTTCCGCGGCCCTCCTCCCGCTCCAAGGAGAGCTCTACATCTCCCCCCATCTTCGAGTAGTTGATTGCGTTATCAATGACGATCAAAAAAAGCTGTTTGAGACGCTGCGGATCCCCCTGCAAGAAAAGCTCATCCTCCGCGGACTCTTTCACTGTGAGCGTAATCCCCTTCCGCATCGCCAGGATCTCTCCTTCGCGGGATGCCTCCCGAATAATCTCCTGCAGAGAAACTTCCCGCTTCTCCATATGCAACACCCCCGATTCGGAACGGGCCAAAAACAAGAGATCGCTGACCAGCTTATTGAGCTGATCGGCCAGGAGAATAATATAGTGGAGGACCCGCTTGTACTCCGCCACCGGTTTTTCCTTTCCTCGAAGCGTCACCTCGGCCTCTCCCCGGATCACCGCCAAGGGGGTTCGAAGCTCGTGGCTGATATCCGCAAAAAATTGACCTTTCAGGTAGCTGAGCTCCCTTAGTTTCTGATTGGAGACTTCCAACGCTTTCCGGGATTCTTCCATTTTATAACGGGATTCAAATTCTTGGTAGCGCAATCTAGAAATAAAATAAGCGCTGGTCAGTCCAATTAACATGGTGGAGAGGAGAAAGGCATTGTTGTTGATCAATATCTCCGCCCGCTCGATCTGGTCGTAAAGTAGAATCGGCACGATATAAAGGGTATACATCGCCAGACAGATCGCCGCCGTAATGCGCACATCCCAGGCAAAAAGCATCGAAATCGCGAGCATCACCAAATTGAGACCGGCATAATAGGGGGACTCGTATCCGCCCAAGTAACGGGTCATCAGCGCAATGGTGCCGCCGATGAGAATGGCGGTCAGGGCCCCGACCCAAGTAATGTGGCTTTTTCCGAAAGAGGTAAAGGTGAAAAGAAAAAGAAGAAGGGTCAGCGCGGAGGAGACGAGGCGAATCAGGAGAAACGTTTTGAAGTGGTGGGGTACGGCGTAATAATCGAGGAGGCTGAAAAGAGGAACCAGGGTAAATCCCAAAATACAGCCGATTCGGAGCCGGAACGTGTTGATCTCGCGTGCGTAATCTTGAAAAGCGGAAAGAAGCTCGGCGTCGTTACTGTTTTCCATAGAAAACCGTTGCGACCTCAGGCGGATAACGCAGGCTTTCCTTCGGCCTCTTCCCCTTTCGAACGGTCAAATAAAGCTGTGTCCCCTCTTCGTCCGTCTCGACAAAAGCCTGGGCGGGAGAAAGCCCTTCCACCATTTGAACAAGCTCCTGAGGGGTTCGGTAAAGGACATACCATTCCGCGCCATATTCCATAAAATACCGGGCATCATTCGAGGCGTCCAGATTTCCGATAATCAGCTCACCCTCTTCGGAGAGAAGCCGGTACAAGCGTTGAATCAAATGCTTTGCGATATGAAAGGGGAGGTAGTCGAAAAGGCCCGTGACATAAATCAAATCCTGCCCGGCGAAGAGATCAAAGGTGTGGGGATGGTGGACCAACTGATGAATCGATTTGTTGACATAATTGATCTGGATGCGGCTCCGCGTCACCCCCTTTAACACGTCGATCTTCGCGCGGGAATATTGCAGCGCCTCCCACTCGGTGTCGATTAGGGTCAGGTGGCATCGATCACTCTTGGGGTTGCTCCGAATCAGTTCCTGGATCTCTTTGGCCGGTCCGGAACCGATGCTCATGATCGAGACAGTTTCCCGATTCCCGGAGGCCCGGCCGAGAGTCCGGTTTATCTTCCCCAGCATATAAGGAACCCGGCCCATTACCGATCGGGCCACGGAGAGCTGGCAGCAATATCGGTTGATAAGACGAGCAAAGAACGTTTCTCCTTGGTCGTGGTCTTCATACAACATCCGCATCATTTCATAATCACCGGGATATCCCAACGGCTTCGAATAAGCCCGCTTCACGAAAGGAGAGAGGAGAAGAAAGGGATGAAGATGTTTCTGAAAATAATCGCGATGGAGATGATGCTCCTGAGGGGTAAAATGCCTCACCATCTTATCCATTCTCAAGATAAAATGATCCAGGGCCTCTGTTAAAAGTGCCTCTGCGTGGTGCAGGCTCTCCGCCTCAAGCAGCATCCGGTGTTCTTCATCGCTCTCGGAGCGAATCCCGGCTTCTTCCGCATCGAGCTTCTGCTTCAATTGGCCCAGAGAGTGCTGGAGTTCGGAGACCAGAATCTCAAAGAGAGGAGAGACGTTCCGGAGAACGCTCCCGCTCTTTACGGAACGTCGACCCACCTCCCTTTTATTTTGGCCGGGCAGCGATGATCCTGTGTATGCCTCTTTTTCCATCATACTCCCTAATCCTCTATGAATGCTTCTCCAGGGGCGATGGGGCCGCGATGAAGGATTGAATCGATCGATCCGACGTTTTTGAATAACCCCGCGCCAGAGGATTCGGGAAGAATACACCGCTCGATCGGAATTTACATCTCCTTCTCGCCTTCCATCCTTCTGCCGCCATTAATGCCCCTTTGTTCTATGCTTCTAGGGAGTACTTTATCGCACTTCTTGATCTTCCGGAGATCGCTCTGACCTCACTGCCAATGTTCTTACCCTTCTACAGCCCTTTGGAAAAAATTTTCTGTGAAGCCGAAATGGCATCCTACAGCCCTTCACTGATTATTTCTCATCAAACAGAATAATCGATTAAAACATGGATAAAACTCAGTCAGAATAACCGATTTTTTTGGGAAAGACAATCGTTTTTGATCTCTGGATTAGGACGGACGTTGGAGGGAGGTGATCAATTTTGATCCGTAGAAAAATAAGCCCGCAAAAAATGTTTGTCAAGAATTATGTATCTTATGGAGTCTTTCGTTATCGCGGGGGACGAGCCGCTCATCTGCTTGTTTAAAGCCATTTCGTTCCGCTCGATTTCCGCCGGGAAAAGGGCTCCTAAATTGACCTTTTCCTGATCTTGCGGTATGATACAAATCACTTTTATGAGGTACCCTTTTTTCTAAAAAAATCGAAAGCTCACCCTTCACGAGTAAATGATGGCGCGACTGACCTACAAAAATGCCGGTGTTGATATTGAAGCCGGCGATCTTTTCGTCCAAAAATTACCTCCATGGTCCGATCAACACATCGCCCCGAAGTTCTCACCGACTTGGGAGGCTTTTCCGGCCTATTCGCCCTCGGCGCGAAAAAGTTTAAGGAGCCGGTCCTGGTCTCCGGCACGGATGGGGTTGGGACAAAGCTGAAGATCGCCTTTATGACCGACCGCCACGATACGGTCGGAATCGACCTCGTCGCGATGTGCGTCAATGACGTCATCGTGACCGGCGCCGAACCGCTCTTTTTCTTGGACTACTTCGCCACGGGAAAGCTTTTTCCGGAGAAGGCGGTGGAAGTGATGAAAGGGATTGTGGACGGATGCCGGCAGGCCGGTTGTGCCCTGATCGGCGGTGAGACGGCGGAGATGCCCTCCTTTTACCCCGCGGGAGAATACGATCTGGCCGGCTTCGCCGTGGGGGTGGTGGACAAAAAGAAGATCATCGACGGAAAGAAAATCAGGCCGGGAGATCTCTTGATCGGCCTGGCCTCTTCGGGCCTGCACAGCAACGGCTTCTCCCTGGTCCGGAAAATTGTTTTCGAGAAGATGGGGCTTACGGTAAAGGACCACTTTCCCGGAGAGTCGAAATCGATCGGAGAAATTCTGCTGACCCCGACCGTCATCTACGCAAAAACCCTCTCGAAACTTCAAGAGAAAGTCCAAATCAAAGGAGCGGCCCACATTACCGGCGGAGGGATCACTGAAAATCTCCCGCGTGTTCTTCCGCCCGGTTGTGCGGCTCAGGTGCGGCGCGACCGGTGGGAGGTCCCTTTCATATTCAGGACCCTCCAAGAAATGGGAGAGGTCGACACCGAAGAGATGTACACCGACTTTAACATGGGGATCGGAATGATCTTGGTGATCTCGCCAAAAGCGCTCTCCCAAACGCGCTCCCTTCTCAAACGGCTCCGACAAGAAGCGTACGTGATCGGCGAGATCGTCAAGGGAGATGGAACGGTGGTTTATGTGTAGCGAAGAGGAACCTGTCCTGACCCCTGCTGAAGGAGCCCTTCGACTGGGCGTCCTCGTCTCCGGCCGAGGGAGCAACCTTGAGGCGATTCTTGATGCGATCAAGCAGGGGAAGCTCTCCGCACGCGTGGCGGTGGTGATCAGCAATAAGAAGGATGCCGCGGCGCTGGAGCGAGCGGCGCGGTATCAGGTCCCCGCGATCTTTCTAGATCAGACGCACTACAGTCGTCGAGAAGAATACGACGCCGCGGTTTTACAGCAACTAAAAGAGTTTGGCGTCGAGTTCGTGGTGCTGGCCGGCTACATGCGCCTTGTCACGCCGACGCTGATTCAGCCATACCATGATCGGATCATCAACACTCACCCGAGTCTCCTCCCCGCTTTTCCCGGAATGCATGCCCAGCGACAGGCGCTGTCGTACGGGGTTCGTGTGAGCGGATGCACGATCCACTTTGTCGATGAAGAGATGGATCACGGCCCCATCATCGCACAGGCTTCAGTTCCTGTCTTCGAGGGGGACACCGTCGAGCAGCTGTCGGAGCGGATTTTGGCGGAAGAGCACCGGCTTCTGCCGCAGGTTCTCCAGCTTTACGCCGAGGGGAAATTGAAGGTAGACGGGAGAAAAGTTCATATTCGAGAAGGCGCTTCCACAAGGAGCGCCCGATGATTTGCCCCAATTGCGGCTGCGAACAGCGTGAGGCCGGCCGATGTATCCAGTGTCAAATGACGCTCCCCGGCGTGAAGGAGGCGGCGGCGAGCAGTCCTTCGTCTCCCGCCGCTGCAACGACGTCAAAGAGAAGGGAAAAGAAAGAGCGGGAAGAGAGCGAAGAGAGAGAAGAAAGTCCAGCGCTCTCTCCTCCGGAGCAGACGGAGAAAGAAGGGCTCAAAACGAATCGTAAGGGGCCGATCCGCGTCGTCGAACCGGAACGCCGTGCACGTCATGAAGAAGGGGCTCACAAGATTTTGATCACCACAACTCAAAAGGTAGAGGGAAGAAAAGTCAAAAACTACTTTGGACTGATTAATGCCAATATCATTATCGAACTGGAGGACCAGATTCACTCGATCCCTGAAAAAGCGGTTTACTCAACCAACACCACTTATCGAAGCCACCTAAAAACAGGAATCTTGCTTGCGCTTCGCGATCTCCGAGGCGAAGCGGCCCTGTTCGGCGCCAATGCCGTGGTGGGAACCTCTTTCAACTTCCATCGAATCGATCCACGCTCTCTCCTCCTTTCAGCCGTTGGAACCGCCGTCTTGATCGATGAGCAGAACTGATTCTCCGCAAGGCCGGATTCCTCGGACTCGCCGGAGACGAAGAAGGGACCGGTTTCGTTTTATGTTTTGTAGTCCACCGGAAGTAAAAACCATGGGAGAATGGAGATGACTGGAGAGGAATACCTCGAACTAGGTCTCGCCTACATGCGTGAAAAAAATTGGGATTCAGCCCTGAATACCTTGCTTGAGAGCCAAAAGCGCTTTTCAGACCTGCCGGAAGAAAATATTCCGCCTGTTTTATTTTCCGCGCTCGGCCTCTGCTACGCGATGGCGCGCAACAACATCATGAGCGGATTGACCTATTGTCAGCGGGCCATTTCAATGGATCAGTATGAGCCCGGCTTTTATCAGAATCTCGGCATGATTTATTTAAAGACAGGCGACAAGAAGAAGGCGCTTGCGGTTTTCCGAAAGGGGCTGAAATTGAATCCGGAGCACTCCGGCCTCTGGTCTCAGATCTCTCAACTTGGATTTCGGAAGCGCCCGTTTCTCTCCTTCCTGCCGCGTCAGCACTTCATAAACAAGTATCTCGGGATGTGGTTCATGGCCACGGAGGTGAAAAAACCGCCGCTCGAAGATCCAATTGACAATCGGCATGAAATGTTTTATCTTTTGTCCTGCCTTTACGGGGCTGTAGCTCAGCTGGGAGAGCGCCTGGTTCGCAATCAGGAGGTCCGGGGTTCGATCCCCCGCAGCTCCACCAAAAATCATAACCCGCCACATAATTCTAAAAACCTGCGCCGTCCCTCGGCACAACAAGCGTACATTCTTGTACAAGAAGAACCGGTCCTAACCTACATGAAATACTCACCCATATTTCATGTATCTCCCCCTTTTCGTCAATGAAATTGATCCATTCCGGGAAAGCTCCTCTTCATACCTTTCAGGCATGTCTCTTGCTCTCAATACCGATGTGAAAATTAGGAGATCGCTATGGAAACCCAAAACACCATCCTCATTGTCGACGACGAGAGCGGACCGCGCGAGTCGCTGAAGCTCATCTTGAAGCCGTTCTATAACATTGAAATCGCCGAAGACGGTCCGCAGGCGTTGGAAATCATACAAAAGAAGAAGATCGATCTGGTCACGCTCGATTTAAAGATGCCGGGGATGCAGGGGGAAGAAGTCCTCAGCCGGATCAAGGAAGCGCATCCGGAGGTCGAGGTGTTGATTATCACCGGTCACGGAACGCTGAAAAACGCGATCGAGCTCATCCGAAAGGGGGCCAGCGGATATGAGTTGAAGCCCTTCACGATTACCGAAGTCGTCATGAATATTTCCAAAACACTCGACAGAAAGAATAAAATGCAAAAACTCAAGCAGATCTTCAACCCGGGCTAGCGCCTGCTGGAAATCTCGCCTCGAATTACCCTCGGATAGAATGGTTGCTTGTAGGATGTCCCGCCAGGATGGAAAAGGAATCTACGGAAAGAGGAACGACAACTTACAAATGTTTTCCTTCGACCAAAAGCCGGGTGATCTCCTCCGCCGGCAAAGGCTTGCTGAAAAGATAGCCCTGCATCTGATCGCATTTCAACCCGCGTAAAAATTCCAACTGTTCGACCGTTTCCACCGCCTCGGCCACCACTTTCAGCTTCAATGTGTGGGCCATCGTAATAATCGCTGCCACAATGGCGGCGTCGTCCGGATCGGTCGTCACATCCTGAACGAACGATTTGTCGATCTTCAGCGTGTCGATCGGAAGCCGCTTCAAATAGCTGAGGGAAGAGTATCCCGTTCCGAAATCGTCGATCGAGATTTCGATCCCTCCCAAATGCAACTCCCGCAGCTCAGTCATCGTGCTCTCATTGCTCTTCATGATCAGACTTTCCGTTAATTCCAGCTCCAGATAATTCGGATCGAGGCCGGTTTCGTTCAGCACATGGGCGATGGTTCCGATGAGATTTTGTCTTTGAAGCTGGCGGGCCGAAAGGTTGACCCCCATTCGCACCGGCGGAAGCCCCTGCTTCTGCCACGCCTTGTTCTGCGCGCAGGCGGTGCGCAAGATCCACTCTCCCATCGGAACGATCAGGCCGGTCTCTTCCGCAAGCGGAATGAATTTGGCCGGAGAGACCATTCCGGCCTCCGGGGATTTCCATCGAATCAGGGCCTCCATCCCCACGATCTGTCCCGTCGTGAGATCGACCTTGGGTTGGTAATAGAGCAGGAACTCCTCCCGCTCCAACGCACGGCGGAGATTGTTTTCCAAAGCGAGACGTTTGGTGGCATGTTGATTCATCGCCGGCGCATAGAGCTGGTAATTGTTCCCGCCCTGTTCTTTGGCGCGATACATCGCCGTGTCGGCATGTTTCATCAGCAGATCGATCTCGTCTCCGTCATTTGGAAAAATCGCAATCCCGATGCTGGCTGAAACGAAGATCTCCTGCCCCTTTATCTGAAACGGTTTTCCCAATGAGTCGAGAATTTTTTGAGAAACGCGAAAGCTGTCGGCCGGTTGCGCCAGATCATCCAGAATCAGACCGAACATGTCGTCTCCCAGCCGCGCAACGGTATCTCCCTCCCTCACCGTGGCGGACAGCCGCTCGGACACGGCCTTCAGCAGGAAATCTCCCATCGCTTGCCCGAGCGTCTCGTTCACCACTTTAAACCGGTCGAGATCAAATAGGAGAACGCCGACCGATCGTTTATGCCAGGGGGCCCGTGAAATCGCCAGCCCCAGACGGTCCCGAAAGAGAAGACGATTCGGAAGGTTGGTAAGGAGGTCAAAGTTGGTCAAGTGGTTGAGACGCTCCTCCGCCTGCTTCCGCTCCGTGATGTCATGGAAGCACCAAACCCGGCCGATCCGCTCCCCACCGATCTGCTGCGGCTTCGCGTACCATGCCAGGATTCTCCCATCGATCAATTCCAACGTGCCTTGATTCTCCGAATCCGATTCGTTGAGCTCTTTGAGCCTTGCCGAAAAGCTTTCCGCATCCTTGATCGGCTTCAGGAGAGCGGCCATTGCTTTCTCCGGGTCTCCCAAAGTGAAGACAGGATGCTGGATCTCCCACATCTCTATGAATTTCGAATTGAACAAGGCGATCTTACCCTGCTGATTCACGACGAGGATGCCGTCGGCGGTGGCTTCGAGTGTGGCATTCAGCAATGAGAGGCTGCGCTTTAATTCGGCCTCGATCCTTTTCCGCTCCGCGATCTCTTTTTCCAGCGCTTCCTTATCCGCCAGGAGGCGGACCGATGCTTCGGCGACGCTGTCTTCCGAGATATCACTCACCTTCTCTTCTCCCACTTCGGTCGGCCATGGCTTGCGCTTTCAAATGATCCTTTCGGAATGCACTCGACTTCAAAACCGGAATCGCCCCCGCCGAGGAATTTAAAATGTCGATTGATACTTATTCAGTATGCCATAAAGCTGAAAGATGTCTATTTTTCTGAAAAGACTTTCTATTTTTCAACCTAAACTGAGACCTGTCTTAAGACACGATAGCTAAGTCTTTTTTTGGACTCCGTTAAGGAGGACGGAATCCTCTGTCAAAAGCCAGGGAGCACCCCTGAGGACTATAGCTGAAAGACAGTCTAAAAATACCGCTCCGGTTATAGATTAAGAAGAATTTCATTGACATTGTTGTAAATAGGTATATTGTGAAATTCTGCTTTTGAATTATCATCTGGTCTTGTAAGTTGGCGCAACGGGGGGTGAACTTCCGCCCTCTCCACACCGATTCAAAACCCGCACAGGGAGGTGCTATGGGGAGGTTTGTCATGCCGACAACGGATGCTTCTAGTATCCGATGTATATCTTCACCTTATTTCTACTTATCCGTTTTCATTGGCTTCGTTGTCTTCCTCCACTCTTTAAATAATGTACTCCGGAAAATCTTCTTCTCTCACTGGTCATACTCCAAAGATCAAGCCTTACCACTTACAAAGCGATTCAAAATAAATACGAGTCGTTAGAATATGAATGCACTCGCCCTAGCAGGATTATTAACCGGACTATCCTCTTTTAGTATGGGTATGTTCGTTCTCTGTAAAGACAAGACTCGCAAATTAAATAAACTTTGGTTCTTTTTTTACTCTTTCTGTTGGTATCTGGGGTTCAGGGGTCTTATGGATTGCTTTAGAACAAATCCCCTCGCTATCCCTCCTAGCGTGGCGTATTACCTTTGCCTTTGGTGTTCTCTGGATACCGATCTTGTTTTACCATTTCGCTTTTTTCTTTTGTGAATTGAAGCAGAAAAAAATACTCGTCATAAATTATGCAATCGGAATTGTTTCTCTTCCTTTTATCCTCTTCTCATCTTTATTCTTTGGTGGTGTTCGATTCGTCTTCGCGTCTTTCTATTATTCAGTCCCGGGTTCTTTATTATTCCACATATTCTTTATATGGTGGATCTGCCTGGTGCTCTATGCCCACTACCAAGTTTTCCTAAAATACCGCTATGCATCAGGAATAAAACGGAACCAGTTAAAATACTTCTTAATCGCGTTTTCATTTGCTTTTTCTACGGGTGCGTTGGACTACCTTCCTATCTATGGAATCGATTTATATCCTTATGGGACATTCGGCGTTGCGGCATATCCACTTCTCACTACTTATGCAATAATCAAGTATCGGCTAATGGATATCGCAACAGTAATTCATAAGACCATTAGCTGGGTTGCCACGTCGTCTATCCTCCTTCTGCCTGTTGCGGTTTGTTTCTGGGCTTTCCGCAGACATCTTGAATCATTAAGTGATACTCAATTCTTTCTTCTCATTCTTGGCACTCTTTCATTGATGATTCCTTATATCAAAGTTGTTCAGCCTCGCATCGATCATCACTTTCAACGTCGAAAGTATGATGTGCAGGAGGTTCTTCATGGAATGGTGCAGGAACTCGCTCTGCTCAAAGATCTAACGGAACTAGCAGAAAAAATTGCGGCCACCATTCGAGAAGCCATGTATGTTTCTCATTCTTCAATCATTCTGTGGGAGAAGAAAAGACAGGACTATTTAAAAATTAACGGGCCAAACGTGAACATCGATCTATCGACTCATACTGCTTTTCTCAATTGGATGAAAAGAGAGGATCGCGTTATTGACTGGAATGAGATTGAAGCCGAACCGCAATATAAAGAGATTAGAATTCCGGCGAGAAATTATTTCGAAGCATTGTCGGCGAAGATAGCGCTACCGCTGGTACATAGCGGTCAACTGATCGGCGTCATCAACCTAGGCGAGAAAGATAACCTCAAGCCTTTCACCCGTGAAGATATCGAATTCCTCTCGACGCTTCGAGCTCAATCGACCATTTCACTTTCTAACTCCCTTTTGTACGAAGATGTCCACAAAATGTCCGAAGAGCTCCGGCGCTGGGCCTCGGAGTTGGAAGAAAAGGTCGCTATCAGGACGCATCAGCTATCCGAACGAACAAAGGAGCTCTCTGAAAGTAAGACAGAATTAGAGCGCTCCTATCAGAAGCTCCAGGAACTCGACCGCATCAAATCTCAGTTCTTCGCAAACATCTCTCACGAGTTTCGAACCCCCCTTACGCTCATTCTCGCGCCGCTCGAATCTTTTCTCAACCAACCGAATCTTCCGGAAGAACAGAGAAAACACTTTCAGATCATGTATCAGAACGGACTTCGTCTTCTTAAACTCATCAACAACTTATTAGATTTGGCAAAGATCGATACCGGAAAGATGAAGCTTTTTTATTCAAAGACCGATCTGGTGGCACTGATAAAAGGGATTCTCTCTTCGCTTACCCCCCTCACCTACAAGAAGCAGATCCATCTCTCATTTCTGGCCGACCGAAGCATGATGGAGCTCTATTTCGATCGCGATAAAATCGAAAAGGTCCTGCTGAATCTGCTCTTTAATGCCATTAAGTTTACCGAACGAGGTGGAGAAATTATTCTCTCCTGCGCGGAAAAAGACGGGCATGTTGTTGTCAAAGTATCGGATACGGGCCTCGGCATCGGCAGAGAAAATCTTCACAAGCTCTTCAGCCGTTTTACGCAGCTCGATGCCTCCGCCACCCGGCAACACGAAGGAACCGGGATAGGCCTTGCCCTTTCCAAGGAGCTGGTAGAGCTCCATCAAGGAAAGATCTGGGCCGAGAGCGAGATCGGAAGGGGAACGGTGATCTCCTTCACCCTTCCTTCTCTTAAAGAGAAGCCCCTATCAGGCCTCTTCACACCCCTCCAAGAAAATTTAGAGGAGAATTGGTTCCGCTCTCTTCACAAGACAGCGGAATATGCAGAAGGAAGAATCCTCCAAGAATCCGCTGCACTCCCTCCGCAATTCGCAACGGAAGAAAAGAGCAGACCGAAGATCCTTATCGTTGAAGACAACTCCGACATGCTCGCCTTCATCGGCACTCTCCTTCAGGGGGAATATAACGTTGTTCTTGCTCGAAACGGGGCCGAAGGGCTTGAACGAGCAAAGACCGACCCTCCCGATCTGATCCTCGCCGACATCATGATGCCGATTAAGGATGGTTATCAGCTCTGCCGTGAAATAAAAGAGGACCTCACAACGCGTCACATCCCGGTGGTCTTGGTCACCGCCAAGGCCGATCTGTCGATGAAGATCGAAGGATTGAACCAAGGGGCCGATGATTACTTGACCAAACCTTTTAGCTCCGAAGAGTTGAAGGCGCGCGTGAGATCACTTCTGAACCTTCGGACGCTCGAAAAAGAAATTCAGATGAGAAACCAAGCGCTGGAGAAAACGCTCTCCGAGCTTCGAAAAACCCAGACGCAACTGATCCACTCAGCCAAAATGGCCGCTATGGGAACCTTGGTGGCCGGCCTCTCACACGAGATGAACAATCCACTGACTCCGGTGATCGGTTTTGCTGAACTTCTCTTAGGCATGCCTCTTCCTAAAGAGGCGCATCAATGTGCAGACACCATCTCCAGGGAGGCACGTCGATGTGCCGCTGTGATAAGAAGCCTCTCGGACTTTGCACGCAAATCTCCCCCTCATTGGCAAGAGAACGATCTGAACACCTTGATTCAATCTGTTTTGGAGCTGAAAGCCTCTTACCTTCGGACGGACAATATCGTACTCGAATTGAATCTCGATCCACGTCTTCCCAAAACGCTTGTGGATTGCAACCAGATCAAGCAGGTTCTGTTAAATCTCATCAACAATGCTCACCAAGCCGTTTTGATAAATGAGGAAGATCGGAGAATCCGAATTGTTTCGGAACAAACTGCAGGGCTCCTACGAATCACAATTGGGGACAATGGTCCGGGAATTCCGAAGGAAGTTCAGTCCCGGCTCTTCGAGCCTTTTTTCACGACGAAGCCGGAAGGAGAAGGAACGGGGTTGGGATTGGCGATCTCGCATGGGATCATCGCATCTCATGGCGGGAAGATCGGATTTATCTCTGAGGAACGGATCGGGACACGCTTCTGGTTTGAGCTGCCGATCCGTACCGCTGCATCCACCGCTCCCACTCTCCCCTCTGAGACAAGTGTACTCCATCAAGACAGACGGGCGCTGGTGGTGGATGACGAGCCGATGGTTCTGGAGGTCTGCAAGACGGCATTGGAGCAGATCGGATTTGTTGTCGATGCGGTGCACAGCGGGGAAGCCGCTTTAGGGCATTTGACGAAAACCTCCTACGACCTGCTGGTCGCCGATATTCGTATGCCAGGGATGGGCGGGATTCGGTTTCTGGAGCAGGTCGGCCGCGTTTATCCGGAGATCTTGGATCGGACCATTCTAATTACCGGGGATGCCGCCAATACAGTCACGTCGGCGTTCCTTGATCGGACTCACGCCACCGTTCTGGAGAAACCGTTCGACCTTGCGGAGCTTCAGCGCCTTGCAAAATTAACCCTAGAGCGCAATCCGATTAAATGGTGGAAAGAGCGGTAAAGTAGTCCGAGGAGGGCTAAATCGATCAGGTTAACACGGGTAGATGGAAATGCATTAAGTGAGAAAAGGACAGTAGAGCCGTATTGCATCACTGTTCTAGAAGACCATTCGGCATATAAACTTCAACATTGCAGCATTAATTCTTAACTGTATAGCCACAATGGAGGAACGAATGAACACACTGGTCCCAACATTTTATGAGAGAAGGAAGAGCATTCTGTCAATTGATTTTACTGATCGGCGAAAAGTTCAGCGCCGGAGGAATGAGGAAGCAACTTCACTCGAGAAGCGACGTCTGATTTCCCAGATTCGTCGACATGAACGAGAGATGATTGAGGTCCCCGTTTGTCTTCAAGTAGATGGGAAAGAACTCACAGGACATACTCATAACATCAGCTTGGGCGGGCTACTTATAATCATTAATAGTTCTTTGGCAGTAGGAACGCCGATAACGGCTCAATTTTCTTTTGGTGAGAGCTTTTGCTTTTTGAACATCGTCGGACAAGTTGTCTTCTGCAGTCCGAGAGGAAACGATGGTTCTTCTCAGTATGTTATCGGGATTAAATTTTCCGCGACTCGCGATATTGACCAAAAAATACTCAGCACAGCGATTCAAGTGCTTAGGGGGAGCCCTTCTACAGAAGAAAAATCGTCAGTGAGCATTATCGTTGCTAAAGACAACGTAGCGCCAGATGTCATGGACTTTCATTTAAGAACCTCTAAATCTCTGGAAGAGCCAGGGATTCCTGCTGTCCGTAAGTCAACAGTTCATGCTTCAAAAATTATTGGATGGGGATCCTACCTGCCACCGCAGGAGATCACTGCTCAAGAGATTAACAAACTGTTTAAAGCTGAAGGTTATAAAAATGTGGGAGAGGTCGTCGAAGCCCTCACTGGCATCAAATCCAGGCGCTATGCAGACCCAGAACTCTATCCATCTGATTTAGCCGCCATAGCTGCTCAGGATGCATTAAATAACGCTGGAATGGATGCAAATGATTTAGATGTTATTATTTTTTGTGGTATCTCTCATGATTTTGATGAACCGGCCACAGCTAATGTTATTAAAGAAAAAATTGACGCAAAAAATGCTTATGTTTTTGACATGACAAATGCATGCAACGGATTCGTTACCGCGTTGGACTCTCTAGATGCCATGATTGCTTCAGGACGATGCGAAAGCGGAATGGTAGTCACAGGTGAGAGGGCTCTTCCATATTTAAATTGGGACCCAAAAACAAGGGAAGACTTTAAGTTAAGCATTTTCGGTTATACTGTTGGAGAAGCTGGTGGAGCAGCAGTAATGACCCGGACAAGGGCGCGCGATACGAGAGGAATAAAGGCAAGATGGTTTTCGTCAGAGAGTAATCACTGGAGACTCGCTTTGGCAGGTACTCTTGAAGGAGCAAACAGCTATAATAAATTTTTCAGATCAGATGGTTTAGGACTTGAGAAAATTTCTATTAAAACTACCCCCAGAGCACTTCAGGAAATTACAGAAATACTTGGCTGGACTATTTCAGATATTGATCTGGTAGTTCCTCATCAAATTCCCGTTTCACTTACTGATAATTTGTATCATAAGGCACTCGGCATATCATATGATAAGCTTATTCATATTTTTCCAAGATATGGGAATTTAGCGACTGCAAGCATGCCTGTGGCTGTATGCGAAGCAATTAAATTAAATCGAGTAAAGGAAAACGATAAAATATTACTGGCAGGTGTTGCGGCCGGTTTTAGTATTGGGTTTATAGGTTTGGTTTTCTAGATGTCTCATCATTTAATAATTGGACTCGCGTTAACAGCAGCAACCGTTTTCCTCCTAGGTCTGTTTGTTTTATTAAGGCGAGAGAAAGGACCTATCGGAATTATCTTTTTTCTCTATTGTTTTTCTATTTCTTGGTGGAGTTTTTTCCAGCTAGTAATGATTTCGACATCTAACCCTCAAGATACCCTATTTTGGGGAAAGATCTTACATGCTGGAAATGTTTTCATCCCCGCTTTTCTTATCCATTTTATTGGTATATTACTGAACTCACCTCCTACTTATTGGAATAGAATCTCACTTTATGGAATGAGTTCAATTTTTAGTGTTCTTGCTCTCTCGACAGACCTGGTTATTTCAGGCACATCTAATAAAACCGGTGTGCCCATCGCAACATCAGGCCCTTTATACTTGGTGGTTCTCTCATTTTTCGGATCTTGCACTCTCAATGGTCATACTAAACTATACCATGCTTATATTACGGCAGTTCCTGCAGAAAAAAGAAAGATTGGCTATTTATTCTGGAGCTCTGTTGGCGGGTACATAGGAGGGTGTTCAAATTTCCTGCTTGTTTTTAATCTAAAAATCCCGATTCTAAACGATTACGGCACATATGCCGTCCCCCTTTACGTCGGAGCCACGACATACGCGATCGTTCGATACCAATTAATGGATATTCGGACCGTTATCCATAAGACCATCATGTGGTTAACCACGTCCGGGTTAGCTCTCCTGCCCGTTTTATTTACTATTCTGTCGGCAAGACCTTGGATCACCAATCTCACAGATCTTCAGCTTTCCGCTCTGGTCGCCCTTTACTTTCTTCTCTTGGTTTTCTACATCAAAACCATCCAGCCCCGCATCGACCATCTCTTCCAACGCCGGAAGTACGACATGCAAAAGATCTTGCAGGGAATGGTCAAGGAATTAGTTCTTCTTAAAGACCTAGAGGGCCTCATCAATAAAATCGTAGCGACCATTCGAGAAGCCCTCTATGTTTCCAATTCCTCAATTATTCTTTGGGAGAAAAAAAGGAGCCGGTACTCAATGAGCGGCCTGAGTTCCGATATCGATCTCTCCTCGCATCACACTTTTATGGATTGGTTAAGAAGAGAAGACCGGGTAGTGGAGTGGAATGAAATTGAGGCCGATCCCCGCTTTACTGAAATCAAAAGTTCCGCACGGCAGTATTTTGAAGCGTTATCCGTTAAGGTTGCGCTTCCGCTCATACATGATAAGAACCTTATCGGCATCATCAACCTCGGAGAGAAAGACAATCTCAAACCGTTCACCCGCTCGGACATTGAATTTCTGTCTAACCTTCGGGTGGAAGCCTCCATCGCCCTTTCCAATTCACTTTTGTATGATGATGTCCAAAAGATGTCGGAGGCCATTCGGCAATGGGCCCTGGATTTGGAAAAGAAAGTCGAAGAACGAACCCGTGAATTATCCGAGAGCAAAGAAGAATTGGAGCGCTCTTATAAAAAACTCCAGGAGCTCGACCAGGTCAAAACCCAATTCTTCGCCAACATCTCCCATGAGCTTCGCACTCCCCTCACGCTGATTCTGGCCCCGCTGGAATCGATTCTACATCGGGATTCGGTCCAAGGTGAACGAAGAGAAGATTTAAGCGCCATGTACCAGAACGGCCTTCGCCTTCTCAAATTGATCAACAACCTCCTCGATCTGGCGAAGATCGACGCCGGGAAAATGCAGCTTTCTCATTTAAAGACCGACTTTACAAAATTCACCAAAGGGATCATTGCCTCCGTCACCCCCTTGGCGGAGAAGAAAGAGATCTCCCTCTCGTTTACCGGTCCGGGCCAGCTCGACGAGTTTTACTTCGATCGGGATAAAATTGAGAAGGTCCTTTTGAACCTGATCTTCAATGCCCTCAAATTTACGAACCAGGGAGGAAAGGTCAATGTCTCCTGTGAACAGAGAGAGGATCAAATCCTTGTCCGGATCTCCGACACCGGAATCGGCATCGCGAAAGAGAATATCGATAAACTCTTTAACCGCTTCTCCCAAATTGACGCCTCCTCCAACCGCCGTTTCGAAGGAACCGGCATCGGGCTCGCCTTGTCGAAAGAATTGATCGAGCTCCATAAGGGAGAGATTTGGGCCGAAAGCGAATTGGGTAAAGGAACCGTGATGAGTTTTACCCTCCCCTATCTGACCGATCCGATCTGTATCCCCGAGCATGGAAAGGAAGGTGAAGCCGATTGGACCCGCTCGCTCCACAAGGCGGCGGAATATACGACCGCGGGTATCGTTCAGGAAGGGCAATCGATCCAGACGGCCCCCTCAAACGGCGCGCCGGCAGGAGCCCCCAAAATCCTCGTGGTCGAAGACAATCCCGACATGCTCCACTTTCTGGTGACGCAACTTCAAGACGACTATCAAGTCGTCACCGCCCAGAATGGAGTGGACGGGGTGCAGCGCGCCCAGACCGATCTTCCGAATCTGATCCTCTCCGACGTCATGATGCCGATCAAAGACGGGTATCAGCTCTGCCGGGAGGTCAAAGAAAATGCATTGACGAAACATATCCCCATCGTCTTGATCTCCGCCAAAGCCGACCTCTCGATGAAGATCGAAGGGTTGGAATATGGCGCCGACGACTACCTCACGAAACCGTTCAGCTGCGAAGAGCTGCGGGCGCGCATCAAATCGCTCCTCAACCAGCGCGGCCTGGAGACCCAGCTGATTCATTCGGAGAAGATGGCGGCCCTCGGCCTTTTGGTGGCGGGGATGGCCCATGAAATCAACAACCCGATCAGCTTTGCGAAGGTCAGCTTGGAAAATCTTCACAACACCCTCGCAGAGCAGGACCGGTTCCTCAAAGAGGGAGCGGCCCCGGACAGCGCCGAGGTGAAGCGGCTCAATGCCAAGATCGACCGGGCCTTCTCGATCATCAAGACGGGACTTGATCGGACCGAGGCGATCGTTTCCGATCTGAAAGCGTTCGTCAGAAAAGACGAGGCCCAATTCAGACCGACCGATCTCCATGAAGGCCTCGACTCCACCCTCAACCTGATGAGAACCGAATTGAAGGATCGAATCACGATTGTCAAAGAGTACGGCGAGATCGATCCGGTCGACGCGGTCCCGGGGCAGCTCAATCAAGTTTTCATGAACCTGTTGCAAAACGCCATCCACGCCATTCCGGACGAAGGAGAAATACGGATCAAGACCTGGAAAGAAGACGATCGGGTGAAGATTTCCGTGAAGGACAGCGGCACCGGGATCTCGCCGGAGCATCAAAAGCGGATCTTCGAACCTTTCTTCACCACCAAAGAGGCCGGAAAAGGGACCGGGTTGGGGCTCTCCGTCAGCTACCGCATTCTCCAGAGCCACCGGGGAGACATCACCGTCATCAGCCAACCGGGACAAGGGACGGAGTTTGTGATAACCTTACCGGTGCGCCAAACGATCAGCACGGCACATCAAAACACATTAGGCACAAGGGGTAAGGAGACAAGTTAAGCGGCTTTTGCAGCTTAACCTCTCTCCCCTCTTTCGCTCCTGTAACTTATATTTAGAAGGGACCTTCATGCAGCAAGGGATTCATCCCAAAGATTATCCCGTCCTCTTCGTCGATGATGAAGAGATGGCCTTGATCAGCCTGGAGGAGCAATACGAGCGGGAGTTCACGATCTATACTGCAAAGAGCGGAAAAGAGGCGATCGAGACCTTGCAGGCTCATCCGGAGATCGCCCTGATCATCAGCGATCAGCGGATGCCGGGGATGAGCGGCGTTGAATTTCTCGCCCAAGCGAAAAAGATCGTTCCGGAAGCGGTCCGGATGCTGCTGACCGCCTATACCGAAATGGAAATGGTCATCGAAGCGATCAACAAGGGAAACATCTATCGATACATCACCAAGCCTTATGATGTCGCCGATCTTCGCTGCGCGATGCTCCAAGGGATCGAGCACTACTACCTGATCAGAGAGCGGGACCGGCTCTATGCCGAGAAGATCGAAACCCTCAAGCGGGTCGCCCGGACCAACCGGCTGACCGCCATCGGCACTTTGGCGGCCGGCATGGCGCATGAGATCAACAACCCGATGGTCGCGATCTATACTTTTCTTCAGATGCTCCCCCAGAAGCTCAAAGAGCCCCAATTGGACAAAGAATATCTGGAGAAATTCTACAGCCTCTCCATCCGGGAAGCGGAGCGGATCCAGACGCTGATCCGTAAATTGCTCGACTTTTCCAAAAATGGAGATCAGGACGAGCTCATCTTCAAAGAGAGCCAAATCAATCTGATCCTGCAGGAGGTGGTCTCGCTCCTGAAGCATGAGGCGAATAAAAAGGAAACCACCATCGACCTTCAACTGGCTTCGGACATCCCCCTCGCGAAAATCGATTCGGAAAAGATCCGGCAGGTCTTTTTAAATTTGATTCTAAACGCCATCCATGCGACCCGCTCAGGTAAGATCACGGCAACCTCTTCCTTTCATCAAGATGCGCAGGGACAAGGCTACCTTCAAGTCGCGGTGGCCGATACGGGAGCCGGAATCTCGGAAGAGAATTTGGAGAAATTGTTCAACCCCTTCTTCACCACCAAAGATGCGCAAGGAACCGGCCTGGGGCTGATGATCTGCCATCACATTATCGACCAACACCGCGGAAATATCGACGTCCAATCGAAATTGGGAAAAGGGACGACGATGACGGTTCAAATCCCGGTCGATCCCACCAAACATGAACGCCGGAAATCGGAGAGACGGACCGAGCCTTAAGTTTTCTTATCGAACCCCACATCCGATATTCTCATTGACTTCTCTACCTCATCCCATACAAAATAATACATAGTTCCTTCAAAGGCAGTCACAAAACATCTGCGGGACATGATGAATCATTATTCGGGAGGATTGGCGATGAAGAGTGGACGTTTTTTCTTCGGCACATTGATGTTTTTGTTCGGTCTCCTCGCGGGGGTGGTCGCGGGGATTTTATTCGCCCCCCGGTCCGGCCAGGAGACCCGCCGGCGGTTGAGAGGAATTGCAGACGAGACCGGCCAGCGGGTCGGGAAAATCACGGAAGAAACCAAACAGGCCGTGAACGAGGCTGCAAAACATGGGAGAGAATGGGCCGGCGAAGCGGGGGGGCATTTAAAAAACATCAAACAAGAGGCGCGTCAGACGGCCACCGGAATCGTCGAACAAGGAAAGGGGTTGATCCGCTGACCTTCCCAGCCGTTGGTCATTTGCAAACGGCGCTTTTTTACATTATTTCTGTCGCGATTTAAACGGCACCCTCAGGCCGCATGGTTTGCGGGTGCCCCTCCCGCCTCCCCGATAAACCACCTACCGTTCGCTTCACGAAACCGTCTTGCACTTCGGCGCGGGGCTTGACCGATCTGTGAAGATGTAATACTCTTTCTTTCTTCAGAATAATTCGAAACGGCAGAAGGCCCCATTGGACACTCCGTCAACCGGCCGGCGTCGAGTCCGGGTTCCCCTCTCTGCTCCAATCAGCTACAATAGTGAAGACAGCTATTTTCTTCGAGTCTATACAAAACGGATCACTTGAAAAAACAAACAAAAGAAACCTTTGTCTTCGACGAAGGGAGATGAGGCCTTCGGCTTTATGAATCTGCCCTTTCCCAAAGAAGCGCCGCAACGGGTGATCATCGACCGGGTCCTCCCCGAGATCGACGGGGGCCGTTATCCGATCAAACGGACGGCCGGAGAGAAGGTGTCGGTCACCGCCCATCTCTTCGCAGACGGCCACGATCGTCTCGCCGCAAGACTTCTCTACAAACCAAAATCGGAGCAGACTTGGTCGGAGGTGGTCCTGCAACCGTCGGGGAACGACGTCTGGCAGGGGAGTTCATCCCGCTCCTCAACAAGCCGCATCAATATACCGTCGAAGCCTGGATCGACCGGTTCGGCTCCTGGCGGGCCGATCTGGTCAAGCGGGTCGATGCCGGGCAGGATGTCGCCGGCGAGCTGTTGGAAGGGGCGGCGCTGGTGTCGGAGGCCGGACGTCGCGCGAGCGGCGCGGACCAAAAAGCGCTGCATGAGGCGGCCGATGTGTTGTCGAGCGGACGGCCACAGAAAGAACGCATTGCGCTCGCGCTCGATGAGAAACTCGCCGACCGGATCTCCCGCTACCCCGACCGGAGCCGGGCCACCCGGTATGATCGAATCCTGGAGGTCACCGTCGATCGGGACCGGGCCCGTTACGGCGCCTGGTATGAAATGTTCCCCCGGTCGGCCGGACCCGATCCGAACCGGAGCGCCACCTTTCTGGAGGCCGAATCACGCCTTCCGGAGATCGCGGCGATGGGGTTCGACGTCCTCTATCTTCCCCCGATCCACCCGATCGGAAAAAGCTTCCGGAAGGGGCCGAACAACGCGCTCGCGGCCGGACCGAACGACCCGGGAAGTCCCTGGGCGATCGGCTCGGAAGCGGGGGGCCACAAAGCGGTCGATCCGAATCTCGGGACGCTCGCCGATTTCAGACATTTCGTCGAAGCGGCCGATCGACATGGGTTGGAAGTCGCCCTCGATATCGCCTTTCAGTGCTCTCCCGATCACCCCTACGTGAAAGAGCATCCCGAGTGGTTCCGCCACCGGCCGGATGGGACGATCAAATACGCCGAGAATCCGCCGAAGAAATATCAAGACATCTACCCGCTCAACTTCGAGTCGGACGATTGGAAAGGGCTCTGGACGGAACTCAAGAGCGTCGTCGAATTCTGGATCGAGCAAGGGGTGAAGATCTTCCGGGTCGATAATCCTCACACCAAGCCGTTCCACTTCTGGGAGTGGCTGATCGGTGAGATTCAGAAGAAACACCCGGAGACGATCTTCCTCGCCGAGGCCTTCACCCGGCCGAAAGTCATGTACGGGCTGGCGAAAGGGGGCTTCACACAGTCGTATACCTATTTCACCTGGCGGAACACCAAGCAAGAGTTGACCGAATACTTGACCGAGCTGACGCAAACGGAAGCGCGCGATTTTTTCCGCCCCAACTTCTTCGCGAACACCCCCGACATCCTGCACGAGTACCTTCAGACCGGGGGGCGTCCGGCCTTCCAGGTCCGGCTGGTCCTCGCCGCGACCCTCGCGGCAAATTACGGGATCTACAGCGGGTTCGAATTGTGCGAGAACCGGGCGGTCCGTGGAACGGAGGAGTACCTCGATTCGGAAAAATACCAGGTCCGCGCCTGGGATTGGGACCGCCCCGGGAATATCAAAGATCTTGTCGCCCGGGTCAACCAAATCCGGCGGGAGAACCCGGCGCTTCACTCGAACGACCGGCTCCGTTTTTATACGACCGACAACGATCAGTTGATCTGTTATGCCAAAACGACCGAAGACCTCTCCAACATTATTCTCGTCGCGGTGAACCTCGACCCGCACCATCTTCAGCACGGGTGGGTGGAGGTGCCGATCGATGAACTGGGGATCGCGCCGGGCGAGCCGTACCAGCTCCATGACTTAATCAGCGGCGACCGTTATCTCTGGCACGACGCGTGGAATTACATCCGCCTCGACCCGATGCTCTCTCCCGTCCACATTTTCCGGGTGCGGCGGAAGATCCACTCCGAGCGCGATTTCGATCCTCTCCAATAATGAGCGATCCGATCGGCGGAAACGGGGGAAGAGGCTGTCGGGGTTCAACATATTGAACCCCTACCTAAAGACCGGACTGATTGGCCGGTCCGGGATCGATCGGCCCTCCGGCCCGGCGACGAACGGTCAGAGAGAACCCTGATTTGACTCACCCAAACGGGTGTGGCATGATCAAATTTTTTACAAGCTTCGGCGGGAGGGCCGGTTCGCCCCCGTCCGATGTCCGATGGAGTCATTGAATGTCCGAACAGGAAATCCGGCACGAATACGATCCGCTCTGGTACAAGGATGCCATCATCTACCAGCTTCACATCAAGGCGTTCCTCGACAGCAACAACGACGGCATCGGCGATCTTCAAGGGCTGACGCGGAAACTCGACTATCTGCAGGACCTCGGGGTCACGGCGATCTGGCTGCTGCCCTTCTACCCCTCCCCGCTGCGCGACGACGGCTACGACATCGCCGACTACCTCAACGTCCATCCCGACTACGGGACGCTGCGCGACTTCCAGGAATTCCTGGCCGAGGCCCACCGCCGCGGGCTGCGCGTGATCACCGAGCTGGTCATCAACCACACCTCCGACCAGCACCCCTGGTTCCAGCGCGCCCGGCGCGCCAAGCCGGGCTCCGCCGAGCGCGACTTCTACGTCTGGAGCGACACCCCGGACAAATACGCCGACGCCCGGATCATCTTCAACGACACCGAGACCTCGAACTGGACCTGGGACCCGGTGGCGAAAGCCTACTACTGGCACCGCTTCTACTCCCACCAGCCCGACCTCAACTTCGACAACCCGCAGGTGCGGGAGGCGGTGCTCCGGGTGATGGAGTTCTGGCTCGACATGGGGGTCGACGGCCTGCGCCTCGACGCCATCCCCTACCTCTTCGAGCGCGAGGGGACGAACTGCGAGAACCTGCCCGAGACGCACGCGTTCCTGAAGCAGCTCCGCGCGCGGGTCGACGGGAAGTTCCCGGACCGGATGCTCCTCGCCGAGGCGAACCAGTGGCCGGAGGACGCCGTCGCCTACTTCGGCGACGGCGACGAGTGCCACATGGCCTTCCACTTCCCGCTCATGCCGCGCATGTTCATGGCGCTGCGCATGGAGGACCGCTTCCCGATCATCGACATCCTGGAGCAGACCCCGGGGCCCCTCCCGAAAACTGCCAGTGGGCGATCTTCCTGCGCAACCACGACGAGCTGACCCTCGAGATGGTCACCGACGAGGAGCGCGACTACATGTACCGGATCTACGCGCACGACCCGCAGATGCGCATCAACCTCGGCATCCGCCGCCGGCTCGCGCCGCTGCTGGACAACGACCGGCGAAAGATCGAGCTGCTGAACGGCCTGCTCTTCTCCATGCCCGGCACGCCGGTGCTCTACTACGGCGACGAGATCGGCATGGGCGACAACATCTACCTCGGCGACCGCAACGGCGTGCGCACGCCGATGCAGTGGACCGCCGACCGCAACGCCGGCTTCTCGCAGGCGAACCCGCAGCAGCTCTACCTCCCCGCGATCATCGATCCCGAGTACCACTACGAGGCGGTCAACGTCGAGACCCAGGAGCGAAACCACTCCTCGCTCCTCTGGAGCATGAAGCGTTTCATCGCCACCCGCAAATACTACAAGGCCTTCGGAAGGGGGACGATCGAATTCCTCCTTGCCGACAACCCGAAGGTCTTCGCGTTTCTCCGCCATTACAAAGACGAACATATTCTGGTGATCGTCAACCTCTCTCGGCATTCCCAGATCGCCGAGCTCGATCTCTCCCCCTATGTCGGCTATACCCCGGAAACGCTCTTCAGCCGGAACCGGTTCCCGGCGATCCGCGACGCCCGTTATTCCATCACCCTGGGCCCCTACGGTTATTATCGCTTTTTCCTACAAAAGAAGGAAGAATCGATGCATCCCTCCGGCAAACGGGTGATTCCCGAAATTCACGTCGAAGCCGATTGGCGCCGCGTCCTTGAAGGAAGGCAGAGGCAGACGCTCGAACGGAACACCCTTCCGGCCTATATCGTCGGATGCCGTTGGTTCGGCGGAAAAGCGCGCCAAATCGAACAGCTCCAAATCGTCGAGACGATCCCGATCGGCAGAAACGGAGAATCGGGGCAGCTTCTCCTGCTTCAGGTCGAATACACGGAGGGGATGCCGGAGACCTATCTTCTTCCGATCGCCTTCGCCGCCGGAGAGGCGGCGACACGCATCGCGGACGAGGCCCCGCAGGGGGTCATCGCCCGCGTGATCGGCCCGCAGGAAGGGATCCTCTACGACGGAATCTACAACGAGGCGGTTCGAGATTGCCTCCTCGCGATGATTGCAAAGCGGCAGCGCATCAAAGGATCGAAGGGGGAGCTGATCGCCTCTCCGGGAAAGCGGTTTAGAGAGCTGGCGGCGGCCGCAACCGCCCCGCTCGCCTCCCAGGTCCTGAAGGGGGAGCAGACCAACTCCAATCTCTTGTATGGACAGACCTTTCTCTTTAAGCTCTATCGGCGTCTGGACGAGGGGGTCAATCCCGATCTGGAGATCGGCCGCTTCTTGACGGAGAACGCGCTTCTCTCCCGCATCCCGTCGTACGCGGGGGCGATCGAGTATCGCAGGCCGGGCGCGGAGCCGATCATCGTCGGTCTGCTTCAGGGATTCGTTCCAAATGAAGGAGACGCCTGGCGATATACGGTCGATGCGGTGGAGCGCTATTTCGAGCGGGTCCTCTCAAAACGGGGAGAGATCAGCGAAATTCCGAAGCCTCCCCTTTCGCTTCTCGACACCGCATTCCAAGAGATCCCCCCCTCCTTCACGAGCTGATCGGGAGCATTTACCTGGAAATGGCAACCCTATTGGGAAAACGGACGGCCGAATTCCATCTCGCCCTCTCCTCCAATACCCAGGACCCCCAGTTCGCCCCCGAACCGTACACCCTCCTCTATCAGCGTTCTATTTATCAGGGGATGCAAAGCCACGGGAGGCAGACGTTCCACCTTCTCAGACAGAAATTAAAGGGTCTGCCCGAAGCGGTCCAGCGCAAAGCGCAGGAGGTTTTGAATTTGGAGCAGGAGATCCTGGAGCGGTTTAAGTCTATTTACCGGAAAAAGATTTCGACGGTGAAGATCCGGGTCCACGGAGATTACCATCTCGGACAGGTGCTTTACACCGGAAACGATTTCTTCATTATCGACTTCGAGGGGGAGCCGACGCGTCCCCTCAGCGAGCGGCGGCTGAAGCGATCCGCCTTCCGGGATGTGGCGGGGATGATCCGTTCGTTCCATTACAAGGCGCACAGCGGACTGATCACGCAGGCCTCGATCCGGCCGGAAGATGTTCCGGTGCTGGAGCCGTGGGCCGACCTCTGGTATCGGTACACGTCGGCGGCCTTTCTTCGCTCCTACCTCGATACGGCGCAAGACGCCCCGTTTATTCCGAAAGAGCGGGAGGACATCGAGATTTTGCTGAATACGTTTCTCCTCGATAAGGCGGTTTATGAGATCGCCTACGAATTGAACAATCGTCCCCAATGGATTATGGTCCCGCTGAAAGGGATTACGCATCTTCTGGAGGCCCGATCATGAGTGGAAAAGAACGAATGCAGAAAAGCCTCCCCTCCCTCGGTCTGCTCACCGAGCATGACATCTACCTCCTGAAAGAGGGAAGCCACTTCAAGCTCCATGAAAAGCTCGGCGCTCATCTGATTCAATCAGAGGGGATGCGGGGGGTTTATTTCGCCGTCTGGGCGCCCAACGCGGAATCGGTCTCGGTCGTCGGCGATTTCAACGGTTGGAAAGGGACGTCTCATCCCCTCCGGGTCCGCGAAGACGGCTCGGGGGTCTGGGAAGGATTCTTCAGCGACATCGGCGTGGGGGCCCTTTATAAATACCATCTCGTCTCACGGAACCATCAATACACCGTGGAAAAGAGCGATCCGTTCGCCTTCTGCACGGAGATCCCTCCCCGAACCGCCTCGGTCGTGTGGGATCTTCAACATCAATGGAGCGATCAGGCCTGGATGGCGCAGCGCGCGCAACGGAATCAGATGACCGCCCCGATTTCGATTTACGAGATGCATCTCGGCTCCTGGCGGCGGGTCCCCGAAGAGGGGGATCGGCCGATGACCTACCGTGAGATGGCGAAACCGCTGACGGAGTATCTCCAGGAGATGAAGTTCACCCATATCGAGCTGATGCCGGTGAGCGAGCATCCGTTCGCCGGCTCCTGGGGCTATCAGGTCACCGGCTATTTCGCGCCCGCCAGCCGCTGGGGCAGCCTCGAGGATTTCTGCCATCTGGTCGACCGCTGCCACGCCGCCGGCATCGGCGTCTTCATCGACTGGGTGCCCGGCCACTTCCCGCGCGACGATCACGCGCTCGCCCGCTTCGACGGCAGCGCACTCTACGAACACGAGGACCCGCGCCTGGGCGAGCACCGCGAGTGGGGCACGCTGATCTTCAATTACGGGCGCAACGAGGTGAAGAGCTTCCTGCTCTCCAGCGCGAATTTCTGGCTCGAGGTCTGCCACGTGGACGGGCTGCGCGTCGACGCGGTGGCCTCGATGCTCTATCTCGACTACGCGCGCGCGCCCGGCGACTGGTATCCCAACCGCCACGGCGGCAAGGAAAACCTCGAGGCCATCGCCCTGCTGCGCGAGCTGAACGAGCTGGTGCACGGCCGCCATCCCGGCGCGCTGACCATGGCCGAGGAATCCACCGCCTGGCCCATGGTCTCGCGGCCCACCTACGTGGGCGGACTGGGCTTCAGCATGAAGTGGAACATGGGCTGGATGAACGACACCCTCGCCTACATGGCCGAAGACCCGGTGCACCGCCGCTACCACCACGACCATCTGACCTTCGGCCTGCTCTACGCCTTCAGCGAGAACTTCATCCTGCCCCTGTCCCACGACGAGGTGGTGCACGGCAAGCGCTCGCTGCTCGACAAGATGCCGGGGGATGCCTGGCAGCGCTTCGCCAACCTGCGCCTGCTGTTTCTCTACCAGTTCACCCATCCGGGCCGCAAGTTGCTGTTCATGGGCGGCGAGTTCGCCCAGGGCAGCGAGTGGAGCCACGATCGGGCGCTCGACTGGGCGCTGCTGGAGTTTCCCTATCAGCGCGGCGTGCAGCGCCTGGTGGGTGCGATCTCAACCGCCTCTACCGCGGCCAGCCGGCGCTGCACCGCCACGATTTCGAGCCCGAGGGCTTCGAGTGGATCGACCTGAACGATGCGGCGGCCAGCACCCTGATCTTCCTGCGCCGGGGGGAGAACCCGGACCAGCCGGTCGTTTTTGTCTGCAACTTCACCCCGGTCCCCCGCCTCGACTATCGGATCGGGGTCCCGGCCGAAGGATTCTGGCAGGAGCGGCTCAACAGCGATTCAAGCTTCTATGGCGGAAGCAATCTCGGAAACGGCGGCGGCCTCTTGGCCGAGCCGATCCCCTCTCACGGCCGCCCCTACTCGCTGCGGATCACCCTTCCGCCGCTGGCGATGATCGCCCTCAAAAAATCATAACCCCCTCCCGGAGCCAGGCCGGCTCCGGGAGGCGCCAGAAAAGGTAAAAACCGACCACCCTCTTTTGCCAATTCCGGGAAGATATGATAGCATCGGCCATCATATCCTTAGGAGAACCGATTGAAGGGGGCTTCAACCGACAGCATGAAGCGAGAGGGATGGTTCCGCTCTCTTCTCTCCGCCGCTCAAGAATCCCGTCCGGCGACCTTCGTCCGGCAGGTTTTCGACTTGATCGCCTCGTCGATCAGGGAGATCAAGGTCGCCTCTCTTTCCGGCATTTTACTTCTCTCCTTTCTCTTCGATTTCTCGATTTGGTTTCCGATCTTCTTCAAGGCGGCCGCCCTCCTGTTGCAAGCGGGGGGCCTGATCAAATTGACGTTCGAGGAGCGCTATCTCCTGCTTCGCTTCAGGCATCTCTCATGGAGAAAGCGGCTGATCCCCGTCGCACTTTTTCTGATCGCCCTTCTCTTCTACTTCGAGAAGGGGGTCCTCTTCCTCCAGAGGTGGGATCAGCCGGACACCTTCCCGATTCATACTTACCGTCTCTACAGCATGATCTTCTTCGGCGCCGCCTTTTCCATTTATGCGATGCGGCTGAAAACCATCGCGACGTTCCTCGATCGGCTCCACCTCAGGCCGGCCCAGACCCTGGCGCTCAGTTTCGCCATGCTGATCTTCGCCGGCGCCCTGATACTCTCGCTCCCCCAGATGGTGGTCGATCCTTCTCAAATCTCCTTTATCGATGCCCTCTTCACCGCCACTTCGGCCACCACGGTCACCGGCTTGATCGTCTCTTCCCCCTCGGAGTTCTACCGGCTTCCCGGTCAATGGGTGATCCTCCTCCTGATCCAGCTCGGCGGCCTCGGCATTATGACCTTCGGAGCGCTCATCTTTTTCTTCCCCGACGGCGCATGCCGCTGCGCGAGGAGTTCGCCCTCCAAGGAGTCCTGGAGGCCGAATCGATCGGGTCGGTCCGGAGAGAGATCGGCTCCATCTTCGTGATCACGCTGACGATCGAAGCCTTCGGCGCCCTGCTGCTCTGGACCTTTTTCGAAAATGCGACGCCGAACGCCCTCTTCCAGGCGATTTTTCACGCGGTCTCCGCCTTCTGCAACGCCGGATTCTCCCTCTTCCCGGCGAATCTGGAGGGCTACGTCGATCGGCCCGGGATCAACCTGACGATCATCGGCCTCGTCATTCTCGGCGGACTCGGCTTTCCGGTGCTGCACAACCTCGGAAATTATCCCCTCTTCGGAAGGGGACCGACCGCCTGGAGATTGACCTTTCATTCCAAAATGGTCCTGGCCATTTCAGGCGCGCTCCTGTTGACGGGGACCGTCGGGATCTATTTTTCTCGAATATCGGGGGGCGCTCTCCCCCTTCCCTGGTATGATCAGTGGATGGCCGCCTTTTTCCAATCGGCCACGGCCCGGACCGCCGGATTCAACACGCTGAGCATTGCCCGCTTTTCCGATGCCGGCATTTTTCTCCTCATTCTTCTGATGTGGATCGGAGGCTCCCCGATCTCGACCGCGGGGGGATCAAGACGACCACCTTCGGCGTGATGTTGGCCACGCTGCGGAGCCTCCTTCGCGGACGCGAAGAGATCGAAATCTTCCGCCGACGCCTGGCGCCCCAAGCGGTTCAGAAGGCGCTCTCGGTCGGCTTTATCTCATCGGCGCTGCTGGCGCTTCTGCTCCTCGCGCTCTTGGCGGTCGAGGAGGGGGATTTCAAAGTGATCTTGTTCGAGGCGGTGTCGGCGTTCAACACCGTGGGCCTCTCGATCGGGAATACCGGCGCGTTCTCCCCGCTCGGGAAGGCGATTCTCATCCTGATCATGTTCATCGGGCGGCTCGGTCCCCTCACGATCGCCTATAGCCTGGCCGAGCGGACCCGCCGCGGGATTTATCACTATCCGGAAGAAAGGGTGATTGTGGGGTAAAAAACAAGCCGTCAGCGATCAGCTGTCAGCAATCAGCGAAGACTTAAATCATTTAAAGCGCCAAGCTGACCGCCGAAAGCGGAATGCCGACCGCTTCTTTATAGGAAATCTGATGAAACGATTTTTGGTGATTGGATTGGGCCGGTTCGGAAACAGTCTGGCCAAAACCCTCTCCTCCATCGGGGAAGAGGTGATTGCCGTCGATGCCAGCATGGCGCGGGTGGAAGAGGTCAAGGAGCGCGTTCCTCACGCCGTCCAGCTCGACAGCACCGACCCCGACGCGCTCAAATCGATCGGCTGCGATCGGGTCGATGTGGCGATCATCGCCATCGGAGAGAACCTGGAGGCGAGCGTCGTCACCACGGTGATCCTGAAAGAGATGGGGATTAAAGAGATCATCGTGCGCGCCTATTCGGACCGGGAGAAGAAAATTCTGGAACTGATCGGGGCCACGCGGGTCATCTTCGTCGAAGATGAAATGGGGCGCCGGCTGGCCAAAGCGATCTCGGGAGAAGGAATCCGGGATTATATCGAGCTCTCCCCGAACTATTCGATCGTTCATTGGGACGCCCCCGAGGCGTTGGTCGGAACTTCGCTCGCCGACCTGAAATTGACCGAAGAGTGGCGACTGATTCTTCTGGCGGTCAAGAAAAAGGAAGAAAGCCTCTCCCAAAAATTCGGGTTTAAGAAAGAGCCGGAGCGGCTGGAGCTCTATCCGACCCCGGAGTATCGATTGGAACAAGGGGAGGTCTTGATTCTGGTGGGAAAACATCGGGACCTGATGCGGTTTACGACCGACCAAAAACATTCCTCCTGAGGGTGGATCGGCCTCTTCTTTTTTCCGTTCCGCGTTTTAACGGGAGGCGCCCCCCTCCGCCTCCTCTCCCCCGGTCCGAATGTGAATATCCCGCTGGGGAAAAGGAATCTCGATCCCCTCCTCTCTGAATTTCTTGATGATCGCGTAATTGAGCTCGCTTCGGAGCACCCCCGGCCGTGAAGTGTATCGCTGGCTCCAGACGCGGAGAACGAAATTCAAGGCGCTGTCGCCGAATCCATCCAAAAGCACGTCCGGCTCCGGTTCTCCGAGGACCCCCGGATGGGCCTCCGCCACCTCCATGAGAAGCGCCCGAACCCGCTCCGGATCGGAGCGGTAGGAAACCGGCACCGGAATACTGAATCGGACTTTCCGGTCGGTGTAGCTCCAGTTGGTCACCGTCGAAGAGATGAATTCCGAGTTGGGAACGATCATGGCGATGTTGTCGTTCGTGACGACCGTGGTGGCGCGGGGGGAGATATTGATCACATCCCCGACCACATCGTTGACCTCGATCCGGTCTCCGACCTTGATCGGACGCCCGAAGAGAATGATGATCCCGCTGACGAAATTGTTCGTGATACTCTGCAACCCCAGCCCGACGCCGATCCCGAGCGCCCCCGCCAGAATCGTCAGGGCGCTCAGATTGATCCCCGCCGACTGCAAGATGACCAAGAAGCCGATCCCGACCACGATATATCGGATGATCGTCCCGGTCGCCTGGCGGATGCCGATATCGACGTTGCTTCTTGAAAGAAGCTGATCGACCACCCACCGCTTGAGCTTCCCGGAGAGGTAAAAAAGCACCGCCAGGAGCGCCGCGATATAGAGAAGCGACCAGAGGGTAAAGAGGGTCCCGCCGAGCGTGAAAATCGGGAAGTTGATCACGCTTCTGAACCGTTCCAAAAAATCTTGTAAAACGTTCATCTCACGGCTCCTCTAAAATGGCCAGAATTGCGGAATAAGGTAGACGGCTAACAATAAGCGAAAACAATAAGGAATGTATAAGTATATGAATCCCACCGGAAAATTACAATCCCGAAACTGCCTAGAGAGGGCGAGGATATTCATACCGTTGGGGTCGAATGTTCAATGATCACAAAGGAGAGAGACAGCGCTTCCGGTACGAGGAGACGTCGGACAGGAAAAAAGAAAAAGCCCCTGGTTCTGAAAAAAACCAGGGGCTTCTGAAAACAATCCTTACTGGCGATACTGAAGGAACTCTTCGTGTTCGTTGACCTTCGGGAGGTACTCCCTTGGGATTCGCTCCACCTTGGGATCCCTCAGCGACATGGTGAACACAGTCAGGGCGGTCGCCTCCTCATCGGTCAGTCCCCAATTCGGCATGATGGTCGGGGGGTTCGATCCTTCGGGTTCGGCGCGTTCATCGTCCCCGGCACAATCTTCTGCGGGTCCTTGAAGTGCTCGAACTCCCACACCCGGGTGAGATGATCTTCCGATTCAATTTTTGAGAAGTCATGAACCAGATAGAAAGCCAGCTCCGTCTTGCTCCCCATCGACGAGATCTCCGGCGCCAGCGTCGCGTTGCTCCCGAGCTGTTTGATCGCATGACAGGCGACGCAGCCGAGCTCGACGGCTAACTTTTTTCCTTCCATCAAGGTCTTCGCCTCGGGCCAGTAGACCTCGGGGTTGTAGAGCTCGTAGTGGCACTTCGTGCAGGCGGTCTGAACATACGGTCCGGTCAGAAGCTGCCGATCAAGGTGTTTGACGACCCCGTGCGTCTTCTTCACCGTCACCGCCTGGCCGTCTCCCTCATGGCAGATCGTGCATCCGAACTTTTCAAACGCATGCTTAGAGATATAGCCCTCGTTTGAAAAATGAGGGTGCGTCTTAAACGGCTGCGGCTCATTCTCAAAGGCCGGGTTGTCGATCCCGCCGTGGCAGGTGGTGCAACGATCGGCCCGGTTCAAGCTCTCATTCCAAATCTGCTTTACCCTCAGCGGGGTGCCGGCCACTTTCGGATCGTTCGTCACCTGGGACAACTTCTCGTAGTAGGCCGCTTGATATGTTTTCCACTCCGGGTTCTGCTCACGATAGGCGAACATCCCGAGTTGGAAAAGGACCGCAACGCTGAAGATCGCGAACAAAAAATGTTTTACCATAAATCGATCGATCCCTTCCTATTTTTTCTGCTTTTCCTTTTTGAAAGCGTTCTCAAGCCAGATGGTGATTCCGAGGAAGAATCCCATGAGGAGCAGGGTCCCGACCGTAACGAAAATCCCAATTCCCAATCGGTCATTCATATGATTCCCTCCAAACGTTGCTTTAGATCTTAAACCACGGGGTCACCAACACATATTTGACGTTCGCCAGCAATCTCAGATAAATCTTCAGCGGCACGCCGACCATCGAGAGAAAAAGGAACATCATCAGGTTGTACCGGACAAACCCCAACGAATTGTAGAATTTTCTCATAAAGAGAAAAGGAACGCTAAAACCGACCGCATAATACCCCAGGAACAATGCCCAAGTGAGGAGGTTGGCGACCGTGACGGCATAACGGCCGAGGGTAACGAGGGGCGCCTGAGGCAGTCCGAGGATCCTTTCGAGGGTGACCTCCAGATCGACGAGACCCCCCTGTGATCGGTTTATGATGGTGCCAGTCGTCCCAGGGCCAATACCACGACCAATCGAGCCCCCGGAACCAGACGCCGATGACGATGAGGATGTACCAAAGCGCCAACCCAAAGCAAAAACCCAATATGGCGAATTTTCTTTCGGAGTAGGTGTAGTAGCCTTTCCCCTTCGGGTTCGGATCGATATAAGGAAGAAGAACCAATCCGACGATGATCAAGGAGGGTAGGACCACCCCGGCCAGCCAGGGATCGAAATAAACGAGGAGCTCTTGCAAGCCCAAGAAATACCAGGGGGCCTTGGTCGGATTCGGCGTGGTGTCGGCGCTCGCCAGCTCCTCCAGGGGGGCCGGCGAAATAATCGAGAGAAAGAGCAGAAACGCAGTGGCCACCAACATGCAGATGAGTTCGATGTAGACCAGGTTCGGCCAGACCAGAACGTGATCTTCCGGCCCCATCTTGTCGGCCGCCGACTTCTTGATGAGAGCGGCCAGCCCGCCAGAATTGCCATCACGCTTCGGAATGGTTCCAAGCGTTGTTTCCTTTTCAGCCATGTTTCTTCCTCAGTGAAAATAGGGGGTAGGGTGTAGGGGGTGGGGTGTAGCTAGCCCCTACTCCCTACCACCCCAGACCCTGTTCTTACAACGGTCCCGAGAATCCGTCTTTCCGGATTCTCCAAAATGAACGGCCATGAAGAGGGCCATGACCAGCGGCAACCCGAGACAATGGAGAACGTAGAACCGAAGCAGCGCGCTCTGACCGACAACCGTCCCCCCCAACAGGACGAACCGGACATCGTTATCGACCGTAAAGCCAAGCTCTGGGCCGAACGGTCCGGCGTTTCCGACCAAAGGGGTCGCCTCCGCCATCTTGCTCCCGACGGTGACCGCCCAGAGGGCCAACTGATCCCAAGGGAGGAGATAACCGGTCCAGCTCATAACCAAGGTCACGACGAGAAGAATGACGCCGACCACCCAGTTGAACTCGCGGGGAGGCTTGTACGACCCGGTCAGGAAGACACGAGTCATATGCATCCAGACGGAGAAGACCATCGCATGGGCCGACCATCGATGGAGATTTCGAAAGAGGCCGCCGAAATAGATGACCGTTCCCAAGTCTTTGATGTCGTTGTACGCCCGCCGGGTATCGGGAACATAGTAGAACATCAGGAAGACGCCGGTGACGGCGAGCATGACGAAGAAGAAAAAGGTCAGTCCTCCCAGACACCAGGTGAATTTGATCTTCAATGCGCCGCGACGAACGCGAACCGGATGAAGGTGAAGGATGACGTTGCTGAACATCACCAACGCGCGGTTGGCATCGGTGTTCGGGTAACCGTGACGGAAGATCGACTTCCAGACCTGTGTCTGCGTCACGTTCTCCCGAATCTGATCGAGTAACTTATTCATTCCGAATGGCTCTCCTTCATATGCAGTGTTCTACCCTTTCCGCTAAACCTGTAAGAAGAACGGAGGAACTTCCCGGCTCTTTTCGTCGACCATCAACCCTTCCTCCGTTCCCTTCGGATCGGGATCTTGGCGCTGATTGAAATTGACGACAATCTGACCGTCGACCGGGTCAATCGAAACCGCCGCCCGCCAGAGGGTCCGGGGCGCCGGACCGCCGACCACATTCCCCGCCACATCGTAGATGCTTCCGTGGCACGGACACCGGAAACGCTTCTGGTCGTCGAACCAGTTGGGGGTGCAGCCGAGATGACGGCAGATCGCCACCATGACGTACATTCCCCGCTCGTTTCGGACCACCCAGATCTGGCGCTCTTTCTTCAGCTTGTTGTCGACGCCGATTCCGTAATCTTCCGGCTTTCCGATTTTGAAAACCGTGGGGGGCTCATAAAGGACATTTGGAAACATGTACCGAAGGGCGCCGACGCCGCTTCCTCCGAGCGCCGCCGCAAACCCGCCCCAGCCGATCCCCAGGCCCATGAGGGTGAAGAACCGCCTCCGGGTCACATCCGTCTGCTGTTGTTGAGGATTCTGCGGACTTTCTTTCTTGCCACCGGGATTCATATGGAACCTCCTCCGCACCGCTTTGAAGCGGTGGTGTGTTTCTTCAATGTGAATCTAAACGGAAGATCTCACTTCTTTTTCTTGCTTTTGCGCGGGGCCTCTTTTTCTTCTTTTTCCGAAAGAAACCAAGATAAAAAATCGCCGCCAGAAGACTAAACCCGCCGGTCCAGTAAATCCAGGCAAAAGGGGAGGACTTTCCGGGCGCGCCGAAGTCAACGCTCCCCCCGGTGCGTCACCTTGTCTCCCGCTTTGAACGCGACGGCGATCTTCTTGACCTCGGTTCCCGCCGTGACGCTGATCTCATCCCCGAGATTGTCGTCATGAAGGTGAAAGAGGGTTTCGTAATAACCGAGGCCGTTTGTCTTAACCTTAAACTTCTGCCCGCTTTTATGCTCTAAGAGCACATCGACGCCCTTCAGGGCGTTTCCTTCCGCGTCCCGAACGTAACCGGAGACAATATATCGATGGTCGACTTCGTGCGTTGCAAACGCAGGCTTGGGCGTAATCGTTACGAGGGAAAGAATGAAAATAAGGAAGATCGCCAATTGCATTCCGTCAGGATAATTTCCCCGAAGAGACGCTTCAAGGGAGTTAAGTCGCCGTATCATAAATCAGCGAAATAAATATGTCAATCATCCAGACGCGCTCTCTTCCCTTCTCATCCAAATGGACCTCTTTATTGACCTCCATCGATGACCCGGTAAAACATTATTTTCCGGGTCTGCGCTTCCCGCCGTGGGTCAAAGGGGAGCGCGATGTAAACTTTCTCCCGCCGCGATCGCCTCCCGAGTCCGGGGAGACTTTTTTAAGGACGGCTCTTCACTGTGTAAAACCCAGGACTCCTGAGCCGCCGCCGCGGCGGGGAGAAACCCTTTTCATCCCTGTCCGCCGTCAGGACCGTTTCTGCACGGTCCCGCTGTCCGATCCATGAGGCTCCGCTTTTTGAACGCCGTCCGACGATCCCTTTAACGTGCTTAAATAAATCGTCACGGCCAAAGCATCTTCATCAGACAGATCCAGGTTCGGCATCCGGGTATGCGGTTTGAACGACAGCGGATTCCGAACCCAGCGGTAAATAAACTGAGGCTGCAACATAAAACCGACCCGGCTTAAATCGGGGCCGAGTTCTCCCCCCTTCCCGTTGACCCGGTGGCAGGCGACACACCCGCGATCGGAAAAGACCTCTTTTCCCTGATCGATCATTTCTTGACGCCCATCGTCATCGGAAACCTTCTCCTCGAAAAGGGAGATAAACTCCGCCTCCTGGACGGGAGGGGTCCGAGGCTTGGCCGTTTGGTACGGCTTCTCTTTGTCGAACTTCACCGGCGGTCCGTCGTAAGAATGGAGGGTCCGGATGAAAGCGACGAGAGACCAGATCTCTTCTTCTGAAAAATGCTTTCCCCAGGTCGGCATCCCCGGGGAGAGCTCGACGCCGTACCCCCCCAACTCGATGACCTCGTAAATCTCTTCATTCGACAGCTTTGCCATGTAGACTTCGCCTTTGTCGGTCAGGTCGCGCGCATGCGGGTCGAGATTTTTAGCATTATATCCGTCTCCCTGTCCGCCCTCTCCATGACAAGGGGTGCAATATCGGCTGAAAACCTTCCTTCCCTTGGCGACATGTTTATCTTCGAACAAAAATGAAAAGGCAAGTCCTCCGATAACGAGAATGATGGCCGGAATCAGCACAAATTGCAGCTTCTTCATTACCTAGATTCCTTTCCAACAGAGAGAAAGATCATTTCTGCTTCCCATTTCCATTCCCATTCCGGTAACTCCGGGCGATCCACCACTCCACACCGACAACGACCAAGAGAAAGAGGGTCGGATAGATGAAGCGGTCATTCGAGGCGGGCACTTCGAGATAAAGGGAATACCAGGCGGATAACGATCGCATCGCGTCCCTCTCTCCATTCGAGCCGTCCCAAGCGGTAAACGCAATTGGGTAAAAAATACCCGGCTGGAGTTGGAGATCGGTCTCTTTATCGTCGGTGACAAGGGTTCTTTTAAATACGGCCTTGTATTGACCCTGATGATAGACTCCCTTTCCCTTAAATTGCCAGTGATCCTCCGCTTGCGGTGTAATCCGAAGCCCGACCCGGACCTGCGTCCCATTCGCATTGAACTCGTCGATGCTGTTGGTTCTTCCGTTCCAGCGCGCGACGTAAACAGAGTGGTTGACATCCCCCATGATGAAATACGGTTTTTGGGTCCCCGGCAACAATTTGGTCGGGAACTGAATGGCAACGGCGTCGTCGAAGACTTCCGGAACCGTCTCTCCCGCAGCGGGGGTCGCGACGCTCTTTGTCGGATCATCCCAAATCACAAGAAGCGACAGATCCTTCTCGTTGTACATCGCCTTCACCGTGACCATATCGACGGTAGGGGTGAACATCCGGGGATCGATCGTGACCTGGCCGACCAGCGGGAAACTATGCCGCTCCAGGTCGTTCCAGCGGGGATCGTCCGGATCGTCGGCAACATCTCCTTCGATCGGTTTCGCCATCACGGCGACGTTCCAATTGGGAACCCCCGGATACTGCGAAAGCGAATTGACGTAATTCGCAATATGCCAGCTCTTTTCGTTGTCGAGTTTATCGGCGAAGGAGGGCATCGGCGTTCCCATCAAACCGGTGTTGACCCTCATATAGATATTTTCCGGCGCATTCCCTCCCCGGAAGACCCAACCCTTCGTCAGATTTCTCGGTTGAACGTGGCGTCCCAGGTTGTCCTTCAACGTCGGAGCGAGCGGTCCATTCCCCCGGCCCTCCTCACCATGGCACATGAAACAGGCGAGCTCTTTGAAGAGCGCCTTCCCCTTCTCAATGCTCTCCTTCGACGGCTTGATTTCGGGTCCGATCGTGATCGGCTTGGGGGCCGCGTCCTTGAATTGGGGGGCGAAGGTTTTAATATATTGAACGACCGATTTAATCTGGTTCTCTTTCATGATGCTTTTCCAGGCCGGCATTCCGGTCCCCGGAAGGCCGTTGGTCACCACCTTGATCAAGTCCTCATCGGTCGGCACACTCCCATGGGGGGTCGATTTATATTTGAATAGACCTTTCGTAAAATCTCTCGGCACCGGTTTGAACCGCAATGCAGCCGGGCCGTCTCCTGCCCCTTCCGCGCCGTGGCAGCCGAGACACCGCTTGATATAAACTTCCTTTCCAAGTTCCACGCTGACGACACCCTTATCAGTGTCGTCGGCCTTTTTCGCTTCAGGAGCAGCCCCCTCGTCGGCCCAGACGGGTGAAACAGCAGCCCCTAAAATCAGCATCAGAGTCAGTCCGTATCGTCCGATCGCTCTTTTTAACATTGGATTCCTCATCAAGACCGATCTACTCCCAGCTTCTCGGCACAAATCCGGTGTAATCAGAGAGGAAAAGGATCACCTTCCACCGCTCTTCATCGGTCAGCATGTCTTCCCATTTCGGCATCGCCGAGCTCCAGGGGGTCGACTCCTGCGGAAGCCCGATCCCTCCGGTGCTGATTCTCCAAAAAAGAAACGATTCTTGAAGCATCGGAAGGACCCCGGGGTCCTGGAAATTGGCCGGCCTGGGGTTGAATCCATGCGCATAAATTCCGTCGCCGTTGAGCAAATCCCCGTGGCAGAAGATGCAATTTCGATAATAAATTTCTTTCCCATCGGCGACGTTTTTCCGAAGCGTCTCTTTATCTTCGACGTTGAAGGGATTATACAAACCGGTAAATTCCACCGGAGGAGCCGGATGAATCACCCGCGGGTCGAGCGGCGGCTGAATCTCCTTATTGAACTTTTGATACGAGCCGAACCAGACGACCAACGGCATGGCGACCAGGAGCGCATATCGCCCCCCTTGGCGACTCCCCCTCCACACCCCCCCCCAAAAAGGTATAAATCGGGTTGACAATCACCTCTTTGATATTGAAAAAGAGGGTAAGATACATGATCGCCCCCGCCAGGGCCATCGCCATATACATAAAAATGACGCTAAAGGGGAGGGGAGGTTGAACGATGAATCTGAGGAAGAGATAAAATAAAGCCAAGGAGAGGGCCACTCTGAGCCCGGGAGGCATCCCCTTCTTTTTTATTTTTTCCATGGCAGCAATCCTCACCCGCTGACCAAGTCAGCTTTTTTGTTCTATCTTTTCAGCTCCGCCGGGCGGACCGTGATCTTCCCCCCCGGCTTTGAACGAAGGCGATCACCGTCAACAATTCCGGCTCCGTCAAACCGATCGGCGGCTGATTGACCGCCGGCATCCGCGCCGGATATTTTTTCGGCTCCGCGGGATCGAAATCGAGCCGGATATATTTATCGGGCTCCGTCAGCGTCTCGTAGATAAACTCCCGCGTGAGACGCTCCCCCGCCCCCTCTAAATCGGGACACTTCCCCCGGCCTTCTCCCCCGAGGGTGTGACAGAGGGCGCATTGGCCTTTTCCGAAAAAACCTTCTGCCCGATCTCAACCAGGTCCCGTTCATTTGAAACAGCGCCGAACTCAAGTTTCTCGTCGCCCTTGGAACCGCAACCTGCCGCCAACGCCAAGGCTAAAAAACAAAGACCGAATCCCCGCCTGATCTGCAACTGAACTCTTCTTAAGATCCTTTGTGTTCTACTTCTCTGCGGCTTTCCAGTCTTTCCGGGGCGGGCGGTTCCGCTTCCGCCGGCTCGGCCACCGGGGCAGGCTGATCGAGGGCGATCAACTCGGCCGGTTCGACGGTAACCTTACCCCCGAGGCTTTGAACAAAGGCGATCACCGTCAGCAGCTCCTGGTCGGTCAGATCGATCGGCGGCTTATTGATCACCGGCATCTGCGCCGGGAATTTCTTAGGCTCCACCTGCTCGAAATCGAGCTTCACGTAGGCGTCCGGCTTCGTCAGCGTCTCGAAGATAAACTCCCGCGTCAAACGGGCCCCCGCGTTCTGAAGGCTCGGACAACGCCCCGCTTCCGCCCCAAGCGTATGGCAGAGAGCGCACTGTCCTTTCCCGAAAAACATGTTCTGCCCGATTCTCGTCAGATCTTTCGGGCTTGAAATTTTTGCCACGTCCAGCTTCTCTTTTGTCGGGGGAAGCCCGACGCTCTGCGGAACCATAAAGCCGGCCCAGGTGAACGCCGCCAGAAATCCGACGACGACCCCCACGACCTTTCGGAAATAAGGGGACCGCGCTTCACCGACCGGTTTCGGCGCGCTGAGCCTTTCCGGAAGGCTCACCAGCCATTCGACAAAAGGAGCAACGAAGAAATATTGCGTGCAGAAACCGTCGTAGCGGATCGTCCGGGTGGTCACCCAGAAGATCGCGGCGACCAGAGAAAAGAAGAGAAGGGTGTTGACCGAAAAGAGGAAAGCAGCCGTTCCCAGGGGAGGGGTATATGCGTAGGCGGAGGTATCTTCCAACACTCCATAAACATGCCAGTGAACCCGCGACGCGGAACGGGCATAACCCATCAGGCTCATCGTGAGGACCACGGTAATCGCATTGATCACCAAAGCATATTGAGAGCTCGGCCGCATGATTCCCCAGGTCATCTTTCCGGTCATCTTGGCCCCCCGGAGCATCATGCCGGTCATCGGCGTCACCAGGGCGAGCACGAAGAGAACCGCCAACACCTGGGCCACGGAGAGGACGTTGACGCGATAAATCGCCGGAACAAAATAGCCGTAGATGCCGGCCAGGATAACGCCGAGAATCGCGACGGAAAAAAGGAACACTTCAAAGGCTCGGGCCGCTTTTCCCCACTTGACGGTGATTTGCTGGTTCGCCCTCCAATAAAGAAGGAAGCTCATGAAGCTGGTCAGGATGATGATGTTGACCACCGTCAGCTTGGCCGACATGACCCCGAAGACACCCAGGATCGGATGGTGGGTTCCCCCCATCGCGCGCGCCTCTTCCATGCTGGCGACCAGGCTATGCGGGGTCATCCAGACCCCCATACAGGCGAGGATCGTGACCAGCATGATGACGATATACGGCTTGTATTTCACCCCCCTCGATCCGGGTCACCAGTCCCTGCCAAAGATAATAATTCGCCCCGAGGAAGAGCACACCGATCAAAAGCGCCTGGAGGATAAACAGCCAAGAGAGAATTCCCCCCATGAGGGTGATCCCCATCTGCTGGTTGTACTCGTACACCTCCCGCATCAGCCAGTAACCGGCAAAAGGCAATGGGAGAAGTCCGAAGATGCCGATGAAGTTTCCGACATATCCCATCCAGTCGTAATGCTCCCGTTCTTCTTTTGTTTTGGCGCCGAGATAGCGAACCCCCGCATACGCGCCGCAGACAAATCCGCCCAAGACCACATTCGCCACGATCCGATGGATATTCACCGGCCACCACGTCGGGTTGTTCGCCGCGGCCCAGGCCCGCTCGATCCAGCCCATCCCTTCGTTTAGAACCACCGGGCTGGCCTGGAAGGAAGCCCAGGCGCTCGGCACGATCATGACGAAAAAGCCGACGATGTTGAGGATCAGACCGACGATCATGTGGAGGGTCTTATACTTCCCCTGCATCGCGTCCCATTTCGCGGCATAGATATAAAGCGCGGCCCCCTCCAGGACAAAGAGAAAAAGATAAAAATAGAAACTGGGGAGAAAAACACTCGTGAGAAAAGTCCAGAGCTTCGGATAGAGGACCCGGAGGGCGAAAAGAAAGATGATTCCCAACGTGGCGGTCATCTCGAAACAGGCGGTGATCAGGACGGTGAACTCTTTGGCGAGGTGATCGTATCGGCGGTCTTTCGAGACCATTCCGATGACCTCGCACAACCATGCAAAGATCGGAACCCCCAGCACGAACCCGCCGAAGAGGAGGTGCACTTGGGAAAGTATCCAGATAAAATTACGGCTGCTGATCCAGCTTGGATCGCGGTATTCGACCGCGCCGGGAGCCGCGGGAGTTTGGGCGAAGAGGAAGGAAGCCTCCAGGACCAAGAAGAGGACCACGAAAAGGAGCCATACTCCAAAAATCGGTTTTCGAATCACACTTTTGAAGGTCATGAGAAACCCCCTTTGGATCTCAACGAATCCGGAGACCCGTTATGCGGTTTATCAAATTTTCCGACCACCTGAATGGCGCGCCGTCTCTTCGTCGATAACCCGCAAATTTCCCGTTCAATCATAGTAGTCTTCCGGCTTCATCAGAAAGGCATGCCCCAAAAACTTGGAAACCACGATAATCAGCACCGTCGTGATCAGGCCGTAGACGGCGCTGAATCCCGGGATGGAATCCCAAATGAATGTGGCATGATCTCCGTGGACGAAGATATCCACGACCGCCAGAAGAACCAACGCGGCAATCAGCGGCGTTTTTATTTTTTGAATCTGCTCAGGCTTCACCAAATCGGAGCCTCCAGCGTGAACGGATTGTTTTGTGACCTTCACGGCGACTCCATCGAGCCCTTTTGTGGAGGCGGCCTCTTTTTTCCGGGTAGCGCTTGTTTGATCCGTATGCGGATTCATCGAACAACCTATCTAAGCCCCTTCATCGCTCAGGGCTTGAGAAAGACTTATTGAGTTTGGCCAGCCAGAGAAAAGCCGCCGCCCCTTTCCGATAGAACCAGTCGATATCGAGGCTGATCGTATTCTCCGAATGAAATTTGTGCAAGAAAAAGATAAATCCCAAAGCGGTCGCACAGAGAATCTGCAACGATTCGACCAGGTGCGCCAGAGTGTAAGGGTGGTACTCCGCCGGGAAGGGCAACAACCGGTAGAACAGACCCGGCAAGATCCCCATGAGGACGCAGAGGAGAGCGGCCAGGCCCATCGCGACCAGCATGTTTTTGGGAGGATCGGTTGCAGCGATCTTTTTGTCCTCGCCCAAGAAGACCGCATAGGGAAGCTTGAGGGTGGTCGACAGGAACGTACCGGCCGAGGCGAGCGTAAGAAGCAAGAAGACCCATCCTTGGTGTGCTTCCGCAGCGGCCGACACCACCATCGATTTGCTGACGAATCCCGCCAACAGCGGGAACCCGGAGATGGACAAACCTCCGATCATAAACAGCCGGAAGGTCCAAGGCATCGTTCGGTAGAGCCCCCCCAGCTCGGATGCTTTCCGTTTTCCGGTCATGAAAAGGACCGAGCTCATCCCCATCAACAAGAGTCCTTTATAAACAATATTGGCAACGGCCAGCGCGACGGCGCCATTGCGCGCCAACTCGCTTCCAATCCCAACCCCCACCACCATGTATCCGATCTGGCTTAACATGTGGTAGGCCAGCAATCTTCGGATGTCGTTCTCGAGCATCGCATAGACGACGCCGTAAACGGCCATGACCGCTCCGAGCACGATCAGAATTTCCATTCCGGGAAAACCGCGCACCAAAGCATAGACCGCCGTCTTCGTGGTGAAGGCGCTCAAGAAAATGATCCCGGTGACGGTCGCTTCCGGATAGGCATCGGCCAACCAAGCATGCAGCGGCGGAACGGCCGCATTCAGAAGAAACCCGATGAGAATCAGCGTCGCCCCCAGACCGGTATGTGGAAGGGCATTAAAAGCGATTCCCCCCACCGGCGGCATGGATAACGATCCCCCCGAGCAAGCAGAGTCCGCCGAAGATGTGCATCAGAAGATAGCGGAACCCGGCGGCGCTCGACGCTTTCCCCCCTTAAACCAGATCAAAAAGACCGACGAGAAGGCCATGATCTCCCAGAAGAGGAAAAGGGTGAAGAGATCGCCGGCAAAGGTCACCCCGAGGGCGCTTCCGGCGTAGAGGAGCGCCGCAATGTGCTCCTTTTCGTCTTTGAGATGAAGCGCATAGGTCATTCCGATAAAGGTCATGAGGGTGAAGATATAACCGAAGATCAAGCTGAGACGGTCGACCCTTCCGAAGATGAGCTGTTGCCCCATGAAGGTCGTCGTGCCGTGATCCCCTTCCGGAGCGATCAGGAGGGAGAGGAAACCGAGTGCGGGAGCGGCGAGAATGATCCCTTGCTTCGCTTTTCCCTTTACAAAAAGGAGCAAGGCCGCAGCAATGAAAAAGAAGGCAGCGGGATGAATCCACCCGGTCATAATCTTCCTCCAGAGTCGTTCTCTCGTTTCATCCGCCGGTTCTCTTCAACGAACATAGAAACCATCATACGGTGCGCTTCCCGATCCATTTCAAACATCAGAGGCTCGTTCATCGAATGACCAGTTTGGCCAGATTCAATATCAACTCAGGAAACATCCCCAAGAGTACGGAGAGGAGCGCGCATAAGAACAGGGGAACCACGAGGAAATAAGAAGGCTCCTTGATCGGCCCCTCCGGACGAGAATGCCCCTCATGGCCGCCTGCGGCCGCCGCCCCCAGACTCTGCGGAACGGGGCGAAGCGCCAGCCCTTCCGGAGCTTCCTGGGTTCCTTCAAAAAAGGCTTTGTGGACGATCGGAAGAAAATAAAGCGCATTTAAAAAGGAGCTGAACAATAAGACAAAAAGGAAGCCGACCTCCTTTGCCTCCATGGTGCCGGTCATCAGATACCATTTCGTCAGAAACCCGGCCACCGGAGGAACCCCGATCATACTGAGGGTCCCGAGCGCAAAAGCGGCCATGGTCCAGGGCATCTTCCGCCCGATGCCGGCCATCTCGGAAATATTCGTCTTGTGGGAAGCGACATAAATCGACCCTGCGCAAAAGAAGAGGGTGATCTTTGCAAAGGCATGGTTTGCAATGTGCATGATTCCGCCGGCCATCCCGCTGGGGGTTAAAAGGGCGGCGCCCAATACCATATACGAGAGCTGACTGATCGTCGAGTAGGCGAGCCGCGCTTTGAGATTATCCCGTGTCAGCGCCCATATCGAAGCCGTGATAATCGTGAAAGAAGCCAAGAACCCGGTCATGACCCCCAGGTTCAACTCCTTCATCAATTCCACACCGTAGACATGAAAGATGATCCGGAGGACACAGAATGCTCCCGCATTCACGACCGCCACCGCGTGAAGCAGCGCGCTGACCGGCGTGGGAGCGATCATCGCCGCAGGGAGCCAGGCGTGAAACGGCATGATCGCCACCTTGCCGAGGCCGGCGATGAAAAGAAAATACGCGATGATCAGAACGGTTTGATTCACACCCGCGGGGAAAACCCCGCCCGGCCTGAAATCGAAGGTGTTGGTGATGTTGTAGGTCAAAAACATCGCGGTGACAAAGAAGGCCTTCGTGGTCGCCAAGAGATAAAAGAGGTATTTATTCCCGGCGGCGTAGGCTTCTTTGGTCCCGCTATGCGTGACCAAGGGATAGGTAATGAAGGTGATGATTTCGTAGAAGAGAAAAAGGGTGATCATGTTGGCCGAAAAGGCCAGACCCAACGTCGCAAAAAGGGTGATCGCAAAACAGGTGTAGTAGCGGGTTTGGTTATGCTCCCTGAGGGAGCGCATGTAGCCGATGGAGTAAAGGGTGGTTACGATCCAGAGGAAGGAGGCGGTGATCGCAAAAACAAGACCTAAAGCGTCAACCCGAAACGCGATGGAGACTTCCGGCAGAAGGGTGATCAGATTGTAGTGAAGCGTATTTCCCGCGAGAACCGCGGGAATCATGGAAGCGACAATCAGAAATTTCAGGATCGCCGTCACCAGGGAGCATCCCTCCCTTACATTCGGATTCCTGCGGGTTGCGACAATAAGCGCCGCGCCGATCAAAGAAACGGAGACGGCCAACAACGGTTTGATCGATTCAATTTCCATCGTAGTCATCGGATTCCTATCTTAGGAATATCTAAGCGAGGTGATAAACGACCCTGGGAAACATTCCTTTCAAACCGCCAAAACCGGAACCTCTTCCCAGAGAAGCCAGAAATGCTCCCCACTATTTTTCAACGGAAATCTGAATCTCTTTATGTTCGTGCGCTTCCGGTTTTGAGCCATGAGACATCGTGTGCTCATAAGCGATGATCTTCCAGATTTCCTCTTCCTTCAGCTTGTCTTTCCATGCCGGCATCTTGGTCTTGGGCACCCCTTCCGAAACCCGCCAAAACCAATAGCTGTCGGAATACTGGTTCATTTTTTTAGGAACACGAAAATCCCGCGCCCCTCTCTGCTTGGGCCGGTCTTTCTTTGGATCAATACCATGGCACGTTGCACAACCCTCTTTAACCTCTTCTTTTTTCCCTTTGTACTCAAACTCCAGCATCACCGTTTCGAAGAGCTTCTTCCCTTCCTCGACGATTTTGGGATCTGTCCACCACCCCTTCGGCATATGTTTGTCGGCATATGCTTTCGGAACCGGCTTTAAAGCCTTGTCGTCATCTTCTTCATCCGCACGGGCACCCACTGGCACTAAAATAAAGTGAATGGCGACCAAACTCAAGAGAAAAAACCGAACTCCCTTCATCATCATCGTTTCCCCTTATTTAAGAGATCCGTAAAGATGCCGCTTGTCTCAAATTAGAAAACCGATCTTTCTCCAAAACTTTAGGAGCGCGGCGCTGCCGCCGTCTCTTTCCCCTTTTCTTGCCGCTTCTCCTGACTATTAAAACTGTCCAGGGTATGACAAGCAAGACAATTCTTATCTTTGATCAACTTTTCTCCCTTTTTAACCAATGCCGGGTCGGCGGAAGTTTCCCCGGAAACTTTGGCCGCCTGGGAAACACCGTCACCGAGACTATAGATGTAAGCGATCAGGGAACGTATCTCCGAATCGGGAATGCCGAAATTAGGCATGGCGACGTCGGGCCGGATCGCCTGAGGATTCTTCAACCAGAAGAAAACCCATTCCGGCCGGATACGCTCCGCCGTGCTCGAAAGATCGGGACCGACCACACCGCCGACCTCACCCCCCTTATGACAGGCATCGCAAGCATATTTATCGACGAAGAACCTTCTTCCCTTTTCAATCTCGGTCGGGTCGGACAGGTTCAGCCCCGCCAACGGCCCCTTGGACACGCCGGCGTCTTTCCGAGTCATCAGGAATGCGGTGAGCGCCGAAACCTCCTCATCACTCAATTGAAAATTCGGCATCTTCGATTTGGTCAATGGGATGAACCCGACCGGCCGAATTCTCTCCGGGTCTTTCAAAAATTTCGAGAGCCACTCCGGATTCAGCTTGCTCCCCTCGTGCCCCAGGTTGGGAGCAATCGGACGAAACTGGCCCTGCTTCACATGGCAGATTTGGCAATCGGACCGATCCCCTCTTCTTACATCCGAGAGCCGCACCCCCTTTTCCGGCTCGGGAGCCTCCTCCGAAAAGGTTCGAATATATGCGACAAGGTCATGGATCTGTTCACCCGAGAGCGTTCTTCCCCAAGGAGGCATCGCGACGGAAAGTTCGACCGACGCCCCCCCCTTATCGATCACTTCATAAATTTCGTCATCGGTCAAACCTTGCACTTCCTCGCTGGTCAGATCGGCCGGATGGGGATCGAGGCTATCGGCATTGACCCCATTTCCTTTTGCGGTGACACCATGGCAGACCGCGCAGTAATGATTAAAAATACGTTTGCCTTGCGAAGGATTCGGTTTCGACGGAGTTGAAGCGGAAGGAGACTCTTTCTTTGGAGAAGCCCCCTGCACGGAAAGAGAGGTCGTAAAAAAAAGAAAAAAAGGAGGCTCGCTAAAATAAAATACCTTTGATTAAACAATCTATCGCCCCTACATTGTTGGAAGAAATGACCAAGCCATCCCCCTAATAGAGACGAACTGCGGGTGAGGGACGGAATTCAGGGAGAAAAACCCTGTTGATCTTTGGCATGGGAAGGAAAAAAATGATGTATCCAATTGCCAGAAAACCAGAACAACGGCGCTCCATCAATTAATAATGTATAGATGGAGAGACCCTACTGGCCCTTTATCGAATTCAAAATTAAGATTTAAGATGAAGAAAAGGCCTCCCCCGAAGCAGTACTGCCGGCGGAAAAACCCCCCGAAATGCGATCCGCTTACATGCACAAGGCCGTGATTTCTTTTAAAGATTCGCTCTTATAGCATACATCGCTAGGCTTGTCAATACTTTTTTGGCTCACATGCGAGCGAAAAAGTCAATTCATTCAATCGTTAACCGCCGCTCTGAGGAAACGACCATTTGTCGGTCGATGATCGACATCGACGGCTCGTTCTGAATTCAGAATGAGCAACTCTTTCACCTTGATGGATCGGATACGTGCAGCTTCTAACCAAGAATGAGGAGTCGCTCTCGCGCCGAACAGGAGCGTCGCGCGAAGACCGGAATATCAGCGGCTCAAGTCATGGCATTTCTTTTGCTCTTTAATTCATTCAGATATTTCGATGCGCAAGATTAAGTCGAACGTATGACGACCTTGCTTCTACAAGGTCTAGGGCAGAGAGGGAGGTGAACGATGAGTTATGTTCCATGGATCAACTTTATATTAGGGCTTTGGCTGATCATTTCTCCATTCTTACTCGGGTACAGCGGCGTCCGGCCCGCGATGTGGAATCAAATTATTGTCGGTATCTTCGTACTCATCTTTTCAAGCACGCTGGGCGCTTCAATTACAGGCCAGAGAACTTCCTATCGTTCCGGAGAGCAGCGGGGGTGAGCGTAGCAAGGAGGTCCGCCCGGGGAGAGCCAAAAAAGAATGGCCGGGATTCCCGGCCATTCTTTTGCAGACGTGGAGAAAAGTTTAGACCAAATAGCCGAGGACATCCTCCTCTCGGACCAGAACAACCTCTTCTTGATCAACCTGAACCTTCCTCGCCGCGTATTTCTCATACATGATGTGATCGCCCGGCTTCAGGGTGGTCTTGACGAACTTCTTCTCCTTGACCTTTCCCTTTGCATCCTTTTCCTCGACAAACCGACCGTCCCCCGCGGCGACGACCTTTCCACTTTCAGGCCGCTCCTTCGCCGCGTCGGGAATGAAAATCCCTCCGGCGGTTTGCTCTTCCGGCTCATCCGGCTGCACCACAACCCAGTTTTGCAAAGGTTTTACTCTCATCTCAGTCCCTCCTCATACTCAAAAGCAGCTCAATACATAATCGATCTCACCTAAAAGATCAAGGTCTTCCAAGAAAGATTTTTATCGCGGTTCATTCGGCAGGCCTAAAACAATGAAGACTGTCCCTGAGAAGAAGGGGGGTAAATGATCCTCTTCCCCTCCACTTTGGCAAAAGAGGTGATGCTGTGCGGCTTCACCCCGGTTGATGAGAGGATGTGGCACACTGAAAGACCTCTCACCGAGAGCGCATCGGAGAGAAGCATCCGGTGGCACCGCCACGGGACCGCCTCGGCGCACATCAGTGCGGTTCGCCTCCCCCGCATCTCCGAAAGCAAGGATTCGAGCGCCTTCTCGAAACCCTCCGTTTGCATATAGTCGGCATACCCTCGAAAGCTGGCATTCCGCCAGCCCCGATTTGGAGAATGGGGATCGTTGCTCTTGCGAAGGCCGCCGAGCGCAGGGTAATGACGATATTCCATGCCGTGTTTCGGCAGCAGAGAGGAGAGGTGTTCCTTATTAAAATGGGGAACGCGGCGAGATTTCGGCACCGTACGAACATCCACCAAGCACGCGACCCGATAATGCGTCAGCAGCGCAAGCCATTCTTCTTCCGTCCGGGTCGAGTGTCCGATGGTGTAGAATTCCTCGGACGCGTTCCGATTTACATGCATATCATCCCTTCTGCTTGCGTCATCTGGATTTCACCAAAAGCCATCCATATCGACTTTTCTTATACGGCGAAAAAACGCTCGTGATCTCTCCGACGGCGTCGCCGGTCAACCCTTCCTTTTCTAAGAGGAGCTGCTGGACACCGGCCTCTTCTTTCCCCTGATTGAGAATAAAGAGGACCCCGCCCGGCTCCAGGAGCGACCAAGCCCGGCGGAGGAGCGCCTGCGGCTGAAAAAACCGGTCCGGGAGACGGCCGGCGCGCAGGGAACCGGGCGTGACAAAGGGGGAGAAACCAAGTAACGCAGGCATACGCTCCGGTGAGATCGAGGAGAGAGCCCGGGAGGTAGCGGCAACCTTCCCAGATCGGGAGCATATATTCGGCATGGGCGCGGCGCGTGGCGAGGGTCCAGTAACGCCGATGGGCATCGAGTTCGACCCCGTCCCAAGGAATCGCCGACCAACTCGTCAAGGCGGGAAGATAGCTCCAATTTCCGGCGCCGATATCGAGGCCGCGGCCCGAACGTGGGAGACGGAGGATCGCGCGATCGCAGATATCGAGGATATAGAGGTTGAGGAGCGCCTCCTCCTCGGTGCAAACACGGCCCCAGGCGCCGAGAGGATACTGAGCGGCGAGCGCGCGGTAGCGCGTCGATTGAACCGATGAGAATTTTTCTCGATCGCGCCGAGATCCCCGACGGGGCGTTTGATCACCGGCGCCGAAATGGTCAGAAGGTTTTGCAAGCGCCAGTCGAATTCGCGGCGCCAATCGAAAAGGGTCATCGGCGATTTCCGATATCGGCTCAGATCCTCAAGAGGCGAGAGATCGAGGGGGAAGTGTACTTCAGGACACGGCGGAAGTAAAGATCCGGAGGACCCGTTCGGGCCGATCGGATCGGTCTCCGCGACAGATCCCCCCAAGGGATCATCCGCGCTTCGTCCGGCCTCCGGACGGGAAAAGTTATGCTATATTTGAATTGATGGACGTAAAAGATTGGGACAAAATTGCAGACCGGTATGAGCAGGAGATCATCTCTCCTTTTCAAGAAGGGGTCATCAACCCCCTCTTCGACGAGATCCTCTCCCTTCCGAACAAAGAAGAAAAAACGGCCGCCGACCTCGGCTGCGGCACCGGGCCCCTCCTTCCCTTTTTATCGGACCACTTCAAGCAGGTAACCGCGATCGATTTCTCACCACGGATGATCCGGACCGCCAAGCGGCGCGTCCACGCCCAAAATATTTCTTTCTGCCGCTCCTCCCTCACCGATCTCTCCCGTTTCTACAATCAGTTCGACGTCGCCGTCGCGGTCAACTCGATCCTCTTCCCCTCCTCACGAAGCATCGATACGATCCTCTCGGAGATCCATCGAACCTTGACGCCGGAAGGGTCCCTGATGGCGATCTTTCCGTCGATGGAGGTGATCCTTTATCAAGGGGCGCTGATCTTCGACCGCGAGATCGAGAAGATCGGGGATGAAGAGAAAGCGCTCTGGGCCACCAAGCGGATTCTGGAGCGCCGGAAGTTCGATTTCATCAGCGGGATCTACGACGACGACGGCCAGCGACAGAAGTTTTTCTACGCCTTCGAGATCAAACACCGCTTGAAGAAAGCGGGCTTCAAAAACATCCGGATCAAGAAGGTCCTCTATCCCTGGGACGGCCAAATCGGCAGCTTCGAGCCCTTCGATGACCAGCCCCGTCTCTGGGATTGGTTCATCACCGCCAAACCCCAAAAATAACCCACATCCGTATTCTCTTCATTCTTGGCTATTTCTTCAGGTTGCAATCCAAGGTCGCTTCTTTTAAAATGGCCTTCAATATGGTTTGAAGGAGGCGGTTATGTTTACCCAACATCTCAAAAAGCTCGCCCAGCCGATTTGGGACGCGCAATTGAAGCATCCGTTCGTCGAGGCTCTCGGCGACGGAACGCTCCCGGAGAAAAAATTTCGGTTCTACATCATCCAGGATTCCCTCTTCCTCTTCGAGCTGGCGAAGATCTTCTCCGCCGCGGCTCAGAAGAGCGCCGACATCGACACAATGCAGAAATTCACCCAGCTGGCCGCCGACACAATCCAGGTGGAGCGGGGGCTCCACAAAGAATACGGCCGGCAATGGAAGATGACCGAGGCGGAGATGGCCGCCCTTCCGATGGCCCCGACGAACTACGCTTATACTCGCCACATGCTTCAGGTCGCCGCGACCGGCACCTTGGCCGAGACGACGGCCGTCGCCCTCCCCTGCGCCTGGATTTATGTGGAGGTCGGCCGCCGTCTGACGGAAAAGGGGGCCCCTCCCGAAACACATCCTTATAAAAACTGGCTCGCCCTCTACTCCTCGCCCGAATTCGCCGAGGTCGCCCGTTGGATGTGCGAGAAGGTCGATTTATGGGCGAAAGGGGCCGGCGCCGACGAGAAACTCCGGATGGAGAGCCACTTCATCCTCAGCTCCCGCTACGAATGGATGTTCTGGGAGATGGCCTGGAGGGAAGAGCGATGGCCGGTATAGAGACCGCCGCGCCGTCAGACGGGACGCGGTCGCGCCCGACGATCGCGCAGGTCTTGACGATCGCCGGCTCCGATTCCGGCGGCGGCGCCGGCATTCAGGCCGACATCAAGGCGATCCAAGCCAACGGCGCTTTCGCCCTCTCGGTATTGACATCGATCACCGCTCAAAATACCAAAACGGTCGTCACCGCGTTCGACCTTCCCCTTCGGGTGATCGAGGCGCAGATCCGGGCGGTCTTCGACGATTTCACGATCTCCGCGGTCAAAACCGGCATGCTCTCTTCCAAGGGAATCGTCAAACGGGTCGCCCAGCTCGTCAAAGAAATGCAGGTTCAAAATCTGATCGTCGACCCGGTGATGGTTTCCAAAAGCGGCTATCCTCTCCTCAAGCCGGAGGCGATTGCGATGATGAAGAGCGAGCTGTTCCCTCTGGCGGCGCTGGTCACGCCGAATATCTACGAAGCAGAGCTCTTGACCGGGATCAAGATCCGGACCGTGGCCGAGGCGGAAGAGGCCGCGCGAAAGATCCACCTCCTCGGCGGCCGCGCCGTCTTGGTCAAGGGAGGGCACCTATTGGAAGAGCGGGGGTGCGATCTCCTTTTTGACGGCAAAGAGATCACCTTTTTCCGGTCCGACTTCATCGAATCGCAGAACACGCACGGCACCGGCTGCACCTACTCCGCCGCCATCGCCGCTCAGATCGCCTCCGGAAAAACGTTGAAGCAAGCGGTCCAAGAAGCCAAGACTTATGTGACCGAGGCGATCCGTCACGGCCTCTCCATCGGCCACGGACACGGCCCGACCGACCACTTCTACTTTCTCCCCTCGCGAAAGAGATGAACCGCCTTCTCGACCGGTTCGACCATTTTCTGATCGATCTCGACGGCGTCGTCTACCTCGGCGATCAGCCGACCCTCTGCGCCGCGGAGACGTTCACCGCTTTAAACGACGCGGGAAAACGCCGTCTCTTCATCACCAACGATCCCCGCCACACCGCCCAGGGATATGCAACGAAGCTGGCCCGCCTCGGCATCCCCGCCGACCCGGCGGAGTTCCTCACCTCCGGACGCGCCGCTGCCCTCTACCTCCAGAGGGAAGGAAAAACCGGCCGGCCGATTTTCGTCGTCGGAAGCGATGGGCTCCGCTCAGAGATCGAGGCGGTCGGGGGACATGTCTTGAAAGGGAATGAGGGGGTGACGGCGGAGATCGTCGTCGTTGGGGGACATGAGCACTTTTCATATCAGGAGCTGAAGATCGCGACCCTTGCGATCCAGCGGGGGGCGGCCTTTATTGCGACGAACCGGGATGCCAACTTTCCGATGCCCGACGGTCTCTGGCCCGGGACCGGCCCGATCGTCGCCGCCATCGAGGTGGCGACCGGGATCACACCGGTTGTGGTCGGAAAACCCGAAAAGTTAATCTTCGAGATCGCGCTCGATCTCTTCCCCCCGGCGGCCGCTGCGCCATCGTCGGCGACCGGCTCGACTCCGACATCCTCGGCGGGCAGCGGGCGGGGCTCGCCACGATCCTGGTCCTCTCCGGCTGCACAACGGCGGCGATGGCCGAGCGGGGCCCGATCCGTCCCGATTACGTTATCGAAAACTTCTCCCGCTTGACCACGCCTCTTTCTTGATTCGAAAGAGATCGAGATTGACCAGCGGACCCTTCGAAGAAAGCCGCCCCTGAATCCGCGCCTCCCGCTTTAAGCCGACCTTCTCGAGAACGCGGATCGACGCGATATTGTTCGGGAGCGATTTGGCCTCCACGATCGCCAGGCCCATCCCCTCGAAGCCGAAATCGACGACGGCCCGGCAGGCCTCGGTCATATAGCCGCGGCCGGTATGGATGTTCATCAGAATAAATCCGACCTCCGCCAGACGCGTCTCACGGTCCCATCCGATATAGCCGATCGTCCCGATCGGCTCTTCGCTCTCTTTCAGATAGATCTTCCAGTTGCTGGGAAGACCGGGCAATGCTTGCGCGGCGGCGTCTCGGCCGTCCGAAACGAAAACCGGTTGAACCGCATCGTCCGGGCCGGCAAGAGAGAGCCGTTCCGTTTTCAGAACAGGGGGGGTCCAGGGCATCGGGTCCTCACGAATAGAATAAAGGGAGCATGCCGGCGCCATTGTTCCATACTTCTTCCGTCTAAACAAGAGGGAACGGTTCCCGTAAGGCGTTCCCCCCCATTGTAGTCCCTCTGTCGCTATGTTAATAATGATTTATATGGATAGGTGATGCGAGAGAACGAAAAAGAAAAAGAACAGAACCGCGATGAACCCAAAGGAGCGCTACGACGGCTCGCCGAGATCCAATCGATCGCCGAGACGACCCTTTCCAACCTCAGCCTCGACCATTTCCTCAATAATTTAGTCGGTCGGGTCCAGCAAATTTTTATGGCCGACACGGTCGCGATCCTCTTGCTCGATGAAGAGAGCCAAACGCTCGCGGTCCGGGCCGCCTATGGATTGGAAGAAGAGGTGGATCGGGTCCGGATTCCGGTTGGACGGGGGTGGCCGGACGGATCTTATCGGAGCGGAGATCACTCATTATTGACGATCTCTCGAAGGTCGAGGTCGCAAGCCCCATCCTCCGGAAAAAGGGGTTCGCTCCCTCCTGGGAGCGCCGCTTCGGGTCCAAGACCATCTCATGGGGGTGATTCACGTCGGATGTTTCCGCCCACGGCGATTTGGCGAGGAAGAGCGGCGTCTGCTCGAGCTGATCGCCGAGCAGGTCGGGCTCGCCACGGAACATGCGCGGCTTTACGAGGCCGAGTGGCACTCCCGCGCCGGCGCGCAGGCCGCCGAGCGGCGCTACCGGGCGCTGGTCGACGGCCTCGATCATAGCATCGTCTGGGAGGCGGACGCGGCGGCAAACCGTTTTTTCTTTGTCAGCTCCCGCGCGGAGATGATTCTCGGATACCCCGTGGAACAATGGTTGACCGAGCCCCGGTTTTGGGAAGCCCATCTTCATCCGGCCGATCGGGAAAATGTCCTGAAGGAATTCCAGAAGCTGGTTTCCGAAGGGAAAGACCGGCGGTTCGACCATCGCATGATCGCCGCCGACGGCCGCGCCGTCTGGCTTCACACCGGAATGAGCCTCAGCGGCGTGACCGAGACGGGAACATTCATCCACGGCATCTCGATGGACATCACGCCGCTCAAGCAGGTGGAGGAGGAGACCCGAGCGCGGGAGGCCCAACAGGGGGCGGTCGCGGCGCTGGGGCAGCGCGCCTTGGAAGGGACCGATGTCGCGACGCTGATGAATCAAGCGGTCGCCCTGGTCGCTCGATGCCTGGAAGTCGAATACACTAAAATTTTAGAGCTTCTTCCCGACGGGAAGCGCCTTCTTCTGCGGGCCGGCGTCGGATGGGAGGAGGATTCGGTCGGGCGCGCGACGGTGGACACCCGGCCCGACTCTCAAGCCGGTTATACCCTCCTCTCCAAAACGCCGGTGATCACCGAGGATCTCCGGACGGAGAGACGGTTTACCGGCGCGGCGCTTTTGGACGCGCATCAAGTCATCAGCGGGATGACGGTGCTGATTCAGGGACGCGATCGGCCGTTCGGCGTGTTGGGAGCGCACACGATAAAACGGCGCGCTTTTAACGAAGAGGATATTCACTTTCTCCAAGCGGTTGCCAACGTATTGACAAACGCGATCGAGCGCAAACAGATCGAAGAGACGCTCCGTCAGAAAACGACGGAGGCGGAGGAGGCCAATCGTCTGAAATCGGAGCTCGTCTCCATCGTCTCCCATGAGTTGAGAACACCGCTCAACGCAATCATCGGCTATAGTTCGCTGTTGAAAGATCCCCGTTTCCAGAAGGACCCCGCAAAGATGAAAGAGATGCAGGAACGGATCTATGAAAATTCGAGGACCCTTCTCGAGCTCATCAACCGGATTCTTGATGTCAGCAAGATCGAAGCGGGACAGCGCGATCTCTCGCTTGAACTGGAGCCGGTCTCCGTTTCCGATGCCGCTCGTCGGACCGTGAACAACCTCAAACCGATGGGGGATCAAAAGGGATTGAGTATGGAATTCATCGATGACGCTTCGGCGCCGACGATTCAATCCGATCCCGCGAAGCTCAAGCAGATCCTCACCAACTTGATCTCCAACGCAATCAAGTACACCGAGCAAGGCTCGGTGGCCGTGCGCATTCGCCATCTGCCCGAAGAAAAGAAGGTCTGCGTGGAGGTCAGCGACACCGGGAGGGGGATTGCCGAGGAGGATCTCCCTCACCTCTTCGAGCCCTATTATCACGTCGTGGCGACAGAGTCCGCCCCCCAAAAAGGGACCGGGCTCGGCTTATCGATCGTCAAGAGATTGGCCGAAGCGCTGGGGGGAACGGTCGATGTCGCGAGCCAGGTCGGAAGCGGCTCCATCTTCACCGTCCGATTGCCCTATCAGATCCCGAAGAAAGAGGAATCCTCCTCGCAAGAAGAGTGAAGCCTCACACATCACCCATTGAACCGGTAGGGCAAATAGAGGGTGAAGGTCGATCCTTTTCCCCGCTCGCTGGTCGCCCGAATCTCCCCCTTCAACAGATCCACCAGCTCCTTTACAATCGCCAGCCCCAAACCGGTCCCCCCGAATTCCCGCGTCAACGTTCCATCGACCTGATGGAACGCCTCGAAGATTTTCGGGAGCTCCTCCTCCGGGATGCCGATGCCGGTATCATGCACCGCAATCTCCACCCCTCCTCGTTCAGGACGATCCTTCAACATGATTCGAACCTCCCCCTCCTCGGTAAATTTGATCGCATTTGAGAGAAGATTCGAGAAAACCTGTTTGATCCGGTTGGGATCGGACTCAATGGTCGGGATACGCTCTGAGAGATTCAGGCGGGTCGCCAACGATTTCTTCTCGACCAGCGGTTTCAATCCCTCCAACACATCTTCCAGCAGAGGGACCATCTCCACCGGTTGCAGCTCCAGCGCCAGCTTCCCCGACTCGATCTTGGAAAAGTCCAACAGATTGTTGATTAAATTGAGCAGTTCATCGGAGTTTCTCAGCACCCTCTCCAACGGCATTTTTTGATTCTCTTGAAGCGGACCGTACGTCTCCCCCAGAAGGAGATGCGCAAATCCGATAATGCTGTTGAGGGGGGTGCGCAGCTCGTGCGAAACATTCGAGAGAAGCTGCGACTTCAGCCGGCTCGCCTCCTGCGCTTCCATTGTTCTCGCCTTCAACTCCTCCTCCCCCTGCTTGCGCTCCGTAATGTCGAGAACCGTTCCGATAAATCGCGCGGCCCGGCCCGCTTCGTCATAGAAGACCTGCCCGCGCGCCGCCAGCCAATGCGGCACGCCGTCTTCAAGCGGCACCGTACGGTACTCGATCTTGTAATTTCCGCCGCTGGCCGGATCGAGCAGGCGCTCGACCGTCTCGTCCACCCGCTCCCGGTCCTCCGCATGAACACGATCCAGGAAAAGGGAATAGTTCACTTCCCCTTCCGGCGGAAGGCCGAAGATCGCCTTGCATCGGGCAGACCACCGCAAGGCGCCGGTGATCGGGTTAAAATCCCAGGTTCCCAGTCCCGTCGCCTCGACCGCCAATCGCAATCGATCCTCGCTTTCGCGCAGCGCTTCTTCCGCTTGTCTCTCCTCTGAAATGATCGCGGCGAGCGACAAGGCCATCACTGTCATCGTCCCCGTAAACGCCTGCAGCAGGAGGAGCGATTCATTGGGGTCGCCCGTAAAGAAGGGGCCGAATCCGCGAAGCGTTCCAACGGTGGTGACCCCCGACATCATGAAGGAGGCGGTCATCGTCCCACGCCGCCCGAGCCGGAATGCGGCCCAGAGGAGGATCGGGAGCGTCAAATATTCAAGCGGGTAATTCTTCGTCTTGAAGGGAAGCCATCCGCCGAAGACGATCTGGCAGACAAGAAAAACAAGGACGAGCACAAGGAGAAACTCAAAAGAGCGTCGCCATGTGAAACCCTTCAGACCCTTTCCGGCCCAGAGGAGGATCAGCGGCGCCACGATCAGATCGCTGACCATATCGCCGAGCCACCAGGTCAGCCAGACCGGTCCATATTGATCCAGGGAGGCAAAGCCTCCCAAGGTCAAGCTGGTGACGCCGAAGGTCGCGCTGAGGGTCGTGCTGAAGAAAGCGGCAAGAAGAACATACTTGAAAACATCTTGCGGCCGGTCGAATGCATGGCGGCCGTTGGCGAACCGCTGAACCAGCCAGGCGCCGACCAGCGCCTCAAGCGTATTGCCAGCCGCGATGCCGAGCGACGTGGCAACCGACCCCGCCGTCGTCACATTCGCCAGAAAGGCCCCGAGGAAGATCCCCGGCCAGACGCGGTATCCGAAGAGCAGAACGGCGGCCAGCGCAATCCCCGCGGGGGCCAAACCGCCGACGCGTTCTCATGGAGAAAAGCCAACATCAAGCCGAGCTTGCCGGCGACGAAATAGACGGCGGCGAGCCCCAGGCTCATCGCTGCATTTGAAAGGGAGATCCTCATCTTATCGGTCGTTCCAGGCCGCTGATTCGGAAGCCCGAGCGGAGAAGCGGCCGATTGTAATATCGCGCGTTGCTCCATGTGAACACTTCATCCCCTCATTATAAGGCCGGAATGACGGTATGGATAGAGGCCGAAAGCGGCCAGTGAGGCCGATTACAGAAATCCTCCTCCGATCGGGATCAGGCCGTCGCCTCCGATCTTCAAGAATAATCATTTAAATTCCGGAAAGCAATAGCACTTGCAGGAACATCCGGCCAGGAAACAAACATATCTCGCGCCATGATGAATCCGGAAGAAACAAGCCAAGGCCGCGCGGCAGCCCCGTCATACGGAAGGAGATCATCATGCCGGCTAATTGTCTCCTCCCTCCCCATCCCCCTACAATGAGGGAATAAATCTGAGCCGTTAGGGATGATCTGAAACAATGACTCTTTGGCCGTTGGGCGCTTATTTCCTCCTCGTTGTCTTCCTGGTCGCCGGGATGCTTCTCATTTCCCATCTCTTGGGAGAGCGGCATCGCGACCTCGCCACCGACATTCCCTACGAATCGGGAATCGTTTCGACCGGTTCGGCAGAGGCTGCGTTTCTCGGCGCAGTTCTATCTGATGGCGATGCTTTTTGTGATCTTCGATCTGGAGGCGGTCTTCATCTTCGCCTGGGCCGTCGCGTTCCGCGAACTGGGCTGGGCCGGTTACATTGGAGAAATCGCCGTCTTCATCGGCATCCTGGTCGCGGCGCTGATCTAGCCTGGCGCGGCTGGGCGCCCTCGATTGGGGATCGCCCGAAAGGTACTCACGTTAGAGTAAGGAGCAACGATGGCCTGGTGGTCCCGCAAACCTGATTCGAAAGAAACAAATCACATATGACAACAATCGTTCCACTGACAGTTGCGGTTCGCGGCAATTTTGCGCTCGCACGGCTGGAGGATCTGCTGGCCTGGGGGCGCAAGAATTCGATCTGGCCGTTCAACTTCGGCCTCTCGTGCTGTTTTGTCGAAATGGCCACCAGTCTTACGAGCAAGTACGACATCGCGCGTTTCGGCGCCGAGGTGATTCGCGGCACGCCGCGCGAAGCCGATTTCATGGTCATCGCGGGCACGGTCTTCATCAAGGTGGCGCCGATCATCCAGCGGCTGCACGAACAGATGATGGAACCGCGCTGGGTGATCTCGATGGGATCGTGCGCCTACTCGGACGGGATGTATGACATCTACAGCGTCGTTCAGGGAGTCGATAAATTTCTCCCGGTTGACCTCTACGTCCCCGGCTGCCCGCCCCGTCCCGACAGCGCGTTTATGGAAGGATTGCCGCTGCTGCAACAGGCCGTCGGCGACGAGCGGCGGCCGCTGAGCTGGGTCATCGGCCCGCAAGGCGTCGAGCAACCGGATCTTCCCGTCCATGCGCGAATTAAAGGGACCGAAGCGGCGGGCGATCGGCAAGCGACATCATTACGCCCCCCCGATTACGCTTCGCACGATCTCTCCCGGGAATTGGCCACGATGCAACCCGTCGATCTCTCCCGCAACGAGGCGATTCAAGCGCAAGCCGGTCCGGCGAAGACTGCTCGGGCCGCAGACCACGGTTGATGGAATCCCGACTCTGTGGATCACCAAGGAGAAGATCCGCGATCTGTTCCGCTACCTCAAATTCGAAACCGAGCGGCCCTATCGCCTGCTTTACGATCTGACCGGCTATTGACGAGCGGGTCCGCGCCCATCGCGGCGATCAGCCCGCCAGCGATTTCACCGTCGTCTATCACCTGCTCTCCTTCGAGCGCAATGCCAGGATGTCCGAATCAAAGTGGCGCTCGCTGGAGAACGCCCCTCCGTCGCGACAATCACCGACATCTGGCCGGCGGCGAATTGGTACGAGCGCGAGACGTGGGATATGTTCGGCGTCAGCTTCGACGGCCATCCGCACTTGGTCCGGCTCATCCTGATGCCGCCCACCTGGCAAGGCCATCCGCTGCGCAAAGAACACCCCGCGCGCGCAACCGAGATTGGGCCGTTCCGTTTGCCCGAAGAGAAAGAAGATGGCTGAACAGGCGGCGCTGAAATTCCACCCGGAAGACTGGGGCCTGAGGCGGAGCGGCGACGACACCGATTTCATGTTTCTCAATCTGGGGCCGCAGCATCCCGGTACGCACGGCGTGTTGCGAGTGGTGCTGCAACTCGAGCGGCGAAGATAATTCTGGATGTCGTGCCCGACATCGGCTATCACCACCGCGGCGCAGGAGAAGATGGGCGAGCGGCAAACGTGGCACACCTACCTCCCCTACACCGACCGCGTCGATTACCTCGGCGGGGTGATGAACAACCTCGCTTATCGTTCTGCCGGTCGAACGGCTGGCCGGAATCGAGGTCCCCCTGCGGGCTCAGGTGATCCGCGTGATGATGGCGGAGTTGTTTCGATTCGCCAGCCATCTGGTCTGGTTCGGAACCTTCGCGCAGGACGTGGGCCCGCTCTCGCCGGTGTTTTATATTTTCACCGACCGCGAGCGCACCTTCTACATCGTCGAGGCCATCACCGGCGGGCGGATGCATCCGAGTTGGTTCCGCATCGGCGGAACGTCGCGCAGGATTTGCCCAGCGGTTGGGACAGATCTGGTCAGAGATTTCATCAACTACCTTATCAAAGACGCCGCGCTTCGACGAATACGAACGGGATGATCGTCAAAAACCGGATCTTCAAAGCGCGGACGGACGGCATCGGCGCGGACGACCGTGGACGAAGCCATCGAGTGGGGCGTGACCGGCCCGAACCTGCGCGCCTGCGGCTTGGGGTGGGACTTCCGAAAAGCGGCAGCCATATTCCGGCTACGACCAATTCGAGTTCGACATCCCGATCGGCCCAACGACGGCGATTGTTACGACCGCGCCACCGTCCGGGTCGCGGAGATGCGCCAGAGTCTGCGAATCATCGAGCAGTGCGTCCGCAACATGCCCGCCGGCCCTTACAAATCGGATCCATCCGCTGGCGACGCCGCCGCCGAAGGACCGAACACGATGCACGACATCGAAACGCTGATCACGCATTTTCTGGCCGTCAGCTGGGGGCCGGTCATTCCCCCGGGCGAAGCGCTCGGTTCACGATCGAAGCGACCAAAGGCAACAACGGTTATTACCTGATCAGCGATGGGAGCACGACGCCGTACCGGACCCGCATCCGGACCCCGTCTTTCCCCCATATGCAGATGGTTCCCCTGCTCTGCCGGGGGCTCGACGGTCCCCGATCTGATCGCGATCTTCGGAAGCGTCGATTTTGTTTTGGCGGATGTCGACAAATAAAGATTCAATTAGGAATGACAGAATGAGGAATTAGGAATGAACAGTCAGCACCGATTTTCTCTTTTTACAACGTACGGAGAGATTATGTTGAGTCCGGAAGAACGAAAAGAGATTGAAGCGGAGTTTCCTCTTTATCCCAACAAGCAGGCGGTTTGCATCGATGCGATGCAGATCGTTCAGAAACGACCGCGGGTGGGTCCCCGACGAAGGCGATCCAAGATGTTGCGGCCCTGCTCGACATGGCCCCCGATGAGCTCGACGGGGTCGCCACCTTTTACAATCGGATTTTCCGCAGGCCGGTCGGCCGGCATGTGCTGCTTCTCTGCGACAGCGTCAGCTGCTGGGTGATGGGATATGAGCGGGTCCGGGCGCATCTGATCGAGCGGCTCGGCATCGGTCTCGGCCAGACCACCGCCGACAATCGAGTTCACCTTTTTGCCGAACGTCTGTCTCGGCGCCTGCGACCATGCGCCGGTGTTGATGGTTAATGACGACCTTCACAGCGATTTGACAACAGAGAAAATCGACATCCTCCTGGAGGAATATAAATAGCAATGCCGTACGCTGGAGAAACCGCTCACACAAAACATTCGGCACAGACGGGACCGCGATCGACCTCGCCGCCTACGAACGCGCCGGCGGCTATCAATGGGATTGCGAAAGGCGCTAACCGGATGTCGCCGGAGGAAGTCCACGAGACGGTCAAGCGCTCCGGCCTGCGGGGCCGCGGCGGCGCCGGTTTCCCCACCGGGGTCAAGTGGAGCCTGGTCCCGCGGGGCAAGGACGCGCCTCACCCAAAATATCTCGTCGCCAACGCCGATGAGATGGAGCCGGGCACCTTCAAAGATCGGCTGCTGCTGGAAGGCGACCCGCATCAGTTGATCGAAGGCATGATCGTCGCCGCCTACGCGGTGCAGGCCGACGCCGCCTACATTTTTCTTCGCTGGGCGTACCGGGAGGCGGCCGTGCGTCTTTCAAAAGGCGATGGCCGAGGCCTACCAGGCATGGCTATCTGGGCAAGAACATCCTGGAGATCGGGCTACAACCTGGAGATGATCCTCCATGTCAGCGCCGGCCGTTACATCTGCGGCGAGGAGACGGCGCTGCTCAACGCCCTGGAGGGAAAACGGGCCAAGCCGCGGGCCAAGCCGCCGTATCCGCAGACGGTCGGGCTGTGGGGCAAGCCGACGGTCGTCAACAACGTCGAGACCTTGTGCAACGTCCCGCACATCGTGAAGCACGGCCCCGATTGGTTCCAAAGCTTGAGCCGCACCGAAGACGCCGGGACGAAGCTCTACGGCGCGAGCGGCAAGGTCAAGCGGCCCGGCCTGTGGGAGCTGCCGATGGGCACGACCGCGCGCGAGCTTCTGGAAGAGCATGCGGGGGGATGCGCGACGGGCTCCAGTTCCGGGGGGCGATTCCCGGGGGCGCTTCCACCGAATTCATCACCGAGGCGCATCTCGATATGCCGATGGATTTCGACGAGATCAGAAAAGCGGGAAGCCGCCTGGGCACGGGGACGATGATCGTCCTCGACGACCGGACCTGCCCGGTCGGCATGTTGTGGAACCTCGAGCAGTTTTTCGCGCGGGAATCCTGCGGCTGGTGCACGCCCTGCCGCGAGCGGCCTCCCCTGGGTGGTGCAGATCCTGGGGGCGATGGAGCGGGGGAGGGAGAACAGGGCGATCTGGAGATTCTGCGGGAGCAGACGAAGTTCATGGCCCCCGGCAATACCTTCTGCGCGCTCGCCCCCGGCGCGATGGAGCCGCTGGCGAGCGCGCTGAACTATTTTCAGAGAAGATTTCGAGCGGCACCTCCGGGAGAAGCGCTGCCCGTGGAAAAGTTAAGGTAGAGGAGTCCATGGCAACGATTTACGTCGACAACAAGCCCTATCCGGTCAACCCCGCCCAGAACCTCCTTCAGGACTGTGCTGGGGCTTGGATTGAATCTGGCGTATTTCTGCTGGCATCCGGCGCTGGGTTCCGTCGGCGCCTGCCGCCAGTGCGCGGTGAAAGCGTTCAAAGACGAGAACGACACGCAGGGCAAAATGGTGATGGCCTGCATGACGCCGGCGATCGATGGAACCCGGATCTCGATCCTTCATCCGGAGGCCGAAACATTCCGCGCCAGGGTCATCGAGTGGCTGATGACCAACCATCCGCACGACTGCCCCGTCTGCGAGGAGGGCGGCAACTGCCACCTGCAGGACATGACGGTGATGACCGGGCACTCCCGGCGCCGCTACCGCTTCGCCAAGCGCACCCATCGCAACCAGGAGCTCGGTCCGTTCATCGGCCACGAGATGAACCGCTGCATCGCCTGCTATCGCTGCGTGCGCTATTACCGGGACTATGCGCAGGGCACGGACTTCGGCGTCTACGGCGCCCACGACAACCTCTATTTCGGCCGCGTCGAGGATGGCGCGCTCGAGAACGAATTCTCGGGCAATCTGGTCGAGGTCTGTCCCACGGGCGTATTCACCGACAAGACCCACTCCGCGCGCTACAACCGCAAGTGGGACATGCAGTTCGCACCCAGCATCTGCCAGCAGTGCGCGGTGGGTTGCAACATCAGCCCCGGCGAGCGCTACGGCGAATTGCGCCGCATCGAAAACCGCTACAACGGTGTGGTGAATCACTATTTTCTCTGCGACCGCGGCCGCTTCGGTTACGACTATGTCAACAGCCCGCAGCGGATTCGCGAGCCGCTTTTGGTCCGGGAAGGAAAAACAATCCAGATTTCGAAGCGGGAGGGGGTTCCACACCGCGGCACGCTGCTCCGGAACGGCCGGGTCATCGGGATCGGCTCGCCCCGCGCCATCGCTGGAAGCCAATTTCGCCTTGCGCGAACTGCCGTGGGTGCGGACCATTTTTCCACCGGCATCGCCGACAAGCAGTTTCGTCGTCGTGCAGAACGATTCTCGACATTCTCGGAAATAGTCCGGCACCGCATTCCTTCGCTCGCGGGAAATGGAGCACGCCGACGCCGTTTTCGTTCTGGGCGAGGACGTCACCAATGTGACCGCGCCGCGCATTGCGCTCGCCCTTCGTCAGGCGGGCCGCCAGCGGTCATTCGCCGCCGCCGCAGCGCTGAAGATCCCCGCCTGGCACGCCACCGCCGCCCTGGACGCGACCATCGGCCAGCACGAGCGCCAAGCCCCCTGTTCATCGCCGGCGCCGACGGCGACCCGGCTCGACGAGGTTGCCGACGGAGACTTATCGGGCCGACCCCCGAAGAACTGGCCCGGCTCGGCTTTGCGGTGGCCCATGCCGTCGATCCGAATGCGCCGGCGGTTTCTGGCCTTCCCCGTCGGTCGGCGCGCTGGCCGACCGGATTGCCGCGATCGCTGAAGGCCGCCGAGCGGCCCTTGGTCGTCGCCGGGATGAGCTTGAACAGTGAAGCGATGATCCACGCCGCCGCGAACATCGCCTCGGCCCTCGATGCGATCGGCAAGAATTAGCGGGGATCGCCTGTCGCCATCCCGGAGAGCAACGCCGTCGGCCTGGGGCTGATGGGCGGCCGCCCCCTCAGCGGAGGCTTTCCAGACGGGGTGCAGAACGGGGAAGCCGAGACGGTCCTGCTCCTGGAGAACGATCTCACCCGGCGGGCTGACGGCGCTGACAGTCGATGCCTTCTTTGACGCCGTCCCCCACCTGGTCACCCTCGACACTCTCCATCACGCCGCCTCGTCCCGGTCGGAGCTGATTCTCCCAAGCGGGAGCTACGCGGAGACGACCGGCACCGTGGTCAACAACGAAGGGCGCGCGCAGCGGTTCTTTAAGGTCACGTTCCGGCTATTCCCAAAGTGGCGATACCGTCAAGGAGAGCTGGCGCTGGCTGCGCGACGGAGTGGCCGAGGCCGGGAGAAAAAAGGAGGCCGCCTGGCAGGATCTGGACGACCTGCTCGACGCGATGGCCGGGGAAATTCCGGCGCTGGCCGGCGCGCGAGACGCCGCTCCGCCGGCCTCCTTCCGGATCGTCGATCAAAAACTTCCCCGAGAATCGTTCCGCTTCAGCGGGCGGACCGCCATCCATGCCAATGAAAATGTCCATGAGCCGAAGCCGCCCGAAGATCCCGACTCCCCCTTCGCCTTCTCGATGGAAGGATATTGGGGGCCGCGCCCCCCTCTCTCACCCCCCTTCCCTGGACCCCCGGCTGGAACTCGAATCAGCAGGCGACCATCAAACTCCAGGGGGAGGCCGGCGAGGAGATACCCGGCGCCCCCTTCGGCGTTCGTCTGATCGTCTCCCCGGAGGGAAAAAGGAGTTCTACTCTGGGGAAGTCCCCCTCCCTTCGCGGCCCGGACCGACCAATGGCTCCTCGTCCCCCGCTTTCATCTCTTCGGCTCGGAGGAGCTGACCCGCTCTGCGCCGACGCTGATGTCGTTGGCGCCCTCCCCTTACATCGCACTCCGCCCGGACGATGCCAAGCGCCTTCAGATCGAACCGGGGGAAGATGGAGAGGTCGAGCTCGAATGGGACGGACGGGTCTACCCGCTCCTGGTCCGGATCGATGAAACGTTGCCGAAGGGATTGGCGGCGGTCCCGGCTGGGATTCCGCCGTTCGCCGGCGCCCCCCTTCCCGCCTGGGGCCGGCTTCGTCCCGCCGCCGGGGGAAGAATGTTGAGGATGGCCTCATGACCCTTTACACGTGGATCTTCATTTTAGCGCTCCTCTTCATCATGCTCAGCCTCGCCGGCGGGCTCACCTGGATCGAACGGCGTCTGCTCGCGGTCTGGCAGGACCGGTTGGGGCCGAACCGGGTCGGCCCCTTCGGAAGCCTCCAGCCGGTTGCCGACGGCATTAAACTTTTCACGAAAGAGGATTGGATCCCCCCTTCGCCGACAAGCCGGTCTTCGTCCTCGCCCCGGCCATTATCGTGGTGGCCGTTTTGATGGCTTTCGTCGTCGTTCCATTCGCCCCCGGACTGGTGCTCGTCGATCTGAACATCGCGGTCCTCTTCTTTCTGGCGATGTCCTCGCTGACCGTCTACAGCATCGTCTTGGCCGGATGGTCGTCGAACAACAAATATTCGCTCCTGGGCGGCTTGCGCGCGGCGGCGCAGCTCCTCAGCTACGAAGTATTCCTGGGTCTGTCGATCACGGGCACAGTGATGCTCGCCGGCTCTTTTCGTCTAACCGACATCGTCGAGGCGCAACGGGGGCTCTGGTTCTTCATCCCTCAGTTCTTCGGTTTTGTCCTCTTCCTGATCGCGGGGGTCGCCGAAACGCATCGTCTGCCGTTCGATCTCCCGGAGGCGGAAACCGAGCTGGGGGCCGGCTTTCACACCGAATATTCGGGGATGAAATTCGGAATGTTCTTCATCGGGGAGTATCTTGGGATGATCCTGATCTCGGCGATGATCACCGTCCTGTTCTTCGGCGGCTGGCAGGGGCCGTTTTTGCCGCCGCTTATCTGGTTTTTGCTGAAAACATCTTTCTTCCTCGGCTTCTTCATCCTGCTCCGGGCCACCCTCCCCCGGCCCCGGATCGATCAGCTGATGTCGTTCGGGTGGAAGGTGCTGCTACCGCTCTCGCTGATCAACCTGCTGGTCACCGGGGCGGTGGTGGTGGCGGCAAAGAGGGTGAACCGATTGCGGAATGGAGATTTCGGATTGCGGATTGAAAAGAAAAAAAGAACCGGTCTTTTGTTTTAAATCCGCAATCCGAAATATAAAGGAGTCTATCAATGTTCAGCATTCTTAAGAACCCTCTGGGACGTCTTTCTCCATACTTTTAAGAAGCCGGTCACCATTCCCTATCCCGACGAAAAGGCGGTCCTATCTCCGCCGCGTTATCGGGGACGGATCGTCCTGTCGCGCGATCCCGACGGCGGCGAGCGTTGCGTCGCCTGTTATCTCTGCGCGGTCGCCTGTCCGGTCGATTGCATCGCGCTGCAGGCGACGGAAGACGAGACCGGGCGGCGTTATCCGGAATTCTTCCGGATCAACTTCTCGCGCTGCATCTTCTGCGGCTTTTGCGAGGAGGCCTGTCCGACTTATGCGATTCAGCTCACCCCCGATTTCGAGATGAGCGAGTTCAGGCGGCAGAACATGGTTTACGAAAAAGAAGACCTGCTGATCAACGGCGAGGGCAAATACCCCGGTTACAACTTTTGGAGCGTGGCCGGATTGTCCATCGGCGGCAAAGACAAAGGCGAAGCCGAGAATGAAAGGCCGCCGGTGGACGTGCGTAGCCTGATGCCCTAAAGACAGGGTGTAGGGTGTGGGGGGGTAGGGGGTAGGGTAGAGCGGAAGAGAACGACAAAAAAAAGCGGGGTCGGCCTTGCTTTACCCTATACCCCACCCCCTACACCCTACCCCCTCTTTTTACGACGGAGTAACCATGCAGACATTCTTTTATACGGCCGGCGCCGTGGCGGTGGCCGCCACCCTTTTGATGATTCTGAGTCTGAACGCGGTGCATGCGCTTCTCTATTTGATTGTCTCGTTTCTGGCGGTGGCGGTGATTTTTTACATTCTCGGCGCGCCGTTCGTGGCGGCGCTGGAGGTGATCGTTTACGCCGGCGCGATCATGGTCCTCTTTATCTTCGTCGTGATGATGTTGAATTTAGGTAGACGCGCCGCCGAGCAGGAGCGCACGTGGCTGCGGCCGGCGATGTGGATCGGACCGTCGATCCTGGCGGCGATCTTGTTGGGAGAAGTAATTATTCTTCTCACCCGGGCCGGCGTTCCGGCCCCGGCGGCGGAGGTCGTCGGGCCGAAGGAGGTCGGCCTCGTTCTCTTCGGGCCTTACCTGATCGGGGTCGAGCTGACCTCGGTGTTATTGATGGGGGCGCTGGTCGCCGCCTATCATCTCGGCTGGCACCGGCCAAAACTGGAGAAAGCCAATGTCGATGATTCCCGTGCAAGAGGGGCTTCTCCTGGCGGCGATTTTGTTCGCGCTGGGGCTGATCGGTCTCCTGGTACGCCGTAATATTCTGTTTATCCTAATGTCGACCGAGGTGATGCTCAATGCCGCTGGTCTCGCCTTCGTGGTGGCCGGCGCACGCTGGGCAGCGGCCGACGGACAGGTGATGTTCATCCTGGTCCTGGCCCTGGCGGCCGCCGAGGTATCGATCGGGCTGGCGTTGTCCTGATCCGGTTGTATCGGCAGTACCATTCCCTCGACACCGATCTCTAAGCCGGGGACTGAGGGGATGAATTCCGAGCCATTTTCATTTTACACTTTCCAGTTTCCATTTTTTAAATGACAAATGAAAAATGATAAATGAAAAATGGAAAATAACTCAATGAGTGCCGTCTTGAAAACGTATATGGAATAAGATGCGATCGCTTCTTTGGTCAATTCCCGCCATTCCCTTCGCCAGCGCCCTGCTCCTGGCGATCTTCGGCCGCGGCCGTTTTTCCCGAAAGACCACCGCGCCTCGTCGGCGTCGGCAGTCGATCGGCCTCGCGGCATTGATCACGCTTGGGAGCGCGGCCGACTTCCTCGCGTCGCCGCCGCCCAACCATCGTCACCCAGCTGGTCTGGCACTGGTTCAGCGTCAATGGCTTCGCCGTGGATGTCGGCCTGCGCCTGGACGGCCTGTCGTTCGCCCTGCTCGGCGTGGTCACCGGCGTCGGCTTCCTGATCCACCTGTTCGCCGTCGGGTACATGCGCGGCTGAAGAGGGATACAGCCGCTTCTTCGCCTACATGAACCTGTTCGTCGCCAGCATGCTGATTCTGGTGCTGGGCGACCATCTGCTGCTGCTCTATCTCGGCTGGGAAGGGGTGGGGCTGTGCAGCTATCTGCTGATCGGCTTCTGGTATCACCGACCCGGCCAACGTCGGGGCGGCCCTGAAGGCGTTCATCGTCACCCGCATCGGCGAACGTCTTGATGATCGCGCTCGCGCTGTTCTGTTCTACGCCAGTTCGGCACCCTGGACATCACGACCCTGCTGGATCGCGCCGGGCAGGCCTGGCCGATCGGCGCACCGCTGCCGATTTGGGCGGCGGCCCTGCTGCTCGGCGGTGCGGTCGGCAAGTCGGCCCAGTTGCCGCTGCAGACCTGGCTGGCCGACGCCATGGCCGGCCCCACCCCGGTGTGGGCGCTGATCCACGCCGCCACCATGGTCACGGCCGGGGTCTACCTGATCGCCCGGACCCATGGCCTTTTCCTGCTGGCCCCGCCGGTCTTGACGGCCGTGGCGGTCGTCGTGGGCGGCTGACGCTGCTGCTCGCCGCCTGCAGCGCCCTGGTGCAGACCGACATCAAGCGGGTGCTCGCCTACTCGACCATGAGCCAGATCGGCTACATGTTCCTGGCGCTGGGCGTGGGTGCCTGGTAGGCGGCGATCTTCCACCTGATGACCCATGCCTTTTTCAAGGCGCTGCTGTTTTTCGCCGCCGGGGTGGTCATCGTTGCCTGCCACCACGAGCAGAACATCTTCCACATGGGCGGCCTGCGGCGGACGCATCGGTCTACGCCTTGGACCTTTCTGGTGGGCGGTTCGGCGCTCGCCGCACTGCCGCTGGTGACCGCGGGCTTCTACAGCAAGGACGCGATCCTCTGGGAAACATGGGCGCTCGGCGGCAGCAGCCCTTTGGACGGCGGGGCTGGTGGGTGCCTTCCTGACCTCGCTCTATACCTTCCGGCTGATCTTCATCGTCTTCTTCGGCGCGCCGCGTAAAGCGCCGACCGGCGGCGAGCCGGGCCTCCTGATCCGGATTCCGCTCGTCGTCCTCGGGATTCTGTCGATCATCGGCGGGTTCATCAATCTTCCACCCGCGCTCGGGAACAAACCTCTCCTGACGCATTTTCTCCAGACCGTCCTCCCCCACACCGAAGCGAGCGCCCTGCACGCGGCCCGGGGGATGACCGAGATCGGGTCGGAAGCGTTTGTGACGGCGGCCTCGCTGCTCGGTCTTTTTCTCGCGTACGTCTTTTACCTGCGGCGGCCGTCACTCACGGAATCGCTCGCGAGCCATCCGGTCGGCAGCGCCCTGTATCAGTTTTGGTATTCCGGCTGGGGGTTCGACCTTCTCTACGATCGGCTCTTAGTCCGGCCTTATGTCGCGCTGGCCGAAGCGTCCCGGCGCGACGTGATCGATCAATTTTACGATCGGTGGCTGGTCCGGCCGGTCTTTGTCTTGGCCCGATTAAACCGGCACGACCTCATCGACTCGATCTATACCGGCCTGTCGCGGCTCGCCGCGTTTTTCTATGAGACGCTCCGTCGGACGGAGACGGGACGGGTTCGATGGTATGCCGCCGGGCTGGCGGCGGGAACGATCTTCTTTCTTGGATGGGTGGTGCTTCTATGATTCTGGTTTGGCTTATTTTAATTCCTTTAATCGGCGGCCTGCTCGCCTGGGCGTTTGGCCGTGACGGAAAAAACACCTCCCGATGGATCTCCCTCATCGCGGTCGGGCTCGGCTTCATTCTCTCAATCATCCTCTGGGTTCGAAACGCCGGACGGGTGATGACCTTCTCCGCCGATCGGCCGGTCGCCTGGCTGGAAGAGATCAATCTTCCCTGGATTCCGCGGTTCGGGATCACGTTTCACCTTGCGATGGACGGCTTGAGCCTTCTGCTGATCGTCCTCACCTTCTTCCTCGGCATTCTGTCGGTTCTCGCCTCCTGGCGCGAGATTCAAGAGCGGGTCGGATTTTTCCACTTCAATCTGCTCTGGGTGTTGTCCGGGATCGTCGGCGTCTTTCTCGCGGTCGATCTCTTCCTCTTTTATTTCGCCTGGGAGCTGATGCTGATCCCGATGACCTTTCTGATTGCGATCTGGGGGCATGAGCGCCGGATCTACGCCGCCATCAAGTTTTTCATCTTCACCCACATCGGCGGGCTGTTGATGCTGATCGCGATCTTAGCGCTCTACCTGATCCACGGCCGGGCCACCGGCAACTATTCCTTCGCGTATGAGGACCTGCTCAACACCCCCTTTGCGGCCGGAGACCGCCCGATGGATCATGCTCGGTTTTTTCGCCGCCTTTGCGGTGAAGCTCCCGATGTTCCCCTTCCATACCTGGCTGCCCGATGCCCACACGGAAGCCCCGACGGCGGGGAGCGTCATCCTGGCGGGACTCCTCCTGAAGACCGGCGCCTACGGCCTACTGCGATTCATCTTCCCTCTTTTTCCGGAGGCGGCGCGCGAGGCCGCGCCGTATGTGATGATCCTGGGCGCCGTCGGGATTATCTACGGCGCGTTTCTCGCCTTTTCTCAAACCGACCTCAAGCGGCTGGTCGCCTACACCAGCGTCAGCCATCTCGGTTTTGTTCTCCTCGGCATCTTTGGTTGGAACACGCTCGGGATTCAGGGAGCGGTCATGGAGATGCTCGCGCACGGCATCAGCACCGGGGCGCTGTTTATTCTGGTCGGGCAGATCCAGGAGCGGATCCATACCCGCGAGCTCGATCGGATGGGGGGGCTCTGGTCGACGATGCCGCGGTGGAGCGGCGTCGGCTTTCTCTTCACGATGGCGGCGATCGGTCTTCCCGGCCTCGGGAATTTTATCGCTGAAGTCTTGGTGCTGCTCGGGACTTATCGGGTCAGCGTGGCGCTGACCGTCTGGGCGGCGGTCGGGATTTTGGTCGGCACCTTCTACGGAATGCGCCTGGTTCAGAAGGTCTTCCACGGGCCGAACCGCAACGGCTGGACCCTCCCCGATCTCGGAAGGCGGGAAATCCTCATCCTCGTGCCGCTGATTCTCACCATCGTTTGGCTCGGAATCTATCCCCAGCCGGTCTTCAATACGTTTCAGGCGACGATGGAGGCCCTTCAGCTTGCCGCCGCACAGACCGCCGTCGCTTTCGGGAGAGGATGATGCAGCCCGCCGACTTCACCGCGCTTCTCCCGTTCTTAATCATCACCGCGACCTCCGTGGCCGTCATGCTCCTGATCGCCGTCGTCCGGAGCCATCGGTGGACAGTTGGGCTGACGATCCTCGGGCTGACCGCCGCCTTCTTCTCGCTCTTCATCAGCCTCCGGGCCGCCCCCCGCTCGGTGACGCCGCTTCTTCTGGTCGACCGATACGCCCTCTTCTACATCGGCCTGATCGTTGCGGCCGCCGCCGCCGTGGCCCTTTTCTCCTATGATTACTTCGAAAAAAAAGAGGGACGACGGGAAGAATTCTATGTTCTTTTACTCGTGGCAACCCTCGGCGCGGCGGTGCTGGCGTCGAGCAGCCACTTCGCCACATTTTTTCTCGGGCTGGAAACGCTCAGCATTCCGCTCTTCGCGATGAACGCATACCTTCCCGACCGGAAACGGCCGCTCGAAGCGGGAATCAAATATCTTATCCTCGCCGCCGTCTCCAGCGCCTTTCTCCTCTTCGGGATGGCGCTGGTCTACGCGTCGCTCGGCACGATGTCTTTCCGCCGGATCGCGTCACTCTTGGCCGGAGATCAACCGATGGAGACGATCCTGATCTTGTCGGGAGCGGTGATGATCCTGACCGGCGTCGGATTCAAGCTCTCCCTCGTCCCGTTTCACCTCTGGACCCCCGATGTCTACGAAGGGGCCCCCGCGCCGGTCACCGCGTTCATCGCGACCGTCTCGAAGGGAGCGATGTTCGCCCTCCTGCTGCGCGCACAGGTCGCGGCCCTGAATCCGACCCTCCAGACGGCCGCGCTCGTCCCGGAGTCCGCCAGCGGCGATCCGGCGGCCGGACCGATCCTGTTTTTGATCGCGCTGATCGCCGCCGCCTCGATGATTGCCGGAAACTTTTTGGCCCTTCTTCAGAGCAACGTGAAGCGCATTCTCGCCTACTCCTCGATCGCGCAGATGGGGTATATTCTGGTCGCTTTTCTGGCGGCGGGACGGCTGGCGATCGAGACGGTCACCTTCTATCTCGTCACCTACTTTGTAACGACGTTGGGCGCCTTCGGCGTGGTGACCCTGCTCTCCCATCCGGACCGCGAGGCCGACCAGATCGACGATTACCGCGGCCTCTTCTGGCGCAGCCCTCTTTTGGCGGGGATTTTCATCGCGATGCTCCTCTCCCTGGCGGGGCTGCCGCTGACGGCCGGCTTCGTCGGAAAATTCTACCTCGTCGCGGCGGGAGCCTCTTCGGCGTTGTGGACGTTGGTTTTCATTCTGGTCGTCACGAGCGGGATCAGCGTTTTTTATTACCTCCGCGTGATCGTCGCGCTCTTCGCGAGCAGAGCGCCGGACACGGCGCCGACCGTATCGATTTCACTTTTAGGGCGCGGGTTGATCGTTGTATTGGTTGGATTGCTAGTCTGGCTGGGGACCTATCCGACGCCGATCATCCGGATCGTCCAGGCGATGGCGGCGGGGGTGGGGTGACTGTATTCGGCGGTCACGGATCAGCTCTCTTTATTCAAAGTCTGGTAGGTTTGCTCGTAAATGGACTCGCGGGGACCAATCGCTACAAGTTGAATCTCTTTTCGATCTGCAACTCGATAGATGATTCTGAAGCGGCCGACCCGGAAACTTCGTAATCCGAGCAGTTCTCCTTTGAGCGCCTTTCCGGAGTGAGGCTCCAACAAAATCACCTTCAAAGCCGCTTTCACCTTTCGCTTGAGATGCGGATGCATCCCTCGAACAAGCGCGGCAAGGGGATCAGGAACCCGAAGTTTATAGAGAGGAGGCGACATCGATAAATGAGGGGGGAAAGAGAGTTACTTGAATAATTCCTCAAGCGTGTAAAGCTTCGCCTTCCGCTGCTTCAACCCCTTGAGCCCTTGTTGGATCTCATTCATCAGCGACGAATCGGAGCGAATCGCCATCGTCTCTTTCCAGCTTTCGAATTCATCCGGACTGACCAAAACCGCCGCCGGCCGACCGTTCTTTGTGATCACGATCTCTTCGTCGGTTTCGCTGACCGACGCGACGAGGCCGCTTAACTTCGTCTTTGCCTCGGATAATGAGAGGGTTTTCATAAATCCTCGAATTTAGGTTGACTAGAATTTAGCCCAGATTAACACACGTCCCGTTTCTTGTCAACGCGCCGCGATGCGCTACGAAAGCGCTCCAATCCGCTTTCGCGACGCAACCGCAAAAGGAGTGTGAAAGGTCGAGCCGGTCGCTTTGGAGAACATCTCCTTCGCTTTCTTTCGCTCCCCCTTCTTCAGATAATATTGTCCCGCGTAATAATAAAGCGAGGAGCGGTCCCTGAAGAGAAGCTCTTCCGCCGGCACGTTGAGCTTTCCCTCTTCGATCCAGCGGATGACCTTCTCCATGTCGGTCAGACCTTCTTCGAACTTTCCGAAGTAAGAGGGAACGCGGAGATAAGCAATGGCCCGAACGATGCGGACCTGGGGATCGTCCGGGTGCGCCCGGACGGCGTGGTCGAGTTTCTCGATCCCCTCTTGAACCAGCCTCTTTCTCTTGAAGATTTGAAAAAAGCTTCCCTCCCAGTCGCGGGCCTTCAACATCTCGATCGTTCCGAGATACGCCTCGCTCGCGGGGGTATTCAGATGCGCGTAAGCCCCCTCCGCCTTATCTCTCGCGGCGGGGTCGTGTTTATAAACGGCCAGGAGGAAATTGGCGTAAGCCCGGTCCTCGTCAGTGAGATTTTCACCCAATTTCGGTGCGATCTGATCGCCGACCTCATCCGAAAGGTCCGCCTCGATCTGATCGACATAATGAGAAGCAAAGGCGATCCGCGTCTGCAAAGAGAGAAACAAGACAAAGCACAGACCCGCCTTCCGAAGAATCTTGGACATGAGATTGCTCCACCCCCACGGCAACAGTTCTAGTTTAAACAATTGCTCGGAGGAAAGGCAATCGAGAAGAGAGGGAATTTTATACGGCTGATCGGGCAGGTTTATCCTGTGACCGACGGACGAAAGAGGGGTGATCGGCAGGATCTCATTCGATCAATATAACTTAAGCCCATAACTCGTTTTGTTCGGAGAGGACCCATGCGTCGCGCTGATTTTCTTCCGATTGCCAGGATCGACCGAGAGAGGAACCGGCGCCTTTCGGGATCTCCAGGCGGTGTGTTCGGTCTGCCTGTTGAAATAAAATTTCGGAAGAGGCCGGCGTGATGCAGGCTTCGATGATCTTCGATCCGACCACCTTTTCCGTGATCTCGTTGATCCGGGCGACATAATGCTGATAAAAGGCCTCCACGCCGGCGTCCGGATGCATCGCGATGAATTCCGCCGCGACGACCTCCCCTTTCTCGCCGTCGAAGAGGAGACAATCGCCTGCGTTCCAGACGGTCAGGATGAGCCATTCCTCAGGATACTGATCAGTTTCGGCCAACTTGAATCCCCAAAAGCCGGGCCCGCCCGCCCCATACAACCCGATGTTCGGAGACCATCCGAGGATCGTCCGGTGAAGAATCCGGTCGATCCCCTGCTCGCTTAATAACTTGGGGGCCGGCCCGTTGGGCGCCCCCTCATGACACGCAAGAACATATCGCTTCATATTCACCCCAGGTTTTCGAAGCGGTTTGTTAAACGCCGCTCCCCAATGTCGCGTTTCACGGATTGCGTCGATCTCAAATTTCTAATTACAATTATACCAGGAGAATATGGAATGGAGGCGGGTCGGCAGACTTGCGTCTCTTGACTTTTGTCTGTCGCTTTCGGTCTCGGCGTGAAAACAATCGATCGTCAGGCGGCCTCGCGTCGCGCCGCCCCTTGGCGTAGTTGAAGCGTCCACGCGATCAGGGATTCAAGGAGCTCGCGGATAAAGTTACGCGTCGCCTCATCCTTCAAGCGTCCCTGGCCGTCGATCTTCTCGTGCGCGCGGGCGACCAGCACCTCCGGCTGCAGGACGGCATAGGTCTCGGTAAATAGAAAAGCCTGGCGGAGCGCCAGCTGCGCACGCGCGGTCCCGGTCATCCCCGGGGTCCCCCCCATGACGGCGGCCGGCTTGCCTTGCAGGACCGATCCGTCCGGCGGACGCGAGGCCCAATCGATGGCGTTTTTGAGAACCCCGGGAATGCCGTAATTGTACTCGGGGGTGGCGATCAACAACGCATCGGCTTCTCGAATCGCCGATTTCATCGCGACGACCGGCTCCGGATCTCCCTCCGCTTCGACATCGGCGTTGAAAGGGGGAATCTCTCCAAGGCGTTCAAAGATCCGGATCTCCACCCCTTTCGGCGCCACTTCGACGGCTGCGCGAAGCAGGGCGCGGTTAAAAGAACCTTGCCGAAGGCTCCCGGCGAGGCCAAAAATTTTAAACGATTGAGTGGGATCCGTTGCAAAAGGCATGGCCTCCTCCCGATAGGTTCATCCATTCTGAAATTATTTTACGATATTAAAACGGGGGAGAAAATGACACGGATGGATGAGACCCATTCGGACGACCCGGTCAGGCGGACGCTTTTGGGTCCACCCCGGGGTTGATCCGCTCAAGATGCTTCACATATGCATAGAGCTTGGGCCTTTCCACTTCCATGTCCTCAAAGCGGATACCGACCGCATAGTGGGTTCCGTCCGGAAGGGGGGTGACCCAGGCCACTTCGCCCGCCACCGATTCGGTGATCGTCTCGGACAGATCTCCGGTCAGAACAAGATGGATCACCACGAGATCCCCTTGCTGGTATGCTTCCTCGGTGTAGATTCCGACGCCGTGCGTGGAGATATCCCGGACCAAGACGGACTTCTCCTTCTCCATCCCTTCGAGCGTCAGTCGGGCGATGGAAACAATCGGAATTCTGGGGGACTTTCTTCGATCCTGCATAAACCCTCTGGCAAAAGGTATCAGAGAATTTCCATCCGTCAATCAAGAATGCTTACTACGGGAAGCCGAAAATGGAGAGGAAAGGCCGAACGGCGCGATATCGGCTCTTGGAAAATGAGCGCGTCCGTTGGCGCCGCGACTATTCCTATTGACATATTTTTTAGAATTGTGATAGCGTTCCCTCCATAAAAGCCTCTAATAAGTCATTTTCGGTATGGTTCAGGGAAAAACACGATGGTGAACGGGCCGGACGATCTCTTAATCGCTCCCCTTTGTGCAACCCGGGTGTATAGAAAACCGGATGAAGGAGCACGCGATGAAAGAACCTGAGATCCCCCCAGATGAGGAGCAGAGACTCGCATCGCTTCGAAGCCTGCAGATTCTCGACACCCCCCGCGAAGAGCGGTTTGACCGGATCACCCGGATGGCCGCGCGGCTTTTCGACGTTCCGATCGCCCTCGTCACACTCGTTGATGCAAGCAGACAATGGTTCAAATCGACTCAGGGGCTCACCCTCTCTGAAACCCAACGCTCCATCTCCTTCTGCGGTCACACGATCCTCGGCCGCGACATCTTCGTGGTCCCTGATTCCAAAGAAGACCCCCGCTTCTCCGATAACCCCCTGGTGACCGGCCCCCCTTTCTTCGATTTTATGCCGGCTGTCCCCTTTCCGGACCCGACGGCCGCAACCTCGGCACCCTCTGCATCATCGACAACCGGCCGCGACAGATGACCGAGGCCGATCTGAAAGCGTTGAAAGATCTCGCCGACCTTGCGCAAGATGAGCTGAGCAATCTGACGCTCAGCCGGACCAACGCCCTTCTCTCCGCGCTCCAGAAGGAAAACGGCGAACGCAAGCGGGTGGAGGAGGCGCTGCAGCGGTTCCAGTTCTCCATGGAGCATGCGCCGGACGCGGTCTTCTTTATGACCCGCGAGGCCGGCTTCTCTTATGTGAATGAACAGGCCTGCCGCTCGCTCGGCTACACGCGTGATGAGCTGTTGAGCCTGAAGCTCTGGGACATCGATCCGATCTACCCCAAAGAAAGATGGAAGCAGGTGTGGGCGCAAATTCTGGAAGATAAAACCGATTCGGTCCACATTGAAACTTTGCATCGCCGAAAGGACGGTCTCGTCTTTCCGGTGGAGGTTTCCGCGGAACACCTCTGGCTCGGCAATGATGAGTTTCATGTCGCTTTCGTCCGCGACATCAGCGAACGAAAACGGGCCGAGGAGGCGTTGAGAGAAGCCGAAGCGCGCGTCCGGCTCGCGCTCCAGGCAGGGCGGATCGGCACCTGGGATTGGAACATGGAGACCGGCAAAATTGTCTGGTCCCGCGGCCACGAAGAGTTATGGGGCATGGCGCCCGGCACTTTCAAGGGCACCTACAAAGATTTCGAGGGACGGATCCATCCGGAAGACCGGGAGGGGGTGGAGCGCGCCCTGGCGCTTGCCATTGTCGAGCGCCGCACCCTCCGGGACAAATTTCGGATCGTCTGGCCGGACGGGAGCATCCATTGGATTGCCGCTCAAGGGGAGCCCTTCTTCGACGAGGAGGGAAAGCCGGTAAGGATGATCGGCGTGGTAAGAGACATCACCGAGCAACAGCGGGCCGAGGATGAGATCGTCCTGCTTCAGGCGATTCTCCTCGCGGTCGGCGAATCGCCGACGCTTCCCGCCGCGCTTTATGTCGCGATGGAGAAGATCTGCGAGGCGACCGGATGGGAGATCGGGCAGGCCTGGATACCGCAACCCGATGGGAAAACCCTCGTTTGCAGTCCGACATGGTATCGCCGGGAAGGTCGTTTCGAAAAACTCAGATGGATGAGCAGAGAGATGACCCTTCTCCCCGGAGAGGGGCTTCCTGGAATCGCCTTCTCAACAAAGCAGCCGGTCTGGGTGCAGGATTTATCGCAGGCGGAGAACTGCTCCCGCGCGCCGGCGGCGACCGAGGCGGGACTCAAATCCGGATTTGCCGTTCCCGTTCTGGCCGCAGATCAAGTGGTGGCCGTGCTGGAGTGGTATATCTCGGAATCGCGCAGAGAAGATGAACGTTTGATCCGGCTGGTCTCCGCGCTCGCCTCCCAATTGGGAGTGGTGGTCGGACGAAAACGATCGGAAGAAGCGCTGTCGGCGGAAAAAAACCGGTTGGCGGTGACCCTTCGCTCCATCGGGGACGGCGTCATCGCGACCGATACGGAGGGAAAGATCATCTTGATGAACAAGGTCGCCGAAGGCCTCACCGGAACAAATCAGGAAGAGGCCCTCGGCCGGCCGCTCAACGAAATCTTCTCCATCAGCGACGAGAGAACCCGACAGGCCCTGGAGAATCCCGTCACCCAGGTCCTCCAGACAGGTCTCACGGTGACGCCGGCGAATCCGACCGTATTGGTCTCGCGAGACGGATCGGAGCGGATCATCTCCGACAGCGCCGCTCCGATCCGGGATCAAAAAGGAGAGATCATCGGGACGATTCTGGTCTTCCGGAATATCACCGATGAGAAAAAAGGGAGGAGGATCTTCTCCGGATGAGCAAGTTGGAGGCGGTCGGCCTTCTCGCAGGGGGCATTGCTCACGACTTTAACAACATCGTGACCGCCATTTTGGGGAATCTCTCCCTGATCAAAACGGAGCTCGGCCCCGCCCATCGCTTCTATCGGCATCTGGAAGACGCCGAAACCGCCTCCCTTCGGGCGCGCGACCTCTCCCATCAGCTGCTGACCTTTTCCAAAGGAGGCGCGCCGATCAAGAAGACCCTCCGGATCAATCATCTGCTTGAGCATTCGATTCAGTTCGCCTTACGGGGATCGAATGTGCACCCGGCGTTTTACATTTCAGATGCGCTCTGGCCGGTCGATATCGATGAGGGACAGATCAGTCAGGTCCTCCATAACCTCGTCATCAATGCGCAGCAGGCGATGCCGGAAGGGGGAACGCTCCAGGTCCGGGCCGAAAACTATATCGCAACCGGGACCGAGAAGCGGCTCCCGATCCCGGCCGGACGGTACATTCACCTCTCGGTCCGAGACTTCGGGATCGGCATCAAAAAAGCGCATCTCGACAAAATCTTCGATCCTTATTTCACCACGAAGCAGAAAGGGAGCGGCTTCGGCCTCTCCACCTCCTATTCGATCGTCAAAAAACATGACGGCCATATGACCGTCGACTCCGAGCTGGGGAAGGGATCGACCTTTTCGATTTACCTGCCGGCTTCGTCAAAAGAAGTCGAGCCGCCGGCAACGACCGAAGCGCCGCTTCGCGGCAAGGGAAAAATCTTGGTCATGGACGATGAGAAATCGGTCCGCAGGGTGCTGGGAGAGATGCTCCGCTTCCTCGGATATGAGGTCGGTTTTGCCGAAGACGGGAGCGAGGCGATCGCGCGCTACGGGGAAGCGAAGGGGTCGGGCCGGCCGTTCGACCTGATCATCATGGATTTAACGATCCCGGGAGAGATCGGAGGGAAAGAGGCCATTCAGAAGTTGCTCGCGGTCGATCCCGACGTCAAGGCGATTGTCTCCAGCGGCTACTCCAACGACCCGATCATGGCCGATTACGCCCAATACGGCTTCAAGGGGGTGATGGCCAAACCGTACAAATTGGATCAGCTGAGCAAGATCCTCCATCAGGTGATGGCATCCGGGGGGAAAGACCACACCCCGGAGAAGCGAAATGAACGGATGGACGCGTCTGAAGAGGATGGCCGAGATCAAGCGGATACAACGTAAGCCGTGAGATAAATCATCACCGTGAGGGCGATCGTGAGGGCAAGGACGATCTTCCACATGGCCCGGATCCAATTCGCCGGGGTAAATTGCGGATCGACATACCGGAGAATATAAGCAAAAGCGACGACAGACTGGGCCGACCCGATATGGGTCAAGGACCCTCCCGTCGCGTAGCCTGCAATTTGAGCGGCAGCAAAGAGAAACATCTGCGGCATCCCCTCGATGGCCCTTGAAGCAAAGTCGGCCACCACATTGTTGTCGAGAATGGCGGAGAGCACGCCGGTCCCCAGAAACTGGATGGCGGCGACGTGCGCCTCCCCGATCGTCTCGACCCCCGCGATGATCGCGGAGCGGAGTTGGTCAAAAAATCCGACCGCCGTCAACATCGAGATGAAGAGAAAAAGAGGAAAAAGGAAGAGATACTCCCGATATTCATGCGCCCCCTCGTGGAAGGCAAGCCGGCGCATCTTCCGATGAGGAAAAATCCCGATCAGCGCAACGGCAAATCCGGCCATCGATGAGAGAAACAGCGGCACATCGTGGTCTCTCGCGTGCCAAAATAACAGACCGATAAAGACGAGGAACGCCAGCTTTGCCCACTTCTGCGTCGCCGATCTTTGGAGCCGTGTGTTCCCCAAGAGGCGCTCGATGACCCCCGCCTCGACCATTTCCTGCTCGCGCTCTTTCGGCAGCGCATGTCTTCGGCGATGCCGATAATAGGAGGCGACCGGCTCGACAAACTCTTCATCAAGGTACTCCTTGATAAAAGCATGGAGCGTCTTTCGATCCACCTCCGCTCGGACCATCGCCGAGATCGGATGATGCCCTTCATGATAGAGCGTCTCGACCTGCCGGCCCTTCTCCCCCAACCGGCCGGCATATTCCTTCAACAACTGTTCCATCTCCTTGGTTTCCCCTTTTCTGGCCACCTGCAGGAATCGCACGTCGGGAACGATTTGCTCCAATACATCGAGCCCGTCGAGGGGAATCAGGACGCCCCGCAGCCATCGGCGGATGAACAGGGCGACAATGATAAAACTCACGACCGCCATCGGCATGGCATACGTCAGGAAAAAACGGTCGGGAAGATTGAGGTTTGATTTGATGATCAGGTTGGGGGGCTCCCCATAAGCCAGCCACATCCCGCAGACCGTCGTCAAAACGACGGAGGACATGATCATAAACTCGATGCCGCGGTAATCGATTTTGGCCATGACCAAAATGATCACCAAGACCCGGATCGTCAGGCCGATCATGGAGACCCCGTCCAAAATACCCGAGGCGAAGGAGACCAGTCCTCCGATGACTAAAACGGTCGAGAGGACCCGCCCCTCGAAGATGCGGAGGACCTTGATACTGATCTCTTCCAGAAGACGGGTTTGAGAGATCACGCTGACGAAGAAGGTCAGGCCGAGGATAAAGAGCATGGTGTCGGCATGGATCAGCTTTTCCAGTCCGTGCAGGGAGAGGAAATTGTGCCGGATCGCTTCCCAGAGCGCCGCGCTCCCTCCTTGGGCCATCTCTTCCCGGAGTGGGGATTGCGGCCACCAGGCCGAAAAAGGTGACCAGGATAATCGGCAATGCTCCATACGTGATCACATTTTTATCGATGCGATACCGGATCGATCCGAAGATGAACAAAGCGATGACGACGGAAAAAACTTCGATCGCCAAGAGATCGGCGCTCGCCGGATTCCTCAGCGTGACGATCCCGATCAGCGCCGCGAGCGAAAAGCAGAATAAAACGTACCACCGGGGCGGGATCTCGACAATAGCTTTCCTCGGGTCGGACGTCATGAAAGGTCCTCGTGATTGCAGGTTTTAGATGAAATGAATATACACTGTTCAAGAGAACAGAGGGAAATTTTCGTCGAAGCGCATCGACTCGGAGCCCTCTCCGCCGCCGAATGAGACCCCTAATGAACCATTCGGGACGGACGGCTTCGGGAGATAGAATGAACGATCCTCTTGACTCGGCCATTTATTTTGTATACAAAATAATAGACAACTCTTCGATTTTTGTAAAGCGGTTTATCTATTCCGGCCCGCAGGAGAAGAAACCCGCTTCACCCTCTGAACCCCTTGCCAGGGATTGACTGTTCGAATGGAACGTATTTCACCGTTTACACGAAAAACGGATCCTCCCCTTTCGACCTACCGGCTTCAGATCAATTCGTCTTTTGGATTCTCGGACGCCCGGCGCGTTATCCCCGCCCTGCACACCCTCGGCATCACCGACTGCTACGTCTCCTCCTATCTCAAAGCGGTTCACGGCAGCCTGAACGGCTATGATATCGCCGATCCGGCCGCGCTGAATCCGGAGCTCGGGAAGGCGGAGGTGATCGCCGTCGTCCCGCGCCTCGTTGCCCGGCTTCTCCGCGAAGCGCCGGTCCTTCCGCTGGCTCAGATTTTCAGCGCCTTTCCGGTCGCCCGCCTCAAGCGGATCGAGACGAGGGAGAAAAGAGATTTTATCAACAGCCATCCTGAGCCGTAGGAGACAACGTTGCACACGGAAAAAGAACCGATCGATGATCCCGCCGACCGGCTTCGGCAGGCGGGCAGGGTGAGAATGCCCCTTCACCGCCGGATCATCGTCGAGCAGGGAACGCTTCTGCTCAGTCTTCTGAAGTGGACGGCGCTGGCCGCAATTGTCGGCGTGCTGGTCGGCGCATCGACCGCGCTCTTCCTGACCCTCCTCACCCGGGGGATCGATTTCATGAACCGGTATCCCTATTATTTTCTCCTCCTTCCGGTCGCCCTTTTCCTGAGCAGTCTGTTGGTTCAGCGCCTTGCCCCGCAAGCGGAAGGACACGGGACGGAGAAAGTCATTTGGGCCCTCCACAAACAAGAGGGCCGGATCGATCCGAAAGTGGTTCCGGTGAAACTCCTGGCAACCATCATCACCATCGCCTCCGGCGGCTCCGCCGGAAAGGAAGGCCCCTGCGCTCAAATCGGGGCGGGACTTGCTTCCGTATTCGCGAATTTGATGCGACTTTCCCCCTATGACCGGAAAAAATTGGTGATCTGCGGAATCGCGGGCGGCTTCGCCGGGGTCTTCGGCACCCCCGTCGCAGGCGCACTCTTTGCCGTCGAGGTCCTCTTCCTGGGGCAACTCCTCTACGATGTCCTCTATCCCTCCTTCGTCGCGGGAGTCGTGGCGTATCATGTTACCACCCGCCTGGGGATTCACTATTTTCATCACACCATTACTTTCGTGCCGGCGCTCGACGAATTGGTTTTTCTCAAGGTCCTTCTCTCCGGTCTCTTTTTCGGCGTGATTGCTCTGATAATGATTCTTCTCCTGGAAGCGATCGAGGGGCTCTTCAAAAAGTGGCGGATTTGGAAGCCCTGGAAAGCGGCCACAGGGGGAGTGCTCTTGGTGGCGCTGGTCTTCGCGATCGGGCAAAGTTATCTCGGCCTCGGTCTTTCCGGACTTGAGCAGGCGGTCCAAGGGAGGGGACTTCCGACGGGGGCTTTCTTTTGGAAATCGTTGACGACGGCGATCACCCTCGGATCGGGCGGCAGCGGCGGCATCTTAACCCCGGTCTTTTTTATCGGGGCGGCCGCGGGGGACCTGTGGGGGCAATTGATGTCGATGGATCGGGGAACCTTCGCCGCCATCGGCATGATGGCAGTCCTCGCCGGGGCGACGAACACCCCCATCGCCGCCTCGGTAATGGCCATCGAACTATTCGGTCCGGCGCTGGCATCTTACGCCGCCGTCGCATGTGTAACATGTTTCCTGATCACAGGGCATCGAAGCGTCTATCCGAGTCAGATCATCGGCGTGGCCAAAAGCGAGTCGATTCAGGTCGATCTGGAATCGGAAATCGGCGAGGTCATCCAGGTGCGACGGATCGCGCGTCCCAAAAAACTGCTCTTCTTTCTCTCGAATCTCTACCATCGTCTACGGACCCTGCTCGGGTGATAAGAAAGGCGGCTTTCTCAAGATGACAGACGGACGGCGCTTTCATTACATGGAGCATCAATTTGGCCGGTGACGGAATCTCGGAAAACGTGAAGCGCTTCATCGCGGCGTATATCGACTCGGTCGAGCTGTTGGAGGTCCTCCTCCTGCTTCGAAGCAATGCGAGAGAATGGAGCGCCGAATCGGTCAGCCAGGAGATCCGAAGCAGCCCGATCTCGGTGACCAAGCGTCTCACCGATCTCTGCGAGCGGGGGCTGTTGTCGCTGAAAGAATCACGCCCTCCTCTTTACCTCTACAAACCGAGAACGGACGAATTGGATCGGGCGGTCCGGGAGCTGGCCGACGCCTATCGAGAGCGTCCGACGCGGATCATTGAATTGATCTTCTCCAGACAGACCGATACATTGCGTAATTTCTCAGATGCCTTTAAATTCAGAAAGGACGACTAAGATGGCCGCAACCGTTTACTTCCTCTCCGCAATCACCAGCCTGGGGTGTGCGCTGATGCTGTTTCGGGGGTATCTTCGAAGCCAAACACGGCTTTTACTCTGGAGCAGCCTTTGCTTCGTCGGACTGACGCTGAATAATTTCCTGCTTTATATCGATTTGGTCATCGTCCCCGATTCCGCCGACCTTTCGATATTGCGGAGCATCGCCGCGCTGGCAGGGCTGATGCTGCTTATTTACGGTCTGATCTGGGATGTCGCATAAAGGGGAAATCGGATGCAGATGACTCAATTTCTGTCGGGCGCCATCATGATGGCTTGCTGGGTGATCGGGCTTTTCTTTCTCCGTTTTTGGAAAAAGACGGAAGACCGCCTCTTCTCCATCTTTGCCGTTGCGTTCTGGATGCTGGCGGTCGAACGGATCGTTCTTTTGATCATGAACAAAGAAAATGAGGTCTACAGCTTTGTCTATATCATCCGTTTCATCGCGTTTGTTCTCATTTTATGGGCCATTGCCGACAAGAATCGATCCAAGAATCATCTTTGAATACGCTTCTGACCGGCGGATAGAATGAGATTCGCTAAAAATTAGAATCCGCTTTCAACCCATGGCAAAGAAAACTGTCTCAAAGAAAACGGCGATTGCGAAAATCGTCCAATCCTTCCGAAGAATCTTCAAGGCGATCCATCAATATTCAGAGGAGGTTTTAAAAGAGTTCGGCGTGACCGGTCCGCAGCTCTGGCTGCTGAAAACCCTCCGGGAAGAAGGGGGCACGTCGGTCGGAGAGCTGAGCGAGAAGATGTACCTCCACATCTCCACCGTGTCGGGGATCATCGACCGGCTGGAAACGAAAGGGTACGTCGTCCGAAAAAGAGAAGCGCCGGACCGCCGGGTGGTGACGGTCCATTTGACCGCGGCCGGAAAGCGGATCGTCGACAGAGCGCCCGAGCCCTCCCAGGGAAAGCTCCTCTATAGCCTTCAAACACTTTCCGAGAAGGAGGTCTTGGAGATGCACGACGCGCTTCAGAAGATCGTCCGTTTGATGGAAGTCGAGCAGATCGAGGCAACGTTCTTCTTCAGTGAGGAGTAGCTCCGAGGAGAAGCAATCGAGAACTGAATCATCAAGAGCAAAACGTATCATCGACCACTTCAGGTCGCCGTCAAGATTACCCTTCGGCGCGCGCGCTTCCCCATCGATGATCCGCTTCGTTTAATCCGGCGAGGACAAGACGGTGTTGTTTTTCAACCGCCTCTTGGTCCGGGCTCTCCAAAAAGCGTCTGCTTTCCCTCTTGATCCGGTCTGCAAGTCGAACAACCGCGGTGCGGTCTTCCTCCCGGACGACGCGGGCACCGACCGCGCCGAGTCTCTGCAGAAGGCGCAGGGTAACGATCGGGGCGCTCTTTCCATAATGATGAATCGGGGTAAACGCGCGATCGAGGATTTGGACAAATGTCACCGGTTCGGCTATGACCCGGAGGTGATGATCACGATCAAACCGAAAAGGAGACGGAATCGCCCGTCCGGCCAGCCGGCAGAGCGTCGCGCCGATATAGTCGATACAGGTCATCGCGGTGAACGGATCATTCGTGCTGGGAGAGAGGGCGCGAACGGCGGTCTCGACCAGTTGATCGATGCCGAAGAAGAGATCCTGCGTGAAGGTCCGATCCTTTCCGAGGATAAAGGTATTATTGATCTCCCGCGACACTTCCGGATCGGGCCGATCCTTGGACCAGACCCTCCCCAAAACGTCTCCCTGCGCAATAAAATCGCCGGGCCGGCACTCCAGCCGGATCAAAAAGTTTCTCTCGGAGGCGAGCGTCAGCAGCGTGTCATTTTCAATCGCCTGGAGATAACCGGTTGTCTCGGAAAAGATCGGCGCCGATTCGCTTTTGAAATTTGCTGGAACGACGGTCCGCCTCTCTTCCATCTTCTGCTCGGATGCCGACGCCCCCAGCTCTTCCGGAAAGAGTTGATCGATGACTTGATCGAGGTCGCGCGCCACCGCCGTAATCACACTGGTCGCCTGGATTGAGGCGGAAACATGATGAATAAAAAAGATCAATAGAGCAAGGTTGAGGATCGCCAGGACGACGGCAAAGGTCACCGAGAGGTGCGGGACGAACCCGTTCTCTTCGCCGACGCGGATCGTCCGAAGAATCAAGATACAGTAGAGAAAGGTGGCGATGAAGACGCCGAGGACCACTTGGTTCCCCAGATCGCGCATGAAGTTGCGCAGCAGCCTCGGGCCGAATTGCGTCGAGGTGAGGGAAAGGGCGACGATGGTGACGGAGAAGGCGACCCCCGCGACGGTGATCAGCGATCCGGCGATGGTGGAGAGAAGGACCTGAGCGCCCTCCGGGCCGCCGGTATAAATCCACTCTTCCATGAAGTTCCAGACGTTCTTCTCCGAATAATCGAACGAAAGGGTCGCCCGAGCGACGCCGATCGCGATCAGCGTCGAGACGCTCGGCACAAACCAGAAGCTGGAGCGAAGCCAATCCCAAAACTGATTTAATTGCGTCTTCATCGAGGCTCCTATAATTCATGCGGCGGATCCGCCCCCTCCGCCCGGAAAACATCTCTCTTTAATGGTACGAGAAAAATGCGTTTTCGGACAATCCCCTGTACAATGAGCGCATCCTGAGCCTGCGGCTTGTTCGTATTCTCCCCCCCGTGCCATAATAAAATGGACTTTGGGTTCCCCTGCTCTTTATGGTAGAGGGAGCAGCCCCTGAGGCTCGGCTTATGGACCTGCACCGAATCTTCTTCGACAACTGGATGGGGGTCGTCCGCACCCTGATCATCGGCGTTCTCGCCTATGCGGCGCTCGTTCTTCTCCTCCGGATCTCGGGAAAGCGGACCTTGTCGAAGATGAATGCCTTCGATCTGGTGGTGACCGTCGCTCTCGGATCGACCCTGGCGACGATTCTCCTCTCGAAGAATGTCGCCCTCGTTGAAGGGATTCTCGCCTTCGCCCTTCTCATCGGCTTGCAGTATCTCGTCGCTTGGGCTTCGGTTCACTCTCCGTTGGTCCGGCGGATCGTGAAGAGCGAGCCGGCCCTGCTGTTCTACCGGGGGGAGTTTCTCCGGGAAACGCTGCGGCGGGAGCGGGTGACCGAAGGGGGAGGTGCGCGCGGCGATCCGGGCGGAAGGAATCGCAAATCTTTCGGAGGTCGAAGCGGCCGTGCTGGAGACCGACGGCTCTTTCAGCGTCGTCCGAAAACCGGCGCGCGGCGAAGCATCGAGCCTCTCGAATGTGGCCTGACACCGTGGATACGGCAGTAGTCCATGCAGCAGACGCACAACGGCAGTATCAGACGCGGTAAAAGCCGACCCTTTCATAAGAACATCGATCCCTCTTCTGACCATGAACAATCCCTTTGAGTATTCGACTAAGATCGGCCGCGCTAAAACTTCTTGACACATCCTCTTCAAATATAGACCATCTAGTCATAATGACTTTTTAACCAAATCAGACTCACTCGATCACAAAAAAGGAGGTCAACGATGAAAAACACCCTGGGAATTCCCGGTAACACCGATATTGGGGAAAAAAATCAGCCGATGTGAGATGAAACCCCTTTGCGAAAGCGCAAAATTCGGAGAAACCGCTCATGTTTCAGAGTATCGGCTTTGAAAAATTTCAGAGGATCTTAAAAGATTCGGTCCACCGGTTCTTTTCGATGCACGGGCCGTTTCTTGCTTCGGGGCTTGCTTTTGATTTGTTGCTTAATTTTATTCCATTGCTCTTTCTGATCGTTTCCACGCTAGGCTACACCCTCGCCGCTTCCGATGAAGCGATCCGCATAGTCCAGTCGTTTTTGCAGGACCGCCTGCCGCCCGGATCGCAATTTTCGGTGATCGACAATCTCTCTCTGATCGCTTCAAAACGGACCCAATTCGGTCTGATCGGATTTGTTCTATACCTCTTCTTTACGACCGCCACGTTCGGTTCGGTCCGCATGGTCTTGAACACCATTTTCGAAATTAAACAACCACGGAGTTTTTTCAGGGGGAAGGGGATCGACCTATTGGTGATGCTGATGGCTTCCGGGTTATTCGTCTTGATTGCCGGTTTGAGCGCCTTGGTCGCCGTTGTTCGCACCACGAATGGAATTCCTTTGCCCGGTGTGTTTGTCAGCAGAGTGATCGGTCTTCTTTTTATGGCGGCTCTCCTGTATCTTCTTTATCGCTTCTGCCCTGCTCAACGAATCGGTCGGCGGGGGCTCTGGACCGCCACGCTCACAGGAGCCATTCTCCTCGAACTTTCGAAGTGGCTCTTCGGGTGGTATATTTCGGTGGCGCGGGGTTATACGATTCTTTATGGGACGTTGAGCGGGTTTCTCTTCCTCTGCCTTTGGCTTTACTACGTATCGTTGGTCTTTATTCTCTCCGGCGTCATCGGTTCAAGCGCAGATCGTATTGCGACATCGGATAATTTGGTGAAATAAACATCTCCACGACCCCTTCCGCTTAAAAACGCATCCTCTGAATGGATCGCAGCCTATTATGGGCAGGGCTAAATCGGCCCATTTATGCTAAAATTGCCATTCTTATTTCTTGCGGGACGGATGGTCTTATGCACGCGATCGATCGCGTGTGTTAAAGCGAGTTCTTATGGATACCGCTCATATCAGCCTCATCATCGCGATCGCGTTGGCGGCGGGGGTTTTTGCCCAAAGCGTCAGCCGGCATCTGCGGATTCCCGGAATCGTCCTGCTCTTGACGTTCGGGGTTCTTCTGGGGCCGGAGGGGCTTCATTGGGTGGAACCGCGCGCCCTCGGCACCGGACTTTTCGGAATAGTCGACTTCGCCGTGGCGATCATCCTCTTCGAGGGGGGACTGAATCTGGAATTTTCCCGGCTTCGCCGGGAAGAGCTGCCGATCCGAAGGCTCATCACATGGGGAGCCCTCGTCAGCCTGATCGGCGGAACGGTCGCCGTGAAAGCCTTCCTCGGATGGTCCTGGGAGCTGGCCTTTTTATTCGGGAGCCTCGTCGTCGTCACCGGCCCGACCGTCGTCACCCCGTTGGTGCGCGACATGCGCCTTCGGCCGAAGATCAAAACCGTATTGGAGGCAGAGGGGGTCCTGATCGACCCGATCGGGGTGATCCTGGCCGTGCTGGTATTCGATATCGTCATTGCTCCGGAGGCGCAAACCGTCGTGAGCGGGTTGGCGCACAGTGTCCTCCGCCTCGGCTTCGGAATCCTTTCCGGGATCGCCGGAGGATTCCTGATCGGCCGACTGCTCCGCTTCAAACGCGTGGTGCCGCGCGGGCATGAGAACATTTTCACCCTCGCCTCCGCCGTCCTGATCTTTCACGGATGCGACCATATCGTCCCTCACAGCGGCATTCTCGCCGTTACCGTCGCCGGGGTCGTCGTCGGGAATTCACAAACCCCGGTCGATCGAGACCTGCGCGAGTTTAAGGATCAACTGACGGTCCTCTTGGTAGGGCTCCTCTTCATTCTTCTCTCGGCGGATGTCGGTCTGGAAGAGGTGCGCAGTCTCGGCTGGCAAGGTCTCGGCGTTCTGGGAGCCCTTATTTTTGTCGTCCGCCCGCTGGGAGTTTGGTTTTCAACAAGGACCGCCGATCTCTCCCTACAGGAGAAATGCTTTATCTCGTGGGTCGCGCCTCGCGGTATTGTCGCAGCGGCCCTGGCAACCCTCACCGCCGCCACGATGGAGAGCAATCAAATGCCGGGGGGACAGCGCTGCGGGCGCTTGTCTTCTTAACCATCGCCGGCACGGTGTTCCTGGCCGGTTTTACCGCCCGCCCGGTGGCGACGCTCCTCGGTCTGAGGCTACCCGGAAGGGATCGTGTTGCGATCCTGGGCGCCCACGGTTTAGGACTGGTTCTCGGCACGGAGCTTCGAAACGCGGGGCTGCAAGTCGTTTTTCTCGACACCGATCCAAAATTCTGCCGCCAGGCCGAGGAAGCAGGATTTCCTGTTGTATTCGGGAATGCACTGGAGGAGCGAACACTCCTCCGCGCCCAATTCGAGCTGGTCGGCGCCGCCATCGGGGTCACCTCGAACGAACACCTCAACAGCATGTTTGTCGGGCAAGCCAAAGCGTTCTTCGAGGTCCCCAAGGGATATGTCGCCGTGGACGCGCTGGACGGGGAAAAAATACCGGAGTACGTTCAGCGCCAAGGAGCCGAGGTCCTTTTTGACGGCGCCCACGAAACGGAGCGTTGGGACGTCCGATTCCGACATAAGGAATTGGAGGTCGAACATTTTACGTATCAGCCTCAAAAAGATGAAAAAGGAAAAGCGATAGACGGCGAGCGAAAAATCATTCCATCCAAAAGTGGAGACCGTTTTGTCATCCTGTGCACCCGCCGCGGCGAGCGGATCGTACCGATGTCTCTTTCCTACTCGCCGCGTGAGGGAGATATCGCTTCAATCGCGCTCTATCTCCCGGAACGCGATGCGGCACTCCGCTTACTGGGCGAGTTGGGATGGCACCAGATCGGCGCCAAAGCCGAGATGACCGCATCGACAGTATAATTTTCGAATTCCTCCCTTTGATTTTTCGACCCCGACCTTCGACGATCTGAAACTTATTCGCAAAACCAACGCATCGGCAGCGACGGCCTACCCAATCGATGCGCCGCCTAGGTCCCGCCTTGAGCCTCCCCCAAACAATGTTCTATAGTGAAAGAGATGCTTCACACGGAGCGAAGTGGAATAAATAGGAGAGTGGTTTGGAAAATTTTATCAGATTGGTGGGGCCCAACCGGGCGGTGGAAATATTCGGGGTAAAGCTCGTCGGCGTCAACGCGGAGAACGCCAAGAAGCTTCTCTTCTCCCTCCTCTTCATCGCCCTGATCGTTCTGATGGTCCGCAGCTTCACGATACTTGCGCGCTGGTGGCTGCATGGGCGGGGCAAAGAACAGGTTGAGTTTTGGGCGCGCCAGGGAATCCGCCTCGCCGCGGCGGTGATCCTGATTCTGGGGCTCGCCTCGATCTGGTTCGACGATCCGGGCCGGCTCGCCACCGGCCTGGGGTTGATCACCGCGGCGCTCGCCTTCGCGCTGCAGAAGGTCGTCACCGCCATTGCCGGCTACTTCGTCATCTTGCGGGGGAAGGTCTTCAACGTCGGCGACCGGATTCGAATGGGAGGGGTCCGGGGAGACGTGCTGGGGTTGACCTTTACCCAGACGACGATCATGGAGATGGGCCAGCCGCCGCCGGTGCAGGGGGACGAGCCGGCGATGTGGGTCCAGAGCCGGCAGTATACGGGAAGGGTCGTCACCGTCAGCAACGCCAAGATCTTTGAAGAGCCGGTCTTCAACTATACTCGCGACTTCCCTTTTCTTTGGGAGGAGATGGTCGTGCCGATCACCTACGACGCCGACCGGGCCCGCGCCGAACGGATCTTGCTCGACGCTGCGGAGCGCCACACCGTTTCGATCGGCGAGATGGGACGGGAAGCGCTGGAGGAGATGAAGCGGCGCTACTTTATGAAGTCGGCCGACATGCGACCGAAGGTCTATTTTCGCCTGACCGACAACTGGCTGGAGATGACGGTCCGGTTCATCGCCAGGGATTACGGCGTCCGGGAATTGAAGGATGCGATGAGCCGCGACATTCTCAAGGCCTTCGATGAAGCCCGGATCGGCGTCGCCTCCGCCACGTTCGAGATCGTCGGCCTGCCGCCGCTTCGCATTCAGCAGCTTCCCAGGCGCGCCGAAGAAACGCCGGGGAAGAAAGAGGCGGCCTGAAACGCTCGAGCAGACAGACAAGAACAACACAACGAGCAAATCAAGACTGGCGCTTTACCCCTGAACGACGATCTCATTTTCGATCGGCAGGTCCCCTCCGCCCGGACGGCGACCTCGGTTGCCTTTTCCTTCTGCTCCTCCCGCTCGACCTTCCCTTTCAGGATGATCTTTCCTTCGTCGATCTCCACCCGGACCCTCTCTTGATCGAGCATCGGCTCCGCGGCGATGAAGGCCTGGATCTTCGTCTCCAGCGCCGCCTCACGGGCCACTTTCAGCGCGGGCTGCGGCGATTCAGGCCGCAGACATCCCGCCGGGAGGAACAGAAGGAGAAATAGCACTGAGATCGACAGGCCGCCGTTGAACTCTCTTATGGCGGCGGGCCGGTGGTACTCTTTTTTCCCATCAACACTTGAACGAGCCAGTAGAACGGCGGCCAGGATCAAGAGAAGATGAATGATCCCCCCGGTGAAGTTCAAAGTGAAACCAAGCGCCCAAAGGGCAAGCAGAATCAATATCGGCCAAAGCATCGGTCTCCTTCCGTCATTTCTCTAGTGACATGGATCGGTCGTACATTGCTAAAAACGTCGACCTTACTTTGAGTGTAAAAACATTGCGATCTCCCGGGTCAACTCTGTCGAATGGACATTACCTCAGTTGCTGATCGTCCACACATTGTTCCGGAGGCTCAAGGTAACGTTATACCCCATTCGGAGGATTGCTCCCCCTTTTGGAGACCCACGGGAAAAAAGGGCTGACGCATCTTCTTCTGGGAAGCGTCACCGAGCGGGTGACGCGGGAAGCGCCTTGCCCGGTCCTGATTGTTCGCGAAAAGAAGGGGTAGGTCCCTCCGGAAATAAAAAAGCGACATCCCCCTCTCTCCCGTCTCAAATAAAATAAAACAGCCCGCTCCGAGTCCGATTATTAAACTCCTCCCTGGAGAACGCTTCAGGAATTCTCTTGTCTTTCTCTTTCCCCACCTGCTATAAACACCTGTTAAAATCGGCAGCCAACAAGATGCGACTCAACCGCTTTGTGATGAAGGAACACCGCGATGCATGACAGAACCCCTAAAGAAATTCTCCGGCGCGCCCTGGAAGAGATTTTTAATTTGGGCAAATTGGAGGTTGCAGATGAGTGGATCGATCCCGGCTACATTAATCACGATGCCAGCCCCGGTCAAATCGGAGGCCCCGACGGGGTGAAGCATGTGGCGCGTCTTTATCGGAGCGCTTTCCCTGATCTTCATCTGTCCGTGGAGCGGATGATTGCGGAGGGGGACTGGGTCACCGTGCACGTCCGCGAGCAAGGAACCCACCGGGGCGTCTTTCAAGGGATCGCACCGACTGGACATCACGTGATCTGGACGTGGATCGGGATTTATCGGATTGCCGGGGGGAGACTCATCGAGCGATGGGGCCGCATTGATACGCAGGAACTCTACGAGCAGCTCGGATACCGCTTGAAAAAAGAAGGCGAATAAAGGCGAGCGACCGCCTGAAGATCACCCGCCTCTCCCGACCGGATCAGGCTCAGGAAGCCGGCGTCTTTTTCAGCAGCTTCAAATAATTTCTCCATCCGCCGAAATGGGTAATCTCCGGATAGAGCGGCGCCTTGTCCGCTTCGCACAACATCCCCCGGACCTTTTCTCCGGTGGACAATTTGACCTCCCCGAGATAGAGATGCGGGGGCTCGCCGTCCAGAATCGCTTGCAATCGATCCGGAGGAACTTCATAGAGTTCGCCCGGCACGGAGATCGCCCCGGCCACCTGACCGACGTGAATCATGCCGGGATAAGTATCCCCTCCGAGCGAAAAGAGCCGGTACTCCACCGCGGTTTGCGCTTCCCTTAAAAAAGTGGTCCCGGCCAGGTTTCCGTGCAGCGGCTCTCCCCGCATGACAGACCCGTTGAAGAAAATAACCATCCCGATCCGCTCCTTCCTTTTAAAAAGGTGCATTGTAGGGGCGTATTGCAATACGCCCCTACAAGAATTCGATGTGCCATCAAAAGAACGCCACCATCCGGAAAGCCGGGATGTAAAGCGTATTTTGATCGACTGCGCCCGGATTGACCACCACCGTCAGGTGCGGGCTGACCTCGAAGTTGGGAGCCCATTGATGCCGCCAGAAAATCTCAAACCAATGCTCATGCTCGGGGACGTCTCCGGTAGGAAAGAAGCCGGTCGCCACATTAGAGAAGGTGGCCACCCGATTGTAACCAAAGGCAACATAATCCTTTGCCACAAACGGAACAATATCCGAATACCACCCGATCCCGACCGTGACAACCTCCTGATTCCCTGTCACCGCAAAGTTGACGGGCGCCTCCTCAGCGATCTGATACTGGGCAAAGGTGATCAGGTTGCCGGGGAGAAACTGATCTGCAAAAAAAGCATACGACTTCCCGATCTTATCCTCCACCGCTCCGTTTCTGACCCCGCCGACCGCAATTCCATAATGCCCCTGATGGCCGAAAAGCTTGGGGGCGACCACGAGCTGGGCATAAACAGAGTTGAAGTCGCTGGAACATCCCTCGGGGGGAGCGGTCGGACAGGGAACGCGGGCCCCCAGGAAGAGGCGCTGGTTCGATCGGCCCGTCTTAATGACGTTTCCGACTTCCGTGGTGAAAAACCCGGTTTCCACCACCACCGGAAGGGTCGGGAGCTGATAACGCCCGGAGATACCGAAAACGGTCGAGGCGACGGCGACCAGATCGGCGGTAAAGACGTCGGTGATACAGAACCCGCAGCTGATGAATCCTTTTTCCTCATAGAGAATACCGTTGTTATTGCCGATTCCGACATCGCCGAACTCGTTCACCGGGAAGTGGTCGAACTGATCCATCAATCCGACCGAGAATTCCAGCTTTCCGGTCCGTTTCGTATCCCGGAGGGGGTTGAAATAGAAATGAGCCTTCTGGAAGTGGAGGGTCGGCCGGTTGCCGATGTTGTTCGGATCGGCGTCGTTCCCGATGGTGTTGACCACCCCTTGCGTAAACATCGTATCGCCCAAAAAGAGGGAACCGTCGGCCCCTTCGAGGGATAAGATAAGCGCCACTTCATCGGGGACGATCTGCGCCGTCGCTTTCAAACGTCCCCGGTAGGAGACGAGCAGTTGCTGGTCTTCACCCCCCATGATTCCAAGTTGGGGCGCCATGATAAACGAACCGCTGAAGGCAAGGCGGTCCGCCGGGTCGGCCCCGGCGATCGAAATATGCAACAGCACCCATCCCAGGGCCAGCAAAAAAACATATTTTAGATGCATGCAATGAAAGCGGCGGCGCGATTTGGACATAAAAATTCCCCCCTTTTTTGGTTTTTTGTTCAATAAGGCAGAGGACGGTCCTCTGACCTTCTTCCGTGTTAAAGCAAGCGATCTGAGTGAAAAAGAGAAGGATGGATCACGTCAGAAACGGACGGAGCGCGGCAAGAAGTTTCTCCGAGTTGGAAACTGCGCCGAAGACCCCCCCCTGCATTTGAACCATCTTCAGCGCCGCCCGATAATTTCCAAGGTCGGTCGCCCCTGTGCAGTCTTCCAGCAGAAGGCATTCGTAGCCGCGATCGTTGGCTTCGCGCATCGTTGTGTGGACGCAGACATCGGTCGTGATGCCGGTCAAAACAAGGTGGGTGATCCCCCTGTTTCGTAAGATGAGATCCAGATCGGTTGCATAGAAAGATCCCTTGCCTGGTTTATCGACGACGATTTCGCCGGGAAGCGGGCGCAGCTCTTCGATAATGTCCCAACCCGGCTCCCCCTCACCAGGATCTTTCCACACGGTCCGGGATCGCCGATGCCGGCACCGATCCTTCGGCTTCGCCACCGTTTGTTCTCGGGAAGATCGGAAAGATCGGGCTTGTGTCCCTCCCGGGTATGGAGGATGGTCCATCCCGGAATCTGTCGGACGGCTTCGAGAAGGCTCATAATTGGTTTGATCGGCGCGCGGGTGAGGGAAACATCATAGCCCATTTTATCGACATACCCCCCTTTCCACAGAAGTCATGTTGCATATCGATGATCATCAGGGCAGTCTTCTCCGGAACAATCGCTCCATCGTACGGCCACTGATACGGCTCCGCGTCCACCATCATCCCCATGACGACTCTCCTCCTCTCATTTTGTGATTTGCTCTCAGCGGCAGCGCTTCGATGATATTCTTCGACGGGGCGACGGCGCCGAAAATGCCTCCCGACATCTTGACGCTTTTCAGAGCGCCCCGATAGTTTTCATCATCGGTTGTCGCCGTACAGTCTTCCAGCAAAAGACACTCATATCCCCGATCGTTCGCCTCCCGCATCGTGGAGTGGACCGCGCCGTCGGTGAACAGTCCTGCAAGGAGCAGGTGGGTGATCCCCCGGTTACGGAGGATCAGATCGAAATCGGTCGCCCAAAAAGCGCTCTTTCCCGGTTTGTCGATCACGATTTCACCCGGGAAAGGAGAGAAGCTGTTTAAGATCTCCCACCCCGGCTTCCCCCGCACTAGAAGAGGACCGATGCCGCATCCTTTGCTTCTCCAGAGCTGATTGCCGGGGCAGTCGGAAAGGTCCGGCCGGTGTCCTTCACGGGTGTAGAGGACGGTGAACCCTTCCACTTCCCGAACGGCTCCCAATAGACGCTGGATCCGTACGATCATCTGTTGCGGAGAGGGCCCCGAGCGACCGTCCCAATTCAAAGCGCTGAGCTGGGAGAAGAGGTCGTTTTGCAAATCGACCAAGACCAGCGCGCTCTTCTGGGGGATGATCCGGTCATCATAAGGCCAGTCGTACGGCTCCGCCTTTACCAATCCCATCTGCTTCTCTCTTTTCGGATTACTTCGGAACGTCGCCGACGACCCCTTCGGTATACCAGTTCATCGTCTCGATCGCTTCGAACGACGGCTTCTCCCCCGCCTTGATTCGAACGGCTCCCTTGTTGTCGGTCATCGGGCCCTGAAACACCGCGTACTTTCCGTCGAGGATCTCCTTCTCCTTGGTCAGCACCATCGTCTGAACCTCTTTCGGCACCACCGGTCCGAACGGGGCGATGTCGACCTGCCCCGTTTCGAGCCCTCCGCGATCGTGGCGGTTGACCCACTTCTCTTTGTGGCCGGCCATGACATCCTTGGTAATCTGGACGTAGAGTTCCCCCCACTTCCAGTCGGCGCCGGTGATCCACCCCTTTTCGTTGAACTTCTGAAGATCGGCCGAATGATATCCGACGGAAAAGACCCCCCGCTTGGCGGCGGTCTCCACCACCGGTCTCGGGCAGTCTTGATGAGCGCTCAACACATCGGCCCCCAGATCGATCAGGGTATTGGCCGCCTCCGCCGCCTTGGCCGGATTGCACCACTCCCCGATGTAGATCACCCGCATCGTCACTTTCGGATTGACCGACCGCGCCCCGTAGGTCAGCGCGTTGATATTCTGAAGGGTCTGCGGAATCGGATGCGCCGCGACGAAACCGAGGACGTTCGTCTTCGTGACCTTCCCAGCCGCCAGACCGGAGAGGTACATCGGGTTATAGATATAGCGCCAGTAGGTACCGACGTTCGGACTGAACTTAAAGCCCCCCGCGTGAACGAGGGCGACGTCCGGATGCCGCTTCCCGACGTTGATCGCGGAGTCGAGATAGCCGTAGCTGGTCGGGAAGATCAGCTTCGCCCCCTTCTGAATCATCTGCTCCATCACCCGTTCAACCTCGGCCGTCTCCGGAATATTCTCAGCCATCATCACTTCGACGCCGGGGAGGTTTTTCTCCAGGAAAATCCGCCCCTGATCATGTTCATAGTTGTAGCCAAAATCATCTTTCGGCCCGACGTAGATGAATCCGACTTTGAACTTCCCCTTCTCTTCCGCCTTCACCCATCCGGGAAGAACGAGAAGAATCATTCCCAAGATCACCCCTGCAATCAAACCGGAACACCTTTTTTTCATTGCGTCTCCTTGTTTAGTTTTAGCCGACTTCTTCAAACACCTTTTTAATTCCTTCCGGCATCGCGTGCTTTCGCATCTTGGCCCCAACCAACAGCGCCGCCAGGGTGAAAAGATAGGGGAGCATATCGAGAAAGTAGGGAGAGAGGGTAATCCCGCGCGCCTGGAGTTGAAGCTGGAAGGCGAAGGTCGTCGAAAAGATGGGTTTAATTCCTTCCGGCATCGCGTGCTTTCGCATCTTGGCCCCAACCAACAGCGCCGCCAGGGTGAAAAGATAGGGGAGCATATCGAGAAAGTAGGGAGAGAGGGTAATCCCGCGCGCCTGGAGTTGAAGCTGGAAGGCGAAGGTCGTCCCGAACAAGATGGCGCCGATGACCCCCCAAAAGGGATGCCAGGCGGAGAAAATCACCAACGCCACCGCAATGATTCCCCGCCCGTTGGTCATTCCTTCCACCCAGGTTCGGGTGTAGGCGAGGGAGAGATGGGCCCCCGCGAGACCGGCACACATCCCGCCGAACATAACCGCCAGATACTGCACCAACCGGGTCCGAATCCCCAATGCAAAAGCGACGTCACTGCTCTCCCCGACCGTTCGCAAGACCAGCCCTCCTCGCGTATAGAAAAGAAAGAACCAGATGAGCAGCGCGAGCAGGTATGCCCCGTAGACCAAAAGATCATGCCGGAAGAAAACCGGCCCCAGAAACGGAATGTCGGAGAGAAAGGGAACCGCCCCCTGCGGGATGCCGTCGATCGCCACCTTTACATACGGACGCCCGATGAAAGAGGTGATGCCGAGCGCGAGAAAGGTGAGGGCCAGACCGCTCGCAATCTGGTTCGCGCGAAGTGTCACCACCATGAAGGCGTGGATCAGACTAATCAGGGCGCCGGCAGCGGCCGCCGCCAGAAGCCCGAGGATCGGATCTTGCGTATGCGCCATGGTGATGAACCCGACGCAGGCCCCCATCAGCATCGCCCCATCGGCGCCGAGATTGACGACACCGGCCCGCTCCGACACAATCTCTCCCAACATGGCGTAGAGAATCGGTGTTCCTGCGCGGACCCCGCCCGAGAGGATTCCTTGGAGGATGTCGATCATAACGGCTGCCGCGCCTCCTTTTTAAGAAAACCGCTTCCCAACACAACAAAGAAGATCAAGGCCATCAGAATGTTCACCGTGGCATAAGGAAGGTTGAGGCCGATTTGAATCATGTCGCCGCCGACCGACACCACCCCGAAGAGGAGGGCCATCACCACAATCCCCAGCGGATGGTGGAGGGCAAGCCAGCTGACGAGAAATCCGGTGTAGCCGAACCCCGCCGAGATTCCGGGGCGAAGCCGCCCTTGAATGGCCGAGACCTCCGCCATGCCGGCCAGCCCCGCCATCGCGCCGCCGACGCACATCGTCAGCAGGATATAACGGACAATCGGGATGCCGGCCCGGCGGGCCGCTTCCGGATTGTCTCCGATCACTCGGATCTCATATCCGACCCGTGTCTTCCGTAAGACGAAATAAAAAAGAAGAAGCCCGATCAGGGCAAACCAGAGCCCCGCGTGGATGCGGGTCGTTCCGTAAAACGAAAGCCGCGCCGCTGCGGAGAACTCCGGCGTGTAGGGCCAGTTAAATGCCGTCGGATCTTTCCACGGTCCGCGCACCATGTACTCCACGATCAGCGCGATGACATAATTCAACAGGAGTGTCGTGATCGTTTCATTCGCCCCGAAACCGGTTCGAAGGAGGGCGGGGACCAGCGCCGCGACCGCCCCGCCGAGGATCCCCAAGAGGACGAGGAGCGGAATGAGCGTGTGCGCCGGAAGGGTGGAAAAGGTCAGCGCTCCCCAGGTGGCGGCGAGCGCGCCGACGTGAAGCTGTCCCTCCGCCCCGACATTCAGCAGTCCGATCCGGGCCGGGATCGCCGTCGCCGCCGCGCAGAGCATGAGGGGAATCGCCCGAACCAGCACCTCGCTTCTTCCGTAAGCGCTGCCGAGGGAGCCCTGGAAGAGTTCCAGATAGGCGCGAATGGGATTGTGTCCGAAGAGATAGAGGAAAAAACCGACCAGCCCGAAGGCCGCCAACGCCAGCCCGAAGGCCTGCAAAATGAAATACCATCGAATGTCGGCCACGCGCGCAATCTGTCTCATTCGTTTTTCCCAGCCCCCGTCATCAGCAGGCCGATCTCCATCGGCTTGAACTCTTTGGCGCTGAAACTCCCTACCACCTGGCCGTGATGCAACACCGCCATCCGGTCCGAGAGAAGGAGCAGCTCGTCGAGATCTTCAGAAATCAACAGAATGGCGGCCCCCTTATTCCGACTCGCCATCAACAAATCGTGCGCAAACCGGGCGGCGCCAAGGTCCATTCCGCGGGTGGGGCAAAAGGCAACGACCAGTTTGGGCGCGCGGGCCAGCTCACGGGTGAAGACGATCCTCTGAAGATTCCCCCCGAAAGCCCCGAGGCAAGCCGATCGAGCTGCGGGAGAGAAAAACCGACCGCATCGATCTGCTCCTGGACCTTTTGCCTGACGGCCGATTGTTTGATTCCCAACGGACCACCCCAACGAAGGTATTTGCTGCGATCGTTCAAGATCATATTTTCCTGAACGGTCAGCCTGGGGGCGACCCCCATGAGGAGCGGATCTTCCGGAATATAGGAGAACCCCTCTTCCATCCGCTTTCGCGTCGACCAACCGGTGATGTCTATTTCTTGAAAAAACATCCGGCCCGATTGAACCGGCCGAAATCCCAGAATCACCTCCCCGAGCTCCACCTGGCCGTTTCCGGCCACCCCTGCGATTCCGAAAATTTCACCCGGCTCGATCGTCAGAGAAGCGCCCTTTAAACCGGGCCGGCCCTCGACGGCGGCGACGTCGATCTCCCGGAGCTCCAGACAGGGAACCTTCGGCGACGACCCATTGGTCCGGGAGAAAACATCCGATGCGACGCCCCGATCACCCAGCATCATCTGTACCAATTCGTTGTCGGTGGTTGTCTCTTTGCGGACCGTTCCCACGACCATCCCGCGCCGGAGGACGGTGATTCGATCTGCAACCGCCTTCACCTCTTTTAATTTGTGGGTGATGAACAAAATCGTCTGCCCGTCTTGTTTCAGCTTTCGAATCACCCCGAAGAGGCCCTCCACTTCGGGAGGGGCCAACGCACTGGTCGGCTCATCCAGGATTACGATCTTCGCCCCGCCGAGCAGAAGGCGGACGATCTCCGTCCGCTGTTGCTCTCCAATAGAGAGCCGTCCGACCCGCGCATCCGGATCGACCCAAAGTCCATACCGTTCACCGACCTCCCGGATCTTTTCGGCCACAGCTGCCCGATCGAGAAAGATCCCCCGCTCTTTCAGACCGAGAAGAATGTTCTCCCAGACGGTGAATGCGGGGATCAGCATGAATTTTTGAAAGACCATTCCGATCCCGAGCTTGCGGGCGTCGTCGGGCGATGAAATCTCCGCCGCGGCGCCGTCGATCGAAATTCGGCCGCTGTCGGGCTGGTAGAAGCCATAAAGGATTTTCATCAGCGTGCTCTTGCCGGCGCCGTTCTCCCCGAGAAGCGCATGTACTTCTCCTTTTGAAATAGAGAGAGAGACGCCGGAATTGGCAGCAACGCCGGAAAAGGTTTTCGTAATCCCCTCCAAACGTAGATATGGCTTTTCCATAGATGTTTCCGGGTGGAGGGTTGATACAGGGTTAGAGAGATCGAGCATAGAGAGTCAGCCCCTAAAAAAACAAAAAAGGTGCGCCACCCGAAGGTGAGGCACCTTGCCCATGCGGCCGTTACTTCCTCGTATCAACCGCTGCTCGGTTTTGAATGCATTTGCTATACCATTGACGTTTCCTGAAACATTATTTCAGAAGCGGGCTCCCGGAAGGCCTGTCAATATAGCCTTTGATTGTATCTGATCGGTGAGAAATCGGACCGGAGCGAAGGTGAATGAAGCAGAGGTTAAAAACAGATTTGGCGTGAAAGAGACAATCCCGTCGAGATTTTCGGCTCTGTTGTCCTTCGAAGCAGCGGCTGATACGAGCGGGCTCACAAGGGAAGCGCTGTTTTGCTTCCTCGAAAATGAGATCGTTAGAGATTCAATTGATCGACCTTTCTTCTTTTATCAATGGCCTTCGCAACATCATTAAGCAATCTTGGAATCTGGAACGGTTTCACCAAATAGCCGCACGCGCCCAGCTTAACCAACTCGACGGCATTCGCGAGCGTTGCATAACCGGTGATGATCAACACTTGAATCGTCGGATCGTGTTTTTTAATCGCCATCAAGACAATCGTCCCGTCCATCTCCGGCATTCTTAAGTCGAGCGTCACCAGATCGATTTGCTGTTCTCGTATGATTTGGAGTGTTTGAAAGCCGCCATTAGCCTCTACGATGTTATAGTGCGGCCTTAAGATCATTTTCAGAGACTCTCTCGGACCGTTCTCATCATCGACAATTAAGATATTTCCCATATTGTTCATCTCGGCCCTCCCTCAGTGTTTAAAGTATACCTATTGTGAATATTATGTCCGTACAAATATTGCTGTATTTTACGACTGGGAACGATGGATAAAAACAACTACAAATTATTGCCGTGTGATGACACTTTCCATCAAGAGAACGTGATCATTTTGTAGGATGAATTGGAAGGAAGATCAAAAAAGAGAATTAAAGGGTGTCGCGCCTGCCTAACTTTTTCTTCATCATCGTGGTGACGTTCTCGATGAAATCAAAATAAGCGGCGTTGATCGCTTCAATCGTTTCAAGCGGCTGTCCCGTCTCTTTCGAAACCTCGACCAACCTTTCAGCGCTCTTGAACGATTCTTCACCTTCAAGCTCGGTAAAGTCGGCGATCTCACCCATCGCGGTTGAAACGTCGACTCCCGAATCTTCCGCGTGTTGTTGCGCGGTCATGAAGGTATTTATCAGAAACCGGTCATGATCGGTCCAGGGGCCATCATATTCTAGGACTTCTTTGACGCGATCTCGGGAGATGTTTGTCTTCTTCGAAATCGTGTCGATGACAATTTCTTTCAATGCTGGGATTGAGAGATACATCGAGTCCTCGGACTGAAAGCCATAAATAGATCGAGTTGGTGCCCCCGGGGTGATTTGAACACCCGGCACGCGGTTTAGGAAACCGCTGCTCTATCCGCCTGAGCTACGGGGGCATTTGAAAGAAAGGAAGGCGCGCCGTTTGTAAGGTTGAAATGCGGCGACGGTCGGCAGATTGTGCCATAGTTGCGCCGGCGAATCAAGCAGGCGGCGCGGAGGGAGGGGAAGAGACGACTTCCGGATTTTCGGCGGGGGTTGCTTTCCTCCGCTTGATCGCCAGGATCATCCCCAAAAAGAGATTGACCCCGGCGAGGACCGCCAACGGCCAATCAAGCGGTGTCGATCGCGCCGCGATGAGGGCGATGACCAACAGGACCGACGCGCTTCCGATGAAAAGTTTCAGGTTGACCCGCGGGTAGATGAAGGTCAGCAGGCCCAAAAGAAAGGTGGAGGTCGGATTCATGAGGGCGCCGAACGGCGAATCCCAGAGCCCTTTGATGCCGAGGAAGACAAATTCACCCGGCTGCGCCGCCTGCTGAAACGGATAAACGAATCCCCAAAGGACCAGGGGAAGAACCAGGTAGCTCCACCATCGGACCTTCCGAAAATCAAAATCGTTTTGCGGCGCCTTCGCCTCCGAGAACCAGAGGAAGATCAAAAGACTGGTCAACATAAAATGAAGACCGGAAAGACCGAAACTGATCCCCGGAATCCAGAACGGGATGCCGCTCTCGACGATCCGGCCGAAGGAGGCGGGGCCTAATTTGCCGAGCTGCACCCAGAGCCAGCCGAACGGGAAGAAGAGAAACATCACATAATGGAAGGTGACGAACCACTCGAAAGGGGAGCGGAACTGATTTCCGAACAAAACAAGGCGATTGACCAGAATGACGTAGGCGAGATGGAAGATCGGAATGATCGGCTGCATCATCACGATATACTCGCCGAGCCCCTTCGCCACATACGCATCCAACATGGAAAATCTCTCCGCCGAAACCGCCCCTACAACCGCGCCATCACCCCCTGGTTCACCTCTTTGACTTTTTCTTCTCCGACCAGCAGCCGGACCAATTCAAAAGCAAACTCCATCGCCGTGCCGGGAGCGCGGCTGGTCACCCATCTGCCGTCGACGACCACCCGCGCCTCGGAATAATCGGCCCTTCCCATCCGTTCCCGCACCGAAGGATGACTCGTCGCCTGCTTCCCGGCGAGGAAACCGGCCGAGGCGAGGATCGACGGGGCGGCACAGATCGCCGAGATGTATCTCTCTTTCGCCGCCGCCTCCTTCAAGATCCGCCCAACCCGTTCATCCGTGGCGAGATTGTTTGTGCCGGGCTGTCCGCCGGGCAACACGATCATCTCATAATCGCCGCCGGCGACCTTGTCGATCGAAAGATCGGCGAGGAGTTTCACCTTCCGGGAGCCTTCGATCGCCCCTTCTACCGTTCCGGCGACGGTTACCGCGACGCCGGCCCGGCGGAGAATGTCGATGATCGTGACCGCTTCGATCTCTTCGAACCCGGGGGCCAAAAGAATCAACACGCGCTTCATGACGACCTCTCCTGATGTTGAACCAAACTCAATGCATCGATCCCTTCCCGGCAATACCCCAGCGGCAGCCAGGGGCAGGCGCCGCAGATCGCGTCGAGATCGCCCCCTTCGATGCGCGCGGCGATCCGGCGAAGGATCTCTCCCAAGAAAGGATCTCCCCTTCCGCGATGCCCAATCGCGCCATCACCGCTTGGTCCTGACGATTCATCGCCGCTTCAAAACCGGGCCCCTTCAGATGACAGCCGTCCGGATGGAGGTGAGGACAGGCGCTGCAGATCTCATCGGGCCGGGCAATCACCCGAACGGCGGTCTTCGGATCGGTCGAGAGACGGCGGTGAATCGCCCCCATGTTCTCGACAAAGGCGGGGCTGTACCCCTCGCCGCGAAACCCCTGCAGACAGAGGAGGGTGTGGGCGCGAACAGTCAAAAGATTGGAACGGCCGGTAGACATAGAGAAATTTTATTCTTCGGGATACGATTTGTCAAAAATATTAGTAATAGAGGAACTCAGCGTAGAGATTCTGAATTCCGGCAAGGTGTCCCTTTTGCTCTTCGAGGTGGCGGAAGAGAAGCGCGCGGAGATCCTCCTCCTCGGTCCGCTTCAGCGCTTCCTGGTAGGAGTAGTAGAGCCGCTCCTCCTTCTGAAAGAAAAAATCGAGAAGGTCGTGCGTCTCATCCGACGCGGGATGTGTCGGCGCGGGCGCCGCCGATCGGCCTGCAACGGCCCCCCGCTTCTCGATCTCCTTCTCCAGCCCTTCGATATGTTTCCACCCCTCCCCGACCCACCCGCGAATCTTCTCACGCAACACCGGCGGATGAAGCAGCGGCAAATAAGCGGTATAGGCTTTCAACTGCCGCTCTTCGATGAATAGCCCTTGGAGAAGGGCGTTGATTTCCGGCATCGTGTCTCCTCGCTACTCCCCCACCGCCCGCGGCCGCGGCTCCTCGGGAAAGGTAAGATCGATCGGGCGGGCGTCTTCGTCTTTCTTCGGTTTGACGCTTCCGCGAACAATCCCTCGCAGCGCCTCCCCCTCGATCACCTCTTTTTCGAGAAGAAGTTTTGCGATCGCCTCCAGCTCGCCCCGATGATTCTCGAGGAGGTGATGAACGCGGGTGTAGGTCCGGTCGATGATCTCCTTGACCTCATGGTCGATCGCCTTGGCCAGATCTTCGCTGTAATCTTTGGCGCCCGGAGGGGCGCCGTCCACCGGCAGCATCCGGCGCGGCCGCTCGAAGGAGACCAGCCCCAGCTTCTCGCTCATCCCGAATTCGCGGACCATGCTGCGGGCCATGTCGGTGGCGCGCGGCAGATCGTTCTCCGCGCCGGTCGACACCTCGTCGAATACCAGCTCCTCGGCCACCCGGCCGCCGAGCAGCACGGCCAGCCGATCGAGCAGTTCGCTCGTCGTCATCAGATAGCGGTCCTCCGTCGGCGGTTGCAGGGTGTAGCCGAGCGCGGCGATGCCCCGCGGGATGATCGACATCCGTTGGTCACCGGGTCGGCGTTCTTGCGGCACCAGCGCGGCCACCAGCGCATGGCCCGCCTCGTGGTAGGCGACGAACTCCTGCTCGTTCTGGTTCATCACCCGGTTCTTCTTCTCCAGGCCGGACGTGATGCGGTCGATCGCCTCCTCGAAGTCCTGCATGTCCACCGGGTCCTTGTTGCTGCGCGCCGCCAGAAGCGCCGCCTCGTTGACGAGGTTGGCGAGATCCGCGCCCGAGAAGCCCGGCGTCGGCCGCGCGCGATTGATCTCGGGGTTCACGTCGGGCGCCCAGCGGCACCTTGCGCATGTGAACTTTGAGGATCTTCTCCCGGCCGGGGAGGTCGGGATTGCGATCGACCAGGATCTGCCGGTCGAAGCGGCCGGGCCGCAGCAGCGCCGGATCGAGCACGTCCGGACGGTTGGTCGCCGCGATGAGGATGACGCCCTCGTTCGCGCTCGAACCCGTCCATCTCGACGAGAAGCTGATTCAGCGTCTGCTCGCGCTCGTCGTTGCCGCCGCCGAGCACCCGGCGCCGCGATGGCGGCCGACCAGGGCGTCGATTTCGTCGATGAAGATGATGCAGGGCGCGTTCTTCTTCGCCTGCTCGAACATGTCGCGCACGCGCGCTCGCGCCGACGCCGACGAACATCTCGACGAAATCGGAGCCCGAGATCGTGAAGAAGGGCACGTTCGCCTCGCCCGCGATCGCGCGCGCGAGCAGCGTCTTGCCCGTGCCCGGAGGGCCGACCAGCAGCACGCCCTTCGGGATCTTGCCGCCGAGCCGCTGGAATTTCTGCGGCTCGCGGAGGAACTCGACCACCTCCATCAGTTCCTCCTTCGCCTCGTCGACGCCGGCGACGTCGTTGAAGGTGACATGGATATCTTTCTCGGCAAAGACCTTGGCGCGGGCCCGGCCGAAGGTCATAAACCCTTGCCCTCCCCCGCCTCCCGCCATTCTTCTTGCGAAGAGGCTCCAGATAAAGAGGATGACCGCGAACGGCAGGACCCAGAAGAGGACGATGTCTCTGAGCCAGCCGCTCTGAATCTCCCCCGTGACCTGGACATTCTGGTCTTCCAGCTCCGAGGTGAGATTGGGGTCGTCCACACGCACGGTGCTGAACGGCTCCTCCTTGCCGGACGGCTCGACCTTCACCCCTTCGATCGCGTCTCTGGAGATCACCACCTCCTTGATCTTTCCCTCTCGAAGGAGGCGCTTAAAATCGCTGTAGGAGGTCTGACGGGCCTGAGGGGTGAAGAAGAAAAATGGGAGCACGGTGACGATGAAAAGGATAACGAAAAGTGTCCAACCTGGAAATTCTTTTTTCTGCGGCATGAGCGCCTCCAAAGGAGAGAAAGCGATGAACGCTTCATTTTGGAATAAGTCATTATAACATAGATGTCTTTTGCAATTCAGGATTGCAATTCAGGATCCCGCATGGAAGGCTCTCGACCTCGACTTGTTCCTTTTTTTCACAGGTGATATCCCAAAATCGCAAGCAACCATCCCAATCTCATCCTTTTTGTATTCCCTTTCATTATGTCCGATCATGACTGTGCAAAATATACATATACATTCCCTTTCCACTGCTGAAGAGGGTCCCTCGTTACCTGCGTTTCTACCCATATCGGCCGTGAAAACCGCCGCTCCGCAACGGTCTATGAATTGCACTCAACCTCCTCATTGGGAATATTCCCAACTGAACCCATATGAATATTATGAATATAAGGAGGACCATCATGCCGGAGAAGAAAAGGCAGGTCAGACGAAAAAAAACGGTCGCGAAATCGCCCGGCCGGAAAAAAGCATCCCCCAGAAGAAGCGGGCTCGGATACCAGATTAAAAAGGCGACACCGAAAGCGAAGAAGATGCTGAAGCGGGGAGCCAAGGTCATCGAACAGGGGGTGCAGGTGATCGGAGAGCGGGCCGGATCTTTGGGGAACACCCTGTTGAAAAAGATCCGCTCGTAACAACCGGAGGATGTTGAAATGAAGCGAATCGTTTGGATCATTGCAGTTCTCTTTGTATTGACCGGCGGGCCGGTTTACGCGGTGGAGAAGGAAAGTCCGTCCGTCGCGCCGGACAACAGCGAAATCAACCAGCGGGACCGGGGCTCTTCGGCCGTGACGCCGGAGATGCAAGGCACCGACCCCGCCGACGTCGAGACCACCCGGAAAATTCGGAAAGAGATCACGGAAGATGATTCCCTCTCCACCACGGCGAAGAATGTAAAAATCATCACGCAGGAGGGAAAGGTAACCCTTCGTGGACCGGTCAACAGCCCGGCCGAAAAAGAGAAAATCGCCAAGAAGGCGGAGCAGATCGCCGGGGCGGGAAAAGTTGAGAATGAGCTGGAGGTAAAATCCTCCACAATGAGATAAGGAGATCACGGATGGCGAAGAAAGCAGTCGTTGGTATTTTCGATAGTCCCTATCAGGCGGAGAGCTGCCTCAATCGTCTCAACGCCGCGGGGTTCGCGCCGACCGATATTTCGGTCCTGACCCCCGATAAGGAGGGAGTTCGGGATTTCATTCACAAAAAAGCGACCAAAGCCCCGGAAGGGGTCGCCACCGGCGCAACCACCGGCGGGGTGATCGGCGGGGTCGCCGGCTGGCTGGTTGGGATCGGCTCACTTGCCATCCCGGGAGTCGGCCCCTTTATCGCCGCGGGCCCCATCATGGCGGCGCTCGGCGGCGCCGCTATCGGCGCCGCGACCGGCGGGATTGCGGGAGGACTGATCGGGCTCGGAATGCCGGAATACGAGGCCAAGCAGTATGAGGCAAAGGTCAAAGAAGGGGGAATCTTAATCTCCGTTCATTGCGAAACATCCGAGGAGGTCGATCGCGCCAAAGAAATTTTCAGAGAAAGCGGCGCAAGGGACATCTCCACGACCGGAGAAGAAGGGGTCTCCCGGAGGGAAGTGGCTTAAACCAGTTGAAGCGAGACAACGGCGGGCCGAGAAAACTCGGCCCGCTTTTTTAATATTCGGATCGGGGCCGCGCGATATCCTCGATGAAGAAAGACATGACGCTGCTGATGATGGAGAGGAGAAGCGCGCCGAGCACCGCCGACCAGAAGCCCGAGACCGTAAATCCCCGAACCACCTGAGCGGCCAGCGCCAACATCGCGCCGTTGAGGACCAAGGTAAAGAGGCCGAGGGTCAAGATATTGATCGGGAGGGTCAAAATAAGAAGGATCGGGCGGATGATCGCGTTGATGATCCCGAGGACCGCCGCTGCAATCAGCGCGGGGAGCACCCCCTCGACCTCGATCCCCTCCAGGGCATATGAGATCAAGAACAACCCCCCCGCGTTCACCAGCCACCGGATCAGAATGCCACGGAGCAATCGCCCCTCCTTATTTGGAGGTCTGTTTGAGATAGATCTGCGCCAGATCGACATAGTTGCGCGCCGATTGGGAGAGAAAGGCGCTTTCTTCCGGCGTCAGCGGCCGCTTCACCCGGGCCGGCACTCCCAGGGCCAGCGAGCCGGGGGGGATCTTCACCCCCTCCGTCACCAGCGCCCCCGCGCCGATGATCGATCCCTCCCCCACCTCGGCGCCGTCGAGCAAAATCGCCCCCATCCCCACCAGCACCCGATCCCGCACCGTGCAGCCGTGCAGCGTCACACGGTGTCCGACCGTTACCTCACTGCCGATGACGAGGGGATGGGTCTTCCGGGTCACATGCAGAACCGAAAGATCCTGGATATTGGTCCGGTCGCCGATCCGGATATAATTCACATCCCCCGGACCACCGACCCGAACCAGACCGAGCTGTACGCCCCCATCTCCACGTAGCCGATCACCTGCGCCGACGCTTCGATGAAAACGGTCGAAGGGAATTTGGGAAACTTTTCTTGAAAGGGATGTATCATCTCGCCACCGCCGGGCCATCGCCGGAAAAAGGAATGAGGACCGCACCAAGGGGTCCTCTCATGCGAGAGGATATCACGCCCCTTTTTCCGATGGCAAGCACTTTTGGGCCCGCCGGCATCATCTCCCTTGCCGAAATCCGAATCTACCCGCCGGCGCCCGCGAATGGGTCGATTTCATATTTTTAAGCAAGGGCCTTCAATTATGATTCAAATTTTGATATAGTAAACCATTCGTTTCGGCCGATCTCCGGAAAACGGGGACCGGCCAAGCCCCTCAAAAGGAACCGCCATTCGATGCAAGCCGTCGATGGCGATTCCATACTCCATCTCAAACAGCGGCGACAGGGCGATTTATTAGGGTATGGTCTTTTACTTCTACGAAGAGGCGATGAAAGGGGTTCCCAAGATCTCGGTCGATGGGCTCGTCCCTCAAAGCCATCATTTGAGCCACTGGAAGGGGAATCAGACCCCCCTCCCTCAAGGCCGATACCTCCACCGAAATCGTCCTGCGCTATCTCTCCCATCCGAATCAAAAGCAATTTTTTCCGCAGGTCAGCATTATCACGAACAACCATTTCGATACCGACGGGCTTCTCTCGGTCTGGACCCTTCTCAATCCGAGGAAGGCGGAGCCGATGGCGGGGCGGCTGATTGCCGCCGCCGAGGCGGGCGACTTCTCTTCCTTCTCTTCGGAAGAAGGGGTTCAAATGAATCTCCTCATCGAGGGGCTGGCCTCTTCCGGTGAAAGCCCGATCCTCTCTCAACTTTCAGCCTACCCCGGCCCGAAGGAAGCCTTCCTCTATAAAACATTGATGCCGATGCTCCCCGATCTCTTCCGGCGCAAAGACGAATACCGCCCCCTCTGGCGGGAATCCTACGACAGCATCGTTCAATCGATGGAGCTCTTCGAGAAAGGGATCATCGGCGTCGAGGAGCACGAGCAGGAGGGGCTTTCCGTCATCATCGACGAGCAGCGGCCGGCCCGGCAGGCGATCGATCATCACTGCCAGGGAAATCTTTTCCTGGTAATCGAAGACCGGGAGCGGGAAGAAGGGGGGTTCGGTTATGAGCTCGAATACCGCTACTACGCCTGGGCCGAGACGGTCACCCGTCCGCCGATCCCGCCGATTCCGATGGAGCCGCTCGCCGAACATCTCAACCGTCACGAGGGGCTCCGGGAGGGAAAATGGATGGCGGGGGGCTACGCCGCCCAATCGATGACCTCCGCTTTGAAATACACCGACGAGACGGGCGGCGGCACCTCAGCCGGCTTCATCCCGACCAGGTGATCCAGATCGTCTTGACCTACCTTCAATCGAGGGAGATTGATTCCAACTAGCGCCCATTGTCAGGCTTCCTCGTCGATCATAAGGAGAGGATCATGGCCGCCCAAATTCTGACCGACGACGACCTGAACTCCTCCATGGTGGAATACCCGGCCGACGGGACGATTCTCTCCGCTTTCCTCTGCCGCCCGAAACATACCGGCCGTTATCCGGGGTTGATTCTGATCCAGGAGTGGTGGGGGCTCAACGACCACATCAAAGGGATCGCCCAACGGCTCGCGAAGGAGCATTTCGCCGTCCTCGCCCCCGATCTTTACTCCCGGCTCGGCCACGTCGTGACGCAGAACGGGGCGGAGGCGGCCAAGTTGTCGGGCGCGCTCGATCCGGGCAAAACCGTCGCCGACCTAATGGGCGGCCTCCATTACCTGAAGACCCTGCCGGAGGTCGATCCCGCAAAAATCGGCGTGATCGGGTTTTGCATCGGCGGCTCCTTCACCCTGCAGCTCGCCTGCCGGACCAGAGAGATTCGATGCGCCGTCCCTTTCTACGGCGAAATTCCGACCAACGAAGAGATCGAAAAACTGTCGGCGCCGATCCTCTACATCTACGGGGAAGAAGACGGCTGGATTCAGAAAGAAGAGGTCCAACGTCTGAAGGAGGCGCTGAAGAAATTCAAAAAGCCGGGCGAGGTAAAACCTATGCCGGCGCCCCCCATGCCTTTTTCAACGACAGCCGGAGAGAGGTTTACAATCCAAAGGCCGCGAAGGACGCGTGGAAGAGAACACTCGCCTTCCTTGATAAATACCTGCGATCATAAAAAGACTATTTTCCATTTATCATTTTTCATTTGTCATTTACAAAATGGAAATGGCAAATAACAAATGGAAAATAGAAAGATGAAGGGGCTCCCATGCTAAACAGACAACGAATGACCGATCACTTTCTTAAGCTCGTTCGGATCGACAGCCTCTCCAAAAAAGAGAAGGCGGTCGCCCTGGTTCTTCAAAAGGAATTGGAGGCGCTGGGAGCCAAGGTGGAATTCGATGAGGCCGGCGAAGCGGTCGGCGGCGAGATCGGCAATCTCATTGCCCGCCTCCCCGCCACCGATCCGGCAAGGCGGCCGCTCCTTCTCTCGGCCCACATGGACACCGTTGTTCCCGGAGAAGGGATCAAGCCGATCGTCGAAGGGAAAAAGATCCGAAGCGACGGGACGACGATCCTCGGCGGGGACGACAAATCGGGGATCTCGATCATCGTCGAAGTCCTCCGGACCCTTCAGGAAAAGAAGCTCCCCCACGGCGAAATCGAGATCGCCTTCACCATCTGCGAGGAGTTCGGCCTCCTCGGCGCGAAGCACCTCGACTTCTCCCGGCTGAAATCGCGCGACGGCCTGGTCCTCGATTGCGACAACGTCAACATCCTCTTTACGAAGTCCCCCTCCTCCGACCGTTTGGAATTCAAGGTGCACGGGCTCGAAGCACACGCCGGCGTCTGTCCCGAGCGGGGGCTCTCCGCCGTTCAGATCGCCGCCGACGCGATCAGCCAGATGAAGCTCGGCCGGATCGATCCGGAGACGACCGCCAACATCGGGATCCTCCAGGGGGGATCGGCCACCAACATCGTTCCGAACTACGTCTATGTCAAAGCGGAAACGCGAAGCCACAACGAGGAGAAGCTGGCGGCGCAGAACGGGCATATGCAGGAGTGCTTCCGAAAAGCCGCCGAGAAATTTTGGGTCGATCTGGACGGAAAGCGGATCTCGGGCCGGGTGGAAGAGAAAATCTGGCGCGACTACGACCGGATGAACGTCCCCGAGAATGCCCCGATCGTCCAGGCGGTGATGCGCGCGGCGCAAGCCCTTTCGTACAAAGTGAAAACGCATGCGACCGGCGGCGGATGCGACGCCAACGTCTTCAACAAAAAAGGAATCACCGTCGCCAACCTGGGCACCGGGATGCACGACATCCACACCGTGAAGGAATGGCTCGCCATCGACGAAATGAACCAGGCGGCCGAGATCGTTCTGGAAACGGTCCAGCAGTGCAGGTAAGGGCAATTCGGAATCTGAAAATTACGAATTAGGAATCAAAGGCAAGAACGAAGAGTCTGCGCGCATAGGGCGTGCGGCCTCGACATCCCGGTTCCTTTCTTTGTTCTTGATTCCCAATTCCCAGATTCCTCATTCCTAATTTAACTTTTAAACGCTCTCTCCCTCACCGGCGTGCAGACCTGAATTTGATATTCGGTGAAGAACTCCGTCCGTGCCCGCCGCTGTGCTTCCTTGTGTTCGGGATGCTCCCGCCAGGCGTCGACATTCTCGATGGAATCGAATTCGATGATCGAGACATTCTCCCCATCCTCCGCGACGAAATCCTTGTAAGAGAGGAAGCCCGGCATCGCGGAGGCGAGCTCATACATCCGCATTCCGACCTTTCCCAGCTCCGCCTCGCCCCCCGCCTTCAAACGCGATCGAAAAACCACAACGACCATCTTTCCCTCCCCAACCGCCTGTCATTCCCGCGCAGACGGGAATCCAGCGACCGAAAACCCTGGATGCCCGCTTCCGCGGGCATGACGATTTCAAAATGAGTCACTACCCAGAATTTAGATCTCCTCTCCCTTCTTTCGGGTCAGCAGATCATAGATCTCCTGCGTCGACCAGATCGGCTCGCCCGGCACCAGCGCGGAAGATTTCTGAAGGAGGACGAGCTCTCCTTCGAGCTTCCGAACATATTCCACTTTTCGCTCCAGGCTGTCGAGGTTATATCGGACGGCGTCTTTCTCGGTGAAATTCGTATGCTCCCAAAGAAAGAAGACGTCGCTGAGGCAGAGAAATCGGTTCGTGTCGAACCACTTCTTCGGCACCACACATTTCCAGAGATAGCCGGAGTAGATATCGGTCCGGTCGGCCAGAAGGGTAATTTTATGCTCCTTGTTCTCCTCGTTCAGCCAGATGCAATAATCGAGGAGCCCGCCAAAGAGGTCGAGCGGCCCCGGCTCTTTCGCGAACTGGCGCCGGTGGCCGAGCAGCCCCCGGAGGTTGACTTCGACCCCGCCCCACCCTTCCTTGAATTTTTCGCGGAGCTTTTCCGCCTTGGCGCGGGGAAGGACCACCGGGAGGGAGTTCGCCTCGTCCCCCTCCCCCGATCTGCGCGATAAAATGGGTGTGCCCCCAATCCCCCATCGAATCGAGATCCCAGGAAAAGTCCCACGACGGCCCCCACAGGTCGAAGCCGATGAAGAGCCACTTCTGAAGGGGATTTTTCCAATCGAGCTCGGAGGAGATCGCCTGCGACCGCCGCTCCCACCAGCCGGAAGAGAGAAGGGCGCAGGGAAAGAGGGTGCCGTGGACCGTGATCGAAACCGGCTCCTTCAAGGTGTCGATCTGAAGGAGCTTCTTTTCGAGGCTGCTGATCTCTTCGATCCCGTGAAACGAGAGGTCCAATGGACCGGCGGGATCGTTCAAAAAATCGCGGTAGGGATCGACCCCCCGCAAGATAAGGTAATTCCGAGAGCCGACATGAACATCGACGTCGCGGGCCGACACCCGTTCCAGATCGACGACCGGGCCACAATCAGCGACAGCAGGTTCCGGCCATTGGCCTACTGCCGCTTTGAAGGGTTTTCGGAGGCCTCTCCGGCCCGCACCCCTTTGATTTCGATATCCCCGGCGATCTCCGCCTTCCGGACCTTCACCCCGGCGCCCGCGGCGATGATGTCGCCGATCCGAAGCGACGCCCCCTTGATCTCTTCCAGGTCGACGCCGATTTTCCCGGCCGCCTCCGGCGCATGTTGTTGGACGGCATCGAGGAGCGCCTTCGCCTGGGTCAGAAGTTCCGGATCACCCCCCGCGTCGCTCTTCTCCAGCTCTTCTTTCACCACCTCCCGTTTCGCTTTCGAAGCGGGGTCTTTCTCCAGCAGGGCGACGTTTGTCTCGCCATATTTGCGCTGGATCAGCGCCTTGATCCCGGCATAGGCGTCTTGGATCACTTTCGCCGCCGTCGGTTTGAGGCCTGCCGCCGCGCCCGTCGCCAGGGCGGTCACAATGATCGAAATCGGATCCATCTCTCGCTCCTTTCGTTTCGAACTACCTTCTTCTTCGCGTCGTTCCTCCCGTCATCGATCCGAACAGTCCTCGCATGATCTGCCGGCCGAGCTGGCTGCCGATCGCCCGCGCGGCGCTCTTCGCCATCGACTCGACGATCCCCTCCCGGGAGCGCCCCCGCTTCCCGGCCGAACCGGTCAAAACATCGGTCCACGATCCCTCTTGTGCTTCGCTTGGTTGCTCCGGCACTTGCGCCGCGCGCGCCTTGAGCTTCTCGTAGGCCGATTCGCGGTCGACCGTCTTCTCGTAGTGGCCGTAGAGCACCGAGCCGTTGATCAGCGCCGCCGCGCTTCCGGGGTGATCGGGCCGATCTGGCTCGGCGGCGGGATCATGAACGCGCGCTCGACGACGCCGGGCCGGCCCTTCTCGTCGAGCAGCGACACCAGCGCCTCGCCGACGCCCAGCTCGGTGATCGCCGCCTCGACGTCGAGCGTCGGGTTGGCGCGGAAGGTCTGCGCCGCCGCCTTGACCGCCTTCTGGTCGCGCGGCGTGAAGGCGCGCAGCGCGTGCTGCACGCGGTTGCCGAGCTGGCCCAGCACCGTGTCGGGAATGTCGAGCGGGTTCTGGGTGACGAAGTAGACGCCCACGCCCTTGGAGCGGATCAGCCGCACCACCTGCTCGATCTTGTCCAGCAGCGCCTTGGGCGCGTCGTTGAACAGCAGGTGCGCCTCGTCGAAGAAGAACACCAGCTTGGGCTTGTCCAGGTCGCCGACCTCGGGCAGGTGCTCGAACAGCTCCGCCAGCAGCCACAGCAGGAAGGTGGCGTAGAGCGGGGGCGCGTGCATCAGCTTGTCGGCGGCGAGGATGTTGACGACGCCCTGCCCCTGGTCATCGGTCTGCATCAGGTCGTCGAGATTCAGCGCCGGCTCGCCGAAGAACTGCTCGCCGCCCTGCTGCTCCAGCGCCAGCAGGCCGCGCTGGATGGCGCCGATGCTGGCGGCGGAGACGTTGCCGTACTGGGTGGCGAACGGCTTGGCGTTGTCGCCGACATACTGGAGCATGGCGCGCAGGTCTTTCAGGTCGAGCAGCAGCAGGCCCTGGTCGTCGGCGATCTTGAAGACGAGGGTCAGCACGCCGCCCTGGGTGTCGTTGAGGTCGAGCAGGCGGCCGAGCAGCAGCGGCCCCATGTCGGAGACGGTGGCCCGCACCGGATGGCCCTGCTCGCCGAACACGTCCCAGAACACCGACGGGACAGGGGGCGAAGCGAAAGTCGGCGAGCCCGAGCTGCCGGACGCGCTCCATGATGCTCGGATGTTCCTCCCCCGGCTGCGCAGAGGCCGGACAGGTCGCCCTTCACGTCGGCCATGAACACCGGCACGCCGATCCGGCAGAAGCCCTCCGCCAGCGTTTGCAGGGTGACCGTCTTGCCGGTGCCGGTGGCGCCGGCGATCAGGCCGTGGCGGTTGGCCATCTTCGGCAGCAGGGCGAGGTCGTGTTCTCCTTTGGCGATCAACATCGGTTGCGGCATCTTTTTATCAGCGCTCCTTATCAGTTCACCGTACGTTGATCCCCCCATCATATGGATTTGAAAAACGGAGTCAAGTCATTTTTAAATGCGTAGGGACGGGCCGATGTGTCCGCCCTAACTTTTCAAACCAAAATCGATCGTCGAGGCAGGCACACACACCGGTACGCCCCGACAAAACGTCAACCGGGATTTCCATTATTCGCAGGAGCGCGCTTTATAAGCTTTTCCGGTGTTGATTCCTTGGGGAGAAAAAAGTATACTCCGGGATAATTCCCCTCCAGCCCGGAGCCGCCTTGGATCAAGCCGCCCACAACAAAATCGTCTCCTTCATCTGGGGCATCGCCGACGACGTCCTGCGCGACCTCTTCAAGCGCGGCAAGTACCGCGACGTGATCCTGCCGATGACCGTGCTGCGCCGGCTGGATGCCGTGCTCGAGCCGACCAAGCAGGCGGTGCTCGACACCAAGCAGCATGCTCGACCACGCCGGCATCACCGAGCAGCGCGCCGCGCTGCGCCGAGGCCGCCGGGCAGGCGTTCTACAACACGTCGCGGTTCACGCTGCGCGACCTGCAAGGTCCCGCGCCAGCCAGCAGCAGCTCAGGGCCGACTTCGAGGACTACCTCGACGGCTTCTCGCCCAACGTGCAGGACATCCTCGACAACTTCGAGTTCCGCAACCAGATCCCGCCCCTGTCCAAGGCCGACGCGCTCGGCACGCTGATCGAGAAATTCCTCGACCCCGACATCAACCCCTCGGCCCGAACCCCGTGCTGGGTGGCGACGGTTCGGTCAAACAGCCCGGCCATCGACAACCACGCCATGGGCACGGTGTTCGAGGAGCTGGTGCGCCGCTTCAACGAGGAGAACAACGAAGAGGCCGGCGAGCACTGGACGCCGCGCGACGCCGTCAAGCTGATGGCGAAGCTGATCTTCCTGCCCATCGCCGACGACATCGAATCCGGCACCTACCTGCTCTACGACGGCGCCTGCGGCACCGGCGGCATGCTCACCGTGGCCGAGGAAACGCTCAAGCAGCCATCGCCGACGAAGCGACGGCAAGCAGGTCATCAGCGCACCTCTACGGCCAGGAGATCAACCCCGAGACCTACGCGATCTGCAAGGCCGACCTGCTGCTCAAGGGCGAGGGCGAAAGCGGCCGACAACATCGTCGGCGGCGCCGAGTGGTCCACGCTGGCGCACGATGCCTTCCCGGCCGCAGGAGTTCGACTTCATGGTCGCCAACCCGCCCTACGGCAAGAGCTGGAAGAAGGACCTCGAACGCGATGGGCGGCAAGGACGGCATGCGCGACCCGCGCTTCAAGGTCATCGGGCACGAGGGCGACCCCGAGCTACTCGCTCGTCACCCGCTCCAGCGACGGCCAGATGCTCTTCCTGGCCAACATGGCGTCGAAGATGAACCACGGGACGGCGCTCGGCAGCCGCATCGCCGAGGTGCACAACGGCTGCTCGCTCTTCACCGGCGACGCCGGCCAGGGCGAGAGCAACATCCGCCGCTGGATCATCGAGAACGACTGGCTCGAAGCCATCGTCGCCCTGCCGCTGAACCTGTTCTACAACACCGGCATCGCCACCTACGTGTGGGTGCTGTCCAACCGCAAGCCGGCGCACCGCCAGGGCCAGGTGCAGCTCATCGACGCCACGCAGTGGTTCAAGCCGCTGCGCAAGAACCTCGGCAAGAAGAACTGCGAACTCGGCCGAGGACGACATCGAGCGCATCTGCGACACCTTCCTCGCCTTCAAGGAAACGCGAGCAGTCGAAGATCTTCCCCAACGCCGCCTTCGGCTACTGGAAGGTCACCGTCGAGCGCCCGCTGCGCCTGCACAGCCAGCTGTCGCTGAAGGCCATCGAGAGCCTGCGCTTCGCCTCGGGTGACGAAGAGCTGCGCGCCGCGCTGTTTGAGGAGTTCGGCGACGCGCTCTTCGACGACTTTTCCGATGCCATCGCCGGCGCGTTGGACCAGCGCCTGGCTGACTGGGGTAACGATGAGGACGACACCGAAGAAGAGAGAGGCCGGTCGGCGCGAAGAAGGGCCTGCCGGAGAAGAAGCGCAAGAAGCTGCTCGACGCCAAGACCTGGGAGCGTGACGGCCGCCTCGTCGAGGTGGCCACCTCCCTGCGTGTGTCGCTCGGCGACGCACTGTTCGAGGACCACAACGTCTTCCGCGACCTCGTCGACGGCGCCCTGAAGAAGCAGGGCACCAAGCTGCCCGCCGCCGAGCTGAAGCTGATCCTGAAGGCCGTGAGCTGGCGCGTCGAGACGGCGCCGCCGGTCATCGCCAAGGTGCACAAGCCCGGCAAGCTGGCGGCCGACCCGATGCTGGGCCTGTACGACGCCGTGGTCGGCGGCAAAGCCCTGCGTCGTCGAGTACGAGCCCGACAGCGACCTGCGCGACACCGAGCAGGTGCCGCTGCTGGAAGAGGGCGGCATCGAAGCCTTCATCCGCCGCGAGGTGCTGCCCTACACGCCCGACGCCTGGATCAACAACGACGCCACCAAGATCGGCTACGAGATCAGCTTCACGCGCCACTTCTACAAGCCGCAGCCGCTGCGCACGCTGGCGGAAATCAGCGCCGACATCCTGGCGGTCGAGAAGGAAGCCGAGGGCCTGCTGGACGATCTCCTCAGAGGTGGCGCGAAATGATCGCCGATCTCAAACCTTATCCAGAATATAAGGAGTCCGGGCTGCCTTGGGCTGGATTGATGCCTACCCACTGGTCGCAACGCCGCATGAAGTTTCTTTTTACCGAGCGAGTACAAAGGGGTTTTCCGATGAGCCGCTGCTCGCTGCGACTCAAACAAAAGGTGTCGTTCGTAAAGAGGACTACGGCTCGCGCACTGTCACGGCCCAGAAGGATTTTCACCTTCTAAAGTTGGTAGAGCAGGGAGACTTCGTTATCAGTCTTCGTTCATTCGAAGGCGGGATTGAGGCCGCACACTGCCGTGGCATTATCAGCCCCGCCTATACAGTTCTTGCTCCAAGGCCAGAAGCTCACCGCACCTATTTCACTCGCTTTTTTAAATCGCCCGATTTCATTCGCAGCCTCTCACTTTTCGTGACCGGGATTCGCGAAGGACAGAACATTGACTACGAACGGTTGAGTCGTGCTTACATGCCGCTTCCGCCCACCGAAGAGCAGAAAATGATAGGACGGTTTCTCGACCATGCGAACCGGAGGCTGGAGCGGACGATTCGGGCGAAGAAGAAGTTGATTGCGCTGCTGAACGAGCAGAAGCAGGTCATCATCCAACGCGCCGTCACCCGCGGCCTCGACCCCACCGTCCCCCTCAAACCCTCCGGCATCTCTTGGCTTGGTGACATTCCGAAGCATTGGGAGGTGAAGCGCTTGAAGTGGGTAACGCGACTGCAGCGAGGCTACGACCTTCCCGCAGACAAGAGAAAGTGGGGTACGATCCCCGTTGTGTCTTCCGGCGGGGTGATCGATTCACATAACGAGTCTCGGGCGAAAGGGCCAGGGGTGGTGATGGGTCGATATGGTTCAACTGATGCCGTCTTCTATATTGAGAAAGATTTCTGGCCGCATAATACCGCGTTGTTTGTTACGGACTTTCAGGGCAATCTTCCCAAGTGGTGCTACTATCTGCTCCGGACGATTTCGAAGTCAGACTATTCAGGAAAGTCCGCAGTGCCGGGAGTAGACAGAAAAGATCTATACGGGATTTATGTCCCGCGACCACCGACGACTGAGCAATCCACTCTGGTTGAAGGCATCGAGGAACAATCGAAAGCGTTCGACGACACTATCGGCCGTGTCGAACGCGAAATCGCTCTGCTACGGGAATACCGCACCCGCCTGATCGCCGACGTGGTCACCGGCAAGCTGGACGTGCGCGAGGCGGCGGCGCGGCTTCCGAAGGAGACTGAGGAGCAGAAGCCGCTCGATGCGTCTAATGTCCTGACCGATGCCCAGACGGACGACCAGCCGACGACCTCGACGCCGTTGCCGGAGGAGGCCGAGGCATGACTACCGACCGACCCGCCGAGTATCTGGCCAGTCTGGTGCGGGAGTTGTGCAAACTGCCGCAGGAGACGGAGTGGGTCGAGTTCAAGGTCAACGATGCCACGCCGCAGGAGATCGGCGAATACATCTCGGCGCTGGCCAATGCGGCAGCGTTGATTGGCAAGGCATTCGCCTATCTGGTGTGGGGTGTAGAAAATAGCAGTCACGCAGTTGTCGGTACGCGCTTTGTGCCCCGCACGGCGAAAGTGGGCAACGAGGAGCTGGAGACCTGGCTGCTGCATCTCCTCTCGCCCAAAATCAATTTCCGCTTTTTCGAAGTTATGGTGGATGGGCTGTCGGTGGTGCTGCTGGAGATCGAGCGGGCCTTCCGCCACCCAGTGCAGTTCCAGGGACAGGAATTCATCCGAATCGGTCCCTATAAGAAGAGGCTAAAGGACTTTCCGGAAAAGGAACGCGAGTTGTGGCGTATCTTCGATCGCACTCCTTTCGAGGACGGCGTGGCCGCCGAACGGGTACGTGACGACGATGTGCTGCGCCTGCTTGATTACCCAGCCTACTTTGACCTACTGGAACGTCCGTTGCCGGAGAACCGCGACGGAATTCTCGAAGCGCTGGCCGACGACGGTTTGGTTTCTCCCTGCGAGGCCGGTGGCTGGAGCATCACCAACCTGGGGGTGATGCTGTTTGCAAAGCGGCTGGAGGATTTCCACGCGCTGCGGCGCAAGGCGGTGCGGGTGATTCAGTACCGGGGCAACGGCCGCGTCGAGACCCTGAAGGAACAGGTCGGCACCAAAGGCTATGCCTGCGGTTTCGAGGGGCTGATCGGCTTCATCAATGGCTTGCTGCCATCCAACGAGGTTATCGGGCAGGCACTGCGCCGCAGACTGTGCCCAGGTTCCCGGAGTTGGCGGTCCGCGAGCTGGTGGCCAACGCCCTTATCCACCAGGACTTTTTCGTGACAGGTGCCGGGCCCACGGTGGAGATCTTCGACGATCGCATCGAGATCACCAACCCCGGCGACCCGCTGGTGGACCCGGAACGATTCGTGGATACGCCGCCTCGCTCGCGCAACGAAGCGCTTGCCTCGCTGATGCGCCGCTTCCGCATCTGCGAGGAGCGCGGCAGCGGAATCGACAAGGTGGTTTTCCAGACAGGAGTTCTATCAATTCCCGGCCCCTATTTTTGAAGTAGTCGGAGAGAACACCAAGGCGGTGCTGTTCGCACCACGACCACTATCAAAAATGGACAAGGCAGATCGTATCCGAGCCTGCTACCTGCATGCCTGTTTAAGCTATGTGATGCGCGAGGACCTGACGAACAGTACTTTGCGAAAGCGGTTTGGGGTCGAGCCACAGAACATTGCCTTGCTTCGCGGATCATTCGTGAAGCCATCGAAGCGCGGGGGCATTGTTCCGTCCGATGCCGATGCCGCGCCCAAACTGATGCGGTACCTGCCGCACTGGGCGGCAGCCACTGAGAACGGCCAAAGTGACTGATTTACTTGATTATTGGCGTGTTTGTTCAGATCCCCTCGTCAGTTGCCATCGATTGGTTAAACAAACCTGCCAAGACAGGAGTTACAGTGCTTTGATGGGTACTTGATGGGTACTTGATAGACCCAGAAATCTTAGGTGATACTGAAGTAGTCAGGGAAAGCTGGATGATGACCACCGACACCACCGAACGCGGCCTGGAACGGCTGATCATGCACGGCGCTGACCGGCACGCCGTGCGATGCGGGCACGGTGCCGGCGGCGCAGGTGGGCGAGGGGCCGGCCGAGTACGGGGCGGGCTGGATCGGTGGACGGCCGGAGGATTACGACCGCGAGTACTGCGGGGACCGGGCCCAGCTCGCGGCCTTTGTGCGCGAAACGCAGCCGGACGGGGGAGGCGCTCGACCCGCCGGGGACGGCCGACGCGGCGCGTGCTGGGGGGCGGGGGGGGGCGGACCCCCGGGGCGGCACCCTCGGGGTGGGCGCGACGGCCAGCACGGGCCCCACCCCGATCTGTTCTACCCGCCGCATCGCCGGGCAACAGGCGGCCGAGAGCGATGCCGCCAACCGCTTCAGCGTGACGCGGCAACTGCGCTACAGCCGCGACGAGACGCAGCGCGCGCTGGACCTGGGCCTGTTCATCAACGGCCTGCCGGTGGCGACCTTCGAGCTCAAGAACAGCCTGACCAAGCAGACGGTCGCCGACGCCGTGGAGCAGTACCAGCGCGACCGCGACCCGCGCGAGCGGCTGTTCGAGTTCGGCCGCTGCGTGGTGCACTTTGCGGTGGACGATGCACGAGGTGCGCTTCTGCACGCACCTGAAGGGCAAGGGCTCGTGGTTCCTGCCCTTCAACCAGGGCTGGAACGACGGCGCCGGCAACCCGCCGAACCCGAACGGCCTCAAGACCGACTACCTGTGGCGGCGCATCCTCAGCCGCGCGGGCCTGACCGACATCCTGGAGAACTACGCCCAGGTCGTCGAGACCAGGGACGAACGGACCGGCCGCAAGAAGAAGCGCTGCAGATCTGCCCGCGCTTCCACCAGCTCGACGTGGTGCGCCGGCTGCTGGCCGATGCGCGCACGCACGGCGCCGGCCGGCGCTACCTGATCCAGCACTCGGCCGGCAGCGGCAAGAGCAACTCCATCGCCTGGCTGGCGCACCAGCTCATCGGCCTGAAGAAGGACGACGCGGCGGTCTTCGACTCGATCATCGTCGTCACCGACCGGCGCATCCTCGACCAGCAGATCCAGGACACGATCAAGCAGTTCGCGCAGGTGGGCGCGACCGTGGGCCACGCCGAGCATTCCGGCGACCTGCGGCGGTTCATCGCCGAGGGCAAGAAGATCATCATCTCCACGGTGCAGAAGTTCCCGTTCATCCTGGACGAGATCGGCGCCGAACCCCGCGGGCGCCGGTTCGCGCTGATCATCGACGAGGCGCATTCGAGCCAGGGCGGGAAGGCCTCGGGCGCGATGAACGAGGCGCTGGCCGACGCCGAGGACGAGATCAACGACGTGCTCGAACGGCGGATGCAGGCGCGCAAGATGCTGACCAACGCCAGCTACTTCGCCTTCACCGCCACGCCCAAGCACAAGACGCTGGAGATCTTCGGCGAGGCCGACCCGCAGCCGGACGGCACGGTGAAGCACCGGCCGTTCCACAGCTACACCATGAAGCAGGCGATCCAGGAGCGCTTCATCCTGGACGTGCTGGAGCACTACACGCCGGTGGAGAGCTACTACAAGCTCATCAAGAAGGTGGAGGACGACCCGGAGTTCGACACCAAGCGGGCGAAGAAGAAGCTGCGCCGCTACGTGGAGAGCCACGACCACGCCATCCGGCTGAAGGCCGAGATCATGGTCGACCACTTCCACGAGCAGGTGCTGGCGCTGAACAAGATCGGCGGCGAGGCGCGCGCCATGGTGGTGACGAGCGGCATCGAGCGCGCGATCCAGTACTTCCACGCCATGCGCGACTACCTGGCCGAGCGCAAGAGCCGCTACCAGGCGATCGTCGCGTTCTCGGGCGAGCACACCTATGGCGGCGCGAAGGTCACCGAGGCGTCGCTCAACGGCTTTGCGTCGAGCCAGATCGCGGACAAGATCCAGCAGGACCCGTACCGCTTCCTGATCTGCGCCGACAAGTTCCAGACCGGCTACGACGAGCCGCTGCTGCACACGATGTACGTGGACAAGCCGCTGGCGGGCATCAAGGCCGTGCAGACGCTCTCGCGCCTGAACCGCGCGCACCCGAAGAAGCACGACGTGTTCGTGCTCGACTTCATGAACGACGCCGACACCATCCAGCAGGCGTTTGCCGGACTACTACCGCACGACGATCCTCGCCGACGAGACCGACCCCAACAAGCTGCACGACCTCAAGGCGGCGCTCGATGGCTGCCAGGTCTATGCCGCGGCGCAGGTGGACGAGTTTGCGGCGCTGTATCTGGGCGGCGCCGACCGCGACCGGCTCGACCCGATCCTCGACGCCTGTGTGGCCGATTACCGCGAGCGGCTGGACGAGGACGGGCAGGTGGACTTCAAGGGCAAGGCCAAGGCGTTCCTGCGCGCCTATGGCTTTCTGTCGTCGATCCTGCCGTACACGAACGCCGAATGGGAGAAGCTGTCGATCTTCCTCACCTTTCTCGTGCCCAAGCTGCCGGCGCCGGTGGAGGAGGACCTGTCCAAGGGCATTCTGGACGCCATCGACATGGACAGTTACCGCGTCGAGAAACAGGCAGCGGTGAAGATTCAGCTGCCGGACGAGGATGCGGAAATCGACCCGATGCCAACCGATGGCGGCGGGCGCAAGCCGGAACCGGAGCTGGATCGGCTCTCGAACATCCTGAAGACCTTCAACGACCAGTTCGGTCGGCGATTTCTTGATCGCCTACCTGAAAAAAATCGGGGTCGATCACCTCTTCGGCATTCCCGGAGACCTCGTCATCAAGCTCTTCCTCCAATTCGGGAAGCCGCGAGGATTGAAGGTGATCACCTTCTCCCATGAGCCGGGGGTCGGCTTCGCCGCCGACGGCTACGCGCGGAGCGCCGGAAAGCTCGGCGTCGTCTGCGTCACCTACGGCGCCGGCGGGCTCAACATGGTCAATCCGGTCGCCGGCTCCTTCTCCGAGAAGGTCCCGATCCTGGTCATCTCCGGCGGACCGGGAGAGGAAGAACGAAAGCTCGGCGTTCTCATCCATCATCAAGCCAAAGAGATCGAATCGCAGCTCCACATCTATAAAGAGCTGACCTGCGCGGCGAAGATCGTCGACGATCCGAACCGGGCCGCCGAAGAGATCGACGAAGTGATCCAGGCGATCCTGCGGGAAAGACGGCCCGGTTATCTGGAGATCCATCGGGACAAAGTCGATATGATGATCTCCGTTCCCAAGCGGATTCTGGATTGGGATGGGCGGTTCACCGGGGTTCCTTCCGACAAACGAAAGGTGATCGAGGCGGCGCGGGAGACGGTGGCCCGGTTCAAGCAGGCGAAGCGGCCGGTGATCATCGTCGGGATTGAAGTCCGGCGCTTCGGGCTGGCGAAAGAGATGATTCGACTGGCCGAGGCGATCGGCGCGCCGGTGCTGACCAATGTCCTCGCGAAAGGGGCCTTTCCGATGGACCATCCGCTGGCGATGGGGGTTTATATCGGGGCATTGAGCCACCCCGCCATCCACAAGCGGGTCGCCCAGGCCGACCTGGTCTTGAGTCTCGGGACCCTTCTGACCGACATGGACCTCGGCATTCAGCCGCCGGAGATCCCCCGCGAGAAGTCGATCTGGGCCGTCGAGAACCGGGTCCACATCAGCTTTCACACCTATACCGACGTGCAGATCAACGATTTTATCAAAGCCCTTCTCAAGCTGCCCTTGCCTCGTCACAAGGAGAAGATCACCTACTACGACAATCTGCCGAAGCGGACGACGGAGATCCGATCGGACCGGCCGATCCAGATGGCCGAAGTGCTGCACGAGGTGAACGACTTCCTCACAGAGCGGAAAGCGTTCATGGCGATCACCGAATCGGGGGACTCCCTCTTTGCCGGGATCGACCTGAAGGTCGGCAGCAGCGTCTACCTGGCGCAGGGGTATTACGCGTCGATGGGATTCGCGATTCCGGGCGGATTGGGGGCGCAGATCGGGACCGGGCTTCGGCCGCTGATCCTCTGCGGCGACGGCGCTTTTCAGATGACGGGGCATGAGATCTCGCAGGCCCCCCGCCACCGGCTCAACCCGATCGTGCTGCTCCTCAACAACAAAGGGTGGGGCATTTTCCGACCGATCGCCGAGCGGGAGACACTGCTGGCGATCCCCGACTGGCCTTATGCCGAGCTGGCCCGGCTCTGGGGCGGGGTCGGATTTAAAGCCGGGACGGTTCCGGAGCTGCGGGATGCGCTCCTGAAGGCGGAGAAGCTGACCTCGTTCGTCATCATCGAGGTCGCCATCCAGCCGAACGATCTCTCCCCGATGGCCCGCAAGTACATCGGCGCCGCGGCCAAGAAAGCGCGGCTTTCCTGAAACCGACATTGATCTTTCCCCCCTGGTTTTGCTAAGCTAAAATCAATTTTCCTCTGACGACCCTCTCAATCAAACCCTACTGAATAAGGAGACAACGGATGCAGTTCGAAACGATGAGCCAGCTGGGCGACACGATTAAAGGCATCATTGAGATTTCGAATGGGCAGGTGAAGGTGCTCGATCCGGGCCGGGTGCGCGGGGCGCTCATCGACCGGCTCGTCCACACCGCCGTTTTTCATGAGAAGCCCGACATGCGCGCCACCGCCCGGTGGACCATCAAAATGGCCGCGCCCCAGCTCGGGGTTCACCTCGCTTCCATCCAGCCGCTGTATGAAGCGATGGGCCGGGGAGAGGTCGACGGCTTCACCGCGCCGGCGGTTAATGTCCGGGGGATGGCATACGACACCGCCCGCGCCCTGATCCGCTCGGCCAACCGGAATAACGTCGGCGCCTTCATCCTAGAGATCGCCAAGTCCGAAATGGGCTACACCCATCAGTCTCCCGCCGAATATGCCGCCGTCATGACCGCCGCCGCCATCCAGGAAGGCTACCAGGGCCCCCTCTTTATTCAGGGGGACCACATCCAGCTCAATGCGAAGAAGTTCAAAGAGAACCGCCAGAAAGAAGTGGACGGCGTCCGCAAGCTGATGAAGGAGGCGATTACCGCCGGCTTCTTCAACATCGACATCGACTCCTCCACGCTGGTCGATCTCGACCGTCCCAACGTCGTCGAGCAGCAGCGGGATAATTTCGAGGTGGGGGCCGATCTGACCGCCTATGTCCGGTCGCTGGAGCCGAAGGGGGTGACCATCTCGGTCGGCGGGGAGATCGGCGAGGTCGGCGGGAAAAATTCGACGGTTGAGGAATTCAAAGTTTATATCGACAACTATCTGGCGACCCTGCAGAAGATGAAACCGGGCGCCAAAGGGATCAGCAAGATCTCGGTCCAGACCGGCACCAGCCACGGCGGCGTTCCGATGCCCGACGGCACCGTCGCCAAGGTAAAGCTCGACTTCGGCGTGCTGGAATCGATTTCAAAGGTCGCACGCGAAGCGTACGGCCTCGCCGGCGCGGTGCAGCATGGCGCTTCCACCCTGCCGCCGGAGGTCTTCGACCGCTTCCCGAAAACCGGAACGGCCGAGATTCACCTCGCCACCGAGTTCCAGAACATGATCTATGAACAGCTCCCCGCTCCATTCAAGGATGAAATCTACGCCTACCTGCGGGAGGAGTGCAAGGACGAGATGAAATCGGGGCAGACCGACGAGCAGTTCATCTATAAGACACGGAAGAAAGCGCTCGGACCGTTCAAGAAACGCTTCTGGAATCTTCCGACCGATCTTCGGCAGAAGATCGGTCAGGTCTTGGAAGACAAGTTCACCTTCCTTTTTAACAAGCTGAATGTCGTCGGCACGAAGAAAGTGGTCACCCAGTGGGTCAAGCCGGTCGAGGTTTCGTTCGCCATCCGCGACGAGATCGCCGCGGCCGAGGCCGAAACGAAGGCCGCCGCGCAACCGGCGAAGAAAGAAGAGGTCAATCCGAATGCAGACTAATGATCATGGGCGAAAACGTCCAATCCGTCGAATCGCCGGGATCTTTCTCCTCCTCGCGGTCCTCTTCCCCCTGCAGGCCGGCGCGGGCGTGATCCTCGGCTTCGAGGCGAATGCTTCGAAAGAGACCCCCTCCGCCAGCCGATTCACACTGGAAGGGAAGAAGCTCCGCGCCGAAGATCCCCATGGGGCGGTGATGATCTTCGACGGGGAGAAGCAGACCCTCTGGACGATCGACCCGAAGGGGAAGCGCTACACCGAGGTGACCGAGGCCGACGCGAACCGGATCAAAGAGATGCAGGCGCAAATGGAACAGCAGATGAAGGAGCGGCTGAAGGCGCTCCCCCCGATCAGCGGAAAGAGATGGAAGAGCGATTGGAAGGGATGCGGGCGAAGCCGGCCGAAGCGCCCAAGCTGACCTTTGAGCCGACCGGCGATACGAAAAAGACGAAACATGGCTTCTCGTGCAAGCCACACCGTGTCTTGGCGAATGGAAAACCGATCGAAGAGGCTTGCTTCATCCCTTGGAAAGAGGCCGGCCTTTCGGTCGACGATTTCCGGGCCTTTGACGCCCTCGATCAATTCTTCAGAAAGCTCGGCACGCAGGGGGGGAATCAGCAGAATCAAATTTTCGGAGACCTCGCCCAATCCCCCGGCATCCCCGCCCATGTCGCGATGATCGGCCCCGACGGAACCGTCGGCGTCGAACAAGACCTTGTCATCCTAAAAAAAGAGGAGATCCCCTCCGACCAATTCATCCCGCCAGCCGGACTGAAAAAAGAATCGCTCTTCGGTGGCGGCGGGGGAGGCGGAGAAGGCCACGGCGATCCAAGAATGTAGGGGACGGGGCTGCCCCTACGATTCCTTCGGTCCGTTGTTCAGACTTTTCCAAAGATACCAGGTCGCAATCGATCGGTAGGGCCGCCACGGCCGGGCAATCTTCTGAATTCTTTCGGGGGAGGGGATTTTCCGCAGCCTGTAAGCCCGCTGAACCGCCTTCTTCAATCCGAGATCGCCCACCGGCAAAACATCGGTCCGATTCAAAGCAAAGATCAAAAACATCTCCGCCGTCCACCGGCCGATCCCCTTCACCGCGACCAGTCGGGCGATGATCTCCTCGTCGGGAAGGGAATGAAATTCCTTCGGGCGGATCTCACCGGCAATCCACCGTCCGGCCAGATCTTTCACGTAAGCGATTTTCTGCCGTGAGAGGCCAACCCCGCGGAGTTCCTCCTCCGGGATGGAGAAGATCGCCTTCGGCGTGACCAAGCTGCGCGGACAGATTGCGACAAGGCGCTGAAAGATGGTATCGGCCGCTTTCACCGAGAGCTGCTGCGAGACGATCGCCTCGACCAGGGAGACGAAAGGATCGGGAGCATGGGTCAAGCGGCAAGGACCGATCGCATCGATAAAGGTCGATAACACCGGGTCGGCCTCGGCGAGCGCACGGCAGGCCGATTCAAAACCGCCGTTCTGCGACATATTCTTTATCAAGATTCACCCTTCATCCCGCCCGCTTGCTCTCCAGCGCTTCCCATCGGGCAATCCTCTCCTCTAAGGTTTTTTCGATTTGGGAAAGCTCATTCGACCAGTCGGTTACTCCGGCGGCACTCTTGGCATGCGCCGACGGATCGGCAAAAAAGATTTCCAGCTCCCGCTTCCTCGCCTCCAGTTTTTCAATCTCCCGTTCGATTCCTTCCAGCTCTTTCTTTTCCTTGAAACTAAGCCCTTTTCGGTCAACCGGTGCGGTCGACTTTTGCGAGGATCCGTTCGCCGCGCTTTTTTCCAGCCCGTCACGGCGATCAGCGGAAGGGACCTTCTCCCCTTTCGCCAACGCCTCCTCGTTTTTAAGGCGGGTCAGATAGGTTTCATAATTTCCCTCGGTGTAGCGGACGCCCCTCCCCTTCGAAGCTCAAAATGCCGGTGGCGACCTTGTCGAGGAAGAACCGGTCGTGGGTCACCATGAGAACGCAGCCGTTGTAGCCGACGAGGGCATCGTCGAAAAGCTGAAGGGTCGGGATATCGAGATCGTTCGTCGGCTCGTCGAGAATCAGAAAGTTGGCGCTCTCCAGCATCATCTTCGCCAAAATCAGGCGCGCCTTTTCCCCTCCCGACAACGTTCGGATGTACCGCTTTTGATCGTGATGTTCGAAGAGAAAATCGGCGAGATAACCGGTTTTGTGCCGCCGCTGCTCTCCCACCGTCACCCAGTCCCCCTCCCCGAGGGCCTCCTCCACTTTGAGATTGGGATCGATCGACTCCCGTTTCTGATCGAAGTAGGCGATCTTGGTGTTTTTTCCGCGGACGATCCGGCCGGCGGTCGGAAGCTCCTCCCCCAAAATCATCCGCAGCAGGGTGGTCTTCCCCGCGCCGTTCGACCCGATGATCCCGATCCGATCCCCCGCCTTCAGCTTGAGGCTCAGGTCCGGATCAATGTCCTCCCCTCGAATGATTTGCAAAGGGCGTCCAACTCCAAGATCGTGTGCCCCAGCCGCTGGTCGGTTTCAAGACGAAGTCCGATGTCCCGTTCAACGTGATCTTTCCGCTGCTCCTGCATCGTATAAAACCGGTCGATCCGGGCCTTCGACTTGGTCGTCCGGGCCTTGGCCCCCTGCCGCATCCACTCCGACTCGCGGCGCAGCAGGGTGATCAGCCTTCCCTGGTCGCGCGATTCGTGAAGCAACCGGTCGGCCCTCCCCTCCAGATAGTCGAGATAGCCCCCGAGATAACTGTAGACCCCTCCCGATTCGATCTCGAAGATCCGCCGGGCGACGCGATCGAGAAAGTAGCGGTCATGGGTGATCAACATGACCGCCCCCGGATAGCCGATCAAGAACGCCTCCAGCCAGGCGGTCGTCGCCGCATCGAGGTGGTTCGTCGGCTCGTCAAGCAAGAGAAGATCGGGCGACTGTAAGACCAGCTTCGCCAACGCCACCCGTTTCCGCATCCCACCGCTGAGCATCTCTATCTTCTGATTGCGGTCCGCAATACCGAGTTGCAGCAGAACCTCATCCACCCGATGATCGATCTGCCATCCCTGGTGGTGATCAAACCACTCCCCGAGCGCCTGCTGCTCCTTGAGGAGCTTTTCCATCTCCGCCGGGGTCGCCCCCCGCATCGCCTCGCCGATTGTTTGGTAACGATCGCGTTTTTGATGGATCTCGACCAGCGCGGACGCCACTTCTTCAGCCACGGTCCAGTGCTCCGTCAAAACGGGGTCTTGCGGGAGGGCGCCGATCGAAATTCCCCGCTTATAGGAAACCTCTCCCCCGTCGGGCGGCTCAATCCCTGCAATGATCCGGAAGAGGGTCGTTTTGCCGCAGCCGTTTCGGCCGACAAAGCCGACTTTTTCCGATTCCCCGACGGTCAGGGTCACATCCCGCAGGACCTGCTTCAACCCATAAGATTTGGAAACATGTGAAAGATCAAGAAGATTCATCCGTTTTAATTCCCCTGTCCAAAAGCGATTGATTATAGCACATTTGGAGGACACCGCCCGAGGTCTTGTGCCGTTATAGCCGAACCATCTAGAATAGAGCTAAGAAGGAATTCATGAAAAAGAAAGCGAAGCGAAATAATGCGGCGAATCAGCCATGCTCGATTTTTGAAGATCGGCAGGAGGCGGGACGGGCACTGGCGGAACGGTTGCTCCATTATCGAGGGGATCAGAGAGTGCTGCTGGTCGCCCTTTCTCCGGGCGGCGTAATCGTAGGGAAAGAAATCGCCCTGTCGCTCGGCGTGCCGATGGTGATGTTCCGCTCCCGGAAGCTGCCGATTCCGGGAAATCCGAGACTCTTTTTCGGCGCAATGACAGAGGCGGGAGAGATCTGCCTCCTCTCCGACGTGATCAGCCGTTATGAAATTCCGGACCACTACATCCAAGAAACGATCACATCGAAAAAAGAAGAGATCCTTCAACGGCGCCGGCGATTCAGAAAAACGTCGTTGGGTTTCGATCTGGGGGCAGGAGAGTGATTCTCGTCGACGAAGGGATTGCCAGCGGCGCGGTCCTCTTTTCAGCCCTTCAGTGGCTGCGGGCGGAAGGGGCCGGCCATCGGATCGTCGCCCTTCCGGTGAGTCCTCAAGAAAAGCTCTCCCGGATCAACGAGCTCTCCGAGGAGAATGTGGTGCTTCACGCGGTCCCTTCGTTCCATTCGGTCGAATGTTACTACCGCCGATACGATCCGATCTCCGACGAAGTCGCCCGCGCGATTCTCAAGAGCCTCAACGAGAGAAAGCTGGCCGCGTAAGGGCCGGAAAAACTGACCCGATCAGGCCGCTGCCGTCTCATCGCTCCCTTGATCGGGAGCCAGCCCTTCCGCCTTTTGCTCGCCCCCGAATAAAACCAATGGGTCGTCTGCACCCCCTGCAACCGTTACGGCATCCGATAGGTAATGCTCAAGGACGGCCGCAGAGAAGCGGTCGGATGTTCCATGCTGGCGAAAGTGCGGTAGCGGTCGGCTCCTTTTGTCGGATCGGAATTCAACAGCAGCCCGTAGTTGGTCAAGGGGGTATTGATCCACTGCTGTACCATGATCGTAATATTCCAGCTTTTTCTCCCCAGCACTTTGTCGATCGCCTTGATATCATGGGCCGATGAAACATCCGCCTGTGCCAGCGGAACGTTGCTGTCGCAGCAGGCATTCGCCGTCCAGCCGTTCACGCCATCATAGGTATACCCGTTCGCTCGGGTCAAATCCGGGTTCTTGTTGGCCATCTTGTGTACGGCGACGGTATAAGTGCTCTCCGCCTCCGTATCCGCCTCCACCAGCGAGAGGTTGAGCGTCGCGCTCTCAATGATGGCACCGGCCGGAATGCCGGAAAGATTAAACTTCATCAGCACCGCATTGGCGATCCGGTTCGCCGGCCAGGTGTAGGTGTTCAGCGTCGGCTCCGCATTATTGACCCCGGCGTCGACGTTTAGGTAGGTATCGGCGGACGGACTGAGTGTGACCGTGGCGCTCTGGCTGGCGGCCGGTGTGGCGACGCTCACCGCGGCGCTCTGGGCCGAGGCATTCCCCGCCGCATCAAAAGCGGATACGGTATAGCTGTAAACCGTACCGGCCGTCAAGCCGGTATTCGAGAAACTCGTCGCCGTCGTCGTTCCCACCTGGAGGCCGTTGCGGTAGACCCGATAACCGGAAACCCCGACGTTGTCGGTTGATGGGTTCCAGGCCAGATTGATTTGGCTGGAAGAGATGGCGGCGGCCGTCAAGCCCGCCGGCGCTGTCGGCGCCGTCGCATCGGGCGCGGTCGTCGTGGTGAAGGTGCCGTCGCCCGAGACCGCCAGATTGCCCGACGCATCTCGGCTGCGCACCCGATAATGATAGAGGGTGGAAGGAAGCAGGCCAGTCAGGCTCTGAGCATGGGATGTCACCAAAGTGGAGACAACGCCGGTGGAAGTTCCATATGCCGTAGTGGTTCCATACTCCACCTGGGTGTCGGACGGCTCGTTCGTACTCCAACTGATCAGCGCCCCGCCGGTGGTGATGCTCCCCGCCGCCACAGCAGAGATCACCGGAGCGGTGGTATCGGGGGGCGGCAGCGTGCGCGCACTCGCCCCCGCGCTCTGTGCGGAAAGGTTTCCCGCCGCGTCAAAAGCGGCGACGGTATAGTTGTAAATCGTATCTGCCGCTAACCCGGAATTGGCGTAACTCGTCACCGTCGTCGTTCCCACCTGGAGGCCGTTGCGGTAGACCCGATAACCGGAAACCCCCACGTTGTCGGTCGATGCGTTCCAAGCCAGATTGATTTGGCTGGAGGAGACGGCGGCGGCCGTCAGGCCAGCCGGCGCCGACGGCAAGGACGTATCGGGCGCGGCCGCCGTGGTAAAGCTTCCGTTGTTTGAGACCGACAAATTGCCGGCGGCATCGCGGCTGCGCACCCGGTAATGATAAAGGGTCGCGGGAAGCAGGCCGGAAAGGCTCTGAACGTGTGCTGTCGCCAAGGTGGAGACGACGGCCGTGGAAGTTCCGTAAGCGGGGGTGGTTCCATACTCCACCTGGGTGTCGGCCGGTTCATTGGTGCTCCACGAGAGGGTGGCGCGCTGCTGCCGACGCCGCCGACCCCGATTCCGGAGATCACCGGCGGGGTTGTATCAGCCGGCGGCGGAGCCTGCGCGGTGTCGGGGGTGAAGCGGAAAGCGGTGTTCGCGGTGACAGAGAGGAGCGGCACCCCGGCGCTGCCGTCTTGGTTTTCAATGCCGAAAGTGGTGGGGACATTTAAAACGATCGCCCCATACTGCAAGAGAATCGTTCCGTCTGGACGGGAGAATCACCTGGAAGGTGTGCGTCGTGCTGCAGCAGAGGTCCCTGACCCCGTTGAAGGAAATCACGAACTCCGAATCCGAAGAAGCAATGCTGATCTGCCGCAGTCCGACATAGAGATCCCGCCAGAAGGGAGCGATGAAGGCATTCGGCGGAACGGGGTTCTGTACCGGCTGGGGAACGTAGGCGGTATTGGCCGTCCCGAAGGTGATCAACCCGTTTGTGGAAATATAGAGCTGCTGATAACTCTGGCCGTAAAAAGGAAAGGAGAATGGAAGCGAGAGGGAAAGCGCGTTGTCGTCTCCGCTGAATGTTAATGGAGTCGAAGTTTCCGCCCAGGCATACGGCTCCTCTGTCATGTTGTAGCCGGAGATCGGACCCGAAGGGGGGCGCCGGAGCGGGGGCCGGAGGGGCCGGCGTGTTGAAGGAAGTGTTCGGTCCGAAGGCCGTTCCCCCCGCATTGCGGGCGACAAGGCGGAAGTGATAGGCAGTCCCCGACGCCAAGGGGGTCAGGTCGGCGGAGATCGTGTTTGCCGCAGAGAGGGTCACCGGGGCCGTGCTGCTGCCGTAAGCCGTGGTGGTCCCATACTCGAACCAAGCCGAAGTGGTCGCCCCCGACGGATTGACCGACCCGGAGAGGGTGGCGGAGGTGGCCGTAATGTCGGAAGCCGCCGACTGTGAAACCGTCGGCATCAAAGGGAGGGTCGTGACGGAAATGGCCGCCGAGGCGGGGGAGATTCCCCGCGGCGTCATAAGCCGCCACCGCGTAATTATATGCCGTGTTCGCCGCCAGGCCGGTATTGAGATAGGTCGGAAGGGCGCTGCTGGCAATCTGCACCCCGTTGCGATAGATCCGATAGCCGGCGACCCCCACGTTATCGGTCGAGGCGCTCCAACTCAACTGAACTTGTGAAGACGAGACGGCGGCCGCCCCGACGTTTGTCGGCACGGAGGGGAGGGTGGTATCGGGAAGAGCGGCGGTGGTAAAGCTGCCGTTGTTGGAGACCGCCAAATTTCCCGCCGCATCGCGGCTCCGCACCCGGTAGTGATAAAGGGTCGAAGGAAGCAGGCCGGAAAGGCTCTGCGCGTGCGCCGTCACCAGGGTCGGAACGATCGCGGTGAAAGAACCGAAGGCGGTTGTGGTCCCATACTCGATCTGCGTGTCGGACGGTTCATTGGTGCTCCAGCTGATCAACGCTCCGCCGGCGGTAATATTGACCGCTCCCATTCCGGAGATCACCGGCGCGGAGGTGTCCGCCGGCGCCAATGTCCTTACGCTTACCGCGGCGCTCTGCGCCGAGAGGTTCCCCGCGGCGTCATAGGCCGCCACCCGATAGCTGTAGAGGGTATCCGGGGTGAGTCCCCCATCCGAAAAGGTCGGAACACTCCTGGCGCCGATCTCCACCCCGTTGCGATAGATTCGATAGCCGGCGACCCCGACGTTATCCGTGGAAACGCTCCAGGTCAGATTGATCTGGGTGGTCGACAGCGCCGCCCCACTGACATTTCCAGGGACGGTCGGCGTCGTGGTATCGGATAATGTTGTAAAGATCTGATCGGCCGAGGTCGCCAGATTGCCCGCCGCATCCCGGCTGAGGACCCGGTAGTGATAGAGTGTGCCGGCAAGCAAATTCGAGAGGGTTTGGCTGTGCACCGTCACCAAGCTCGACACCAACGGGGTAGTCAGCCCGTAGGCGGTCGTCGTGCCGTATTCGATCCGGGTATCCGCCGGCTCATCGGTGCCCCAGGTGATGAGGGCGGAATTCAGGGTGCGATTGCTGTTGGTAATACTCGAGATCAGCGGCGCAATCAGGTCGTTTAACAGAGGGATCGTTTTGCGGGCTTCATTCGAAAAACCGCTCTCGTTGCCGTCGGTATCATAGGCGGTGATCGCAAAATGGTAGGTCAGCCCCGCGGTCAGGTTCGGCACCGTCCAGGAAGTCACCCGTCCCACATCGATCGGAGGGCTGTAGACGCCCGGCAGCAGACCGACGTAGACCCGGTAGCCTGCCAGGTCTCCTTCGCTGTTCGGGTCCCAGGTCAGGATGGCCTCCCCGGCGAGGGCAAACGTATGATGATCGAGGATGAGAAAAAGAACAAGGGCGAGAAGAAGCCTGCACCTTCTCAGGTAATCTGCCACGGCGAACCTCCAAGCGCGAAAGCGAGAAGAGCTATTTCCTTTGGCGGCTCGGCGGGCGTGGCCGGATGGCGGTAGCCCCGTTACTCTGCGTCCCCACCTTTCGATGGGTTTGCTCTGAGCAAAGGTCAATACGAGTATGTGTGGTGAGTGTTGATTCAGTCCGTGAGGGGGAGCGACGGAAAAACTCCCCAAAAAGCCGCCATTCCTTTGGCGGCTCGGCGGGCATGGAAGAAGGTGAAGAGGAAAGGGAGTGGGGGGTGATAATCGCTACCCCCTATACCCTACCCCCTACACCCTTTCTTTAGCCCCGTTGCTCTGCGTCCTCCTCTTTCGAGAAGTTTGCTCTGAGCAAAGGATCGATGGATATCCTGGATGAACGGCCTTCGAAGCGTATAGAGCATATATGGTATACGTCGATAGGAGGTTATATAACACATTTAAAATTTAAGAGTCAATCAGTTTTCCACACGTGACAAAAAATTATTTCAGCATGAGACATCCCTCCGAAAGACATACCGTCATCCGCTTTTGAAAGACACGCCACCTCTGCCGATCGGGTTTGAATCAATGCTCCGGCCCCCCTCATTGCCTTCCTGAACGCCGTTGTTCTAGAATGAGGTGATCGAGCTTCGATCTCAAGCGTTGCTTCACGAGGAGAAAGGAAGGAGGGGTCATGCAAGCGAAAATAGTTCGCGTCGGATGTTCCGGCTGGCAATATCGTCATTGGAAAGGGAACTTCTACCCCTCTTCCCTCCCTCAGAAAAAATGGCTCGACTATTACGCCTCGCAATTCGACACCGTCGAGATCAACAACAGCTTCTACCGGCTTCCGAGCGAAAAAATTTTTCCGAATGGCGCGATCGGGTCCCCGATCATTTTCTCTATGCGGTGAAAGCCAGCCGATATCTGACCCACATCAAGAGGCTGAAAGATCCCGCCGACCCGCTCCACCGCTTCTGGAGCCGGGCCCGGCTCCTTGGACCGAAGCTCGGCCCCGTCCTTTATCAACTCCTCCTCATTTAAAACGGAACGCGCGGCGGCTCTTCGAATTTTTGGAGGCCCTCCCGGACCACCCGCTGCAAGTGGTTGAATTTCGAGATCGAACCTGGTATACCGATGAGATCTTCCGGGCGATAGAGGCAAAAGGGGTGGCGATGTGCATTCATGACCATCACGAATCGGCCACCCCGCGGGAGACGGTCGGCCCGTTCGTTTACGCCCGATTTCACGGGGCCGACGGTCATTATCAAGGGGCCTACTCCGATCGGGCGCTGCGCGACTGGGCGGCCTGGCTTGCAAAAGAAGCCCGGTCGGGAAAAGCGATCTATGCTTATTTCAACAATGACACCGGCACGCACGCACCGAGGAACGCGCAAACGCTTCGGGAATCACTGACATCACTTCTCCAACGGGAGGCGGCCTGAATGAATCGAATTGTTTCATTGATTGCCAGCAGCACCGAAATTGTCTGCGCGCTTGGTTTGGAAGATCAACTGATCGGCCGATCGCATGAATGCGACTATCCCTTCTCGGTTTCGCGCCTGCCGGTTTGCACCGCGCCAAAGTTCTCCACCGAGGGGACCAGCGGCGAGATCGACCGGCGGGTCAAGGGACTTTTGCAACAGGCGTTGAGTATTTACCGGGTGGATGCCGATCTTCTCAAGCAGCTCCGCCCGACCCACATTATCACGCAAACCCAATGCGAGGTCTGCGCGGTCAGCCTGAAGGAGGTCGAGCAGGCGCTCCGGGAGTGGATCACCCCCGGCGCCGCGGCGGGGGCAACCCCACCCTCATTCCGCTCGCTCCGAATGCACTCTCCGATGTTTGGGCTGACATTCGCCGGGTCGCCGACGCGATAGGGGTTTCCGAGCGGGGCCGCGCCCTCGTGCAACAGTTGCAGGAACGGATGGCGGCCATTGCAAAGAAAAACGAACGGCTTGCGGTGAGGCCGCGCGCCGCGGCCATCGAATGGATCGATCCGCTGATGGCCGGGGGAAACTGGATGCCTGAGTTGATCGGGATGGCGGGCGGGACCAACCTTTTCGGAGAGGCCGGGAAGCACTCTCCCTGGATGACCTCGGAAGCGCTTATTCAAGCCGATCCCGATGTCCTTCTCGTCTTACCGTGCGGATTCGACATTCCGCGGACCCGGAAGGAGCTTCCCACGTTAACCGAGCATCCGGCCTGGCCGGCACTGAAAGCCGTCCGCGAGAAACAGGTCTATCTGCTCGACGGGAATCAGTACTTCAACCGTCCCGGTCCCCGCCTTGCCGAGTCGCTTGAGATCTTGGCCGAGATCTTCCATCCCGACCGGTTTCGGTTCGGCCATGAAGGGACCGGATGGGTCAGAATCTAATCGCTCGATCCTGTCCACCCGGTCCCTATTGCCGCGCGCTTCTTCCAGAGGATCTGGCCCTCCCCGAACATCGACGGCAACCTTCTCGCTTCTACGGAAGAGGGTGTAGGTGACGCTCAGGTACGGACGAAGAGTGGCGGTCGGATGCTCCATGCTGGCGAAGGTGCGGTAGCGGTCGGCCCCTTTGGTCGCATCAGAGTTGACCAGCAGCCCGAAGTTGCTGCTCGGATTGCTCACCCACTCCCGCACCATCGCGGTGATGTCCCACACTTTGTTCCCCAATGTCTTGTTGACCGCCTCGGTATCGTAGGCCGCCGAGATGTCGGCCTGCGCCAGCGGATAATTGCCGTTGCAACAACTGTTCGCCGTCCAAGCATTCGTTCCGTCATAGGTCCTGCCGGTTGCTCGGGTCAGATCCGGGTTCCGGTTGATGATCTTATGCACGCCGATGTTATAGGTAGCATCGTTGGTGGTATCGCTTTCCACCAGCGCCAGACTCAACGTCGCGCTCTGGATCACCGCCCCGGCCGGAAGGCTGCTCAATGTAAATTTCATCAGCACCGCATTGGCAATCCGATTCGCAGGCCAGGTGTAGGTGTTCAGTGTCGGCTCCGCGCTGTTCGCCGAGGTATCCACGTTCAAGAAGGTGTCGGCCGCCGGACTCAGCCTGACTGTCGTCGGGCTCGGGCTGAGCACCAGCGTGGTTGCATTGATCGCAGGAGACTGCGCCGAGACATTCCCCGCCGCATCATAAGCCGCGACCCGGTAGCTGTATAATGTCGCCGCCAAGAGACCGGTATCCGAGTAGCCGGGGGTCGAAGTCGTTCCGACCTGGACTCCGTTTCGATAAACCCGATAGCCGACCACCCCCACATTATCGGTGGAGGCGCCCCAGGTCAGGTTGATCTGGACCGCTGAAAGCACAGAAGCCAACAGATTCCCGGGGACGGAGGGGGCCGTTGTATCGGGCAGGGCAACGGTCGTGAAGGTCCCATTTCCGGAGGTCGCCAGGTTGCCGGCGGCATCTTTGCTCTTCACTCGATATTGATAGGTGGTGGCGGGATTCAGTCCGGTCAGGATCTGGGAATGCGCCGTAAGGAGGGTGGAGACGATTACGGTGGAAGCGCCATAGGCCGTGGTGGTCCCGTACTCCACCTGGGTATCGGCCGGCTCATTGGTGCTCCAACTGATCAGGGCCCCGTTGGCAGTGATACTCCCCGCCACGATTCCCGAGATCACCGGCGCGGTCGTGTCCGGCGGCGGCAGCGTTCTTGTACTCACCGCGGCGCTCTGGACCGACAGGTTCCCCGCCGCATCATACGCTGCGACGGTGTAGCTGTAGGCCGTGTCGGCCGCTAAACCGGCATTCGAGTAATTCAGCAAGGTCGTCGTCCCCACCTGGGTGCCGTTGCGATAGATTCGATAACCGGTGACGCCGACGTTATCGGTGGACGCATTCCAAGAGAGGTTGATCTGACTGGAGGAAGCGGCCGTCGCCGTCAGGCTCGTCGGCGCCGTCGGCGCCGACGTATCCGCAGTGGATGCTGAATAAGTGATGCTCAAGTACGGCCGAAGGTTTGCGGTCGGATGCTCCATGCTGGCGAAGGTGCGGTAGCGGTCGGCCCCTTTGCTCGCATCGGAGTTGACCAGCAGCCCGAAGTTGCTGCTCGGATTGCTCACCCACTCCCGCACCATCGCGGTGATGTCCCACACTTTATTTCCCAATGTCTTGTTGATCGCCTCGGTGTCGTAGGCCGCCGAGATGTCGGCCTGCGCCAGCGGATAATTATTATTACAGCAGCTGTTCGCCGTCCAGGCATTGGTGCCGTCGTAGGTAGCGCCGGTTGCTCGGGTCAGATCCGGGTTCCGGTTGATCAGCTTGTGCACCGCAACATTGTAGGTAGCATCGGACGTGGTATCGCTCTCCACCAGCGCCAGATTCAACGTCGCGCTCTGGATCACCGCTCCGGCCGGAAGGCTGTTTAACGCAAATTTCATCAGCACCGCATTAGCGATCCGGTTGGCAGGCCAGGTGTAAGTGTTCAGCGTCGTCGAGGTGCTGTTGGCCGAGGTATCCACATTCAAGAAGGTATCGGCCGCCGGATTCAATCTCACCGTCGCCGGCGTGGAAGAGGGGGCGGAAGGGGCGCGGCGGTGGTAAAGGTGTTGTCCAGCGAAGTTGCGAGATTGCCGGCGGCATCTCGGCTCAATACCCGGTAGTGATAAAGGGTCGAGGGGAGCAGCCCCGTTAAGGTTTGGCTATGGACTGTGACCAAGGTGGTCACCCGCGTCGTGGATGAGCCATAAGAAGTCGTTGTGCCGTATTGGACCTGCGTATCGGTCGGCTCGTTGGTTCCCCATGTAATCACCGCGCTGTTGGCGGTCATGCTCCCCGCGTTGATGCTGGAGAGCACCGGGGCCACCGTATCGGGGGTGGTGATGCTCTTCGTCACTTCGACGGAGAAAGCGCTTTCCTTCCCGGCGGTATTATAGGCGGTCACAGCAAAAAAATAGGTTTGGTTCGCAAGACCGGTGAGGGTGTGCGATGTCGTCTTACCGACATTGATCGAAGGCCCATATGTCCGTGAAGCTGTTCCGAAATAAACGCGATAGCCGGCCAGATCGGCCTCGGTGTTCGCGCTCCATGTCAGCGTGGCATCCCCGGCAAAAACGGCCGTGCTAAAAAAGAGAAAAGAAAATGAAGACACCAAAGATCAGGCCAACTTTCTTAGCATCACTCACGATGGACCTCCTTTTCCAAATAAAAAAGCCGCCAAATAGAAAATCCTTTGGCGGCTCGGCGGACATGGCCTTTCGGCTTTAGTCCCGTTGCTCTGCGTCCCCACCTTTCGATGGGTTTGCTCTGAGCAAAGGTCAGATTGAAACAGGACCGCTCATTCGCTCATCCCCGCGATCACACGCAATCGCAAATAAAAAAAGCCGCCAACGGGATTCCCTTTGGCGGCTCGGCGGGCATGGAAGAGGAGTGTCTCTTCTTTAGCCCCGTTGCTCTGCGCCCCTCCTTTCGGAAAGTTTGCTCTGAGCAAAGGATGAACGAATATTTCAATTGCCTTGTATGCTGATGTTGCCGGAGTTTATATCATCCGATTTGTTCACTGTCAATCGGACACTCACCTTACGTGAGGAGGTGTGTATTCCAGATCACAAGAAATCTTCTCTCGGAGTTTCAGCGAGTTCATATTTTGCTCGCTTCAAATCATGCGCGTTCACTGAAGGAGAAGCCCAACATCTCTTACTTTCCTTCCACGCGCTTTTCCGTAGCGGCCATGCGCTCTCATTCGAATCTTCAAGTAAGCGGTCGCGCTTAAGAGCGCCCCGACCGCCTGTTTCGTAGATGCATTTTGGGGCTGTCAAAGGGGTCCGAACTATGGTATTATCGGCCTAATAATCAATTGAGGCTTCTTAGGAACGTCAAGAAGGAGATCGATCCAAAAATGATCCAGATAACCGAGATTGCAAGGAAGAGAATCGCTGTCCTGAAGCAAGATCAAGAAACCAACCATGGGAAGAAGATCGAAGGACTCCGGCTGGTAGTCAAGTCGATCTCCCCGAGCCCCGAGTATGCCCTTGCCTTCGTTGAGCAGGGAAAAACTGAGTTGAGCGACACGGTGGTCGAAGTTGATGGAATTAAGTTATTCATGGAATCGCGCCATGCGAACCTTCTCGAAGATGTGAAGATCGACTTCATCACCGGCCTCCAGCAGACCGGATTTAAGGTCGACAATCCCAAGGTCATCGAATCGAAACCGGCCACGCCGGCGACACCCCCCAACCTGGAGAGTCCCCAAGCGAAAGCGGTCCAACAGGTCATCGATACCGAGATCAATCCGGGGGTGGCCGCGCACGGAGGGTATATCACCTTGGTCGATGTGAAGGAGGAGATCGCCTACATTCGGCTGGGAGGGGGCTGCCAGGGTTGCGGGATGTCCAATGTCACGCTCAAGCAAGGGGTCGTCGTCGCGATCAAGAAAGCGATTCCCGAAATCAAAGATGTGGTTGATGTCACCGATCATGCCGGCGGGACCAATCCTTATTACACCCCCGGAAAATAACGACTCTCCCTGCTCCAGTTCCAACCCAACGAAAACGAACGGACCGGGTCGGACGGCCCGCTTCGACCAAATCAAGCCGGGGCATCACACAATCAACCATCATCCGTTCCCAAGCTCTCCCCTCATTTTTCGGAGGGTTCCATGAAACGGCTTCTTCTCCTCCTCCCGAGCACGTCGTATCGCGCGGCCGACTTTCTCATTGCCGCGGAGCGCCTCGGCGTGGCGGTCGTCGTCGGCTCGAATGAGCGGCAGGCCCTCGAATCGGTCGTCCCCGGAAAAACGATCACCCTCGATTTCGCCGATTTAAAAGGGGCCGCCGAAAAAGTGGTCGACTTCGCCAAGGATTACCCGATCGACGCCGTTGTGTCGGCCGATGAAGAGTCGATCGTTCTGGCCGCAACGATCTCGGAAGCGCTCTCGCTCCCCCACAACCCGGTCTCGGCGACCGCCGCCGCAAAGGACAAACATCGCCTCCGTCAGGTCTTAACCGCCGCCTCGCTCCCGACCCCTCCGTTCCAGCTCTTCTCGACCGACGATCCGCCGGAGGTCCTTTCGCAAAAGGTCTTTTATCCTTGCGTCTTGAAGCCGACCTTTCTCTCCGCCAGCCGCGGCGTGATCCGGGCGAATCATCCCGATGAGTTTGTCGCCGCTTTTTATTGGTTGAGCCGCATTCTAAAAGAGCCGGAGGTAACGCGCCTCGGCGGCGATGCCGCCAAGCAGATTTTGGTCGAGGATTTTATACCGGGAAAAGAGGTCGCGCTGGAAGGACTGCTTCGGGAGGGACATCTTTCGGCCCTGGCGCTCTTCGATAAGCCCGACCCGCTCGATGGGCCTTTCTTCGAGGAGACGATTTATGTGACCCCCTCGCGCCTCCCCCTCGATACAAGAGGCCATCACCGAATGCACCGGCCGGGCCGCGGCGGCGCTCGGGTTGAAGGAGGGGCCGATTCATGCCGAGCTTCGGGTCAACGAGAGAGGCCCCTGGATCATCGAATTGGCCGCCCGATCGATCGGCGGGATCTGCTCCGCGCGCTTCGATTCGGCGTCGGCCTCACCTTGGAAGAGATCATCCTTCGCCATGCCCTCGGCATGCCGATCGAATCACTCGAGCGGGAGCGCCCCGCCGCCGGGGTGATGATGATCCCGATCCCGGCCGCGGGAACGTTGCTCAATTATCAAGGAGTCGAAGAGGCGAAAAAAAGTGCCGGGGATCGTCGATGTGAAGATCACGATCCACCGCAAACAGAAGGTAATCCCCCTTCCGGAAGGAAGACGCTACCTCGGCTTTATCTTTGCCCGCGCCCCTCAAGCTGAACAGGTCGAAGCCGCCCTCCGAGAAGCCCACCGGAAGCTGAAGTTTGAGATTGTTCCGTTCAGCAAGTGACAATTAGGAATGTGGAATGAGGAATTAAAAACCTGGGACTTTTGACTTTGATTCCTCATTAAACGATTCCTAATTGACCGATCCATCTTGCTTCTCCATCGGATACCCCGCTGCTCGCCATGCTTTGATCCCCCCGTCCATCGACACCACATTCGTATATCCCATCTTCTGCAGGTTGTCGGCCGCCAGGGCCGACCGATACCCTCCCCGCAGTAGACGACGATCTCTGCCTTCTTATCGGGGATCAATCCTTCAATATCCCGCTCCAAAATTCCCCGCCCCAGGTGCCTTGCGCCGGCCGCGTGATCCTTCCCCCATTCGTGGTCCTCCCGGACATCGATGAAGTGAAACGGCCTTCCCGCCTCCAACCTCCCCTTCACTTCCGCAATCGTGCACTCTTTAATCCGTTTTTTCGCCTCCTCTACCAGCTTGAGAAAACCGGGACTGTGCGCCATGTGTGACTCCTTTAATGAAAAAGGGCTCCATCTCTGGAGCCCCTTCATCGTTCAAATTTTTCGATCCAAATTAATGTTTCGCGGGAGCCGTCGCGACCGCCAAGGTGAAGAGGCCGTTTCCTTCCTGCGTGAGCTTGAATTTCGCCCCGGCGGGAACGACATCGCCAAGATCCCCCGCGAAGAGATCTTCGATCATCTTCTTCACAAAGTCCTTCCCCATCTGCGCCGCGCCGATTCCGAGCCCTTGCGCCTTCGCCTGCTGAAAGTTCCCGAACTCCAACTCTTTGCTCCCGCCGAACTCCGCCGGAAGGGCAAAACCGTCAAAGACGATCCGGGCGCTGTTCAACGGCTCGATCAGCGCAATGAGGGCTTTCGCCACCTGGTCCGCCGGAAGGATCTGCGGTTCCGGCAGGGCGCTCTCCGCTTGCGGGAACTCTCGAAGGGTCTCATGGAGTTTCACCTTCGCATCGTTCATCATCAGAAGGGGCGCCAAATCCCGGAGCTTCTTGAAAATATCATCGTCCCCCGGCAGCTTCTTCGCCGATTCGATGACTTTGATATGCATCATCGGAAGATCAAACCGCTCCAACACCGGCCGCTTGCTCTTCTCATCGAGGCGAAGCCAACGGAGTAATCGGGGCTTGAGGCTCGGGATTTCGGGAAAAAGTTTATCGGCCAGTTTCGCCTGGACGTCGGCATGGAGCCCCTTCCCTTCGAGGAGCTTCTCCATCTCCGCCTCGACCTCCTCGTCGGGGACAAAACCGGAGAGGGCGTCGATCGTCGTCTTCTGCGCCTCCAGACGGAGCCCGGTGAAATTGACCTTCACCATCTTGATCAGCTCGGCGCGGGTTTCCGGAGTCTTGAAGGTTCCGATCAGCCCGACGACGTTCTGCTTTTGAAGCTCGTCCTGGACCCGATACATCAATTCAAAGAGCTTCGCGAGCCTAGCGGCGTTGGTCGGAAGATTACGGATTCCTTCTCTGGCCTGGTCTTTATCGAGGGCGGTGGTGGAGGGAAGCCGCGTCTGATAGAGATTGAAGAGCGCCTCCCAGACCTCCTCTTCAAGCGGAATTGACTGCTTCTCCTTTCGGGCCACCTTGGCCCGGGAAGCGAGGGCGATCGCCGCCTCTTTCCGAATGTTCTCACTCGGGCTCTTCAGCCCCACCAGCAAGGCGCGGATGACCGCCTCGGTGCTCGGATAACCGACCGCGGGGCCCTCTTTCGGAAGGACCTGGATCAGCGCCCTCATGGTGTGGATGACGGTGTCATCTCCTTTGGAGGAGACCGCACCGGCCAAGAGGGTCTCGAGGCCCGCCGGCGGATATTTTCCTGGATATACTGCGCGAAGAAGAGCAGGGCTTCCTCGCCCCCTTTCGGGAGCATCTCGATGAGAACGGTATTGGTCGCGTTATCGTGAGAGAAGTAGCTCAATGTTTTGTAAAGCTCGATCCAGACCGGATTGTGTCCATCCCCTTCGGCCCGGAGGCGCGTCACCAGCAGGTCGCGCAGTTTCTCTTCAAAGAGTTTCCGCTCTTCTTTTTTCTTTTCCGTCACCAGCTGGATGATCATGTTTCTTAGAAGGATCGCCGTTTCCAGGCGGATCTCTTTCTGGGGAGCCGAGAGGAGGGAGGCAATCGAGCCGATGGTTTCAGGATTGAATGGAAGCCGCTTGAGGAGCCGCATTTCGAGTCTCTGAATCCACTGCACCGGCTCTTTTTGTACGATCGGTATCAGGACAGACACGATCTTCGGATCCGGCGCCGTGGTGCTATATACGAGTTTCTCCACGGTCGATTGCCGCACGGCATCCGGCGTCTTGGCCGGGTCAAGCTTCGCTTCCAAATCTGTCACCATCCGATCCCCCTGTAGAATGTTCTGATTTAAAAAAGGTTGCAATTGTCCTTTATAACCCATCTCCGGGTCTGAATTCAAGAAATTCTTGACAAAAAAAGAGGGCACGGCGCCGCCGTGCCCCTCTTTCCCTCTCTGATTCTTCACCGATATTCTATGATTTCAGCATCTTCCGTAGAAATTGTCCCGTATAAGATTGTTCCACCTGGGCCACCTCCTCCGGAGCGCCGGTCGCCACGATCTCGCCGCCGCCGTCGCCGCCTTCGGGGCCGAGGTCGATGATCCAGTCGGCGGTCTTGATGACCTCCAGATTGTGCTCGATCACGACGACGGTGTTCCCGTTCTGTCCACAAGCTGGTGCAGCACCTCGAGCAACCTTGCGCACGTCCTCGAAGTGGAGGCCCGTGGTCGGCTCGTCGAGGATGTAGAGCGTGCGGCCGGTCGCGCGCTTGGACAGTTCCTTCGAGAGCTTCACGCGCTGCGCTTCGCCGCCCGAGAGCGTCGTCGCCTGCTGGCCGACCTTGATGTAGCCGAGGCCGACGCGATCGAGCGTCTCGAGCTTCTCTGGATCGACGCGGGCACCGCCTTGAAGAACTCGCGGCCCCTCTCGACCGTCATGTCCAGCACATCGGCGATGGATTTGTCCTTGAAGCGGACCTCCAGCGTTTCGCGGTTGTAGCGCTTGCCGTCTTGCAGACGTCGCAGTTGCACATAGACATCGGGGAGGAAGTGCATCTCGATCTTGATGACGCCGTCGCCCTGGCACGCCTCGCAGCGGCCGCCCTTCACGTTGAAGGAGAAGCGTCCGGCCTCGTAGCCGCGCCTTCGCTTCCGGCAGGCCGGCGAACCAGTCGCGGATCGGCGTGAAGGCGCCGGTATAGGTCGCGGGGTTCGAGCGCGGCGTGCGGCCGATCGGGGCTCTGGTCGATGTCGATGACCTTGTCGATGAAACTCCATCCCCTCGATCCCGTTGCGGGGCCCGGGGTTCTCGCGCGCCGGTAGAGGCGGCGGGCGCAGGCCTTGTACAGCGTCTCGATGATGAGGGTGGATTTGCCGCCGCCGGACACGCCGGTGACGCAGGTGAACGTGCCCAGCGGAATCTCGGCGGTGACGTTGCGCAGATTGTTCCCGGGCGCGCCCACGATCTTGAGACGCCGTTCCTTCGCCTCGCGCCGGCGTTCCGGCGGCACCGGAATCGGGCGCATGCCCGGAGAGATACTGGCCGGTCAGGCTAGCCGGATTGCGCATGATGCTCGTTCGGGCGTTCCCTCGGCGACGACCTCGCCGCCGTGGATGCCGGCGCCCGGCCCCATGTCGATGACGTGATCGGCCGTGCGGGATCGCCTCCTCGTCGTGCTCGACGACGATGACCGTGTTGCCGAGATCGCGCAGGCGCCGCAGCGTTTCGAGCAGGCGCTCATTGTCGCGCTGGTGGAGACCGATGGACGGCTCGTCCAGCACATAGAGCACGCCGGTGAGGCCGGAGCCGATCTGCGAGGCGAGGCGGATGCGCTGGCTTTCGCCGCCCGAGAGCGTGCCGGAGCCGCGCGACGAGCGTGAGATATTCGAGGCCCACATCGTTGCCAGGAAGCGGAGTCGTTCGCGGATTTCCTTCAGGATGCGCGCGGCGATCTCGCGTTCCTTCGCCCTCAGCTTCTTGTCGAGGTCGGCGAACCAGGTGTCGGCGGCTCTTGATGGAAAGGTTCGTCACTTCGCCGATGATGCCGGGCCGCGATCTTCACCGCGAGCGCCTCGGGCCGCAGACGATGGCCGCCGCAGGCGTCGCAGGGCGCGTTGTCCTGATAGCGTTCGAGTTCCTCGCGGACCCATGGCGAGTCCGTTTCCTTCCAGCGGCGTTCGAGATTGGGGATCACGCCCTCGAACGGCTTTTTGGTTTCGGTTCGCGGCGCAGGCCGTCGTCGTAAACGAAGCCGATGGCCTCGTCGTCCGGTGCCGTAGAGGATCGCGGATCTTCTGGTGCTTCCGGCAGCGATTTCCAGGGCGCGGTCATCGACGCCTTGTAGTGGCGGGTCAGGGCGTCCAGTGTTTGCAGATAATAGGGCGAGGGCGATCTGCGTGCGCGACCAGGGCGCGATCGCCCCTTCGCGCAGGCTGAGGCTCGTGTCGGGTACGACGAGTTCGGCGTCGAAGAAAAGCTGCGTGCCGAGGCCGTCGCATTTCGGGCAGGCGCCGTGCGGCGAGTTGAACGAGAAGAGCCGCGGCTCGATCTCCGGAAAGCGTGAAACCCGAAACGGGGCAGGCGAATTTCGAGGAAAAGAGGATTCGCTTCGCTTCGCCTTTTGTCGTCCTTCTCGTCGGCGAATTCGGCGACGACGATGCCTTCCTCGGAGAGTTTCAGCGCCGTTTCCATCGAATCCGGCAAGCGGTTGCCCAGATCGCCGCGCACGGCGATGCGGTCCACCACCACGTCGATGTCGTGTTTCAGCTTCTTGTTGAGTTCGGGCGTTTCGCCGATCTCGTAAAACTTTCCGTCCACCTTGACGCGCTGGAAGCCCTTTTTGCGAAGCTCCTGCAGCTCCTTTTTGTATTCGCCCTTCCGGCCCCGGACGATGGGCGCAAGGATGTAGAGCCGCGTGCCGTCGGGCAGCGCAGAGGATGCGATCGACCATCTGGCTGACGGTCTGGCTTTCAATGGGGAGCCCCGTCGCGGGCGAGTAGGGCACGCCGATGCGCGCGAAAAGCAGACGCAGATAGTCGTAGATCTCCGTCACCGTGCCGACGGTCGAGCGCGGGTTGCGCGAGGTCGTCTTCTGCTCGATGGAGATGGCAGGCGAGAGGCCGTCGATGTGATCGACGTCCGGCTTCTGCATCAGCTCCAGGAACTGGCGCGCATAGGCCGAAAGGGTTTCGACGTAGCGGCGCTGGCCCTCGGCATAGATCGTATCGAAGGCAAGGGACGACTTGCCCGAACCCGAAAGCCCCGTGATGACCACCAAGCTGTCGCGCGGCAGCTCGACATCGACGTTCTTCAAATTGTGTTCGCGCGCGCCCTTGATGATGATTTTTTGATCTTTCATAAAATCCTATAAAGAGGGCGAACACAAAGTTCGCCCCTACATTGAATGATTCGAACCAGCGATTTTATCATGTGCTTTCGGCTGGGTCAACGCGTGGAAGTGCAATCGAGGAATGGAGGAGAGATCGATTTCTTTTTCTCTCCACCTCCAGCGGAGCCGGTCGATGGAGGCACTTGGCACAGCGGTGTATAAGGTTCATTGATTCGCCGGGTACCTGGAATGCGCGCCTCAGATGCGCATTCCAGGTCAACCCACAGGGAGTCCGATCCCAGGCGGGCCGATCGCATTGGGCAAAGCGCCAGAATCGACCGGCTCCGCGCCCCCCTATCTTTCTTTTACGGTTGCTTCGGCGGTCTGTTCTTTTCCGTCGCGAAGGAAGAGAATGGAAATCCGATCTCCCGGATGGAGCGTCTTGAGGAATTCGGAAAAATCGCGGAGGTTCGTTATCGGGACGGCGCCGATCCGGACGATCCGGTCTCCCTTTTGAAGTCCCGCTTGGTCGGCGGGGGAGCCGGGGATGATCCCTTCCAGCAAAATCCCTTTTCCCTGATCACCGAAGTCGGGGATCGTCCCGAGACTCACCTTCCGTCCGGGAGCCGGGGCCGGCGGCTCCCCGGCGCGCCGTTGCGGGAGGAGAGAGGTGAGCGGACCGGGCCGGGTGGTCAGGTAGGCGACCGCCTCCTTGAGGACCGAGGCGACCTTGATCAAACCCGCCTGATCGATCTTGTCGGCGGTGTCGGAGGGACGATGGTAATCGAGATTCGGACCGCTGTTAAGCTGGACCGCCGGGACGCCGGCATCGGCGAAGCTGACCTGGTCGCTCGTCCCGAGATCTTTCTGAGCCGACTGAATCGGCACCCCGGTGACAAAACCGACCCCGTTGAAGAGATGAATCCACTCTTCGGCCGAGCCGGTCCCGAAGACAAGGAGCTTATTTTGTCCGAGCCGGCCGACCGTATCGAGATTCACCATCCCCATCATCTTCTCCGGAGGGAAGTTTTTGGAGTGGGCGACGAAGCGCTTCGACCCCCGGCGTCCCGCCTCCTCGCCGGAAAAGGCGACGAAGATCACCGTCCGCTCGGGCGGTTTCTCCTTTGCCAAGACCCGCGCCAGTTCCAGCAGAATCGCCACGCCGCTCGCGTTGTCGTCGGCGCCGGGGTGGACCTTTCCCTTATCCCCTTGGTGGACGTCGGGCCACCCCTCTCCGAGGTGGTCGTAATGCGCTCCGACCACAACACTCTGACCGGCCCACTCCGGCCTGCTCCCGGGAAGGATGCCGATGACATTCTTCAACGTGGTCTCTTGCTCCGGATCCCCCCTCGCTCTTTCCAGCTCTGGAAGTAACTTCCCTCCGAATCGCCCCCCGGTTTCAAACCGGCCTTGCGGAATCGGTCTACGATATACTCCGCCGCCTGATCGAGCTCCGGGGTCCCAAACCCGCGTCCCCGCAACGTCTCCGCGGAAAGGAACCGGATATCCTCCATCATCCTCGCATCGGAGAAAACGGCGGGAAGGGTCGCCAGCGCCTGTCGGGGGGGGAGGGTCGCGCGGTCGATTTCAACCCGCTCCCCCCGGCTGTTCAGGGGATAGAGGGTCATCGGGGAGTGGATCACCGGCCACTGCCCCTTAACCACGTTGGTCGGCTCCTCCCCCTCGAAGGCAAGATAACTGTAGGGGCCGTAGTGGGGGAGCTTTCGCGCCAGGCCCGGAAGGGCGTCGGGCCGGTCGGTCGCGATCCAGGAAAGCGATCGCGCAGGATTGGCCGGATGCCTTGTGGTGAAGACGAGGCTGTGATTCTGGAGTGGGATCGTGACATTGTGGACCTTCAACCGCGATCGCTCGACGTCGGCCCCCTCTTTCGGTTGAACGCCGCTGATCTCCAAATGGTAGTCGGCGAGGGCGCCGATCATCGTCATTTTAAATCGGTTGTTCCAGCCGAGGATCCAGACCGCCCGGTCAGAGGGAAGGGCCTCGAGCTCGCTGTCGAGTTTGATTTCGATCTCCATCGACTGCGTTTTTCCCCAAGCCTCGGCCAATTGACGATAACCCTCGAGCAGCTCCTTCGACTCCGACGATGGGAGGATCATCAACCCCTTCTCCGCGCCGAAGGCAAATGAGAGAGCGGGGGAATTTCGTTTCGATCGAGCCGCCGGAAGAGGTCGAACTCCGGATCGATGTCGAATCGAAGCGGCCGGGCCGGGAGAGAGAGCGAAAAGGTCTGCCGCTTCGCGTCCATGTCGACGGTGATCGGATGGACCCCTCTTGACCCTCCAGGGTGACGGCGATCGGGACGCTCAATCGGTAGGGCGGACCGGCCTGGATCTGCTCCAACGTCACGGTCAGGAGGAAACCGTTCTCCTCCTCCTTCGCCGTCGTCTCGCCGACGCGGAGGGCCGGCGCCCCGGCCCGCGTCACCCACTGGTCGAACTCGGATTGAAGATCTTTTCCCGCGGCGGCGGAAAAGGCCCGCTGCAGGTCGGCAAACCCGGCCCGCTTGAACCGGTGGTCGCGATAAAATTTCTGAAGGGCGCGGACGAAGAGATCGTCCCCCAGCTGCCGGCGGAGCATGTGAAAGAGCATCAGCGTCTTGCCGTAGCCGACCGCTTCGCTCGCCGCGCTGTGACGGCCGCGGAAGGCGGTCAGCGGAAAATCTTTCCCCTCCGCGACATAGTCGGCATACTTCTGAAGCGACGCCCGCCGCGCCTCCGCCCCCTTTCCCCGCTGCTCCGAAATGAGATGATCGGCCAGGTAAGCGGTCAGCCCCTCGCTCCAGTTGCCGCTCTGAAAATCGACGTAGACGCCATTGCCCCACCAGTTGTGGAGGATCTCGTGCGGATAAGAGGAGTGGAGAATGAACGGGAGCCGGATCACCTGCGCGCCGAGGAGGGTGAACGACGGCATGCCGTAGCCGGTCTCCCAATAGTTCTCGACCAGGGCGAACTTCTTGTAGGGATAAGGGCCGATCAACTTTTGGTACATCTCGATATACTGCCCCGTCACCCCGAGATATTTTTCGGCCAGCTCCGGATCGGGCTTTCTCAGAAACGCCATCGCTTCGACCGGGCCGGCTTTGCGGTACTCGGTCAGGGGGCCTCCGACGAGAAAGATCTCCTCCTGCGGCTCGGGCGACTCCCAGCGGACCGCGCTCCCGCTTTCGTCCCGCTGATGGCTCTTCCGCTCCCCCTGGCTGATCACCTCCCATCCCTTCGGGGATTGAACCTCGACCGTAAAGGTAATCCGGCCCCCGTCGAACCAGGGGTACCAGAAAGTCGACTCCGGCCAGATAGACCCCCTCCGAGGAGAGGGCTCCCGGCGTCTCTCCGAAGCTCCGGGCATACTCCTCCCCCGCTTCTTCCGGATGGTCGATGATCCCCTGATATTTTAGGACGAACTCCCGTTTCCCGTCCGGGAAAACGACGCGGTACTCTTCCATCGGAAGCTTCATGCCGATCTCCTCCGGATCGACGCCGAGCATCTCTTTGGACGGTTTCTCGGCCCGGACGATCTCGACCCCCGATGTAGAGGAGGCGGGGGCGAGACCTTCGTGAAGGAGAAAGGGAATTTCACCGCCGGACGGGACCCGCTCTTCCGGCAGGGTGATCCGATCCTCGACGTCAATCCGGTGCGCTTCGGGGTGGAGGATGATTTTGATTTCGTGGTGGACCTGGGCGCGGAGGGAGGCCGGAATCAGAATCAGGACAAGTAAAGCCAAAATGAGGTATCCACGGTGTTTCATTGAGTGTCTCCAAAGGAAGTCCCTCCCAACATTAAAGGATTTCATTTGATTTATGTCAAGATGTTTGAAGCGGGGCGCCGCGTTGACTTCCCCCCTCTCCGTGATAAAACTTTTTTCTACTTCCATGGAAAATCATCCCATCGATAAACGGCAACTGGCCATTGGGTTTTTGATGACGACCAGCCCGGAACATCAGAACCGTCACACTGTTTTCCGGCTGATCGAGGAATTGCTTGCCGCGGGACACCGGGTCTCCCTTTTTCTGATGGATGATGGGATTTATCACATCGTCCGGATCGACCTGCCGAATAGCCCCTCCGCGCATCTTGAAAAGCTGATGAAGGAGGGATTAGCCGTCTCCCTCTGCACACAGTCGGCGGAGTGGCGGGGGATCTTCGAGGCCGATGCGGTCTCCGGGATCGGCTGGCTTTCGCAGCATGAGCTCTCTCGGATCGTCGCGAGCTCCGATCGATTCATGGCCTTCGAGCCTGATTCATGAAGAAGATCCTCGTCCTCGTTCAAGACGGCCCGTTCAATACGATTCGAAGCAGCGAGGGGTTTCGGATGACGATGGGTCTTTCGCTCGCCGACAATGAGGTGTCGCTTCTGTTGATGGGAGACGGCGTCTTCAATCTGCTGCCGCTGAAAGCGGAGATGATCGGACAGCCGTCGATCCAAACCTATCTTGAATACTTCCCGAAGGTCCGCGTTCGGCTCTATGCCGAAGCGGGGGCGCTGGCCGATCGCGGGGTACAATCCCTTCCGGAAGGGGTAAAACGGATCTCATATCAAGAAGCCTTTCAACCTCGTCTCAGCCGCCGAGGTGGTGATTCCGTTTCGATGAAGACCCTGCACATCCTTCGAAAGACGATCGATCCACTCGCCTTCGAGGCGATTCAAAGCGACCCCCGGGCCGCCGTCCTCCTGATTCAGGACGCGGTCCTGACAAAGGGGGTCTTTCCGGTGGAAACGTATGCCTGCCGCGAAGACCTGAATGCCCGAGGGATTGAACGCGCTTTCCGTCCGGTCGACTATAACGAGATCGCCCGGCTCATCATCGAATATGACCGGGTCATCACCCGGTAGCCTTTCTGCGTTCGCCCGACCATCCAAGCGCTCCTCGATTTCAATACTTAAGAAAATTCGATTTTTCCTGGAATAAAAACCTTCACTCGCCTGTTTTAACGGCAGGAGTTGAAAAGGGAGGATAAAATTGTCAAAAAACCGATCAACCAGGAGAAGAGGAATATGAGCCATCAAAAGAAATTGTTTGGAATCTGGGCGGTGGTCGCCTTCACCGCTTTTTTCCTCATTCAAATCACCACGGCCGCCGAACCTTCCAAAAAAGAAGCCCGCCCCGCCATTCCGTTGGGACTCGATGAAGAGTCGTTCCATGTCCCTTCCGACAATCCGATGACGCCGGAGAAAATCGCACTGGGACGGCTTCTCTTTTTCGACAAACGCCTCTCGGGAGACAACAGCATCGCCTGCGCCACCTGCCACATGCCGGCGCTCGCCTTCACCGACGGGCAGCCGGTCTCCGCCGGCATCCGCCGCCAACTGGGGGGACGGAGCGCCCCGACCGCGATCAACCGCGCCTTCAGCCAGATCCAGTTCTGGGACGGACGGGCGGCGACGCTCGAAGATCAGTCGATCGGCCCCTTCACCAACCCGATCGAGCACGGTTTCGCCGACTACGACCAGATGCTCGCCAAGATGAAGAAAATCGAGGGCTACCGGAAGGAGTTTAAAAAAGTCTTCGGAACCGATATCACGATGGACGGCGTCGCGAAGGCGATCGCGAGCTTCCAGCGGACACTGATCTCCGGAAACAGCCCGGCCGACCGGTACGATATCGGCGGGGATGAAAACGCCATCTCCGATTCGGCCAAGCGGGGGCTGGTCCTCTTCGAAATAAAGCGCGCTGCACCAAATGCCACTCCGGCTTCAACTTCACCGACGAGAAATTCCACAATCTCGGCTTCGGCTGGGACACCGGGAATGTCGACCTCGGCCGGTACATGGTGACGAACGACAAGAGCGAGATCGGGGCGTTTAAGACACCAACTCTCCGGGAGATCGCGAACACCGCGCCGTATATGCATGACGGCCGGTTCGGCACCCTGGAAGAGGTGGTCGCCTTCTACAACAAAGGGGGAATCAAAAATCCGTTCCTGAGCGAGCTGATCCTTCCGCTCGAGTTGACCGCGCAGGAGCAGAAGGACCTGGTCGCCTTCTTGAGAACGCTCAACGGCGAAGGGTGGCAACATGTGAAGGCGCCGGAGGAGTTTCCGCAGTAATCTAAGAATCCGATTCGATAAGGGAAAAACGGGCGATCACAAGGATCGCCCCTACCATCAGATCAGAAAATAGAAAGGGGGCCGAAAGGCCCCTTTCTATTTATCGGTTAATTCAGGCGTCTTTTACATCAAGTTTCGGTCCGGTTCATCGGCGTGGCAGAGGAGGCACCCTTCCTTCGCCGCGCGAAGGTGGTTCGCCACCAGAAGATAGCTGACGTTGGCGTCGCTCCAGGCGATCACATCGTAGCCGTGATGGCGAAGGGTGTAGAAGGAAAGCGTTCCCCGCTCGGCCGCCTTGTCGCCGACCGCCATCGGCTGCGGCGGTCCCAGAAGCAGGGAGGAGAGCTCGCCGCCGGTCCGGAAGACGATCAGCGGTACCCGAAGGACGCCGACCTGCTCAATCCTCCCCCCGATCATTTCGATCGAATCGCTCCCTGCCGGCAAGGTGAAGGGGACATCGACCTTTCCCTCAAACCAGGCCGAGAGGGCTGCCGGATCGCTCTCCCGTACTTCCAATCCCTTCTGATCCGCAACCACCGCCGCATGGGCCTCGACCGCCAGATCGACCCAAGTCAACGCCTCGGGGTGCTCCGCCGGTTTTGAAAACAAGAAGAATCCCCCCGCGCCGAAGAGGAAGAAAACTGCCAGGAGAGAGGCGACCCGCACAGCGGAGCCCCACCCGGCGCCAAAGCGTGATCTCCATCGGAAACGGGCCTCCCCGCGGGAACCTCATCGGCGATCTCCTCCCGAATCCGCCCGCGGAGCGACGCCGGGGCGCGCTCGGCCGGGAACCCCTCCCGCAACGCTTCCAGAAAGATCCGTTCTTTTTCGAAGAGGCCGCGGCAGCGGGCGCATTCGTCGAGATGGATCTGCACCCGGAGCGCTTCCTTCACATCAAGCTCATTATCCAGGTAGGGATAGAGCAGTTTCGTCATCGTCTGGCAATCATACATCGCTCTTTCCTCCCGAAACGTCGGGCCGATCCGCCGCGGAAACCGGTCCGGTTTCATAATCTTTCAAAAGCCGCTTCAGCTGATTTCTCGCCCGAAAGAGACGGGACATCACCGTCCCCAGCGGGACATCGATCAGGCGGCCGATCTCTTTGTAGTCGAATCCTTCCGCATCTTTCAAAAGGACCACCTCCCGAAGGTGGGCCGGAAGGGCCTCCAACGCCTTCTTAAGGTCATGCCTCGCGATCCGGCTTTTGAGAGAGTCGTCTTCCCGCGATACCCCCGGCGGAGAGAGCGGCTCAAAGTCGCCCGGCTCATCGAACTCCGAGACCAATACCTCCCGAGACCGTTGATGATACTGATTGATGAAAATGTTCCGCAGGATCGTCATCAGCCACGCCTTGCAGTGGGTCCCCCTTTCATACCGGTCGAAGAAGCGGCAGGCGCGCAGATAGGTCTCCTGCACCAGATCCTCCGCCTGGTCCCGATCCCCGGTCAAAAGAGCGGCGTAGCGATAGAGCGAATCGAGAAAGGGTAAAGTGGTCTCTTCGAATTCCCGCGGATCTTTGTTCTTCATATGGATGCGGCACTCTTTCTACCTAAACCGCCGGGCGGGCTGTTTTATTCCATCGATTTTTTCGCACCGGCAACAAATCGCCCTATTTTAACCAAGAAAAGGGGCGATGAACAGCCTAGAGGGAGGGAACGGCTGCGGTTGGATTATTTCCGGCTTGACAAGAGAGGGAATCGAATGTTACCCATTGGCAGAACTTGAAAGGTGCGATATGGCTTCGACATTGTCCGGGATTGATAAGGAAAAAGCGGTTCAGGGGATGTTCTCCTCGATCGCCCGCTTTTACGATCTGAACAATACCCTTCTCTCCTTCGGCCTTCACCACCGGTGGAAGGTCCGAACGATTCAGACCGCCTCTCTGCAGACGGGAGAGCGGGTCGCCGATGTCGGGGCCGGCACCGCCGACCTTTCGATCCTCGCCGCTCACGCGGTGGGCGAAAAGGGATCGGTCATTGCGATCGACCTGAACGAGCCAATGCTCCAAATCGGCCGGCGGAAACTCTCGGCCCGGCGGCTCCGCCAAACCGCCTGCAGCCTCGGCAATGCCGAGCGGCTCCCTCTCCCCGATCGATCGGTCGATGCCGTCCTCACCGGCTTCTGCATGCGAAACGTTTCGGACCTCGACCAGGCCTTACGTGAAATCCACCGGGTCCTGAAACCGGGCGGCCGGATGGTCTGCCTGGAATTCTCGACGCCGCCGGGCCCGGCCCTTCGCAAACTGTACGACTTCTACTCTTTCACCCTCCTCCCCAAAATCGGCACCTGGGTCTCCAAAGACCACACCGGCGTCTACAGCTACCTCCCCGACTCCATCCGAAAATTCCCGGACCAGGAAGGATTGAAGAAACGGATGGAGAGCGCCGGCTTCCGAAAAGTCACCTACGAGAACCTCACCGGCGGCATTGTGGCGATTCACATCGGGAGCAAATAGCCGATCGTTCGCGCCGGATCTGAACAAAACCTTGCCGTTCAGTTTTCGACTATGTTATCGTTGCTCCAACACGGAGCCTAATGATGCCTCGCCCCAAATCAGTTCTCTACGTTTTTCTCCCCTGCAAAAAAGTCTATCCCCTCGGCGTCACCTACCTCGCCCACTTCCTCCATCAGCACCACCCCGAAGCACCGCAGCGGATTCTCGATCTCTCCCAGGTCTCCCGTCCGCAACGGCATGCCGCCCTCCGGGAGACGATTTCCGACTTTAAACCCGACCTGATCGCTTTTTCTTGGAGAGACATCCAATTGTTCGCGCCCCATGAGGGGGACGGCTCGCTCAAATATGCCTTCGACTTCTACTACTCGATGAACCCGATCAAGAAACTCGCCGCCTCGATCCAAGGACTGAGGCATCTTTGGATCTACTACAGCAACCTGCGCGAGCACTTCACCTACTTGGAGCAGGTTCACCGCGAGTTCCCGCAGGTGCAGATGACCGTCGGCGGGGGGGCTTTCTCCGTCTTCTCCGAGCCGATCATCCGGCGGCTGCCGGAAGGGATCGTCGGGATCATCGGCGAGGGAGAGGATGCCCTGCTGAACCTCTATGAAGAGAAAACAATCATGAACGACCGCTGCATCTTCCGGAAGGGAGATCAGATCATCACCGGGACGCAGAAAGAGGTCGTCAAGCTCGACAGCTCCGTTCAAGACCCCGCCTATATCGAGTCGATCTTCCCGCAGTACAAAGCCTACATCGACGAGCCGATCGGCATTCAGACCAAGCGGGGCTGCCCCTACGACTGCCAGTTCTGCCTCTACACCTATATCGAAGGAAAGCGGGTCTACACCCGCCCGGCGGAGAACGTCGTCGCCGAGATGAGGGCCTTCTACGACCGCTGGGGAACGCGCCGCTTCTGGTTCGCCGACGCGCAGTGGATTCCCGGATCGAAGTATTATTCCCACTGCACCGAGACCCTGGAGCGGATCATCTCAAGCGGAATGAAAATCGAGTGGGGGGCCTATATTCGAACGAGCCTGATCACGAAGGAGCTGGCGGAGCTGATGGTGAAATCGGGCCTCGGCGATACCGAGGTGGCGATCACCTCCGGCTCGCAGAAGGTGCTGGACGAATTGAAGATGGGATTCCGGCTCGACAAGCTTTACGAAGGCTGCCGGCATTTGAAGGAGGCCGGCTTTCAGGGAAAGATCATCTTGAACTATTCGTTGAACTCCCCCGGCGACACCGAGGAGACGCTGATGGAAAGCGTCGCTTCGTACAAAAAGATCGTCGAGATCATGGGAGAATCCCAAGTCTACCCGGCGCTTTTCTTCCTCGGCATCCAGCCGCACACCGGCCTCGCCGACCGCCTGGTGGAAGAAGGCTATCTGCCGCGCAACTACAATCCCTTTTCGATGAACCCGCTGATGATCAAGAAGCTCCTCTACAATCCGCCGCCGCTCGGAAAGATCATCACTCGCGCCTGTCTCAAGGCGTGGGAGAATCAAAAGCGAATTCCGACCGACCCCTTCGCCAAGCGGAATATCGCCTACGCCGACGACTCCCTCGCCAACATCTTCGAAGGAAACACCGGCCGCGCCGCGCTGCTGAATTTGGAAGCGGAGTTGAAGGCAAGGGGAGTTCCGACCGTCCCCTCCAGAGATTAAAGCAATGCGCTCTTTTAGCGTGATCTCTTTATCGATCGGACTCGTTTTGCTGCTGACGCAAGGCGGATTCGCGGTCGATCCCTCGAAGCACGAAGAACCGCTCTCCCCCTCCGATTCAAACATGATTGAACAACTTTTAAGTCTCGCCGACGATCCTAATCCTTACGCCCGGATCGAAGCGATCGAGCGGCTTCATCTTTGGCGGCAAGATCCGAGGGCGGCCGCGGCGCTAAAGACGGCCGTTCATGACGAAATCTGGCTGGTGCGGCGGACCGCTTTGGGGTTAGGCCACGGGACGCTCGGAGATTCGATCGAGCCACTGGCCGACAAACAGGTCGATGCTGCTTCTCAGATTGTCCTTCTTAAACAAGGGAATGAGCCGGAGCGGATTTCTGCGGCGTTGCGTTTGGCATGGGCCGATCAACCGGAAGCGGTCGATGCGTTGATTCGCGCGCTCAAACACAAGGAGTCGATCGTTCGCTCGGCGGCCGCCGACGCTTTGGGAGCAGATCCTCTGAATGCGTCAAGGGCAACCGAGACGGTTTTGAACGCCTTGAAGGAAGGGGCGGCCGATTCCGATCGGTGGGTTCGGGAAAAAAGCCTGAACGGCGTCGGAAGATTTCTGTTCGGGGATTACAAAGCTCGGACGATCGAATTTCTCGGAAAGGCCGCGCAAAACGAAAACGATTCCTCCGTCAGGGTCGCGGCCGTTCACTCGCTCCGGTCGGCACAAACAAAGCGCTCGAGTGAAATTCTGATTCCTTTCCTCAATGACGCCGCTCCCGAAGTTCGGGCGGAAGCAGCCGGAGGGGTCCACCTCGAATGTTTTCCGAGAGGATCGGCGCCTCTGATCAAAGCGCTCTACGATCCCGATCCGTCGGTTCGGAGGGAGGCCGCTTTTTCACTCGGACAGGCGCAAGATCGAAAGGCGCTACAACCGTTGGTGGATGCCTTGGTCGACTCGGATGAGGCGGTCCGATTGGCTGCGGCGCAATCATTGGGAGATCTGAAAGATCCGGAAGCGATTCCGCAAATGGAAAAAATCGCCGAGCAGGATCCTTCCGAAGAGGTTCGAAGGGCGATCAGACGATCGGTCCGATCCATTGAAAACGACGGCACGTCTCTCCTCGCAAGCCGGCTCTTCAAATTCATCTCAAAATGGAAGCCTCTTCCGGGGCATTGTCGCGGTTAGCGGCGGCATGCGGATTTCACCGAAACAACAAAGGCCGAACCCAAACCGGCTCGGCCTTCATCGCTGCATCCCTACTTATTTCTTCTGCTCTTTCCCTTCGTCTCGCTTCGCCAAACTTGTCCAGGTGAAGAGGACCGCTCTCCCCATGCAGGTGATGTCGAGGACAAACGGCTCCACCCGATGATGCCGAAGAAAGCGGAACTTCCGCAACGTCATCGGCGAACGAAGCTGCTTTTCAGGAAAATGGATCTCTATCGGCGAGGGGGGTTCCCACTCCCACCGCTCCGGACTTCCCCGTCTGATTTTAGACAACGCGTCGTTTGCCCTTCTCTTTTCAGAGGGGATCATCCCCCAGCTGTTGTTCTCCTGGAAAGCGCTGCTAGTCTTTCCCGCCGATTTTTTTCTTCTTCACGTAGGCCCAGAGGACCTTCGTCATCTCCGCCGGGCTGATCGGCTTCTTCCCGAAAACCGTTTCCAACGATTCGGTCGCGCCGTTGAAGTTGACCGCATACCCGCCGAACGCTTTCTTCTTTCCTGCCGCTGTCTTTGTCGCCATTCGATGGCCTCCTTGGGTTGTTAAGCTACGGGTCAAAAGCGATTGTTCACTTGTATATTACACTTCACGAACCTTCGTGCCAAGAGGGTGAATTGAATGGACCGCCTCAAGCAGACACGTAGACCTGGACTGAACACCAACTCTGAGTTCTTAATAACATCGCGAATACCCGCAGAAATGGCACTTCTCGCACCCTTCCGCGAATTCCAGCTCGCACCCGCAATCGGGGCAGGGGAAGGCGATCTTCTTCTCCTGAACGATCTCCTCCTCGATGACCGCCGCTTGCGCGACCTGGGCGATCGGGTCGGGATAACGCTTCTCGGGAACTTTGTTCTCGAACGCCTGGTTGAAGATCTTGGCGACCGCATCGGAGCAGGAGAGGACCTTCTCCTTGCCGAGACCGAAAGGCTTGTCGCAACGGATGCCGATCAACTGCTTGACGATATCGCGCGGCGTCACGCCGGCCCGAAGACAGAGCGAGATCAGACGGCCGATCGCCTCATTAAACGACCCTTCGCAGCCGCCCGCTTTACCCATCGTCGCGAACGCTTCGAACGGCAGCCCCTTCTCGTCTTGATTGACCGTCAGGTAGAGATCGCCGCAGGAAGTCCGCTTCCGAGTGGTCGTTCCGATCATCATCTCCGGCCGGGGACGGGGCGCAATCACCTTCAACGGCTGATCGGGCTGCAAGATGTGCTCATCGGTGGCAATCGCCGCCGACTCCGCTTTCTTCTCCCCCTTCTTCGACTCCCCGACGTTCATTACCTGATCGGGACGGGCGCCGTCGCGGTAGACGGTGATCCCCTTGCAGCCGAGCTTAAAGGCCAGCAGATAGGCCTCCTTCACCTCTTTGGAGGTGGCGTGCGACGGGAGGTTGATCGTCTTGCTGACGGCGGAGTCGGACGACTCCTGGAAGGCCGCCTGCATCCGGACATGCCACTCGGGCGAGATGCCGTGTGAGGTGACGAAGACCCGCTGCCAATAACCGGGAACCTGATCGATCCCATGGACCGAGCCGTGGTTCTTCACGATCTTTTCGAGCAGATCTTCGCTCCAGAAGCCCTCGCGCTTGGCGACCTCGATGAAGTAGTCGAGGACGTACGGGAGATTCTCTCCCCCCATGACGTTCTTGTACCAGATCAGACGAGAATTCCGGCTCGCAGCCTCCGGAGGTGTCGGCGATCATCGAGATCGTCCCGGTCGGCGCCACGGTGGTCACGTAGGAGTTGCGAATCCGCTCTCCCCGCTTTTGGTGAAGCGATCCCTGCCAGAACTTATAGGTCCCCCGCTTCTCGGCAAGACGGCCCGACTCATCGTAGCCGATCTTGCGGATAAAGCCCATCACCTTCCGGGCGGTCTCGATCCCTTCATCGGGAGTTGTAGGGAATCTCGAGCTTGAAGAGCATCCGGGCGAAACCCATCACCCCCAGACCGATCTTCCGGTTCGCCTTGGTGATCTCCTCGATCTGCTGGATCGGATAGCGGTTCATGTCGATGACGTTGTCGAGAAAATGGACCGAGGTCCGGATGCTTTTCTCCAGCTTCTCCCAATCGATTTGATACCGGCCGTCAATCTCGACTTAAGATGCTGCTCCAGGTTGATGCTCCCGAGGTTGCAGCTCTCGTAGGGCAAGAGCGGCTGCTCGCCGCAGGGGTTGGTCGCCTCGATCTCGCCGATATGCGGGGTCGGATTGGTCCGGTTGGTCACGTCGATGAAGAAGAGCCCCGGCTCGCCGGTGGCGCAGGCCTGCTCGGCGATTTTGTCCATGACCATCCGGGCCGAAATTTTCCGGACCACCGCTTTGCTGCGGGGCGAGATCAGCTCGTACTCCTCGTCCTTCTCGAAGGCTTCCATGAACCGGTCGGTGATCGCGACCGAGATGTTGAAGTTGATGATCTGGCTGGTGTCGGCCTTGCACCCGATGAACTCGAGAATATCGGGATGGTCGACCCGCAAGATCCCCATGTTCGCGCCCCGGCGAGTCCCCCCTGCTTGACGGCCTCTGTGGCATGGTTGAAGACCTTCATGAAGGAGACCGGTCCGGACGCGACACCTCCGGTGGTGCGGACGAGGTCGTCTTTGGGACGAAGCCGGGAAAACGAAAAGCCGGTCCCGCCGCCGGTCTTGTGAATGATCGCCGTCTGTTTGACCGTCTCGAAGATCGACTCCATCGAATCTTCCACCGGCAGCACGAAGCAGGCGGAGAGCTGCTGCAGGTCGCGGCCGGCATTCATCAGGGTGGGGAGTTCGGCAAAAATCGAAGCGACGCCATCAGGTCATAGAATTCTTCTTCGACGGCGCCGAGATTCGCGTTCGGGTCATACTGCTTGTCCGCCTCGGCGATATTTCGCGCAACCCGCCGAAAGAGCGCATCGGGGGCCTCGATGACTTTTCCTTCTTGGTTCTTGGCAAGGTACCGCTTCTCTAAAACGCGCAATGCATTCGGGGAGAGATTCAGCGTTGAACTTGAACCCGCTCCGATCTGCTTCTCACCTGCCTTTCCGATTTGCTCAGTCATCTCCATAGATCGATCTCCTCACAGCTTTAAGGTCAACAATAAATTCAAGTAGAGAGTATTTAGGATTTCCTCAGAAGGGTTATTTTTACAATTAGAAATGGTCGATCAAACATTGTTGTGACATGATCAATCGTAGGAGAAAGCCAATTTTTTGTCAAGGAGAAAAATACAAGATATAGAGGGATGGAAATCCGCAGCAACAACATATTGTGGAATTGCTGGAGATAACCTGTGGATAAGGTGTGGAGAGAAAAGCTATTCTACCTTAAAATAAAGGAGTTCCATCGGATTACCCCTTCGGATGATGGCCCGGACGATTTTTCGGGTGTTTTGAACCTTCCCCTCGGCGGTGATGGAGAAAAAATTGCTTTTGGTATCGATTCCGGAGGTGGTGCCGGCGGTGGTGAACCGGGTCTTTACATCAGCCGGCACACTGTCGATAAATTTCTGCTTGTTCTCATAAGGGCGATTCTCAATCAGGCGGCCCGCAATCGACTCATCGATTCCTCCCTCGAAATCCAAACTTTGTATAATCAGCGAATCGGCGGTGTTTACATTGATGAGGCCGTCGCCGTAGACCGTGAGGTAAGGGGAGATTTTCCGGTAGACATCGTCGGTGATCCCCCAGACCATATGAAGCTCCTCCAACGTGTCGAAGCGGGCATTTTTGGCGGAGTAAGGGGGATCGAGACGGCGATAGCTCTCATCCTCGGCGCCGTAGGCCGAAATCGGCTCGCTGTCGATATCGGCCCAGTCGACGATCGGATCGGCCAGCTCGGGGTCGAGCTGGAGCAATTCGAAGAGCCGCCGGAGCTGCTTGTGTCTCGTCTTCTGTACGGTGGCCGCGGTTTTTCCGTTATTGTCCACCAGGCTGTTGAGGTTGAACTTCCCCGTCTCGTCGGTGATCGCCCCGGAGAGGACCCCGTCTCCGAGGGGATACTCCGGAACAGGATAGGCCCAGAGCTCATCCAGGCCGTCGTATTTGTTGCTGAAGCGCAAATCCTCTTTCAGAATCGCCTCGCCGGCCGAGACCGCCGAGCGGGCGAGGTAGAAGGCTTTCAAGTCGTCGCGGAAATTTCCGGCCGCGCGCAGATCGGCCCGCGCCTGGAAGTCGATCTCCAGGATCAGGACGGTGAGAAGCAAGACGACCAGGAGGCTCAAAAGGAGCGCAAATCCCCCCTCGTTTTTCAATAATTTGTTGTGCCGGTGCATCGCTTCTGGTATACTCCCGCCCATGAAAAACGTCTTGATCTCCGTCTTTTTACTGACCCTGTTTTTTCTAGCAACCGGCTGCGGCGAAGGGAAATCGGGGGTCGTCTTGAGGGTCACCACCGATACAGCGGGAATCGCCCCGGTCGAAAAGCTCCGTCTGGCAACCACCGGCGACGACACCAACGACGATCTCCCCGACCGGAATCTAACACCGAGCAGTTTTACGGTCGCCTTCACCAGCTTCAGGCTTCTTGAGGAGGCCGATCCGGACAATCCAAATACCCCCGTCGACAGCCACACCGTCTTCGAGCGGAGCCTTTCCGATCCGATCGAAATCTCTCTGACCTCCGGACAAACCATCGAGGTGGACGAGAATACCAGAGAGCCAAGCCAGGGAACATACGATCGGCTCGAATATGGGGTCCGCTACTTCGAGATGACGATCCCCCTCTGCCGGCTCAACGACGACTGCGAAGAGCGCCGGGTCCGGTTCTACCTCTCTTCCGAGACCGATCCGCTCCTCAACTTCACACCGACTGCCGGCGATATTCTGATCTCCGGCAGCCGGACCGGGGACGATTTTAACTGGATCTCCACCAGTGCCGGCATCCCGCTCGGCCTCGTCCCGATCACACAGCAGCGGCCGTCAGATGCCTACCAGCTCCCGCCGAGCATCTTTCCTCCAACAGGGGCAACCAATCCGGCGATCTTCTCCGAACAAATCTCGCCGCCTCTGGAAATCGACAGCAATCCGGAAGTGGTCTTCGTCTTCACCCTCCACTTTGATCTCTCCGGACTCTTTTTCTTCGACAACACCGATGAGGATATATTCGATCCCGCTCCCGACGTTCACTTTAATGCCCTGCTCAACGATCTCGACGAGACACGGGACGGGAAAATATCGCTGGAATGTGTCAATCCGGCCACCTGCAAAGCCGATTTCTGGCCCGGCCTCCCCCCCGTCACCATCACCCACGATGAAGAAGAGCGGGACGACTAAGCCTCTCCGCTTTCTTTGACGAAACGCTACGACGACATTCTCTCATACGACGATACCAGGAAGGTCACATCCATCAGAGACGGATCGGAGAAGCGGGTCTTCATCGAAAGCCGCTTGATCCGGACCGGAAAGGGGGCGTTCTCGACCGCGGCCAGGAAGGGGACGATTCGGGCAAGGGTGACATTCTCCACCTTCACCTCCACCGGGATCTCCCGGTAGGGATCGTGAAACTGCGGGGAGAGGGGGCGGATATAGGCGATGTTCGGCCGGATCTGGTTTTTCGCGGCGGTCTCCTCCAAAAAGGAGAGGGGGGAGAATTGGTTGGTGGTTGGGAGGCGCCGTTCGATCTCTTGAATCCCCTGCGAGACGGTGAGGTACTCCCCTTTCAGGGCGGCGAACTCGCGCGCCTCTTTTTCTTTCTGGGGAATCAGACGGTCGAGGATCTCCATCCGCTCCCAAAGCGGGCCGACCAGCACAAAATAAAAAATCAGGAGAAAAGCGATCATCCCCCCTCCCCCCAAGACCCACTTCTCGCGGGGAGAAAGCCGCATCAGAAACTGATCGACCCCTTTACGAACTCCGCTTCCGTTCATCTTTCTTTCCTTCCGTCATCGTCAACTGAATCCGAAAGCCGACCTTGGATTGATCGGCCGAGATCTTGGCGTCGCTGACGTTCACCTCTTGAAAATGACCCACCTTCATCAGACCGCCCCGGATCCGATCGACCGAATCGTACGAGTCGGTCTGCGCCTCGATCCGAATCTTGTTCCCGTCGATCACCATGTCGGTGACGTCGATTCGGACTTCCGTCGGAATCCCGGCGGTCACCACCTTCAACACCTCGAGGGGACTCTCCTCGCCGACCCCCAGAAATTCGGCGTTTTTCTTCCGCTCATTAATGGCGGCGCGGGTCTGCTCCACTTCATTCGAGACATTCTTCGTCTGCGGGAAGGTCTTCGTGAATTCGGACCGAAGCTCCTGCTTGAGCGCCTGAAACTTCTTTTCCTTCTGATGATAGTGCAGATAAAAGTCCCCACCGATCAATCCCAACAGGATGAGGGAGACCAGTCCGACCGACGTCAGGCGGTGGCGCCGCTCGATCGACTCCTTCCCGAAGACGAACTCTCCCTGTCGAAAATTGATCTGCGTCCCCTGCGCCGGCGACAAGGCGAGGCCGAGCGCTTCGGCATACCGCGGCAGGGCGGTCGAGAAATGGGCCGTGTCCAGCCCGGCCATCGGCGGCGATCCGCTCAACGTTTCCGGCGTCATCTGAAAATGCTGTGCGATCAGCTCTTTCAGCCCCCGCCACTGCCCCCCTCCGCCGCAGAGATAGAATCCGCTGCGCGACTCCCCGTTCGTCCCTCCCGTCAATGAGACGCTCTTCTCGATCTCGATCAACCAGGAGGAGACCCGCTTCTGAACCGCCTCTCCGGCCTCGGTTCGGGGAGGGGCGCTCAGGTCGATCTCGCTCTTTCGCTTCTCGGCTTCTTCCCATGAAAGCCCCAGATCGTGCTGAAGGGCCTCCGTAAAATCATCCGATCCGATCGGGATCGTCCGGACCCATCGCAATAGCGGCGACGTCTGCTTCGCCGCGACCGAGAGACCGCAGAGGACAGTCTTGGAGGCACCGAGGTCGATCAGCAGATGCTCCGACCGCTCGTCCCCCCCGGCGGCCCCCCGCTTTTTCTCGCCGTTGGAGGGTTGGGTCATCTGCTGGTAAAAGGTGTAGAGAGAAAGGGCATCGAGGCCGACCCATGCCGGGTCGATCCCGACCGACTGCAGCGCGCTGAGGTATCGGCGCAGCACCCCTTTCGGAACCGCGGAGACCAACAGACGCGACGATCCGGCCGGCTCCTCCTTTCCCGGCTCGGCCGCGCCCCGGATCTGAAGATCGCGCCCGCCCCCCTGCGGAAGGGGTTGGTAGTCGATCACGACCTCCTCCAGATCGAACGGGAGCTGTCCTTCGACCTCAAAGGGGACCACCTGGCGAAGACGCTTCGGATCGGTGAACGGAACGGTGATCTCCCGCGTCGAAACGAGGTGGCCCGGCAAGGCGATGGCGGTCATCTCGCCCGGCTTGATCTTCCCCTCCGAACGAAGCTGGCGGAGCGCCTCGATCTGCGCGTCATTCGGCAGGTCCCCTCGCCCACGCTCACCCTGCCGCTCCACCTTCCGCTCGAAGGCATCGACGAGACGAAGCCCCCGCAGGGTCCGCGCAATCCGAACCCCCTTGATGACCGATTGTCCAATGTCTAAACCGAGAATGATTTGTGCCATTACCTCAATCCAAATGTAGTCAATGATGTTCCATCACGTGTAGGGGCGATCCTTGTGATCGCCCTTTCATAGGGATGGCGGAAACAGGGCGAATACACGGTGGAACAGTGCAGGCAAGATTCGCCCTTACAGCGCAAACGGCCTGCCGTTCACCGAGATCTGCGGTTGGCCGATCGATCCCTTCAGCCCCAGGGACAAAGGCTCGCGTCCCGAATACCCCTGTATGAAGAGAGAAGCCATCTGTTGAAGGCTCCCCTTCGGGGTCGCCTTGAGACTGAGCGAGAGAAGGCTTCCTTCCAGTGGCTCGCGGAGAATCAGATTCCCCCCGTCGCTCGTCAGGTCGACCTCATTTCCTTGAGCGGCGAAGCGCTCCACCACCAACATGCCGTTCCGAAGATTGATCTTACCACGAATGCTCGAAAAGGACACCTCGCCGATCGGGACCATCCACTGCCCCACCTGCTTCAATTGAACGCTGTTGATCGTGAAGGTGAGGCTCCCTTTCGCCTTCAACAGATCGGGACCGACCCCGCTCCCCTCCCCCTGCAAATCGAGAAGTCCCGAGAGGCCCAGCCGGCTCAGGTTGAGCTTCTGTCCCTCGCTCTTGAAAGAGAGGGAGAGCCCTTCCCGCGTTTGGACCGCCGTCGCATGGCCGATGATTTCCCCTTCGGCGATCCCGACCCGATAATCGATCTCTCCTCGCCGATTGAAGAGAAGGGGCAACGGGGCGACCGCCGCATCGAGCGATTGGATCTTCCACTGAGGAACCGGCCCTGCCGGGCAATCGACCTGAATCTCCCGCCAGGACAAGCGCAGCGGAAAAAAGATCCCCCGCTTTCCGACCGCCATCGTGCAGCCGCTTTCCGACTCGATCGCCGCGATCAGGCGCGACTCCAGCAGGCCGAAGGGAAAGGTCAGATAGAGAAAGAAAAGGAGCATCAGAAGGCCGAAGAAGGCATACCCCAGCCCGACCGCCCATTTTCTTTTCTGATTTTTGATCCAATCGAACATCTTCTGCTACGACCTTCTCGCCATCGGAAGATCGACCGTTGTTTTAAAACGATGGCCCTCTTTACCGCGGCCCCGGAGGATCAATTCGATCTCCACCGCCAGAGGGAGCTCCTTGGTCGTCTCCGAATCCCAGCGATCGACCCAATTCTTATCGGTTCGATTGAGATAGCGGAAGTTGATTCCGAGGACCTCTTCCCCGATCTCGTTCCGGATCACCCGCTCGTTCGCCAGGGCCGCCTCATGCATCAGGAACTCCTCTTCAAGACCATAAGAGATCAACGCCCAGTCCGATTCGGGGACGTCCCGCAAGGTTCGCCCGTGGGAAACGGCGGTGAACCGGATCGAGTCGTCCGGATAGTCGGTCCCGTCGATCGTCCGGGTCCGATCCTCTCCCAAAAAGAGAAACGATTTCGTGACCGCCGATCCCGGAGGGAGCCGCGGACTCGTCGGTTGTCCCGGAATCGGTTTCGTCTGATAGATCATGCTGAGATCTTTCGCCAGATGATAAAAACCGAGCCGCGCCAGACGGTAAGAGTCGGCCTGCTCCTCCAATTGTTCCGAAACCCGATAAGTCGCATTAAACGACCCGTACACCAGGGTGAAGAGAACGGCCAATATCGCAAGCGAGACGAGGATTTCGAGGAGGGTGAAACCCTTCGATTGCGGATTGTCGATTTCGGATTTCGGATTTAAAACCAAAAACCTTTTCTTTCCATTCCGCAATCTCACCCCTATCCTCTCGCGTTGAATAAAAACGTGGTAAACCGGACACTCTCCTCGCGTCCTCCCTCTTTCCAGAGGACCTCCAGATTCAACTCTCTCACCACCTCATACGGCGTCTGCTTGACCTCTTCTTTCCATTTGTAATTGGGATACTCTTCGCCGAAATCCCTTCCCGCGCCCCCAAGTCGGGAAACCCGGCAAACGAAACCTCCGAGATCCGCTGGCGCGCCAGCAGCGTCGCCTCGGTCAGGTGGCCGGAATAGGCGGAGAGGGCGATGTCCCGGTTACGAAGCCCCAGCAAAACGGTGAGGGCGATCGCCAGCACCGCCAAGGAGACCATGATCTCGATGAGGGTGAAACCGCGTCTATTTATATGTGGGGACCCGTGCGGTTCCGACGAGGAAAGGTCGGACTCCTCCGATGCCCTCACACCCCGGCCAATCACCGGCAAAGCCGGATGATTGGCCCCCTGGCGCCCCCTATCTTGTATCGACATCGACATACTCATCCATCACCTTCACCCGGCCGGTCAGAGGATTGACGACCAGGGTCCACTGCCGCTCCCCCTGTTTCAGGTGAATCCAGACCTTCTCTACCCCCACCGGGTAGAACTGCATGAAGGCCTCCCCTTCGTTCACCTTTCCCTGCGCCGGGGTCACAACATCTTCGAAAGAGATCTCTTTCGGAAGGACCCGCCGCCGGGTCATCGGATCGGTTGTTTCGACGAACTCGCCGTTTTCGCCCAACGCCGCCGCCCAATAAGCGCCATTTTCAAGATTGAAGTAGAGGCGGTAGGTCTGCTTGGTCGTGGACGATTCTTGGGCGAGATGCTGGATCAGCCCGGCGAAATGCCGCGCCGTCCACTTGAGATCGGCCGCGCCGAACGAGGAGACTCGGGGAAAAACAAAGAGCGCCGTCACGCTGAGGATAAAGACGACCAGCATCAATTCGAGGAGGGTAAAGCCTTTCGATTGCGGATTGTCGATTTCGGATTTCGGATTTAAAAACAAAAACCCTCTCCTTCCATTCCGCATTCCGCAATCCGCATTTGACCTACTCCATGTTCCAGCTCTCGATGTCGGCGCTTTTTCCTTCTCCCCCCTTCGCCGTCGGCGCCGTAGGAGAGGAGATCGAAATCGCCATGGGTCCCGGGGCTGACATAGACATACTGATTTCCCCAGGGATCGGCCGGAACCTTCGGAAGGTAACCCCCCTCCCGCCAGTTTTTCGGGGTCTCGCCGACGCTCGGCTTGTTCACCAGCGCATCGAGCCCCTGCTCGGTGCTCGGATAGTCGCCGTTGTCGAGCTTGTACATCTGAAGGCCCTCTTCGATATTCTTGATCTGGACCTTCGCCGCCACCCGCCGCGCCTCATCGGTCCGGCCGACCAGCTTCGGGACGACCAATACCGACAGAATTGCCAGGATCGTGATGACGACCATGATCTCGATCAATGTAAAACCGGACTGCGGACGGATCAGGCTCTGGAAAGCCCTCCCACAAAGCTTGAATTGAAGAAGCCCTCTGTTTTGTGGGAGAGACCTTCCGGTCCCGATTTCCTTTTCATCCTTCTTTTGCTTCATTTTCCTCCTTCATTTCACAATCTGGCTGACCTCGAAGATCGGCAGCAAAATCGCCAGGACGATAAAAAGAACGACCCCCATGCCGAGGATCATCAATGGGGCGAGGAGTGACGTCATCCCGGTCACCACCGTCTCCACCTCGTTGTCATACGCCTCGGAGACTTTCTGCAGCATCCCTTCGAGCTCGCCGCTCTTCTCCCCGATGGCAATCATATGGGTCACCAACGGCGGGAAAAGACCGCTCCGCTTCAGCGGATCGGCGATGCTCTGCCCCTCGCGGATATTTCCGCGGGCCCCCTGGATCGCCTCCTCGAGGACCTTGTTTCCGACCACCTGCTGGACGATCTCCAGCGCCGTCAACAGCGGAACGCCGCTCGCCAGCAGGGTCGCCAGCGTCCGGGTGAACCGGGAGATGGCGACCATCTTCGCCACCCTTCCGGCCAGCGGGATTCTCAGAAGAAGCCGGTCGTACTGCTCCCTTCCCCGCGGCGTTTGGATATGCCGCCGGTAGATCATTCCGCCGAGGACGCCGGCCCCGATCAAGAGCCATCCGTAACCGCGCAGGAAATCGCTCAGCGCCAGGAGGATCACCGTCGGGAGGGGAAGCGCCTGGTTCAAATCGGCGAAGATCGCCGTCACCTTCGGAACGACGAACGAGATCAGGAAAATCAAGATCGCGCCGCTGACGAACAACATCAAGACCGGGTAGGTCAAGATCGAGAAGAGCTTGTTCCGAAGCCGAACCTGGCTCTCCAGATAATCGGCCAGCCGGACCAAGATCCGATCGAGCGTTCCGCTCGCCTCCCCCGCCCGGACCATCTGCCGATAGAGCACCGAGAAGACCTTCGGATGGCGCGCCAAGGCATCGGCAAGCGAGGCCCCTTCCTTCACCCCTTCCCGGACATCGATCCAGATCTTCTTCGCCGCCGGCTTCTCGACCTGTTCGGTCAGCGCCCCCAGCGCTTCCATCAGGGAGATCCCCGCCCCGAGAAGGGTCGAGAGCTGGCGGGTCATTACCGCCGTCTCGGCCAGCGTCATCCGCTCCGAGAAAAGGGTGACCGGTTTCGACAGCCCGGTCGGCGCCGCTTGCTGCGTCTGGGTAATCTCCACCGGAAAAATCCCGCTTTTGCGCAGCTTCGCCCGCGCCACCTTGGGGCTGTCGGCATCAACAATCCCCGCCTTGCTCTTCCCCTCTACATCGAGTCCTTTGTATTCGTAAATGGCCATCTTAAATGCAATGCGGATTTCGGATTGCGGATTGCGAATTAAAAGACAAATCGCTCTTGCCTTTCCACTCCGCAATCCGAAATCAAAAGATTTCCTCCTGCGTCACCCTCAATACTTCTTCGGTTGTTGTCATCCCGGAGAGGATTCTCCGCGCGCCGTCCTCCCTTAAAGTCAGCATCCCCTTGCCGACCGCCTTCGCTTTGATCCGGGACGAATCGACTTTGGAGAGAATCAGGTTTCGGATCTCGTCGTCGAGAACGAGGATCTCGTAGATGCCGGACCGGCCGCGGTAACCGGTGTTGATGCAGTGGGCGCACCCCTTTCCCCGATAGAAGACCAGGTTGGGCGGAGACTGTTTTATTCCGAGCTTTCCCAATTCCTCGGGGGTGGGACGATAGGAGACGCGGCACTCGGGACAGATCTGCCGGACCAGCCGCTGCGCGACGATCGCGACGACCGAGGAGGAGACGAGGAACGGCTCGATCCCCATGTCGAGAAGACGGGTGATTGCGCCGGCCGAATCGTTGGTGTGAAGGGTTGAGAAGACGAGGTGGCCGGTGAGCGAGGCCTGGATGGCGATTTCGGCGGTTTCGGTGTCGCGGATCTCCCCCACCATGATGACGTCGGGGTCTTGCCGGAGGATCGATCGAAGCCCGCTGGCAAAGGTGAGCTCGATCTTCGGATTCACCTGGATCTGCCCGATCCCCTTGAGCTGATACTCGACCGGGTCTTCGATGGTGATGATGTTTTTGTCGGGCGAGTTGATCTTGCTGAGCCCGGCATAGAGGGTCGTCGTCTTGCCGCTCCCGGTCGGTCCGGTCACGAGGATGATCCCGTGGGCCATCTGGATTAACTGGTCCATCGTCGCCAGCCCACTGGGAGAGAGGCCGATATCTTCCAGATTCAGCAGGATGCTCGTCTTGTCAAGAAGACGCAGGACCAGCCGCTCGCCGTGCGCCGTCGGAACGTCGGAGACGCGGATGTCGATCTCCCGGCCCCCGATCTTCAGCCCGATCCGCCCATCCTGCGGCAGCCGCTTCTCGGCGATGTTCATCCCGGCCATGATCTTGATCCGGGAGATCAGCGACGACTGCAGCCGCTTCGGCGGCGCGAGGATGTTGTAGAGAACCCCGTCGATCCGGTAGCGGATGGCGATCTCCTTCTCGAACGGCTCGAAATGGATGTCGGAGGCGCGCTGTTGCACCGCCTGGAAGAGAACCGAGTTGACCAGGCGGATCATCGGCGCTTCATCGCTCGCGTCGAGGAGGTCCTCCGGCTCCGCCAGCTCTTCCGCCAAGGCGCTCAGGCTCTCCCCCTCGGCCAGATCGGAGATTGCCTGCTCTGCGCCGGCGGTGGCCCGCTCATAGACGTAGTTAATGCTGCTGACGACCACCCGGGAAGGGACGGCGATGACCTCGATCGGCTCCCCCAGAAGCAGCCGCAGGTCGTCGAGAGGGGAGAGGTGGAGCGGATTCGAAGCGGCGACCTGAACGACCCTTCCCGCCCGCTTGAAGGGGAGAAGTTCGTAACGCTTCGCGAAGGAGATCGGAACCTTCTCGGAAAGAGGGAGATCGATTTCTTTGGGGTCGATGGAGGCGCGGTAGGGCAACTGCCATTGTTGGGAGAGGGCCTCCAGGACGGCGTCTTCGGTGAGGGCCTTCAACCGGACCAGGATCTCTCCGATCTTTCCCCCCTGCTCCTTCTGAAGGCGAAGCCCTCTTCGAGCTGTGCGGGAGTCAACCCATGTTTTTCGATCAAAATCTGCCCGATGAGCGGGCGTTTCGGTTGTGCCATGATTCGCTATCCGTTCTTTGTTAATCGTTATTCGTTATTCGGTTTCAACGCTTTAACGGTTAACGTTTAACGAATAACGCTTCTCCGGTTTACCTGGGGAGGTTGATCATTTGATTGAAAAATTCCTCGCGATGATCCCGCCGTTCCAGGCGGTTGTCCTCGAGGAACGCCGTGGCCCCCTCGACCTTTCTCCCCCGGATCGTATCGAGATCTCCCGATTCGCGGACCAGGTGCGGGGTGAGAAAGATCAAAAGATTCGTCTTCTCAAACCGCCGCGATTGAAACTTGAAAAGCCAACCCAAAAGCGGGATATCCCCCAAGAGCGGGATCTTCCGCTGCGTGACGACGACGTTGTCCCGGATCAGCCCTCCGATGACGACCGTCTGCGCGTCGTGGACGATGACGGTGGTGTTCGCCGACCGCTTGTTGGTGGTCGGACCGAGAACGATCGTGCCGACGGTCTGCGCCGTATCGACGACAGACGAGATCTCTTGGTAGACGTCGAGTTTCACCAGGTTGTTTTCCAGCACCTGCGGGGTCAGCCGGAGGATGATCCCGACGTCCCTCCGCTCGATCGTCGTTTGGACATTTCCGCCGACGGTCTGGCTCTGCGCCCCCGGGAAGGGGACGTTTTGAGCGACGACGATCTCGGCCTTTTGGTTGTCGCTCGTCAAGATCTGGGGCGTGGACAAAATGTTCACGTCGGTATTCGATTGCAGCGCCCGCAGCAGGGCGCGGATGTTGATCGTCCCGACCTCCACCCCCGGCACCCGCGCCAGCTCGATCAGGTCGTTCGGGTTCTGGTTGAACCCGCCGATCGCCGCCACATCTCCGCTGTCGGTCGTGTATCCGAAGACGGCGCCGAGATCGGTCCCGAGCTCCCTGAATTTGTCGGCCGCCATCTCCAGGACCACCGCCTCGACATAGACCTGCCGCCGCTTCATATCGAGCTTCTGGATGACCGCTTTGAGGACCTCGTAGTCCTCGTCGGTCGCGGTGATGATGAGGCTGTTGGTGGTTTTATCGGCGAGGATCTGGACCGTCCCGGTCAGTTCCCCCGTCGGCCGCGACGTTCCCCGGCGCGCCGGGCCCGCCGTCCTTGCCACCAGTCCCAGCAGCACCTTGGCCACCTCTTCGGCCTGGGTGTTCTCCAGCGTGTAGACATGGACCGATCGATCGGGAGGGACCTCGGCGACCGGCACGATCTGATAAACCGGCCCGCTCTGGACGACGCTGAAACCTTTAAGCTCCAAGACCGAGAGGAAGAGATCGTAAACGTGGTCCACCGCCACTTTCGACGGGGAGAAGATCGTCACCTTTCCCCTCACCCGCTCGTCGATGACGAAATTCCTTCCGGTCAGCTCGCTGACGAACTTAACAAAGACTGGAAGATCGACATTGTTGAAATCGAGGGTGATGAGCTTTTCTTTCGGAGCGGGGCGTTCTTTTTCCGGGGCCTGGGCTTCCGGCGCTTGAGCGCGAAGGGGAGAAGGGGCCTCGATTCCAATCGCAACAATCATCCAGAGCACAAGACAGATCCCCGAGAGGACCGCTCGAGGACAGGCCGCAAGGCGTCTCTTCATAAACCTTTCCTATCGGACTTCGTAGCTGAATGTCTCCCTTTGGTTGTTTCGAACCAGGTCGACGTTAATGGCGTTCTCATCTTTGAGTTGCTCAAAGACCTTGAGGAAGTTTTGGGGGTCTTTCACTTCAATGCCGTTGACCCGGTGGAGGATGTCGCCGTTTTGCAATCCGATCTTGGCGTAGAGGGAATCCTCCGTGATGGCGAAGATACGGAACCCGTCCGGCTTGCCCTCGCTGAAATTCGGAACGATCCGCGCCTTGGTCAGAAGCTGGGGAAGATTGTTGACGGCATTTTCAATCTCGCGGCGATCGACCACCCAGCTATTTTTTCCGGCTTGCCGGATGTTGGCTCCGGGGTGGACGGCGTGGTCGGGGTCAACACGGTCGGCGTGGCGTGCCCGGCCGGTTTGTTCTCTTCCGGGAAGAGCGATACCTCCAAGATCTCCTCTTCGCCCCCCGGAGGACCACCACTTTATTCCGGCTGATCTTCGCGATCCGGCCGTCTTCACCCACAACATCGCCGATCCGATAGAGGAGCTGTTCGCGGGTCTTGGTGTCCTCGATCACCGCGTACGATTCCTCGTCGCTTCCGACCATTGTTCCGAGAAGGGTTTGATTGAGGGGAACTCGGGGGCCGACATTGCCGGAAGGGACAGGTCCGCGTTCGGCCCCGCGACTTCCGGTTGTTTTCCCCGCATTTTGGAATTGAAGATGTTTCCTTCGACAATGGCGTTGTAGTCCCGGCCGGTCCCTTTCGATGCGGCCGCTGGAACACTGCCGGGATTTCCGGCGCTTCGGGGGGGCGATCGACGCCTCCGGGCGGGAGCCGATAGCGACATTCGCCATATCGGCGATAAAATAAGCCCCGGCCGCAATCATCGCCAGATGCAACACCCAGAAATAGGATTTGAACATGGAATCCTTTATAAGGAATGAGAATTTCTTATCTATTATAAGGAATTTGACAGCAATGTCAAATGGGGAGGTCTTACGAAAAAGCCAGCAAGGCGAAGGTAAAACGTTAAGGAACGGGGTTCATCCGCAGAAACGTGGAGCCGATAGCGGTTACGCCTCCCCGAAATAACAAGCTGGACTGCTGATAATGATAACGCAGGACGGTTTCCCCTTGCAATGCCCCGCCGGTTTGAATAAGATACCGGGCTGGACAAAGGATACCGATATGATGAAACCGATCGAACAACTCTTCGAAACCATCCTCTGGCGAAGCCGCTTCATCGTCATTTTGGTGGTCGTCTCCAGCCTCGTCTCCTCGTTCATTCTCTTTGTGATCGCGACGATCGACGTGGGATGGTTGGTGGCCAAAACGGTGGGCTATCTGATCGGCTCAGGCGGCGGGGAAGGATACGATGCGTTCCACAGCAAGGCGATCAGCCAGGTCATCACCGCCATCGACGACTACCTGCTGGCCACTGTGCTGCTGATCTTCTCGTTGGGGCTCTATGAGCTCTTCATCAGCAAGATCAAACAGGCCGAAGAAGACACCCACAGCAGCTCTCGGATTCTTCTGATCAAGACCCTCGATGATCTGAAAGACCGGCTGGCGAAGGTGATCTTGATGATCTTGATCGTCTCCTTCTTCAAGAACGTCGTTCACACCAAGTTCGACAATCCCCTCAACATCCTCTACTTAGGCTTCGGCATCCTGATGGTCGCCCTCGCCCTCTACTTCACCAACAAGTCCGGCCACCACGGGGAATAAGTCGGCGGGGAAAAGCGCTCTAATTCCCTCTCACCTTTTTCCAAAAACAATTGAAAAAACCTGACCGATTCGTAATGGCCCCTTCAAAACCACCCTTCCTGTCGCCGCTTTCGCTGCTTCTTCTTGAAGGGATAGATCAGCGCCATGCCGGCGAGAAAACCGCCAACGTGGGCGAACCAGGCGATCCCGCCGAGCTGGCCTCCGCTGAAGAGGCCGCTGACCGTTTGAACCAGAAACCAGATCCCCAAGACCAACACGGCCGGAATACGGATGATCTGGATGAAAAAGCCGATCGGAACGAGGGTCAAGACCTTCGCATGCGGAAAAAGGAGAAGATAGGCGCCGAGGACCCCCGACACGGCGCCGCTGGCCCCGATCATCGGAACGCGGGAGCCAGGCTCGGTGAGGGCATGGCTGTAGGCGGCAAGCACGCCGCAGACGATATAAAAGAAGATGAAGCGGACATGCCCCATCACATCCTCGATGTTGTTTCCGAAAATCCAAAGGTAGAGCATGTTCCCCGCCACATGCATCAAACCGCCGTGCAGGAACATCGAGGTCAAGACGCTGGACGCCGCCACGATCGACGGCGCCCCCCCTCCAGTCCCCGGACCAAGTTCGCCGGAATCGCGCCGAAGGCGAAGATAAATTCCTCGGCCGCCGGACCGAGCGAAATCTCATAGAAGAACACAACGATATTCACGGCGATCAGGCCGATCGTCACCACCGGCGCGGTGCGGGTCGGAAGATCATCTTTCAATGGGATCATCTGGGACTTCCTTTTTTGTCTTTGAGCTGAAAGCGGATGATGGATCGCTTATTAAATCACGAATGGGGGGGTGTCGTCTATCTTAAGGAGGGGACTCCCTTCGCCGGCCCGCTTGGAGAGAAGAAGATGGGTCTCGGTTCCGAAGAGACCATCTTCCTCCAGCCCCTCTTTCTGCTGAAAGAAGCGGAGGGCCTTCGCCGTTTGCGGTCCCCAAAGGCCGTCGGTCGGCCCGACGTAGAGACCTTCTTTGGTCAGGACCTCTGGATTTTTTGAACGGAGGGGTCCGGCCCCACCCTTCGGAATGGAAGTTCCAACCCTTCCATTTCCCGCCAAAGCAGAATGCCGCTCCCCTTCCATGCCGCGGTCAGCTCGCGAAGGGGAACCCGCTTCCGTCCGTCCAATGGATCATAGAGCAACGCTTCTTCCCCCTCGATCTTAACGAGAACCTGGTAACGGTGTCCGGCCTCCTCACTGAAGGAGAAGAGAAGCGGCGAATTGAACGCGAGGACCTTCTTCAACGTGAGCGGCAGCGGATACGTCTCGATATTGTTTTCTCGCAGCCACTGAAGCACCTCTCCCATGCTCTTCTCCCGCCATCGCTCCTCGGGCGGAAGCGGGGTCAAGAGATTCAGCAGGGTGAGGTACGCCCCCTTTTCTGTCTCGGCAAGGAGTTCAACCCGATAAATCCCGTCCGGATCGAAGAGCGGTTTGGATGGAGAGGGCTCCGGAAGCGTTCCTCCCTGATGGACGGCAATGGGGGCAGGGCTCCCCGCAGATTTTTCCTGCATGCCGACGGTCCCCGTCAACGCCTCGATGGGAGGGGATGATGCGACATCGGACGAGGGCTTGGCTTGCACCGATTCGACCCGGACCGCTTCCCGAGAGAAAAGCCCTCCTTTCCAAAGAAGACCTGCCAAGAAAATCGGAACCAAGAGGGCCATCCCCCAGGCGACCGGGAGCGCATAACGGCCGAGCAACGCGGTCCGTCTCACCGGCAGGCGGGAGGGGCCGGCGGCATCGGCTTTCTTCAACTCCTCCACCGCCTGCTGGACCAGTGCCTCGGAAACAAAAGTCGTGTTCGCCACATAGGCGGCCAGAAGGGCCTGGTCGGCGACGACGTTGATCAACCGCGGAAACCCATTGCTGAAAGCATAAATCCGATCGATCGCCTTCGGCGCAAAGGCGACCTTTTCCTTTCCCCCCGCCACCTCGATTCGAGCGTCGATATAGGCGGTGACCTCCATCCGGTCGAGTGGCTCGATTTCGTACATAATCGAGATCCGCTGCCGAAGCTGGCGCAGCGCATGCTGTGAGAGGGTCTCCTTCAGCTCCGGCTGCCCGATGAGGAGGATCTGGATCAGCTTCGACTGGTCGGTCTCCAGGTTGGAGAGAAGGCGGATCTCCTCCAGACACTCGATGGTCAACAGCTGCGCTTCGTCGATGATGAGGAGGGCGTTTCCCCCCTGCGCGAGAAGATCGAGAAGAAACCGGTTCAGCTCATCCAGAAGGGCCTTCTTGGTCTGCCCATCCCCCTTCAAACCGAAGTCCTGGTTGATGCTCTGCAGCAGCTCCACCGTGGTCAGCTGGGGATTGAAGAGAAGGGCGGTCCGGACGGTCGGATCGAGCTTGGCCAGCAGGAGCCGGCAGAGGGTCGTCTTCCCGGTGCCGACCTCCCCGGTGACGACGATGAAACCTTTCCGCTCTTTCAGGCCGTAGAGAATATGCGAGAAAGCCTCTTGATGTTTCTTGCTGGAGAAAAAAAGCGCGGGTCGGGGGAGAGCTTGAAGGGGGGCTCTTTAAAACCGAAAAAGGAAGATACATCGGGTCGGTCTTCGCTCACGATTTCAGGAATTTCATCGCTTGAAGCTTACGTTTAACGAATCGCGATTCACGTTGAACGTCTTGCTCCTACGGATATCGGTTTCCGTGAAGATCTTGATAAAAAATCTCGGTCTGCTTCTGCACCGTCGTTCCGGCCGGAAGCCCCTTTCGGATGCGGACGCTGACGGCGAAGGTCCGCTTCTGCTGTGGTCCCAGATCGTTCATCTTCCAGATCCATCGTTTGCCGTCTTTTCGGTCGGCTCGGGATCGGCATGGACGAACTCCAGCTCCGGCGGAAGGAGCTCCGAAACATCACGTTGCGCGCGAGGCCGGAGCCGTTGTTGGTGACCGTCGCCTGGTACGAGATCACCCCCCCCGGGAGGTTGTCGCGCGATAGAAGCTGGCTTTGAATCGCCACCATCGGGAGGCTCAAGAGGAGCGCCCGGCTCGCCGTCGCGATCGCTCTGCCGTCGTGTCTCGACTGGGCATCGAGGCGAATATCGAGCCGCTCGCCGTCGCGGCCGACCGGCACCTTCACCCCCACCAACACCGGGAAGTTCTCCCGGGTGCCGAGAAGCGGCGTCTCGGTGATCGCCGGCTCGCCCGATTGGAAAAGGCCGTCTTGGTTCTTATCGAAGTAGAGGGTCAGGCGATCCGACGGGACGCCGGCCGGCTTCAACGCAAACTGGTCCGGGCCGTTCCCCAGGTTCGTCAAAGTAAACGGGAAGAAAACCTGATCTCCCGAAACGACCCGCTGCTCCTCCTTCGCCCCCTCGAGACGGAGCGAGGCGACCTGCATCACGGAGACCGGCGGCGAGAGAAACGGGACCTCTCCGCCGACCGAGGCGAGATAGGTCCCGCGGTTCAGTACCTGCTGGCCGGCGGCGGTTTCATCCCCCACCTTGAAGGCAACCTCGATCTTCTCGTTCCCTTTCGAATTGATTCCGGAGAGGTTCCAATAGATCGCCCGGCCGGCCGACTCGACCCGCTCCGGCTGCGGCGAAGCGCTCAGGAAAACCAAAGAAGGATGATAAGCGTAGCGGACCCGAACGTCGCGCGCCTCCGAACTTCCATTGTTGATCAGGACGATCGTATACCGAACCTCTTCCCCCGGACGCGCCCGCTCTTTGTCGGAGCGGTACTCGCCGAGGAGCAGCGGCGCCGACGCGACGACCGTCTTCCTCACCCACTGAAAACTGTTCCGATCGAATCGGGAGGCGACCTTGATCTCAAAGACTTTGTTCTGGTTGTCGGTCATGTTCGAGGGAAGATGGACCCGCAGCCGCGCCCGGAACGATTGGTCGGGCTGGAGGGTCGGGGTGGTCTGGATCGTCTCCCCGGCGCCCCCCTCGGCATAGAAGGTAGGACGGAACTCGATCGGAAAGGTCGAATCGAGGGTAAACGAATCTTCGCCGTTTCCGCGATTGGTGATCACGACCGGGAACTCGACATCCTCGCCGGGATATCCCCGCTTCTCATCGGCCGCCGGCTCGACCTTGACCTCGGCGACCTGCGGAATGACGAGAAGAAATCCCTCGGCCGGACGGGTGGACGCGGTCCGCGGCGGGGCCGGCATTTTCTCTTCCGAAAGCGCTTCCTTTGCCGCGGCGGCAGGGGTTTTCTTCGCGGCTTTGGGAGGGGAGGCCGCTTTCGCCGCCGCTTCCTTCGCTTCTCTTTCCCTTTTCTCCGCCTCTCGTTTTTCCGCGCGGGCGAGCGCGGCTTCTTTCGAAACGATCATTCTCTGCAATTTTGTCCGGAGGGGCTCTCCGGAAAGGCTTGATCAAGCTGGGAGAGGGTTTCCCGGCTCTTGTCGGTCTGCTTCGTTTCCAGATAGGCGCGGCCGAGCCAGAAGAGCGCCAGATCGCGTATCTTGCTCTGAGGGTATTTTTGAAGCACCTCTTCGAAGATCGGAATCGCCTTCTCCGGCTGGCGTTTCTCCATCAGATCGTGCCCTTCGAAGAAAAGGGCGCTGTCGTCCTTCTCGGCGGAGAATACCGCGGGGGTAAAGAGGGGAAGAAGGAAGAAGGAGAATACCCAGAGAAGGGTCCCTGATCTTTTCCAAAGAGATCTGGATAAGAGCTGAAATGCCTTCAACCTGAGGCGACTCCTTACTTATGACTTATGTCGAAAGGAAAGTTTGGGGTGACAAAATTCGTATAAAAGTTTACACACATTCCAATTTTTGTCAAATTGACGATCTCCCCTCCCTTCTTGATCCTTCAAGACAATCTTGCTAAGATGGGCTGCTTACGTGAGGTCTTCGTGACGGCCAAAGCGGCAACCGATCCAATTACCGACGCCTCCTCGGAAAACCGGGAGATCCCCTCCGGCTCCCCTCCGATCGACATCCCGCCGACCCCGGTCGGGGAGCAGATCTATCTGAGGCGCCGGGCGTTGCGCATTCTCTGGGTCGCCTTTCGGATTTTTTTCAGCTACTTCATCTACAAGCTCGGCTCCCTCTACGTCCCTCGAATGAAGGCGGTGGAGTGGAAAGAGGCGCTGCATCGCAAAAACGCCCTCCGGATGCAGAAGGCGGCCCTTACCCTCAAGGGATTGCTGATCAAGGTCGGCCAGTTCATGAGCGCGCGGGTCGATCTTCTCCCCGACGCCTACACGCAGACCCTCTCCCTGCTGCAGGATCAAGTCCCTCCGGCCCCCTATTCGACGATCCGGACCCGGTTCATCCAGGAGTTCGGCCTCCCCCCCGAGACCCTCTTCGAAACGTTCAACGAGATCCCCCTCGCGTCGGCCTCCCTGGGGCAGGTTCACGAGGCGACCCTTCGGGAAGATGGAATGCGGGTGGCGGTCAAGGTGCAATACCCCGAGATCGAGCAGATCGTCGAGATTGATCTCCGCGCCATCCGCTGGATCGTCTGGGTCCTGCAGAAGGTGATGACCAATATCCGGTTCGACGTTCTCTATACGGAGTTCTCCAAGATCGTGCACAAGGAGCTCGACTATTTTGTCGAGGCCCGGCAGGCGGAGCAGTTTCATAAAAACTTCGCAAGTGATCCGCGCATCGTCGTTCCGAAGGTCCTCTGGAATTACACCACCGGCCGCATCCTCACGCTCGAATTCGTGGAGGGGATCAAGATCAGTCGGACCGAGGAGATCCGCCGGGCCGGGATCGACACCAAGTCGGTCGCCACCCTCCTGGTCGAATCGTATATGAAGCAGATCTTGCAGCACCGCTTCTTCCACGGGGATCCCCATCCGGGAAACCTCTTCGTCCAGCCGGGACCGCGGCTCGTCTTTGTCGATTTCGGCCTGATGCAGCAGATCGACACCGGGGTCCACCGCGGGATGGAGAAGATGATGATCGCAATCATCGACCGGGAGATCACCGGCATCGCCCGCGCGCTCCTCGATCTTGGATTCATCGCCCGGACCGAGCGGATGGAAGACATCGAAAACGTGGTCCGCTTCTTCATGGACCGATACCGCGACATCTCCCCCCGCGCGTTCAAGCGGATCACCCTGACGCAGATCGCCCAGGACCTGGAGACCCTCTTCCACGTCTACCCGTCGCTTCAGGTCCCGAATCACTTCATCCTCGTCGGCCGGACCGCCGGGATGCTCAACGGCCTCTGTTCGCAACTCGATCCCGACCTGAACATCATCGAAATCGCCGAGCCGTACGCCAAGAAATTCGTCGGCTCGCCCGATTTTGTCGGCGAGATCTTCTCCAGGGGAAAAGAGATCGCGATCGCGCTGATCGAGCTTCCGGTGGTTCTTCGAAACTTCTTGGAGCTCGCCAGCAACGGACAGTTTCGGACCCGGATGAACTCGGAAGATCTGACCGCCATTCTGACCAAGATCTACAAACTTGCCTACCGAACCGTCCTTGCGGGATTTATCGTGACAATGACGCTGCTTTATAGTAATCTGGTCCGCAGTTTCAACACTCCCATGGGCATCGTGCTCAGCACGATGATTGTTTTTCCGGCGCTCGCCCTTCTCTACTCATTCGTCAGGCGAAAATAATCTATTTAAAAAACCCGTCGGAACCCGGAGGGAGGATCAAAAACCAAGAGGAATTGAAATGAGGAATAAAAAAAGACACCGGGTCATCCTATGGATCGTCTGCGGACTCAGCCTGCTTCCGCTGGCCTGCAGCCGTTCTTCGGAACGGGAGATCGCCCAAGCGGAAGCGGCTTATCAAAAGAAAGACTTCAGCCGAGCGGTTGCCCTGAGCGAGTCGGTCCTCCAGAAAGAGCCGGCCTCCCTTCCGGCCCATCGTCTCAAGGTATTGGCCTCGATGGCCCAGGGGGAGATCGAAGGGGCCTTCAACGAATACGACCAGGTGGAGAAGAACCATCCCAACATCGCGCCGGCCCTTCTCAAAGCCATTTCCGTCGCGATCATCAACAACGCCCTGACGAACGAAAATTATTTCGTTCGGAGCGCCGCCGTGAAAGCGATCGGTGAGATGGGAGATCGGTCTCAAATTCCCCTGATCATTCCCGGGCTGAAAGACTCCGCGCCGTTCGTCCGATTCTTCACCGTCGAATCGCTCGGCCAGCTCGGCGGCCCGGAGGCGCTGAAGCTCCTCCTCGCCATGGGGAAAGATCCCGACGGGATGGTCCGGGTGGGGGTGGTGAAATCGCTCGACGATATGGCCGCGTCCAAAAACGGCGCCCCCGCCGGGGTCGATATGAACAACATCCTCGCCACGCTGATCGACGACACCGAGCCGACGGTGAAGCTCTTCGCCCTCGCCGCCCTGACCCGAAACGGCGACGAGAAAGCCTTCTCACAGATCATGGAGATCGTCCCGAAATTGGAAGGCCCGGCGCGATCCGCCGGGGCCGCGGCATTGGGGAGAACCAAGCGGCGCGAGGCGGCCCCCTTTTAACGAAGATGCTGGCCGATCCGGATGCCACCCTTCGGATGTATGCAGCCGAAGCGATGGGAGAGATTGTCGCCCCGGAGAGCTTTGCCCCGCTCGCCAAGGCGATCACCGACGCCGACCCGGCGGTTCGCGGCGCGGCGGCCACCTCGCTCGGAAAGCTCGGCGATCCGAATGCGATCCCTCTCTTGGATAAAACGGTCACCGATCCCGACCCGATCGTCCGGGTCTCCGCGGCGGAGGGGCTCCAGCGCCTCGGAAAGCGGGCGATGCCGATCTACGAAGCGGCCCTCGCCGAGAGCGACTACGCGGTCCGCCACTTCACCGTCGGCTCATTGCGGAAGGTCGGCGGGAAAGAAGCGATGCCGTTGTTAAAGAAAGCGCTCGGCGATGAAGCGCAGCGGGTCCGCATCGCCGTCGTCCGGGCCCTCGGCGAGGTCGGCGGACGGGAAGCGATCCCGATCTTGAAGGAGAGCCTGAAAGACCCTGACAGCTCGGTTCGGACCTACGCGGCGGGAAACGTCGCCCGGCTCCTCATCCAGACGGAGGAACGGCTCGCGAAGAAGGAGGGGACGTAGCGATGTTCAGAACGCTCTTTTTGCTCCTCCTGCTCGCCGCCTCTTTCGGCGCCGGCTACTTTCTCGGCGCCGCCGGGACGACCGAGGTCAAGAAAAATTACATGACCCTGAAAGAGGAGATGTTCTCCAAGACCCGCGGCCTGGAGACGGAGGTTTCGACGATGCGGGTCCGACTGAATCTTACAGAAGCGCGCGGCTTCTTGAGCGCCGCCGGCGATGAGGTGAAGCGGAAAAACTTCGGCGATGCGGAGACGCAGGCGGGTAAAGCCAAGGAACGGATCACCAAGGCGATCTCTCTCGCCTCCGATACACAGAAGAAAAACCTCACCCCGATCCAATCGGAAATGGAATCGATCCAGGCGTCGATCAAGAAGTTGGACCCGAAGGTCGCCGGCAAAATCGAGGCGCTGGAAAAGGCGTTGGAAAAGGCGGGGTGAGCGGCCGCGCTTGAAACCCCCTCTCCGCTGATCCTCCGATAACGCTCCGCTTAAACCTTCGCCCTTAAACGGAAGAGCGCTTCTTTAACGGCCGCATTCTCGGGGGCCCTTATCAACGCTTCTTCGTATGCCTTCATCGCGCTGTCGGTCTTCCCCTGCCGTTCGTAGACACGGGCCAATTCAATGCGATATTCAATCCGGCCCGGTTCAATGGCAACCGCCCGGCGGAAAGCCAGCTCCGCCCGATGAAGCCGCTCCGGAACATAGAGGAGCGCTTTTCCAAGACAAGCGAAATAGGAGGGGTTGTTCGGCATCATCCGAGCCGCCGCCTCGAATAGTTCGACGGCCCGCTTATAATCTTTCGCCGCGTATGCTTTTCTTCCCTCATTGAAGGAACGCTCCGCGTGCTCGGCGATGCTGACCGGTGTGGCTGCGGGCTTCTCCGGTTTCGACAACCGCTCGTTATAAGCGGTCCGCTTCGAGTCGCTGCTTAAGACATCGTACGCGTCTTTCACCTTTGCGAAAAGCGTTTCGAGTTCCTTCTTTAATTCCCGCATCGACGCTTCGAAGTGCCGATCCGGATGGTAGATTTTCGCCAGACGATAGTAGGATCGCTTAATCTCCTCCCGGGTCGCCTGCATCCCCACGCCCAAAATCTCATAGTAGTTCCGTGCGCCGATCTTTCGATAGGCGTCTCGGATCTCTTCAACGGTCGGCGCCGTGTCGGCTTCTTTTCTGTCGATCGTCGCCCGGATTTCTTCGGTAATAATCCGATGGGTCACCGAATACCGCTCTTCGAAGGAAGCGATCGATTCGGCGGTCGGCTCGGACAATTCGACCATCCCGGCCGAGACGAAAAAGTAAAGAAGCCGCAGGGTCTCAAACGCAGGAAGCGGGGATCCGATCAGGAGCTCCCGAATCGTTCGCCCGTTTAAATTGCTGAGCAACGCGACCTCATCGGGCTCCAGATCGACCCTCTGAAAAAGGTCTCTCGGGTCTTTCGTCAGCAGCAGGGGATGATCAAACGAAGGAAGCCGGCCGGTAAGCCAGGTCCAGTCGGTAATGCGGCGGATCCCTTGGAGGATCAACATCGCCGTGCTGATGTTTAAGGTAATCACCTCTTGGTAAGGAAGCGGGCCTTCGACAAACTGGTACTCTCCGTCGATCCAGGTAAAGAGGCCCAGGATAATCTCTTTGACCTGGGCAATCACCGCATTGTAAAGCTCCTTCGGCGTCAGGAACCCTTGTTTAACCAGGATCGTTCCCTGGCGAAGTTTTGTTTTGTCGGGACCCTGGAGCGAGGCCTCGTAAATCCGGACGACGGTTTCATATTGGGCATAGGTCAGCTTTCCGGTCTTTACCAACAGCATTCCCAGACGATCGTCGGGATACCGGGAGGCGGCAAAGATGATCTCCCCCTCTTTGATATAAAGCGATTTATCGAGATCGTTTAATCGAACCCGAAGAATCCCGGTCAGTTGCCGTCGCTGAAGCATGTAGAAAATCGACGAGAGGTGCGCTTCGCGAAGCCGTCCGGAAAAGGGAATCTCCCCAACCATACCGTCTCTTAAAAGGACGCGAGATGTTGAACAGAACCGTCTTCAGCGGGAGAGGATCTCATCCCCCTGCGGTTTGTTTAACTCTAGCATGAAAAGGAAGGGGTTTCGGAAAATCAGGAATAACCTGACCTCAAAATGAGAAATTACCCGACCTCGTACATATCCTGGGTCAGGTCTTTGAAGAGGGTCGAGCGGTTTCGGCCCGCCCGTTTTGAGGAATAGAGCGCCTTGTCGGCGCAGGCGATGAGCTCTTCGCGCTGGGCGGCATCAGCCGGCTGAGAGGCAACCCCGATGCTGACGGTGACTTCGATCTTCTGCCCCTGCCAATCGATCGGGGCCGACTCGATCGCCTTGCGGATCCGCTCGGCCATCTGCCACGCCTGCATCGAATCGGTCTTCAGCAACAGGACCACAAACTCCTCCCCCGTAGCGGGCGACCACGTCGAGCTTCCGGACCATTTTGGCCAGGAGCTTGGCGATGACCTTCAGGACGGCGTCCCCCGCCGGATGCCCGAAGGTGTCGTTGATCTTTTTGAAAAAGTCGATGTCGATCATCAGAATCGAGAAAGGCTCGGGGTGGCGCGCGTTGCGGACGAATTCCTCCTGGAGCCGCTCTTGGAAACGGCGGTGATTGTAGACGCCGGTCAAGCCGTCGGTGATCGCCAACCGCTCCACCTGCGCGTGGGCCTGCGCCTCGGCGATGGAGATCGCGACATGATTGCAGAGAATCGAGAGAACGTGCCGATCATAAGTGGTGAAGGCGTTCTCCTTCTCGGAGAGGAAGAGGACCACCCCCATCGCCCGGTCTTCGATGATCAACGGAAGCCCGAGGAACGATTGGCAATCGACGCTGATTTTACACCCGTCGGGAAAAATCTTGTGCTTCGCCCGCTGCGAAGGCAATTGAGAGAAGAGGAGCACCTGGCGGTTCTTCACGATGATGCTGAGCAATCCGTTCGTGAGGGCGAAGGTGTAATCGACGACGGCCGGATCATACCCCTTCACCGCTTTCACCGTCAGCCGCCGCTCTCCCGGCTCGACCAGGAAGATAAAGCAGCGGTCGTAATCGATGATCTCTTTCGCCGAATCGGCCGTGATCTCCAGACGGTGATCGAGATCGAGTCGGGAGCCGAGACTTTTGCTGATCTCCAGAAGGGCCGAGTAGACCCGCGTCCGCTGGCTCATTCGCTGCTGCTCCCGGTAATAAGTCAGCACCGTCACGATCTCCTGGGCCACCCCCTGGAGCACCTCCTCGTCCTGGCTCGAGAAAGCATGATCGGCAAGGCTATCGACACAGAGAAGCCCTTCAAAAAGATCTTGATCGAGCACCGGAACGGCTAAAAGAGAATGCGGGATCACCGATCCGTCGTCATAATCGAGCGGCTCCTTCTGATCCGGCAGATCGGCAATCGCAACGGCCCTCCTCTCCTTCGCGATCCAGCCGAGAATTCCCTCGCCCAGGGGGATCGTCCTTTGGAGATCGATGCCGAGCGGCGCTTGTCGCCCCTGGGCCGCCCGGACCCGGAGGAGCTCTCTCTCCCGGTCGTATGAAAGAAAAACGGCGCGGTGCGCCTGCATCCGGCTCGCCAGAATCAGGCCGAGAAGGTGCTCCAGATGCCCCTCCAGCCGCTTCGCCAGCATCTGCGCCTCATCCTTTTCTTCTTCTTTCGAAAGACGCGCCAATTCCGGCCGCTGTTTCATATCGGGGAGAGGTACCGCCTCCTCCATCTTGTTATTCTTCAGCTTCTTCATCAACATCTCCCGCTCTCGGTAGAACGCACGAAGCCCCCATTTTACGGTGAGCGGGATGACGATCAAAGCAAGCGGAAAGAAGACCATCCATCGGGAAAGGGGATCGGCGGGGGGGCGACCGATAAACTCACCCCCTCCAGAAAAAAGATGCCGGAGACCAGGATCATACTTCTAAAAAAGCTGAATTGGAAAGAGGCAACCAGGAGGACGACGGGATAGAGGGTGAGGAAGTAGGAATGGATGCCGCCGGTCTGCTGAACGACGGCGTTGACCCACAACAGGGAGAGGGCCGCCCCCTCCCATTTCATCGCGGCGGTCCGAACCGGCGCCCGGGTCCACCGATAGGCGAGAGAAGCGGCGAGATAAACGAAGAGGGTCAACCAAACGATCCGCCCCGGGGAGAAAAAAGATCGCTCGGCCGGGCATTTCCGGCGGAGAGAAGAAAGAGGATTAAGAGTGAGACGATCCTCAATCGTATCCCTCCGGGCCGTGTCCCTCCAGGCGTTTTTTGAGGATGCAGAGAAAGGGGTAGGTTTCTTCAGGCTGGTGGATGATCTGAACCAGCTCCCATCCCTGCGCCCCAAGAAAGTTGAGCTGGTTGTCGATCTGCACCCCGGCGAGTCGTTCCGACTTATATTCCCATTTCGGCACGTCAGACTCCTTCAGAACGGGGGGTGGAACGATAACAAGACCGTCCTCAGACCTTGATCATCAATAATTTCTTCATCTTCTTTTTCCAGAGAAGCCGCTTGAGCTCATCGATCTTTTCCCGCGCGGCCTCTTCCCCTTTCCGGATCGCCTCGTCGGAACGCCAGAAGTCGGACCAGTGAAGCTCGCCGACGTCCGGTCGAATGACCACATCGGCTTTCGCCAATTGGGAGCTGGATAAGGCCCGGCGGGTGATCTCGCTGGCGCGCAGGACGATATCGAGCCCGCTGGTAAAATCCCGGACCGTCCCGGTGCTCTCCGAAGCATCGATGGCGATGACAAAGTCGGCCCCCCGTTGAATGAGCGGATCGACCGGGACCTGGTTCACCCAGCCACCGTCGATCAGCTTCGCATCTCCGATCGTGATCGGCGGGAAAACGCCGGGAATGGCACAGCTGGCCGCGATCGCCTTGCGGATCGGACCCTCCGAAAGAACCACCTCGCTTCCGTGGGCCAGATCGGCCGCGACGGCCAGAAAGGGAATCACCGTCTCTTCAATCCCCTTGTCGTCAAAGAGCCGGCTGATGTGCGCGACGTAGTCTTGCTCGGAAATGAACGAGGAGCGCCGGAGGGAGATGCCCCAGAAGATTCCCTTCTGGAGATACGATTTGAGGTTCGTGATGAAGCTTGCGCGCTTTTCCTCTTCGTAGTGCTTTTTGATAAAGAAGAGCTTGGTCCGGCGGAACGATTCGCTGCTTAAGTAGTCGCAGGCCCGCTGGCGGACCTGATCGGCGTTCGGGTGTTGCGCGTACATGGCGCCGGCAATGGCGCCGAAGCTGGTCCCGGCAATCAGATGGAGCTCGATCCCCTCCGACTCCAGGACTTTCAACACACCCAAATGAGCCAGCCCGCGCGCCCCTCCCCGCCGAGCGCCAGGCCAACTTTAAAATACTTCTGCATCTTAAACAATCAAAAATTGTTTATGACCCAGGAAATGCAGGTGATGGAATGCGGACATTCGGGTGATGCATGCATCGCCCCGGCCGAATCCGCAATCCGCATTCCGCACTTGTCTTATGAAGCGGCCCCTTCGGCCTTCTTCTCTTTCTTTTTGCCCTTCGCCTCAATGAAAGCGGCCCGGGTTTGAATCGTTTTCTTTCGCCGCTGCGCCCGCTTCAGCTTCTTGAGGGTCTCTCGAAATGAAGCGCGATCTCCCCCGCCGACTCTTTTCGCTGCGCCGCCACTTTTGTTTTCAGCTTGCTGATCCGCTTCTCCAAATCTTTTACCTCTGCCACGTTCTTCTCCTTGTATAATTTATATCACATCTTCTTCCGAATCTGACTCCTTGTTTTCTCTTCTTTACCTACCAGGTTTGCACTTTGGTTCCATCGAGCCCGAGCTGGTCGCTGCGGCTGTAGACATCGTAGACATCCCTGTCGCACGAGATCGTTGAATCGGGCTCGTCTTCATAACAGCGGGTTCCCCACTCGGTCGAACGGGTGAAGGGATCGATGGGGATCCGCCGAAGATATTTCCGGATCTTTTTATCGTTCGGATCGGGCACCGGAACCCCCTCTACCAAAACCCCCAGGCTTCTCGGATAACCTGTCTCTTCGTTTGCGATATCCGATTCGGAATGGGAAATCCGCTTCGAATCCCAATCATCCTTAAATCGATCGATCGCCAATCGGAGATCCCGCAACGCCTGCCGCAATTCCATCTCTTTCGCCCGCCGCTCTCCCATCTTGGAAAGCGGCATCGCCGCCGAGGCGAGGATCAGAATAATGACCGCCGTCACGATTAATTCAAGGAGCGTCAGTCCCGACTGGTCTTCTAGTTTTCTGAAAAAAAACTTCATCGAACATTAATGAGTCCGGGGAAAATATCGGCATTGATCGGGCCGCGCGAGGGATTCAGCAGGCGCACATTGCGGAAATCGACCCGGCTCGAAGCGCCGGCCCGCTGCCCCTCAAAAACGAGGGTGAAGAGGATCCCCGAGCCGCTGATCCCCTTTTCGTCGGTGACCCGGTTGATCTGGACATCCACGGCGCCTCCGTTCGGCGGCGTCGATGAGACCAACGATACATTCTTCCCGTCTTTTTTCATAAACTCTCCCTCGACCACCTCCTTGAGGGTGAGGACGGTCGGATCAAACGCGATCGACATCGTCGCCGAGGAGAGGTCTTTGGCGTTATCGACACGGACTTCGATATTCACCGACCCGTTCACGGTCGTCGTCGATTCCCTCGGAAGGACGGAGAGGATCGGAACCAATCGGGTCTCCGACTGGGGTTGGATCGGCGCCGTCCGCGACTGGCCCGAGGGAGGGAGGGGGGCCGAGGGAACAGGAGCAGAAGGGCCCGGAACCCCTTCCGGTTCGCTCCTGACCTCACCGACGGTCGGAAACTCGGAGAAAAGCGGACGCGTCGAATAGGTCTCTTCGGTCCCCGACCAGAACGACTGCAGCGGCTTCTCCGGGGTCTCGAAGGTCCGGATGATCCGGGGGGTGATCGTCATGACGATATCGGTCTTCGCCTTGTTTTTTTCGACGTTGGAGAAGAGCCGGCCGATCAGCGGGATATCCCCCAAACCGGGAATCTTGTTCGTCGTCGTCCGCTCGTCGTCCCGGACCAAGCCGCTGATCACAACCGTCTCCCCGTCGCGGACATTCAAAACGGTCTCTGTATTCCGGTTGCCGAAACGGAACTGCTGCTGGCCGTTTCCCAAGTTGACCAGATCGCCGAGGGAGGTGACCTCCAGATTGAGCTTCATCGTGACATCACTGGTCAGATGGATGTTCGGCTCGATCGTCAGCTTGATGCCGACGTCCTTGAATTCAATCGAGGTGGTCGTGGTCGCTCCCCCGATCACCGTGGAGGTCGTCGGGTTCGAAGTGGTCGTCGAGAGGAGGATCGGAACCCGATCGCCGATGTTGATCTTCGCGCTCTTGTTGTCCATGACCCGGATGCGCGGATTCGCCAGGGTCTGCGCCTCCGACTCCTGCTTGAAGAAATCGACCAAGATCGAGGGAAGAATCAGGAAGATGGCCGAATCGTTGAGGTCCCGCAATTCTTGAAGGCTGAACGCCCCGGGTGTCTCGTCGTCGCTGATAAAACCGGAAATCCGGCCGTCGCTGAAGTTCCAGCCGATTCTCGAACCCTTCGTCCGGTTCATCTCCAGGATTTCGACCTCGAACATCACCTCGGCCACCTTCCGATCGTTCGCCTCGATGATCTTCTCCGCCAGCTTGACCTTCTCGGGGGTATCCCGAATGACAATGGTGTTCAATTCGTCGTTGACGAAAACGCGCCGGGTCTCCAGCATCGTCCGGAGCAGGTTGACCATCTCCTTCGCCCGGACGTTCGAGAGATAAAAGGTCCGGATGATCAGGTCCTGGTATTGATCGACCTTTTGTTTGGTCTTAGGAATGACCAGGATCGTCTCCTCGCTGATCCGCTTCATGAAGAGATTGTTGGTCGACAAAATCAGATTCAGCGCCTCTTTGAAGCTGGCATCTTTGACGAAAATGCTGATCGTTTCATCCCGGACGTCTTTGTCGAAAAGAATGTTGATCCCCGCCGATTTCGCCAAGAGCTCGAAAACCTCCTTCAGCCGCGCATTCTGGAACTTGAGCGTGATCGGCTGGGTCGATTTAAGAGAGAGCTCATCGGCTTCATCCCCCATGGCCCGCTGTCCTTTTCTCGCCTGCGCCAGGATCTCCGCGCCTTGGGGGAGGGTCGGGTCGCGCTCCAGCGCCCGCTCGAGAAATTCGATCGCCTCGCCGAATCGCTCGGCCTTCAGCAGTTTTTGCCCGAGCGAGAAATGATCTTCCGCCTCTTTTTTCCGGAGGGTCTTGGCGAAAAGATCCTGGTACTCCGCCCGGCTCGGATCGAGGAGCATCGCCCGCTTGATTTCCTCCAGAGCGACCGGAAGATTTTTTTGGCTGAGCAACGCTTTGGCCCGATCGGCATGAACGGCGGCCGCCTTTATCTTGGCCTCGTCCATCTTCTGCTTGAGCTTTTGATTGAAGGGATCTTTCTTGAGCTCTTCCGAATAGATCTGATAGGCTTCTTCCCAGCGTTTTTCCTTGGAAAATTCATCGCCGAGACGGACCTGCTTGGAGGTAAAACAACCGGAAAGAAGGAAAAAGAAAAGGGCCGCCCCAATGGTGATTGATACACGACCCCGGTTTTCTTGCACAGGCCCTCCTAAACAAAAATGACGTAAGGCATAAGGGGTGAGGCATCAGGAAAAGAGGCTTTCAATCTTCTTCGCCTCACGCCCAACGCTTCACGGCCTCACGTGTTCTCATCCCTTTCAGGCATTCTTAAAATAATCGACGGTCTTCATCAGACCCTCTTGGAGCGGGACGCGCGGCTCCCAATCGAGCACTTTATGAATTTTCTGGCATTCGAGGCAGCTCCGGACCTGTTCCCCCTTCTTCTCCGGACCGTGGATCTCTTTCGCCTCCGCGCCGGTGATGTCGAGAAGATGACGGAAGAGCTGATTGACCGAGGTCTCCTTGCCGGTTCCGACGTTGAACGTATCGTTGACCTGGCTGTGGATCACCGCCATGTTGGCCTCGATGACATCTTCCACAAATACATAGTCTCGGGTTTGCATTCCATTTCCATTGATGACCGGCTGCTCTCCGCGAAGCATTTTTTGGGTGAAGATCGCGACCACCCCCGCTTCCCCGAACGGGTCCTGCCTCGGTCCATAGACGTTGGCGTATCTCAACGCGGAATAATCGAGGCCGCAGACCTTCTGATAATAGTAGAGGTAGTGCTCGCTCGACAACTTGCTGACGCCGTACGGCGAGAGCGGATGGGTCGGATGCTCCTCCGGCGCCGGAAAGACCTGTTGATCGCCGTAGATGGCGCCGCCGGATGAAGCGAAAACGACCCGCCGGGCGCCGTTTCGAACGGCGCACTCCAACAGATTCAGAAGGCCGATGATATTCGACTGGGCGTCGAAGGCCGGATCGGCCACCGACCGGCGGACATCCATCTGCGCCGCATGGTGGCTGACCACCTCGGGCTTTTCCTTCTGAAAAATCCGCTCCAGACGATCGCTCAGGATATCGAGCTTGTAAAACTTCGCTTCTTTGTGGATGTTCTTTTTCTTGCCGGTCGAGAGATTATCGACCACCACCACCTCATGTCCCTCTTGGATCAACCGATCGACCAGATGAGAACCGATAAACCCGGCCCCCCCCGTCACCAACACTTTCATCTGCGTCCTTCCTTTCTGTATGAGCAGGAGCCTTCGATTTCGGAATGCGGATTGCCGATTTCGGAGTAAAACCGAAAACGATTTTTAATTTCAATCCGCATTCGGCAATCCGAAATCCGCAATCTTCTGCTCTCCTGCCTCGGTCCTTCTAAAATATACCAGAAATTCGGCGTTTCCTTTTTGCCCAAGAATCGGCGAGGGAATCGACCCGCCGATCTGAAGTCCCCACCCCGCGGCCTGACTGTATATTCGATCCAACACGCTCCGGTGCTTTTCGGAGCTCCGAACAATTCCTCCCCGGCCGACCTCCCCCTTCCCGACCTCAAACTGCGGCTTGACCAATGCGACAATTTCGCCCCGCGGTTTCAGAAAAGGAATCACCGCGGGAATCACCTTCTCCAATGAGATGAACGAGACATCGATCGTCGCCAGATCAACCGGCTCCGGAATCACCTCCGGAGGAAGGGTCCGGATGTTGCGGCGTTCCAAAACGATCACGCGGGGATCTTGTCGAAGCCGCCAGGCGAGCTGGCCGTAGCCGACATCGACCGCGTAGACGCGAGCCGCCCCCCGCTGTAAAAGACAGTCGGTAAAACCGCCGGTCGACGCGCCGACGTCGATCACCACCTTCCCGGAAGGATCCAGATGGAACGCGTTCAGGGCCCCCTCGAGTTTGATTCCACCCCGGCTGACGTAAGGAGAGACCGGACCGAGGAGAACGATCTCCGCGTCTTCCTTTACCTGGGCCCCCGCCTTTTCGATTTTTTTCCCGTCGACCAAAACCGATCCGCTCAGGATCAGGCTTCGCGCCCGCTCCCGACTCTCGGCCAGTCCACGCGATTGCAATAGGAGATCGAGACGTTCTTTCGGTTTGGCCGACCGAGCCGACATCATTTCCCTAATCGAATCGCCCGATCTTCATTTTGAGGAGAGGCGACGATCCCGAGCTTAACGAAGTCGAGAACGGAGGCGGCGATGCGCTCCGCGTCGAGTCCGAGTTTCTCGCGGAGAATCCGCTGCGCCCCATGTTCGATAAACTGATCGGGAAGTCCGATCCGCCGAACATCGATCGCGGGAATCCGTCCGGTCCCCTTCTCCTCTTCGAGAAGGGCGAGAACCGACTCTCCGAACCCGCCCGCCAGGACATGCTCTTCCACCGTGACGATCCGGCGGCAGCGATGCGCAATCGAAACGAGAAGCTCCCGATCGATCGGTTTAATGAAGCGGGCATTGACGACCACGACGGAGATCCCCTCCCGCTCCAAAAGGGCGGCGGCCGCAAGCGAGGGATAGACCATATTGCCGAGCGCCACCAATGCGACGTCGATCTCCCGGCCGGCCGCTTCATTTTCTACCAGGCCATCCGTCGTTAAATCGCCCCGGAGAAGTTCCCCTTTTCCGATTTGAAGCGGCATCGCCGGCTCTTCCAGCGGAACACCGACCGCCTCGCCCCGCGGATAGCGGATCGCCGACGGCCCGGGATGTTTGACCGCCGTGGCGAGCATGTGCTGGAGCTCGTTTTCGTCCTTCGGGGCCATCAGCACCATGTTCGGCAGGCATCCCGAGATAGGCGATGTCGAAGACGCCGTTGTGGGTCGCGCCGTCGGCGCCGACCAGGCCGGCCCGTATCGAGCGCAAAAACCAACCGGCAGCTTCTGCAGGGCGACGTCGTGCACGACTTGATCGTAGGCGCGCTGCAGGAAGGTCGAGTAGATCGCCACCACCGGCCTTTAAGGCCGTCGGCAGCGAGGCCGGCCGCGAAGGTGACTGCATGCTGCTCCGCGATGCCGACGTCGTAAAAGCGATCGGGGAACTTGTCCGCGAAGAGGTCGAGGCCGGTCCCCGCCGGCATGGCGGCGGTGATGGCGACGATCCGGCGGTCTTCCTTCGCCAGCGCGATCAGCTGTTTTGCAAAGATCCCGGTGTAGCTCGGGGCCGACGACTTCGGGTCTTGGCCATGCGCCGGTCGCGGGATCGAATGCGGCGGCGCCGTGGTAGTTGGCCGGATCGCCCTCGGCCGGGGCGTAGCCCTCGCCCTTCTTCGTGATCGGGTGCACCAGCAGCGGCCCTTCGCAGCTGCTTGAGCGTTTCTCAAAGCGTGGTCAGCAGGTGATCGAGCCGGTCGTCCCGTCGATCGGCCCGATGTATCGAAAGCCGAACGCCTCGAACAGAAGGCCGGGGGTGAGCAACCCCTTGGCCGAGTCCTCGGCCCGGCGGGCCGCCTTGAGCATCGGCTCGGCCGAGCTTCAGGATGTTCTTGCCAAGGAGCTCCGCCGTCTCGTTTCGGACTTTGGTATAAAGCGGACAGGTGATGATCCGCGCCAGATACGCCGAGATCGCGCCGACGTTGGTCGAGATCGACATCTCGTTGTCGTTCAGCACCACCAGCAGGTTGCGCTGGAGCGGCCCGGCGTGGTTCAGCGCCTCCATAGGCCATGCCGGCGGTCATCGCGCCGTCACCGATCATCGCGACGACATGATACTTTCCCTCCTGATGATCCCGCGCTTCCACCATGCCGAGGGCGGCGGAGATCGACGTGCCGGCATGGCCGGCGCCGAAGGTATCATAGGGGCTCTCTGCCCGCGAGAGAAACCCGCTGATCCCCTGGTATTGACGGAGGGTGTGAAAGAGATCACGCCTCCCGGTGAGAAGTTTATGGGGATAGGCTTGATGTCCGGTGTCCCAAACGAGCCGGTCCTGGGGGGGATCGAAGACCGTATGCAGAGCAATGGCCAACTCGACCGTTCCGAGACTCGCCCCGAGATGGCCCCCTTTGTCGGCGATCACCGCCAGGATCTTCTCCCGAACCTCTTGCGCAAGCTGCGTGAGCGCCTCCCGCGGAACCGCCTTCAAATCCTTCGGACTGTTGATCTGATCCAAAAGCCCCATGTTTCTCCTCAATCTCTAGAGTTTTACCCAGCGTTTTACTTCTTCCGCTCGATCATGTAGAGCGCCAAGCCCCGAAGCGGATCGGCTTCCGGCCCGAAGCCGTTCAATTCTCCCAAAGACTCTTCGACCAAAACATGGGCCTCTTTCTTCGCCCGTTCCAATCCGATGAGCCGAGGATAGGTCCACTTCTCCTTGGCCTGATCCTGGCCGACCGACTTCCCCATCTCCTTCTCTTCCCCTTCGACATCGAGGATATCATCGGCGATCTGGAAGGCAAGACCGATCTTCTCCCCATATCGGGTCAGCGCGGTGAGCTTTTTGGACGAGGCGCCGCCGAGAATCCCGCCGATTCGAACCGAGGCCCGGATCAGCGCTCCCGTCTTGTGGGTGTGGATATAGTGGAGTTCATCCTGGTCGATCGATTTCTTTCCCTCCGATTGGATATCGACCAGCTGCCCGCCGACCATCCCGGTGCTCCCGGCCGCCGATCCCAACTCGAGAATCACCGAGAGAATCTTCTTATGGGAGATCGTGCCGGCGACCCCCTTCTCGGCCATCAGGGTGAAGGCGGCGGTCAGAAGGGCATCCCCCGCCAGAATCGCCGTGCTCTCCCCGAACATCTTATGATTCGTCAATTTACCGCGGCGGTAGGTATCATTATCCATCGCCGGGAGATCGTCATGGACGAGCGAGTAGGTATGGATCAGTTCGATCGCCGCCGCAAAGGGGAGGACAACCTCCCTTCTCCCGCCGACCGACTCCGCCGCCGCAAGACAAAGAATCGGCCGAAGCCGTTTTCCCCCTGCAAAAAGAGAATAGCGGATCGCCTCATGGATCAATGGCGGGGGGCACTTCGTCCCCCGGAAGATACGAGTGAAGAAGCTGGTCGACCTCCGCCTGTCGATCGCGGAGATACTTCTTCAGTGGATCTTTATCCATGAGACGGGCGCTCCTTCGTTCCGGACGAGGACGATTCGTCAACCGCCGGCGCTTGCTTCATTTCGAAAAGCCGCCCTTTCCGCTTTCCATCTTTCTCTTGGACGAGGATCTCAACCTTCTTTTCGGCCTCCTCGAGCATCTTCAGACAATTCTTTGAAAGGCGAACCCCCTCTTCGAAGACCTTGAGAGATTCCTCCAACGGGAGGTCTCCTTTTTCGAGCGACTTCACCGCTTCTTCCAACCGAGAAAGAGCCTCTTCAAATTTCAAATTCGCCACGCCTATCCTGATTCCATCCCCCCGCAAAATCAGCATATTTTGCGGGAAAGCGCTTATAAAATCGGTCGCCCCGAAAAACCATCTCCATTATACAAGAGAGCGGCGCAAGGTCAAGTTATTTTTCTTTTCAAATCGGTACTTTGATCAAGTAAGGATTCGACATGTCGAACCTACAGCGGCGTATCACCCGATCAGGTCACATCAATCCCAAAAGCGGACAGAGAAGCCGAAGACCTCCCCAAATGATCAAAAATCCGAGGAGGTCGAAGAGAACACCCGCCCGAACCATCCGGCCGATCGGGATCAAACCGGAGCCGTAGACGATCGCGTTCGGCGGGGTCGAGATGGGAAGCATAAAGCCATAGCTCGCCCCCAATGTCGCACCGAGCGCGGGAGGGATCGGACTGACCCCGGAGGCGGTCGCGAGCGCAATGATCACCGGGATGATCATGTTGGCCGAGGCGGTGTTCGAAGTCAACTCGCTGACGACGATCCCGAGAGCGATGGCTAACCCGGTGATCCCCCAGAGCGAATCGATTTCGAGAAACGAGAGGAGCCCCTCGCCGACCGCCTGTGAGAGGCCGGTCTTGAACATCAAATCCCCCAGGGCCAACCCGCCCCCGAAGAGGAGAATCGTTCCCCAATCGATCCCGGCGGCCTCCCGCCAAGAAAGGGTGTACTCCTGTTTGGGCCAGTTCGTCGGCAAAAAAAGAGGAAGCTCGCCGCGACGATCGCCGCCGCTCCCTCGGGCAAGCGGCTGTTGAAGAGCTTGACCGGCCCCCCTCCGGCCCGAAGATCAACGCCAAAAACCCCGGGAAGGTCCAGAGAAACACGGCCAGGAGAAAAGCGAAAAGGGTGTTCTTCTGGCCGCGGGTCCAGGGGCCGATCGCCTTCCGCTGGGCCTGAATGAATTCCGAGACGCGTCCCGCACGCATCGACGGCCCGGCCGGATGGAGGAAAAGAAGGAGGAAGTAGAGGACGATGTACATCACGAGAAGGAGGGGAAGGGCCAGAAGCATCCACTGAAAGAAGCTGATCTCTCTCCCCGTTTGTTTGGCGATCATCCCGATCCCGATCAGGTTCGGGGGGGTGCCGATCGGCGTCCCGACCCCGCCGATCGAAGCGGCATAAGCGACCATCAACATCACCCCGACCGCGTAGGGTTGCAGCGCCCCTTTTTCATCGGAGAATTCCTTCAAGGAAGAGAGGATCCCGAGGGCGATCGGAAACATCATGGCGGTCGACGCGGTGTTTGAGATCCACATCGAAAGAAAAGCGGTGATCCCCCCCAGCGTCCAAAGGATGCGGGTGGGACGATCCCCGACCCATCGAAAAGAGAGAAGCCAGAGCGAAAAGCGCCGGTCGAGGCGATGCCCCTCCATCGCGCGCGCGATCAGAAAACTTCCGATGAAGAGAAAAAGGATCGGGTTGCCGAACGAAGAAAGAACCGCATCGGCCTTCCCGATCCCTAAGACAATGGCGAGGACCGGTCCGAGGAGCGCCGTGATCGGAATCGGAATCGGCTCGGTGATCCAGAAGATCACCACCCCCGCCAACAGCGCCGCGAGGCGATGCGCCTCCGGGGACAACGAAGAGGGGAGAAGAAAAATGATCAGCGCCGCCAGCGGCCCCGCGATCAACCCGAGCCGCTTTCGCCACCGCTCGAAGCGGACCTCGGCCTCGGAGAGGACCTCTTTCGGTTCGGAATCGGAGGGGGCCGCCTCTACCTTCTCCTGAATCTCTTGCGTCACAGAATTCTATTCTCCCACGAGGTGAACCAAAACCGTCCGGGCGTGCCCCGCGCTGCGATGCTCATAGAGGTAGATCCCCTGCCAGGTGCCGAGGGCGAGCCGGCCCTGCCGGATCGGGATTGAGAGGGAGACTGCGGTGAGGGCGGCTCGGACATGCGCCGGCATATCGTCCGGTCCTTCGGTCGTATGCCGGAAGAGGGGATCCCCCTGCGGGACGAGGCGGTTGAAGAAGCGCTCCAGATCGCGCAAGACCTCCGGATCGGCATTCTCCTGGATCAAAAGCGACGCCGACGTGTGTTGGATGTAGAGGGTCAAGAGGCCGTTCTGAATCGGGTGGCTTCGCAGCCACCGCTCCACCTCTTCCGTGATTTCATAAAGCCCCCTTCCCGAGGTCTTAATTTGAATTTCACCGCTCTTCTGCTGAATCACCCCGATCTCCTTTTTTCGGAACGTCCAGCGTCACCTTCTCCTCCACCGAACAGATCAGCTTTCCCCGATGAAGGGTGATCTCGATCTGATCGCGGAGGGCGACCGCATCGGCCTCCCGAACCACCTCGCGCGAGGGGACTTTCCGGGTGATGCTGTATCCCCGCTCCAGGATATTCAGCGGGCTGAGGATATTCAACTGGACCATCTGCGATTGGAGCAGGCGCCGCCGCCGCAAGATTAGATCGCTTCCCCTTTGGGTCAGATTCAAATTCAGCTCCGTCAAACGGCGCCGGAGCGCCTGGAGTCGATCGATCGGGTTTAAGTGCGTCAGCCCCTGTTGATGGCGAACCAGTTTTGCCCGCCGCTCCGACAGCAGCCGCCCGAACGACTGCCGAAGCCGGATCGCGAGGTGATCGACCCGATCGTGAAACTGCCCGATCCGGCGGACCGGATCGGCGAGGAGGCGGATCTCGTATTGGAGATGATTTCGTTCGGCCTGAATCCGCGCCCGGATCGTTTCGACCAATGCGGCATTCAAAGAGTAGAATCGACCGAGCATCTCGGCGGCGTTTCGAACGACGATCTCGGCCGCAACCGAGGGGGTCGGCGCGCGCAGATCGGCGACAAAATCGGCGATCGTCGTATCGGTCTCATGTCCGACCGCCGAGAGAACTGGAATCTCCGACCGGGCGATGGCGCGCGCGACAATCTCCTCATTGAAGGCCCAGAGATCTTCGAGCGATCCGCCGCCCCGCGCCAGGATAAGAAGATCGATTCGCTCCGCCGAAGAACGGCGGCTCCTTTGGTTCAACGCATCGAGCGCCCGGGCAATTTCATCGGCCGCCCCCTCCCCCTGAACCGCCACCGGATAAATCAGAATGGAAATGGGGAGCTCGGTCCGTTTGAGGACCTTCATCAGATCCTGAAGGGCAGCGCCGGTGGATGAAGTGATCAATCCGATCCGCCCCGGCAGAGGGGGAATCGGTCTCTTCCGGCCCGGATCGAAAAGTCCTTCAAGGCGCAGCTTCTCCTTGAGCGCCTCGAAGGCGGCCTGCAACGCCCCCGCCCCCCGCGGCTCGATGTAATCGACGATGATCTGATACTCCCCTTTCGCCTCATAAAGGGTGAGGTGTCCGCGGATCAATACCGACTGTCCTTCTTTGGGGGGTGAACCGGAGGAACCGCCCATGCGACCGGAAGATGACCCCCTTGATCTGAGAGACGGCATCTTTGAGTGTAAAATAAACATGTCCCGAGGAGGGGATCTTCAGATTGGCGACCTCTCCCGCGACCCAAAGGTCGGAGAAGGTCCGCTCAAGATCAGAGCGGAGCCGCGCGGTCAACTCCTGAACGGTCAGGATCTTTCGCCCGGAAGGCTGGGTCGGAGAAAAGGCCATTCATCCCCTTCTTCTATTAGATAGAGACGTCCCGACGGGACGTCTCTACATTATTCATGATTCGGTTTCTTTCGGAGCGCCCGCTGCTTCTCCCGCCAGAGCCGCAGCCGCTCGGCGATCCGCTTCTCTTCTCCTTGGTCGGAGGGACGATAGAACGTCTTCTCCTCGGGAAGATAAAGCTGCGGAACGAAGTGGTCCGGATAATCGTGCGGATAAAGATATCCCTTCCCTCGCCCCAGCCGCTTCGCCCCGCTGTAGTGGGTATCCCTCAACGAGGGGGGGACTTCCATCACGCGGCCCGATTCGATCTCCTCGAGCGCCGCATCGACCGCAAGATACGCGGCATTGCTCTTGGGAGCGGAGGCGATGTAGGTCGTCGCCTGAGCTAGCGGGATACGCCCCTCCGGCATCCCGATCGCCTCCAGCGCGTGGAGGGTGGCAACCGCCACGACCAACGCCCGCGGATCGGCGTTGCCGACATCTTCGGAAGCGGCAATGACCAAACGCCGAGCGATAAAGAGGGGGTCTTCGCCGGCATAAATCATCTTCGCCAGCCAGTAGACCGCCGCATCGGGATCGGAGCCGCGGAGGCTCTTGATGAAGGCCGAGATCGTATCGTAGTGGCTGTCCCCGCTTTCGTAGACCAATCCCTTCTTCTGGACCGACTCCTCGGCGACGGCCAGTTCGACCCGGATGATCCCTTGCGGATCGGGCGGCGTGGTGACAACGCCGATCTCCAACGCGTTAAGAAGGCGGCGGGCGTCCCCTTCGGTCGTTTCGATCAGATGCCGCTCTGCCTCTTCCGTCAACTGTACGTTTAATTTTCCGAAACCTCGCTCCGGATCGGAGAGGGCCCGTTTGATGAGAGAGCGAAGTCCCTCCGGCGGGAGCGGCTTCAACTCGACGATCTGCGAGCGGGATGAGAGCGCCGGAATAATGGAGAAAAACGGATTCTGCGTGGAGGCGCCGACCAGGGTGATATTTCCCTTTTCGACGTCGGGGAGAAGGGCCGACTGCTGGACTTTATTGAAGCGGTGGATCTCATCGACCAGGAGAAGGGTCTTTTGCCCGGAGCGGTTTTTTTCTTCCTGCGCCTTTGCAATCACCTGGCGCACTTCGGCGACGCCGGCGGTGACGGCGTTGAGATCAACGAAGGCCGATTTGCTGTAGGCGGCGATGAGATGGGCCAGCGCCGTCTTGCCGCAACCGGGCGGGCCGAAAAGAATCAGGGAAGAGACCCGATCGGCTTCCACGGCGCGGCGGAGAAATTTCCCCGGCGCGACAAGGTGCTCCTGTCCGACGAATTCCGAAAATCTCTCGGACGCATCCGCCAGGCCAAAGGAGGTTTTTTATCGGTATTGTCTGTTTTCGCAGGGGATTGGGCCATACCTTGACACCATGCCGTGATGAAGCGCGCTGCTGGTTACGCCGGAGGTTGAGGTAGGATAAGAGAGGAGAAAAAGAGAAGCCCCCACGGTTGCCGTGGAGAAGGTTTCCTCAAACCGGAAACAACCAGGTGGGCACCGAGATGAAGACTTTAGGCTTTTCCGCCCGGGGCGGAACGTGCACACCGTCCTCCTGGACTCGGCTCCCTGGCAGCGATTGTTAGGTTTAGAGACGACCCATCCACGCACAACGCAGGGGCAACTTTTGTTTCTAAAATTACCTTATCAAAGTTATTTTAAAAATACAAGAGGAACGAATTAATCCAATTTGAACTCTTCGAACTGCTCTTCGATGCTCTCGATGATATCGCGCGTCTTGCCGCCGATGATGGCGTCCCGCTCCTTCTGACGGCTTCGGAGTTGAAAGAGCTCGTGGGCGATGTTGATCGCCGCCAGGATGGCTAGCTTGGAGGAATTGATCCCCTTGGCATGGCCCGCCATCTCGGTCATTTTTTTATCGACGTAACCGGCGAGCTCCTTGGCATAGGCTTCATCCGCATCGCCCCGAAGCGTATATCGATGGCCGAAGATTTCGACATGAAGCTTATTCTTCACCGGCTTTCACCTTCACGGGAATCTCTGAATCTTCTTCAAGCGACTCTTGGATTTCAAGATGATTCAGCGTCCCCAAAATGCGCTCGATCCGGAGACGCACTTCGCCCCGCTCTTCCTGAAGCTGGCGAAACTCCCTCGCCTGCTCGTTGACCCTGGCCTCTAATCCTTCTTTTTCCCGCTTCAGCCTTTTAATCAGCTCGATCATTTCCTGCACCCGCGCTTCCAATACTTCCAACTGCTCTTGCACCATGGTCCCCTCTATCCGGTTAAACAGACCCGATTAAATTTTCAATCAATCTACCGTTTCGATTTTTATTTGTCAATAAAATCTTCTGGCGTTCCGAATATGGAAAAGGGATCGATCTAGATCAAAGCGAGCGACCGGCTTTGCCGGTTCGAGCGCGGGGTGTGGGGGGCATCGGATTAGCCGGGCATTTGGGAACCCGTGTACCGACACTATCTACCTGAAGCGAGGAACAGGCTTTGCCTGTCCGAGCGTTCGGGGCGTGGGGGCATCGGAGAAGCGCAGCAACGCGAGCATCGCACGGGCCCCCACATATTATCGAAGATAGGTAATATGATTGTGATAGACAAAATGACCGGTGATGGTGATATGGTCCTCGTTCCAAGAATCGGGCAAGGGAGCGAAAGGAGAGGCCTCTTTGATCGCGCGCACCGCCTCCAGATCGAGGATCTCATAACCCGACGTGGAGACAACCCTCACCTCGCTGACATAGCCGTTTCGCTGAATCGTGAAGGTCAAAAGGAGGTTTCCCTGGATTCCCCGCTCCGCAGCGGCCTGCGGATACCTCCAGATATATTCAATCTTGTTCTTGAGCTTCAGCGTATAGGAGAAATATTTCAGATCGTCCGTGTTGATGGAGATCGTATCCTTCGGCGGAACCTGCTCCTGATCGGAAAAAACTTTCGCCAATCGGTCGAGGCTCTTTGCATCGGCAAATGGGAGGCCGGGAAGACCGGGGACACCCGGCCGGGGGGGAGCATCGGTTCCGGCCTCTCCCTGTCCCCCTTGCCCGAAGGGAAGCGACGGAAGGGGTCTCTTCGCTTCTTCCGTTGCAAGCGGAGGGGAAGGGCTCGGTACGGGAAGGGTCCCCTCGGGTTCTGTAGAACGTTCCGGAAGAGCGGGGGACGGAGCCGGGACAATCGGCGCCGGAGGGGCTTGCGGCTTCGGCACCGGAGGCGCGATCGGCCCCGGCGCTTTTCCCGCTCTGGCTGTGGGAGGAAGACCCGGGCGCTCCGACTTTGGAATCGGCGGAAGGCGGGTCTCTTTCCCTCGCGGGATCGATTTTAGATCTTCTTCCCGATCGGTTCCGAACAAGAGACTTTTTGGTTTTGGCGGGGCGGGTGCAAGCGATTCCGGATCGACCAACTGAACGACTTGATCTTCTAAATCAACGCGGGCCGGCTCCCATCGCGCCCACTGCTGGATGATCAGGAGCATCGAGAGATGGAATAAAAATGAGAGGGAAATAAAGAGAACGTACGGAAAGCGGGATCTCTCTCTCCCTTCCGGGTATCCTTCTTCGGCGATTTCATCATAAAGGTGCATGAAACGGATTATAACATAACGGCAACACACATCAAAGGCGATGTCCGGCCCGGGCCACGGTTGACAGAACCCTTTCATTTTCATAAGATAACCCCATGCGAAAACCGATTTTTATTGCGCTGCTCTTCCTTGCAACGGCCCTCTCCTGGAATTCGGCCTTTTCGGAAAAACCGCCCGCCCGCCGCACCGTGATTTTTCCAAGCGGCACCCAGATCCACGCCGAAATCGCCGATACCCCCGAGGCCAGGAATACCGGGCTGATGTTCCGTGATTCCCTTCCGCCCGGCGGCGGGATGCTATTTGTTTTTCAAGAGGCGCGTCCTTATCTTTTCTGGATGAAGAACTGCAAATTCCCGATCGACATCATCTGGTTCAATGAACAGAAGGAAATCATCTTCATCTCCGAGAAAACCCCGCCCTGCAAAGCAGACCCCTGCCCGAATTACGGGCCGCTTGATAAAAATGCCCTCTATGTCATCGAGGTTGCATCTGGGTTTGCAGCAAAGGAAAATTTGAAATTAGGGATGAAGGTCCGGTTCTAGCCGCGGCGGAGCGGCGCGCTTGACTCTTCCATTCATGGATGATAGATTCCGACTGTTTTTCCATCTTCTCAACAAGGAGGAACCATGCATAAAGCACGAATGACTCTGATGGCAGCGACCTTTTTCTTCGCGTCGGTCTCGACGAACGCATTTGCCGATGCCGGACATGCCGGCACCGCCAAAGCCCATTGTAATGCGATGGTCGAGGCGGGAGAGAGCGGATTGGATCATGGCGGACAGGGGCATACCGATACGGCGGTGAAACATCTCAAACAAATGGTCAAAGACGCACAGGAGTGTTTAAACCACGGCCAGGAAGCGGTTAAAACCGCGGCCGGCGGCAGCCCCACCCAGATGCACGGCGGCGAAGCGATGAAGCATGTGAAGGAAGCGGTCACCCAGGCGAACGCGGCGGTCGAACATGGCCAGGCGGGCCACAACGACGTCATGATGAAACATGGCAAGGATGCGCTGATGCATGCGAAAGAAGGAAACAAACATGCGCAGGAGATGAAATAGCGCTGAGATAATCGACAGGGATTTAATAGAGAGGGATGAGGCCAGCGACGCTCATCCCTTTTTTCTTGCCGTCACCACGAAGTTGAAACCGAATCGATTGAAGGGGAAGGTCCCGGAAATCGCAAGGTCGAGCTTGCCGATCGCGAGGGCGAGCTTGCCGATCGGGCTTCGCTTTCCCTTCTCCAAAAGATAGCGATCCGGAATCAGAGAAGAGAGAATGTTATGGCCTCGGCAGGAGAGGATTTCGAATCCGTTTTTCTCCAGGAGTGATTTGAGCTCCCGCCAGGTGAACGTCTTAAAGCGCATCCCCTCCCAGACCCGCGTGGCATGTCCTTTCCCGGGAACACGGAGCGCGTCGATCATCTCGGAGGGGTGATAGAAGATTCCGAAATTCCACTTGGTATCGGTTTCTATAGTTAAGATCGCCCCCGGCTTTGCGACCCGGCCCATCTCGGCCACCGCCTCCTCATATCCATCGACGATGTGGCTTAAGACATCGCCATAGGAGATCAAGAAATCGAAACTTTTATCGGGAAAGGGAAGCTGGCAGGCATTCGCCACCTGGAATTTCACATTGGGATGGGCCTTGCATCGGTCTTTGGCCACTTCGATCAGCTCCTTCGAGAGGTCGATCCCGACCACCTCGTCGGCAAACGGCGCGAGATGGATCGCTTGCAGGCCGCTCCCGCAGCCGACATCGAGGATGCGCGAGTAGCGCTTCCCCTTCGTCAACTCCGCGAGGCAGAGGTCGTAAAGGAGATAGCTGTTCATCAGGAAAGGGGTTTCACTGACAAGATCGTCAAACCCCTTTCCCCAATCGTTATAGACTTTCGCAATCGTTTCGCTGGATGGTTTTGACATGGCTTTTTCTTATATCATGATCGAGGACGAGGCACAAGATATTTCTGCGGGAACGGAAGGCGAAACTCACGCCTCCCGTGTTTTAAGGTCCTCGGCCTTTTGAAAACCGTCCAGCAGGCCCTCTCGGTAGGTGGGGAAGCGGAGGGTAAGGCTGAATTCTTTGAGGAGTTTCTGGTTCTGATAGCGGACAGCCGGAGAGACGGCTCCGGTCTCCGAACCCGACGGGATCAGCGGCGCCACCCCTAACATCGCCGCCATTTGATTGTAATACTCGGCCGGGGTATGGGGCGCTTGATCGACCACGTTATACGCTTGGCCGGGCCGACCCTTCTCCATCGCGGCGACCAAGATGTCGAGATAGTCTTCCATATAGATTCTGTGAAAGAGGGAGGGGAGATCGGCCGGAAGCGAATAGACCCCTCTTCGGACCTGATCGAGGATGCCGGGAGCCGCCTGATAGAGCGCGCCGGTCCTGAGGATGATCCCGGGGAAACCTTCCTCGGAGAACCGCGCAAGAATCTCCCGCTCCGCCTCCAGATGAATCCGGCCGGTCGCGCTCTTCGGACGAGAGAAGACCTTCTCATCAATCCCCGCGGCCGGCAGATTCTGGCCTGGAACCACATTATCGTAGACCGCGAGACTGCTCTCATAGATATAGCGCTTGACCGTGCCGCGCGGGATCACAGAGAGGATATTCTGCAATGCCTTCAGATCGGTCGGCTCCGGCGCCGCCATCCCATGCTGCCGCCGGTTGGCAAGATGGAAGATCACATCGGCATTCGCCACCGCCATCTTCGCCAAAAAGGGCTCCGAGAGATCGGCCGCCAACGGATTGATTCCAAGCCGGGCGAAGCCGGGGGCCAGGCCGTCGGATGAAATCAGCGCCCAGACACTGTGATCGTGCTGCAGGAGGCGCACGCCGAGCTGCTTCGTCAGTTGTCCTTCGCCGATGAGCAGGATGGTCGTGAATTGTTTTGGCATGTCGTTTTCCTCCTATGCAAAGAGGATCAGGGAGGGGATGATTGCGTCGTCATCGCTTGGGAGAGGGCTTCATATTCGAGGGAGAGTTTCTCCCAGAGGGCCGTCTCCTGATCGATCTCGGACTTCAAACGGTTGTGCCGTTCCATCAGTTCGTAAAAACGCACCTTCTCTTGGTAGATGTTCGGATCGGCCAAAAGCGCCACACATTCCTGGTACGCTTTGTTTTTTTCATCGAGCGCCTTCTCAAGCGTTTCGATCTTTTTCTTCAGCGGCTGCGCTTCGCGGTAGAGCCGATTTCTCGCCTCGGCCTCTTTTCGCTTCTGCTCCTTCTGCTCGCTCTTGCTGAGAGAAGGCTTCTCTTTCTCTGAGGATGGCGGGGCCTCTTGCGAAACACCCTTCCCCGTTGAAGACGCCGGCATCTCGGCCGTCTTTCCCTTCTTGTAGAGATAATAATCGTAATCGCCAGGATAAACGGTTACAACGCCCTGGTCAACCTCGATGATATGATTCGCGACCCCTCGAATGACGTGCCGATCGTGCGTGATGAAGCAAATGGTGCCGGTATACTCCCTCAACGCTTCTTCAAGAACATCGCGGGAGGGGATATCAAGATGGTTCGTCGGCTCGTCGAGAAGAAGTAAGTTCGCCGGCTTGATCAACATCTTCGCCAGGGCCAACCGGCTCTTCTCCCCTCCGCTCAACACGGAGACCTGTTTGAAAACATCATCACCCGAGAAGAGAAAGGCGCCGAGGATCCCCCTCAGGAACGACTGCGCTCCTTCCGGATGGGCCTCTTGCATCTCCTGAAGGAGGGTGTAATTCGGATGCAGCGATTCAAGTTGATGCTGGCTGAAATAGCTGAGATTGACCTTCTGTCCGAGGGCGCGGCGCCCGCGATCGACCGGCAACACCCCCGCCAGAATTTTGAGGAGGGTCGATTTTCCGGCGCCGTTGGGCCCCACCAGCGCCACCTTCTGTCCCCGCGTGATCGTCAGGTTGAGCCCTTGGTACACCTTGATCGCCCCATAAGACTTGTCGATCCCTTCCAGGGTGATCACCTCCTGGCCTCCCCGCTCCGGCTGAGGGAAGGTAAACCGCACCTTCTTGCGCTCCTGCGTCAGCTCCACCTTATCCATCTTCTCGAGCTGCTTGATCCGGCTCTGCACCTGACGCGCCTTGGTGGCCTGGGCGCGGAACCGGTCGATGAAACGCTTGGTTTCATCGATCTTTTTTTGCTGGTTCTCGTAAGTCGATTGCCGAATTTCCGCCGCCTCCTCCTTCGCGGCAAGATAGCGATCGTAATTCCCGGTGTAATTGATCAGCTTTCCATTGTCGATTTCGACAATCCGATCGGCCAGCGCATTAATAAAGGGGCGATCATGGGAGATGAACAGAATCGCTCCGGAATAACTCTTCAAAAAGTTTTCGAGCCAGATGACCGATTCCAGATCGAGATGGTTGGTCGGCTCGTCGAGGAGAAGAATGTCGGGCTGGGAGAGGAGGAGCTTCGCCAGCGCAATTCGCATCAGCCATCCGCCGCTCAACGTGTCGGTCTTCTTTCCGAAGTTCGCCTCTTTGAAGCTCAATCCCGAGAGGATTTGCTTCGCCTGGTGTTCCAGGTCATACCCTCCCTTCGACTCGTACTGGATCTGCAGCTCCGCATAGTGCAGGCCGAGACGCTCCTTTTCCTTCATGTCGTCGGTCTCGTGCATCTCGCGCTCGATCCGCTTGAGGGTCGCTTCGATTTGATTGATCGAATCGGAGGCCGAAAGAACCTCTTCCAGAATAGAGCGTCCCCGCAATTGGATGATCTCTTGAGGAAGATAACCGACCACGGAGCTCTTGGAGATGACGACCTCTCCCTCGTCGGGGTCAACCTTGCGGGAGATCATCTCGAGCAGCGTCGTTTTGCCGGCGCCGTTCGGGCCGATCAGGGCGATCCGATCCCCATACGCCACCTGCAAGGTCGCGTCGGCAAGCAGGGTCCTGGCCCCGAATCGTTTTGTGATGTTGAGAAGAGAGATCATTTCTTTGAATGATTAAACCGAGGCCGCTCCAGATCATGCTGCGGCGGAAGGTTTTCCTGGATGTTCGGTGTCGCGTGGATAAAAGAGTGGGCGCGGGCCTTTCGATGAATTTCCTGAAGCTGCGCCGTCGTCAGCCACTTCGAGAGTTTTTCGTTCTCCCGGATTTGATCAGTATTCGAAACGGTCGTGTTGTCGGTGCAGATGGCGATCGGAATCCCATACTCCAAAAAGGTAAATATCGGATGGGGCGCCCCCATCGGCACGGCGCCGGTCTGATAATTGGAGGTGTAACAGCATTCGACCAGAACCTGATCTTTCGCCAGCCGCCGCATCAACGCTTTGTCTTTGATCGCAGAGCAGCCGTGGCCGATCCGCCGCGCGCCGAGGATATCGACCGCCTCCCAGATCGCCTCCGGCCCTTCATCTTCTCCCGCATGAATCGTGAGGCCGAGTTTCCCCGAACGGGCGATGTCGAAAGCTTCTTTAAACAGCCGCGCCGGGTTTCCCCGCTCCGCCCCCGCCACATCGAAGCCGATCACCCCCGTCCGTTCATGGAACTGCTGCGCCTCGGCGATCGCCTGCCGGGCGAGGATCTTGGCAATATGGGGGCCTTGATGCCGCATGGCGATGACGATCAGTCCGGTCTCGATCGGATATTTTCGCTTGGCGCGGTTTAAGCCGGTCAACACCGAGCTGATCGTCTGCCGAAGGGTCAACCCCGCGAAAGTGTGGATGATCGGCGCATAACGAAGCTCCAGCAGCCGGACGCCGTTCTGATAGGCCTTTTTGACAATCGATTCGACGACATAGGAGATATTTCCGTAAAACTGCGTGATCCAGGCCGGATAGTGAAACTTGTCGAGGTATCGGAGCAGCGCCCCCTCTTCCCCCTCCTGAAGAACGAGAAGACGCTCCATCTCCTTCTTCGTGGCAACCGGGTTGAGCCGGTGCTCCTTCATCAGCTTCCAAGTGATGTCGACCGGAATCGACCCGTCGACATGCTGGTGAAGCTCGACCTTCTCGATTTTTCCGATTCCGTTTTTCGACGGTATCTGCTTTTTGTTGGAACGTCTCATCTGCCTGCTTCTTCTTGCCAATAACGGTATGCCAGAAACGGATCCCACATGGCGCCGGTGGCGGTCATGACGGCATCGACCCCCACATTGACGAACTCCCGGACGTGTGCCGGGGTCATCACCCCGCCGACGCCGACGATCTCGAAATTATACCGCTCTTTTCGTTTTAAATCGACGATCCGCGCCGCCTGCGTCATCGCGCAGGACCGGATGGCGGCGCCGCAGACCCCCGACCGAAGCCGTCCTTTCCCGGGGAGGGCTTGCGCGCCGTCGGGCTTCACCACCTCAAAGGAGAGGGTATTCAGCCCGGAGATCGCATCGACGTGCGGCGCGTTGGCGGCGATCACTTTTTCCAACCGGGACGGGTCGGAGATGTAGCCGATCTTGATGATTAACGGCACCGCGCCGATCGCCTGCTTCACCCGCTTCGAAATCTGCGAAGAGAAGACCGGATCGGTGTAGACGCTCCCTTCCCCCGTCACGACATTCGGGCAAGAGAGGTTGATCTCGACGGCCGGCGCCCCCGCTTCGGCGGCCAGACGGGCCGCGCGGGTGTAATCTTCCGCCAGATCCTTTTCGCCCGGCGTGCCGACGACGCTGACGATCAGCAGCTGCCCGTCGCCGATCCCCGCTTTCGCCCGGCCGATATCTTCCTGCCAAATCTTCGGATCACGCGACGGCATTCCGAACGAATTGGTGATGCTGATCTCTTCCACGCTGGAGGGAGATTCCATCGAGGCGATCAAGCGCTTCCCGAAATCTTTCTCGGTCAACGGCCCCTTCCATTGAAGGAACATGCAGTTCGGATCGGGATGGCTGGGGGTCGCCGCGGTTCGGACCGTCTTATAGACAAGGAGGTCGAAGCCAAGCTCCGCATAGGCGATGATCCAGCGCGAATTCAAAAGCGGTCCGGCCGGGATGCCGAGACGGGAGTTGACATCGAATCCGAGGAATTTCACTTTCTTCCGAATCTGCCGGGCGGGGGGCTTTTCTTTGAGAAAGGGACCTTCTTGATAATTGGCTTCGTAGGAGCGGGTGATATCGTATGTCGGGCTTGGCTTCATCAAAAGAATGTTCCGGAAACGTTCATATGAATTCCTTGTATGCTAACATGGAGAGGAACTCAGGTCAACCTTTGGACCGCTTCCTCCGACAGCAAACAGCCCAGGCAGATGGCCCGGGCTGCGCTTTACGCCTTAAGATTAAGAAATCCTGATCGCCGATTAGACCTTTTCGATGACGAGCTTGAAATGGCCGTCGGGCAATTTTTCATTCTTTAAAATTTTATGCCCTTCGGCCTGAACGCTTCGTGGAACATTCCGGATCGGCTCCCCGTCGTCGATGATGACCTCGAGCAGCTGGCCGGCATCCATCTCCTCCAGTTGCAGCTTGGTCTTCACAAAGTTCATGGGACAAGCGACGCCCGAAAGATCCAGGCTGGCATCGACTTCCTTTTGTAAGCTCATATCCACCTCATTTTGTATGACGGATGCAACCGGTTCTTTCTTTCTTAATTTCAGGCTGGCATCGAGACGGTCATACGCTTCATGACACTCCCGAACAAAGGCATCGGCCAGATCAAGGAGCGGCCGGACCGACTCCGGCCGCGGATCGAAAGAAGCCCATTTGCCGAGATCCTCCGTGAAGTTCTCGAACCGCTCCGTCACAATTCCCTGCTCGACCAGCTTATGCTGAAACTCCTTGAGGATCTGATCTTCATGCGGCAAATCGACACCGAACGGAATCAACAAGGCGCGGCAGCAGACCATGATCGCCTGCTTGATCTGATCAATCGCCTCGGCCGGCTGCTGATGGAGGAGGGAAGCGGAGGCCTTCTCGATCGACTGGCTCCCCATCCGAAGATGGTGCTCGATCATATCGATCACGGTTCCGGCGCACTCCCCCGGGCCGAGGTCATCGAGCGAGAAATCCTGATCGCCGTTGTAATCTTGATAATACTCCGGCGCTTCCTGCGGCGTCGGAATTTGGATGAAATTCTCCAGTCGGGCGGAGAGGGCCTCGCGACCGAAGCGCTCGATGAATTGGTTGAAGTCCTCCGAACCCTGCCGATGCTCGCGATAGGCCTTGATGATCTCGATCACCGCCGAAGGGATGTTCTTCGCCGGGATCTTCAGTTTGGAAGCTCCGATCACGGAGCGCTCCGCGCTCACCCCTCCCCCCAAATGGAGCTGATAGTGCGGCGCCAACTTCCCGTGGACCTTTTTACCGACCCCGTGGAGGCCGATTCCAGCGATATGATGATGGCCGCACGAATTCGGGCAGCCCGAGATCCGGATCCGCAGACCGTTGAGATCTTCAAATTCCGGCAGATCCTTCTCGAATCGATCGACAATCGCCGCCCCCACCCCCATCGAAGAGGTCAGCGCCAGCTGGCAGCTGTCGGCCCCCGGGCAGGCGATCACATCGACGGCCCGTTCGGCGCCGGCGCCGGACAGCCCGATCCGGCCGAGCGCCGCATACAAATTGGGAAGCGCCTCCCGGCGGACATGATGGAGGATTAAATTCTGTTGATGCGTGGTCCGGACCTCATCCGGGGAGAACCGGTCGACGATATCGGCCATCCCGCGCATCTGGGCGGAGGTCATATCCCCCAAGATTAATTTGATCTGGACGGCGCAGATCCCCTCGGTCGGCTGCGGGATGACATTGGTCCGAAGCCATCTCTCATACTCCGCATTTCCGGGGTGGCCATTCCCGCCGTTCTGAATCATATTGAGATTCAAATCCAGAGAAGGGGCTTTAGCGTGAGGCGTCGGCAGAGGGGGGTAGACCTTTCCCGATTCCTTGAGAAGGGTTAACTCCTCTCCTATTCTCTTATTAAACTGATCGATCCCCCATTTCTCCAGAACGAATTTCATCCGGGCCTTGCTTTTTGTTTTCCGGTCGCCGTTCGCATCAAAGATCTTAAGGACCGCTTCGCAGAAGGGCAACACCTCTTCCATCGGCAAAAACTCGGTATAGAGTTTCGCCAGCTTCGGATGCGATCCCAACCCTCCTCCTACGAGGACTTTGAAGCCATACTCCGTCCGGCCATGAGCTTCCCGGCTGGCGGCGATGAACCCGATATCATGGATCGACGCCAATCCGCATTCGCTCTGGCAACCGGAAAAAGAGATCTTAAATTTTCGGGGAAGATCTTGGTTGATCGGATTGCGCAAGAGATAATAGGCGACCTTCTCGGAAATCGCAGTCACATCGAATAATTCGGTTGGACAGACGCCGGCGAGGTGGCAGGAGGTGACGTTTCGGACAGTGTTGCCGCACGCCTCACGGGTCGTCAGCCCCGACTCGGCCAGTCGGGTCATCACGGCGGTGATGTCCTCGAGTTTGACATAGTGGAACTGGATGTCTTGACGGGTAGTCACATGCCCCTTCCCGGTCGAGTAGCGCTCGGCGATTTCCGCCAGACCGCGGAGCTTCTGACCATTGAGAAGTCCCGACGGGATCTTGACCCGGACCATCTGAAATCCCTTTTGCCGCTGGCCATAAATTCCATGCTGGAGCCGGAAACGCTTGAACTTCTCTTCAGGGATCTCCTTTTTCTTCAAGCGTTCGACCTGAAGACCAAAGCTCTCAATTTCCTTGACGATTTCTTCCGGAAGGGTGGTTTGGATTGGGCCCATTGAATCCTCACTGATGACAAAGATTTTCCCAAAGGATACACCACTTTCCCCAAACAATCAATATAAAACTCTCCGCCGAGAACACTGAAATTCCCCTTTTAAAACAAACAAGATCAAATAAAAAAGGGAGCCGCGATGGGCTCCCTTTTTTAGCCGGTTTTAACCTACGTAATGATCACTTTACGCTACTGTTGGCCGCTGGTGTCTCCAAGATCGGCGCCTCCCATTCCCTCTTTGGAGAGAAGCTCTTTAGCCTTATCAAAATGCCGGTCGGCCTCTTCCGTTTTCCCCTGGCGATAGAGTGAAAGCGCCAAGTTCAAGTGGGCCTCCGGAATGTTCGGGTTAATCTTGGTGACATTTTGGAAATGTTGCTGGGCGTTCACATACTTTTCTTCGTTGTACGCGTCAATGCCTTTGTTAAATTCGTCTTGAGCGGTTTCCGGTAAATTCCCCGGCGCCGCCGCTTGCGGTTCGCCGCCCCCACCGTTAAACATCTTACTGGTCGTTCCACACGCCGTCGTGAGGAGCATCAACGCCATCGACAATACGATTACTTTTTTCATTCTGTACCTCCTTCTAGTGAGCATCTCCGTAGTCTTTATTGTAATAATGGCAGTTGCCCCGCATCAATTACCTTGAAGAGCTAATCCTCTCAGGTAGGCTTGCTTCACCACGGAGAAATCACTCCTTTCGTTTTGAAAAAGAATTTGACAGGCAAATGAATTCGCGTAGAATACCGGCCATGACAAACCGATCTCTTCCAGTCCTCACAGCAATCTTCCTCTTCTTGCTCTTCTTGGAAGCCGGTTGTGTGAAACCCGAGCCGCCCCCGCCAAATCCGTTCCGAGAGCCGATCCCCTACGCAGTTGGGCATAGCCCCTCGTTCGTCGGGGCCGCCGACCTGAACCAGGACGGCTTTCTTGATCTGGCTGTGGCAAATACCGAAGACAATAACGTCTTTCTTCTCATCAACAACAAAGACGGAAGCTTTCAAGACCCGGTCCAGCTCAAAACCGGACGGCAGCCCCGATCGATCGCCTTCGGGGACTTTAACGAAGATGGAAAGGTCGATCTGGCCGCCCTCAACAACGATGAAGACAACCTCTCTCTTTTTCTCAACCAGGGCCATGTCCTTTTTGCCCCTCCCGTTATTTATGAGGTCGGCCGCGCCCCTTTCATGGCGACGGTCGCCGACTTCAACGGAGATCGGCATCTGGATATGGCGGTGGTCTCACGCTACGATCGTCTGATGATCCTGCTCGGGAAAGGAAATGGTACATTTGAGAATGGACTGGTCCTTGATCCGGGAGCGATCCCCACTGGAATCATCTCTGGGCTTTTCAACGGAGACGGGTTCCTCGATCTTGCCATTGCGAACAACGGCCCCGGAAGCCATGAATTTATTTTTTTATGGGGACGGGGGGACGGCACCTTCGAGAAGGGAGAAAAAGGGACCGCCGGGATGAACCCGCTGAGCCTGATCTCGGAAGATTTTAATCAAGACGGCCGCCCCGATATTGTGGTCGTAAACGGCCTTGGAGATTCTCTCTCCTTTTTCTCCAAGAGAAAGAAGGCCGCTACGGAAAGGCCCGTCACTTCGGCGCGGAGGGAGGACCGGTCGCCGCCGTTGCGGCCGATTTTAGCGGGGACGGTCTCCTCGATCTGGTCGTCGCCAACAGCCGCAGCTCGAATATCTCCTTTTTAGCCGGAAAAGGGGATGGAACCTTCCAGCATCCCCCTTGAATATCCGTACCGGCGTCGGACCCTTTTCAATCGCGCAGGGCGACTTTAACAAGGATGGGTTCCTCGACATCGTCGTCGCCAATAATGAGGATCAAAACCTTTCCCTCCTGATCGGAAAACAAAGAAAGAAGAGGGATTGACAAGGGATCCGAAATCATTTATTAATAATCATTCTCATTATTAATAGATGATTTCAAATGGGCCCTTCTTTTCGAAAAAGCCGCCAGCGGCAGATCATTCTCGATACCCTCTCCGACATGAGAACCCATCCGACTGCGCAAGAAATCTTCGCCCGTGTTCGGGAGATCGACTCCCAGGTCGGGCAAGCCACCGTTTACCGAAATCTTCGGATCTTAAAAGAACAGGGTGAAATTATCGAGCTGAGTTTCGGAACAGGCGAGAAACGTTACGATCGAAACGTTTCCCGACACGAGCATTTTACCTGCCGACGATGTGGAAAAATCGAAGATATTTACCCGAACTACCGCTCACTGACCGGAAGTCTTTCGGAAAAAGGCTTCCAGATCGATGAGTGGAGAATAGAGGCCTTCGGCATCTGCCAAGGTTGCATTGAACCCAACCAACCGCATTGATTTGCGGTCTGATACAACAGACGAGAAAGGGGGAAGGAAAAAGATGGGAAAACCACTCAAGGGGACCAAAACCCACGACAACCTCAAGCACGCGTTCGCCGGAGAATCACAAGCGAACCGCCGGTATCTTTATTTTGCGCGGAAGGCCGATATCGAAGGCCAGCCCGACATCGCCGGCGTTTTTCGCGACACGGCGGAAGGCGAAACCGGTCATGCCTTCGGTCATTTTGATTTTCTAAAAGAAGTCGGAGATCCGGCCACCGGATCGGCCGTCGGCGACACCGCCGTCAATCTACAGTCGGCGATCGACGGCGAGACTTATGAGTACACCCAGATGTACCCCGGCTTTGCCAAGATGGCGCGAGAGGAAGGTTTTGATGAGATCGCCGCATGGTTTGAAACCCTCGCCCGCGCCGAGAAATCGCACGCGGGTCGGTTTCAGAAGGCCCTCGATTCCATCAAAGGGAAGTAACCGCCTCCCTCATTGACTTCAAATCGGAGGGTGCGCCGGCGAAATCGCCGGCGCACCCCCATCTTTCTAAAGATTGGATCATCCATGTCGCCGGATCCCTTAAGCCTGATTTCAGAAAACAAGAGAACCCTCGATCAGGAATTCGCGCGCGTCGCCGACATCTGCAACGGATGCCGCCGCTGTTTTAATCTCTGCCCTTCGTTCGATCAGATGTTCATCCGGATCGACGATCGGACCGGCGAGGCCGACAGCCTCGTCAAAAAAGACCAGGACGACATCACCGATCTCTGCTACTACTGCAAGCTCTGTTATAACCACTGTCCCTACACCCCGCCGCACCACTTTAACCTCGACTTCCCTCGCTTGATGCTTCTCGGAAAAGCCGAGCGGGCCAAGACCCACCGCCCCACCTTTCGCGATCGGATTCTGGTCGATACCGATTGGGTCGGCCGATGGGGACGCCGGTTGGCGCCGCTTCTCAACTGGGCCAATTCGGTCCGCGCCGTTCGACTCCTCCTCCATCGTTGGTTCGGCATTCATAAAGAGCGGATTCTCCCCAAGATCGCGACCGAGACCTTCACTGAATGGCGGGCAAAGAACCCTCCACCCAAGACTTCGCCGGCCGCCAAAAAAGTCGCCCTTTTCCACACTTGCTATGTCAACTACAACGCACCCGACATCGGGAAAGCGTCGGTGCAGGTGCTGGAGAAGAACAATATCGAAGTTATTACCCCTCCGCAGCGCTGCTGCGGGATGCCCTATTTCGACGTCGGGGATATCGAATCGGCCCGGGAAAAAGCCCGATTCAATATTCAATCGCTTGAAGAGGTCATCCGGGCCGGCTACGACATCGTTGCCCCGATGCCGACATGCAGCCTGATGCTGAAAAAAGAGTACCCCGCCCTCTTGGGCGAGGAGGCAAAGAGGGTATCGGAGCACACGTTTGATCTCTGCGAATATTTGATGCGTCTCAACGGGGAAGGAAAGTTAAATAAGGAATTCAAGAACCCGGTCGGAAAGATTTCCTATCAAATTCCCTGTCACCTCCGGGATCAGAACATCGGCTACAAATCGCGCGATCTGATGAAGCTGATTCCGGGAACCACCATTGATGTGATCGAGAAGTGCTCGGCGCACGACGGCACCTGGGGGATCAAGACCGAATACTTCGACGAATCGATGAAGACGGCGAAGCCGCTCTTCCGTGCCATTGAGGAGGGGAATCCCGATGTGGTTGCAACCGACTGCCCCCTGGCCGGGATGCAAATCCTCCAGGGGACCGGGAAAGAGCCGCTTCATCCGATTCAAATTGTGAAAAAGGCATACGGATTATGAGGGCGACGCATGCGTCGGCCCTACAACCTGGAGCAGAACGATGAAGAAAATCGACGCTGAAGAACTCCATTCACTGGCTGAGTACGAAAAAATAAGAGATTCCTATCGTCAAGGGATCATGGAGGAAAAGAAGAAGAGGCGGATCCAAGTCGGCCCTTACGTCTCTTTGACCTTCGAGAATCGGGAGACCATTCTCTTCCAGATACACGAGATGTTGCGCGTGGAGCGGGTCGAAGATCCCGCCAAGATCCAAGAAGAGGTTGACGTCTATAATGATCTCATCCCGGACGAAGGGGAGCTCTCCGCGACCCTTTTTATCGAAATCACAGAGGAAGGCAAGATTAAAGAGGTTTTGGACCGGCTGATCGGAATCGACAAACCGAATGTCGTTTATTTCCAGATCGGGAAGAAAAAGGTCCCTGCTGTTTTTGAGGGGGGCCGAAGCACCGAGGAGAAGATCAGCGCGGTCCATTATGTTCGGTTCAAGTGGAGCCCGACGCTGATTGAAGCCTTCCGGAGCGAAAAAGAAAACGATCTCGTGATCGAGCACCCCAGCTATAAAGAGCGGGCGCTCATTTCGGAAGAAACCAAAAAGGCTTTACTCGAAGATTTAGATCAGGTCGATTGATAACAGCCATCGGAGGGCTGGGACAGAACGAACCCGGCCCTCCATTACTTCTTTTTCTTCACATAAACTTTAAACACCTTCCCTTCCTGAATCAAATCCAAGAACTCGTTTCCACTACTTTTGCACCAGGCCGGCATATCTTTCTTGATCCCTTCATCGTCGGAGAGAACCTCCAGCACTTGGTCGATCTCCATCTGTTTGATCTTCTTCGAAGTCAAAATCACCGGAATCGGACAGAAGAGTCCCAGGGTGTCGAGTGTCTGATCGGCGACAATCATCCATTCATCCTAAAGCGCCGCCCTGCCGTACCTGAGGCGACAGGTTGGTGTAAATCGGCGAGACCTTCCTAATTTCTTCAACGCACCTCGGAAAAATGGAGAGGACCGTCTTGATCTCTTCTTCGGTGGTCCCCATCCCCAGGCTGAAGACGATCCCCCCTGGGCCACGTTCGCCGGAAATCCGGTGGCCGTGAGGACAGGCGAGATCTTCAACGCCTCGGCGCTGCATGATGATCCGCTCGCCGCAAAGATCCCCTTTTTTTCCAAGAGTCGAATGAGCGCCTCTCCATCGACAAACTCCACCGCAAAACTGGCGATGTGAGGAAGCCGGTGGATCGGATCCCCGGTCAGGTGAATGAGAGGAACCCGCTCGGTCAGCCCGACGATCAGCCGATCCCGCAGCGCCGCCAGCCGGGGCGCTTCGGAAGGAAGGCGCTTTCGCGCCTCGAGGGCCGCCGCCCCCATTCCGACGATCGCCGCGACATTCTCGGTCCCGCTCCGCCTGCCTCCTTCTTGAATTCCTCCCTCGATCAAAGGATGAACGCGCGTTCCCCGACGGATGTAGAGTGCCCCGGCCCCCTTCGGTCCGTAAAAGGGCTGCGCCGAGAAGGAGGCGAGATCGATCCCGAGCGAATCGACACGGAACGGAATCATCCCGACGGTGGCGACGGCATCGGTGTGGAGGAGGACCCCCGCCGCCTGAGTGATCGAGGCGATTTCCTGAATCGGCTGCACCGTTCCGATTTCATTGTTCGCATGCATGATCGACACCAACACTGTCTCATTTCGCAGCGCCGCCGCGACCTGTTCCGGGCGGACCCGCCCTTTTTGATCGACCGGAAGCCAAGTGACCGCCACCCCCTCGCGTTCCAGATGCTTGAGGGGGTGAGCCACGGAAAAGTGCTCGATCACCGAGGTGATGATGTGGATCTTTTTCTTCGGACGCGCGGCAAGAATGCCCTTGATCGCAAGGTTGTTCGCTTCGCTCCCCGAGGCGGTAAAAACGATCTCCCGCGCCTCGGCGCCGATCAGCTCCGCCACCCGTTTGCGCGCCTCTTCGATTCCCTTTCGCGGAATTTCCCCCTCCGCATGACGGCTTTGCGGGTTGCCGAAGTGCTCCGTCAGGAAGGGGAGCATCGCCTCGCGCGCCGCCGGCAGAAGCGGTGTGGCTGCGATATGATCGAGGTAGATTTTTTTCATAACGCCGAATAATAAGCGGGTTGGAAAGAAGTTGTCAAGGTCCGGCGGAAGGATGGTCGGGGTTCAACATATTGAACCCCCACATGGCCTTTAGACAAAGAAAATAAAAAAACCGGCCCCCTTTTGATAAGGAGGGCCGGTTGAAGGAAACCACCCTAGGTCGTTTCCGTCCGATAGGAAAGATCTCTCGCCAAACCGACCATATAGAGGCTGAAGATCAACCACTTGGAGGGGTCGAAGTTATACCACTTCGGGCCGTTCCGGTAATCGCGGGGATAGGTATGGTGGTAGTTGTGATAACCCTCGCCGAAAGTGATCAAGGAGATCAACCAGCTGTCCCGGCTGCTGTTTTGAGTGCCGTTCGGCTGGTCTCCCCACATATGGCAGATCGAATTGATGCAGAAGGTCGAATTCAACACCAGGAAGGTTCTGAACACACCGGCGAGAAGAAACCCGGAGAGCGCCCCGATCCAACCGCGATGAAGAAAACCGATCAGCGTCGGAATGGCAAAACCTGAAAGAAGGATCAAGAGATAATTATGGTGCTGCCACATAATCAGCTTATCTTTTTTAAAGATGGCGGTATATTTATCATCCATCGAAAAGGGGGTTTTGATGAAGATCCAGAGGAGATGACTGTGCCAGAATCCTCTCTTCGCGTTATAGGGGTCTGCATCGGTATCGACATTGGCATGATGCCGGACATGGTCGGAGCACCATTTCAGAGCGGAATTCTCCAGCGCCCAGCCCCCCGCGATCAGGAAAGCCACCTTCACCGCGTCAGGAGCGTTAAAACTCCGATGTGAGATGAATCGGTGGTAGCCGACCGTGATTCCCATTCCGGACATCACATAGAGCAAACCGAACATCGTCCAATCCAACCAGGAATAATCGAAAAAATAACCGAACAGGGGAACACCAACGAACATAACCATCGAAAGCGCCGAAAAGACAACGATCGCTTTATAGTCTATGATTCGGCCATCCGCCACCTCGGCGGTCATCATCTGCGCCATTCTTCCATCCTCGATTTGTAGTAAAGTGATTTGGTTTTAAGTATAACCTAAAAGGTGCGAAACAAGTCTGGCATTATACAGGAATGTCGTTGGGGAAGCAAGCGCTTTGTGATCCGAGGAGCGCCCCCAAAGGGAATCAGCGGCGGGACTATTCTACTTAGGGATGGGATAAATCAATTCATTAGGTAGCTGCTCCGGAAGAAGAATCGTGAAGGCCGTCCCCCGACCCGGGACGCTGGCGACCTCGATCCTTCCGGCAAGCGCAGTCACCATTTTCTTCACGATCGCCAGCCCTAAGCCGGTCCCCTCGATATACTTCCCCTTTACCTCTCGCGCCACCACTCTCTGCTCATACTCCTCGAAGATCTTGTCCAGGTGCGCCGGCTCAATCCCCACCCCGGTGTCCGAAACCTCCAAGAACACTTCTTGCCGCTCCACCCGCCGCCCCAGACGGAGCCGAACTTCGCCTCGATGGGTAAATTTCACCGCATTGGAGAGAAGATTGGTCAGGATGCTTCTCACCTGCATCGGGTCGGTCAAAAAACATTCCGGGAAATCGGGGTCGATCTCTTTCCGTAGATAAAGCCCTTTCTCCTGAAGGAGCGGCTCGAAGATCATCAACACTTTCTCTGTTAACTCCCTGAGGTTCACCTCCATCACTTGCAGCCCCTTCTTGCCCGATTCAAGCTTGGCCAAATCCAAGATGTTGTTGATGAGGTGAATCAGTTCATGAGCATTATGATGAATGCGGTCGACCGCGCCGGCCTGCTTGGGGGTGAGCTCTCCGTAGGCCCCCTTCGAAGCAGTTGGGTAAAGCCGGAAATGCTGTTGACCGGGGTCTTCAGCTCATGCGACATGTAGGAGAAGAAGAGATTTCGCGCGCGGCTTGCCTCCTCAACACTCACATTCTTCTGCTGGAGCATCCGATTCATCTCCTGAATCGCCCCTTCCGCCCGTTTGCGCTCGGCGATTTCCTTCTGCGCCCCCCGATAGAGGTTCGCGTTATCGACCGCCGCAGCAACGCGGCGCGCCAGATCTTCAGCCAAAGCAAGCTCTTCTTCTCCATAACATCGATTGCTCTCTGCGGTCAAAAAGGAAAGCACTCCGAGGGGCCGCTCCCGCGCGATCAGCGGAACCATCATGGCCGATCTGAGCCCCAAGGAACGGGCCATTCGGAGGTGCTCGGGATTCTTTGCAATCTTTTGCAGGAGGCAATCAGAAATCTCGGGTAAAATGGTTGATTTGCCGGACTCTAGGACATGCAGAAGCGGATGAGGGCTCCCCGATTGGGGGGGATAGCGGCGCATCAGTTCCCACCCCAACGCCTCTTTGGAGGGATCGGCTGCTGCGACGGCGACCCGGCGGATCGTCCGATCCTCCTCCACAACATCGACCACACACCCATCGGCCAGATAGGGAACGGCCAGGCGCGCCACCCGGGGCAAGCTCGTTTCGTAATCGAGGGAAGCGGCAAGAATCTCGCTGGCCTCCGCCAGGAAAGTCAAGCGCCACTGCATCCGTTCGGCCTCCGTGCGGGCCATCTGTTCTCGCTCGAAGAGTTGCGCCCGCTCTTCCTCGGCCTGTTTTCGAAGAGTGATATCGCTGATCACCGTCCGGCAAACCGGTCCCATCGGTGTCTCTTTCACAAGAATACTCTCCATCTGCGCATAAAAGGGAATTCCGCTCTGGGTCTGGAGCCGGATCTCGCAGATCTGCCGCTTCCCCCCTTGAAGAGGCTCCTCCGATGGGCATGGAAAAGGGGCTGGTCTCTTTTGAAGACAAAGAGGGAAAAGGGAGTCCTCGGCTGAAAATCGCGATCGACCCCCAACAGCTCTCTTCCCTTGAGGTTCGCTTCGAGAATCAATCCGCTTCGACTGAGGGTGAAATAACCGACCGGCGCAAAATCATACAGATCGGAGTAGCGATTCCGGGAGGCCTCCAACTCCGCCTGGGTCCGCCGAAGCTCGTCGTTTTGCGCCTCGAGTTCGTGCTGGTGATTTCGAAGCTCGGCGATGATCTGCTGGACTTCGCTCGGAGAAAAGCTCGCTCCCGCGCCGTTTTCGGAAGCCTTTTCCCGGCGGACCGGGGTAAGGGATGCCTTCTTTATTTTTCGCTTCTGCCGGACCCTGGGAGGGATCTCCATGCCGCCTCGCTTGGACGTTTCTGAATGCCTCGTTTGATCCTAAATTTGATACTAAAAAAAGAGAGGTGCGCTCCTCGAAAAACAAAAGAATCAACTCCTCTTCCTCTATGACGGCGTTTTTTTTCAGATTGACCTTGTGAAGACCGATCTTCAGCCGCTTCTTCCCGAGTTCGGGGAACGTCTGCTCCACCTCGATGGTCCGAGCCGCTAAATGATCGGTAAGGCTCTCCTCCAGCGCCTTTTTTAAAGCGGGGATGTTCCATTGCCCTCCGCCGAGATTGAAGAGAAGCTGGCCGTCGCTCTCTTCTCTTCGAATCCGAAACATCTTGTAGAACGCCTCGTTGGCCGACAAGAGCCGCAATCGTTTGGTCAGAATGACCAACGGCTGGTCCATTGCTTCGATCAGGCCGTTGGTATAATCGAGGAGCGCTTTCTGAGCCACTTTCGACCGCTTGAGCTCGGTGATGTTCAAGAAGGTAATAATCACCCCGTCGATCCGATTCTCCATCGTCCGGTAGGGAAGGATCTTCATCAAATACCACTCCCCCTCCCGCGATTGAAGCTCCGTCTGCTTGAAGACGAGCGTCCGGAGCACCTGCTCGATATCGGCGGTAAAATTTTCGCAAACGAGGTTGGCGGTGATATGACTGATCGGCCGGCCGATGTCGGAGGGAATGAGATGAACGACCTTGGCGACCGCGGGAGTAAACCGTTTGATGCGAAGGGCGCTGTCGAGAAAGATCGTTCCGATATCGGTGCTGCTGAGAAGGTTCATCATGTCGTTATTCGCCTGGGAGAGCTCGTCGATTTTGTTTTGGAGCTCGGAATTCACCGTGACCAACTCTTCATTGATCGACTGCAGCTCTTCTTTGGAGGTCTCCATTTCCTCATTGGTCGACTGCAGCTCCTCATTCGTCGATTGCATCTCCTCGTTGGTCGACTTGAGCTCTTCATTGGAGGTCTCCAGCTCTTCGATCGTCGTCTGCAGCGTCTCCTTGGTGATGTTCAACTCCTGCTCCAAATCGAGCGTCCGCTGATCGACCTGCGCGGCGCTCTTCTCTTTTCCAGAGCCGTCCGAACCGGATGGAACGACCTCTTCGAAGATCACCATCGCCAAGCCCTCCATCGCTTTCTGCTGGAACGGCTGGACCGTCAGGCGGATCGTCCGAGCCTTGCCGTTGGCTTCAACGTGGATGTCGGAGCGGACCACCTTTTCCCGCTTCGTGAAGGCCCTGTGCACGGCGCCGCGCAGCTCGATTCGAAGCCCCTCGCGCACCATCTTCAAAATATTGAAAGAGGCCTCCCCCGTCGGATGCTCCAGATAGGGCCCGGTCCGGCCCCGAAAGTGGACGATCTCGTACTTTTCGTTGACGATGACGGAGGAAGGGGCGTACTCGTCGAGCAAAACCTTCTCCGCCAGGCGAACGACGTCGGATTCGGCCGCGGAGCGCGTCTCCTTTTTCAGGGGACCCGCCGTCTCCTTCGTCACGGGGATCGCCGGAAATTCGACGGCGACCTTTGTAACGCTCTTTCGACGAAAGAGCTTCCACTTTTATCGAGCATGGAAAAGAGATTCGCCTGCTCTCCGATCGTCTCGGAGGGGCCGAGCATCAGATAACCGTCCGGATTCAAGGTGTAGTGAAAGAGGGGAAGGACTTTCTTCTGCAAGACCCCGCTCAGATAGATAAGAAGGTTTCTGCAAACAACGAGATCGAGCTTCGAAAAGGGAGGGTCTTTGATCAGGTCCTGTTTGGCGAAGATGACCATTTCGCGGGTCTGCTTCTTGACCCGGTAACTGCTTCCCTCTTTGTCGAAGAAACGGCGCAGCCGCTGCGGGGGGACATCGACGGCAATCGACTCCGGATAAAGTCCCGCCCGCGCGAATTCGAGCGCCTCTTCGTCGATGTCGGTCGCGAAGATCTGGACCTTATAAAAATGGCCAAGCCGCTCCATCTCTTCGCTCACCAGCATGGCGATCGAATAGGCCTCCTCTCCGGTCGAGCAGCCGGCGTCCCAGATCCGGATCGGACGCTCGGCCTCCCTCCCCTCACAAAGATGAGGGATCACTTTTGTTTGGAGCGCCGTAAACGCCTCGATGTCCCTGAAAAAGCTGGTCACCCCGATGAGAAGCTCCTTGAAAAGGGCCTCCACCTCGGCCTTATTCTGCTGGAGATAACGGAGGTAATCGCCGACCTGCCTGAATTGGTGCAGGGCCATCCGCCGTTCGATCCGCCGGCAGATCGTGTTTCGTTTGTAGAGGGAAAAGTCGTGCCCGGTCTGGGAACGGAGGATCATGAAGATCTTCTCCAGCCGATCGACAAAGGTCGGCTCGACCGCTTCCGGAGGGGGGCCGACTTCGCGGTGTAGGGGTGCCGGATGTACCGGATCACCTCCTTCGGCATCTCTTCCACCGGCAGGACATAATCGACGCTCCCGCTGGCGACGGCGCTTCGGAGCATGCCGCCGAACTTGGCCGAACCCTCTTCCTGAACCATCGTCATTCCGCCGGCGGCCTTGACCGCCTTCAGACCGAGCGTCCCGTCGGTTCCCCCTCCGGAAAGGAGGATCGAAACCGACCGATGTCCTCGGTCCTCCGCCAGGGAGCGAAGGAAAGAATCGATCGGAAAACGGACCCCCTGATTGGGGTCGGGGTCGCTGAGATGAAGCATTCCATGAAAGAGGGTGAGGTATTTCCCAGGCGGGTTCACATAGACGGTATTCGGCGCAACCTGCATCCGATTTTCTGCCATCCGGACCGGCATCTCGGTGTGGCGGCCGAGCAATTCAGCCATGATGCTCTTGTGGTGGGGGTCCATGTGCTGGACGACGACGAAGGCCACCCCGCTGTCGGCGGAGATCCGATCGAAAAAGGTCTCGATCGGCTCCAGCCCCCCCGCCGAGGCGCCGATCCCGACGACGGGCAACTCATTCCCGGAGAAGGGGGCTCCGGCGGCGCCGCCTTGCGCGCCGATGCGCGCGGGGTCGGTGCCTTCCGGGAGGTTTTCTTTTTCGTTTTCTCTTTTTTCATTCTGATCGGGACGCGCCGATCCGCCGCGACGACCGGGTCGCGGCGAGTCGAAATTGGTTCCCTTGGAGATTAACATATATCGTTGGGAGATTCTACTTTGAATCGAGAGAAAGAGAGGACGATTAAAAGGTCTGTTTAGAGATTCCGTGACGCACCCACTTTTATTTCTTTCCTTCTTATCCCGTTTTCGAATCTGGTGGGTCTCGTCGGAGGAGAGCAACCAATCTCCACCCTTTCACCATACTGATAGTCTATTGTGACACGCTCGGAATTATTAGATCAATACGGTCGCCTGTCCTCGATGAAAGGTGTTCCAGCGATGCTTGTGTCATTTTATGTCGTTGGGGGGCGCTTCAGGGATGAAGACGGTGAAGACCGTTCCCTCGCCGGGGGTGCTGGCGACTTCGATCCGGCCGCTCAGAAGATCGACCATTTTCTTGACGATTGCGAGCCCCAGCCCGCTCCCCCCCGTGTAATTTCCTTTGGCTTCCCGCGCCACCCCTCTCTGCTCGTACTCCTCGAAAATTCTCCCGAGATATTCCTCCGAAATCCCCATCCCGGTGTCGGAGACCTCCAACCGGATTCCCTCTTGCGCGAGGCGCATCAGCCTTAGCCGGATCTCCCCCCCGATCGGTGAATTTCACCGCATTGGAGATCAGGTTCATCAGAATGCTCCTCACCTGCATCGGGTCGGTCAAAAAACGCTCCGGGAAGTCGGGATCGATCTCCTTCCGGAACCGGAAGTCCCTTCTCCTGCAGCAGCGGCTCGAAGTTGAGGAGCACTTTGTCGACCAGCTCCTTGAGATCGGCCTCCACCGCCTGGAGCCCGATCTTCCCCGTCTCCAGCTTCGCTAAATCCAAAATGTTGTTGATAAGATGGATGAGCTCTCGGGCATTGTTATTGATCCGGCCGACGGCCGCCGCCTGCTCGGGGGCAAGGGCCCCGTAGTTGCCGTTTCGAAGCAGCTGCGCAAAGCCGACGATGCTGTTGACCGGGGTCTTCAGCTCGTGCGACATATATGAGAAGAAGCGATTGCGCGCGCGGCTCGCCTCCTCAATCCGTAAATTTTTCTCCCCGATCGCCTCCTCCGCCTCCTTCCGGTCGGTGATATCGCGGTAATTGACGACGATGGCATGGACCCCCGGCTCCCGAAGCAGATTGCTCCCGATTCCCTCCACCCAGCGCCAAACGCCGCTCTTGTGCCGAAAACGGAGCTCGGCCATCGCCTCTCCCTCCGACCGCTTGGCGAGATCCGAGAAAAGATGTTTCATCCTTCCCCGATCTTCGGGGTGGATCAGCTCGAGCGCCGTTTTTCCGATCAGCTTTTCCGGGACGTAGCCGAAGATTCTCAAAGTGGAGGGGCTCGCATAGAAAATTTTCCCGCTCGCATCCAACAGGGCAATGGCATCGGAGCTGTTCTCAATCAACGCGCGGAACCGCCGCTCGCTCTGCCGCAAGGCCGCCTGGGCCCGATTGCGCTCGGTGACGTTGTTCGCAATCACCAGTTGGGCATTCCTTCCGGAGAAAAAGATCCGCTGCCCCGTGACCTCCACATCGATGACGGTGCCGTCCTTTTTTCGATGCTGCCACACCCCCGCGCGAACGGGCCTCCCGGACGATTTCGCAAGCCCCTCCGTCAGGAGGGAGACCTCTTCCGCCGGGCGGATGTCTTGAATGGTCATGGAGAGAAACTCCTCCCGGCTGTAGCCGTAATGATCGATCGCCGCCTCGTTCACCGCCAAAAAGGCAAACGACTCGGTATCGACGACCCACATCGGGTGGGGATTGCTCTCGAACAGCAGGCGATATCTTTCCTCCGAATCCCGCAGCGCCTCCTCCGCTTGAACGCGGTCGCTGATATCGATCAGCATCGATCGAGAGACCCACCCCTGCTCGCGGTCCTTGACGACCACACTCTCAATCCGGGCCGCAAAAAGCATCCCGCGGCCCGGACGCAGCCGCACCTCGCATCTCTCCGGATGCCCTTCTTGGAACAATCGCTTCAGATAAGTGGTAAAGGACGATCGACTCTCCTTATCGAGATGAACTGAGAAGGAGGTCTTCACCAGACCGGCGCGCTCGGCACCCAACAGTTTGGCCCCTTTCAAATTCACATCCAAGATGAGGCCGCTCCGGCTGAAGGTGAAGTAACCGACCGGAGCGAAATCGTACAGGGAGGAAAAGCGGTCGCAGGAGAGCTCCAGATGGGACTGCGCCTGCCGGAGTTCTTCATTCTGGGCCTCCAACTCGCGCTGATAAATCTCCAGTTCGCGAACGAGTTTCTCAATTCCGACCACGCGCGGCTTGTTCCTTCCCTTCGCTCCCCTTCCCTGGCTTATTTTCCCTGATTCTTGCATCGATCCGCCCGCTTATGTTCCGGTAAAAGCCAGGATCATCATAGTCCCCTCTCCGCCCCCTTTCCGTAAGGGGGATGACGGTTCTACGCGCTTATTGATCAAGGACGACGATCCACAAAAAATATCAAGATAAATTATGGGAGTACACTTAGGCAGTTGACGCTCCCCGCAGCAAGCTGCGAGAAATGCGACGCGGGTGCATGTTCACAAGATATCGCGTCTCTTTCGGAGAGTTCAAGGCAAATTTTTCACGACCGGGCTCAGGACGTCCGCCCGCTTTTCAACCGAAAGATTCCTTGTCGGAATGACGTCAAAGTTGACAACGCGGTTTTGCAGGTGTTAAAGTCGGGCCGATGGAAAAAAAGAAGTTGGGCATTCTCTTATCAACCCCCCCGGAAGACAAAAACCTGACCACCGTCGCCTCTCTCGCAAACGAGGCCCTTCGTCAGGGGGTCGACACCTATCTCTACCTGATCGACGAGGGGGTGCGGAATGTAGACCGTCCCGAGATGGAGCGGCTGAAGCAGAATGGGGTGAAACTCTTTCTCTGCGCCTACGGCGCGCAGCGCCGCGGCATTCCGACGAGCGACAAGGCGGTCTTCTGCGGGCTGGTCGTTCTCTCCGATCTGGTGAAAGGATGTGACCGTTTCGTCACATTTAATTGACCGAATGACACGAAGCGTCGTCGTCCTGATTCGAAGCGATCCTGAGACAAGTCACCGCGCCGTCGAAGGGGTCCGGATCGCCCTCGGTCTCGCCTCCGGAGATCATGCGGTGGAGGTGATCCTCACCGGCCGCGCGCCGCTTCTCTTGACGCCCGATACCAACGGGCTGATCGACGGCGAGATGGCGGAGAAATTCCTCTCCACCCTCCAGGAATTCATCCCCACCTTTTATATCGATCAGGAAAGCGCCAAAGAAGTCGATCTCTCCGAGAGCGATTACAAGACGGTCCCCCTCTCAAAAAAAGAGATCGCCGAAAAAATTGCGGCCGCCCAACGCTTCGCCCTTTTTTAGAAAGCGCCGATGAAACGGATTTTGCACATTTTAAAGCGGAAGGATGATCCGGCCCCCCTGGAAATCATCCGGAGGCAGTCCGAATCGAACGAGCTGGTCATTATCCTGATCCAGGATGCGGTCGGTCTAGAATTAAAAGGAGTGAAGGGGAAGGTCTTCACGTTAGCGGACGATCTGAAAGGGGGGGAGACGCCGGCCCATCCTCCGATCGGCTATAAAGAAATGCTAGGATATATCCTCGATTCGGAGAGCATCGTAACATGGTAAGTCTACCGATCCGGCCGTCAACCCTGGGCGTCTTGATATTCCTCATGCCAGGCCATCTGGATCGCCTCCAAGATCGCCTCGTTCGACTTCTTCGGGTCGTCTTCGAAGCCGGGAAGCTCGGTCACCATCTTGTGCAGATCGGTAAACCGGACCGTGAGGGGATCGAGATTCGGATGTTTCTCCAAGAGCAACAACGCAATTTCCTCGGAATCGTGCCAGCCCATTTTCATCGGATCTCCCTCCGTTAAGACAGACGCCCTTCGCGTCAGTGCTGCTCGGCCTTTCGGAACGTCTGCGTGTTCTTCGGAATCTCGACCACGACATCTCCTTTGATCCGGGCCTGACACCCGAGCCGGGAGGTGAGCGTCAACCCCTCCGCGGTATCGAGACGGTCTTCTTCGTCTTCATCCATTTCGGAGAGATGTTTCTCCGTTCCTTCCCGAACGATCACATGACAGGTGGTGCAGGCGCAGTTTCCCCCGCAGTTGTGCTCCAGGTCGATATGATTGTCGAGCGCCACGTCGAGGATCGACTGCCCCTCCTTCGCCTCGACGGTCACGTCCTGTCCCACATCTCCTAATTTAAAAGTCACTTTCGGCATGGTCTCTTTCTATAAATCAGAGAGCTTCTTTTCCTGAAGCGTCTCTTTTAATGTTTGATTCATCAATGTTTCGGCAAGATTTTTGGTTGATTGATCGAGCCGGTCGAGCGCTTCGCGCACACGATGGTGATCGTTTCCGTTCATCGCCTCTTTCAAACCGGCCATGCTTTTTTCGATCTCCGCTTTTTCGGAGGGGTCGATTAACGCCGCCCCTTGGGAGAGGGCCTTCTCGGTATGACGCAGCACTGACTCCGCCTCGTTTCGCGCTTCGATGAACATCCGTTCGTTGAGATCCGCACGGGCATGCTCGATCGAATCGGAGATCATCTTTTCGACTTCTCCATCGGTCAATCCATAAGTCGGCTTCACCTCGATCGACTGCGCCTTCCCGCTCCTTAACTCCTTGGCGGTCACATTGAGGATGCCGTTGGCATCGATCATGAAGGTCACTTCAATCCTCGGGATGCCGGCCGGCATCGGATCGATCTCGGTCAGATTGAATTTCGCAAGGCTCCGGCAGTCTTTCACCAGCTCCCGCTCTCCCTGGACGACATGAATCGAGACCGACTTCTGCCCGTCCACAAAAGTCGTGAACGACTCCTTCGCGCTTGTCGGAATCGTCGTATTACGCGGAATCAAACGGCTGACGACCCCTCCCATCGTCTCGATTCCGAGCGAGAGCGGCGTCACATCGAGAAGGAGCATGTTGGTGATTCCACCCGCCAGGATGTCGGCCTGGACCGCTGCGCCGAGCGCCACCACCTCATCGGGATTCAATTCGCTGTGAGGGGTCTTCTTGAAGAGATCGGCGACCTTTTTTCGCACCAGCGGAATCCGGGTCGATCCGCCGACCAGGATCACCTCGTCGACCTGTTCCGGTTTGAGATGGGCATCGGCCAGCGCCTGGCGACACGGTCCGAGTGTCTTCTCGACGAATTCGGTGATCAGCGCATCGAACTCGGTTCGTGAAATCGTCCGGCGATAGTCGATTTTCTTGTCTGGAAAGGTCAGGACGATCTCCGCCTTCTCTTCAAACGAGAGCCGGCACTTGACCCTCTCCGACGCCAACCGGATCTCCTGAAGAACATCGGGCGAGTTGGAAAGATCGGCTCCGCTCTGAGCCGTGATCTCGCGAGCGATCAGGAGCATCAGCTGTCGATCAACATCATCGCCGCCGAGATGTGTATCACCGTTGGTCGAAAGAACCTCGAAGATGCCGTTTTTGATCTTCAGGATAGAAACGTCGAACGTTCCCCCGCCGAGATCGTAGACGACGATCGTTCCTTCTTTCTTCTTCTGGAGTCCATAAGCGAGCGATGCAGCGGTCGGCTCATTGACGATTCGAAGGACTTCAAGCCCAGCGATCTTCCCGGCGTCTTTGGTTGCCTGCCGCTGGCTGTCGTTGAAATAGGCCGGAACGGTAATGACCGCCTGGCGGACCGGCTCTTTGAAAAAGGCTTCCGCCCGCTGCTTCAGCTCTCTCAAAATAAAAGCGGAGATCTCCGGAGGGGTATAGAGCTTCCCGGCGACCGAGATTCGAACCACCTCCTGCTGCCCCCCGGTCAGGCCGTAGGGAACGAAGGATCGATCGTCGGCGACATCTTCCATTCCCTTTCCCATGAAACGCTTGATCGAATAAATCGTTCGATCCGGGTGGGTGATCAGATGTTTCTTCGCCTCTTCTCCGACGATCACGCCGTCGGGCCGGCCTTCCCATCCGAAGGAGACGACGGAGGGGAGAATGACCCTCTCTTGCGCGTCCGCGATGACCCGGGGGGTTCCTTTGTCCATGTAGGCGACCAGGCTGTTCGTAGTCCCCAGATCGATTCCCACCACTCTCGGCATCTAACTTCCTTTCTCTAACGTTTCAATTCCGGTTTGAATGTCGTTTAATACTCGATCGAGATAAGCGCGGCGCGACACGATTTTCTTCATCCCTGAAAGAAGCCGCCGCTGTTCTTCCGTCCATTCCCTTTTCTCCGAAATCTCTTGGAGCCCGTCCCATTCGGTCGCAATCCGCTCGAGCGCCTGCTTCCCCTGATCCTGAATCTGCTCAAACCGGGCTTGCTCATTCGTAAGGGCATCGCGGAGTTGCCCCCTTCGGCTCGAATCACCAGAGCTTTCTTTCACACTCTCCAATAATTCCTGCAGTTCTAAAATCTCATCAAAAAGATCGGCCGGCGCCTCCGCTGAAACGCCGTTTCCGCCATCGACCTGTTGGATCAAATACTCCGTTCTTTGAAGAGGATCTCTGAGCGTGCGGTAGGCCTTATTCACAAGGGCCGAATTCTCAAGGCTGATCGCCTGCTCCTCCGAAGATTTCTTTTGATAGAAATCGGGGTGGAATTTGCGGCTCAACGCATAAAACGTCGCTTCGAGCCGGGCAAGATCGACGTTCAAACGAGGCCCGATTCCAAACAGGGTAAAATAGTCGATCCCTTCTGGAAAAGGCTGCAAGGCGGCACATTCGGTGCAGACATCGAGCGACGCGATCGGAGCACCGCACTTCCAACAGGCTCTTTTTGTGATTTCCGATGTTCCAGAGAGCTTCACTTTAAAATCCCAGGTCTATAAAATAGAACGGCCCCTCACGGGGCCTTTCCCAGATCCACAATCACCCTTTTCTCGGCTGCGGCCTCGCACAACTTAGGCCGCCGAGTGTCACTCTACCCCATTCCTCAGGTGAACATCATGCAGAGAAAGACTCGCCGCATCCACAGCTGCGCTTCGCATTCGGATTGAGAAATTTGAAACCTCCCCCGACCAATTCTTTGCTGAAGTCGAGCGTCGTTCCGGCAAGGTAAATCGCACTTTTCTGATCGACAATCACCCGAAGGCCATCCACTTCGAAGGAAGTATCGTGGGGGGTCACCTCTGTTTCAAAATTCAAGTTATACGAGAGACCAGAACAGCCGCCCCCTTGCACACCGACCCGCAAAGCGACCTGACCGAGGTTTTTTTTCTCAATAATCTCTTTGACCGCCGCCACCGCATTCGGCGTAAGCGCGATCACCTGCTCCTGATTTGTTGTCGATTCCATCTTGCCTCCTAAGCCAGACCGTTTTTCTTTTTATAATCGGCGATGGCGGCCTTGATTGCATCTTCCGCCAGAACCGAGCAATGTATTTTCACCGGAGGAAGATTCAGCTCGTTGACGATGTCGGTATTTTTGATCCCCGTTGCCTCATCGAGTGTTTTCCCCTTGAGCATCTCCGTGGCCAAGCTTGAGCTGGCGATGGCGCTGCCGCAGCCGAATGTCTTGAATTTGGCATCTTCGATGACGCCGTTGCTCACTTTCAATTGAAGCTTCATCACGTCCCCGCACTCCGGCGCGCCGACGACTCCGGTTCCGACTTCAGGAGCGTTCTTGTCAAGCGACCCGACGTTTCGGGGGTTATTGTAGTGGTCAATCACTTTATTGCTGTATGCCATTTCGATTCTCCTCTACCCCTGAAATAGATGATCAGATTAATGTTGTGTCCACTGAACATTCTTAAGATCAATCCCCTCTTTGGCCATCTCATAGAGCGGGGACATCTCTCGAAGCCGTCGAACCGTCTCGACCACGCGTTGAACGACGTAGTCGACTTCTTCTTCCGTATTGAAACGTCCCAACCCAAATCGAAGTGAAGAATGAGCCAAGTCGCTTCCAACCCCCAAGGAGCGTAGAACGTAAGACGGCTCCAACGTGGCGGTGGTACAGGCCGATCCTGAGGAGAGGGCGACCTCTTTCAAGCCCATCAAAAGCGACTCTCCTTCGACATAAGCAAAACTCATATTGAGATTACCCGGCAACCGTTGAATCGGATCTCCATTCAAATAAACCTCATCCAACCCCTTGAGAATCCCCTGTCTGAGTCTCTCCCGCAGCTGGGTGAGGCGGGCCGATTCTTCAACCATCTCTTTGTCGGAAAGCTCGCACGCCTTTCCAAAACCGACGATCCCAGGGACATTGAGCGTACCCGATCGCATCCCCCGCTCATGCCCTCCGCCGTCGATAATGGGCGCGATTCGGACACGTGGATTTTTCTTCCTCACGTAAAGAGCGCCGATTCCCTTCGGGCCATACATCTTGTGGGCCGAGAAGGCCATCACATCGATTCCCATCGCCTGGACATCCACCGGAATTTTACCGACCCCTTGTGTCGCATCGCAATGGAAAATGACCCCTCGTTCCTTGGCAATTTTGCCGATCTCGGCCACCGGCTGGATTACGCCGATTTCATTGTTTGCCATCATCACCGAGATCAGGATCGTTTTTTCGGTGATGGCCGCTTTGAGTAGATCGAGATCGACCATCCCATCGGCCTTGACCGGAAGATAAGTGACTTCATATCCCATCTTCTCTAGACGTTTGCAGCTGTCCAAAACCGCCTTGTGTTCGGTGACCACCGTAATGATGTGGTTCCCCTTCTCCCGATACATCTCGGCGACCCCTTTGAGGGCCAAATTGTCCGACTCGGTTGCACCGCTGGTGAAGATAATTTCTTTCGGATCACAATGAATCAGATGAGCGATCTGTTCGCGTGCCTGATCGACCGCTTTTTCGGCTTCCCAGCCAAACGCATGATTTCGACTGGCGGCATTACCGAACTTTTCGACAAAATAGGGAAGCATCGCTTCCAGAACACGGGGGTCCATCGGTGTGGTCGAATGATTATCCATGAAAATAGGGAATTTCAACATAAACTCCTCTAGTAAACGGTCAGCGAACCGTAATTTCTTCGATGACTTCCTCTCGATACATTTGATCGAGGGTTGTCTTATCTAAAAGCTCGATAATTTTGCTTTCAATTCTGCGGAGCGGGCTTCGGACTGTACAACGTTCCGTTTGTAAACACGTATTCTCTCCGTCATGGCAACGGACAATTTGGACGGGACCCTCTATCGCTCGGATCACCTCACCCACGGTGATCGCCGAGGGTTCTTTGGCAAGGATATATCCACCCTTCGGTCCATTTTGGCTGACGATGATCCCTTTTTTTGCAAGCCTCTGAAGTATTTTTGCTAGCAATTCCAATGGGATATTATATATTTCCGAAATCGTTCGGGTGTTTGCGATGAACTCTTCCCCTTGGCAGGACATATAATTGATTGCCATGAGCGCATAGTCTGTCTTTTTTGTTAGTTTCAGCATAATGCTCTCTGATAAAGAGAATCGCCGACCATTTTAATCGGCGACTAGTTTAGTCGGATATAAACATAACACAGCACTTTACCCATGTCAACCGAAAATTCACCGGCCGATTTGGAAAAATCTAGGGGTGGAGTTTTTCGATTTCTGCTTTTGCGATTTTATTATTTGGATCTCTTTTGAGGGCTTCTGCAAAGGAAGTCATGGCCTTCTGTGTTAATCCGGTCTTACTGTAGATCAGACCTAACTCCACATGGAATTCGGTCCTGGTGGGATCTAAGGCAACCCCCTTTTTTAGAATTTCTGCTGCATCGCGCAGCTTGCCTGGAATGCGCGCCATTGCTTGACCGTATCGCAAGTAATAGACGGCTTTATCAATTCTATCCGGCATCTTATTAATCGCTTCCTGGAAGAAGTAGCAGGCGTCCCGAAGATCCCCTTTCTCGAGCGCGGCCTGTCCACGCGAAAAAAAATCTCGGTGCGTCGGCTCCGCCTGTTTCTGATTTTGTTTTCCACTTGACAGCTCGGAATCGTAGGCCTTCCTCTTCTTTTCTACCAAGAGCGTGTCGTAGGCCTGGGTGATCCGGACGAAGAGGCTTTCCAATTCTTTTTTTACCTGACCCATTTCGGCTTCAAAGTGACGATCCGGATGGTATTCCTTTGCCAACCTAAAATAAGCCTTCTTAATCTCGTCTCGACCCGCCGAGGGGGTCACCTTTAATATTTCGTAATAATTCTGATTCTCCATCTGCAGATAAGCTTCACGAATCTTTTGGACGGTCGCCTCTTTCTCCTCGTCGAAAAAAGCTTGCTTTAGAACTTCCTCTTCGACGGCAGGAGGCACCTCTTCCGTTGCTTTTTGATGATCTTGATGATGGTCCTGCCGATCGACTTTTTCGGCTCCTTCCGTTTCTTGGAGAGCTGGCTGTAAAATCCCCGCCGTGATAAAAAAATAGAGCACCCTGGCGCAATCCATCGACGACATCGTTGATTCGGAAAGAACGTCACGCAAAGTCCGCTCCCCATTTATCAAACGGAGGAGATCACGCTCGGCCGCATTGAGGTTCACACTCTGAAAAAGAGAGCGGGGATCGGTGGAAAGGTGTAGGACACTATTAAGCGGAGGGAGATCGCGGATCAACCGGTTCCAATCCTGGATCCGCTTAATTCCATCCAGAATAATATCCCCCGTGCTGATCTGGAGCGTGATCACCTCCTCCGAAGGGAGCGGTCCTTCAATAAATTCATAATCTCCCTCGACCCAGGTAAAAGGGCTCAAAACAATCTCTCTGACCTGAAAGACCACCCCTTCGAAGAGATCCTTCGGGGCAATGAAACCCTGTTCAACCAAAATGGTTCCTTGCCGCTTGCCGGTCTTCTTCAGCAGATCGACGGAAGTCTCGTACTGCCTAAAGTTGATCTTCCCTGCCTTCAGGAGCACCTCTCCCAAACGATCATCGGAGTAGAGTGAAGAGGCAAAAATAATGTCCCCCTCCTGGATAAAGATCGACTTGTTCAAATCGTTTCGTTTGAGGGTGAGAACGCCGGTTTTAAGCTCGCTTCGAAGAAGCTGCAGGAGGACCGGCAACCGGGTGTCCCGGAGCCGGCCGGAAGGAAGGATGGGGGTTGCGGTCATTGTTCTCAGCTCTGTGTAGAAGCTCTTTTCAACACCTTGGCTCTCTTTTCCCACAAGAGAAGCAGCGGGCTCGCAATAAACCAGGAGGAATAGGTCCCGACGATCAATCCAAAAAGCATCGCAAGGGCAAAATCACGGATGACCTCTCCGCCGAAGAAGAAGATCGCCAAGAGAACCAAAAATGTGGTCACGCCGGTGATGAACGTCCGGGAGAGGACCTCATTGATGGAGCGGTTGACAATCTGCTGGAACGATTCCCTCTTCTGCAGCCTGAGATTTTCCCGGATCCGGTCAAAGACGACCACCGTGTCGCTCAAAGAGTAGCCGGCAATGGTCAGGAGGGCGGTGACGATCAAGAGGGTGATCTCCTTATTCAGGAGAAAGAGAATTCCCAGAACGACCAGGACGTCGTGAAAGGTCGCGAGGGTCGCTGCAATCCCAAATCGGAATTCAAATCGGAACGCGATATAAATAATGATTCCGATGATCGAGATCGTGACCGCCAACAAGGCGTCTTTCCGAAGTTTTTCTCCGATGGTCGGCCCGATTTCGGTGCTGCTCTCCACCGTAAATTGATTCCCTGAAAATTTTTTGTTCAGCGCCTCCTGAACCTGCTCCACCACATTTTTCTGGACGATATCCTGCTTCAGGCGGACCAGCAGCTTATTTTCCGCGACGACTTCTTGGAGTTCGGCCCCTTTCACACCCCCTTCTTCCAGGGCGGCTCTCGCTTCCTCGATCTGGATCGGCTGCTCGAATCTAAGTTGAATGGCGGCCCCTCCGGCAAAATCAATCCCGAGATTCGCCTTTCCTTGAGAGATTCGCACCAGGGCCAGGAGACCCAACGCAACCAGCACCCCTGAAACGGCGAAGAAAAGATAGCGTTTTCCGATAAAATCGATATTGGTATTTTTAAATACTTGAAACATAAACCTCCTTATACATCCGGGAAAAAAGAACGAACGGCCGCGTCAGATGCTCAGCTTCTGCAGCTTCCACCGGCTGTTGATAAAATCATAAACCACTTTGGTCCCGATCAAAGAAGTAAAGAGATTGATCATCACGCCGAGCGAGAGCGAAACGGCGAATCCCTTGATCGGACCCGTCCCGAAGAGAAAGAGGACGAAGGCCGTAATCAGCGTCGTCACATGGGAGTCAAAAATGGAAGAGAAAGCCTTGTGGTAGCCCCCATCGACCGCCAGCCGAACCGGTTTTCCCGCCCGAAGCTCATCCCGAATCCGCTCGAAGATCAACACGTTCGAATCGACCGACATCCCGATCGTCAAAATAATTCCGGCAATGCCCGGCAGGGTCAGGGTCGCATTCAGAGCGGCCATCGCCCCCAGCAACAAAACGATATTGAGAACCATCGTCAGGTCGGCCAACAAACCGGAGGCCCGATAATAAATAATCATGAACGAGACGACCAGGAGGGTCCCGATCATCCCCGCCTTTAATCCATTCTCGACCGAATCTTGCCCCAGGGAGGGTCCCACGGTCACGTTCTGGATGATTTTTACCGGCGCCGGAAGCGCACCGGCCCGGAGAACGATCGATAGGTCGTTCGCCTGATCCATCGTAAACGTGCCGCTGATCTGAGCCCGGCCGCCGGAGATCCGCTCTTGAATCACCGGGGCGGAGTAGACCGTGTTGTCGAGAACGATCGCCAGACGACGACGCCGGTTCTCTTCCGTTACCTTCTCAAAGAGTCTTGCACCGACCGGATCAAAGGTGATGGCGACATACGGCGTATTGAAGTCTCCGATCGACACGCGGGCGTCGCTCAACAGATCACCCGACAGCGCCGCCCGGCGCTTGACCAAAAACGGGCGCTTCGTGACCTTGCCGGTCTCTTTGTTCACCATCCGTTCAAAGAGGATCTGGTCGTCCGGAGGAATCCGGGCTTCATATTCCTGAATAAAGGCGGCTTCCCGCTCCGCCTCCATCTCCAGCGGAAATTGTCGCGCGATCGGGCTCTCATCATCGACCAGCTTGAATTCGAGCTGGGCCGTCCGCCCGATCAACGCAATCGCTCTCTGCGGCTCCTTCACCCCCGGAAGCTGGACCAGGATCTCGTTGGCCCCTTGCTTCTGAATCAGCGGTTCGGTCACGCCGAATTGGTCGATCCTGTTCCGGATCGTCTCCAACGCCTGGGAGGTGGCCGACTCCAGAATTCGGTTGACCTCCGACTCCCGAAGCGTGAGAACCACCTCCCCCGCGCCCGATTGCTTCGTCGTCAGGTTGGGATACTCCTCATCGAGGATTTTAGAAATCGCCTCCTTGTTTTCCGGAGCAAAAGAGAGAAGGATATCCCTTCCCTCCCTTCGGATCGATTGCGCGGCCAGATTCTTTTCCCCCAACGATCCCTTCAGGCTCTCGAGAGTTCGTTCCACCGTGTTGTCTACCGCCTTTTCCCCTTCGACCTCCATCACCAAATGCATCCCCCCTTGGAGATCGAGCCCCAGGGTGATCCCCTTGTCGGGAAAGAACCGGCCCCACCAGGAGGGAAGCTTCGAGTAGAGCGGGGTCGACGGAAGGAAGAAAACGATCGAGACAAAAACTGTGAGCAGAATGAAAACCAAACGTCCTCGGATTCCTTTCTTCATTTCGCCCGCTCCTCGGCCCCTCCGGCCTCCGCGGTTTGAACCTCTTCAATGTAATTTCGTCCCACTTTCACCCGAACCCCCTCTGCAATCTGAATCGTCACGACATCCGGGGAAAGATTGGTCACCGTTCCGATGATCCCTCCCGTGGTCGTCACGCGGTCCCCTTTTTTTAATGCCTCGATCATCGCCTTCCGTTTTTTCATCTTCTTTTGTTGAGGCATGACCAAAAGAAAATAAAAAATAACAAAAATTAAAATAAACGGGATAAACGAGAGCATCGGATTTCCGGGTGCCGCCGGCGCTCCTCCCGCCTGTGCCCATGCATTTGATTCAAACCATTCCAACAACGCAACCTCCTAGTAGTATATCCGGAATTAAAAAAATGGGGAGTGAAAACACTCAGGCTTTCGACTCCATCCCTTCGATCTCCGGATTCCGCTTCTGATAGAATTCGTTTCGGAAACTCCCCAGCGTGTTCTTCTCAATCGCCTGACGTAACCCCTCCATGAGGGTGAGATAATAATACAGGTTATGCAGGGTATTCAACCGAATTGCCAGGAGCTCTTTTGCCATGAAGAGATGCCGCAAGTAGGCCCGCGAAAAATTTCGGCAGGTATAACAGCCGCAATCGGCGTCGAGCGGCCGGTCATCTTCCGTATACCGCGCATTTTTAATATGAATTTCCCCGCGAGAGGTAAAGAGCGATCCGGTCCGCGCGTGCCGCGTCGGAAGAACACAGTCGAACAGATCGATCCCCCGAGCCACCCCTTCGACCAGATCTTCCGGTGTGCCGACCCCCATCAAATAACGGGGGAACGTTTCCGGAATCAGCGGAACCACTTCGTCTAAAATATGGAGCATCTGCTCCTGCGGCTCTCCTACCGAGAGGCCCCCGATGGCGATCCCGTCAAATCCGATCTCCAGCAGACCTTCGGCCCCTTTTTTGCGAAGATCCTCGTGGAAGCCCCCCTGGACGATGCCATAAAGGAATTGGTCACCCCGGCGATGCGCCGCTTTGCAACGGCGGGCCCAGTCGAGCGTCCGTTCGAGCGAGGCGGCCGTCTTCGCGTAGTCGGACGGATAGGGCAGGCACTCATCGAAGGCCATGATGATATCGGCCCCCAATCCCTCTTCAATCTCGATCGCCTTTTCGGGTGTAATAAAATGGCGCGAGCCGTCGAGATGAGACTGGAAAGTCACCCCCTCGTCGGTCACCTTCGTCAGAAGATTGAGGCTAAAGATTTGATAGCCGCCGCTGTCGGTGAGAATCGGCCGATCCCAGCCGATGAAGGAGTGAAGCCCTCCGCGCCGCGCGATAAATTCGTGTCCCGGTCGAAGGTAAAGATGGTATGCATTGCCGAGAATGATCTGCGCGCCGACCCGTTCGAGATCTTCGGGAGACATTCCTTTAACGCTTCCCAACGTTCCGACCGGCATAAAGGCCGGGGTCTGAATCTCGCCGTGGAAGGTCCGGACCACCCCCGCCGCGCGGGTGTCTCCTTGGTGGAGTGAAGAAGCCGGAAGTGCTCCCCCGCCTGTGCTTCTTTTTTCCCGGTCGCCGTATCGATTTCAATCCGCTCCATTACATCCGCTCCGGCGCGCGCACCCCTAAAATGGCCAGGGCATTCCTTAAGACGATTTGGACCGCCGCCATCAAGACAAGTCGGGCGCGCGTTCGGGGAAGATCCTCCGTCACCACGCGATGATCGAAATAATAGCGATGGAGCATTCCCGCCAACTCCTGAAGGTAGAAGGTCAATCGGTGAGGCTCCAATACCTCCGCGGCCGATTGAAGCAGATCGGGATAATTGGAGAGCTGTTTGATCAGCGCCTGCTCCTCCGGAAGATCCAAAACCGTCAGATCGGCCAATTTCGCATTTTGAATCTCCTCTTCCACATTCAGTCCCCGTTCGGTCGCCACCCGGAGGATGCTGCAGACGCGGGCGTGCGCATACTGAACGTAATAGACTGGATTTTCGGTAGAAGCCTTCTTGGCCAAATCGAGATCGAAATCGAGCGACGTATCGGATCGGCGCATCAAAAAAAGAACCGGGTCGCATCGACCCCCACCTCATCCATCACCTCTCTTAACGTCACGAACTCACCGGAGCGCTTCGACATCGCTACCGGCTTTCCTTCTCGGAGGAGATTGACCAATTGATGAATCAAGATGTCGAGCCGGTCTGGGGAGTAGCCCATGGCGGCGGCGACTGCTTTGACCCGGGCGATGTAGCCGTGATGGTCGGCCCCCCAGATGTCGATCAGCCGATCATATCCCCGCTCGAATTTGTTCCGGTGATAAGCGATGTCGGAGGCGAAATAGGTCATCTGCCGATTGCTCCGCATCACCACCCGGTCTTTATCATCCCCAAAGCGGGTCGTCGCGACCCAAAGGGCGCCGTCCTGCTCATAGAGCACCCCCGCCGATTTCAGGAATTCAAGGGAGGCATCGACCTCTTTGTTCCGGTAAAGATCTTCTTCGGGAAACCACCGATCGAAGCGAACACCGAATTGATCGAGGTCCCGCCGGATCCATCCGAGGATCGTCTGGTAACTCGTCCGGACGAAAAAAGGAAGGTGCTCCTCCTCGGGACCGGTCAGATACCGGTCCCCGGCTGATTTCTTGATTTTCTCGGCGATCTCGATAATATAACTACCCCGGTAACTCTCGTCCGGAAGGGTCACCTTTTCGCCGAAGAGCTCCCGGTAACGAAGATAAGTCGATCGGCCCAACAGGGTCATCTGATTGCCGACATCATTAATATAATATTCCCGGTCCACCTGGTAACCGACCGCCTGGAGAAGAAGGGCCAATGCATCCCCCAATGCGGCCGCCCGGCCGTGCGCGACATGGAGCGGGCCGGTCGGATTGGCGCTGACAAACTCGATCTGGACCTTCTTTCCCCCCCGATCGAGGTCTGACCGTATCGGCCTTTCTTCTCTCGGATGTCGAGAAGCGTCTGATACCAATGGTCCTTGCTCAGAAAAAAATTGATATAACCGGGGCCGGCGATTTCGATCTTTTCGATTAGCGGGGAACGTCCTTGGAGCAGGGCGACTAAGTCCGAGGCGATTTCCCGCGGCGGACGACCCTCTTCCTTTGAAAGAGAGAGGGCCAATGTCGTCGCAAAATCCCCCTGCCCCTCCCGCTTCGGGACCTCCAAAATGATCTGGGCGCTCTTCCCCTGCTGTTTGAGCTTTCCCTGCTTTCGGGCCTCCGCGATGACCTCCGTCAGGAGACCCGTTAATATGGCTTTCATCGATTCTTCCCGGCATGTATGAAGCCGCCTTGAACAGGCGGCCGACCTTTTATTCTCGGCGAGCGATCTTCACTTGAAGCGCTGAAGAAAAAAGGAAAAACAAGCTTTTGAGTATAGCGGATCTGTTTGAAAAGTCAACTCTCCGGGTCGATTTCTTCAGGAAGCGCTCTTGACGCCGAATAGAATCCGTCGCGCCTCTTCGAGCTGATGGTGATCTCCGAGGAGAAGTAGTTTATCGCCGGCCCGGAGCTCCTCGCTCGGATCGGGATTGATGATCCGATCTCCATTCCGCTCGATCACGATAATACTCGCCCCCGTTCTGCTCCGGAGCTGGAGCTCGCTGATCAGTTTTCCGGAGGCCGAGGATCGCTCCAGGATCGAGAGGGTATCCAACTCAACCTCCTTCAAATTCGCCAGCAGCGGAAGAGACAAGCCCTCCGAAGGATGGGGCGGCAAGGGGGACCAGACCTCGTCCAGGGCGACTTGGGCCAGATTGTGGATTCGAGAGAGCTTCCGCCAAAGCAATGACGAGACCGCGGCGATCAAAATCAGAGAGACAAAGAGGACCGGCCAGGGAGGGAGGAAAGTGGCGCTGATCAGAAGGATCCAGAGCGCCAGGAAAACGGTTCCTCCAAACAGAATGGTATTGGCGATCATGGTTCGGATCGCCGGAGCCCGGACCCCTGCGCCGCTGCGGCGGACGCTGATCTCGGCAAGAAGGAAACCCAACGATTGAAACTTTCGGAAGGTGGCGAGGAGCGGAACAAGGGTGATCAGAAGGGTGATCAACCAGACCAGCGCCTTGGCCCCTCCGATCCACTCGGGAAGCCAGGGCGCTTCAATTCGTTTGGCCAGGTAGGCGGCCACCAAAAAGGCGCCGGTAATCAAGGCCATGTTCAAACCGATCTGCCAGGCCAGCCGCCGGGCAAGACGCTTCGCCTGGCTTCGTTCGGCGGTGCTTCCGAGCCGTTTGATCCAGTCGGCGTAGAGGCTCAAAGAGCCGACCAGCGTCCTGGGGGCGGTTCGATCGAACCAATTGACAAACCCGTCTGCGCTTCGGATAAAAAAAGGGGTCAGGAGTGTCGTCGCCGCGGAGACGGTCACCGCGATCGGATAGAGAAATTGGCTGGTGACATTAAGCGTAATTCCGAGCGAGGCGATGATGAAAGAGAACTCCCCGATCTGCGCCAGGCCCATTCCGACCCGCATCGAGGTACGAAGATCGTGTCCCGCAATCAGCGTCCCGACCGTACAGGTCACGATTTTCCCGGCCACCACGACAAGTGTAATGACAATAATCGGGGTCGTATACTGCGCCAGGAGAGCCGGGTTGATCTGCATGCCGATCGCCACGAAGAAGACGGCGCTGAACATATCTCTCACCGGGGCGACCAGATGTTCGATTTTCCCGATCTCCCTCGCCTCGGCGATGATGGCGCCGATCATAAAAGCGCCGAGCGCGATACTATAACCGAACTTGACCGCCAGCAATGAGAATCCGAAGCAAAGACCGAGAACGGTGACCAAGAGCATCTCATTGCTCCTGTATCGGGCGACATACCGGAGGAGCCGCGGCACCGCCAACAAACCGAAGACAAGCGCGACCACCAGGAAAATCGCCAACTGCCCCACCGTCAGCAACACCTCCGTCAATTGCAATGAACCGGTCACGGCGACCGTTGAAAGCAGCGCGATGATCATGATCGCAAGGATATCCTCAACGATCAGGATCCCGAAGATCATCTGGGCGAATTTCTCCTTGGTTTTCCCGAGCTCTTCAAGTGCCTTCAAAATAATGGTCGTGGAGGAGATCGAAAGGATCGCGCCGAGAAAGAGGGAATCCATCTTTCCCCAGCCGAAAAGCTGCCCCACCTCGTAGCCGAGCCAGACCATCACGAGGATCTCCAATACCGCGGCGCTGAACGCCGCGCTCCCCACCTGTTTGAGTTTTCGGAGGTTGAAGTCGAGGCCGAGGGCGAACATCAGAAAGATCACTCCCAACTGTGCCAGCGTCTCGATCGAGGCCTCATCGCTGATGAGCGGATAGGGGAGGGTGTGCGGACTGATGATGAAGCCGGCAAGGATGTACCCGAGCACCACCGGAAGATGGAACCGGTGGAAGAAAACCGTCACCAGACCCGACACGATCATCACAACGGCTAAATCTTGTAAAAGAATAATGTCCCGCATGGCCCTCCGTCGAATAAGAATGGATATTACATCCTAACAAGCTCGTCTTACTTTTTCAATTGATCAGAAAAAAACATATCGCGTCGGCATACTCCGCCGCCTGAGGAGGCCGCCTATCTTTTCACTTTACATTTTGATAGAATCGGCTATCATACGAACCCAAAATAAAACATGAGGAGGAGATGAGAACAACATCGATCGGAACGATCTTATTCGCCTTGATCCTGTTCTTGAACGGACCGCTGCAGGCGGCCCCGAAAGCGCCTGCCAAGGGCGCGGAGAAAAAAACCGAGAAGGTCGAGGAGAAAGCGCCCGGGGTCTCGGTTCCTTCTCTCGGCAACGACCATATCCAATCGATCGATTCCCCCCATCCCCCTTATAACAGCAAGCCGCCGACTTCCGGACCGCATGTCCCCTTCGTTGCAAAATGGGGGATCTATCGGCAGCAGATTCCCAACGAACTTCAAGTACACAACCTGGAAGACGGCGGCGTCATGATTCAATATGACTGCCAAAATTGCGCGGAGATGATCCAGAAGTTGGAAAATCTTGGAAGAGAATACCTCAAGATGTCCCAGATGACTCCGCAGAACAACCGTTTTGGGCATCTCATCGTCGCCCCCTACCCCGGCATGGAGACGCCGATCGCGCTGACGGCCTGGGGGAAAATCGACAGACTGAATGAATTTGACGAAGCCAGAATCCGCCGCTTTATTGAGGCATACGTCGGGATTGACCACCATCCGCGCCACACAGAATAAACGCCCCACCGCTCCATCGCTCCCATCGAATCCGGCGCTTGTGAAGAGGCGACTTCTCCCCTTCGCGCTGGCATTTTTATCCGGTTTATTTCTCGCCCTCAGTTTTCCACGCTGGGAGCTCTTTCCGCTCGCCTGGGTCGCCTTCATCCCCCTTTTTTTCGCTGTCCGGAATGTCTCTGCGGCCCGATCGTTTCTGATCGGCTGGACGGCCGGATTGGTTTATTTTTCCGGCACCCTCTCCTGGGTCACGATCAGCATGACCCGGTACGGCAAGATCCCCCAGCCGATCAGCTATCTGCTGATGTTGCTCTTGGTCGCTTATTGCGCGGTCTACGTCGGACTCTTTGCGGCCGCGAGCCGATCTCTCGTGGAAAAAAAGCGCGGGTGGGCGCTTCTTCTGATTCCGGTCCTCTGGGTCGCGCTGGAATATGCCCGCGGACAGCTTCTCTCCGGTTTTCCCTGGGCGGCTCTCGCCTATTCGCAATATCGCTTTCTCCCCTTGATTCAGATTGCCGATCTCGCCAGCATTTATGGGGTCGGATTTCTGATCGTGCTGGTCAATGTCGGTCTCTTTGAAGCGATCCGGGAGGGATGGCTCGCGCATCGGATGGCATGGCGTGAACTGATTTTGGCCGGAGGACTTTTCCTCCTCAGCCTCGGATACGGCCTCTATCGCTTGGATCAGCCGATGGGAGAAGAGCGAAGCGTAACGGTGGCGGTGGTCCAGGGAAATATCGAACAGGATCAAAAATGGGATGCCCGCCTGCGCGATGAGACGGTTCAAAAGTACAAACGTCTCTCCCTCGATTCGGTTGAAAAAGGAAACACGCCTCCGGAGTTGATCGTCTGGCCGGAATCGGCGGCCCCTTTCTTTTTCAGACGGAAACCGCCCTTCGAAACGAGCTGCTCGATTTCGCCCAAGAAGGAAAATTCTATCTTCTCTTCGGAAGCCCCGCCTTCACGCCGGCATCCTCGGGACAGATGGCGCTTTTGAACAGCGCCTATCTTCTCTCTCCGGCCGCCGAGGTGGTGGGGCGCTACGATAAGATTCACCTGGTTCCTTTCGGAGAATATGTCCCTCTCTCTTCCATTCTCTTCTTTGTCAATAAACTGGTGGAGGGGATCGGAGAGTTCATCCCCGGACGCGATGCGACGGTGATGGAGGTGGTCGGGACGCGTGTTGGAACGGTGATCTGTTTTGAAGTGATCTTCCCCGAGGTGGTTCGGCGGTTCGCCCAAAACGGGGCAACGGTGATGACGACGATTACGAACGACGCCTGGTTCGGCGATTCCGCGGCCCCCTATCAGCATTTCTCGATGGTGGTCTTTCGATCGATCGAAAATCGGGTTCCCTTCGCCCGCGCGGCAAATACCGGCATCTCCGGTTTTATCGACGCGCACGGGCGGATCATAAAGCAGAGCCCCCTCTTCACCGAGGCGGCGCTGACGCAATCGCTTCACCCCGGCATCCGACGGACCCTCTACACCGTCTACGGAGATGTTTTCGCGATCGGTTGTGTTATAATCGCCCTGGGATTTGTATTGTTTGTTTATCGAGAAAAGAGGAGAAAAACCGATGCTGATTGAATTACAACAGAACTTCGAAGCGGTGCGGCAGGAACTCGAACAGCTCCGGAGCCATCTTTGACCTCGCCGACCATCAAGAACAGATCGAGAAATTAACCTCCGAATCGAGCGATCCCAACTTCTGGAAAGATCCGTCGGTCGCCCAGAATAAGCTCGCCCTCAAGTCACGCTTCGAGAAGGAGATCAAACGCTGGAACGAAATCGAGACCCGCTTCGAAGAGACCTCCGTAATGTTGCAGCTGTCTGAGGAAGAGGCCGATGCTTCGCTTGAGAAAGAGATTGAGGCCAACCTTCAGCGGCTCAAATCGGAGATCGATCAGTTCACGATCGAAACCCTTCTCTCCGGCGAGAAAGATTTCAACAATGCGATCGTCACCCTCCACCCGGGGGCCGGGGGAACCGAATCTCAAGACTGGGCGCAGATGCTCATGCGGATGTATGTCCGCTGGGCCGAGCGGAAAGGGTATCGGATCGAAATTCTCGACTTGCAGCCGGGAGAAGAGGCCGGAATCAAAAGCGTCACCCTTTCCGTAAAGGGACCGTACGCTTACGGATATCTGAAATCGGAAAGCGGGGTTCATCGTCTCGTTCGGATCTCGCCGTTCGACGCCAATAAACGCAGACACACCTCCTTCGCATCGGTCTTCATCTCTCCTGAAATCGAAGATGATCCCGACGTGGTGATCGACGAGAAGGATCTTCGGATCGACACCTACCGCGCCAGCAGCGCCGGAGGGCAGCATGTCAACAAGACCTCCTCGGCGGTGCGGATCACCCATTTGCCGACCGGCGTCGTCGTCCAGTGCCAGAACGAGCGCTCCCAACTCCAGAATAAGGCGGTGGCGATGACCGTCTTGAAATCCCGGCTCTATGAAATACAGCAAGCGCAAAAAGAGGCGGAATTGTCAAAATTGACCGGGGCGGGGAGAAGAAAGAGATCGGATGGGGGCATCAGATCCGGTCGTACGTCTTTCAGCCTTATCAGATGGTGAAAGACCACCGGACCGGTCTCGAAAAGGGAAACGTGACGGCGGTCATGGACGGGGAGATCGATCCGTTTATCGAGGAATATCTGAAGGGGCAGAAGAAGCGTTCGGGTTCATGAAAAAACCGTCGAGGAGGTTCTTGACCTCCTTAATCGTGAACGGCTTTTGAATAAAAAGATTGCCGGTCTCTTCGAGGAATGAAACCGTCTCCGGGTTGGCGATATCTCCGGTGATAAAAACCACCCGCTTGGCCATATCGGGAAAGCGTTCCTGAATCTTAAAATAAAGCTCCTTCCCATCCATCAGCGGCATTTTCATGTCGAGAAAAATGGCATCATACTTCTGATCTTTTAATTTGCCCGCCGCTTCCCGACTGTCCGACGCCTGGTCCGCCTCGTATCCGATTTTGGACAGAAGATGGGTAAGCAGATCGAGAAGAAGCTGCTCATCGTCAATGATCAGGATTCTCTTGGCCATGATCCCTTTTGATGGCATCCGTGCCCGGCGTGATCGGCCATGTTACGCTTCTTGATCGATTTTAACCAATCCTTTTTGAATCGCGTATCGAATCAGCTCGGCCAGGTTTCTGAGGGCAAGTTTATTCATGATATTGGCCCGGTGGGTCTCCACCGTCTTGACGCTAATCTGAAGCTTTTCCGCCACTTCCCTATTTTTAAAGCCGTCCGCGACAAGACGCACAATTTCGGTTTCACGCTTCGTTAACGATCTCTTTTCCGGCATCTCTTCCTCTTTATGCGTTCAACATGAACAGGTTATGATCCAAGGGGGGGGAACAATCGTGTTAAAAATGGGATCAAAAAGGGTGAGGAAAAAAACGGATGGAACTTTCGCTGATGCCTTCGTCTTTCCATCATCAAACCAGTTTTCCAGGATAACCGGACAACCGCTCTAACCCTTCCCGCCAATCCGACCTTTTTCGGGGACCGACCCCGCAACTTACCCGTCGATTCCGGGGCAAACCAGATGTGATCCGGACAAGGGATATTCCATCCGAGGGTAAAAACGCTAATACTTATAACTGATTGCGATTCATTTGTAAATCAGGGGAGTCCCTGACGGTCGTTCAACCAAAACGGGAAGGCGTAAAAGCGGGGATCACCTAGGGTGGTGCGCTACAATTCCTGCGCGTGAGGTCCTTCAACCCAGCCTTTCTGAATGGCGTATCGGATCAATCCGGCTGCGTTGTGGATATTCAATTTTTGCATGATATGAGACCGGTGCGTTTCAATGGTCTTGGCGCTAAGAGAGAGTCGGGTGGCGATGCGCTTGCTGGTATAACCCTCCGCAATCAGCTGAAGGACCTCTCGCTCCCGGGTTGTCAGCGGTTGAGACCGCGTCGTGACGGGCCGTCTCATCCCACCGCCGACATAATCTTCAATGATCGACTTTGAAACGGCGGGGCTCAGATAAGATTCCCCCCGATCCACGGCGTGGATCGCCGAGACCAGTTCTTCGATGGGAGAGCCTTTGAGCAGATAACCCGAAGCGCCCGATTGGAGAATTTTGAAGATATATTCCTTCTCCGCATGCATCGTGAGAATCAAGATCTTCATTTCGGGAAGCCGCTTTTTAATCTCGCGGGTCGCCTCCAGGCCGTTGAGGCCGGGCATGCTGATATCCATGATGATCAGGTCGGGAAGGAGCTGCATGGCGATTTCCACCGTCTCCTCGCCGTCTTGCGACTCCCCGACAATCTGTAGCTCCGGATAGGTCTCAAGAAGTTTTTTCATTCCCTGCCGAACGATGGTATGATCGTCGGCGATCATGAGCTTGATTTTTCTCGTCACGATCCCCTCTTTACGATCGGAACCTTAATTGAAATCCGCGTTCCCTGTCCCGGGTCCGAGTCGATGAAAAAGGTCCCCCCCGCCAATTCGACCCGCTCCTTCATTCCCAAAATCCCGAGACCCCGCCGGATCATCGGCGGAGAAGAAAAGTAGCGCTTCACCTCAAACCCTTTTCCGTCGTCGGTGATGTAGAGATGGACATGGACATCCTTTTTTTCCAGGGAAAGAATGACCGATTCCGCCTGTGCATGTTTGGCGACATTGGTCAGGGCCTCTTGGATCACCCGATAAAGAAGGATCTCGATTTTCGCAGAGAGCCGCTTCTGCAGACCGGTCGTCTGGAGGTGGACGGCGGTCCGGGTGCGCTTCGAATACTCCTCGATGTACCAGCGGAGCGTCGGCACCAGGCCGAGTTCGTCCAGAATGGCGGGACGCAGATCGTAGGAGAGCCGCCGGAGCTCTTCCATAATCTTCCCCACCTGGGATTTGACCTCCTCGATTTTCTCCCGGACCGCTTTCTCGGAAGGGGGAAGCTCCTTTTCCACCCACTCTAGATTCATCTTGATTCCGGTCAGCGCTTGCCCCGCTTCATCATGCAGCTCTTGAGCGATCCGTCGCCGCTCCTCTTCCTGGATATTGACGATCGCGGAAGAGAGGGTCTGCAGACGCTCCATGTGCTTGGTCACCGCCTGATAAAGGGTGGCATTTTCAATGGCGACCGAGACCTGATTGGCCATCGTGACGATCTTCTGGATCTCTTCCGGAGTGAACTGTCGGAAATAACGGGTTTCATCCAGAAGGAGCACCCCGATGACCCGCTCTTTAATAATGAGGGGGACCGATAAAAGGGATCGCGACTTAAAAAGATCGATCCACTTCTTGCTGATCCTCGGATCTTGCGGGGCGTTCTCGATCACAAAGGAATGTTGCTCCCTCGCCGTGAGGGAAAGGAGCGTATTCTCATTCATTTTGATTTCCACCTTCCGGATCGCATCCCCCCGCTGATCCGACGCGGCCACGCCGTAGAGAAGGTTTCGTTTGTCGTCCACGGAGAAAATATAGCAGTTGCTCGCCCCGATCATCCGGGTCAGGCTGTTGGCGACCGAAGAGAGCAGTTGATCAAGGTGAAGACTTTTCGTGATCGACTGGCTTACCTCATTCATGATTGTCAGATCTTCGACGCGCTGCCGCGCCTGATCGAACAATTTCATATTATCGATGGTAAAGCCGATCTCTCTCCCGACGAAGCCGAGAACACTCAGATCACTTTCGGTGAAGAGCCGGCTCCTGCTGAACAAGGAGAGGGTCCCCCAAATCTGTCCCGAAGCGTGGATCGGCACCCCCATATAGGCGAGAAGACCGTCCTCTCCGACAAATCTCTTTTTTAAAGGGCCCTTCGCATCCTCCGCGACAACAAGGGTGGGCGATTTTTTCTCCACAATCTTTCCGATCACATTTTCGCCGACTTTTGCCCCCTGTTTTTCAAGGCGCTGCGCTTTTTCGGAGGATAGGCCCTTTTGCGCAACCAGGAGGAATCGTTGTTTCTTATCGTCGAACCGGAGAAGATACCCTCCTTCGATATTCATGAGCGAGAGGATTTTTTCTAAAGCGGTCCGGAAAACATCTCCTTCCTGGAAGGAGCGGCTGAGGCTGGCAAAAAGCGACTCCAACAGATTCAGTTCGATTTTCTTATCGGAGAGATCTTTCTCCAAGACGTCGATCTCTGTTGCATCTTGTGCTGAGATCGTCACGCCGGCCATCTTCGTTTCTTTTAGATATGGCGAGAGCTGGACATTGAGAATCCGCCTTGACTCGCCACGCCTTAAGACTTCCAGATGGAAAGGGGGAAGATTCCTTTGACCCGACTTGAGGGCTTCCACCTGGCTGGAAAAGGTGCTCAGTCCCGTCGCAGTCAGGTGCTGCGAGAAGGGGGTCCGATGGACCTGTTCTTTTTCATAACCGAGGAATTGAGCGAATTCGGAATTGATCGAAACGATCCGGCCGCTGAGATCCAGACCGGCGGTCAAATGGGGCGTTTCCGGCGCGGCGGTGGAGGGGGCTCCTTGTTGTTGGGTGACAAACGGGGAAATCAGCTTCGAAATCATCAGAAAGAGATCTCGATCTTTCGGCGTCATTGCATCCGGCTTCGCATAACCGACCGAGAGCGACCCGAGCACTTTTCCTTCCGACTGGAGGGTGGCTCCGCCGAAGCTCTGAATGTTCATCCCCCGGATGATCTGACCGATGAAAACGGGATCTTTTGAGATTTCATGAGAAAAAAGGGCGGGGCCCTGCTGGAGGATGATCGTCGGAAGAGACTGCCAGGCGCGAGGGATAAAACCATTCTTCCCGAAATCTTTCGGCATTCCCCGATGGGAAAGAAGGACCCACTCCTTCGCTTTCTCCTCCCGGCTAAACAGGAGAAGAATGTCCGAGCCGAGGACTTTGAAGATTTGGTCTAAGAGGAGATTTAAGAATTGGGGGGGATCGCGAACCAATTCGGCATGGTCCGCCATAACTTGAAGAATCGGCTCTAGTTTTTCAAAGGGAGAGGATGACGCACGATTCTCACTGGGAGGAGGCTCATAATCGGCCGATTTACTGAAGGAGCTTCCGCTGTCTTCCTCCATTGGGACAGGTACCTGTTCTTCGTACATCCTTAATCCTTACCCGCTCACACCCTGTGTCCTTCAAAATCGTATGGTACTTGCCTCTGCGATAGTAAGGGGGTGGAACTTCCTCTCTTGGCCAGTTCATGAGTGAGGGTGTCTGCCGCAATTGAGTTCATCCAGAGGGACTGGATGCAGATCATAATCGGCGGTGACTGTAACATAGATCCCTCTGAATGTCAAAGCGATTTTGAAGATCTCCTGATGAAGGAGGAGGTGATCATCTCGTCCGAAAACCACCCACCCGGACGGTGCGCCGCGAGCCGTTTTCTAAGAGATCATGCAACAGGCTTCTACGCGGATATCTTCCGACTGCACTTAAAAGTATTTAGGCAACTTCCCTCTCTTCTTCATAGAGAAGGGGACGCTCCCGCACCCTTAACCATTGCTCTTTGGGAATGTTCATGAAGACACGGACAATCTCAGGATCGAATTGGATCCCCGCTGAGCGTATAATTTCCGCACGCGCCGCCTCAAAGGGGAGCGCCTTTCGATAGGGGCGATCGGAGGTCATTGCATCAAGCGCATCGACGATTGCAAAGACGCGCGCCCCCAGCGGGATCTCCTCTCCCTTCAGCCCCCTTGGATAACCGGAGCCGTCAAAACGCTCTTGATGACTGTAGACGATCTCGGAGGCTTCCCTCAAAAAGTCGATCCTGGAGAGCAGCCGCTTTCCTAATTCCGCGTGGGTCATCATAATCTCCATCTCCTGCTTGGTCAGCTTTCCAGGCCGGAGGAGAATATCGTCGGGAATGCCGATCTTGCCGATATCGTGCAGGTAAACCCCTCTCTCCAACACCTCCAGTTCTTGACCGCTCATGCCGAGAGTGCGCCCTAGAAGAAGGGCATAATGTGTCACCCGCCTTGAGTGAGCATGGGTACCGATATCGCGGGTATCGAGTGCGGAGCCGAGCGCTTCGAGCGTTGCCCGATAACTTGCCTGAATCTTCTTGAGGGCATCGTGCAGCTCACGGGTCCGCTCCTCCACCTTTTTTTCAAGGTGAAGTTGATACTCTCTGTTCTCGATAATCAATCTTCGACGCTGAAGCGCCTTCTCAACACTCAGGATCACTTCATCCAAATTGAAAGGTTTGATGAGATAATTGTCGGCCCCCAGCCGCATTGCCTCAATGGCGGTTTCCGCCGCATGGACGGCGGTGACCATGATAAACGACAAATCGGCATCGGCCGCTTTGGCCTCTTTCAGCAAGTCAATCCCCGACATGCCGGGCATGAGGATATCCGACAACACCAGATCGAAAGACCTCTCTCCTAATAGTGAAAGGGCCTCTTCACCCCCTTCAGCACGATGACACTCATACGCTTCATTGGAGAGAACCTCGAAGAGGATGTCACGGATATTTTCTTCGTCATCTACGATTAAGATCGTTCCCTTTTTTTCCATCATTAAAGCCCAATTATTCACAAATCTGCTACGTATTCTAGAATAAAAAAGCCAACACTGTCAACGATGGAGGGTTCTTGATCGGTAGGACGAGTCACGAGTCGCCCTCCTATCAGTACCGATCAGTACCGAAACACCAACCTAATCTCCAAAAAAAGGGGGAGCGAAAGCTCCCCCTTTTACTACTTTTTTCGGCCGAGGCTTCTCTCATAGAGAAGCACCAACCAGGCCTCTTCATCGGTGATCACGCTTCCGACCATCGGCATCATCGCCGTTCCCGGACTCCCATGTTTAATCACCCAGAAGAGTTCCCCATCCGTACGCATCGCATGGAAGGCGGCGCTTGTGAAATTGCGGGGGGGAGGATCCAGCCCTGCGGCTGCCAACCCTTCCCCTGTCCCTTCCTTGCCATGACAGGTGAAACAGGTTCCTTTTCCCTCAAAGAGCGCTTTTCCTTTCGATATGTTCTCCGGAGTCGGTTTAAAGGGACTCGTCAAACTCTGAGCCTCTTTCAGACGATCCGCAGGAACCCTTGGTTTTGCCAGTTCCTCCTCGGCTGAAAACGAAAAGGAGGCCATCAAAACCAAAGTCAAAAGGATTGGGAAAAGCCTTCTAAACACCTCTCATGCATCCGAACTTATGGTTGGTCGGCAAGGCTCCGCTCGAAGAGGATCACCAGCGCCATTTCTTCCTCGCTGATGATTCCTGGAACATAGGAGATCATTCCGGTGCCAGGGCTGCCGTTCTTGATCACCCAAGCCATTTCACCTTCGGTCTTGGCTTTCGGAAATTTGGGGTTGTGAAAGTTTCTGGGAGTGGGATCTAGCGCCGCGCCGGCAGGTCCATCTCCGCGCCCTTCGTTCCCGTGGCAGGTGAAACAAGTTCCTTTGCCGGTGAAGATCTCTTTCCCTTTGGCAATATTATCCGGGGTCGCTTTCATCGGGTTTTTCCATGCCTTTGCGGCCGCCATCTGATCGGCAGGAACACGTGGTGCAAGGGGATCTTTTTCCGCCGCCGAACCGATATTCACGCTAAACGCTGTTGCAACAAGCATTGCCAAACCGATCCGTCCAAACTTCATTTTGTTCCTCCTTAGTTTATTTCTAATGAAGCGCTGTTGTCTGGTGTTACTGATCCGGTATTACTGGTGCCTGTAGAGACCTGAAGAAAGTGAAAGACACTCGCTCCCGCGCTCTGACTCTTAAGAATTCCCGGCTGGAAGAACAAGTGACCTTTTTGGAATAACAAGGCGATACTATATCGATTGGCCCCTGGGGTGTCAAGTCTTTTTTACAAAACTTGACACCTCATTCATGATTCAGTAAGATCGGCTCACTTAAAACCGGGCTATACGGATGATCCTTCATAGAAACAACCTCCTTGCCGTCCTCATGACTACCCTCTTGTTCGCCTGTTCACGCCGCCCTCCGGAAGGAATGGTCGCCGTTCCCGCCGGTGATTTTATCATGGGGACCGCTGAGGTCGATGAAGAGCACTTTGCGGAGGAACAGGGGATCGTCAAACCCTGGTTTGTCGATGAAGGTCCGGCTCACAAGGTCTACCTGCCGCTGTATTATATCGACCGGACCGAAGTTACCAATGCGCAATACGCCGAATTTATTCGGTCGACGCGGCGCGCGCCTCCCGGCCATTGGGAAAACGGGCAATACCTGAAAGGAAGCGATCTTTATCCGGTGGTGAATGTTCCCTGGCAAGATGCGCAGGACTACTGCCATTGGAAGGAGGGCCGGCTCCCGACCGAAGCGGAATGGGAAAAAGCGGCACGAGGAGTCGACGGAAGAAAATATCCCTGGGGGAACGAGTTCGATCCGACGAAGGCGAATGTCGGGGGACAATCTCAAGATTTAACCCCCTCCGGCCGCTATCCCGCAGGACAGAGTCCCTACGGCGCATTAGATATGATCGGGAACGTCTGGGAGTGGACGGCCGATTGGTACCGCCCCTATCCCGGAAGCAAGTATCAAAGCAAAGAGTATGGAAAACAGCTCAAGGTGATCCGAGGCAATTCTTGGTCGACGATCGGTCATTTTCCCCCGGAGGTCCAGAAAGAGTTGGTAAAACATCATTCAACCGTCTCATTCCGCCTCTACGCTCCTCCCGATTCCACCATCAGCGATGTCGGCTTCCGATGCGTCCGCCCCGGTTAGTTCAATCTCAGAGAGAATAAATGATCCCCTCCGATCGCCTGATAGTGGACCGCCCCAGTAGGGATCTCATTCTCGAAACGCTTCCTATTCAAGGAACGTCGGCGACAGCCCTCTTTGAGCGGCTCGGATGGAAGGAACACGCCGTTCTTTTTGAGGGGATGCGAGGGGGCTGGTTTAATGGGCGATTTTCACTCCTGGCGGGGAACCCATTTGCCGAATTCCGGAGCAAAGAAGAAACCAGCCAATTCAAAACGCTCGGCGAAGGAGAAGGAAACACTTACTTTCAGAAGGAAAATCCGATTGCCCATCTTCAGCAATGGATCGATCGATTTCAATCTCCCCCCTCGAAGGGTCCCTTTCTGAAATTCCTTTCCTACAAGGAGGATTGGCTGGATTCTTCAGCTATGATCTGGTCCGGCAGTGGGAGAACATCTCCGCCCCCTCAGTCCAAAATCGGACCCTTCCCGATTCCCTGTTCCTTTTCTTTAATCTCTTCGTCCTCCTCGATCATACAAGGGAACAACTCTACCTGGTCTATAATCCCCTCCCCGAGATCAAAATGGGGAGATCAGAAGAATCGGTTCATCGGGAGGGGCGAAAAAAGCTGGCCGATTTACGATCGAGGCTCCGCTCTCCCCGACTATCTCAAGAAGACGAACTTCAAAATTTTTCGCCGGCCATTGAAGGAGAGGTTTCGGAAGGGGAGTATATTAAAATGGTTCTGCGGGCAAAGGAGTATATCGCCGCCGGAGACATTTTCCAGGCCAATCTCTCACACCGTTTTCGTATCGTTTTCCCCGCTCCCGCTCCTTTCCAGATCTATCGGCGGCTTCGCGAGATCAACCCCTCCCCTTTTTCCGCTTATCTCGATTTAGGCTCGATTCAGATTGCAAGCGGCTCGCCGGAACGGCTCGTCCGTGTAAGTACCTTGGGGGGAAACGCCTCGTCTCGACGCGACCGATCGCCGGAACCCATCCTCGCGGGGAAGACGAAGCAGCGGATCAGCGGATGATTCAATCCCTCTATAAAAGCGAGAAAGAACGGGCGGAACATCTGATGCTGGTCGATTTGGAACGGAACGATCTTGGAAGGGTCTGCCGATACGGATCGATCGAAGTGGACGAGTTGATGTCGTTTGAAAAATACTCGCATGTTTTTCACCTGGTCTCAAATATCCAGGGAGAGCTTCGGCCCGAGATGACCTTGACGGAGGTCGTGCAGGCGCTTTTCCCGGGAGGGACGATCACGGGGGTTCCGAAGGTTCGCTGTATGGAGATTCTCTCCGAGCTGGAGAAACACGCCAGGGGCATTTACACCGGGGCCGTCGGCTATATCGACTTTACAGGGGAGATGGATCTAAACATCGCCATTCGGACCTGGGTCCGGCAGGGAGAGGAGATGACCTTTCAAGTGGGTGCCGGCATCGTCGCCGACTCCGATCCGGAGAAAGAATACCGAGAGACCCTTCAAAAGGCGGCCGCTTTGATAAAGGCGCTGGAACCATGAAACATGTGAGGCGCCAGGCCCTTACGCCCCACTCCTCACCCTTCACGGCCTATTAGATGTGGATCTACCTCCAAGATCGATTTGTCCGGAAAGAAGAGGCAAAGATCTCCGTCTTCGATCATGGTTTTCTTTATGGGGACGGTCTCTTTGAAACCCTTCGCGCCTACGATGGGGTTCTCTTCCATCTCTCGCGGCATTTGGAACGATTAGCCCGGTCGGCCCGGCGATTGGAACTTCCCCTTCCTCCCTTTCCTCAGCTTGAAGCCATTCTCTATGACACGCTGAAGCGAAACGCCCTTCGGGATGCCATTCTCCGTCTCACCTTTACCCGTGGAGAGGGGGAGATCGGCCTCGATCCAGCACTGTGCGATAAACCGACATTGGTCGTCACGGCCCGGCCCTTTACCGGCTATCCATCGGAATATTATCTCGATGGAATTTCCGCCGTTATCGTTCAGGTCCGGCGGAACGCGACGACGGCGCTCGATCCGGCCCTGAAATCAACCAGCTTCCTCAATAACGTGCTGGCGAAATTAGAGGCGAAAAAAGGGGGAGGCGACGAAGGGCTTCTTCTGAATCCGGAGGGGTATCTCTCCGAAGGGACGACGAGCAATCTCTTCTGGGTGCGGCGGGGAAAACTGGAAACCCCTTCACCGGCCGTGGGGCTTTTGGAGGGGATCACGCGGGAAGTGGTCATCGATCTGGCCCGGAAGAAGCGTCTTCCGACCGAGGAGGGATTCTACAAACCCGACGCGCTCTTCGAAGCCGAGGAGGCCTTTCTCACGAACAGCGGTTTTGAATTGATGCCGGTGACGCGGATCAACGGGAACCCGATCGGTAGCGGGAAACCGGGGCCGATCACCCGCCGGCTTCATCAAGCCTTCAAAGAGGTGATCAGAGAGCGATAAACCGCCTCTTTTAATGCCGTCATCCCGAACGGCCTGTAGAGAATTTCCACTTTTCTCTCTTCAAGGAGACGCCGCGCCTCCGGGTTGATCCGCTCCTCGGCCAAGAAAAGAATCTTCTCCGCCATCACCGGATACTCTTTAAGAAGCGCATCGTGGAACGCCAGTCCCGGCATGTCGGCGATCCCGAGGTCGGTCAAGATCAGATCATAATCCTCCGATCGAAGCCGCTCCAATGCAGCACGACCGCTCTCCACCCCCTCGACACGGAATCCCTCCGACCGCAAGATATAGGTGCACATTTCCAGGGCCGCATTGGAGTCATCGACGATGAGAATTCTCCTCCCTGCATAGCTCCCCCCTTTCGCCCCCTCAGCCACTCTCCGATCCCTTCCCTGCCCGTTGATCGGAAAGGTAACGATAAAGGTCACCCCCTCTCCGAATAAATTTTCGATGAGGATCTCCCCGCCATGCTCCTTGACGATCCCATAAGAAATGGAGAGCCCCAACCCGGTTCCGACGCCGACCTCTTTGGTCGTAAAGAACGGCTCAAAAACTTTCGGCAACACATCCGGGAGAATCCCTTGACCGGTATCGTGGAAGGAAATGGAAACAAGACCATTCCTGCTCTCGCTGGCAATCGTCAACCGTAAAGGGCTGGTGCTCAACTTCTTCTTTTCAAGCAGCGCTTGGTGCGCATTATGGATGATGTTGAAAAAGACCTGCTGCATCTGGTGCGGATCGACCCATATGGGAGGGATGGAATCGGAGAGGTTCTCGATGATTTCAACGCCGTCGGTTTCAAGCTGATACCGCTTGAGCTCAAGCGCTTTCCGGATAATATCGTTGATGTTGTTATAGCTCTTTTCGGCAGGATGGCGCCGGGCGAAGGTCAAAAGATTGCGGATGATTTCGGAACAGCTCATCGCCTCGCTGAATATTTTTTCGAGAAATTCGCGATCGCGCGGATTCTCGGTCGTCTCCAGCAAAAGCTGCGTAAACCCAACCACACTCGTGAGGGGGTTATTGATCTCATGGGCCACCCCGGAAACCAGCTCTCCAATGGCGGAAAGCTTTTCCGTTTGGATCAGCTGCCCCTGAAGCCGCCGCAGCTCCGTCACTTTCTGTTCCAGGTCCTGATACAACTTTACATTATCGATCGCAATGGCCACCTGTGAGGCGATCGTCGTCAGGAAGTCGAGCCGCTCCTGCTGAATCCGCCCCGCCTCCACCGATTTGGGACAAAACAATCCGATGACCCCGATGGCTTTCCCTTTGACCATCAAAGGAATTCCGATCATAGAGGTGATTCCGGAGCGCTCGGTCTCGTCTCGATAAACCAGGCGATGATCTTTCCGCACATCCGGAACAAAGATCGACTTCTCTTTCTCGAAAACCTCTCCTAAAACCCCTGCCCCGGACGAAGAGTGAGCGATTTCAGGGAGATCTGATCTGAAAAACCGCGCGCGGCGACCACCTCCAAGAGCCGTTGAATCGGATTATACAACATGATCCAGACCGCCTCCGATTCGGTAATCCCGGCGACATGATTCAGAATAATTTTGACAACCGTATCGATCGACAACGAGGAGGTCGTCGCCTGACTGAGTTGAAAAAGGGCCAGCGCCTCTTTTTCCCTTCTCAAATGCGATTTCTGAAGCTGAATCCGCTCCAAAGCCAAACCGATCTGTCCGCCGACTGCCTCAAGCCATTTTTTTTCCCGCGGCGTCAGATCCATCGGCTGACTCGACCAGAATGAAAGAACCCCCACCACCCGCTCCGAAGACCGAAGCGGGACAGCGCCGCAGAGGGTCGTTCCCTCCTTTTGTAAAGACGGTAAAGAACCCTCCTGCTGGGCCTCTCCTCCCTTTGCAACCCTTTCGATAACCCCGTAACCTGATTCGGCTCGCCGTTCTTTTAAATCGGAGATCGACTCAAGAGGAAGCGCCACAGAGGCCGCCAGACCGAGATCTTCTCCCTGCCAATCGACGAGAAAGAGCGCGCCGGCCGAAAGGGCCGGAAGCCGTTCTTGGACCTTTGCAAATACCTTTTTGAAAAGATCATCGACCTCCACCCCTTGCGTCATTAATACCGAGATCTCGCTGAGCGCATCAAGATCTTCGATGGAAGAACGAAGCTCTTGTTGATGATCAAGACGGAAGAGGGCGAATAAAACCCCGCCGACCAGCAATGAGAAGAGGAAAATAGACAAAGGGATCGAAGCGGGAGAGATATTTCTAGTGATCAGATATGCGAATAAAAGATAGGAAAAGGAGAGGACGAGAACCGCCGGAAGTATATACGGTCTGGCTTTGTTCTTCACATGAGGGTCCCAAAATTTAGATTTATATAAGGGAATCCCTCTTATTTGTCAATCGATACTTTGTGTGGAACCGTACTCCGCGGGGGCCCCAAAGTGCCTCCGTTTTGGGGTTGCGTTGTGTCCGGTTTTTTTTCAACTTTCAATTTGGCGATCCGGCGGCCGTCCATGTCGACGATGGTGAATTTGTAATCGCCATATCGAATAATTTCTCCCCCTTCGGCATATTCTGCAGCTGTGAGAGAGCAAATCCCCCCAACGTTTCATAATTAGCCGATTCCGGGATGGGAAGCCCATAATCGGTATTGAGGTCCCGAACCGAAAGCGAGGCGTCGATCACCCAGGAGCCGTCCTTCAAGCGTTCGACGGGACGATCTTCAACGTCATATTCATCTTGTATCTCACCGACAATTTCCTCCACCAAATCTTCCATCGTCACCAACCCTTCGACACTTCCATATTCGTTGATGACGATGGCCATTTGAATCCTTCGCCGTTGAAGCTCCTTTAGAAGATGGCTCACCTGCATGGTTTCAGGAACGAAATAGGCCGGATGAAGGAGGTCTTTTAAATGAACGGCCTTTTCCTGAATCAAGGCCGACATGAGATCCTTAAAATAAAGAATTCCAGTAATGTCATTGATATTGGTTCGATAGACCGGATATCTTGAAAACTTATTTTCAGTCACATATTTCAGGATTTCTTGGAAAGGGGTATCGATTTGGACGGCATGGATCTTCGGACGCGGAACCATCACCTCTTTCACAGAAATATCATTAAACTCAAAAACGCTATGGATGAGCTCCTGCTCTGTCTGGTTGAAAACCCCCTTTTCCCGGCCTTCTTTTAATAGATATTTAATTTCCTCTTCAGAGATGAAGGTGCCTGGAATAACTTTTCCCCCGATCGGTTTCAGGACGAAACGAACCGACGTCGTCAGCACCCTTACAAAGGGCCCTAAAACCCGCGCCATCAGATCAAGCGGTTTCGCAAAGGCAAGGGCGATCTGTTCAGGATACTTTAGGCTCAACGATTTCGGGACAAGCTCGCCCAAGATCAAAGTAAGATAGGAGATGACAAGGACGACCACTGCGATCGAAGCCGCCTCGCTAAATCGATTTAATAGGGGAATTTTTTCAAAAAATGGACGAATTGACTCCACGGCAACAACACCGCCGACCGCGGCAGCAGCAGAACCGACCAGAGTAACGCCGATTTGAACCGTTGCAAGGAACCGTTCCGGTTCACTCTGAAGATGATAGAGAATACCCGCGCGAGTATTCCCTTTTTCCGAAAGACTCTTGATGTTGCTCTTTCGGGCGGTGATCACGGCAATTTCTGCGGCCGAAAAAAACGCATTGATCAGAATTAATATAATGATCAGCGTCAGTTCGAGTGTCATGAAGTTATTCTCCTTCGCTTAACATAACACAAAATCCTAGGTCGAACAAGAATAAGAATTCGCTTGACAGCTGAAGCGCTATCGTTTATAAATTATAAAATACTTAATCTCTATCGGAATAGTAGGGTATATGGTCCATTTCTCGGCAAAAGTGAATACGCTGTCTTGGCGATTCTTGCTCTTTCCCTTCACTCCGGGGAGGGCCCTCTCCAGGTCAGAGCGATCGCCCAAAAAGAGAGAATCCCCATTCGTTTTTTAGAGCAGGTGATGAATCATCTCAAGAAGCGTGGTTTCGTCGAAAGTGTGCGAGGTCCCCATGGCGGCTACCGTTTAACCCGGCCTCCGGACCAGATCCGCTTAGGAGAAGTGCTTCAAGCGATGGAAGGTCCCCTTGTCGAAATCGACTCCGCCCAGCGCCGCCAGCGGGAGTCGCTGAATGGGACCAATGGGGAGATCGACAACATCCTCATCAGGGAAGTCTGGCAAGAGGTGAACACCTCGCTGAGAGATCATCTTGATTCGATCAATTTTAAAGACCTCTCTGAAAGAAAAAAGGAGTTGGAAGGAAAGCAGACGTTGATGTTTCATATCTAGCGAATCAGTCACGACCCATGAGAAAACCATACTCCTGAGAAAACAACCATGAACCCCATCGATATCAGTTCGATTGTCCTGATCTCAATCACACTCTTCGCCGCCGTCGTGAATGGCGCCCTGGGGTATGGTTTTTCTTCAATTACGGTCCCCGTTGCCCTGATTTTCTATACCAACCGCATCCTCAACCCGGCGCTGGTTTTGATCGAAGTCGTCGTCAACATCTACGTCCTCATCATTAATAGAGAAAGCGTTCCGACCGTTTGGCGGCGGGTTTATCCGATTTTGGCCGGTCTGGCGCCCGGCGTGGTGATCGGCAGTTATCTTCTCTCCTCGATTCAGCCCGGCTGGATTAAGTTCTTCACCTATCTCTTTCTCCTCCCGCTGATCCTGATTCAGGCGGCGGGAATTCGGAGGCCGATCCAATCGGAGAGGGCCCTCGGCGTTCCATTCGGCACCGGCATCGGATTTCTCTACTCCGTCACGACCGTCTCCGGCCCTCCCCTCGCCGTCTTTTTCAACAATCAGGGTTTCGTGAAAAAGGAGTTTCGCGCCGCCCTCGGAATTATCCGGGTCGCCGAGTCGAGCTTGACCGCCCTCGCTTATTACTATCTGGGGCTTTATTCGATCGAAAGCAAAACGATCCTCTCGACCATTATTCCGAGTGTGATCATCGGGATCCCGGTCGGCGCCTTCCTGATTCGACAGATGGACGCGGAGACCTTCCGTCGTATCTGCATGAGCTTCGACGTTTGGGTCGTCGGTTTCGGCCTCTCCCGGGTTTTGATTGATTTGCAACTGATCGTCAGCCCGTTTGCCTACGGCGTAATGCTCTCCGCGCTCGTGGTCGACGGCTATCTTCTCTACACCTTCTTTACCCGGCGCAAACCGATTGAGATCCAACCTGAAAATCCAGAGATACCACCGGAGGTGATCCCTTCCGTTCAGGGCATCTCTCCGGTAGAGAGCCGATGGAGCCAGAAAGAATAATCAATCTTAGCAACATGTGACAACTGAAAGGAGCCTATGGAACGGAAGATCATCGAGACCGATATTCTCATCATCGGCGGGGGAACCGCCGGATGTATGGCGGCAGTGGAGGCAAAAGAACGTTACCCGCAACTGAATGTGACGATCCTGGAGAAAGCCCATATCGACCGAAGCGGCTGCCTCGCCGGGGGGATGAACGCCATCAACGCCTATCTGAACAAGGGGGAGACCCCCGAGAGCTTCGTCCGGTATGTCCGGTCCGACTCGTGCGGCTTGATTCGGGAAGATCTGGTCAAAACGATGTCGGAGCTCTTCGAGTATTGCGTGAAGAAGGTGGAGAAGTGGGGCCTGCCGATCCTCTGTGATGATCAGGGAAATTATCTTCCGCGGGGACGATGGAACATCAAAATCAACGGCGAATCGCTCAAGCCGATCCTTGCCAAAGCGGCCCGCTCGGCGGGGGCGCAGGTCTACAATTGGGTCACCGTCACCAACCTCCTCACGGATGGAGACCGGATCGCGGGGGCGGTCGGATTCTCGCTCCGAAACGGCACTTTCTACGTCGTCAAAGCCAAGGCGACAATCATCGCAACCGGCGGCGCGGCGGGACTCTATCGGCCGAACAATCCGGGCGACGCTTCGCACAAGACATGGTATTGCCCCTACAACACGGGAGCGGGATACGCCATGGGAATCCGGGCGGGCGCCGAGATGACCTCGTTCGAGATGCGCTACGTCGCCCTCCGAACGAAAGACACCATCGCCCCAACCGGCACGATCGCCCTCGGCGTGAGGGCCCCGCAGGTCAACGCCAAAGGGGAGCAGTTCATGAAAACACGCTACGCCCACCTCGGCGGCGACGGCGCCCCGACCCCCTATCGGACGTACGGCCCATTGATGGAAATTAAGGAAGGGCGCGGCCCAGTCTATCTTGACACCCGCGGCCTCACGGCGGAACAGGTTCGAGAGTTGAAGTCGGCTTATCTTGACATGTATCCCTCGATGGTCCTCTATTGGGCCGCCAATAACATCGATCCTTCCAAAGAGCCGATCGAAGTCCAAACGACCGAGCCCTATATCGTCGGCGGCCATTGCCAGGCCGGCTACTGGGTCGACGGCGAGCGCCGGACGACGTTGAAAGGCCTTTATGCCGCCGGAGATGTCGCCGGAGGCGCCCCTTATAAATTCGTCTCCGGATGCTGGGCGGAGGGGTCATTGCCGCTCGGGCCGCCGGGGCCGATATCGCGAACATGCCGCCGGTGGCTGTTTCGGATCAGCAGATCGCGGCGGAGGAAGCGCGCGCTTTCGAGGCGATCAAGCGGCCAGGCAAAGTGCGCTACCCTATTCTCCCCACCGACATGGAAGCCCGGCTTCAAAAATTGTTGGAGCAGTATGCCGGCGGCGCCTCGACCTATTACGAGATGAACGAAGAGATGCTCCAGATCGCGCGGCAGCGGCTGGCCAAATTCCCGGCCGACTTCGATCACCTGGTCGCAAACGACCTTCATCAGCTGATGAAGGTGCACGAAATCATGGACCGGGTCGATGTCGCCCAGACATTGGTCGAGCACCTTCTCCACCGGAGAGAGACCCGCTGGCCGTCGTATCAAACCAGAACCGATTATCCGGAACGGGACGATGTGAATTGGCTGAAGTTCGTCAACTCCCGGCGTGACCCGAAAACCGGGAACATCGAGGTCCTGACACGGCCCTACGAGCAGGTCATCCCTGGAGATCGATATAAACCATAGAACAGGGTGTAGGGTGTTGGGTAAGGGTGTAGTCATAGGGTCACTACCCCCTGCCCCCTACCCCCTACCCCCTCTTTAAATTAAGGAGAACGCATGCCTGTTTGGGTAGATCCAGAAAAGTGCAACGGCTGTCATGGAGCCAGCCAGCCCCCCTGTCTTCGGATGTGTCCGGGCGATCTAATCGTGAAGGACCACACCGCCAATAAGGCCTATTTGAAATATCCCGAAGATTGCTGGGACTGTCTTCCCTGCGTCAAAGTTTGTCCGGAAGAAGCGATCGAGTTTCATCTCTCTTACCAGTTCGGCGGGAAGGGCGCCAAGCTGATTCCCCACATCCATAAATCGCACGATCAGATCTCCTGGGAGCTGATCGATACGCAGGGAAACAGCGAGACGTTCACGATCCGAACCAAGCTGATGCCGGTGGCGCTCGATGAAAAGGTCGAAGGGGGAACACAGACATTGGATTTTTCGATTTAATTGCAATTTATATTCTCAGGTATGGGCGAATCTTGTATTCGCCCGCCCCATTGCAATCGGCATATCGGGTGATCACAAGGATCGCCCCTACAAGAAAACGAATTTTACGATTTGATAAGGAGCATAACGCATGGCTATTTCCATTCCGCACGGTGGAAGATTGATCAACCGTTTTGTTGATCCGAAGGAGGTCGATCGACTCACGCAAAAGGCCTCTCAAATGAAAAAGATCGAGTTGACCCCGCGCGAGATCTCCGATCTGGAGCTGATCGCAATCGGCGTCTTCTCTCCCCTGGAAGGATTCATGGGAAGCGCCGATTACCAGAGCGTGCTGGATCGGATGCGGCTCGCGAATGGCCTCCCCTGGAGCCTCCCGATCACCCTCTCGGTCACCGCCGCCGAAGCCGCCGAGTTGAAGTCAGGGATGGAAGTGGCCTTGACCCAGGAGACCGGACTGCCGCTCGCCATTCTGAAGATCGACGAAATCTACCCCTTCGACAAAGAGAAAGAGGCGGTCGCCGCGTACGGAACGAACGACGCCAGCCACCCCGGCGTCGCCTACACACAGACGCTCGGCGACTTTTATCTCGGAGGCAAGATCGAAATGCTCCGCCGCTCGCCGATTCAGCGCTTTCACGAGCACCAGATGGACCCCGCGCAAACGCGGAAGCTCTTCGAGGAGAAAGGATGGAAGCGGATCGTCGCCTTCCAGACCCGCAACCCGATCCACCGCGCCCACGAGTATATTCAGAAGTGCGCCCTGGAGATCACCGACGGCCTCTTGCTGCACCCGATCGTTGGAGAAACAAAGAGCGATGATGTCCCCGCCGATGTCCGGATGCGCTGCTATAAGGTCTTGCTTGAAAACTACTATCCGAAAGACCGGACGATTCTCGCCGTCTTCCCGGCGGCGATGCGGTATGCCGGTCCGAAGGAGGCGATCTTCCACGCCATCTGCCGGAAGAACTACGGGGTGACCCACTTCATCGTCGGCCGCGATCATGCCGGCGTCGGCAATTTCTACGGCTCGTTCGACGCCCATCACATCTTTCAGAAATTTACGCTGGAAGAGCTCGGCATCCAACCGCTCTTCTTCGACCACACCTTTTACTGCAAGCGCTGTTTGGGGATGGTCTCGGCCAAGACCTGCCCGCACGATTCGTCGGAACACATCGCCCTCTCCGGGACGAAGGTCCGCGAAATGCTCCGCAGCGGGATCAAGCCTCCCCCCGAGTTCAGCCGCGCCGAGGTCGCCGAGATTTTGATCGAGGCGATGTCCGATCAAGCCCACCAGCCGAAATAAGATCGATTCCCCGCTGAATACTGAAGACTCCCCGGGCAGGACTGCAAGCCGAGAGGCCCAGCCTGCCCGGAGGGGACAGAAATAAGTCCTACCCCTTTTCTGTTACCTCTAAAAAGTCTTTGGACAGTCATTTCTTCTTTCTCGCCTCCATACTTTACCTGATTAACATCTCCTACTCATAGAAGCCTAAAAAAATCTTGCACGTAAAATAAATTAAGAATATAATTTGGCCTCCAATCCACAAGAGAGTCCTCTCAGAACCTCACCCTCGTCAAAATAAGGAAGGAGAGAGAAGATGATCCCCCCGCGATTCGACTATTTTTCTCCCGGCACCCTCCCCGAAGCGATTTCCCTTCTGCAAAGACATGGCGACGACGCCAAAATCCTTGCGGGAGGACATAGTCTCATCCCCCTCATGAAGCTTCGGTTCGCCTCCCCCGCCGTTTTGATCGATATCAACCGAATCCCCGACCTCGCCTATCTCCGTGAGTCCAACGGATACCTGGCGATCGGCGCCCTCACACGGGAGTCGGACCTCGATCACTCCGAGCTGATTCAAACCAAATATCCGATTCTGGCCGACACCGCCGCCGTGATCGCCGATCCCCTCGTCCGGAACATGGCGACGGTCGGTGGTAATCTCGCCCACGGCGATCCGGCTAACGATCACCCGGCCACCATGCTCGCAATGGATGCAGAGGTGGTCGCCCTCGGCCCGAACGGCACACGCGCCATCCCGGTCAAAAATTTATTCAATGGGCCGCTCAGCACCTCGCTCAATCCCGACGAAATTCTCACAGAGATCCGGATTCCGATCCCCCCGCTTCATAGCGGGGGCGCTTATCTGAAAATCGAGCGGAAGGTGGGCGATTTCGCCGCCGCCGCCGTCGCCGTCCAACTCACCCTTGGAAGAGGAAACATTTGCGAGCGGATCGGGATCGGTTTGACCAACGTCGGCCCCACCCCGATCAAGGCGATCCGCGCCGAGCAGCTGCTGCGCGGGCAGACGATCAACGATCAGATCATCCGGCAGGCGGCGGAGACCGCTTCGGAGGAGGCCCAGCCGAGCGCCGACCAGCGGGGCTCCGTGGAGTACAAACGGTCTCTGGTGAGGGTTTTAACCACCCGCGCGCTCAACCGGGCGCTCCAGCGGGCGATGGGAGGAAAAGAGCGATGACGAAAAAGAAGATCGAAGTCACCGTCAACGGGGCAAAGGTTGAATCGGAGGTAGAGCCGCGGCTTCTCTTGGTCCACTTCATCCGGGAGATTCTTCGACTCACCGGCACCCACATCGGATGCGACACCAGCCACTGCGGCGCCTGCACCGTCTTGCTCGACGGCCGGGCGGTCAAATCATGCACCCTCTTTGCCGTTCAGGCCGACGGCCGCCGGCTGATGACCGTTGAAGGGCTGGAGCAGGAGGGAAAGCTTCATCCGATCCAGGAGGGATTCGTTCAAGAACATGGATTGCAGTGCGGCTACTGCACTCCCGGAATGTTGATGACCGGCTATGCCTTTCTTCAAAGAAACGGCAACCCGATCCCGTCGGAGACGGAGATCCGCGAGGCGATCTCGGGAAATCTCTGCCGCTGCACCGGATATGTCAACATCGTGAAAGCGATCCAAAACGCCGCCCACAAGATGCAGCAAGGCGTCTAAAATAAGGAGCCCGACATGACACCTCGAACGAGCGAAGAGATCGGTGGGATGGGACATTCCATTAAACGGATGGAGGACCCCCGCTTCATCCGGGGAAAAGGAAACTATGTCGATGATATCCAGATGGCGGGGATGCTCCATCTCGACATCGTCCGCAGCCCCTACGCCCACGCCAAAATCAAGCGGATCGACTCCAAAGCCGCGCGCTCGCCATCCCGGGGGTCCTGTCCGTCATCACGGGAGAAACCCTCGCCAAGTACAAGCTCCACTGGATGCCCACCCTCATGTCCGACACACAGATGGTCCTGCCGACCGACACAGTAATGTTCTAGGCGCAGGAGGTCGCCGTGGTCATCGCCACCGAGCGCTACATCGCCGCCGACGGGGTGGAGGCGGTCGAGGTCGACTACGAGCCGATCCCCGCCGTCATGGATCCCTTCAAAGCGCTGGAGCCGGGCGCCCCCGTCTTGCGCACCGATAACAAAGGCAAAACAGACAACCTCATCTGGCACTGGGAAACGGGCGACAGGGCCGCGACCGAAAAAGTGTTCCACGATGCGGAGGTAGTGGTGAAGGAGAAGATCTATCTCCCGCGGATTCATGTCTCGTCGATCGAGACCTGCGGCTGCGTCGCCAACTTCGAGCCGGTCCGCGGCGAACTGACGACCTTATCATGACCTCGCAGGCGCCGCACGTCATCCGCACGGTGCTGGCGCTGGTCGCGCGGCCATGTCGGGCCTCCCGGAGGAACCAATCCGGGTGCGCATCTCGCCCCGACATCGGCGGCGGCTTCGGCAACAAGGTCGGCGTGTACCCGGGCTATGTCTGCGCGATCGTCGCCAGCATCGTGCTAGGGCAAGCCCGTCAAGTGGGTCGAGGACCGGATCGAGAACATCTCCAGCACCGACTCCTTTGCGCGGGATTACCACATGGACGGCGAACTGGCCGCGACGCCCGACGGCACGTTCCTCGGCCCTGCGCGTCAAGGTGGTGGCCGACCACGGCTCCTTCGACGCCTGCGCCGACCCGACCAAGTTCCCGGCCGGGCTGTTCCACATCTGCACCGGCTCCTACGACATCCCCGCCGCCTTCATGCCGAGGTCAAGGGCGTCTACACCAACAAGGCGCCGGGCGGCGTGGCCTACCGCTGCTCGTTCCGCGTCACCGAGGCGGTCTACCTGATCGAGCGCATGGTCGACGTGCTGGCGCAGAAGCTCGGCATGGACCCGGCCGAGCTCCGCGCCAAGAACTTCATCCGCAAGGAACAGTTCCCCTACACCAGCGCGTTCTCGGCTGCGAGTACGACTCGCGGCGACTACCAGACCGCGCTCGATAAGGCGATGGACCGCCGATCGACTACAAGGCGCTTGCGTGCCGAGCAGCCGCCGCAACGACCCGAACGCGCGGGCACCTGATGGGCATCGGCCTCTCCACCTTCACCGAAATCGTCGGCGCCGGCCCCCGCAAAATGTGCGACATCCTCGGCATCGGCATGTTCGACAGCTGCGAGATCCGCATCCACCCCACCGGCAGCGCGATCGCCCGCTTGGGCACCAAATCGCAGGGCCAGGGCCACGAGACCACCTATGCGCAGATCATCGCCACGGAGCTGGGCATCCCCGCGAGGTATCCAGGTTGCCGTGGAAGAGGGCGACACCAACACCGCGCCCTACGGCCTGGGCACCTACGGCAGCCGCTCGACCACCCCCACGGTGGGCGCCGCGGCGATCGCGCTGGCCGCGCGCAAGATCCGCGCGAAGGCGCGCAAGATCGCGGCCCATCTGCTGGAAGTCAGCGAGGACGACCTCGACTGGGAGACCGGGGACCGTTTCAACGTCAAAGGGGCCCCGACGCATCGCGCTTCAAGACGATGAAGGACATCGCCTGTCGCCGCCTATACCAACCACCCGGCCGGGCTGGAAGCCGGGACTGGAGGCGGTGCACTACTACGACCCGCCGAACTTCACCTTCCCGTTCGGCACCTATACCTGGCGGTGGTCGACATCGACCGGGGCACCGGCGAGATCAAGGTCCGGCGCTTCTACGCGCTCGATGACTGCGGCACCCTCATCAACCCGATGATCATCGAGGGCCAGATCCACGGCGGCCTGACCGAGGGCTTCGCTCCGGCCATGTTCGAAGAGATCATCTACGACGACCACGGGAACAACCTCTCAACGGAACGTTCATGGATTATCTCCTTCCGACCGCGGTCGAGTCCCCCCATTGGGAGACCGACAAGACCTGCACCCCCTCCCCCACCACCCCCTCGGCGCCAAAGGGGTGGGCGAATCGCCCACGGTCGGCGCACCCCCCGCCATCGCCAACGCCGTGGTGGACGCCCTTTGGCATCTGGGGGTCCGGCACATCGACATCCCGATCACGGCGGCCAAGGTCTGGAAGATTTTGAAGGAGAAAGGGGTCGCCGAGTAGGGGCGTATTGCAATACGCCCTACACGAAACGAGACAGGTATGAAAGAAGAAATCGCCACGCTGCAATCCCGGATGGCCGAGGCGGGGTATATCGCCGAGCGCCCGATCACGACGGCGCTCTTCTTGGCCCGGTCGCTCCAACGGCCGCTGCTGATCGAGGGGGAAGCCGGGGTCGGGAAGACCGATGTGGCGCGGGTCTTCGCCCAGATTCAGCAGACCGAGCTGATCCGGCTCCAATGCTACGACGGGCTCGACGTCCATTCCGCCCTCTACGAATGGAACTACCCCCGGCAGATCCTCCGCATCCGTATGGAGGAGCGGCGGGGACTCGATCCGGATCGATCCCATCGCCCAAACCCGATCGCCCAGATCGAGGAAGAGGTCTTCAGTCGCGACTGCCTCCTGGAACGTCCCCTTCTAAAAGCGATCACGCAAAAGGAGCGCCCCCCGGTTCTTCTCATCGACGAAGTCGACCGCGCCGACGAGCGGTTCGAGGCCTTTCTGTTGGAGCTTCTCTCCGACTTTCAGGTCACCATCCCGGAGCTGGGGACGATCCGGGCGGAGCAGATTCCGATCGTCCTCCTCACCTCCAACCGGACGCGCGATTTAAGCGACGCGCTACGGCGGCGCTGCCTCTACCTCTGGATCGATCCCCCCGGCTTCGAGAAAGAGGTGGCGATTCTCCGAAGCCGCCTCCCCGACATCAATGGGCGGCTCGCCCAGGAGATCGGCCACTTCATGCAGCGGATTCGGACAAGGCGGCTCTACAAGGCCCCCGGGATCGCCGAGACCCTCGACTGGGCCCGCGCCCTCATGCAGCTGCACAGAGATCATCTTGACACGGAGGCCATCGAAGAAACGCTCGGCTGCGTGTTGAAGAATTATCACGACGTAAAGGCGTTCGGTCCGGAGGAGACCAAGACGCTGCTGGCCGAAGTGGAGAGAGCCCTTCGATGACGGCGCAACTCTCTTCCGATCTTCGCGGCGATCTCATTGAGAATCTCGCCCTCTTCTGTCGGCATCTCCGTGAGGCGGGTATTCGGGTCAGCGCATCGGAAGAGATCGACGCCGGCGGCGCGATCCTCCAGGTCGATTTGGCCGATCCCGATGACTTTTATTTCGCCCTTCGATCGACCCTGGTCCGGCGCCACGCCGACTTAGCGCCGTTCGATCGGCTCTTCCGCAAATTCTGGAAGGGGGAGGAGATCGTCTCTTCCGAATCGCTTCCCCGCCCGGCGCGCCGATCCCGTCCTTCCGGGAGGGTCCTCCCCTCGCCCGGCCCGGCGAAGAGGAGCGCTCCTCCCGATCCGAAGAGCGGCAAGAGACCGTTCAGGTCGGATCGAGCCGGGAGGCACAGATTCGCAAAAGGTCGTTCGAGTCGCTTTCCCCGGAAGAGCTCGACGAAATGGAAGCATTGCTCGACAAGATGGTCTGGAAGCTTGCCACCCGCCGGAGCCGCCGGAGGGTCCCCGCTCACGGGGGAGAAGAGGTCGATCTGCGCCGCAGCTTTCGCGCCGCGCTCCGTCACGGCGGAGAGTTCGTTGAGTTGGCCCGACGAACCCGGCCGATCGAGCGGACACGGCTGGTCGTCTTGTGCGACGTGAGTGGATCGATGGATTCTTACAGCCGGTTTTTGATCCGATTTCTTCTCTCTGTAAGGCGGTTCACCGACTCGGTCGAGATCTTCGTCTTTAATACAACCCTGACACACCTCACCCCGCTGCTGAAGGCCGATACGATCGACCGGCTTCTCGACGAGATCGCCGAGGCGGTCCCCGGCTGGTCGGGGGGAACGATGATCGGCGGGTGCCTCGATGCGTTCTTGACCGGCTACGGGTCCTCACTGCTGAAGCCGGAGTCGGTCGTCGTCATTCTCAGCGACGGACTCGACCGGGGAGAGACCGGCCTCCTGGTTCATGCGATGCAAGGAATTCGGGAGAAGGTCCGAAAGATCCTCTGGCTCAATCCGCTGTTGGGCGATCCCGACTACGCGCCGCTCTGCCAAGGGATGCAGGCCGCCCTCCCTTTCGTTGATCACTTCGGCGCGGCGCACAACCTGGAATCGTTGGAGGCGCTGATTGTTGAGTTAGCCGTCTGAATTGAAGGAGAAAGCTTATGGCAATCACATTCGATAAAAAATTTGAGATCAACGCGCCGATCGAGGCGGCCTGGGCATTCCTGACCGATCCCAAACAGGTGGCCCAATGCCTCCCCGGCGCGGAGTTGACAAAACAGATCGATGCGACGACTTATGAAGGGACCGTCTCCGCGAAGGTCGGGCCCATCATGGCCAAATACAAAGGGGAGGTCCGCCTGGAAAAACTGGACCGCGCAACCTATGAAGTGGTCGCCGTCGGCCGAGGCCAAGATGTGACGGGGAAGGGAGGGGCCGACGGGAAGATGGTCAGCCGTTTTCGAGCGATCGATCCGCGCAAGACGGAGATCTCCATCTCCTCCGAGGTCAACCTGACCGGCAAGCTGGTCCAATTCGGCCGCGGGCTCATTCAAGATGTCGCCGACCAGATCTTTCACAAATTCACCGCGGCGGTCCGCGAGCGCCTCGAAAAGCCGGCTGAAGCCGCGGCGGCGGTCTCTCCTCCCTCCCCCGCGGCGCCGATCAACGCCTTCGCCCTGTTGAACCGGGCGATCTGGCAATGGTTGCTGCGGCTCCTCGGAAAAAGGAGCGCCGATGGAAAGGGATAATCCGAAAATCGCGGCGGTCGTCTTGGCCGCCGGCGCCTCCCAACGATTCGGCCGATGCAAGCAGTTGATCCGGCTGAACGGCAAACCGCTCCTGCAGCATGCGCTCGATCCGGTCCTGAAAGCCGGGATGGATGAGGTGATCCTGGTCCTCGGGACCGAGGCAGAGGCGATTCTCAAGGAGATCGATGTCGGCCGCGCCCGCGCCGTCCGGAACGACCGGCCGGAGGAGGGGATGAGCCGTTCGCTGAAGATCGCCCTGGCCGCTCTGTCCCCGGCGACGGAAGGAGCGCTCATCGTTCTGGCCGACCAGCCGTTCGTCTCCCCCGAGACGATGGCGGCCCTGATCGACACCTTCCGCAAAACGCATCCCGCCGCGGTGATCCCCACCTACAACGGATTCCGCGGGAACCCTGTTCTCCTTTCAAGGTCGCTCTTCGACGAGATGCAGACGATCGAAGGGGACATCGGCTGCCGCGCCCTCTTCGGAAATCACCCCGGCCGGATCGTGAAGGTGGCGGTCGACGATCCGGGGGTGATCATCGACATCGACACCCCCGAGGACTTCGAGCGGGCAGCCGAAGGGAAGCCGAATGGGCCGTCCGAAAAACCGAATGACCGGGCCGTCTCCGGCGTTCCGGAAGACTTATCGCAGCTCGAAGCGCGGCTGCGCCGGAGCGGAACCCCCTTCGCCCGAGCGACCGTGGTCCGGGCCGAGCGGCCGACCTCCGCCAAGCCGGGAGACAAAGCGATCGTCCAGGAAGACGGCGCCCTCCACGGATGGATCGGGGGAAGCTGCGCCCGGGATACCGTGATTGAAAAAGGAATCGAGGCGATCCGCGGAGAGAAGCCCCTTTTCCTCCGGATCACCCCTCGAAAGGAGGAGCCGATGGAAGGGATGGAAACGGTCCCGATGCCCTGCTACAGCGGGGGGACGATCGATCTTTTCATCGAGCCGCAGCTGCCGAACCCGCCGCTGATCGTCTTGGGACGCGATCCGGTCGCCGCGGCGCTCGTCCGGCTCGGCAAGGCGATGCGATTCGACGTCACCCTGATCGATCCTCTGGCCGATCCGAAGTCGTTTCCGGCGGCCGACCGGCTGATTCATCGGCTCGACCTGCCCGCTCTCGAAATCGGAGCGCGCGCCGCGGTCATCGTCGCGACACACGGCCGGTTCGATGAAGAAGCAATCGAGCAGGCGGTCGGAACCGGCGCCGGATATATCGCCCTGGTCGCAAGCAGGAAGCGGGCCGATGCGATCTTACGGCGTCTGCGCGAGCGAGGGGTCTCTCCGGAAGCGCTGGGGCGGGTGAAGTCTCCCGCCGGTTTGAACCTCGGAGCAGAGACCGCCGAGGAGATTGCGCTGAGCATCTTGGCCGAGATCGTTCAACTCCGGCGGGCCGAGAGGAAGGAGCAACCGAAGGTCCGTCGGGAGGATAAAGTCGTCGCTGAGACCAAGGACCCAATTTGCGGGATGATGGTCGACCCGGTAGGAGCCGAACACAAATCTGAATATCAAGGAAAGATATTTCATTTCTGCTGCGACGGGTGTAAAGCGAAATTTGACACCGCCCCGGCCGCTTATGCTGCGTAGAGTGAAGACCCCATGAAAAACGGCGACAAGCCAATTCCTGTTTTGATTGGAGCGCACGGCGGATACCGCGAGCTGAAGTCCTATCAAAACGCGGAGATCGTTTATGACGCCACCGTGAGGTTCTGCGACCGGTTTGTGGAGCGCCGATCACGCACGCACGACCAGATGGTTCAGGCGGCGCGGAGCGGCAAGCAGAACATCGCCGAGGGGAGCGTGGCGTCGGGCACTTCTAAGAAAACAGAACTGAAACTGGTAGGCGTGGCGCGGGCGAGCCTCGAAGAATTGTTGCTGGACTACCAGGACTATTTAAGGCAACACGGGCTGGCCCTTTGGGCAAAAAATCACTCCACCGCGCAAGGGGTGAGAAAACTCGCTTTTGAAAAGCATAGGTCCTATAAGACCTATAGGACCTATGTCGAAAAAGAAAGTGCAGAAACCGCTGCAAACACCCTGATTTGCCTGATCCATCAAACCAACTATCTGCTCGACCAGCAGTTGCGCCAGCTTGAAAAACAGTTTCTAAATGAAGGCGGTTTCACAGAGCGGCTCTACCGGGCGAGAAAGAGAAGAACTTTATAGGTCCTATACGACCTATAGGACCTATAAGACCTATAAAATCTTATGGAAACTTTTGACTTCATCGATCAGCTCCGCCGCACCCGGACCCGCGCCGCCATGGCGACGCTGATCCGGACCCGCGGGACGACCCCCGCAAAGAAGGGACCAAAATGCTCGTCGATGAGACGGGCCAGATCCTCGGCTCGGTGACGATCGGCGGCTGTGTCGATGCGCAGGTGATCGAGGCCGGCGGAGAGGTCCTCCGCGACGGACGGCCCCGCCTTCTGTCGCTCCGCCTGGGGGATGAGGAAGCTTGGGAGATCGGCCTGACCTGCGGGGGAACCCTCGACATCCTCATCGAGCCGATCCACCCCTCCGACCCGGCAGACCCCACCGCCCGCGGATATGATGCGGCGCGCGCGGCCGCCGAACAGGGAGGGGCGGTCTTGGCGGCCGTCGTCGGTGGAGAGGGCCTGTCGATCGGGGCGCGATTCCTGATCGGCACAACGGGAGAGGTAAAGGGTCCGGTCGATCCGGCGCTCGCCGAGGCGCTTCGCCGGGAAATCCCCTCCCGGATTACAAATCAAGCCGTTTCCGAGACGATTCCCCTCACGTTGTCCGACGGCCGAATGATCGATCTCTTCCTCGAAAGCTTCGGCGCCCCGCCGACGCTGCTGATCTTCGGCGCCGGCGCGGTCGCCATCCCGCTCGCGACCTTCGGGAAGGGACTCGGCTTCCGGACCGTCCTGGTCGACGGCCGTCCCCGTTTCGCCAATCGGACACGTTTTCCGGACGCCGACGACATCCGGGTCGGGATCCCCTCGGAGATCGCCGAGGCCTTTCCGCTGAACCGGGGGGTTTGGGTCGTCCTGGTCGCCCACGATTACAAGTATGACGTGCCGGTTCTGGCGCGCGCCCTCCAGAGCGATGTCCCCTACATCGGAATGCTCGGGAGCCGCCGGCGGGGAAAGGCGATCCTCGACCTCCTTCGAGAAAAAGGGATCGCCGAAGCGTCGCTTCAACGGATTCGCGTCCCGATCGGCCTCGACCTCGGCGCGCAGTCGGCGGCGGAGATCGCCATCAGCATCCTGTCGGAGATCCTCGCCGTAAAGTATGGGCGTGAAGGAACCCCGTTGAGCCGACCCGCGGTTGCAACGACCTCCAGCCGCTCCGCACCGGGAGGACTCCAATGAAGGCGATATTGGTCCGGCGGGAGGAGCTTCGCCCGGAGAGACTCGTTCTTCAGCGTCTCTGCCATGATCTCTCCGACTCCGAGGAAAAATACTTTTCAGAAAAGGAGCGCCGATTCTGGAAGCGGATCTCCCCGCCCTCCTCGCCGCCCCCTGGGAAACGCTTCACCTGGTCCAGCTGGAGCCGGGGGACCTCGATGAAATCGCGGCGGGAGAACGCCTGGCCCGCGCGATCTCCGGAACCGGGGTCGTCGTTCAAGCGGGGGCGCACGGCAAGCAGACCCTCCGCGCATCGCACAAAGGGCTGCTGAAGATAGACGCGGCGACCCTTCAAGGGATCAATGCCCTTCCGGGGATCGCCGTTTATACTCTCCTGAACGGCCAGGTCGTCTGCGGCGGAGAGGTGATCGCCTATGCGCAGATCACCCCGCTCGCCCTGCCCGACAAGACGATCGAAGCGGTGGAGCGGTGGACCCAGCCGGCGGGATGCCTCCTCTCCGTCACACCCTTCTTCCCCCGCTCGATCGGCCTCCTCCTCTCCGAGCGATGCGATCCGGTCGCAAGGGAGCGGTTTCTCAACGCCCTGAAGAAAAAACTCGATTGGTTCGGCGCCACGATACGGGAAATCGTTGATCTCCCGCCCGATCCCGAGGTGATCCGCGTCTCGCTCGTGGACGCCGTCGCGTCGGGGGCGACGCTGATCTTGATCGCCGGCAGCAATGCCATGGACCCGCTCGACCCCTTTCTCCTCGCCTCGGAAAGGGCGGGGGCCCGGATGGAACGGATCGGGATACCGGCCCACCCGGGAACGTTGCTCTGGCTCGCGGGTTACAAGGGTGTCCCCTTGATCGGACTCCCCCGCTGCGGGCTTTTCTCACAGACAACCGTCTTTGATCTCATTCTCCCCAAACTCTTGGCGAGCGGAAGGATCTCCCCGGAGGAGATCGCCGACCTCGGCCACGGGGGGATCTTAAATCGCGACATGATGTTCCGGTTTCCCCCCTATGAGAGGGAGAGCGCGCCATGATCACCTACGGCGGGCAGATCTTGGAGCACTACCGCCATCCCCGCAACGCCGGATCGCTCTCGGACCCCGACATCTCTTATGAGGATGTAAATCCCCTCTGCGGAGACCGAATTCGGATCATGCTGAAGCTCGCCGCGGGAGAGACGGTGGAAGCGGCGCGATTTCGGGCCGACGGCTGCATCATCAGCCAGGCGGCCAGCTCCCTTCTCACCGAGATGGTCACCGGCCGGCGGCTCGATGAAATCGAAGCGCTTGCTCCTGAAACGTTGCTGCAGGCGCTCCAATCGGAGCTTCGGCCCGCGCGGATCAAATGCGCCCTCCTCCCCTATGAGATCCTTCAAACCGGAATCAAAGAATACCGCCGAGAACACCGATGAGCCTCGACGCCGAACGATTGAGGAAAGACTTTCCCCTCCTTGAGCGGACCGTTCGTGGAAAACCGCTGATCTATCTGGACAATGCCGCCACGACACAAAAACCGGTCCAGGTTCTCGATGCCATCCGGGACTATTACCTCTCCTCCAATGCGAACGTTCATCGCAGCATTCACGCGCTAGGAGAAGAGGCGACCGCCCGGTATGAAGCGGCGAGGGACCGTGTGGCCCGATTCGTCGACGCCCCCCGGGAAGGGGTTGTCTTCACGCGAGGAACGACCGAAGCGATCAATCTCGTCGCGCAGAGCGGTGGAAAGGCCTTCCTTCGGGAGGGCGATGAGATCTTGCTCACTGATTTGGAACATCACAGCAACCTGATCCCCTGGCAGCTCGTCGCAAAGGAGCGCGGCGCTCGGCTGCTCTTCCTCCCGGTCCGCGACGGCGTGCTTGACCTCGATCGGCTCGCCGACTGCGTCACCCGCAAGACCCGGCTGATCGCCGTGACCGCGCTTTCAAACGCCCTCGGCAGCGTGACGCCGTTGGAACGATTCCGAGAAGCGGCCCGTTCGGTCGGGGCGCTGCTCCTTGTTGATGCCGCCCAGGCGGTCGCCCATCAGCCGATCTCCTTTTCCTCCATCGGCTGCGATTTCCTCGCCTTCTCCGGCCACAAGATGCTCGGCCCCACCGGGATCGGCGTCCTGGCCGCCCGGCCCGATTTGTTGGAACAGATGCCCCCCTTTCTCGGAGGGGGGAGATGATCCGGGAGGTCTGGCCGGAGACGGCGACCTGGAACACCCTTCCCTGGAAATTTGAGGCGGGTACCCCGCATGTCGCCGGGGCGGTCGGCCTCGCCTCTGCGATCGATTATCTTGACCGGGTCGGAATGAAGGCGATCCAGGCGCACGGGACGGCGTTGGCGGAGGAGGCCGCGGCCGGCCTCTTGAAGATTCCGGGAACGACCCTGTATGGCCCCAAGCCAGGAGAGGTCCGCGGCCCGATCGTCTCCTTCACTTGTGATGGAATCCATCCCCATGATCTCGCCGCCTCCCTCGATGAAGAGGGGATTGCTATCCGGGCCGGTCACCACTGCGCCCAGCCGCTGATGCGCCGCCTGGGTATCGCCGGAACCGCCCGCGCGAGCTTCGGCCTCTATAATACTTCGGCCGACTTAAAGGTATTTCTCGAAGCGGTGACCCGGGCAGTCGAACTCTTCCGCTCCCTTCGACGGGGCTGAGTCACAAACCCTCAATAAATCATTCAAAACAGCTCTCACGAAGCCGATGACCTATCGGCTCTCAGGCCTTCAAAATGGACAAATTCATTGACATGGTTCTCCCGTTGTTATAAGATTCGGGCCATATTTATTCGGAGCGCCGGAAATGTCCCCAGAAGCTGAAAAAGATTTAAAAACAATCCTTAAAAAGATTCACTTTACCGATGACGCGCAGGTGATGAAGCAGCTGGTCGACCAGTCGCTCCAGGTCAAGATCCGGATGGGCCAGATCCGCCGGAAAATCGTGATCATGAGCGGAAAAGGCGGCGTCGGAAAAAGCATGACCACCGCCAACATTTCTCTCGCGTTTGCCCGGCAGGGAAACAAGGTCGGGGTTCTCGACGTCGATTTAAACGGTCCCTGCATTCCGAAGATGCTCGGCGTCAAAGACCGCTTTGAGTTCACCTCCGAAGGTGCGATTCCGCCGGTCGGGCCGTATGAAATGAAGGTCGCCTCGATGGATTTCTTCCTCCGCCAGGAAGACTCCCCGGTTCGCTGGAAAGGGCCGATGGAGCTCTCCCCGGTCTGGCTCGGATTAATGGAAATGAACGTCATCCGCGAATTTTTAGGGGACGTCAACTGGGGCGAGATCGATTATCTCTTCACCGATCTTCCCCCCGGCGCCGCCGCCGACAAGCCGCCGGTCATCGCCGGCTTTATCCCGGAGCTGGATGGCGCGGTCGTTGTCACGACCCCTTCCGAAGTCGCCAAAACCGTCGTCAAAAAATCGATTGTTTATGCCCGCGATCTCGGCATTCCGATTATCGGATTGGTCGAAAACATGAGCGGCGCCCTCTGCCCGAATTGCAGCACCGCCGTCCCCTTCTTTGAGGGAGGCTGCGAAGACCTCTGCGAAGAGCTCGATGTTCCCCTTTTGGGCAAGATTCCTTTCGACCGCGAATTGTCGCACGCGTGTGACTCGGGAGAGCCGCTCGCGGCGGCGCATCCGATTTCGAAGCGGTTCGATGAGATCGCCAACCGGATTCAACAGCTCTTGGATTATAAAAAGATCGTTGCCGAAAAATTGTAGCGTCCCACAAAATCTCTGATTTTTCCTTTTACGGAGGAACCCATGAAGTTCGTATGTATGAAGTGTGAAAGTTTCATGACCTTTGAGAATGTCCAAGTCCCGGGAGAACAATCGCTCGGCGTGACGTTTGCCTGCCCGACCTGCAACGCCAAGGTCGCCATGGTCACCAACCCCGGCGAGACGGCGATGGTCCAGGCGCTCGGCGTGAAGCTCGGCGGACGGACCGCCCCGGCTGAGCCGATGGAGCTGACCCGGCAGACATTGAAAGAGACCCCCGACAGCTTCAGCAAGCCGGCCCCCTCTCCCGCGGTCCAGAAAGAGATGCTGGCGGCTGAGATGGCCAAGTCTTCTTCGTCCGGCGGCGGGACCTGTCCCTTCTCCAGCATGATCGCCCAGATGCAGGGGGGAACCAAGCAGGAGGCGGCCACCGGGGAATTAACCTGGACCGCCGAAGCGAAGGAGCGGATCGAGAAGGTCCCCTCCTTCATGCGGCCGATGATCCAGATGGGAATCGAAAGTTACGCTCGGCGCAACGGGCTCTCGACGATCACCCCGGACGTCATGGACGCCTCCAAGAATGATCAAGGCGAGATGGTCTGGTCGAAGGAGGCGGAAAGCCGCCTCGACAACATCCCCTCTTTCATCCGCCCGATGGCCAAAAAAGAGATCGAGCGGATGGCCAAAGAGCGGGGACAGACGCAGATCACCGCCGATCTGATGGAAGAAGCGAAATCGAAGTTCATCGGCATGGGGTATTAAGCGTACGAAGCCATGTCGACGACGATGGACGCACAGACCTTTATTCACTCGCTTGAGGAAGAGATCCTACATCACGAAGCGGTGCATCATCCCTTCCTCAAGCGGTTCGCCTCCGAGAAGCTGACGATCGAGCAGATCCAAACGTTCGGCCTTCAGCACTATCAGCTGGTCAAGGTCTTCGTCAACTACATGACCAACCTGCTGCCGAAGATTCCGGACAAGGACGCCGCCGATCTTTTCCGGACCGTCTTCGACGATGAGTTCGGCCAGCACACCATCTTCCGAAGCCACCCCGCCCTTTATCGAAATTTTTGAAGGCGCTCGGCCTCCCCGACGAAGCCTGGGGCCGGGTGAAGATCCTTCCGGAGACATCCCGCTTCATCGAGGGCCACAAGGAGATGACCCGTGGGAAAGATTTCCTTTTCGCCCTCGGCGCCATCGGTCCCGGACATGAGTTCTCCATCCCGACGATGTTCGCCTATTTAATTGAAGGACTCAAGAAGAACACGAGCCTGACCGATGAGGATGTCGAGTACTTCTCGCTTCATATCGTCGAAGATGTCGAGCACGCCGTCGTCTTCAACAAGCTGATCTCCCGCCACGTCGAAACCGAAGAGGGTCAAAAACGACTTCGCGAAGGGGCCCTGCAATCGCTCGCCTACCGGAAAACCTTCTGGGACGGGCTCCACCGGGCGGTCTTCGGCGCTTGATCCTTTTCTGATCACCCGCCCCACTCAAGAAAGATCGAACCGATTCATTTCTTCTCACTCCAGAATTCATCGCCGTTCCACTCCCGATAAAAAAACAAAAGAGCATCTCTCCTCACCTCATTTCTACCGGCACTCATTTTGCTGTCTCACCGGACACGTCGAGCAGTCCGCTTTCTTCTAAAACTTCAATCCAATAAAACAACTTCTAACCGAAGGAGTGAGAAATGGCGATAAACCCATTCAAAGAGAGAGGGATCCCTCTGGAAAAACAGATCCGAAACTGGAAGCAGATCGCCCTGCTCCCCTATCGAAAACAGCAGGTCGATGCCTACACCCGCACCCGGATTATTCTCATGAACGGAATCGAGAACGAAGGGTGGTTCTTCAAACATTCCTTCGCTCGAAACACCGACAATAAGGAGATTCAGGCGCGCCTCGCCGAAACGCGGCGGGTGGAGCACCAGCAGCAGGTCACGATCAACTGGCTCAACCCGCCGGACCAGACGATCCTCGAAACGAGCATCGCCTACGAGCAGGTGGCGATCGATCTCACCGCCTATTTGGCCCGCACCGAGCCCGATCCTTACGTAAAGGAAGTGTTCGATTTCGGACTTCTTGAAGATTTCGATCATCTATTTCGTTTCGCCCAGATGCTCGACCTGATCGAGGGGAAAGATCCGGACGAAATCCTCCAAGGAAAAACGGATGTCTTTCCCGGCAGGCCGACGCAGGATCATCACAACGATCCGATACTTCGCCTTCGGAAACATTACGAGAAGAACCAGGCGAATCCGATCTCGAAAGCGAACATCCTCACCCTCCTCTCGGCGGAGCAGCAGACCGCCCTCTTCTACAAGTCACATGGGTTTCAGTATGGGAGTCCCGATTTAAGGGAGCTTTACGCCGAGATTTCGGAGGTCGAAGAGGAGCATGTCACACAGTACGAATCGCTGATGGATCCCAACGAAACGTGGCATGAGAAATGGGTCTGCCATGAATTTGTGGAGTGCGCCAATTATTATGCCTGCTACACGACGGAAGTCGATCCGAAGCTGAAGCAGATCTGGGAGATGTTCCTCGGCTACGAATTGGAGCATTTGAGGATCGCCGGCGAGATGCTCAAGAAGTACGACAAACGCGATCCGGAGGAGATCGTCGGAACAACCCTTCCGACCCCCGGCACGTTTGAGGAGAACAAAGCCTACGTCGCCGATGTCCTCTTCAACACGGTCAACAAACGATTGATGCCCGACGGCGCGTACGCGCGAATCGACGCGCTTCCGAGCAACTGGCCGAGCTACGCCTATCAACGGATGGTCAACGCTTCGGGAGCCCCTTCTGAGGAGGTCGTTCGGTTAAGAATGGAATCGGCCGGACAGGAGCTTGTCCGGGCAAGCGAAGCATTAGCGAAGCGGACCGCCGAGATCCGTCTGAGATCACTCGACGCCGAGAAAGCCCCCAACACGGCGCCGGAGCGGGCCGAGGGGGTGAAGCCACAATACGCGGCGCGGGCGGCTTAATCGTCCCGTTTATCAGTCAGGGTTTTATCGTTGAAGGCCGCTGCCGCTTTCGAAATGGAAGCGGCGGCGGCTTATGCGATCATTTCGGTTTGAAAGAAGCTCCCGGAACAATTTTTCCCAAGAGGACGGGCCGTCGCGCCCCGGTGACGGAAGGAATATTCGTCGGCTGGCCATGGAATGTCTGGTAAGCAAAGAGGGCGAATGTCATCGCTTCGATGGCGCGGCTTTCATGGCCGAGCGCCTCGAAGGGTTGGACGGGGATGGGGGAGAGTGATTTAGAAAGGCGCTCCATCAAGACGGGATTTCGCACCCCGCCCCCCCGACAATCACCTCATGAAGGCTTCCCCGTTTTACGATGAACCGGCGAATGTTCTCGGAGATCGCCAAAGCGGTAAATGCGGTCGCCGTCGCCACCAGATCTTCCGGCGGGAGACGGCGCATCCGAGTCGATTGGAGAATCGACGCCACCATCGACGCCCCGAAGACCTCGCGGCCGGTGCTCTTCGGCGGCTTTCTTCGGATGAAAGGATGGCGCATCAATTCCGACAAAAGGGCCGCGTCCGCTTTTCCCCGGCGCGCCATCTTTCCCCCTTCGTCGATCTCCTTTCCAGTGAGGGTCCGGACCAACCCGTCGATCACCATGTTCCCCGGCCCCATATCGAAGGCCACCGTCTTATCAAGAGCCGCGCCCGCCTTCAGATAGGTCACATTGCTGATTCCTCCGATGTTCACGACAGCGCGCGACCGTTTTGGATCGGAAAGGAGAAGGGAATGAAGATAGGGGGTCAGCGGCGCCCCCTCGCCTCCTGCGGCCATATCGCGGGGGCGAAAGTCGGCAATGGTGGTAATTCCCGTCCGCTCGGCGATCACCGACGGCTCCCCGATCTGGAGGGTGGAGCGGATCGCCCGCTTCCCCTTCCCGCTTCCGCTCCGGAAGATGATGAACCGTCTGTCCATGCGATCCGATCAATTCAATTTTGCCAAGAGGCACCCGCCCCTTCCGGGCAATCTCCCGCGCCGCCTCGGCGAAGAGCTCGCCGACATAAAAATTAAGATGGCAGACGTTCGCAATCGATTGCGGAAAACCGGAGGCCAGATCGATTAATTGCCGCGGGAGAGATTTCGGATAGGGATAAACCTCAAAGGCGATCAGCGCCAGCTGAATCCGCCCTCGATTTTTTCGGATATCGACCAGAGCGGCATCGATGCCGTCCGAAGAAGTTCCCGATATGAGGCCGATGACCTTCACAAGGCCGAAGGCTACCGAATTTAACCGGAAAGGTCAAGAGGAATGACTTGCTCCGGAAAGAGACGGCATGTTATCGTGATCGTGGTCGTAGAGACATCCCGGCGGGACGCCTCTACCGTAACGGTGGACAGAGGAGGTCATCATGGCGAGTGAATTGGCGCAGAAAGAATGTATCCCCTGTAAGGGAGGCGTTCCTCCGCTGAAGGGGAAAGAGCTATCCAATCTCCTGGAAAAACTCGGAAACGGCTGGAAAGTAATCGACGAACATCATCTCGAAAAGGAGTACGCCTTCCCCAATTTTCGGCAGGCGCTCGATTTTACGATTCGGGCCGGCGAGTTGGCCGAGGCGCAGTTCCATCACCCCGACATCTATCTGGCCTGGGGAAAGGTCAAATTGATCATCTGGACGCATAAAATCAACGGCCTGACCGAGAGCGACTTTGTCTGGGCGGCCAAGGCCGATCAAGAGCGGGAAAAACTGTAAGGCGATCGGCCGGATTGTCGATCATCCTCTATCGGAATTCGATTTGACTTATTCCTCACATGGTGTTATTTTTTCCCGATGCTTTTCGGCCGACAGCATAAAAAGTTGTCCTTCCAAGCGGTTCTCCTCCTGGGAAGCCTTCTCTTTGCGACCGGACTCCATGCGGAAGATAAGATCCCGATCGTGGTGACCCTCCCGGTCCTTAAAGATTTCACGGAACAGATCGGCGGTTCCCGTGTCGCGGTCAAGTCGCTGATCACCGGCATGGAAAGCGAGCATACCTACACCCCCAAGCCGAGCGACCTCCTTGCCGTTAAAGAAGCGAAACTGCTGGTCAAGATCGGATTGGGTTTAGAGATCTGGGTCAACGACCTGATCAAAAATGCCGACCGCCCCGATTTGAGGATCGTCACGACCTCCGACGGGGTGGGACTCATCCGCGATCACGCCGAACGGCCCGAACGAGAGCACCGGGACAAAACCATCGACCCGCAGCATGCCTTCAAAGAACAACATACGATGGGGAATCCTCATATCTGGCTCGATCCGGAAAATGTTAAAATAATGATCAGGCACATTACGGATGAGTTGATCCGCCTCGATCCGGCCCACCGCGGCGAATACCTGAAAAATCAGTCGCGCTACATCATGGAACTGGAATCGCTCGAAGCGGAGCTGAAGAAAAAGGTGAACAGCCTGCCGAACCGAAACATCGTCACCCATCATCCGGCGTGGCCCTACTATGCCCGGCGGTTCGACTTTGTCATCAAAGGGGATATTCTGACCCAGGTCGGCACCGAGCCGTCGGCCAAACATCTCGGCGAACTGATCAAGTTGATAAAGCGGGAGAAGGTGAAAGTGATCGTCTCGGAGCCACAGCTCAACCCGAAGGTTCCCCAAACCCTCTCCCAGGAGACGGGAGCCAAGGTGGTCGTTCTCTCCCCATTGACGGGCGCCCTTCCGGGAACCGAGAGTTATCTCGACCTGATCCGTTATAACACCGAGACCTTGATCAAGGCATTGGGAGGATCTTAATGGCCCCTCCCGTCTTGAAAGCGGTTCCGACGCCGCAAACCGCCGCCAAACCGATCATCCACTTTGTCCATGCCACATTCGCCTTTGCAAACCGGGTCGCCCTGGAAGAGATCACCCTCGATATCATGGAAGGGGAGTTTGCCGGCGTCATCGGGCCGAACGGCTCCGGAAAGACCACCTTCCTCAAAGCGATCCTCGGCCTCGTTCATCCGGTTTCAGGAAGTGTCCAGATCTTTGATTGCGAATGCCATGCCTTGCGCTGCGAGCATCGCGCCCGCATCGGATATCTCCCCCAAAAGGAACTGATCGACCCCCATTACCCGATCACCGCGTGGGAGGTGGTGATGATGGGCCGCTATGCCGCGATCGGGCTCTTTCGCCGCCCTTCAAAGGCAGACCGGGAAATCGTCTTCGAGTCGCTGCAAGCGGTCGGCGTCGAACCGTTGAAGGATCTCCCCTTCGGCAGCCTCTCCGGCGGACAGCAACAGCGCGTCCTCATCGCGCGAGCGCTGGCCCAACGGCCCCAGATCCTTTTGCTGGACGAGCCGACCACCGGGATCGACGCCACCGCGCAGCATCATCTGATCGATCTGATTCGGAGCCTGCATCAGAACTACGGCCTGACGATTGTTTTCGTGACGCACGACATCAACATCATCAGCCCTGTCGTCGACTCTCTGATTCTCTTAAAAACCCGGCTCTACGGAAAGGGGCCTCCCCGCGAAATTTTAAAGCAGGAGATTCTCTCCAGCGTCTACGGCAAAGAGACCATCCTCGCCGAACGGGAGAAAGGGCCCTACGTCATCATGAGCGACCACCATCATCACTGATATGCTTGAAATGCTTTCATACGGTTTCATGCAGCGGGCGCTGCTCGCCTCTTTCTTGATCGGGCTGGTCTGCTCGGTCATCGGGGTCTTCGTCGTCTTGAAGGGGCTTTCCTTTATCGGGGCGGGGACGGCGCATGCCGCTTTTGCGGGGGTGGCGCTCGCCTTCCTGATCGGGGCGAACCCTCTCCTGATGGCCGTTCTCTTCGGCCTCTCCACCGTCTGGATCACCGGCTACCTGCAACAGACCGGAAAGATGAAGCCGGATGTCTCAATCGGGATCTTCTACACCTTGACGATGGCGCTGGCCATTCTTTTTATCGGCCTGATGAAGGCGTACAATCCGGAGGTTTACGGCTACCTCTTCGGAAGCATCCTCTCGGTCACCCCTTCGGATTTAAAGGTAATTCTCCTTCTCTCCCTCGGCATCCTCCTGACCATCTTTCTCTTCTTCAAAGAATTCCACTTTATCTCGTTCGATCAGGAGATGGCCGAGGCGAGCGGCATTCCGGCCCGCAATCTCTTTTTTCTGCTGCTGAATCTGATTTCGCTGACGATCGTCATTTCGCTTCAAGCGGTCGGGGCGATTTTGGTCTTCGCGCTGCTGGTGATCCCGGCCGCCGCGGCCCAGCAGTGGGCGACCAAGATGAGAACGATGATGATCATCTCCATCTTCATCGGCATCTCTTCCTCCTGGGCGGGGGTGATTCTCTCTTACTGGTTCGACCTCCCCTCCGGATCAACGATCGTTCTTCTGGCAACCCTCTTTTTCTTCCTCTCGGTCTTCTTTTCACCGAAGCGGCGGCGGAGCGCGTTTCGCAAGGAATCGGCGGAAAAAATCCAGGAATAAACGGCTCCACCGCGACCGCCGCCCACCCGGCAATCTCATTTCTACCTCATGAGGTCGACCTCAGAAACATCCGCTCCAGAGCGATATTTGCATGAAAAGCAAAGTGCAGAAAGAGCTGATAATCTTCCTGGCTGATCACCTCTTTGGAGAGAGCCTTGTCCGCATAGAAGAACCCGATGACATTCCCCTTGGCGTGAATCGGGCTGATCACGAAGGACTCGGACTCGAAGAGAGAGAGAAAGGACTTCGATATCAGCGACCGGACCGGCTCGACATGAATATCCTGGACAAATACCGCCTTTTTCTCCAAGTAAACTTTTCCAAAAATATTATCGGCGGGATCATTCGGAAGGCTCAACCGATCCGCCAGCTCCTGAGACAGGGCGCCAAGACCGTAGCGGCCCGTAATTTGTGTTTTCGAAGGATTACAGAGAACGAGAAGGGCCCGGTCAAAACCGATTCCGATGTGAATCCCTTCCAGGATGGCGCTGAAAAGGACATTGATGTCTTGGTTCTCGGCGATGTGATTGGAAATGTCCCGCAGGAACTTCAACTGCAGCGAAGGTCGGTCGATCCCTTCGATTTTTTCCGGCGCTTCGATCTTCTCCATCCCTTTCGTCTCATCCGCCGCTTCTTCGATCCGAACCGGAGAAACCGGCGCCTCTTCCTCGGCCCCCTCCGAGACCCGGAATATCTTTCCGAGACGCTCCAGCAAACCATTCCGGGGGGAGGACGTTTTTGAACCGGATGTGACAGGCGGCCTGAATTTCTCCGCTTCAATTTCAAAACTGTCCGAAACTTCCTTGATATTTTTGTATGCCTTCTGGATCAAGCCCAATCCCTCCTCGGGCGGGATCTTCAGGCAGACCTCCATCTGCTGCATCAACCCGGCCATCTCTTCTTCCGTCCCCTTCTCCGCGAAGAGATTCCCGACGATTCTGTTTGAGAGGTACGAGACGGCCCAGAGCTGTTCCCGAGGGGTGTGCGCTGGAGAAAAAAGGATCTGGTCGGAGGCGGCCAACGATTCCGCCAGATGATCAGGAACCTTGCACTCCTTCGCCATGGCGATGCCGAGCTGGTTGACGGAGGCCCCCAAGACTTGTTGCTCCGCTTTCCACAAAGGGAGCCCCGATTTTTCCACCAGGCGCTGAATCTCAAGATGCGACTCCGGAAGATAATAAGCGAGCGAGATCGGTCCGAGATTGTAAAAAAGCGTTGCGAGAAAAAGCTCTTCCTGTTTCGGATAGTGGAGGCGCTCACCCAATTCTTTCGCGAGGGTGGCGGCGATGAAGGCGTCTGCAATGATCTTTTTTAAATCGATCCCGGGGTGCTGCTTCTGAAATAACTCCACAAACGACAGACCGAGGCTCACCGAGCGGATCATGTCCATGCCGAGGACGACGACGGCTCTTGAGACGGTAAAGACCTCCCCGTAACCGCCGTTGAAGTAAGCCGAGTTGGCTACTTTAAGGACCTTCACGGCGAACCCCTGATCCTGAAGGATGCTTCTGGCCACATCGGCCGCGCCCGAGACTTTGTCCTCCGCCGCGCGCAGCGTCTGAATCACCGTGTCGCGCAAAACAGGAAGATCCCCCCGGTGATGGATCCGATCCTGTAACTTCTGGAGGATCGTCGGCTGAGCCGTTGATTTGAACTCTGCCCTCGGAGCCTCCGGTGTCGGCTTGGAAGGGGGCGCCGCTTTTGAAGGACCCGAAGGGGGAGTTTTCGCCCCGCCTTGAATCTTCGATTTTTCTGAGGTCGCCAAGGCGGCCTTTTTCATCCGCACCCGGTCTTCCTCGATCTCCTCGTTAAAAAGCTGATGGAGGCACTGGGCCAGCGCCGATTGGATCTCGCTGAGCGGTTTTGACAAACACCGCTCCAACTCCCTCTGCATCTGCGCCGCGGAAGGGTACCTATTCCCCGCCTCCTTGACGAGCGACTTCGAGATGACCGTCTCGATCTGCTCCGAGATATCGGCATTGAACCGGCGCGGCGGATCGAATTTCGCCTCTCGAACACGCTCAAGCGTGTTGAGTTCGCTGTCTCCTTTAAAGAGCCGCTTGCCGGTGGCGCACTCGTACAAGACAATTCCCAGAGAAAAAAGGTCGGAGCGGTGATCGACTTTCTTTCCCCAGGCCTGCTCGGGAGACATGTAGGCGAATTTTCCTTTGAGGGTTCCGGTCCGGGTCTCATTTTCTTGGAGGGCCGCCTTTGCGATGCCGAAGTCGACCAGCTTGATCTCGCCGTCGTAGGAGATCAGAATATTCTGCGGGCTGATGTCCCGGTGGACCAGGTTCAACTCGTTTCCGTGCAGATCTTTCTTCTTGTGCGCATGCTCCAACCCGCTGCAAACGCGGCTGACGATGAAGAGAATCTGATCGATCGGAAGGGGCCGGTTACTTTTTTGACTCCGCTCCATGATCGTCCGAAGGTCCCTCCCCATGACGTATTCCATCCCGATGTAGTACGACTCTTCGACCTGTCCGAAATCGAACACCTGGACGATATTCGGATGAGAGAGCTGGGCCGCGACTTTGGCCTCGTTGATAAACATCGAGACGAATTCGGCATTCTCGGTAAACTGGGGGAGAATCCGCTTGATGGCAAGAAGCCGCTCGAATCCTTTCGATCCGGTCTGCTTGGCGAGAAAGACCTCCGCCATGCCCCCTTTGGCAATCTTATCGATGAGGAGATACTTTCCGTATTGCACGGGAAAATCGGTCGGCATTTCCGGTCACCCCTATCGTGATGGTCGGGATACGCTTTATTGAAGCATTGAGGAAAAAGAGGGAAGAAGACCCGTAAGCAAGTAAATCGCACGGTGCCGAACTTGTCAAGGAAAGGGGGCTCTCCCTCGATCACAGGGCCTGATATTTCCAGCTTCCCCGCTATCATCACGGAAGGGACTCTAAAGGCGGCCGTTCTTTGAATTCCGGGATCAGCGCCGTCGCTTTCTTTGTTGATCGAAGAGAGGGTCACCAACTTCACTTTTACCTCATTTTCAGCGACGCTCACCCGCCCATATCCATGCCCGTCGGTATCGGCATATCTCAGATGCCCGTTCACCTCGAGATCTTTTGCCGCCTCGATGGCGGAGAGGGCGTTGGTTTGAGCGGCGGCAACGCCGGCGATGACCCCGTTCAACAAGGTGTTGTTTAGATTATTCGTAAAACGGTTCTCACCGGGCTCATCCGCCCGGGTGGCATCGTAGCTGATGAGGCTTTGCAATAACCGTTCATTCTCCGTCGGATTCTCTCTTTCTGAAAGCTGCCTCGCTGCGGCAAACATCGAGACGGAGCTGACACTCCCGCAGACAAACTCCGCCATCGCCGGCGCCGGGAGACCCGCGTCGTAATTGCTCAGGACGACTCCCGCAAAGTGGGCATGGAAATCTCCGGAGAGCGAGAGGACGTCCCTGATCCCGTTGGAGACAAGGAAAGCCATTAACTCGTTTCGCTCTGTCGCATAACCGTCCCAGCTGTCGGTGGAGAGAACCACATCGGGCAGCCCGGTGTTCAATGCGCTGAGGTTGACCAGAAACCGCATCAATGGAACCGAATTCCCCCATACCTTCCAGCGGGCCTCCGACCGAAACATCAGCGCTTTCCACCACTCCTTCTGTGTTCCCCCCAAGATCGTCCCCGGCGGCCGATTGAAACGGGGATTGATCTGCACCCCTCCTGCGAAAATGAAAGAGTCGGGATCGCCGTTGTTCGCCGTTCGGCCGGCATCAAGCTGATTGACCAGCTCCAACGGCAGCAACATCCGAGGATCGACGAAGACCGATCCGTTCCCGCTGATCTCTTCCGGCACGGCATGATCGCTCCGGTAAGAGCGGTTGTCGGTCACCGCCAGCTCCAGCCACCGGCCGAAACGGAAGCTTCGATAGATCGTCAACGTGTCGATCGCTTTAAGGTTGTCTTCATTGTCGGCGAAATTGGACTGATCAACCCGGTCGTTCGGCGTCTCCCCGACCTCGGCGAATTCAAACGCTTTCGTCTGCTGGAGATCGGGGTCGATATCGCCCCGTTGAAGCAGATTGACCGGAAGGTATTCGAACCAGGCCTGGTTGGCCGCGACCTTTCGCGGCTGGGAAGGTTCATCGGTGCTGCCGTTCGTTCCGGCAGATTCGTAATTGGCCTCGGTTTGCCAGCTGTCGTCCGAAAATTCATGATCGTCCCAAATATGGATGAACGGCCATCGGGCTCGCGCCTCGAGCAGGTCGGGATCGGTCAGGTATTCCCGATAGAGATGACGATAGTCGTCCAGCGTCCGAGCATAAGAGATCCCGCCCGACGTTTTCCCTCCGTCCGGAAACGGACCGACCTCCCGCCGGTTCCCGTTGCCGTCGATCAGCCCTCCGGGAATCGGCTGAAATGCTTCGTCCAACGGCGCCATCAAGGGATCGTTGTTCGTCTCATAGATGAAGTCGCCCAGATGCAGCACGAAGCGGATCTGCTGATCGGCCGGCTGGTTTCGATCGTCGTTGATCATCCGGCGATAAGCATTATAGAAACCATGTCCCCGGTCTTGGCAACTGACGAAGGCAAAATGGATCTCCTTCGCATCGGACAACGGAGGCGCGGTCAGAGTGCGGCCCGTCGGAGAGAGCTGTCTTGAAGCGGTGATGAACCGGTAAAAATAAAAGGTATCGGGCTGGAGATTTTCAACGACCACCCGCAACGTGTAGTCGCTGGCAGAAGAGACATGAAAAGTTTCCTGGAGGACCAGATTGGTGAAAGCCTCATCCAGTGCGACCTCGGCGGTCACGGAATGCGGCTGCCCGAGCAAATGAGGAAGGGCGCGCGTCCAGATAACAACCGAATTCGGCCTCGGATCGCCGGAGGCGACCCCGTGGGGAAAGATCCGGGAGTTGGTACCGCTCTTACCGTTCGAAGCGCAGGCGGCCAGCAGGCCGGGGATGCCGGCCGCGACGAGAAAAACACCGGAGAGTTTTAAAAAGTCGCGTCTTAACACGATGAAGACAATAAATAAACCTGCCCGCTTCAATCTTTTGGTGGAGCGTTTAAAGATCGTCGAGCACAAAAGAAAAGGGCGGACGAGGGTCCGCCCTTTTCAACATCAATCCAAATACCACGCTACGGAATGGGACATAGAGCAGCAGCTTGCAAAGGGAAGCCAAAGCTGGGACGCAGGTTGAAACATTCACCCGCCGTCAAATTCTCAGAAGGGAAAAACCCTGTCCCAGTAACAGTGGCTGAGCCGCTGTCAATTCGGATTACTGGCTCAGTTGTAAGGATCGTACTTTCCAAGACCGTCCATTTAGTATCCTGCGGGATGGCCACATTGACAGTGCCAGTCAGCCCAGTATCGCTCGTCCCATCAGGAGATGGACTGAACAGGCCGAGCACATCCTCAATCGCGAAGTCGCTATTATACGCTTGATCGAACGTGATGGTGTCGTCCGAGCCATTCAGGGTCACACTGAATGGGACAAGCCCAAATGAAAAATCGGGCTCCGGACCAGCTGAATCGACCACGTCAAGGGTGAGTGGATCAGACCCGAGACCGATGTTTGTAATCACCAACGTCTCCGCAGTCAACTCCGCACGGAATGTCGCGCCACTCAGGTTCAGGTTCGTCGGGAAGCTGTTCGCCCCGGTCGCATCATCCACAGGGAACATCGCGGTGAGCGCGCCCAGACCGAGTTCAGCCGTGAGCGTTGCTCCCGGACCATCGGCGGTAAATTCAAAGACCTCATCGGCTGCCGCAATGTTGATATTGAAATCGTCCGCCGCGTCGATGATGCGAATCGCCTGGAGAATCGAGAAGATAAACTGCCCATGATCCGGACCGAGCTCCGTAAAGGTGGCCCGCACAACCCCTTCCAACGTTTCCGGAAGCTCCACGTCAGGGCGGGCGGCGGATGCAATCGCCTTCAACTGCGCGAGGTCCAATTGAAGGGAAACGGACCCGCTGCTGTAATCGATCGTCGCTAGAACGAAATTATCATATTTAATTTCAAGCGTACCCTCTTCGGCATTGCCGCCGGGGGTTAATACAACCGTGACGTGACTGTAGAAATCGATACAAGGTTGCAGGGGATTTCCGATGTCCACTCCCACCAGGAGAGTAATTTGTCCCAGCTGCGGATCACCGCAGAGCTGCGTTTCATCCGGATCGAAGGTGATGGTATCTCCGGTTCTTTGGCCGTTCACAAGGATCAGCGCAATCGCCTCCCCGAGTTGGGCTTCCAAATTGGCCGTCGGATCGGGATCGGGCGGAATACCGAGCGCGTTCAGAATCGTTTCGGCCGCTGAAGAATTGCCGATAGATTTCCCTACCGAACCGAGCAGGCTTTTCGAAGCCCCGCCGACCGTGTCGGCCGCCCCCGCTGCGGCCTGCTCCGGGGTCACCGCCGGAGGAGCACCCGCGCTCGTTCCTTTAGACCCCCCGCCCCCGCATGCCACGACCGCGCCGACGGCGACAAAAAACAAGACCCCCCATAGGATATAGCGCGTGGAGAAAGGCCACGCTTCATTTTTCATTTTACGTATCAGCCAATGCATTTGAGTTCCTTTTTGAGTTTGAATGGTTTATACCGAACAAGCGCCGAGCACAACCGCGACCAAAACGAATAGAACGGGGTGGTAAAGCCGACCGATAAGTTGGTTCATGTGATCTCTCCTTTTATTTTTATTTTTATTCTCTATCGAAAACCCGGCCTTAAAATGCTCCCATTCATAAGATACTTTTAATGTATAAGTCAACCCCCTCTTTGGAGGGGGTATCTATTTAGAGACACCCAATCATCCCTTGAAGAAATAGCTTTTTTCTTTTAAGGTAAGCTTCATGAATCGACTTTTACCGACTTGCAGGGCATTTCATGTCATTGGTTGATCGGATTCTCACCCGCATCGCACGCTCCGTCTGTAAAGACCGCGTGCAATGGGCCGTTGTTTTCCTATCGATCGCGCTGATTGCCTCTTTTTCAATCTCCCGAATGCAACTGACGCTCGACGCGGAAGACTTTCTCCCCCAAAAGCCGCCCCAGGATCGGCAGAAGGAACACTTTCAACGGCAAGTATTGGAACATTTTGGAGGGAAGGCGCCGGTCGTCATTGTTTTTCGAAGCAACAAAAAAATCGAAGCCCGCAATATCGCGCCGCTCATCGAAGCTGTCGCCGGGAAATTAAACGCCGTCGAAGAGATTAAAAAGGTGACCTTCCGTCTGCAGCCCAAGCTGAAGGCGTTCGTCGACGCGGAGCTGCCGAGAATGCTTCTGCTCTACCTGACCCCGAAAGACTTAAACCTTTTTTCAGAAAAAATAAGCGCCTCAACGATGAAGACGCTGATCCTTCCGACCGAATTCGGAAATCCGCAGCCGGAAGTGCTGATCAACCGTGATCCTCTGGGACTGCTCCCATTGGCCGGTCCCTATCTTTTCGATTTGATGACCGGGTTCCGAATCGTCCTCGTCGACGGATATTTTGCCTTCAGAGGGCAGGAATCTTTCTTTATTTTGGTCGAGCCCAAAGATCCGATCCGCAAAGCGGAGGACGCCAAACGAATCACGACGAAGATCGATGCGGTTCTTAACGAGGTTCGGGCCGACCCCTCGTTTGAATCGCTCTTCAAAGAGATCGATGCGACCCCGATCGGCCGCCCTTACATCTATGCCTCCACCTTTGACACGGCCATGAAGGACGCCAAACAATCCCTTTTTTATTCCGTCGCATCGATTTTTCTCCTCCTGGTCCTGTTCTACCGGCGGCTCGCCGCCCCGCTTCTCGTCATGCTCCCCGTCTTTTTGGGTCTTCTGATCACTGCCGGTTTAAGCGCGTTGATCTTTCCCTCCGTGAATCTCTTCTCATTGCTCTTCGCCGCCGTCCTAGCCGGACTCGGCGTCGATTTCTCCATTCATATCGGAACGCACTATTGGCTTCACTCTCATCCGTCCCGGCCTCGCGAAGAGGCGGTTGTCGGCGCGGTCGTGCGGCCCGGCAGAGGCAATCTGTTCAGCGCCCTCACCACGGCGGCCGCTTTTTCGGCGCTTGCATTCAGTCAATACAAAGGAATCATCCAAACCGGTCTCCTCACGGCGATCGGGATTTTGGTGATGTTGCTAAGCGCCGTCACTTTTTTTCCTTTTTTTATCTCTTTTTCTAAAAAACCAATCGAGACACCCAAGGCGATCCTCCGCTGGACCGAAGCTTTTATTTTCTTAAGCGAGCGGTTTCCGAAACGGGGAGTGGTTGTCTGGGGACTCCTGGTCGTGATCGCCACGTTCGGTGTGTTTCGGCTTCGTTACGAAGATCATCCGTGGAGCGTGGCGGTTCGGGGGAACAAAGAGGCGGAGGAAGTTCTTCATTTAGACAAAAGGGTCGGGATGAGCTTTGTCCCCATTTTGATCGTGAGTCGCGGGGAGACCGAGACGGAAGCCATCGAGAAAGACCGGCGGGTGGCGAAGATTCTCGCCCAAATTCGGAAGGGAGCGGGGATCGCATTTTTTCAATCGGTCACGAGCCTCCTTCCCGAGGAATCCCAACAGCGGGAAAACATCGCCTTCATCAACGCAAATCAATCCCTTTTTTCAGCGGAAAGATTCCGAAAAGATTTTCATGAAATTTTAAAAGAGAGCGGCCGAGATTCCGAATACTTGTTGGGCCCTTACACGGATCAGGTTACAAAAACACTCGGTCCGCCGAGGCAGACGCCGATCCGCCTGGAAGAGCTAAAAGAATGGGGTCTGAGGCCGGAAATCGATCGCCATCTTGGGACGATTGGAAACGACCCTCTGGCGGTCACCTACGTTTACCTCACGCAATTTCCGTGGGCAAAGGGGGTGGTCAAGCGGTTTACCAGCCGGTTTGAGGCGGCCGGCGGAGGACAACTCGATGGGGTTTTTCTCGCGGGCGAAGGGATCGGCTCGGAAAGCCATGCGAACCTTCTCAAGAAAGAGGTGATCCAGGCCGGCTCCATTGCCCTGATCCTGGTCACCCTGTTGCTGACCGTTGCTTTTAGGAAGCCTTCATCGATTGCCCTGACGTTGCTCCCGTTGCTCTGCTCGGTCTGGATCACCCTGGGGGTGACCGGCTTTTTGGGCTATGAGCTCAACTTCCTCACCCTTTCCGTGACGCCGATTCTGCTCGGGATCGGGATCGATTACGGCATTCACATCATGGAGCGTTATCGGAAAGAGGGCTCCGTCCGGGTGGTGCTGAAAGAAACCGGCTCGGGCCTGACGGCGACCAGCCTGACCACCGCCTTCGCCTTTTTAAGCTTTTGCTTCTCGGAGAGTCAAGCGGTTCGCGAGTTCGGCATCGTTGCATCAATCGGGCTGGGGATCTGCCTGCTCGCCTCGCTCCATCTTCTTCCCTGCATTTTTGAGAGCAGACGATCTCGGAAGGTTTGATCCGGACGGTTTATTCTTGATTGTTCGTGATCTTCTTTTCCCGGCGGGCGACGCCGGTTTCGGTGGCCGCTTTCGAGACCGCCTGCGCAACCACCTTTGCGACCTTTCGGTTAAAGACGCCGGGAACAATATAATCTTCAGAGAGCTCGTCTTTTCGAATCACGGAAGCGATCGCCTCCGCCGCGGCAAGATTCATCGCGTCGTTGATCTCGGAAGCGCGGACATCCAAGGCCCCCCGGAAAATTCCAGGAAAGGCGAGGACGTTGTTGATCTGATTGGGATAGTCGGATCGTCCCGTTGCCATGATCCGGACGATCCCCTCCGTCTCCTCCGGCATGATCTCGGGGGACGGATTGGCCAGGGCGAAGACGATCGGATCGCGCGCCATCTTTTTCACCGCGGCGGCGTGGAGGACGCCGGCGACCGAAACACCGATGAAGACGTCGGCCCCGACGAGCGCCTCCTCCAGTTTCCCTTTTACCCGCTCCGGATTGGTTCGCTTCGCATAGCGGCGCATCACCGGGTTCATCTCGACTCTTCGGCCGGTACAGAGGATGCCGTCCCGATCGCAACCGATGATCCGCTTTACCCCGGAAGAGAGAAGCATGTCAATGATCGCGGTGCCCGCGGCCCCCACGCCGTTCACGACGACTTTGAGATCCTCCAGCTTCTTTTTACGATCCTCACGGCGTTCAGCAACGCGGCCAAAACCACCACGGCGGTCCCATGCTGATCATCGTGAAAAACCGGGATATCGAGCGTCTTCTTCAGACGCTGCTCGATTTCGAAGCAACGGGGCGAAGAAATATCTTCCAAATTAATCCCGCCGAAGCCGGTGGCAATCCGCTGGACCGTCTCGACGATTTCGTCCGGATCTTGCGTGGCAAGACAGATCGGATAGGCGTCGATCCCGGCGAACTCTTTGAAGAGCATCGCCTTCCCTTCCATCACCGGCAACGCCGCCTCCGGTCCGATGTTGCCCAACCCCAAGACCGCCGAGCCGTCGGTCACCACGGCCACGCTGTTCTTCTTGATGGTCAGGGCAAAGGCCTTGTTCTTGTCCTCCTGAATCGCCATACAAACCTGCGCCACCCCCGGCGTGTAGACGCGCGAGAGATCATCGCGGGTTTTGATCGGAATTCGATTTGCAATCTCGATTTTTCCCCCGAGATGAAGCAAGAAGGTCCGGTCGGAGAGATGAACCACATTGACCCCCGGAATCCGCTTGACCGCCTCGACAATCCGTGCCGTGTGCGCTTCATCCCGTGTGCTGACGGTGATATCCCGGGTGATCACCCCTCGATCGACGCTGACGATATCGATCGCGCCGATATCCCCGCCGGCCCCTCCGATCGCCGACGTGATCTGGCCGAGCATGCCGATTTTATTTTTGAAGTTAAGCCGCAGCGTTACGCTGCGGCTGGCGCTGGGATAAACCATCTGAAAACCTCTTACTTTGCCTTTAATGAATTGAGATCGATAAACGGCGTCGCCCCACCGGAGACCTGCGGCAGCTTGCCGTCCCATTTTTCGATCGCTCGCAGTTGCAGCAAGATCGGCGTGAGCGTCTCGCGTTGAAGCCGCTGGCCGTCCGCTTCCGCCCGCGCCTGGGTCACCCGTTGTTCCGCTTCGATCTTGATCCGGTCTAAATCCCGCTTCGCTTTCAACGCCGATTGTTCGGCAGTCTGTTTCGCCTCAATCGCCCGATTGAATTCCTCGGAGAACGAAAAATCGACGATCGAAAACTCGTCTACAAGAATATTAAACTGGACCAGCCGTTCAGTCAAATTCGCCTTGATCGCATCCTTGACCTCGCCCCGCCGGGTGATCAGCTCTTCCGCCGTAAAATGCGCCGTCACCGCCTTGACCGCTTCCTGAACCGCGGGATCGATCACCCGCTCCTTGTAGCTGAGGCCGATCTCCTGGTAAACCTTCTGCGCGCTGCTTGGGTCGATATGAAAATTCACCGCGATGGTCGAGGAGACATTCTGCAAATCTTTCGAAGCCGCCGGCGCGGCGGTTTGCGACTTATGCACCCTCACATCGATCGTGACAATATCCTCGATAAAGGGGATTTTGAAGTGAAGCCCCTCTCCGAGCGTCACATCTCTGATGCCGCTTAGATTGCTGAAGACAACCCCCCGTTCTCCGGCGCCGACGACCTGAAAAGAATTGAACAGAACAATCAGTAGAAGCAGGAGAACCGCTCCGACGATGATCAACCGGGTCAGATTTTTAAACCCTCCTGGAACCTTCATTTCATAAATATCGGCCATTCATATCTCCTTTGTTTTAGACTGTTTTTGAACAGATCCGCGCATTCCCCTTTTCTTCTTGAAAAGAGGATTAGACACTCGAATAGATATTTTCTTTTTTTACCAATGCGTCGCTGAAAAAAACTCCCGACCGTCAAAAGGGTCGGCGCATTGAAAATGATCGAGTGGACGATACGAACGTCCGAGCCGTCGAGAGCTCCTCTCCGGGATGAAACTCATATCTCGGTGGATCTCGTCGGGCGGATCGGATTCAGACTGGTACCGGCAGAGGGAGGAAAGACCCTCCGGGTGGAAGACTATTCCGAGCGGAGAATGGATGAAATTATCATAAAGGGGAGAGGGTTGGCTCATTCGATTACCTCTTCTTAACACATTCCCGGCCGAATGGCAAGAATGTCAATTGACTGGGTCGCCGAATCCCGCTATGATAGAAAGCAAAAGGAGAGAGCAATGAATCAGGTCACGCGGACGTTCGCTTTTATTTTAATCCTGTTTTTTTGCGCCGGCTGGGCCCAGGCGGAAGAGACACCCATTCCCCAGGTGGAGCGCTACTTTCCGGATGAGGTAGGAATGTCCTGGAGCTACCGGGGATCGGTCGTTGACGACGTTCAGCGGGTCGGCGCTTACATTAACACCGCCGCCGTCAAGGGAACCACGCAGAAAAAGGGAGCACAAGTGAAGATCTTTACGGAGAGCAATCAGGCCGATGAAGGACCCGCCGAGAGCTACTTCGTCAGAGATGCAGAAGGGATCTCCTACTTCGGCGGCCAGCCGACGACCCCTTTCGAAAGCCAGCTCGTCCCCTACCGGGTCATTCGATTCCCGCTGGTCCTCAACAAACCTTTTTCCCAAATCGACAAATCGATCTCCTTCGGCCGCGATTTGGACGAAGACGGAAAAGAGGAAGTGGCGGTGGTCCAAGCGGAAATCGTCGCCTTGGGATTCGAAACGGTTTCCGTGCCGGCGGGGGTGTTTAAGGATTCCCTGAAATTGGAAGGACGGATGAAGATTTTCATCACCCTCTCCAGCAATGGGAAGGTCCTTCTCATGACCGACAAGACGACCAATTGGTTCGCGCCTGATGTCGGCATGGTGAAGGGAATCGAGAAGACCGAATTCCCCTCCCCGGACGGAAGCGATCCGACCGGATCGATCATCACCGAGGAGTTGTCCGAATATTCAACAGGGCGATCTTCGGTACATTAACGATCGCTTCTCGTTGGGACGCAGCCGCGTCGCCATCGCCCTCACCTTGCTTTCGAATCGGATGACCGCTACTCTTTTCCGACCATCTCATCGGCCAGATAAAGCATGATCTCCGCCAGCGACGGATGGATGTGGCTGATCTTCGCATACTCCTCCACCGTCGAGCGGAAATGCATCGCGACCGCCGCCTGGTGAATGAGAATCGACGCTTCGGCCCCGACAATGGCGGCGCCCAAGATCTCCCCGCGCTGGGTGTCGGCCACGATTTTAATAAACCCTTCCGTTCGATCGGTGATAATCGCTTTTCCGAGATCGCTGAAAGGAAACTTTCCGACACGGACAGCAACCCCCGCTCCCGCGCGTCGCGCTCGGAGAGGCCGACCCGCGCGAACTCCGGATCGCAAAAGACCGCGCGGGGAAAGACCCGGTAGTCGGCCTTTTGGACCGGCCCCTTCACCAGGTTCGTCCCGGCGATCTCTCCTTCGTAGGTCGCCATGTTGACGATTTGGGCCCCCCCGGTCACATCCCCCGCCGCGTAGATATTCGGATTGCTCGTTTGAAGGAAATCGTTCGCAACGATCCCGAGCGGGTGGGTCTCCACCCCGGCGGCTTCGAGATGGAGCCCATCGATATTCCCGGTTCGTCCGGTCGCGATCATGATCACCTCGGCCGCGACCCTCTGAACCCGTTCTTTCTCTTCAAAACAGATCCACTCGCCCTGCGGATCTCTTTCGATGACGACCTCTCGGACCCCGGTCCGGAGGTCGATGCCGTCGTTCCGAAGAATCTCGGCAAGCGCCTCGCTGACATCTTCGTCCTCGTGGCTTAAGATTCGATCGCTCCGCTGCAGCAGGGTCACCTTCACCCCCATCCGGGCGAAGAACTGGCCGAACTCGGTCCCCTCGACCCCGCCGCCGATGATCACCATCGACTGCGGAAGCGATTCCATCTCCAGCGCCTCATCGCTCGTGATGTAGCCGGCCTCTTCCAGGCCGGGAATCTGCGGAATCATCGCCCGCGATCCGGTGGCGATGAGGAACCGCTCGGCGGCATACGGCTCCGCGCCGACCTGAACCTCTTTTCCGGAGAGAAACCGGGCCCGCCCCGAAAGCAGCGTGATATTCGGATGCCGGAGGACCCCCTGATACGCATCGTCGGCCATCTCGGCGATCAATTTATCTTTGCGCTGTTTGATCTGATCGAAACGGATGCCGACATATTTCCCCGGATAGATCCCCACCTCGGGCGCTTTTTTGAGCAATCCGATCAATTCCGAAGAGCGGAGGTAAGCTTTCGTCGGCATACATCCCTTGAGGATGCAGAGCCCGCCGAAGGGACCGGTCTCGACCAGGCCGACCTTCGCCCCCAGCTTCGCCGCCGCCTTGGCCCCATACCGCCCCGCGCTTCCGGCCCCGATCACCATGACATCGAATGTTTTCATGCCGCGATTATGATACCTCACTTTCGTCTTGTTCTCAACAACGCGGTTTGGATCGTCAGGAAGCCCGGAAGGCTTCGACGATTTTTTGGCGGGAGGCGCGGACCGCCGGGAGGAAGCCGCCGAGGAAGCCCATCGCGAGCGCGAAGGCAAGCGACTGGACGACAATCGCCGGCGAGAGGATAAAGCGGAAAGCCAGCTCGGAAAAGGTGGCGAAGTTGGTCGTTGAGACGGTGACGAACTGGAGAAGCGAGGCGAGGAGGATCCCGATCCCCCCGCCGATCGAGGCAAGCAGGAGCGATTCAAAAAGAAAAGCGCCGAGAATGCTCCGCCGGGGAAAGCCGAGGGCCCGCATCGTCCCGATCTCGGTCGTCCGGTTGGCGACCGAGGCGTACATCGTGATCATCGCCCCGATCATCGCCCCCAGGCTGAAGATCACGGTGACGAAGAGCCCCAGCACCCGGATAAAGGTCGCCATCATCTCCGACTGCTCGGCATAATATTGCTTCTCCCGCGCCACCTCCACCGTCAGCCGGGGGTCGGACTCCAGGCGGGATTTGAGGGAGGAAAAATCACCGGCGCTTGAGAGCTGCGCGGTGATCGATGAGAAGACCGGCCGGCGGAAGGCCTGAACCAGCTGCTCGGCATCGACCCAGATCTCCGATTCAAACCCCGCCCCCTCCGCATCGAATACACCGACGACGGTCCAGTCCCGCATGCCGAAGCGGATCGTCTCCCCCAGTCCGGCCCCCTGAAAGCCCTCCGCGACGGGGCGCCCGACGATCACCTCTGAAAGCCCCGGCCGCCAGCGGCGACCCTCCACCAGTTTCACCTGCGGACGCATCGTGAGCGACTCGGGGGCCACCCCCCGGATCTGGACGTGGGACGGATTGCTGCTCCCCCGCTTGGGGAGATTGATCAGAACAACGACTTCGGAGGCCGCCAGGCGATTCCCCTCCGGACCGACGGCGATCTCCGGCTGGCTCTTGACGATGTTGACCGCATTCCGATCGAGCATGCTCATGAATTCCGATTCGGCTCCTTGGCGGACGACGATGGCGTTTTTATCCGACCCGGTACCCACCAACGTCTTCTCCAGCCCGTTCGCCAGCATCAACACCGCCGAGAAAACGAAGATCACCAGCGCAATTCCTCCTGCGGTCAGGAAGGTCGTCAGCCGCCGCGTCCAGAGATTACGAAAACTGTAGTTGAGAGGAATAATCATCCCACCCGCCTCAACCCATCCACAATCCTCACCTGCACCGCCCGCCAGGTGGGGAAAGCGCTGGCGGCGAGGCCGACGATAAGCGCCATCAGGGCGCAGATCATCTGCGTGCTCGTCGCCACATCGAACGCCGGGAAGATCGCCCCCATCGCGTCCCCCATCGCCCGCTCGAAACCGTTCGCCGCGGGGTAGGTGATCAGTATTCCTAAAAGACCGCCCGTCAAGGCGATGAGGAGCGACTCTCCGATGATGAGAACAATCAGATGCCGCGCCCCGAAGCCGAGGGTCTTGAGGACCGCATACTCCGAGAGACGCTCGCGCGCCGTCATCGCCATGGTGTTCGAGAGGACCAAAAGAATCACCCCGATGATCACCATCGAAATGATCCGGAGCGCCACTAAAATCGTCTCGCTCATCGAAATGAAGCCGAGGACGAAGGCCCGCTCCGTTTCGGTGAGCGTTTCCGCGAGCGAATTCTTGAACCGCCGGTCGATCGCCTCCGCCACCTCCGCCGCCTGTTTCGGGTTCTGAACCTTCACGACATACCAGCCGACATTCCCCGCCTGAAACGGCGCCGTCTGGCGGAGCTTCTCGTCGAGATATTGGTAGTGGAAGTGAAACTGCGTCTCATCGGTCGACTTCTGCTCCCCGGTGTAGATTCCCCGGATGACGAACTCCCACTCTCCCGGAAAGATCATCCCGCGCATCTGGATCGTATCGCCGACCTTCCAGTTGAAGCGCTCCGCCAGCTTCCGCCCCGCCACCGCGGCGTTCCGCTGCTGCTTGAACACCGCCTCCTGCTCGGGAGGGAGCCGGAACTCGGGGTAAATTTCGTACCAGGTGGTCGCATCGACGGCGAACTGGGGAAACTGCGAATGTTTCTCGTCGATGTAAATCCCGCCGAACCAGTTGGCGTACGACACGTCGGCCACCCCGGGGATTCCCCGGATCGCCTCCCGATAAGAGAGCGGCAACGAAAAACCGAGCGAAACGGCATTGCGGGTGATCAGCCGGTTCGGCGCCGAGGCATCGACCCCGGAGTACCAGGCGCCGATCACCGTCCGGATCAAGCCGAAGGCGCTGATGGCGATGGCGATTCCGAAGACGGTCAGAATCGACCGGAGCGGATGCCGCGTTGTGTTTTTGAGAATGAGGCGGAATAATTCCATCAGGCAAAGGATCCTTTGTCTAAATTTCGCACCGCCTTCGCACGTTCGGCCGCGCGGGGATCATGGGTCACCATCACGATCGTTTTTCCGTATTCCGCATTCAGCCGGCCGAGAAGGTTCATGATCTCTTCGGCGGAGGTTCGATCGAGATCGCCCGTCGGCTCGTCGGCGACCAACAAGGGGTCGGTCACGATCGCCCGGGCGATCGCCACCCGCTGCTCCTGACCGCCGGAGAGCTGCTTGGGATAGTGATGAATCCGGTCGGCCAGGCCGACCAGCTCCAGCGCCACGGCGGCATGCTCCCGCCGCTCCTGCTTCGCAAGCGGGGTCAACAGAAGAGGGAGCTCGACGTTTTCCAGCGCCGTGAGGACCGGCAGCAGGTTGTAGAACTGGAAGATGAAACCGACGTCCGCGACCGCCACCGGGCCAATTCCGATTCGGTGAGCGCGCCGAGCTCGGTCCCAGCCACACGAAGGAGGCCGCGCGTCGGCCGATCGATTCCGGCGATCAGATTCAGCAGGGTCGTTTTTCCGGAGCCTGACGGCCCCATCAGCGCAAGAAACTCTCCCTCCGGCACCGTCATCGAGATATTTTGGAGCACCGGAATCTCCAGCGTGTCCCGGCGATACGATTTTGAAACGTCGATTAGTTCGATGAGAGGGTCTGCCAAACGCTGCCTTTCTATGTGTAAAGGGCGACGCATGCGTCGCCCTTACATTTCAGGAAAACAATTTATTGAACCTGAACCCGATCTCCGGGGGCCAGATTCTCAGGGGGATTGAGCACCACCCGGTCGCCCGGCTTCAGCCCTTGTTTGACCTCGACCTGGCTTCCGAACGAGCCGCCTGTCTCCACCGGAATCATCTCGACATGCTCTTCCCGAATGCGAAAGGCCACTTTTCGATCTTCCCGGGTGACGATCGCGCCGGGGTTCACCGTGACAATCGGCGCTCCTCCTTGATCGGCCTTAGGATCGGCGAGGAAGGCGACCTTGGCGCTCATCTCGGGAAGGACCCGGTCGTCGAGGTTGAGAAAACGAATCTTGGTCAAGACGGTCGCTTTGGCCCGGTCGGCGGTCGGAACGACTGTCTGAACGACCCCCTCGTATTTCGTTTCCGGATAGGCGTCGAGGGCGATCTCGGCCGCTTGGCCGACCCGGACCTTTTCAATATTCGATTCGGAGACGTCGGCCTCCACCTGAAGCGACGACATGTCGGCCATCGTCACCACCGCCGCCTTGGCCTGCGTCGAGGAGCCGAAGGGGGCCACCACCTCCCCGACCTCGGCATTCTTCGTCAGGACCGTCCCGTCGAACGGCGCCCGGATGACGGTGTTCTCCACCTCGACTTCGGCGGAACGAACCGCCGCCTCCGCCGCTTTCACCCCCGCCGCGGCCGAGGCGAGCGCCGCTTTCGCCCCGCGGTATTGCGCCTCCGCTGCGTCGAAATCGGCCCGAGGAACAAGCCCCTCCTCCAACAGACTTTTCTTCCGTTCGTAATCGGAGGTCGCGTTGTCGAGCGCCGCTTTCGCCTGATCCTCCGCCGAGCGGGCGACGTTGAGATTCGCCCTGGCGCGCGCCAAGGCCGCTTCCATGTCGTCGCTCTCCAGCCGGCCGATGAGTTCTCCTTTCTTCACCAAGTCCCCTTCGCGCACCCGCAATTCGACCAGCCGGCCGGTCCCCTTTGAGGCGACCGCGGCGCGCCGCTGGGCGACCACGTAACCGCTGGCGTTGAGGAATGGAACCGACTGGGACGGATCGAGGGAGGAGACCGTGGCCACTTCGACCGATTTCGCCGCGCCGCTGAAAGCGCGAAGGCCGATCACAACCCCTATCGCCGTGATCAGCAAGAGAACAATCCAGAGCCCTTTGCGGCTTCGACGGGGGGCCGATCCGGTTCCGGTATTTTTCCAATCGATTTTAAGACGGGAGAGGTCGGAAGGCTTCGTTTCGATGGCGATTTTCCTTTCAATAAAATGGGCGTCTTTTCATTGTAATGGCAACGTGTCGATTCTTCAAGGAGGGATTTGTCATTGACCTCGGCTGCTCCCTTCTCATATGATGCCAAGGTTGGCTTGTTGATCTCGAGTTGAATCGATCCGATATGGCGCGACTGACACTTTCAAACCACGATCACCTCGATTACACCCTGACCCTCCCCTCCCGGCCGGCCGAGATTCTCGTCGTCTACATCCACGGGTTCGCCTCGCACCAAGGGGGAGAGAAGGCGATTTATTTCCGGGATCGCGCGGTCGAGCGGGGGATGGCCTACTTGACTTTCGACCTGCGGGGACACGGCGACTCGAGCGGAACGATCCGGGAGTTGACCCTCACCCGCGGGCTGGAGGACCTCTCCGCCATCCTCGCCGGCCCCGCCGCTCCCTTCCGGAAAATCGTCCTGATCGGCTCCTCGATGGGAGGACAACTCGCGGTCTGGACCGCGGCCTGGAACCCGAACCGGATCGCCGCCGCCGTCTTGATCGCCCCCTCTTTCTCTTTCTACCAGAACCGGCTGCGCGATCTGGGGGAGGGGGGACTCCGGCGCCTGAACCAAGAGGGGGAGATGAGAATCAAAAACGAGTGGATCGATGTAACGGTCGGACGCGAGATGATCGAAGACGCGAAGGGGTACGACATTGAGAAAATCCTTCCCACCTATCTGACCCCGACGCTGATTCTTCATGGGACGGCCGATGCGACCGTTCCCCCGGAAGGAAGCTTCGACTTTCTCCGCCGCGCCGCGGCCCGCCCGCTCGATCTGGTCCTCATCGGCGGGGGGGATCATCGCCTCAGCCAACAAAAAGATTATCTCTTCGACATGATGACGGCGTTTCTTCATCGCATCGGTCTCGTGCCTTAACCTCTCTGCCGACCCCGATTTCGTCCCGCGGCTTGTGAAAGAAGTGCACACATGGTCAGATAAAATTGTCACTAAAACCGGGACGATCTCCTCATCGTGCGGCTAAGGTCGCGGTCTTGATCTTGCAAATTTTCTCCCTTAAAACCAACTGGAGGAAGCGCGATGATAGAATTCCAGGCCAAATTCAAGGAGGACCTTAAGCCGAGGCCGGTGCCGGGACTTTCGGACCGGCAGATCGACGATCATTTCGATGTAAAGTACAAAGGCTACATCACCAAATTCAACGAGATCCAGAACAAATTGAAAGAAGCCGATAAACAGAAGGCGAATCCCAACTACAGCCAGACGCGCGAATTGCTCGTCGAGCGGCTCTACTGCCACAACTCGATCAAGCTCCACGAGGCCTTCTGGCAATGCCTCTCCGGCAGGAGCGATCCGCCCGACATTCTCAAACAGATGATCTCAGAGGACTTCGGCTCCTACGACAACTGGAAGCAAGAGTTCAAAGCGTGCGGCCTCTCGGCGCGGGGCTGGTCGATCTGCGGCTTCGATCTCGACAGCGGCCGGATTTTTAATGTCTTAACCGACAACCACTCCATCGGTGCATGGAACATCATCCCGTTGATGATCCTGGACATGTACGAACATGCCTACTATATCGACTACGGCGCCTCGGTGAAAAGCTACGTCGAAGAGGGCTTTCTCCCGAACATGAGCTGGAACTTCGCCGCTCAAATGTTGAACCGTTATCCCCTCGCTCAGTACCGGACTTCCCTGCGGAAAGCCGCCTGAGAAGGATCTTTCGGATGATGGAATGCGGAGGGCGGCGTGGCAAAGACGGGAAAACAGGACCTCCCCTTCATCTTTACACGCCGCCCTCCGAAATCCGAACTCCGCAATATCACTCGCCTCTCCATAATTTTTATATTGACGAACAATCCCCCGGTTGTGTATCCTCACCACTAGTTCATCCCAATTCTCTATTGATTCTGGGGCACTGCAGCGAAACGGCTGGAATGATCGGCGCCGTATCCCACCGAGTCAATCGGGAGGCAAAGCGCAAATCATCTCAGTCTCCGCAATTTCCTTCTCTTAAGGAGAGACGACATGAAAAACCCACTTGATACCCTTGCAGGAACGGTGACGGCCGGTTTGGTGTTGACGTTGATTCTTTATTTCATCGTCAGGGCATTGGTATAACTCCCCGCGATGAAGAATACCTCTCATAAATAGGAAGGAACAACCATGACAATCGAGCTTATTTTCAGATGGGGCCATTTCCTTGCAGGGATTATGTGGATCGGCCTGCTTTACTACTTTAACTTCGTCCAGGTGCCGTTTCTCAAAACAGCCACACCGGAGGCAAAAGCCGACGCCTTCAAGAACCTCGTCCCGCGCGCCCTTTTCTTCTTCCGCTGGGCCGCCGCATTCACCTGGCTTTTCGGCGCCCTGATCCTGATGGTTCAGGGAAGGCTCTTTGAGGCGTTTCTCCTGCAAGGACCGTCGGCGATCATCGGGATGGGGGCCTGGCTCGGAACGATCATGCTCTTCAACGTTTGGGTGATCATCTGGCCGAATCAGCAGAAAGTCCTCGGCCTCGTTCAAGCCACCGCGGAAGAGAAACCCAAAGCGGCGCGAATGGCCTTCCTCGCCTCGCGCACCAACACGATGCTGTCGATTCCAATGCTCTTCTTCATGGCCGCCTCCGCCCACGCGCCCGCCGGACTCTTCTAAAGATCATCGCCTTTCATCGAGAGGGACCGGTCCGAAGGGAGGGGATGCCGCTTTTCGGGGTTCAGCTCGTCGGGCAAGCCATGGAGCTTGAGCATATGGTCAGTATGGAAAATGTTCTGCCGTTGGTGCTTCGTTGGATTCATTTCGTCGCCGGGATCACCTGGATCGGCCTGCTCTACTACTTTAACCTGGTTCAGGTCCCTTTCATGAAAGAGACCGATGCGGCGACGAAAAGCGGGGTGGTGCTGCGGCTGGTGCCGCGCGCCCTCTGGTGGTTTCGCTGGTCGGCGCTGGTGACCGTCTTGGCGGGGATTTTATTATTAATGGTCGGGCGAATCGTCAACACGGCAATTATGATCGGCGGCACCCTCGGCCTCATCATGCTCTTTAATGTCTGGGTCATCATCTGGCCGAACCAGAAAAAGGTCATCCAGATGACCGGAGACGCCACCGCCACCAAAACTCCCCCGCCCCCTCAGATGGCCAAACACGCCCGGATCGCCTACCTCGCCTCCAGAACAAACTTCTATCTCTCCTTCCCGATGCTCCTCTTCATGGGCATGTCGGCCCATTTTCCGCAATTCTGAAGCCATATAACCAATTCTAGCAATGCGTCTCTCAATATAAACCAAACACACTCGAGCGATTAAAAGTTCAGCAATAGAGCCTTATATCGACTGTTAAAGAATTGGTTCTAGGTCAATCCGTTCTACTTTTCCTGTAGACTTTTATCGGTCCCGTCAGCATCGGGAAAAAACTTATCAACATCGACACTGTGGAGAACATCCTCGTATTTGCGGAAGAGATCCTGCAATACCTCAGCAGAGGCTAGAGCACTAGCCAGCTTATTAGCATTGTCGAATCCCTGAAGATGTTGGGGAGGGTTTTTTGAAATAAGTAGCTTCACAAAAACTACCGCGAAATGAAAAGTTTCTGTAATCATCATTGTACACAGGGATGGAGAGTGAATACTGAGATGACCATCGTCTTTAAATGCTAGCAAGCCTGGACTCGTAAGAGAAGGAACAAAAAGCGTTCGGAAAGCTGAACCAATAGACGGGTGCACCGAAGATGACAACACTTTCTTCCAGCTTTTATGAGATGTAATTAGCCACTGGATTGCATCCTGTTCAAACCCGGAGCGGCGTAAAACCTTCTCAACCAAGGGATAGATTCGACCATAAGCAACCCTTTTCCTCCAAAACACCTCATGATCAACATCAGTTTCATCTGGCGCGTACTCCAAACAAAATTCAGGATCTTCCATACAGACCAATGCGAGTTCGGAAGTTTCTAAATAGGACCGTGCTATCAACCGTGCAGAATCTTCCTGTCCAATTAGAATAAGTTCCCTGAATGAGATCAATAATGTTTTCATTCGGGCACTAAGCATCGCAAAAACTGCTGATGATTGAGAAAGCTTCTTAGACAATTGAAGAGATTCCATATGGATAAGAAATTGGAGACTCTCATCTAAAAGGACAATCCAAAGCTGCAGATGTTGCTTTGCTGCATTGCGGACCTTTTTCCTAATATTAATAATCTTTCTATCAATATTTATACGATGAGCTTTACCTATGGAATGAGCAGCCGCTTTAGCCCACAATTCTTCGGGTTCCGCAAAGGGTATTTGAATAGGCATTTAGTAATCACTCATGTAAGATATTGTCGTTTCAAGAAAGTTGGTCATGCGCGGGGCTTGGCAAATACGAACGAACCTCCTTCAACAAAAACAGCCACTGTAAACACCGCCACGAGGACTCTCATTGTCGGATTTCCTCTCATAATATCTATCGTTCCTATTGTTTTTAATGGATGAACAGAGCTTGGTCAAAACCCGATTGGACCGGACGGCGTCAGGAATCCGAATTCAACCCGGAGAGGGCGTTGTAATAGCGGACGACGTTTCTTTTTTTATAGAGATACCAGCTCAGCAAGCCGATGAGGATCGCGGAGAGGATGAACCGTGGAATGAAGGCGTGAGCCGGCGCCGCACTCCATCGCGGTGTGAGATATTTGCCGAACTCGGGAATCGCGAAGAACGCGACGAGGAGCGGCCGGGTCCAGGGCCGTTCCTTCCAGAGGCCGTAGGCGATCGGCGCCGCGGCGAGATAGAGCAGAATAAAGGGGAGCATCTTGATCAGAAAATCGCTTTGGGTGGCAAGCCGATTATCGACAATATAATCTTCGTTCCCCGGCACGGTCACGGCCATGAAAGTAATGATGAGCCCGATCGTCGCAAGGGACGCAAGAAAAACCATCAACATCAACAGAAGAAGGGGACGCTGTCTCTCTGCCGCTTGGTTACCGGCCGCATCGGCACGCGCCGAAAGCCTCGTTCCGCAAGCACTGCACGCCGGCTGCCCGGAGCCTTGGTATTCGGTGGGGGTTCTGCAGTTGGGGCAGATCAGTACCGAATTCATCGACAGGACCGATATTGTGATGGAGTTTTTTTGAAAACCAATTTTTGCTCACTTTTCATGCGGGGTTTTCTGAAGATCCATCCCCCTTTTTACCTGAAATCGTCCCCTTTTTCCAGCAAGAAAAAAGCGCGATCATCATCCCCCTCGACAGACAGCCCCGAATAAAGGTATGATGTTGCGTTATCGCCATATAAATAAAGGAGAATCGTTCGATGAAATGGGCATCCGCACTCAGCGAAGGGAAGTCCACCCCGGAAGTGATCGCAGAATTGACGGAAGCGATCCGGACCCAGATGGGAGACGAACCGATCGACCTCGCCTTTCTCTTCGTCTCCCCGGCGCTTCTCAATGACAAGCTACCGGCCACGGTGATGGAATCAATCGGCTGCAGAACCCTGGTCGGCTGCTCCGGCGGGGGGATCATCGGAGGGGGGCGGGAAATCGAACACTTGCCGGCGGCGGCGCTGATGGCGGCCCGGCTCCCGGAGGTGGAGATCACCCTGTTCCATTTGGATTCGTCGGATCTTCCCGATCTCGATGCAAGCCCCAAAAAATGGCAGGACTGTTTTCAGGTCGATGCAGAGCAGAAGTCTCAGTTCGTCCTCTTCGCCGATCCGCTCACGTTCGAAGCCGAGAAGGGGCTGATGGGGCTCGACTTCGCCTATCCGAGGGCGGTTAAGGTCGGCGGTCTTGTCAGCGGCGGGAACAACCCCGGCGAAAACGCCCTTTTTCTCAACCAAAAGATCTATCGCTCCGGGATGGTCGGCGTAGCATTGAGCGGAAACATCGAGGTCGATACAATCGTGGCGCAGGGTTGCCGGCCGATCGGCGCCCCCTTTCCGATTACAAAATGCAACCGGAACCTCCTCACCGAGCTCGACCACAAACCCCCGCTGGAGGTTCTTCAAGAAGTCTACAAGCAATTAACTGAGGAAGATCAAAAGTTGATGCAGCACTCTCTTTTCCTCGGGCTGGCGATGACCCCTTTCAAAGAGACCCTGAAGAGAGGTGATTTCCTGATTCGAAACCTCATCGGCATGGATTCAAAAACGGGGAGCCTTGCGGTGGGGGCTTTCCTTCGCGAAGGCCAGCTGGTTCAGTTCCATCTGCGGGACGCCGAAACCTCGACGGAAGATCTGAAGTGGTACCTGACGGAGTACCAGATGGAAGGAAAAGCCCGATCTGCAAAAGGGGCCCTTCTCTTCTCCTGCATGGGGCGCGGCGAGCATCTTTACGGCGAGCCGAACCACGACAGCGAGCTCTTTCACACCCGGTTCGGCCCGCTCCCCCTGGGGGGATTCTTCTGCAACGGAGAAATCGGCGCCGTCGGCGGGACGACATTCCTGCACGGGTATACAAGCTGTTTCGGTATCTTCAAACCCGCTTCGACCTCTTCTTCCAACGGCTAAAAGCTGAACCCGAAACCGAGCCCGATTCCAATCGAAGGCTCCGATCGGCCTCCCTCTCCCGGCGGCCAAAGATGGATATGCTCGCTCTGCAGGACCGGCTGGACCATCTCCGCCTCTCCGACCTGCTCCAAACGCCCTCCCTCCACTAATCCGACCGCCGTCAATCTTCGCCCGCTGCGGAAGACCGAAGGGTCCAAAAAAGAGGGGTGAATGAGGACAAACCGTCCACCCGATTCATCCACGGTGATCGGAGCGCGATCTCGTCCGAGCGGTTTCTGGAGAATTTCAATCTCCGTTTTATCTTGCAGATTGCGGATCTCGATAATCTCCCCGCCGACCAGGATTCTCTTCCCCTTGTACGACTCAGGATTTTTTTTCACTTCCTGAAATGAAATCTCTTTCTCCACTTTGCGTTCCAGATCCTCGGGGATCACCTTCTGACCACAGGAGGAAAATATCAAAGAAGAAAGGAAAAGGAGGAGTACCGCCGGCATTTTGGAATTTAATTTTTTTTTCATTGCTGCCCCTTAAGCGCAGGAAGTCAATCCGGCATGAAGAAATAATGATGTTAATTCATTTTAATATTAAGGGGACTTAAAAGTCGATGGGTGATGATTGGATCTGTCTACATCGGCTCTTCCTCTTTCCACATCGTCCGAATATAGTGGACGATCATCCAGACTTCTTCCTCGGTCAGGTGCCGGGGAACAAAAGCGAACATGGCCGTATCCGGAATGCCATATCGAATGGTCCAGAAGATCTCCCCATCGGCCCGCAGCCTCTGGAATTGGACATCGGTGAAATTGCGCGGAGGAGGACTGAGCATCACCCCGGCTTCTCCGTCGCCATTCCCGTTCATTCCGTGGCAGACGAAGCAGTTCCCCTTTCCCTCATACAGGGCCTTGCCGTTCGAGATCGCATCCCCCGAAAGTGGAATCGGGTTCTTAAGCTTTCTCGCATCGGAGGGAGCGCGCGGGCGGCTCATATCAAAGGCCGACACCATCGGATCGGTGCCAGTCGTCACAAAGATGCTGGTCATCATATGAATCAAACCCGAGAAGAGAAGGATGATCGATCCCAGGATCAAAAAGATGCGAATTGGGTTCATTGTTGATTTCTTCCTTCGGAGAGCTGAAGCGTCACCTCAGCTTGGGTGTCTTTGTCAGCTAGGACGGCGACGGAGCTCGATAACTCCCGGATGAGAAAACGGCTGAAGAGAAGCCCCCCCTTCTCACCGATCACCGTCTCCTGCCTTCTTGAGAAAAAACCCTCCTGTTTTCCATTCCCCCGGTCCAAGAAACCGAGATAGCGAATCTCCCCCAAATCGGCTCTTGCCCGCGCCAGGGCCAGCTCCTCTGCGGTCGGCCCCATGATCACCGGCGGCGGGGGAAGCGCCAACTCGGCGGAAGGAGGAGGAACCGGACGTGGAGCAACCGCCCGCGGCGGCGCGGGGGGCTTGGGGGCCGGAATCGGCGCGAAGATATTTTTGACCTCTGCCGGCAGCGGAGGAGGCGCTTGGCTTAAGAGCTCCGTTTGGATTTTAATCGGGGAGTTGCTCTCCTTTTTCGTGGCGGTCTGGACCGCCCCCTTTACATATTTCAACGGGGCTCGCTGGGGACCTTCACTAAAAAGGGCCCGATACGAGAGAAGCGCTCCCCAGAAAACCAACAGGCCGATTAAGAGTTTTTTCTGATCCATCCGTCCTCTACGAACCCTTTCCTTCTCGGAAATAGGCCGCGATCCGAAGTTGAAGTTGGATCGCTTCCCCTTCTCTGCTGGAGGAGGCAAGCACCAGATTCTCCAGAACGAGGAAATAGCCCGACTGCTCCAAACGATAAATCAAATTCCGAATATCCCGATAGTTCCCTTTGACGCTGAATGAAATCAGCACCTTCATCAGCCCCGGCGCGCCGACGTTTTCCGGCTGATACGAAATCGCCGGAATCGAGAGGCGATGGGCCGCGGCCGAATCGGAAACAAACGAGACCACTTCCGAAAGCGCCGTCTCCTCGGGAAGGCGCTGGCGGAAGAGAATCAACTCTTGCTGCGCCGTTTTCAGCGTGGTGAGTTGACCGATTTTCGGCCGCTCCGATTGCCATGTGGTTTCCCTGGCAATGATCTCTTTCTGAAGCGGAACGACCCTTCCGGCGTGCACAAAGAGAAGAAGCCCCGCCAAAAGGAGAAATAAAAAAAGCGGCCGGCCGAAACGGGCGAGGAACCCCTTTACGGAGAGGATCATATCCCTCCTCCCCTCGCATTGTACTTAAATCGGATGGAGAAATTCACCTCCTTTTTCCCCTCCCTCTCCGACTCCTCCTGCTGCATTAAAAAGGCCTCCTCGAAAGGAGGTTCCTGGAGACGACCGATCAATTCGGTGACCTCTTTTAAAGAAGGGGCGGACCCTCCCAGAATGACCTGGCCGGTGTTGAAGTCGGGCTGAATCCGGGCGACGGAGAGTTTGGCGGGAACACGCTCTTCCAGATCGGAAAGAAAGGCGGTCCAGGAGAAACTCTTTTGGCGGAGGAGCTGGTTGATCAGTTGGATCTCATTCTGCATCGCTTTGACCGCATCGTCTGAAACCCTCCGCCCCATCTTTCCGATTTCTTCCTGGAGCTCCCGCTGTTCATTCATCACGCGGCCGATCCGCGCATCAAAGGCCGCCTTACTCTCTTTCATCTCATTGAGCTTCATCAGATCGATTCCGATCAACACGACCATCACGACCATCGCGAGATAAAGGGTGAGAAGGATCACCCTTCGCTTGAGGTAGTCTCCCGACGAGAGATTGATATCAAACCGATCCAACGGGTTATCCTCCGACCGCGGCCGCCGCCGCAGAGATCATCCGCAGGGTCCATTCGGAAGATTCGGGAAGCGAAGACGGAACCGACCGGATGACTTGAGACGGGTTCAAGAAAACAGGAGTGATATGAAATATCTCCTGAAAACGGGCTTCCATTTCGGGAGCGCTATTTTCGAGCAGGAGGAAGAGATGGGTCAGCGTTTGAAGGCGGTTGCCCCCCTCATCGTAAAAAGAGAGGGAATTCCCCAGCTCCTCCAAGAGAAAGTCGGTCGAGCGTTCCGCATCTTCTCCCGTGTGGGGAACCTCCTTCACCCGGATGAAACGGACATGCCCTTGCTCAAAGACCAAGACGGTGAAATTTCGGTCGATCAGACAGGCAAAAACGAAGTGGCCCGTCTCCCCTGCGGTCCGAGTGATGAGGGGCCGGAACAGATTGAAGAGATAAAACGAAGTAGGAGAAATACGCCGCGCCTCGATCGGGCGCGCTTCATCGAGCGATTCATACTGCTCGATCACCTCTTTCTTGACCGCCGTTGCAAGGATTTTCGTCCGGCCCCCTTCACGGAAAAGCACCTGATACGAAAACCGAGACGCGCCCAACGGATAGAGGAAGGTCTTCTCCATGTGCCACTGGATCAATTTTTCGAAGTCCTTCCGGCCCGTTGGAAGCTGCTGCAGGTCAAGCAACAGCATCCGAACCGCCGAATCGGGAAGGGCCAGCGTCAGGTGGCGAACGCGGGGAAAGCGATCCAACATGGAACCGACCGATTTTTTCCACCGGTCGATCTGAAGAATATTTTTTTCAACCGGAGAGGGACGGCAGACCCCTTCTTCCAACGCCTCAACGGCGCAATGTCGAATGTCGATCGAATCCCCCGCTGCGCCGCGGAAGCAATCGAGAGATGGGTCGGCCCGATGGAGAGACCGACATGATCTTGCTTCAAAAAACCCATTTAAAGACCCACATAACGTGCTTATTGAATAAATGTGACCCGATTGATCTCCTTGAGGGTTGTCTCTCCTTTGAATACTTTCTCCAGCCCCGCTTGGCGCAGCGTCGTCATCCCCTCTGCCAGCGCCGCGCGGCGGACTTCGGAGGTCGGGCGGCGCGACAGGATCATCTCACGGATCGTATCGGAGAGATTGAGGAACTCGGTGATCGCGGCCCTCCCCTTGAACCCGGTCCCATTGCACTCCGGGCACCCCTTCGGAAGGGCAAAGAGCCGATCTTTATGCTCCGCCGGCTTGAGCCCCGAAATCTCCAAGAGATCTTCAGGGAGGGTCGCCTCTTGTTTACAGACCACACAGAGACCCCGAACCAGCCGCTGCGCCAAAATGCAATTGAGGGAGGAGACGAAGTTATACGGCTCGACCCCCATGTTCACGAAACGACCGATGACATCGAACGCATTGTTGGCGTGAACGGTCGTAAACACAAGGTGGCCGGTCAGCGCCGACTGGATGGCGATGTGGGCGGTCTCCGCGTCGCGGATCTCGCCGACCATAATCTTGTCGGGGTCGTGACGCAAGATGGAGCGCAGGCCCCGGGCGAAGGTCAGCCCCTTCTTTTCGTTGACCGGAATCTGGACCACGTCCTGCAGCTGGTATTCGACCGGATCTTCGATGGTGATGATCTTGTCCTCGCGCGTGTTGATCTCGGTGAGCGCCGCGTAGAGCGTCGTCGTCTTGCCGCTGCCGGTCGGGCCGGTAACCAGGACCATGCCGTACGGCTCCATGATCGCTTTTCGGAATTTTCTCAGATCCCCCTCGTTAAAACCGAGCCGGTCGAGGCGAAGCTCATTGAGCTCCGCCGTAATGTACTCTTTGTCCAGAATCCGGATCACGACATCTTCGCCGAAGACGCTCGGAAGAATCGAAACCCGGAAATCGACCTTTCGCTCTTCCAGCCGCATCTTGAAGCGGCCGTCTTGCGGAACCCGCTTCTCGGCGATATCGAGCTCGGAGAGGACTTTGATCCGGGTGATCAGCGCCGGATGGAATTTAATATCGAGGGGATCCATCGCGCGATAGAGCACCCCGTCGATCCGGTATTTCATCTGCACCTGCGTTTCGCTCGCTTCAATATGGATGTCGCTCGCCCGCTTATGAAGGGCGTTGAGAATCAGGGTATCGAGGAGCTTGATGACCGGGCTGGTATCCTTACTGACCTTCTCGATCGAGAGGATCTCCTCCCCCTTCTCATCCTCTTTGATCAGGACCGGTCTGAAATCGGCCTGGATCTGCTGAAGCACTTGGCCCGATCCCTCGCTCCGCTTCAACGTCTCGAGGAGGGCGGTCCGGCTACTGACGCCGAAGGTAATCTTCTCTTTCAGAATCAGCGCCAGTTCATCCATCGCCGCCAGCTTGGTCGGGTCGGAGATGAGAATGAGGATCTTCCCTTCCGCTTCTCCGTAAGGGACGAAGGGATAACGATACATCAACTCGACCGGAATTTTCTTGAAGTAGGCGGAATCGATCTTGAAATGATCGAGCGGATAATACGCAAGGTGATACTGCTCTGCGAGCGCCTGGGCGAGATCTTCCTCCGTGATGAACCCCTTCTCGATCAATGCCTCGCCGAGACGCATCCCTTTCCCGCGGTACTCTTCGAGGATCTGATCGATCACCTCCAGGGTCACCTTTCCCCTTTTGACCAAGAGGGCGCCGATCGGTATTCTTTTTGTGAAAGGTTTCATCGGATCGTTCCTGCAAGATGGAAAATGGGAAGATACATGGCGATCAAGATCATCGCCACCAGGGAGCCGATCGTCAAAAGAAGGACCGGCTCGACCCAGGTCGTCACCCGCGAGAGGTAGAGATCCAGCTCCTCCTCATGGAAATTGGCCACCTCGTTGAGCATCTCCTCCAGCGAACCGGTCGATTCCCCGACGGCGATCATCTCGATCGAGATCTTCGGAAAGAGATCGATCTGAGAGAGGGCGGCCGAGATCCCGATTCCCGTCTTCACCGCCTCCCCGGCCCGCCCGACATTATCACGGACCACCCGATTGGTCATCGACGACGCCACCATCCGGATCGCCTCCACCAGCGGGATGCCGCTCTTCAGGATCGTCGATAAGGTCCGGCTGATCCGGATCAAGTGATGCCGCCGGACAATCGGCTTGATAAAGGGGACAGAGAGAGAGAGCCGGTCGGCCTGCGCCCGTCCCCATCCGCTTTGGTAGAGGCTCCAGAGGAGCGCCCCGAGACCGGCGACGGCCACCGACAGCAAGAAAAGATTCCCCTGAATAAAGTGGACGAGTCCAAGCAAGACCTTGGTGAAGAGGGGAAGCTCGACCTGTGATCCCTCATAGATTTCGGTGAAAGAAGGCATTACGTAGATCAGCAGAAAGCCGAGCACGCCGAACCCGATCGCCAAAAGAAAAGAAGGATAGGCCAACGCCCCGACGACCTTTTTCTTCACCTCCAAGATCTTCTTTTGATAATCCATAAAGCGACCGATGACCTCGACCAGGTTCCCGCTCTTCTCCCCGCCCGGAGGGAGGAGACATAGAGATCCGAAAAATAGCCGGGATGTTTCGCCATGGCGTCGGACATCGCGCTGCCGCTTCGAATATCGTGTTGCACCGCCTTGAGCGCCTCCACAAACCCGGGCTGGCTCCCCCGATCGACGAGGACATCGAAGATCTTCATGATCGGAAGACCGGCCTTCAAGAGGGCCATCAGCTCCTGATTAAAAACCAAAAAATCGCGCGGAGGAAGCCGCCTCTGCATGGAAAAGGTCGGAAGGGAGAGGCCGATCGTCTTCGAAATGGAGAGGACCAGATATCCCTGTTCTTCCAGGCGGCTTCGAAGGAGCGATTCGCTTTCGGCCTCTTCCTGTTGGGTGACGATTGTTCCGTCCCCTTTGGCGACACGATATGAAAAGAGAGCCATCATTAAAACCGAGAAGACGGAAGGGGGGAAGCGCCGAACGCCTCACGCCTCACGTGTTTCATCTTTCTTCGCTTTTTCCCAGAGGGCATCCATTTCCTCCAGAGAGAGCGTGTCGAGCGACACCCCCCGCTGTTTCGCTTCCGACTCCATCATTTGAAACCGGTCGGTGAAACGTTGAATCGTCCCGCGAAGCGCATCTTCCGGGTTCACCTTTAGGAAGCGGGCCGCATTCACCACCGTGAAGAGGAGATCTCCCACCTCCGCTTCGATTCGTGCCGGAACGCCTTCCGCCGCCGCCGTTCGAACCTCCTGAAATTCTTCCTCAATTTTACCAAAGACCGGCTCAATCGTCTTCCAATCAAATCCGACCCGGGCCGCCCTCGCCTGGATCTGGTGCGCCCGCAAAAGCGCCGGAAGCTGTTGCGGAATCCCGTCTAATGCCGATTTGCGGGATTGATTTCGATCTTCTTTTTCTTCATCTCCTCCCAGCGGGATAAGACCGCTTGCTGATCGAGGGGAGGGGCCTCCGATTGCTCCGGGGAGAAGACATGCGGATGCCGGCGGGTCATTTTCTCCAACGAAGTCTTCACGACCGTTTCGATATCGAATTGGTTTCGCTCTTTCGCGATTTGAGAATGGAAGAGAACCTGGAAGAGAAGGTCGCCCAGCTCCTCGCAGAGCGGCTCGGCCTTTCCCGCTTCGATCGCTTCGAGGACTTCATACGCTTCTTCGATTAAAAAGGGCTTCAGCGATTCGGGGGTCTGCGCGCGGTCCCACGGACATCCCCCTTCCGCGCGCAGCCGGTCCATCAGCGCGACGAGCTGATCGAATGATTTCGACATACTTCTCCTTATAAACCCGACTATTATACAAGCTTTGAGGAGAGATGCAAGGGGGAACAGGCTGAGTCGCCGAATGGATGGACGGAAAATTTCTTGCTGACTATTTCCTCTTTGAACACGCACGCGCATTGCAACCGCACGCGCTCACCGTGGCATGAGAATCACCCAGCATCAGCGGTCTTTAAATTGGGATGTGTCCCGGTTTTTAAAATGAGGCCACACGGTCCAGCAAACTCCTATCAGGACTCCGGGTCGAACATGATCTCGCGAACCTCCTGCGCGCAGCGACACGCAGCGGCGATCCGGGCAGCCCAAACGAGTGCTTCCTCACGTGAAGAAACCTCGATGATTGAAAACCCGCCGATAACCGCCTTTGCCTCCGGTACTGGTCCGGCCGAGATGGTCCCGTCTGTGGCAACAATGGTCGATTGCTGGCGCTGGACACCGCCGCCGAAGATCCAAACCCCTGCGGCCTTTGCTTCCCGAACCACATTATGTGATGCCTCGCCCACCGACGGCCAATCTTCATCAGGAATATGGTCCATCGAGCCGTCATCAAACGAAATCAAGTACCGAGGCATCGCATCGTTCCTTCTTTGTGGCCTAACGATTCGGTTCAGCGGCTGGCCGCGCAGCAGACGGTCCGCTGTCAAGGTTGGTCAGCCGCGCGCGCGCCGATAGTGCATGGCGACCGCGCCGTTGCGGAGCGGCCTCGCCGAGACCAGCTCGAGCCGTCGCGTGCTGGGCAGCCCGCTCTGGTACAGGGTCGGGCCGTGGCCGGCGATCCTGGGGTGGACGAGGAACTTGTACTCGTCGATCAGATCCAGCCGGTCCAGCTCGGTCGCGAGCTTGCCGCTACCGAGGAGCACGCCGGCCGGGGTCGCGTCCTTGAGCTTCTGCACGCCCGAGCGCAGGTCGCCGGCGATGTGGTGGCTGTTGGTCCAGGGGAAGTCCGTTCGCGTCGACGACACGACGTACTTCGGCTTGGCCTCCAGCTTGACCGCCCACTCGCGCATCGCCGGCGGTGCCTCCACGTCGCCGCGGGCGACCGCCGGCCAGTAGCTCTCCATCATCTCGTAGGTGACGCGGCCCCACAGCATCGCTCCGCCCTCGTCCATGAGGCGGGTGAAGAAGGCGTGTGTCTCGTCGTCGGCGATTCCCTCCCGGTGGTCGACGCAGCCGTCCAGGGTGACGTTGATGCTGAAGGTCAGGAGTCCCATGGCGCGAGTCTCCTCTCATTTGGGCGGTCTGCTGGACTGTCACTTGTCGACGAGTACCTCGCAGCGGCTAACGCAGAGTTCACCGGCGCGGCGTTGTGTGCCGCGGCCGGTGGAACGACGTGTTATAACTCACTCCTATAAGGAGACTCAAACTCCTCGACGAATAAGCCGTTCGTTGCGGCGTATGCGGAAGCCTGTTTCGGCGCACCTGGGACCCCGATATACATGTAGTAGTCCCAGCCGAAATGAATAAACGCGTTTTTTGTTTCCAGCTTTGCCCAATATTTCTCCCGCAAAATCCCACGAAGCACCGGTGCGAGAGAATCCATTTTGACTATGGCTCTTCCGACAAAAAACCGGCTTCTATGTTCTTGCCGTGATCTTCTAGACCAACAACTCTTAACTCTACAATTTCTTGTTCTTTCAGAAATCCTATGGCGGTTTCGATATATGCCGTCTCGATTGTTTCGTATTCTTCCTTCGTAACGTTTTTCCCAATATCGCTATAGGAGGTCCATTCCTTCTTTGTGTATACACCCAAGGCGTCACGATACTTTGGGTTGTATTTGGTGATTCGAAACTGTTTCATGAGTTATAATGCCAAAGCTAACCCGCCGGCCACCGAGCCGGCGAGCGGAGCGAGTGGGCTAAGCTGGCATCCGGTCGGGTTGAGTGCCGGGTTAGACCAGTAGCACTATCGAAGAGGTACATTGATAACCTTTCCAGGTTCCCCAGGACGTCCGTAGTCGAGGACATCAGTCCTGTACCACTGCTTATCTATTCCCCGGATATAAACGGATTTCAGGCTAATGCTCCTGTCGTCATTTACACGTTCTGGTGTCCCGTAGACAATGACGAGATTTCCAGGACTTGCTGCCTTTCTCATTTCGTCAGTATTGCTTTCCTTCTTCACAAACCAAGACGTTTTAAACTGCCCCTCACCTCGCGGCGAGAGAAAGATCTTCTCCTTCTGGACGCTATGGTCTTCTAGCCAATCATAGTAATGATGTTCGAGAACAAATTGGACTTCGATGTTGTCCGGGTGTTCAATGAACTCGCTGTTCAAGACCACCCCTGGCCACGCGACTACGGTGGAACTGTTACCGGCCAGATCGTTTCTCACATCATCAGGAAATACGTTGCGGTTTGCACGATCCGACGCTTGTTTCTCCCAAGATGAAACCGGCTGGTAGTAGTTTGTATGCGGACATCCGGCGAGCAGGAATAGTAGCGAGATAAGTAAACTATTGATCGGCGAGACTCTTCCCATTTCTCTCTCCTGCGCGCTGGGGTCTAACATCGCTAATCAGCGGCGCGGTATTTTGCGTCCGCCGAATTAGCCTTGTTAGGCGGTGATGCGATTCGCTACATAGATAAAAAAATTAATCTCCAAGCGATACTGTCTTCACTTCACCGGCCCGCTTATAATTGGCAACAATAACACCAAGTGGCGTAACTTTGCTGTCAGTTAATTTGAAAGCTGCCGGAATTGTACCTTCGGCAAATAGGCGTTTGCCCGGGCCGAGCGTTATAGGGAAAATTTTGAGCCACAATTCATCAACCAAATCGTGCTTCAAGAGCGTCTGTATCAAGTTGCCGCTTCCCCAAACGTGCAGATCGGGGCCGTCCTCACTTTTAAGGTTCTTCACCTTTTCGGCAACATTGCCAGAAAGAAGCACAGAATTCTCCCAATCAAGCTTGAGCGATGAGTCGTGAGACGCAACATACTTTTTTACTTCGTTGATGCCGGGCCAACCAGCAGCGTGGTGCGGCCAGTATCCTGCCCAGATGTCGTATGTCTTCCGACCAAGAAGCAGCTCAGATCGTTCTAACGACATCTGCTCGCCCATCACCTTGCCCGAAAAGTCGTCCATGTAGGGACCCACCCACCCGCCATACTTGATGCCATCCGAGGTATCTTCCTCAGGGCCTCCAGGCGCCTGTATCACGCCGTCGAGGGTTACGAATAATACGACAATAAGTTTTCTCATAATATTAATTCCTTAATCCTAATTAATATTGGCCTAACGTTTGAGTTCACCCGCGCGCGAAGGCTGGCGCAGCCAGCCGTAGCGCGTCGGTGTGGAACGAAGGGTTAGACCGCGGGCTCACGCTTTTGCGTACCAAGGGCGGTTAGCAGCAAACGCTGGCTGATGAGCACAACGGTCATGGTGAAGCGGTCGCGAGGGTTGCGCAACTGACCGGGGGTGTACAAGGGTTCATCTGTATTTCCGTTCTTCAACATCACCGGGTACATGAGCCTGCTGCAGCTCTCGGAAAGCTCCGGGCTTGCGAAAGAGAGAGACAGGTGGTGATGGGCGAACTGGTTGCGCATTTCAGCGAGGACCAGGAGGTCCTGATACAGGGGCTTTGAGACTAGACCGAGAACATAGCAAGCATCTGCACGACTTGACAGCGAACCAAGCGAGCCAGATCGCGAGTCCAAGACCTTGGCAGACACCGCGCTCGCGACAAAGAACTTCTCTAGGAGAGCAGCAAGACAAGCATCGATGTAGGCAGCCGAGATGACGACCGCGGAAAGATCAGGCTCGTTGTTCAGAACGTCGAAGAACGCTTGGGTGTCAGCGGAGAGAGACTCCGCGGGTAAGAGCGTTCGCTTGGTCATGCTGTGCCTTTGTGTACAGCGGTCTAACATATAATAGACAGAAATTTTTCTGCCTTATTTTACGGAATTTTTTCTGTCTATCTCTTGTTGATCATTCCTAACATATTGAAAATGTAATGTAGTCAAAGACCAAACCGGAGATAGGCAGAAAATTTTGTGCTCTAAAATTATGGACGACTGTGGTATATCACATGGTATTTCTAAAATCAATACAGTATGTGTAAACCCGCCGTGAAGGATTGATCGGTCAAAATATGAATCCGCTCTTCTGACCCATGTGCAGCCCTCCGCTCCTCAACCGAAAAAGCTACTCGACCAGGTCCGGGAAATCATTCGCCTAAACAAATAAATGACGCCCCGTATGGTTTAGATGGGTTTATCTTATAGACTTTTTGGAGTGGGAAGAAAGTCTGATGAGGAGAGGTGGAGATCAGCTTAGCCGAAGAGAGAGGACGCAGAACGCTCCAGCCTTAAATCAGCGGAACGCTACCATTCATTATAAGAAGTCCCGTTGGTTCCGATGATATCGCTGCCGGAGTGGACGTCGTAAATTCCGGATTCATCCCCTTCGGAGACAAAAATCTCAACCCACGTCTCGGTGGTGCCGGTGAAAGGATCAACCGGAATGGCCCGCAGGTATCCTTTTTCGACGAGGTCGGGGAGGGCGGCGGGGTAGCTCCCCTGATCGGCGTGGTACTGATCGATGACATCGCGCATGACATAGAGATCCTTCTTGAGCGCCGCCTCTTTGGCTTTGATCGTGGCGATGCGATACGACGGCTCGGCGAGGGTGACGAGGATGCCGACGATCGCCACCACGACCATCAATTCGATGAGGGTAAAGCCCTTCTCCCCCCCCCGCCTTATTTTTTGAAATAGTCGATGAACCCGCTTCACAATTCCCCTTGTTCCTTTTATCCCTTGATTCCTCATTCCTAATTTTCAGATTCCTAATTATTCTCTTAGTATAATCGGTTTCAGCGACTCCGACGCGAGCTGCTTTCGGAGCCGGCCGACGGCCGCCCGGGCCGCCTTCTCGGAGCGAAACGGTCCGACCCGAACCCGGTGGGACGGTCCGTCTCCCGTTTCAATCGTCTCCATGCGGACCGTTTGACCTTCCCCTCCCAGCTTTTCCTTGATCCGAGCGGCATTCTCCTTGGATTGAAAGGAGCCGACCTGAATGAAAAAATCGCCGTGGCCGCGCATTTTCTCAAAGCCGACGATCTCTATTTCAACGTCGGCCGTTCCCTCTTGAATCATTCCCAATTTTCTGGCCGCCTCGTAGGAAAGATCGAGAATCCGATCATCCACGAACGGTCCCCGATCGGTCACCTTCACCCGAACGCTCCGGCCGCTGTCGAGTTTCGTCACGCGAAGGTGGGTCCCGAAAGGAAGGGTCTGATGGGCTGCAGAAAGTTCGAACATATTATAAATTTCGCCGCTGCTGGTCGGCCTTCCATGGAAATCTTTTCCATACCAAGAAGCCCGGCCGGTCTCCCGGTAGCCGAGGTCATAATCGGCCTTGCGAGGGGAGCCGGCGCACCCGCTGAACGCAAGGAGTCCGACCCAAATAACGAGATGAATAGAGAGAGAACGAGGAAAAGAGGTGGGAAAGAAGCGCTTTGTGTGAATCATCAAAGACATGGCCGTCGATTCGCGGGGGTGGAAGGCAGATCCCCCTTTGGGGTCGCGCCGACATCTTCTCCATCCTCCCGAACAGGGATCGAACCGCTCTGCCCTTTTTTTCCAGCGAAGATGGAAAGACCGTTGGGAAGAAGATCATCGCCCAGCTGAAAAGCCTTTTGTATTGAAAGCGATTTTGCCCGGCGAACCGGATTAATTTCTAATCTTGATCACCCTCATCTTGCAGGAGGGGCAAAAAAGTTTGGGGGTCAGCTCGCTGGCGCAGACGGGACACGATTCTTTGCGTCGCTCAATCGCCCGGCGCGCCCCCTGCCGCCGATCTGCCTGCCGCCGATCTCCTTGGCGGCGGTCTTCCGTTTCATCCCGCCGTTCTCCGGCGCGTCTCTCTTGAGAGTCAATCACTTCGGTCACTCCTCCCCTAAAGAAGCGCAAGCAGCCCGACTTCATGCCATCAGAAGGGCTACCACGCCGCAAATCAGATTAAGGCTCATCAGGCGAACCGATAGATGATGAAGCCGATTGAAGTCCGGAGGATTCTCCCCGGTTTCCACCTCTTCGAGCGTTTGGACGGCGGCCGAACCGGAAGAGGCCAGAACCATCGAGGGGCGCAACGCCCCCTCTCGGGCGACGGCGCCGACTTTGGCCGAGGACTGGGAGGCCATCCAGCTGCGAAGTTTCGGCGAGACGACCAGGGCCGAGTAAAGCCCCCCCGCCGACATCACTAGGATGGCAAGATACCGCGTAAGATTCCAGGGGGTGAGATTCTCCCAGGTCCAATATTTGATGATTCCGGTGATCATCAGCGCCGCGATGCAAAAAGGGAGAGTAGATCGAACTTCCTCAAAATCTCCCCCATCAGTTCGCCCGCGGTGCGCCGCGATTTGATCCGTCGAAAAAGAATGGGGGCGACGATTAAACCGATCGCCACGATTCCGCCGACCCAAATGGAAAGGGCCAGCAGGTGAATGAATTGAATCCCCATGAAGTAAAAGTTCGGAATCGGAACTTCCATCGTCCCCTCTTAATCAGTCTATCTCAGACTATCGAACGCGTGGCGCGTCGTTCTCCGACGATTTTTAATTCTGAAAATCATTCCCGCAAAAACCCAGGCTTGCGCCGACATCCCGTGATTTCATCCGCGAGCGAGAAGCCCCCTTCCCAAACCCGGCGCAAGAGGAGGGAAAATAGATTGCCGGGAAGAAAAAATGAAAAGCAAAACGCGAAAGCGATGTTTGGAGGAACGGGCGAGGATGCTTCAGACGGGGGCTTGCTCATGAACCACGTTTTTTCTTCTCTTCCTTATCGATCCAGCCGCTGATGATCTTCTTCTGACTCGCCGGAAGGTCGATAAAGCGAACGCCGACCCCTTCGGAAATAATTCCGTTGTGGTCATATTTCTTCTTCCAGGCGACCTCACAGGTGCAGCGAACCTTCGTTTTGTTGTCGGGAAGGATAAACTCGATGGGAAAACGATCCCCCACCTTCAGCGTCTGCGCCGAGGAGAGGAAGAGCCCTCCTTGGCTGATATTCTCGGCATACGCCAGGAAGACCTTGTTGGAGTACTTTCCCTTGACCTCGAGAACGATGAATGGGACCCGGGTGGATTCCCGCCGGTTGACCTTTGGTTTCCGTTCCGAAGTCAGCATATCCCCCCCCTCAATCAAAGTAGAAAGATGAGGCTGACTATATCAATTTTGGGGAGATCCGTCAATCAAATTCAGCGACGCGGGGCGTCCCGTTGCTGCGCCGATGTTCTTCCTTCGCCCGATGGGCGGGCGAAGGAAGAACCCCTAGTCGATCGTGTCTATCGCTCTTCCGCGAAGGCCAAGAAGGCGATATTCCGGGCGCGCTTAATCGCGGCGGTCAGATGCCGCTGATGCGCGGCGCAGTTTCCGGAAATCCGCCGCGGGATGATCTTCCCCCGCTCGGTGAGAAATCCCTTTAAAACCTGGATCTCCTTGTAATCGACCGTCTCTTTCTTCTCGGTGCAAAAACGGCAGACGCGCCTCCGTTGAAAATATTTCTTCTCCACAACTCCTCCGTTTTGTTCTTATTCCAGAACAGGCATCGTAGGGGCGTATTGCAATACGCCCCCTATCTAAAATGGAACCTCATCCATCCCTTCATCACCGGGCAGGTCGCTGCGTGAAGGCCCCTCCGAGGAGCCGTCTTGACGCTTGGGCAGAAACCGAATCGTCTGGGCGACAACTTCATGCTTATTCCGCTTCTGACCGTCTTCCGTCTCCCATCGACGCTGCTGAAGTCTCCCGTCGACGATGACCCCCTGGCCCTTGGAAAGATACTGTCCGCTGTTCTCCGCTTGTTTTCCAAAGACCACGATATCGATGAAGCAGACTTCATCTTTCATCTCGTCCCCCTGCTTGTAGCGGTGGTTGACGGCCAGCCCGAAACTGGCGACGGCCGTTCCGCTCGGCGTGTAGCGGATCTCCGGGTCCTTGGTAAGGTTTCCAATCAAAATGACTTTGTTAAAGCTGACCATTTTCTCACTCCTCGTTCCGCAGATAAGCACCTTTCTGTCAAAAAAGACGAAAACGACCGCGGAACTCTCAAGTTGATATTATCTCCCTCCGACCGATTCCCGATCACGGAACGATGAGACCGGCTTTTCATCGCGTGCGGGAAGGGTTTTTCCAAGCTGCTCATCCTGGATTTTGATGGTGATGAATTTGATGATCGACTCGTCGAGTCGATAGCTCCGTTCCAGTTCGGAGACCGTCGTCCCGGTTCCCTTGAAATGGGCGATCAGATAGGTCCCTTTCTTTTCCTTCCGCACTTCGTAGGCGAGCTTCTTTTTGCCCCAATTCTCGGTGACAACCACTTCCCCTCCGCTTTCTGGATCACCCCTTTGATCTTTTCAGTGACCTTGGCGACCTCTTCATCGGAAAGGGACGGTTTGACGATGAAAATCGTCTCATATCCGTTCATGAATTCTCCCTCACGGTTCATCAAGCCCTAAAACAGGTTTAGAGCGAGGATGTTTACAAAGGCATTTTGTAGTGCAACCGCACCACCCTGCCGCGATTTCGGACGGTTTCCCATCCGCTTTGCGCTTAAAGAAGAATCCCCTTCCAGGCATTGAAGCTCCCCGCAGCAAGCTGCGGGAATCTTCGACCCGAAAGGATGGAAAGACTCTATTTGTATTCGCGCATCTAACCTTCGCAGCAAGCTGCGAGGAATGCGACGCGCGTGCGGGTTCACTCAAGATCAACGCCACATGTTTTTTAACATATCCGATTTTCCGAGTCAATTGGACCGTGACCGTCCGGCGCATCTAAACATTGAACCGGAAATAGACGCAGTCGCCGTCTTGGATGAGATACTCCTTCCCTTCCAGGCGGAGCAGTCCCTTCTCCTTGATCGCTTGCGCGCTGCCGAGACGGATCAAATCGTCGTAGCGGAAGATTTCGGCCCGGATGAAACCCCGTTCGATGTCGGAATGGATCTTTCCCGCCGCCTGCACCGCCGGGGTCCCCTTCGAAATCGTCCACCCTTTGACCTCATCCTCACCGACGGTAAAAAAGGTGATCAGTCCCAGAAGACGATACGAAGCGCGGATCAGCCGGGCGAGCCCCGGTTCGGTCAGCCCCAACTCCTTCAAGAAGACCGCTCCCTCCTCGGGGGAAAGGACGGCGATCTCCGACTCGATCTTTCCGCTGATAATGATGCACTCGGTCCCCTCCTGCCGGGCGATCTCAACGACGCGGTCGGAGTAGGCGTTCCCCTTCTCGACATCCCCTTCCGGCACGTTCGCCACGTAGAGAATCGGCTTTCCCGTCAAAAGGGCCAGCTCCTTCATGACCGGCGCCTCTTCTTCCGAGAACGGAACCTGTCTCGCCGATTTTCCTTCCGAGAGGGCCTCTTTCAAACGGGTCAGGAGCGTCGCCTCCCGCACCGATTCTTTATCGCCCGACTTCGCCTTCTTCTCGACCCGGAGAAGCCGCTTATCGACCGAATCCAAATCTTTCAGAATCAGCTCGGTATCGATGATCTCCACGTCGCGCTTCGGGTTAACCGCCCCGTTGACATGGACGATCTCCGGATCGTCGAAACAGCGGACGATGTGGACCAGCGCATCGACCTCCCGGATATGGCCCAGAAATTGATTTCCGAGCCCTTCCCCCTTGCTGGCCCCTTCGACCAAGCCGGCGATATCGACAAATTCCATATTCGTCGGCGTCCGCTTCTTCGGCCGATAGATCTCCGACAGCCGCGTGATCCGTTCATCCGGAACCTCCACGATCCCGACATTCGGCTCGACGGTACAGAAAGGATAGTTCGCGACCGCCGCGTTGGCGCGGGTCAGCGCATTAAAGATCGTCGACTTTCCGACATTCGGAAGCCCGATAATTCCACAATTGACTGCCATCTTCTTTCCTGAAAAACGTGAGGCGTGAGCCCTCTCCCCTCACCGCCTTTAATGGTACCGATTCATCGCCTCGGTAATTCGTCCCTCTAGAAGAAGCGGAAGCGCCTCGACCCCTTTGTCGATCGATCCTTCCACCTGCTTCAATTCTTCCGATCGAAAGGGGGTCAGGACATAATCGGCCGGATCTTGGCTTGGGTCGCGACCGATTCCCACGCGGAGACGAATAAATTCATTGGTTCCAATTGCATCGATGATCGACGCCACCCCGCGATGGCCCCCCGCGCTCCCTTTGGTCCGAACTCGAATCCGGCCGCACGGGAGGTCGAGATCATCATACACCACAATCATTTCGGAGGGGGAGAGACCGAAAACCTGAAGAAGATACTGAATCGACCGGCCGCTTCGGTTCATGAAAGTCTGCGGCTTCACCAGAACCAAATCGATCTGCCCGGAGGGAACGGCCAATCGGCCCCGTCCCACCCTGGCTTCACCCTTCTTTTCGGGAGAGAAATACCGTGGTCTTTTGCGAAAGAATCGATTAGCCAAAAACCGACGTTATGTTTGGTCTCCTCATACTCCGGGCCGGGGTTCCCCAGCCCGACGATCATTTTCACGATCCGCTCCGCAAAAGAACGGGGCCGGGTGTCTGGGGCCGGGGATCGGTAATAAATTTTTGTTTCGCTGGCCCCTGACCCCTGACACCCAGCCCCTGCTCCTGAAGGAGCTTACTTCTTGGTCTCTTTTTTCTCTTCCTTCCCCTTCGCCTCGGGTTTCGCTTTGGCCTCTCCGGCTTTGGCCTCTCCCTTTCCCCCTCGGCCTTCGGAGCTTCCTCTCCCTCCTTTTTGGTGAGGACCTCCGGCTCCTTGACCTCCTTGGGCGCGGTCAAGAGCTCTTCCAGCTTCGCCTCGGAAATCGGGGCGGCGACGGAGACGACCACCTGGTCGGGATCGGTCATCACTTCGATCCCTTCCGCCAATCGGATATCCTTCGCATGAACCGACTCTCCGATCGCCAATGCGGAGGCATCCACCTGAATATGATCTGGAATTAGCGAAGGGAGACAGCGAATCTCCATCTCGCGGAGGTTGTGCTGAAGCACCCCTCCCTCTTTCACCCCGACCGAAACCGCTCCGATGACCTCGACCGGAACCTTGATGACGATCGGCTCGTTCATGTTGATCTCGAAGAGATCGGCATGCAAGACCTTTCCGGTGATCGGGTCCCGCTGAAAATCGCGCAAGATCGCCACACGGGAGGCCTCTCCCGCTCCCCCCGTGATTTGGAGGGTAATCAGCGTATTTTCCCCCGAAGCCGAATGAAGCACCTTGTTGATATCTTTGGGGTCCATGGTGAGCAGGGTGGAAGCGCCGGCGCCGTAGAGCACCGCCGGGATTTTTCCGCGCATTCTCAGCTGCCGGGCGACACCCTTGCCGGCCTCTTTTCGAAATTCACTCTGAATCTCAATCTTTTGCATAAAACCTCTCTTGTGGGAGGGACCTCCCGGTCCCGATTCTGATCTAGCCTATCATTCTTTATACGAATAGAGAGCTGACCGACGCCTCTTCGTGAATCCGCTTAATCGCTTCGCCGATGAGGGAAGCGATCGACAAAACGGTAATTTTCTTACAGATCTGCTCTTTCCCCTTCAGCGGGATCGTATTGGTCACCACGATCTCATCAATGGGGGCTTCGGAGAGCCGCTGCAAAGCCGGACCCGATAGGACCGGGTGCGTGCACCCGGCAACGATCCGGGCCGCCCCCTTCGCTTTAATCGCCGCCGCCGCCTGTGCGATGGTCCCTGCCGTATCGATCATATCGTCGAGGATCAGGATATCCCGTCCGACGACATCACCGATAATATTCATAATCTTCGTCCGGTTGGGTCCCTCCCGCCGTTTATCGATAATAGCCAAACCGACATTTAATCTCTTGGCGAAAGCGCGCGCCCGCTCCACCCCCCGCATCGGGGGAGACCACCACGAGATCGTTAAACTTCTTCTTCCTGAAATAGTCGAGCAAAACCGGCGTCGCATAAAGATGATCGACCGGGATGTTGAAAAAGCCTTGGATCTGTCCGGCATGAAGGTCGATCGTCAAAACCCGATCGGCCCCCGCCGTTGCGATCAGATCGGCCACGACCTTCGCCGTGATCGGCACCCGGGGTTGGTCTTTCCGGTCCTGCCGCGCATATCCGTAATAAGGGATGACCGCCGTGATCTTCTCTGCCGAGGCGCGCCGGAGGGCATCGATCAGGATCAGCAGTTCCATGATATGATTATTCACCGGTTCCGAAGTCGATTGAACGACAAAGACATCGCTGCCGCGAACATTCTCGTCGATCTTGATGAAGATTTCTCCATCACTGAACGTGGAGACAACGGCATGTCCGAGCGAGATACCGAGGTAATCACAGATCTCTTTGGTGAGGACTGGATTTGAATTACCCGAAAATAGCTTCAACCGTCGCATGGGAAGCGATCCTCATCATAAGCCCCGCAGACAGTTCTGATGACGCTCCGTTTCCGCGTTAACAGACTGTTTTGGGGTGGTTTGGCTGGGGCGCCAGGGATCGAACCTGGGCTGCGAGATCCAAAATCTCGTGACCTGCCAGCTAGTCGACGCCCCAATAATAAAAACTTATACCGGCGACCTTCTCAATATTCGGGCGATCCACACCTTTACCAAGTCCTTCTTTTCGAAGGCGGCGGCGGCCTGTTTGGCCGAAGAATAGTCGCTGAAGCAGGCAAAAAGGGTCGGACCACTACCCGACATCATGACACCTTTTCCTCCCAAGCCGAGGAGTTCCTTCTTGATTTGGGTGAGTTGCGGAAAGGCCTCTAACGTGACCGCTTCCAAGTCGTTATGAGGGCGGTGATAGATCTCCCTTAAAGAAGGTCTGTGCGCAATAAATTTGTTTATAGTAATCTCCCGGTCGCTTTTTGTCAACCCTAATTTTCGCGAAAACGCCTGATAAACCCAAGCAGTCGAGACGGCGATTCCGGGGTTGACCAGCACCATCCATCCCGCTCCGTTCGCCGTCGCCGGCTCAACCTCATCCCCCCTCCCCGTTGCCCAAGCGGTCGGACCATAGAGGAAGAAAGGAACATCGCTTCCGAGCGTGGCGCCGAGGCGGGCCAACCGTTCACGCGGCCAACGGAGACCCCAGAGGCGGTTCAGACCGACCAACGTCGCCGCCGCATCGCTGCTTCCCCCTCCCAGCCCCGCTGCAATCGGAATATTCTTGGTAAGCCGGATGGAAACACCCTTCGATCGCGCCTCACCCTGGAAAGCGGCCTTTTGGAGCGCTTCCGCCGCCCGAAAGACGAGGTTGGAGCGGTCGGTCGAAAGGGAAGATCCGTTTTCAATTGTTAAGCGAATATCGGATGGCTCTTCCCGGAGGGCGACGAAATCGTAGAGGCCGACCATCTGCATCAGGGAGAGGATTTCATGGTAGCCGTCTTCTCTCCGCCCGAGAACCTTTAAATAAAGATTGACCTTGGCGGGGGCCTTCACCAAAACCGTTTTTTTCATTTGATCGATGTCAGTTTTATGAGGTTATTCAGAGGGGGGATTGTACGATATTCCGGCGCAAAAGGCGAGCGGGGCGGAATTTTTCTAGGCAAGGGGATCGTCGGGGTTGTCATCCGCGTCGTCTTCGAGGTCCGGATCGACCTCCCCGTTTTTCAGCTTCTTGATGCCGTATTTGTCGAGCCGGTAACGGAAGGAGCGAAAGTTGAGGTGAAGGAGCTTGGCCGCCTCTTTCTTGACCCAATTTGTCTCTTGAAGGGCTTTCAGAAGAAGCTCCTTTTCGATCTTCCCGATCAGATCTTCCAAATGGAGTCCGTCCTCCGGGATGGCAGCCGGAATCGGGAAGCTCTCCTCCGGCTTAAGAAAACCTTGGTTAAAATCGGCCAGGGTCAGCATTTTATGGGAGGCCAGCGCAACGGCGCGCTCGACCACGTTCTCGAGCTCGCGCACATTTCCCTTCCACTCGTGGTTCATCAAGACCCGCATCGCCTCCGGTTCAATCCCCTCGATTTCTTTTCCAAGGCTCTGATTGAACTTGCGCAGAAAGAAATCGGCGAGCAAGGGGATGTCTTCCGGCCGCTCCCGCAAGGGAGGAAGGTCGATCGGGATCACATCCAAACGGTAGTAGAGATCCTCGCGGAATTTCCCTTCCGCGACCATCTTCTCCAGATCCCGATTGGTCGCCGCGATGATCCGCACATCGACCTTCAAATCTTTTGTCCCGCCGACGCGGCGGAACTCTTTCTCCTGGAGGACCCTCAAGAGCTTGACCTGGATAGATAGGGAGGTCTCCCCGATTTCGTCGAGGAAAATGCTCCCTTCGTGAGCAATCTCAAAAAGCCCTTCTTTATTTCCGATCGCCCCCGTAAAAGAGCCCTTCATATGGCCGAAGAGCTCGCTTTCCAGCAACGCTTCCGGAAGCGCGCTGCAGTTGACCGTGACGAAGGATCGATCGCGCCTGGCGCTGTTGAAATGAATCGCCCGCGCAATCAGCTCCTTCCCCGTTCCAGATTCCCCATAGATCAAGACGTTGCTCTTGCTGTCGGCGACTTTCCGGACCAGATCGAGCACCCGCTTCATCTTCTCGCTTCTTCCGATAATCTGGGTGAAGGTCGCCTGGCCCTTCAACTCGCGGCGAAGCTGGGTATTCTCCTGGCGCAGCTTTCTCCGCTCCAGGGCATTCTTGATGATCAGTTTGACCTCGTCGATCTGAAACGGCTTGGTCAAATAATCATAGGCCCCCTCTTTCATCGCTTCGACGGCCGTTTCGGCGGAGGCATAGGCGGTCATCATGATAATGATCGTCTCGGGAGAAAGATCCTTCAGGGCTTTCAAAAGATCGAGGCCGCTCATCCGGGGCATCTTCATGTCGGTCAGGACCAGATCAAAGATATCCTTCTCCAACATCTTCAAGGCCTGATCGCCGTCTTCCGCCGTCTCGACAAAATAGCCCTCTTTCTTGAGGACAATCGACAAGAAATCCCGCATGCTCTTTTCATTGTCAACGACCAGTACTTTCTCCATCTCTCTTTCCTATACCGATAACGACTTCAACCGGCTCTCTGCAGATTGAAAAAGATCGGACGGACGACCGACCCCGGGAGACCCCTCCGGACGGGAATCTTCGGTATCCAGCCGGGCGCTTCTTGCCAGCTCATCCAGCGGAAGGGTGATAAAAAAGGTGGTTCCCTTGGGAGAGCTCTCAACGCGAATTTCTCCCGCATGTTCTTCGATGATCCGCTGGACAATCGCCAGACCCAAACCCGATCCCGAGCTTTTTGTCGTGAAGAAGGGATAAAAGATTTTCGGGAGATCTCCTTTTTGGATCCCCCCTCCCGTGTCGGAGAAGAGGACCTCGATCCGCTCGTCGGGGACCGCCGCTCCTTTCCCCTTTTTAGGACGGCTCCGCCGCGTCGAAATCGTCAGCACCCCTTCTTCCGGCATCGCTTGAAAGGCATTGATCGCGAGGTTCCAGAAAACTTGCCGGATCTGGTCGGGATCGATCAGAATCATCAGCGGCTCCGACGGAATCAGCAAAGAAACCTTGATCCGATCGTGGTACTCGGGATGATTCTGAAGAAGCTGAACCGTTTCCGACAAAAGCGCATGGAGATCGGTCGGCCTCCGCCGCGGCGGCAGCGGCTTCGCATAGAGAAGAAATTGCGTGATAATCGAGTTGAGCCGATCCGCTTCTCTGACGGCAATCTCCATCAATTTGAGATGTTCATCGCGGAGGCTGAGATCCCCTTTGAGCACCTCGATCGAACCGCTGAGCGAAGCAAGCGGGTTTCGGATCTCATGCGCCATTCCCGCCGCCATCTCTCCGATGGTCGCCAGACGCTCCTTCTTTTGCATCTCCTCTTCGAGGCTTTTTAGCTGGGTCAAATCCTGGAACGTCCCGATAATCCCGATTTGCCCCCCATGCTCATTCCGAAGGGGCGAGATCGTCACGCCGAGCAGGCAGCGCTCTCCCTGCTTCGTAGAAATCTCTCCGTCGAATCGCTGTGGAACACCGGTGATCGCAAGGTCTCGGTAGCGGTCCCGAATCTCCCCCCAGGAAAAGAGCTCCCACCAGATCGCTCCCACCGCCTCTTCCGCCCGAAAACCGGTCATTTCGGAGGCCGACCGATTAAACGAGGTGATCTTTCCGGAGAGATCGGTCGTCACGAGACCGCTTGAGATGCTTTCCACGATATCTTCCGTGAAAACGCGCAGCTTCGAAAACCCGACCTCTTTCTCATGCAATCGTTCCGAGAGTCTTCCGCTGAGGCTGCCGACGGTAAAGAAGGTGATCATATAAAGAAAGAGCATATAAAACACCTCTTTCTCGCCGAGCAGACTGGGGGAATCAAAAGGAGGAACGTGGGCATATTGTAGATTCACGACGGTGCCGAACAAAAACGTCGCCGCAGCCGCGGTCAACACCCCCCCTTGCGGTGGAAGAAGATGCAGGCCGAAACGATCGTAATTACGTAAAGAAAAGAGAAGGGGCTCTGAATCCCCCCTGTCACCACGATCAGGGCCGTTTCAAACAAAAGGTCGATCCCCAACTGAACCGAGACGAAAAAGAGGGGATACCGGGTCCGCGAGATGAAGAGGGTATAAACAAGGGTGAGGAAATAGGTCGACCCGATCAGAAAATAAAAGGTGGTGATCGACCATGGGTTTTTGAGGTAATTGAGCTCCAGCAGAAGAGGGATGCCGAGAAGAGAGGTCACCAGGAGGATCCGGAGGGCCATCAGCCACTTGATCCTCCCCAGAACGATCTCGTCTTCTCTTTTCATCGACCCATCCTGCCGAAGTATTGCAATCGGTTTATCCCACCACCGAAGCCAGTTTGAAGATCGGAAGGTACATGGCGATCACGATCGTTCCGATGGTGATACCGAGGAAGACCATCAGCATCGGCTCCAGCAGGGAGGTGAGGGCGCCGACCGCAGAATCGACCTCGTCGTCGTAAAAATCGGCGATCTTGCTCAACATGGCGTCGAGCGCCCCGGTTGTTTCTCCGACGGCGATCATCTGGACCACCATCGGAGGAAAAACCTTCTCTTTCCCGAGCGGATCTGAAATGGTCTTCCCTTCGCTGATGCTTTGACGGGCGTTCATGAGCGCCTGCTCGATGACTTTGTTTCCCGCCGTCTTCGCAACGATCCCCAGCCCCTCGAGAATCGGAACCCCGCTGGCGATCAATGTCCCTAAGGTCCGTGTAAACTTCGCAACGGCGGCCTTCCGGATCAAATCACCAAGCACCGGGAGTTTTAGAGCAAGCTTGTCGACCGTCTTCCTTCCATTCGGCGTCCGGTAATATTTTTTGAAACCAAAAACGGCCGAGCCGACGCCCCCTACAATGATGAGGATGTTCGATTTCATGAAATAGCTGATATCGATGACAAACTGGGTCAGCGCCGGAAGGGTACCGCCGAAATCGGTAAACATCTGCGCAAAAATCGGGATCACGAAGACGAGCAAGACCACAATCACGATCCCAGCTACCCCCATAATGGTGGAGGGATAAACCATCGCCGACTTAATTTGTTTTTTCAACTTCATCGATTTTTCAATGTGCTTCGCCAACCGATTCAAAATCGTGTCGAGAATACCCCCCGCCTCCCCGGCGGCGACCATGTTCACGTAGAGATCATCGAAGACTTTGGGGTGTTTTCGCAGGGCATCGGCATAGGTCGATCCTCCCTCCACATCGCCCCGGACCTCTCCGACCGCCTTTGCTAACACTGGATTCTCGCATTGAGCCGATAAAATTTCAAGACATTGCACCAGCGGAAGCCCGGCATCGATCATCGTGGCGAATTGCCGCGTGAAGATCACAATATCCTTATCGCTGACCTTCCCTCCGCCAAATCCCGGGATTTTGAGCTCTTTAGCCTTTTGCTGAACGGAGGTGACAAGGATGTTTTCCTTTCTGAGAAGCGCGATGACCTCCTCCCGGCTGTTCGCCGCCAGCTGCCCCTTCTGAATCGTCCCCTGTCGGGTCTTCCCCGTCCATTCAAACGTCGCCATGGATCACTCCTTGATGACTGGTGTCATCCTTAGTTCCGAACCATCTTCCCCGGATCGCGAGAGGCCGAACCCGGACCCGCCCCTCCGCCGCGATTGATCATGTTGATCAACTCCTCGACATTGCTCGATCTTGCAAGCGCGTCTTCATAAGAGATGATCCGTTTTGTGTATAACTCATACAGCGACTGGTTCATCGTCTGCATTCCATGTTTCCCTTGACCGGTCTGCATGGAAGAGTAAATCTGATGGACTTTGTCTTCGCGGATGAGGTTCCGGATCGCCGGGGTCGGGATCAGGACTTCCATCGCCATCGCCCTCCCTTGGCCGTTCGACTTCGCGATCAGCTGCTGCGAGATAATCCCCTCCAACACAAATGAAAGCTGCGCCCGGACCTGAGGCTGCTGGTGGGGGGGAAAACATCGATGATCCGATTGACCGTCTGCGCGCAGGAATTGGTGTGGAGGGTCCCGAAGGTCAGATGGCCCGTTTCAGAGATGGTGAGCGCCGCCTCGATCGTCTCCAAATCGCGCATCTCCCCGATCAACACGACGTCGGGGTCCTGGCGAAGAATATATTTCAATGCCGCCTTGAAGCTCCTTGTATCGGTCGTCACCTCCCGCTGGTTCACCACCGATTTTTTATGGGGATGAAGAAACTCGATCGGGTCTTCGACGGTCAGGATATGATCGTGGCGCTCCGAGTTGATCCGATCGATCATCGAGGCCAGCGTGGTCGATTTTCCGCTCCCGGTCGGCCCGGTCACCAGGACCAATCCTCGCGGTTTCTTGACCAACTCCTGGACGACGTGAGGAAGCCCTAATTCTTCAAAGGTTTTAATTTTGAAGGGGATGGTCCGAATGGCCGCGCCGACCGCGCCCCGCTGCATGAAAATATTGCCGCGGAAGCGGCTGAAGCCCTTCAATCCAAACGAAAAGTCGAGCTCGTTTTCCTCTTCAAATCGATGTTTTTGCGCATCGGTCAGAACACTGTAAACCAGCTGCTTCGTATCGGCCGGGGTCAACTGCGGGAGATCGAGCGGCGTCAGATGTCCGTTGACCCGGATCTGGGGGGCGGAGCCGGTGGTCAGATGTAAATCCGACGCCCCCTTTTCAATCATGATCTGAAGTAATTGATGCAAATTGGCCATGCGTGCTCCTTACTTAATCCGCAAACGTGCTGTCCAATACCTCTTCGATCGTGGTCATTCCCTCTTTAACCTTCGATAAGCCGCTCATCCGAAGGGTTTTCATCCCGAGAGAGATCGCCTTTTTTTTGAGCTCATCCGCGGAAGCCCCCTGGAGGATCAATTCTCTTAATTCCTCTTTCACCGGCATCACTTCATAGAGCGCCACCCGCCCTTTGTAGCCGGTTTTGTTGCAAACATCACAGCCTTTCCCCTTATAGACGACCAACCCTTTCAGATCCTCCTGTTTGAAACCGGCCTTCAGAAGCGCCTCAGGAGGGAGAGGATCGGGCTCCTTGCATTTGGCGCAAATTCTCCTGGCGAGCCGCTGCGCTAGGATAAGGACAACGGAAGAGGCAACAAGAAAAGGCTCAATCCCCATGTTGAGGAGACGATTGACCGTACCGGGAGCATCATTGGTGTGCAGGGTCGATAAGACGAGATGGCCGGTGAGGGCCGCTTTGACGCCGATCTCGGCCGTTTCATAATCCCGGATCTCCCCGACCATGACGACATCGGGGTCTTGCCGGAGAAAGGATCGGAGGGCCGCCGCGAAATTCAGACCGATTTCATCTTTCATCTGAACCTGATTGATCCCCATCAGATTATACTCCACCGGATCTTCCGCCGTCATGATATTGATTTCGGTGGTATTGATGGTGCTCAGGGCAGAATAGAGGGTGGTCGTCTTTCCGCTTCCGGTCGGCCCGGTCACCAACACCATTCCATACGGCGCGTTGATCGCCTCCGTGAAGTCTTTCAGCGCCCCCTCTTCGAAACCGAGTTTGGTCAAATCGAGGGAAAGGTTTCCCTTATCGAGGATACGCATCACCACCTTCTCCCCAAAGAGGCAGGGGAGGGTGGAGACACGGAAATCGACCTCTTTCTTCTTTCCGAGCTTCAGCTTGATCCGTCCGTCCTGGGGGAGACGGCGCTCCGCGATATCGAGCTTCGACATGATCTTCAGACGGGAAACGACGGCATTTTTGATCTTGATCGGAAGATTCATGATCGTCTTCATCGAACCGTCGATCCGGAACCGGACCCGAAAAACGGTTTCAAAAGGCTCCACATGAATATCGCTGGCGCCCACTTTGATTGCATTGACCAAGACGCCGTTGACCAGTTTGACGATAGGAGCATCGACATCTTTGATCCCCCCGTCATCCTGCTGCTCCTCGACGACATCGATATTCTCCAGGGCATCTCCCACCACGGTATCGAAGTCATCGACCGAGACCATGGCGTTGTCATCATCCTGGCCTTGGAAGGGATTTTGTGTATCTTCTTCCGAGAGGGTATAGTCTTTGGCTTCGATTGTCATCGTTTTTTCGACGACGGCCAAAGCCCCCTTGCCATAATACTTATTGATTAATTCGACCACGGAAGACTCCGCGGCGATGATCGGCTCGACGTTATAACCGGTCATGAACTTGATATCATCAATGGCGAAGACATCGGAGGGATCGACCATCGCGAGACTCAGCGTGGCCCCCATCCGTTTGATGGGAACAACCAGATATTTCTTCACCACCTCGGCGGGAACCAATTTGACCACCGTAGGATCGATCTCTATTTTTGTAAGGTCCGCCGCCGGAACACCATACTGTTGGCTTAAGAATTTCAACAGTTTGGCCTCATCCATAAATCCCAAGCGCACCAGGATGCTCCCGAGCCGCCCCCCTCTTTCTTTTGGACCAGCAAGGCTTTTTGGAGCTGCTCATCGTTAATCAACTGCGCATTTACGATGAGCTTTCCAAGTTTTTCCGAAACCAAAGGAACCCCTCGATATGAACAGATAACCTGGGATCGGTCCGGCCGAACGAGGAATGACGAGCCGTTCGGCGGACCACGCTTCCGACATGAAAACCACAAAAATGCTGAGGAAAGTCTATCCCAAGTTACAATTTCTGTCAACGAAACGGGGGATGAGACAAAAAATGGCGCCTACCGTTGTGGGATCGGTTTTATTCTCTCTTTTTTTCGAAAAATCAATGTTGAAGAGGACCGCGAGAAAGCGCCTCTTGAAGGGCTTGCCTCATCTTGGAAAGGGGCGCTTTCTGCTTCGTCCAGATTTCAAAGGCGAGGGCCCCTTGATGGAGGAGCATCCCGAGACCCGGAATGACCGTCGCGCCCGCCTCTTTCGCCGCAGCAAGGAGTGGGGTCTCTTCAGGACGGTAGATCAGGTCGGCGACCGACCAACGGGGATCGAGCAGACGTGGGGGAAAGGGGGAGGGATCTCCTTGCTTCATTCCAAGGGGGGTGGTATTCACCAAGAGGGTCGGCCGATCCGAATCGGCCGGAAAACCGGGACCGAAATCGACCCCGATGATGGATATCTTTAAACGGGGCGCGACGGCGGTGACTCGATCGGCCAGCGCTTTCCCGCGCGACGCCGTCCGCGCCGCGATGACCATCTCCGCGATCGGCTGTTGCGCCAGCGCCACCGCAACCCCCTTCGCGGCCCCCCGGCCCCCAGAAGAATCACCCTCTTTCCGGAGAGATCGACATTCCTCTCTCGAAGCGATTCCAGAAAACCACGCCCGTCGGTATTGCGGCCGATCAGCCGGTCCGAGGCGACTTCGATCGTGTTGACCGCGCCGACTCTCCCGGCCTCTTCATCGATCTCGTCAAGAAAAGGGAGGATCGTCTCCTTATGGGGAATGGTGACATTCACTCCGAGCATCCCCAGCGGGAGGATCCCCTTGACCGCCCCTTCCAACCGGTCGGGACGGACCTCAAAGGGAAGATAGCGATAGGGAAGACCGAGGGCGTCGAAAGCCGCGTTGTGCATCAGTGGGGAGAGGGTGTGGGCGACCGGGTGCCCGAAGATTCCAAAGATTTTCGTCTGGCCGGTGATTGGTTTCAAGTCACTCATTCGGTCCGGTGGCCGCTCCCCTCGCTAAGGATTGGAGGGCTGTTTTCTCGAAAACCGTTATCGGTACTGGGAAACCGGAATATTTTGGAGAAACCCCATCAGCCCTTCGGCATCGGCGGAGACGACCTGAACGGAGAGATCCAATTCCTTCTCAAGGTCCTGCGGGGTCATCCCATCGAGAAAGAGGTTTCGATCCTCATTGAGGGCCACCGACGGAAGAAGAAGGATCCGGGTTCCGAATCGATCCGAAATCCGCTGTCGGACCGCCTTGACGATATCCCTGCCCGACATGAGACCGGCCACCGTCACCGAATCGCCGAAGAAATCGTTGACGACGGTCACCACCTCCATCTCCGCGCCGCGGATTCGAACCCGTTTCAGGCATGACGTTAAAAAAGGAGAAAAGGAGGTCCCCGTCGCCATGAGAATTTGGGCCGGCTCGGAGATCTTTTTCGGTAAAAAAGGAAGCATCCCTTCGAAGTCGTTCAGGAAAAGGGGGACAATTCCGACGCCGTTTCCTTGTTGGGGGAGGTCGGCATATTCTTCCAAGGGAGGGAACGGAAGGCCCGCCTTGGTATACCATTCATCGGCCAGGAAGACGAACGGGTAGCCGATCTCCTTTCGGAACCGCCTCTGCCACGGCTTGATCCACTCGATCATCTCCCGCGCCCCCTCGACGCTCACCTCCCGAAGCTCTTGAAGTCCCTGCCGATGCCGGGTCAGGCCGATCGGGACGATTGCCAGCGATCCGACCGAGGGGTAGAACTTCACCAGATCCTCTATACTTTTAACCAGATAGTCGCCGTCGTTAATGCCCGGACAGAGAACGATCTGCGTGTGCAGGACAATTCCATGATCGGTCATCTCGCGTATTTCGGCCAGGATATCGCGCGCGCGCGGATTAACCAACATATAACGACGCAATTCCAGATCGGTTGTATGGACCGAAATGTAAAGAGGGCTCATCTTCTGCTCGAAGATCCGCTCTTTATCTTTCCGGGTCAAATTCGTCAGGGTAATGTAGTTGCCGAAGAGGAAAGAGAACCGGTAATCTTCATCGCGGATATAGAGGGTGTCCCGCTGTCCTTCCGGCATTTGATCGACAAAACAGAAGAAACATTTGTTCGGACAACTTCGGATCTTCATCTCCGGGAAGTCGATTCCGAGCGCTTCATCGAGATCTTTTTCGACCTCGACCTCCCACACTTCGCCGTTCGGCTTCGCCAGCTCCAGGAGAAGTTCTTCTTCTCCTTCGACAAAACGGTAATCGAGGACATCCTTCATCTCTCGGCCATTGACGCTGATCAATCGATCGCCGGCCTCCACCCCGACCGCTTCCGCAATGCTGCCGGGCTCGACCTTCTCGATCGTCAATCCCGCACTTTTTGAAAGACGAACTCCCTTTTGTTCCACAAACACCTTCTCTCAGTTACTTTCGGAGGAAAACAACCTCCAGTGAAACGTCGATTATAGAGGGGGGCCGCGCCGAAGTCAAATGGGGAGTTTTCAACACTTCGGGTGGAAAGATTGTGGATAAGCGCCTCTTCATCACGACAAAAGGCCGATCCCTCTAGGCGAGAGAGCAGTTTGCCTAAATTGGAGGCAACCCGCGGCACGGGAAATGAATCATTATTGTTTCCGACATCCGGCCGATCTCATCTCCAAAATAAAAAATAAACGTTGATAAAAAAACCTTGCTCGACGAGATTCAATTCGTTATAATCGGCTCGCCTTCGTCCATAGAAAAATCTGGGAGAAATTTTCAAATGGTCTTTGAGATCCATCATATTGAAGGGTTCGATCCGACCGGAAGGATGTTCAGCCGTAACGTTCGGGTCAACGTCGGCGAGAACGGCTACACCGGCCACTGCAGCTACGAAGGGTTGACGGTCCAGACAAGTGAATATCCGACGGTCGAAGAAGTTTTAAACGATCTCGCCAAGAAGCTTCAAAAAAAGGATTCACAGAGTTGAGGACGCGGGTCAATTTTAGAGAAGATCGCTATCTCGCCGAGAGAGAGCCCTGGGTTTATTACAAAGCGTCGTAACACCCCGGTTCAACACAGTCCAAGGAAATTTCTTTTCATCTTTTTTCCGCCCACTGCCTACCTCCTCCCCTGTTTTGACTCTCGAAACCGGTTGTGTTAGGATGTCGCCGGTTTCGAAAAAGCGATGAAGTCACGTTCATACAAAAAAACGTTCCTGTTTGCCCTCGTGGCCGCCCTTGTCGTGTGGGGGGTCGGCCAGCGGATTACCCTCCCCTCGTCGGCCCGGCAGACCGAGCCGAGAGAAATCAACCCCGACATGCTGAAAAAGACCAAGCTGGAAGAGTCGAAGCGACAGTTTCGCCTCTCCGAACGGAAAACGAACGACCCTGCTTCGCCCCTCCCCTCGCTTCTGGCCCTTTACGACGATAATCAGTTCCAAGCCGTCTCGGATCAAATTGTCGGCCTTTCGGACGATCGGAAAAATGCCCCCCTCCATCTCCTGCACGGCAACGCACTGGCCTTCCTCGGAAAACATGAGGAAGCCGCGGCAGCGTATCAGCAGGCTTATCGCAAGGCCGAGACCCCTCAAGAACAGGCCGCCGCGTTGGCGAACTTCGGTCTTCTCTTCTCTACGAAGCGGGTTTGGAAAGAGGGAATCACCTGGACCGAGCGGGCGCTGGCGATCGACCGCCAGACCGGCGACCGGCAGGCCGAAGGAGCCGACCTCGCCCTTTTGGGAACCCTTTATTATCAAGCGGGAGACACCGCGAAGGGATCGGAAGCGCACATGGAAGCGTTGAAAATCGCCGAGTCGATCTCCGACCGGCGGCTGATGGCGCGCCAGCTTGCGTCGATCGGCAATCTCCACTACCTCGATCGGTCCTACGAAACGGCCCTCGATTATCAACAAAAGGCGCTCAAGCTTTATCGGGAGTTGGGAAACCCGATCGGAGAGGCGGTCTCCCTCACCAGCCTCAGCTTCATCTATAAAGACCGAAAAGATTTCGCGAAAGCGCTCTCGTTCCAATCCGACGCTCTCGCCATCCATCAAGCCGGAAACGACCTTTCATCCCAGGCGAACTCTCATATCAATCTGGCGCTGATCCATCAGGATCAGGGGGAATTGGAGAAAGCGATTGGGTCGGCGGAGAAGGCGCTGAAAATCCGAGAGGAGATGAATGATCTCCCCGGAATGGCCAATGTCGAAGGGACCATCGGAACGATTCACCAGAGCTTCGGGAATCTCCCCCAAGCGATCGAACATCTCGAGAAATCAAAAGAGCTCTTCCAAAAGGGAGGGGCCTCCCAGCAGATCCATATCGTTGATCAACGGATTCAGACCCTGCGCGACCAGATGCAGAACTAAATCCCCAAATCCCGCGTAAAATCTTCCTTCCGATTCTCTCTACAAAACCAGAATTCCCAGAACCGCCGTCACCGAGACCACCGCCAAGATCCCTCCCCCCATCACAAAAAGACCCCCGACCCTGAAGTGGTCATGACGGCGGAGCCATTCTCCTATCCCGATGGCGGCAAAGCCGATTAGCGCCGGGGTTCCGAAGAAGGTCAGAAGATCCTGATAACCCGGTTTCAAGTAGATCGGCAAGGTTCCGATAAAGGGTTTCGCCTCCTTATCTTCCGCCTTGATGACAATATCGTATTGGGTCATCTGCTCGGTAAAAGTGGGAGGGCCCCGTTTTGGGATGAGCGTGACCCGGATCGGCATCTCCTCATGCGGGGCTAAATCAACATTGCGCGGATCAACCCGGGCGATCCACCCTTCCGGCTTTCGCTCGATGCTGAGGGTATAAAAATTGATCTCTTCTCCCGGATTGGAAATGACGATATCGATGACCCGCCGCTCTCCCGATTCCAGAAAGCGAGGAGAAGGGATCCGGGGAAAGACATCGGCCGATTGCGGCTCCCGCGGCGGCGCGTCTTGAGCAAACCCGAAGTTGGAGATCGAAATGAGGACGAAACCGATCAAGCCGATTAAGAGACCCACATCCGTTCCCCCGTCAAGTAGGCCTTGATCTGACCGGAATGACCCACCAGGCCGGCGAGCAGGCCGAGCGCAACCAGCAGGACCAGCGGCATCCAGGGAACAAGGACCGGCAGCCCCTTCGGGGGGAGGAGCCAGACGCCGTAGTTGAGCCACCAGGCCATTTGTGAGCGGGTATCGAAGAGATAATGCGTCGCGAACATGAAGGTGAGAAGGCGCGCCTCCTTCTCCCCATATCGGCGGAAGAGAAGCGGGGAGAGAATAAAGATCGGCGTGTGGAAGAAACTCCGGTACTGCGCCCAGATGACATGATCGATGTCGGGAATCAGCGTCGTGAAGATCCGGAGGAAAATCATCGGAGAGAACCCCTCAAGAACGATCAGGACGAAAAAGGCAAGGAAAAGATGCGTCGTCGCCTCCAAGAAAAGGTAAAGATGCCAGTGGCTGACCCAGAGCGGCTGGCCATATTTTTCAAAGAGGAGATAAAAAAGGATGATCCCCGACATCGGGAAGATAAAGCGCCTCATCCAACCCCCTCCCGCTTCTCCGGAACTTCCGCCAATCCCGCGACGGGGCCGAGTTCCGGACTCCCGGACGCAACGTCCCCTTCCTTCCTTTTCTTATCGGTCACCCAAAAGGTAAGATAACGCCCCAGCATCAGCCGGGTCTGCGCATCGACCGCGGGGAGTCCGACCAGGAAAATATAAGAGAAGGGAACCAATGCCCATTGCAATGTCATCGAAGCGGTTCGCCATCGTCCGTATCGCGCAGGGCGGGGGGGAAGAAGCGCATGGCAGAGAAAAACCGAGAGGAGCACGCCGATCAGCGCCATCGATAAGATCGACCGGGTGGTCGCGTTAAAATTGTAAGCGAGAACCGTCTGATAAAATTCTCTCCCGCCGACCAGCAGGGGAAGGCTCCCGAAAACCGGAATGACAAAAGGGGCGCTCGCCCAGCTGTAATTCCCCTCGAGCATTCGGAAGACATGTTTGATTTTCTTTCGAAGCGGAATGGCCCGATCGATCAGGAACCCGCGCATCATCAAGGGGAACTTCTCGATCCCCCAGGCCCACCGCCGCATCTGTTTATATTGGTTAATCAGCGTCCGCCAATAACTCTCCGCCAGGTTCGCATCCATCGAAACGGGAACATAAAGCGGGATCGTCTCATACTCCCCTCCATAATACAAGTAGCAGGAGTAGAAGATGACCGAGTCGTCCGAAATAACATCGACCGGCCAATATCCGACCTCCACCAGCGCCTGAAACGACATCGCGTGGCTGGAGAAGGTGATGAGAAGATCGGGCCGGATGCTCTGCACCATATGCCAAAAAGTGGTGCTGTTGGCGACCACCCGCGCGAACGACGGCGCATCCCAGATGTTGTTATGGTACATCGGGAGAGGCTGGTAGCTTCTCCGTGTCCGCTTCGGCTGGATGATGTAGTTGTAGGTAAGGCATCCGAAGTACTGCCGGTCGACACAGGTATCGGCGTCAAAGGCGGAAAGGATCACCCGGTCATAAGCCATTTTCTCTTGATCAAGGTACTGCTTGGCCTGACGGGCCGCCCAAGCCATGTTCGCCCCTTTGACGCGCGCCTCCCCCGGAATTCCATCGGGATGAAAGGTCGTTAAGAAGGCGCCGAAGGAAGATCCAAACTCCTTCCGAAGGGCCTTCGCCTTCCGGTAGGCGGGAATCCCCTCCCGCTCCTCGAAGGCGAGCACCACGATCATCCGCTCATTCGGATAGTCGGCCTGCAAGAGGGCCCTCAATGAAGAGCGAAGGATTTCGAGCCCTTCCCGATAAGTCGGGAAGATCACCAGATGGCGGATCGTCGTCCAATCCCAGACATCGACCTGCTCCGCTTCGATCCGCTCGATTTCCTGCAGATGAAGACGCAGGCTCTGAAGCCTCCGCTTTGGAGTCCCTTCACTTTCAGCACGCGCCATCTCCTCCTCGATCTCCCGGCGGTAGGCCGGAATCTCCCCGGACGCTTTTTCACATCGCCTTCGCCAATCGGTCCCCCACTCCATCCTCACCCGCCGGTAAGCGAGGAGCATGAAGATGGAAAAATAGGTCACACGGATCAGCCAATAAAGATCATAAGCGATGATGAAGATCGCGACGGCGACCGGTTGAAAGAAGGAGAAAACAAAAAGGCCGAGAAAAGTCGACCAGAGGAGAAGGCCGGGAACGATCTCAAAGGCCCGCTGCAGGAGCGCATCCCTTCGATGGGACGTGCGGGGAGAAGGAAGAAAAACACCCATTAGAGACGGCTCCCGAGGAGCGTCGAGCGGGGTCTTCCAAAGGAAAGATCCGCCTGGTAAAGCCGTTTTCGAAAGAGAAAGGTAACCTGATCGTTATCGTGATAAACAAATTGGGGCGCTTCGCCGGGAATGCGAAAAAGCGGATAGGTATTGGGAGGAGCTTGTCCGCCGATCTCCGTAATATAAACGGTATCCCCGACACCGTAGAGAATGTGGAATTGATCGCTGTACCAGACCGGCGCAATGACCGTTCCTTTCCGCCGGACGGCCGTTTCAAAAGAACCGGCTTCCCGCCCCCCAAGGTCTTTCCCTCCTCAAGGTGATAAATGAAGATCCCCTGTTTCGTCTGATAGAGAAGCCGTTTTCCGTCTCCATTGAAGAGGACCGTTTGAACCCCGGACGCGACCGGCAGAGGGATCGCGGAGGGAACGTCGTCGATGAGCCAGAGAATATGGTGGCGATCGATCAAAGCGATTTTTCCCTGGGGCGAAGCGACGAGGCGCTCGGGATTATTTCTTTCGACCGGTTCGATCGGAAGCTCCGCCAGCGGGGTCCGCTCGCCGGTCACAAGATCTTGCCTGAAAAGAACCGGCGGGGAGGCCGTCACAAAATAGAGGTAATTTTCAAGAAGGGCATATCCTTGGACACGGTCGGGGGTCACCGGAGCGATCGATCTTGTTTCATAATCGGCCCGATAGAGCGATTGCCCTTGCATGAAGAAGAGATGAAGTCCGCTTTGGGTCCATTTCCAATGATCAACCTCTCCTCGTTCGGGCGGGGTCCATTCAAACGGCCTCTCCCGTTCTTCACCCTCCCCGACGGCTAGGATAAAATATCGTTTCGATCGAGCGCCCGAAACGGAAAAGGCCACCCCCTGGCCGTCCGCCAACCAAAGGAGGCGATCGATGGAATCTTGGGCAGAGAGCGACTCTGTTTGATCGGTATCCGGGAAAAGGAGACGCTCCTCTCCTCCGTCCAAATCGAAGAGCCAGAGGGACTCCGCCTCCTCCGCACTTTTTCGGTGGACATAGATCAGCTTCCGACCGTCCGGCGAAACGGCGAAGGTCCGAATTTCTTTCGCCGACACGGAGGAAAAGGCAATCCGTTTCGGAATCAATAAAATCTGATCCTCGACGGTAATTCGATTCGCCTGAATCTCCACCTCTTTTCGCCAGGGACGGAAATCTTCCGAGTTCACCTCCAAGACATACCGTGAGGGAAGCAGGCCCTGAATCTCAGCCGGCGTCCGATCGGTCCCCTCCCGTTGGTTGATGCGTATTTTCGCCCCCTCCGGATACGATTTCAAAACAAGGGTTCCCGTCGGAACCAGCGCCTGCCCCTGAAAATCATACCGGTATCCGCTCGCGCCGAGAATCAGCACGGGGGCCACGATCGTAAATAAGAAAAGCGCCCCTAGAAAGAAAACCCTTCGATAGCGCGGTTTCATGAGAGCATCCGAAATTTTTCCTATTCGAGGATCTCTAACTGATTTTCAACCGAAAGAACCCCGCTTGTATTCCGGGCAATCCGTTCCGCTTCTTTCTTTTCCCGTTCACTCTGAACGCGACCGGACAAGATCACCTTCCCTTTTTCCGCCTCAACGTCGATGGCAAGCGCGTGGGTCATTGGATTTTGAATCAATCGCGATGTGATCGTGGAGGCGATCACCGCATCCTCAAATCGATCTCCCCGCTTCGTCTCCCCCACCCGCAGGAGATTCTCAACCTGCCGGACGCCGGTCACCCCTGCCGCAATCTCCGCCGCCCGGCGTTTCCGGTCTTCCGACGGAAGCATACCGGAAAGGGTGACGACCCCTTGGCGGCTGTCGACATGGATCCGGAAAAGATGGAGGGTTGCGTCATTGGCCAGCTTCGCCCGGATCCGGGAGGTGATGGCGGTGTCGTCTACCCGTTCTTCCGTCCCCTTCTTTAGAGGAGAGGCGCACCCGATCATTCCGATGCAGAGCCCCATCAATAAGGCATAATGAATCATCCGCATCTTTTTTCTCCAGATTGGAAATGTGGATCAAAACGCGGGGGCGGCTGAAACGACCGCCCCCGCGTCAAAGGACTATCCTAGATCTTCCAGTAGATTCACAGGCAACGTGGTGCCAGACTCTTCTGAAGAAGAGCCCTCGAAACGACCAACCTTCAGATTGTCTTCGACCTCCCGGACCCCTTCCGTGTTCCGGGCCAACTCGATCGCCTTCCGCTTCTGGTCCTGACTATCAACCACCCCGTTTAGGAAGACAACCCCATTTTGGGTATCGACGTCGATATTCATCCCGTTCAGAACATCATCGGAGAGGAGCTTCGCCTTCACCTTTGCGGTCAACGCGGCATCATCGGTTTGGGTCGTCGTCCCCGCGCCGCGATCGGTCGGCGCGCTTTCCGTATCGTGTTCCCGCCAGCTGGCACAACCGGTTGTCGCTCCAATGAGCAGAATAAAAATCAACAGCTTGCTGAGTGTCTCTTTCATGGTGTTTCTCCTTGTGATTGGTGGAACAGGAACGTAAGCGCGCCGCGCACCGTGTCGTTGTTCGTCTCAAGATCGGGAAGTGCGGCGCGTACGGCGGCATGGTCGATATTCTCCCTGAAGTCCCATAAGGTCGCGCGATACTCTCCACAAGAGTAATCGCTCGATCCGGTCTGTCATCGCGATGATTCGTTTTTGTCGAGAGGCGGCTACGATACGATGGGCCGATGGCACGCTGATATTTTGGAGAAGTTTTTGAACACCGCGATACATTCCGTCGATACGTCTGTGTGCGTTCTCTGGACCAATCGTGTATTGGTCGGCCGACCGCGTTTCACTTGATAGTATCTGCAAGAAATGACCCGTTGTTCCGTTTCACTTCGCGATCCGGATGCTTCTCCTTCGCCGCGAAATCATTTTGCCTGCTTTATGGATAAGGGGAGAAGATCATCCCATTGGCCTCATGATGGATCGAGAGCCCTGTCCCCGCTTCCCAAGATCAGCTTGAAGACCCAGGGGAATCGGCGTCGACTGAGGATGGCGGATCATGGCGCTTTTGTTGACAGGAGCGTCCATTCTCCTCTCCGCTCGCTCAATGAACGACTAGGCAGCCCGTCGATGAGGGCGGCTGACGACCTTGCGGTTGGATAGGATGACTTTATCCACAATCTCACCGCAGTAAACACATCTCCAGCCCGGATAAAACCATGCATATTCATCTTCCAGACCGTAGAAGTTCTCGTGGACCATCGATCCTGAGCATCTTGGGCAATTCATAATCGACCTCTACTCCATATAAAGTTCGTTTCTGAGATGAGAGGAACATTTCCTCTTCGCCGACTCTGTATTAGGAAAAAAGCAAGTCCCATGCCAGTAGAACGCTTTCGAATTCATCGGTTAGAAGGGGCCTCTTCGGATGATCGATGAAAAAACATGCACTTTTTAGGAAGTGGAATCAACCCGTTGCAACGGAATGCGGCGAAGGAAAGAAAGACAAAATTAATTGGAAATCAAAGTAGATAGAGAGGATTGCCTTGGGTAAGTTATATACAAACGATGCGAGGGCTTAATGAAGATATGTAAATCTTTCACACCTGGAGATCATCAAAGGACAGCCGGCTCCACCATTCCTATAGCGCCGGTCTTTCCATCGATCCGCACAGGAAGGCCGAAAGGAAGGGTGGCGAGCGAATCCCCATGGCCGGAAGGGAAACCAAAGAGAACCGGGACGGGGAGTTCATCAAAAATTTCCATAATGATCTCGGGAAGGAGCTCCGGCTGGCAACGGGGCATCTGACCGAAGACAACCCCCCGCACATGGTCGAATTTGCCCAACCCTTTTAGATAAGAGAGCATCCGATCGATTCGATAGGGGGCCTCATCGATGTCTTCAATAAAGAGGATCTTATCTTCGGTCTCGATCTCATAGGGGGTCCCGATGGTTGTGCAGATCAGGGTAAGACAGCCGCCGGTCAAGATCCCCTCCGCTTGACCGGGCCGCAATGTCCGGACACCGGGGAACGACATTTCCACCGCCTGGCCGCCGAGGACCTTCATGAAGTTCTCGTCCATCGCCTGATTCGGTCCTTTCCCAAACTGCGTTGCGACCATCGGACCATGGAAGGTCACCCAACCCAAGATGCGGGAGAAATAGAGGAGCAGGGTCGTGACATCGCTGCAGCCGAGGAAAATCTTCGGTTCAAGGCGGTTCCGATCGAGGAAACGAAGAAGCCGGGCGGTTCCAGAGCCCCCCGCGCGCAGAGGACGGCGCGGACATCACGGTTCTCGAACATCAACCGGAGGTCGGCCGCCCGGTCGGGGTCCTTCCCGGCGAGGTAGCGGTGGCTTTTCTCAACATGCCGCCCGACGATGACCTTGAACCCAAGCTGTTCGAGCCGGAGCACACCGCGGTGAAGATCGGCCGGCTCCACCCGCCCGGCCGGCGCCACAACTCCGATCGTCTCCCCGGGGGAGAGCCGTTTCGGCTTGATGATCGACTGCCGGCGCTGATTAGACACCGACCACCTCCTCAAAAATCAGATCGTGGAGCTCGGGGCGGAAGAGACGGATCTCCGAATTGTCCCGGCTCGGATGGACCCGATTGGTCAACAAGATCACAATCAGATCTCTCTTCCGGTCGACCCAAATCGATGTTCCGGTAAAGCCAAGATGGCCGAAGCTCATTGGAGAAAAAAACCGACCTGAAGAGGAATGAGGATGTGAGGGGGTATCCCACCCCAACCCCCAGGAGGAGCCGACCGGAATGTCATTTCCCTTCTGGCAGGTGGTAAAGAGAGTCGCCAGCGTTGAATTGAGCGGCCCCGTTCCCGCGATCGAATCGAACCAAAGCCGGACCAGACGGTAGACCTCCCACGCCGTCGAGAATAAACCGGCATGGCCGGCCACCCCTCCCATCGCATACGCATTATCGTCGTGAACCCACCCCCGGATCACCTTGCCCCGCCAGGGACACTCCTCGGTCGCCGCAAAAAGGCGCCCCCGATAGGCCTGCGGCCGCCGTCCGAGCCGGATAAAGAAAGTCTCCTTGCAATCGTGTTTTAAAAAGAGGTTCCGATAACAAAAGCGGTGAAGCGGCTCCGTCGCCACCGCTTCCACCACCTCTCCGAGGAGAATAAAACCGAGATCGCTATAGAGGCTTTTCGCCCCCGGATAGGCGATCAGCGGCTCCTCTTTCACCCGTTGGCAGATTTTCTGCTTGGCCGCAGAGGAGCCGAGAAAACCGGGATCTTTTTCCTCCTGTTCTGCAATCTCCTGATAATAGGGCTTCCAATCGGGAAGACCGGCGCTGTGGTTCAAGAGATGATAGAGGGTGATCTCCCGCTTCGCCCCGAAAGTAAACTCGGGAAAAAACTTCGAGAGCGGATCGGTGAGGGCAAGAAGGTTATTCTGAATTAAAATGAGGATCGCGGCGGCGGTGGCGAGCGGCTTCGTCAGGGAGGCGAGATCAAAAAGAGTATCGCAGGTCATCGGGACCTGGTTGGGAATCAGCGAGGCCGATCCGAACGCCTGATGAAAACGGACCTGCCCTTGGGAGGAGATCAACAGGACCCCCCCCCGGGAAGACCCCGGCGGCGACCCCCTCCTGCATTTTTTGGGAGATTCGGCTGGACACGTTCCTAACGGGTAGGGGCGATCCTCGTGATCGCCCATCACTTTCGTTATTGTCGGGCTAGGGCGAATACACGGTGCTACAGTGCAAGCGAGATTCGCCCCTACATCGCCAATTTCGAAATCAATTTTTGGTGAATCCCCCCGAAACCTCCGCTCGACATCACGCAGACGACATCTCCCGGCACCAGCTCCTTCACCATTTCGGAGACGATCCGGTCGGGGGTCGATAAAAACCGGGCGTTCTTTCCAAGCGCAACGAGATCGGAGATGATCTTTTCGGGATTGAGCCGATCCTCCGCCGGAATCTTCTCCGGGGCGAAGATGTCGGCCAAGATAATCCGGTCGGCCGGGGCAAGGGCGGCGACAAACTCCTTCTGAAAGACATTCCGCCGGCTGGTGGCGGAGCGCGGCTCGAAGACGGCCCAGAGCCGCCGGGTCGGATACCGGAGCCGGAGGGCCATGAGGGTCTCGGAGATGGCGGTCGGATGATGGGCGAAGTCATCGATGATCAAAATATCGCGAACCTTCCCCACGATCTCCTGGCGCCGCTTGATCCCCTCGAATCGCAGCACCCCTTCCACGATTTTTTCCCAAGGAACGCCGACCTCGTACGCCAACGCGATCACTGCCAATGTATTTTTCAGGTTATGCCGGCCGGCCAAGGGGCTTCGAATCGTTCCCATTTTTTTTCGGCGGCGGAAAACGTCGAATGAAAGGAGCTCCCCGGTCATATGGATCTGCTCCGCCTGCCAATCGGCCTCTTCATCAATCCCGTAGGTCTCGATCCGACAGCCGGCCCCTTTGATGACCTCCCCGATCGCGGGATCTCCCGCGGCCGTCACCAGCAATCCTTCCGCGGGGAGAAGCGCCACGAACTTTCGGAAGGATTGTTTGATCGCCGTCAGATCGGCATAGATGTCGCCATGGTCGAACTCGATACTGGTCAGGATGGCATGATGGGGCTGATAATGAAGGAACTTGGGTCCTTTGTCGAAGAAGGCGGTGTCGTATTCGTCTCCTTCAACGACGAAGTAATTCCCTTTGCCCGAGCGGTGGTTGCTGTTGAAGTTCTTCACCCAGCCGCCGATCATCATTCCCGGATCGAGCCCTGCCGAGGTCAAGACCCAGGCGAGAAGAGAAGAGGTGGTCGTCTTTCCGTGTGTCCCGGCCACCACCAGCGACGTTTTTCCCTTGAGGAAAAACTCCCCCAGCGCCGCCGGCATGGAGAAATAGGGCAACCCCCGCTCCAGGGTGGCGACCACCTCCGGATTGGTTTTGCCGACGGCGTTTCCGATGATCACCAGGTCGGTGTTCGGTTCGATGTGAGACGGGTCATATCCGATCTTGCAGGGAATTCCCGCTTCTTCAAGAAGGGTGCTCATGGGGGGGTAGATCTGTGTGTCGGAGCCGGTGACGGCGTGCCCCCCTTTTTGAGCAGTCCGGCGAGGGCGGCCATCCCCGTCCCGCAGACGGCGATGATATGAATCCGTTTTGATTCCGGCAAAGAGGTCCCTCATTCCTTCGGAATGAAGGGAGTGTATCAGGCTATTTCACTTTTATCAAGCGGGTAAACGAAAGAAATAGAGAGGATCTCAAAGAAATGGAAAGGATTGAAGAAAGGTGGATTGTGACCTGTTTCTAGTTGAGACCTTCTTGAAGATGGTGCCGTACCTTCTGGAGAACTTCGCCGGGGTTGATCGGCTTTACGATATAATCCTTGGCACCCAATTCCATCCCCCGCGCCTTGGAGACCGGATCGACCTTGGCGGAGATAATCAGCACCGGGATCTGGTTCATCCCCGGATCGGCCCGCATCGCCTCCATGACCCCAAAGCCGTCCAGCTTCGGCATCATGAGATCCGAAAGGACCAGCGCCGGTCTTTCCTGTTGAACCTTCTCAACCGCCTCGACCCCGTCTCTCGCCGCCACGACGATATATCCCCCCCGTTTGAGTACGGCCGTTAAGATCTGAACCGTATCTTGGTTATCGTCGACGACTAAAATCTTTTTTTGCACGGATCTTCACCTCCTGGTTACGACAAAGAGGAAAGCTGGAACCTCCCCCTCGCGTGTGGAACGACACTTTCCTACAGTATAGCCGATTGTGGTGTCCATGCAGACTCCTCTTCACAGAGTCCACTCAACGCCTTCAATGCAAGCCGTCTCTACCACCGCGCACTTTATCAATCCGAGCGATCGGAAGCCCATCCCGTTGAAACATGCAAATCCATTCACCCATCTTCAAGTAGACATCAATGACGAATCATCTCGTCGGGCCCGTAGGAGCGATCGCGCTGACCCCAGGGGGTGTTGGAACGCGCTGAATCGAATAAAAAACAAGAGCAGAATCGAAGAAGCAATGGGCGATCACGGAGACAGCGTTTCATTGTATCACTACCTTTCAAGGAAATACAAGGAAGGAGTCGCGCGCCCTCGCCCGCTCAAGGTCTGTCTCGGTTCAGGATCAGTTGTAACCCAAGCTCATCAATGCCATTCCACATCGGCTGCCTCTGGTCCAGCTACCGGCATAAGTTTTGCTTTTTTGCTTTTGATGAGAGGATTGGAAAAGATGAGGATGAAACGATGCGCGATACGAGGCGGTCTTGGGGGCGCTGACGCGCCGGAGAGAAGCGGCCTAACTGGAAAGCGGCGACCGCTTCGAGCCGATTACTGTCCCAAAAGAACAGAGACCGAGTTCCCGCTCCGATTCACCACGACGAGATCGCGTAAGGCATTCGGATCGACAGGATCATCATCAAAATACCCCGCGGCGGCGGCCACCGGATTTTTACTCGTCCCGAGGGTGATCTCAAGCGAGGGGCCAAACGTGCCGTCTCCGACCCCCACATAAACCGTGACCGACTGCGTCTCGACGGCGGTGCGGAAATTCGGAATGACCAGGTCCGGTTTTCCATCGCCGTTAAAGTCGCCGACCTCGATCCCTTGCGGCTCCAGTCCCACCGGGAAGCGGGTCGGCGCGGCAAAACCGCCGGCCCCGTCGTTCAGGAAGATCGAAACGCTCCCGCTCTCATTATTCACCGCCGCCAGATCGGGAGTGCCGTCTTCGTCGAAGTCCTCCGAAACCAAGGCCACTGGCCGATGGAACGCATCGGTCCCGATCGAAAAGGAGACCGGCGGATCAAACGTGCCGTCCCCGTTCCCCGAGAGAAGGGAGATCTCATTGGTTAAGCTGTTGGCAACGATCAGATCAAGGTTCATATCCCCGTCCAGATCAACGGCGACGACTCCCGAAGGGCTGGTTTCCGCCGGAAAGAGAACCGGCGTGCTGAATCCTCCCGCCCCGTCTCCCAGGAGGAAGGAGACATTTCCGATGCCGTTCATCACCGCGGTGACGGCCACATCGTCGTTTCCATCCTCGTTGAAGTCGGCGACGGCCAAGTCGGAGGGGAAGGTCCGGCCGCTGTCGTCCGGATCGATCCAAAGATCAAACGAGACGGCCGCCGCGAAGCCCCCCCGGTATTGAGAAGCAGCGTCATCGTTCCCACGGCGCCGTTGGAAACGACAAGATCAGGCATGCCGTCCTTATTAAAGTCTCCCAAGGCGAGATGCTGCGGAAAACCCTGCACACCGGGAGGGGTCGCCGGAAAATGGACGGCGGCATCGAACGTGCCGTCTCCGTTCCCGGTCAACAGCGAGACCTCGTGGGTCGCAAAATTCACCACGGCCAAATCGAATAGATCACCCGCATCGAATTTCGCCACCACGACATCGTTTGGGCTTCCTCCACCCCGGACCGGAAATTCATTCGGCTGACCGAGAAAGGGGAGGATGAAGCTCTGATCCGCTCCGAAGCTGGTTCCCCTATCGTTGCTCGCGACGATTCGATAGTGATAGGGAGTGTTCGGTAGCAGACCAGTTAAACTATCGGACACCGACACGAAAGTATTCCCGCCCGGCTTTGTTTGCGGCGTCGTGGTTCCGCCATATGCCGTCGTCGTCCCCCATTCGAAGTAAACGTCTGTTTGCCCTGAGAATCCAAGTGGGTTCACCTCCCCATGTAAGATCGCCGTGCCGGTCTTTAACACCTCGCTCGGAGGCAACGTCACCACCGCCGGGGGCGGGGTCGGAATCGGCATCGCCGAGGCCTCCTCGGACGGAAGGCTTTCCCCGTGAGCATTCTCCGCTGTAAGAATGTAATGGTAAGTGGTGTTGTTCGTGAGGGCGGTGTGAGTATAGCTGGTGCCGGAAAGATTAGAAATTTTTGTTCCGTTGTCCGGGGTCACCCCCGCCGCCGTCCCCCAGTAGACATTGTAAAACTGCGCCCCTGCGGCAGCATTCCAATGGAGGATGACCTCACTGTCGGCCGCGGAAGCGGTCAGGTTTGTCGGTTGCACCGGAACGGTGTCCGCCGCAAAGGGGGTCGCCGAAACCTCGGCCGACTCCTCGCTCTGGCCCAGACTGTTCTGGGCGGTGACGACGAAAAAGTAGGTCGTCCCGTTGGTCAGGCTGTCTTCGATATAGACCGTCGCGCCTCCCGGAACCTGGGTCCGATTTCCGCCGACAATGGTGTTCCAATTGTCTCGGTTGATCCCGGAAACGGTCGCCCTGTAGAGGAAATAACTCGAGGCGCCGGTGACGGAGTTCCATTCCAGGGTGACCTGACCGTCCGCGGCGATCGCTCTCAATCCGGTGGGAGGGAGAGGAAGCGCGGTCGACATCGGTGTCGCGGAGACCTCGGCCGATTCCACGCTTTCCCCCGCTTCATTCAGCGCCGTGACGACAAAATAATAGGTGGTTCCGTCGAAGAGGTCGCTCTGCGTGAAGGGACCGGCGGCCGCGGGATTCCGCTTCCCGAAAGGGAGGGTCTCGTAATTCGTTTTCGTCACCCCAGAACTGGCCGCCACGTAGACATGGTAGGAGGTCGCCCCGTCGACCGGGTCCCATCCGATCACAACCGCCCCGCTGAATGCGGTCACAGCGACCCCGGTCGGCGCGGCGGGAGGACGGCCCCCCCGATGCCGACTCCCCCTCCCCGCCCGCAGGCGTGAAGAGATAAAGCAATCATGAGAAAAAAATCCCTGCTCCCCGTAAGGAGAGAGGGCTTATTTTCATCCGGTTCATTGTTTTTCCAAGCGTTTCATACTTCATTTGAGTGTAACAGCCGATCCCCCTTTTGACAAGAAAACGGCCGTTCCGTCGTGCCATGTCTGATCCTTGACGTGTCCCAGCCAATCCTCTATAATGATTTGATTTTTGAAAGGATTCTCACCGCTCAGAGAGTTATCCCAGCCCCAATACGAATTGAGGAGTTTCATCCTAGATGGAAGAGACCAACGACCAGATTGTCCAGCGGATCAAGAAGCTGGAGAGCCTCCGCGCCGCCGGGATCGATCCATACGGCGCCCGCTTCGAGGGGAAGACACCGCTCGCCGAGATCGTCGAGAAACATCACTCCTCGACCAAAGAGACCCTTGAGGCGCAGCCGGTTTCCTATAAGATCTCAGGGAGGATGATCTCGCTTCGCCGTTTCGGCAAAGCCGCTTTTTCGCACCTGCAAGACGCCGCCGGGCGGCTTCAGGTCTACTTCAAGAAAGACCATCTGGGGGAGGCCGGTTACGATCTCTTCGAGAAGCTCGATATCGGCGACTACATCGGAGTCGAAGGTCCCCTTTTCCGGACGAAGACCGACGAGCTGACCCTTCAAGCCAATCGCCTGACCCTTCTCTCCAAATCGCTCCGGCCCCTTCCCGAGAAGTGGCATGGGTTGACCGATGTCGAAACCCGCTATCGAATGCGATATGTCGATCTGATCGCCAACCCGGAAGTTCGGAAGGTCTTTGCGCTCCGCAGCATGATCATCGATTCGATCCGCCGCTTTCTGACACAGCATGATTTTCTGGAAGTGGAGACACCGATGATGCACCCGATTCCCGGCGGGGCCGCGGCGCGTCCCTTCATCACCCACCACAACACCCTGGGGGTCGATCTTTATCTGAGAATTGCGCCGGAGCTTTATCTGAAGCGGCTGATCGTCGGGGGGTTCGAGCGGGTCTTCGAGATCAACCGGAATTTTCGGAACGAAGGGATCTCGACGATTCACAACCCCGAATTCACCATGCTCGAATTCTACATGGCCTACGCCGATTACCGGGATTTGATGTCGTTCACCGAATCGCTCATTACCACCGTGGCGAAGGAGGTATTGGGGACGCTGACGTTCGAATACCAAGGAAAGCAAATTGATCTGACCCCCCTTGGCGCCGGCTCGCTTATCTTGATGCGATTGCGGAGAAATATCAGGTCGCCGTGAGCGACCTCTCCGATCCGCAGAAGGTCGCCGAGCTGATGCAGCGGGCGGGGCTGCCGATCAAACAAGGCGCCTCTCTCGGAAAACAGTTGAACGATCTTTTTGAGATGACGGTCGAGCCGGAGCTGACGGGACCGGTCTTCATCACCGACTATCCGACGGAGATCTCACCGCTGGCAAAGCGGAAGCCGGACCAGCCGCATCTCACCGAACGGTTTGAGATGTATATCGCCTCGCGCGAGATCGCAAACGCCTTCTCCGAATTAAACGACCCGCACGATCAGCGATCCCGCTTCGAATCGCAGGTGGCCCAGCGTGCGGCCGGCGATCTGGAAGCCCATGTGATGGATGAGGACTACCTCCGCGCTCTGGAATACGGGATGCCCCCGACCGCGGGGGAAGGGATCGGGATCGACCGGCTGGTGATGTTGTTGACCAACCAGAGCTCGATTCGCGACGTGATCCTCTTTCCGCAGATGAGACCGGAACACCGCTCCCCCTCCGCCGCGGAGAAGGAATAATTTCGCAACGGAAAGGATGGGATGGCATTTCCTTACGAATTTTTCGTCGGCCTTCGCTACCTGAAGGCCAAACGGCGCCAAAAAAGCATTTCCCTGAATACGCTGATCTCGATCGGCGGGGTCATGGTCGGTGTCGCTGCACTGATCGCCACCCTTGCCGTCATGACCGGCTTCAAGGAAGACCTCCGCGATAAGATCCTCGGGACCAACTCCCACATCGTCATCACCGACCGGACCCGGGAAGAGATTCCTGAATATCCCCGGCTGGTCGACGAGGCGAAGAAGGTTCCGCAGGTGGTCGCCGCCACCCCCTTTATCTTCAGACAGGTCCTCCTCTCCTCCGATACCAATGTCTTCGGCGTGGTTCTGCGCGGCATTAACCCCGAAACCGAAGCGGAGGTCACCGAGATCGGCAAAAACATCGTCGAAGGACGGCTCGACTACCTCACCAATCCTCCCGAATCTTCTCTTCCAGAAGAGGGAATCGAGGAGACGGAAGGGGAGCCGGCGAAGGTACTTCCCGGCATTATTATCGGCAGGGAGCTGGCGGGGCGATTGGGGGCGTTTCTCGGAGATCGGATCAATATCGTCTCGCCGGTCGGCAAAGAGGGGACCTCGATCGGCAAATCGCTGACCGGCCCCATGGGTTTTACACCGAAGATTCGGAAATTCCGGGTGGTCGGCATCTTCGACTCCGGCATGTACGAATATGACTCTTCGCTCGCCTACATCTCGATCAAAGAGGCGCAGAACTTCTTCAACCTCTCCGACGTCGTCACCGGGATCGAGGTGAAGGTTGACGACATCTTCATCGCCGACCGGGTGGCGCAGCAGATCGAGACCCATCTTGGTTTTCCTTACCAGGCGCGCGACTGGATGAAGCTTAACCGGAACCTCTTCTCGGCGCTCCAGCTTGAAAAGATGATGATGTTCATTATCCTCGTCTTGATCATTCTGGTCGCCTCTTTCAACATCGTCAGCACCCTCACGATGACGGTGGTTGAAAAGAGCCGGGAGATCGCCATTCTGAAGGCGATGGGGGCGACGCGAGACTCGATCATGCGGATCTTCATGCTGGAGGGGGTGATCATCGGCCTGGTGGGGGTGATCCTTGGAACGCCGTTGGGACTCGTCGTTTGTTGGTTGCTTCAGAAGTTTTATACGCTGCCGGCCGACATCTACTACATCAGCCACCTGCCGGTGAAGATTAACGCGCTGGATGTCGTCATGGTCTCATTGGCGGCGGTCCTCATCGGTTTTTTCGCCACCCTCTACCCTTCCTGGCAGGCCGCCAAACTCGATCCCGCCGAAGCGCTGAGGTATGAGTAGCTTGGAATATATCGATGATTGAAGTGATCGACCTCTACAAATCGTTTCCGATCGCCGGCAAGGAGCTGGTCATCCTGAAAGGGGTAACGATCGGAATCCAAAAGGGAGAGCTGTTGGCGATCGTCGGGGCGTCGGGGGTCGGCAAAAGCACGCTGCTCCATCTCCTCGGCGCGCTCGACCGCCCAACCTCCGGGAAGGTCTTCTTTGAAGGGATCGACCTCTTCTCCCGCTCCGACCGGGAGCTGGCCGAATTCCGGAATCGGAAGATCGGTTATGTTTTTCAGTTTCATCATCTTCTTCCCGAATTCACGGCGCTCGAAAATGTCATGATGCCGGGATTGATCCAACGGATGGAGCGTCAGAAGATCGAAGCAGCCGCTCAGGAAATGCTCGAAGCGGTCGGGTTGGGTCATCGGCTGACCCACCGGCCGGGGCAACTCTCCGGGGGGGAGCAGCAACGGGTCGCCATTGCACGGGCGCTGGTCCTGCAGCCGCAATTAATTCTGGCCGACGAGCCGACCGGAAATCTCGACACCCACACGAGCGATGAGGTCTTCTCCCTGCTAAAAAAGCTCAACCGGGAAAGGGGAACCACCTTCGTCCTGGTGACGCATAACGAGAAGCTGTCGCTTCAGGCCGATCGGCTCATCAAAATGGTCGATGGGAAAATTGAAGGGGCGTAAAGGGAACGCGTCGGATCAGCGGGAATTCGCTTCGTCCGAGGATCGATCGGGGGCCCGATGCTCCTCCCTCGGAAGTCCGATCAGGCCCGCCACCACGGCGACCAATCCCGCGGGATCGACCGGCTTGGGAACATGCTTTTGAAAACCGGCCATGAGGGCCCGCCGTCGATCGGCCCTTCCGGCATAAGCGGTCAACGCCACCGCCGGAACGCTCCCTTCCCCGCGCTCGGCCTCTCGCGCCCGGACCCTCCGGATCAGGGAATAACCATCCTCTCCCGGCATCTCAATATCGCTCACCAAAAGATCGGGTTTTTTCCGCTTGAGCCTGTCGATTGCCTCTCGGGCCGATGAAACGGTGATCACCCGGGCGCCCGATCTTTGAAGAATCAGGGTGAGCAGTTCACGGGCGTCGGCCTCATCGTCCACTAAGAGGATTTCAACTCCGTCCAACAACCTCGTGGAAGTCAACGGGAGCATTCCCTCCTCCGGGCGTTTTATCTCCGGATCAAGCGATCCCGTGGAGGGAACCTTGACCGGAAGGGTCACCGTGAAGTTTGCCCCTTTCCCCTCGCCGGGGCTATGAGCCGAGACGGTCCCGCCGTGGAGCTCCACCAGATGGCGGACGATCGCTAGGCCAAGCCCCAAACCCCCGTAAAACCGGGTACTCGCCCCTTCGGCCTGACGGAACCGATCAAAAACAAAAGGGATAAATTCGGGATGGATACCGATTCCCGTATCTTGTACTTGAATCTGAACGGCGGAGTCGATCCGATTGATCCGGACCTCCACCCGGCCTCCGGTCGAGGTGAACTTGATGGCGTTCGACAGTAAATTCCAGACGACCTGCTGCAAACGGTCCGGGTCGCCCGAAATCGGTCCGACTGTTTCATCCAAACGCGACTGAAGCGTGATTCCCTTCGCGTCCGCCGCCGTTTGCACCGTCTCAATCGCCGCCTCGATGACCGGCTTCAACTCGATCCAGCGAACATCGAGCCGAAGTTTTCCGGCGATGATCCGGGAGACATCGAGGAGATCATCGATCAACTGCGCCTGGGCCTTGGCGTTCCGCTCGATCGTTTCATAAGCCGATGTGACCGTCTCCCGATCCAGCTCTCCCATTTGCAGAAGACGGGCCCATCCGTAGATCGCGTTCAGCGGGGTGCGCAGCTCATGGGAGACGGTCGCCAAGAACTCATCTTTGGCCCGGTTGGCCGCTTCCGCCTCCTGCCGCGCCTGCTGCTCTCGCGTGAGCAGACCGACCCGCTCCTCCTCCGCCCGACGACGCTCGGTGACGTCGCTGGCCAGAATGAGCAGCGCCTTTCTCCCTTTGAATGAGATCGGACTGCGGATGACCTCCACATCGATGATCGTCCCGTCTTTCTTGCGATGCCGCCACACCCCGGCGGAGCGAAGGCCTAAAGCCACCTCTTTGAGAGCATCCGCGTTTTTTTGAGCCAACTTCGGGATATCCTCCGGCGGACGGATCTCTTTGATCGTCATCGATAGAAACTCCTCCCGGGAGTAGCCGTAATGCCGGACCGCCGCTTCGTTCACCTCCAGAAAGGCCATGCTCTCGATTTCATAAACCCACATCGGCTGCGGGTTGGTCTCAAAGAGAAGGCGATATTGGGCTTCGCTCTCCTGAAGTTTTTGCTCGATCCGTTTGCGCTCGGTGATATCGACCATTGAGGCGAGCCAACCGGTCAAGGTTCCGTGGCTGTCTCTCAACGGAACGGGAGTGACCAGGATATTGAATCGCTCCCCATCCCGGCGACAAAAACGGAGTTCAAATCCTCCCGACGGCACCTCCCCCTGGATTGTTTTTTGGAATGCCTCCCGGATCGCCTCCCGCTCTTCGGGGGGCCAGTAAACATACGGAGGCATTGCGCCGACCAACTCCGTTTCGCTCCATCCCACCATCTCGCAGAAAGCGCGGTTGACATAGGTCTGCCGTCCGTTCGGATCGGCCACGGCGATCCCGTCCGGGATCGCCTCTTCGATCGCCCGCCGGAAAGCAAACTCATTTTGAAGCGTTTCCTCGGCCTGCTTGCGCGCGGTGACATCCATACAGAGACCGACGAAACGCTCCGCCCCCCCGTTCGGATCGTAGAAGACGCGGCCGCGGGCCTCGACCCACGCTGTTTCCCCGTTCGGCTTGATGATCCGATATTCTACGCCGTAGTCGGTCTTTTTTTCTTGGATGGTCTGTTGAACCCGATTTAAAACCCGGTTCAAATCGTCGGGATGAATATCGCGTTTGAAATCTTCAAAGGTGCCGCCGAATGTCCCCGGCGCCAGGCCATGAATCTTTTCGAGATTAGGAGACCAGGCGACCTTGCCGCTCCGGACATCGAATTCAAAGACCCCCATTTTGCCGGCTTCGAGCGCGATCTTGAGAAGCTCCTCGCTCTTATGCCACGCCTTCTCCGTCCGCTGCTGCGCCGTGATATCTTGAACCAGAGAGAAGTATCCTTTCACTTTTCCATCGGCCCAATGCGGGGAGTAAGTCGCCCGGATATACCGCTCCCCGCCCTCCCGATAAGGAACTTTACCGTCAAAAACGACACGCTCCCCTGAGAACACTTTTTCGATATAAGGAAGCAGGGCGGCATAAGCCCCCTCACCCAGGATCTCTTTGACATGTCGTCCATCAAGATCGGATGGTTTCTGGCCGAACCACTCTTCATACACCTTATTATTGAATCGGTATCGATGCCCCGCATCGACATAGGCGATGAGGGCCGGCACCGAATCGGTGATGAGACGGAGTTTCTCGATCTCCTCGGCCGCCCTTGCCCCTTCCAGTCCGTCTTCGCCTGCGGGCCTGGGGTCTTTTTTCTGCATATTTTCTTCCATGTCGTTAACAAAGGATCGGCAATAGATATATGATATTAAGGGAATCGAGGAAAAAAATGCAACCCCATGACTGGATCGGAAATCGTCTAAGCGGACCCGATTGGAAGCAGGCAAGATCATGAAGCTCGAACAAAAAAAGGGAGCGACCGAAAGGTCGCTCCCCCTGTGAGAAAGTCAGGCTTAAAACCCAAGACTCAGTTGAGCAACATAACGCCGATCAGCGCGCTGACCCGAGACGGCCCCGAGCTCTTCCGCATAGGTGGCGGCCGAAATGGATAGAATCCAGAAATCGACATCGACACCGGCCGCCGGATAACCGCCGTTAATTCCGGCCCGAAGGGTCAAAATCATTGGGAAGCGGAACTCGGCTCCAAGATGGAGCCGTTTGTAAAGGTCGTCATCTGTTTCGATGCTCTTAGTGAGATCATCGATCTCAACGGCAAAGGTCGTCTTTAAAATCCAGAAATCGGGATTGATCGAAGCGCCGATGTTCACTGTTTGGGGAATTTCGCCAAGCTCTTCGAAGTCGAGATCGGTGATGTTCGAAACGACGAGCGCGACGCTCGGCTTGAGGAAATTTTTGAAATTGACCTTCGTGCCGATATCGAGAGCGAAGTCTGACTTTTTCCCAGCTTCTTCGGCATCGTCAATTGGGTCGAAAGTATCGTTCACAATATCGACGGCCGAATAAGTTTTATTCACTCCCTCCCGCCGAATAAATTTCCCCGTCACACCGACCTGTAACTTCTGATCAAAAAATCCGAACGCTCCGGAAGCCATGATCCCGGTGTCGATCCGAACATTTGTAGGGATCGTGGGATTCGCCCCGCTATCCCGAATCTCCATGTCGACCGTCGCCTGTCCCAGGGCTGCGATGGCAAAGTTGTGCATGTAAAAATTCGGTAGGAGCGCCGCGCGGACATGCTGATGTTCCCCAATCCGCTCATTCAAAAAGTCAACGACTTCCTGCTGATCCTCCGTATCCAAGTCATTTAAATCCTGGTAGAAGCCCATCGTGTTCTTTGAGACCTCCACCAGCGGATTTATTAGACCGACCCCGAATCCACTCACATCATTCAGACCGGCCGGGTTATAAAACATCGCGTTCTCATCGTCAGAGAGGGTGATGAAAGCCCCTCCCATCCCAAGCGGCCGAATTCCCCGATAGAGATTCGGCAACTCCTCGGCAGCGGCCACCCCCATTCCCAAAAATCCTCCGATCAAAACCCCGAAGATAATTCCTTTTTTTACCATCGCGCTTTCTCCCAAAGGTTTCCGAGTCATTAAAAGTTCAGAAGATCCAGGACCGTCGTTGAATTAACATTAGACAATCTCTCCTGAATCTGCTCAATATGGTCGGTGATGTCATTTTCGGTTTGGTTAACAACAGCCTCGCCTAATCCCAAACCCATATTGTTCACGTCTCGGGAAACCCGGTTGATCAGGGTCAGTCCCTGAATCGGGGTCAAGTCGTCGAGATCCTGCGTGGTCGGCATTTGGTTTGGTCTTCCATCTGAATCATACCCGTCGGTCTTCGTTCCGAGCAGGACAACAATATCGACAACGGTTGCCACGGCGAGTTGAAGCCCCTGGGCTGGCGTTCGGACCGGAAGGGAACTCAACAAAATGACGGCATTATTCATATCGCTGAGCTGACTGCTTGTGGGAGCCGAAAAGTGAGCCGAGAAAAGGGCATAGCTCTCATTATTAGAGGGGGTTTTATCGACCGCTTCTTTAACAAGGTCGAAAACAGCAAGCCCGGCGCGCCCGGCATATGCGGATGCATAGAGGCTGACCACTTCAGGATCGCAACTCGGTGCGGTCAGATCGGTCCCGCAAAGATCCGCAAGGATCTCGACCGCATCAGCAAACTCTCCATCGTCAAGCGCGATCTTTGCTTTTTCAAGCTTGGCTTCATCGGTACTGTCATCGGCCATGCTTTCGAAAACGCTCTTTCCCCCGCAGCCCTGTCCCTCCGCGCCGCCGAGAAACAAACCGGTGCTGAGAAGAAACCCGATCCAGACAACCGTCCTTAAATTAAACCGCATGGTCCTCTCCTCTTTAATCATTCCTTATTTGGATATATTTTTAAGGGATTACAAATGACAGAGTGGTCCGAAACACGTTTACAAAGGTAACAGGAAATCGAGGTTTGTCAAGGAAAGGAGGAATACCGGTTGGGCCTGAAACCGGCATAATGTTATCTACTATATAGAGAGGTCAGGAGCGGATCGCGGCTTTTAATGAGGAGACGAGTCCCGAGAGCCGGGAGAGATACGCGGGGTCGTTCTGGGAGGTTTCGATGATTTTGACCAGGGCGCTGCCGACGATGATCCCATCGGCCGCTTGTCCCATTTCTTTCGCCTCTTCCGGCGTCGAGATGCCGAAGCCGACGGCGACCGGGCGGTCGGTCATCGACTTCAACTTCTGAATCCGTGTTCGGATCGATTCCTTCTCGGTGAGAGCGGCGCCGGTGATTCCGGTGAGGGAGACATAATAAACAAACCCGCCGCTGTCTTTGACGATCCGCTCCGCCCGCTCGGGAGGCGTAGTCGGCGCCACCAGGAAAATCAAATCGATCAGGTGGCGCTTCGCGAGAGACAAGAATTCCTTCGCCTCTTCATGAGGAAGGTCGGGAACGATCAAACCGTCCACCCCGGCTCCTTTCGCCTCTTTGAAGAAAGCGCCGAGGCCGAAAGCATACATCGGATTGGAATAGGTCATCAAAATCAGCGGGATTTTCGTCTGCCGGCGAAGCAGGGTGACCAGATCCAAAACGCCGCGCAGCGTCACCCCCTGCCGCAGCGCCCGCTCCGATGCTTTCTGGATGGTGGGGCCGTCGGCAACCGGGTCGGAAAAGGGGACCCCCAATTCAATCAGGTCGGCTCCCGCTTTTTCCATCTCCAAAACGATTTGCGCCGTTTCGGAAAGGGTCGGATCGCCGGCCATCACGTAGGCGATCAGCGCCTTCTCGCCCCGCGCCGTTATATTTTTAATCGTAGACTCGATCCGGCTCATCGGGGGCTCTTTTCTTCTGAAGGGGGGTGGAAGGGCCGGCGGCCGGCGGCCGATTTCGATGGAGGATCGGCTCGATCTCTCCGTTCTCGAAGGCCGCGATAAAGGTATCAACGACCTTCGGATCGAATTGCGTTCCGGCATGTCGCCGCAGCTCTTGGAGGGCAATCTCCGAATGAAGCCCTTTTCGGTAGGGACGGTCGGAGGTGATCGCGTCGAATGTGTCGCTGACCGAGATAATGCGGGCCATGATCGGAATCCCCCCTCCCTTCAACGCATCGGGGTACCCTTTTCCATCATACTTCTCATGATGGTGGCGGATGCCGGGGACAATCGCGCGGAGCGGCCGGATATTTTCGACGATCTTGGCCCCGATCACGGTGTGATTCTCCATAATCTGGGCCTCCTCCGGCTCAAGACGGCTCGGTTTTCCGAGAATCCGATCTTCAATCCCGATCTTCCCGATGTCATGAAGCGCCGCCGCGAGCTTTAACTGATCCAATTCTTCCGGGGAAAGGCCCATCCGTTTTCCGACGACCATGCTATATTCCAATACCCGCTTCGTGTGGCCGCCGGTGTAGGCGTCTTTCGCCTCGATGGCGTCCCCGAGCGCCGCGGCCGTGCTCAAAAAGGTTTCTTTCAATTCTTTGTACAAACCGGCATTTTCGATGGCGATGGCGACCTGGTCGGCCAACGATTTGAATCCCTCCAGATCGATCTCGGTAAATTTTCCCCGCTTTTTGTTGATCGCTTGGAGGACGCCGACAATCCTCTCGCGAATCTTCACCGGAACGCAGATCATGTTGCGGGTCACGAAACCGCTCTTCTCATCCGCGCTCTTGAAAAAACGAGGGTTCGCCCGGGTATCGTTCACAATTTGCGGCTCCCCCGTTTGCGCGACCCAGCCGGCGATCCCCTCCCCCGGACGAAGGCGGATCTCACGGACCTTTTCCCCCTTCTCTCCAAGGGCCACTTCGAAAAAAAGCTCCTGCGTTTCGGGGTCGATCAACAATAAAGATCCGACCTCCGACCGCATCAAGCGGGTCGCCGATTCCATGGCGCGCCTGCGAACCTCCCGCTCGTCGAGTGTGGAGTTCAGAAGCCGGCCGATCTCCTCCATTGTCTCCAGGATCTCGAGCCGCGCTTTCTGGGCGGCGATCTTATTTTTTAAGCCGATCTCTGCGCGCACCTGAACCGCGGGCTTTTTGCGCTTTTTCCCTCCGCCCTCCTTCACTCTCTTTTTCGTCGTTGCAGGCATGATCCCTCCCCGCTTTACTTCCTCTCCCCGATCATCGACGCGAATGCTTCCATCTGGGAGAGTTGATTCACATCTTTATCGCCCCGTCCGGAGAGGTTGACGATGATCAACTGATCTTTGCCCAATGTCGGCGCAAGCTTCACCAGGTGGGCGATCGCGTGCGAGGACTCGAGCGCCGGGATGATGCCCTCGGTGCGCGTCAGGTGGTGGAAGGCCGCCAGCGCCTCGTCGTCGCCGACGGTCACGTAGCGGGCGCGGCCGACGTCGTTGAGCCCGGTGCATGCTCGGGGCCGACGCCGGGGTAATCGAGACCCGCCGAGATCGAATGCGTGCTGCCGATCTGGCCGTCCTCGTCCTGAATCAGGTACGTGCGGTTACCGTGCAGCACGCCGGGTTTGCCGGCGCTGATGGACGCCGCGTGACGGCCGGTGGCGATGCCGCGCCCGGCCGCCTCGACGCCGATCATGCGCCACGCGGTTTATCGTCGAGAGAACGGATAGAACATACCGATGGCGTTGGAGCCGCCGCCCACGCAGGCCACCACCGCATCCGGCAGCCGCCCCTGCGCTCGCAACATCTGCGCGCGCGTCTCGCGGCCGATGATGGCCTGAAAGTCGCGCACCATCTGCGGATTAGGGATGCGGCCCCGGCCACGGTGCCGATGATGTAGAAGGTGTTGTCGACGTTGGCCACCCAGTCGCGCAGCGCCTCGTTGAGCGCGTCCTTCAGCGTGCGGCGACCCGCTCTCGACACCGGGCACCTGCGCGCCCAGCAGGCGCATGCGGTAGACGTTGGCGGTCTGCCGCTGGATGTCCTCGGCGCCCATGTACACCACGCATTCCACGCCCCGGCGCGCCGCCACGGTGGCGGTGGCCACGCCGTGCTGGCCGGCGCCGGTCTCGGCGATGACGCGCGTCTTGCCCATGCGCCGGGCCAGCAGGATCTGCCCCACGGTGTTGTTGATCTTGTGCGCGCCAGTGTGGTTGAGGTCTTCGCGCTTCAGATAGATCCTTGGCGCCCGCCTAGCGCGTCCAGCGCTCGGCCAGATACAGCGCCGACGGCCGGCCGACGTAATTCTTCAACGCATCGGCCAGCCCTTTCTTAAACGCCGGGTCGCGGCGGACGGCCTGATACGCGGCTTCCAATTCTTCGAGCGCCGGCATCAATGTTTCGGGAACATACCTCCCGCCGTAGGGGCCGAACCGCCCTTTTTTATTCGGTAACAGCATACTTCTCCCCCGCCCGCTTCGCCGCTTCGATAAATCGTTTCATCTTCACGTGATCTTTCTTTCTCCGACCCCCGACCCCCGACCCCCGGCCCCCTGTCTCGATCTCCACCCCGCTGCTCACATCAACGCCGTAAGGACGGACCGCCGCAATGGCCGCTTCGACATTCTCCGGCGTCAGCCCCCCTGCAAGGAGGATCCGACAGAGCCGCGTTGCCTTCGCCGCAATCTTCCAATCAAATGAAACGCCGCTTCCGCCGAGATGCTGATCGTGGTACGTGTCGAGCAGAACGGCGCGTGCGGGATGGGACGATATTTCATCGAGATCCTCCTCATCCCGGACGCGGATCACCTTGATCGCCCGCGATGCAAACGGCCGGATCGTTTCAGGTGAAAAAGGACCATGAAATTGAATCAGGTCGAGTCCGCACTCTTCAACCGCCTGCCTGAAATCCTTTTCCTCTCCAGAGGTGAAAACGCCGACGGTGGTTACGAAGGCGGGCAGGGAGGAGATAATTTTTCGGACCGTCTCCGGCGGGGTGAATCGCGGACTCTCCGGGGCGAAGATGAATCCGATCGCATCGGCCCCATACTCCGCCGCCATCATCGCATCTTCCAGATTGGTGATCCCGCAGATCTTGACGCGCATGGCGATTATATTCGTAGGGGCGATCCTTGTGATCGCCCGCTTGTTACCCGTGAGACCTGGGCGAATACAAGATTCGCCCCTACAGAACAGGGATGCACAATCATCTTCCCAACAATTCCTTCATTTTGTCCGCCATCTTCTCAGCTACCATGAAGGTCTCGCCGATCAGCATCGCCTCGACCCCGGCATCGTAGAGCCGCTCGACTTCCTTTCGAGAATGAATCCCGCTTTCGCTGATTACGACCCGGTCCTTCCGTAAGATAGATGGAATTTCGCGGAGAAGGCGGAAGGTCGTTTCCAGATCAGTCTTGAAGGTGCGCAGATCCCGATTGTTGATCCCGATGACCGGCGCCCAATCGACCACCTGCTCCAGTTCCTTCTCGTCATGAACTTCCACAAGAATATCGAGCGAGAGCTCCCGCGCCAGATGGAAATAGTCTATCGCCTGTTGGCGTTCCAACAAGGCGGCGATCAGGAGGAGCGCGTCGGCTCCCCAGGCGCGCGCTTCGTACACTTGAAACTCATCGAGGATAAAATCTTTTTTCAGCAAGGGAAGCGCGATCGCTGACCGCACTTCCTTTAGATAAGAAGGCTTGCCGAGGAAAAAGTGCTCTTCCGTGAGAACGGAGACCGCTGCTGCCCCTTCTCCCTCGTAGATCCGGGCAATCTCAACCGGCTGGAACTTTTCCCGAATGATCCCTTTCGAAGGAGAGGCCTTCTTGATCTCGGCGATCAGCCGGGGAGCCCCCTCTTGGCGTTCTCGAAGCGCCTTCTGAAATCGACGGGTCGGCTCCGCATCGGCAATCCGCGACCGGAGCTCTTGAAGCGCGCTCCGCCCCTTCCGGCGTTGAACCGACTCGCGTTTGACTTTAAGAATGTCGTCTAGGAAAGTCATAGAATAAGTGAGGAGTGAAGTGTAAGGAGTCAACGACTTACTCCTTACTTATTGGTCATCTCCTTCAAAGCTTCCAGCTTGCCCATCGCCCTTCCGGAGTCGATCGATTCCTCCGCCAGATGGACCCCCTCCTGGAGGGTCTTTGCCTTTCCGACGGCGACGAGCGCCGGGGCGGCATTCATCAAAACCACATCCCGCTTCGGTCCCTGTTCACCTTTCAGGATATCGAGGAGAATCGCCGCATTGACGTCGGCGTTGCCTCCGGCCAAATCTTTGAGACTTCCACCCGGAAGTTGAAAGTCTTTCGGCTCCAGCGGATAGGTTAGAACGCGGCCCCCTTTTCCCTCGGAGATCCGGCTCTTGCCGGTGATGGTGATCTCATCGAGGCCGTCGGCGCCGTGGACGACGAAACAGTGGCGCGAGCCGAGATTGAGGAGCACCTGCGCCATCAGCTCGGTGTAGATGGAGGAGAAAACCCCAAGGACCTGGACGGTCGCCCCGGCCGGATTGGTCAGCGGTCCCAGCAGGTTGAACAGGGTGCGGATGCCGGTCTCCCGGCGCGGACCGACGGCATGGCGCATGGCGCCGTGGTGTGCGGGGCGAAAAGAAAGCCGATGCCGAGCTCATCGATGCAGCGCGCGCCCCGCTCGGGGGTAAGATCGAGGCGCACTCCCGGCGGCTTCCAGCACATCGGCGCTGCCGCTGGTGCTGGACACCGACGGTTGCCGTGCTTGGCCACGCTGACCCCGCAGCCGGCCACCACGAAGGCGCCCGTCGTCGAGACGTTGAACAGGGTGGCGCCGATCGCCGCCGGTGCCGCAGATGTCGACCACGATCGGATCGGTGACACCGGACGCGAACCGCAGTCTCGCGCATCACCTCCGCCGCGCCGGTGATCTCGTCGACCGTCTCGCCCTTCATGCGCAGGGCGACGAGGAAGCCGGCGATCTGCGCCGGCGTCGCCTCGCCCTCATCAGCTCCTGCATGGCCTGCTCCGCATCTTCGGCTCGCTCGAGGCTGCCACCCTTTCGACCACTTTGGCAAGCGCTTCTTGATCAGGCGTCGCCCTTATCCTCTTACCGGAGCCGCGGCGCTCTCCAGAAAGTTGCGCAGCAGATCGTGGCCGTGCCGGGTGAGGATGGATTCGGGGTGGAACTGCACGCCCTCGACCGGCAGCGTGCGGTGGCGCACGCCCAATCTGTCATTTCGCCGTCCTCGGTCCAGGCGGTGATCTCGAGACACGCGCGGGCAGGCTCGCGCGCTCGATGACCAGCGAGTGGTAGCGGGTCGCCTCGAAGGGGCTCGGCAGACCGTGGAACACGCCCTGCCCGCGGTGGTGGATCAGCGAGGTCTTGCCGTGCATCAACCTCGCGGGCGCGCACGATGCGCCCGCCGAACGCCTGGCCGATGCTCTGGTGGCCGAGGCACACGCCGAGCAGCGGGATGCGGCCGGCGAAGGCCTGGATCAGCGGCACCGAGATGCCCGCCTCGTTGGGCGTGCAGGGGCCGGGCGAGATCACGATGCGCTTCCGGCGCCAGGGCCTCGATGTCGGCCAGCGTCACGGCGTCGTTGCGCTCCACCCGCACCTCGGCGCCCAGCTCGCCCAGGTACTGCACCAGGTTGTAGGTGAAGGAATCGTAGTTGTCGATCATGAGAAGCATGAATGAGTCCTAATTAAAGATAGCGTTCAGCGGTCAGCCATCAGCTTAAAACTTTTAAATCCTTAGCTGAATGCTGAAAGCTCATCGCTGAACGCTTTATTCTAAACCTTTTTCCGCCACCTCGATGGCGGTCAGCATCGCTTTGGCTTTGTTGACCGTCTCTTCATACTCCCGGTCGGGGTCGGAGTCGGCCACGATCCCGGCGGCCGCCTGAACGGTCGCCTGATTGCCGTTGATAATAATCGTTCGAATCGTAATGCAGGTATCCATGTTTCCCTGAAAGCTGAAGTAGCCGACCGCCCCGGCGTAGAGACCCCGCCCTTCCGGTTCGAGCTCGTCGATAATCTCCATCGCCCGGATCTTCGGCGCCCCGGTCACGGTGCCGGCGGGAAAGGAGGCTTGCAGAAGATCGAAGGCGTCTTTCCCTTCGGCCAATTGACCGACGACGTTCGAGACGATATGCATGACGTGAGAATACCGCTCGATCACCATCATTTCATCGACCTTCACCGTGCCATGATCGCAGACCCGGCCGAGATCATTCCGGCCGAGGTCGATCAGCATCACATGCTCCGCCCGCTCTTTTGGATCGGCCAAAAGCTCCTTCTCCATCGCCTGATCTTCCTGGGGAGACCTTCCCCGAGGGCGGGTCCCGGCGATCGGGCGGGTCTCGGCCTGTCTCCCCTCTAATCGAACCAGCACCTCCGGAGAGGTCCCGACCAGGTGAAGCTGACCGAATTTCAGAAAAAACATATAGGGCGAAGGGTTGATGCTCCGCAGCGCGCGGTAAACCATAAAGGGATCGCTGGAAATCGACGTTGAGAAGCGCTGCGAGATCTGCACCTGGAAGATATCACCCGCCTTGATGTACTCCTTGGCGGCGAGGACCGCTTTCTTGAACTCCTCCCGTGTAAAATTCGATTTCGGGGCGGTCGCCTTTCTCCCCTTCGATGTGGACGCCGTGTCCTGGTTCAACGGGCGTCGAAGGCGCGCAATCAGCGCATCAATCTTCTCGACCGCCTTCTGATAGGTCTCCTTGAGATTTCCCTCCTGGATCAATGCGTTGGAGACGACCTTGATCCGGTGCTTGACGTTATCGAAGATCAGAAGGGTATCGGTAAGGAGGAAAAAGAGGTCCGGATTCGGCCGGTCGGCCGTTTTAAATTCGACCGGCTCGAAAAAACGGACCATGTCATAACCGATGTAGCCGACCGCCCCGCCGAAAAAACGGGGAAGTCCCTCCACCTCCACTGGTTTATACCCGGAGAGAAGTTTTTCCAATACAAACAACGGATTTCCATCGGCGGCGATCCGGGTTGTTTTTCCATCCCGGATCACTTCAACCTGATCGTCTTTGGCCTGGATGAGGGTGGCGGGATCGACCCCAAGGAAGGAATATCTCCCCCATTTCTCTCCCCCTTCGACGCTTTCCAGAAGATAAGCGTACTCCGACGTCGCAATCTTCAAGAAAGCGGAAACGGGTGTTTCTGTGTCGGCCAGGATCTCTCGGTAAACCGGGATGAGATTACCTTCTTTGGACTTCTGGCAGAAAAGATCAAACGATGGGGTCACCATGAGACTTCCATAAAACGGGTGTTCCAGGCTACCACAGAGATCATAAAAAAGTCAACGAATTCTGGCCGATCTTTGCGCCTCTTCACGACGAATAAAATCATTCGGATAAGGCACTCGGAGAGCAGCATAAATTTCTTGACAAAGAGGATAATTACAGATATTTTCGTAGTCTGGTAATGACCTCTCGAAGTTCAGATAAAATTTGGTTCGCCGTTCGATCATCTCGTAGTCGTCAGAAACGGAGAAACCAAATCGGGAACGGGAGAGGTCGGCCCGTTGCTTCATTAACACTTAAGAAAGCTTAATCGATTACGTTTCAGATCCTAAAATATGGAATCGTTTTACTTCTTCTCCTGACCGGAACCGGAAAAAGCTTCGCCGCCGAAGAAGAAGGAAGATGGGAAGTCGGGATCTTCGGGGGCGTTTATAAGCCGTCGCTGAGAACGCTAAACAGAATTTTAAATGAGCGCAGCTCGGCGATCCTTCAAGATCCGAATCACCAACTTCAGCCGAATGAGGAATTTACTCCGGCGGTGAGGAACCTGGAGGTTCCCTCTTTCGAGGCCGACCGGGCCTTCGGTCTTGAGCTGATGCGGGAGGTCAATCGCCGGCACGCCTTTGTGGCAACCTTGAACATTTGGGACGGGGAGACGACAGGGAACGACATCGCTCCACAGATCACAACGGCCACTGCGACCACGTTTGATCAGGTGCCGCGGACGAGCCGATATAACGTCTCGATCACAAATCTCTGGTTAGGTTGGCGTTATCATATCCCGATCGTGGAGGAAAAGAGCCGGGTTTATTTCGATATCGGCTTGATCGGTCTTGCATACGGCCAGATGACGATCGATACGTTGTTGCGGGTGACCGACCCCGCTGCCGAGCCCTTCCCGGTGGCCAGCTCACTGGAAGCGGAGGGGTGGGGATTCACAAGCCGATGGGGATTCGGCGGCACCTATTTTTTGAAAAATTGGATTGCAATTTCATTCCGAACCAGCTATATAGTAGGAAAGATTTCCAGGTTGAAAATCAGGCGGTTCTTCCCTTCGGGATTCTCTGCCGATCCTCCACCCGAGTCACAGACGGGATGTCAACCCGGCGAGCCTGATCTTCAGCCCCGTCCCCAAGAGGGAGAGGTCGTTACATACGGAGAGGTCCAACGGGGAGGGGTTCCAACATGTGAAATCCGATCCGATGTGAGACATCTGCCGCTCGAATTGGACGGCGTGGAAGGAATGATCGGAATTCATTTTTATTTTTGATGATTTTAAATAGCCCATCATTATATAATCGAATGGGCGGATCGAGTACCAGGGAGATTTCCACCGGGAATCGTAACCACGAAGGCAGTGGGTTGCAAAGCGGATCAGTACCTGATCGGGTAACACACTCGTAATTGCTTCCATCGACGCAACGACGATTCATCCTTTGCTCAGAGCAAACCTCTCGAAAGGGAGGGACGCAGAGCAACGAGGCTAAAGCTGAAAAGCCATGCCTGTCGAGCCGCCAAAGGGAATTTCTATGGCGGCTTTTTTTATCTGCGGTAATTTTATGAGACGAAGCGGTCTATTCAGGTGGTTATCCCGGCAGGCATTGATCGTCCTTTTCGGAGGATTTTGGATGATGGGCCTTTTGTTTTCCCCCTGGGAAGTCGCGGCCCAAAACACGGCCACTTTTACCATTACTTCGACCAACACCAACCTTCTCAATAATCCGGTTCTCGGCTGCGCCGCCTGCGCTTCCATCCCGAATCATGATCCAAGCACCGTTTTTCCCGACACCTCGACCCCTCTATTTCAAGGAGATCCCAGGGCTGCCGAACTTCCAAGTATTATTGCAAACGCGCTCCCTCCAAACAATCAATTCGGCGTCGGGATTCCTGCAGGCGACAGCGGAACCCCGCTTTTTCATTCGACCCCGTTCGATCTCACCGAAAGCAACATGACTCTCTCGGCCGAAAATGAAATGTCTTCCCTTCCGATGGCGAACGGCCGGAGCAATACCTTTACCTCCCGGATCAGCCAAACCGTCGGGCCGACGCCCGGCACATCGGAGATCGGAGGCCAACAGTTTTCAATTCTTTTCTCGATCAATTCATTAACCGACCCGGACGGCAACCTCATCGGAAGCGCGACCGGAACATTCACCCAAGAAATCGACGGCGTCGTCACACAGGGAACGATTCAATTCGACAGCGTGAACGGATTCAGCGGAACGAATTTGCATCAGTAGTCGGAGAGTTCATACGGCTTCTCCGATCCTAACTAAACTAAGGATCGGAGAGGGCTGCCGGGCAGTAAGGCAGCAATAGCAACACCAAAGAAACATCTAAACAGGAGGTTGTATGAGAATCAAACAACTTATGACGCTCGGGACGCTGGGGGTTTTCCTCCTGGCCGGAGTGGCATTTGGTCAGAACATTCAGACCAACACCACCAGCACCACGCTCGGGTCGACGCAGTTCGGCTTTGCCATTACACCGGCACAGCTCGGGACGGTGATGCAGTCAACCACCGCCCCTACCTGCGGAGCCCGGACGGCCGGGGTGATGGACTGTACCTTGGACAACTACGTCAAGGCGGTCGGGAATCCCGGTTCTTTCACCGGAAACCCCTTTAACGTGGTTTGGGCCACGGCTGATTTCGGCTGCGGCGCTGCCCTTTGCGGGACCCAGGTCGCTGGTGGAGCCGACCCCCAAACCGCTCCTAACTTCGGAGGACTACCAGGGGAAGCCAATACCCTGACCGGGACCATTACTTCAACAGTTGACCTTGGCCTGGGAACCGCAACAGGGGATGCATTCCATAGCGAGGGACATATCACCTTTACCCTCGACCCCAGCACCAATGCGGCCACAATCGATCAGCGGGTCGTTCAGGAAATCAACAACGCGGCTGGTCTTACCATGCACTTCTCCGAAATTGACCGAACCGCTCCGGGAGCGACATTCACCGCATCGACAAATCCCGACCATCTCCAGGGATTTGCAGGTCCGGTCAACCTGACCGCCGCAATGACTTTAACACAAACCGGCGACAGCGGCATTCCCACGGCCACACCGTTCACACTCAATGTGACGGTCCCCTTTCCGTACGCAGTGGCCTGGAACAATATCCAATTCGGCTTGACCGGAAGCGCAGCCCCACCGGAGGACGCTTTTGCCACGCCGGGGCTCAACGTCTCGCCAGGCAATCCTGACAGATTTCCCAATTTCTTCAACCCATAACGACACCTCTTCTCCTGGGGGAGCCCCCCCCAGGAGAAGTTCCTCTTGGAGAGGTTGCTATGGACGGCAGGTGATATGAACCGAATCAACTTTTTTTTCTGAATGCAAATTATCTTTTTATTATTCTCCCGTATCCCTTTTCAGATCTCACCCGAAAAAGTTCTTCTCTTCTTTAGAGAACGCTTTCCTTCTCTCTGCTTCACCCTCCTCCTTTTCATTCTGATAAATCATTCTAGCACGCTGGCCGCTTCCTCCGACTTGAGGAAACAATTCGAGGAAGGGGTTGTCTTATTTGAGCAAGGAAAAAATAAAGAGGCGGAAACACGATTCTTGGAGATCCTCCGGGAAGATCCCACATTGGTTTTACCACATCAGTACCTTGGAATGGTCTATGGTCGAACAAACCGCTTGGAAGAGGCAAAAGCGGCCTTTGAGGCAGTCATCCGAAAGGCACCGACCTTCCCGGAAGGATACTTTGGCCTTGGTTTGGCCCTCAGAAGTCAGGGAGAGGTCAAACAGGCCGAGGAACTTTTCAGGAACACCACCACGTTGTCACCGACACATTTTTCCGCCTGGCTTCATCTGGGCCAGATCCTGGAAGGACAGCGGAGAATGGACGAAGCGGTAGGGGCATACCAAAAGGTCATGGAGCACGGCCCACCCGCGTCCTCTGAAGCGCGTGAGGCCGAACAGCACCTGAAAGAGCTGGGGGACACACCGGAGATCGCAAGACAGGTTCAGGCATGGGTCGCTCAAGCGGAAGCCCGGCTCAATGAGGGGAATGCGAAGGAAGCATGGGCTCTTTATCAGAAAGCGGCTGGGCTTCTTCCAAAGAGCCTCTCGATTCGACTCTTTATGGGGAGCCTGGCTTCTCAATTGGAAATCCAACCAAGGCGGAAGAGGTCTATCGGGAAGCGATTCAGATCGATTCCACCGCCCTTCACCCCCATCTCTTCCTGGCGAAACTCTATGACCAGATCGGAAAAACCGATGAAGCGATCAAAGAGTATGAAGCCCTCCTTCTCTTAAATCACGACGAGACCATCCCGGAAATTCGATCCGCCAAGGAGGCGCTTTTTCTCCTGCTGGACCGGAAAGAAATCCAGGAACTGACCCAAAGAGGGGAAATTCTGACACAAGAAGGAAAATGGGGGGAGGCCCTTCAATACTTTCAGGCGGCTGCGGTGATCGATCCCGGGCTTCCGGTCGTCCATCACAATCTGGCGCGGTTCTACGACAAGACCGATCGGCCCGATCTGGTCGTTCAAGCGGTGAATGAGGCCCTCCTTCTGGAGCCGGACTCCCGCACCCTCCATCTCCTCCTCGGAAAAGCCCTCCGCGCAAAGCGCGCCTTCAAGGATTCTTTGGCCGCCTACGTCAAGACCCTTTCCCTTTCCCCAAATGGCCAGGAAGGCCTCTTCTATCTGGAAGCCCAGGCCGGACTCCTCCAGACGGAATTTGAGATGCTCAAGGCCCCCATTGAGGCGGCCTCACCTTATCGGGACGGGCTCCAAAAGAAAGCGAGCGGAGAGATGGACGAAGCCCAGATTTCGCTGGAGCAGGCATCACGCCTCTCGCCGGGAAGCCCTCTGATTCACCAAGCTCTCGGAGAGGTTTACGAGAAAAAGGGGAAAGAGAAAAAGCGATCGCCGCCTTTGAAGAGGCCGTCGAACTCCACCCCGGCCTCTATCCGGCTTGGCGGGCGCTCTCCCGGCTTTACGCTCAACAAGGACGTCACGCAAAAGCGCTCGATGCCCTCAATCGGCTTCTTAGCCTCTCTGATTCAGGCTTAACGTCGATCGGAACCTCGCGCGAGGAAATCCAAAAAGAAAAGGGAGCCGCTCAACAGAAAATGGAAGAAGCCCGCGCGAAAACGCGCGCCCTCTTTAATCAAGCACAAGAGGCCCTCGCCAAGGGGAGAACGAAAATGCGATCTCTCTTTTCGAAGCTGCGTCTAACGAAGAGAAAGACAACCTCTCGATCCTCTACTCCCTCGGGATCGTTTATGCGATAGAGGGTAAGTTGCCCGAGGCGACCGGCGTTTTCATGAAGATTCTCGACGCCGATCCGCTCCATTTGGGCGCCCTTCTTCGGCTCGGTTTCATCAAGAAACGAGAGGGATGCTGCCGGCCGCCGCCCAGACCTATCGACGCCTCCTGCTACAGAAAGAGCGAGGCGACGCGCCGGAATACAAAGAAGCGTCGGCCCGGCTTGCCGCCATTACCGAGAGCCTCAAACGGCTGAGAGAGGCCGAGCGCCATGAGAAACGGGGGCTTGCGGTTTTAAACAACCTCTCCGAAATCGCTTCCAAAAGCGGGACGGCCCAGCCGGCTGCCGATGTCGAAAGACCCGACCCGGCGCGGCTTCAACTGGCGCTCTGGGACTTTAAGCAAGCGGTCGCTCTTCGCCCCGACGAGGCGCGTTATCATTACAATCTCGGCCTTCTCTATGAGCATCTCAATTTCGACGGACAACTCAATCGGGAAAATGCGGAGCGGGTGAAGAAGGAGCCGCGCCTTTTGAAAGAACCGGTCGCGGCGTACAAGGCGGCGATCGAGATCGATCGCCGCTACCTCCCTCCTTACGCCCGCCTTGGCTACCTTTATGAATGGCAAGAGGAGAACGATAAAGCCCTCACCTTCTACAAATCGCTTCTGGAGGTGGCGCCTGATCCACACCCGATGGAGGTCAAGGAGATCGAGGCAAACGTCCTGAGACTTGAGAGGCGCTTTTTCGGAAATGTCGGATATGCCGCCGGGCTAGACAGCAACTTTAACCTTGGCCCGCCGCCCCAGGATTCCTTCCCTCCGCCCGAGGATGAGACCTTTACCAGTCTTTCGGTGAATCTGGCTTATTATTTGGTCCGGTCCCCACAATTTCAAATTCCTTTTTCCTATCAGCAGGATATGACCTTTTACTACCGCAGTTCGATCTACTTCAGCAATCATGGCCTCTCCTTGGGATTCCAACATCGGCCGAGCACCTCCTTCTCCTACGGAATGACCGGACGCTTCCAAGCCAGCTTCGCCAAAAACGGCGGTGTGGGGCTTCTCCTTTCACAGGGAACCGCCTCCATGAGTCGCTTTGGAACAATTCCCACTATTCTCTCTCTCGAATATGGATTCAGCGACTTCTATTTTCGCCACAACGCCAGGCTCGATGCAAAAGAACATCGGGGGACTTTGTCGGCAACCCAGGCTTTCGGCTGGCAGGATGAAGCCGACCTCTCCTATACCTTTAACGACCGACAGAGCCCGGGCTCTCCAGACAACAGCTACCAAGGCCATCGCCTTCAACTCGGATACCGAAGATGGCTTCGCCCCGATCTTCAATTCCGTGGATCGGCGGCTGTTTTTCTACAAGATTTTCTTCATCCGGACAGCGGGGATCCGGAGGGTCGCGTCCGACAAAACACGCTGCTCTCCTACAGCGTGGGGCTTCTTTATACCTGGAGCGAGAGCACGCAATCTCTTCATCGATTATCGATGGCAGGAGAATCGGTCGAACCTCGGCCCGGCATTTGTGAGCCAAGAGGATATCCTGCTGGGAAGAAGCACCGCATTGGGAGATTATGAAAAAAGAACGCTGACATTGGGGGTGAACGTTGCGTTTTAGTTTCGCTCCCCTCTTTTTCATTTTTATTTTTGTAGTGACCCAAAACGTGATGATCGCAAATACCTTCGCCCAAGAGACCCTCACTTTCCATGGCCAGCTTAAAAACGAGACCGCCTACCGCTATGTCGACCCGGCCTCCTTTACCAAAATATATAATCTGGCCCGTCTGGAGGCGCGTTATATCCCCTCCTCATCGGTGCAGTTGACTGCATTGGTCCGAAGCTATTACGATGCGGTGTACGATTTCCAGGAGGTCGATAATGTCGTCGAGAAAAAATCCGCGGACCATACTGAGTGAGGATCTTACCGCCGAGGAGATTGAAGCGCTACGCATTGGAAACCTCCGGAAGATTGAGGTCGAGCAAAAGGACACCGAGCTTCGGGAGTTTTATCTTGATCTTTTTTTTCCAAGGTTCGATCTGCGGATCGGAAAACAGATCGTCCGATGGGGGGTTGTGGAGGGGGCGCGGGTCACCGATGAGGTCAACCCGCTCGATTTCCAGGAGTTTATCCTCAGAGAGATCCAAGATCGATACATCCCCCTCTGGATGGTCAAAGCCGATCTTTATTTTGATCCGAACACGGTGGAGATTCTCTGGATTCCCGATCTTGAGTTTCACAAACCGGCCTCGGTCGGAAGTGAATGGGAACAATTCCAAGTACTGGAAGGGCTTGAAACACCCCCCAGAACTTTAAGAACAGCGAATGGGCGATTAAAGTGATGCGCCAGATCGGGGGATGGGATACGTCGCTGAGCTACTTCTATACCTGGGATGATTTCCCGTCGGCCTTTCGGACCGTCTTCGGCCTGGGAGAATTCGGTGTCTCGCCGGAGGTCGCCTTTAATCCGAGACATACCCGGCTTCGTATTGTAGGAACCACCTTCTCGAAGGGGATTGAATCGCTGGTCTTCAACGGCGAGGCCGCCTTTGTCCATGGAAAGATGTTCGGAACCCGATTCGGCCGCTTCAACCCGGATCCCGATTCGGACGATCCGGACGACTTGACATTGACCCTTGGAGAGATTCAACGGGATTATTGGAAATATGCATTGAGCGTCGATTGGCGCGTCTTCGGGGCGGACCTCTCCCTGCAGGTTCAACAGCAATATATTTTGGGATACCAATCCGAAATCATTCAGGACCGGATCGATACCGTCTGGGGTCTGTTCATCCGTAGAGAGTTTTTCTACGGCCGCTTGCTTTTGGAGATGTTGACGATTTATTTTGTGAATGACCGGGATCTTCTACTCCGTCCGAAGGCGACTTATCAGTTGAACGACGCTTTCAAGGTGGCCGTGGGAGCCGACATCTTCCATGGGGAGATCGGCGGCCCGCTGCCGGGGGAGTTTCACTTCGTCGGATTTTTTAAAAACAACGATCGGGTCTATCTGGAATTGACTTACAGTTTTTAACAAGCAACGAGGCAACAGATGCAACATTTACTAAAGAAAATTCTTCTTCTCTTCCTTCTCCTCTCAGCCTGTTCGGCGGACCCTTTCCCCGACTGCTGTATCGATCAAGGAGAGCGGAGGGACGCCCCCTTCAGCACGACCTTCCTCTCTCAGTTCAAGACCGGCTCGAGCGACATTGTTGCGCCAAACCCGGACCAGTTCCTCCGAATCATTACGGAAGCGGATATCATGACTCTGATGAACTCCGCCGCGACGAGTCAGTTAAATCGAAACGGATTGATCGGCGGGGTGGTTCAGGGGTCGCAGGGACCGGCGCGCGAAGCGGCCATTCAGGTCACCGACGCCGAGGGAAACATCATCGGGCATGCCACCGGAACCTCCCGGAATCTCTTCTACAACAGCCTGGGACGGATTCCCGATCTGACCATCGATCAAGGGACCTCCTTGGAGGAACCTTTACGGTGTTCAATGTCCCACCGGGGGAGACCTTCTTTCAGGTCGTTCGAGGCGGGCGGGGCAACGGCCGGATCACCTCTTTCGCCGGGGCCGTTTCCCTCGGCCGAATCGACGCTCTCCCTGTGCTTCCAGAACGGGTCGGCTTGTTGGGGGTGGCGATCGACGATCTTACCGGAGCCGGTGTCCCTGGCGCCTTGGCCGCCTTTTTTGGAAGGGAGCAGGTCGAAGAAGCCAATGGCGCCGGGCTCTTCCTGATCTCCCTCGACCAGGGCCTGCCGACCAACGGAGAATACCTCGTCCGACTCTCGGCTCCCGGCTTCCGGGAGACGACGCACCGTTTCAATACGGCCATGGGGGATGTTCTCAATCGGCAGCAGGCATTCGATCCTCTTACAGACGACAACATGATCCTCTACTCGGAAGGGAACATCCAAGACTGGGCGCAGCGCCTCGGCGTGGAACTCCGGCCGACGACCGGTGTAATTATCGGACGGATTACGCCCGGACAGGCGGATGTCGTGATCACGCCGACCGGCGCCGATCCCGCCTCCCTCGGGACGGTTTTCTACTTCGATTCAGCGGGGAACCCCGCGAATCTCGGTAAGACGACCAATGCCTCCGCTTTCGTATTTTTTCCAGATTGCGCCCAGAACCCGGGCGGGGAGATCTTTCTCAATGCGTCCGCAATCGCTCCCGATCCGCAAAATAACGATATCTTCTCCACGGGACGAGCGGTCGCCTACTGCCGGCCGGGAGAGGTTTTCATACAGACGATCGCAATTACACCACGACCCGTGGGATCGACCTCGTTTACGGTAGCTATCGATGGGGAAGTGAAACCGGAGGAGGAGGCGCTGCAGTCGCGGGAGCAACGCTGCAGATCGTCGGATCGGACGGGAGTACCAGTTCCGATGGCGAGGGGCAATTCACAATTTCCCCTACCCCTTCCGGCACACCGGGTGCGATCTCCCCCCTTATGGCAAACAGCAACTACACTGTTAGGGCGCAGGGACTCACTTTCGTTCCAACATACCAGCCCCTTTCAACCGGCCCGGCGGGTGGAAAGCGCAATCTGATCTTAGTGGAGGCGGCACGGATGTCCCAACTCTGCCCCCCTTCCGGCCAAGGCGCTTTGATCGGGACGGCTCAGGACCTCGGCCTGATCGATCCATCCCGAAGAGGGCGTGCAGCAGAGGGGATCACCCTGAAGGTTTTCAAAGAGAACGGGGAAGAGGCCGGTCGGGTCGTCTCTTTCGATAACCAGGGCCAGTTCATCATCTGTGATCTTCCCCTTCTCTTCGGATGCTTCCAGTCTCTTTCAAATCCGCGTGACCTCCCTGAAGACTCCGGCACCTTTCTCGTCACCGCTTACCCGGACGGCGTGACCGTCGTCTCAATAGACGTTAACAAGGCCCTGCCGCGGGAGACCTCCTTCAGGGGACAAGTCCAAAACCTCGCTCAACCCGAGGGGGCAATTAATATGGTTGGAGACGTCCGACTTTCCGTCCTTGGGACACAAAACGCTTCGCTGCAGACGCTTCCGGCAGGTTTGATCTCTTACTCGACAGCAACAGCAGATTCATTGTCCGTGCTGAGAAAGAGGGATATCTCCCCTCTTACAATTATCAGGTAGAAACGTCGGCAAGGAGTCTAATCTCCCCTTCTTCTTCGCTCTGGATGATTTCGGCCGGAGAAGCAGACACGCTTGCGCAGCAGGCCGGCCTCTCCCCTTCCCCTGCAAGGGGGAATATTATCAGGCAAGGTGTCGGTTCGGGGATTTGACGCGCCCAAGCCGACCGATCCGCCCATTCCGGGATTGAGCGCTCCCGCGAAGAGCCTTCATTTCGGCTTCTTTGATCAAGACGCTCATATCGACCTTGTGTCGGTATCCAATACAGGCACGGTAACACTCCTTTTCGGAGACGGTCAGGGTCATTTCACAGCCTCTCCATCAACACAGATGCAGTACAGAGGTCAGGATCAAGCGATTGGAGACCCTCTTCTAGATCTTGCCTCCGTGCAATCCGTTGAAGTAGGAGACTTCAATCTGGACGGGAAGACCGATCTGCTTGTCCTTGGAGAGAATAAGTTGATCTTCTTCCCCGGAACGGGAATCGGACCGGACGAAAACCAATTCCACGGATTTGAGGAAGGGATAGAAAATCCCACTCTCCTCTTCGATTCCACCCGAATTCCGAAGGCGATGACCGTTACTGAACTAAACGGAGACAGCGCCCCCGATCTGGTCTTAGCCGTCAGTGGACCGTCTCCCCTTCTTCGTCTAGTTAATCAAACGGACGGCTCGTTCGTGCCGTTCGAAGCAGCCACCGGCGTGGACGATCCGTCCGGGGTTTGTGGGGACAACCCGACCGCGATCGCCGTCCGGCAAGCCGGATTGGCCGTGATCGACATTTTGATTTCCGACGCGGCCCGCGGACTCTGTGATCTCACGTTCGACAACGCGGGGATTCCGAATGCACCGATCACGCTTACGCTTCCAGCCGGTGTCTCCCCAGCCGATGTGATCGCCATTAAAACTGCTTTCCTCGATTTGGACAATATCCCCGATTTTCTCCTCCTCCACAAAGCGGGAGGGGCCTTTTTCCTCGGTCTGCCGCCGGCGCAGGTGCAGGATACGCCGACAACAAATATCGCCTTTCTCCCGGCGTTTGAGCTACCGGCTGATTTTATTCCGACCCGGATGCTCTTTACAGATATCAACCGCGACAACAGAGTCGATCTGGTCGTTGGCGGGGCCGGATCGACAGGAGACGCCCGCTTCTTGATCGGCAATGGAAATGGATCGTTCGGATCGTCCAAAACCGTTCTTTCGTCCCCCGTCTCTGATCTCGCCCTGGCCGACGCCGACGCTGATGGGAAGGAGGATTTGATCTCTCTCTGAAACAAGCAGCGGAGCGCTTCGATTATTCCGTGGATCGGACCGTCCCCAGGCAGACGTTCGGATTGAGGCGAGGAATGGGGCAGGGGAACAGGTCGGCGTGGCCGCGTATCCCGATTCCAATGGTCAGATCGTAGGGGCCACGGTCACCCTAGAAGAAAGCGGCCGATTCATCTTCTTCAATGTCCCGGCCGGATTAACGAATCTAAGCGTAGCGGAAGGGGGGGAGGAAACGCGTTGGTGACCGCCTATTCAGGGGGGTCTCTCCTACACCCATTTAAATATGAATCCAACCCAGCCGACGACCGTCATGGTGGACGGTCAGGTTATCAACCCGACCGCGGGAGAATTAGCCGGAATTTCGGTGGAGGGAATCGAAATCAGCTCACTCGGAACGCCCGCAAAGGCGATGTCCGGGGCGGAAGGGAGATACCAACTTCACCTCGGCGCGAATAGCGAGCATATTCTTAAACTTGATCCCTGAAGAGATCGTTCATCGTGAATCGTTATTCGTAAACGTGAAAACCCATTTTTACGATAAACGATTAACTTTTAACGATTCACGATCCCCTCACGATTAACGAATCACTCTTAACGAATAACGAATTCCTACTTTCGAGCGACAATGAGGATTTGATTGCAGAGATGATTGAAAGGGAAAAAATCGAGACGGCGGCCCAGCGTATATCCGAGCTGGGGATTGACCTTCGCGATTCGTCCCAGACCGGGAAGCATGACCCCGACCTTCTTGGTAATCGTCATCCCTTGAAACAATTCCCGGACCTGACGCGGCCAGATTACGAGATGATCGCGACGCCATGCCCAGAGGAAAAGTCCGGCAAAGGGGCTGTTGAATTCGACGATAAACGTTCCTCCCGGCTTTAAGACACGGCGGACCTCTTGAAGGATCGCCTTCTGCATCTCGAAGGGGAGGATATGAAAGAAGCGAATCGAAACGATCTTATCAAAGGTATTCTCTTTATAGGGAAGCTGCAGCCCATCGGCCAGATGGAACGACACATTCGCAAGTCCTTTCTCGGTTGCCTTTTCCCTGGCCCGTTCGACCATCTTCCAGGTGAGGTCGGCCCCAAAGATCGAAACGCCCTTTTCCGCCATTCCCACAGAAACCCGACCCGTCCCCGTAGCCAGGTCCAAAATACGATCTCCCTCCTTCGCCTCTAAAAGATCGAAGATGATCTGATTGGACAATTCGGCATAGAACCGGCCCGCGACATGAGAAAATCGCTTTAAATCGTAGACTTCCGCTTCCTTTGTGTAGTCGGCCTGCTTGACGTTTCGATAGGTTTCCATTCCAATCTGTTCCGAAACAGCCGGATGATTCCTGGCGTGGCTATTCTTCATGAACATCTCCTTACATATAAATTTGAATAGAGGGATGCTTTTTATTTAAGGCGAGTATAACATGACGGCTTGTGCCGAAGGAAGCGCTCGGTTCTCAGGGGGGGTTGAAAATCTAAAAAAAGGATAAAACGCGGATGAGGGTTTCCCGGAGGTGCTTTCGCTCGACGATCATGTCGATCATCCCATGCTCCAAAAGAAACTCAGCCCTTTGAAAGCCTTCCGGAAGCTGCTGCTTGATCGTCTTTTCGATCACCCGCGGCCCGGCGAAGCCGATGAGGGATTTCGGTTCGGCAATGATGATATCTCCCAACATCGCAAAGCTGGCGGTGACGCCGCCGAAAGTCGGATCGGTGAGGATGGAAATATAGGGGACCTTCTCCTCCTGAAGACGGGCAATCGCGGCACTCGTCTTCGCCATCTGCATGAGGGAGAGAATTCCTTCCTGCATCCGGGCGCCGCCGGAAGCGGAGAAGAGAATCAGCGGGAGGTGCTTCTCCTTCGACCGTTCGATGCCGCGCGTCAATTTCTCCCCGACGACGGAACCCATGCTGCCGGCCATAAAGGCGAAGTTGAGGACACCGAGCGTCACCGGGCGGTGATTGATCTCCCCGTCGCCGATCACCAGGGCATCAAGCTGTCCGGTTTTTTCTTGGTTCGCTTTCAGACGGTCTTTATATTTGGCAGAATCTTTGAAGTGGAGGGGATCCAGGGGGCGAGAGAAGAATCGAATTCATTGAAGCTTCCCTCATCGACCACCATCGCAATCCGCTCTTCGACGGAAATGGGGAAATGATAGTCGCACTTGGGGCAGACCTTCGCGTTCCGCTCAAGCTCTTTTCGGTAAATGATCTCGCGACAGTTGTTGCATTTGACCCAGAGCCCTTCCGGGATTTTGATCTTTTTCGTTTCTCCGGGCTGCCGTTCTTTTTTAAACCAAGCCATAGTTCATTATTCTAACAGAATTCAGAAAAAAAGGAGCCAGAAACCAGAAGGTGTGCACCTTATTTACCCTGGATTCTGGCCCCTGAATTCCAAACTTCCATGACCTAATTTATTTAGGTCCCCATTTCCCAGGAGGCGAGATACTTCTCCTGCTCTTTGGTCAGCTTATCGATCTTGACCCCCATCCCCTCCAGCTTGAGGCGCGCAATTTCCGCGTCGATCTTCGGCGGCACGGGGTAGACCTTCTTCTCAAGGTTCTTGTGCTGTTGAACAAGATACTCTGCGGAGAGGGCCTGGTTGGCAAAGCTCATATCCATCACGCTGGAAGGATGTCCTTCAGCCGAAGCAAGATTGATCAAGCGCCCTTCGCCGAGGAGGTTGACTTTCCTTCCGTCCGAAAGAGTATATTCATCGACAAACTCCCGGATGGTCCGCTTCCGCTTGGAGAGTTTCTCGAGGGCAGGAATGTCGATCTCGACATTGAAGTGGCCCGAATTGCAGACAATCGCGCCATCCTTCATCACCTCAAAATGCTCTTTCCGGATGACCTTGATATCGCCGGTGACGGTGATGAAGAAATCGCCGATCTGAGCCGCTTCCGACATCGGCATCACCCGATAGCCGTCCATCACCGCTTCAATCGCCTTTAATGGATCGATCTCGGTGACGATGACATTTCCCCCCATTCCTGCCGCCCGCATCGCAATCCCACGGCCGCACCAGCCGTAGCCGGCGACAACCACCACCGATCCGGCCACCATCCGATTGGTGGCGCGCAGAACGCCGTCCATCGTGCTCTGGCCGGTCCCATAACGGTTGTCGAAGAAATGCTTGGTGCTGGCGTCATTGACAGAGATCACCGGGAATTTCAAAACCCCCTTCTGAGCCATGCTTCGAAGGCGAATGACGCCGGTGGTTGTCTCCTCGGTTCCCCCGATGAGGTTGGGGATCAACTGCTTCTGTTCCGAGAGAATGGTCGAGACCAAATCGGCCCCGTCATCCATCGTGATCATCGGCTTATGCGCCAAGGCCGATTGAATATGCTTATAATATGTCTTGTTGTCCTCTCCCTTGATTGCGAAGGTCGCAATCTGATAATGATCGACCAGCGTCGCGGCGACATCATCCTGGGTCGAAAGAGGATTGGAGGCGCACAGGACCACATCGGCGCCCCCCGCCTTGAGGGTATCCATCAAATTCGCCGTCTCGGTGGTGACATGAAGACAGGCCGAGATGCGCACCCCCGCCAGCGGCTTTTCCTTCTTAAACCGCTTTTTAATCAGGCGAAGAACCGGCATGCTCTGCTCGGCCCATTCCATCCGAAGTTTTCCTTTTTCACTCAGCTTGATATCCTTAATATCGTAGTCCATTCCTTCTCCATCACATGCTAGAGGTTGACTTATTGAACTTGCCCGATTTCCACACTTCCGACCGATGGCGCAGGGCTTGATCGATCTGGGGCGGTTCTAGGCCGCTGATTGTCTTTGAACAAAATTGATCTCTCTTCCAGCCGGCGATCATGCTTGGGCAGCGCCTTGCTGTTTTGAGACGGCGATCAATTAAAGTCCGGCAGCCTTTCTAATCGCATCGGCCAAGTCCGTTTTCTCCCAGGTGAAGTCAGGATCATTCCGTCCAAAATGGCCGTAGGCGGCGGTCTTCTTATAAATGGCTCTTCGGAGTTTCAGATGTTCAATGATCCCCCGAGGGGTCATGGGGAAATGATCCCGGACCAGCTTCACCAGCTTATCCTGGGGAACCTTTCCCGTCTGCTTGGTATCGACCAGGATGGAAACCGGATCGGCCACACCGATCGCATACGCAAGCTGGACTTCACAACGCTCCGCAATGCCGGCGGCCACCAGGTTTTTGGCAATATAACGGGCCATGTAAGAGGCCGATCGATCGACTTTGGAAGGATCTTTTCCGGAGAACGCCCCTCCACCGTGACTGCCGTTTCCGCCGTAGGTATCAACAATAATCTTTCTTCCGGTCAGCCCGGTATCCCCCTGCGGTCCGCCAACCACAAAACGTCCGGTTGGGTTGATATGATAGATGATGCTCTCGTCATCGAGGAGCTCGGGCGGAATAACCGGCTTGATGACCTTTTCAATTACATCTTCCCGAAGCTCTTTTAAAGTAATATCGGGGCTATGCTGTGTCGAGACGACGATTGTCGTCACCCGAGTCGGCTTTCCATCTCGATATTCCACGGTCACCTGAGATTTCCCGTCCGGCCGAAGATAAGGAAGAATATCTCCCTTCCGCATCTCTGTGAGTCGTTTCGTAATTTTATGGGCAAGGAGAATCGGAGTCGGCATCAATTCCGGCGTCTCATTCGTTGCATAGCCGAACATAAGCCCCTGGTCTCCGGCGCCTCCGGTATCGACCCCCATCGCAATATCTGGGGACTGACTGTGGATAGAAGTGATCACGGCGCATGTTTCATAATCAAACCCGTATTTGGCGCGGGTGTATCCAACCTGCTTGATCGTTTCCCGGACGATATCGGGGATTTCAACATAGCAGGAGGTGGTAATCTCCCCCGCCACAAACGCAAGGCCGGTAGTTACAATCGCTTCGCAGGCGACGCGACACGTTGGGTCCTGTCCGATAATGGCATCCAAAACTGCGTCGGAAATCTGATCGGCAATCTTATCAGGATGGCCCTCCGTGACCGATTCCGAAGTAAATAAAAAATTCAAACGACTCATAACGTTCCTCCTTCTATTGAGGCCTGAGTTGCTTGGCCTCAACGATCATTTACTCGTGTCCAAGCCCATATCACGCCGGTGACGGGTTTCAAAATTGTTTGATTATAACTCGAACAAAAACAGGAATCAAAACATTTCTGTTACAGTCAGAAGGATAATTTCATCTTTTATGTTAAAGAAAAAGGGTGGATACAATCTTTCCGTATCCACCCTTTTTTCTAATGCATGACCTGTTTCAGTTAGGCGTTCTCTATTTTCTTTTTACGCGCTGCATAGAGAACCAACCCCTCCAACAAAACAACCACACCTGCTACGATTGGAGGAATAACGTAAACCTTACCGGGAACGGGCGGCTCCAACATGAAGTAGTAATAGGTCGAAAGAGCCATTTTTCCGTCAAACTCGCCGGCATCCCCATCCCAAGCGAAGAAAACAACCGGGATGTTCTTGCCCATTTCAAGCTGAGCATCGTGTTCCGGATCCTCTGTCTTGAGAGACCGTTTCATCACGAGCTGCCAACGGCCGTTGCTCCATTTGGCGTTTTCGACCTTGATGTTTTTGTTGGCCTCTTTTACCGCGATCTTCTCAAGTCCGTGACCGGTTAATTCCTTCGTAGAACCGTCGGACTCCCATTTCCAGATATCGGTTCCCCGCTTCGCATCACCATGGATAAAATATGGCTTCTCAGGCGGTGGAAGCTCTTGCCATTTCTCCGCAAACTGGATTGCGATCGCATCGTTATAAACCCCCTTGGATTCGGGGTTCACATCTTTCAACGGACCCGCTTTATCATCGTTCTCATGGGTATAATTGGTCGTATTAATCGCGGGGAACGAATCCGAAGAGATCCGCTTCGCATCGTAGACCGCTTCTTTGTTCTCGTCCCGATGGCTCTCGGTCCGATCATTCCACTCCAAGAAGATCGCGATCTCTTTGCTGTTGAAGAGAGAGCGAATCCGGACATCATCAACCGTCCGGAGGAAGTGGCGGGGCGGTTGGATAATCTGGCTCGCCATTCCGATATATTGCGGCGGGAGTTCCTTCCATCTGGGATCATTCGGATCACTCGGCAGTTCACCTTCCGCCAGAAAGCGAGCTTTAAGAACGAATTGGATCGCCGGCTTCGCTGTTTGAGGATCGATCGGATATTTGTCAGAGAGCGACATTACGAAGTTCGCGACATGCCATCGCTCTTCAGGAGTAAGCTCGTCCGCAAAAGAGGGCATCGGCGTTCCATTGAGTCCGGTCGAGATCTCCCGAAAAATGTTTCTCGGATTGTAAGGATCACGTCGGTTCCACGCAGATTCCAAGGCTTCGTCAGGTCGGCCGGAAAGATCGGGAAGCCCCAGTCGTCTCTTTGCGTAAGGTTCCCGTTCCCTCGACCTTCAACCCCATGACATTCGACGCATTTTGCCTTTGTCATGAAGATCTCTTGTCCCTTTTTGATACTTTCCTCAGAGGAAGGGATCTGTTTTCCGTAATCAATGACAGTCATTTGTTCATCGGGATCATCGAATTTACGGTCTTTTACAAGCTGGGTTTTAACAAACGAGATGACCTGTTTTCGTTCTTTTTCGCTTAAAATCTCACCCCATGGGGGCATAACAGAGCCGGAAAGCCCATGCGTAACTGATAAAAAGAGATCTTCATCAGTCGGAAGCTCCCCGCTGGCGGTGTGTCTGATTTTAAACGTTCCTTGGTTAAAATTCCTTGGCTTCGTCGGCAGACGAATCGCCGAGGGTCCGTCTCCCGCGCCATCCGGTCCGTGACACCAGACACATTTTCGGAAGTAGACCGCTTTACCGGCCTCGACATCTTCTGCGCTCGGCTTTGCCGGCTTATACTTTCCGGGTTTCGGCTCCAGGTTCTGCTGGGCTTCCGCACTTCCGACCCAGAGCGTCCCCGCGGCGGCAAGGAATACGCCGACTAAACCGGTTGCAACCGTTTTTGCAGCAAACCGGCTCATTTCTTCTTTGAGTTTTCCCCTCATGGTAGTAAGTCCCCCCTCAATTAAACCGAATTGGGAATATCACGTTTATTATAACTTCAGCTTAATCCCATGTTCTCGGGAAGAAACCGGTATGCCAGTACTCGAAGAGAATCACCTGCCACATCTCATTTGTGGTCAAATGTTTTTCCCAAGGAGGCATGGCAGAGGCCCAAGGAAACGCTTCACGGGACAATCCAGGACCGCCTTTTGAAACACGCCAGAAGACGAAGGTCTCCTGAAGCTGGGCGATCGTCCCCGGATCTGCGAAATTCGCCGGAATAGGATTGAACGCAAAAGCGAACGGCCCTCTTCCATCAAGATTATCCCCATGACAGAAAAAACATCCGGCGGTTCCGAAAAAGACCCCTCCCCCATCCCGAACGTTCTGCAGGAACTTTGGAGCATCTTCAGCGAAGGGGTTCTTTCCATGATAGACGCTTTCAAGACCGACCTTCAGATATTTCCCGGAATCATCAATGCGATACGGATTTTCCGCCGTTTGAAGGTTTAAAATTTTATCGTGGACGTTGATGCTCGCCGGAGGAGCCGGATGAACGGTTCTCAACTCGATCGGCTCATCAAACTTAGGGAGCATTTTATTGTATGTCCCGTACGCAAGAAGCAATGGAATCGCAGCAAAAGTGAAGTAGCGAGACATTTTTGCCTTTCCACTGTCCTCTTGAAGCATGAACTTGATGGGATTGGTAAACTCTTCCCATGAAGGCTGGCTGAGTGAAACATAGAGAAAACATGCAATCGTCACAACCGCCATATAAATCGCCAAGAGTGAAAATGGAATCGGCGGCTGGAGGATGAATCGAAACATAATGTACGCCGTAATCCAAATCAAAGGAGCTTGGATCAACTTAGGAATCGGTATTCCCATCTTCTCCTTGATAAGCCACCCAAGCAAAATAAGGCTTATTCCAAGCCCCATCTCAATAATCAAGGCGAACTTACCGGCGTCTATAAAACCCGCTCCTCCTCCCCGGCCCAGACCGCCATCGGCAGGGCCAGGACGATGAAGAGGACTTGTGTTATAAGAGAAGTTGCTCTCTGCTTTAACATAAGATACATGCCTCCCGTCCTCATTCCTTTCATTAAAATTTCCCTCCAGTATCTTTCCTGGCGATAGAAGCCTGTTTCACGTCAGATTTGGGCATCGCTGCATTGACGACCGCTTCCTCTCCAGGTGAGGAGAGATCAGCCTTTTTTAGAGGACCCTCCTTCTCATTGGGCAGCCGATCCATACCATCCTTAATCGCTGCAGCAGCATCCTGCTCAAGAAGGTAGTCGACTAACTTATCCAGCCCTGCAATTGTGAATTTATGCTTGAAATCCTTGACCATGTCATCGGCAAAGCCAGGCACAATAAAGGCGTCTGGCTTCATGATCGACTCGATCACGTATTCCCTCGGAGTTTTCGCGTGGGCCTTCCCCTCCTTAACCGCCTTTTGATATTCAGGGGATTTAACACGATTGGGAGCATTTGTTTTCTCAATTAATAAAGGTCCGATCATCCCTGTTTTGGCGATAGAGATCCCTGGAATCTTATGGCATGCAAAGCAGGTCATCTTCTGGACAATCTGTTCAGGAGTATCACTTTCGAGTGCGACAGGGGGTCCCGCAGCAGCCGCTTTGGCCTCTCCTTCTTTGGGAGGCCCGTCTGCTTTCAAAGGTTTTCCGAAATACTTTTCCCATGCATCCTTTGCTGTCCACTTGTTAAAATCGCCCGTATCTTTCGTTTGGAGAAACGACACAACCGCAACAATCTCGGTATCGGTCAACTGAATGGGTGGCTTATTGATAATCGGCATAGGGCTCTCTTGATCATTCGTCCCCTTAATGCCGAAACCTTCCACCACGTAGCAGTTCGGGCAGTATTCCGATTCAATAAGATATTCGCCACCTTCAGTGGCATGAGGTTTGATTCCGCTATTCGGCTCCCCATTCGCGAGACGCGAGGCGAAAGCCTTGTATCTTTCTTCTTTGACCCGATTGCCCGAGCGCTCTTCCTCACCGATCAAAACCGGGCAGCGATCCGCCTTCTGTTCCTGAAAAAACATGTGACAAAGAGGACATTGCCCTTTTCCAATCGGAACACCGCCCCCGCCAAAGGTGGGATTTTCTGTTCCAAAGACGATACTTTTCCCCATTAGCGCCAATTTTTCAGGCGTGATGGAACTGAGATCGACCGCCACCGCCGCCTCAGGCGCGTCCCCCGGATTTGCGGCAACCAATTTGCAATTCCCGCAAAAATCCCAAGGATAAAGACGTACCATATGGCTACTTTTATAATTGTACCCGTACCCGCCGCCTTATTGCTTTTCATTCTCTTCTCTTACCCCCCACATTTTGGGGGGAGGCGAACTGTCCCCAGTTGCCCCCCCCATTAAGAGAATTTAATGGCTCCCCGCTGGAACTGTCGCTTTTCCGACACCCGCCGTCTCTTCTGCCGTGACATGGGCCTTCTTTGCGGAGAGGGCGCCAAGCCAGAAGACGAAGAGGAGCATCGTCCAGAATAAGAGCACATTCATTGAGTTGATGTTACCCGCATAACCCAGCGGATTGGTAAATGCCCATGGAGAATTGTCGCGAAGAACTTCGTTGACATGCCAATGCAGGCGAACGGAAGAGCGGAGGTAACCCATCACCGCCATTGTCCAGGTAAAGGAGACGGCGAGCAAGAAGAGCGCATAAGCTCCTCTGGGCGACATCTGTCCCCACCGTACTTCGCCAAGCTGTCTTGCGTTCTTCAGCATCAATGTATTGACCGTTACCCCGACAAACAGACAGGTCAAGGTCGTGCAGACCTGAGGAACGGAAAGACCGATCCGAACGTTGGCGGGGATGAAGTAGCCGTAGATTCCGAGAAAGACGATGTTGATCGCCGCTCCGGTGAAGAGCGCGCCGAGGAAGGCATTTCCCATCGCCGCCCATTTCACTGTCGGAACCTTGTTGCATCGCTGATAAATACAGAAGCAGAGGACCGTCGTCGAGATCATGATGTTGATCGCGGTATTTTTAGCCGACATAACACCGTAGTTTCCGACCACCGGATGCTGCGCACCGCCCATCGCCTTCAGCTCGGCGGGGGTCATCACCAGCGTATGAGGGGTCAACCAGGCGATTGTGGAAACGATGAGGACAAGGAGCATGTATTTAAAGAACCGGTAATAGCGTTCCGCTCCCGGCATTCTCCCCATCGCCTGCCAGAGGTAGTAGTTGGTGCTCACAAAGAGGGTCGCGATCATCATCGCTTGCATGATGAATACCCAGGCCAGAAGGCCTCCCATCAAGGTGATACCCATCTGCTGCCGGTAGCCGTAAATTTCCCGCATCAGCCAGTAACCCGCAAAAGGAAGAGGAATCAGGTTCAGGATTCCCATAAACATCGCGACATAGCTCATCCAGTCGTAATATGCTTTTTCTTCCGGCGTTTTGGCGGCCAACAGTCGATAAGACGCATAAGCGGCCACCACACCTCCGCCGAACGCGGCATTTCCCAGAATGCGATGGATGTTCAGCGGATGCCAGAGGGCGGTATGAACCGCTTTCCAGATGTCGCCTAAGAAGCGGCCTTTTTCATCGACGCCCGCCGGAGACATCATGAATCCAATCCAGGAGTTGGCGAAGAACATCAGGATGACGCCGATCGTGTTGAGGAGGAAGGAGATGGAAAGGTGGACCCACTTCAGGAATCCGCCGTCATTCATCCGATCCCAGCCGTAGTAGTAGATGTAGAGGGTTCCGCTCTCCAGAATAAAGAGGAGGGCATACACATGCATGATCGGCTTGAAGATTTTCGCTAGATAACCGAAAAACCCGGGATAGAGGGCCAGGAAGGTAAAGATGAGGATTCCGCCGAGGACCGCGGTGATCGAATAAGCGGTCAAGCTGATTTTCATCATCTCATGGGCCATATCATCATACTTCTTGGCCATCGTTTTATCTTTTTGCATCATCCCGACCAGTTCCATCACGAACACGAACATAGGGACGGCGAGAACGAAGCTACCGAAGTAGAGATGCTGCTGATTGGCAACCCAGAGAATCGTTCGGCTCTGGAAGGTGCCGTAGGTTCCGTAATCGTCGGGATATTTCAGAGTGGGGGCTGGGGGACCCGAGACGATCCCAAACTCGCCCTCTCCCTTATAAAAAACGTCCTTCGCCTTCTCAACCTTTTGTTCCGTTCCAGCAGCCGCTTCTTTTTTCGCTTCTTCGGCTCCAGCTTGAAGGGGGATAAAGGGGAGGAGGAGGAGCAAGCCTATCACACCCAGAAGGACACCTGCTCCGATCTTCGCCTTTCTAGGATCGTTAAAGCTACGCATTTTAATACCTCCTTGAGAGATGATTAAGATGTGAAACATTTGAAACTGACGGGAAGGGAAGTCCCTCGCCCGAACTTCTAAGAAAACGCAACCAAACTATTTATACGGAAACGGAAGGTTTTGCATGGGTCCCATCATGACCCAATCAAGAAAATAGTAATAGACTGCGGCAACAATCATAAATACGAAAAAGTAACCGAGCGTTTTGCCGGTCTCCTTACTGCCTGTCTCCTGATTTGCCATCTCGCAACTCCTTTTATTCAACATTAATATCGTTGTAAGACTTAATACTCCAAGAGCATTACTTGGGAAGTCGCTAAATTTAGTGCCCGAACCCCGGCGGCGGAGCGGAGATATACCAAATGGCCCACGAGCAGAAGATAAGTGTAACTAAGAATATAACTTTCCCTAATTTGACGCCTTGCTGTTGATCCATTTTTCCACCCCCAAGGAATAATGACTGCTATGGTAAACCGGAAAGAAAATTGACGGGACTATATACCAAAAAATAAAGCTTGTCAACAAAAAAGTAAACATGTTAAAACTCAAAAATCTTGACTCTTTTCTGAGTCGTATGATAGTGTACTTTTTACTTACAACACGCTGGAGGCTGAGAAACATGGAACCCCCTAAACGCAAAGATCCTCAAATTTTCGATATGATTGTGATCGTCGGCTTGATCTTTAACGCTCTCATCGCGATCTTTCTTGTCCTCTATTGGCTGAATCTGGTTTAGCCGTCTACACCGGACAGCCGCACCAACCTACCGGTCGGCCGACTTGGCGCACCTAAATCCCACCGTAGTATCCCTGTAATCCGGGAACATTTTCATCCTCGCAGAAGTCCGTCCTGAAACCGCGGAGTCATTCCAGGAGCCCCCTCGAAGCGTTTTCATCTCCCCTTGATCCGGACCTTTCGGATTTCGATTGGGCGCATTCCTGTAATAGTGTTCGTCATACCAATCTTGGACCCATTCCCGCACGTTACCCGCCATGTCATAGATCCGATAAGGACTCTTGTCCTGCTCAAACGAGCCGACGATCGCCGTATAATGGGCTTGATCCTCTCCCCCCAGGAAATTCGCAAAGATCGGCTTGGGCTCACTCCCCCAGGGCCACGCAGTCGCCTCTGCACCTTTCGAAGCTTTTTCCCACTCCGCTTCCGTGGGGAGGCGCCACCCCTTCCATCGGCAAAATGCACCGGCATCTTCCCAGGTAACATATACGACCGGTTGATTCTGGTCATTAAAGCTCTCAATATTTTTTAGATAACGAGAGAGGGGAGAGCGGTGGCCTGTTGCTCGAACGAATTCAGCATAATCATATTGAGTTACTTCATACTGGTTTATCTCAAAAGCATCCACATAGACGCGGCGGGGCGGTTTTTCATCAAACCCACCCTCTTCGCTTCCCATGATGAATTCCCCCGCCGGCACTAAAATCATTGGGTTTTCCTTTGGATCCCCCGAGACTTTTACACTCTGAGTAACCGCCCTCTCTTCCGGGTCCTTTGGGCTGGTAACGCGGATTGCAACAAGGGCAATAAGGCACAAAAAAGAAACAAAAAGAATCCAAGCTCTAATAAAAATTTTGTCCATAGACTTCCCTGGAAATCACGGTAGCACAAACAATTGCTACGAAGCAAAGCTTTTTTTACACTCTTCCTACGGAGTAAACTCATACTCAATCGTGGAGAGAAGATCGACCTTTCCGGATGCAATCATGCTAAATTCTTCTTGAACGAAGATCGTCACGATATCTTCATGACGAAGCGGAACCGGAATATCCCTCCGCACCCCTGCCGTCAGATCGGTCGAATTTAAAACGAGCTCGTCATTAACAAAAACCTTCGCGATAATATTTTCCGGCAACCCCTTTTGTACTTCTTCCGTCCCCGCCGCAATCATCGACTCAGGCGCATTATGGGTGACGCGAATCGATCCTTTTATTGTTCCAGACGGATCCGGAAGCATTACCTTTAAATCCAAAGTCACCGCGCCTTTCATCGATGCGACGGGAGCGAGAAAATCAGTCGGCATTTTATCCGTCGTTTCCAGATGTCCCTTAAACCGGATGACGCCGTTCTCTATCTCCAAACGGGCTTCCGCTTTGGCGCTCCGGTCCGCTCCGGCTTGATCGGAACTGGCGGCTTGAAGAACCTGCGGAAGAGAAGCGAAATCGGGGAGGGTCGCCTTTTCCGTTTTTTCCGCTCCACCCGAAAAGTTTTGATTCGCCGTTGCAGAGACCATTCCCAATTTGGGTTGTGGAATTACTTTCCAATCGGCCGCTTCAGCGAGCCGAACCGTGCTCATTGCCATAAAACCGATCATAATAAGGTATTTGATCATTCCTCTCCTCACAACGATGTTGAGTTGCGTGTCCTTTTATATATAATTCTTAACCGGTTGTCCAGTCGCATCCGTCCGACGCAATCGATTAAAAATCGATGATAAGGGTGTGCACTGATTCGGAAACGTCTTCGGGAGAGGTTGAGAATATCGGAGACCGATGCTATTTTCGTTCGTCGCGAGGGAAGACCTTGATCCAGGGGCTCTTGTCAGGTTTGCCCAGTTTTTTCATCCGCTCCGTTAATTCCGCCCCCCAGGCGCCGCTCAAAAGAACCTTCGAAAGCGCAAAAACATCGAGCGACGAGACCTCTTCCCATCGCCCCGCCTCTTTGATCGCCTTCTCCAAAGCGGGCCGCCCGGGATCATTTTTTCCCGGGAAGCGGACATTTTCATATATTTTCACCCGGACCTTATGGGTCTTCGAGAAGAGGACCTCGACCCCTTTTTCTGCGTATAGGCCAGGAGAGCCTCCTTCACCTTTTCGATCTCTCCTTTGACCCTTGCCTCCTCGACTTGGAGGGCGGCCAGGCGCTCGACCAGGAAGACCCCCTCTTCATTCATATACTCGTTTTTGGGAAGCGAGGCGGTCTCATAAAGATGGCGGAAGAGGGGGCAGATCGCGCGATATTCGCACCAGCTGCAGAGGGCGCTCTGTTTGACGGGAAATTCGGTGGTCGTTTCGATCTCCTCGATCAAAGCGATCGTCTCCTGCCGCAACGCTTCCAAATCGTCCGTCGTCCGTCGCGAGCGGATCTCTTGATCGAAGATGAGATAATGCCAAATCAGCTCGACCTCTTTTGTTTCGGGCCAGAGCCGTTGCACCGCCATTTGATAATAAGCGAGCTGTCGATCCTGATCGAGATCTTGCTGTGTGGGAAAGAACCCTTTTGTCTTATAGTCGTGAATCCAGATCACGCCGTCCTTCGGCTGGCTCAACCGGTCGATGAATCCCTTCATCGCATATCTTCCGTCGGGATCGAGATTGAACTGGACCGGATGCTCCAGGCCGAGCGTTCGTGTCTGATCGAAGGGAGCATACCGGCGATAGTAGTCGACCAAACATTTCTCCCCCAGGGCGCGGTATTCGTCCGGGGTCAGCTCATCGCGGATGATCTGGATGTCGCCGTGCCACTCTTTTTCCCAGATTTCGCGATAGTAGGCGAGGAGATCTTCCAAGGACATTAATTTGCAGAAACGCAGATCGGTATAGAGCTTATAGAGCGCCTCGTGAACGCGGGATCCCATGAAGGCCTCGATCCCCTCCAAAGAGGAAGGGACCTGGTCGATGTAGGTAAACTTAAACTTTTGAGGACATTGGCGGTAGGTCTCTAGCCGGGATGGAGAATAGATCACTGGCGGCCGCTCCATTTTCTATGGCGATCGGTTCCGTCCTAATAAAGCGGTATCGACACCCTCCCCTCGGGCGATTCACCGGGGTATTCTTGGCCGCCATTGTAACCGGGCGGGAAAGAGGAAGTCAAAAGATATTTGCCCCGTAGGGGCGAGGCGTGCCTCACCCTAATTTCCTGATCGGGAAAGAGGGCGGCCCACCGGGTCGGCCCCCTCCTGTAAGGAATTGCCTTTCCGCCCGACGTTACTTTAACATCGAACAAGTAAGGGGTGGTACCGTGAACGCAAGCTCAGGAGATATCCAATGGTAAAGCCGGGTCATACAAAAGAAGGAAAAAGCGCCGACCGCTGGCATTTTCGCCATCCTTTATGGGTTCGCCTCGCCCATTGGCTGAATGTGCTCTGTCTTCCGATCCTTCTCATGAGCGGGTTTCAGATCTTTAATGCCCACCCTGCCCTCTATTGGGGCGAGCGGTCGGACCGCGATCGGCCGATTTTGGCGATGAAGGCGGTCCGGATGGAGAGCGGCGAGATCCGGGGGGTCACCACCCTCTTCGGACACTCCTTCGATACCACCGGCCTTTTCGGCGCCTCCCGGAACGAGGGGGAGAGCTCTATCGCCGCGGGTTCCCGGAATGGGCCACCCTGCCCAAGCACCAGTGGCTGGCGATGGGGCGGCGCTGGCACTTCTTCTTCGCCTGGGTTTTCGTCCTGAATGGATTCATTTTTGCCGCCTATTCTCTGGTAAGCCGTCATCTCTGGAGTGACCTCCTTCCGAAAAAGGAAGAGATCCGAAAATCGGGGCATCGATCCGCGATCACCTTCGCTTCCACCATCCCGGCGGCGAGGAGGCGGCCCGTTACAATGTCCTTCAGAAAATCGCCTACACCGGCGTCGTCTTTGTTCTGGCGCCCCTCATTGTTTTGACCGGCCTGACGATGTCGCCGAACCTCAACGCCGCTTTCCCATCGATGTTGACCCTCTTCGGCGGTCGGCAGTCGGCCCGGACGATCCACTTCATCGCTGCATTCGCCTTCATCGGCTACACCCTCGTCCACGTGTTGATGGTGGCGATCACCGGTCTTTGGAACAACCTGAGATCGATGCTCACCGGATGGTATTTGATCCGGCAATCAGGAGAGAACCATGAAAAAACGAATTAGTCTTGGCCGGCGGCGGTTCCTTGCCCGCGCCGCCCAATTCTCCGGTCTCTTACTCCTCGCCGGCTGTGACACGCTTTCCCGAAAAGCATGGTTTGAAGGCCTTCTCAGCAGCGCGGAAGGACTCACCCAACGGGCGCAGCGCCTCATCACCCCCCCGCAAAGCGATGGCGCGGGAGTATACCGAAGCCGACCTCTCCCCGGTCTTCCCGGTAAACGGGACAACGCATCCCGGCACGGCCGAATATCTCGCCTGGGTCGAAAACAATTTCGCCGACTGGCAATTGGAGGTCGGCGGACGGGTCGAGCAGCCGGCCCGATTCTCCCTCGCCGCGCTTCGGGGCCTCCCGTCGCGAACCCAGATCACCCGCCACGATTGCGTCGAGGGATGGAGCGCCATCGGCAAATGGAAAGGGGTTCCTCTCCGCCTGATTCTCGAACAGGTCCGCCCTCGCCCGGAGGCCCGCTACGTCGTCTTCCACTCGGCCGATCCCGACGAGCTTGGCCACTATTATTACGAGAGCATCGATTTCGAAGAGGCCTATCATCCCCAGACGATTCTCGCGTACGATCTGAACGACCGGCCTCTCCCGATCGGGAACGGCGCGCCGCTTCGTCTCCGTCTCGAACGACAGCTCGGTTACAAGATGGCAAAGTACATTATGCGGATTGAGCTGGTCGAGCGCTTCGACACCCTCGCCGGAGGAAAAGGAGGCTATTGGGAAGATCAAGGCTATGAATGGTATGCCGGGATCTGAACAAACCGAACAATATGAAGAAGGAGAGAATTGTGCTAATTTAGAGGGAGCAGACCCACCTGGAGGCGGGGGAGATTGTAATGAGCTGGACCCTTGGAATTTTAGCGATCGTCGCGGGCGCCTTAACCGTTTTAAGCCCCTGCATCCTGCCGATCCTTCCCCCCTCTTAAGCGCCTCGATCTCCGGAGGGGATCGCCGTCGCCCGCTCTGGATTGTCGCCGGTCTTGCAATCAGCTTCACCCTCTTCGGCGTCATCTTTGCGTTCTTCGGAAGCTTCCTCGGTCTCAGTAATAACGCCCTTCGGCACGCGGCGCTCCTCATTTTATTCTTCCTTGGCCTCAGTCTTCTCTGGCCCTCGCTCTGGGAGCGAATCGGGACGAAGATCAGCGCCCTCACCCGACAGCTCCCCGGAATGAATCGATCCTCCATCGAGAAAACGCCTCTCTCCTCAGCTTTCCTCGGCGCGTCGCTCGGACTGATCTGGGCCCCCTGCGCCGGGCCGGTCTTGGGGATCATTTTGACCTTGGCCGCCGTGCAGGCTTCATTCGGATCGACCTTGATTTTGATGAGCGCTTACTCCCTCGGCGCCGCGGCGCCGATGCTTTTAATCGGGTATGGAGGGCGACGGATCTCGGACCGGATCACCTCCCTTCGCCGGTGGGGAGCGTTGACACACAAAGCGCTCGGCGCCCTGACCGTCGCAACGGTCGTCGCCCTCTTCTTTCAGTTCGATACCCTCCTTCTTGCCAAGCTGCCCGGTTCGTTCTTCGTCGCCAATCAAATCGAGAAGCGGCTGGTCGAAACCAAGTCCCCGCCCGAAGCCAACAGCCGCTTCGGCCCCGAGAACGCCCTCGCCGCCGGGAAAAAATCCCCCTATCCGGTACTGGGAAAGATGCCGGAGTTTACCCAGGTCACCACCTGGCTGAACTCCCCGCCGCTCACCAAAGAGGGCCTGCGCGGTAAAGTCGTGTTAGTCGAATTCTGGACCTACTCCTGCATCAACTGCATCCGCGCGCTGCCTGCGGTTGTCCGCTGGGACGAAAAGTACCGCGACCAGGGGCTGGTCATCGTCGGCGTTCACACGCCGGAGTTTCAGTTCGAGAAGGAGATTGAAAACATCAAGCGGGCCATTACGCGTCACGGGATCAAATACCCGGTTGCCGTCGACAACGACTACGGCACCTGGAAAGCCTTCAGCAATCAGTTCTGGCCGGCGAAATATCTGATCGATGCGGAGGGAAGGCTGCGGCTGACGCACTTCGGCGAGGGGGATGAGGATCTCTTCGAAGGGGCGATTCAATCGATCTTGATGGAGGCGAAGCTGCTTCACACGCCGGTGGCGATCGAGAAAGCGGAAAAAACGGTGAACGTCTTCAGGATCCGCTCCCCGAAACCTACATCGGCTACAACCGGGCCAGCAATTTCTTCTCAAACGAACGGATGACCCCTGATACTACGATCAACTACACCCCGCCGCCGTCACTTCGACTCAATTACTGGGCGCTCGCCGGCACCTGGAAGGTCATCGATGAAGCGGCGATCCTCCAGGCTCCCAGCGGCAAAATCCAATTCCGCTTCCAGGCGCCGAAGCTGAATTTGGTGATGAAAGGGACGGAGAAAGGAATTCCGGCGAAGATTCTGATCGACGGCGCGCCGCTCCCGGCGAACATGCGCGGCGTCGATGTCGGCCCGGACGGCAGGGCCATCATCAATGATGCGCGGCTCTACAATCTGGTGACGCTGCCGAAGGAAGATGAGGGGGAGCATCTCTTTGAGATGATTTTTGAAAGGCCGAGCGTGGAGCTGTATGCGTTTACGTTTGGATAAACCAAGATGCGGCGGATCACGAAACGTGGTCATTTACACTCTCTTTCGGTATCCTGAAGAAGAACGTGGCCCCTTCTCCTTTTCTCGATTCTAGCCAGATCTTTCCGCCGGACATTTCCAAGATCTTTTTCACGATCGCCAGCCCCACACCGCACCCTTCCACTTCAACCTCCTTCAACCGTTGAAAGATACCGAAAATCCGTTCGTGATACTCCGGATCAATTCCGATGCCGTTGTCTTTCACGTAGAACTCCACCCATCCGCCCGCCTCTCTCCCGCCGATCTCCAACCGCGGCGCCGCCCGACTCCCGATGAATTTGATTCCGTTTCCGATCAGGTTGAGGAAGATCTGCTTCAAATGGGTCGGATCGAACACCACCGCGGGAAGCGGGGTGAGGACCGCCACCTCCACCCCCCGTTTCCGAATCATCATATCGCACTGCTCCAAGATCGCCCGCACCAACGGCTCGCTCTCAAAACGCTCGGGTCGCTTCTCCCGTCTTCCAACTCTTGACAATTCTAATAGATCGCCGATCAGCTCTTCCATAAAACCGGCGTTGGAGAGGATCCGCTTGAGGTAGTGCCGACCGTTCTCGTCGAGCCTCTCCCCGCACTCCTCCATCAACAACGAGGCCATTCCATGCAGCGACACCACCGGCGCCTTCAAATCGTGGGAAACGGTATACACAAACGCCTCCAACTCCCGGTTCGTCTCCTTCAGCGCCGTCGTCCGCGCCTTTACCCGGTTTTCCAGCTCTTCGGTATAGGCGCGAAGCTGGCCGACCATTTCCCCGACGGCGGCATGCAGCGCCTTGACTTCCCGGGGCGACCAAAAATCGGGTTCGGGCGACGGCATCCCAAAATCGCCCTTGCCGACGGCGATCGTCAGCCTGGCCAATCTTCGAATCGGCCGCGCCAGCCACGACGCGAGGAATCCGGCCAGCAACAGCGCGGCGGAAAAAGCGCCGGTCACGGTGATCAGCGTCTGCCGCTGCGCGACGGCGGCGTGTTGCTCGATGACCGCTTGTGGCCGGCTCACCACAACCGTCCAGTCGAGCCCTTGCGCCGAGATCGGAACCGCTGTCGCCCGTACGGGAACTCCCTCTTCGTCTCGCTCAACACGGATTTCCCCGAGGGATCGGATCGCCGGCTGATAGAGCGGGAGATGCGCCAGCGGGCGCATCTCCCTTCGAAGCGCCGGATTCGGATGGGCGATCACCCGGCCCTCTTTGTCGAGAACCGCCAGCCGCAGATCGGGATCGGACGAAGCGATCTGCTCCGTCAACGATTGGATTTCGGTTAAATCGACCGATCCTTCTGCAAAACCGGCCAACATTTGCTCGGGCCCCCAAATCGGCGTTGCAATCTGTATATTAGGAACGCCCGATCGCCTTCCCAGCTGAACCTGGGAGATCACCGTCTTGCCCGTTCGGAGCAGTTCCTTGTAATAATCGCGGTCGCTATAATCGACGCCGGCGTTCGCCCGTCCGTCGGTGAAGGGAGGGTCGGCGACGATCGATCGGCCCTCCGCGTCGGCGACATACATAAACGAAAGCCCTCCGAAGCGGCTGCGCTGCGTGCTGACGAGCGCCTGGAGACGCTCTTTTTCCATTGTCTCCTTCACCTCCACCTGCCCCGCCAAAACCTCCACCCCGCGGAGCTGCATGGCAATCGTCTGCCCGATCTCGCGCGCCAGCGCCTGGGCCACCGACATTCCTTCACGGTCGGCCTGTTGCAACTGGACGACCTTCCACTGCCGCGATTGCGTAAGACCGAACATCAAAACGGGAAAGGCGGCCATCACACTCAGGCAGACGAAGAGAACCGCCTGGAGGCCAAACCCGTCCGCAGGTTCGGTCGCTTTTCGGGGCGGGGTCGGCTCCGATCCCTCTTTCTCTCTCCCGAGACCGTTATTTTTCATCGTAAGGTTTCACGCCACTTCTTTTTCCCCGATCTCCGGCGCAACGCAGGAGTGTTTCTGATCGGCGCGGAGGTCGCTTTCGAGCGCCAACCATGAATCAAGGCTAACATAAGATCCGAACCTGTCAATGAATCTCTCACAAATACAAACAGTTGAAGATCGTTTCCCAGCCGTGTTATCGTAAGGCTTCCAACAACATCCTTTCCTTGAGGAGATCGCGCATGCCCAATCATCCCATCGCCACCCTCACCGAAAAGGCGGTCCAAAAGGTCCGTCAGGCCCTTCAAGACCGCAGCGACATCGGCGTGCGGCTAACGGTGATACGCGAAGCGGGCGACTTCAAATATAAGTTCGACTATGTCGCTCCTGGAGAGGCCGATCCGCGGGACTTTGCCCTGCCGTGCGGAGAATATCAGTTTTTCATCAACCGGGAATCGGAAACACTCATCAAAGGATCGACAATCGATTATTCGAGCACCGGGCTGGCGCAGGCGTGGGTGATTGATAATCCGAATCCGGCGTGGGACAGCGAGTTGGCGCGCGAAATCTCCAAGGTCTTCAACGAAACGATCAACCCCGGCCTTGCCGAGCATGGCGGGCACATCAAACTGGTCGACCTGAAAGAGAACATCGTCTACGTGGAGATGTCGGGCGGCTGTCAAGGATGCGCGATGGCCGGCAAGACCCTCCACCACGGCGTCATCCGAATCCTTTCCGAAAAATTCCCGCAAATCACCGGTCTGGTTGACACCACCAACCACACCGCCGGCGCCGCCCCCTTTTTCACCACCGAAACAGGAACCATCCCTACCTTTAAAAACTAATCCGATTCTCAGCCTCCCAAAACTGTAATAACCATCACATTACAAACCAATCATCCTGTTAGAGCCTAACATCACGCCATCCCTTGTTAAAAAGTGATAGGTTGTTGCCTCTTTTTGACATGCGCCTCAGTAAGGAAATCCACTTTTATCGGCCCTCAAACAGTCACCAGACCTTCCCAAACGCCTCCCCTTACAAAACAATAAGGAGGCATAAAACTTGCCCTTATTCTCGTTCAAAAATTGGGGGATGAAAGGAAGAAGCCATGGTGTATGGATGTGAGCAAGCACTGATCGAAACCAACCCGGTCAAACGCCTCGCCTTTCGATGGCTGGGAGCGACCCATCTTGGAGACCGATCCCGCAATCACTATTTAATGCGGGCGCTCCGGAAAATTTCCCTTCCGGAGGATGCGAACGTCCTGAATGCCGGATGCGCAAACGGCGCCCATTCATTCTACCTGTCGGAGAGGCACCCGGGCTGGAAGATCAGCGGGATCGAAATCGAGTCGGAACAGGTCACGCGGGCGGCGGCGATCGCCGAAAAAAGGGAACCAGGAATCTCTCGTTCCACGTCGGAGACCTTCACCAGATCCGTTTTTCCGAGCTGTTCCACCTGATCTTTTCGATGCACGTTCTGACTTACCTTAAAGACGATCTGGAAGTATTAAAGCGGTTTTCCCGCGCGCTCAAACGGGGAGGTTATCTGATCCTCTCCATTCCAACCCCGCCGGCCCCCTCTGCCCTTCCTCGTCCGCTCCAAAGGCTCTTCCAACCCGCCGCTCGTCCGGCGGGCGGCCCCCCCATTTCGATCGAGCGGAGCGGCTACTCGAATGAGGAGATCACCCGCAAGCTCAATAAAGCCGGATTCCGCCCCCTCTCCATCACCCATCCGGCGGGACCGCTCTGGCAATCGGCTTGGGAAATTCATACGTTGATCGAAAACAAACGGCTCCTGCGGGCCATGGCCCATCCGTTTCTTCTCTTCCTTGTCGATCTGGACCAGTGGCTTTGTAAAGAGTACCCTTATCCGATGGGGAGAGATTCTTTGATCATTGCACAGAGATCGGTTTGAAATGTGATCGGAAGGGAGGCCTCAAGCCGCTTTGGGGTAGGACTCGGCCGCGCGCAGGATCGATTCGGCCACGGTGGGATAAACATGAATCGTCCGGCAGACATCCTCGACCGTGAGACCGTTCTTGACAATAAAGATCGCCTCATGGATCGCCTCCGCCGCCTTGGCGGCCAGGAGATGGACCCCCAAAATCCGGTGGCTTCCCTTCTCCACCACCAGCTTGACCCATCCGCGGTCGGCGATCGCCTTCGGCAGCTCTTCCGGCAGGGAGAGATCGACCTGCCGCAACGCGAAACCGGCGGCGCGCGCTTCCACCTCTTTTAATCCGACACTCGCCACCTGGGGGGAGGTCAAAATCGCATAGGGGACGCCGAGATATTCCATCGTCTGCCGACTCCCTCTCAAGGCGTTTTCGGCCGCCAGCTCCCCTTCGCGATCGGCAACGGTCGCAAGCTTGCGGACATGCCCGCGGATATCCCCTGCCGCAAAAATATGGGAATGCGACGTCTCGAAAGAGGGGGTCGTCTCAACCGCGCCGTCCGGACGGCGCTTCACGCCGGCCTCTTCCAGGCCGAGGCCGTCGGTGTTCGGACGCCGTCCGGTGGCGACGAAAACGGCGGCCCCTTCCAACAAGAGGGTCTCTCCTCCCCTTCCGTGCCGCGACCCGATAGCCCCGCCGGCGGGGGAGCGGCTCGACCGCTTCGATCTCGACGCCGGTATGAATCTCCATCCCCTCTTCTCCCAGGTAACGGCGGAGCGCATTCGAAATCTCCGGCTCCTCCCTCGGCAAAATCCGCGCTTCTTTTTCGAGGACGATCACCCTCGCCCCGAAATGGAGAAAAAGCTGGCCGTATTCGAGGCCGATCTCACCGCCGCCGATCACGATCAGGCTTCGCGGTAAACGGGTGATGACCTGAACGCGGTCGCTGTTCAGAGGGGAAATGTCGGCCAAGCCGGGAATCGGCGGGGTGATCGGTGAAGAGCCGGTCGCGAGAAGAATATGATCGGCCGTAACCGGTTGACCGTCGACGGTGACATGATGCGGCGAGACAAGACGGCCCCTCCCCGGGAGAAACGTGATGTTCTGGTGGGCGGCGATCATCCGCTCCTTCTCCTTCCGCGCCTGCTGAACCACCGCTTCTTTCTCCCTCATCACCGCCGCAAAGTTGAGCCGGGCCTTGCGGGGCTTCACCCCCCGGAACGCAACCATCTGGCCGTAATAGTAACGCTCCGCCGCCGTCACCAAATGTTCGGTCGGAAGACAGCCCCGGTTCGGACAGGTTCCGCCGACATCACCCCCCTCAACCAGCGCCACCCGCGCGCCGAGCTGCGCGGCCTTGATCGCCCCGTAAAGCCCCGCGGAGCCCGACCCGAGCACCAGGAGATCGTAACTCCCCATTCCCATTCTCCAGCCTCTATAAAATATAGAAAATTTAGATCCCGGTTATGCCGCCAACCGTTCGACCTTGGCTCCGCCGAGAAAGGCGATCAGATCCCTTTCAACCTCTCCCGGCTGGTCGATCATCACGAAATGGGATGCTTGTTTGATCCGGATCAGCCGGGCTCCGGGGATGTCCCACGCGAGCCGCTCGCCATAATCGACCGGCTGCAACCGGTCGTCCTCTCCCCAGAGGATCAATGTGGGCGCGGTGATCCGTTGAAGGAGCGGAACGATTTCCATCGTCTGATTCGTGTCGACCGCCACGGCATCCCGGATGAGCGACAGCTTTCCCGTCTCGGTGGCATAGGGGATGAGCAGACCGTCCAGTAGATCGTTGGACGGAGAGGAGGTAAATCCCATCTTGAGGCCCTGTTTCATTAGCAGGATCGCCGTCCGGGCGGAGAGCCGCCGCCGGGTTTCGGGATGGCCGAGTTGCAATATCGCTTCCACCGGCCAGGAATCGTAGCAGACCGAGTTCATCAGACAGAGACGGTCAACCCGCCCGGGAAAGAGGGTCGCCAGCCGCAGGGCCACCCCGCCGCCAATGTCGTGCCCGACGAACGTCGCCCGCTCCATTCCGATCTTCTCCATCCAGACATGGATCGCTTCGGCCTGTTTTGCAATGGATCGATCGAACCTGTCCCGCTTGTCCGAGTAGCCGTAGCCGATCAGATCGGGAATCAGGACGCGGTGCGATCCGGAGAGCGAGGGGAGGAAAAGATGCCAAAGAAACCCCCAGGTCGGAATTCCATGAAGGAGGATCACCGGATCACCCTCTCCCTCGTCGACATAGCTGATGAAACGATCTCCGATCTCGGCCACCCGCTGCTTTGCCTGATATTCTCTCCAGTTCACGCCATCCCTCCTGCCGCGACAACCTGTCGCCGGGAAGGGGCGGGAAAAGGGGAGGAGGCCAACGCGTCGGGGTCTCTCCAATCGCATTGGAGAAGGGCGATATTCAGGATGCAGCGGGCGTATACACGCTCGAAGTCCGATGTCAGCGCAGTGATTTCTCCAACATCAGGGACAACCCCCTTTACCTTCTCCCTCGGGATCGACACACGATAGGGAAGGTTGCCCGCCTCTTTTCGCGCCGTCTGCTTCAGACGCTCTTCGGCCTGTTTATACTCCGGGCCGACGATGATCGGCATCAATCGCTTCCGGGCTTCAAACAAATAGTCGGGCCAGAGCGCCAGGGTACGGACATCCATGACGACGCTCGGAAGCTTCGAGGTTTTTTTTATCTCTTCAAACAACGCTCGAAGGCGGGGGTCTTGCGGCTCTTCCGGCGCCAACTCCATCGCAATCATTCCGGCAGGGGCGCCGCGTTCGATCCGCTCCAATTCCCAGTTCTCCTCTTTCCCGATCCGCTCGCCGGCGAGAGCGCGTTGAACGGCCGAAGTCAGCACGAGCAATTTTGGGTAGAGATAGTGATAGAGATCGAGGGAGGCGCGAAGGTGATACGTTTGACTCTCTCCCAGTCGCACGCGCGCAGAGACATCCGGTTTTTCCATCGGCTTGATCAGACGGGCCGCCTCCGCGCGGAGCCGGTCGGATGCTTCTTCATAGAGACGGGTCTCGGCATTCGGCCGAAGGGCGCTCCAGACCAAGGGAAGAAATTTTCCGTAGCCTGCCCAGCTGCAGAACAGTTGAGGAACGCCGGTCGAACGAAGGGTCTGGCGGATCTCATGATAGATCCGCTCGGTCTCTCCGGAGGTCTCCTGTTCCGGAATCGGCTTGGTTTTATTGAAAATCGCCATCCGCGCACTCCAAACCACTTTTTCTATTTTAGAGAGTTCACCCGACGCGGACAACCTATCCGATAGGATTATCCCGGCAAAAGAAGGGGGCCGAGAAAATCAAAACCGAATCAGCCACCGGGCCAGCTTCGGGAACCAGCCGGTGAAGAGTTTTTCGCGGAAGTATTGATCGGCCGCCTTTTTGACCCCCTGGGAGAGGGTCGGGTAGACATGGATCGTGGTGGAGAGGGAGGTGATTTTCAGATCGGCTTTCATCGCCACGACATATTCATGAAGGAGATCTCCGGCGTTCGGGCCGATCAGGTGGGCGCCGACGATCCGGAGCCGCCGGTCGGCGATCAGCTTGATGAAGCCGGCCTCCTCCCCTTCGATGATCGCCCGATCGACCTGCTTGAAGGGAAAGCGGTAGACATGCACCGGGCCGGTCTTCTCTCTTGCCTCCGCCTCCGTGAGGCCGACCCGCGCCACCTCCGGATCGGTGAAGGTCACCCGGGGAACGACCCGGTAATCGACCTTCCGGCGGACGAACGGGAAGAGGGCGTTGGAGACGACGATCCCCCCTTGGTATTCCGCCATGTGGGTGAACTGATACGGTCCGACCAGATCGCCGCAGGCCCAGATATGCTGCGCCGTCGTCCGGAGGGCGGCGTCGACCTTCACCCCCTCCCGGTCATAGGCGACCCCGGCCGCTTCGAGTCCCAGCCCTTCGACGTTGGGCGCGCGGCCGACGGCAACCAGGATCTCCTCGGCGGCGATCCGCCGAACCCCTCTTTACCTCCGACGAGGAGAACTTTGATTCCTTTCCCGCCGGACTTCTTGAACCGAAGCGCCGGTCAGAAAATCGACTCCTCTTTTCGGAAGATTGCTTCGAGCGCTTCAGAAATTTCTTGGTCCTCATTCGGTAGGAGACGACCGGCCTTCTCAATGACCGTGATCCGAACCCCCAGCCGGTGGAAGATCTGGGCGAATTCGAGACCAACCGGTCCCCCCCGATGATCGCCATCGTCTCGGGACGCTGTTTGAGCGCCAGCGCGGTGACGTTCGTCAGAAATCCCGCCTCGGCCAGACCGGGAATCGGCGGGACACCGGGTCGGGCGCCGGTGGCGAGAACAAACCGCCGCCCGGCAATCCTCCGGCCGGCGACTTCAAACGTTTTCGGATCGACAAAACACCCCTCTCCGAAGAAGAGCCGAATCCCCATCGCCTCGAAGCGCTTCGGATCGTCATGCTCCCCGATCCGCGCGACCATACGCCGCATTCGTTCCATCGCTCCCGTGAAGCTCTCTTCGGAGGGAACCAACCGGCCGAGGCCGAACTCTTCCGACCGCCGGATCAATGAGAGGACCCGCGCGGAATGGACCAGCGTTTTCGTCGGGACACACCCGTAATAAAGGCAATCTCCGCCGAGGCCGCGCTCTTTTTCAACCAGCGCCACCCGCGCCCCGAACTGCGCCGCCCCGCTTGCCACGACGAGCCCTCCGGCGCCCCCTCCGATGACCACGATATCGAATCGGTCAGACATTATTTCGCCTTTAAGACAAGATCGGAATAAAATGCCGTCGCCTCTTCACCCGTATCGTCGGTGTCGGTCATCACGGCGATGCCGGAAAGGGGCGGCGGCTCCTCATCGAAGAGCCATCGATAGTCGGCATACAGGCTCCGGGCTTGGCAGACCCATTCGCCGACCCGCTCATTCCCGCTCTCGACGGCGACCATCCGCGCCCGGTCGGTGTAAGCGTTTGCGATCGCCTCCCCCTTCGGAAGCCGGTTCGCCCAGATGTAGTTGATCGCCGCCTTCGGCGGAGTACTCCCCGTAGATCCGCTTCAGGACGCTGAACTTGGTCCGCTCCCAAAAGGTCGCCTTGTCCGGATCGAACCGAAACGTGACGTAAACCCGCGCGGCGTAGTCATCCCCCTTCTTCTCCGTCTCATCCCCCTTCGAAATGATCCGGTCGACCTTCCAGCACCAAGAGAGGGTTTCGTAGCGGCGAGGGTCAAGATCGAGCGGGTGAATCAAACCGGAGGCCGACTGCCGGCTGACCGCCCGGAGCACCGGGCGTCCTTCCTCTTCCAGAAGATGATAGTCGGTGTGGCGGGAGATCCGTTGGAACGTCAGCGGCCGCCATCCCTCCGGAAGGTCGCTCTCACCCTGCCGATTCGTGAGGAGGTCGATCCGCTCCTCCGCATCGGCTTTTTGAATCGCAAGAAACGGCAGAAGGAGCGCCGCCCCCCAAATGATCACTTTTGGAAGGGAGTCTTTCGATCCCTTCCAGCGCCGATAAAAAAGGGGGATGACGGAGAGGGCAACCAGCAGGACCAGCCCGATGAGAAACGCCGGCGAGAGATCCCCCTTGATCAGATCGAGGAGCGAGCTGGAGAAGATCACATAGGCGGCGGTCCCGGGGAGCATGAAGAGCCAGGAGGTAAAGAGATAAATCGCAAAAGGAATTCGGGTCAGGCCGAAGGCATAGTTGAGAAGATTAAACGGGAAAAGCGGGATCAAGCGGGTGATGGCGACAAAGACCCAGCCCCGCTCCGCCACCCCCGCGTCGATCCGCTTCCATCGCTCTCCGAGCATTTCTGAAACGGCTTCCCGCGCAAAGTAGCGGGCCACCAGGAAAGCGAGCCCCGCCCCCAGCGTCGATCCGATCGAAGCGTAGACCGTCCCCCAGAGGGGACCGAAGGCCAATCCCCCCGGCGACGGTGATCGGGAGGCCCGGCAGGAAGAGGACCGGGGCGATCGCGAAGATCAGAATATAGAGAAGCGGTCCCCAGGCCCCCCATCGATCGATCCCGCTCCGGAGTTGCTGCTGATCGAGCGCGTCGTGCAACCCGAGCAGCCGGACGGCGGCGACCAGGACGATCAGGAGCAGCAAAAAGAAAAAGAAGCGTCTCTTCGAGGCCATACCCCTCCTGTTTTTGCTGATTGTATCGAATCGGGCCTGGAAGCGCCAGCGCAAAAACAGGGGGAATTTCAGACAGAGTCCTTCCGATCGGGAGAGGGAGAAGACGGATGTCTCAATACATCCGAAGAGGAGAAGGAGGAAACCGAAAAGCTCGCCGCTCTCCTCGACGATCCGGGCCACCGACCGGATGTAGTGCTCCTGGAGCGCCGCCTGCCAGAAACGCTGTTGTCCCAGAAGAGGCGTAAAGAACATCACGACGAGCAGGCCGGCCAAAAACAATCCAAAGGAACGAGAGACGAGAAAAGACCGAAGCTGCGTTGCGATCTTCCGGCGCCGGGGCCAGGCGTAGAAGAAGCCGGAGAGGATCAACCCCATCACCATCAGCTGCCAAGCCCCGTCGAAAACGTAGCGATCGAGATTGGCATCCATCTCGCGAACGGCCGCCATCAGAATGAAAAAGGTCCCGAGGTGGAAGATCTCGCGCCGCGATCCGGAGCGGACCGCGGTCGCCTGCAGCCAGCCGCAGCAGGTGAGGAGGAGCAGGAATTGGCACCACTCTACCGGCCCATTCTCGGAAAAGAGACGCTTCGCTTCGATAAAATAAGAGGCAAAGATAAATCCCTGAAAGAACCCGGCCGTGATCAAACCGTAGAGGCCGAAGCGGACCGCCGTCGGAAAAACGCGGCGCTCCTTGCGCCGGACCGGATCGGCGCTTCGCCGATGATCCCGGCGCCGCTCTTGATGATCGATCCGCCGATCCCGAAAGAGCGGCAGGTCGAATACATGCGCCATTCCCCTTCCCTCCTTAGAACGAGTCGACGCGGAAAAGAACACCTTCCATCCCTCTTACGAGGGGGAGGGCTCTCCGGTAAGACCTTCTTTTCCTGATACGCCGAACCCTTGCCGATTTCAAGCGGTTCCTTTTTCTGATTTAATCAGAAGGAGAATCCACCCTTCAGGCGGGTCGCTTTATGGGAACCGGATCGGTGGCCGGGGGCCGCCCATGTTTGCCGACCTCATGGAGATAGGCCTCCTCTTTCGTTTTAAATTCCTCCCCGCAAACGGCGCATTCATAGCGGGGGGCATGCTCGAGTTCGTGGGCCAGCAGATCTTGCTGCGTTTTGAATACCTTGCCACAGTCCTGACATTTCCACTCGGCCATCTTCATTCCTCCCCTTGTCTTGACGATACCTATCGGCTGTTATGAATAGGATAGTCTGTTAGCGGAATCTTGAAAGTAGCCCCGCTTACACCCTTTCGGAGCGCCACCTCAGCAAATATATTTGCAAGAATCAAGGAAACATGCTAAAAAACGGGCCAGTGAGGAACCTTCTTTGATCAGCGAACCCGCCATTGATCGAGAACCGGACGAGAGGACTCCATCGTCCGACCCCGAGAAGTGGGTCGAGATGCATGGCGATGCCCTCTATCGGTTTGCGCTTCTCCGGCTCCGCGATCCGAAACTCGCCGAGGACGCCGTTCAGGAGACCCTTCTCTCCGCCCTTCAGGCGCGCGATCGCTTTTTAGGACAAGCCTCGGAACGGAGCTGGCTGATCGGAATTCTCAAACACAAGGTGATCGATTATTTCCGGAAGATCAGCCGGGAGTCGCCGATTGAAGACGCGGCGCAATTTGAAGATCAGATGGAAGGAGTGTTCGACGAGAACGGCCATTGGAAACGGGACCAAACCGGCCCGTGCGAGTGGAACGCCGACCCGGAGATCCTGCTTGAGAGAAAGCAGTTTTGGATCGCATTGGATCGATGCCTTTCCAAGCTTCCTTCCCGAATGGCCCACGTATTCTCGTTAAGAGAAATCGACGGCGTTAGCAGTGAGCAGGTCTGTGAAGTACTGAACCTCACGGCCTCGAACCTCTGGGTGCTGATGCATCGCGCCCGGATGCAACTGAGGCAGTGTCTGGAAATACACTTCTTTGGAAAAGAAAAACAGGTGAAAGAATGACCCGATGGCTCACGAATTTTCTGGCGCGTCATACCCCTTCCTGTAAGGAGATTATTCAGTTGATTTCCAATTCAATGGAACGGCCCCCCTCGCTTCGGGAGCGGCTCTCCATCCGGCTGCATTTCATGATCTGCAAATGGTGCTTTCGTTACCAAAAACAAATCCGCTTCATCCACAACATCCTGGGCGGTAATCCCGAGAAAGTCGGGGAGACCGCCCCCGGCGCTCTCTCCCCTGAAGCCCAGGAGCGAATCAAACAGGCCCTCCGTCCAAAAAGCAAATAACTCCGTTCCTTTCCTGAGTATCTATGTAAGGATTTCATTTTTCCCCGACTCATTTCCCCCTGATCATTTCCAAAGCGCTCTAAAAACCCTTTCTGTTTTTTTCTTATTTGAAATGTAAGGATTTCAGAATGGGGCCGACATACGTCCGTGCAAGCGATAGATCACCCAACTCAACATAGGAGAAGAACAATGAAGACAACGAGACAAGCACTTGCCGCATGGACGCTCCTCCTCTCCCTCTCCGCTCTTTCGCCGACAGCGCCGGCGTCGGCGATGGATGGGATGATGAAAGACGACAGGATGATGAAGAAGGGCCACACTCTTCTTCTACAGAGCGCGACCGAGAGCGCCGACCTGAGCAGCGTAACCCTGCCGATCTTCGAGGGAAAACGCGGGACGGAGACGGTCTGGTTTGTCGTGACCGAATCATCCAACAAAGAAGATGCCGCGCGGCGGAAGGTTCACTATTCGCCGAAGATGGCGAACGCCAAAGGAACCAACGCCGTCGAGAAGGTAAAGATCGTGAATGGAATGATCGAGTTTACCGGGAGCGTCATTTTCTCTCCGGTGCGCAGCGTCGTTCCGGGACCGACCGGCTTTCCTCCAAAAGAAGCGAAGCCGGGGGCAATCGCCGAAGCCGGTTATACTCCGCTCATCGAGCTTCCGGACGGAACGGTCTTGAACGCCCCCCACGTGAAGAACAGCACGGGAGAACATGACCGGACCGTCTCCTTCGATCTGAAGAATAAAAAGGCGACCTTCAAGATGACCCAGGGCTTCTTCGAAGGGAAGGTCGTCCACTACACCTCGTTCAACGCCTCCGATCCCGGCGTGGCGGCGGTGGAAGCGGCCACCTACACCCCGCGGCTTGCGGCGACCCCGATGAAAGGGTCGAGCGGTCCCGGCTCCGCCTTGATCGGATTGATCCCCTTTGCAAACGGCCAGACCGGAAAAATGAACCCCGCCCGGCAGGGGCTTGCCTCGGCGCTGATGGGTGAAGGCGATCCGTTCAACATCGTTCAGGAAATCCCCTTCGGCGATCGCGCAGAGCTTTACACCCCCATGTGGGATGTCCACATCGCCGTCTGGAAAGCGGAGGCGATCGGCGCCAAAACAAACGCCGCTCAGAAAGACTTCAACACCGTCACCCGCCTCGCCGCGGAAGGCCGCATTACCGGTCCGGAAGGCATGCCCTGGGGGGCGATTGGCGTGGTCGTGAACTGCCCGATCGTCAGCATCGATCAGTAAGATAAACAGCATCAAGCTCGCCCCGCCGGGGAAGTGACTTCGTTGCTTCTCCGGCGGGGCTTTCCATTTTTCCCCTTCCCCGAAAACCAACGCCGGAAGAGGATTGCAAGAACGGCCGGGACATGGTACACATCATCAGAATGCATTCTTCAGTTAGTCCAAATGATCGGACGACATACATCAAAAGGGGGAAGGAATGGAGACCTACTATCACCCGGGGGATCTTGGAAAATTTGCAGAGATGGGAAAAGGAAACAAAGAATTGTGGCAGAAGTTCCTCGGCTGGTACAGCGCCGTGTTTGCCGAGGGGGCGCTGTCGCAGCGGGAGAAGGCGCTGATCGCGCTGGCGGTGGCCCACGCCGTCCAGTGCCCCTACTGCATCGACGCCTATACCACCGCCTCCCTGGAGCATGGCTCCAAGCGAGGAACAGATGACCGAGGCGGTACACGTGGCCGCCGCGATCCGCGGCGGCGCCTCGCTGGTCCATGGGGTCCAGATGCGGAACGTGGCTCACAAGCTCTCGATGTAGCAGGAGAAAGAATGTCTGAAACGAGACTCAGCCTAAAGGCCCGAGGAAGTTTATTAACCTCGGAAACAGAGCAGCTCCGGATTCTCTCGGAGATCAAGAGGTGTCCGCCTTTTGATGAGCGGATGCGACGGGCCGGCCTCGATCCTCTTTACGCGATCGGCATTTCGATTTTCCAGATGAATCTCGGGAAACTTTGCAACCAGACCTGCCGCCATTGCCACGTCGATGCCGCCCCCGACCGCCGCGAGATGATGACGCGGGAGACCGCCGAGGCCTGTCTCGACGCGCTTGCGGGGACCGACATCCCGACTGTCGATATCACCGGCGGCGCCCCGGAATTGAATCCGAATTTTCGATGGATTGTGACGCGGGCCCGCGAGCTCGGACGGCACGTCATCGACCGATGCAACCTGAGCATCCCTGCTCGTCCCCTCTCAGGCCGATCTCGCGTCGTTCTTGGCCGATCGGCAGGTTGAAATCATCGCGTCGCTCCCCTACTATCGCCCCGCGCAAACCGACGCACAGCGGGGAGAGGGGGTCTTCGAAAAGTCGATCGCCGCTCTCCAGCGTCTCAACCAACTTGGCTACGGAGTGGAAGGAAGCGGACTGATTCTAAATCTGGTCTATAACCCGGTCGGCGCATTTCTTCCCCCGAAACAAGAAGCGATCGAGTCACAATTTCGCAAAGAGTTGAAACATCATTATGGCGTCGCGTTCAATCATCTCTTCACGATCACCAACATGCCGATCAGCCGGTTTCTCGAATTTCTGATCGAGACCGGCAGACGTGGCGGGTTACCTGGAGCGGCTGGTCCACGCCTTCAACCCGGCCGCGGCGGCAGGCGTGATGTGCCGCCATACACTCTCGGTGGGGTGGGACGGCACCCTGTACGACTGTGACTTTAATCAGATGCTCGATCTGCCGGTGGACGGCGGCCTGCCGCGCCCCGCCATATCTCCGATTTCGACCCGGCCGCCCTTCACCATCGCCGGATTATCACCGGAAACCATTGCTACGGCTGCACCGCAGGAACCGGCTCCTCCTGCGGCGGCGCGCTGACTTAGAACGCGAAATCATAATTGAAGCTCCCCGCAGCAAGCTGCGAGGAATGCGACGCGCGTGCGTGTTCATATGACCCGTTTTGTCATCCTGAGCAACGCGAAGGATCTCTCTTTTCGGTGCAACTCCCTCTAAAGATCGCCTTCGGCTCAGAATAACATTCTGAAAATAAAAAAGGGAAAGCGGTTGAACCGCTTCCCCTTTTTTGATTCGTACAGTGGGTTATTTCGGGGCAAACTCGAAATCAGCCGCGACTTTTCCGCCACCGGCCACATCGATTTCCTTCTCCTGGAAACCCAATGAAGGATGGAAAGCAATCAGCTTATATTTCCCGGCGGGAACATCGCCGATGGAGAAGGTCCCGTCCTCGCCGACGACGGCATAGTAGGGATTCTCAATCGGGAGGAACCAGACGTTCATGTAGTTGTGCTGGTCGCACTCCACCTTCATGAAAGAGCCCTCTTTCTTGAAGTTGATCGGCTTGATTTTTTCTGTAATGGTCTGGCCTTTTTTCGGAAGCGGTTTGTTGAAGGTCGTGGTGCTTTTCGCCCCGACGATTTCATAGCCATGCGGGTTATGGAGCACCCCTTCCTTCGACTTCTCTTCGCTCGGATCGGCATCGTGATTGGTGAAGGAGATCTCCCCCTTCTTCACGACGACACCAACCGACTTGGAAGGACCGCCGTCGACCAAGAAGCGGCAGTTGTCGGCCACGACCTTGGTGGTTTCGGGCTTGAACGGTTTTCCCTTCTCGATATTCGTGATGTAAACGACGACATCGCTCAACACGCCGCCCTTCACTTTCACATCCTGGCGGAGCCGCGTGGTCCCTTCGGAATCGACCTGGCTGCAGAACTTCGCCTGAGGAAACTTGTTCAGGTCAAACTTCATTGGAGCCGGCTGCGCCCCCTTAAAGTTGATCTTTCCGGAAACGGTTCCCCCGCCCGAGACGGGTGCCTCTGCATATTCTGCGAAAACAAACGTCGCAGACAACAGACTGACGGCAACTGTGGTACCGAATAGCCTGACAAACCTGTTCATCTGTTTATCTCCTTTTTTAAGGTAATGAAACGATAAGAGAGCCCCAAGGCTCCCCCGTTACCTGATTCATGCTTACCGATTGTTTCAGGTGAATGATGGAAAACGCCTTGGATGTTGTTACGCTTTGCGCTTCCACAAGTGAAGGGAGGATTATTTTTCCCCATACATGACGATACCAAATTAAGCCCCACTCCCCCGCCGCCGTGGAAGGCATCTGTAACGCCTTCTGTCTTGCATCGTACCCTGATACCTCAGGATCGGATGCCGCGTCCGAAGAAGCGCGCGGCCCGAATAAGGGTATGAAGCTGCCCCATCATATTTAAAATGGTTGACACTTGTCAAGAACCTTTTCAAAGAATGTCCTGGAAAAAAAGGAGACCATCCGCAGGATCCACTCGGACAGAGGCTGGAAGAAGACGCATTGATCCGTCGACTCGGAGCTGTCTGACAAATTGAGCATTGGCTTAAAAATCGGGGAAGGTGCCTGGAGATGCCCTCGCGAGGGGCATCTCCAGGCATGAGGTCCGCTCTTTAACTGTTTAAGGAGCGGCGGTGACTTTAAAGTTATCAAACCCGGTTGTCCCAACCGCACCGGCATAGGAACGGATTCCGGCGTAATTTCCCGCCGTTAAGGAGCTGTCCGTGACGGTGATGGCCGGGGTACTCTCCCCGGCAAAGTAAACCCGAATCGTGTTCCCCTGGGTCACCAGGCGAATCCGATAATGAGTGTTGAAGCTCAAGACCCGATTCACCGTTGCCAATCGCGTAAAAACGCCATTCACCTTTTTGAAAAGGACTGTACTTCCCAGTCCCGGATCGAGCAACGCATAATAGAAATTATTTGCATTCGACCACCGCGCCATCACCCCGCAGCTGCTGCCGGCGGCGGTCGTCTTGCAGTCGGCCGAGACATCCTGATCCGCTCCGATCGATTGGGTCCACCGCGCTTCCTGGCTGGCGGCATCAAGATTGCGGACCTGATTGCCGTTGATCTCGAAATCGACCATATACTCGTTCCAGTTCACTCCCAAGCTTGTGCCGTTGGCCCGATCGAACGAGTCGCTGAGCGAATTGCTTGAGGCGGAGACCACATAGAAACGATCAAACCAGGTGGTCCCGACCGCGGAAGCGTGGGAACGAATCCCGACGTATTCTCCCGTGCCAAGAGAGGAGTCGCTGACGGCGATCGCCGGCGTCCCTTCCCCTGCGAAGTAAACATTGATCGTGCTTCCTTTGATCACCAAACGGAGCCGGTAATAGGTGTTGTAGCCGATCGGCCGCGTCGTCATTGCAAGTTTGGTGTAAGCGCCGTTCACCTTCTTGAACAGAGCGATATCTCCCATCCCGGCATCGAGTCGAACATAATAGAAATTATTTGCATTCGACCACCGCGCCATCACCCCGCAGCTGCTGCCGGCGGCGGTCGTCTTGCAGTCGGCCGAGACATCCTGATCCGCTCCGATCGATTGGGTCCACCGCGCTTCCTGGCTGGCGGCATCAAGATTGCGGACCTGATTGCCGTTGATCTCGAAATCGACCATATACTCGTTCCAGTTCGCCCCCAAGCTCGTGTTATTGGCCCGATCGAACGAATCGCTGACGTTTGCGGGAGGAGGCGGGGCGGGAGCGGTCACCGTCAGCGGGAGGGTCGCCTGACGGAGCAGGCTTCCGGAGGCCCCTCTCACTGTGACCGAATAACTTCCGGCCGGAAGGGTGGCGAGCGTCCGGAGATTCACCGTGGTCGCGCCCGATCCGTTGGCCGGCGGGGTGACGGCGGCGCTGACATAGCTGCAGGTTACGCCGGGGTTGGAGGTCGTGCAGGTCAGGGAGACCGAAGCATTAAAGCTGTTGACCGATGAAACCGTCAGTGTCGAAGCCGCCGTCCCTCCCGCCGTTGTGCTGAGTGAGGCGGGGGAGACCGTCAACTGGAAATCGGGCGCCGGCCTCACCGTGAGGGTGAACGTCACCGGGTGGGAGAGGTCTCCCGCCGCTCCGTTCACCGTGATCGTATGGTTCCCGATCGGCGTCGTCGGCTGCGTTCTCACCGTCAGGGTGGAAGAGGCATTGCCGTTGATCGGCGGGAGGACGGAGGAAGGACTGTAACTGCAGGTCACGGTCGGATGGGAGGCGTCGCAATTGATTCCGACGGAAGCATTAAAGCCGTCCTTCGAAGAGATCGTCACCGTCGATGTGGCCGTCCCTCCGGCCACCACCGAGGCGGAGGTAGGAGCGGCGGCGATCGTGAAATCGGGCTGTGCGGAGAGGACTTTGGCGAGTTCTTCCCTCGCCCGCAGGAGTCCACTGCTCGACGTGGGGCTTCCCGGATTTTTGTTCCAGACATAGGTGATCAATTTTCTCACCCCATCCGCCGGATCGACCGCGGCCATGTAGGGATCCAGAATGTTCGCCTTGATCCAGGCCTTTCCGTCGAGACCATCCTGTTCCTTTTTCGCTTCGACCAGGGTGAGATATTCGTAATCTTCAATTCCCTCCCGCAGCATCTTCAGTCGGATGCTCGGAATCGGGATATGCTTGGTCCCGCCGATCTTGTCAGGGCGGCCCGGATAAAAGAAGGTGCCGTCGCCGTTGCCGCTGAAGTAGTAGATGTTCTTCCACGGATCGTTGGCCGGGAATTGATAGGCGTAGACCGTATCGAAATAGAGTTGGGTGCCGGGTCCCGGCGCCGCGTAGCCGATTTGGTATTGATAGGTCAGCCATTCGAACGCCCGGCTGTAGATCGCCGGCAGATCGGCCATCGGGGTGGGATATCCGGTCTCCGACCCGCCGCAGCCGTGGCTGCCGCAGGCGTGATACCACCAGAGCTCCTTTCCGGGGGTGATGATCGTGTCATAGCTACGCCGAAGATTGGTGTTGAAAGGGAAACCGCCGGTCGGTTTTCCATTCATCCAGCTGTTCGGGACGGTCCAAATATCGAGATAGCGAGTATAATCGGGAACGCTCAGATAATTGGTGAAGCAATCTTCGCTCGCCTGCCGGCTGCTGGTGATCATGATCGGGATGTCGATGGCGTTGTCTTTAAAAAATTTCGCCTTCTGGTAGACATCTCTCCAGGCGGTCGAGGCAGTGCCGCTGTAATTCTGGTCGCACCGCCGGACCCCGCTCACCGAGGGATAGGGAGGCTCATCCCAGAGATAATAGAAAAGCTGCGATTTCCATCCCTTGTCGGCGATGTACCGGATGTAATCCTGGTAATAAGCGACCGTTTCAACGGCGGTCGTGCTCAGCCCCGTTCCATCCCGCATCCGAACGCGAGTGAGCTTCGTCCCCGGCAGCTTGCCGTTCGGAAGGAGGTTGGGATCCCCGCCGCTGAGAAACTCCGGATACCGCTGGTTGCAGGTGGTCGAGATCGCCGGGAGCAACCAATTGATCCCTCCGAGGGAGTTGCTCCAGACCGGCCTCGGCCAGAGGACGTTTTCGTTCGAGACCCGATGGAGCAGCATCTCCTTTGTATAAAGACAGATGATCTCCCAGTACTTGTCATCCCCGACCGCGGCGGTGCCGTAATGGCCGGTCTTCGCCTCGCCGATTCCGACCGCATAGGCTGTTTTTAAAGAAGGAATGGAGGGAAGGTCAAAATTGCGGACCGTCAGCTGGATCGGAATTGTGGCGGCGACGGCGCTCCCGATCGTCACCTGGGCCGTCCCCCGGTAGAGGCCGGCGGGGGTCCCCTGCGGAACATACAGATCGACCCAGATCCCCTGCTTCTGATTCGCGGCGATGTCAAACGGAAAGGCCGGCGCGGTCTCCCCCGGCATCCGCCGGACCTCGCCGAAATATTCATCGACCTTGGGAACCAAACCGTCCGGCCAGAGTCCTAATTTTCCTTCCGAAGAAGAGGTGGAAGTCACGGGGAGATAATGCTCGCGGTAAATAACGATATTCTTAGGACGGCCGTTGGCAAGCGCGGCAATGACGTTCCCCCGGCCGTCGGAAAGGTCGGTGATTGTGACGTTGACTTGTGAGAGCGCGGAAGAGGCGGCGGCAATAAAAATTTGGAATGGCTCGAACTCGTTTCTTCCCGCGGAGAGGGTTGCCCCTCCGCCGGTGCATCCCGCGGCGGTGCAGAGATCGATTCCAGCGGGGACCGGATCCCCTGTCGTCCCGCTGTTGGCTTGGCGGAGCTTGACCATCCCGGTGTCCCACCAGATCGTCTGCGCCTCTGCAACACCGATCGAGAGGAAAAAAGAACTGACCAGAATCACCCACTGCCGCCATCGGTTCATGCCGCGCTCCACACATAAAGGTTTGGATGAAGACAAAGCGCAAGCATACCAAAACGTGATCGATCGGCTATAGGGCAACCGCTCTAATTCCTTTTGATATTTTCCTTAGAGTCGGATCAATCGGAACAAAAGGAGGAAGATACTCTACTGGAAGGTCGGACTGGGATGACGGAAATGAATTGAAAAACGTGCCGAAGATTTCCTTCGCCTTTTTCGTGTGACCGGAATCACACAAGCCGAAAGGGATTCATCTCTTTTTCGAAGACCGGCGCAGGCGTCCTTTAAAAAGCCGCGGTGGCCATGGAGCCGATGAGATATTTCAGATCATCATCTTCAAACCGGAGCCCGGCGCCGATGAAAAAGGTATTCAGATCATTGTTGAGGATCTGGTCGTAGCCGGCTTCGAAAGTGATGTATTTAAAGAGGGTATAGGCGGTGGTCAACTTCAGATGCGCCCGCTCCGACAAGGGATCGTCGCTGTTGAAATCCCAAACGTCGACGCTGACCCGGAAGGCATCATTAAATAAAAAGTAGTCGGCCCCGGCGCCAAAGGTGTTCTCAACGAGACCGATCCGGAGACCGAGATTGGAAACCCGCTTTCCGAAGAGGGCGGAGAGCTTTAACCGGCGCTGCGTCTCCAGCTCGGTGATGGTGGTCGGCACCCCGTCGGTGGTGATGACCGTGGTTTTCTCGCGGACGCTCCCCCGCGGATCATCCACAATCTCCACCCGGTAGAATTTGTCGGCGCGGGGTTGAAGTTGAATCGTGAAATAGCCCTTGTTTTGGCTCTCCTGAAGCTGATATTCGTTTCGGAAGCCGACATGGGTCCGGAATTTTTCGATCCGGCCGACCGCGTTGCCGATCCCTTCCAGGGCGCTGTTGATATTTTCGTAAGCGCTCTCATCGGTAAAGAGCTTCCCGATGGTTCCCTCCCCCCGCTCCACCTTGGCCGTGAGGTTCTCCACCCCCTTCAACGAATGGCCGAGGTCATCCAGGGCGCGGGTCAGCTTCTCATAAGCTTCATCATCGTTGATCAACTTGCCGAGGGTCCCCTCCCCCCGCTCCATCTTCTGGGCCATCCGGGTGAGACTCTCCACAAGCGCATTCCCCTCTTCTTTGAGCGACGTGGAGAACGACTCGAAATTGCTGATGGAGCGGCTGAGCGGCTCCTGATTTTTCTGGACCCACTCGTTGATCCCTTTCGTCAGCCCCTTCGCGTTCTCCAAAACTTCTTTCAGGTTCTGTTTTCCCTCCTCGCTCCCGAGAACCTCCCGGAGCGACGTGGTGACCGCTTTCACATCGTCGGCGATGCTGGAAAAGCGCGTCATCAGATTTTCAAGGTCTGCGGAGGATTCCTGGACCGGGATCGTCTCCCCGTTCTTCCAAAATTCATTTTCTTGACCGGGGACGATCTCCACATAGCGATCCCCGAGAAGCCCTTCCGAACGGATCGCAGCATGTCCCCCTTTCGGATCTTGACCTCCGATTGAAGCTTGAGGATCACCTTCGCACCCCCCTCCACCAGCTCGATACTCTCTACCTGTCCAACCTCCACCCCCGCCACCCGGACGGGAGCCCGTCGATCAAGACCCGAAGCGGAGCTGAATGTAGCTTTAAGGCGATATCCCTCTTCCTGAAGGAAGGCGAATCCGCCGACTTTGAAAGTCATATACGTGAGAAGAAGAAGACCGACAAGGACAGCGACTCCAACCTTCGCTTCAGTGGTGATTCCCTTCAATGGATCTCCTTATAGAAGTGAATAGGAATGAAAGATAAGCGCTTAGGCTTCCTTATCCTCGCTCTTTGGACCCCCGATCCCCTCCCCCACGGTGATCGGGCCGACCGCGCTCCCGGTGATGAACTGCTGGACCACCGGGTTGGGGTTGTTCCGAATCTCCTCGGGAGTGCCGACCTCTAAAATTTTACCGTGATAGAGCATCGCGATCCGATCGGCGATTTTGTACGCGCTCTTCATATCGTGCGTAATCGTCACCGAGGTCACCTGAAGCTGTTTGTTCATCCGGCAGATCAGCTCGTTGATGACGTCGGACATAATCGGATCGAGTCCGGTGGTCGGCTCGTCGTAAAGAATAATTTTCGGATCCATCGCGATCGCCCGCGCCAGGCCGACCCGCTTCTTCATCCCGCCGGAGAGATCGGCCGGCATCCGATCCTCGATCCCCTTCAACCCCACCATTTCCAATTTCTTGCGGGCGATCTCCCGGATTTTTTCAGCCCGCAAATCGGTATGCTCCCGGAGCCCGAAGCCGACATTCTCCCAAACGCTCAACGAGTCGAAGAGGGCCGCCCCTTGGAAGAGCATCCCGAACCGCTTCCGAAATTCGCTCAACTCTCTCTCGGGGAGGGTCTCAATTTCGACCCCGTCGATGAGAATGCGTCCGGAATCGGGCCGCATCAGGCCGATGATGTGCTTTAAAATAACGCTCTTCCCGGTTCCGCTCCCCCCGATGACAACCATGTTTTCGCCGGCCTCGACCTGGAGGTTCACCCCCCGCAAGACATGGTTGTTGCCGAAACTTTTCTTTACATCGATCAGCTCTATCATCGGTTTCATGACCTTCCCCCTCCTAAATCATTCTAAAAGAGAAAGGCGGTCAGGAAATAGTCGGAGATCAAAATGAGCATCTCCGCGATGACGACGGCCCCGGTGGTCGCCCGCCCGACCCCTTCGGCCCCCCCTTGCGTATTAAATCCCTTGTAGCAGCTGATCGTTGCGATGAGGGTGCCGAAAACCATCGCCTTCAAGAGCCCCCCCAAATATCGTTCGGCTCCAGATACTGAATCGTCCGGCGGATATAGATCCCCGGATTCGCCTCCAGCATCTGCACCGAAATCAGGTATCCTCCGATGATGCCGATGAAATCCGAAAAAACGGTCAGGAGCGGAAGCATCAACATCCCCGCGAGCAATCTCGGCGTTATCAGATATTGGACCGGATCGACCGCCAGCGACGCCAGGGCGTCGATCTGCTCGGTCACCTTCATCGTCCCGAGCTCGGCGGCCATCGCCGCCCCTGCGCGCCCCGCCACGATCAGCCCGGTCAGGACCGGCCCGAGCTCCCGCGTCATCGAAAGGGCGACGACCGTCCCGACCAGCCCCTCGGCATTAAACCGCTGGAACCCGGTGTAGCTCTGCAGCGCCAGGACCATCCCGGTGAAGGTGGCGGTGATCAGGACGACCGGGATCGACTCGACCCCCACCGCCTCCATCTGCCGGGCGATGTTCCGAAAACGGAGCGGGGGCCGGAACGTCCAAAGGAACGCCTTGATGAAAAGGAGGGCAATCGCCCCCACCTCCGTCAAAAAGCCAAGAAGCCAGCTCCCTATTTTTTCGAAGTAGCGCATAAGAGTATAGGTCTTATGGGTCTGATACGACCTATATTTTGCCTCACCTCTCCTTGTATATTCTCGGCACTCGCTCCCCGATCCCGCAGAGAATCTCATACGGGATGGTCTCGGCCTGGCGGGCGAGTTCGTCGGCCCAGACCGCTTCGCCCCCTTCTTCCCCAATCACCGTGACCCAGTCGCCGACATTCAGGGAAGGGGCCTCGGTGACATCGAGCATCGTCATATCCATGCAGACCCGGCCCACCACCGGCACACGTTGTCCTTTGGCGATCATCACCCCGCGGTTGGAGAGAAGCCGCGGATAACCATCTGCATAACCGACCGACACGGTGGCGATGAGACTCTCTCGCCGGGTAAAGAAGGTGCGCCCATAGCTGATGGAAGTCCCCGCGGGAACTTTTTTCACTGCGATGACGCGGGCCCGAAGCTGGAGGATCGGCTTCAGCGGGATCTCCGTTTCCTCTTCCAGAGGGGAATACCCGTAGAGCATCAATCCCGGCCGGACCAAGTTAAAGTGCGCCGCGCCGAAGTGCATAATAGCAGCGCTGTTGGCGAGATGGCAATAGCGGACTTTCATTTTTGTCTTCTGAAGCGCGGTCCAGATTTGCTTCAGCGCCTCAAACTGTTTCTTCGCAAAAGAGAGATCCTTCAGATCGGCCTCGGCAAAGTGGGTCAGAATTCCTTCCACTCGAATCCCTTTCTGTTCTATCGCCATTTGAATGAACGGGAGGGCTTCGGAAACCGGCAGGCCGATGCGTCCCATGCCGGTATCGAGTTTGACATGGACGTTCACCCGCTTTTCCCGCCGGACGGCATACCGGCTCAGGGCGGTGAGCGACGCCGCGTCGAAGAGAAGGGGGGTGAGTTGATATCGGACGATTTCAGGGATCTGCTCGATCGGGCAGCCGGTCATCAACAAAATCGGATGGGTGATCCCGGCCTTTCGAAGCTGGATCGCCTCCTCCAAATAAGCGACCCCGAGCAGGCTGATCTCCTTCGACCTTTTCTCTCCCGCCAGAAATTGCGCGATCGGGACGGCGCCATGGCCGTAGGCGTTCGCCTTGATGACCGCCAAGATTTCCCTCCGGCCGATTCGCTTCTTGACCTGTTGAAGATTGTCCCGCAATGCCGAGAGATCCACTTCCGCCACGCTGGCCGAGCGCCTTCGAACATCCATCCTTATCCCCCTGCTCAATCCACCCCTCGCCGGCCCGGCCGTTCGGATTCGATTCCACCGGAGCGGCCACACCGTTCGAGGTTTTTTCTTCGAGCAATTCTAGCACATGATTCTGCTGTTCGCTCAGCTGTTTCAGAAGAAGCGGATCGGAGGGAGCCGACGCTTTCGCCTCCCGGACCGCGGCAAGGGCCGGTTCGTATTCGGCGCGCGCCAGGTAAATGGCGGCGAGGGTGTCGAGATAGTAGGGCCTTCGCGCCGGGTCGATCTCGATCGCCTGCTGAACCCAGCGCTCCGCCTCGAGCAGATCTCTCTCTTCGATCAGATACAGCGACGCCAGATTATTGAGAATGGGAGCGTTCCGAGGGTCGAGACGGAGCGATTTTCGATAGGCCTGTTCCGCGGCGGCGTAATTTTTCTTTGCGTAGTAAACGTTTCCCAAGTAGCCCTGGATCACCGAGGGGGATCCTCCCTTGTCGAGCGCCGCTTGATATTCCACGATCGCCAGGTCCCACGCCCCCCGCGCTTCATAGGAAAGCCCGAGTTGAAGATGCTCTTCACCGGAGAGCGGGTCGTTGAGAATGACGACTTTGGGAACGGCGCCGCAGCTGGCGAGCCCGAACAGGAGCCCGGACAGGAGAAGGAGAAGCAGCGTCCGTGCAAGTCCCAACAGGGCTAGCTTGAGCTTCGGGGAACGACTTGAAGCGTCCAATAATTCGTCTTCTCCCAGGCTGCGACAAAGGTTCGATACGGAATCGGTTTGTTCTCTTCTGATCCGGAGTGGACGATCACCTCTTCCCGCGTTTCATCCAGACCGGTAATGACGACAAAATGACCGACGGGGAAAACACGTCCCCCCAGATTCAAAAATGCAATCAGCGGAATGCCTTGCGAGAGATGTCTCTTGATATCCGGGAGGCTGCCGGCATAGCTCTCGGCCCGCATCCCCTTCTTCCGCGCGAAATGGGTGAGATCGATCCCCAACGCTCCGTTTAACTCCGGAAGATAGACGGCGCGCGTCACCTCCTCCACCGAAATCTCCTCCCGCCAATAATGCAAGACGGAGGTCAACGATGCCGGACCGCAGAGTCCGACCTGCTGGGGAAAATAAGGAACGTTTAACCGAAGCGCCTCCGGGGAGGGAGAACGCATTTGACCCGGGGCACAGGCTGAAACGAGTGCAAAGAAAAGAATCGCCAGAGAAGAGCGCAACAAAACCGGGATCATCCTGGAAGAAATCGGCTGGATCTCATCAGCAAGCCCCGTACGATGAAGTCGACTCACATTCGATCTACTTTGTGATGATGACTTTATGCCCGGTTAGTTGAAGTAGAATCACCACGAGGATCGCAATCACCAGAAGCGCGATCACCACGCCGAGCCCGTCCCCTCCGGCATAGAGGGAATCGATTTGACTCGCGACTTGATGGACTTCCTGATCGGAGAGCTGCGCCAGCCGGGAAGTGATTTCTTCTTGGCTTAAACCGAGATCGGCCAGGCGTTGGTGAATCATTTTTGATTCGAGAACGGTCTGTATCTTGGAAAGATCCTCTTGGCGGATCGAAGAGGTCTGATTGGAGGGGAGAAACATCGCCCAACCTTCGGACGTCGGGAAAGCGGAAAGGAGTCCAAGAACCACTGTTGCAACCACCAAATAACCGACCAAAGATCGTTTAAAGAAAAGCTGAACCCGAAAACCCATCGACGACCTCCTATCCGCAACTGTGAGAACCGTGAAACGACACGCCGTCTAGACTTTCACTTAAACTTCCAGAATCTCCGCTTCTTTCTTCTTTAAGATTTCATCGACCTTGGTGATCGTTTGGTCGGTCATTTTTTGAACTTCATCCTGCGCCTTGCGGAGCGCATCCTCCGTCAGCGTTCCGTCTTTCTGCAGCGATTTGAGCTCGTCGTTCGTATCGCGCCGGATGTTTCGGATCGCCACCTTCGACTCTTCCCCGATCTTTTTGACCAGCTTGACGAGGTCCTTCCTCCGCTCTTCGGTCAAGGGGGGGATGCTGATTCGGATGACTTTTCCGTCGTTGGTGGGGGTGAGTCCCAGCCCGGAGCCCAATATCGCCTTTTCCATCTCGGGAAGCTGGCTGGTATCCCATGGTTGAATGAGGACCGTTCTGCTGTCGGGGATGGAAAGGGTCGCGATCTGCTTTAAAGGAGTCGTTGCTCCATAATAATTAACCTGAACGGAATCGAAGAGGACTAAGGAGGCACGGCCGGTTCGAACGCCGGAGAGCTCCACCTTCAGGTGTTGGAGGGAAGCCTCCATTTTTTCGAGCATTCTCTTTTTCGCGTCCATGAAATCCTTTTATAGGTCTTATAGGTCCTAGGACCTATAAAATCATCGCGACTTTCTAATAATCGTTCCCACACGCTCGCCGGTGAGGACCTTGCGGATGTTTTCTTTTTCTTTGACGTTGAAGACGATCAGCGGAAGATTATTATCCATGCAAAGAGTCACCGCGGTGGAATCCATGATCTTCAATCCCTTCTCGATCACCTCGAAGAAGGTCAGCTCGGAGAACTTGCGGGCCGCCGGATCTTTCATCGGGTCCCGGTCGAACACGCCGTCGACCTTGGTTCCCTTTAAGATTACTTCGGCGCCGATTTCCATCGCTCGGAGCACTGCTGCGGTATCGGTTGAGAAGTAAGGATTGCCGGTCCCGGCCGCGAAGATGACCACCCGTTTTTTTTCCAAATGACGGATTGCCTTTCTTCGAATGTATCCCTCTGCCAGCTCTTTCATCTCGATCGCCGACTGAACGCGGGTGAAGACCCCCTTCTTCTCGAGGATATTCTGGAGAGCAAGCGCATTAAGAACGGTCGCCAACATCCCCATGTAATCGGCCGAGGTCCGCTCCATTCCCGCGGCGCTCCCGGCGATGCCGCGGAAGATGTTTCCGCCGCCGATCACAACCGCCGTCTCAACCCCCATCGAGGCGATCTCCTTGATCTCCTCAGCGATGGTGTCGAGCATCTTGGGATCAATCCCGTACCCCTGGTCACCCGCCAATACCTCCCCGCTGACCTTCAGAAGAACTCTTCGATACTTGGCATCGGACATGGCGGCGATCCTGTTATGAATGGAAAGGGTCAACACTGCCGGAGCGAACGGCATAAGGGCCGTTCGCTCCGTTCGGGCATGAAAATGGGTGGATGCGGAGACTAAGCCTCCCCTTCACCCAACTGATATCGCGTAAACCGTCGGATGTGCATGTTCTCTCCGACCTTTGCAATTTTCTGGGCCAACAGATCTTTGATTTTGGTCTGAGGATCTTTGATGAACGGCTGCTCCAGCAGGCAGATCTCCTCAAAGAACTTCTCGAGTTTTCCCTCGGCGATTTTAGCAATCACCCCCTCCGGCTTTTTCGTCTCACGCGCCTGAGCGATGTAGATGTTCCGCTCCTTCTCGATCACCTCCGCGGGAACCTCCTCGCGCCGGATATACTGGGGCGGAGGGGTCGAACCGGCGATCTGCATCGCGATATCTCGAACGAACTCCTGGAACTCCGGATTTCGCGCGACGAAATCGGTCTCGCAGCTCACCTCGACCAAAACGCCGATTTTTCCGCCGAAGTGGATGTAGGAGCCGATGCTCCCTTCGCGGGTCTCCCGGCCCGCCTTTTTAGCAGCGGTCGCAAGTCCCTTCTGCCGGAGGAAATCAATCGCCTTGGAAAGATCGCCCTGCGACTGTGCGAGGGCGGCTTTGCAATCCATAATACCGGCCCCCGTCTTCTCGCGTAACTCTTTAATCGTATCGACTGCCGACATTCCCTTCCCTTTCTAAATCTTTAATCAAGATACTTAGCCCGAGGTAGCGCTTAAGAAGCCGGCGCTCCCGGCTCTCCCTCCGCCGCGGCCATCACCGGTTCCGGTTTTACCTCCTGCTGGGAAGCGGGAGCCGGCCGCTCGGTCTGAGTCTTCTCCCGAATACGCCGACCTTCCAAGACCGCATCGGCCATCCGGCTGGTAATCAACCGAATCGCCCGGATCGCATCGTCGTTGCCCGGGATGACATAATCGATCTCATCGGGATCACAATTCGTATCGACAATGGCGATGACCGGAATCCCCAGCCGATTCGCCTCCAATACGGCGGTTCGCTCTTTCATCGTATCGATCACGAAGATCGCCGCCGGAAGGTTCCGCATATCCTTGATTCCGCCGAGATTCCACTCGAGGTGCTCCCGCTCTTTTTCCATCTGGAGCACTTCTTTTTTCGGCAGCCGCTCATGGGTCCCGTCTTCGCGCGCCGATTCGAACTTCTTTAACTTTTCAATGCTCTTCCGGATGGTGGCGAAGTTGGTGAGCATTCCCCCCAGCCACCGGTGGTTCACATAAAACATCCCGCACCGCTTCGTCTCGGCCTCCACAATCTCCTGCGCCTGTCGCTTTGTTCCGACGAAGAGGATCGTCTCTCCATGCGCCACAAGGTCTCGGACGAAATCGGTCGCTTCCGCGAACTTCTTAACGGTTTTCTGGAGATCGATGATATAAATATCATTTCTCTCCCCGAAGATATATTTGGCCATCTTCGGATTCCAACGGTTGGTTTGGTGTCCGAAATGAACACCCGCTTCAAGTAATTCTCTCATTTCAGTCATTGCTTCTCCTTATTTTGGTCTGAGCCTCCGCTCCCGCTTTTACGCACTGATTGCCTCATGGACAAAAAGGGCGACCCGACCTCCGGCTGCGCCGTTTCGGTCGGGGACCGAGCCCCAGCGGGGAGCGTGTGTATTTTGTGTTGATTGTTGAAGGTGTTACACGATCTCGATCACAGGAATTTCAAATGATGAGATTTTAAAAAGTAACATAATTATAGCTGAATTTGCAATAAGAAAAAAGGATCTCTTTCCTCATCTTAGCTCCGGTACGCCGCATTGATCTTGACATAGTCGAGGCTGAGATCGGAGGTCCAGAAGTCGGCGCGACCCCTGCCGGAATGGAGGTGAACCGTCAATTCAATCTCCTTTTGTTTCAAGAGGACCGCCACCTTCGATTCCGCATCCTTTCCCTGGTAGGCCCCCTTACGGACAAGCGCCACCGGGCCGAAGGAAAGATCGACCTGCTCCGGATCGACCGGAACGCCGGCATTGCCGATGGCCGCAACAATTCGTCCCCAGTTGGCATCCTCTCCGAAAAAGGCGGTCTTGACCAGACTGGAGCAGGCGATCGATTCGGCAATCCGCCGGGCCGCCGAATCGCTTCGGGCGCCGGTGATCTTGATCTCAATCAGCTTTGTCGCCCCCTCCCCGTCCCGGACGATCATCTTGGCAAGCGAGAGGCAGGCCGCCTCCAACAGGACGACAAACTGGCCGTAGGCCGTCCCCTTGGATCGGATCTCTTTTCCCCGCTGTCCGCCGGCAAAACAGAGGACCATGTCGTTCGTGCTGGTGTCGCCGTCGACGGTGGTGCGGTTGAACGAACGATCGACCGCTTGCCGGAGCGCCTCCTGAAGCAGACGGGGCTCCATCGCTACATCGGTCGCCAAGAAGGCAAGCATCGTCGCCATGTTCGGATGGATCATTCCGGAACCCTTGGCGATCCCGCCGACCCGGACCTCTTCTCGACCGACCTTACCGACAAAGGCAACCTCTTTCGGAAAGGTATCGGTCGTCATAATCGCTTCCGCCGCCGCGCGGCCGCCGTTTCGCGAAAGCTGCAAGGCCAACCGCGGAACCGCGCCGGTGATCTTTTCAATCGGCAGGAACTCGCCGATGACCCCGGTCGAGGCGACATAGACCGACGCGATCGGAACATTCAACGCGCGCGACGCCGTCTCGGCCATTGCTTCTGCATCCCGGTCGCCCCGCGCCCCCGTGAAAGCATTGGCGTTGCCGCTGTTGGCGATGATCACCTGGCCCTTTTTCTTTCGAAGGTGCTTTCGATCGAGCAGAAGCGGGGCGGCTTGGAATCGGTTCTTGGTGAAGACCCCCGCCACATTGCAGACGTTCTCGGAGAAGATCAGCGCAAGATCGGGTTTCTCGACTTTCTTGACGCCGGCAAATGTTCCGGCCGCCAGAAAGCCGTCCACGGCGGTGATCCCCCCTTCAATCTGTTCCATCGTTCATCCAAAATGAAAAGCGTTTAGGGGAAGATCCCCGGCGACATTAGGCCAAGCCGCTCGTCCCATCCCATCATGACATTCATATTCTGAATCGCTTGTCCCGACGCCCCTTTTACCAGGTTATCGATCGCCGACATGAGGATTGCCGTCCGACCGGAGGGGGTCGCAAAGGCGCCGATGTCGCAAAAGTTCGATCCACGGACCTGATTCAAGTTCGGCGCGTCGTTGAACCTCCGGATAAAGGGCTCACCCCGATAGAGGTCCAAAACCGAATCGATCTTCTTCTGTGTGAATTTTTCCTTTAACGGAAGATAGATCGTCGTCAATATCCCCCGGTTGACCGGGAGAAGGTACGGGGTGAAGAGAGTGGTCATCTTTTGTTTGCCGATCCGCCGAATCTCCTGTTCGATCTCAGGGAGATGTCGGTGAACACCGACGTTGTACGCCACCATTCCTTCGTTGACCTCGGTAAAGTGGGCCTTTGCGGAGGGAGTCCGTCCCGCCCCGGAGACCCCCGACTTCGAATCGATGATGATCTCCCGGCTTGGATCGATGCACCCGGCCTTTAAAAAGGGGGAGAGGAGCAGCAGCGCCCCGGTCGGATAACAGCCGGGATTTGCGATGAGAAAACTTTTTGCGATCTCATCCCGATAGATCTCGGTAAGCCCGTACACCGCCTCCTTCAAGAGCTCGGGGCGGGAGTGAGGCAACTTGTACCAACGCTCATACAGGGGGGCAGATCGGAGGCGAAAATCAGCGGAGAGGTCGATCACCCTTTTGCCCAGATCGATGAGCTGCCGCGCCGGCTCCATTGCTTTTGTGTGGGAGAGGGCGAGGAAGACCAGATCGGCCTTCTCGGCGATCTTCTTCGGATCAAAGGATTCCAGCGTCAGGTCGTAATACCCTTTTAACGAGGGGAGCCGATGAACGAGCGGCTCTCCGGCCGACTGCTCGGAGGTCGCACTGACCACCTCGACATGCGGGTGTTGAGAGAGAAGCCGGAGCAATTCTCCCCCGTATAACCGGTGGCGCCGGCGATGGCGACTTTGAGGGTCATCTCATCACTTATCTTTATGGAAGGGACCTCTGGTCCCGATGTTTACTTAAAAAAGGGAAGGTCTTTCGACCTTCCCGATCACGTGCGAGGTGAAAAGAACTTTTACCGTTTTGAATATTGGAACCGCTTGCGGGCTCCCTTTTGCCCATACTTCTTTCTCTCTTTGACCCTCGGATCGCGGGTGAGCAATCCTTCTTTCTTTAAAGCGGTCCGTGATTGGGGGATCGCTTCCAAGAGGGCCTTTGAGATGCCGTGACGGAGCGCGCCGGCCTGGCCGGTCAGTCCGCCGCCATGAACCGTGGCAACGGCGTTGTATCGTCCGACCGTCTCCGTCAATTGGAAGGGCTGGATGAGGAGATACTTCCAGGCTTGGCGGGGGAAATACTCATCCGACGGCCTGCCGTTCACCAAGATCTTCCCCTCTCCCGGCTCTAAATAAACCCGCGCGGTGGCGTTCTTTCTCTTTCCTGTGGCAAAATAACGGGTTGCCGCCATGATCATGAACCCCTTTCTTTTTCTTTTACTGCAAAAGCTTGTGGTTGCTGCGCCTGGTGCGGATGGTCGGGCCCGGCATAGACTTTCAATTTCTTCGCCATCGCCTTGCCAAGCTTGGTCTTCGGGAGCATTCCGGCAATCGCGTAGGTGACAAGCCGTTCCGGCTTCTCCCGCAGCATCTTCTCCGCATTCGTCTCCTTCAACCCGCCCCGCATATAACCGCTGTGGTGATAGTATTTCTTTTTGACCGCTTTGCCGGCGGTCAAAACAACCTTCGCCGCGTTGATGACGACCACATGATCTCCGAGGTCCTGGTTGGGGGTAAAAACCGGCTTATGCTTTCCACGAAGAACCGCCGCGACTTGAGTCGCCATTCGTCCCAAGACCTTGCCGTCCGCATCAACGACGAACCACTTTCTCTGAATATCGGACTCTTTCACTGCCGTTGTTTTCATCTTTATCCTTCATTTAAACGCTGTAAAGTAGTGTATTTTTATACAATGATCGGTCTTTTGTCAAGGGGAAAGATTGAAACGGGGGGTATTGGGGACGACCCGTTGGGTCCCTTCACGCATTGTAGGAGCCGAAATCTTTCGGTTTAAGCCGCTCAAGCCACTCGTCCAAGTTCTCCGAAGACTTCTTTCGTAGAACCTCTTCGGTGACATAGATTGGAACCCCGGTGCGAAGCGCCAACGCAATGGCATCGCTCGGTCGGGCATCGATCGTAAACTCTCCGGCCCCTGTTCCTTCTTGCTCCGATGTCCGCCGATGCACCAGATAAAGGGTCGCGAAATAGGTATTGTTGTTGAGATCATGAATGACGATCTTTTCCATCTGAATGCCCAGATGGGTCAACAGGTCTCGCAGAAGATCATGTGTGAGAGGACGCTGCGGGACGATCCCTTCCAGCGCAAATCGGATCGCGTTTCCTTCGGTCGTCCCAACCCAAATCGGAAGAAGCTCCACATTCTGTTCATCCTTTAAGATGACGATCTGTGCTTCCGTATTCGGATCGGAGACCACCGCGTGCACTTTTAGTGGGATATTCATCTCTGACTCCCTGCCTTCCTGAGTTCTTTACTCATCAACGTCGCCAACCCGGCGCCTTCCGCCCGGCGCCTTCCCAATGATCGCTTACGGCAGCCGCTTGATGAGGCCTCGGCTTGCGACCTCCGCCGCTTTTTCGAAACTGGCCGGAACACGCGGAAAGAAGAGGAAGAGGTACCCTCTCGACTCCCCCGTTCCCTCCCAGATGATATCGCCCATTTCGATGTCCCACAACCGGCCTTGGAGGCGAACGTGTGTCGCCCCTTCAATCACCTCTACCTGCTGTAGTTCGGTCTGCAGGAGAAAGCGCGTCCCGAAGACTTTCTTCAGCGCGGCGACATCTTTTTCCTCGGCCACCTTTTTAAACGATGTCTCCTTCTTCAGCCGTTCCAGCAGCGGACCGAGTTGATTCGCTTCGATTTTGTTTCGCCCCTCTTCGGGAGAAATCAACTGTGTTTGCTGCCGCATTTCGGTCAGCGCCCGGTAGAAGATCTTCTCCGCCGTTTTCGTATAGTCGCGGTTCGCCCCCCGTCCGATCATCGGCATGACGGCGATCGTTTCCGTTGAAAGATTACTGGTATAGAGAACCCCTCTACGGTAGTCCTCCCGGGAGAGGTCGTCGATGCCGACGCACCCGAAAAATAAAAGACCAAAAATAAAAAAGAGGGATGTCCGTGTCATGATGAGAGGATTCTTCAGCCGATGCCTCCTTTATAACCGCTCTATTCTTGTGGAGAGAGGACCCGATATTTCCGCGAGTCTGGGACGATTGTTCCCATTCTTGCGGCCGTTTTCGAAATAATAAGCTGCAATCTTAAACTGATATTTGTCGAGCGAGCCCGAGACCGTATGATCGAACTGGAACAGTCTTGACCGCGACCGCTTGTTCTCGTTGATTGCGATGACGATCTGAAGATCATCATCGGCCATGTATTGAATATCCTCCGAGCTAAGGGTGACATGCGCCCGGATATCGCGGTACATTGTATGAGAATGAAAGTCCCCGATGACATCCAATTTCGGAAAATTCTTCAGGACCTCCGTAATGATCCGCCACTTTTCAGGCCGCAGCTCCGTCCAGCTATGGCCCCGCTTGACACTTTGATAGGGGATCGCATGCTCGACAATGAACTTATCGGGGTTACGATAACCCAAGAGGAGACCGAAGCATTCTTTCTTGTACACTTCCACGGCAGAGAGGATTAAACCGATGAAGACATTTTCGTTCAGATAGACCTGCACCTTTCCCCCTCTTCCGCTGATCATCATACCACTCTTTATACGATCATCAATTTGATTTTGACAGGAGATCGATGCCGCCCGTTTAGGTGTCGTACTTCCCGAAATCTTCAGGCCGGAGATTCTCCAGCCAGCGGTCCAATTCCTCGGAACTCTGCTTTTTGATGACCCCTTCAGTCGCAAAGATCGGGGCGTCGACGCGAAGCGCCAGGGCAATGGCATCGCTGGGCCGGGAGTCGATGGTGAATTCAGAATCGCCGTACATGAGATGAATTTTCGAAAAATAGGTATTGTCTTTCAGATCGGTTACAACGATACTAATGACCTTCGCATCGAGGGAATCCAGGACGTTTTTGATAAGGTCGTGGGTCATCGGCCGGGGGGTAAACACCCCTTCCAGCGCCAGGCTGATGGCGTTGGCCTCCGGCTTTCCAACCCAGATCGGTAAGACTTCGGTATTCTCTTCGTCTCGAAGAATAATAATATAGGCATTATTATAGGGGTCAAACATGAGACCCCGCACCTTCATCTGGACCAACATGATTGATGTCCTTCCCATCATTACCGAAAGATTTATTTCAAATCTATCACTTTCACCGATTCTTTGTCAACGAACAACCCGATCGATCGGACCCACAAACCCTTGTTCTCTCTTGGAATTAAGCTTGACACCCTTTTGACCAACGGCTATAATGTGTCACCCTTAAAGCGAATCTGATTTCGATGCTAAATGTTTTATTTTTTAAAGTCACCCTCCTTTTTTATTTCCTCGGCACCACCTTTTTCTTGCTTAATCTCTGGGGTCGGAAGGGGGAACGCCTCCCCAAAAAACCGATTTTCGGAAACTCGGAAACCGATTCGTCGACCGGATCGTTTGCCGATTCCTCTTGGAGTCAAAAGCTGGCCGTCGTGGTGACCGGTGCCGGATTTATCTTTCACACCCTTGCCCTGGTCGCCCAAATCAGAGAGGCCGGATATATCCCTTTCACCAACCTTCATGAAGCCATTTCTTTTTTTTCCTGGGCGATCGTGCTCGCTTTTTTCCTGGTGGAGTTCCGTTATGGGATCGACATCCTCGGATCTTTTATTCTCCCGCTCGCCTTTCTCTCCCTGGTCTCGGCGGCGGCCCTTCCGGATGAAATCCGTACCCTCGACCCGACGCTGAAGACCATCTGGTTCGGCATCCATACAACCCTCTCCCTGCTCGGTATCGTCGCCTTCGCGATTGCATTCATTGCCGGAATTATGTATCTTCTCCAGGAAAGTTTCCTGAAATCGAAACAATTTAGTCCGCTTTATTATAAGCTTCCCTCCCTCGATCTGCTCGACGAGTGGAACAAGAAAGCCATCCTGCTCGGATTTCCGCTTCTGACCCTCGGCATTATTTCGGGAGCGCTCTGGGCGCAGTATTCGATCGGTTCGTTTTGGATCCAGAACAATCCAAAACAAGCGCTTTCTTTGGGAACCTGGCTTTTTTACTTGATGGTCCTCCACGGCCGGATTACGATTGGATGGAGGGCGAAGAAAGCGGCCCACCTCGCCATCATCGGCTTTGTGGGGGTCGTTTTTATTTTCGTCACCCTGGCTTAAACCGCCTCTGATCGCTTTTGGTCTGATGTTTTGAAGATGGCGCAACGGAAGAAAACGTCATGAATATCGTGATCGTCGGTCTCAACCATCGCACCGCGCCGGTTGAAATTCGGGAGCGCTTTTCGATCTCCGAAAAACAGATCGGAGAGGCCCTCTATCGACTGAAATCGGACCCCGTCATCGAGGAAGGTTTGATTTTATCCACCTGCAATCGGGTGGAAGTCTGCGCCATGGTCAAGGAGACGACGAAGGGTTTCGAAGCGATCAAAAACTTTCTGATCCACTACCAACCGGGCATTTCTCCCGACGTCCTCACCCCATGCCTCTACATGTATGCCGCCGGGGACGGTCTTCGCCACCTTTTCCGCGTCGCCGCCAGCCTCGATTCGATGATCATCGGAGAGCCTCAAATCTTGGGCCAGATCAAAGAAGCGTTCGATCAAGCGATCCTCCATAAGACCACCGGGGTCGTTCTGAACAAGGTTTTCAAAAAGGCGATCTCGGTGGCGAAACGGGTCCGGACCGAAACGAAGATCGCCGAGAATGCCGTCTCCATCAGCTTCGCGGCGGTCGAGCTGGCGAGAAAAATTTTCGGGAAACTCGACCGGAAATCGGCCCTTCTGCTCGGCGCCGGCGAGATGGCCGAACTGGCGGCGCGCCACTTCGTCGGCAACGGCGTCCAGTCGGTCGCCATCGCAAACCGGAGCTACGAGCGCTCGCTGGAGCTGGCGAAAGAGTTCAACGGCGTCCCGGTGAAGTTCGAAGATTTCGTGGCGCAAATGGCCGAATCGGATATTGTTCTCTGTTCCACCGGCGCCCCGCACTACTTAATCGGGGTTGAAGAGGTCTCGAAGGTGATCGCCATCCGCCAGAACCGGCCGATCTTCTTCATCGATATCTCCGTGCCGAGGAACATCGACCCGGCGATCAACAAACTCGACAACGTCTTTCTCTACGATATCGACGATCTGCAGCTGGCGGTGGAGACCAACCTTCGCGCCCGGGAGCAGGAAGCGCTCAAGGCGGATCAGATCATCGACGAGGAGATCGAGCGCTTCTCCCGCTGGTTCAAGTCGCTCGACGCCGTTCCGATGATCGTCGCCTTAAGAGATCGGGCCGAAGAGATCCGCAAAGCGGAGATCGAAAAAATCGTCGGAAAGCTCGGACCGTTGACCCCGGCCCAACGAGAGATGCTGGAGAGCCTCACCAGCTCGATCGTCAACAAGCTCCTCCACAGCCCTCTGACCGTGTTGAAGGAAGAGGCCCACTCGACCAACGGCAATATGATTCTGGAGGCGACTCGAAGGCTCTTCCATCTCGAGGAGGTCCTCTCCAAGCTCGATGAGGAGAAGAAGGCCCCCCCCGAGGAACCGTTGTAATGAACCGGGGCATCGGACTTCCCCTGTTGCTGGCCTTTCTGATTCTCTCCCTTATCAGCTGTCGACGCGATCCCAATCAGGTCAACCCAAAACCGACTCTTCCGCAGGCGGCTCCTGTTACGGAAGAGCGGAAAGTCGCTCCGTCGTTTCCTCCGGGAGTTCCGCCGCATGGAAGGGGCGGCCCCTACCTTTTGACGGGGAGTTTCAGCACCGGTGAAGGTAGTTACGTCCGCTCGCTTCTGGCGGACGGTGATTTCTCTGGGTCGGGACCTCCGAAGGGATCATCAAGGTCGCTCGACGCACCGGAGAGGCCCTTGGGACCTACACGACGGCGGATGGATTGAAGAGCCCCTACATCTTCACGATGAAGAAAGACCCGAGAGGGGTTCACTGGTTCGGGACCAATAATGGGGGGATCAGCCGGTTCGACGGGAAAAGTTGGAAGACCTACCTTCCCTCCGACGGCCTCGCCGACTTCTGGGTCTATGGGATCGATTTCGCCTCGGACGGCACCACCTGGATCGCCACCTGGGACGGGGTCAGCCGGTTTGATGGAACCACGTTCAAAAATTACAATACCGAAGACGGCTTGGCCGACCGATGGGTCTATGCGCTGGCGATCGATCGGGACAAATCGGTCTGGTTCGGCACCGAAGGGGGGGTCAGCCGTATCGATACTCAAGGAAACTGGAAAACTTGGCGGCACGAAGACGGTCTCGGCGCCCCAAATAAGCTGGGACTGACCCGGAGCGAGAACACCGGTTTCGGCACCCTCTCCAAATCGGAGATGGACGACTACAAACACCGGCACGACCTCTCGATCCTCGATCCGGGCGGCAACGAAACCTACAATGAAAATTATGTCTTCTCGATGGCAATCGACCGCGACGGGAACAAATGGTTCGGGACGTGGGGAGGGGGGCCGCCCGTTTCGACGGCGCGACCTGGAAGAACTACACAACGGATGACGGTCTCGCCGGGAACATCGTTTACGCGATCACGGTCGATCCGGCCGACGGAGCGATCTGGTTCGGGACCAACCACGGCGTTTCCCGCTTCGACGGCCGTCAGTGGATGAACCTCACCCCCCGCGAGGGGCTGACGAACGAACATGTTTATGCGATCGCCATCGATGCCGACCGGCACCTCTGGCTCGGAGAAAAGGGGGGGTCGATGAGTGGATACCGAGAATGCAGGGGAGAATAAATTAGACAATGGCGAAGGGCGTTTTAAAAATCGGGAGCCGCGGGAGCCAGTTGGCGCTCTGGCAGGCGAATTGGGTGAAAAGCCAGCTCGAACAGAAGGGGTTTCAGGTCGAGATCGTAAAGATCAAAACCACCGGCGATAAAATACTCGACGTCCCCCTCGCCAAAGTGGGGGGGAAGGGACTCTTTGTCAAAGAGATCGAGGAGGCGCTTCTGCGAAACGAAATCGATCTGGCTGTCCACAGCATGAAGGACGTTCCGAGCGAGCTCCCCGAGCCGCTCCACCTGGCGGCCATCCCCAAACGGGAAGACCCGCGGGACGCCTTGATCAGTCATCGGGGGCTTCGCTTGGCCGACCTCCCCTCCGGGGCAAAGATCGGGACCAGTTCTCTTCGACGTCAGGCGCAGCTCTGGGCCTATCGCTCCGATCTCGACTTCGCCATGCTCCGCGGGAATCTCGACACCCGCCTGCGCAAAGTGGCCGAGGGGGAGTTCGAAGCGATCATCCTCGCCGCCGCCGGTCTTCACCGGATGGGATGGAACGATCGGATCACGGAGTATCTCTCAACCGAGATCAGCCTTCCGGCGATCGGACAGGGGGCGTTGGGAATCGAGTGCCGACGAGAGGACCGGAAGGTCAATCAACAGATCGCTTTTTTGAACGATCCGGAAACCGCCTGCACGGTGACCGCCGAGCGGGCCCTCTTGATCCGGTTGGAGGGGGCTGTCAGGTTCCGATTGCAGGTTATGCCACCCTCTCTGGGGAAGAGATCACCCTCGAAGGACGGGTCGCCACGCTGGACGGACGGGAGGTTCTCCGGGAGCGGCAACGGGCGCCGATTTCCGAGGCGGCCCGGCTGGGGGCGCAGGTCGCCGAATCACTCCTGTCCAAGGGTGCGGATAAAATCCTCAAAGCGGTTTATGAAGGGGGAAGACCGCCGGCGCCCGGAACACCCTGACACAATCGATTGGGAAACAACGTGGGACAACATCCCTCCAACAAAAAGAACGGAACCGTCTACCTGGTCGGCGCAGGCCCGGGCGACCCGAAGCTGATCACCCTGCGTGGCAAAGAGCTGCTGGCCGAGGCGGATGTCATCATCTACGATTACCTCGCCAACCCGAAGCTGCTCGAATTCGCAAAAGAGGGGGCGGAGAAGATCTACGTCGGGAAAAAGGGGGATCGCGAAGCTCCCTTCATCAAGAGCATATCGATCACCTGATGGTTGAGGCGGCGAAGGCCGGAAAATTGGTCGTTCGGCTGAAAGGGGGAGACCCTTTTATCTTCGGTCGAGGAGGAGAAGAGGCGGAGGCGTTGGTTGCGGCGGGAATTCCGTTTGAAGTGGTCCCCGGCGTCACCTCCGCCATCAGCGTTCCGACCTATGCCGGCATTCCGCTGACCCACCGCGACAAGGCGTCCACGGTTGCTTTCGTCACCGGCCACGAGGATCCCGCCAAAGAGGAAGTCTCGTCGACTGGGCCAAGCTCGCCGGCGGACCCGACACCCTTGTCTTCCTGATGGGGATGGGGAACCTCGCCGGAATCGTCTCGGAGTTGGTCCGGCATGGGAAAGACCCGAAGACGCCGATCGCCCTGATCCGGTGGGGAACCCATCCCTTTCAGAAAACGCTGGTCGGCCGGCTCGACAATATCGTTGAGAAGGTCGGCATCGAAGGGATGAAGCCGCCCGTGGTGATGGTGGTCGGCGAAGTGGTCTCGCTCCGAAACCGGCTTAACTGGTTCGAATCAAAACCGCTCTTCGGAAAACGGATTATCGTCACCCGCGCCAAAGAACAGGCGCCGGAGTTCATCGATCTTCTTTCTTCTTATGGGGCGGAGGCCGTCTCCTTTCCAACCCTTGAGATCGCGCCGCCGCCAAGCTGGGTCGAAGCGGATGCCGCCATCGAACGGATCGAACATTATAATTGGATCATTTTCACCTCGGTCAATGGGGTGCAATCGTTCCGAAAACGGCTCGCGACCCTTCGAAAAGATCTCCGGGTATTAAAAGGAATCTCACTCTGCGCCATCGGCCCGCGAACGGCCGCGGAGGTGGAGGCGTGGAGCTTGCAGGTCGATCTGGTTCCGTCCGAATTTAAAGCCGAAGGGGTGCTTCAAGCGCTGGAAGGACGGGGGATTGCCGGAAAGCGCTTTCTCATCCCCCGTGCCCTAGAGGCACGAGAGATCCTGCCGGAGGAGATTCAGAAAAAGGGGGGAAGGTCGATGTCGTTCCGGTGTACCAGTCGGTCCGGCCTACGCCTGATCCCGCGATGCTGGAGACCATTCTTCGTGCAAAGGGGGTCGATCTGATCACCTTTGCCAGCTCGTCCACCCTTCGCAATTTCATGGAGATCCTCGGCCCGCAGCGGCAATCCTGGCTGACCGGGATCGCCATTGCCTGCATCGGGCCGATCACGGCGGAGACGGCACGGGAGTTCGGCTTGAAGGTCGATGTCATTCCGGGCGAGTATACCCTTCCCGCCCTGGCCGAATCGATTGTGGACTATTTCAGGAAAAAAGAGTAAATTGGAACAGAAAATGACGAACCTTTAGGAGTTCTTATGGGATTTCCAACGCACCGACCAAGGCGGCTTCGGGAGAGTGAAGCATTGCGCCGGATGGTCCGCGAGACCGAGCTCTCGGCCGGCCACCTGATTTATCCTCTCTTTGTCACCCAGGAAAAGAAGGGGAAGAGCGAGATCGCGTCGATGCCGGGACAGTATCGCCTGTCGATCCCCGAGCTTCTTAAGGAAACGACGGAGGCGGCGCGGCTGGGCATTCCGGCGGTGATTCTCTTCGGCATCCCGAAGACGAAAGATGACTACGGATCGGCCGCCTGCGACCCGCGCGGCGTGGTCCCGCAGGCGATCCGGGCGATCAAAGAGAAAACGCCCGATCTCCTCGTCATCACCGACGTCTGCATCGATGAATACACCTCCCATGGACATTGCGGCGTGGTCAAGGAGGGGAAAATCCTCAACGACGAGACGGTGGAGATCCTCTCCAAGATGGCGCTGGCGCATGCCGAGGCCGGAGCCGACATGATCGCCCCGTCAGACATGATGGATGGCCGGGTCCGGATTCTTCGGAAGACGCTGGATGAAAACGGGCAGACTCGAGATCCCGATCCTCTCTTACGCCGCCAAATATGCCTCCTGCTTCTACGCCCCTTTTCGGGATGCCGCCCAATCGGCCCCCCAGTTCGGAAGATCGACAAAGCTATCAGATGGATGCGGCCAATCGGCGCGAGGCGATCCGGGAGGTGGCGCTCGATATCGAAGAAGGAGCCGATATCGTGATGGTGAAGCCGGCCCTTCCTTACCTTGATATTATTCGGGAAGTGAAGGATACTTTTCATGTTCCGGTGGCGGCCTATCAAGTCAGCGGAGAGTTCTCAATGATCAAGGCGGCGGCCCAGAAGGGATGGATCGACGAGACGCGCGCCATGATTGAATCGCTCCTCTCGATCCGGCGGGCCGGCGCGGATATGATTTTAACTTATTTTGCAAAAGAAATGGCGCACATTTCGGGGGAAAAGAGATGAGAATGTTTATCGGCTCGGCCAACATTAAACCGATCGAGGCCTATCCGGTGGTTGCCATCGGCAACTTCGACGGCCTTCATTTGGGACACCAGGCGATTTTGGCGGAGGCGATCCAGCGGGCCCAGGAAAAAGAGGGGACCTCGGTCATCCTGACGTTTGAACCGCATCCCGTGAAGGTGTTGCATCCGGAGCGGGACCTTCGACTGTTGAGCACCTTTCAGGTGAAGATGCGGCAGATCGAGGCGACCGGGATCGATGTCGCCTTCAGCGCCGAATTCAACAAAAACTTCGCCCAATTGAGCCCCTATGATTTCGCCAAGACCTATCTGCACAACAAAATCGGCGCGAAAGAGGTGGTGGTCGGCCGCAACTTCCAATTCGGGAAAGATCGCGCCGGAAAGGTGGAGGATCTGATCCGATTCGGCAAAGAGCTCGGATTCGAAGTGGTGGTGAAAGATCCGGTGACCGTCGACGGCATCCCCGTCAGCTCCACTAAAATCCGTGAGCTGATGAAAGAGGGAAACGTCTACCTGGCCGCGCGAATGATGGGGCGGTATTATACGATGGAAGGGAAAGTCCTCCAAGGGGATGGAATGGGAAAGAAACTCGGCTTCCCGACCGCCAACTTCCGGCTCCCCAATGAACTGGTGCCGAAGGAGGGGGTCTACGCCGTCCGGGTGGCCACCCTCAAGGCGGAAGGGTATGTCACCCTCGATGGCATTGTCTACATTGGATCGCGGCCGACCTTTGGAGAACATGAAAGCCGGATGGAGGTCCATATCTTCGACTTCAATGAAGACATCTACGGCAAGCGTCTGCTCGTCACCTTTGTCGATTGGATTCGGGGTGATCAAAAATTCGAGTCGACCGAAGCGCTGATCCAGCAGATGAACAAGGATGCCGAGCAGGCCCGGGCCGTTCTCAAAGAGAAAGGGGCCACCCCAGGCTAACGTGGAGATGCTCTCGGTTCGGAAGAATCGCTCCCTGCTTAAAACATTCGCCCAATCATTACAGCGATTTCCTCTCCGTGCCGGGGATAAGATCGTGGTCGGCGTTTCAGGCGGAGCCGATTCGGTCTGCCTCCTCCACCTTCTCCGGCAACTTTCGTCCCGCCGTCACCTCACCCTTCACGTCGCCCACTTAAATCACGGCTTTCGAACGGAGGCCGCGCAGGAAGCCGATTTCGTTCAGAGGCTCTGCGACGGCTGGAAGATTCCGACCACCCTTTCCTCCCTCCCGGTCCCGCGCATTTGCAAAGAGCGGCATCTCTCAAAACAGGAAGGGGCCCGTGAAGTCCGCTATGCCTTTCTAAAAGAGGTCGCGGGAGCCACCGGCGCCCGATGGATCGCCTTGGGCCATACGGCCGACGACCAGGCCGAGACTTTTCTTATGCGCCTCCTCCGAGGGTCCGGATCACAAGGACTCGGCGCGATCCCCCGGATGCGCGACGGGATGATCATTCGCCCTTTGCTTTCCATTTCGCGAAAGCAAATCGTCGATGAGTTATCGCGGGAGGAGATCCCGTTCATCGAAGATCCCTCCAACCGACAGGAAATCTACCTTAGAAACCGGGTCCGCCATCGGCTTCTTCCCCTTCTCGAGGAATATAATCCGAAGGTGAAGCAAACTTTTTTAGAGAAACCGAACTGCTGCAGGAAGAGAATGATTTTTTGACCCGCTATACGGAGGAATTGATTCCGCAGCTCGGCATCGAAAAAAAGAAGGGCATGGTCTCATTTGATGTCGAACGCCTCCAATCGCTTCACCCCGCCCTTCAACGCCGGATGGTTCGATGGAGCCTCGATCAACTCCATCCCGGGTTGAAGGGGATCGGTTTCCAACATATCGAAACCGTTTTGCTGAAAGCGCTTACGGGTCAAACCGGTAAAACCTATCCCCTTCCCCATCAGCTTTGGGCCGAGAAGGGATATACACGGCTATTTCTCCGGAAAAGAGATTCGAAAGAGAATCAAAAGGGAGCTTCTCGGCAATCTTCTCGACCGGAAATAATCCTCTCACCCTCCGCGAACCCGATCGACCTGCCGGAATGGGGACTGCGGCTGACGGTTTCGCTCCATCGGGACAGAGAACGCCTCCCCGCTTTTTCCACTTGCGCCGCTTCTTTCGATTTTGATAGAATTTCCAATCCTTTGACCCTTCGCCGCTGGCGGGCGGGAGATTACTTCGTTCCGACCGGTATGGGGGGCAAACATAAGAAACTTCAAGATCTGTTTGTTGATGCAAAAGTTCCAAAATCACAAAGGGCCTCAATTCCTCTCCTGACCTGTCCGGAGGGAATCTTGTGGGTCGTCGGCTTGCGGATCGACGACCGGTTTCGGGCGACGGAAAAATCAAAAAAGGTATTGATCGTGGAGGCGCACGCGCTGGATCGACCCGCTTCTCTGCCGGGCGTGAAGCCGCTCCCTGAGGGCCCCTGATGGAAGGACGGATTTTTGGAAAGCCGATGATCACCCAAGAGGAGATGCGAAAGCGGATCCAGGAGCTCGGCTTGCGCATTGCCCAAGATTATCAGGAAAAAGACCTTCTGATGATCGGCGTTCTAAAGGGGGCCTTCGTCTTTTTTTCCGACTTGGCGCGGGCCGTCCCCCTTCCGCTCCATGTTGATTTCCTGGTTGTTTCAAGTTATGGTGAAAAGAAAAAAAGCAGCGGGGCGGTCAAGGTTATTTCGGATACCACACAAAATCTAAAGGGAAAAGATGTCCTTGTAGTCGAAGATATCGTCGATTCCGGACTGACGCTGACCTTTCTTAAGAAAAAACTCATGGCCCGAAAGCCGAACTCGCTCCGATTCTGTACCCTGCTCGATAAGCCGCAACGCCGGAAAACGGAAGTCACCATCGATTATGTCGGCTTTACCATCCCCAACAAATATGTCGTCGGATATGGGCTCGATTACGAGAACAAGTACCGGAACCTCCCCTATATTGCCGTCTTGGAAAATGTCCAAGAAGATGCATGAAAGATCGGCCCAGTCGGCTGAAACGATCTCTTTGCTCCACGAATTGTATAGAGGCGCTTTCTCGACAATTCCACCTTTTCAGAATTGATTGTCACCGCCAAAAAACTGTGTTAGAATGTGGAGCAATATTTTTTTGATTTTTAGGAGGATTAAATGAACCCTCGTTTCAAGAACTTAGCCCCCTGGATCGTGGTGGCCCTCTTTATGATCCTGCTCTACAACCTCTTCAATACCTCTTCACGGCCGATTGAGGATGAAATCATTTTCTCCGATTTCATGGCGAAGACAGAAAAGGGCGAAGTCTCCGAGGTGACGATCAAGGACAACTACATTTCGGGAATCCTGAAGGACGGAACCAAATTTAAAACCTACTCCGCCGCCTATCCCGATCTTGTTAAAAATCTTCGGGAGAAAAACGTCCGGATCACCGCCAAGCCTCCCGAAGAGCCCCCTTGGTACATGACCTTCTTGATGACATGGGGTCCGTTTATCCTCTTTGTCGGCGTCTGGATCTTCTTCATGCGCCAGATGCAGGGCGGCGGGAACAAGGCGCTCTCCTTCGGCAAGAGCCGCGCGCGCCTGCTGTCTGAAGACCGAAAAAAGATCACCTTCGCCGACGTCGCCGGCTTCGACGAGGCCAAGGAAGAGGTGGAAGAGATCGTCGAGTTCCTGAAGGACCCTCCGAAGTTCCAGAAGCTCGGCGGCCGCATTCCGCGCGGCGTGCTGCTGGTCGGCCCGCCGGGCACCGGCAAGACCCTGCTGGCCAAGGCCATCGCCGGCGAGGCCAAGGTGCCGTTCTTCTCGATCTCCGGCTCCGACTTCGTCGAGATGTTCGTCGGCGTCGGCGCGGCGCGCGTGCGCGACATGTTCGAGCAGGCCAAGAAGAACGCGCCCTGCATCATCTTCATCGACGAGATCGACGCCGTCGGCCGCCAGCGCGGCGCCGGCCTGGGCGGCGGCAACGACGAGCGCGAGCAGACCCTCAACCAGCTGCTGGTCGAGATGGACGGCTTCGAGAACAACGGAAGGGGTCATCGTGATCGCCGCCACCAACCGGCCCGACGTGCTCGACCCGGCGCTGCTGCGTCCCGGCCGCTTCGACCGCCAGGTCGTCGTCGGCCGTCCCGACCTCCGGGGCCGCGAGCAGATCCTGAAGGTGCACATGCGCAAGGTGCCGATCGCGCCCGACGTAGGGCTGGACATCATCGCCCGCGGCACGCCCGGCTTCTCCGGCGCCGATCTGGCCAACCTCGTCAACGAGGCGGCGCTCTTCGCCGCCCGTAGAGGGAAAAGACGGTCGAGATGGACGACTTCGAAGCGGCCAAGGACAAGGTCTTGATGGGCGCCGAGCGTCGAAGCATGGTCATGTCCGAGGAGGAGAACCGGATCACCGCCTACCACGAGGCCGGCCACGCGCTGATCGCCAAGCTGCTGCCGGGAACCGATCCGGTGCACAAGGTGACCATCATCCCGCGCGGCCGGGCCCTGGGCGTGACCATGCAGCTGCCGACCGACGATCGGCACAACTATCATAAAGAATATCTCTACAACACCATCGCGATCATGATGGGGGGCCGCGTTGCCGAAGAGCTGGTGCTCAATAACGTGACCACCGGCGCCGGAAACGACATTGAGAAAGCGACCGATCTGGCCCGGAAGATGGTTTGCGAGTGGGGGATGAGCGAGAAGATGGGCCCGCTGACCTTCGGGAAGAAGGAGCAGGAAATTTTCTTGGGGCGGGAGATCAACCAGCACCGCGACTATTCGGAGTATACCGCGATTGAGATCGATAACGAAGTCAGACGCTTGGTCACGGAAAACTACGAGCGAGCCAAAACCTTGATCACGAACAATATGAAGGCGCTCAAAGCGTTGGCCGAGGCCCTCCTGGAGAAAGAGTCGTTGGATGCACCGGAAATCGATCGGATCCTTCAGTCGTCGATTTCTCCCTCCCCAGCCTAACGGTCAAAACATGTCGAACGAAGAACCCGTCTCATCTCCTAAAACGAAGGGGAGAGACGGGTTCTTCGTTTCTTCCCCGCAAAAAGGGTCTGTTCTCAATCATCGCCGCCCTTCCCGATCCAAAAAACAGGCGGGTATCTGGCGCTGCGGCTCGTATCGGCTGAATTACGCCCGGCGGCCGTTGATCATGGCCGTTTTGAATATCACCCCAGATTCCTTTTCGGACGGGGGACAGTTTTTTAATCCGGATCAAGCGGTCGAGCAAGCGCTTCGGATGGAAGGGGAAGGAGCCGACCTGATCGACATCGGAGGGGAATCGACCCGGCCCGGCGCAACCCCGGTTTCAGTTGAAGAAGAGGCCCGCCGTGTGGTTCCGGTCGTAGAGCGGCTGGCAAAACAACTTGCGATCCCGATCTCAGTCGATACGACCAAGTCGGAGGTGGCGCGGCGGGCGATTGAGGCGGGGGCTTCGATTATCAACGATGTCAGCGGTTTCATGCGCGACCCCCATATGTTGTCCGTGGCCGCAAGGGGAAAAACCGGTCTCGTCATCATGCATACAAACGGAACACCAGAGACAATGCAGCGCCGTCCCCGCTATCACGATCTGATCGGAGAGATCCGCCGGTTCTTAAACGAGCGGATCGACGCGGCCGTCGCTTACCGGATTCCAAGAAACCGGATCGCCGTCGATCCCGGCATCGGATTCGGGAAGACCGCCAATCACAATCTGAAAATTCTCCATCGCCTCGGCGATTTCGCCGATCTCGGGGCCCCCTTGCTGGTCGGTCCCTCGCGTAAATCGTTCATCGGACGGATTCTCGACCTTCCTCCCTCGGAACGGCTGGAAGGAACCGCCGCCGCCGCCGCGATCGCCGTCTTCCAAGGAGCGCGGATTATCCGGGTCCATGATATCAAACCCCTCGCGCGGGTTGTCCGTGTTGCGGAGGCGATCCGCAGGGAGAAAGGGAATCGATAATGGAAAACAGTCCCGACAAAAGAAAATCGTCCCGTCTGGAAGGGGTCACCTTCCCGGTGGAGTATGCCTTATCCAATCAGCACTTCCAACGGGCCCGCGCAATGGGCATCGGCGAGGCCGGCTTCATGCTCCTTCTTGAAGAACCCCTTTCGATGGGAACGCCGCTTCAGGTGAAGCTCTATCTTCCCAAGACCCTCTTTCCCTTCTCGAACTGGCAGACGATTCCCCTGGAGGCCAAAGTCGTCCGGGTCGACAGCCAAACGAGCCAGGACGGCTGTTACCGCCACGGCCTGCTGATCACTCAAATTTCGGACCAGGACGGCCTGACGCTGAAGCGGTATGTCCACCTCTCTCACTGGATGAAAGAGAAAATCCAGAGCTAACGGATCGACCCGACAGACATGCCGGTACTCTCTCCCATTCCCGATCCCCCCGCATGGAGACCCTTCCCTGGTATGCCAAAGAACGGGCGCTCCCGGCGTACCGATTCGTCCCCGGCCTCCTCCCCCACCCGATCCGCGACCCAGGGGGACACAGCTATCGCTCCGTCCGTTCGCAAATCCATCCTTTCTGGAGCCCCGATCAATGGAGGGCGCTCGAGGCCTACTTGCGCGGCGTCGATCTCTTTAACCGGTTCTACTTTTGGGAAGCACACGAAGTCTGGGAGGCGCTCTGGAAGAGTCACCCGCCCCAGACCGATCCGGCCCGATTGATTCAGGGATTGATCAATCTCGCCGCCTCGCTCCTTAAACTTCACATGCAGGAGGCTTCCTCCTCCCGAAAACTCTGGCGCGCCGCGTCGGAGCAGCTTACTCCCTTTCGGGATCGACACTGGATGGGAATTGATGTCGTTCGGCTCCGCAAAGAAGCCGACGATTACCTCCGACCGATCGATCAGGGAAAGATTCCCATCTTGGGATCCGGAACTCCCGCGATCCGCTTAACGGATTAGAATTTCCTCCAAGCCACTCTGTCGCGAGCCTCACTTGAATTCGGCGCAAGATTGACCTATAGTATTCGGAGATCGTTCGCCACCATCCATCAACCCAGGAGGTGCAACATGAAGATGAAATCTCTTTCAATCTTATTCATCCTATTGGCGCTCACCGGTTGTTACGGTTCGGGAGGGGGAGGCGCTTCGACCCCGCAGATTCCGGCGATCGCATCACCGGCGAGCATCAGCAACAAAGATGCGGCGGCCAAGAACAATGAGGGGGTTGACCATCTCGTTCAAGGCCATTTCGACGTTGCGGCGCCGCTTTTTCAAGAAGCACTCGGGATGAAACCCGATTTCGCCGAAGCCCATTTCAACCTGGCCATCGCACTGGACGGAAAAGGAGATCACGCCGGAGCGACAGAGTCATTCAAAAAGGCAAAGGAGTTCGGCGGGAGCAACCCGAAGATTGTCGAAAACGACAACCTGAAGAAACATTTGGGAATGTAATAGAAATATTGCGGAGTAGGGGCGACGCATGCGTCGCCCCTACATTGTCAACCGCATTCCGCATTCATTTGGAGGCGCCTTGAAGAATTCGTCTGCGCGGAAGGGGACACTTCACTTCACCCCGGAAGATCACCAGAAAATCGCATCGTTGAAAAAAACGGCCGAGAGCACCCCCTGTTGGGACGGCGCGCCGCCGGCCGATTGCCATCGCGCCGTCGTCTGCGGGGTCGATATCGCTTTTTTTCTCGCGGTCGATCGGGAAGATGCGTCCGGTCAGTATCAGCTTCATATTACCGGAAAAGAGGGGCAGCCGGCCCTCGAGGTGGTCCAGGCGATGGCCGTCCCCTTTTTCGGAGATCAACCATTCCAGATCCTCCCCGATGAGCGCCATCCCGCCCGCATCCGCGTATTAGGACTGTTCTTCGATCACGCGGGGAGATGAAGGAATCTATTTTTTGTAGGGGCGTGATTCATCACGCCCCCCGGAGGGCGCGCAATAAATTGCGCCCCTACACCTTTATGATTTTTCGCCTGATCGCGTATTTAATCAGATCGGTGCGGGAGTGGAGTCCCAGCTTCTTCATGAGGTTGGATCGATGCGCGTCGACCGTTTTGGGCTGAATATTAAGAAGGCGCGAAACCTCTTTTGCGGAATGCCCCTCGGCCAGCAGCCGGAGGATTTCCCGCTCCCGAACGGTCAATTGCTCATAAGGGGTCTTCGGCTCCGGTCGTTTCGTCCGCTGAAGGTAACCGGTCACAATCTTCTTAGAGACGCCGGGAGAGAGATACGTATCCCCCCGATAAACCGAGCGGATCGCCGCGATCAACTCGTGGGAAGCCGAATCTTTTAGCATGTAGCCCGACGCCCCCCGCGCCGAGCGCCTCTTCGACATATTCCTCGTCGTCATGCATCGTCAGGATAATAAGTTTGGTCTTCGGCTCCATCTGCTTGATTCGAAGCGCCGCCTGCGGTCCGGTCAATCCCGGCATGGCATAGTCGAGGACCACCACGTCGGGGCGAAGCTGCTCCGCCTTGTGAATCGTCTCCAGCCCCTCGCCGGCCTCTCCCACAATTTCGAAATCGTCTTCCGCTTCCAACAATCGCCGCATCCCCTGCCGAAGCAAGGTGTGGTCATCGGCCAACAGAACTCTTATTTTAGCCATTTTTCGTCTCGCATTCTTCGCTAGGAAATATCCTTCAGTGAAACAGATTCCCGCTCCGAAATCAATGGGGCGGAAGCCGCCGCGGCCTGCGGATCGAGAGGGGACGCTTTGTCGCCTTGGTCGAGATCGGCTCCCTTCGAAGTTCCGGCCCGGACGGAGGAGGCAGCCACTCCGGTCTCTGGACGGACGGTTCAAAGGGAAGCTCAACCCGCAACTCGGTCCCCCGCCCTCTGCAGGAGAGGATCTGGAAAACGCCCCCCATTAAGTCGACCCGCTCTTGAATTCCGACCAGCCCAAACCGGCGGGCACGCCGCCGGGCCAGGGTCGTCGCATCAAACCCGACCCCGTTGTCGATCACCCGGACCCGGACCTGCTCTTCAATCCGCTCCAGCCAGATCGACACCTGCGTCGCCCGGGCATGTTTGGCGACATTGGTCAGCGCCTCCTGAACGATCCGATAGATCATTGTCTCCATGTCGGAGGGAAGCCGACGGTAAAGTTTCACCCGTTTCAATGTGGTCCGGATCTTAAACTTCCTGGAAAAGTCTTTGATCAGCCCCCGCAGGGTGGGGACCAGTCCGAGATCGTCCAGCTTGAGCGGCCTCAGATCGGCGACCAGCCTTCTGATCTCCTCAATCGTCTGAGTTGCAATGGCGTGGGCCTCCCCGATCTCCTCTCGCTGGTTGGTCATCTCCGGAGGGATCTGGTCGGCCAGGATTTCCAGGTGAAGTTTGAGCGCCAACAGACCCTGTCCCATCGCATCGTGCAGCTCCCGAGAGATCCGTCTCCGCTCGTCCTCCTGCGTCGAGAGGACCTTCAGCGAGAGCTGCCGCAGCTCCTCTTGATGCGCCCGGTTTAATTTGTAGAGACGCACGTTCTCGATTGTCAATGCCACCTGGTGGGCGATCGAGTTCATCAATGCAACCTCGCGCGGGACGAAGCTGCGCGGCTGCCGGCTCGCTATCGAGAGAATTCCCCGCGTCATTCCCTTATAGACCAACGGGACGCCGAGATAAGAGGCCCACCCCTTCAACCTCCCCCGCTCCGACGCCGGGAGTTTCTTCTCCGATCCGATGTTTGGAATCGCCCACGGTTTTTGAGAAAGCGCCATCATCCCTTCCAACCCCCGCGGGGAGAGCGGTTTCGGCCTCCCGGTCGGCGCCAACGACGGCCCGCGCGAAACCGAAAGGGTCGGGATCCAACGCTCCGGATCGATCAGAAAAACCGTCCCGGCATCCACCCGCATCAGCGAAACGGCCTTCTCGATCGCCAGACTCAGGATCGATCGCTCCTCGTGCAATTCCGTCCCCGTCGTCGCAATCTCCGCCAGAAGACCGAACTCTTTCGCTTTATCCCGCTCACGCTGGCAGTATCGTATATTCTCAATGCCGACCGCCGCCTGATCGGCGATGAAGCGAACGAGCTTGACCTCCGATTCGGTAAAACGGTGAGGGGCGTCGCCTGAATCGACCGAAAGGACACCGAGCAAGTTCCCCCGAAGAAGAATCGGAACAATCAGGATCGAGCGGAGATGCAACTTTTTCAATAAAGAAGGAAGCCGCCGATCCTTCTGTGCATCGTCGATGACGACCTCTTTCCCCTCATGAAGGAGGTCATAGATCGCCCCTCTGCGAACCGGGATGCGGACCTCCCGCTCCACCGGAACATTCGACGCCTTGAGCACCAATGCTTCGCTCTCCTCGGTCAGAAGAAAGAGCAGACAGCGGGGAAGGGCCAGGACCTCCGAAAGTTTTTCAACCAGATTTTTCAGAAAAGCATCGATTTCGGTCTCCCCGGTAATGGAGCGGCCGACCTGATAAAGCAGCTCCATTTTTCGCTGAAGGGTCACCGCCTCGGAGATCTTCTTCCGCTCCAGCGCCTGCCGCACCGACCGCTTCAACTCCTCCGGATGGGCCGGTTTGAAAAGATAATCGCTCACCCCGCGTCGGAGCGCCTCGATGGCGGTCTCGATCGAAGCGTAGCCGGTCAGCAGGACCGTGGCGGGAGTGGGCTGGATCTTTTCAATTTCGCTCTGGAGCGCAAGTCCGTTTCCATCCGGGAGATGATGATCGATGATGGCGACGTCATAGGGCGCATGGCGCAGCTTCTCCAATGCCTCTTTGCCGGTTCTCGCGGAGTCGACCTCATACCCTTCCTGCCGCAGGATCTCCTCGAGCGTGACGAGGAGGTGCGGTTCATCATCGATGATTAAGATTCTTTCCGGCATCGTACCGACATTGCGGCGCTCCCCTCTTCATCCTCAAGGTGCTGGTGAAACCACTCGATCAAGAAGCGGCGGAAGGGAACGGCATAGAGTGATTGATAATAGGAGCCCGCGGGAACACAAAAGATCGATTGCGCAAAGTAGGTCATGTGCATCAATCGAAAAGCCTCAAACAACGGGAGGGGTTGCTTCATCTCCAGAAAACCGGCCTCTTCATGACCATTGAGATAAGCATCGACTAAAACCGACTGCATCCGGGACAAAAGCGCCCCATCCACGGTTCGGTAACGGTAGAGAAGGTCCAGGGAGCAGTAGAAGAAGGCCAGGTCGAAGGAGGCAAAACCGGGGGTGAAGTTTTGGAAATCGGTCAAATAAAGATGCCGATCCCCCACCATCAGATTCCAGGGGGCGAAATCGGAATGTTGCAAAACGATCGCTGGAAAGGGGGATTGGCTCTCAAGCCGATGAAACACGGCAGACTGGATCCGTTGAATCAAATCCTCCGGAAAACCCCCTTTCCGGCAAATGCCGAGATGACGCAAGAGCTGCTTTTCATAACGCAGCACGATTTCCTCCGCCGTCTCCGTCCCGCCCGCCGGGTGGTGGCTGACCGGGATGCGCTGAAAGTGCGACAGAAGCCGGCCCGCTTCGATCATATATTCGAGCAGTCTCTCACGCTCCCGGCTCAAAAGCAACAGGCGCGAAAAACGAAGCGGCCGGAAAAGCACTTTTTTCAGACTGTCGGAGGGACAATACTCCATAAAAAGGATCTTCTCCCCGAGCCGGCAGCTGTAAGGCTGGGGGGCGCGGAACCGGTCGGTCGATTGAAAGGCCTGATGGGTGATCTGAATCCCGCAGAATTCGTTCTCCACCACGGCGCCGTCGATCTGCGGATGGTGATACTGCTTCAGAAACACCGTCCGCTGCGGTTTTTCATCTTTTGAGAAAAAGGTTGCAAGATATTTGGCGGCGTTTTCTCCCTCGGCCTCGATCGGCGCGAGGGTGAACGACCACTCCGGTGAGAAACCGAGCGCCCCCCATCGGGTCTGTTGCTCCCGGAAAACCATCGCGCGTAGACTCGCGAGGGAATCCCCGTTCGTCTTGCCCTCTAAGAACCGTGAGGCGTCCGGCGTAGGGGAGGCGTAAATGATCGGCTCTTGGCGCTTTGACTCCTTACCCCTCACGCCTCACTCCCCACGGCGCTTGAGAGCTGTTTCACCACGCGCGCCGGATTCCCGGCCACCACGGCGTAGGAAGGGACATCGGACGTGACGACCGCGTGCGCGGCGACGATCGCCCCCTCGCCGACGGTGACCCCTTTTAATATCGTTGCGTTCGAACAGATCCAGGCATTGTCCTCGATGACAATCGGCCGTCCATCCTCCCTTGGCGCGGGCCGGTGGTTTCTCCGCTCGACCGGATCTTGCGGATGGCCGTCATATCCGATCAAGCTGACACGGTCGGCAATCAAGACATGCCGCCCGATCCGAACCCGCGGGCCGACGGTGATCGTCACCTGATAACCGATGTAAGAGTCATCGCCGATCTCCAGGGCCGGCTTTTCCCACACGGTCGCCCCGGCGAGAGTCGTGATGCCGTTGAGCGTCACATCCGCCCCGATCCGGATGTCGAGATATCCCTCCACCCAGGGGATGCCGCTGACCAGCCGGAACCGCGGTCCGACCTCTCGACAGATGCTCTTGAAGAGCGGCTCCCAATAGAAGACCCGCCGGAGATAATGCCACGCCGACTTCCTTGAGAGCCGTTCGTAATAGAGAAATCGATGCAAAGGAACGAACACCGGACAAGCCAAATGCCGGATCCGAATCGCGAGTTGGTAGAGACCCTTGTAAACGGTTCCCTCCCTCCTCCTGATTTTCAATGCCAGCTGTTGTAGACCCATGTTCTCCCCCCAAACTCACTTCATCGGTCTTATACGACCGATCGGATCTAAATGACTGATCGGACCGATTACTGACGCGCGGGAACAATCTCCCTCCTGGGATAAAGCCCCCTTCTCGATCAGCATCGAGAGAAGCTCCACCTTGTGATCCCAACTCTCCTGCTCCATGCTCTTGGAACGCGCAAGAGAAGGACCCGTCCCTTCTTTCTGAACGAGATCGGCGACCTGCGCGATGAAACTGGAGTGGCTTCGGCCGATCCGGATGTCTCCCCCGAGGCTCCGCACCTCCGGAAGATCGGTCGAGACCACCGGCAGGCCGGCCGCCAGATATTCCCGGAGCTTGAGAGGATTCGCATACAGCGTCAGACGATTCACCACAAAGGGGAGAATCGCCGCATCGAATCCCTTGCAGTAAGAGGGCAAACTCTCATAGGGACGCTTTCCCAGGAGATGGACATTTTTTAATCCGGCGATCTGCGAGACGTCGGTCGTGGCCGATCCCAAGAGAACAATCGACCACTTGGGGTATTGGATCGCCATCTTCCGGATCAAGGGGAGGTCGATCCAGTCAGCCACAAGCCCGTGAAACCCGATGATCGGCCGCGGCAGGGCCGCGAGTTCCGGAGGAACGGCCGTTGCAGGATCGAGCGCCTTTCTGAAGTGATCGTACTCGACGCCATGGCGAACGAGGTGGGTGTTCGGATTCCACCGCCGTTTGCTCTCCTGGAGGGTGCTCGCCGAAACGATCACCACATCGGACTTTTTCAGAAGGGTCTCCTCCATCTTTTGAATCGCCGTTTGAGGCGCATCCGAAAAAGCGGAGAACTCGTCGACACAATGGTAGATCACCTGGGATTCGCCGAGCCATCCCACCACATCGGCGGAGGAGGGGGCAAATGTCCAGGTGATCGGCTTGGAGAAACCGAGGCGTTTCAACTGTCTTCGGATCATCGCGGCCAAGAGGAGCTGGTTCGCCTTTCGGAACGCCATCGAATGGTAGAAGGGAATCATCACCGGCGAGAAGACGTAGATGTTCTTCTCCACCTCGCGGACCCCCTGGAAAAATTGGTTCGCCTTCCTGAAAATCCGGCCGAGATCTTTTTTATTGATCTTCGGGCTCCGATTTCCGATTGAGTTGACCCAGAGGATGCGATTCCGTTGCGCCAGCCGTTTCATAATATGTTTCTTGCTCAATGGATCGCCGTCCCAATCGTTCGCAAAACAGATGATCTCTTTTCCCTGAAGCATGATAACCCCCTATGAATTAGAGCACTTTCCTTGCCATCGCCTTGAGCCGCTGCGGAATCGGGAGACGAAGGGCCTTGAAGGGGCCCCGCGCGCCGACCACCATCTTTCTCCAGAGCCGATAAAACCGCTCCTTTCTTTCGAAGGAAGACTTCTGATCGGAGGTGAGAGAGCCGTCCGGGGTAAGGTGCATCCCCTCTTTTTCCGCATAAAACTTTCCGTTTCGAAGCGCCGCCAAAAGGGATGCCGGGGTCAACGCGTCGGCCTCAATCCAGACCGCCAGCCCGGCGTATTGCGTCTTCCAATGAAAGTCGGTGCCGTAGAAACCGAGGACTTCCGGCCGGAGTCTCCTCACCTCCTTCAAGAGCTGGTAATTCCAGAGGGCGGGGGCGATCCGGCCGTTGTACTTCGTATTCCAAAGCTCGATCCCATCAATCGTTCCTTTCATCGGAACGATTTGAGGCAACAACGGAGGATAAGGATGGGCCAACACCGCAACCCCTCCCAGTTGATGAATCGTCTTGACCATCTCGACCGGTTCCTCCTCGCGTTGGTACCGACTGACGCCGTAACCGAGCAGGTGAAGACTGCCGCTCTCAAATGGATATGCAAACTCAAGACCTGGGACGATGCAGAATTGATCGTCGGAGAGGGCGCGGCATTGAGCAACATACCTTTCCATCCCTTCCGGCGTCATCGATTCGGCATGATCGCTCATCATCAAACATCGAAACCCTTCCTTCTGGAACCGGGCTTTCAATTCTTCCAGGGTCAGCTCCCCATCCGAATAGGTGGTATGAAGGTGAAGCGCGGCCTTAAACCGGTTCGGCATGTTTGGCAAGCCTCCTCTTGGAGCTTTGAAAATATCCGGGCGCTTTCGTGAAGGCAAAATAGAGCCACTCGATCAATCCCGGCATCGGGTCTTCCCATCGGAAGGTGTCGGAAACGATTCCCCGCCGGTGCGATCTTAAAAAGTCTAAAAGGGTCTTGCCCCGCCCCGGAAAAGGGACCGGCCATCCCGGCGGCGCCCGCGCAAGACGGAAAAGAGATGACGGCAGTCGCCGAGAAACCACCGGCAGAGGAGATCGGTTTGATACGCTGGGAAATCGTCGAACGGCTTTCCTTGGGCCATCTGCAACAAAAGCCAAGGAAAGTCGACCCCCGCGGCGATCGCCAGCGGAAGGGAGTTCCAGAAACGCCCGTTGATTTCCATGAGAACCGGCTCGGAGCGCTCCCGCTCCCATTTGAATTCGACCATCGCCACCCCGTGCCACTTCAGCGCTTTGAGGAGCGACACGGCATGCTTCGTCAACAGCGGATCGGGGGGAATGCTCCTCCGCAAGGCGCTCCCCGAGCCGGTCGGCCGGACATCCCGCAGCCGCTCATGGGCGAACAAGACCCGCGGCTCTCCCTCCTCGAAGAGGGCGTAAAGCCCATATCCTCTTCCGGGAACAAACGACTGGATCAACGGGAACGGAATTTCTTGATGGACGCGCCGGAACTTCTCCACCAGCTCGTCCGGCCCGAAGGCATACGCCGCCCCTCCTCCCGACGTCATCCGGTCTCCCTTCCAATAAGATGACCACTTCGGCTTGATCACCACCGGATAAGGAATTGTCTTTGCCAGGGCCGGCAGCTCCGTCAGCTCCTCCACGAACCAGGTCTGTGGAATCGGAACCCCCTCCCGCTGCGCGAGGGCGAGGGTGTCTGCTTTATTGCAGGCCTGAAAGATCGCCTCGTGTGAAGGGAGCGGAAGACGGACATAAGGAAGAAAACGATCCCGATTCGCCGAGATCGGCAGCAGACACCCCTCCGTCATCGGCAGGAGGAAATCATACCCCCTTTTTTCATCTCCTCGACCATCCAGGAGAGGAAACCGCCGACACTCTCCGCCGGGGAGGGATAGACCCGACGCTGCCGGCAATAGCGGGAAAACCCCCTTTGGAGAGGACGGAAGATTCCCCGACCACCACCTCGACCCCCTTCGCCCCCAGGGAGCGGGCCACCGCCAAGGCATGGTTCTGCGCGCCGTCGGTCACAAATACCTTCATGACGATCTCTCCGTGTTGATGGAAATTTCTCTTCCTCTTCTCGGATCGTCGGGATGAACTCGGTTTTATCGTCCCGCCGGAATCTCTTCTGCCAGCCGTCCTTCAGCCATCCGACCCAATCGGCCGCGCCGACCACCTTGCACTTGAAATCGAAGAGGGTGTCATGGTCATACACCGGAATTCGTTTGAGCCGGTAGCAACGCTCCCCGGCCAGGTTGGCCCCCCATTTGGTCGTGCAGGCAAAGCGGTATCCCGCCTCTCTCAATGCCTCTTCCGTCCCCTCATTCAAATCGCCATAGACTGCGGAACCAAAAGGATAAGAAAAGGCAGTGATCGGCGTCTGCAGGCCCGACTCCAATTCTTTCTTCGACTGGGAGATTTCATTCCAGACCTCGCTCCGGGTCAGACCGGCGAGTGAGCGGTGGGACCGGGTATGGGATCCGATCGTATGGCCCTGCTCTTTCAACTCGCCGAGCATCCCCCAGGTCATCGGGAGCCACGGCTCCGGGTGCGCCGCTTGATCGGCCAACGATGATTCATCCCATTGAAGGTGATCGAAAGGGGCATTGCGTCCGATCGCCCCGGTGATCACGAAGAAGGTCGCCGGCAACTGATGTCGCCTCAAAATCGGCGCGGCATAAAGATAGTTATCCTGAAAACCGTCATCAAAGGTGATCACCACTTTTTTCCGTCCCCTTCCGAAAGACCCTCCTTCCAGCCAGCCCCCGAGATCGTCCAATGCGACCACCTCCAACTCGCTCTTCGCCAGAAAACGCATCTGCGCCTCGAAGGAGGCGACCGGGACATTGCAATAGGGAACCTCCCGCTCCGGCGGAAGATTGGAGACCTTGTGGTACATCAAGATCCGGACCTCTTCCCTTCTCCTGAAAAAATCGATCAGAAGATAGAAGGGATAGAAGAGGCGGACCATCCACTTGATCCCTCGCTGCAATTTTCGCTTAAAAAGAGACCGCATCCGATTCCATCCGCGAAAAAGAGGTTTGAAGCGCGAACCTGATCTGCTCTCCCAGCGAGAGCGACCCGGTCGCCGGGATCGAAACGGGACCCCGTTCGATCGTAAACTGTCCGTCCCGCAGGGCCGCCAGAATACCGGCCGCCGTTCGGGGCGCTTCGACGGCGACGGAAAGCCGCCGGTCTTGCGTCCCTTTGTGAAAATCGATCCCGGCAAAGCCGTGAAAAGCGGGCCGTGTCTCTCGCAGCTGCTCCAGCGCCCGCAACAATCGGAGCGGCAGACGGCTTCCTTTGTGATAGCGGCTGTTCCAGATCTCCATTCCATCGAGCGCTTCGGCCGCGGGATAGATCAGGTTGAGCGCCGCCGGGGTCGGATGTGCTAAGACAGCCACCCCCCGCCTCATGGATCTGATCGATCAGCGCTTCGATCGACCTGCCGCGGAGTAACTTCCGGATGCCGAACCCGAGGAGATGTATATTCCGTCCGACGGAGAACTCGAATCCGGGAAGGAGCAGACAGTCCGAATCGGAGAGGCGATCACACTCGTCCAGCCAGGCCGCCACCCGCTCCGAGTCGAGCCCCTCCGCATGTTCGGTCATCGCCAGGAAGTGATACCCCTCCGCTTTGAAGACCGTTTTGCATCGCGCCAGCGGCCACTCGGCGTCATGCGAGGTGCTCGAGTGAATATGAAGCGCCCCGATCTGTCGTTCAGGCAACCGGCCCATGGCTCCCCTCTTTTTTCGGCGGAATGTCCGAGAAGGCAAAAAGCAGCCATCCAAGCTCGTAGGGGCGGCACTCGCGATCGATCATCATCAGCGACGGGTGATCGAGGGCCGAGATCCAGCCGGTCGGCCCGACGAAGCTGGCGACCTTATTGATATAAATCGCCTTCGCCATCGGAGATCGCCGCTTCATCGACCGCCAGATCACCGAATGCGCCTCATCGACAAATTGAAACCCGAGGGGATTCTCGCCGAAGAGATACCGAAGCCCCCGGGTGATCTCAACGCGGTAATCGCCGGTCGAGATTTCGGAGAGCCCTTTGAGGGCGAGCGGCGCCATCCCATGCTGATGGACGGCGTAGACCGGATAACGGTCGACCACTTTTCCCCGCAGGGCATTGTAGTGCCATGCCCACTCCCCCCGCCCCCCCTGGAAATCGCAAATCCGCTCGGCGCAGTGTTTGGCATGGGAGAGGGCCTCCCCGTCCGAGAAATGCCGCGCATACTGCGCGAAGGAATAAATTCCATAAACCTGCCCGTCGAAAAAGCCGAGCCGGCTCCGAAGCGGCCGCGTCCAGTTGCTGGAAATTTGAGTGGAGAAGGCGAAGAGCGCGCTCCTCGAATTGAAATTCCGTTTCAAAAGCCGGTAAGCGAGATGGGCTGTCTCCTCGAAGCGATGCCGCTCGGCCCCCGTGGTGATCTCCGCCGCTTCGATCATGGCGATCAACAGCCAGGCCAGCTCGGTTGTTGCATAGACCCCGTTGCCCGCTTCTTGATAAAAAGGACCATGCGACCGGATCGCCGCCTCGACCTTCGGATCAACCTTTTGCGTCAAGGCCGCCCCCGCCCAGAGAATCAGCGCCAGCGTCCCGATGTTCCGTGTCGTCGGCGCGGCCTCGATCGTCTGACGGAGGATCGACTTCAGATCGAGCGGAACCGGCCAGCCGTTCGTTGCGGCGCGATGCAGGCCGAGAAGGGTGATCGCCGTATAACGGAGGGAGACCCCTTCAGGCGCCGGACCGTTTTGGCCGTCGCGCACCGTAAAACAGAAGAGCCCTTGATCTTTCATCCACATCCGCTCCAATCCTTTGATCGACAGTTCAATCAAAGGGCGGACGGTCTCCTCCAGGGTTGTGGGGCTGCCCACCTTACCCGACAGATCCGACGGAACACGAACGGCGCTTTCCTTCATTGTTCAACTCCCCTTTTGTCGAATAAAAATCCGGTGCCAATAATCGAGGATCACCAATGTCCAGATTTCCTTGTGACGGGTGTAAGGATGCGCTTCCTCCTCCGCCAACATCTGCGCCACCTTCTCTTTTCGCATCACCTCGCCGATGAGCGAGCCGCGCTCGGAGAAGAGCGCCCGCGCCGCCGGCAGGACCTCCTTCCGGAACCAGACCGCCGGGATCGGGAACCCTTTTTTGGACCGGGTCAGAATCCGCTCCGGGAGACGATGGGCCATCGCCTCGCGAAGAAGGCGTTTCCCCACCCCCTTGGAAAGCTTCCAGTGGATCGGGAGGGTCGCCGCAAACTCGACCAGTTTATGATCGAGGAACGGAACCCGCAGCTCCTGCGAATTCGCCATCGTCATCTTGTCGGCCTTCAGCAGGATCTGGTCGGGAAGCCAGACCTTGGTGTCGAGATAGAGCATCCGGTTGAGCGGATCGAGACCGGCGCTCTTCCGGTAATACTCTTTGAAGAGGGCCGCGACCGACCGACCTTGATCGGGATGTTGAAGCAGCTCGCGCTTGGCCGTCTCGGTAAAGACCCGCGAAACCCCCCAATACCGATCTTCCAGCGGGCGATCGATCCACTCGGCATATTTCCGCCAGCGGGCCGCCCGTTGTGCTGATAACAACCGCGCGGCACCGCCCAGGAGCCATGCAGGCACCTTTTTCTGGACCTGGTCGATGAGGCGCATCTTCTGGTAAAGCCCATATCCCGCCAAGATCTCATCGGCCCCTTCCCCCGAAAGAACCACCGTCACCGATTTCTTGGCGTATTCTGAAATAAAGAAAAAGGGGACACAGGAAGGATCGGCCATCGGCTCATCGAGATGCCAGACCATTTTGGGAATGAAGTTGTGGAACGCATCCCCTTCCAGGAGAAACTCGTGGTGATCGGTTCCGAAATGTTTGGCCACCTCCCGCGCGTAGGCGAACTCGTTCGCCTTCGGATCGTCATAACCGATCGAAAAGGTCTGAATCGGCCGATCCCATCCCCCCTCTTTCGAAATCTGGGTCATCTCGGCGACGATGGCGCTGGAGTCGAGGCCGCCCGATAGAAAGACGCCGAGCGGCACCTCGCTCATCAACCGCATCCGGACCGATTCTTTCAGGAGCGCTTCGAACTCCTCCTGCAGATCGTCTCTCCCATCCTCTTCCTCTCGAAACGCGACATCCCAGTAGCTTTGGACCTTGACCTCTCCTCTTTATAAAGAAGATAGTGTCCCGGCATCAGCTTGGTAATGTCTTGAAAGAGGGTCTTCGGACCGGGAACGTAGCGCAGCGACAGATAGGGATCGATCGCCTCCCAGTTCACCCCCGGGTCACCCCCGGCACGGCCAGGAGGGCTTTCACCTCCGAGGCGAAGAGGAGCGCGCCGTCGCGCCGCGTGTAATAAAGCGGTTTTTTGCCGAGGCGATCGCGCGCCAGAAGAAGCTGCCGTTTGGGGCGGTCCCAGATCGCGAAGGCAAACATCCCCCGCAGCCGCCGGAGACAGTCGGGGCCGAACTCCTCATAGGCATGGAGGATCACCTCGGTGTCGGAGCGGGTGGCGAACCGATGTCCCCGCTGAATCAGCTCGGGACGAAGCTCCTGGAAGTTGTAGATCTCCCCGTTGAAGACGATCCAGACCGATCCGTCTTCGTTGGTCATCGGCTGCCGGCCCCCTTCCCGATCGATGATCGAGAGCCGCCGATGCCCCAGACCGATTCCCGGCTCCGTAAAGAGACCCCCCGCATCGGGACCGCGATGCCGGATCAGATCGGTCATCCGCTGAAGCAGACCGCGGTCGACTTCTTGTCTTGGATCTCTTTCAACCCACCCTGCAATGCCGCACATCGTCGTCCCTCAAAAATGGAGAATCAATCGATCCCTGTCCCGCGTAAAATAGCTCTTCTCTCCATTCACATGCACCTCTTCGACCCCGTCGGCATAAAAGGAGATCGGTCCCGAGAGGGTTCCCCGAACGTGCAAAATTTCTCCGCGATAAGAGAGTTCAAGGAAGGGGACCGGCTGCGCGCTCTCGAAAAGGGTTTTCCCCTCCCAATAACAGAATCGGCCGGAGAGGGCGAAGAGCCGCGCAATCTCCCCGACATAGTCCCGTCGCACGAAGAGCTGCTCCCCTTCAAACCGGACATTGGAAAGGGCAAGCCGTTTCCGGGCGGGTGCGAAGAGGAACGTATCGGTGTGGGTCGCCGTCAGAACCTCGAAGGCGCTTCCCCCTTCGATGGAAGGAAAGTAGAGCGATTTGAAATCGTACCGGCTGAGCGAAGAAGCATGATCGGGATAAAGCAGCGTGGTCAGAAAGAGCGGGAGCGGCCCCGCGCTCCGAACCACCACCTGCTTTTCCGTCGCATGCAGTCGCACCTCGACCCCCTCCATGTCTGTTCCGAAGGCAACCAGCCAGAGGCGTCCGTCGGGGGTAGTGATATGGAACCCCTCGGCCAGATTCCCTTCGATCCGCGCCTGCGGCGCGAAGGAATGAAGCCAGTCGATATTCACGACCCCCTCCCCCGAAAAAAGGTCCCGAACAATCGAGTAGTCCGGCTTGACGAAAAGGACCGAGCGTTTCTGCCTGCAGGCGGGGGAGGCGCGGTCGATCGGCTCCTCTCGCTCGACATAATCGACCTCCTCCCCCAAAAACGTGCGGGTCCCGGGAGAAGGGGGCGCCCCATTCCTGGGAAAAACGGTCTGAAGCGGCCGGCTTGGGCGATGCGGCTCATTATTTTTCCCACGTCGGATCGTGATTAAAGGGTCCTTGAAGAAGAGGGGTCCCGGCGCCTTTTCTTGTTCTACAGATCGCTTCATCGTCTCTCCTTTACCACCCGTTCATACATCCCCCGGAGGAGGACCAGATTTTCAGGAATTTCCTCCGCCGCGGCGGGGGCCTCCCTCCTGCAGCGCCCGATCGATCTGAAGCGCCAGGTCGGCGACGTCCCCCGGCTTGAAGCGCCGCGTCCCGTGAGGCCGAAACCCAACGTCGCTCGCCACGGTCGGGACACCGAGCGCCAGCGCCTCCCGAACCGAAATCGCATCCCCATCGAAGAGGGTCGGACGGACAAAAAGATCGGACTGCGCCATCAGAGAGAGACAGAGATCATGAGGAACGTTTCCGAGCAGGAAGAGAAAATCTTCACCTTTTTCCGTCCGGATCTGGGATCGAATGGCTTCTTCCTCCGCGCCGGAGCCCATGATGATGCAGCCGAGGCGCGGATATTTTTTCCGAAGCGCCGCGCAAGCGCTCACCAGCAGATCGGTCCCATATTCCTTTTCCAGATAAACCGCCGAGGCGATGAGGGGGGAGAACCGTTTTCGATAATCTCCGGCCCACGGCGGCACCACCTCGGCGCGCGGGCCGAGGGCGAAGGCCGGGAGGACCGAAATACGCGACGGCGGGACACCGATCTCAAGAAGCGCCCGCTCGATCTTTTGATTGACGGCGATCACCCCTCCCAGCGGCCAAACGGCGGCCCGGATCAGAAGTTTGCGGCGCCGACCCCCGGCGGCATATTCGGGCATCAGTCCGGAGTGAACGGTGGCGATGTTCCGTAGGCCGAAGAAAAAACCGACCCATGCCGTCACCGCGATCGCCAGCCAGCTCTTGAAATTGTGGCCGTTGGTATGGATGTGGCTCACATACCGCCGTCCGGAAAAAAGGATCAACGTCCAGAGGAAACCGAGATACCCATTGAACCGAATCGCTCCCGGTTTGGGATCGGTCCCGCGCTCGATGTCAAGCACGACACACTCGGAACCCTGCCGTCGGAGGAAGTCGGCGAGTTGCTGCACATGCACCGAGATCCCGCCGTAGGGGGGATAATCACCGATCAAGAGGACCTTCATCATGGCGTGACCTTCACGCGCGAGAGATCGGCTTCGATTTTCTGACCCTCCGGCCCCCGGCCCCGGGCCCCTGCCCCCCGTTCTTCCAGCAGCCGTTCATAAAAACGCTCCGTCTCGGTCACCATCCGCTGAAGCGAGAAGGTCGTCTCGATCCGCTCCCGCCCCGCCTTTCCCATCCGTTGCCCCCGCTCCCGATCGCCCAAGAGTCGGAGAATCCGGTCGGCCAGGGTCTCCGGATCGCGCGGCGGCACCAGAAAACCGGTCTCCCCTTCCACGATCGCTTCGCGGTTGCCCCCGACGTCGGTCGCCACCATCGGAAGGCCGGCCGCCATCGATTCGAGAATCGCATTCGAGAAACCCTCCGCCAGCGAGGGGAGGACCGAAATTTCCATCTGCGGCAAGATCTGAGGAACGTCCTGACGGGGGCCGAGAAAGAGGACCTGTTTGTCGATCGCGAGTTCCCGCGCCCGCGCTTCGAGAATCGCCCGGCGCGCCGCCCCCGTTCCGACCAGGACGAACTTCGCCGTCGGGTAATAGGCGGTAACCCGAACCGCCGCCTCGAAGAGAATCTCGTGCCCCTTCACCGGCCAGAGATTCGCCACGACCACAATCGGCCGGTCCCCCGGTTCGAGGCGGAGATCACGCACAGGCGGGACCGGTCCTTTCTCCTTGGACGGAATCTGGAATTGATCGAGGTTGACCCCGTTGTAGATCAATTCGATCTTCGCCGGATCGATCTTCTCCTCCTCGATCAGCATCGTCCGGACCCCCTCCGAGTTCGCCATCACCCGGGTGATTCCGAACGACAACATTTTCAGCGCTCGGCGATGCCATCCCTTCATCGTGTGCCCCAGATCGAGCCGGTTCGTAATCACGACCGGAACCCGCGCGATCAACGCGGCGGGGATGCCGACCAGGTGGGAGTAGAGATCTTGCGTATGAACGATCTGCACCCCTTCCCGGCGCATGAACCGGGCCAGGCGGAGAATCTCCTGATCGAGCGGGGGGTAGAAGAGCTTGCCGCGAACAGGAAATTCTTCTACGACGATCCCGGCCTCCTCCAGAACGGGAACGAGCTGCCCCTGTTTGCGAAGACAGCCGACCAGCGGGCGAAATTTCTCCCGGTCGATCCGCCGGAGCAGATCGGCCATCTGCATCTCGCCGCCGCCGATAAAGAGGCAATCAATCAGGTGGAGCACGGTCGGTTTCGTCATACCATTCCTCACTACGATTTGGACGTCGCCGGAAGAAGCGCCCCCACCCGCCGGACCATCCGGGCGATCTCCCGCTTCTCATCAAAGGTGATCAGGTGCGAGGTGAAGAGGAAAATCAGATAAAAGAGAGCAAAAACCGCCGCCGACATCCCCAGGAGAAGGAGCGGCGAGGCGATCTCGAAACTTTTGACAAAAAGAACCGGAATCCCGCAGAGGAGCGAAAAAAGGCGATGCTGAAGAGATCGCGCCACGGGAGAAGGGCGGCCAGCGGGAGCGGGATCAGACGCGAGACCTTCCAGAGCATGAACGTCTTCGCCGTCGCCAGCACCACGATCAGCGTGACCACCCCCCCGGAAAGCCCAAACCAGGCCAGAAAGGGAAAGATCAAAATCAAGGTGAGCACCAGCTTCATGAAGGTGGTCTTGAGAATAAACTGGGTTTCCGCGTAGGCGCGAAGCACCCCTTCGGTCAGGATAACGGCGGTCAGCAACGAGAGGAGGGCGACACGGAAGAGGGGGACGCTGGCAAGATAGGTCGGCGTGAAGAGAAACGTGATCAGCTCACGCGCCATTAACTGCAAAAAGACAAAGACTGGGAAGAAGACCATCGCCAATTTTCGGGTGATATCGAACCAGAGGGAGATGATCTCTTCCCGGGTCGCCCGCTGCCGAAGCGCCGCCATCCGAACGATCAAGAGCTGCGACATGGGGGTGTAGATCAGCTCGACGATCGGAAGCTGGAACATCCCGACCGAATAGACGGCAAAAACGGCGGCGCTGTAGGAGTAGGCGACGACATACTGATGGAACTGGTCCTGGGAGACCTGGAGAATCACCGCCAGGCCGAACGGAATCGCATAGACCATCTGCTGCCGGAAGGCGGGCCACTGGACATCCCTCCAGGAGAGGGAATAGCTCCGGAAGACATAGACGAAGACAAAGGAGAACCGGCAGAAAGCGAAGAAGTTCATCCCCCACATGAGGTCGGAGAGCCGGCCGGTCAGGATCAACGGGATCAACATGCTCGCCGTTTTGGTCGCTTCCGAGACAAAGCCGAGCAGCGCCGCCTGACCGATCTTTTGCGAAGAAATCAGAAGGGCTTCGAAATAAGCGGAAGAAAGCATCAAAAAGATAAAGAGCCCCATCTGAAAGAGATACGGAGAGAGGCCGGGATTGCTGAGCTGGCGGGCGATGCTCTCCCTAAAAAAGGCCAAAAAGAGAAGAGCAATCAGCCCGGACCCCTGCAGGAAAAGAAAGGCCTGGACCAGGTACGCTTTCATCCGCTCCGGCTCCTTCGGCACGAAATAATAAAGACTCTGGATAATCCCGAACGGAAGGATCGAAAAGAGGCTTGCATAGATCAGGAAAATTTGCTTGTAGGTGCCATATTCGGCCGGGGCCAAAAAGCGGGCAAGGACGATCGGAATCAAAAAAGTAAAACTGGAGGAGAGACCCCGCCCGAAAATCAACGTCAACGCCTGCTGGTTGATCGAAGCCGGTTTGGCTTCTCCTTTCGGAGCCGACGGGGGGAAATCGATCGACTCTCCCGATCCCACCTCGACCCCTTTTAACATGTCGTTCTGCCGGGGCGGCTTCATTTGAATTCTCCATGCGCTTCTTTAACATCAGCCATTCTGAAGGTGTAAAGGGCCACAGCCAGGCCGGCGAAGAGGTAAGGGGGCCAGCTCCGCGCGATTCCGAGCGTCAAGCTGCATGCCAGGAATCCCCAAAGGGCGATCTCCACACCGCGCGCATAAAGCGCCGCCCGCCGATTGGCTTCGGTCACGGAAGGGGCTTCCGCCGATCCCTTCTTTTCAGCGGACGTGGGGGAGATGAAAAGCGGCCGCGGCGCCGGGCGGGCCAAACGGTTGACTTTCTGCGCCCCCCGCAAGGTCGTTCCGATAAAGGCGCCGAACGCCGCCAGTCCGAGCAGGCCGGTCTCCCCCATGACCGCCACAAAGGTGTTGTGCGCCGCCCGCCACTTCGTCCCCGCTTCGGCGGGGGCGTAGATCGGCCAGCCCATGACAAAACAGCCCAGCCCCACGCCGAGCAGCGGCCGATCGGCCACCATCGACAGCCCCGCCTGCCAGGCGTAGACCCGCCCCATCGCCGATTCGTCGTGGCGGAACTTCAAGATCGTCTCGGCCCGCTCCCAGTACCGGGCCGGCGCCACCGCTAAAAAAACCATCAAGAGAATCGTTGCGACCGAAAAATGGAGCATCCGATTCCGCGAGCGGAGGATCTGGAAGAAGAAGACGGCCATCAGCCCGACGAGCCCTCCCCGGGAAAAGGTCACATAAATGGCCATCATAAAGACGGTCAAGATGCCGAAGGCGAAACACTTTTTGACAAACGATCGCTCCGCCTCCAGCAGGGTCAGGCCGATCGGAACCAACACGATCAGGTTATAGGCAAGATCGTTCGGATCGGCGTAAACCCCCCGCCAGGCGCCGCGATACCCCTCGACCAGATCGATCTTGAGGAGATAGTGCGCCAGCGTCCCAGCCGCCGGGACCATCCCCGCCCAAAGCATCACCCAGAAGAGCCGGCGGACCCGCTCCAGGCGATCGACGAGATGGAGGACCAGGAGATAGACCAGGATCAGCTTCAAGACGTCGAGAAACGCATCCAAGGAATAGATCCGCCATAGGGAGGTGGCAATCGACAATCCTCCGATCGTCACAAAGGCGATCAGCCAGAGGGTTGCCGGATCGGAGAGCCTCCAGGAGGCCCCCTTCGCTCGCAGGGCGGAAAAGAGAAAGAGAAAGAGATCACCGCCACCCCTTTGGCGATCGGCAATGCTTCCAGCGGCGGATAAAGGGTCCCGGGAGTAATGTAGATGAGGGCGACAAACAGAAGGAGCGCGCCGTAGGCGATCCGCTCTTGCCGCGAGGGGGCCTCGGTTTCCTGAAACGATCGGCCTCCCGTCGCCGAAACCTCCGCCGTTTTTCTCCAGCCGAGAGCGGTCATCGATCCGCCGAAGCGCCCCTTCGGAAAAGGGGTTCGAACTGTTTCCATCTGCGCCACGTCACAGTCTCCGCTAAGAACGGGGGAGGGTCGTCGAAAGAGGAACCTCTTGGCTCGGCTCCCGACGCGTCGATCGGCTTTGCAAAACCCGGACGATGCGACGGGCCGCCTGGCCGTCCCAGAGGGTCGGGACCTTCCCACGCTTCCCGCGCCCCTCCAAAATATCGATCACCGCCGCCAAGACCCGCTCCGGATCGGTCCCGGTTAGAAGATTGGTTCCCTCCGTGATCGTGACCGGCCGCTCCGTGTTCTCTCGCAGGGTCAGGCAGGGAATTCCCAACGCGGTGGTCTCCTCCTGGATCCCCCCGGAATCGGTCAACACCACCTTGGCGTCGCGCATCAGCCGGATGAAATCGAGATAACCGACCGGCTCGCAGAGGGTCACGTTTTGAAGGGCGCGGATTGCGGATGCCAGACCGAACTCCTCCATCCGCCCGCGGGTCCGCGGATGGATCGGAAAGAGGATCCGTATCTGTTTTTCCACCCCCGAGAGGATCGTCAAAATCCGGCCCATCCCCTCCGGCGTATCGACGTTGGAGGGGCGATGCAGGGTGACCAAGGCATACTGCTGCGCGGCCACGTTCATTTCTCTGAGAATCGTCGATCGCTCCGCTTCCTGCGCATGACTGATTAAAGCGTCGATCATTAAGTTCCCCACCCAAAAGATTCGATCTTTCTCGACCCCTTCGTTTAGCAAGTTTTGAACCGCGCTCTCCTCCGTCGCAAAGAGAAGATCGGAGAGCCGGTCGGTGAGAACCCGATTGGTCTCTTCGGGCATCGCCCGGTCAAAACTACGGAGCCCCGCCTCGACATGGGCCACCGGAATTCCCATTTTCTCCGCCGCCAGCGCGGCGGCCAACGTGGAGTTGACATCGCCGACCACGACGACCCGGTCGGGTTTCTTCCAAAGGAGGACCTCTTCAAATCGCTGCATAATTTCGGCAATCTGTCGCGTCGCCGTCCCGGAGCCGACGCCGAGGTTCACATCGGGCTGCGGAATCTGAAGCTCTTCGAAGAAAACCTGGGAGAGCTTCTCATCGTAATGCTGGCCGGTATGGACCAGCGTCGCCTCAAACGTGTCGCTCCACGCTTCCTTGATGTGCCGGACCAGCGGGGCGATTTTCACAAAGTTCGGCCTCGCGCCGACCACACAAACGATTCGAATCATCTTTTTCTCCTACCCTGTTTTAAAAAGTCCCTTGATCTGCGACGCCACCATCGCCTTCGAGCAGTTCGACGACCATCCCAACGCGCTGTTTTCCCAGAGCAGCTCCCGTCCGAGGAGATGGAGATTCCCCCCGATCCGGTTGACGCGGTGGGCGGTGGTGCAGGCGGAGCGATAGCCGCAAGCGCGCGCCGCTTCGACAATAAACGGGCTGACCCTTCCGTCGGGGTAGGCGAGATGCTCGATCTTCCGATCGAGCCGCGCCTCCAGCGACGCCTTGGAGCTTCGGAGTTCCTCCATCACCACTTTCGGATCGACTTCGGTCAAAAGACAGTGGCTGGCGGTGTGTGATCCGAAAGTCATTCCCCCCTCCGCCATCTCTTTCACCTCGTCCCACCCGACGATCGCCGCTTCGGACGGAAAATCGGCACCGCCGACGGAGAGCTTCTCCTGGAGCAACCGGATGAAACCGTCCAGCTCGGTTTTAGAACAGATCTCCAGCAGACGCCGCGTCACCTCCAGCGGGGTGCCGCGCGTGATCGGATTCGCCGAATCGAACGGGACATCACGTTGAAGCAACAGCCCCTCGATCGGCAGGGAGGCATTCACCGCCCTTTGGATCAAATAAAAAAGCCGGTCATGATCGAACAGAAGGGAGGTGCCGACATAATCGCTGCAAAGATAGAAGATCGCCGGAACCCCCTTTTTCTTCAAAACCGGGTAGGCATGATCGTAGATCCCCCGGTATCCGTCGTCGAAGGTCACCACGACGCTGTCGCGCTTGAGATGAAACTTCCCTTCCAGGAAATCGACCGCCTGATCGATCGAGAGAAAGTCGAACTGCGCGCCGATTTGATCGATTTCCTTCTCAAAAAGCGATTTGGAAATCAGCTGCTGCGGCATCATTCCCGCGTCGATCGCCCGGTCGGTCTCCTCGACGACGGCGTGATAACCGACGATAAAGAGGCGGCGCTGGGCTGGACATCGATCCCGAAATTGAATATAGAGATCGAGCAGCCCGCTATAATAAGCGGTCCCCGCCACGGCCGATTTCAACAGTCGGCGGAAGCGGGAAGTCCGGGGACAGGGGGAAGCCGCGTATCCATTCCCGGAGAAGGGATACCCGTTGCTCTGTTTGAACTTCATTCCATTCATTCCGATTCCTTTTCCTTATCGTCTTTCTGGATACCTGGCTCGACACCTGTAACCCGGTTCCCCTTCAACCGATCCACCCAGGCGTCCGGAAGGTAGCGCCGCGCCAGACGGCGTCCGGTCTGCAACGAGGCGGCCAGAAACCGGTAGAGGTCATTTTTCATCCCGGGCGGAGAGAGGATCCAATGCTGCGTCTGGCGCCGATCGGAGGTCCAATGGGATTTGTACTCCTCCGGCCCCCTTAAGAAATCGAATTCGCTCCATCCCTGCGAGATCGCCGCCTCGATGCACTTCGCCATCAAGACCATGCCGACGCTCTTCCCCTTCCAAGCGGGATCAAAGCCGGCCTGGTAATAGAAAAACCGCCGTCCTAAAATAAAGCCGTAAAGCGCGGCGACCGTTTCGCCGTCGGCCTTGAGAAAAAAGAGGCGGGCCGTTCCTTGTTGGAAAAATGCCTCGGCGGTCTCCCGGTGAAAGGGAAGCTTGATTTCGCTGACAAAAGCATCCGATCCCCCGCGATCCCCCCCATCGTTTCTGATGAAGGGCGAGCAATCGCTCCATCGCGGGCCGGCCTTCGTGGAGATCATCGATCGCGATGAATTCCACCCGGTGCCCCTTCTCGAGATTTCGGATTTTCCGGCGGACGGTGTAGCGCATGCTGGCGCTGAGCCGGTTGAGAAAAGCCTCCCAGGTCGGGGCCAGGGGAAGATAGGGACAGACCTCCCCTTCCCGCCGCTGAACGCGCCACCCCCGCTCGGTGAGACGGAGGAACCTGTCCGCGTGAGGCGACTCCTCCGCCATATGCCGGAGGGCGATGAAATCCCAGCCGCGGCGATCGTGCAGCCAGGCTTGAACGACCGCCTCCGCCACCTCGTCCTCACACCCTTTCCGGGAAAGAAAATCGAGGTGGTCCGATCCGACCGCCTCGTCCCCGAGAAACGAGAGAGCCCGGAACGAGATCCCACCCAATCGGATCTCTCTTTGATAGAAGGGAGCGATACCGATCAACGCTCCCTGACGCCGGACAAAGAGAAGATGCAGCTTCCCGGCGCCCAAATGACGCCACCAGGCCGCCATCCACTCCCAGCTTAAGAAGGGATTCTGCGCCGACGATTGCGCGAAGAGCCGCTCCCAATCGGCCTTCAATTCGAAAAGCCCCTCGTCAGTGCAGACCCGCTCCACCGCAATCGACCGGTCGGAAAAGACCGTTTCGACCAAACCCTTGTTGAAAGTGGGGGTCATCGGCGAGGGGGCTTCTTTCGAGATCATCGAAGCGTCTCCTTGAGAATCTCGATCATATAATCCAGGTGGCCCTGGTGGAGTCCTTGGTGAATCGGCAGCTCCAGAAGGCGCGCCCGAACGTATTCGACCTCGCCGTAGATTCCTTTTGGGACCGAGGGGTGAGAGATCCCCCAAAAATCGACCGTCTCGATCCCCCGCGCCATCAGATTCCGGCAGACCCGCTCTTTCTCCTCGACCAAAATCGGAAAGAAAAGGGGACAGACCCCCGGCGGGAGCGCGTCGAAGACAAAGCGATCTTTGCAGTCGAGCCGATCGAGAAGGTAGCTGAAATTCTCCCTCCGCCGCGAGACCACCTCAGCAGGATCGATCGTTTGAAGGATCACTTTCGACAACCCCGACATCCCCCAATCGACCTTGTTCAGATTAAATTCCATATTCGCCACGCTGGTCCGATCGACCTTTCCGATCCTCAGGAGGGTCGAGACGAACTCCCGTGAAAAAGCGTGGAGAAACGCGCCGGTGGCGGGATGCGACATCTTCAACCGGTTCATGATTCCGCCGGTCAAATGGCTCAATGTGGAGACGAGCGGCGGCCCGATCCGTTGCGGAGGAAGCGGCCGGTCGGTCCGGTTGACGATCAACCCTCCCCCGTTGGGAAGAGGAAGGGTCTTATGGAAGGAGAAGATGCCGATATCCCCGAAAGAGCCCATCGGCTTTCCGTCGATTTCGCTGAAAAGCGAGAGGGCGCAATCTTCCACCAGGGAGAGGCCATGCCTCTTGCAGAGCCGGACGATCTCCTCAACCGGATGGGGAAATCCGATGTAATAAATGAGGTAGATCATCCCGGTCTCCGGGGTAATCTTCTTTTCCAGATCCTCCAGATCGATCTGGAGCTTGAGGTCGACCCGGTAAAAATCGACGTGATAACCGGCCTGCAAAATCGCCTCGACCTCCACCCCGTGGTGGTAGGCGGGGACCAAAATGCGGCGGTTCTCGGGAAGGCCGATCTGCTTCATCCCGTGCCAGACGGCGTTCCGCCCGAAATAATAATCGTAATAGCGGGGATGGCTGAACGGAAACTGAAGCGCCCCCTCCCTCCGCCGGAGAGAGGTCGCCGACGGCGCCGGAAGAACCGGAATGAAATACCCTTTGGACCGAGATTTTCCTTTGATGACGATCGCCGGATTCATGCTGCTTCTTTCCTCGCCTCTGCGAGCGAATCATGTTGAGGGAGCACTGTCGATGGGGACTTCGTGGAAAGTTCGGAGGGCCCTTTCGCAAAGAGCCTCTGCTGCAACCGATGCACCCAATCGATCTTTTTAAAATAGGGGAACAGTTTGAATTTGATCAAATAGATCATCTCCGGAACGAACCCTCTTTGGAAAAGGTAGACCCAGACATGGGGGCGGACCCCTTTCGCCCAATCTTGCTTCCACGCCATCATCGGCCCCAGGAAGTCAAGCTCGATGAGCTTTTGGTCGAAGGCCGAGGCGAGGATCTCCTGGTGAAGAAGAATGCCGGGAGAATACCTCGCGTACGCGGGATCGTATCCCAATTTCAAGTAATAGAGCTTCCGCCCATAAACCAGGGTGTAGTAAAAAGCGATCGGCTGATCGTTCAGCTTCAAAAAATAGAGACGCAGCCAGCCCCGCTCCGCCGCCGTGCGGGCCCATTCCTGATAGAAGTCGACCCAGCCTTCATTTTCGCGAATGGCGGTCCCGGCCGATCCCTTCCAGGCCATCGCTTCGATCCGGAACCCCTCCCGAAGATGATCGGCCAGCCGCGCCGGCCCCCCGGAGATCTCCTCTCCGGTCACGCAGATCACCTCGACCTTTCCTCGCTCCTCCAGCTGTCGCCGGCGGCGGCGCAGGTTGCGCCGCAGATGCCCGGAGATCGATTCGTAATAATCGGGCCATTTTCCTTCGATCGGGATGAACGGCGTTTCCAATTCGGGGCGGAGGCCGACCTTCCGCCCCGACCGGACGACCGTATCCAGAAGAAGGCTCAGGGCCGGAGAGTCGACGGGAAAATCTTGCAACTCCAGAAGATGAACCCGAGGGGTCCGCCGCGATAAAAAGGCGGCCAGCGCCTCGACGATCCGGGCGCGCGCCTCATCCGATGCTTCGCCCATAATAAAATCGAAACGGGAGGAATGGTCGTTGCTCATGGAGGTCCAGATCCGGCAAGGAATCCCTACTCGGAATCCCCGCTCCTCCATGAAGGGGACGATCGCCGCCAGGCGGCCGTCGCCGGATCGGACCGTGAGGATCGCGAGTCGTTTTCCGCCGCCGAACGCCTTCCACCAGACCCGAAACCACTCGTGCCGCAGAAAAGGGGCATTCACCGGCGCCGCGACCAATAGGGCGTTCCACTCCTTCTCCAATGAGATAAACGCATCAACATCGGAGATCTCTTCCACTTGATAATTCAAAAGGCCTTCCTTTCTTGAAAAGACGTGAGGCGTAAACGATGAAAAATTTAAATCTTTGAACTGACCCTTACGTCACCAGCCTTCAGGCTGCTTTCCTCGCCGAGTGGGGGCGCGCCGTTGACAACGAAACGGTCGGCTCCGGCAGGGTTTCCCATCCCTCCACATCGGCCGTGCGAACCCAGATGTTTTTACGATTTCGAAGGAAGGCGTAAAGGCCGACCACCGCCGCCCCGTTCATTGCAACGAAGGTGTAGGGGAATTGAACCGCTCCCCTCAGCAAGCGAAGCGCCCGGCCCTGTTTTCGCGACGGGATTTCGGAGACCGCTTCCGCCGATCGAATCGGAGTCGCGGCGGCCGCCTCTCCTGTGACGTGCCGTGCGCCATCACGTTGTTTTCGGATCAATCTTCCCATTCGACACTCCTCCTAATAACGCCAGACCGTACCAAGCGAGTTGAAGCCAAAGAAAAACCAAGTAAACCCCCTGCATCAGAAATAAATTCGAGAACAACAGGAGGATCAGCATGAAGGGAACCACCAGCCGCGCTACTTTGTGCGAGAAATACTGGATAAAGACGCGATTCCTTCGCCACGACCGGAGCGCGTCGATTCCCCAAAGGAGCTGGTAATTCCCGGCGAGGGTCCTCACTTTCCGAGCGAATTCGTTTTCCGTCCGCTTGGCGATGAAATCATAGGCCAAGGCGTTCGGCTCAAAGACGGTCCGATATCCCTTGAAAACCGCCTGCATCGGGATGAGGACATCGTCCAGAATCGTCTCCGCCGGAATCGGATCGTAGAGCGATTTGCGGATCGCATAAATCGCCCCGGTCGCCCCCAGCATCGAATCGACATCGCTTTCCATTTTTCGAAGCCACTTCTCGTACCGCCAGTACAAACCGACCCCCGACGCCCCTTCCCCTCCCGGCCGATCAACCAAGATCAACTCTCCGCTGACCGCCCCGACCCGGTCGTCGGCGAAATTGGAAACCAATGCCGAGGCGGCCTTCCGATCGAGCTTTTGCCGTGCGTCGGTGAAGATGAGAATCTCTCCGCGGGCATGGGCGACCGCCCGGTTGAGGGCCGCCGCCTTCCCGACGTGGGCCGGCGCCGTCAGTAGGAGGAGAGAGGGTCCGTTCGGATACTGCTCTTTCCATCGGCTTACTTTCGCTTCCGTTTGATCGGTCGAGCCGTCGGAGGAGACGATGATCTCCAAAAGGGAGGCGGGATAGTCGAGGCCGAAGAGGTTTTTCAATTTTCTCTCGATGACCCGCTCCTCGTTATAGGCGGCGACGATCACCGAAACCGAGGGAAGGATCTCTCTTTTTTTCACCTTCTGTCTTCTCAGAGAGCGCCAACCGGATAAAACCAGCGGATACCCGATATAGGTATAAAGAATCACGAAAAACGAGAGCCAGAAAACGAATTTAACCAGACTCACTTCACCTTCCTTTATTGTAAAAGAGAGAGGGGATTTTACGCTGTGAGGCCCCTTACTCCACGGTCACGCTCTTAGCGAGATTTCTCGGTTGATCGACGTCGCACCCTTTCTGAAGCGCGACGTGATAAGCCAAAAGCTGCAAGGGAATCGTCATCAACACGGGGTTCAAAAACGTGTCGTTCTTGGGAAGATAAATCACATGATGGGCCTTGGCGGCGATCCGCTCGTCTCCCACCTGCGCCAGGGCGATGATCCTTCCCCCCGGGCCCGAACCTCTTCGATGTTTCCGAGGACTTTTTCATAAACGGCGTCCTGCGGCGCCAGAAAGACCACCGGCATCTCCGGATCGATGAGGGCGATCGGCCCGTGTTTCATCTCTCCGGCGGGATATCCTTCCGCGTGAATGTAGGAGATCTCCTTCAACTTGAGCGCTCCCTCCAGGGCGATCGGATAATGAATCCCCCGGCCCATGAAGAGGAAGTCCCGTTTTTGATAATATTCAATCGCCAGCGCGCGGATCTCCTCCTCCTTTTGGAGGATCTCTTGAATCTGCTTCGACAGCGCCGAAAGCCGGTTCTTGCGTTCTTCCATCGAGGAAGAAACGATCCCCCGCGCCTCCGCGATCCGGCTCGCCAGCTGATAAAGCGCGACCAGCTGACAGGTAAACGCCTTGGTCGACGCGACCCCGATCTCCGGACCGGCATGGGTGTAGAAGACCGTCTCCGCAAGCCGGGTCATGCTGCTTCCGGCGACGTTGCAGACCGCCCAGACCGCGCTCCCTTTTTCCGCCGCCAATTGGAGGGCGGCCAGGGTGTCGGCGGTCTCTCCCGATTGACTGATCCCAACGGTGACCGTCCCGGCGTCGAAGATCGGCTCCCGATATCGAAACTCGGAGGCGATGTCGACCTCCACCCGTATTCCCGTCATCTTTTCGATCATCCGCTTCCCGACCAGCGCTGCGTGCCAGGAGGTGCCGCAGGCGACGAGATACATCTGCGAGACCGCGCCGGCCCCGGCGAATCGGCGCTCCGGCGGCGCCCCTTGAAAAAGACCCTCCCGCCGCCCCATCTCCATGATGACGTCGGGCTGCTCGTGGATCTCTTTGAGCATGTAGTGCGGAAACCGTCCCTTCTCGACCTGCTGCGCATCCCAGGGAACGGACTGGATCTCTTTCTGAACCGGATTCCCGGAAAGGAGATCGATCACACGGACCCCCTCCGGCCGAACGACCGCCAGCTCTCCCTCCTCCAGCCAAAAAACCTCCCGCGTATAAGAGACGAGCGCCGGGATATCGGAGGCGACAAACTGCTCCCCCCGCCCGGTCCCGATCACCAGGGGACTTCCCCGTCGGATCGCGACGATTTCGTCGGGCGCGAGGGCGCTCATCGCTTCAACGGCGAAGCTTCCTTCCAGGTCGAAAGAGGCCCTGCGGACCGCCGCGGCCAGATCGCCCTGAAAGTATTTCTCGACTAGATGGACGATGACTTCCGTGTCGGTTTCGGAGAGGAAGTGATGCCCTTCTTCTTGTAACCGCTTCTTCAAGACGGTATGGTTCTCGATAATGCCGTTGTGAACGACCGAAAAACGCCCGGAACAATCGCGGTGCGGGTGGGCATTCCCCACGCTCGGCGCCCCATGGGTCGCCCAGCGGGTGTGCCCGATGCCGGCGCCGGACGCGGCGTCCACCTTCTCCTCCGCCAGCCGTTTCTCCAAATGGATCAGCTTTCCCACCTCTTTCGTGACCGCCATCGTCCCTTCGATGAAGTAGCAGATGCCGGCCGAATCATAGCCGCGATACTCCAACCGTTTCAGCCCTTCCACCAAAATCTGCACCGTATTTCGATTTCCGACATAACCGACAATCCCGCACATACAGACCCCCAAACAAACTGGTATTGATTCCTCACTTCCAGATTCCTCATTGTCCTTTAGCGTCCCCCCCTTCCAAACAGAACGATCTTCACCGTCTGAAAAATGATGGAGAGGTCAAAGAGAAGCGACATGTTCTTGATGTAATATAGGTCATATCTTAGTTTTTCCCGCGCATCCTCGACCGAGGCGCCGTAGGGATAGCGGATCTGGGCCCACCCGGTCACCCCCGGCTTTACGGCGAAGCGGAGCGCGTAAAAGGGGATTTGCTCCGAGAGCTGCGCGACGAAGAAGGGCCGCTCCGGACGCGGGCCGACGAAGCTCATCTCCCCTTTCAAGACATTGAAGATTTGCGGGAGCTCGTCAAGCCGAAGCTTTCGCATGATCCGGCCGATGCGGGTCACGCGGGGATCGTCTTCCACCGCCCAGACCGGCCCGCTCACCGCCTCGGCGTCCTCCCGCATGGAGCGAAACTTGATCAGCATAAACGGCTTTCCCTCCTCCCCCACCCGCTCCTGCCGAAAGAAGATCGGCCCGGGAGAATCGAGCTTGACGAGAATCGCCAATAACATCATCAGCGGAAAGGTGAGGATCAAGATCGCCGAGGAGGCGAGAATACCGGTCAGCCGTTTGGTCCAACGGCTGATGCCCGACTTGTTAAACCCCTCCGCGTAAATGAACCCGCTCGGCTTGGCGTCTTCCAGAAAAACCTTGCCGCTGATCTGCTCATAGAAACGGGTCCCCTCGATGAATTCGACCCCCTGCGCGCGGGCCCCCAGGATCTCTCGAATCGGCAGCCGGCCCCGCCGCTCGAGCGCGGCGATCACGACCTTGTCGACCCGCTCCTTTGAGAGGACTGCCTGGAGCTGCTCATAGGTTCCGATGATTTTCGGATTGATGAGACTCTGTCCGAGGCGGCTTCCGTCTTCATCCAGAAATCCGACCACCTTCATCCCGAGCCCCTTCCGCTTCAAGACCTCCTGCGCCACAAGACGGGCCACATCCTGCGTTCCGAGAATCAAAATCCGGTCTTCCATTTTCTCAAGAATGCGGCTGTAAAAAGTCCGCCAGCCGAAGATCAGAAAGAGACTCAGAATGACGGAGAGGCGAAAGCTCTTTCCGGGAGGAAACCAGGCCGGGAAAAGAGAGACGATTCCTCCGAAAACGATCAGACCGATTCCCCCGGCCCGGACCAGCCGGATCAGATGGACCCGGTCGGGAGGGAAAAGGGAAAAATCGTACAGGTCGCTGTAGTAAAGGGTGAGATGGAAGATGGCGGCCAGGATCAACCCTTGGATCAGGATCAGCCGCCCTCCCATTTGAAGCGGCTCTCCCGGAAGGGGAAAAATCAGAACGCTGACGACAACGGCAAGCCAGATCAGGAGATCTTCCGCCAAGCAGAAGAAGACGCTTCGGGTGGGGAGCGATCTGTTGCAGAACTTAATCATCGATTTCCCCTCTTCCTTCAATCGCGTGGGCCGAGTAGGTCTTTTGGTAGGTGGCGTAGATCCCCCCGTAGTGCGAAGAGCGCTCGAAATCGACCCCGTTGAGGATCACGCCGACCCAATTCTGCAGATCGACGCTCTGCATCGCCAGAGAGAGTGTTTCCGTCGACGTCCTCCCGGCGCGGAGGACCAGAAGCGCGCCGTCGACCTTCCCCCCCAACACGGCCGCATCGGCGAGGGGGAGAATCGGCGGGGTGTCGAAGAGGACCAGATCAAACCGCTCCGAGAGGAGGGTGATCAGCTTGTCTGTCTTGGAGGAGCCGAGCCATTCCGGCGAGGCGGCATTCGCTTTCCCCGCCGGAAGAAACGAGAGCGCGCCGGGGGGAAGGAGAGGGATGCTCGATCGGAACGAGTGCCGTCTCCAGCGGGGTCCGTTCCTCCAGAACGTCGACGAACCCCTCCCGCATCCGCATCCCGAACAAACGATGAAGCGTCGGACGGCGCAGATCGCAATCAACCAGCGCCACCCGCCGGTCTCTCGATTGGGAGAGGCTGAGGGCGAGATTGGCGGTGGTCATCGACTTTCCTTCCCCGACCACCGGGCTGGTGACGATGAAGGTTCGAGCCCCTTTCTCTTGAGACAGATGCTCCATTCGGGACCGGAGAACGCGGTACTGCTCCGACGCAATCGATTTTGGATCGGTCAACACCACCAGGTGTTCGTCAAAACGGGCACTTCCAAAAGATTTTCCGCGCATCTCGCTCTCCTCACCTCTCTTGAAAACCGATCGTCGCCGCATCCAAACGGCCGAGGCTCACCGGGTTTTGGTAAAAATAGAACAACGTCAGACAGATCAGGATCAGGCTGACCCCCAGATGAGACGCCGCCGGATCCGGACCCTTCTCAAATCCCCGGCGGTCTCCACCTGCGGAATGCAGACCAGGACCGGGAGGCCGACATAGCTCTGAAGATCGCCCGCGTACCGGAAGGTCCGGTCCGAGATCTCCGCCAGCACCGCCAGGCCGACGCCGACGCCGAGGCCGATCAACGACCCGATCAGGGCGAAGAGGGTCCGATTCGGCTTGAACGGCTTCATCGGCAGGGTCGCCCCGTCGATGATCCGGGCCTCCGCATTCTGCAATTCAGGTTCGACCGGGGCGCGTGTCTCCGTCGTCGCCGCTTCCGCGGCGGCCCGCTTCTCCGCTCTCAACACCGCTTCCACCTCGGCGATTTTCTTTATCAGAGCAATCAATTCCGGATGCTCTTTCGTATAGGTCGCTTGAAGATCGGCCCGTTCGGTGTAGAGATCCTTCAGCCGGGTCTCCAGGAATTCGACTTGGGGGTTGACCGGAGCGACGGTGACCTGCTGCTGCAACAGGGAGATGAATTGTTTCGCAAGCCGATTGGTCGCGTTCATCACCTTTTCCGGCTCGGCGCCTTCATAGGAGATGCTGAAGACGTCGTTCGCCCGGATGTCGATCCGGATGTCTTTCCGCATCTGCTCGATGATTTCATCCGAGGTCCGCCGATCCACCTGATCGGCGTAAAGCGACTCGGCGTCGATGATCGGTTGCAAGAAAGTGCGGCTGTAGATCACCTCGCTGAGCGCCTTCAGGCGATTTTCCATTCGGTGCAGATCGTAGGTACGCGCCACCTGCTCGGGAAAACGATGCGGCTGGACAAGGACCATCGAGGTGGCCTGATATATCTTCGGCATCCGAAGCGCGATCACCACCGAGGCGACCGAGATGATCAGCGTCGTCAGCCAGATCCAGTGTTTCCTCCGATGAAACGATTCAAGAAGATAGCCGATTGAAAAGGAGCTCTGTTCACGCATTGTTGTCCCTTATACAAGTGCGGAGCATTTTTATTGCGGAATGCGGATTTCGGATTGCGGATTGGAAAAGAAAAATCTTTTTTGGTTTTACTCCGCAATCCGCATTCCGCAATCCGATATGAATTCTCATGGCACCACCAACGTGTCCCCGGAAGCGAGAAAGAGCCGATCCTCCGAGATCTTCCCCTGGAGAATCTCGCTGTAGTTGACCTTGATCCAATGGGTTTCCTTTCCGTTTTTTCGAATAATCACCATCCGGTCCGGCGCCGCAAATTCATTAAATCCCTCCGCCATCGCGATGGCGTCGAGCACGGTCAGATCGCTGCGGAGCGGATAAATTCCCGGCTTCCTCACCTGCCCCAGGACGGAGACCTTCGAGCTGTTGATCTCCTTCACAATCACCGTCACCCCCGCCACTTCGACAAACTTTTCCAGCCGCGTCGAGATGATATCGCGGAGATCCGAAGGCGTTTTCCCGCTCGCCTGGATATCGTTGATCAAGGGAAGGGTGATCTTCCCGTCCGGCCGGACACGGAGCTCCCGGGAAAGCGACTCGTTTTTCCAGACGACGATTTGAAGCAGATCGTCCGGCCCGATCACATAGGAGCGCTCTTCAGAGGTCGGAACCCGTCTGAAATTCGGCACTTCAGTCATCTGATCGGCACACGCCGTGAAAACCAAAGAAGAGAACAATAAAGCCGCGATCAACACACCCGCGCGCATTCGAGGAGTCCCCCGGTTGGATGAAAAAAGATTAAGAAGAAGAGGTCTCGAGACCTCCCTCTTTGATTTTATAGAGCAAGGATCGATAGCTGATCTTCAAAATTTCGGCGGCCTTTCGCCGGTTCCAGCGGGTCTGGTTCAACACCTTCCGGATGACCTCGCTCTCCAACTTCTTGGCCACGTCGCGGCTGACCTGCTTGAGGGAAAAGCCGGACGGATCGGTCTGTCCGTTCGAGAGGGTCCCTTTCGACAAGAGCAGCGGAAGATTGCAGTGCTCCTCACCCAAGATCACCACCCGTTTGATGAAGTTTTCAAGCTCCCGCACATTTCCGGGCCAGTCGTAGTGGATAAAGGCCGCCAAAATCTCCGGCGTGAGCGGCCGATAGGTCTTGTTGTACTCGTGGTGATACTGACGGAGAAAATACTCCGCCAACAACGGGATCTCCTCCTTCCGCTCCCGCAGCGGCGGAATTCGGATGGCGACGACGTTGAGCCGATAGAAGAGGTCATCGCGAAAGAGTCCCGACCGGACAGCCGATTCGAGATGGCTGCTCGTGGCGGCGATAATCCGGACGTTGACCTTCTCGTTCTCCTCCCCCCCGAGACGGGAGAACTCTCCGGTCTCCAGAACGTGGAGGAGCTTGGCCTGGAGAGAGGAGTGCATTTCGCTGATTTCATCGAGGAAGATGGTCCCCTCGTGCGCCAGACCGAATTTGCCGGCCTTCCGTTGATAGGCGCCGGTAAATGCCCCTTTTCATATCCGAAGAGCTCGCTCTCGAGCAGCTCCTTCGGAAGGGCCGCGCAGTTGATTTTGACGAAGGGCATCTCGCGCCGTCTGGAATGGAGGTAAATGGCGCGCGCCACCACCCCCTTGCCGGTGCCGGACTCCCCCCGGATCAGAACGGTCACATCGGTTCCGGCGACCTGCTCGACGATCTTCTTGACCTCATTCATCGCCGGACTGCTGGAGGAGAGGAGCCACGAGGGCTGCTCTTTCGCAATCTCGTTCAAGGCGGCGATCTCGGAGACGAGATGATGCTCATCGATGATGTTCATCAACACGCTCTTCAGATCCTGCGCGTCGAACGGCTCGGACATGTAGTTCGACGCTCCCATTTTCATCGCGGTCACGATGTAGTCGATCTTTTTCTCTCCGACCACGATGACCGGGGTTTCTCCCTGCTCCTGCTTCAAGGAGTGGAGCCGCTCCCAAACAGGGGGCTCTTCTCCGCGCATATCGAGCAGAACGAGATCGGGCGCTTCGGAATGGCTCGCCCGGCCCGATTCCAGAACCGTATACTTGAGGCGAACCAACATCGACTTAAGCTGAGCCTGTTTTTCCCACGGCCCTCCCAGGATGAGCACTTTCTTCTTCACGTTCACGGTCGCCTCGATTCGATCAAACAATGAAAATGGAACGATCCTTAAATTTTCCTACATGAGGAGCAAAAGCCATGCCGCATGCGCCATCGAAGCGGACCGCGTGAAACCCATCCGACGAATCTTTGCAAAACCGATCAATCCACCGTTGTTTCATTTCTTGCACATCTTCTGCAAAGAGTTGCGAAAGCAGACAAGAAACGGAATAGAAGGTCAGAAATCAGGAGCCATCAGGGAAAAGAAAAATCCTTCTCTATCTGAATTCCGATTTCTCTATTTCGTATTCCGGATTTTATGGCGCGGGCGGATAGGTGGTATACGCGGTCAGGCCGATCAAGAAGCGGTTGTCATAGATATCGCGGACCCCCTCTTCGTGGAAGTTCTGACGGCGATAGGAGTAACTTGCCACCCCCTTGAGCCAGGAGGTGATTTCAACCTGCTCTTCGATCCGCAGCCAGAGGGTGTCGATGTCGGATCGCGTTGAGAGGATCGGTTGCTGGAAGGTCCAGGTCACCGCGAAGATCGAGTCGAACCACTGCGTCACATGGTAAGTGGCCGAGCCTGAAACGGTATCGGAGATGAATGTCCCGGAGAGGCCGCCGACGATGGAGACGTCGCGAAGATAATCGGCTCGGAAAACCACCGTCGGGCTGTATCGCTCCTCGGCCCCCAAGCCGAGGAGCAGTTCGTTCTGCGCTTCCCCCCGGTCGATAATCACCACCCCGCCGACCATCGCCCGGCCGGTGAATGTTTCGGTAAACCGATATTCCTCCCGAATGCTCACTGTGTGCGCCTCGGTATGTCCCCGGTTCTCGAAGTAGAAATTTCTGTAACGATATTCCGGGAAGAGGGTGACCACCGGCGTGAGACGATAGATCAGGCCGCCGCGAAGCTCATCCTCGGTGACATCGATCAGGGTGGGGTCTCTAAACTGGGTGATCCGGTTGATCGCCTCTCCCTCCATCGTCAACCGGGGCGAAAAGCGATAGCCTCCTTTCAGCGAGAGGACGTTCGAATAATACTCGCTCCTTCGGAAGAGAAGATCGAGCTGCTCGGTCGGATCGTTCGAGTGAATGAAGGCGTCGCGGAATTCAAAGGTCCAGACGCCCGAGGGCCGGAGGGTCAAGTGGGTGTCGATGGTCTGGGCGCGATCGAAGGTCGACAAATCGGGATGGTCGCGGTAGAAAGCGAACTCCACCTTCAGATCGGTCACCCATTGCACCCTCTCCTGCTCCACCAGAAGATTGAACCCCGGCCGCACCCGCGTGATATGATCGGAGATCCGGTTCACAGCCCGGAGGAGGATATTGTCGTCGTATTCGTAGGTGACTTCGAGCGAAGGGGTGAACCGAAGCCGCGGCGGCTCGGGATCCGAAGGGGGGATCGGATCACTCTCCAACGAGAGCTGAGCGGCGACCGGATCGGCCTGCAAAAGAAAGAGCGGCAGAAAAAAAGTTGAAAAAAGAGAACAACCGCGGCGCGAGAAAAAATCAATCGCCCACAATGCCTCCATACCCCTCTCGCCGGAGCGAAGAGAGGCTCATTTCCAGACGTGATTGGAGAGCTCATCTCACGATGATGGTATCGCCTGGATCGAGATAGACGTTTTGGTCGAGGTTTTCGCCGTTGACGAAGGCACGGTAGTCGAAACGATACCGCTGGCCGGTTCGCCGTTTCATGAGGAGGATATTGTTGGTTGTGGCAAATTCGGTGAATCCCTCCGCCATGGAGATCGCCTCCAGGAGGGTGGTTCTCCCCTTGAGGAGATAGACCCCCGGCTTCTTCACTTCGCCGAGCACGGAGACCTTGTAGTTGTTCACCTCCGAGACGATGACCGTGACGATCGGGTTATCGATGAATTGCTTCAACCCTTTGGCGATCATCTCTTTTAATTGCGACGGGGTGACCCCCGACGCCTGAAGATCATCGATCAGCGGCAAAGAAATTTTTCCGTCCGGACGGACCGGAAGTGTCTTTGAGAGGTGCTCGTTTCTCCAAACGACGATCTGAATCACATCGCCGGGTCCGAGCACATACTCATCCGATCGCTTGGGGTCCACTTTGTTGGCCCCCATGTCCCCCCCGCGCCCGCCTGCGGACTGCGCGAAGGCGCTCTGAGCCGTGATAAAGAGCACTCCAATAAGAAAAAGAACCCACGATCCGTTGATCAACCTTCGCCCGAACATAAATCCCCCTCTGCAAGCGCCTATTTGTATAGGGTAGGAAAAGAGCAAAAGCTGTGCCTCAACAAAGCGCAATCCTGGAGGGCGGAAAAAGGGAGGGTGAATCGATCGATCCAAATGATGCAGGGAATTCGGAAAGAAGCGCAAAAAGATGCAAACATTTAATTGCTGATTTTTTGAAACCGGGTTGGAAAATGTGTAGAGACGTCCCGGCGGGACGTCTCTACCGTGGGAGATCGGCAACCGCTCCATCTGTCTTATCGATCGATGCCGTACTCCTTAATTTTATACTGCAGGGCGCGATAGCTGATGTTCAGCGTCTCCGCCGCCCGCTTCTTATTCCAGTTGTTTTCGACCAATGCCTTGAAGATGGCGTCTCGCTCGACCTCGACCGTTTTTCGCTTGCTGATCTCTTTCAAAGAGAGCGGTTCGAGGGAAGGGGACGCTTTTTCCGGCTCGGGCCGGGCCTCCGCCGGAAGGACCATCTCTTTGAGAACATATTTTTCATCTCTCAAGACCACCAGCCGGCGCATCATATTTTCCAACTCCCGGATATTTCCGGGCCAGGAATAGCTCATGAAGGCCTCGAGAATCGTCTCCGGAATTTTTTCCATATCGCTGTCGTACTGCGCCCGAAATTTCTTGAAGAAGTGCTGGCAGAGGATCGGGATATCCTCCTTTCGCTCCCTGAGCGGCGGCACGAGGATCTTGACCACGTTGAGCCGGTAGTAGAGATCTTCCCGGAATCGCCCTTCTTTGATCGCCCGCTCCAGATTCTGGTTGGTCGCGGCGACGATCCGGACGTCGACCTTTAAATCTTTTTTTCCTCCGAGCTTCGAGAACTCTCCGTCTTGGAGAACATGGAGCAGCTTCGCCTGCAGGCCCGGGCTCATCTCCGCGATTTCGTCGAGAAAGATCGTTCCGCCGTTGGCCAGCTCGAATTTTCCCATTTTCCCCCGCATGGCGCCGGTAAAGGCCCCCCGCTCAAACCCGAACAGCTCGCTCTCGAGCAGCTCAGACGGCAGGGCGGCGCAGTTCACCCGGACCATGATTTTGTCGCGCCGCAGCGATTGATCGTGGATGGCGCGGGCGATCAGCTCCTTTCCAACGCCGCTCTCGCCGAGGACGAGGACCGTCGCATCGGTTCCGGCGATCTTGCGGATCATCTCTTTAATCCGAATCATCTCGTCGTTGATGCTAATAAAATCGCTCGTTTTGTTGAGCTGATCCCGCAGATCTTCCACCTCGCGGACCAGCGTCATCTTATCAAAGACTTTTTCGAGGGTAATCCCGAGCTCCTCATCCTCGAACGGCTTGGTCAGATAATCGGAAGCCCCCATCTTCATCGCCTTGACGATCGTGGCGGTCTGCCCGACCGCCGAGAGCATGATAACCGGCAAGGCTTCGTCCATCTCGCGGATTCTGCGGAGGGTTTCCAGCCCGTCGACCTGGGGCATCATCACATCGAGGATGACCGCGGAGGGGGAGAGCTGCTGCTTGATCATGCCGAGCGCCTCCTCCCCTCCTTCCGCGCAAGAGACCTCATATCCCTCCGAGGTCAAGAGCGTCGCGAGATAGCGCCGGACCGACTCCTCATCGTCCACCACTAGAACGTGCTTCTCTTTAGGACCTATTTCGGTGTTCATGGCTTCTCCTTCACACTTTCGCACTTGCACGCTTGCTTTGAGGCTCCCCCGCAGCAGGCTGCAAGGAGGCGACCCCCCAACGGGAATTCACAATCGGAGCAGAGAGGAGCGCCCCCGGCGCATCGTCCCCGCAAGAACTCATTCTTGTTTGGGAAGAGAGAAACTGAATTCCGTTCCGTGACCCGATCGACTCGTCACCCGAATTTTACTTCCGTGGCCTTTTACAATGTCCTGGGCGATCGCCAGCCCCAGCCCGAAGCCGCCATAACGGCGCGACTCGGACGACTCCACCTGATAGAAACGATCAAAAACCTTTCCTTGCTTTTCCGCGGGAATTCCGATCCCGGTGTCGGAGACCGAAATCAGAATTTTTTTCTTCTGATCCTTGAACCGAACGGTAATTTTCCCCCCTTTGGGGGTAAACTTGACGGCATTCGAAAGAAGATTGTCGAACACCTGACCCATTTTTTCCGGTGGCACCGAACCCAGCAGGGGGCCGGCCCGATCGAGGTCACGAGGAGGATCTCTTTTTCTTCCGCCTTGGGCCGGATCAGTTGCAGGCTTTCATCCAGAATTTCGACCAAATTCATCCGTTCGAGCAAGAGGGCCTGCTCGTTTGTCTCCAACTTCGAGAAATCGAGAAGATCGTCGATGAGGTCGAGCTGCTTGTGAATATTCCGAAGGGCAATTTCCAGATACTCTTTCTGAAGGGAGGCCAGCGGACCGGCTTTCCCTTTCAGCACCAAGCTGGTATATCCCTTCACCGCCACCATCGGCGTCTTGAGCTCATGCGAGACGTTCGAGAGAAGATTCGTCTTCATTTGATCGAGGCTCTTCAACTCCCGGTTCGCCTCTTCCAAGGCCAGCTTGGTTTTGCGCAGGCTTCGATTCATCCACTTCAATTCTTCAAAGAGGCTGGCGTTCTGGATCGCCAGGGCCGCCAGATCGGCCAGGCCGACGACCAACCGGAAATCTCTTTTGGTGAAAGCCTGCGTCGCGATTTGGCTGTCGAGATAAAGCGCCCCGGCCAGTTGTCTCTGATAGGTCACCGGAACGGCCAAGAGCATTTTGATCCGCAACCGCTTCAGGATCGGATGCGGCCGGGTTTCTTCCGCCTCGGCGTTCGGCAGGAGAACGATTTCCCCTTTCTCCAATTGAGACGAAATCTCCTTGTCTTCGTTCAACAGGGCGGTCACGGCGTCGGCCCACTCCGGATCGGCCTCCTTTTCACCGGTCACCCGATGCGTCTCGCCTCCTTTATAGAGAAGAAAAAGACTCCTTGAAAAGCCGGTCAGGCGCGACGCCTCGCGAAGCACTTCATTGAGGATGGAATCGAGCTGAAGGGTCGAAATGAGGGTTCGGGCGATCTGATAGAGGACTTCGACCTCGGAGAGCCGCCGCTTCTCCAGCCCTTGTCGGATCGACGCCTTCAGCCCCTCGATGCCGAACGGTTTGACGAGATAAGCATAAGCGCCCCGGTTCAACGCCTCCACCGCCGATTCCAGCGATGCGTAGCCGGTCAGAAGCACCGTCACCGGCCTCGGCCAGAGTTTTTCGGCGTGGGCCAAGACATCCAGGCCGCTGATCCCCTTCATCTTCAGATCGGTCAGAATGAGATCGAAAGAGGTTCGCTCCATGGCCTGAACGGCCTCTTCGCCGCTGGAGACGGTCACCACCCGGTACCCCTCCAGCTCCAAAATGCTCCGGAGGGTTTCCAGAAGGGCCTCTTCATCGTCCACCAAGAGGATCTTCTCGTTGAATTTTGCGGAGGGAGTCTGAATCATACGTCTTTGTCCTTGGATTCCTCGAATTTCTTTCGAAACTTCATGAGCCGGCCCGGCCGGCTCCGGATTCATCCCACCATGGGATTGAAAGGGGCCGATGCGTAGAGAAACAGCGCGGAGCAGGTTCCGATCCGGCCGCGTCGTCTGCACGTAAAGTCGAATTTCATTGCTTTGAGGGTCGTCCTTGCCGGTTCCAGTGGAGGAGAGAAGAAACGGTTCATTGATCTCGTGGGACAAGCCCCCTTCCCCTCGAAAAAAAATCTAAATTCATTCTACTCTAAAAAAAATTTATGAATCAAGTTTTTTCCTGAAAGAGTTTTTGCATGAAACCTGCAAGCTTTTTCGCTCTCCCTAGGAAGCGCTCCCTGATCGAACGATAAAGCGAGGACCTGCCGCAATGTCCTCCCCTATTTCCTCCTCTGGCATTTAATTTGCTCCTAGTCACGGCGACGCTTAATAAAGGCGGACGTCTCGCTTCTAAAAGGCAAGGCCAACTCTACATCTAAAAGAACGAAGGGAGGTGAGATTAGGATGAAAAAACGACTAATGATCGGAATCCTTGCCGTTACCCTCATCGGAGCAGGCTCACTGACGCCGATTTATGCTGCGGGTGAGCAAGATCAGGGCGCGGCTCAGGGTGACAAAGGCGCCGGCGGCATGGCTCAGGGACAAAAACTGACCGGGGTCGAGGTCACCGAGATCAACAAGGATCAGGGGACCGTCCAGATTAAAAAGCAAGAGGGGGGTCAGGAAACCTTAAAACTTGATCCAAGCCAGAAGGCGCAACTAGATCAAATCCAGAAGGGTGACAAAGTGGATATCACAATGGTCGAACGCGGTGGTGAAAAAGTCGCAACCTCAATCTCGAAGAGCGGTTAGACCTTTCTGGTACAAAGAGGAAAGAGAGGAGCGCTCCTCTCTTTCCTCTCCGCCTCCAAACGAGGAGAGAACGGGACGCCGAATGGATCGATCCACTCTCTCTCGATTATTTCAATTCCATTGGAAAGGGCGTTCAGCGTCCTTCCCAGTCAGCCGGGGAAAACGTGCTTAAGAAGTTATCCGTTCCATATATGATCGTACTCCCTGTGGGTATCGTCTTATTTTATAGACCGATCTGGGGCCTTTCGGAGACGCTTTTCTTTCTCCTTGCTGGAACGTACCTCCTCATCGCCGCCGAAGTCGCGAAAAAGGGAGGCGCCGGGTGAACCGGCCGCCTCTCCTCCCGGATTCGGGAGACCCCTTCACAACCGATTCCATGAAAACAATGTCGAGAAAACCGCCCCCGAAGGTGGATACGTATTTCGTCAAGAAACCGCCTGAATTCACCAAAGGGATGGCGCAGCAGCACTATCATGCGATGAACATCCTTCTTCGCGTGCCGCGGATCACCGGCAATCATGCCGACATGGAGATCTCCCTCACCACGCTGATGGATCTGGCCGCGGAGATTACGCCGTACGATTGGGGACTTTTCTATCTCTGGGACGACAACAAAAACGCGCTTCAATTGCGGGTCTCGAGAGGCTTCGGGAAAAGCTTCCCCCCTCTCTTAGAGAAGGGGAATCTCATCGCACGGTGGACCTTCCAATATTCCAAGCCTATTTTTATCCGGGAAAACGCCGGCAAGGAGATGGAGCGCTATTTCTCGCTCCTCAAGACCGACTCCGTCATCTCAATCCCCATCCTGGTGAACAACCGGCTGATGGCCATTCTTCAATTGGGAGGATGCCGGCAGCGGCGATTCGTGGAAGAAGATGCGCTGCTGGTCTGGATGCTGGCGATGCAGTCGGAAACCCTCTTTCATAACAGCCAGACGGAGCGCGAATTCCTCCGCCGAATGGCGATGACCGACGGATTGACCGGCCTCTTCAATCGGCGCTATTTCGACGAGCAGGTCGACCGGGAGATCCAACGCTCTTATCGAACCGGCAAGCCGTTCGTCCTGATGATGATGGATGTCGACTTCTTTAAGAAATATAACGACCGTTACAGGCATCTGAAAGGAGACCAGGCCCTCCGGGAGATCGCCGTCATCCTGAAAGCCCGGCTCCGCCAAATCGATACGGTTTCCCGATTCGGAGGGGGAAGAGTTTTCGGTCTTGCTTCCGGAGACCGATGAAGCCGGCGGCCTCGCCGTCGCAAAACATATCAGTTTATCAGTGAAGAACCATTCATTCGTCGGAAAGGAGAAAAAACGCGACGTCAGGATGACCATGAGTATCGGCTGTTCGATCTTCCCCATCGACGGGAAAGAAAAGGAGGAGCTGATTCATCGCGCCGATCTCGCCCTGTACCACGCGAAAGAATCGGGGCGCGACCAGGTCGTTCTCTTTTCGCAACTCAAGGGCAAACCATACGATCAACAACTCAAGGAGGAACAAAATGTCTTCTAAAACCAGCATAAAATGGTTTTGGCACTTCATCCTCTTGTTCGCGATGATCGCGACAGGATTCGGATGCGGAAGTGGTGGGGGGGGAGGCAATAACAACAAACCGGACGCTTCGGCGCCTCGGTTTACCGGTTTGGAGGGTGCCACATCCGATAATAACGGAAATGTGGTTTTAACCGCGCCCGAAGCGACGGACGATCAGACCTCCGCGGCGGAGATGAGCTACCTGATCTATGTCGCCACCTCGCCGGAAGGGGTTCAGCGAACCGGAGAAACCCCTTATGTTTTCACAGGAGCGGACGTCTGCACCGGCGGACAGTGCGCCTTCACTTTGACCGATCTAACGAAAGACGGCACGACCACCTATTATTTTGGCAGCCACGCGAGAGACGCCTCCGGAAAACTCGATGAGGATGCGCATCCGACGGAAGGGACTCTACAGGCAACCCCTTTGGTCGTGGCGGTCCTGCCACCTCCGGGCAATAACGGCGGGGGGGGGGGGTCATCGCCTCGTCCAGCCTCAACGTCGATCCAGCGCTCCACGCCGTCCATCCTGCGCTCGCGGTGGTGGGCGAGCAACGTTATGTGATTTGGGAGGAATGTACTCCAGCTTCCCCGGGCGCAGAAGGTTGGCTGAACGACCATCCGTGTGATCAAAACACGGCCCTCAAAATTTACATTCGCCAAGGCGCCAACTGGGATCTGTTGACTGATCCCGCCTTGGGGGGACGGCCCGACCTGACCCGAAACCCGGCCAGTCACGGTGACAATCCGACCCTTGCGTACGACGGGGCGACCCTTTATGCCGCCTGGAAGGAGCGGGGATCACCGAGCAACCTGTTCGTAATGAAATTCGATCAGGCAGGCTGGAGCGACACCGGCTTCCCGGATACCGACAGTGACGACCGACCGGCGCTGACCCGGCATCCCCTCCTCGGGAATATCCTCGGGATGGCCTATGAACGTTCCTCACCCACGCCGCCGGGTCAAAAACATCTCCTTTTTAGGCAGATGAATGGTGGATGGCAATCGAACATCGGTCCGCTGAACCAGAACGCCGGTTTTTCGGCCGAAGCGCCAATCTTCTCTAAAAAAGGGGATCAGTTGTACATCACCTGGAAGGAGAACACGACCGCTGCACCCGGTATTCCGAATGTCTTCGTGAAACGATGGAACAACGGGTCATCGACCTGGGAAGCGGTCGGCTCCGGATCCCTCAATCTCAACCCGGCGATGGAGGCGCGTTATCCGAGTATCGACGTATCAGGGAATGTCCCCTATGTCGCCTGGCATGAGTGCTCCGACGCCGGCTGCGGAAGGGAGCATATCTTTGTCAAGCGGTTAGAAGGAAACCAATGGATTCAGGTCAAAGATACCGGAGCCTGCGGTCCCAATCCGGATTGCGGCAGCTTGAACGTCAACAGCCGCTTCGCCAAAACCCCTTCTCTGGCCGTTCACAACGACAAGGTTTATGTGGCCTGGTCGGAGCGGGATTTCGTCACAAATAAATTCGCCGTTCGGATCAAGCGGCTCGAGGGGAACACATGGGTTCCGCTGACCTTACCCCAGGGGCTGTTCGTGAATAACGCCCACGCTCCGATCCTCTATGCAAACGGCTCGCTCCATATCGCCTGGGTAGAGGAGAACGAAGCCGGAGTGTTGCAATTGATTGTCGCAAAACTCGGGTAATCCATCTCATGTGATGCCGGACCTCTTCTTGAGGTCCGGCATCACTATTTTCATTCTTAGACGATTATCTATGTGATTGGTGTCGTCTCTGGAACACGCAAAGCAGAATAGTCCGAAAGACCCATCCCGACCGACCGAATGGTAGGTCCTTTTATCTATTGAACATCCGACACTCCCCACGCTAAGATACCCACTAATCCTTTGACAAAAAACACAAATTATGAAAGAATAGCGCCTCGCTAACGCGCCAGGAATTATTAACAACGGCGATTGATTTAGGCTGGTTTATTGACATGACTGTAGCCCCGCCCATCAATTACATTCCTATCTTTATCTTCATTATGGCTTCCATCGCTTTTGGGGTCGGAACGCTGGTCATCAGCTATTTTGTCCAACCGCGGGTCTACAACAAAGAGAAGCTGACCACCTACGAATGCGGCAGCGAGCCGATCTCCGACGCCCGGATGCCCTTCCCCGTTCGTTACTACATCATCGCCATGCTTTTCGTGATCTTCGATATCGAGATCGCCTTCCTCTATCCTTGGGCGGTCGCCTTCAACAAGCTCGGCCTGTTCGGACTTATCGAGATGGTGATTTTTATCGCCCTTTTTCTAATTGGGTATATCTACGCCTGGAGAAAGGGAGGACTCGAATGGGATTAACCGGAAAATTCGAGGCGAACTTTATCACGACGACCCTCGATCAAGCGGTCAACTGGGCCCGGAAAGGGTCACTCTGGCCGATGACCTTCGGGCTCGCCTGCTGCGCGATCGAGATGATCGCCGCCGTCGCCTCGCGATATGACATCGACCGCTTCGGGGCGGGCGTTTTCCGCGGCTCTCCCCGGCAGTCGGATCTGATGATCGTCGCAGGAACGGTCTGCCGGCGGATGGCCCCGGTGATTCGGAAAGTCTACGATCAGATGCCCGAACCGAAATATGTCATTTCGATGGGCTCCTGCGCCACATCGGGGAACATTTACAACAGCTACAGCGTGGTGCAGGGGGTCGATCGCTTCGTCCCGGTTGATATCTACGTCCCCGGCTGCCCGCCGACCCCGGAAGCGCTCCTGGAAGGGGTTTTGCGTCTCCAGGACCAGATTATGAAGAAGAAGGTCTTCACAAAATGAAAATTCCGTCCGGGATGGAAGACGGCGGAGAGCACCCGGTGGCCCGGAAGATCCAGGCGCAGTTTCCCGCCGCGTTTATCGGCGCCACCCTTTTTCGAGGCGATCTCTCGATTCACCTGAAGAAAGAGGGGTTGTTCGAGATAGGCCGGCTCCTTCGGGACGATCCGGCGCTCGATTTCGATTATCCGGTCCATGTCTCCTCCGTCGATCATATGGGAGAGCGGGAGCGGTTCGAGGTGGTCTATGAGTTTTTCTCCATTCGGAAGAAGCATCAGGTCCGCCTGAAGACGCGGGTTTCGGAAGAAGAATGCACCGTCGACTCGCTGACCCCCCTCTGGGAAGGGCTCAATTTTATGGAACGGGAAGTTTACGACATGATGGGGATTAAGTTCAACAACCATCCCGATCTTCGCCGGATCCTCCTGCCGGATGAATATGATGAGGGCTATCCCCTTCGGAAAAATTTTCCGATCGAAGGGCGGGGGTGGCGGGATACTTTTGAATTTTTAGAATCATAGGTCCTATAGGACCTATAAGACCGATAGGTCGTATACATGGAATTAAAAGAAGCACCGACCACGGAAAACAAAGGCCTTCCCCTCTTGAGGACGGAGGAGCTCCTCCTTAATCTGGGACCGCAGCACCCGTCGACGCATGGGGTGCTAAAGGTCGTCCTCACCCTCGAAGGGGAGAAGATCATCAAGTCGGAGCCGGTCCTCGGCTTTTTGCACCGCGGCGTCGAAAAGATCGCCGAATCGATCACCTATAATCAGTTTATCCCCCACACCGACCGGCTCGACTACGTCTGCGCGATGTACAACAACTTCGCCTATGTCCGGGCGGTCGAAAAACTGTTGGGCATCACCATTCCGGAGCGGTCGGAGTATCTTCGGACGATCGTCGCCGAGGTGCAGCGGATTATCGGCCATCTCTTCTGGCTGGGGACACAGGCGCTCGATATCGGCGCGATGACCGTCTTCTTTTATACCTTCCGCGAGCGGGAAACCCTGCTCGACATTTTCGACGAGCTCTGCGGCGCGCGCCTGACGACCAGCTGGTACCGGGTCGGCGGGGTCGAGCGCGACTTTACGACAAAGATCATCGACGACCTCTACCGATTCATCGCCGATTTCCCGTCGAAGATTGTCGACTATGACACCCTCCTGGTGAACAATCGTATCTGGCTCGCCCGGACGAAGAACATCGCCGTCATCTCGGGCGAAGACGCGGTCCGCTACGGCCTCTCCGGATCGACGCTGCGCGGCTCCGGCGTCGATTACGATGTTCGAAAGGTCAGTCCGTATGGAGCGTATGACAAGGTCAAGTGGACCGTCCCGATCGGAAAAAACGGCGACACCTACGATCGCTACTGGGTCCGGATGATGGAGCTGCACGAGAGCACCAAAATCATCAAGCAGTGTCTCGATCAGCTTCCGCAGGGAGATTACAAAGCGTATGTCCCGCAGGTGGTCGCCCCGCCGAAGGAGCGGGTCTTCACCGACATGGAGAGCATGATCTATCAGTTCAAGCTCTACAGCAAGGGCTTCAACGCCCCGCCGGGAGACATCTATTGCGGCACCGAAGCCCACAAGGGAGAGCTCGGCTTTTACATCTACAGCAAAGGGGAGAGCAAACCCTATCGGATGAAGATCCGGGCCCCATCCTTTATCCACATGGGCGCGTTCGACCACATGGCAAAAGGCTACATGATCGCCGACGTGATTACGATCTTCGGCACCTACGACATCGTGATGGGAGAGTGCGACAGATAATTTCGAATGCAGAGTGCGGAGTGAAGGAATTAAAGACAAGGTGACAGCATGAGCGACGAAACCAAAGCGAAAATTGAGTTACCGACCGCCCCGGAACCGGAGGCGGCCCCGGCCAAAAAGATGCTGGACGTGACGATTGACGGGAAAAAGCTCTCCGTTCCCGAGGGCTCCCTCCTGCTCGATACCATCCGGGGCCTCGGAATGGAAATTCCGGCGATGTGTTATCACTACACCTTCTCCTCATTCGGCTCCTGCGGCGTCTGTCTGGTGGAAGTGGAAGGGAAGAATAACAACGTCCGCTCCTGCACCGCCAAGATCACCAATGGAATGGTCGTGAAGACCAATACCGAGAAGATCGTCGATGCCCGGAAAAAGGCGATCGAAAAACATCTGATCGTCCACCCGCTCGATTGCCCCGTCTGCGACGCCGACGGCAAGTGCGAATTGCAGGACATGGCCTACGACCTCGGCGTCTATGATATCAAAAAGGGAACCCGGAAGGAGATCCCGGAAGATACCCGGAGCCTGGTCCTCGACTTCAACATGAACCGCTGCATCCTCTGCGGGCAATGCATCAACGTCTGCAAAGAGGTCCAATTGGTCGATGCCCTCTGCTTCTACAAGAAGGATGGGAAGACACACGTCGGCGCGCACGAGGGGGTCCCCCTCTACTGTGAATTCTGCGGTGACTGTTTGGCGGTCTGCCCGGTCGGCGCGATTGTCAGCCGCTTCTCCAAGTACTCGTTCAAACCGTGGCAGCTGAAGAAAACCGTGACCACCTGCGGCTACTGCTCCGACGGCTGCACGCTGCACCTGGAGAGCGAAGCGCAAAAGGTCGTTCGGGTCACCTCCAAGCTGTCGTATCTGAGCAAGTTCGGCAAAGAGGTCGAGCTGGGAGATGATCATGGCGGGACCTGCGTCCGGGGCCGGTTCGGATTCCAGTACACCCAGAATGAATCGCGCCTCTCACGGCCGCTGATGAAAACCGACGGACAGTGGTCCGAGGTCCCCTGGTTCAAGGCGACGGCGATGATCGGCAAACGGCTGATGGAAATCAAAACACAGCACGGCGGGGAGGCGATCGCCGGCCTGATCACCGGCCGCTGCACCAATGAAGATGTTTATCTCTTCCAGCGCCTGATGCGGTCGGTGCTGGGGACCAACAACATCGACACCGCCGCCCGCTACGGCCATATGAACTCGGTCACCGCTCTTCAACAGACGATCGGGATCGGCCAGGCGACCACCTCCGACAAGGCGATGACCCTCTCGGATGTGATCTTGGTGATCGGAAACGACATGACCGAGACCAACCCGGTCACGGCGCTCCGCCTCAAAGAGGCGAAAGCAAGATTCGCGGCCAAGCTCATGGTCGCCAACAACTTCCAGACCAACCTGATGGCGCTGGCCAGCCATCCGCTGCAATATGCGGTGGGCGGCGAGACGGCGTTGATTCAGGGGCTGGTCAAGGCGGTGATCGACAAGGGGCTCGCCTTCCCCTCCTTCGTTGAGAAATACCCGGCGGCCTATGAAGCGCTTCGTCAAAGCGTCGCCGGACTTTCCGAGGAAAACCTAGCCCGCGAGAGCGGATTGCCCTGGGAGAAGATCGCCGAAGCGGCCGAGCTGCTGGCGAAATCGAAGCGGGGAACATTGGTCTGGGGCGAAGGAATCGTCTCCAAAAAAGAGGGCTATCACAATGCGCTCCGGCTGATCGATCTCGCCCTCCTGGCCGGCCTGTTGGAGAAACAAGGGGCCGGGATTCTGCCGATCTGCGAAGAGAACAACGAGCAGGGGGCGGTCGACATGGGAGCGGTTCCCGAATTTCTCCCCGGCCAACGTCCCTACGCGTCGGAGAGCGAACGGGCGCGGTTTCGATCGGCCTGGAATACGGAGCTCCCCGAAGGAATCGGCGCCACCCTCCCCGAAATTTTAGAGCGGGCCGAACGGGGGGAGATCAAGGCGCTCTATCTCGTCGGAGAAAATCCGCTCGGGACCCTGCCGAATGCGATGCGGGTCCGCCAGGCGCTGGAGAACGTCGACTTCATCGTCTGCCAAGATCCTTTTATGACCGAGACCGGCGAGATGGCCGACTTCGTCCTCCCGGCCGCGGTCGCCGCAGAGAAAGAAGGAACCTTTACCGACGTGGAGGGGAAGATCCGCCGCGTCGCGCAAGCGTTCGACCCGCGCGGCGAAGCGCGCCCCGACTGGAAGATCTTCTGCGATCTCGCGAAGGGGATGAACCACCCGCTCCAATACAAAGGACCGGAAGACATCGCCCAGGAGATCGCAAAGCTCGTTCCCGACTACTTCCGCGATGAGCGCCCGGCCCCCCGTCCGGAACGCTATTCAGACGGTGCCTTTATCGCCGAGATCGCCGGACGATACCGCGCGACCGAACGAAAGACGGACGCGGCCTTTCCCTTCTCGCTCGACCTGGTTCAGGTCCTCTACCACTCCGGGAAGCTCTCGACGCGCGATCCCGGCCTGATGAAGATCGAAGACAAGGCGGTCCTTTACATCGGCGCGGCCGATGCCGAGGCGATGGGGCTGAAGACAGCCGACACGGTGAAGATCAAATCGTCGCTCGGCCAGGTCGAAGTTCCGGTGGAAGTATTGGAATCGCTCCCGAAGGGGGTGGTCCACTTCCCGAACCACTTCAACCGGCCCAATGTGAAAGATCTCCTGACCGGCGTCATCGATCCGGTGACCCATGTCCCTTATTTCAAACAAGGAGAGGTGGCCCTGGAGAAGGTCTGGAAGATTCAATTGACGGTCATGCCGGCGGCGGCAGAAGAGACGAAATAACGTAGGGGTGTGATTCATCACGCCCTACAGCAAGCGGAGAATCCGTGAAATTCACCGAGCTGCTCGACAAAATTATTTTCAAAGAAATTCTGAAAGGGCTGAAACTCACCTTCACCCACATGTTCGTACGGGAGGTGACGCTCCAATATCCCCATCAGAAGCTCGCCCTTCCCGATACCCACCGGGGCGCCCTTTGCCTGTTGAAATATGAAGACGGCGCCGAGCGGTGCGTCGGGTGCGATCTCTGCGAGGCGGCCTGCCCCTCTCACTGCATCAAGGTGGTCAGCGCGGAGGTTCAGGACGGTCAGGTCCTCCGGCGGATCGCCACCTCGTTCGACATCGATATCACCAAGTGCGTTTTCTGCGGCTTCTGCGTGGAGGCCTGCCCCGTCAACGCCCTCGGGATGACGAAGCTCTATGAATATTCGACCGACAATAAAAGAAACTTGATCTTCGACAAACCGAAGCTGTATGAGATCGGAGAGAAATACCACGCCGAGGCAAAAGCGTATCTCGTGGCGCACAACCAAGAAAAAGCCGACGACAGCGCCCGCGAATACCGGTATAAATTCCCGGCCTATGTGAACGGAGAGACACAGGCCCCCGCCGCCGGCAAAGCGAGCGGCCAGGATGCTGCAGCCGCTGCATCGAAGCCGGAATCCCCGGCGCCGGCCTAGGAGGACGATCGAAAACAGATTCAACGTCCCGTAAACCTGCAAGGAGTTCATGGCACAGCTTTTATTTTTTCTTTATTTTTCAGGGATGGCCCTCTTTTCGTCCGTCTTGACGATCGGCCTTCGTAATCCGATCTACTGCACCCTCGCCCTTCTCTCTACTTTTCTTCACGTCGCCGGCCTGTTCGTATTGCTCCACGCCGAATTTCTCGCCGCCATTCAAATCATCATCTATGCCGGCGCGGTTCTTATTCTTTATCTATTCGTTCTGATGCTCCTCGACTTGAAGAGCAGCGAAGGGTTCCTTCACCGTCAGACCTGGATCGCCCTCTTTTTCGGCTTGGTCATCCTGGCGGAGATTTTGATTGTCCTTTTTAAATCGCCGATCCTGGAGAGGAGCGATCCCGCCGGGGCGGCCGCCCTCCCCGCCGTCGGGAACACCGAAGCGATCGGCCTCTCCATTTTTAATGAATATCTTCTCCCGTTCGAGCTGGTCGGGATCATCCTCCTTGGCGGCATCATCGGGGCGCTCGTCTTGGCGAAACAGCCTCGGCCCGACGCAAAGGCGGGGGGAAACGGCGCGCACGCACTGGAGGTTCCCCTTCCCCAAACCGGAAACGGTCACCCGGAAGGGACCCCCGACTCCGTCGCGGAGGAGACCTCCCGCGGCGCGCTCGATAAGGTAGGGTCGGCCTGATGATTCCCCTCTCCTATTATGTGATCGTCTCCACCGTCATGTTCGTCATCGGCCTCATCGGCGTCTTGATCCGGAAGAACTTTTTGATTATCCTCTACGCCATCGAATTGATGCTGAACGCCGGGAACATCAATCTGGTCGCCTTCTCGCGCCATTTCGAATCGGTCAACGGACAGATCATCTCGCTCTTCATCATCACCATCGCCGCCGCGGAAGCCGCGGTCGGATTGGCGATCATCATCGTTCTCTTCCGGAAAAAGGCGACGACCAACGTGGATGAAATCAGTTTATTGAAATGGTAAAGAAAGCAAAGAGGTTTCCTTGGAAGCAATGAGCGACATCCGGCCCCTTCTCGCCATCCTCGTTTCGATGGTGGCGGTCGGGCTGATTCTCGCCTCGGATAAGAACCCGAACGTCCGCGAAGGGTGGTCGATCGGGGCCGGGATCATCAAGTTTCTGATCGTCCTTTCGATGGCGCCGACGATCCTCTCGGGACAGACGCTCGAATACACCCTCTTCACCTTTCTCCCGGGACTCGACATCAAATTCCGCGTCGATCCGTTCGGGATGGTCTTTGCGACGATCGCCTCGGGGCTCTGGATCGTCACCACTTTCTATTCCATCGGCTACATGCGGGGGACGAATGAGAAGAAGCAGACCCGCTACTTCGCCTGCTTCGCCATCAGCGTCGCCTCGGCCCTCGGCGTCGCATTCTCCGCGAACCTGCTGACCCTCTTCATCTTCTACGAGTTCCTCAGCCTCGCCACCTTCCCGCTGGTCAATCACAAGGAGACGCCGGAGTCGTTTCTGGGGGCGAGAAAATATTTGATCTATCTCGTCGGCGCTTCCAAGACCTTTTTGCTGGCGGCGATCATCCTGACCTACAACGTCGCCGGGACCCTGGAGTTCTCAAAAGGGGGGCTTTTCGCCGGCAAAGGGGAGCCGTGGATGCTGGTTATGATCTACCTCTTCTTTATCTATGGTTTTGCCAAAGCTGCGATCATGCCGGTCCACGCCTGGCTGCCGGCCGCGATGGTCGCGCCGACCCCGGTCTCCGCCCTGCTCCATGCGGTGGCGGTCGTGAAGGTCGGCGTCTTCTCGGTCTTGCGGGTGATCTTCCACGTCTTCGGCCCCGAGCTGATGGGCCAGCTTCACCTCGGTGTGATGACCGCCTATCTCGTCTCGTTCACGATCATCATGGCCTCTATTTATGCATTGACGCGGGACAATCTGAAGGCCCGGCTCGCCTACTCGACGGTCAGCCAGCTCTCCTATGTGATTTTAGGGGCGGCGCTTCTCTCCCCGAGCGGGATGACCGCCGGGGTCATTCACATCGCCAACCACGCGATCTCGAAGATCACCCTCTTCTTCTGCGCCGGCTCGATCTATGTCGCCTCGCACAAAACCAACATCAGCCAGATGCGGGGGATCGGCCGGAAGATGCCCTGGACGATGACCGCCTTCGCGATCGCCTCCCTGAGCATGATCGGGGTCCCGCCGGTGGCGGGGTTCGTGACGAAGTGGTATCTCGCCCTCGGCGCGATCGAATCGGGCCAGATCCCGATCCTCTTCGTTCTGATCGCGAGCACGATCCTGAACGCCGCCTATTTCGTCCCGGTGATCTACACCGCCTTCTTCCATTCACCGGAGGGGGAGACGCACGGTCACGCTCCTGCCCCGCTCCACCCGGCGCCGCAGAGTGTCGGAGCGATGGCGGCCCACGACGATCACCATGACGAAGATTTCGGCGAGGCCTCTCCCTTTGTTTATGTTCCGCTGATTGTGACGGCGGTCCTCTCGGTCCTGGTCGGTCTTTTCCCCGACTATTTTCTGGCATTGGCAAAATTGGTGATTCAATGAAGAAAGAAAAGCTGATCCTTTATACGGCCGTCCTCCTCGTCCTCCTCGCGGTGGTCGAGTTTTTCCTGGTCCACAAACACCACGCGGTTTTCGCGCTGGAGAACTTTCCCGGCTACACCGCGGTTTTTGGATTGCTCGCCACCGTCGTGTTGATTCTCGTTTCGAAAGGAATCGGCCACTCCGTGCTGATGGTGCGGGAAGATTATTACGAGAACCCTGCCGCCGAACCGGCCCACGAAGGAGAAGCGCACCATGATTGAGTGGGTACATCCCGGACTGCTCCTGATCCTCGGCGCCGCCCTGATCCCCTTCCTGAAAGGGAAGGTGAAAGAGGGCTATCTCGTCGGCCTCCCCGCGGCGGCCTTTCTTCTCGTCGTCTTCCTCGATCCGGGCCGCTATGGCGTCTTCAACTTTTTGGGGAACGAGCTGGTGATGGGGCGGGTCGACAAGATGAGCCTCGTCTTCAGCTACATCTTCACATTGATGGCGACGATCGGGATGGTCTACTCCCTCCATGTGAAGAACGACCTGGAGCATATCGCGGCGCTCACCTACGCCGGAAGCGCGTTGGGGGTCGTCTTCTCCGGCGATCTCTTCACCCTCTTTCTCTTCTGGGAGATCATGGCCTTCGCCTCGGTGATGCTCGTCTGGGCCCGGGGAAAAGAAGGGGGAGGCGCCCGGCTTCCGGTATCTTCTGGTCCATGTCTTCGGCGGGGTCGCGCTTTTGGCGGGGATCGTCATCCATGCCACCGAGACCAAAAGCCTCCTCTTCGACGCCCTCCCGCACGGCGGATGGGGAGGCTCGCTTATTCTTCTGGGATTCCTGGTCAACGCCGCAGCACCCCCGCTCCACGCCTGGCTCCCCGACGCTTATCCGGAGGCGACCGTCACCGGGACCGTCTTCCTCTCGGCCTTCACGACGAAGACGGCGGTCTATGTCCTCGCGCGGGGGTACGCCGGCATGGAGCTGCTGATGTGGCTCGGGGCTTTCATGGCCCTTTACGGCGTCGGCTACGCGATGATCGAAAACAACATCCGGCGGCTCCTCGCCTACCATATCGTCAGCCAGGTCGGCTTCATGGTGGCGGGAATCGGGATCGGAACGCAGCTCGCGATCAACGGCGCCGTGGCGCACGCCTTCGCCCACATCCTTTATAAAGCGCTCCTGATGATGGGGATGGGGTCGGTGATCTTCATGACCGGGAAGCGGAAAGCGACCGAGCTCGGCGGCCTCTATAAAACGATGCCGATCACCTTCGTCCTTTTTATGATCGGCGGCTTCTCGATCTCCGGCGTCCCGTTGATGTCGGGCTTCATCAGCAAGTCGATGACGATCTCGGCGGCGGGCGAGGCGCACCGGATCGCAATCTATATCATGCTGACCCTCGCCTCCTGCGGAACGTTCATCTCGACGACGCTGAAGCTTCCCTACGCCGTCTTCCTCGGCGAGGACAAAAAGATCCCGGCGAAAGATCCCCCGATCAACATGATCTGGGGGATGGGGCTCGCCGCCTTCTTCTGCATTCTGCTGGGAGTCTGGCCGACCCTGCTCTATCAACTGCTGCCGAACCCGGTCGACTACCATCCCTATACCCTGGAGCATCTCTTCCAATCGTTCCAGCTCCTCGCGGCGACCGGACTGGTCTTTCTGCTTTTCCTGAAGAAGCTTCATCCGGAGCCGACGATTTCGCTCGACACCGACATCGCCTACCGTATGGGCGCGCGGGAATTCATGTGGGCCGCGAACCACCCGATCTCCGCCTGGGAGGCGTTCATCACCGAGGCGTACAACAACGTCATCATCCAGCCGATGAAGCGTTTCGTCGCCCTCTGCCGGCGGTTCGACGTCGGCGTGATCGACGGCGCGGTCAACGGCATCGGGCGCGGGATCTTCGGCGGAAGCGGGATTTCGAACAAGATTGAAAATTACGTCGTCTACGGTTTCATCAACATGGTCGGCTACTCCAACCATGTCCTGGCGCGGATCTTCCGGCGGCTGCAGACCGGCTCGGTCCACAACTACGCCATGATCCTCATCGTCGGGATCTTTTTCCTGGTGAACATCTATTGGATGTTCAAAGAGCAGATTAAAGGCCTGATGGTGGTGATGTTGGGGTGATTATTATGTCATTCCCGAATGTTTAATCGGGAATCCAGCGACCTTTAATCCAAAACCCCTGGATTCCCGCTTGTGCGGGAATGACGACCTTTAAAGACAGGGCGATCACAAGGATCGCCCCTACAGGGAACATGATGATCGATCAAATTTTCGCAAGCGACCAGATCGGGTTTCCGGTGCTGACGTTGCTCCTTCTTCTCCCGGCGCTCGGGGCGCTGGCGCTTGCATTCCTGAAGGACGAGCGGCAGATGCGGGTGACGGCGCTGGCGACCACCTCAGTCGTCTTCGCCCTCTCGCTCCTCCTTCCGCTCCTCTTCCAACGGGGAACGCCGAACATGCAGTTCGTCGAGGAGCTGAACTGGATCCGGCCGCTCGGGGCCGCTTATCACCTCGGGGTCGACGGGTTCAGCCTCTTCCTCGTCACCCTCACCACCTTCCTGATGGTTCTTTTGGTCCTCTTCTCCTGGAAAGGGGTTACGCTGAATCTCAAACAATACCTGATCTGCCTTCTGGTATTGGAGACGACGGTCGTCGGGGTCTTCATGGCGATCGATCTGCTGCTCTTCTTCCTCTTCTGGGAGATCATGCTGATCCCGATGTATTTCCTGATCAAGATCTGGGGGGGAGCAACCGCGACTATGCGTCATTAAAGTTCGTCCTCTACACCCTCCTCGGCAGCGTCTTGATGCTGGTCGGCTTCGTGATCCTTTATCTGAATTACCACGACTATGCCTTGGCGCAGAACCTCTCGCAGACCTACTCGTTCAGCATATTGGATCTGTTGAAGGCGCCGATGTCGGAGAGTAAGCAGAACATCGTCTTCCTCCTCCTCTTCTTCGGCTTCGCTTTTAAAGTCCCGATGTTCCCCTTCCACACCTGGCTGCCGGACGCCCACGTCGAAGCGCCGACCGCCGGGAGCGTGCTGTTGGCGGGGGTCCTCTTGAAGATGGGGACCTACGGCTTTGTCCGCTTCTCCCTTCCGCTCCTGCCGGAAGCCTCGATCAACTTCGTTCCGATGATGACGATCCTCTCGGTGATCGGGATCGTCTACGGGGCGCTCCTGGCGCTGGCGCAGGACGACATCAAGAAGCTGATCGCCTATTCTTCCATCAGCCATCTTGGGTTTGTGGTTCTGGGAATCTTCGCGTTGAACCGGACCGGCATCCAAGGGGGGATGATCCAGATGTTGAACCACGGGATCTCGACCGCCGGTCTCTTTTTGGTCGTCGGATTCCTCTATGAGCGGCGCCACACCCGCGCGATCTCCGAATACGGCGGGCTGGGGCGGCGGCTTCCGATCTTCGCCGCGTTTTATATGATTATCTCGCTCTCGTCGATGGCCTTCCCGGGAACGAACGGCTTCGTCGGCGAGTTGTTGATCCTGGTCGGCGCGGCGCAGCTCGACTGGCGGCTGACCGTCACCGCGATCGTCGGCGTCCTCCTCGGCGCGGCCTATCTTCTTTGGCTCTATCAGCGTGTGATGATGGGACAGATCACCAACCCGAAGAACGAGAAGATCCCCGACCTCGACCGGCGGGAGATCGGCATTTGCGTGGCGCTCGCCGTGATGATTTTTTGGGTCGGCGTCTACCCGATGCCCTTTTTGAAGGCGATGGACGGATCGATCGACTTTGTCGCCCAGCGGGTCGCGGGCAGCGTCCCGGTCATCACCGAACCGGCGGTCGAAGTCACCCCGGCCGGACTCCAATCCTTTGATGCGCTGGAGGAGGAGATTCCCCTCCCGACGAGGGTCGATTCACCCGAGATGACCCCCTCCGTCCATGCGGAGGAGATCCCGGTGACGCAGACGGAGGGAACCCGATGACAAACCATCTCCTCTCCTTTATTCTCTTTACGCCGTTCATCGGGGCGTTCCTTCTCTTCTTCGTCTCCAATAAACAGCGGGAAATCGTCCACGGGATCGCCGCGACTTTCGCCGGCCTCTCGCTCCTCGGCTCGGCCTACCTGATGTTTGTCTACGACCATGCCGCCGGCGGCTTCCAGTTCCAGGAGCAGACCGTTTGGTCGTCCGAGCTCGGGATCTCCTTTTTCTTGGGGGTCGACGGGATCGGGGCGCCGATGGTCCTCGCCTCGGCGATGTTGATGTTTGCCGGGATCTTCGTCTCCTGGCACATCAAAGACCGCCTGAAAGAGTTTTACATCAACCTCCTGGTCTTGGGCTCGGCGACGATCGGGGTCTACATGTCGCTCGATCTCTTCTTTCTCTTTTTCTTCTACGAGCTCTCGGTGATCCCGATGTACCTCTTCCTCGTGATCTGGGGACGGCACACCAAGGGTTATCTCGACATGAAAAAAGCGGGCGACCCCCTCAGCGATTCGGTCGCCCACTTCTTCAACTTCAACCGGTCGAGCAAAGAGTACGCCGCGATGAAGCTGACCCTCTACCTCTCCCTCGGCGCGGTGGTTGCGCTGTTGGGGCTCCTGTTGGTCTACGTCGATTCGGGGCTAAGGACCTTCAACATTATCGAGATCGCCGAGAAGGGACATCTCCTGAAGTCGAAAAGAGAACCTCTACTTCTGGCTGATCTTCTTGGGCTTCGCGCCGATCGCCGCGATCTTCCCCTTTCACTCCTGGTCGCCGGTCGGCTACGCCGCGGCACCGGCCGCCGCCAGCATGATGCACGCCGGGGTGTTGAAGAAGCTCGGGCATTTCACGATCATCCGGATCTGCTTCTATCTCTTCCCGACGGCGACGCAGCAGTGGATGCCGATCATCGCCGTCGTCTGCGTCATCAACATCTTCTACGGCGGATTGGTGGCGTTTCTGCAGAAGGACACCAAGTTCGTCGTCGGCTACTCCTCGGTCGCCCACATGGGGTATATCTTCCTCGGGATGGCGTCGTTAAACCAGATCAGTCTGACCGGGGCGGTTTTCTTCCTCTTCGCCGACGCGATGGCGATGGGGCTCCTCTTCGCCCTGGCCGGCTACATCTATTATCAGACCCATACCCTCGACATTCCCTCGATGGGAGGCGGGTTGGCGTCGAAGATGCCCTTTATCGCCACCGCTTTTGTGATCGGCTCCGCGGCCTCGTTCGGGATGCCGGGGGCGATGAACTTCATCGGGGAGCTGATGGTCTTTTTGGGAAGCTGGCGGGTCTATCCGGTGCAGACGGTTTTAGCGGCGATGGCGATCACGATCACCTGGGCCTATTATTTCCGGATGATCCGCGACATGTTCTTCGGCGAGCCCGATCCGCGGATGGCGCATGTGGTCGACGCGCGAAGCCTGGTCGATCGCCTTCCGCTGGTCTTGCTGGCGTCGATGACGATCTTCTTCGGGCTCTATCCCGCGCCGTTCATCAATGTGATCCAATCGGGGGTGATGCCGATCCTGGCGCGGATGGAGGCGCCGGCGGCGCCAGCGCTCCCGGCCACCGCCGCGGAGCCGGCTTCGTTTTCGATTGAGATCGATCCGCCGGAAGAAGCTGACGCAAAACCGACAGCGGACCCCGTTTCAGGAGGAAAGTAAAATGCAGCCGTTGAATTGGGCGGACCTTAATCTGATGTTGATGGCGCCGGAGCTCTGGATGACCCTCCTTTCCTGCGTCGTCCTGGCGATCGACTTCATCTGGCCGGCGTTCTCGAAAACGAAGCTCGGCTATCTCTCGATCGCCGGGATGGGTCTGATTACGCTGCAGCTCGTCGGCTTCGCCCTCCGGGGGTTCAACGGCAGCCTCTTCAACAGCATGTTCGTCCTCGATCCGCTGGCGATCTTCTTCAAGATCTTCATCCTCGTCTCGACGATCCTGGTGGTCCTCGTTTCCATTAATTATGTCGAGAAGCTTCCCCTCTTCAGGGGAGAGTACTACTATCTGGTTCTTTTCGCCGCGCTCGGGATGATGTTCATGGCGTCGGCGAACGACTTCCTCTCCCTCTTCATCACCCTGGAGTTTTCGACCTTCGGCTTCTACATCCTGGTCGCCTATCTGCGCGATAACTTCAAGTCGAACGAGGCGGCGATCAAGTTCTTCATCCTCGGTGTCTTGGCCGCGTCGCTGATCGCCTACGGCATCAGCCTGATCTACGGCGCCACCGGGACGATCTACTTCCGCGAGATCGCCGCGATGCCGAACAAGAACTCGGTCGGCATGATGCTCGGGCTGCTCTTTATCTTCGTGGGGCTCGGCTTCAAGATCGGTGCGGTGCCGTTCCACAACTGGATTCCCGACGTGTACGAAGGGGCCCCGACGCCGGTGACGACCTATCTCTCGATCACTCCGAAGGCGGCGGCCTTCGCCCTGATTCTCCGTGTGATGTTCTCCACCTTCGGCGACCTGCGGGCCGAATGGACCTGGTTCATCGCCGCCCTCTCGGTCCTCTCGATGACCTACGGCAACATCACCGCCATCGCGCAGAAGAACATGAAGCGCCTCTTGGCCTACTCCGGGATCGCGCAGATCGGGAACATTTTGATCGGGATGGCCGCCGGGACGAAGATGGGAAGCGACTCGCTGCTTTTCTACATGTTGACCTATCTCTTCGCCAACCTCGGCGCCTTCACGGTGGTGATCATCTTCTCCAACCTGACGAACACCGACGACATCGACGACCTCGCCGGATTGAATCGCCGCTCCCCGCTCTTGGCCTTTGCGATGCTGGTTTTTCTCCTCTCGCTCGCCGGGGTGCCGCCGTTGGCCGGCTTCATCGGAAAAGTCTACATCTTCGCCGCCGCCGTCCATCAGAAGATGTTCTTTTTGGTGACGGTCGGCCTGATCAATGTGATCATCTCCTTCTACTACTATCTGATCGTGGTGAAGAAGATCTACACCCTCGAACCGAAAGAGACCACCCCTATTCACCTCTCGATGCCGCTGAAGGTCGTGATCTACGCCGGGATTGCCGGCGTGATCCTGCTTGGCGTCTGGCCCCAGCCGTTTATTGAATTCTCCGTCGCCGCCACCAGTGTGTTCACGGGGTTGGCGGCGCGGTAGATAAACTGCCTTTTGTAGTCTTTATCCCTCAATTAATCCGCCAATCGATTACTTCGATCATCCTAAAGTTAGATACCATTAAGATGATTGCAAATTTCTGTTAAGACGCGTAACATTTTTGTTTATATCAACCTTACATTACTTTGGAGCGGACTAAATTCAACAGGAGAAATGGCTTAATACCAAGAACAATATATCTCCTCTGAGTTATAAGTATCGAGTAACACAATAAACTCAACTTCATGACTTCAAAAAGGGCTTTGGGTCTCCCTCATCCTCTTAAAGGGTAAATGAAAGCTAAGATATACACAGTTCATATTTTATTTCAATTCAGAGAGCCAGCATTTCAGTTCGAAGAAGCGTGGTTCTCCCGTCAAACCTCAGCACTGATAGATATTGTGAGCCTATCTGGCAGATTAAAGGCCAGCGTTAACGATTATATAAACGAACGGGTGTTCAATATCAGGATGCTTAGCGAATCCGAACTGGAGAGTGAGTATCTAGATTGGAAACCATCTTCCCCTTCTTCTTTAACTAAGGCAATCAACTTTACATGGCATTACCTCCTTCTGGAATCAACGGCAACAGTTGACTTCGAGAAATTGCTACATGATTCTTTTCCAGATGCCCCTGAAAGATCTAAGTATTCCCAGCCACCATTAGATGAAGAGCTCGCAGTTGATCTATTAAGCACCGATTTAGAAAAATTTTCTGGTGACCTAATACTCGCAGCGGCCATTGCAAAACCTGGTGGTCTGGAACCTCTAGACGTAGTTTTATATGTAAACCGAAAAAAGGAGAGAAGTATTCGAACAGGGCCCCATGATCTCATCAACCTTGTTGTTGATTATGCTGTAGAAGTCGGCTGGCCAAAGCTACATGAAATTAATATTGAGGAAGCATGGCAATGGATATCACGAATACCTGGTTTAGAGAATGGAGTACCTCAGGGAGATGTCGGTAGAGCTATTAGCGCACTTAGTCATGTTATTGGCGAGGACTATAGTGCAGTACAATTAATGTGGTGCATGGTTGGTCTTGAGGCCTTATATCTGAAGGGAAAACAAGGGTTATCCGAGCAGTTATTCGAGAAGGTGCAAACACTTTTAGGACCAGTTAACGAACATAAACGCGCTTTTCGAGGACTTTATGATTATCGTTCTAAATTCGTGCATGGTGATCTCGATATTCCTCTAATATATACTCCTTATGATGGCGCGGAGGAATTCGAGAAATTTTATCATGAAACTTTTGACGCAATGAAAAGAGCTGCTGCACTACTGTTAGCCACCCTGCAAAAAATGGTAGAGCTTAGGATCTATAGCTTGGAATTTAGATACATTCTTGAAGAGAAAGAACAGGTTTAGGTTAATTTAAATATTCTTGGTAACTAACCTTCTATTCCCAAATTTTCTTCTATTCTGGAGGGTCACGTCTGAATTTCCATCCGAAGACCTCCCTGGTTTTTTGGGTAAGGCACATTTGTGAAGCACTTCGCGCTCGATGTGGCTCTTCTTTTTCTTTTCGGCCTCCTCGTCCTCGTTCTGCGCTACACCGGTGGCAAAGGGTTCGGGGTGATCTCCGGAGAAGAGGAGAAGCGGGTGGTTCACTGGGCAAGGCTCCTCGTGCTGGTCGCCTTGGCAACCGCCTTTCTGATCTTCTTCATTCTCAATAACCGCAAATGATGCGCCGCGATTACCCCGGAAGGAACCATAACATTGCTGGCATCAGTCTTTCATTTCTGGCAAGCTTCTGTTTAAAGAAACAGTGGATTATGGTTGCGGAATCATTTCAGGAGGTTTTCAATGTACAACGAATTTACAGCGATCATTGAACAGGATGGTAAGTGGTACATCGCCTATTCTCCCGAAATTCCGGGAGCAAATGGTCAAGGACATACAAAAGAGGAAGCCCTGCAGAGCTTGTCGGATGCAATCGCCCTCATCCTGGAAGACCGGCGAGAAGACGCGCTGCGAGGCATTCCATCCGAAGCAATCCGCGAGAAGGTCGTCGTTCAATGAAACGGAGCAGCCTGCTCCAGCACCTCCGCAGGAACGGCTGTTATCTGAAGCGCGAGGGCAAAGCCCATTCGCTCTGGTGCAACCCCACTACCGGCGCGGTCGAAGCCATTCCCCGACACACCGAAACCAAATAAACTGATCCGTAAAATTTGTCGCAACCTTTCAATCCCCAACGTGGGAGAGGAGTAACCCACCCTACCGGTGGCCTGGGTAAGACTGCATCGGTGAAGCACTTCGCGCTCGATGTGGCTCTTCTTTTTCTTTTCGGCCTCCTCGTCCTCGTTCTGCTCCAAACGCCCTAAGGAGAATTGCCAAATCCCTCAAAGAGGGGTAACATTTCTATCCAGAGCGGTATAAAAATACGGCAATGACGGTTCACTCGCCGTTCTCGGCTTATAGTTAACCCCGTTGAACGTTAATCCCAAACGAATATGAAGAAGATTTCATCAAGGTTCACTTTTTATTACAAAAAGGTATTTCCGGCAATATGGTTCGGATTTTTGTTCTTATTTTCTATCGCTGCACTAACTGCGATGTTGAAAGAGAATGTATTCTATTTCATCGAATTATTGGCTCCCATCATCATGGCCGTGCTTGGTTACTTTGTCATGAAAATTCTCATATTCGATCATGTAGACGAGGTCTGGGATGCGGGTGATAGCCTCGTTTTTCAAAATGGAAAAGTTGAAACAAGGGTCCCCCTATCCAACGTGATGAACGTGAGCTATACCGTCATAATAAGCCCGCCGAGGGTCACGCTCAGCTTGCGAGAACCTTGTGAGTTAGGCAAGGAAATCAGCTTCATTCCTCCAATGAGTTTAATCCCGTTGAAGAAGAGCCCTATTGTGATCGATTTAATCGATAGAATTGACGCTGCAAGAAGAAAGTAACGAACAGCTAAATAAGGACTCGTGGGCAATCGCTAGCCCCCCATTAAACGAAGCCAAGGTGGAATGATGATCGGGAGTATCATCCTGTCGGCATTGTGGATTACAGTGCAGCAACCTGTAGACGAATCTCTCCTGCCACGAGAATGGGTGCAGCTCAAAGACGTACCCAACAAGTCCGCTTTCTTCTGCTCTTCCTATTCTGATTCACGGAGAGTGTTTCTCAGAGGAGGGCGCCCATGGGTCACTGAAATCGAGGAGGTGGGAGACCGACGCGACCCCCTCCCTTTTTTACTCCCGGAGGGGAGAAGGTCTGAGGGATTGGGCGGCGACCGACTTGTATATCCGTTTGCAGGCGGCTGGGCAGTCGGTTTTGATGCAGGTGAGTTCGGAGGGGGGCTCTGGTGGTTCAGCGGCAATGGTCAACAACGATGGAGGTTATCGGAGGAAAACGTCATTGGGTTCGTCCCTTCAACGCGCGGTTTGTTGGTGCTCGACGGTATTTCCCATCTCGACCTCAGTCATGGTAGGGTGCTGCTGCTTTCAGCAAGCGCGGAAGGACCGCCGACCATGCGCATCCTTGCCGAGCTTCCGGGTGCCCCTTATGCTTTCGAGTCTCTCCACCCGGACACGGTCATTGTCGGCACACCTGGAGGGGTTTCCCGAGTTGAGGCATCCGGGAAGATAATCCCGCTTTCACAATCTAAAGTGCTACCCCATCCGAACTCACTTGTTGTAGGGCCTTCCGGCATCATTTATGTTGGCATGATGCATTTTGTGTTGATGCTCACGCCTCATGAAGGCGCATATAGGGAAACGTGGTTAGGCCCGAGAGACTGTCCGAATCTGGATGATCCAGGCAAAAAGCATATCGGCAAATGCCAATGCATCAAGTAGTGTGAGCGCCCGCTAAATCATAACTAAAGTGGCTAATGAGTCTCTAATTTCTGACGTTTGGAGAACTGATGGACTTGAGTGGGTTCCAGATTGCGATGGTGATGGTAGCGGGCCTGTGTCTTCTTTTTGCGTTGTATCTTGAACTCGGGGGACACGCCCTCTTTGGCACTCACGAGCACCCGGAGAAAATCCTTGGTAAACGTGCCCGCCTGTTTCAACTCGAAAGTGGACCGAAGGGCCTCGATCCAAACCAACCAAAACTACCTCCTGCAAAAATTGAGTCCTACTCCTCCGAGCACGGTTATCGACTCACCTTCGAAATCCCCTTTCAATGGCTAGAGAAGACTGAAGACCACGCTTATATCTCGGCGAGGCACAAAGGTTATCCTGTCTCCCTTGCAGCAAGCCCTTGGAGACGTGGTGTTTTCGTGCATGGTTCCTTCGGCTCAGGAGAAAGATTCATTGGCGCGTTCAGTTTGCTCAAATAATAAGAAGGAAATCTGGCAGCTACGATTCGATGTGGCCTGGGTCCACATCCTTCGCTGGGTGGTCGATCCAGCGGGACGTCATGACCTTAATCCGGAATTCCATCTCTACCTTGCAGATCGCTACGCGCGGTTGGCCCAGCACTACAACCACATCGGCAATCGCAAGAAAAGAGTGCGCTTCGAAGAAAAAGCCAAGCACCATTATCGTCTGGGAGGCGGCGGCAGCCAACCGCCACCGGCCGTTGCAATGCGCGCTTCCGCACCTCAACCGCCGATCTTCACCGACGCGATCGGCCGACCCTCAGAATCCGATGGTCCGGATGACGCAGCATAGAAATACGGCGGTTGGAAGAACGTTGTACCTTGCCGTTTGGGTAAGGTGAAGCCCTTCTTGCTCGACATCGTGCTCCTTTTTCTTTTCGGCCTCCTCGTCCTCGTTCTGCGCTACACCGGGGGAAAAGGATTCGGCGTGAGCTCCAGAGAAGAGGAGAAGCGGGTGGTTGACTGGGCAAGGCTCCTCGTGCTGCTCGCCTTTGCAACTGCCTTTCTGATCTTCTTCATTCTAAATAACCGCGAATGATGCGCCGGGTTGGCGGCATGATCTTCTCGTCTACTCCCAGCCGTTCATCGACTTCTCGGCGGCCGCAACCAGCGTGTTCACGAGGCCGGCGGCACGGTAGAAGCGGCTCTCCCTCTCCTTTTTCTCCTCAACGGCCCACGCCAGACCGATTGTCTCCGTCGTACTACCCGCTATAGACTTTCAGATGAAAAGGGCGTTTTCGCTTGTAGAGTCAGGCTATTTGACAGCGATGTTATACTTTTTTTGAATAATTGCCTTGACAGGGCAGGCTCGTTTTTTCTAAACTTCCCCCTACTAATTTTATAAAACCACTTCAGCCGTCCGATCGGCGGAAACTTACTTATGCAGAGATTTTCAGGTCTGGCCAAGGTTCCCTGGGAAGAGATCCAACGCTGTCTCTCCTCGTTAACCGATTTCCCCCTCTTTATTTACGATCCAAAAGAGAAAAGGGCGTGCGCCCCGCTCGCCCGCGAAAATCCCCTTTGTCTTCTCGTTCATAAAACGGAGAAAGAATCTGATTACCAGGCGGCATTCGCAAAACAGGTCGACCTTGCCATCGAGACCCGGGAAGTGATCTTCGCCAAATGCCCGACAAACCTACATTACTTCGTCATCCCCATTTCCATTGCGAATCAGGTCCATTTCGCGATCATCGGGGGGAAAATCTATTTTAGCGAAGAAGAGTCTCTTTCTTTTAAGAAGGAGGCGGCCCGACGGGGAATCTCATCGATAAAATTATCGGATTCCAAGAACAACGTCCAATTAGGAACCGAGGAGGCGCTTCGAAAAGCGGCCCAAACCCTCCAAACGATCGGAGGAATGCTCCTGGAGAATATTTATTGTCGGAATCAATATGAATCAAAAGCGACCCTTTTGATGAGCCTCCTTCATCTTGCCGGTCAATTCAAAAAAGATCCGACCTCTTTTGGACTCAACATGTCTTTCCTGATTAATACCCTCGGGATCATTTTTGATTTGAAGAGCGCCGCCGTATTTTATCAAAGCGCAAAAGAAGGAGAACATAAGGCGATTGCGGTTTTCGGCGAGGGAAAAGAGCGGCTCCATCAATCCAAGGTCTCACTGGATGTCTTGCTTCAGCATCGGAAAAAAGGAGAGCCGTACGTCTTTAGCGAGATCATGTTCAATCTTCTCAAGTGCAAGCTTCCATCCGACACGCGCTCTTGCTATCTTTTTCCTATATTGGAGAACGACAACGCCAAAGTCACCCTTGCCATTCTAAATACCCCGCTCGACGGCGACAACAGCAAAATGATCGAATCCTTTTGTCAGCAGGCGCGGGGGCTATCGAAACGATCGTCTTACAAAATCAGCTGTCGCAACAAAGAAAGATCACGCAGTCCCTTTCGGACCTTCCCGCTCTCGTCGGCACTTCCCTCTACCTAAACCAGCTGCACGAAGATATCTTAGAGCAGGCCGTTCGGCTCCTTCAAGTAGAGCAAGGCTCTCTGATGATGCTGGATGAATCCAACAAAGAGCTCTCGGTCAGGGCAATGAAGGGAATGCATAAGACGCTTCAGGAGATCTTCCGCGTGAGACCGGGAGAAGGAATAGCCGGTCAAGTTTATCAGAGCGGGAATCCCCTCCTCGTGAAAAATCTCGCCCAGGATCCGCGGATTCTCCAAAAACCGAAACCCCGTTATAAGACTTCCTCTTTTATCAGTGTTCCGTTGAAACTGAGAGATCAAACCATCGGTGTCATCAATTTGGCGGACAAAATAACGGGCCAAGCCTTTTCAGAGCAGGATCTCCAGTTGATGGTCGCGTTGGGGGGGGGGGGTATTTCCATTGCCATCGAGCGCTCACAACTCCACGAGAAAATAGAGGCGCTCAAGAAGATTTCTATCACCGATCCCCTCACCGACCTGCTCAATCGCCGGTACTTTCAAGGGCGGATGCTGGAAGAGGTTGAACGAACACGCCGCCATCAAATCCCATTTTCTTTGGTGATCATGGATATCGACGACTTCAAGACATTTAATGATGCCTACGGTCATCCGGAGGGGGATGAAATTCTCAGACGCGTCAGCCGCGTCATTCGCAAGCATATTCGGGCGATCGATGTTGCCTCTCGTTACGGAGGCGAGGAATTCACGATTATTTTCCCGCAGACCCAAAAAGAAGACGCCCGGATCATCGCAGAGCGTCTTTGTAAAGGGATCGAAACGGAAGAAGTCCTTCAAAAAAAGTTCCAGCCCTCAAGCCCGACAGTCAGCATCGGGTTGGCGAGTTTTCCCGATGACGGCGAGACGGCCGAGGAGCTGGTTCGGAACGCGGATCGCGCCCTTTATCAAGCCAAGGTCCAAGGGAAAAACAGGGTCGTTGTATTCAACCAAGATCCGTTCCCCAAGACCCCTTTTTCATAAAAAAGCCCTCGCAGAAATATCGCTGCCGGGCCGATTCCTCCCGCCGGAAGATTTTTCCGAGCCCATCCTATTTATTGACGGCCGCATCTCATCTAACGCCAGTAGCATCTTTCCCCGCCAAGGCAAGGCTCCTCGTGCTGATCGCCTTGGCAACCACCTTTCTGATCTTCTTCATTCTCAATAACCGCAAATGAGGGCTCGGATGACAGATAACATTCTTTTGCAAAGAAAGGCGGCTACCTAAGGAAGAAGCCGCTTTAGAAAGTAGTCGTAGGAAAAAAGGATGGGTAAGAGTACAATGGTTGGCAGTGGCCGCGCCATCAGCCCAAACGTACTCTCACAAATTTTTGTTTTAGAGGAGCCGCTGCATGCCGTACGTGACCATCCATCTTCAACAAGGGACCCCGGAGTGGCTGGAATGGCGCCGTCAGGGGATCGGGGCCTCCGATGCGCCGACGATCATGGGAGAGAACCCCTGGAAGAGCGCCGACGACCTGCTGCGGGAAAAATGCGGCGGGGAGACTTCCACCCCCAATGCGGCGATGGCGAGAGGGAACGCGCTGGAGCCGGAGGCGAGAAAACGCTACGAAACCAAGGTGGGGGTCGCCTTCACGCCGGCCTGCCTGCAAAGTGTGAAAGAGGAGTGGCTGCGAGCCAGCGTCGACGGCGTGGCGGCAAACGGAACGGCGGTGGTGGAGATAAAATGCGGAGAGAGTGTCTATCGCAAGGTGGCGGCCACGGCGGATGTCCCCGGTTACTACTATGGCCAATTGCAGCACATCCTCGCCGTCATCCCCCTTGAATCGATCGACTTCTATTGCTATCTGCCGGGGCGGCCGGAGCTTCACCTTAAGGTGGCGCGGAACGAACGGTACATCGGCCGTCTCCTGGAGACCGAATATCTCTTCTGGCAGAAGTTATTAAAGATCAGACAAGAAGCGGTGCGAAAATAATATTTTGGACAATAAATGACAGCGACGACAACGGCAAAGAAAGCTCATCGCCCTGCCGAGGGTCGGGGCGTTGCGTCGATGGAAATGGAATCACCCTCAATGAGAATTTGATAGGAGTCGGCAAGAATGGTTTCAAGTCAGGCAAAAACGATAGAAGAATATCTCAGTGAACTTCCGGCGGAGCGCCGGGCGATTGTATCGAAAGTCAGAAACGTCATCCTGGAAGCGCTTCCCGAAGGTTATGAAGAAGTGATGAACTGGGGAATGATCTCCTATCAGGTTCCGCTGGAGCGTTATCCCAAAACCGATAACGGACAGCCCCTTCTCTATGCTGGCATCGCGGCGCAGAAAGGGTACTATTCCCTCTACCTGACCAGCATCTTTCAGGACGCCAAGCTGGCGGCGAAGTTGCAAGCCGCCTATAAACTCTCCCGCAAGCACCTCGACATGGGAAAGTCGTGCATCCGCTTCATGCGGATCGAGAACCTGCCGCTGGAAGTGATCGGCGAGATCGTCGCAAGTGTGTCGGTGGAAAAGTTCTTAGAAACCTACGAAAAAGCGCGCGACCGCTAATAACCGGCCTACCCTTTGTTTGGGGCGCGGGGCGAAGCCCCATTTCCAGAAATGTAAGCCAGACCCTTGTTGTCTAAACGAAAGACGGTTTAGAATAAATAGAAAAAGGACAGCAGGATCATAAGAAAATTTCTCAGGAAAGGAGACCGCATGAAGAACATCCTCTCAATTGCAAAAGGAAGCGAAATGGCAAAAACAGCGGCGCTGACGCTCCCCGAAATCGGCCTCATCAGCGGAACGCGCGCCCTCCTCGGCGCGGGGGCGGCCTTGTTGCTCGCCGACCGGTTTAATTTGAGCCAACGGAAGGCGATCGGATGGACCCTGCTGTTCGTCGGCGCGGCCACGACCTTCCCGCTGCTGATGAACGTCTTAAGCAAGCGGCAATAGGCATTCGAGAAAGCGATGCGGCCTACACCCATCCCTCCCCCTACATAATAAAATCGATCGCCCTGCTCCTTCCGCGTTTGATCTGCTCCGCCTCTTGACAAAGAAAGAAGAGTGGTCTAAGTTAACGCGACTTCTTTGAGCCGGAACGGGATCTCATCGGACCGCTCGGTCCTTTTCCTGAACGGGATACTGAACAACAAACTTCATCTCTAGTACTGAACCACTTCCAGTTGTGAGAGGCGTCTTCCAAGGATGGACAACCGCTTTTCCAATACCGATCTCCCTTCAGCGCTCGAAGATAAAACGGCCCTCCTGAAAACCGGTGTCCGCCGATGAAGACCCTCCTCCACGACGGGCAACGGATGATCGAGCTGCGCCGGCGGCAGGACTGCAGCGCGTCGGACAGCGTGATGAACTTCGGCAGCCCCGACCTGGCCCTTCTTTTTCTTCGAAAATGCAAAAGCGACCCCGGCAGCATGGCCCTGTTGCGCCGGTTCGTCGCGTACCATTCCGATCAAGCCGCCCTTAAAAGAATGAGCGATCATCAGGTGCTCCAGCTCCTGGCGCGAAACATTTCCGACCGACAGGTCAAAGTCGTTCTGCACAAAGGGAGCGCCCCCTCAAGGGGGGGATCGGCGCAGCCGCCCATTCCGAAACCGGCGCCGCCGCAGCCGAAGGCATCGGTCGCGCGGCCCGCCCCGCTGGAGCCGATCAAACCGGTCGCCGCGCCCCCCGATCGAGGAGGCGGTCTTCGCGTCGGTCGATGCCGCGGCGCAGGCCGCGACCCTGAAGTCGGCCGCGCAATCGGGCGCGCCGTTTTGCGAAGAGTGCGCGAAGGCGCGATCGGCCTAACAGGGGTGATCCTCCCGGAGAGAGATTTCGATGCTCGGAATATCGTCTGAAGAGAAGGTGGACCGGCTCTGGAAAGCGGTCGCGCCGGGCCGGCATGAGCGGATCTTCGCCCTGCTCGACGCGGCCCGCCACGACAGCATCTTCCCGGCGGTGATGGGGGCCGACTGCCTGATCGCTTGCCTTTATCGGGATGTTCCCGACGCGTTGGTCCGGGTCGCCCCCTACCTGGTGGAGATTCAACCGAAGAGCGCCTTCGCCGATTGGCTCTTCCGGCGGTGGGGCGATCACTGGGGGATTCTTCTCGCCACCCGGGCCCGATTAGACGAGCTCTACCGCCATTTCCGCCGGTTCCTCATCGTCAAAGATCCCGCCGGACGAAGACTCTACTTCCGCTACTACGATCCGCGGGTCCTCCGGAGCTATCTCCCCACCTGCAACGCGGCGGAATTGGAAACCCTCTTCGGTCCGGTCGGGCATTACCTTGTTGAGGACGAGAACGGTTCCGGCCTGCTTCGTTTCTCGCGCGATCAGGGAGCCCTGAAAACCGAAAGAACACCCCTTCCCCCAGGATAATGACGGAGAAAGCGATGTTGACGATTCGCAAAGAGCAGATGGACGTTTTGAGCGCATCGATGCGGCCCGGTTTGATCGATCCGCTCGCCGCCCATCTGCGCGACCATTTCCCCGGCCAGTGCGAGATTCTCGGCGACGTCCCGTTTCGCAAAACCGTCGCGCTGGGGCTGGAGAACGCCGCCGGGTACGGCTTGCTCTCCGAACGGGACGTCTTTCTTTATCTGAGCATCATGTTCATGCTCGGGAGCTTCTTCGATACCGACCTTCAGTTCCCTTGGGCCGGCCCGATCCTGAATCGGAACAACTTTCCGGACGGCGACACGAAAGTCCGGGCGCTGTATGACGCCACGATGGATTATCTTGACCGGACGGTCGGCGAAAACGAGGAAGAGCACCTCAAGGTTCTCCTCCGGGTGAGAAGGCTCGACCCCGATCGGGCCGTGGAGCGGGTCGGCCCCGATTTCACGCCGGGAATGATCGGACTGTTCCGGGAAATCCATCCGAGAAAGGCCGAGCATCTCGGAAACGACCTTCTCGAAAAGCTGATCGCCGCCGGCGCCGAATCATCCTCGAAATATGGAATCACCGGGGAGAGAGGCCGAACGGTCTACATGCTTCACATGTTTCTTATCGGGAGCGGCTTCGACAAAGACCCGCAGTTTCCCTGGGCCGAAACGATCCTCAACGACGCGACCCTCTCGGGAGAAGATGAAAAAGCAGACCGCCTCTATCAAGCGGCGATGAATCATTTAAACCGGTCATTGGAATTTTCGGAAATGCCAGAGGGATAAGGGAGCGATCGATGTGTCTTCCTAGAACACAAAATCGGCCAGCCGCCCGACCGGCCCCCCCGCAAGGGGGAATTCCCCCTCAGGCGCGGAATCGGCCGGCCCCCCCGCCTCCCCGGCGCAACCTCCCCAATGCCGCGCAGCAGATGAACGGCGCGCCGCCGCACCGGGCCCCCTGCCAACAACAACAGCAGCAGCGGTTCCGGGTCCGCGTCCGGTTCCACCAGAACCACGGACACCCGATCGGCGGAGCCAACGTGGTGATCGACAACGCGCCGGCGGTCCAGACCAACGCGCAGGGGCTGACCGATTGGAAGGTAAAAGCAGGCGACGGCCGCCACCGGATCCGCGTCACCGCTCCCGCCCCGAACAACGGCCTCTACGTCGAATGCCGATGCCAGCCCTGCCAACAGGGAACCCCGCTCCGCTACTGGCCCTGGAACGATCAGGAATATCTCGCCGGGCAGATCAACGGGGCCGACCAAACGGTCGACGTCTATGTCGATCAGGTTGTCCGGGTGAAGGTGGGGTATCCCGATGAGGATTCGGTCCCCGGTCCGAACACGGTCGACCGGACCTGGGTGATCTTCTACCTCCCCGAAACGAAAGGAGCGGCCCGGAACCAAGGCTCCGGTTTCTGGACCTGGCTGGGGATGACGACGAACCGGGGGACTGTCGACTACTTCGGAACGGACCCCGCGGGGGCCGCCGTCCAGCAAGGGGGCGCTTTCGATTTCGTTCTCGGCGCGAAAGGGGCCGGCTGGCACTATGCGCGGGTGGTCGGCGGCGGGGCGGGACCGGCCCGGGTCTCGGTCCGGCTCGTCGAGGAGGCCTACGCCCGGGAAGAGCCGGCGTACAATGCGGCCCCGCTCATCCCCTGGACCTTTTACTTCTGGCCGACCGGCACCGGCGCGAACACGACCTCCCTCCAGCCCCGGGCCGACCGCGACGTCTTCTCCCCCCTCTGGGCGTTCGACGTCTGGGCGGGGCGCGACCCGACAACGGCGGCCAGCGCCTTCGGGTGGGAATCGAACCCGGCCAACGCGCACCACGATACCGAAGGGGACTGGTCGGGCCATTGCAACCAGGCCGCCACCGCGACGATCATTTTCAAGGAGCCGCCGGAAAATCTCGAATGGCAGTGGCTGGACGCCGCCCGCGGAAACCGCCGACTCGCGCTCGACAGCGAGGGGCTGAAGGTCCTCGCCACCGAGTTCGCCGGGCACCGGGTCCGGACCGAGACCCTCTTCACCATCTTCCCGGCGATGATTCCGGAGGGGGCCGGGCCGGGGGAGCAGGCGAAGCTGATCCGGGAGCTGAACGGTTTGATCCCCGACCGGGTTCCGCGGAAATTTCCGGAGCGGGGAACTTACGCGGCGCGGATCTTCAGCGCGATGCAGACCGAACTCGGCGAGAACGGCCAGCCGCTCCTCACCGACGTCCGCGCGCCGGCAGGGGGCGGGGCGGCGGCGATGAACCAGGTCTGGAACCAGGCGATCTACCTCTACCGCGCCTATTACAGGGAACATCCCCAGGCGCTGCAGACCGACGCCGAAGAACGCCGGGCGCAGGACATGCAAGTCAATCTCACCGTCTTCTGGAATGAAGATTACCAGCCGACCTACGGGCCCGGCAAGGCGACGGCGGCGGTGGACGACCGCGGGGGCGGGGTCTTCACCGTCACCCCCCGCGACATCGACGGGCGCGGCCTCTCTCTCTGGCGGCAGATGTTGCTCCGATTGCAGTTCAGCAGCGGCGGGCGATTGAACGCGGCCGATGCGCGCAACAACATCGAGACCTCCACCGGTCTGAACAACTCCCCGTTTTACCTGCTCCGATATTTGCAGCGGATCACGCAGGTCACCGCCAACACCGTTTCGACCGACGGCAACCCCTTCGTCGACGACACCCTCTTCAACCTGGAAGAGCCGGCGGGAACACAGGTCGTACAACTCCGCCGGCGATACCCGATCACCTAAGGAGACAGGGGGTTAATTCTTTCCGGGCCCCTCGGCAAGAGCCGATTCGATCTTCGCGATCAATGCCGAGAAAACCGCTTCGTTCCCTTCGAGCCGCTTCGCGATCATCTTCATCGACGCGGCCTCCTTCACCCCCAGCCCGAGCGTCTGCGCGTAGCGGATCTGCCGCTGCGCCCAGACGCTGATCTCACCGACCCCTTTCCAGCGGTTGAAGTGTTTAATCAATCCGAGCCCGACGACGTCGGCCGCGATCCGATCGCCGCTGGCGAAGATCATGTTCGTCTTCTCCGCCGGTCCCTCTTGCGGGCCGCCGGCGACCATGATCGTCGTGGCATCGACGATGTTCAGGTCGGGATGGGCCGCCAAATTCATCTCCGCCACCACCTCCTCCCACCGGGCGGGGTTCACCCGGTAGGGACGGTTTCGGGGGTGGGTTACCCCAACCAGATTTTTGAGGCAGATCGAATAGGTCGCGCTCTGGTGGGTCTTCACCACCGGGAGGTTGACGAGAAGATCGGCCTCATAAACCGGCCGGGCGACATAAATCTTCCCGCTCAACTGCGCCTGCGGCGGCTTCACCTCGATCCACTCGGCGTCGTCGAAGTCGATCACCTCCGCCCCCGCCTCCCGCGCCGCAGCCTCGATCCCGGTCTCTTTCAGGTTCTTCCGGGTCGGCAGCCGGATCACCCCCGACATATCGCCGACGATCACCTTGCCGGCCCCCCTCATAAAGGAGCTTCACCACGCTCCGGACGACCTCCGGGTTCGTCGTCGCCGGCGGCGGGTTGTGCGAGACGACGTTCGGCTTCACCAGAACGGTCTTCCCTTTTAGATCGAGCCGGTCTATTCCGCCGATCAGATCAACCGCCTCCCGGACCATCCGGTCGATCGTCTCCCCGCCGACGACCGAGACCAACGCCTTTCCATCCTGAACGAATCGGTTCGGTTTGGGACGCGGGACCGGCCGCAGCTCGCCGTCGGGCGAAGTGAACGAGCGAAAGAGGTTGAACGGGTTGGCGATGAAGATCGGAAGCAGCGCCCCGGCCATTTGGATGAACGAGCGGCGGGAAGGGGAAATGGGATCGAATTCCTCGTTCAAATTTTCTTCCTTCATTTACAATTTTTCCGACAACGCCTTTTTATTTTGATTCCTCATTCGTAATTCCTAATTGCTCTTTTTTTCGCTCTCCCGCAGATGTTTCACCTTGGCGTTGATGAAGTCCGAATGGGTCAGCCTTAAGCCATAGGCGATCGCGCGGACCTCCTCCACCTCGGAATGGGTCAGATCGGTATCGACCCCGGCGATGTCGAAAAGACACTCGACCAGCTGAATCCGCTGCGCCGGGGTGCTCTTCTCGTAAAATTCCCGGGTCAGCCGGAACCGGTCGAGGCTCCCGGCCGCCTCCCGGATGACCGACTCGATCACCGCCGTCCCTTCATTGTCGAATCCGGCGATCTCTTTCAGATGTTTTTTTAAAAGGGCCATCTGGGTGTCGGTGAGCGGCTGGTGGAGCGACGCCACGTGGGCGAGCAATCCGCCGAAGAGCGAGGCATAGGTCAGCGCCTCCGGATCGGCCTCGATCGAGAGCTTATCCCGCTCCAGCTTCCGCCGCACTTTAAACAAAATCCGGTTATTGAGAAACTCATGCAGCTCCTCGCTCCGCTTCGAGCGGCGCACCGGTTTGAAGACCGTCTCCTGAAAAAGCCCACGGATGCGCCCGAACAAGGCGGGAGCCGGCCCCGATTCATTGATGATGCCGGAAAACTGCTCCAGGAAAGCCTTCTCCTCGGGGGTGGTCACGCCGTCCGCCGCCGTCATCTTTTGAAGCGCCTCGATCACCTGTTGGCGCTCCCGGGCGCCGCCGAGGTGCTGAACGAAATCGTGAATCAGCAGCTCCGCCTCCTCCTGGGTCACCGGGTCTTCCATATACATCTCGATCTTGGCCCATTCGTCTCCGGTCAAATCGAACTTGAACATAAAGTCCTTCAGAAAATTCAGCTCGTTGTGGCTGATCTCGCCGTCGGCCCAGGCAAGGGCGATCAGCACCCGAACCAAGGAGATTTTCTTTTCGTTTGACATAAGATCTCTCTCCTTTCTCTTGATGATCTACCTGCTTTTCCGGCTGCGTCTCGATCCCTCGGCAAGGTGACAATAACGATCTTTTTTCCGACTGTCAACGGCCGTCCCCTTGTCACCGAGACCGAGATCGCCACGGAAGCAGCGTCATTCCCCTTACAGATTAAATTCCTCACGGAAGGGTAAGATCCCCTCCAGAGGACAAAAAATTCATTCGCGGAGAAAAGAAATGCCGACCAAAACCATTGCGCTGATCCATGGGAACTTCGTCACCCAACACTGCTGGAATGGATGGGCCGCGCGATACAAGGCCCGCGGGTATAAAACCGTCCAGATCGCCTATCCGGGAAGAGACAAGCCGGTGGAGATCCTCAAGCAAAATCCTTCCGATCCCATCCTTCAGCAGCTCACGATCGATGAGGTGATCGACCATCACGTCCGGGTCATTCGCTCCCTTACAGAAAAACCGATCATCATCGGCCACTCGTTCGGCGGGCTGCTGACGCAGCTGATGTTGCAGCGGGATCTGGGGGTGGCGGGCGTCGCCATCGATTCGGTCCCGCCGCAAGGGGTGCTTACCTTGAAGTGGTCCTTCTTCCGCTCCCTTTGGCCGGTGCTCAATCCATTGATCCCCGTGTCGAAGCCGTACTACATGACCTTCGAGGATTTTCAATATACCTTTACGAACACCTTGCCGCTCGATGAGCAGCGCGCAGCGTATGACGCGCAGGTCGTCCCCGAGTCGCGCCGGCTCGCCCGCGGCGGCCTCTCAAGCGCCGCCCGCGTCGATTTCAAGCGGGCGCGCCCCCCCTGCTGATGATCGCCGGCGAGAAGGACCACCTCATGCCTGCGGCGCTGAACCGGGTAAATTACGAGCGCTACAAAACGTCCCCCTCCATCACCGAGTTTAAAGAATTTCCGGGGAGAGACCACTACATCATCGGAGAACGGGGCTGGGAAGAAGTTGCCGATGACGCCCTCGATTGGGCGATCCGGGCGCAGGCGAGGACCGTGGCCCGCGCCGCGTAGAGAACCTCCTTCATCAATGTGACCGATCCTCATCAACGCGCATACAAACCGACACGCATAGGAGAATTCAGATGCCGTACATTACCGTCGACAGGGAAAACTCGGGCAACATCGATCTCTATTACGAAGACCACGGTTCGGGGAGGCCGGTGGTGCTGGTTCATGGCTGGCCGCTGAGCGGCGCCTCCTGGGAGAAGCAGGTGCCGGCCCTGCTCGATGCGGGCTGCCGGGTCATCACGTATGACCGCCGGGGCTTCGGAAAGTCGAGTCAGCCGACGTTCGGCTACGATTACGACACAATGGCCGAGGACCTGCACAAGCTGATCACAAAGCTCGACCTGCGCGACATCGCGTTGGTCGGCTTCTCCATGGGGGGCGGCGAGGTGGCCCGCTATCTCGGCGCCCACGGATCCGAACGGGTGAGCAGAGCAGTCTTCATTGCGGCGATTCCACCCTATATGCTCATGACCACCGACAATCCGGAAGGGATCGACGGCAGCGTCTTCGAAGGGATGAAAAAAGCGATCGTTGCAGACCGGGCGGCGCTTCTCTCCAAATTTCTCTCCGATTTCTACAACGTCGATCTCTTGAAAGGGAAGAAGGTGAGCGATGAGGCGGTCCACCTCAGCTGGATCGTCGCCGCGGAAGCTTCTCCCAAAGGGACGCTCGATTGCGTTACTGCATTTTCGTCGACCGACTTCCGAGACGATCTCAAACGAATCGACATCCCGACGCTGGTGATTCACGGCGATGCCGACCGGATCTGCCTCTTCCCCGCCACCGGAAAACGGACACCGGAATTTGTGAAGGGAGCGAAGCTGTTCGTGGTGAATGGGGGACCGCACGGCATCAACTGGACCCACGCGGAAGAAGTCAACCGCAGCCTGGTGAATTTTCTCGGGGAGGCGGCCCGGAAGAAGGCCGCCGCATAATCCAAACCGGGACCATTCGATTGCCTTGATTGTCCTCGTATGACGTTTACGGAAATAATTGTAAACCGCATTACAAAAGCGTAATATCCTATCCGACACCTGGAGCGGCCGTTCCAGGCGCATTGTTGATTATTGCTCCTTCACAGGCACCCACCCTCACATGAAGAACAGGTCGGGATCGAGCTCATTCACCCTGATGGAATGCGACCAATGCCGCAGGCAATTTGACACTGCGGACGGCGGGATCTGCAGCCGATGCCGGCGTCTCCTCTGCAGTCGGCATCTGCACGGCTGGTTTCAGGGGTGGCGGGCTTTTAAAAGAGATGCGCCTCTCTGTGTGAATTGCAGGAAGACGGAAGGTGTTCAGAAAAACTAATGGATCATCCTTGATCATTCTCAAAATACCCTGAAAGGAAATCTCTTCCTCTCCAAAGAAGCATGCCCATCTAAACCCCGAAAGGTTCCGGACATGCAGCCTCCGGAGGAAAAACGCAAATCATCCTCCTGGCCGAAACGGCTTCTTCCCCCGCTCATCCTGCTCCTTATGGGAATCTTGGTCTGCGGCATCGCGCTCACCTTTATTTTCCCCACCGGTGTTCTGACCCCTTCCTCGTTCGTGGCGCTCGATTTGATCCGGGCCGATTATCAAGCGATGCTCGACGAAGGAACCCGCGACTTTCCCCAGGAGACGACCGTCTATCGGGAACGGGATGAATGCTGGAAGCCGGGGAAGACCCTCTGCGTCTACGGCTGGTACACCGAATGGAGAGACGGGGTCTATCTCGCCAGTTATACGATGGCGACCCTGGAAGACGAACGAAGCGGCGTCCTGCGGGGATGGTGGTGGGAGGTCGATGTCCCCTCCGGACAGGTCCGCCCCGTCTGGCTTTCCGAACCGCTCCAAGCATTATATCGACTCCGTCGGACCAATCCCTTCGCAAAACAGACCCCGCCGCCTCGCCCGACCCTCCCCCGCTGCTGAAAGCGCCATAGCCGCGTCACCGGAGAGAGACGTCGCTCATGAATCGCGTCGACGTAGATCTTCAATATTCCCCACACCAAGATGGGATAATAAGAGCCGCGCTTCCTTGACCGTTTTCGGACCCTTGGATATACTCCTCATCAGAATGATGATCGGTGATATCAACCGCGTTGAGAGGGGACCTATGCGTCGCTTTTTTTGTTCCTGTCGCTCCTTGCTTTTTATCTTTCATCCACGACTGCCTGGGCAGACCCTCATACCGAGTTTGTAAAAATCTCTCCTACGGTATTCGGACCGAGCGGACTCCTTTTACCCAATCGGCCGACACGTTGGAACCGGGACAAATTGAAATAGGGCTCAGCCTCGCGAACGAGCAGAGCGACAATCCGGACCTCACGTTAAACGAGCTGCTCCCTACGGTCACCGTCGGCCTTCTCGATCGTCTGGAGTTGTCGGCCCGCGCGGATTATCTGTTCGTGAATGTCGTCGGAATGGAGGAACGGACCCTCCAGGACGTCGATGTTTCCCTAAAGTGGCGTTTCATTGACGAGAACAAAAAAGACAACCTCCCCGCAGCCGGACTTTCCTTCACTTATTTTAAGCCGACCGGCAAGGACGAGCTGCGGCAGTTCGGATCGTGGGGATTCAAGGCGCTGCTCGTTTCGTCTGCGGAGGCCGAACTCGGAAAACCCGATAGCATCCTCGTCGGCTTTTATTTCGACGCCGGAATCATGATCTCCGATTTCGGAAAATCATATGAGGAAAGACACACGCTGATCGACTTCGGCACCCTCTTCCCCCTGACCGAATCAAAACAACTGCAGCTCCTCTTAGAGGTAAACACCACCCAAAACAACGACACCTTGTTCGAAGGAGACTACACCGGCCTGACGGCCGCGCTCCGCTATGTCACTTCTCACCTCAACGTCACCGGCGGAATACAGAAACGGACCCGGAGCGAATCAGGCGTCGACGATACGAATCGACTCGTCTTTCAAGGAAGTCTTCAGTTCTAACCCGGTGGCGACTTCTCCGCCGACCGCTTCAAGCAAACAACACCCCGCCCTAAACCAATCGGGAGGCCCCCCGATTTCTATCTTTCCTTTGACAAAATGCATGCCGGCAAGCGAAAATAGCCGAAACAGCGAGAAAAACGATGCGGCTCTCTCTCCAGAGACGGAATCCACGGCAAACTTCCTCCAGTCCGACCCGCCCGCGTAAACCGCCTGCGGCGCAGAGCCACAACAGGCAGATACATTTACAACGCACCCTCGGAAACCAATCCGCACAACGCCTCCAAACGAAACTGAACGTCGCCCCCCCGGGAGACCGACACGAACAGGAGGCCGATCAGGTCGCAGCGCAAGTGATGCGCATGCCGGAGCCAAAGAAAGCTTCTCCCTGCTCCTGCGGCGGCGAATGCGCCCCCTGCCGGACGAAACAGGCCGGACAGGCAGATCTGCAAACCCAACGGACCGAGACGGCCGACGCCACCCAAAGCACCGTTCCCCCCATCGTCCACGAAGCTCTCCGCACGCCGGGCCCCCCGCTCGATTCAGGGACCCGCGCCTTTTTCGAGCCTCGGTTCGGCTACGACTTAAGCCCGGTGCGAGTCCACACCGACCGGCAAGCGGTCACGTCGGCCAGCGCGGTCGATGCGCTCGCCTACACCGTCGGGCGGGATGTCGTCTTCGCCGAAGGGGAATATGCGCCGCACACCTCTCAAGGAAAAAAACTGCTGGCGCACGAGCTGACCCACGTGGTCCAGCAGGGGGGCGCCGCCCCGACGCTTCAACGGCAAGCGGGAGGGGGAGGCGGCGCCGCGCCGGCGCCCCGTTATTCAGTCACAACATCATCCGGGTGCAACACCGCCCCTTACAACAAGGCAATCGTCGAAGCGGCGGCCCAAGCCGCCTTCAACCAAGTTCACACGAGCAACTGCGTGAAAACCAAGTCGTTGAAAGAAAACATCCTCGATGAATTCAACGGCCTGACGATCAAATGCAACCAGGGAGCGGGCAACCCGTGCGGCCGGGCGAATCGCTTCTTCAGCTCCACCGTCAATCTCTACCCGGATGCGATGAACGCGATCTGCGGTCCGCTCGAATCGACCATTCTTCACGAAGTGATCCATCTGACCGAGTGGGCCCCGTTCGGGCATGGCCCGCTCGCCGCCGGGTGCGAGAAATCGTGTTTCGGGTTCGGCTCGGGGGATGCCGCCAAATGCACCTACGACACCGGCTACGTGCCGGTGTTGAGCGCGTCGATCGGAAAAGCCTTTCCGGAGGAAGGGGCCTCGACGACGTACGCGCGCCTCTATCTCGGTCTGGAAAAACGGGGACCGGTCCTCAGCTTTGTTCACCCTTCGCTCGGGATCGGCGTCGGCCTGATCGGTGAAGCGACGGGAGAAGCCGGAGCGGCTCCGGCCGGAACAACCATGCTCGTCTCGTTACTCGGCGGCCTTCGACTCGATCCGAGCAAGCCGGGCGGGGGCTACCTCTCCTTTTCCGGCGGGCCGGCGCTCGCCCTCGGCAGCGGCAAAGAGAAAATCGGGTACGAAGCGGTCACAGCACTCGGCTATCGATGGCGGTGGCTCGATATTTCCGTGAATGCAGGCCGGACGTACGACCCGACCCGGGAGGCCGGAATGGACCGGCTGTTCACCGTCGGCGCCACCCTCCAAATCGGACCAAGCGTGCCCCGCTGAGGGCGATCATTCGCTTGATCCTTTCAACAAGCCGGCTCTTGAAACATCCCCTTCCTTCTGATATTCTCCCGTTTCATGACGACCGCCAACCATGGAACATCTAGGCAATATCCATCACCTGAGATGAAAACCTGCCACACCGTTTCTCCACCCATCGATTTAAGAAGGAATAGATAGCGAATGAAAGAGAAATCGAAATTTAGCAGTCCCCTCTTACACCTTGTTTTGGGCGCATTGCTCCTTTTGGTTTTAATGCTGGTGCGTGAGTTCAGATCGGGAGAGGCTCGGAAGAGGCCGGCCGCTCCCTCGCCCACCGCGGCGTCCGCTCCGCTCGCCAAGCGGGCCGAGAACGCCGATCCCTTTTCTCCGGAAAGATTGGTCGATCTGGGAGAGCGGGTTCTCTTCGGGAACAACAATCCCCGCCTCGATTCGGATCAGGGCCTGCCGGTCGGCCGAGGCCAGTGCCCTTCCTGCCATAAGGTTCTGCCGGAACAGCCAGCGAACCGCTTCCCGCCGTTGATCGGGGTGATGGCGCGCGCCGGCGAGCGAATCAAAGAAGAGCGCTACCGGGCGTTTGCCCGGCGGCACGCCGAGGCCGGGGAGCCGAAAACGGGAGTCCGGCCCCATGCGAAAACCGCGGGGGAATATGTCATCGAGTCGATTTATTGCCCTAGCTGTTATGTGGTGGAGGGACTCGGCGTTCAGGACTCGAACGACACCGTCAGCATGATGCCGCTCATTCCACGCCCGGATCTCGGGCTGAGCGACTATGAGATGGCGGCGGTCGTCGCCTATCTGCAGGCGGTCGAGGCGCAAGGGGATCTTTCGAAGGTGACGGCCAAAGAGGACTGGGAGAGCTATTTCGGAAGGCCATTAACCCTCCCCGAAGGAGCTGATAAAAAGCCGCTGTCGGTCGCCGTTCCGCAGGACCTTTCGAAGGTCGGTCTCTCCAAAGAGCCGCCCGATGTGATCATCGAGAAGCTGGCGTGTTATGTCTGTCACAAAATCCCGACGGTCCGGATCGCGCAGGTCGGAACGATCGGTCCCATGTTGACCCTCAAGACGACCGCCGAGAAGCGGATTCAATCTCCGGAATATCAACGCGCCTTAAAAGAGGGGAAGGTCCGGGCGGCGACCCCGAAACAATATGTGATCGAGTCGATCCTGAACCCAAGCGGGTTCATCGTTCCCGGCTTCGACGACGCCATGCCGAAGAACTTTAAAGAGCGGTTGACCTTCGGCGCGGCGGAAAAGCTGGCCGAGTTCCTCCTGACCCTCGACGAGGGGGCGATGGAGAATCAGTTTCAGTCCTCTTCCGACGACGCCGAGAGCGTCTCGAAAATGAGGGACTAAAGGGAAGCCTTTTCTATCTCTTCTCTGCAGTTCATCCGAATCGACTTCATCGATGCGAATTCTCATCCAACGGGTCATCGAAGCCCAGGTCGCTGTCGATCAAGAGGTGATCGGCCGGATCGGTCCCGGCCTGGTCGTCCTCCTCGGCGTCGCGAAGGGAGACACCGCCGCGCAAGCCGTTCGTCTCGCGGAGCGGCTGCTCGCCTACCGGATCTTTGAGGATGAGGAAGGCCGGATGAACCGTTCCATCCAAGAGATCAACGGCGCTTTCCTCGTCGTCTCGCAATTCACCCTGGTCGCCGACGTCGCCAAAGGAACCCGCCCCGGCTTCTCCACCGCCGCGCCCCCCGATCTCGCCGAAGCCCTCTACCGCACCTTTGTCGACCGCCTCGCCGCCTCCGGCCTCACCGTAGAGACCGGCCGGTTCGGCGCGCACATGGTCGTCTCGCTCCATAATGACGGGCCGGTGACATTTTTGCTGGAGGGGTGACTTTCCGCCGATCAAGAGACCGGGAGAGATTTTAAAAGGGGATGCGGCTCGGCTGGAATGAAACGATTCGCTAAATTGTCATTGCGGTTTTTGCAAGGCGGCGGCGCTTCTCGTACGCCTCACGCGCGATGCGCACGTCCTCGAGGAACAGCGGCAGTTCGGCCAGGGTGAGCGCCTGCGCGCCATCCACCAGCGCATGGGCCGGATCGGGGTGAAAATCGACCAGCACCAGATTGGCACCGGCGATGATGCCCTGCGCGGTGGCGTGGAAGATGTCGAGCACCCCGTCGGGGCCTCGGTGGCGCGTGCCGACCGAATGCGAGGGGTCGATGCCCACCGGCATGCGGGTGAGTCGCCTGACCACCGGGACATGCCCGAAATCGAGCAGGTTGCGGTGCGGATCGCCCAGTGTGCGATTTCAGGCCGCGCAGGCAGAAGATGACATTGCGGTTGCCTTCGCTCGCCAGATACTCGGCGGCGTTGAGCGATTCGTCCAGGGTGATGCCGAAGCCGCGCTTGAGCAGCACCGGCATCTCGCGCTGGCGTCCGGCGGCCTTGAGCAGTTCGAAGTTCTGCGTGTTGCGGGTGCCGATCTGCAGCATCACGCCGGTGGGGTGCCCGGTGCGGTGCAGCGCCTCCTGGATCTCCTCGATGTGGGCCTCGCGGGTGATTTCCATGGCAACCACGCGGATGCCGTATTTTCCGGCGAGCTCGAACACCCAGGGCAGGCAGGCGGCGCCATGGCCCTGGAAGGCATAGGGGCTGGTGCGCGGCTTGTAGGCGCCCATGCGTGTGCACACCTGCCCTGCGGCCTGCAGTGCGCGCATCATCGTCTCGACGTGCTCGGGGGTGTCGACCGCGCACAGCCCCGCGAAGACCTGCAGCGCATCCTGCCCGAAATGCACGCCGTTGTAGACGAATTCGCTCGGGCGGTGGTCGTCCTGATGGCGGCCGAGGATGCGATAGGGTTCGGACACCCGGACCACCCGTTCCACCGCCGGGAGGGCGGCGATCAGCTCCCGGTCGATTGTGGCGGTGTCTCCGATCAGATAGATCTCGGTGAGCCGCTGCGCCTTCCCTTGAACGATATGTTTCTGGACGCGAATGTTCGGAAGGGTGGCCAGGTAGGCCCAGGTCTGTTGGAAAGCGGCGCTGTTCTCGTCGATATGGGGGTGTAAAATCAAAAGCATAGATCAAACATTCCTCTTTTTATGACCACGGCCGACCGAGGTCTGATGGATACCGCCCCAAATCTCAGGGGCGGTTGATTTTTCCATGAAGCGAGGGGTTCTGTCAATCCCGTTCTGTAACTCGTGATCGACGTGAAGAATAGGCAAAATTCGATAGGAACGGGGTTCCCCCACCGTGGCATAGCCCATTCGTATTAGCTCCTCCGCGGAATAGTCCTCTTATTACAGTTATGGCATAATCCCTTTTGGCGTTCGTTTTTTATTCGGAATCGGAATAGAGTCAATGAGGGTTCCTTACACCTCTATCTATAACAAATGTTATCGAAACGGACCGCAGCCCTCATCCCTGAAAAAAGAATAAGACGCTGTAAGCAACGCAGTCTCTAAAAGATGATAGGAGGAGAACCATGAGACGAGTCGATTTCCTTGTCGGACAGAAAGATTTCAGCACATTGATCGCCGAGCAGTTTATGCAGCAGGATGTGGTCTATTTTTCGCCGTCGGTGAAGGCGCAATCGATCGCGGCGGCGCTCACGACCGGTAATTTCGGGAGTGTCCCCATTGTAAACGAGGAGAGGCGACCGGTCGGGATTGTCAGCGAGTTCGACCTGCTCAAGGCGGTGCGGCAAGGGAAGTCGCTCAACGATCTCAGCGCGGCGGAGATCATGACCACGCCGCCGGTCACGGTCCTGCCGGAGAGCAAGGCAGACGACGTGTTGAAGATTCTGGAGGACCGGCATCTGATCCGGGTGCCGGTGGTCGATGAGGAGGGTCGGCTGGTCGGCATGGTGGCGCGCCGGGACCTGCTCCACGGCTATCTGCAGGCGCAAGTCCCCGACAAGGTCTGGTGGATGTAAACGGAACAAGCTCGCCCTGATACTTTAATCGAACGACCCGGACCATGAGACGGATAAAAGCGCGCGAACCTCCCCTGGCGCGCGCGCTCCTCTCTCCTGCTCATGATCCGGGTTTTTTCCTTCCGAAGCCGGCCGCGGCCGACGGCCGCCTCCATCCCCGCTCCCTCGCGTTTCGTTCGAGACCCGCGGTGATGTATGTAGAAATTTATACTCAGCGGCCATGTGGCCTACTTTTCACTTCTGTGGCATACTTATTCCGTATCCGGGATTTCATGCCGGCGGGATGAAGCCCGGGTTGGTATGAAGAAACCGGCGGACCCTACAACGAAGGAGTCTCCCCAGAAACGAGTCATAGGAGGAATGGATGAGACGGATTGACTTTATGGTCGGACAAACGGATTTCAATACATTGACCGCTGCTCAGTTCATGCAGCAGGACGTGGTCTATTTTACAAAATCGGTGAAAGCCCAATCGATTGCCGCGGCGATCACCACCGGGAATTTCGGGAGCGTGCCGATCGTCGACAGCGATCTGAAACCGGTCGGGATCGTGAGCGAATACGATCTGCTGAAGGCGATGCGGCAGGAAAACATCTTAACGAGATCAGCGCCGGCGACATTATGACCAAACCGGCCATCACGGTCCCATTCGAAGCGAGCTCGGCGGAGATCATGAAGGTCATGGAAGACAAACATCTGATCCGTGTCGCGGTGGTCGATGAGGAGGGGAAACTGGTCGGAATGTTGGCCCGGAGGGATCTGATGAAGGGTTACCTCCAATCACAGGTCCCCGACAAAGTTTGGTGGATGTAGAACCCTCCCCAGAGATCTCCAATCTTTACGCTTGCAAGAAGGCGATGACCCGGTGACCTTCCACCCCCTGGAGGTGATCCGGGTCCTCGCCAAAGAGATCGATCCAAAAAGCCCCCTCTCTTTCATTCACCCCGTCTCAATCACGACCTACCCTCTCCCGACCCCACGCAAAGGTTAAACGGTTGCGAAATCGGATCGGATCAGGTATAAAAAACCATTCATGAAAAAAAATGTAAAGGAGCCGTGCTGATGGATTTTGTTCTCACCGACGCCGAAGTCCGCGTCCTAGGCTGCTTGATCGAAAAGGAGATGGCGACCCCCGACTACTACCCTCTCTCCCTCAACGCCCTTCAAAACGCCTGCAACCAAACCTCCAACCGCGACCCGGTCGTCTCCTACGACGAGAAGACGGTCGCCGAGGCGCTGGAAGCGCTGAAAACAAAGCGGCTGGTCACCCAAGACCAACTTGGCCGGGTGCCGAAGTATTCGGAGCTTTTTCTCAAGAGCGCCAACCTGGTGCAACGGGAGGCCGCCGTCCTCTGCGTGTTGATGCTGCGGGGAGCGCAGACGGTCGGAGAGATCCGCGGGCGCACGGGGCGGCTCCATTCTTTCGCCAGCTTGGAAGAGGCCCAGAAGACCCTTCAAACATTGGAAGAGTGGGGCTACGTCGCCCTCCTTCCGCGGCAGCCCGGCCGGAAGGAATCGCGTTATGCCCACCTTCTCTCCGGCCCCCGAAAACAAAGAAGAGGCCCCTTCCGAATCGGCCCTCCGGAATGAGCCGATGGAGAACGAGGCGGTCGCAAAACTCGAAAACGAGGTCAAGTCCCTCCGTCAGGAACTGGAGGAGTTGAAACGGACCCTCCACGATTTCAAGGCGCAATTTCAATAAGCAGAGTCCCGAAGAAACCGGATGACGGCCGTCAAAAAACGCTTTCTGATTGTCACCCTCCTCCTCGCCACGGGGGGACTCGATCGGATCACCAAGGTGATCGCGCGCGATCGGCTCGAATCGGCTCCGCCTATTTCACTCTTCGGCGGGATCGTCCGGCTGGACTATGTGGAAAATCCCGGCGCGTTTTTAGGCTTGGGGTCCGGTCTCTCGGAGACGACCCGCTTCTGGATTTTTTCCATCCTCGTCGGCGGTTTTCTCGTGGGACTTTTCCTTTACGTTCTCATCAACCGCCGCTTGTCGGTGATCGAAGTCGCCGCCTTCTCCCTCATTTTGGGAGGAGGACTCGGCAACCTGATCGACCGCGTTCTTTACCATTACGTCATCGACTTTCTGGTCGTCGGGATCGGGAGACTCCGGACCGGCGTTTTCAACGTCGCCGATCTTGCAATTACGGCCGGAGTTGGTTTACTCTTCTTGCGTCAGATCCGCTCGGCTCGCCGGCAGGAACTTCAATCGAGGTCTTGAGATGATGGACGGTTCTCGAAAAAAACATCCCCTGCGCCCCCTCCCTTTTCTTCTTCTTTTAGGTCTCCTGTTCACCTCCATGACGGGGTGCGCCACGGATGGAAACACCCGCCCGATCTCTCCATCGATCGGCCGCCAGGGAACGGTACTGATCTCCGACACCCTCTTCTTCGGGCTGAGCACCGCGCGGGGCCCGGTCGGCGCGTCCGAATGGAACGACTTTCTCCGGGACATCGTCACCCCCCGCTTTCCGGACGGCTTCACCTACTGGGAGGCCAACGGCCAGTGGCGCGGCGCCGACAACCGGCTCGTCCAGGAACGATCGATGGTCTTGCAGATCGTCCACCCCGATACCTTCCAGGCCGAATCGGCCATCCAGGAAATCATCCATCGCTACGAGCAGCAATACGAGCAAGATTCGGTCTTGCGGCTTCGGGATGCGGTTCAGGTCTGGTTTTGATGTCGTTCTGATCGCCGCCTGGAAACCTTCCCTGAAATCTTACTTGCCAGTCCGCCGACTTTCTTTTATCCTGTAGATCGTTCTCTTCAGCGAGGTTTGTCATGATTCGTTTTTTACGGAAGATTTCGGGAAAGCTCCTTCCACTGACCGTTCTGCTGATCCTTCTCTCCGCGGCGCGGGCGGAAGAGGCGGCCCCCGCCTTCTCTCTTCCCGGAGAGGCCGGCGCGGTCAACCTGTCGGCTTACCGGGGGAAAGTGGTCTATATCGACTTCTGGGCCTCCTGGTGCGCCCCCTGCCGCAAGTCTTTCCCCTGGATGAACGACCTGCAGCGCCGCTACGGCAAGCAGGGGCTGGCCGTTGTCGCGATCAACGTCGATAAAAAAGAGGATGTGGCCCGCGCCTTTCTCGCCGACTATCCCGCCCAATTCATGATCGCCTTCGATCCCGCCGGGATGGTGGCGGAGGCCTACCGCGTGTGGACGATGCCGAGTTCTTATCTGATCGACCGGAAGGGAGCGCTCCGTTCGACCCACCTCGGCTTCTTCGACGCCAATAAACTCCGGATCGAAGAAGAAATCCGGCAGCTCCTGGCGGAGGGATAACCGATGACCCTTTCTCTGATCCGATCCGTCCGAACCCTTTTGACCCTTCTCGTCCTCTCCCTTCTCTTCTCGGGCTGCATCACCCGCGTCCCCCCCTGGGATCGGGACCTGCTCGCGGAGAAAAAAATGCAATTGATTCCCGACCCGATGGAAAATGAGATGGACGAGAAGATCTCCTTCAGCAAGGAAGGTTCGAGCGGCGGGCAGGGAATCGGCGGAGGGGGGTTGCGGTTGCAATTGAACGGAAAAAGTCGATCCGAAACACCCTCGCCGTCGCCGCCTGCACCCTCCTCTCTCAAACGCCCGCTCCCGCCGCGACGGACGAGTTTCCCTGGAAAGCCGATCTTTCCACCCTCTACTACACCGAAAAAGACCGGGTCACCGTCTCCGAGTCGATCCTCTCGCTCCGGCGCGACATCGGCAGCGACGAGGCGTTCGCGCTGAAAGTGACTTACGACGCCATCAGCGGCGCCTCGGCAAACGGGGCGATCTTCGGGACCGATTCCGGCGGCGTTCAAACGGTGACCTCCCCCTCGGGGGTGGCGCGGACGATCAGCGTCGGGGCCGGCGCCCGGGTCGATCCGCTCACCGAATTCGAAGACAACCGGATCGCCGCCCAGCTCGCCCTGGAAAAGGCGCTTTGGCGGACGCTGACCGCGAGGGTGGAAGGGAACCTCTCGACCGAGCATGATTACGATTCGTTCGGCGCGGGGGGTCTCATCTTGTGGGATCTCAATCAGCGGATGACGACGCTGACCGGCGGCGCGTCATTCAATAACGACACCGTCAAGCCGAGCACCGGAACACCGGTGGCGTTCAGCAGCGTCTCAAGCGCGGAGCGGTTGGAGAACGGCGAGAAGAGGGCGATCGACCTCCTCTTCGGCGTCTCGCAGGTGGTGAGTCGAAAGACGGTCACGCAGATGAACTATACACGGGGGATGACCGACGGTTATTTGACCGACCCGTACAAGATCATCACGGTGGTCGATTCCGCAGGCGACCCGGTCGATTACCTCTATGAAAAACGGCCCACCGACCGAAGCCGGAACAATCTTTTTTGGCGCGTGGCGCACCATCTGACGAAGGATGTGGTCCATATCGCCTACCGCTACGCCTGGGACGACTGGGGAATCCGCTCCCACACCGCCGATCTGAGATACCGCTTGGCGCTTGTCCGCGGCCACTCTCTGCAAGGGCATCTTCGTTATTACACCCAGACCGCCGCCGACTTCTACCGCTACAGTCTGGAGGAAGGGGCGCCGCTGCCGCAACACGCGAGCGCCGACTACCGGCTTGGCAACCTGATCACGCGGAGCGTGGGGGTGAAATATGGCCTCCCGCTGGGAAAGCGGGTCGAGTTGGGCATTCGGGCCGAGTACATGCAGCAGCACGATGCCGATGACCGGTTCCCCAAAGTCGATATCGTTTTCGTTCAAGCGACCCTTTCTTATTCCGACATCGTCGATTACGCCCTCTGGTCGAGGCCGCCGCCGTGAAAAAAGAGGAACGATCGCTGACGCGCGAGAACGGCCTCTGGACCGGCCGCTTTCATGCGATGGCCGGCCCCTGCGAGGTGTTGATCGACACCCGGGACGCCGCGCTCTCCGAGAAACTCTTCCGTCTGGCGGAGGAAGAGGCGCGGCGGATCGAGCGGAAGTTCAGCCGATACCGCGACGACAACATCATTTATCGGATCAATCATGCCGATGGAAAACCGGTCGAGGTCGATGAAGAGACCGCCTATCTTCTCGACTTCGCCGCCGCCTGCGCCGGGTTAAGCGGGGGAAAGTTCGACATCACCTCCGGCCTCCTCCGGCAGGTTTGGCGGTTCGACGGAAGCGACCGGCTCCCCGACCCGGAAGCGGTCGCGGCCCTTCTCCCCCGGATCGGCTGGTCGAAGGTCCGCTGGGAGCGCCCCTTCTTCACCCTCCCTGCCGGGATGGAGATCGACTTCGGCGGGATCGGAAAAGAGTACGCCGTCGACCGGACCGCGCAGCTCCTCTCCCAACATCTTCAGACCGGCATTCTCATCAATTACGGCGGCGATCTCTTCGCCGTCGGCCCCCGCGTCGATGGGACCCTCTGGCAGGTCGGCATCGACGATCCCGCCGCGAGCGGGAAAAAGCTCGTCGCCAAGATCCCTCTGAAACAGGGGGGACTCGCCACCAGCGGCGACGCCCGCCGCTATCTGCTGAAAAACAACATCCGCTACAGCCATATTCTCGATCCCCAGACCGGCTGGCCGGTAAAGGGCGCTCCCCGTTCGGTCACCGTCCTCGCCCCCACCTGTTTGGAGGCAGGGATGCTTGCGACCTTTGCAATGTTGGAAGGATCGGAGGCAAAAACATTTCTGGAGGGGGAAGGGGTGCCGTTTTGGTTGGTGACGGAGGATAGCGCACCTTAGAACGGATCGAAGCGGCCTCACGATCTTAGTCCCCCATATATCTAAAAGACATATCTAAGATCACAAAAACCCAACCTGTTGCTATAATAAGATCGTGACCGGATGCGGCGCGTTCAAGAAACCGCCGTTGTCATCCGATCACGCATCACAATCAGGAGTCGATCGCAATAAAAAGGAAACGAAAAAAGAGCGCGAAGGACGTTTATTCCCGGTTTGCTCGGATCAATGGGGAACATCCTTTTAAAACGGCGGTTCCGAACGGCTTTGTCGATTATGCCGTGAGAACGCGCCATGGAGGGAAGCTCTTCTATTTTAATTTCGATCTTGCCGAAGAGATCGGCCTGATTCCAAAAGGAGCGCGCCGCGTGATCACCCCCGCGCTCAGCCAAGCCATCCTCGATACGTTCAGCCTGCAGATCATCAACGAATACGACATCACCCACCATGTCAAAATTCCGAAGGAAGACATCCGCCCCCATCGCTATATGGCGACCCGCTACCTGCAGATGCAGCATCCCGACAAAAAGGGGCATACCTCCGGCGACGGACGGAGCATCTGGAACGGGACGTTTAAAGGTCCTCAGGGCCGATGGGATATTTCCAGCTGCGGCGCCGGGGTCACTTGCCTGAGCCCGGCGACGGCGATCGAAAAAGATATTTTAAAACCGGCGACAAAAACGCCTCGTACGGCAGCGGCCGTTTGGATTTGTCGGACGGGGTCGGCGCGGCGCTGATGAGCGATATTTTCCATCGCAATCAAATCCGGACGGAGAGAACGCTGGCGGTGATCGCTTTTGACGACAACACCTGCATTACCGTGCGCGCCGGGAAAAATCTTTTGCGTCCCGCCCATTTCTTTAAATACCTCAAACAAGGAGATTACTCGGGATTAAAACGGGTGGTCGATTACCACATCGCTAGACAGGTCGAAAACAAGGAGTGGCCTTTGATCCGGAATGCCGGAAAGAAGTACGGCGACCTGCTGGAGCGGATCACCGTCGCGTTTGCAAAGGCCGCCGCGCAATTTGAGAGCGAATATATCTTTTGCTGGATGGAATGGGACGGAGACAATATCCTGACCGATGCGGGGATTATCGATTACGGCTCGGTCCGGCAGTTCGGCCTCTTTCACCATGAATACCGATATGACGACGTCGACCGCCTTTCCACCAGCATCACCGAACAGAAAAACAAGGCCAAATACCTCGTCCAAACCTTCGCGCAGCTCACCGACTTTTTGACCAGCGGAAAAAAGAAAAACCTGAGGGCCTTCGAAAACCATCCATCGCTGAAACGGTTCGAGCGGATATTCGAGCAGACAAGGGATGAAGCGGTTCTCTACCGGATCGGTTTCGATCAAAACACCCAGGCCCTCTTATTGAAAAGCGCGCAGGATCGGGAACGGGTCGGGGAATTCAGAACCATTTTGAGATATTTTGAAAAAGCGAAGGCGAGGCGGGGCCGTCATGCCGTGGCGGACGGGTTCAATTGGGACGCCATCTTCTGTGTCCGCGATATCCTCCGCGAATTGCCCCCCCTCTATTTGTCCGCCGCCGACACGATCTCTCCAAAACAGTTCATCAATATTTTGCGGTCGGATTACGCCTCCCCGGCCGATGTCCGGCTCAGTCGAAGCCGGCGGGAGAAGATCGCCCGGTTCCAGCGTGTCTATTGGAGCCTGGTCCGCCGGGCGGCCGATCTGGAGGGACGGACCACAGAGGAGGTCCTGCGTCAGATCGGGGACCGGTCCGCTCTGATCAACCGCTACAATAGGGTGACCGGAGACGCCATTATTTTCGTCGGGCAGCGGATGGTCAGAGAATGGAAGACGATCTCGACGGAAGAGTTGCACCAGATGTTCCAGGAGTTTGTGGAAGGGCAAATCTTGCGGCCGGAATCGCCCTCCGCAGCGGCCGCCCCGGGCCGGCACGCGAAGAGCAGAAAAACACGGCGGCTGTTGCATGCCATGCTGGATACGGTCAATAAATACCGGGAAAGCGTCTAGCGGAACCGGGTCCCCTCCCGTTTTCCTCGAATCAATCAACCCGAAATGAACAGGACAAGTCGCCGGTTCTAACGGCGCCAGAGATCGGTTTCGATCGCGGTGGACAACATCGCCCGCGCCTCGTCGATCACGGCATGTAAGGGAGCCTCCGCAACCTTCACGTCCACCTTGCGGAAAATCCCGCTGCGAAGCCTGAAATGTTCTCAGACACGTTGGTTCGGCGGGTTGATCTCGTCGATCGGCGGCTCGCCGGTCAGGATCTCCGGGTTTTGCACCCCGTAATATTTGTAGAGGCTCGATGCAATCGCAAACGGCTCGCATTGGTAGCTGTCGTCGGTCGGGGCGGTGAATTGGCGGTTCTGAAAGGGGGTGCCGATCCGCTGCGTCTTTCCGACGACCTTCCCCAGCGCGCCGGGCCGGACGGCGGCGCCGCCGAGGGTGTAGAGGTTCTGGTTGTTGCCGTGGTCCCACCCGATCGAGTTGTTCAGGTTGACGTTGCGGCCGAAATCTCCGAAGACGTTGATGACGATGTCGTTTCGCCCCGCCAGCCGCATATGCTTCGCCGCCACGGCGAGGGCATCCATCAGCTCTCTAATTCGGGCGGTGTACTCCGGAATGGCGTCGGAGTGGTCGTCCCATCCTCCCAGGCCGCCGCTCCCCAAGCTGATGAAGTAGGTATCGGGGTTGGTGATCGCAAGACTGATCGCCGCCTTCAGCCGGTTTCCGAAGTTGGTGTTCGGATACTGAATTCTCACCGGATTGTTGTCGACATCGACGATCGGGACGCCGTTGGCATCGACCTCCTGCGGAAGGTTCTGATTCACCGCGGCGCTGCTGAAGCTTGTTTTGATGAAGGCGTCGAGCTCAGCCCGCTTTTCGAACGCTTCGATGACTTTCTTCCCCTTCTCTCCCAAAGCGCCGGAGACCTGGCGCGAGAGCGCTTCGATCACCGGCTCCTGATCGGAGACGAAGCCGTTGGCCGACCGCTCATACGGATTTCGAAAACCCGAATCGAGGGCGACCGGCTTGAGCCGGAGCGGAACGGTGAGGTCTCCGGTCCGGTAGATCACCGAATCCCCCTCGAACGAAACGAACGGAAGGAGCAGCTCCTCCACCGGCTTGCCGAACGCCTGGTTCGCCGCCAGGATCGCCGCCAATGTCGTCCCGATGCCGGGCCCCGCCATGTCGAGGCTCCCGACCAGGTTCTGGAAGACGCTCGGACCGTGGGCCTTGGAGTCCTCCTTGATCCGGTGGATCGTCCGGTAAACCGACATCTCCCCGGAGGCGATCAGGCTCTCCATCGTCTCCCCGCCGGCCCCTCCGGCCCCGCCCCCCCAAAAATAATTCGGGGTGATGATGTTGTTTTGCGTCGTCGGGAGAAGATTGGTCGGATAAGGATTCTGGGAGTTGGCGTTGATCTCGGCGATGTTGGTTAAATTTCCGGCCAGCTCCGACGGCCCGCCGTAGAGAAAGATCATGATCACCTTCGGCAGCACCGCCGGCCTGACGTAGTGGACCTCCCCGAGCAGCGCCGCTTTCAGGTTCCTCGCCGCGCGGGTGGCGGGGCGGGCCAGTTCCAGCGGCAGGACGGCCGACGCCGCCAGCAACCCGAGCCATTTCACGAAGCCTCTTCGATTCATTTCCCTTCCTCCTATCGAACCGCAGCGAAGGTATAGAGTTCCGCAAGCCGCGAGAGGTAATCGAAAACGATCATCGCCTGCCCCTCTTTGTTGGTCTGGTACCTTCGCTTGACGATCGCATCATTGAGAACCAACAGCTCGTCCGCCGTCGCCTTCCGGGAAATGACCGAAAGGAAGAGGTAATGGATGAAGTCGTCCCCTTGCAGTGCGACGTTGGTAAATTCTTTCTGCCATCCGCCGTCGGCCGGATTAAAGGCGTCGGTTTTGCGGTCGATCAACAGCCGCTCCCGGACCGCCTTGTGATAATACGAAAAGCTGAGAGAGTCGAGCGGAACGTCCGGGAACCGGCCGAGCTTGTAGGTGAGCGACGCCTGCCCCATGTTTCGGAGGGTCGGGAACGTGGTGCCGCCGAACGGGCTGTTCAGATCGACGAAGAAGCGCTCGTAGGCGACCCACTGGATCTTCCCCGCGGTGTTGAAGAAGGTCTCTTCAAACTCTTTCGGCCGCTCGGCGTTGAGAAGATACTCCTTTGAGAAGAGGATGATGAAGAAGAGCTGGTCGAACGTCGTCGGCCCGGCGGCGGCGATGGCATTGACCAGCGCCGCTTTATTCTCCGGGGGATATCCGACGAAGAAGGCGTCGACGAGGACCGAGGCGACCCGGGGGATCAGCAGCGGGTGCTGCGCCACCGCTTGATAGAAATCGTAACAACTGAGGATCGCGGCGCCGAGGACCTCCTGTGGCTCGGTGTTCTCATCGAACCCGATGACCAACTGATACCCCTGCTCGTCGTCAGTGAGAGACCAGTTCTTACAGGCGATCGAGGCTTTCGGCACCTCGGCGTCCTGGTCGAAGAGGCCGAGGAAAATTTCGATCATCTCCCGGGTGTTGTCTTCCGGAGAGCGGAAGCGGCGCCAGTTCTCCTGCGAGATCATATGCTCGTAGACGATCTCGCGAATCGTTTTCCCCTCGTCCATCATCTTGACCAGCCGGAACTGGATGTCCTGAATATCGGTGTAATCGACCGAATCGTTCTCCAACGCCGGGGGAAAAAAGGATGCTATTCGCCAAGCGGTAGGCGATCCAGCGGTGGAAATAATCGCGGCTGACCGGAAACTCGAAGAGCATGGCGAGGGGATACTCGATCGGTTGACGCTCCTCGTCGAAGGAATATTTCTCCTCGATCCGCGCGAGATAAACCGCTTTGTCCTCCAGGGGACGGGAGAGCGCCGCCTCCGTCTCTTCGAGAAAATTCGTTTCGCGCTTCAACGTCGGATTCGCCAATCCCGCTTCGATGTTAAAGAAGTCGGAGACCGGAACCCCTTTGTAGAGGGTCCCCATCAGCTTGTCGGCCACCGCATATTTCTGCTCGCTCGAAAGGGCGTCGTATTCCGACTTGCTCAGCATCGCGGCCGCTCCGGACGCGCGGATATTCGGCGACGCATTCTTCTGCGAAGGTTGAGGCACCTCCGGCGTGCAACCCGACCCGACCAACAACAACGCCGAGAGTATCATTCCACCGATTCGTCTCATCGAATTCTCCCACCTCATCTTCCCGCGGGCCGGCCGCCGCACCCGGTTCAATCGGCCGCTCCCGCAAGATTCTACCGACACTAACAAACCGGTATTGGGGTGTCAATTGGAAACCCTCCCTCTATCCTGAAAAGGGGTAAGATTCCCTCCGATTCAGTGAGCTTCGTCACAAAATGGTAAGGCGTGTGAAGAAAAATACCTTCAAACAGGATAAAGTGTGATCAAAATTCAGGAGGGAAGGGAATTGAAAAAAGGAGGGACGCTGCTACTCAGGGAAGATTGGACTCCAGTTCCGTTTGAATTCGATATACTCCGCCGCGATCCGCTCCCGCTCTTTTTGAGCTTCCAACCAGGCGAGCATCTTGGAGCGGTTTGCTTGCAGAAGGGCAAGCCGGTCGGACAGCCCTTCGATCGGCGGACCGCCGCGGCGCTGAAGATAGCTGATCGCGCGATAGAGGGGATCGCGCGCGTCAGTCATCAGATCGTGATAAAGCTCGGTCTGCCGGAGATCCATCGTTTCGCTTTCTCAGGGAAGCTCATTCGCGCCGTCGCCGCTGCACGGACCCTGCGCGGGACTTTTCGAATAGCTCCGGTATTTTCCATACGCCGTGGCGTTTGTCTCCCAGGAGCTGGTGTTGTGAGAACCGGAGCCCCACTTCGATTCGAGCGTGCTCGCCGTCTCATCGACCCGGCCCCCCGGCTCCGAAACCGAGCGGATAATCCCGCTATGGGTCACACGGCCTTGATCGTCATAAAAAACAAGGATGTCCTCATTGCTCGAAACGCAGGAGGGAACCCGCCGCCAGCCGTCATCGATTAAAATTGTCGGCACCGACACCCCCCAGACCGAATAAGGACCGCCGCGCGCGGTTTTTCCGCCGAAGGTAAAGCCGTGGCACCAGTAGGTCGTCCCATCGTGCGGTCTCCAGCTGTTGATCGCCGTCCCCGCGTCGGTCGCGGCATTGAGAATATCCCCCCTGGGGCTGCCGGGCCCCCACGGCTCCGAATCTCTTCCGGTGTCGGTGTTCGGATGCCAGACCACCCGCTGGATCGTATCGGGATCGGCGGCGCGGCGCGAGATTTCGGCGCCCCCCGCCGGGGGAGGGGCCGACGTCTCGCCCGGTTGGAGCGGTGCGGCCTCCGCCGCCAGCGGAGAGGCTTTTCCCTGCTGGACGACGTGGGCCAGCTCATGCGCCAGAAGCCGGCGTCCTTCCTCCGTCTCCGGAGCATACTCCCCCTCCCCGAAGACCAGGTGCGGACCATAGGTGAAGGCGCGGGCATGAATCGAATCGGCCAGACGGGAAGATTGGGAATCGGTATGAAGCTGCACCCGGCTGAAGTCGTAACCGAAGCGCGGCTCGATCCAGGACCGAATCGACGAAGGAAGGGGAAATCCGTCGCCGCGGAGTCGGTGAAATTGCGATTCGGTCACCGCAGGCGGCTCCGCTCCCGAATCGGCCGATCGTTTTGTGAAGACCTGATCCTCCTCGATGATCAATCCTTCCTCGGGCTCATACGGCTCCCAGGTGTCTCGTTGGATCAACGGCTCCCCCTCTTGCTCCGAGGCCGGCGAGACGATCCTGGACGGCGTCGGCGTCCGCATGATCCGATCGGCCACACGGTCGGCTTCCTGCTCGAACGGATCGTTCGGGCGGCTTACTTTTAATTTGGCCTGGAGTATGCCGGATCGAACGGCGCGAAGAAGGGCTTGGTTGCCGAGGGTCTGCTGGAGCGTCGGGTACGGGTCCATTGGCGATTGTTCGGGAGCCAAAACCGGAGCGGTTTTTTTCTGAAGGCTGGGCGGTTTCGTTTTGGCGGTCGATTTTCGTTCGGCCATTCCTCTCCTTTCTCCGGCGCCTTTTGCCGGAGAAGGTTCATGTTCAAATGATCATACACTGTTCAATCCGAAAACCTCAACAAAAAGGATCTGCCGGGAAAACCTCATGTAGGGACGGCATGCATAAGACCGACAAGGACAAACCCAGGGCGAGGCAGTGCCTCGCCCCTACTTGCGATGCTTCACACAAAACGCCGCTGATTCTTTCTCGGAATCACGAACCGCCTCCCCAAGCGGCCCGGCTCTCGTCGGATCACATCCGGCTTCGAAATGCAATCCCCTTCGGCCGGGATGCCGCCCCGCTCCGTTGCAAACAAATGCCCCGATTCGCTACCATTTCTATATACATCTGCTCGATGGCTCCTCTTCGCTCTGAACTGAAGCAGATCCGATCGGTGATGGAAGAGATCGGCGTCGGGCGGGCTTTCTTCTTACAGAGAAACGGGAGAGGCCCAAGGGTCCTCCTTCTCATCCACTTGCTTACATTCCTATGGAGCTTTCGAAAATGTATTTAGATAAACGGATTCGCCCTCTTCCGGAAGAGGTAAGACACTACCTGGCGGGACAATTTGCGGCGGTCTATTCAGATCTGGTGGACGAAGCCTTTCCGGACCTCGACCGGGAGCGGAAGAACATTCGCATACAGACCTTGATCGAGGGGATCATCCATTCTTTGATTCGGCTCTCCTCGCGGGACAATGCGCCGACGGAAGATCTGCTGCGGCAGGCAAGCGAGCAGCTCAAAGAACTTTATCCGGAGGACCGGCACCCCCTCATCGACACGCTTACCGAATTCATCATGCCGAATCTGGTCGAGGGGCCCGCCGAACGGACGGAACGAGGGGCTGCGTGATCCCCCGAAAAAGAAGGGACCTCTTTTTTCCCGATAGGCGCAGGAGTGCAGCCGGTCCGATATCCACTCCGAAATCCGCATTCTGCAATCCGCAATAGATTCTCTCCCCCTTGCCGGAGCGGTCCCTTTCTGCCATAATGCCCCCGCTGCCCTGAATCGGACCCTAAAGACCCCGGATGGACACGAAGAGCGCATTCTTCATTGAACATACCGAGCGACTCCTCCAAAGCTTTACGCATTGGACCGGCCGGGATCTTCTCATCCCCGCCGGTTCTTCAAGCAGACTCGCCGAACAGCTTTTTCACGCCCCTTTCGTGGTCGTCTCCCACGGCGTCGAAGATGACCCCCTCCTCGATTACGGAAACGAAACCGCGCTGGCCCTTTGGGAAATGTCATGGGAAACGTTTACCCGCACCCCCTCCCGGCTGACGGCGGAGCCGGTCAGCCGGGAAGAGCGGGCGCGCCTGCTGGCGGAGGTCACCCGAAAAGGCTTCATCGACAACTACAAAGGGATCCGAATCTCCCGCACCGGCCGGCGTTTTATGATCGAGCAGGCGCTGGTCTGGAATGTGCTCGACAAGGAAAACCGCCACTGTGGACAAGCGGCGACATTTTGGCGATGGAAATACTTGTAAGGTACAATATGAAAATAGGAATCAAAGCCGGAGAACCGGGTTTCAATTCCTAAATTCCACATTCCTCATTCGTAATTGATTTTTAAGGAACCTTTTTCTTTTTCCATTGTCTAAATAAACCAGATGGACGGAACCGACTGGGAGTGGGTGCAACGGGTCCAGAACGGCGAGACCGACGCCTTCGAGACCCTTATTCAACGCCATCAGAAGCCGATCTTTAATCTCCTCTACCGTTTGCTGGGAGATATCGACGAGGCCTCCGATGCGGCGCAAGAGGTTTTTCTTGCCGCCTACCGCGCCATCCAAGAATTCCGGGGCGACGCCCTCTTCTCCACCTGGCTTTATCGGATCGCCGTCAACCAGGCGATGACCCGGAGAAAACGCCTCGCCGCCGACGTGTCTCGAAGAGCGGCGTTCGACGCAGACGATCCGGAAGAGGCGCGCGATCCGCTCGACGATCTTCCGCATCCCGGTCCGGACCCCGCGCAGGAGGCCGAGCGGAAGGAGGCGCACGTCCGCGTCCAGCAAGGTTTGAACGGCCTGAAGGAGGAGGAAGCGCTGATCATCCTGCTCCACGATCTTCAAGGCCTTCCGTATGAAGAGATCGCCCGTATTCTCAAGGTCCCCCTCGGAACGGCGAAATCCCGGCTCCACCGGGCGCGGCTCGCCTTAAAAACAAAGCTTGCGCCGTATTACGATTCAAGTAGGATAGAGAAATGAACTGCGACCAGATTCAAGAACAGCTCTCGGAATATTTGGATAACCGGCTCGAAGACGCCGACCGCCGGCGCGCGATCGAGGATCATCTCGCCACCTGTCCTCGATGCCTCCCGGAGGCAAAGCAGCTGCGGGACGGAATCAAGGGGGTGGCCGGACTTCCCGAGGTGGAACTCCCCGCCGGATTTTCGCAGCGGGTCATGGCGCGCGTCCGGGAAGAGGGGGCGGGACCGACCCTCTGGGAGCGGCTCTTCCAGCCGCTCAGGATCAAGATCCCCCTCCATGCCACCGGGCTCCTTCTCGTCGTCGGCCTGGCTGTTTTTCTTTACCGGGCGAACGAGCCGATGGAGCAGATGGCACAGTCGATTCCATCGGAAGCCGCGCCGACCCTGAAGCAAGCGCCGCCCGCCATCGAGGAGCCGAAATCGATCGACATCACCGGACCACCCGCCGAACCATCGGAGCAGTTATTATCCGATTCCCCGCAGGCGCCTCCCGCTGAACTGGATCAGATGGCGCCGTTGCGCCAGGAAGACCGCTCTGCGTCAGCACCCGCCCCCGCGCAAGAAATGATGGCCTTCAAAGAAGCCGAGTTGGGGAAAGCAAAATCGGAAACAAGCGCCTCGGCAGGAACCCCTCTTCCGAACACGGGAGAACAACAAATGGCGGAGGTCCTTCCGAAGAGAGAATCCCCCTCTCCTCCCGACATTCTCCTGACGCTCCTCACCCGGGGGAAAGCAGATGGACCGATGGATCTCTCCGCCAAGGTCAAGGAGATCGTCGAACGCAGCGGCGGCACGCTTCATCTCTCTGCCGAAAGAGACGAGCCCGGCAACGACAAGCCCCGTTTCCGGCTTGATCTCCCGCGGTCCGAATACAACCGATTCAAAGCGGAACTGACGCAGGTGGGAGAGATCATCTCCGAATCGCAGCCTTCCTCCCCTCCCCCCAGGCGGAAGCGAAACCCTCCTCATTGATGCGGATCGAATTGACCTTTCTCTTTGATAAATCAAAAGAGGCCGGCGCCGCCGATCCGCCCCCGACCCAATAAGGAAATTTTCCACAAAAAATCTGGAACCTTTTTTCTCCTCCGCGGTCTAACAGGGATAAGGACCAAACAATCCCAAGGAGGAGACCATGAAGACCATACTGTTTTTGACGATCCCGACCCTGATGTTGGCTGGCACACTCTTTTTTACGGGACAGAGCGGCGAGGCGGCCGGACCCCAAGAGAAGCCGCACGAGCAGGCGAGCCACGCAGACGATCAGGAAACCGTCTCCGTCACCGTCTACAACAGCAACCTCGGCCTGGTGAAGGAGACCCGGCGCTTGACCCTCCCGGCCGGAATCACCGAGCTGAAGTTCTCCGACGTCGCGGCGCAGATCATGCCCCAGACGGTCCACATCACCTCGCTCACCGATCCGGCCGGTCTCGGCGTGTTGGAGCAGAATTACGAGTATGATCTCCTCTCGCCTCAGAAGCTTCTCGACAAGTTCGTCGGCAAGGAGATCAACGTCCTGCGCGACGGGGCCGAAGTCCCGATCACGATCCTCAGCACCCACGGCGGCATCGTCTACCGGATGGGGGACCGGATCTTTACAGACCACCCCGGCAAGATGATCTTCCCGGGCCTTCCGGAGAATCTCCTCCCGAATCCGACCCTCGTCTGGCGATTGGAAAATCAAACCACGCGCCCCCAAAAAGTCGAAGCGACCTATCTCACCGGCGGGATGACCTGGAGGAGCGACTACGTCGCGATCCTCGACAAGGAAGATCAAAAGATCGATCTGACCGGCTGGGTAACCCTCGACAACAAAAGCGGGGCGACCTTCAAGAACGCCAAGCTGAAGTTGGTGGCAGGGGATGTGAACCGGGTTCTGGATCGGTTCGAGACGCGCGACGCCCCCCACGCTCTGGAGATGGCCGCCCAAAAATCGGCCGCGGCTCCTTTCACGGAGGAATCGTTCTTCGAATATCACCTCTACTCCCTCCAGCGCCCGACGACGCTGAAGGACAACCAGACCAAACAGGTCACGCTGCTGACCGCCAACCAGGTTCCGGTGAAGAAACGCTTCCTCTACTACGGGGCGGCGCATTTCTATCGGACACAGTACGGCACCCCGATCTCGAACCAGAAGGTCGGCGTCTATGTGGAGATCGCCAACAAAAAAGAAAACCAACTCGGGATGCCGCTCCCCAAGGGAACGCTCCGGGTCTACAAAGCCGACAGAGACGGAAGCCTCCAGTTTATCGGCGAAGACCGGATCGACCACACTCCCAAAGATGAAACGATCAAGATCAAAATGGGGGATGCCTTCGACCTCGTCGCCGAGCGGAAGCAGACCGAGTGGAAAAAGATCGCTTGGGATACTTACGAGGTCGCCTTCGAGGTCGCCCTGCGGAACCATAAAGAGACTTCCGCCACCATCAGCGTGATCGAGCCGATCCCCGGCGACTGGGAGATTCTAAAGACAACACACGACTACCAAAAGATAGAAGCTCACACCGTTCAATTTGATGTTCCGGTGGGAAAGGACAAGGAGGTGAAGCTGCAATATCGGGTGAGGGTGAGGTTTTGAGCAAGTTGACTTAGCAATAGGATTGGATTATAAATTGCCGTCTTAGAATGGACTTTTCTATAGCGAGAAAAGATAAATAATAAATTTTCCCCTTTTCTTGGAGTAAGCCATGAACATCTCAATCTTTCACAACCCCAAATGCAGCAAGAGCCGCGAAACCCTCAAGCTTCTCAATGAGGAAGGGATCGAGCCGGACATCATTCTCTACCTCCAAACCCCGCCGACGCAAAAAGAGCTTTCGGTCATTTTGAAGAAGTTGGGGATGGAGCCGAAGCAACTGATCCGGTTCAAAGAGCCAATCGCGGGAGAATTGGGCATCAAGGCCTCAGACAAACGGTCGGATACCGAGTGGATCAAGCTGATGGCGGAAAACCCGATCTTGATCGAACGGCCGATCGTCATCACCCCTCAAAAAGCGGTGCTCGGCCGCCCCCCGAGAATGTTTTGGGATTGATCGATTCGTAAGACAGGGGAATGGATCAATGGATCAATTACGAATCTAATTCCTCATTCCTAATTCGTAATTCCTAATTCTCAATCGAACTCGCTCTATGAATGTTTCGGAACAATTCGATGTCATCGTCATCGGCGGCGGCGCCGCGGGGCTGATGTGCGCCTTGACCGCGGGCCAGCGGGGACGCCGGGTTCTGCTTTTGGAACGGGCCGACCGCGTCGGAAAGAAAATCTTGATCTCCGGCGGGGGACGCTGCAACTTCACCAACTTGCATGTGGAGGCGGGCCATTACCTCTCCGCCAACCCGCACTTCTGCAAATCGGCCCTCAGCCGCTACGGGCCGGCTGACTTTATCGCGCTGGTCGAAAAACATGGCATCCCCTATCACGAGAAAAAGTTAGGGCAGCTCTTCTGCGACGGGAAAGCGACGGCGATCGTCCACCTGCTGTTGGAAGAGTGCCGCCTCGGCGGGGTGCAGATTCGGACGAACTGCTCGGTTGAGAAAATAGAACGGCAACTCACCGGACCCAATCGTTTTATCCTTCAAACCAGCCTCGGAAGCTACGAGTGCCAATCGCTGGTGATCGCCACGGGGGGGCTGTCGATCCCGAAGATCGGAGCAACCGACTTCGGATACCGGGTGGCGACGCAGTTCGGCCTCCCCGTGTTGCCCTGCCGGCCCGGCCTCGTCTCCTTGACCCTGAGCCCCCGCGATTTGGAGGAAATCGACGGCCTCTCCGGAACCTCTGCGGATGCGCGGGTCTCCTGCCGCGACCGGACCTTTCGGGAGGCGATCCTTTTTACCCACCACGGATTAAGCGGCCCCGCCATTTTGCAAATTTCAAACTACTGGGAGCCGGGCGATCCTGTAACGATCAATCTTTTCCCCGATCTCGATCTGATCGAAACAATCAAACAGTGGCAGAAGGAGCGGCCGAAGGCGGAGCTGAAAAACCTGATCGGCGAGCGGCTGACCAAACGCCTGGCCGAACAGTGGCTGGGAGTGTCGGGAGGAAACAAGCCGGTCGGCCGATACACGCCGAAAGAAATCGCGGCGATCGCCGCCCGCTTTCAGCAATGGCGGATCATCCCCGCCGGGACCGGCGGCTATCGCCTGGCGGAGGTCACCAAGGGGGGGGTCGATACCAACGCACTCTCGTCCAAAAGTTTCGAGGCCAAAGAGGTGAAAGGGCTTTATTTTATCGGCGAGGTCGTCGATGTGACCGGCTGGCTGGGAGGGTATAACTTCCAGTGGGCCTGGGCCTCCGGACACTGCGCCGGAGGGTTCGTGTAATGAGCGCATAAAGTCTCCATGAGCGGCCTGAGATGAAATCGGTAGAAGGGGCCGTATCCCAGTTTTTAGAATCGGGAGTATACTTCTCTATATCAGGAGGATCCCTCTCACAGGGATCGTCTCGATGGAAACCGGGGTTCCGGCCCTGGAAGGAGACATCGCGCTTGTCGCTAAAACCGATCAATGACAACCGAGATCCCCTCTATCGCCTCTTGCGGGAAGGCCGTATCGACGAGTTCAACGCAAGAAAACGCAAAGGAGAGAAGATGGATCTCACCGATTCCGACCTCGGCGGGCTTGACCTGCGCGAGGTCGATCTAAAAGGGCTCGATCTCAGCGGCAGCTATTTTCTCCAGACCGATCTGCGCGGCGTCGATTTATCCCAAACCAACCTGGAAGGAGCGAGTCTAAACGGGGCCAAGGTCTCCGGCACCTACTTTCCGAAGGAATTAGCCGCTGAAGAAATCGCCCTCTCCCTCACACATGGAACGCGCCTCCGGGATCAAAGCCGTCGGGCCCAGCCTCCCAAACGTCGCCTCGCAGACATTCTAAAAAGAAAGCCGCGATAATCCGCACCCTCCCATCCTTCCACCCACTACACGAAGACCACGTCGGCGCAGGTCGGTCTCATCGATCCGCTCTCGGGCGGATAAGCCCCGGGGCTGTTCCGCGCAATCGCGTCTCCCCGAGCGGTTCCGGATCGGCCTTCGCCGGCAGCAAGGGGAGACCGAGCGCCCGGCGCATCGCCCGCTTGGCCGTATCGAGAAGGCCCGCCTCTTTCAGCGCGCCGCGCAGCCGCGGCTTCCACTGATAAACCCACTGCATTTGCAGATGGTGCGCGATGTAAGCCCTCGGAGAGAGCCGGAAGTAATGGGCGCGAAACCGCCAGAGCTCGCGGGGGGTGAAGACCTTCGCATTCCCGCCGAGCTTCGCCACGATCGGCGTAAAGTGAGGATAGAGGCGGGTGTTGATCAGCTCGGTTTTCATGAAATTTCCGATCAGAAGATCGTCGAAGTAGCCGTACTCCACCGCTTTCATCAGAGAGTTCCGCGGGGCGATAAAATGAATTCCCCGCCGATCCTTCCCGCCCCTCGCACGCTGAGGATCGATGTAAAAGGTCCGCGCCTCCCCGGCGACGGTAAATCGGATAAACCCGACGTGGCGCTTGAGGAGCCGAAAGCGGCGGACGAACCGCTCCAACGATTCCCAATCCCCTTTCGACATCTTTTCATTCCAGTCATCCTCGCCGGTCTCCGTGGAGATCGAACTCAGGTCGGGCCGGTGGGCCGGATGATTCGGCGTGACCGAACCGTCGGTTAGGTCGACGGTGACGAACGGCTCGATCAACTTCGTCTCGGGGGCATTCCAGTGACGTTGCATCTCCTCCCAGCCGATCCGGTAAGGATTCGCCCAGATCGAATCGGGACGGACATAGAGGTGTTGCGAGGAGAAGCAGCAGAAATGGCTCACATTCAGAAAGGCGCAGAGGTCCCCCAGTTCCCAAACGGCGCTCCGTTTTGACTCGTAACGAGGGGGGGCAAGCGACTCTCCCCGTCCGCCGACAATGTTGATCATGTCGGCGTCGATGCTGCAGAGGGCCAAAAGATACGACTTTTTATAGGAGGCGATCAACCTCTTCAGGAAGGGTCCCTCGCCGTGCAACGGGGAATCGTTGAGATTGACGATCAGCGCGTCCCCCGCCTCGACGATTAAAATGGCGTCTTGATTCATATTCTCCAGGCACATCACACGGACCGTCGGGGTAAGCCGCGTCCACTCCTTGAATCGCAGCACCTCGACCCGAAAACCTTTCGACTCAAGCGACTCTCGGATCTCCGGGTGATAGTGATTCGGCAGCAGGATAAGCGACTTCCGCGAGAGCATCTCGATCGATTCGGGATGGAGGTGATCGGGATGGCCGTGAGAAATCCAGAGATACGGCGACTGGACGACGTTCCGGATTTGCGTCTCCGTCAGCGGGTGATCCAGCCCCCAGCTCCCGAAATAAGCGGTCCCCTTCAGCCATGGATCGGTGGCGAGGACCGGCCTCCCCTCTTCAAACAGCTGCAATGTGGCATTCCCTAACGTCTCAAACGTCAACCCCATCTCACCCTCCCTCTGAAAGATCATCATCTGCAAGTCGTTGTGAACGTCCCTCGGTCATGCCGCCGTATAAAACGCCGCGGCGATTTCGGAAGTTGGGTCTAGCTTAACCTTTTTTTAAACCTCGATCTGTATCTCTCTTTACATTTCGTTTACATTCGGTTTACCTTCCAATCGTCGCGATTCTTCTTCTGGTCTCCGGCCACTTTTTCTGGTAACCTATTATCCGCTGGCATCACATCGATTTCCATTTTCCACCATTGAGGCCCGGATGGACCAAAAACGATCCCTCCATTCTTTCTGGCCGCCGATCTCGGACGGTTACGGCGACATCGGCCGGCTGTTAATCTCTTGCCCCGACCGGCCGGGGATCGTCGCCGCCGTCTCCCGCTTTCTCTTCGAGCAAGAGGCCAACATCATCGATTCCGATCAACACTCGACCGATCCAACCGGCGGGATCTTCTTTATGCGGGTGGAGTTTCAGCTTTCGGGACTGGAGCAGCGCGGCCCGGCGTTTGAGCGGGCCTTCTCTCAGATCGCCGCCCCATTTGATATGGCGTGGCGGCTCGCGTATGCGGGGCGGGTGAAACGGTTGGCGATTTTTGTCTCAAAGGCGGAACATGCCCTCTTCGAGCTCCTCTGGCACCGGCGGGCGGGCGATCTGAGGGCCGAGATCGCGATGGTTCTCTCCAATCACCCCGATCTGGAGCAGACCGTAGCAACGTGGGGGATTCCGTTTCATTATGTCCCGGTCGATAAGAGCCGGAAAGAGGAGGCGGAGCGGAAGCAGCTTGCCTTGATGGAGGGAAAGGTCGATCTGGTCGTCCTCGCGCGCTACATGCAGATCATCACCCCCGGCTTCATCAAACATTATCCGAACCGGATCATCAACATCCATCACAGCTTCCTCCCCGCCTTCGTCGGCGCCGATCCCTATGCGAGGGCGTATGAGCGGGGGGTCAAGTTGATCGGCGCCACCGCCCACTACGTCACGGAGGAGCTGGACGCCGGCCCGATCATCGAGCAAGATGTCGAACGGGTCGATCACCGCAAGGAGGTCGAAGATCTCCGGCGCATCGGCCGCTACGTCGAACGAACGGTGCTGACCCGCGCCGTCACCTGGCACGTCGAAGACCGGGTCCTTGTTCATGGAAACAAAACGATCGTCTTCATATAACCCTTTTCAGCGCTTGCAAAATCTCCCCCTCCCGTTTTACAATCAGACCAACCAAACCTTAAACGAAAGGGGCCATTCGATGCTCTTCGGCATGCTCCTGAACCTTGTCCTCTTGGTATTGATCGTCTGGGGGATTTTCGCGGTGATCAAGCGGAGTTAGGTTTCAGCGATCAGCACTCAGCGATCAGCCACAACAAGGGCATTTTGCTTTTCTATCGCTTTAGGTGAACGCTGAAAGCTGATCGCTTTCTTTCTCATCGGAAGGAGGGGCCGGCCCTGCCGAAGCAAAGCCGGCCCCGCGATAAGGTGGGAAGGGGGGTAGACGCTAGAAATAGAACATCAGGGCCCCGGTGCCGACCCAGCCGTCGACCGAACGATCGTCGTCGAGATCGGTGGTTCCCTCTCGACCGAACTCCGAATCCATGAAGATGTAACGAACGTCGGCGTTAAACGCCACCTTCTCCGTGAACGGAATCTCCAAACCGCCCCCTGCATGCCACCCCCAGGGCCGCTCGGTCCGATCGTCAAACCCGAGATCCTCAAGGCTGTCGGAATAATCGATCTTCGTATAGTAGATTCCTCCTCCCCCGACGAGGTACGGAGAAAAATGGGGAATGATCGGCAGAAAAACCAGAAGTGACGCGGTCACTGGATAGGAGCGCTGATTGATCTCCCTGAAAATAACGGCCCGTCCACCTCGAAGGTTTCTTCCGAACGATAGTCGGCCGCCAATTCGAGGCCGAAGACCTCTCCGAAACGAAACCGCGCCTGCACACCGCCGTACCAAGCCCCCTCGTCGGCATCTTTACTCTTGTAATAACCGGCGCGAGGACCGATTCCAAAGGTGTTCTCGATCCGCCCCTCTTCCTGAGCCCAGCCGAGCTGGGGCAAAATCAAAAGGATCAAAGTCAAAATCCAGAACGGTTGCTTTTTCATAACGTGATGTTTCCTTTCTCCCCCAAAGTTCACATTGAACGGAAGGCCCTCCAATCGGCTCATCCTCACCCATGGCCTCTTTATGTACCCCTCCGTCTGACAGGATGAGCCGCACTTCTCATGAAAAGAAAGTAAAAGAACGGGACGGAAAGGAGAAGCAGGTCACCTAGATGGGATCGATCGAACGTTTTTCTAGGAGCGCGGGACTGAATGGCCCCGCATCCGAATCCCCCCGAGTTTTCCCCCTCGGAAGAGGCGGTCGGGTTGCCGCTTCCATCTCCCCCGCCGCACCCCGATCCCGAACAGGAAGACGGGGGAATCGGCGCATCGGAGGAGGCCTCGTCGGCGCCGATATCGATGCCCTCTCCGAAGGGCCGGGCCTGACCGTCGAAATCGACCTCCGGCGCGTTCGAGGCGGCGGCCCGATCGATCGCCGGCGATCCGGCCAGGAGGTGATATTTTCGCGATGCGGCATCGACATATCCCGGCGAGGTAAAGAGATCGCCGGTCCGATCGCTCGGGATTTGCGAGCCCGTGTTGGAGGCCAGGTCGTCGATATCGTTGACATTCTCGAAGAAGAGATTGTAGCCGACCTCCCTGAAGCTGTTGCCGCTGTCCCTGTTCTGAATCGCCTTGTTCCACCGGGTCAAAATATTGTTCTTGATGACCACATTAAAAGAGGTCGCGATCCCCGCGTTGCCGATGGCGATCCCGGCGGTGGAGACCTCCGGCGTTCCATTCAGGGTATTGTTCACCACTTTCGCCTGATCGGTGTTGTAGAGGAGAATCCCCGCCTGACCCGAATGAAGCGGTCCATACATGATGTTGTTGACGATCTCGGTCTGATAACCGTCGGAGATAAAGATATGCTCGTTCCGGTTGTTGAAAATCTCATTCCGGGTAAGAATGATCCCCGGATTGCCCGACCGGCCGGTATGGATGCCGATCCCATGGATCGTATTTGAAATGATGTTTCCCTCTACGCGATTATCCCTTGCATTGTTTCCCTCTCCGAGAATCGAGATCCCCTCTTCATATCCATAGGCAACCCCCTGGGCCGAGATCCGATTTCCACGGATCACGGACTCGGTCACCCCGGACAACCAGATCCCGAAGAGGCGCCGCGTGGGGTTCTCGGCATCGATCGTGCTGATGAGGGTGTTCCCCTCGATCAGGATATCGGTCCCGATCTCATCCCCTTCGATGCTGTCGATCATCGCCTGGCCCGGCGCGCCGGCCGGAAAAGAGGCGATCGTGACCTGATTTTGGAGAATGTCGATCCCGCGGGCGGCGCGGAACTGGACAAACGACCCCTTCTGTCCGGTCGCCGTGTTTCCGCTCACCAAAACCGCTCCGGCCGTCCCATTCGCGCCGGCCAGTTGGATGAAACCCGACTGCTCGAACGTGTTGTCGCTGATGGCGATCCGCGACCCATTTGAGGCATCGATCCCGGCGCGCTCCCCATCCCCTAAAAATCGAAAGGTGAGACCGCGCAGCGTCAGATCGACCTCGGTGCTCGCCCCCTCCTTGCGGATAAAGGTGATCGCCCGGCCGTCTTTGAATCTCGGCTCCAAAACCAGCGCCTTCGCCGCCGATCCTTGCAGATCGACCGTTCCGAAGAATCGAATCCCGAACGCGTCCTGGCCCTCCGTCTTCCCGGTGCTCCCGAAGACGATCGTGTACCCCCGCGCCGCCGCGGCGCCGTCGTACTTCAACACCGCGGTCGATCCGTTGCGGGTGCCGACCCGGAGCATCCTCAATCCCTGAGCGCTCGTGCCGACGTTCCGGTCGATCTGGACGGTGTGCCCGTCGGCGATGATGACCTCATCGCCGTCCCCCGGTACACGGCCTCCGGCCCAGGTCGATGCGGACGACCAGGGACCGCTCCGGGTCGACGTGATCGTCGCCCCTCCCGCTTCGAGTGGAAGGAGCATCAGGAGAAGGCCTCCGACCCATACCGCATTCCGGGGGAGCAGAGAGAACAACCTTTTCGATCTTCTGAAAAGAAGGAAGAACAGCGGCCATGCAAGGAGAAGGAGATCGCCCAGATCGGATCGGCGAAAACCCCGGTCGCCGGAGGCCGGCTGAACCGCCCCGCAACCGAATCCGTATCGGGACGAACCGGTCGAGTCGGAAGGAGGGGGAGAAGGGGAAGGTATGGGCGGTCCTCCCCCGCCGTCGTCGGCCGGAACCGCCGACGCTTCCGCCGAAGCGGTGTTGTTGCCGGCGTCGGGGTCGACTTCCCGTCCGGCGACCCGAGCCGTCGCGTTGAGAAGGCCGGCCGCGACGGCCGTCGTCTCGACGGTGATGACCGCTTGTTCGGCACTCTCCAGTTCCCCGAGAGAGCAGATCCCCCCCGGATCGCAGCTTCCTCGATCGGTCTGAATGGAAAGGAGCGCGATCTCCGAAGGGAGGGTGACGGTCGCCGCCACTTCATTCGCCATGGCGGGGCCATGATTCGTCACGGTGACGACATAGGTCAGCCGCCCGCCGACGATCACCCGATCGGGGGAGGCGCCGACCGCCGCCGCCAGATCGGCGGATGCCGGCTCCAGGTACTCGTCGGCGCCGATGTCGAATCCGGCGCCGGCCGGGCGCGCCTGCCCGTTGATATCCTCCGCCGGCGCGCCGACCGGATCGGCCCGGTCGATCGCCGCCGAGCCGGTTTGGAGATGATAGTCGCTGGAAGAGAGATCGACATACTTCGGATCGCCGAGAACATCGCCGGCTCCCGCCCCGTCGATCGGCTCGAGATCATAATTTTTCACATTCTCGAAAAAGAGGTTGTAGGCCACCTCCCGGAAGGTGTTCCCGGCCGGCCGGTTCTGGATCGCTTTGTTCCAACGGGTCAGGATGTTGTTCTTGATGACGACGCCGTGCGAAACGCCGATTCCCTGATTTCCGATGGCGATTCCCGCGGTGGAGACCGAAGGGGTCCCATTGAGCGTGTTGTGGATGATCTCGACCTGATCGGTGTTGTAGAGGAGGATGCCGGCCTGGCCGCTATGAAGCGTTCCGTAGAGGAGGTTGTTGACGATCCGGATCTGATGCCCCTCCGAGATGAAGATATGCTCGTTGCGGTTGTCGAAGATCCGGTTCCGGGTCACTTCGATGCCGCTGTTGTCGGTCCGGACGGTATGAATGCCGACGCCGTGGATCGTGCCGGTAATATTGTTCCGATCGATCCGGATGTTCGCTCCCCTCCCGGCCCCGCCCAAAATAGTGACCCCTTCTTCAAACCCATAGGAGACCCCCTGGGCGGCGACCCGGTTGCCGGCCACGACAGAGTCCGGGAAACCATTGAGCCAAATCGCGTAGCGGCGCGGGTGGGTCGCGCTTTCGGCGTCGATCGTACTGAGGATCGTGTTCCCCTCGATCCGAATCCCCCCTCCGACCCCGTCTCCCTGGATGCCGTCGATGACCGCCTGTCCCGGCGCCCCGGCGGGGAAGGCAACCAGGGTGATCCGATTCCGATCGATCAGCAGATTTCGCGCGGCCCGAAATTGGACGAACGATCCCCGATGATCGACCGCCTCGTTTCGGCTCAGGGAGATCGTCGCGCCGCCGCCGTGGGCGCCGGCGAGTTGAATCGAACCCGATCCCTCGAACCGATTTCCCTCGATGATCACCCGCTCCCCGGAGCGGCTTGCCCCCCAGACGTCGATCCCGGCGCTTTGCTCATCGCCGGCCCGCCGGAGGATCACGTCGCGAAGGATCAGATCGACGCGGCTGCTGTTTGGGTCTTTTTGAATGAACGTCACCGCACTCCCGTCCTGGACCACCGGCTCGATCACCAGAGGATGCTCGAGGGTTCCCTCCAGTTGAATGCTCCCCCAAAAGTGAATGCCGAAGGCATCGACTCCCCGGTCTTTTCCGCGGCTCGCGAATCGAAGGGTCACCGCTTGGGAACGGCTGCGCCCGTCGAAGAAGAGCCGCGCCGCCGAGCCGTTGTGGGTTCCGACGCGGAGCATTTTCAATCCGAGCCCCTCGCTCCCGATGTCCCGATCAATCTCGACGGCATGGCCGTCGGCAATCAGCACTTCATCCCCGTCGCCCGGAACGACGCCGCCGACCCATGTCGCCGGTGAAGACCAGGGACCCGATTGTCCGGAAGTCACGGCGGCCGCCGTGACAATATCCGGAGCCAGGATAACCATCAGGAGGATGATCACCCCCTTGATCTGTTCTGCACCCATCGAGGTTCCACGCAACCGCACCGATATAAGAAGCGATGCAAGAGGGGTGCCTCTAGATCAAGAATGGAGAATCGCTGGTAATGACTGGTAATAAATAAAGATTCAAATCTGGAGGGTGCGTTGAATCATTCGATCGGAACGATTTGCCTCGAAAGAGGCGCGTGCAACTTCCTTCACGCTGATGAACATTGCGGAGAGTATGCAAGTTGGTTCATATGGATGGGGGAGGGCCGCCGGATGCTAAAGTTTAAGGAGAGGACTTGGCGGATTGGACGCGATAGAGATAAATCTTCCCCGTCCGCTCCAGATCTTCCGCCGCGGAATAGGTCGGCGCGCCGACGACAAACCCGTTGAACGCTTTCGATCGAATCGGGGCCGCCGCCTCGCCGAAGAGGGCCTGCTGTTGATTTTCACCGTCGGCGGTCCAGGCCGCTTTTTCTCCGAAGCCTTTGGGGCCGCCAAGATAGAGAAAGACCTTGCCCGATTGGATCTGGTCATTCTCTTTCTGCTTCGAGCCGATGAGGAGATCGTCGTAGCCGTCATAATTGATATCATCGAGCGCCGTGATGCTCGTCGCATATTTGGCATCGATCAGATTTTCTCCGGAAGACCTCCAGTTCGGCTTCTTCGACATCCCGAACGCCGACCCGAGAAAGAGAAATGCTTTTCCGGCATCGGTATGGCCGGGGGTGTCCTGGAAGTAAGCGCCGATCGCCAGATCGCGAAAGCGATCTCCATTCACATCGAGCGGCGCGATCCCAAGACCGAATGCCGCCCCCCCTGGTTGTCGCCGGAGGAGCTCCAGACCGGAAATTCGGACGGACCCCGCGAAGAGCCCTGATAGAGGAAGACCTTTCCGGTGAGGCGGGGGGCGGCGACAAGGATGTCGTCATAATGATCGTGATTGATATCCCCCGCCCCTTTGACGATAAGACCGTACCCGGAGCCGGGGAGATGGTCCCCCATCGCGGTCCAGGCCGGCTTTTGGGACGGCCCCTCCGCGCCCCCCATGTAAAGATAGGCCTTTCCGACGGAGAGATCTTTGTCGGCATAACCGCTTGCCCCGACCAGGAGATCGGTAAAGCCGTCTCCGTTCACATCTCCGGCCGATGCGACCGACGCCCCGAAGAAAGCCCCCGTCTGCTCGTCGCCCGACGAGGCCCAGATCGGCTGATCCGAAAGCCCCTTCTCGCTTCCGGGATAAACATAGACCCGTCCGGTGAAGGCCCCCTTCTCCCCCTTGCGGTAATTGCTTGCTCCGATGACGGCATCGGCAAACCGGTCGCCGTTCAGATCGGCCAACGCGAGCGAGGCGCCGAAATAGGCCCCTTCGATATTGTCGCCGCTGCTGCTCCAGACCGGCGTTTCGGACAGCCCCGAAGCGGTCCCCAGATGCAGGTAGACCTTCCCCGCATCGGCCCGGCCGGTATTGAAGGAGTTGGCCGCCACCAGAAGATCGGGGAAGCCGTCATTGTTGACATCTCCCGTCGCCAGCGCCGAGCCGTATCGGGAAAAGGTGGCATTCTCCCCGGTGGTGCTCCAGACCAACTCAACCGGCGGAAGCGGATTGGCCGGCCGCTGATTTTCCGGTCGCCGACAGCCGCTGAGGCCGACCCACATGGAAAAACAGATGACACCCCCCACGAAGAACAATTGTCTGGTCAACCGCAATAAGGCCTCCTCTTTTAACAAGGGGCCTATTATACCAATCGATTTGGAAAAAGAAAAATGGTAATATCTAGGAAAGCGGTACGGAGGGAAAATCTTTTTACTCCTCACCCCTCAGTTTCAACCCAAATGGAGGCCCCAACGAATATTTACGGCACGACGAGCGGCTTGAAACCGCAGCAGATCAAACGGCTGGAGCAGATCGGCCGGCGGAAAATCAAATCAGACCAGGTCGTCACCCCCGACATTGCGCGGCTGATGACGGCTCTTTCCTTCGAAATCGGAAGACAAATCGGCATCTTGGCGGGACGGGAGGGGGAGATCTATACCGTCCTCGTCGGAAACGAGCGGGAGATCGAGATCCCCGATCTGACCGGGCTTCGCTTCGGGAAGCGGGGGCTCCGGGGGGTGCGCCTCGTTCATACCCATCTGAAGAACGAGCCGTTGAATGAAGACGATCTGACCGACCTCGCCCTCCTTCGGCTCGATCTGATCGCCGCCGTCGGGGTGGTCCAAGAAGGGCTTCCCGGCACCGTCTATCTCGCCCACCTCCTTCCGCCCAATCCGGATGAAAAGATCTATGAGATCCATCCGCCGGTCTCGATCCATCAATTGAACCTGCCGTTGAGATCGTTCCTCTCCGCCCTTGAAGCGGAGTTTGACTCGGGGGAGAGGACCCGCGCCGTAGACGGCCGGAAGGAGAAGGCGATCCTGATCAGCGTTTCGAATCAACCGCGGATCGATCAGGAGGCCTCGATGGATGAGCTCGCGGAGCTTGCCCGCTCCGCCCGGCTGGTCCCGATCGATCGGATCCACCAGCGTCCGAAGAGCTTTCACCCCAAGTTTCTCCTCGGCGAGGGGAAACTCAAAGAGGTGGTGATGAAGGCGCTCCAGCAGCGGGCCGATCTTTTGATTTTTGACCAAAACCTCACCCCGCTTCAGGTAAAGGCGATCGGCGAGGTGACCGAAATGAAGGTGCTCGACCGGACCCAGTTGATCCTCGACATCTTCGCCCAGCGGGCGCAGACCCGCGAAGCGAAAGTCCAGGTGGAGCTGGCGCAGCTTCGATACCGCCTCCCACGGCTCGCCGAGCGGAGCACGGCGTTGTCTCGCCTCACCGGCGGCATCGGCGGAAGAGGACCGGGTGAGACGCGGCTGGAGGTCGACCGCCGACGGGCGCGCGATCGGATAACGCGGCTGGAGCGGGAATTGGAATCTTTGGCGGAGGCGCGGGCGCGGCGGCGGGTGCGGCGGGTGGCCCATTCGATCCCGATCCTGTCGATCGTCGGCTACACCAACGCCGGAAAGTCAACCCTGCTTAACGCCCTGACGAAGAGCGACGTTCAGACCGAAGACCTTCTCTTTGCGACCCTCGATACGTCGACCCGCCGTCTTCGTTTTCCGCGCGAGCGGGAAGTGATCATCACCGACACCGTCGGCTTCATCCAATCGCTTCCGCCCGATCTGCTCGGCGCGTTTCGATCGACCCTCGATGAGCTGCGCGATGCGCATTTGTTGATCCACCTGATCGATATCAGCAACCCTCATTTCGAGCAACACATGCAGACCGTCCAAAAAATCCTGACCGAGCTGGGTTTGGAAAACACGCCGCAGCTCCTTGTCTTCAACAAGAAGGACCGTATTTATCCGAAAACGGTGGCGACCCTTTGCGAGCGGTACGGGGGGGCGATCGCCATCTCGGCGCTCCAGCCGGAAAGCCTCAGCCCGCTCCTGGCGGCGATCGAGGGGCGGCTCTGGGAGGAGAAAACGGTGGAACCGACTGATGAAGAGAAGACCCTCCAGGTGAAGAAATAGCGGATGAGGCAAGCACTTCTCCCTCTCTCTCCCACCCCCTATACCCTACCCCTTATCAGTATCACGCCGCCTTTCTCCGCTCTTGCTCTTTCTCCGGGATCTCAGGTCGGCGCCCCGGTTGCTCGCCATTTTCCAGCTCGATCTTGAGCGAGAGGAAATGGAGGAGATCTTTCAACGAAAGGATGCCGGCCAGCCGGCCGTCCTCCACCACCAGCAGCCGGCTGCGGCCCATCCGGCTCATCTTCGAGAGGGCCTTTACGGCATCGGCATCGGGAGAGATCGTGTTCTCGACGGCACACGTCTTCGCCACCTCGCCGACCGTCCGATAGGCCCATTCATTCCGGGGAATCTCCTTCACCTGATCGAGATCGATGCAGCCGACCAGCGCGCCGTTCTGGACCACCGGAAACATTTTGTATTGATGGCGGTAGACGTAATCGTCGACCAGCTGCGCCAGCGACGTGGCGGGGGAAACCGTCACCGGATCGCTCTTCATGAAGCGGCGGACCGGCTCTCCTTCCAGCGCCTGGCGCGCGAGGAGCTGTTGATACGACATCCGGGCCGCCTCCCGCAGGAACATTCCGATCAGGAACTGCCAGACCCCCCGATAAAATTTCCCCGAAGGGCGTTGAGGACACCGACAAAGATTAGAAAGAGCCCAAAGGCGGAGCCGAACGCCGAAGAGATTCGCGTCGCCCATCGGATGTCCTTTCGCCATCCCCACAAGATCGATCGGAAGACCCGTCCCCCGTCGAGGGGAAAGGCCGGAACCAGATTGAACACCGCCAGGATGGCGTTGATGACGCCGAGGTAGCCGATCACCCCGTTGAAGGTCATCGGCCATCCTCCCTGCATCCCCACGATATAGAGGCCGTAAAATACGGCCGCCAGGAAGAAACTGGAGAGGGGCCCGGCGATCGCCATCGAAAACTCCGCCTTCGGACTCGGCGGCTCATCGTCCATCTCCGCCACGCCGCCGAAGATAAAGAGGGTGATCCCCTTCATCGGAATCCCAAACCGGCGGGCGACGAGAGAGTGGCTCATCTCATGAAATATAATCGACCCGAAGAGCCCCAGCGATCCGGCGATCCCCATCAACCAATAAGTCCCCGTCGAGAGGCCCGGAAACTGAAACGGAAAGAGGCCGGCCGCCAGCGACCAGGTGACCAAGACGGCGATAACGATCCAGCTGAGATCAACGTGGACCGCAAAACCGAAGAGCCGAAATAGAGTAATCCTTTTACCGAACATTTCACCTCCTTTTTAAAATATTCGAGGTGCAGGGAAAGCCTTCCTTTGGCCTCCTAATTTCAAGATATCGTGTTTCAGGCGGTTGTGTCTATGTACTTCAGAGGGAGTATCCCAAGTAAAAGGCATATAGTCGATTGTTGGGTTTAAGAAAGAAAGGGCGACCCGCATCGGTCGCCCCCGGATGGGAACAAAGCTTTAACACAGTGAACCGGCCGGAATCCCAGCTTATCGCAGCTCCCCCAGCGCTTTGCGGAGCGCGGTGTGGCTCATCACCACTTCGGGGCTCGATTGAAGGAGATTCAGGTAGCGGGGCGAGGCGATCATCCCCTCGATCCGCTCGCGCAGGCCGGCGATCCGGATCGGCTCCAGCGGCATCGCCTCTTCGAGAAGCTCGTCCATCTCGACCATCGCTTTCGACATCGGACGGAGCCATGAGAAAAAAGGATCTTCCATCAATAAACGGAGAAGGGCGCCGGAGCCGGCGATCGGGCCATGCTCCCGCTCATATTCGCTCCGGACGGTGCCGATGAGCACTTTATGAAGCCCGCGCAGCGCGTCGTTCACCTCGATGAGCTTCTGACGATCGACCTCCCCGAAGGGGCGGTTCTTCTCTCCATCCGGCATTCCGTTTTCCTCTCCTTTGCTAAGGGATCAAAATAATCTTACCATACGTCCCCGGCGCCATCACCGCCTGATGCGCCTGCGCCGCTTCCGCCAGGGGGAATCTCCGGCCGATCACCGGGCGAAGCGTTCCGTTCGCAAGCCCCGCCCCGAGCGCCGCATGGATGCTCGCCATTTCTTTTGCCGTCGCGTTGAAGAGAAGCATCCCGAGAATCGTCAACTCCTCATTCATCGCATCGCGCGGGTTGATCTCCACCGGTCCCCGGCTGCCGATCACCACCACGCGCCCCCCTTCGGCGACGGCCCTGAGATCTTTCCCAAGATTCACATTGGCCAGCATCTCCAGGACCAGATCCACCCCGCGTCCTTCGGTCAGCGGGCGGACCTGATCGAGATAACCCGGCGCGTGATGATCGAGGACATGATGCGCCCCCTGCTCCGATACCAGGTCCCGGCCTTTGGGGGTTCCGCCGGTCCCGATCACGATCATGCCCGCCGCGCGGGCCAATTGGACGGCGGCCAGCCCCACCCCGCCGGTCGCGCCGTGGATCAGCACCGTCTCCCCCGGAACGGCCCGCGCTTTTTGAAAGAGGGCGCGATAGGCGGTGGCATAAGGGACGCCGATCGCCGCTCCCTGCTCGAAGGAGATCTGCTTCGGCAGGGGATGGAGCTGTCCCTCTTCACAAAGGGCCGCCTCGGCGTAGGCGCCGGTGAGGGTCCCGGCGGTGTAGACCCGGTCCCCGCTCTTGAACCGGCGAACCCCCTCCCCTACCGCCTCGACGAGACCGGCCGCATCCGAGCCGGGGGTGTATGGCCGTTTGAGATCCGGGTTGGACCCCGAACGCCGGTAGGTATCGACCGGGTTGACGCCGATCGCCTTGATCCGGACGAGCAGCTCTCCCCGACCGGGTTGCAGGTCGGGAAGCTCCTCCAGCTTCAGGACCTCCGGCCCGCCGAATTGATGGATGCGAATCGCCTTCATACACCCCTTTCTCTATTCTTCGCCAGGGGCGCCCCCCGCCCCCCTACAAAAATCAAAAACGATCCTCCTCCAAATCATACACATCAAACCAAACATAAACCGGACGATGCTTGGGGACGTTTTCTTCAATGTAGGCTTCCAGATACTCCTGGCCGTGATCGTCAAGATCGCAGAGCCGCAGCGCCCGCATCTTGTTATTCCACCGGATGATTTCCATCCGATCCTTCACCTTCGATTGCGCAACCAGCCAGTCGGCAAACTCCGAGTCGGTCGCCCCCCTCTCCACAAACTGTTTGACCGATTCCGGGCCCAGCCCGGTAAAAGCATACAATTGGCCCGACAATGAACAAGGCCAAAAGTTATACTCCCCATTCATTCCGAGGAGAAACGCCCGGCACTTGTCAATCGTTCGTGCTGCAATCACGTAACCTCCGAGCATTTCGCGAGGGCTCCTCGGATACTCCTTTCTGAGATCTTTCGCCAACAGCCGAAGCTTCTCTTTCTCCATTTGATCCTCCTGTTCGGTGGGCCCGACGCCTAGAGACGGAGCGGGCGAATGGGGGCGATGAACGCTTTGGGATCGTTCCGCCAGACTTCCGGCTGAACGTCGATGTAGAGCTCGATCTCGTTCCCGTCCGGGTCTGCGATGTAGACGCTATGGGTGACGGTGTGATCGGACATCCCGATGATCGGAACCCCGGCCGCGCGAATCTCCTCGACCGCTTTCCGCAGCTCGTCGTCGCTCTTCCCGACCTTGAGGCCGAAGTGATAGAGTCCCACCCGCGGGCCGTCGGGGATCGGCGCCGCCTCCCTACCGACCTCGATCAGCAAGAGCTCGTGATGGGTCCGTCCGGAAGAGAAGGCGGCGGCCCAATCACCGAGCGGCCCAATCTCCTTCCAGCCGAGAACGTCTCGGTAGAAGCGGCGCGATCGTTCCAGATCGCGAACATAGAGGACAACATGTCCCAGCTCTTTCACCTCCATGAAGCTCTCCTTTCATATAGAAGATTCATCGAATCAATCCAAATACCATATTCTCTAACAGTAACCCAGCGGACGATCCTGTTCAAGCGCGAAAAAAATGGCGCGGCGCAGAACCCGATTTGCCGCTTGCTTTCCCTGGAAGGAGAGTGGTATGCAGAAGGGGAGGCTGCTTCCGCTTCACGAAACCGCCCCGGACAAGACAAGGTCGGTATCGATCGAAAAACAGGAGACCCCGGCATTGAAGGCGAGGAGACGATGAACCCGCTCAGACGGATGATCCGACACCCGATGGGACCTTGGGCGGCCCTGCTCCTTCTGACAGCCGTCTTACTCTCCGGCGCATTCGCCCGCGCCCAGCCCCCCTCTTTCCAGCCGCTGCTGCTGGCGTTCGATCCGGCGCAAGACCGGCTCTTTGCAGCCGCCGCCGGAGAGGATCGGCGTGGCGTGCGACTCTTCGTCTTTCCTCAACCCGGCAAACAGGGAGCGCGGCCCGGCGCCTCGCTCGACCTGGCCGGCATGATCTCGGGTCTCTCGTACGACTCCGACGCGAAGACCCTCTTTGTCGCCGACGCCGCCGGCCATGCCCTTCTGATCTTCGATCGGTTTGATCCCCGCTCCACGATGCGCGCCAGCCGGGTTCTCAAGCGATTCAACTTTCCGACCGGCGTCTATGCCGACCGCAGTCGTCTCTTCGTCGCCGACGCCCACCCCGGCGCGCTCCTCGTCTTCGAAAAGGCGGCGGAGATCGATGGGGAGCGTCGCCCCGACCGGACGATCGGTCCGGAGCAGAGCGGGCTCAACGGTCCCTTCGCCATCGCCGCCGATCCCGACCGCGGGCGGCTCTACGTGTCGAACTTCGACGGTGTCCTTGCCTTCAATCTCGCCGATCTTTCCGCCCCACCCGATCGCCTTCCGCTCCCCCGCGGAACGCTGGCGCGCGGCCTGGCGTTCGACCCCAAATCAAAGCGCCTCTACATCGCCGCGCCGATGGTCCGATCTTATTTCGTCTACGAGGGTGAGCGGCTGGAGCAGGTGAAGATTCAGGGGGCCGCGGCCTCCTTCCCTTTTTCGATCGCGGTCGATTCGAAGGAAAACCGGCTCTATTTGGCAGGGATTGCGCTGGAGATCGGCATCATCGAGCGGGCAAGCGGTGGGCTGCCGGAGCGGAAAGAACGGACGATCGACCGCTGGATCCGGTGGGAAGGCGAAGCGCCGCCCCCCGCGGAGGAACCGACGCCGGCCCCGGAGGGACCGAGCGTGATCCGATGGGGCCCCTGAGGACCTGACGCCGATCGTGATGTAGGGGCGGGATTCAAACCCGCCCCTACAATTCACCGAAGATCCGCTCAAGTGCTTTTTCGTGAATCTCCCGATCTTTCTCGGAGAAGAGAACGAATCGGATTCTCTTGACCGATCGGAGATTCGGAAGCGTCTCTTTGATCGTTCGGAAGGCGACCTCCGCCGCCGACTCGATCGGATAGCCGAAAACCCCGGTGGAGATGGCGGGAAAGGCAATCGAGCCGATGGCGTTCCTCTCAGCCAGGTCGAGCGCATTTGCATAACAGCGCGCCAAGAGATCCGCCTCCGGCCGGTCCCTTCCGTAAACCGGGCCAAGACAGTGAATTACATACCGATTCGGGAGGTGATGCCCGCCGGTGATCACCGCCTCGCCGGGACGAATCGGCGCCAGCGGACGCCCCTCCTCTTCTAGTCCAGGCCCCGCCGCCCGGTGAATCGCCCCCGCCACACCGCCGCCGATCCGCAATTCCGCATTGGCGGCGTTGACAATCGCCGTCATCTCCGGCTGCGCCGCGATGTTCCCCTTAACGCACTCGACCGTCACGCCGGAAATTGTTTTCTCCGCCATTTCTTCTCCGTCGTAGAGACGTCCCGACGGGACGTCTCTACGTAGGTCGATCGGTTTCTATTAGAGCGGAATTTCCTCTTCCCGGAACGGATTCTTCGCCGTCTGCAGATCGTAAATCTTTCCGTGAACTTCAATGCTTCTCGGCGGCGCGGGATGATAACTCCTCAATTCGATCGGCTCACCGATCGGCGGCGGGGTAACAAGATAGCGGCTTAACATGAAAGCGGAGAAAGCAAACAGGACGAATGTGATCGCCTGAGCGACGATAGGCCGGCGTCTCTCCTAGGATCGTCCCGACGACCGTCCGTCTGCACTCCTCTGTGGAAAGGGGGCTCTCAATCATCAGGAGAGTCACGGCGACGGTGACGACCGCCATGTAGATATAAAGGAGTGAGGAGGGAATCGGCGGAAAGAGAATCCATCGGAAGAAAACATAAGCGGCGGCCCAGGTGAGGCCCGCCTGGAAGATCCGTGGAATCCGCTTTCCGGTTGCCCGCTCGAAGAGGGCATGGAGGGCGATGAGCGCGAGCGCGCCCAACAGGAAAAACAGAGCAAACCCAAAACCGGTTTCGGGGCCAAAACGTTGCAGAAACTTCATGGCACACCTCCTTTGGTTGGGTGGATGGAACGCCTTTAGGATACTCTTTGGCCTGGGGTGATTCAACAAAAAATGGCCGGGCGGGTCTCAGACCCGCCCGGCCTGTCCGAGACGCCTTCCTGTTGCTTTGGAGGGGCCTCCCCTTTAAGATGATCCGAGACCGCCGGCCCTTCGATCCGGCGGACACCCACAAGGAGGTTCACGATGCCCTACATTGCGCCGAAAACACGAATCCAATTCGATCCCTTGATTGACACGCTCGCCGAGCGGATCGTCGCGGAGGCGAAAGCGGAAGGAAACGACGCCGCCTTTGCCGGCCTGCTCAATTACACCTGTACCCGGCTCGCGCTTCAGGTTGTTCACCTTCAGTTCGGGAAGATGCGCTACTGGCTGATCGCCCTCGTTACCGGCACTTTTCAAAATATCGCGCAGGAGTTCTATCGCCGCGTCGGGGTGCCGTATGAGGAGAAGCAGATCGGGAAAAGCGGCGATGTCGATCTTTATAAAAGATTTGAAGAGGAAATCCAAAAAGGAGAGAAGGGATGACCTTGAACAAACTCGCTGTCGATATCGTCCTTCTTCCTTCCGAAGAGATCATGGACGCCGCTCTTCAGATGAATCAGGAGCTGCTCCTGCGCTTCGAGAAGAAAATCGCTCTGGATCGGAGTCACGCTCTCCCGCATCTCTCCCTGGCGATGGGAGCGTTGAAGGAGGAGGATCTCCCGGCCGCCGCCAATTTTCTGGAAGAGATTGCGTCGTACTTTCCGCCGATCCCGCTGATCTTCACCGGAATCGACGCCGGCCCCATCGCCACCGGCGAGACGGTCGCCGTCTGGAAGGTCGATCCGACCGCCGTGCTGCAGTCGCTTCATGAAACGGTCTTCAACCGGTTGAGCCCCCTTTTGGCGCACGATGCGACGGCGGAGGACTTCATCGACTTCCCCGATGTCGCGACGGCCAGCGTCGATTGGGTAAACCGCTATCCGGAGGCGGCGGCCTTCGAGCGCTTCTCCCCGCACATCACCCTAGGCATCGGCGCGTTGGTGCCGGGCACCTCTTTCCCGCCGCGCGGCGCCGCCCCCCGACTGGCGCTTTGCCGTCTCGGAAATTACTGCACCTGCCGGAAGATTCTCTTCGAGACTCCTCTTCACCGATAGAAACCGCTCCTCCCATCCAAAATGCCATTGGCCTGCTATACTTAAGTTTCAATATCTATCCGAGGGATGCTTTCATGAGAGAAAAGAGCGGGAGTCTCCCGTCCAATTACGGCGTGTTTCTCATCCTGGGGGTGTTGCTGGGAGGCTGCAGTCACGATTGGTCCGATCCCCGCGTGGTCCTGACCCGCTACCTGACCGCCACCTACCAACAGGACTTGAAGGAAGCCTACGCCCACCTCTCCGCATCCGATCGCGCGTTTCGAAGCCGCGAGACATTCCTTTCCCATAATTCGACCGAGGACAGTCTCGTCGTCGCGCCCCTGATGCGCCGGACGACGTTCGAGATCGAGCGCCTGGAAATTCAAGACGACCGCGCCCGGGCCGTGGTCCGGGTCCGCCAACCGAATCTCCAACAGGTCATGGGCGATCTCTTTAATACGGCCCTCTCTTCGATCGGCTCCGGAATGGACCCCGACGAATTCGATGAACAGATCGAGAAGCGCTACCGGAACCGCCCCGTCCCGATGATCACCCTCCGGCGCGGATTTACGCTCGTCCGGGAGGAGGAAAAGTGGCGGGTTTCAGCGGGGTGGCCGCAAGAAGAACAGGTCGGCCTGCTCCTTCTGGAAGCAGGCCGATTGGAGGAATCGGGACAGCTCAAGGAGGCAAAGGGGAAATATCAGGAAGCGCTCGCCTTGAATGAAAATCTGTTTGAAATTCAAGAAGCGATCGCCTCGTTGGAATTCCGGATGAAACCGATCGCCGAGGCAAATCGGGAGTCACGGCGGGCCATTGAAAAAATGCTGGAAGAGCGGCGGAGCCGCTTTCGCCGATAGCGGATCATGGAAACACATGAAAGGAGACGCGATGAAACAACGCTTACGAAGTTGTCTATGGATGGCTCTTTTTCCCCTTCTCTTCGCCGGCATCGGATGTTCATCGAAGACGCAAGGGGCTGCCGTCCTTGATGATGCGAAAACCGACGAATATGCGCGGAGAGTATTCGACGCGATCTCAGCACGCGACCTGGATGCCTACCTCGATCTGACCGTCAAGCCCGACGATCTGGATCTCCAAGGCCGGCCGCTCATGAACAGTGCGACCGCGCAGGAGCATCAGCGCCGGCGGTTTGAGCTGCTGATCTCGTCGATCGAGAAAGAGGGAGGCCTCCATACGTTGGAATGGGTAAAACCGGGCCAGGCGATGGGATACCTTAAAGAGCAAAGCGAATTCGTCGGAAATATTTACATTGAGGTCACGGTCGGCTCCGAACCCAAGAAAATGGTCCTGGAGATCGCCCCGACGCAGGAATCCCAACATCGCGGGCGCGTCCTCACCGGCGACGCCGGCGTCCTGCTGAAGACGTGGGAGTACTACCAAGCCAACGTCCTTTAAGACATTTCTCTCTCGCGATCAGCCGTCTTCCGGAATCGAATCGACCTGTTATACTTACAGGTTATTCCAATCTTCATTAAAGAGCGCCGTATGTCCGCCAGATTTAGTATGCTCCTCTTGGCCCTGATTCTTCTCGCGGCCTGCCGTCCGGATCGCTCCGATCCGGCTGCGGTATTGACCCGCTATTTGTCGGCCACCTACCAGCAAGATCTCCGGACCGCTTACGGAGAGCTCTCCTCGGCCGATCGCGCGTTCCGGAACTTCGACGCGTTTGTCCATCATATGTCGATGGATGAGAGCATGGGGATCGAGCCGCTGATGAAAAGAGCGACCTTCTCCATCGAGACCCTGGAAATCGACGGCGAGCGAGGCCGGGCGGTCGTGCGGGTCCACCAACCGGACGCCGATCGGATCACGGAAGATCTTCTCCTCGCCGCCCTCTCCTCGGCCGGCGCGACGATGAGCCCCGCCGAATTCGATCAGTTTTTGAAGAAGCAATATCACGACCGCCCCGTTCCGATGATCACCGTGAGAAAAGGGCTCGGCCTGGTGAGGGAGGAGGGGGGATGGCGGATTGCCGCGGGATGGCCTCAGGAAAGAGAGATCGGCCGTCTTCTGCTGGAGGCCGCGCGATTTGAAGAGCTGGGGACGTTGGAAGAAGCCAAAACGAAATATGAAGAGGCGCTCCGGCTCAATCCGAACCTGGTCGAGGTGAAAGACAAGATCGATTCCCTCGCTTTCGGAATCAAGCCTTCTCAGGAGGAGCAGCGCGACTTCCAGAAGTTCGTGAACAAACTGGAGGAAAAAACAAATTAAATGACGAATGAGGAATCTTTAGAGTCCTCGCAAGCTTTTGATTCCTAATTCCTAATTCGTAATTGCCTTTAAGAGATTCGATCAAATCGTTTCGTTCCCGGGATCTTCAGAACAAAGTCGGCACCGAACGCCCCCGCCGGGGTGCAGGCGCCCGAGCAGCCTTCCGTCGGAAGTTTCTTCAAAACCTCCTCCGCGCAGCGGACCGCCGCCATCGCCGTAAAAAGATAGGGCTCCGCCGTCTCAAGCCATCCCTCGGCGGCGTTTCCTTTCTCGTCCGACGCCCGCGCCCAGAGGGCGGCCCGGCCCTTCTCCCGCTGCCCCGCATTCGGCCCGCGGACCGCCACACGCGCTCCCCACTCCGCCGCGCGCCGGATCGAATCGGAAGCGAGCAGCCGCTGCAAGATCGGCGCAGTCCAGCGCATCAGGCCGATCATCGGCGACGGAAAGGCCATATACGCGGTGATATTCGGAATGCCGGTCGTCCAATAGACGGCGGCGAGCTCGCCGAGCGTGGCCGCGACCGCCTGCCGAGCGCCGCCGGGAAAACGGACCGTCCGCTCCCCCTCCCCGGCGTCGGAAACCCTCAGCCGCCCTTCCCGGCGGATCGACATCCCTCGGGGAAGTTGCTTGATCATCGTCCTCGCCGTCCCCGGACTCACCCGCGTTGTCACCGTCGCCGCCAAATCGAGCCGCGTCGCCCCCGGCACCTTGCCGGCGACATACTTCGCAAGACAATCGCCCGGCACCACATCGAACCCCGCCCCCGGCAACAGCGTGATCCCCTTTTGCTTCGCCTCCGGGTCGCGCGCGAAGATCTCCTCGAAGACTGAAACCTCCCCGGTGATATCGACATAGTGCGTCCCGGCGCTCAAGCAGGCCCGGACCATCGGGCCGCTCGTCTCCGCAAACGGCCCCGCCGCATGAAGGACCAGCGCACATTCGGCGACCGCCTTCGTCAAAGCGGTCTCATCCTTGAGATCGATGACAAGGGGATCGAGCCCGAACCGCTTCGCCAGCGGAATCAGCCGGTCGGCCGACCGCCCCGCGACGACAGGCCGGTACCCCCGCCGCACCGCCTCTTCCGTAATGAGCGCGCCCGTATAACCGTACGCTCCATAAATCATCCACCGCTTCTCCGGCATGGCATCCTCCTTGGCCGAGCGGAACCGGATCCTTCCCAGGCCTTTGTTCAGTGTCATCCTGAGCGCGCGATCCTGTCCAAAACGAGATGCTCGCCTTCGGCTCGGCATGACAAGATGACTTGATTGAAGATTACTTTGATTATATTTCGGAAGGGTGTGTCGAGGGAAGATGGCGCGTTCCATACTATCTATATTATATGGAGCAGATCGGTTTCACGCCGGAAGCATCGCGGCCGCCCCTTCAGAGCAGCGTCATCAGCCCGTTTAAAACGACCTCCTCGATTCCTTTGCAGAGGCGCTGGGCGCTCGCCTTTGCGGCGACCTTCATTTTGATCGACTGCATCTCGGTGAGCGTCCGGAGGTCCTCCATGTTGCCTTCGAATTCTTCCTTGCTGATCTCCCCCGCCGCCAGTTGATTGAGATACCGCTCCATCTTCACCCCCTGCTTTCGGATAAACGCATTGGCGTCGGTCTTGGCGTTCGCGACCAGCCTCTTCAGCTCATCCTTAGCGAGATGACCGGCGGTGTCTCTGAGCGTGTCGATAAAACCTTCCCACAATTCCGGCATGGTCGCGCTCCGCTCACTCGTTTTTGTTCTTCAAACGCTCCGTTGAAATCGCGATGTCGAAGGCCTCTTCCATGTTTTCCCACCGGTTCTGAATCTGCGCCTCCGACCACTTCCCCTTATTTTTCCGCTCCTGGATATGCCGGGAGAACATTTCCAAGATCAGCCCGATCTGCCTCGCCGTTTCCCGGTTCTTCTCCCCCTTTCCCCTTTTCGTATTCGTATGCCTGCCCCATCTCCAGCCGAATCCGCCGGACGGCCTCCAAGTCGATGGCCTCTTCCTCGAAGGTTTCATACAGCATGGCGACTTTGGGCTTGAGGTCGGTGAGGTTTTTTATACGTGGTGGGATCGTAATAATGGAGAAAAGAGGCGGCGCAGCCGATCAGGAAAAACGGGAGAAGAAACCGAAGAAAGAGACCGGTCTGCTCTTTTAAAAGAAATTGGCGTTTTGGGGCGGGATCGGTTCCTTCGAACACAGAGACCTCTCTTCTCAGGAGGGCATCCCGGACGGATGATCGTCAAACATCGGAATATCCCGGCCCTCTCCGCCGCGATTAAACCATTTCTCCTTGAATAAATCAACCTGGGAGGTCGAAGGATGTTTTCATCCCTAATTCGTCATTCCTAATTTCTAATTGAAAATACCGCTATCTCCTCTCTGGTCTCCTGTGATAAAATCAGAACCGCGCGGCGCAGGGATAGTTGACAGGCGCCTCGGGAAGAGATCAATATTTAATAAAGAATTTAAGAGAGAAGCGTCATGACAAAACGAATCAAAGCCTATCTTGGATCGATTTTCGGAATTCTCTTTTGCCTTGCCTGGAGCGCGGCCGCGCCGGCCTATGAGATCGCCCCGGTGGAGAACGGGGGGGTCATCACCGGAAGGGTGGTCTTGAACGGCCCGGCGCCGGAGCCGCGGGTCTTCCCGATGGTTCTATACGCCTTCGGAGAGTTCTGTAAGAAGATTTCCGATGCGAAGGGACATGTCGTCCTCAAGGAGTTCAACGTCGACCCGACCGGAGGGCTCCAGGACGCGGTGATCGCCGTCCAGGATGTGAGCCGGGGGAAGGGATTTCGCTCCAACGAGAATCGGCTCTTTGCGGTGAACTGCATGTTCCACCCGGCGAATACGCCGGAGGATGAGCAGTTTGAAGTAGACAAAGAGGGGAACCTCGTTCACATCCATCCTCTCGTCAGCGTCATGCGGAACAAATACATGCTCTCCGTCCTCAACAAAGATCCGGTGATTCACGACGCGCAGTTTTACCAGAAAGAAACAGGCCGTCGGATCACCCGCTTCCCGATCCCGATCTCCGACAAGGTCCAGAAAGGATGGGTCTATCTGGACCAAGGGAAGAACATCGCCCAGATCATTTGCGGCATGCATGAGTATATGCAGACCTGGGCCTGGATCGTCGACAACCCCTATTTCGACAAAACGACACGGAGCGGCAGCTATGCGATCGACCGGATCCCGCCCGGAACGTACAAGATTCTCGCCTGGCATCCGCACCTGAAGCCGATCGAGAAGATCGTCACCGTGCCCCCCGACGGGCATGTCGAGCTGAATTTTGAATTCGAAGCGAGCGAAGTGGTCCGGCCGATCTATGAGACACAGAAGCAGTTCCGCATCTCCCCCGGAAGAAACCCAAGCGTCGACCTCCTCGGATGCGAGGGCCCTTTCTGCGTCAAACGCGAGCACGACCATCACACCGACTGAGGCGCGCTTTCCCGGGAAATCAATCGCTCTTCATTCCCCACGGCGATTCAGAAAGCCAGCGGACGACGTCCTCTGCGGGAAGCGGCCGGCTCATATAGTACCCCTGGGCTTCATCGCAGCCGAGGGTCGATAACTTCTCCCAGAGGCGCTGGTTCTCCACCCCTTCTGCAACCACCCTCCGACCCAAATTGTGCGCCAGATCAATCGTTGAGCGAACGATGACCGCATCGTTTTCATCGGTCTCCATCCCGATGACAAACGACTTATCGATCTTGATCTCATCGGCCGGCAGCCGCTTGAGATAAGCCAAAGATGAATAACCGGTCCCGAAATCGTCGATCGAAAGCTTCACCCCCATTTGACTCAAGCGGGTCAGTACTTCCATTGCGGCATTCGGATCGGCCATGATCGCACTCTCGGTGATCTCCAACGACAGACGGTCCGGAGCCTCCCCCGCGCGCCGAAGCACCTCGGCCACCCGCTCGACCAGCCCAGCCTCTTGAAGATTTCGGGCCGAGAGGTTTACGGAGATCCTTATCCCCATTCCCGACCGGCGCCACAGCTGGCATTGCCGAAGCGCAGTTTCAAGAACCCACTGGGTCAAGGCTTTGATCTGCCCGGTCCGCTCGGCCGGGCCGATGAACTGATCGGGCGGAATGAACCCATATTCCGGGTGTTGCCAGCGCACGAGCGCTTCGACGCCGACGACCTGCCGGCTCTTCAGATCGATCTTCGGTTGGTAGTGAAGGCGCAACTGATCATGGTCAATCGCATGGCGCAGCTCTCCCATGAGTGCAAGCCGCCGTGGACTGTGCTGGTCATACTGAGAGTCATAGATCACGCAGTTGCGGCCGGTTTGTTTTGCAGTATACATCGCGACGTCGGCCCGCTGAAGCAGGCTATCCGGATTCCCGCCGTGTTCCGGGTAGAGCGCCACCCCGATGCTCGCTTCGACCACGATCGGCAGCCCTTCGATCATCAGCGGCGGCTGCAGGGCGCTCTGGATTTTTTGAATCACCACATGGATGTCCTCCACCTTGGCCAGCCGGGGGAGCAGGACGGCAAACTCATCCCCGCCCAAGCGCGCGACCAGGTCCGGGGCAAAGAGCAGGCTCCTCAAACGCGCCCCCACCTGCTGCAGCAGAAGATCGCCCCGATGGTGCCCCAACGTGTCATTGATTTCTTTAAAGCGGTCGAGGTCCATTAGCAGCAGCGCAAACGGGTTGCCTCGTCCCTCATCGGTCCGAATAACATTCAGCAGACGATCATACAGATGATTGCGGTTCGGGAGCTGCGTCAGCGTGTCATGATAGGCCATGTGCTGGACCAGCTCCTCGGCCTGCTTCCGCTCCGTGATGTCGATGACAAATCCCTCGATCGCCAGCAGCGCTCCGTCGGATGTGAAGATGCCCCGTCCCTGATCCCAGACCCATTTCTCTTTTTTATCCACCGTAAGAATGCGGTAGGTCACTTGAAAAGGCCGGTGCGCTTCCAAGGCCGCCTGCGCTTCGTTCCAAATCGATTCCTGATCGTCCGGGTGGATAACTTGCCGCCCGTACGAGACCCGGCCCTCTGTAAAATCGGTCGGAGGGTAGCCGGTGAGATCGAGCGCACCGTCGCTCGAGAATTCCACAGTCCAGTCTTTATCATTACGGCAACGGTAAACCCAACCGGGAAGGTTGCTCATCAACGTTGAGAGGACGCGCTGGCTCTCCTGCAGCGCCTCTTCGGTCCGCTTCTGCTCGGTGATGTCTTGGGCAATCCCGGTGATCCGGTAAACCTGTCCGGAGGCATCCTTGACCGGAAAAGCCCGGTCCCGAATCCAGCGAACCGATCCATCGGGCCGGATAATCCGGTACTCCTCATCGTACGTCCCCGATACCTGCCGGGTCATCGCCGCCTTCATCACCCGTTCCCGATCGTCCGGATGAACCGCGTCGAGAAAAGATTTCGGTTCCTGATAGAGGCTCTCGCAGCTCCGGCCCCAGATCTTCTCATAACCGGGGCTGATATAAAGCACCCTGTTTTTATCGGGATCACCCATCCAAAAAACTTCCGTGATATTCTCGGCCAACTGCCGAAACCGCTCCTCACTCTGTCGCAGCTGCTCCTCGCCCCGTTTGCGCTCCTGCCGCGCCCCGCTCTCGCGCAGCTCCCGCTCGACGATCGGAAGCAGCCGGTTCAAATGATCTTTGGTCAAATAGTCGTTGGCGCCGACTCTCATCGCTTCGACCGCGGTGTCCTCGCCGAGGGTGCCCGAGACAAAAAGAAATGGGACGTCGAGTCCTTTTCCCTCAACAGCTTCAATGCGGCGGCCCCGTCGAAGTGAGGCATGGAATAATCGCAGAAGACGATATCCCAGCCCCCGCGATCGATCGCCCGGCTCATCTCCTCGGCGTTGCTCACCCGTTCATGCGCCGGCTCGTAGCCGCCGCGCCGCAGCTCGCATAGAAGCAGCGCTGCATCTTCCGCCGAATCTTCGACAATTAAAACACGGAGCGGAATCCCCATCTCAATACCTACCCTCTCATTCAAGGCTGTACGGTCCCGGGTTCGTTCGCGCGGCAGCGGGCCACGCCAAGAACGAACGGCCCGTCCGTCTGCGCGTCCCTGCCGTTCATTTCTGTCTTTTCACGCTCCCCGGCGGCCGCTCGTTGAGCAGCGCCCAGAAAACACCAAGCTGCTTGACCGCTTTGACGAATTCCTGAAAGTTCACCGGTTTGACGACATAGGCGTTGACCCCCAGCGTGTAACTTTCCGCCAGGTCCGGCTCCTCGCGGGAGGAGGTCAACATCACCACCGGGATCGTTTTCAGCTTTTCATCCGCTTTAATGGTCCTCAACACCTCCAACCCGTTCACCTTCGGCATCTTGATGTCGAGCAGAATCACCGCCGGATTCCCGGGCGTGCGCATCTTAAAGGCCCCGCGAGAATAGAGGTAGTCCAACCCCTCGGCGCCGTCTCGGGCAATGATGACGTCGTTTGCCAGATTGTACTCGGCGAGCGCTTCCAGGGTCAGCTCCACATCTTCCACATTGTCCTCCACCAGCAGAATGCTCTTGAAATCCCCCATCCTCACCCCTCCTTTCGATTTGGCAACGAAAAGTAAAATGCCGCGCCGCGGTCCAATTCCCCCTCCGCCCAGGTCTTCCCCCCATGGCGGTGAATGATCCGCCGGACATTGGCCAACCCGATGCCGGTCCCTTCGAACTCCTCGGCGCGGTGCAGCCGCTGGAAAACGCCGAAAAGCTTGCCGGCATATCGCGGATCAAACCCCACCCCATTGTCTCGAACAAAAAAAACGCTCTCCTCTCCTTCCGGCCGGCTGCCGATCTCGATCTCGGCCCGCGCGCGGGTCCGGGTATATTTCACCGCGTTGCCGATCAGATTCGCCCACACCTGCCGCAACATCGCCGCATCCCCCTCTAAATCGGGCAGGGTGCCGATCGTCCAAGCGATCTGCCGGCTCTGAATCTCCGGCTGCAGATCCCGAATCACCTCCTGGATCAAGGATTCGAGGGGAACCCTCCCGATCCGCATCTCCGACTTCGCCATCCGGGAGAAAACCAACAGATCGTCGATCAGACTCCCCATCCGCTTGGAGGCGTTCACGATGATCTCGATGTAGCGCTGTCCCTTTGCATCGAGCTGGGTCGCCGCGTGTTCTTTGAGCAGCTCGACAAATCCATTGACATGGCGCAGCGGCGCGCGCAGGTCGTGCGACACGGAATAGCTGAAGGCTTCCAATTCCTTGTTGGCCGCTTCCATCTGGGAGTTGAGCTTCTTCATCTCTTCTTCTGCCTGCTTGCGTTCGGTGATGTCTTCCGAAATGCCCAACAGATAGAGCGGCTGTCCCTCTTCATCGTAGAGCGGGATTTTCTGTGTGTGCAAAATCCGCGTGCCGCGGTGCCGGGTCTGAACCGGCTCTTCCGGAATATCGACGAGGTAGCCCGCCCCGAGCACTTGCCGGTCTTTGGCGATGAATGAATCGGCCTGCTCTTTTGGAAAGAAATCATGGTCATTTTTGCCGAGCAGATCTTCTCTGGTGTAGCCGAGCAACACTTCACCCGCTTTGTTGAATCGAACGAACCGGAGCTCTTTGGCTTCCTTGACGAAAATCATGTTGGGAATATTCTCAACAATGGAGTCGAGAAAAACCTCCGCCCGCTTCCGCTCCCCGACCTCCTGCTCCAATGACAGCGTCCGCTCTTTCACCCTCTGTTCCAGCTCGTCCTGCGTCTTCTGCAGGGCCGCATCCCGCGTTTGGATCTGAGAGAGCATTTCGTTGAAGGTCTCGACCAGCAGGCCGATCTCGTCCCGGTTTCCGGTGGCGGCCCGCACGGAATAGTCTTTCTCTTCGGAGACGTTCTTTGCAATCCGGGCCAGATCAAGAATCGGGCGGGAAATATTTTCTTGAAGCGCGGCGGAGACCCGATAGGCCGTCAGCAGAGAAACCGCGAGCACCCCGCCCGCGATGAGGGCGTAACCCTTCAGACGGGCATACATTTCCTGGAGATCGGATTGGATATAAACGGTGCCGATCCGCTCTCCGTTGGAGAGAATCGGCCGCGACAAAAAAAGAAAGCCCGACTCGAATCGATGGCCTTCCATCCCCCCCGGAATTCGCTCCGGCATCTCAAAAACCGAAGCCCCGTCGCTCCTCAGATATTTTGCGAAGAGCCGGCCATCGGCCGTATAGATCGCCGCCGAATGAATGTCGGGCTTGACCCGCAGCGCCCCGACGGTTTCAGCGGCCGACTCCGGATCGTTGAACAGGAGGGCCGAAACCGTATTGATCGCGATGATCTCCGCCTGCGTGGAGCGATTCCGGACCATGACGCTCCGGAAGGTCACCCATTCATGAGCGATGAAGCCGGCGCTTGCGAGCAGGAGAACCGCCGAACTCACCAGCATGCTCATCCGAATCAATTTTTGACGAATTGAGAGATAACGAAAAGGTGTGATCAGGGGTCACCCCATTATAGCGCCGGCCTGTTTCCGGTCCTTGAGCGCTCTCCCTTCGAGCCGCTGACGAAAAAGGACCGAAGGAAGTGATGCTACCCGTCGCAGTCGGCTGCAGTAGAAAAGGAGGAATGAACCGGTCTATCTAAAAATGCATGGAAAAACGTGAACATGATGGCCCTGGGTTCTTGCCACGTTTCAAATCGACCGGCTCTGATCGAGAGGGGAAGATGTCCGTCTCACCGCATTCTTATGTGATTGAAAGTATTAAAACTATATAAGCGGATAGGGAAATTGTCAATTTCGGTATGTTTACGGAGGAAGACTAAAATCGATCTAGGAATAAACGGAGACGGAGCAAAACCTTTCCATTCCCAATTTTCGAATCGACCGATGCTTTGATGTTTAACTCTGCTTCAGGTCGGGGGGAACACAGGTGCAGCGGTACATGCCGCCGATCGTCGCGCCGATCAGGTCGTAGAGGTATTCTCTCTCCCCGGGATCGATCCGCCGAAGATACGCCCCCTCCCATTCTTTCAGGTAAACATTTCGCAGGAAGAGCCGGACCGGCATCTCCGAATCGAACCCCTCCTGCCGCATCGATTGGTTCAGCCACTTCACCACCGCGCCGCGGGTGAGCGATTCGTTTTCCTGAAGGGCATTATCCGCGTTCGTCAGAATGCGAATAAATCGGTAAAAGTCCTCCGGGTGTTCGTCGAGATATTGGGTCGTCACCATCTCCAACCCCTTCAGGTTCAGCTTCCGTTCGGGGACCGGGATCTCGTTGTAGTGCGACTCCGGATGGTTTGTGAAGAAAAAGATAAAAAAGAACAAAAACGGAAAAACCAAGAGCCAAAGAACGGCAAAGCGCGACGGCCCTGCCATCTCTCCTTGCCTCATCACCTGTTCCACGTTTCACCTCCCCCGAGGTCGCTGTCCTGAGAAGTCCGGTGTCGACGGAGGATGACCTGTCGCCCGGACCCTCGGAAAGACCCTCGATCTATGGATGCTTACTGAAAAACAGAGAGTTCTTACCTTTTATTTTACCAAATCTTCGAGATTGTCAGGGAGACGCACTTTTTGATTACCAATCAGGAATGACGGATGAGGAATTAAAATATCGTTTTTCTTGTAAGTTTTCTCCGCTTGCAACGACATCATACTGAACCACATCAGATGCCGTATAAACACATTGTTTGTTATAGAAAGGCTCTCCGACACAAACCGGGATGCCAATCAAACCAGGACAAGAATAAGGAGGAGAAGATGAAACGAAAATGGATGATCTGGATGCTTTCCGCGCTGATTTCCTTCGGCGGCGCCGTCGCCCTGGCTGAAGAAGGCCACAAGATGGGCGAAATGGGAATGACGGCAAAAGGAGGAATCCGTTCCAAATCGAAGGAAGAGCAGATCAAGGTGGCGCTCAGCGCCGCGCCGGCGGAAATTGCAAAGGACGCGACGGTGAAGGTCTATGGCGCCGACGGTAAATTGATCGAGGTCAGGAAGGGAACCAACGGCTTCGTCTGTTATCCCGATATCAGCAATCTCTCCGAGCCCGACCCGATCTGCAACGACACCGCCGCCGAGCAATGGTTTAACGATCTTCTCAGCGGAAAGGAGAGACCGACCAATACCTCACCCGGAGTCTCCTACATGGCGCAAGGGGGATGGCATTTCGAGAAAGAGGGGACGATTGTCATGGCGGACGGGCCGGGGGCGAAGAAAGTTCAAGAGCCCCCCACTGGATGATCTTCTGGCCGTTCGATGCAAAGATGACCGGCCTTCCGGTTCACGTGAATCCATTGGGGACCTACATCATGTTCGCCGGAACCCCCTACGCCCACCTCATGGTCTACCAACACCCGAAGGGGATCCAGTAGGAAGACATCTGTCCTGTAGGGGCGGGTGTCAGATCCGCCCCTACTTAATTCCGGCCGAGGACGGCGTCGACGCTCCAGACCCCCGATCCCTGGGCGGCAATATAGAGAAAGACAAATGCGTAGAGCGCGGCCAGCTCTCCCCGGTTGACGAGGGGAAAGAACGCCTGTGTGCCGTGCGCCATCCAGTAGGCCGCCGCCATCAGCCCGCTGCAGAGAAACGCCGCCCACCGGGTGAAGAGGCCGATCATCACCAAGAATCCGCCGATGAGCTCGATCGGACCGGCGATAAAGATCACATGGGCGGCGGGTTCTCCCTGCGGCGGAATCGGAAACCCGAAGAGCTTCTGGGTCCCATGCCACATAAAGAGAAAACCGGTGACCATCCGCATCAGGGCATAGGTCTGTGGAGCGAAAGACTTCATGAACATCGCCAGATCCTCCAGGAATTTGGGTCAATTGATTGTGTATTTCTCTCCGTCGAACACTTTCTCCCCGTCGATCTCCACCCGCGCCACGGCGGCAAAAACATCGACATGGAATTTTCCGCTCTTCGGAAAACCGGGCTTGGTGTAGAGGGCGTGTTTTGCGCCGAGGGAGAGGTGGATGCCGAGCATCCGCTCGTAGGCGCCGATGTCGGTCAGCCGCCGCTCCCGCGTCAGGGCGCGGTTCAAGCCGAAGCCGAGCTCCCGCACCCAGACCTCCCGCTCCGCGGCCCGGATCTGATCCAACACGGCATGAAACCCCTTCGGCGCGTCGGGGGCGGCGACCAGCACCCCCCTTCGATCGCGGCGGTGAAGGGGCGGCCGGGAGCGTGGACGGTAAAGTCGGCGTCGCCGAAGGCGAAGATCTTCAAGGCGCCGTTCACGCGGCGGACCTCCTTCGGCTCGGTGAAGACCTCCCCGATCGGGAACTGTCCCCCGACATTTTTCATCCCGCGGTAATCGCCGATGTTCAGCTTGACCGCTTCGAAGGGGGAGTCGTAGATTAATTCGGTCCCCTCGCAAATCACGGCGATCCGCGCCGCCCGGTCGATCCGCGCTTTGAGCGCCGGTCCGACCGACCGGTAATAAGCCGGATCGTACGCCAGGGCGTCGAGGTAGGTGGCAAACTCCGCTTCGGAGATCCGTCCCAGGTGGGGATGCTCGACCACCTTCAACCCCCGATTGAAGAGCTCCACCCGAAACCGAAATTCATTCAGCCGGAAGCTGGTCGACTGAACCAGCACCACCAGCCCCTTCGCGGGGAGAAGATCGACCGCGGATAAGATCTCTTTCGCGGTGACCTGATCGAAATTCAACACGGCGGCGTTCGGCAGCGCCGCCCGGTAGGCTTCCGCTAAAAGGCGCGACAAACCGGATTGTTCATCAAAGACTAAAAGGGCCGGCGCCTCGGGGGCGCACTCCAAGGCGAGGGTGAGGGTGTCGCGGAGATTTGATTGAGCGCGATCGCGCAGGGAAGAGTCGGTCATTTCTAGCCGCCCGACTCCTTCCCTGTTTTTTTCTTTTCAAACGCCTCGGCGCACGCGGGACCGCAGAAATAATGGGTCACCCCCCTGCTTCGCCTCCAGCGCCACTTTCCTGGAAAGGTAGGTCAGGCAGTTCGGGTCTTGCACCAGCGCATCTCCCGCATCGACCCGCTCGGCGCTTCCCGCCGGCCGACGGTAGAGAAACCTCCCGAGGAACCGGCCCAACAGAAAGGTCAATAAGGTGATCAGAAGAAGTGTAAAAAGAAGACGAGTCATTTGAGATGTTATCCTCCCGCGCGTTTAACGACATATCCTTTTTTGCCGAGCGCTTCGACCAGGGTGTCGCGGTGGTCCCCTTGGATTTCGATGACCCCCTCTTTCACCGTGCCGCCGCTGCCGCAGGTTTGCTTCAGCTCCTTGGCGAGGTTCCGGAGGCCTTCCGGATGAAGCGGCACCCCGGTGATCAGGGTGACCCCTTTCCCCTTGCGCCCTTTGGTTTCCCGCGACACCCGGACGATGCCGTCTCGTTTGGGAGCCGGCTGTTTTTGCCGGCATCGGCATTTCGCCGCCGGCTCCCCGCAATCGGGGCACATTTTACCATGCTCGGTGGAGTAGACGATCCCGGAATTCATCTCTGTTTTGGCTTCTCTATCTGCCATACGACTATGAATAAAAGTGAGGATGGAGTTGTTCCTCAGGAATGAAGCGGGAGGCCTGGCGGATGATGGCACGAAGCGTTCCGGAGTCGAGTTCCCGATGTTTCGGAACGGTGAGGCTTTGCCGACCGGAAGGTCCGGTCCGACGGAGCTTGACATGGCTTCCGCGCTGGGCATGTATGGCAAAACCGAAGTGGGCGAAGATCGCAACGACTTCGTCGCCGGAGAGCCGTTTCAGCTTAGGCATGAAGCGGTTCGAGCTCCATCGTGACAATGAGCGTCGGATTCGGCGCCAGACCCAACTCGGCCAGATTCTCCCCTTCAAGGTGGAGTTCCACCGCCTCTTGGAGATTCCGAGCCGTCTCATCTAATGTCTTACCTTGGGTCACGACAGGAATCTCGACACATTCGGCAACGTAGTGTGACTCGCCTTTTCGGACAATGGCTTTAATTGTATGTTGTAGATTCATCGACCCTCCTTTTATCGAAAGGATAGGTGAAGGACAGACGCAAGTCAAGCTTCGTCGTGTCCTGATACCAAGTAGACCCATTCGGAATCTGGGAGTGAGAAATTGAATTCCTCATTCCTCATCAGCCCCCCTCAATTCTCTCCAACATCTCGATTCCCTTCGCTGCCTCCTCGAGCGGCTGATCGTATTGGCTGTACTCGTTGATCACCTTTTCGAACGATTCGCGGCTTTTCTCCAAATCCTGGAGCATCAGGTAAGCGAAACCCCGCCGCGTCAAGGCGATGGCGACCGCCTCTTCCTCCTTCGGAAATTCGGCGATCAGCCGGTCGGCCTCGATGACCGCCCGCCGGTGGTCTTTCAGAAAGGTGGAGTAGATCGCAACCACGCCGCTCTTCGCCTTGGCGCACGCCTCGCGATCTTCGGGAAACCAGACGCAGACCGCCTGCAGCGCGACGGCCTCTTTCTTCCACGCTTTGGACCCTTGGCTCCCCCAGGTGTCGATGGCGTATTGCCGCTGCGCCGCCGCATTCTCTTTCTTATCAATCCACGCCGGCGGCGCCGACGCCAGCCACGCCGGCGGACGCTCCGCCTCCTCCCAGGTGGCGGCCGGCATGTGAAAATTCTGAAGCGCCAGGGCGAGCAGCGGCATCAGCGCCATCGCGTTGATGGCGCCGTGGACCAAGATCGGCGAGACCAGCTCCTTCCGCATTTCATACACCACCGCCAGCGCCATCCCCGCGATGAAGTAGAGAATCCCGATCATGAAGCCGGCCCCATGGGCCGCCGCAAAGAGGATCGCCTGCAGGTTGGCGGCAAAGAGGAGCGGAAGGCGGGTCTTGAGGGCGTTGTAGAGAAACCCCCGAAAGTAGATCTCTTCCAAGATCGGAATGGCGGTGAAGCCGATCACGATCATGATAACGGAGAGGAGGCTGTTCGGCCCGAAGGTCGCCAGCGCCGAATAGTCGGGCATCTCGAACTTTTGGTTTAAGATCTTCTCCATCGCCATATGGGTCGTCCCGACCAGGAGGTTGATGCCGAAGGCGATCAATATCGCGAAGGGAATCATCGAGAGGACCGTCGCGGGGGAGATAGGGCGAAAGAGCGGCCAGATCCCCCGTCGTTTACAGACGGTCAGGGCATAAACGAGGAGGATCAGATTAAAGAGGATCAACGAAACAAAGCCGATGGTTCCCTGGCGCCAGGGATGGTTTTGGACGTAGACGGCATCGACAAAGACGGAGGCGGCGATCACGAGAAAGGGGGAGGGAGATGCCGAGGGCGATCTCGCCGGTGGAAACCGGGGCCGATTTCGTTTCTTCTTTGATTTCCTCCGGGGCATTCTCATCGGGCACCGTTTGAATCACGCGTTTCTCCCTCTCATGGCATTGTCAGGACATTATAATCGGAAATGGAGGTGAATCGATAGGGGAGATATTGCTCTCGGGTCCTAATTCCTAATTTTCAGATTCCTAATTAGTTAACCCCATTATCCTTTCATCCCCTCATGAACCAATGCCAAAAGCGCGATGCAGGCGGTGTCGGTACGCAATGTCCGGGGGCCCATCCCGACCGGCTGAAAGCCGTGCGCCGCAAGAAGCCCCCTCTCGAAATCGTTCCATCCCCCCTCCGGCCCGACGGCGAGCAGGACCCGTCCCTCGCCCCCCTCCCGCGCCGCCGCCCCCGCCGGCTTCTCCGCCGCCGGATCGGCCGCCAGACGCCGCCCGTCTTTGAAGAGACCGTCGAGCTGATCTTCGATCAGCACTTTAAATTGCCGATGGATCGATACGGCCGGCAGCCGCGTGTCGCGCGCCTGCTGCAGCCCTTCGATCAACAGCGGCCGATAGACCTCCGGCGCGAGCCAATGGGTGTCGAAGTAGTTTCGCTCCACCCGCTCGGCATTGGTCAGAATGATCTGCCCGACGCCGAGGGCGGCGACCTGGGCCCAGATCCGCCGGATCACCTTCGGCCGCGGCAGCGCCAAAAGCAGATCGACCCCCGGCCGGGAGGGAACGCTTGTTTCGAACGCGCAGCGCAAGGCCGCCGTCCCATCGTCAATCGACAACACCGTCCCGATGCCGCGCGGGCCGTCGAGAAGACCGATGCGGACGTGAGATCCCGGCGCCGCCTTCAGGACGTTGCGCAGGTGCGCGGCGCGCGCATCTGAAAGGACGGCGTCGCCGGAAGGGCCGACTTCATGGGGTTCCAGGAGAATCAGGTTCATACGAGGGTCCAGGAATGAGATGAACGTTCACGGCACTTTATTAACATGGGCCGCTCGATAGAGCAAGAGGCGATGCTATTGGGGGCGGGGGGTTAGCTAATTAGGAATCTGAAAATTAGGAATTAGGAATTAGAAATCCGAGAGCAAAGAGCCTGTGCGTCATGGGCGTCCTGTGCCCCCCATTCTCCTGCGTTCTTCTGTCCAGACGTTTCATCGACCAAATCAGGTCACCATTGTTTGAAGCACAATCCACGGTGCTCTTCCGTGCGTTGTGCGAGTTGTGACCGTGGGGGGTGCTGGGGGCGGCAGCCCCCGCTGCCCTGGGAATCCAAAGGGGGTTGGGCAAGCAACCCCCGTGGCGGGGGTGTGGGGCGAGCAGCCCCACGACTTTATCTCGCAGATGTTGGGGCAAGCCCCCCTTCCAATCTCCAAAAGGTGATTGATTTCAATTTCGTTTGGGGGTATTCTCTTCCATTCGCTCTGCAGGAGCAGACCCTTTTTTGGAGGTTTAAACCCGAACTCACGATGCCAACCGCCATCCTTCCTCCCCCTTTTCAAAGCCCGATCAGCTGCCGGATGCGCTGCAGTCTCACGGTTACGCGGTGCTGCGCCCCGCCGACGTTTGTACGTTCGCCGGTTGCGCCTCCTCGGAATTGGAAGCCCTTGCGCCGGCTTGGAACGACCTGCCGCTCGATCCCTACCTGAAAGATACCGTTCCTTACCGGCGGCGGCGTCACTCCTGTTTTGTGGTGGAGGGGAAGGAGGTGACGCAGGCGCCGCACCGGGCCCACTGGCAGCCGCTCGACTACAACGCCCTGCATGGGGGGATGAAGCGTCTCTTCGAGCCGATCGCCCCGGCCACTGTCGCGGCGCCGGCCTGGACGCGGCTGCTTCAGGCGATCGGCGAGGTCTGCTCCACCGTCAAAGGCCCGCAGCCCTGGTATGTGGAGGCGCACCCGTTCCGGATCGATACCAGTCACGGCATCGGCCGGCCGACGCCGGAAGGGGCCCATCGCGACGGGGTCGATTTTGTGGCGATCTTCCTGGTGGAGCGGGTGAACATCAAAGGGGGGAGAGCCGGATCTTCGAGGCGGCCGGATCGAACGGCAAGCGGTTTACTTTAACAGAGCCTTGGACCCTGCTGCTGCTCGACGACACGCGGGTGATTCACGAATCGACGCCGATCCTGCCGACCGCAGAAGGGGGCTATCGGGATACGTTGGTGTTGACTTATCGGGCGGGGGGGTTTCAGGAAGAGGGGGGGATGATTGGAATGGGGCGTTGCCCCAAACCCCACCACGGGGGTTAGATAATTAGGAATCTGAAAATTAGGAATTAGAAATCCGAGAGCAAAGAGCCTGTGCGTCATGGGCGTCCTGTGCCCCCCATTCTCCTGCGTTCTTCTGTCCAGACGTTTCATCGACCAAATCAGGTCACCATTGTTTGAAGCACAATCCACGGTGCTCTTCCGTGCGTTGTGCGAGTTGTGACCGTGGGGGGTGCTGGGGGGCGGCAGCCCCCGCTGCCCTGGGAATCCGAAGGGGGGTGGGCACGCACCCCCCGCGGCGGGGGGGTGGGGCGAGCAGCCCCACGACTTTGATCCTCGCAGGTGGGGGGCTTGGGGCGAAGAGCCCCATTCAGTAACTCTGTGAACGCTGTCTCTATGAAACACGACATCGATATCCCTTCTCCGACGTCACATACACCAACTCCCCATCCCTTACCAGCTCCACCAAATATTCCCCAACCAGGTTGTTAAAATTTTTCTGCTTGGCCGCGCGCTCGAACGGAAGTAGCCCCGGCGCTTCGCTGCGGTAGCAGAGGGGGATCAAGGGATGATCTTGCAGGGCGGTCCGAATGGCGTCGAGAGAAACGGCCTCGCCGCCCCCGCGCCGAACCAGATCCACCACAAAACTTTTTACTTCTTCAAGACGGTCTGCTTCTTGATGCATGACCCATGTCCCTATTTAAGAATTTTTCTATCTCATTAAACTCCTGCGTTTCCAGAAAGCAGATGAGAATATCGGCCACGTGGTCGCGATAACTTCGCGTCATGCCAATACCGCCTCGGCGAGAACGGCGCGCCCGATTTCCGGCTTCAGCGCCTTCTTTGATACCAGGTCTACTTTGCCCCCCAGGCGTTCGCTGAGAAGTTCTTCAAGTTCCAGAAACTTGAAAAGTCCAATCGGCGGCTCGAATTCGACCAGCACATCGATATCGCTTTGTCCGTGCGTTTCATCGCGCGCCACGGAACCGAAGATGCCGATGGTCTTCACGTTGTATCGGGCCGTCAGCTCCGGCTTCGTCGCCCGGAGAATCTGAAGAATCTCGGTTTTTGTTTTCATGGTTTCACCTCGTTTCCAATTCTCCTGAGGAGGAGAGAGTGATGCCGGAAGGTTTTCAACTGAAGAACACCCGATCATCGCCCCTTTTTATTATACGCAGTATAAAACAAAACTGCGTATAACGCTATCCCCGGCAGGGTGGTTCCTCCTGGCGGAGGAATCTTCCTTCGCAACAAAGTGCATGGAGGTTTTGCCCGGATACTTAAACGTTCTCTGACCCAAGGTTCGGGCCGGTCTCTTATTTTATTTCTGTCTCTTCTTTTCCTAAAAACTGGGCCAGCAGTTCCCGGACGCATATCGCTCTCCCTGCGTCGAGCCTTGCTTTCAGGAGGGCGCCGTTGTCCGCGGTCAGCTCGTCCCACGATTTCGCCGACCTCCCCGGCGCGTTGAGTCCGTGAAACGTACAATCTCCCGACCAGAGGAAGCGCACATCTTCCAATCGAACGAGACTCGCATTGACCGAGTAGACGACATCATAATCCAAAAAGTTTTGCACCAGCCCCCACTCTGTTGTTCTAAAAAAGAGGACCAGCTCGCCCGAATCTTTACCGAATACCTGTTTCAAATCGTTCACACCGGGATCGATCATCGAAACGGGGGTGAGCTCGATGTTGTTCAGCTCCGCCTCGCTCGTCAAGGCGGAAACAAAACCCTTCATGACCATCAACGACGGGTCTTCGAGGGACGCCCTTTCCTCCACTTTGGCACCTAACCTGGAGGAACTTTCGATCAAGGGACCTGCCAATGGGATCCCGACGAGCAATGATAACCCTGCAAACGGAGGCGGCGCAATGAAGATACCGATCAATGTCGCGATTGCAATCATCCCCCCGCCGAACTCGCGCGCATTTGCTCCCGGTGTTTTCGCCGTAAACGGCGGCGGAAGATAATGAACGGCATGTATTTTTCTCTGGTCCTTTAACTGTAATCGTTCATCGTAAGGAAGAGAGGGTCTTTTACCCGTACCCGCGGAAGTACAGCCGGCCGCAAGAACCGACCATCCGATCGACAGGACGATCAAATTGCGAATTATCTTATTGAGCATTCCGTTTATTCCTCCTGCGATCAAGACCAAATCTCCATCCGTAGCTTTTTCGCATCGACGGATGGATTTTCTGGAAAACGTTTCGCGATGCCGTTCTCGATCCGAATGGCGGTCCAGGCGGCGGCGTAGGCATCGATTATGTCGTCGTAGGGGACTTTTAGCTTACTGCTAAACACTTCCTTCCAAATATTGGGGAAGGTCTCTGATAAAGCATTGAGTCTTTCCTCTCGGCCGTCCGGCGTCTTCTTGTTGTGTTGCATCGGCCGTCCGGCCAGGTGATAAAAACTCAGTTCGGGATGGGCCTCGTGGACTCGGCCCTGCAATTCCGGTGTCATCTGCTTATCCACTTCGCGAATCTTGCAAAGAATCCCAAAGGCCTGTTTCGATATTCCTCGCGTCTCGGAAAAATCTTGAGCAGGAAGATATTTCCGGATCGGCGGCGAGAAGACGCTGCTGGCGCGCGGGGGCTTCAGAAGGCGCCTTGCCTCCCGGTCGCATTCCCGGCCTCCGATCTCCGGCTTGTCCAAAAGGCCGATGGGGATGTCGATGGCGATGACTTTCGGTTCGGGGGTGAGATTTAAGACATCTTTAAACGAGCAACAGACGTGATGGCGGGTTTCGATGACGCGGCCTTGCGCGTGGTTCACCAGGACGACGAACCATTCACTTCGGAAACCATCGATGCCGGCGATCCAGGAGGGGTTCATTTAAAGTGGCCTGCCACCTTTTCCTGCCTTCTCATATAAGTGGACGCTACCAATCTTTAGTAATGGTCGAATTAATGAACTGATCTTGTCTTTGAGTAATTTCTTTCCAAAGCGAGTTTGAAGTTCGAGTGATAATTGAGGCCATTTCGCGCGCATTTTTTTCCCTCAAAGGCGATGTAGGGGTAGGGTGTGCACCTTGATTACGCACGGTCCGCAGGAGATGGAGTAGTAAAGTGGTCTCTGAATCGATGAGGCGAGAATTGTCTTTTTGCCACCGAACACGGTAAAGCGCTTCAATCAAATCGTAAGAGTCGGCATCTTCGGCGGGCAATGACCTGTTTTTATGTAAGACATTAATTTTTTTGGACCGAGCTATTTCTCTGAGTACACGCTCTAAGCCACGTCCGGCAATCAGGACACCCACTTCATCAAATCCAACTGAAAGGAGATTGTTTGAAAGAATAAAATCGTCCTGTAACTCGTCAGGAAGATCCAATTTCTCAATGAGAAATCCCCTATCTTTCGTTAAAAAGTCGTCGTAGCCTTTTAAGAGTTTCTCGGAAGCATTAATAAGATTTTTGAGTTCATGAAAAATTCTTGGATAAGGTGAACCTTCTGAACAATAACGTTCCCAGTGTTCGTCCAAATCTTTTTCATCTCGAAAGTCTTCCGACCAGTTACTTTGAGCCAAGCGTTTGTGGCAAAGTAAAATAGTCTCACCCAAACGGACTACACTCCAGCTAATTTCACGGGCCTGCCTGAGTCGAGAGGCGCTCTGTTTATTGGGCTCTTTTGTAAAACCCATTTTCCGAAGATTTTCCGCTGCGTTTCTAAGGCCATTCACTGCCTCAACTAGCCGAATTTGGTTTTCAAACCGTGACTCCCATCCAAGCGCCTCAAAGTTGTTTGGATTATCCAGTTCAACAGGGTGAACAAAATCATTGAATTCCTCATATGAAGACCAGAACCACACCATTGTTTATTCCGCTTCTTCAGTATATTCATCAAGCACCGTATCTGAAAGGTGCGAAAGGTGCCGCTCCTTCGCTAACTCGCGAAGACTATCGTATGAGAGGTAAGTGCAGCTCTCAGCCAGCGGACCTTTTTCAAGAAGTGAAAATACCGGGCGCCGAATTTCCTGAAACACCTTCTCACGCTTCGCTTCCGGAGCGACAATGTGGAGTTTAATATCCATGTTAGGCTGGAGCGCCAAAAGGTCTGCCATTCGAAGAATTCCCGAGTATACGGAAGTGGTGTGCTCCACTTCGAATGCCCGGACAATAGAACGGCCTCGGAGCCATAGGACATCGATCTGCTCGATGGTGCGAAGCGTTGTGTCATCGTAGTTCAGGGGAAGGCGATCAAGTAAGCTGTCGGATTCGTTTTTCCATCCCTTCAGGACTCCCGCACGATCGGCACGCGGAATCCAAATCGACATCCCCATCTGCGCTCCTATTGATGCGATCAATGCCTGAATGCGAAGAGATTCACGGATTTCTTCTGCCGGGATGACTTCTGCCGTTTCGAGAGCACCAGAATCTTCGGGAACAGAAACGGTAACGACTTTGTCCGCTCGATTCACTTTGTGGGTCGCGAGCTTTCGCTTATCTTGTTCACTCAGGGGATAGGGTTTGGGAGAAGCCACCTGGGCCATAAGTATCTTAGATAGAAATTGACCATCCGAATCGTCGAGCCGGACGAGGCTGCCTCGAACCTTCCCAGTCCAACTCAGAGAATCTTTATTTAAATCCCGTGTAAATGATAGGCCGGTCCAGATGACGTTCTCGTGGATGGAAATGCCTTTATCAATATCAAGCCACACGGTGGGCCGAACTCGAAATCGGACCACAAAAGGGTCATTTTCCGGAACGAATATCGGTTTGTTATCGATGAATGGGCCTTCGATTACTTCCAATAGCCCGAACCAGCGAGACAACCGCGTGAGGTAACAAATGAAGACATCGCCGGGCTTGATTCTTTCGGCCATGTTTTTATGTCGTAGACGGAATCCGGAGATATCGCGGGACGATGCAGCGAAAGCCGCATAGGTTTCTGGAGAGAACAGGTCTATAAAGTAGGACATGGGACTTTGGCATCTCCTAGAAGATGATCTGGTCGGATGGTGGAACACCCTTTGAGTTTCTATAAATAGGGGCTGTCCCTATTTTTTATAGGAATGCGCAGAGTCATCGCTTTACCCGATCTCTGACGATGGCTACAGGGTCGCCGATGTCGATGTTCACATCAATGAATAGCATCCCGCCTCTTCCTCTGGGCTCCCGAGAGACACGCTAGGACGATCCGATTCACGACTCTGTCCTCCACCGGCAAGCACTCGTGCTCCCACACCCGGAAGACTCTCCAGCCTGCGGCCTTTATCCGCACGGTCTGGCGGCGATCGCGCTCTCTGTTCTCCTCCAGCTTCGGCAGCCAGTACTCCTGGTTGCTCTTCGGGAACGTGGCGTGCTTCGGGCAGCCGTGCCAGAAGCACCCGTCGACGAAGACCGCGACCCGCGGCCCTGGAAACACGATGTCCACGGCGACGCTCTCGACGCGGCGGTGCAGACGGAAGCGGAGCCCCTTTGTGTGAAGCGCGGAACGGAGCGCAAGTTCTGCGGACGAGTGCTTCCCGCGGACTCGGCTCATGAGCTCGGAGCGGGTAAGCGGACGCGTGAGAGCGACTCCGCCTTTCGGCTCCTTCATCGCTTCTTCTTTCTGCCCAGCTTGTTCGGTGCAGATTGCTTCGGCTGGCCAGCTAGGAGCGTCCTGACCCTTCCCTTGATGTTCTCGTGAACGGACGTCAATTTGCTCTTCGCCTCCTCCGTTAGGAGCGCTGTGTGCGCGACCGCGTCCCTCATCGGCTTGTATTCTTTTGCGTCTCGCGCCAGGCACGCCTCCTTTATCGGGTCTTTCTTGTCCACAAGATTGGCGAGGAAGTCCATTGAGAGATAATGCGGGTCTTTGCCGATGCGACGGACTCGAATGCTAATGTTCCCCTTGTTCTTGTTGTCGGTCTCCGCCTTTTTCCACCTGCCGGCCTCCTCAATGGCTTCCTTCGACAAAGGCAGTTTCCTTTCCTTGATAAACTTCCTCACTAGGTTTTCCGAGATGAAGCATTCGGCGTAGGATTCGAAATTGAAGGCCGCGTCGGCGGCGAGTTCGTCGACCCATCCGCCGACCTTTCCGCGGTTCTTCTTCCCCTTTGACAGGCCGTATTCCTTCGATACCGCCCCGTACAGCCCGTGCGACGCCCGCTCCTTTTTGGTGAGGCGTTCATTGTCTGGATCCCCTTCCTCCCGGTGCTTGATGCGCCACCTGTCCCAATCCTCGACGATCTTGAGGATCCTTTCCCGGAACTTAACTAGGAACTGGCCGTACTTCGGATCGTCAGCGACGATCCCCTCGCGGCTGCTCGTGAAACGGTCTGTCCCGTCGTCGAGGGAGTCGAAATGGATTTGGCCGTATAGGTAGCTTTCGGCAACCCTCGCCGTGGGAATGTGCTTCAGTATGTCTCGCTCGCGCAGGCGCCCATTTACGAAAAGGTCGATTCCCACCCGTTCCTCGGTGGTCATGATCTTCAGGTCCCGGGGCTTCTCGACGGACGCGACAAAGCCCGTGACGGATGCAAGCTTCACGTGCTTTGTCTCGTGATCGCCGGGGCTTTTCGAGAAGCGGGCTCTCAATGAATCGACGTAGGGATCCCTGGTTTCGCCGACGATCCAGAGGAACTCCGTCTTTTGGGCGAGATCGTCAAGGTGCTTGTAGGTGATCTGCTCGTCGTCGAGGAATATGTTGAACGAGTCGTCCAATAGGGAGAACCGGAAGTAAAGGGCGATGATCTTGCTCAAGAAGTCGAAGCTGCCCCGGATCCCTTCTTTGACTCCTTCAAAATAGATGATCGTTCCGTGCTTGTGCCCCTTGGTGAACCTGCGAAACGTCGAGGGTTTCCATTGTCCGAGGGGGCATTGCTTCGGCGTCAAATCCTCGGTGATGGCACGGTCGAGTTTGGAGTTGTCGATCACTCCACCTATGTACTTGGAGTCCTTGGTCTTCGAAATAACCACGATCTTGTCGGCACAGGACAGCAAGGCGAGCTTTCCGATGCCCTTTCTTCCGATGAACGGCCTGCCGGAGGGTGATGCCTTCGCGCCGCTCTTTCTCTTCGAGTATCCGATTTTCAGGAACTTGTCCTGAAAATCAGCGGGAGTCATTCCGACGCCGTCGTCCTTGATGAAAAAGCTCCCCTTCTGCCGATCGACGTAGATTTTCACGTTCTTCGCGTCGGCGTCCCAAGAGTTAGAAATCGCCTCGCCGAGAACCGTCGCGAAGCTGCGATACAATTGCCGCCCCAAGTGGTTCAAGACACTCAGCGATATCTCGAACGAGAACTGCGTATCCGGGTCGGTCATGGGAGTACTTTCTTGGTACTGGTTTCAGCTTCGACATGCGAGAGGAGCGCCTCTCCAAGAGCTCTCGCGAGCTTCGGAGGAACAGCGTTTCCGATCATCCGACCGACGGCCTTTCGATTGAGCTTCTCTTCGCGCGGCCAAAAGTCGTACGTGCGAGGGAAACTTTGAAGCAACGCCGCCTCCCTGAGCGTGATCGCTCGGTCCTGTTCGGGGTGGCCGAAGCGACCGTTGCCGATACCCGTGCAGAGCGTCGTCATCGTTGGTCCCGGTCTGTCCCACCACATTCGCCCGTAAATGGAGCCGTAGCTCTTGCCCGTGTGTCGCTGATGACATGCCAGGACGAGGCGGTCCGGCCAATGTTTCCTCGTGCCGCCGTCGCGAGGCGTTGCACGGATCCGTTCCAGATTCGTTCGAGATAACAGCGATGCCACGTGAAGGGGATCGCCGGGATCCGCTTCTCCGGAGGCCAGCGGTCGAAGAGTACCGATGGCCTGCCGGACGGTCCTCCATCGCGACGGGTTACGATAGCGCCCCTCGGGAAGCGCTATCTCGCCTAGACGGGACGCAAGCAGGACGAGGCGCCTGCGGGATTGGGGTATGCCGTAGTCTTCGCAGCGGACCACCTCAGCGGCCACGCTGTAGCCGCATTCTTTCAAGGTGCGGACGAAACGGATATAGACATCGCTGCCGCGCTCCTCCAGTTCCGGGACGTTTTCCATGGTCACCAGTTCGGGCAGGATCTTCCTGACGAAGCGACCGAAATTGTCCAGCAGATCCCAATCTTTGTGTTTGCCCGCACCGTTCGTCAGCTTCGAGAACGGTTGGCATGGAGCGCAGCCCGCGAGCAGACGGATAGAGCCAGGACGAAACAGCTTCTGGATGCTCTGATAGTTCTTGCGTGCTACATCCCAACGAAGAAACTCGACACCTGGGTTGTTCGCCCGGAATGCGTATTCCACCTGCTTGTCGATTTCGATTCCGGCTTCGACTCGGATTCCTGAAATCATCAGGCCATGGGTTAATCCTCCAGCACCGCAGAACAAATCGACTGCGCTGATGGGGCTGTTCTGTACGCGTTCGATAAGGTCGTTGCGGATGGCTTTCTTCATGGTGCATCCTCGCAGATCCTGCTGGGGGCAAGTCTTGAACTTTGATATTTGGAAATAGTGCTCGACTCTTGGTATTTCCCTGGGGGATGAGACGAATGGCTTACTATATCAAATCGGAGAAAAAGATCAACCGGAAAGTAGGTAGGATCAATGGTTCAATTAGGAATGAGGAATTAGGAATCAGTGAAGAAAGAAGCCATACCGAATAGACAGCAGGAACTTTAATCCATCATGCCGTCGCGCGCTTCTTATTGAGCAAATGCGTCACCAGCTGATCGACCCGCTCCACCAGCCCATCCATGCCGGACGACGTTCCTTTGTTGACGTAGCTGGCGGGGGAAAAAACACCGAGCTGTTTCTTTAAGGCTTCATCGGACTTTCGCGCGGAGAAGAAGAGGATCGGCGATTTGGCCACCTGATACTTCCCTTCGAGCGCCCGCATCATCCGGGCCGCCGAGATGCCATCCATCACCGGCATCTCCAGATCGAGGATCACCATGTCGACCGGCTGATGCGCGGCCAATCGCGCATTGAAGAGGGCGATAAACTCCTGCCCATTCCCCGCCGTCATCACCGTGTCGGCCAGCCCCTTGTCGACCAACATCCCCTTTAAGAGATCGTTGACGAAGGCGACATCGTCGACCGTGATGATGCACTTGGCGGTCTTGGCCGGAAGCGGCGTCGCCCCCAGGATGAACCCGCAGTAGATGCAGGTCAGCTCCTCATTGCCGTCGCGCGTGATCCGATTCCACGGAACATCCTCGCCGCAGCAGAGACAATATTTGGTTTCCTCTGCCATGCAACCTCCGCTCCTGGTATTTTACTGGGGGATGAAACGCATGATTTAAATATAACAAAGAAGAGGAATCCGTCAATGGAATCTAAATGGGGGTAGTGGGTCAGTTTAAATTTTGTCATGCTCCCGAAAGCGGGCATCCAGAGGGTCTCAGTTCCTGGATTCCCGCCTGCGCGGGAATGACGGCCAAAAAAGAGAGCACTTAAAACCAAACTGGCCCAGTACCCAATGGGGCTTCGCCCCAAGCCCCACCGTGGGGCCGTCTTGCCACAGCCCCTCCGGCTTCCCCAGGCAGCGGGGGGAAAGGCCCCCCCTGCTCCCCCGTTTTACGGTCAGAACTCGCACAACCACGGAAGGACACCGATGGATTGTGCTTCAGACAGCTGACCTAATTTGGTAGGTGGAACGATTTGATTTGTAGTGGGCCACTGCGTCCTCGCTCCACCCATCCCCCAGTGGGTCCCTTGCGCTGCGGGCACAGAGGCCCACAGAACACAAAGCTTATTAAAACCAATAAAACAAAATAGCAAAGAGCCTGCGCGTCGTGGGCGTTCTGTGCCCCGCATTCTCCTGCGTTTCTTCTGTCAGACGTATTATCGACTAAATCAGGTCACCATTGTTTGAAGCACAATCCACGGTGCTCTTCCGTGCGTTGTGCGAGTTGTGACCGTGGGGGGTGCTGGGGGGCGGCAGCCCCCGCTGCCCTGGGAATCCGAAGGGGGGTGGGCACGCACCCCCCGCGGCGGGGGGTGGGGCGAGGAGCCCCACGACTTTGATCTCGCAATTGATCCTTGCAGGTGGGAAGCTTGGGGCAACGCCCCATTCCAACAGAACCTACCTGCCCCGCAACGATGGCCGAGGCACACTCGCGGAAGGGGGCTCTTGCGGCTCCTGCGGCACACGCGGCGCAAGCGGGGTCAGTGCAGAAGGGGGCGCGCTCGACCGGCCGCGCAAGCGCGGCGCCAGCGGCGTCAACGCGGTCTCTCCGACCGGCGGGGCAAGCGGCGTCATGGCGGAAGGAGGCATCGACCGGATCGTCGGACGGCCGGTGGAACGAGACCCTCCGCGAAGAGTTCGGTCGTGGCGGCGCGGGGGAGGAGGGAGATGGGGCGGATGGATGATCGGCGGCGGGAGGACGATCACCGGCGGACGACGGTCATGAAAAGGGGGAAAACATCGAACACCCGCCGATCGATGAAAGGATCGTTGTAAAACCGATCGGTGAAGCGGCGCTCGATGTAATGCCGGCGGAAAGCAAACCGATGGCCGTTGAAATGAAGATCGCGGTGGACTTCATGCAGGACATAAAACCCATGGCGCCGGGAACCCGACCAGAAAAACCCCTCCTCCACCGGAACCCAGACATAAAACGAAACGATCTGCGGCGGCGGGGGGCTGATGAGGACGAGCGGCGGGGCGTCGAGATAGGTCGAGGAGGCGGACCGGTCGGAAAGATCGGCCTCGGCGGGGATCGACACGTTCAGCAGCGCCGCCGTCGTATCGAACGCCAGAAGGGCCTCCTCCGGCGCGATCGAGATGGCCCCCGCTGCGCGGCGGAGACGGTCAATGTCCTCAGACGGCTCACCAGCGCCGGCGTGATCGGCGCCGAAAGCTCCCATCGTCCCAGACGCGGGGTCACCCGAATCCGCGTGAGAAGATCGGCCGCCTCCTCCGGGTCGGCATCTTCTTCCAACCCCAGCTCCCGCACCAGCTGCACGGCGAACGCCCCCTGTGTCACCTCCCCCGCTTCGACCTCAGCCGCGGGAAGAAACTCCTGAGAGGGAAGGGGTTGCGCTTTGGGTTGCGGCGGCAGGACTTGAGGCGCTTCCGCGGGGGGAGAGGGGGAAGGTCGGGCCAGACCTCGGGGGTGATCCCCTTCGGCACCTTGTCGCGCCGGTCGGTCGCATGAAGCACCCCCTCCGCATCCCGCCAGGAGTAAAGCACCGCCAGCGCCGGGCTCGAAAGGGCCGCGATCAATAGCAGCGATAAAATCGAACGGATGAAAAGTGGATAGGTCATGGGTTTATTATAGTCTTAGAAAAGGGGGGAATCAATGAGGGAGCAATGTCGTGGGGCTGCTCGCCCCACACCCCCGCCGCGGGGGGTGCGTGCCCACCCCCCTTCGAATTCCCAGGGCAGCGGGGGCTGCCGCCCCCCAGCACCCCCCATGGTCACAACTCGCACAACGCACGGAAGAGCACCGTGGATTGTGCTTCAAACAATGGTGACCTGATTTGGTAGATGAAACGTCTGGACAGAAGAACGCAGGAGAATGGGGGGCACAGAACGCCCACGACGCGCAGACTCTTTGCTCTCGGATTCCTAATTCCTAATTTTCAGATTCCTAATTATCTCACCCCCGCCGCGGGGGCTTGGGACAACGCCCCATTCCAGTGGTAGCGGGTTTTTTAGATCGATTATTTAATCGTTTCTTATTTCGAATTCTTGAATAGAAGGAATTTTAATTCTCTCCAGATTCAACCCCTCCGGCGCCGGCGCCCTCTCGGCGCTCATCAGCAGATGAACGATCTCCCGGTGGCCCCGCTCCCGGGCGTGAACGAGCGCCGTTTTTCCCATGTCGTCGGCGGCGTCGATTTGGGCGCCGCGCGCGATCAACAGGCTGACGATTTCCATATGGCCGTGCGTCGCCGCCGCGATCAAGGGGGTCTGCCCCTCTTTCCCCCGCGCATGAACGTCGGCCCCCCTCCAGGAGCAGCGCCGCCGTTTCCGGATCGCCGCCGCTCGCGGCGATGAAAAGCGGCGACTCTTCCGTCAAGGTCCTGGCGTTGACGTCGGCGCCCCGTTCGATCAGCAGATCGACGACGTTTATTTTGCGCGCCATCGTCGCTTCGATCAGCGGGGTTTCGCCGCCGAAGACACGGGCGTCGACAGGCGCCCCCGCGTCGAGCAAAAGGGAGACGATACCGGCATCCCCCCCTGCGCCGCCGCCCGAAGCGCCGCGCCGTCGGGGCGCGCGCCCCGCTCCAGCAAAAGGCGGACGACATCGAGACGGCCCCCCTTTGCGGCGGCCGCCAACACCGTTCCATGAAGATCGACCGACGCATTGGGATTGGCGCCGTGATCGAGAAGAAACGTCACCGCCGCCCCCGGCCCCGAAGGGCCGCGGCGCCGAGGGGGGTCGATCCGCTCGGGGTCCGCGCCTCCGCATCGACGCCGGCGTCGAGCAGAAGACGAAGGACTTCCAGATGTCCCGATTCGGCCGCCGATGCAAAGGCGACCACCTTTTCTTCATAGGGAACATCGTCGATTTTTTCGAGGAGCATCCGGAGGGTGTCGGCATAGCCGTTCATCGCGGCGGCGGTCACCGAGGTCATCCCCCTTTTCTCCTTTTCGCACGCCCTCGCCCCGGCCTTGAGCAGAACCCGCGCGGCGTCGGTCCGGCCGTTGGAAGCGGCCCAGACCAACGCCGATTGCGCCCGGCTGCCGGCGCCGCAGAGATCGGCGCCGCTGTCGAGCAGCCGCTCGACCACGGCGACATGTCCGTTTCCGGCCGCCCAGATCAACGCCGTCCGGCCGCTTTTGTCTTGGACGTTCGGATTCATTCCCGCCTGAAGAAAAAGGTCGACCGTTTCGGCCTCTCCCCGCCGGACCTGTTCGATGAATCCCGCGGTGGAAAAGGAGACATTCGCCTCTTCAAGCTGCTGGCGGATCAACGCCTGGTCCTGCCCCGCCGCGAGGAGGGGGAACGCGAGCAGCGCGACCCAAACAACCGGCCCTCTAAAAGTCATAGAAACCTCCGGTTCGATGTTTCTCTCAGACAACACGATTTTTTTTCGTTTGTCAATCATGGAATTGATTTTCGGAATTCGAACGATCTCCCCCATTCCTCATCCGTCATTCTCCATTCCTCATTGAAGCGACGCTCCGTCTTCATTCTTATTGTAATTTGACGATTTTTCATTCGCATGATATCCATGCAGGGAATACCGGGAGGATTGTGATGAACATTTATCTGGTGCGGCATCCGATTTTCAATCGGATGGAGGAGGTGGTCGGCTACGAGGTGCACTTTCGGGACGGCCTCGGCGGGACGGTCGGAAGCATCAGCCCCGACCAGGCGGCCTCAAAAGTGGCCGACGCCCTCTATCTGCTCGGAATCAACGAAGTCAGCGGGGGGAAAAAGGCCTTCGTTCCCCTGACCCGCAACCTCCTGCTGCAGGAGGCGGCGACGGTGCTGCCGGCCGACCAAACGGCGGTGGAATTGCTGGAAGAGATGGAGGCCGACGCCGCGGTGCTGACCGCCTGCCGGAACCTGAAGCAAGCGGGGATCCCGCTGGTCCTCGGCGCCTATGCCCTGCAGCCGCAACACGCGAGCCTGCTGTCGCTGGCCGACATTATCAAAGTCGACGGCGCGCCGGAAAAGGGGGTTCGGGGCCGGTTGACCGGCGCGACGCAGATCCTGGCCGCCAAGCTGGAAAGCCGCGCCGCGTTTGAGGAAGCGATGACGGCGGGGGCGCATCTTTTCCAAGGGGGTTTTTCAGCAGGCCGGTGCTGGTGACGGGGAAAGAGATCCCCGGCTTTAAGCTCAACTACCTTCGGATTCTGGAAGAGATCCAGCGGCCCGAGCTCGATTTCGACAAGCTTGAAAAAATCCTCAAACTGGAAATGTCGCTCTCCTACAAGCTCCTTCGCTATATGAATTCGGCCTTCTTCGGCTGGCAGATGGAGATCCAATCGATCAAACATGCCCTCGTCATGCTCGGAGAGACCGGGTTTCGGCGATGGGCCTCTTTCATCGCGATGGCCGGACTCGCCAAGGACAAGCCGCCCGAGCTGGTCTTTCAATCGACCTTGCGGGGCCGGTTTCTGGAGCTGCTCGCCCCGTCGTTCCGGATGGCCCATCGGTCCGAAGATCTCTTCTTGATGGGGATGCTCTCTCTGATCGACGGGCTGGTGAACCGGCCGATGGCCGAGGTGTTGCAGGAAATGCCGATTGCGCAGGACATTAAGAATGCCTTGCTCGGGGAGGGGGAAGGCCGGCTGAACGATCTTTACCGGCTCAGCCTCTCTTACCTGGAAGCGAACTGGGGAGCGTTCGAAGCCCTGGCGCAAAAACTGGGGATCGACGCGCTGGCAATCCCCGAATGCTACACCGCCGCCCTCGCCTGGGCCACCGAGCACTTCCAGGGAATACCGACGCAGGAAAAAGAACCGATTAAGAATTAGGAATGACGGATTAAGAATTCAAAAAACCGATAAGTCCACGAGACCTTCTAATCTCTCCGCTCTGAATTGATCTTTAAATTCCAATTCCGAATTGCATTCAGTAGTAGACATTCCATCGCGCGGTGAGGAGAAGGGTCCGGCCGTCGATGTTGTCCCGAACGCGCGGGTCGTCCGATTCATAACGGATGAAACGCTCCGCAATTCCAAAGCCGATGGAAGTCCGCGCGTCGCTGAAGTAATCAAACCCCAGGCCGATGTCGGGTCCGTGCCCCTTTAGGCGAACCTGATCCGAGAGAAGCTCCGCTTCGATGCCGTACCACCCCCAGCCGACCTGAACATAGGGACGAAACCCTTCGAATTGAAAAAAGGCATATTCCACCCCGGCGGCCAACTGATAATTTCTTGAATCGCCGTAACCGGCCCGCAGCTCGACGGAGACCGGGGTGGAAGAGGCATACCCCCCGCGCAGGCCGAGCGTCGTGCCATTTCCGTCGAGATCTCCCTGATAGGTCTGATAACCGGCTTGAAGTCCGAGGTAAGGGCCCTCTTGTGCCGAAGAGGGTTGAGCGGCAACGAGCAAACAGAGGATCCCTCCGGCCAGGAACCATTTCGGATGAAGAAACATCGCACGCAATCCCTTGATGAGCAACGCAGGCTGAGACAACATGTCGACTCCCCGACCGATTATTGATTTTTATTCATCCTTTGCGAAAACCGAGGCGCTGTTTACTCGCACCGGCTAAAAATCGCTGGGAGTATACGTCTTTATGAGGAAGAGATCAATGCCGCAGTTCTTTTCTTCCAACCCTTGACGCCGATCAGGCCGCTCTGATATATACGATAGTTCAATTGCCTTAGGAGGAATCCATGTCCGACATTTATCGTGAGGGGCACCGGAAGTTGCAAGCGCAGTTCGACACCCGCCGGATGGCCGACCGGCTGGACGAAGCGATCGTGAGAGACCGCTTCGATGAAGAGGATACCGAGTTCATCCGGGGGCTCGATATGTTCTTCCTGGCGACCGTGGATGACCGCGGGCATCCGACCTGCTCTTACAAAGCGGGGGAGCCGGGGTTCGTCCGGGTGGTCGATCCCCGCACGTTGGCCTTTCCCAACTACGACGGCAACGGGATGTATCTTTCGATGGGGAACATCGCCGCGACCCGGCAGGTGGGGATGCTCTTTATCGATTTCGAAAACCAGACCCGGATGCGGGTGCAAGGCGAGGCGACGATCGACGCGAACGATCCGCTGATGGCCGAGTATCCCGAAGCACAGTTCATCGTCCGGGTGAAGGCCCGCGAGGTCTTCCCGAACTGTCCCCGCTACATCCACCAGATGCACCGGGTGAAGCGCTCCGACTTCGTCCCCAAGGCCGGCTGCGAGACCCCCGTCCCCGGGTGGAAGACAAGAGAGTGGGTGAGCGACGTCCTCCCGCAGAAAGACCCCGCGCGAGATCCGTCCCGGAAAAAACAGGAGCGGTGATATCCCCGAAATATTGACTCTTTTAAAAGAGTTGACGTAAACTGACCGGCGGAATGATCGGGAGATTTCCGATTCAAACAGGAGAATCCACCCCCATGCAGAGAGACCTTTGCAACCCCACGGCGCTGGCCGGCCGGCATCTGTTTCCTTTTTCTTATTTCATCATCAGCCTTTTGATCGGATCGCTGGTCCTCGCCGGTTGTGACGGCAACGGGGGGAGCGACAACGATCCCGCGCCGACAGGAACCGCCTCCGGCAAGCTGACCGTTCCCCCGGACAACACATTGGAGGTGGAGCCGAACGACACCCTACTACAGGCCCAGCCTGTTTCCAACACCATGAATGTCTCGGGAAGTGCAACGGAGTCGGACCCGGGATTTAGTCTCTCCATCCCCAATAATCCGCAGCCGATTATCATCACAGTGGCAGACCTCTATCGTGTGGAAACAACCGGCCCAATCCGGGTCACCATGAGTATCGCGGCGGAAGATCCGACTGCGAATGATTTAGACCTTTTTTTGATGAATGCGGACGGCACCCTTCCAACCGATCCTGACGAACTTCCAAATCGTATCTCGGCCGGACTCGTCTCGACTGAAATCGTTGAGAGCACCGGTGCTGGAACTTTCTTCATCGGAGTCAATGTCTTTCAGGGACAGAGCGCCTATGTTCTCGATATCACCCCAATCGGGGGCCTCTCTTCCACCGGCTTAGAGCCGATCCCGGCAGGAGCGGAGTTTGTTCCGGGCGAAGTATTGGTAAAGCTGAAGAAAGATGCGTCGGGAACCCGTCGGAAGAGCACCGACTTTGCAGCCCGTCATGGGTTAACACCAAAGCAGTCCCTGCCGCAGGGGGTCGAGTTGATGCAGGTGGCGCTACCCTCTCCACGCTTACAAAAAGGAGAGCATTCAAAATATAAAACCATAAACAGCGAGGCAAATGAGCTGAAAGCAGTAATGATCGATACCATCCGGCGACTGCAAAGAGAACCCGATGTGCTCTATGCCGAACCCAATTTTATCCGGAGACCTTTGTCACCCCCAACGACACGCACTTTCCGAAGCAGTGGCATTATGAATTGATTAACCTTCCTCAGGCATGGGACGTGACGAAAGGGAGCAACAACATTGTTGTCGCAGTTCTGGATACAGGTGTGCTGTTCGATCATCCAGACTTGGGACGATTTGGAATTGATCCAAATGGAAGACTGATCGACGGCTTTGATTTTATCAGTGATCCTGAAAGTTCGGGGGATCCTGACGGCGTGGTCGATTCAGATGCAACCGATGTGGGCGATGATCCCCGGGGCGTCAGCAGCAGCTTTCATGGAACCCATGTGGCCGGAACTATCGGTGCCGCAACAAACAATGGAGGCGGCGTAGCGGGCGTTACGTGGGAAACGAGAATTATGCCGCTTCGTGTCTTGGGAAGAAAGGGCGGAAGTGATGCCGACATCGCACAGGCAATCCTGTATGCCGCCGGCGGGGAAGATGAAAATACTCCAAAACGCGCTCACATTATCAATATGAGCCTTGGCGGCCAAGGCTTTAGTCAAACGATGCAGGATGCGATCACCAAGGCGAGAAATAAAGGGGTGATCGTCGTGGCGGCAGCCGGCAATGAGAATACCAGCGCATTGACATCGCCCGCCGGTCTAGACGGGGTGATTTCGGTCTCCGCGGTCGATCTCAACGCAAGGAAGGCCCCCTATTCCAATTTCGGATCGAAGGTCGATGTGGCCGCGCCGGGCGGAAACACGTCAGCCGATCTGAACGGCGACAATTTCGCAGACGGAGTCTTAAGCACGCTGGGGGATGATACGGGTGATTTCTTCTTTAGGTTCTATCAGGGAACATCGATGGCCGCTCCGCATGTCGCAGGGGTGCTGGCGTTGATGCTTGCCGTGAATGATCAATTAACTCCGGCTGATATTGACCAGCTTCTCGCAGGGACCCACCCGGGTACCACCCAGCGGATTACGCGAGATCTCGGCGCCACCGGTCGGGACAATGACTATGGCCATGGATTGATCGATGCTGCGCTGGCCGTGCAGGCCGCCGGTGAGGTTCAAGGGGGCGGGAACGTTCCCCCTCCGACCACCCCGATTCTCAGCGTCTCCACCACCTCGCTTGATTTCAGCAATTACATCAACACGCTCCAGATCAATATCACCAATGCGGGGATCGGGACCCTCAACATCACCGAAATCACCGATAACGCCCCCTGGCTGACGGTCAGCCCGACGTCCGGAACGGCGCCGCTGACGGTGATCGCCACCGTCGATCGAACGGGCCTTGCGGATGGAAATTACGATGCAACGATCACCATCAACACCGATGCCGGACAGGCCATGGTCAGCGTGCAGATGACCGTCGGTGGGGCGACGCAGGGGAATGTCGGGACCGTTTTTGTTTTGGTACTCGACGAAGGGTTCAATACCATCTCGGAAACAGAAACAAGCCTCGCTCTAAATTATGTCTTTAACATCCCGAACACACCAGGGGGAACCTATACCATTGTGGCGGGGACCGATCGGGACGACGACGGCTTTATCTGCGACCTCGAAGACGCCTGTGGATCGTTCCCAGAGCCGGTGACCATTACATCGGGAGAAGATCGGGCGGGCATTGAAATTCTTATGGCAGAGCTTGCTTCGCCCCAGCGCGCCAAGGCTGCGCCCGGCGGGACTCCCGGCAAAAAATTCAGGCGGCTTCAGTGAGCAGGAACAGCACCCCCCGCGGCCGGGGATTTTTTTGGCTCCTCTGGGCGGTCATCTTCGCCGTGGGCGCTTGCGCCGCTTCCAAGGTGAAATACAGCATTATCGACCAAGGGGTCCATTCCGGAAAACAATCCCCTTCTCTTCGATTCGAGGTCGTCGACCGGGAAGCGCTGTTTGAGGCCCTCTTCACGGAAATCCATTCCGGCCGGCTTCCTCCGCCTTCTCCCCCCAAGATTGATTTCGAAAAGTCGCTCGTCGTTTTTGTCTCCACGGAAGAGAAGCCGTCGGCGGGATACCGGATCGTTGTCGATGAAGTGACCCGAGACGATGAGACCTTGCGTGTGAAAATCAGGGTAGAGGCCCCCCCGCGGACCAATTCCAGGCGACCGTGATGACCCGGCCGTACGTCCTGATCAAAATCAAAAAAGAGCCCGAGATAGAAAAGATCGCCCTGGTCGACGACAAAGGCAACGTGGTTCAGTCGCTCCCCATTCGGTAAGAATCAATCGATCATATGAGGGCGTTTTTGGAATGGATGTGTCCATTCCTCATTCCTAATTCTCAGATTCTTAAATTGATCTACCCCCCTCACTAAACATTTTCCTTGCGCATCTCACCCCCCGTGTGATACTCTGTGGGCAGTTTCAGAACCACGAGGCGGAATCCGCTTACATTATGATCCCTCCTCAAGAAGCGGGTTCATCCACCCTACCGATGGACTCTTACACTTCAAACGGTTCTTAAAACCAAGCAGAAATGAGCCGCCGCGGCGCGCCGCCTCTCTATATTTATTGAGGAAGAACGCCCCGCCGGGATTTTGCTTCCATGTGGGGACCGTGGTCCCTTATGATTAATCAGGAGAAAAACAGAATGTCATTTGAGAATATGGGGCTCGCCCCCGAAATTGTTCGCGCCGTGAAATCGAGAGGTTATGAGAACCCCACACCGATTCAGTTGCAGGCCATCCCGATCATTATGATGGGGAAAGACCTCACCGGCTGCGCGCAGACCGGCACCGGGAAAACGGCCGGGTTTACCCTTCCGATCCTGCACCGGCTGCGGGAAGGAAAATCGCCCTCGCTTCGGGCGCTGGTGCTGGTGCCGACGCGGGAGTTGGCGGCGCAGGTCGATGAGAGCATCCGGACCTACGGGCGCTTCCTTCGGCTGAAAAACGAGGTGATCTTCGGCGGGGTCGGCATCCGCCCGCAGAAAGACGCGCTCCGGCGGGGGATCGATATCCTCGTCGCCACCCCGGGAAGATTGCTCGATCACATGCGCCAGGGGACGGTCAATTTTAGAAATCTGGAAGTGCTGGTGCTGGATGAGGCCGACCGGATGCTCGACATGGGATTTCTCCCCGACGTCCGGACGATCATCAAGGCCCTTCCGAAACAGCGGCAGACCCTCTTCTTCTCGGCCACCCTCTCGGGAGAGGTGAAGAAGCTCGCCGATGAGATCTTAAACAATCCCCAACGGATCGAAGTGGCGCCGCAGGGAACCCCGGCGGAGGGGATTCGCCAGGTCGTCTACCCGGTCGATACCGGAAGAAAGCGCGACCTGTTGATTCATCTGATGGAGCTGGAGAAAATGAGCCAGGTCCTCGTCTTCACCCGGACGAAACACCGCGCCAACGACATCGCCTCCCATCTCACAAAGAAGGGGAAGAAGGTCGCCGCGCTTCACAGCGACAAGAGCCAGGGGGCGCGGACCCAGGCGCTGGAACAATTCCGGCGCGGGGCGATTCAGGTCCTGGTGGCGACCAACATCGCCGCGCGCGGACTGGATGTAAAGGGGATCACTCACGTGGTGAATTATGAGCTGCCCGAGGCGCCGGAGGATTATGTCCACCGGATCGGGCGGACCGCCCGCGCCCAGGGAACGGGTGATGCGATCTCGCTGATGTCCCCCGCGGAACGGGGAAGCCTGCGCGACATCGAACGGCTGATCGGGTCCAAAATCCCACAGGTTCTGGTGGCCGGATTCGAAGTGAAGGAAACCGCGGACAAATCGAAGCCGACGGCGAAGAAGCCGTTTCAATCGCATCGAAAAAAAGAAAACGGATGGAAAGAAAACGGCTTCAAGAAGCGGACGAAGCGGTGGTAAGGGGCCGCACGGACAACTGATCCCGGGGAGCATAAAATTTAACTTGATTTCCCCGAAAGATCGGGATAAAATGCGGGCTTTTTGAAGGGGCCGGCTCCACGCCGGCTCTGAAATTACAAAGCAAGGAGAGCAGGAACCATGGCAACATTGATTCGAAAGTACAAGTTACCGAGCGGCCAGACCAAAGAGGATCGGATCACCGACGGAGAGCGGATCGAGCGCTACCTCGGCATGTTCGACCGCAATGATTTAAAGCAAATTGAGGCGGGTCAAAAGGTGACAATCGATAAAGACGAGTGGCAGCTCCTCCCCTAACGCCCTCTCTCTTTCAATTTCTACTCATTCTCAAATGATCTCCGGCAGCGATGACGAACGACACGCTCTCGAATGGATGCGGCAACCGGATGTGGGCCTAGGAGTTGGGAGAAGCGCAACGGCCAGGGTGAAAACCCTGGCCGTTTTTATTTACCGCTCCACTTGATCAGCCCGAAATGGACCGGACCCGATAGTCGACATTGTCTCGAACCCATTTCCACAACCGCTCCTGCCCCGCCGGATCGACCACCTCCGGCTCCACCTGCTTGCTCCACCCTTTCATCACCTCTCCCTCTACCGCCCAGAGGCGAACCCGCTGCCGCGGGATCTCTTTTCTCCAGTTCTCCCCGACCTTCGGGCTGGCATACGCCAAGCGGATCGTCAGATTCCTCGAAAGGTATTCGAGCGGCGACAGATCGATCTTCTCATAGAGCGACCCCGTTTCACTCGCCGGCATCGGGGTGTCCGGAATCCCGTCGCTGACGAGCATCACCGTGATGGGGGAGAGGGTCAGGTGGCGCTCCTTCGCAATCCGCGCCACCTGCTGGAAGAAGGGATTGAAATCGGTGAAGGAATCCATCGGGACGAACCAGGCCCGAAGCTGCTCCTCGATCTCCGGGATGCTCTTTCCGGTAAAGTCGTGAATCGGATGAAACGCCTTCGGCTCGCCGCTGTCCTTTCCACCAATGGAGCCGACAAAGAGCTCGCGCGGCGGAGCCAGTCCCCCCAGCTCGTTCAGATGCCCGTAAATATAATGGGCGAGAAAAGTCATGGCGTCATCATAATAACCCGACTGCTGAAACGAGCCGCTGACATCGACGCCGATGAACAACGCCTGCCGCGGCTTTCGCTCCGCAACCTGGGTGCTGCAAGCGGCCAGCGCCGCCGTAAGAGCCACCGCCCCTACCAGGGCTTTTAAAATAGCGTAGCGACGCATCTTCATCGTTCCGCCCTCTTCGGTTGGAGATGCAAGGTAAAGATCTCCTTGGTTGCCATCACCTCTTTGAGTCCTTTCAACGGCAGATTGAAAATCGGCCGCGAGGAGACCAGGATCAAGGCGAAGTTGAGCGCCGCCGCCATGACCTGGAGGACCGGAAGGGTCAGATACTCCAGAAGCTGATCGCTCTTCTCATGCAGCCAGCCGATCTCCCCCTTGAAATCCTGAACCGGGGCGCGCCACCAAAGCGCGGCTTCCACCGGCGGCGTCACCGCGCCGGCCTGCTCCGGGGTGATCATCGGCCTGCGGGAGATAAAGGCGAGCAGCGGCGGGGTGCCGAACTGGCCGAAGAGAAACCAGGTCATTCCGCGGATGCCGGCCCACCCGAAGACCGCGAGTGAAAGGGTAAAGACAATCCCCAACCGGAATTGCTCTCCGGTCTGCTGGGCGATCCAGGGGGTGACCGCGTCGACCAGCTCGCGGTAGAGGAACATCACCTCGAAGAACATCACGAAGATCTCCACCAGAACCATCTGAATGATAAATTTATACTCCCGCTTCTTCACGGCATCGACAAAAGCCTGGATGCAGGCAAAGCTTCCGAGAATCAGCAGGAGGAGAAAAAGGTAGAGGGCCGTCCCCATCGATGCAGGGGGCTCCATGCCGACCAGATCGGCCAAAACTTCCGAGACGGTCGGGGTGAGCGTATACGTGAAGATGACCGCCTCCAGCAGACACCAGAAAATCAGCATCATAAAGGCGATCCAGGGAACCCCCGGCTGGAAGTAACTCTGGGTCATCTTTCCGGTCATGGTAAAAGGAAGAAGGAGAATCTGTTTGCCGCTCTCCACCAACAATTTAACCGCCAGCCGGGTCACCGCAAAGAGCCATCCGAGGATGACCCCCGTGACGCGGAAGAGCCCGATCCAATAGAGCCAGACCGCCCGCGCGCCGTCCCACCAGGCCAGCAGCATCATGGAGATGAACTGAAGCCGTCCGGAGCGGAACGGAAGGGTGTAGAGCGACAGCTGCGTGCACCAGATTGCGGCGATCCAGAGGAGCAGCGGAAAGAGAAGGAAAACAACTTTTGCCGCGAGGATCCCCTTCGAGGGGGAATCGAAAAAGAAATCGACCAGCCACTGCTGCATCTGGGGAATCCACTCCAGAGGGCTGAGCAACATGATGACAAAATCCTGCCACTCCATCGGAGTCATCTCAATCAATCGTTCAAACATAATGCCTCCTTGCCTTTTTTGATTGCGTGCACCCTATCCTGAATCGGGCTACGCACAAGATAGCACCGGAAAGAACGCTGTCAAGAAAGATAAAATACCAATGTAGTCTGAATACGGAGAATCTGGAATTCATCGGGACGATTCATCTGTGCGCCGGCGGAAGAGGAGGTAAGGGTGCACCATTCTTCAATGATCAGGAGGGTATGAGTCGAGAGAAAAATGACCAGGATGAGGGAATTTCTCCGGTAAAGACGAGAGCGAACGATCTACCTGTCGGCTATCGTCGCTTCGACTTCGCTTCAGCTTCGCGCTTCAGCTTCGATTGATGCGCCATACAGAAATCGGCGCTTTTTCGATCGAGGTCGTCCAGGGCGTTTGAGAAGGACATGACGCACTTTGGATTGTCGCAGTGGTTGAGTTGATAGAGATGTCCCAACTCATGGACGGCCTCTTTGAGGAGCCGAAACCGGAAAAGGGGGTCCTCCTCAGGCATCCCCTCTAACGCCGGATGAAGACGGGCGAGGGAAACCACGGCCACCCGGTCGATCGGATCGGCCTCGCCGAGGACCTGGTCCGATTCGGGATTGTAGAGATCGACATTGACGATACCGATCCGCCGTTCCGTCTCTTGTAAATCTTCATCCTGCCGTTCCTCCTCAAGCCGGCGGAGAAAAAGCGACGAGCGGTATTGATTCCGGTTCCGGTCGAAAGCCCCTTCCGGGATCGGCTCGGCGGCGGAGAGCCGCACCTCCGTCCCGAAACGGAAGCCAAGTTCCTCCCGCAGAAAATCGAGCAGCGTTTTTGGAACATCGCCGAACGGCACGATCACGATCGAATGCACGGCCGTTCCTCCGAACTCAAAGGGTCACCCCCACCATGAAGAGCTCACTCTCCTGCGCCGCCTCCACCGTCAGCGCCGGCTCCTCCCGGACCTTTGCGGCATCGCCGGCGTTGAGCGCTTGTCCGTTCAGAGAAACGGCCCCGGAGATGACGTAAAAGTAAATCCCGTCGCCCGGCTCCAATCGGTGATCGATCCGATCCCCGGCCGTCAGCGCAGCCGCATAGGCCTCGGCATTCTGCTCGATCGGAAGCGCTCCGGGAGAGCGGTTGGAGACCACCGGTAAAAATCGATGGAGCCGCTCCTCTTTCCGAATATGCCGCTGCTCCACATGGGGGGTTAACCCACCCTTCCAGGGGAGAATCCAGACCTGGATGAAAGTCATCGGATTTCTGTCGGAATGATTGATCTCCGAATGCTCTACGCCGCTTCCCACCGTCGTATGCTGGACGTCTCCCGGCCAAAGGACACCGTCATGGCCAAGGCTATCGGCATGCTCGAACGCCCCCGCGACGCAATAGGTGATCACCTCGATATCTCGGTGGGGGTGCATCGGCCAGACGGCGCCGGGAATCAGCGTATCGACATTGAAGACCCGCAGCGTTCCGAACAATGTGTTTTCAGGGTCGACATAACCATCGAAGGAAAAGTGCCAATCGGCGGAGAACCACTCCTCCTCGACATGGAAGATCTCTTCTTTCCGTCGGAGTTGAATCATCGGCTCCTCCATCAAGCGCGAGGTTCGGTCGGGGCGTGATTGATCACACCCACTTTCCCAATCAGGCCGCTTTCGGCTGATAGGTCACGACCCGGCCCCAGAGGCTCTTCGTCCCCCAGATCCCCGACCGGAGCGATTCGAGATGGACGATCTGGCTGTGATCGACGAAGAGGTTCACGTCCGGGCCGTAGTTCTTGATGTACCAGGCGAAGACCTCCGGGTCGGCCGCCTCGAACATCGGCTTCTCCAACCCCAGCGCACGGACGATCTTGGCGACGACGTCGGTCCGCCAGGTCGGGACATTCTCTGTGATCCCTTCCGACTCGATCATAATTTGATACGCTCCGGCGTCGATGAACCGCTGCGCCTGCATAATGGCCCACTCGGGATCGCGGGTCCCCTCCGCCTGAAGCTCCGCCGAAGCGGTCGCCCCTCCGGCGCCGAACTGAATCCCGACCTCCGGCTTCGCTTTGAGCCCCGCCTTCTGGACCTTCTCGACAAGACGGAGAAGATCGTCGGTCGGAACGACGATGAAACCGCTGGAGATCTCGACGATGTCGAACCCGAGCGCCTTGCACTCTTCGATATACCGGTCGACCGCCTGCGGCCCCTGCGTGAGAACATATTCGATGAAGCCGCCGGTGGAGACGACGACGTTGTGCGAATGGCACAGATCGAGCAGTTCTTTAACGGCCCGCCGGGGCATCAGGCTGAAGGAGCCCCCCGCGAACTTGAGCGCGTCGACATAGCTCCCCATCGTCTCCAAGACATCTTCAAGATAGCGCTTTCCCATCGGTGTATAGTAGGGGCCCCGGATCTCGGTGATGCCGCGCTTACGCGGCTTGCCGGGACGTTCGTTCATCCGGATAAACGAGAACGCCCGCTCTTCTTTTTTTGGCTGTGCTTGAGCCATCTCCTTCTCCTCCGCAATAATGAAAACCTCTTTTCATTCTGCCATAGAAAGAGCGGGCGCTACAATCGGGGCGGCCATCTCTCATTCCTCGTCTTTTCTCCTGGCGAATTCCGTTTAAGATGAACTAGAATAACCATCATGAAAACCCGATCCGACATAACGGCTCCGGCGGAGCGGCGGCGGAAGGCGAAAGCAATCATCGCCGCGCTGAAGCGGCTCTATCCCGAGGCGAAGACGGTGCTCCGCCATTCCAATCCTTGGGAGCTTTACGTCGCGGTGGTCCTCTCCGCGCAGACGACCGACAAAAAGGTCAATGAGGTGACCGAGCGGCTTTTCAAAAAATACCGGACGCTTGATGATTACGTCAATGCCGATCCGGAGGAGTTCAACCGGGAGATCCGGCAGATCGGATTCCACCGGAACAAAACAAAGAGCATCTTGGGAGCGGCGAAAAAAGTGAAGGAGCAGTTCGGCGGGGAGGTCCCGCGGACGATGGAAGCGCTCCGGACCCTCCCCGGTGCGGGGCGCAAGACGGCCAATGTGATCCAGGCGCAGGCCTACGGCGTGGCCGAGGGAATCGCGGTCGACACCCATGTCAAGCGCCTTGCCCGGCGGTGGGGGCTGACGAACGAGACCGACCCCGACAAGATCGAGCGGGATCTAATGGCGATTTTACCCGAAGAGGAATGGGTCCATTTTAATTTTCGCGTCGTCGATTATGGAAGGGACTATTGCCCCGCGCGGCCTCACCATCACGAGGCCTGCCCGCTGAGCCGGTTTGGTTAGGAGTCGATCATAAGCCGATGTGTGGCGGAGCGTCTCCGGCCCGCTGCATGAGAGGATGGCGACCCGCCCAGAAATACCCTCCGTGAAAATCCCTGCCTTCAATAACACTTCCAATAATCTGCGATCGCCGTGAAAAATTTTGTTTTTAATGGATGACAATTTCCTTTTTGTATCTTATAATTTCAAACTCATAATCTGTGTCATTGGCATTGCAGCTGCAACTTTCACCCTCCAACCTGCAGGGAGCTTCCAGAGAATGACCATTCGAAGGGGGATCGTTCTTCACCACGTCCGGCGCATTCTGGCGGAGGCGTTCTTTCTCACGGTGGTTCTGCTCCTGATCGGAAACCGGCCCCTCGCCTGGGGTCAAAAAGTCTCCCACACCACAAATCCCCAAGACACTCTCACGGAGCTCAGCCTGGAAGAGCTGATGAACGTGGAGATCGTCACCTACTCCAAAAATCCGATCAAATGGTTCGATACCCCGGCGGCGATCTTTGTGATCACGCAGGAGGACATCCGCCGCTCCGGCGTCACCAGCGTTCCGGAGGCGCTGCGGATGGCCCCCGGCGTTCAGGTCGCCCGGATCAATGCAAATCAGTGGGCGATCGGGATCCGGGGATTCACCAGCCGGCTCTCCCGATCGATCCTGGTATTGATCGACGGGCGGAGCGTCTACAATCCCCTCTTTGCCGGCGTTTATTGGGAAGTGCAGGATCTGCTGCTGGGAGACATCGAAAGGATCGAAGTGATCAACGGGCCGGGCGGGGTCATCTGGGGGGCGAATGCGGTCAACGGGGTGATTAACATCATCACCAAACACTCAAAAGAGACCCAGGGGGGATTGGTCACGCTGGGAGCCGGAACGGAAGAGCGCGGCTTCGGCGGGGTTCGTTATGGAGGAAGGTCCGGCGAAGACCTCCATTACCGGGTCTATGCAAAATATTTCGATCGGGATGCCGGCTTTCATCAAGACGGCGTCGATTTCGACGACTGGCGGATGGGCCAGGCCGGGTTCCGGACCGATCTCGATCGAACCGACCGCGATGCCTTCACCCTCCAGGGAGATTTTTACACCGGGGAGGCGGGGCAGCGGACCACCTTTGGAACGTACACCCCCCTTTCTCTCAAACGGTCTTAAGAGATGCCGATCTCTCCGGCGGGAATCTTTTATTCCGTTGGGGCCATGTCCGAAGCGAGCAGTCCAACTGGACGTTGAAGGTCTATTATGACTATACAAATCGGGAAGAGGCGAATTTCGAGGAAGAGCGGCAGACGGTCGATTTGGATTTTCAGCACCATCTTCGCTTGATCAAAAGTCAGGAGCTGATTTGGGGGGTCGGCTACCGGCTTAACTCGGACGATACAAGCGGCGTCGAGACGGTGGAGTTTATCCCCGCGGACCGGGCCGATGCGATTTATAGCGCCTTCGTCCAGTACCAGATCGGTTTTATCGATGACCGGGTGGTTCTGACCCTCGGCTCCAAGTTCGAGCACAACGACTACAGCGGGTTCGAGCTCCAGCCGAGTGGACGCGTGCTCTGGAAACCGACGAGAAACAGGTCGTCTGGAGCGCCGTGACCCGGGCCGTCCGGACCCCCACCCGGTTCGAGGATGATCTGGAGTTCTCCGGCGTGCTGACGACCACTCCGCTTACCTTCGGCCGCATCCTCCCCAACGAGTCGTTCGAATCGGAGGAGATGATCGCCTATGAGCTTGGATACCGGGTTCAACCGCAGCATCGACTCTCTTTTACTTCGACCACATTTTATAACCGGTATTCGAACCTTTCGACCTTGGAGATGGGAGCCCCGTCGTTCACCGAGCCGGCCCCGCCCGGCCCCGACAGGGTGATCGTTCCGTTTTTCCTCACAAATCAGATGGACGGCCATACCTACGGCGTGGAATTGATGACCGACTGGCAGGCGCGAGAGTGGTGGCGGGTCAACCTCATCTACACGTTCCTTCAAATCCACCTGAATGCGCAAGCCGGTTTTCCGACCCGGGAAAGCAGCGAAGCGGGAACGGAAGGATCGAGCCCGCATCACCAGGTGGGGCTCCGCTCGATGATCAATCTGCCAGGGAACCTGGAGTTTGATTGGTTTCTCCGGTATGTTGACCGCCTTCCCGCCCAGGGAGTGAAGCGATATTATAACCTCGATCTCCGGCTCGGCTGGCATCCGACGAAGAAAGTGGAACTCTCGGTCGTCGGCCAAAACCTGCTCGATCAGCAGCATGCGGAATTTGCCCAGGGCGTCGTCGAAGTGCAACGCGGCGTTTATGCGAAAGTAACCGTTCAATGGGAATAAAGGGGGGATGAAGCGGAGAATGAAGCGCCGATCACTCCTTCAGAGAATTTCAATCTTTATCTTATTGATCGCGATCAGTGTCGCATTTCCGCCGTTCGAGGCCACATCCCAGACGGCGACGGAATATCAGGTCAAGGCGGCATTTCTGTATAACTTTGCCAAATTTGTCGATTGGCCGGCGGAAGCGCTCACAAACGATCCCGCCTTCGTGATCGGAATTCTAGGAAACGATCCGTTTGGAAGACTGATCGATGAGGCGGTTGCGGGAAAAACCGTTCGAGACAAGCCGATTCTCGTAAAACGGTTTTCGAGGATCGAGGAGGCAGCCGGGGCCCATATTCTTTTTATCAGCGATTCGGAGGCGGGAAACGCCTCCCGGATTGTGAAGCAGTTGAGCCGGGCGCCGGTCCTGACCGTCAGCGATAGCGACCAATTCGCCGAGCGGGGGGGGATGGTTGAATTGGAAATGGAGCAGAACCGGGTCCGTTTCGCGATCAACGTCGCCGCGGTGGAGCGGGCCGGATTGAAGCCGAGCTCTCAGTTGTTGAAATTGGCCCGGATCGTGCCCGAGGGGGGGGGCCTATCGGAATCTCCCTTTGACATCGGCGTCTCGGATCGTCCATCACCCGTCGCCGGCATTGTCCGTTTTAATTTCAGAAGCGGGTTTCGATTAACGAATAGCGATTTACGAATAACGTCTTTGGTTCCGGCGATGCCGGACTAGGAGGCGCTCTCTTTGACCCGTTCGAGCTGGTAGGGGAAGTAAACGGTAAAGGTCGATCCTTTTCCATATTCGCTCTCGACGTGAACCTCCCCTTGTAACAAATCGATCAGTTTTTTAACGATCGCCAACCCCAACCCCACCCCCCGAATTCCCTGGTCGCGCTCGCATCGACCTGATGAAACGCATCGAATATTTTCGGAAGCTCTTCTCGTTTGATGCCGATTCCGGTGTCTTCGATTGAAAATTCAATTCCCCCTTCTCCGGCCGATCTTTCACCGAGATGATCACGCCCTCCTTTTTCGTGAATTTCACGGCATTCGACAGGAAATTGATGGTGATCTGCTTGATTTTCTCCGCGTCGGATTGAATGACCGGAAAGGTCTCCGGGGGATGAAACCGGGCAAAAAGCGATTTTTGCTCAAAGAGCGGCTGCATTCCGGACAGAATGCCCTGAATGAGGGAGGGGATCTCGACCGGTCCGAGACGGATCGCCATTTTGCCCGATTCGATCCGGGAGAGATCGAGCACGTCATTCACCAGATTTAAAAGGTCATTTGCGTTTCGGACCACCCCTTCCAAGGGGGCCTTTTGATCCTGGCCGACGGCGCCGTAGGTCTCGTCCAGCAGCAGCGAGCTGTAGCCGATAATGGCATTGATCGGCGTTCTCAGCTCATGGGAGACGTTCGAGACAAAGTCCGATTTGATCCGGCTCGCCTCCAGCGCTTGGATCGTCTTCTGCTTCAGCTCTTCTTCCGCTTCCCGCTGCTGCGTGATATCTTCCGCGATTCCGGCCATCCGGTAAACCCGGCCAGATCGATCGTGAATCGGGAAGCTGCGGTCTCGAATCCAACGGCTCGACCCATCGGGACGGATGACACGGTAGACGATATCGGTCCCCTCTCCTCGGGCTTGCCGCTCCAGAGAGGCCTGTATGCGGGGCTGATCTTCCGGATGAATCGCGTCTACAAAAGATTTCGGCTGCCGATAGAGGGTCTCGCAGCTTCTCCCCCATATTTTTTCATAGGCGGGACTGATATAAAGCATCTCCTGTTTGAGCGTATCGGACATCCAGAAGACTTGATGAATGTTCTCCGCGAGCTGGCGGAATCGGTTTTCAGACTCTTTTAATTGGACCTCGGCCTCTTTCCGCTCGGTGATGTCCGTGATCGTTCCAATGTAGCCCATCACCGCGCCCGATTCATTGCGCAGCGCAATGGCGCTGCCGTAAAGCCAAGTCACCTTTCCTTGCGGCGTTTGGAAGCGGTACTCGGAGGCAAACTCGCGCCCGGCCTTCGCGGCGTCGTACCATTCGTTAAAAACCCGCTCCCGGTCCTCTGGGTGCAACGCGCGCATCCAGCCTTCCCCCTTTGCCTCTTCAGGCGTCATCCCCGCCATGTCGCACCAGCGCTCGTTGACAAAAAGACAGCTCCCCTTGGGGTCGGTCTGAAAAATACCGACCGGCGCATGGCTGGTCAGGGTCCGGAACCGCAGCTCGCTCGCCCCCAGGGCCGCATCCCGGGTCTGGATCTCATCGAGCATCTCATTGAATCCCTGCACCAGGAGGCCCAACTCATCCTGGCCGTGCTTCTGCGCCCGGATCGTATAGTCTTTCCGGATGGAGATCGCTTTCGCCGTTTTGGCCAAATGTGAAATCGGCTCGGAAACGACCCGCTGAAACCGGGAGGCGAGCAACAGGGCGACGAAAGAAGCGGCCACGATCAGGCCCGCGGTCACCGCGGTGTATTGTCTGAGCGCCGAATAGAGATCTTCCAGATCGGATTGGATGTAAACCGTGCCGACCTGATCCTCTCCTAAAAGATGGGGCGAAAAACGACCAGCGCGCTTCTCTCAAAACGGGAAAGGGCCGGTTCAACCGGGGGGGCTGAAATCCTTCCGGCGCGGGATTCCTGACGTAGGTGGAAAAAACCCGGCCTTCTTTGGTGTAAATGGCGGCGGCAATAACGCGCGGGTAGGCCGCCAGGGCCGCCAACGTCTCTTCCCCGGCCTTGGGGTCGTTGAAGGTCAACGCCGCCGTGCTGTTGGTGCCGATGACGGCCGCCAACGTGGAGAGATTATACGTCAAGCTCTGCCGTACTTTGAGGATCTGATAGCTGATCGAAGCGATGCCGGCCAGCATTAAGACAATGCTGCTGGTCAACAGCGTCAGGAACATCAGCTTGGATTTAATGGACCGATCTTGAAACCGAAGCATTCGACTCCGAAAAAATACTCTTTAATCTCAGTCGTTTCGGGGCGTTTTCTGCACACGCCGGCCGGTTTTCCACGCAGCGCAAAAAACGGAGCAGCCGCTCCTTTATCAACGACGCATTTTGTCCAGAGTAAGAAGATACCTGACTCTGTAAGGGTATTCAAGACCCTCTCGATTCCACCGGGAAAGTGAAATTAAAGGGATGACAATGAATATCCAGTTATTGTATAATTCCCTTCCCCTGATCGGAGGGATGGCCGCAAGCGGTCATTTTCACAGTAGATGTAAAATCTCAGAGAGGGATGGCAATGCAAAACAGGATCGTTCTCCATTTTCAAAACGGAGAGGTCGTCAAGGGAAGCACCGGCGACTTCTCCCCGGAAAAACCTTGGTTCCACCTTACAAAAAAAGCTCGGGAGAAACAATCAAAATTGATCCCTCGCGGTTGAAGGGGATCTTCTTCGTGAAGTGCTTCGACGGGAATCCGACCTATAAAGAGCGGATCGATGTGGAGCGGCCGGGGCTGGGTCGAAGAGTGATGGTCTGCTTCAAAGACGGGGAGAACCTCTTCGGCTACACCACGGGCGTCTCTCCCGGAAGAAAGGGATTCTTTCTCTTTTTCTCGGATCCGGAAAACAACAACGAGAAAGTCTTTGTCCTCACCGCCGCGACGGATGATGTGCTGTTAGGATAGACCGGCTCTGAAAAGAGGAAAGAAGGATGGTAGCGGCGGAGGGCCTCGAACCCCCGACACGCGGATTATGATTCCGCTGCTCTACCAACTGAGCTACGCCGCCATTGGTTCCAAGATAAGACAAGCTCCGGTTATATCATTTTTCGCTTTGTGCGTCAATCTGGAAGTACATAAAGTTCAATGAGGAATCGTTCAATTACGAATGAGGAATCAAAGGTCAATCACTTTGATTTCAATTCCTAATTCCCAGATTCCTCATTCGTAATTGTTATTTAAACGGGTAGTCGATCTTCATCGCCCGGCGGACTTGGCCCATCGTCTCCTGCGCAACGGCGCGGGCGCGCCGGGTTCCTTCCTTTAAAATCTCATCGATCGCCTTCTCGTCCTGATCGTACTTGGCGCGCTGCTCGCGAATTGGATCGAGAAAAGCATTCAGCGCTTTTGCCAGCTTCTTTTTCACCTCGACGTCGCCGACCTTTCCTTGAACATAACGCTCCTTAAGATCGGCCACCTCTTCCTTGTCCGGGTTGAAGGCGTCGTGGTAGACGAAAACCGGGTTTCCTTCGATATGCCCCGGGTCGGTCGCGCGAAGCCGGGTCGGATCGGTATACATCCGCATCACCTTCGCCTCGACCGCCTTCGCGTCGTCGGCCAGATAAATCGCATTGCCGAGGCTCTTGCTCATCTTCGCCTGGCCGTCGATGCCGGGAAGCCGCGCGAATTCCCCCACCTTCGCCTGCGGCTCGACCAAAACCGGCGTGTAAAGGGTGTTGAACCGCCGGACGATCTCCACCGTCTGCTCGATCATCGGAAGCTGGTCTTTTCCCACCGGCACCAGATCGGCGTTGAAGATCGTAATGTCGGCCGCCTGATGAACCGGGTAGACGAGGAATCCCGCCGGGAGATTCTGCTCGAACCCCTTCTGCTGCATTTCATCCTTCACCGTCGGGTTGCGCTGCAGGCGCGCGACCGTCACCAGGTTGAGATAATAAACCGCCAGCTCGGCGATCTCCGGAATCAACGACTGAATGAAAATCGTGCTTTTGGCCGGATCGATCCCGACGGCAAGATAATCCTTGGTCACCTCGCGGATGTTCTGCTGCAAGATCTCCGGATGCTCGAAGTGGTCTGTCAGCGCCTGGACGTCGGCGATCAAGATGAAGGTCTCGTACTCCTCTTGAAGCTTCACCCGATTGACCAGGGAGCCGACGTAATGTCCCAGATGGAGCCGGCCGGTCGGCCGGTCCCCCGTTAAAATCCGTTTCTTTTGATTCATCCTTCCTCCCGTATTACCCGTTCGACCGGGCCCTCAAACCGTTGGCGACAGGCCAGGCCCCTTGAACCCCTTCCCAGACGATCTCCGCCAGCAGCGGGTGGATGCCGAAGGGATCGGCCATCCGGATGGAGAGGGCGGGATCGATCTCCCGGAATTTCTCCACTCTCAAACGAATCCCCTGCAACACTCTCCCGGTAAAAAGAACGCAAGGGAAGACAACGATCGACGTGATCCCCATCGCAAGACAACGGGCAAAGGCGTCCGGCATCGACGGCCAGGCCATCTCAGCGAAGCAGGGAAGAAAATGGACTTGAGGGAGCATCGGCCTTAACTTCGCCGCGAAGTGCTCGACCGCTTCGATCCCCCTGGAATCGCTGCTCCCGTTCGCCACCAGAAGAAGGGCGGTCCGGTCCTCCTCCGCGGGAAGGGGACCGATCCGGATCTTCGCCAACTCCAGCAGTTTCGGGTGCCGGTGCATCGCCTCCCCGAAGTGGATCGGGACCGCTCGATGCCGCGTCCCCGCCTCGGATAAAAAGCGCGGTAAATCACTGGAAACATGGCGGCCGGGAAAAAGGAAAAGCGGGTAGACCCAGATCCGTGCCGCCCCCTCGGCCGCGGCGCGATCGATCGCCTCCGGGATCGACGGGGCGGTCAGCTCCAGGTAGCCGGGGGAAACCCGCGGAAAACCGCTCCACTCCTTGAAGAAAGCGACAAAACGCTCGAACTCCTCGACCGCTGCCGGATCGCGGCTTCCATGTCCCAGCAGAAGAATCGTGTCGGTCCGGGCATCCGGTTTGGCTCCCCCCCCTATCATCCCCCCGCACTCTCCTTTAGCTTGCGAAGCCCCGCGCCCTCGTTGAGAACCTGCTCCGCCCGCTTCCACCCGTCCACAAGGGTCGGCGCCTCCCCCGCCGCGAGAAGGCCGGTCGCGGCGGTCAGCAGCACCCACTCCCGCACCGGTCCGACCTTTTCTCCGGCGAGAATCTTTTCAACCAAACCCGCTTGCTCCTCCGGCTCCCCTCCCGGGATATCGCTCCGTTTGGCCCAGGAGAGGCCGAGTTCCGCAGCGGCGATCGAGAGCGCCGCCGCCTCCCCATTCATCGCAAGAAAGCCCTTTGTCTCCGAGGTGATCGACGGCTCCGGCCCCCCCTCGACCCCTCGGACGATCAAGGTGCGGCGGCTTCCAAGCCGCTTCAATACCTCCAGGGTCTTCTCGAAATAAGGGGGATGCGAGATCCCGATGAGGTGCCGGCCGGAATCGGCCGGATCGACCATCCTGCAGACGGCGTTGAAGAGAGTCCGGACGCCGAGCTCGGTCCGCAGCAATTGGAAACGGTGGAGGGGGGATTGAACTTGGCCACATCGAGATAGAGGAAGCCCTGCCGCTCTAAGATCGTCGATCCCTCTTGCGGGGTGAAGTCGACGCAGATCCCGAGCGAGCGCAACACATCGGCCGCCCCCAGCCGTCCCGGGGCGCCGGAAAAGCCGTGCAGCAGGACCGGCCGTCCGGACGCCGCGATCAAAAATGCCGCCGGGATGATCGCATGGAAAAAAATTTTCTTCCCCGCGTAAACCGGGATATCGAGCGGGACCACTCCCCGCTTGAGCATCAATGGCTTATTGTAATCCCGGCAGACCTCGGTAAAGGCGCGCATCTCCTCATTCGTCTCATTTTTCACCCGCATCGCAATCAGAAGGCCCCCCGCCTGGGCCGGCGTCGCCTCTCCGGAGAGAAGCAGCTGCGCCGCCTCGCGCGCCTCCTCATAAGTCAGGTCTTGGGCCGCCTTCTCCCCCGCTCCGACTTTATGAACCAAATATTGCATCCGTCCCAGCATAATGCCCGTATTATGGAGAGAGATGAAAAGGGTGTCAAGAGAAGACCGTTAAGAACACGGGAGGCGGGAGGCGGAAGGGGGAAGGGGGAAAAGATGAAGGCATTCTTCTTTGCCTTTCCCCCTACCGCCTCCCGCCTACCCCCTCCCGTTATTGATCCTTCAATCCGCTTGCAAGCCATCCGGCAAAAAGGTATCCTGTTTCTCAATGGTATGAACGGAGGCTGCATGGAGAAAAAACTCGAACTGAATCTGACCGATCAGCAGAAAACCTCGGTCGTTCTGGCGACTCCCGAGGGATCGACCTCCCGGGCCGTCCTCCTCTGCCACGGTTTTATGTCGAGCAAGGAGAGCGAGACCAACCGGACCCTCACCCCCCGCCTTCTCTCCAAGCGAATCGCGGCCTGCCGGTTCGATCTCTTCGGCCACGGCGAAAGCGACGGCCCTTTCTCGCGCCTGACGCTGACCCAATGCCTGGAGCAGACGGAGGGGATGATCCGGTGGCTTGCGGAAAACGGGTACACGGAGGTCGGCCTGGTCGGATCGAGCTTCGGCGGATTGGTTGCCGTCCATACCGCCGCGAAACACCCGGCGCTCTTCGCCGTCGCCCTCAAGTGCCCCGTCTCCGACTACCCGCCGATCTGGCGGACGCAGTTGGGGGAGACCGGAATGAGCCATTGGAAGGAGAGCGGAATTCTCGCGATCGCCACCCCGCATGGAAAGGCCCGGCTCGACTATGCCTTCTATGAAGATCAATTGAAATACGATACCTACCGGGCGGCCGCGCAGATCCAAAGCCCCACGCTGATCGTTCATGGCGAGGCCGACGAATATGTCCCGTTCGATCAGAGCCTCCGCCTCTTCGACACCCTCCGGCTGCCGAACGACCAGAGAGAGATGGAGGCGATCCCCGGCGCCAACCACGAGTTCTCAAAACCGGAAGATTTCGAGCGGATGATCACCCGGATCGAGAAGTGGATCACGAAATAGCCGCGTTTCAGGCGGGCCTCCTCTCTAACCCTCGTAGTGACTTTTCCCCCCTTGTCGTCTCAATGGGCCTGGTGTAAAATCCGCTGCACAAAACTTAAAAGAATGTGGCTGAATGACGCTGCGTCCCCGATCTTCCGGACAGCCTCATCCTCATGAAGGAGGAGAAATGCCGCACAAAGTCCTTGCGGTGGATGACAATAACGATACAATCCTCATTCTCTCCGCGGTGCTTGAAAGAGAGGGGTACGAGGTGATCACCGCAAAGGATGGTTTAGAGGCAGTAGAAAAGACCGAGCGTGATCTCCCCGCGCTGGTTCTACTCGATCTGATGATGCCGAAGATGAACGGCTTTGAAGTCTGCCGGGCGATCCGGGGAAATCCAAAACCCACCACATCCCGATTCTGATGCTCACGGCGAAAACCGACCCTTTTTCGCGGGAACAAGGGCTGGCCCTCGGCGCCAACGAGTACCTCACCAAGCCGCTGAACCCAAAGGAGATCCTCACGAAAATCAGAAAACTCCTCCCGACCGAACCGCCCCTCCCCCTCCGGGAGCGCTCACCGCCTCTTTGATGGGAGTGATCGCGCTGATTGGGGAATCGATCCGTACATGGGCCGCCTTTCTCGCACTCCGCTCCTCGCCGACAAAATAAAGCGTTGACATCCTGTTCGCTTTTTGCTTAACTTTGCGGCATGCATTCAAACATCCTCAAAAAGGATCGGACCCTTCGCCTGCTGACCCTCGGTCTGGTTCTTTATCTTTTCCTCTTCTCCGGCTTCGCCCTCTTTCACGCCTATTCCGAAGACGAGTTGGTCGACCCGCACGGTTGCGCGATCGGCCTCTGGGTCCAGAACAGCCAGGCGTCGGTTCCTTTCCTCGCGGCGCTGGCCCTCTTTCTCATCCACCTCACCGGGAACCCACTTCCAAGGCTCTTCCTCCCGGTCGAGCGGATTTCTTTCCAAAGACCGACCCGCGCCCCGCCGTACCACGCTTCTCTCTGTTAAACCCGCTTAAACCATCATTGAAATAGAATCGGGAATAGAATCGCGCCGGAGGTCCCACGTACGCGGGATCTCGCGCGACGATTTCTATCCGTCTCGCTCGATCTCTTCACGACGATTGAGCCTTTGAGAGAGGAGTGCACGCGATGAATCGTATGATGAAAACTTTCTATCAGACCGGAATGGTGTTTTTTTTCTTGATCGTGCTCGGCGCCTGCGGCGGGGACGATGACAACGGTTCCACGACCTTATCGTTGGACGGCGCAGGATATGTGGTGATCACACCGGGGAGCCTCCAGCACAATTCCGACAATGTGGCCGGATCGGGGTCAATCGTCTTTAACGACCCGCTTTCAGGGGTCGCCACGAAGCACAGCTATGCATTGAATTTTACGCTTGCCGACGGCGGGAGTTTAACGCTGGTCAGCCATTCGTCCAACCAACTGGCGAACGGCATCAATATCGTCATGACCCGCAGCGGAGCGGTCCTCTCCGTCCTCATCCAGGCGGGAGGAAACCAAACCGACGCGAGTCCGTCATTTACCGACGTCGACGCGACGCAGCCGATCGGGCTTCAGATCGACGTCCACAACGATGAGACCGATCAGGGGGCGCATCTCCTTGCGTGGACCGGGCAGAGTTTTGACGAGGGCGACGCAATCTTCAACTCGGAAGACACCGGAGGCTCGCCGGGAAACGGATCGGGAAGTTTTTGGGGGCTGATCCTCCAAAATGCCACAGTGAACACGGCCGAAGTCGGTGACGCCAAATTTGTAGAACCATAGGGGTGACCTGACCGATGAAAATTGCAATCTACTGTCTGCTGCTGTCGCTGGCCGGGGTGAATGCCGCCTGGGCCCAAATCCTCACCAACGGAACGGGCCTGCAGGCCGCTGCCGCGGTCGATATCGTCGGTAAAAGCGGGGAAGCGGGGCCCGGTTTCGAAGACCGTCTCACGGTGCGCGAGGCGGAGTTCCTCGTTTTCGCTCCGATCGATCACCTCTTCGACGGCATGCTCAACATGGCGGCTCACTTGGAGGAAGAGGGGGCTTTTTTTGAAATCCACGAAGCGTACATTGGATCGACCAAGCTGATTCCTCGATCTCGTTTCCGTCTGGGGCAATTCTTTTTATCGATCGGCCGGCTGAATCAATTTCACCGCCACGACTGGCCGTTTACCTCGGCGCCGAAGGTCCAGGCCGAATTCTTCGATCCGGAAGGAATCCTCGATACCGGCGGAGAGTTCAGCACATTGCTTCCGACCCCGTTGTATTGGGACATCACCGTCGGCGTGACGAACGGCTATACATTCGGCCACAGCCATTCGCTCGGGGAGAAGCCCGACACGCCGACGCATTATCTACGCTCGGTCAATTATTTCGATCTCCCCTGGAGCGGCGGGACGCAAATCGGTCTCAACTACCTGGGCCGGAAGAGCGACGTTGGAACCGATTCCCGTTTCATCGGACTCGATGCCACCGCCAAGTGGCGGGAGGGAAAAAGGCTGATCTTTTTGATCCAATCGGAGGTCTGGGACCGTGCGATCAAGCCGGCTATCGGAGAGACGGAGGATACGCTGGGAGGGTACCTCTATCTGCAATATGGCCTCACGCCCCGACTCTCCATCGGCCTTCGAGGGGACGCGTACAGCGTCCTCTCACTGGAAGACGCCGGCGGAAACAGCGTCGACAACGGCACCTACGCCGTGGTTCCCAATTTAACCTTTCGGCCGAGCGAGTTCTCGACCTTTCGGGTCTCCTACACCTATGAGCGCGACAAGCCGACCGCGGCGCCGGCGGAAACGAACCATGCGGTCGAGTTTCAAGCCACCTTTATCTTAGGAGCGCATCCCGCCCATGATTTCTAAAATCGTAAACCTCATGACGTTTCTCTTTATTTTTCTCCTCGCCTCGGCCTCCATCGGCCTCGCGAAAGAGCCATTGAATGTGGTCGTCACGATCCCCGACTTTGGTTGGGCCGCCGAAAAGATCGGCGGGGAGCATGTGAAGGTCCGCTCCCTCTTGGATGGGACCGAAGATCCCCATTTTCTCGATGCCGTTCCGAAGTTCATCAGTTGGGTCGCCGACGCCGATGTGGTCTGCTTCGCCGGGCTCGATCTGGAGGTCGGCTGGCTTCCGAAAGTCCTCTCCAAATCGGGAAACGCGAAGGTCCAGCAAGGGGGAAAAGGTTATTGCGAGATGGGGAAAGAGATCGAGGTATTGGAGCGCCCTACCGGCCCGGTCGACCGGTCTCTAGGGGATCTCCATCCGTTTGGGAATCCTCATTTCTGGTTGAGTCCCAAACGCTTGGCGCAGGGGAGCGGGAAGATTGCCGCCGTATTGGCCGATCTCCGGCCGGAGTTGGCCGAGACCTTTATGAAAAATTATGAAGCGCTTCAGCAAGAGCTCGATGCGATCTGGAAGGAGAATAAAGACCGGCTCGATCAAATGATCCCCGACAAAAACAAGCCGCTCTTCGTTCAGTACCACGCGGAATTCACCTACTTCGCCGCCGATTACGGGTTGAACCTCTACGGCAACATCGAGGAAAAGCCGGGCGTCCCCCCTCGGCCGGCCGGCTTGCTAAGGTGGCGCTCGATTCGAGGTCCCATGGCATCCGGTTCGCCCTCGCCGCGACGTTCGATCCCCGGCACCTACTGAAACGTTTTGAAGAGCTCTCAGGGGTTCCGGTTCTCATCGTTCCGGCTGCGATTCAAACGAAGGGGCCGATCACAACCTATCCTCAACTGCAAAAATATTTGGTCGACCAGATCGAATCGGTCCTGAAATCTCCGGCGGCGGGAAAGTAGGATGCCGTCGCCGATCCTCTGTGCAAAGGGTCTTTCCTTTGGTCCGACGCGGAACATGCCCCTCGTCCGGAATCTTTCGTTTGATCTCTACCCCTCTCAGCTTCTCTGGGTTTCCGGACCGAACGGCGCCGGGAAATCAACTTTAATCCGGGTGATCTTAAATCAGGGCTGGATCGAAAGCGGGATTCTGGAAAAACAGATTGAAGGAAAAAACATCGGCTATCTTCCCCAGCTTCAAAACCGGCAGTTCCATCTTCCGGTCACCCTGAAAGACATTGTTGTGATGGCGGTGGGAAAACCACTCTCCTCCGACCAGATCATTCAGCTCGGACTGCTTCGACCCGAACAACTCCATTTGGGTTGGAACACGGCGAGCGGCGGCGAACGCAAAAGGGCGTTGCTCACTCGGCTTCTTTTACAAAATCCGACCCTCTTGATTCTGGACGAGCCGTTCGGACACCTCGATGCCGAAAGTTATACCCTCGTCGTTCAAGTCATCGAGCGATTTTTAACGACCCCTTCGGGCCAACAGCGGGAGAAAAGCGCGCTGATCGTCGAACATGGAGCGATTCCGGAAACACTCGGCCGGTTTGACGTCGTGAAAATGGAAATTGGATACGGCACGGCCGTAGTGAGCCGATGACCGAGCTTTTGAACCTTTATCTTTGGACGATTCCCGCGGGGGCGATCTTCGGCGCAGCACTGGCGCTGCTGGGGTGCCAGATCGCGGCGCGAGAGCGGGTCGTTCAAACGTTCTGCGTCAGCCAGGGGGCGATCGTCGGGGTCCTCATTGCCTTGGGGATGGGGACCCTTCTCGATCATTCCGATCCGGAGTTCCATGCGGTCCCCCTCCTTGCGTCGGTGCTGACTTCCACATTGGTCTTTGCCGTTTCCGAATTTTTCGCAAAACAGGAAAGAACCTCAAAAAGCACGGTGTTCGCCTCTATTTTTACTTTCCTTCTCGCATGCTCCTATCTAATCAGCGTGGTTTTCCCTGCGCTGGAGCGGCATATGGCGAACGTCTTCTTCGGCGACCTCGCGACGCTGACCGAGTTCGACTCCAAAATCACGTTGGTTTTGGGGGGTGTGACCCTCCTTGGTTTGATCCAATTTTGGAAGCCCGTTTCAAATCGATCGTTCGAGATCGCGATTTACGGGGAGATGGCGACCGGCGGCCGGAAGCGTCAGGAGTTTCTTTATCTCGGGCTGACGCTTATCTTACTTTGTTACGCCGTCCAGTTTCTCGGATTTCTCTTTACCATGACGCTGTTGTTTCTTCCCACGACGATTCTGACCGGCGTCGCGCAAAAGGGCCTCCGGCTTCATCTGGCCCTCTGTATTGTGGTCGCATTGATCAGCGTGGTTGTAGGCTTTTTATTGTCGCTCTCCTTTACGCAACTTCCAACCGTCCCGATGGTCACCGTCACCGTGGTCATTTCCGCCCTGACCCTGGTCCTATTAAGCCATCTCTGGCGCCGGTTCAGGGGGGAAACTCGGCTTTAATTTAGGTTCAACGCACCCACAGTCTAATGGAGTCCATCAACATGCTGAAAGAAAAAGTTCAACCCCCCTCGACCGGTTGGGTGTTCTCCTCTCCGGCATCTGCCTGTTTCATTGCCTGTTGACCCCCCTCGCGGTCCTCCTCTTCCCGATTGTGTCGCTCACATTCGCCGCGGATGAGGGTTTTCACAGGATGTTGCTCTGGCTTGTTCTGCCGACCAGTGCCGCTGCCTTCTTGTTGGGCTGCTTTCGTCACAAAGATCGCGGGGTCCTCGCGCTCGGATCGGCCGGCCTGATTCAGCTGATTTTGGCCGCGCACTTCGGACACGACATGCTGGGTGAAATCGGCGAGCGGATCGCCACCAGCCTGGGAGGGGTGACGTTGGCGTTCGGACACCTACGGAATTACCGCCTCTGTCGGGAAGACCAATGCGAACATTGACCGATCGTTTTTGGATAATGAAGGCTGGGAACTCTTTCTTCTTTCTCCAAGGAATCCCTGCTTAGGATCACCCGGCCTGGAATGTAATCAACACCACTCATCACACCCCCTAAGGGGGAAAAAGCTTGACAAGCGATTTGAATAGCGCTATGAATAGGGGCATGTTCCGGTTAAGCTCTAAAAAGATCATTCTTCTCTCCCTTCCGATTGTCTATTTTGCAGCGCTTATCCTCGGAACCCTTTGTGCTTTCGACTCCCCAACGGGGCAAACCCATCACCACGGCCGGACGGTCTCGCACAGCGCCTCTTGTCTCCTTGCCTGCGCAGCCACCGTCACCGACCGGACGCAAATGGTTCCCCTGACCCTCTCTCTGTTATTCATCGGAACGGTTCTGACCTTTCGGAAAACGCTCCCCCATCAATCCCTTCTCCTGCGGCTTCACAGCCGGGCCCCTCCCCCTCTGAACCTTATTTAACATTCCCTGAATGAGCCCGCTCCCGAATGGGGCCATTCTCTTGGTTCACCGCGATCCGCCTGGAAAGGCGATGCTTCGCACGCTCCTTTAACTTGTGAACACGATGTCCAGAGTGTGGATTAAACAGACCGCCCTTCTCTTTACACTGGTCTATCTTTTCTCGACCGGCCTGATCATGGTTCGCGCCGAGGGGCATGCCCTCAGCCATGAGGAGCATGCGGAGGATCATGCCAAGCAGCATGCCTCCTTTATCTGCACCTGGATGTGCGCCGCCTCGACCTTCGTCCACACATCAGAGCAGACCCTCGATGGGCAATCGACCCCTTCTTTTGTCAGTCCGATCGCCAAACCGGAAGCCCCCCCCCGGCCGCAACCCCTCTCCACCGGGACCATCCGGCCTCCTCCTTTTATCCATTCCTAAACTATTTTCGTCTCTACTCGTACTCATTGACTTATTCCGGAACGTAGCGGGAGACCGCGCCACGCAAAGGGCGTCGCTCCAATTTATCTCGCCCCGATCCGGACCATTAAATAAAGTTTTTTACGTGTCGGAATCTATGAATCGGCACGAACACAGGGAGGAAGCATGAACCGCCGAGAAGTCCTCAAACTATTGGGGCTCACCGTGGTGAACCTGAGTTTTGGCGGCCGCCACGCCTGGGCGGCGCTCACCGGTTCCGTCGAGGGAGAGGCCGAAATCATCCGGGGAACCCGAGTGATGATGGGAAATGTCCCGGTCACCATCAGCGCGGTGGCGTCGGACCGAAACCAGGGGAGGGAGGCGATCGCGGCGGCCTTCGGCGAGATGCATCGGATCGAAAATCTCTTAAGCGTGTTCCTTCCCCAAAGCGAATTCTCGCGGATCAATGCCGCCGCCGGGGAAGGTCCGGTCCGGGTCAGTTCCGAGACGATCGAGATTATTCGGCGGGGAAAAGAAATTGCGCGGCTCACCGGAGGCGCGTTCGACATGGCGCTCGGACCGGCGATCTCGTCGTGGGACTTCCTTGGAAAGCGCCATGTGCCGACCCCGGAAGAGATCGCCGCGCTCAAACCGCTCTGTCGTTCGGAGGAAATTTCGATCGACGAAACGAAACAGGAGGTCTCCTTGCAAAAGAAGGGGATGTCGCTCGATCCGGGAGGGATCGGCAAAGGATACCTCGCCGAGCGGGGCAAACAGCTCCTCCTTAAAAATGGAATCACCTCCGGGATCATCGCCACGGCGGGGGATTTGGTTCTCTTCGGCGGTCGGCCCGACGGCACGCCGTGGCGGGTGGCGATTCAGCATCCGCGCCACCGCGACGATAAAATCGCCTCGATCGATCTGACCGACTGCGCCGTTTCAACCTCCGGCGACTACGAGCGGTTTTTCACGAAAGACGGCGTGACCTACCATCACCTCCTCGATCCGAAGACGATGCTCCCGGCGCGGGAGTGCCAGAGCGTGACGGTGATCAGCGAAGAGGGGACCGCGGCCGACGCGGTCGCCACCGGGGCGTTCGTGATGGGGCCCACGCGGGGGATGGCGCTGCTCGACGGGTCAAAGAATGGAAACGGCATCGTGATTGATCGGAACGGCGGCGTTCAAATATCCGATGCGCTCGTGGAGCGGGTAAAACTTCACTGAGCGACGCGCAGTTAAGAGGTAGAAATGAAGATCGTTTCAGGAACTTCAAGAATGAAAAGAGCAGGAGGGATCGCGATTCTGGGGCTGCTCTGCTTGCTCTCATCCCCGGCATGGCCGGCGTCGATCGGCGACGCGGCGCCCGGCTTTTCTCTGCCGGCCCCGCAGGAGGGGAAGGTCAGCCTGGAGGAATTTAAAGGGAAGGTGGTCCTTATTAATTTTTGGGCGAGCTGGTGTACCCCCTGTCAGGAAGAGCTTCCTGAACTGCAGAAGATTTATCAGAAGTATCAGGAGCGCGGATTCGAAGTGATCGGAATCAATATCGACAAAAAGCAGGTGAACGCCGAAAAACTTATCCAGCGGTTTAACCTCACCTTTCCTGTCGGGCTCGATCCTGAATCTTCTACCATCCGTGAGTACAAAGGACGTTCCATGCCGATGTCGTATCTGATCGATCGGCAGGGAGCAATCAGAGAGCTTTTCTTCGGATTCAACCGGAAGAAGCTCGCCGGGATGGAAAAATCGATTGTGGAGGCGCTTGATGAAGCAGCCAAATAATAACGTCATCAGACGACCGCTTCTGTTTTGGATGGTTCTGGCAGGTTTCGTGGGCCTTGTGGGGTGCGCCAATGTGGCGCCCTACGAGCGGGAATACCTCGCCGACCCGATCATGGAGTTCGACGAAGGACCGCATGAAGCCTATGAGCAACATCTGCACCGCGCCCTCGAAGGAGGCCTGGCCGGACAGCCGGCGGCCGGCGGGGGATGCGGGTGCGAGCAGTAAGAACGGAGATCAGTTACGAAGATCCTCAGAAGTTATAATACTAACCGAGAAAGGAGCATCAAATGAAACATAAATGGAGAAACATCACAATAGGGCTGCTCACCGCCGTTGCATTGACCGCCTGCGGCGGGGGCGGCAGTAGCGGTGGGGGGGGGGAGGGAACCCGCCAGCCGCAGAGGAATGGCTTCTCTTTGCGGAAGATGGAAGCGCAGGCAGCAACAATCTTTCCGTCTTTAAAGCATCGGCGTCGTCACCCATTCAGGTGCCGATCCCGCAGGAAGGCCAAACCCTCAGCTTCAATACATTGCCTTTAGGAGAAATCCATCTTGCCAATGGCAAGGCATTTGTCGTGATCACCTCGGGGCTGACCGGTCCTGCCCCCGATAATTTGCCCTCCGGAGGTCTTGCCGTGGTCGACGTCGACGATCCGGACACCTTGGAGACCACCCTTGTTTTGGCCAGCGCCGCCACCGGCAGGGGAAGCCGGATCGTTCATACCTTCATTGATCCGGAAGGGAAATTTCTCTGGGCGCACAACGACGGACCCAGCGGTGACGCCAATCCCGATTCCGTTTTCCGCGTCGATGTGGACCCAGCAAGCCCTACCTATTTGACGCCGTCTGAAACCGTGGTTGGGAACGGCCACAAGAAAGCGGCGCTGGGTTTTCCTACCACGACACAGCCGACGGCTCGGATGGTCTACGTTGTGAGCAGTCTGACGGAACGACGGATCGATGTGATTGACCGCGATCCCGCTTCAGGGACGTTCGGCCAGGTAATCAAGATTATCAGGAACGTCCCCGCCAGCCCGCATGGGATGGATTACTCCCCCAACAGCGGGCGGTCCTTTTCGGGTATCACCGGCGGAGGGATGGTGAGCGTCGACGGTACCCTGCTCGACACTGCCAACATTACCAACTTCCCGGACGTCGACTGCGCGCCCGGCGGCGTACCGCCGGCCTCGCCCGGAGGCACGCCGTATACCGGCGGGATTCCGGTCACCGATGATAATTGTGTCGGTTCCCCCGCCACTCCCGGCGCCGGCCAGGAAGATCCCTCCGTGTTTGTCCTCTCCACCGGAGCGGGCAGCAACACGACCTTAATTGGGGGATATGTCCATGTCGTTACGAACGACCACGACGAAGACACGGTGTACACTGCCGGTCGTAGCGGCGCTGCGAGTATGGCCTGGCTGACGGCCGTTAATCCCGGGTCAGGAAGCACCCCGCCGGGGACTGGGACGGATGGTGTGGTGGCCATCGAACTTGGCGATATGGCCCCCAGCAACTTCAGCGTGTCGCACGCAGCCCATAAAGCCTACGTTCCGAGTTCCGGAGGCGGGACAATCAACGATCAGGTCAAAGTCGTAGACGTGGATCACGACTCCGCCACCCACAACCAGGTGATCAACACGATTACCGTCGGTACGGCTACCGGAGAGAATCGCAACATCCAGGCCAGTCCGGATGGAAGATTGGTGATGGCGCCGAACACATCGACGAACACCGTCAGCGTGATCGATACGGAAACGGATACGGTCATTGACACCTTGACGCTGACGACAGGAACAACCGCCGGGAACGTCAGGCTGTTCAAACTGCCGTTCGACGCGGAGGACAATCACTAAGTAGCTTCGGCTGGATGGGGCGGGGCGAAAAACGCCCCGCCTGTTCGGCTGGCAAATAACTGCGCGTTGGCAGTTTTTTTTAACAACAGGAAAAACATCGCGTGATTCGACATCGATCCATTTTATACGGCTTGTTCTTTCTTTCGGGGACGGCCGGTCTGGTTTATGAAATCCTCTGGATGCGGTATTTTCAGCTCCTCTTCGGAAATACCGCCAAGGCGGCGGCGACGGTCCTGACCGTCTTTTTTCTCGGAATGGCAATCGGAAGCGCCCTCGGCGGCCGTTGGGCGCAGCGGGCGAAAAATCCCCTCCGCGCCTACGGCTGGGTCGAGCTCGGCATCGCTCTGGCGGCGGCCCCCGTTCCCCTCCTGCCGTCGCTCTATGAGCGGCTCCTTCCGGCGTCTTTCTTCTTCGACGCCTCGTTTTCGTTGGACCTCCTCCGTTTTCTCTTGGCATTGGCGATGACCCTCCCGGCCGGGATTCTCCTCGGGGCGACCTTCCCGATCATGGGAGCGGCGCTGATTAAAGATCGCGATCCCTTGGGCCGCTCCGCTTCACTGCTCTACAGCCTCAACACCCTCGGCGCGGTCTGCGGCGTGGCGCTGACCGGCTTTTTCCTCCCGCCGGCGATCGGCATCTCACTGACCTACGCCCTGGCCGTCGCCGTCAATCTTCTCCTGGGGGGATGGGTGGTCGGCGGATTGGGGAAGGACAACCCCATCCCCTCCTCTTTGAAACCGACTGAAAGCCGCGCCGCCCGCGCCGAGAATACTTCGCAGGCCGCCCTCTCCGACCGGGTTCTCCTCACCCTCGCCTTCGGATCGGGGATGGTCCTGATCGGCCTTGAGGTGTTGTGGACCCGGATGTTCGCCCTGATCTTCCAGAACTCGGTCTACAGCTTCTCCGCGATCCTCTTGACCGTTTTGATCGGGCTCTCCGCGGGGGCGCTCTTCGTCGGCCGAGTCGCGCCGAACGCGGCCCGCCCGATGATGTTTCTCGGCGCGACGTTGGGTCTTGCCGCCTTCAGCACCCTTCTCATTCCCTTCCTCTTTTTGAAGACGACCGGAATCACCTACTTCGCCTATGGCGCCGGGTGGCCGTCGTATCTTTATCAGGTGATCTTGTTGATCGCCGTCATCATCTTCCTCCCCTCGCTCCTCGCCGGGATGACCCTTCCCTTGCTCTGGCAACTTTTTCATCGTCAAGGTCGCGCGGTCGGCGTCAGCTTGGGAACCGTAAATTTCTGGAATCTGCTGGGGGGGATCGTCGGCGCCACCGGGACCGGTTTTTTCCTGATGCCGGCCTTCGGCCTCTGGACTAGCGTGGTCATCATGGCGATGATGCTGCTCGGTCTCTCCCAAATCGCTCTTTGGTCGACTTCATCGGCCTGGCGTTGGCAGTCGGCCGCCGTCTTCTTATTCGTCGTGGCGGCGCTCTTTGTCTCAAACCCGTCTCGGTATCCGGTCCAATATCTCAACGACGGCGAGAAACTTCTCTATCTCGACGAGGGGGAAGATGCGGTCGTCTCGGTCGTGGAAGACGCCGCCGGGGTCCGGTGGCTCAAGAGCAACAACACCTACCGGCTCGGCGCGACGACCGAAGTTCGGGGCGAGAAACGGCTGGGGCATCTTCCCCTCCTGCTTCATCCCGATCCGAAAAGCGCCGCGTTTGTCGGGGTCGGCACCGGGATTTCGATGAGCGCCGCCCTCGGCCATCCGCTCGAACGTCTCGTCGGCGTGGAGATCCTTCCCGGCGTCCTCGACGCCATCCCCTACTTCTCCGGGCAAAATGGGGACCTCCTGAGCGATCCACGGGTGAAGATCGCGCTCGGCGACGGACGGGTCTATCTGAGGACGACCGATCAGCGCTTCGACGTCATCATCTCCGATCTCTTCGTCCCCTGGCATGCCGGGACCGGAAGCCTCTACACCCTCGAACATTTCCAGGCCGGCCGGGAGCGGCTGAATCGGGGCGGCCTCTTCGTCCAGTGGCTCCCCCTCTACCAGATGTCGGAGCGGGAGCTCGGATCGATCGCGGCGACCTTCGCGGCGGTCTTCCCCCATGTGTCGATCTGGCGCGGAGATTTCTCGACGACCGCCCCGATCATCGGCCTCGCCGGTTCGGTGGAGCCTCTGACGCTCGACGAAGGGGCGCTCGGCGGGCGTCTCGCTATATTGGCCGACCGGATCAAACCGCAGGATACGATTCTTCAGACCCTCTCCGACTTCACTTTGCTTTACGCCGGGGATCTCGCCTCGGTCCGCGCCTGGCTGGAGCGGTTTCCGCTCAACACCGACGACTCCCCGGTGGTCGAGTTTATGGCGCCGGTGAGCCAATCCCGCAAGGAGATGGTGAGCGGCCCCGCGTTGCTCTCGTTTTACCGGCGCATCCAAGAGTCTCCGGCGGTGAACCCGGTTCGGGTCCGGCCGATGAACGGCGCCGACGCAGCGCCCCTCTCACCGTTGGCCGGCAATCTTCTGTTCGTCGCCATGGAGGCAGCGCGTGAAAAAAACGACAAGGCTCAGCTCGCACTGATCAATAGGGCGGTCGAGCTCCTCCCCGGAAGCAACGTGCTTAACCTGATGAATGTTGTCCTGAACGCGACGAGCGCCACCGCGACAAGAGGGGTGGCTTTGGATTCTTTGAAATGACATTGCCTAAAAGTAAAACGGATGGATGGAAAATGATCGATCGATACAAAGCAGGCCCGGGGGGGCTCATCGCGGCTCTTTTCGTCTTCCTCGTAGGATCCTTTTGGGCGCAGCCCGCCGCGGCGCTCGACATCATCGATTTATCGATGGGTTACTACAAAGACGACAACCGCCTGACGGTGAACACGCCGGGCCTCTTGATCAATAAAGACCTGACCGAAAGCGCGTCATTCAGCATCAAGTACACCTACGAGACGTTCGAGAAGGAAGCGCCGCAAAATGCGGCCGATGCGGTCACCGGGGCGACGACCGTTTCGGGAGGGACGGGGGGAGGATACGATGAGACGCGGCACGAGATCGTGGCCGGCTTTGCGCAGCAATTTAGATCGACCTTGATCGGCCTCGGCTACTTCTATGGAGACGAAAATGATTTCCATTCGGACGCTTATTCCGTCGCTCTCACCCAGTTTCTGTTCGAGACGAACCTCGCTGTCACTGCTTTGTACGGTAAGACGTTCGACGAGATCGACAAACTCGACCCCCCGAACGACGACTTTCCGAAGGACAAAGATACCGACACTTTTACGATCGCGGCGACCCAAATCCTCACCCCCCGGCTCTTGATCTCCGGGGGATACAGCCTTTCAAAAGTGGAAGGGTTTCAGAGCCTGCCGCTCCGGAAAGTGAACGCCATTCAGGGATCGATCCAGGGAATTCCGATCGGGACGATCTACGAGGAAAAACACCCCGACGAGCGGACGCGGCAAACCTTTTTTCTCGGGTTGAAACAATACTTCCTCTCGGGAAGAGCGATCTACCTGAATCTCTCGTATTACATGGACGACTGGGGGGTGCATGCGATCGCCGCGGAGCCCCGCATACAGCAATACCTTTCGGAGAGTGTCATCCTCCGGCTTCGCTATCGGTTCTACTCGCAGACCGCGGCCGATTTCTACCAACCGACCTACTCCGCCTCGGAAGTCACCGAGGAATCGCTCAAGACCGCCGACGTCCGGCTGAGGGATTACGATACCCATACCGTCGGTATTGCCATTCGATTGGTGGGAAAGATGATCGACGATTGGTCGGTCTTGATGTCCTACGATCGGTACTTTGAAACCAATGACGGGCTTAAAGCGAATATTTATCAAGTCACCTTAAGCATACCGTATTAGGAAAAGAAGGCATCCATGTCCACAGCCGAGGTTTCCATCATGATGGCGTTTCTCGCGGGGCTGCTCTCGTTTCTCTCCCCCTGCGTGCTGCCGCTCGTCCCCTCTTTTATCGTCTACATCACCGGGATCTCGTTCGAGCAGTTGACGCAGGAGCGCGGCGACCGCCACATTCAATGGAACGCGCTGGCGCACGCCGGGATATTCGTCCTCGGATTTTCGGTCATCTTCATTCTCTTCGGCGCCTCGGCGACGGCGGCGGGGGAATGGCTGCTGGAGCACCAGTTCCACCTTCAGCAGGTCGGGGGGATTCTGATCGTCTTATTCGGCCTCTTTATGATGGGGGCGCTCCCCCTCCGTTTTCTCATGGCCGAGAAGCGGCTCCATTTGAACCGGCGGCCCGCCGGCTTCATCGGAACGTTTCTTATCGGCGCGGCGTTCGGCGCCGGGTGGACCCCCTGCGTCGGGCCGATTCTCGGCTCGATCCTTCTGATGGCGAGCATGTCGAAATCGGTCGCCGCCGGCATCGCGCTGTTGACCGCCTATTCCCTCGGATTGGGGATTCCCCTCCTGATCGCGGCGGTCAGCCTGGGAACTTTTTTGGGCCGGATGAAGCGGGCCAACCGTTATCTCAAGCCGATCTCCTTTATCAGCGGCGCGCTGCTCGTTATACTCGGCGTTCTCTTTTTTACGGGCTATTTCGCAATATTCACCGGATGGTTAACTGAGGTAGGGTTCGGATGGTACATCGCGCAATAAGTGACAGAAATCATTTCCACACCGGCGTCATGCTGCTCGCCGTCGCAATCATTCTCTTTACCTTCTCCCGGAACGCCGAAGCGATCCCAGCGTTCGCCCGAACCCACCAGGCGCCGTGCACCCTTTGTCACGATGGATTCCCCAAGCTCAATCATTTCGGAGAGGAATTCGAGCGCCGCGGGTTTCGGATGCCGGGGCAGGAGGGAAAGTATCTCTGGGAGCAGCCCCTTCCCTTTGCCGGCCGGATCAATGCGCTGGCGCAGGTGGAGATCAACAAATGGTCGCCGGAGGAGGGGGACCTCTTCAGCTCCACCAAAAGCGGGGTGGGGCTGTTCGACTGGCAAATCCTCACCGGAGGGACGATCACGCCGCGCGTCTCGTTTTTTGGACAGCTCGTCGGAAAAATCCAGGGGCTGGGGCCCGACGACACCGATGCCGACGCCGAACATACCGTTCATGGAATTTCGGAGATCCGGACCGAAGTCTTTTGGGCGCAGTTCAATGACATCGCCGGAGACAACGGCATGCTGAACCTCCGGATCGGGCTCGATCATGTCGATAATCACTTCTTATCCACCCCGCTGCGGCTGACCCATGCCGACTATTTAATCCAATTCCAGCCGGGACATATCGGCGCGTCTCTCCACCCGCTGGCGGTCGGCATCGGCTTCAACGGCGGACTGCCGGAGTCCGGCCTGGAGTACGACATCGGCGTTCGAAACTACGGACCGTTTTACGACTCCAAGGAGGGGAATGAGCACCGGCTCGGCGCTGTTTATGCCGTGGCGAACAAACATATCGCGGAGAACACCGTCAGCTTTTTAATTTCAACCGATCGCTCCGGAAACGCGAACCTTGAACAGGATGGAATGACCTTGGGATGGGGCGCCAGCCTCGACATTCACCTCGGAAAGCTGACGATCATTCCGGGTCTCTTCTGGTACCGCGACAAATCCGGAACCGGCACAGGAAGCGCCGGCGGCGGGGAAGAGCATGAACATGAAGAAGATGAGACGGGTGAAACGACCCTCCCCCCGCCGATGAACATGATCACGACGGGACCACGGACGGCACGACAGACGGAACGACAGATCATGCCCATGGAACGACCTTCCCGAACGGCCTGAACATCTTTAGCGGCACGATCGGGGCGACGTATCGGTTCAAACCATCTCTGTTGGGAACGATCCGGTACGACTTCAATAATTTCGACGTAAAAGATGAGGGGATCGAGCGGGAGGCGAAGCAATACGTCGTCAGCCTGGCGTGGTATGCCTACCCCAATGTCCGTTGGATCGCCGAATACAGCCGTTTGACCACCAAAAATCTCGAGTTTGTGGGAGAGCCGGGATTGGCCTCCTTGGAGCCGACCGCCGCCGAGTCGGATCTGACGCAGGACAAGGTGGTTTTAAGACTCGATGTCGGGTTCTGATGTGGAAACCTTGAAAAAAAAGAGAACAGCGGCGCTAAAAAAGAGCTGACCATCGAGAAAGAGGATCTTCCTTTGACCATTGTTTATAAAAACAAGCGTTACATTTTGATTCTCACGAGAAACGACAAACTGATTTTGAATAAACAAACAGTGTAGCAGCCAGCCAGCCTTCTGTCCGTTCGGAGCGGTCTCTTTTTGAACGCGAAACGGATGGGAATGCCAGCCAGCCGATCAAGCGCAGGTGATCTGTCGTCGGATATCGACCCTTCCGTGACCGATCTCCTCTTTGGATCGGCTTTTTTTGTTCAAAAAACGAATCACCCACCAAACCCAAAAAGGAGAATGAAATGAACGTGAAGTGGAGGAGTATCATTGTAGGATTATTTATCGCCGTAACGCTGGCCGCTTGCAGCGACAACGACAGCAACAACAAAAGCGCAGGCGCTCCGGCGCCGACGCCGACGCCAACCCCAACACCAACTCCAACACCGACGCCGGCCGCAGAGGAATGGCTCCTCTTCGCGGAGGACGGGAGCGCAAACAGCAACAACATTTCGGTCTTCAAGGCGACGGCGTCATCGCCGATTCAGGTGCCGATTCCGAAATTGGGCCAAACCGTCAGCCTGAGCACCCTCCCCTTGGGAGAAATTCACTTCGCCAACGGCAAGGCGTACATCGTCGTCACCTCCGGCCTCACCGGACCCGCCCCCGGAAACCTACCATCGGGAGGGCTCGTCGTCATCGACCTGGCCCACCCCGACACGGTGGAGACGGTGCTGGTCCTCGCCAGCAACGCCACCGGCCGGGCCAGCCGAATCGTTCATGTCTACATCGATCCGGAAGGAAAGTTTCTCTGGGCCAACAATGACGGGGCCAGCGGGGACCCCGCGGCCGATTCCGTTTTCCGCGTCAACGTCGATCCGACCGATACCGATGCGACCGATCCGGGTGGAAAGTACTTAGACTTCGTTGATATCCAGGTCGGAAACGGCCATAAGAAGAGCGCCTTCGGCCGCCCCAGCGCAACACAACCGACTGCGCAGATGGTCTACTATGTGAGCGACTTGACAGAACGCCGGATCAATGTGATTGACCGAGATACCTCCTCACCGACGTACGGCCAGGTGATCAAGATTGTCAGGAACGTCCCCGCCAGCCCGCACGGGATGGATTACGCGCCCAACAGCGGACGGTCTGTTTCGGGGATCACCGGCGGAGGAATTGTCACCGTTGACGGCACCCTGCTCAACGTCGCCAACTTTCCGGACGTCGACTGCACCGGCGTCACGAACGGCTTTTGTGTCGGCTCCGCCGGCTCTCCCAACGCCGGCGTAGTCGATTCCTCTGTGTATGTGCTCAACACCGGTGAAGGAACCAACCCCAACTTGCTCGCGGGGTACGTTAAAGTTCATACCAACGGGCACGACGAAGACACCGCCTATACCACAGGCCGCGATAGCACCATCCCCAAGGGATGGGTGACGGCGATCGATCCCGGAGCGGGTAACACGCCGCCGAGCACGGTCAAAGCGATCGATCTCGGCGACGGGGGCGGGAACAGCATCGCCCATGGGGGTGAACATGACGAAGGCAAGCTTTATGTCCCCAGCAGCTCAGGAACGATCAACGATCAGGTCGTGGTGATCGATATCGATCACCATTCGAGCACTCAAAACCAGATCATCAAAAGAATCACAGTCGGCGCATCTCCGGGCACCCTCAGATACAGCGGAGACGGGAGACTGGTCATGGCCCCCATTACGACGGGAAACACCGTCAAGGTGATCGACACCGAGACGGACGAGGTCATCGACACCCTGACGTTGACGGCGGGAACGACGGCCGGAAACGTCGGGCTGGTCCATCTGCCGTTTGACGCGGAGGATAACCGGTAACAATCTTCGGTTGAGTGTGGCGGGGCGAGAGATGCTTCGCCACACTCACTTCCTTTCGACTTGCCATTCATTTCTATAAAGAGCAAATGACCACTCTTGGGTGGAGGAGATTTACATGTACAGGACAATACTCTGCATGAACATGCTACACACGCGACGCTTCCTTTTTCTGACCTTTCTAATGGCATCTATCATGAACGGCTGCTCCGGGGACTCGACCGACTTGCCGGCCGCGTTCGAGCTCCGTTTTGCAGCCACCGCCAACGGGGCGGAAGTCGGTTGCGCCGACAAGATCTCAGGAGTCGGCCCGTCCGGGCGCCATCAGATCGGTCTCAGCGACCTGCGATTCTATGTCAGCAATCTCCGTCTTCTTGACGCCAAAGGAAACCCCATCCCCTTCACGCTCGACGAGAATGAGTTCCAGTACAAAGGCGATTCGGGCTCCGTCGCCTTGATCGACCTGACCGGCAACACGGAAGGAACCTGCGCAGGCGCCGCAATCGCCTTCCCGGAGGGGACGGCGCGGACTCATAAGGCGATCACCGGGAAGACTCTCGTTAAAGAGGTGACGTCGGTGACCTTCGACCTGGGCGTCTCCCAGCCGCTCATGAAAGCGACGATTGCCAACAACACCGCGGAGGGGGGCCCCTTCTCCGCTTAACGAGATGTACTGGAGCTGGGCCTCCGGTTACCGCCACTTCGTCATGAACTTCGCCGTGGAGGACGATGGCAACGGAAACGGGGGGGACGGCTACCTCCATATCGGGAGTCTCGATTGTGGTCCCGCCGACGGGAAGGCGCTGGAGGATCGTGACGCCTGCGGATTCGTCAATACCCCCACGGTCGCACTGACGGGAATTAACCTGGCGACCGACACCGTGAGCATCGATCTGATCCGAGCGGTGGCGAACCTTGACTTCATCTCGCCGATCTATGACACAACTACATTCGAGGTGATTGGAGAGGGCCCCGGGGTGGAGTGCCATTCTTCCCCCGGACAACCCGACTGCGCGCTCATATTCTCGAATTTCGGGCTCGACATTTCGACCGGTCAAGCGAACAGCGCGTCCAACAGCGTCTTTTCAATCAAGTGAGAAAGCCATGATCCTGAGGCGGACTTATGATCTATTGAGACCGGCGATACTCGCCCTGCTTGTGGGGTGCGGGGGCGGAGGCGGGGGAACGGACGCCCCGCCCCCCAGGTTGAAGAAACGCCGCGCGAGGTGTTGGGGGTTCCGGCCCGTCTTGAGGTTCCGGCGTTTCCTTCCTACAACCCGCCCACCCGAGCGAAGATCGAACTCGGCCGGCATCTCTTCTATGAAAAGCGGCTGTCGGCGAACCAAACCCAGTCGTGCGCAAGCTGTCACGTCCAGGAGATGGCCTTCGCCGACGGAAAACGAACCCCGGCCGGCTCCACGGGGCAGACGCTGGTTCGAAACAGCCAGGGGCTCCAAAATGTCGCCTACTTCTCGACGCTGACCTGGGCCCACAACGGGATGCTCGAGTTGGAAGACCAGCTCCCCGTCCCGATCCGTAACGACAACCCCGTGGAGCTCGGCGTGACAGACGGTGTGAGAGAAGAAGTTCTCGCTCGCTTCGACGGCGACCCCCTTTATAAACGCCTGTTCGCGGAAGCATTTCCGGAGAGCGACGGCGCCACCGTCGAGAAGATCATTTTTGCCCTGGCGAGTTTCTCCCGAACGATGGTCTCCGCCGACAGCCCCTTCGACCGATACGCCGCCGGTGACAAATCGGCGCTGGACGAACGCCAGCGACGGGGCCTGGCGCTGTTCAACAGCGAGCGCTTCGAATGTTTCCACTGCCACAACGGAACCAATTTGACCATTTCGTACCGCGACGAGAGCACAACCCCCGCAACCATCACCTTTCCATTCTTCAACAACGGACTCTACAACGTGGGGGGCGACGGGAGCTATCCGCCGCACGACCAGGGTCTTTACAACCTCACCCTCGATCCAGACGACCGAGGACTCTTCCGCCCGCCGAGCTTGCGCAACGTGGCGGTCACAGCGCCATACATGCATGACGGAAGCATCGAGACCCTCCGCGAAGTGGTTGAGCATTACGCCGCCGGAGGTCGAGTAATTGCGACCGGCCCATTCGCCGGTGATGGCCGCACGAGTCCGCTGAAGTCCGGGCTGATCAGAGGTTTCGGAGCGACCGATGAGGAAATCGACGACGTGATCGCATTCCTCGAGTCCTTGACCGACAGGACTTTCATCGAAAATCCCAAGTTCTCTAACCCATTCGTTGGCGCCGGGCCCTGAACAATCATCGAAGTGGGCCTCATTGCAGGGCCTGGGAATATCCCGCGATTCTAAAAGGTCGTGAAACGAAAAACACACAGGAAAGATCATGTCAACCGACACGATGAAAGAAGATCCTCGCTCTTTAAACGCTGAGACCGCCGGAGAGGCCGCCGACCCGTCTACCGGAAATCCGCTCTATCGCGCCGTCTGGCGGTGGCACTTCTATGCCGGGCTCTTTTCAATCCCCTTCATCGTCGCCCTGTCGATCACCGGCGCGATCTATCTCTTCAAACCGCAGGTGGAGGCGTGGCTCGACCGGCCCTATGACTCTCTCGGCATGACCGGGCGACCGGCCGGCGCGGCCGCCCAGGTTGCGGCGGCCCTCGCCGCCGTGCCGGGATCGACGCTGAAGGGATACGAGTTGCCGAATACTCCCGACGCGGCCGCCCAAATCCTCGTCACGCATGACGGGGAGGAAACCCGCGTCTACCTCCATCCGGAAACCCTCCAGATCCTCAAAAGCGTAAAAGAGGAGGAGCGGCCGATGAACGTCATCGCCTCCCTCCACGGCCGGCTCTGGATCGGCAACGTCGGCTCGGCGATCGTCGAGCTGGCCGCCTCCTGGGCGATCATCATGCTCCTCACCGGTCTCTATCTCTGGTGGCCGCGGCAGACGCGGGGGCTGGGAGGAGTCTTCTACACGCGCTGGGAGCGGAAAAACCGCCTCTTTTGGCGCGACCTGCACGCCGTGACCGGGGTCTGGATCTCGGGCCTGGCATTCTTTCTCCTGCTGACCGGCCTCCCCTGGGCCTATCTCTGGGGGAACTATTTCAAAGCGGTCCGAAGCCTCACCGGCATGAACGTGGCGAAGCAGGATTGGGCCACCGGCCGCCCCGCGGCGCCGACCCCAACGGCGTCGGACCACGCGGCCCACACGCCGGAACCGGACGGGACACCGGGCGCAAGCGCAACAAACTACGATGCGATCGACCGGATCGTGGCGACGGTGGCCCCCCTGAACCTCTTCCCGCCCGTCGTGATCGCCCCTCCGCAAAAAGACGCCGCCGCTTGGACCGCCAAGTCGGAGGCGCAGGACAGGCCGCTGCGCGTGAGTCTGTGGCTGGACGGCGCAACCGGAGCGATCCTCAAGCGAGAGGAGTTCAAGGATCGACCTCTAATCGATCGGGCTGTCGGCATCGGCATCGCCGCCCACGAAGGGCAGCTCTTCGGCTGGCCCAACCAACTTCTAGGGCTCCTGACCGCGCTCGGCCTTATTCTTCTGAGCGTCAGCTCAGTGATAATGTGGCGGCGGAGACGCCCGCAGGGGGCGCTCGGCGCGCCGAGGGCGTTTCAGCGTCCGCGTCTCTCCGTCGGACTGGGACTCCTGATCGTCTTATTGGGACTTTATCTTCCGCTCTTCGCCGCGTCGGCGTTGGTGGTGACATTGACTGAAAAATGGGTTCTCAGCCGCATCCCGTCGGTGCGCGATTGGCTGGGGCTGGCCGCGGCGACGGGAAAAACGCCAGGGTGATCGATCAGTTTTAGAAAAAAAGAGACGAAGCATTCTTGCGGCAATCGGAATCCCGTCGGAAAAATCGTGAACCATGAGAGCGGAAGAATCGATTTTTAAAAAAACGGCGCTCGGCCTGACACTGATCTATCTCCTTCTTTCTTTTTCGATGACGATCAGCGTCGAGAAACACCTCTCCGAGCATGGACATCACGCTGAGCATGAGAGACATGCCGGCCATGACCATCGCGCCCAGCATGCCTCTTTGGCTTGCGCCTGGATGTGCGTTGCCTCGACCTTTATCCAATCGGACGATCGCAAACCGAACCCGGTGTCCCCCCTTTCTCCCGAAAGCCCCTTGATCGACACCAGGCTTCTTTCTTCACATTCATCTCTATTTTCCAACCCGATCCGACCTCCTCCCGCACTCTAGATAAACTCTCCGTTTAAACTTCATTGGGACGCCCCGCGTCTTGCCGCAAAAAGCAGAGCGCGGCGCATTCCCATTTGAGCGGACAAAACCTGCTCGGGGTCGGACCTCCCCCGGGAGTTCGGGCCGGGCTCCCCCTCGGGCCCGAACTCCCTTCTTTTCCGGCCCCGGGCAGACCCTTATCTCGAATTATCTCGAAGCTTCCGCCGCAAGCGGCGGGGAAGGAGAAGTAAGATGTCAGCGACTCTGATCTCGCCGATCGTCGAATCAAGCGACCGAATTCTCTCTCTTCTGAGAGAAAGGATCAACAACCACTTCGATATCCTCGAAGTGGCCTCGAATTTAGGGGTGACCCCATCGACCCTCCGAAAAATTTTGGCGGGAAGACCGATCTCCCGGTTTATCAAAAAGAAGATCGGCCCGATTTTAGAGGGAAAGGAAGAGCGGGGTTCCATCAATCGGAAACGATACGGCATTGAGAGGCTCCGGGATGCTTATCATCTTTATCAGCAGAAAAAGACGCTCCAAGGGGTCGGAGACGAAATGGGGCTCAGCCGCGAGCGGGTCCGGCAACTCCTGGTCAATGGAGCGGCGGTCGGTCTCTTCGAATACAAGCCTCTCTATCGAGTGGATATTTCAAGGGAGAAGCTCCTAGACGATTATGAGCGCCTTCTCTCCCTGAAAGCGGTCGCGCAAGCAAACAAGACGTCGATCTCATGTCTGTATCGTCTCTGCAAGTTGAACTATATCACCGACCACGAGCTTGAAGAGCGAAAGATAGCCGGGTGGAAACGCCTCTGCATCGAACGGTATGACACGGCGGTTCGGCGATTGGGTCGTCATCCAACGACGACGGAGCTGCAGCAGATGGGGTTGGCTTCCTCCCTTTTAAGGAATATCCGAAAGCTCTGGGGATCTATTCACACCTTTCGGAGGGAGTGCGGAATCTCCGGATTTTTCCTATCGAAGGGCCTAGACCGTTAGAACCAAAAATTTTATAGGAAACGGCTCGTCGGGAGAACATTGACAGAGGATATTGACGAAATTTTCAAAGGGTTCTGAAAAACCAACGCTCGGGTTGAGCGCTCCGCCGCCTACCCTTCACCTCGAGAGTATTGATTCGGAGTAGCCCAACAGAGTGAATTGATCCCTTCTATTCGAAGCGCTTAGAATAAAATCTTGAGAGTTAGAATAAGAGGGAGGAAGCGATGAAAAAATGGATTGGATTTTTTGCAGCATTCATGTTGGCGATGGCCACCGCACCCGCTTTCGCAAATCATATTGAACCGATCCCCCCCAAAGGGATTGCGGATAAAGAAGTGAAAAAGCACTTTGAGAGAGGGATCAAGGCTTTTAAGCAGGACGAGTTCCATGAAGCGGCGATCGAGTTCGAGGCAGCCGAGAAAGGGAATCCCATGATTCCAGAGACCCATGTCAACCTGGCAATGGCCCTGGCGGCGGAAGGAGAAACAGACCGTGCGGAAGAACATTTTGAAAAGGCGGCGACGTTGATTACGCCGGAGACCTCCTCGGAAACATCGTCGCCAATGGGTTAGCGCCTTATTCGTCCAAAATATTTAGATCATTTAGATAACAAACGAACGATCTTTTCGGCGACTCCCATTCCCTGATGAATGCAGTCCGGAAGGCCGACTCCCCGATAAGCGGCCCCAATAAGGTAGAGGCCGCGGTGCTTCGCCGCCTCTTTTTCGACCGACGCCACCCAGTCGAGGTGGCCGACATGGTACTGCGGGTTCGCCTTGTTCCAACGGAAGAGGCGGGCCGCCACCGGCTCGGCCTTAATCTTCAGAATCGACCGGAGCTCTTCCCGGACAATCGAGATGAGCGACGCATCATCCAGACCGACGACCTCTTCCTGATGCGCTCCCCCCAGAAAAGACCGGATCAAAACATGCCCTTCGGGCGCCCGGCCGGGGAATTTGGTGGAGGTCCAGGTCGCCGCCATGATCTTTCGCTTCTCCCGACGCGGGATGACAAAACCGAAACCGTTGAGCGGATGGGAAACGTCTGCCTTCCGGAACCCCAACGAGACGGTCGCCGTCGAGACATATTCGTTTTCCCGAAGCCGCTTCGCCAGCGGCGCATCCCATCCTTCAATCCAATCGGCCGCCGTATGGGTCTTGGTGGTCATGACGACCGCGTCGGCGAGGAGTCTCTCTCCATCGAGAGAAACTTCAAACTGCGTTCCCGCAGGACGGATAGCGACGACCTTCCGGCCGGAGAGCAACGTCACCTGATCTAATCTTGATCGGATCGCTTCGATTAAACCGGCCAGCCCATCCCGGAGCGAAACGAAGAGACTCCATTCACTCTTTCGGGGCGGCTTTTTAGCGGCATCCCACCGCCGCATCCACATCCCCCAGACGAGACTCCCATGTTCCCGCTCGAGCTGAGCGAACTGCGGAAAGGTCGCCATCATGCTCAACTTCTCGGCATCCCCCGCGTAGATCCCGGCAAGGATCGGCTCGGCGAATTGCTCGACCGCCGCCTGTCCCAGTCTTCGACGGACGAACGACGCGATGCTCTCATCCTCCGGCGTCCCCTTTCGCGGGATCAGCAGATCGAGCCCCATCCGCGCCTTTCCGAACGGCGACACCAGCGGGGAGAAAAGAAACGGCATCACCCGTCCCGGAACCATCAGGTTGAATCCTTCCGGGATCGGACAGAGCTTTCCCTTCGAGAGGATATAAATCGCCTTCTCCACCGGGTTGGTCTGAATCAGCCGGTCGGTCAGCCCCAACCGCTTGCAGAGATCGAGCGCCCACGGCTTCTGCGTGATGAACGAATCGGGCCCCCCTTCGATCACAAACCCATCCACCCGCTCCGTCACTACCTTCCCTCCGAATCGAGCGTCCGACTCGATCAGGGTGCAGTCGATCGCGAGTCCGTTCTCCTTCATTTTTTCTTGGAGGAAATAAGCGGTCGAAAGCCCGGTGATGCCGCCGCCGATGATGATGACCTTCTTTTTCTCAGTTTCCCATTTTATTTCCCTTCAATGCCTCGCCATTTTATGGGAAACGGCGGAAAGTTTCAACAGAGGGTGTGGGCTGAGGTCCGCTCCAAATAGGTTGTGCTCCCGACGCTAACTGTGTATACTCCCGCCGTCACAATATCGCCATGATCGGGATCAACATGAACGAAAAAAACAGACTCCAATTTTTCCTGATCCGCCCCGGCGACCTCAACGCCTTCTTCGGTCTTGTCGTAGACAACATGACCCAGCTGGTGATCATGGCGGCGATTCTGGTCGGCATTTTTCAGTTTCCGCGCGAGATCGTCTACGGCCGGATGATCCCCGGCTCGGCGATCGGCGTCTTCGTCGGCGATCTGATCTACACGATCATGGCGATCCGCCTCGCCCGCCGGACCGGCCGCTCGGACATCACCGCCATGCCGCTCGGCATCGACACCCCTTCGCTTTTCGCTTTCACCTTCGGCGTCATCGGCCCCGCCTATGTGGCGACGAACGACGCGGCGCTCGCCTGGAAGATCTCGACGGCGGTGATCATTCTGGTCGGGCTGGTCAAAACGGCGGGGGCGTTCCTCGGCCCGATGATCCAGCGGGCCGTCCCCCGCGCCGGCCTGCTCGGGCCGATCGCAGCGGTAGCGCTTCTTCTGATCGCTTTCCTCCCGCTCCTGAAAATCATTCAGTCTCCGCTTGTCGGCTTTCTCTCATTGATCGTGATTCTCACCTGCATCGTCGGGAAAATTCCCTTCCCCTTCCGGATCCCCGCCGCCTTCGCGGCGGTCGTCTTGGGAATTCTCCTCTCCCACCTGCTTGGTCTTTTCGGACTGGGACACGAAGCGGCGCTTCACGAAACGGCCGCCGGAGCGCTCCCTCTGCCGACGCTAGCCTTTTTAGAGGGGCTTCCTTATGTGTTGACCTACCTCCCGATCGCCCTCCCCTTCGCCATCATTGTCATCATCGGCGGGATCGACGTGACCGAGAGCGCCGCGGCGGCAGGGGATGAATACGACACCCGGTCAATCTTGTTGACGAGCGGGCTCTCGACGGTGGCGAGCGGCCTCTGCGGCGGCGTGGTCCAGACAACCCCCTACATCGGCCACCCGGCTTACAAACAAATGGGGGGTGGAGCGGGATATACCTTGGCGACGGCGCTTTTATCGGACTCGCCGGAATCTTCGGATTCCTCGGGAATGTGGTCGATCTGCTGCCGGAGGCGGCGGTGGCGCCGATCCTGGTCTTCATCGGCCTGGAGATCACCGCGCAGGCCTTCGCCGCCACCCCCAGGGAGCATTACAAAGCGGTCGCTTTCGCCTTCCTCCCGGTGATCGCCGCCGTCGTGTTGATTCAGATGAACGGCTTGCTCGGCCATCTCGGAAAGCGCGCTTCCGACCTCCAGGGGGAGACGGCCCTCACCTACCAGGCGATGTTGTTCCTCTCAAATGGATTTATCGTCTCCTCGCTTCTCTGGGGTGGAGCGCTGGCGGAGATCATCGACCGGCGGCTTCGACGCGCGGCCCTCTTCTTCGGCATTGCCGGGGCGATGGCCCTCTTCGGCGTGATCCATTCCCCATTTGAAGATGGACGGCTCTTTTTCCGTGGGGGATCGAAACGATCTACCCGTTCCGGATCGCGGCGGCGTATGGGCTGATGGCGGCGTTTCTTGTCGGGATGGCGTTGACCCAAAAGGATCCTGATCAAACGTAGAGGCGGACCTGTGTGTCCGCCCTGTCCCTTCTGGAAAATCACACAATAAAAACGGGCGCACACACGGTGCGCCCCTACAAACAATTACAACTTATATCAAAGATGATTTAAACCGGCAGGTGCGCGTGGACGACGGCGGCGAGCGCCTGGATGAAGAGCGGCGAGGCGTTGAGCGATTCGGTCCGGCGGAGCGCGATTCCTTTGGATTCCGCCGTTTGTTTGTAGAGGATGTCGATGTCGTAGAGGATCTCGACATGGTCGCAGACGAATCCGACCGGAACGATCAGGAGATTTTTTTCTCCCTGGGCGGCCAGCTCGTTGAGGACCTCATCGACCTCCGGCCCCAGCCACTTCCCCGGCGACATTCCGCGGCTCTGATAGGCAAAGCGGGAATTCACCTTCCCCAACCGCTTCACCACGCCGGCGACCGTTCCCTCCAACTCCTTCGGATAAGGATCCCCTTCCGTGAGAACCCGCTCCGGAAGAGAGTGAGCGGTAAAGAGAATCGGAACAGTCGATCGAATCGCTTCCGGATAGCCGTTCAGCCCCTCTTTTACTTTCTTCGCGAAGGCATCGAGCAGCAGCGGCTGGTTGTGCCAGCTCTCCACCGCCGTAATCGGCAGGTCGCTCCCGGCGTCGGAGAGCGCCGTCTGGAGCGCCTGGATATAGGCGCCGACGCTCAGCTTGGAATATTGCGGGGCCAGACTGAGGGCGATGAGCTGTTGCGACTGATCCTCAATGATCTGCTTGACCGCCTCTTTGATAAAGGGGGTCCAATGGCGCATCCCGATGTAGACGCGGAATCGGGACGACTTTTTGTTCAGCTCGGCTTCGAGGGCGGCGGCCTGCTGCTGCGTGATCTCCAGGAGCGGCGACTTCCCGCCGATCAGCCGATAACGCTCCCGGACCTGCGAGACGATCTCGGGCGAGGGGACCCGATCCTTCATGATGTGGCGGAGAAACGGCTCGACGTCGTCGAGCGAATCGGGCCCGCCGTGGGCCATCAAGAGGACCGCCACCTGCTCCGATGGAACCTTCTTCATCGGGTTTCCGTTCCGGGTGATCATCTCGCGCTCTTCCGGTGGACCCGCTCGATCACCGCGTCGACACTCTCCAGCGGCGTCTCGGGAAGGATGCCGTGGCCGAGATTGAAGATGTGGCCGGGGCGGCCGGCGGCGCGGCGAATGATCTCATCCACCTGCTTTTCGATTTCGGCCCGCGGCGCAAAAAGAACGACCGGATCGAGATTTCCTTGAACGGCCACATCATACCCCAGCCGCTTCCATCCTTCATCCAAATTGACCCGCCAGTCGAGGCCGATCACGTCCCCCCCGCCTCTTTCTGCAGCTCCAGCAGCGTCGCGGTCCCGGTGCCGAAGTGGATCAGCGGCACCCCCGCATTCCGAAGCGCGGTGAAGAGGGCCTTCATGTGGGGGAAGACAAAGCGCCGGTAGTCGTCGGGAGAAAGAGCGCCGATCCAGCTGTCAAAAACCTGAAGCGCCTGCGCCCCGGCCTTCACCTGTGCCAAGAGGTAGTCGGAGAGGACACGGACCAGCTTCGTCATCAGGAGGTCCCAGACCTCCGGCGCGCCGTACATCATCCGCTTGGTGTCGAGGTAGTTCCGGGAATGTCCCCCTTCGATCATGTAGCTTGCGAGGGTGAACGGGGCGCCGGCGAAGCCGATGAGCGGCACCTTCAGCTCGCGCCGAACCTGCCGGATCGCCTCCATCACATAGCCGAGACTCTCCTCCGGCGCGACCGGCCGGAGCGCTTCGACCCCCTTTTTATCTTTCACCGGATTGTGGATGGCGGGGCCTTCCCCCTTCACGAATTCGAGCTGGAGCCCCATCGGCTCCAGCGGCAGGAGGATGTCGGCGAAGATGATCGACGCGTCGAGATCGAACCGTTTGATCGGCTGAAGGGTCACCTCGGCGGCGAGCTCCGGCGTTTTGCAGACGGTCAGGAAGAGAATGTTTCGCCCGGATCTCGCGAAACTCCTTCATGTAGCGCCCCGCCTGGCGCATCAGCCAGACCGGCGTGCAATCAACCGGCTCCCGCCGGCAGGCTTTTAAGAATCGATCGTTCGTGGGAGACCTCCGTCAGAATGCAGATGGGCGATTTCAAACGGCGGCGTAGGGGCGGGGTTTGAAACCCGCCCCTACGTTACCGTTTCGCCACATCCAAAGAGGGTGGATTTTAACATCCTGGGGAGGAGGTGTCAAATTGTAGGGGGGCGATTTCGGGGTATTAGGCTTCGTAAGTAATCAGTTCTTCGGTTCAATGGATTGAACTCCTGATTTTTCCATTTCTTGGACAATATCATTCATGTCGAAAGCCATTTGGGAGAGATTTCCGGCGGCATCCATCACCTCCGTAGCGCCTTGGGACGTGATTTCGGAGGCTTCCATGACCCCCGAAATATTTTTGGCGACGGCTTTGGCGCCTTGCGTCACAATGACCATGCTTTTACTGATCTCTTGCGTTGCTTTGGTCTGTTCTTGCATGGCGTATGTAATGTCATCGGAAATTCCGTTGATTTGATTGATAACGTCTCGAATTTCTTTTATTTCTCTTACCGCGCTATCCGAATCCGATTGAATCTTTGCGATCGTTCTTCCGATTTCTTCCGTCGCGTTAGTGGTTTGCATCGCCAGTCCCTTTACCTCGTTGGCGACAACGGAAAAACCCTTGCCCGCCTCTCCCGCCCGGGCCGCTTCGATCGCTGCGTTCAGGGCCAATAGGTTTGTTTGTTGAGCAATGCCGGTAATGAGCTTAACGACATCTTTAATTTGGGAGCTCGACTCACTCAGTTTAACGATGGTGGCATCCGTCGATTCGGCCATCGATACCGCCTTTGTCGTCATTCGGCTGGCATCTTGAAGGTTGCCGGCGATTTTTTCGATCGTGACCGACATTTCCACGGCGGCCGAAGCCACCGATTGGACATTGTCATTGGTCTCCTCGCTGGCGGTCAGAGCGACCATGGATTTTTCCTTCACTGATTTTGCACTAGAGGCCATCCGATGGCTGGATGAAGAAAGCGCGTCGGCGGCGGAAGTAATGCCGAGCGATGATTGCCGTAATGACTTCAATATTTTTATTAGTTTCGCAACCATGGTCAAAAAGCTATTTGTGAGGGTTCCGATCTCGTCCCGTCTGCTGCGAATCTCGCCGAACGGGTCGGATAAACTTCTTTCGGACAGATCTCCATTCGAGACGGCATTCGAGGCGCCGACCAAGAGGGCGATCGGCCGGGAAATCTTCCGAGCGACTTTAGTGCTGACGAACATCGCGAAAAAGATGGATACCAATCCGATGAGGAGAATGAGCCGCTCGACATTGTCGTAGACGGCCATCGCCTTATCTCTGGAGACTTGGGTCAAATAAAAACCATCGGATACTTCAGCGCCATCCAAGATGGGGATCAGCAGGGTGGAAAAGGTTTCGGATCCGATCTTCATGTCGAAAGGGGCGTTTTGCATGCCCGAACGTCTCAGATCCTTAATGCGATCCTGCATAGAAATTAAGGCCTCCGTTAAGGCGGTCCGTTCTTTATCGGCCCACACGGAGGAGAGGACCTGTCCTCCCATGATGAAAGAGGTGTGGCTTAGCGTCATCTTCGTGATTTTCGCCACATAAGAATCGTCGATGAGGAATCCCATGGAAAGGGTCCCCAGAACCGAACCGCGGGAGTCAACCGCAACGGTGAAGATTCGATAAACACGATTGTCCCTGACCAAGAGGCCGCTTCCTTCTCCGGTTTTTCCTTTCAATGCCATGTGAACCGAAGGTAATTTCGACAAATCTTCTCCGCCGTTTCCGGATGCTGTGTCCGCTAAGGTGAGGCCGTTTTCATCGGTTACGATAAATAGATCGCTCGCCGTCTTTTCGAGCGAGTCCTTGGCGAATTGGCCGATCGCGTCGGTATTTTTTGAGGTCACCAAGGCTTTGACAAAAGCAATTTGGCTGAAGAGGCGATCCTTTATAAGGGATTCCTGCGCCTGAAATGATTGGAAGGCTTCGAAAACCGATCGTGTCCGTTCTAAATCGGACTGGATATTCTGTTCGACTTCGCGAAGAACGATGGAATTAACGAGGAAAAGCGTTGTTGATATCGAAAGAACGATGACGACCACAATCGCAAATTGGATGCGTCGTCCTAAATTCAAATTGTTCATCCATGGCATTTTTAAGAAGGGGGTCATGCCGGAACATCTCTCGCGGTGGCACGGGCGCAATCGATCTTGCCCATTTCTATTTTTTCACTTCAAAATCGATCTTCACAGTTCCTGAAGGACCGACGGTCACCGTTTTTTCCTCGGATAGATTCGGGTCGATCCAGGCTTTGATGACGTAGGTCCCTTCCGGGACATCTTTGATCTCATAGGTCCCCTCTTTGGAAGTGAGGTCGAAAAAGGGGTGTTCCAAAACGAGAACGAGCCCTTGCATTTGCTCGTGCATATTGCAGAAGATATCGGTGGGGACCGGAACATTAAATAGGGCGCCGGGGTTCTTTCCTGGACCATAGGTGCCGAAATCGAAGGCATTGCCGGGGGTAAGGGAAAAGGCGTTGTGGAACACGGTGTCCTTGTTTGGAAAATCGACGGTTGTCCCCTTGACCACCGGCAGGACCTGCGGGATATAAGCCTGTCCCTTTTGAACGATCACACCATGTTGGGCTGGAGCTTTTACATCGGCTTTTACTCCCACAAGATGGACCGCGGCATTTTGCCTTAATTTACCGAAAAAGGAGACCGTACCGGTAATCGTCGCGCCCCAAACCGACCCTGTCCAGATCGACAAGATCAAACAGATGGATACCCATCGCGCTACCATAAACGACCCCTTCATTTTCAAATGCCGTCCCGAATCTATTATCGTCGTGTGTAGGATTTTTCCCGCTGAAAAACAATTTGTCGTTCGTGGAGATGAAAACATCCACGCTGTCTTCTTATCATTCTTAACAAATGAGTGACTTCGGTAGAATGCGATGTCGTCATCACATAAAAAGAAATCCCATTGCTGGGATACGATTTAATGATAGCACCGATCAATAAGCTGTCAAGCGATTGATCTTGAAAGTAATTAAAGATCGTCATTGAAGCTCCCCGCAGCAAGCTGCGAGGAATGTGCCCACAGGAATGAAGCGCGAAGCGCCTCTGCTCACATCGTGAGTGAAAGCGAACCATGCGACGCGCGTGCGTGTTCAAACGATCGAAACAAAAATAATTGCACAGAATTGAGAGGATTTTAAGAATGGAGGAGCCCAGGGAAGCGTGGAGGGATGAAAGGGTGGGGCGGCCTCCGCCTTCTCTCTCCGTTTTTCCGAAACGAAAAGGAAGGGGAGGCCAAAGTGTGTTGTTTAAAACCCAACCGTCATGGCCAGGATGACCGTGTTGGTTTTTGTTTTAACGCTCGCTCCGTCTTCGTCTTTCAAGTGGGAGAATTCGGCCGAGCCTTTGACGTTGGGGTGGAAAAAGTAGTGAAGCCCGCCGGTATATTGCATCATCTCTGCAGGCGAATTATCGATATCTTGGAAATCGACCCGCGCCACACCCACCAGCTTTTCCGTAAAAGAGTGGAGCAGTTCGGCCAGTCCGCTGTTGATATCCGGGTCCGCGATCAGGTCGTTGCCGCTGTAGACATAATAGGCCAGGATCAATCCGGTGAGGCCGTAATGAAGATCGAGTGCGCCGCCAAAGGCCGCTGTGCCGTCATCGGTTCCAAGTATTTCGTCACCGTTTTTATCGAGCGAAGCGATCACACCGAGCGTTTGATCGAAACCGAGTAATTCGAAGTCCTGCGTGACCCAGGCATGAACCGCCTCCACACTGTTGCTTGCCGAAGTGACGGCAGTGTTTCCGACCCCGACGGCATAACGCGTTTTCGTCGCTTCGAAATAACCATTGGCTTCGGCTCCCCTTCTGCCTAAGGTCACCCCCGCATCGCCGTTTGCATTGATCCGGGCGAGATAGCCTGTCAGGGTCGGTGAGCGTGGATCCGAAAGAAAGGGGAAATCGACGTCGAAACCGCCGATTTTTAAATTGAGCCGGCTGTCCGAGACGATGTCGTCGAAGATAACAAAGAAAAGATCGGGGGTTAAAGATTCTCCCGCCGCCACATCGGCACCGAAATCGCCAAAGAAGGAGATATTCGGCGCCAAGACGCCTCCGAAAAAGAATTCCACAGCGGTCACCTCTGCACGGCTGCTGTCCATACCGCCGTTATCCGTATTGATCTTGGTGTAGGCGGCTTGGGCAATTGCGCCCACCGGAAGTCCATTCATATCCCAAACATTGCCACCGGGCCCTTCTTCTTCGCTTCGGTAGCCCCGTTGCTTGAACGCGATGCCGAAGGCGTTGAGTTTCGGAAAGGCCACATGGCATGACGAACAGGGGGCGTTGTACTTCCTGGCAAAAGCAGGCATCGCCGAGGCTTCGTCCGGGAAAGACGCTACGATCCCAACTGAAGCGAACACGATCAAGATGAGGATGACATAAAGGTTCGTTTTATTCATCGTTTTCTCCGAGTTGCGGTTTGAATTACCGTCTTTTTTTATTCGGGAGAGATACGCATTGGTGATTGCATCTACTCGCTTCGCGAGTAACGTATGCCTAGCAAGCCAATTCACCCCCGTTCAAACCAGGAAACGCGCATAGGGAGATAACCGGTCTGCATTGAAAAAATATAAGGGTGATTATGAATTCTGTCAAGGTATATACAAGAAGAGATCAAAAGGCTTTTGCCTTTTTTATCTCAACGACTGAGTCTTTCGTCTTCTTGATGATGGCGGTTCTTTATGCGGAGGCGAGGTTCATCATGAAAAGAGGATGCTTAAATGACGGTGGGTGGGAAGAGAGGGATCGCTCCTTTAAATATAAATAACGTTGGTCCTTTTCTGCGAGTGGCCTTTTCTGAAAACCTCCCTACGGCCGATCGAGCGCGAAGGTCACCGGAATTCGAACCGAGGAGACCACCGGACTCTCCCCTCGCCGGGCCGGGAGAAACGTCCACTTCATCACCGCCTCGACCGCCGAGCGATCTAGATCGGCATGCCCGGAAGATTGCTCGATGAGCGCCTCGCCGACTTTCCCGGTTGCGAGAACCGTTACCCGGAGAAGGGCCGTTCCCTCCCTCCCCTCGGCCCGCGCGCGCTCGGGATAGCGCGGCTTCGGATTGGAACGTCTCGCGCTCGGAATGACAAAACGGGAACCGCTCTGCCCTCCTCCGGCACCCGCGGCTCCTCCGGGCAACGCATCACCGACCATCGGCTGTGGCGCGCCGTCTCCCGGGGAACCATGGCCGGTGCCCTTCGCCACTGTTGATCCGGTCGATTCTTTTTTGGATCGATCGATCTCTGCCACCAGCCTGAATGCCGGCTCTGTTTCCGTCCGCTCCTCGGACAAAGATTCCTCAACATCTTCCAGGGGAGGAAGGTCCGGATCGAAGGAACGATCGGATTCCTCCGGGAACGACATCTCCTGCTCCTCCTGATCGAACGCGGGAGGAGATTGCGCTTCGGCGTCCGGATTAAAGAAGGGCTCGGGCGGCTGCGCTTCCTCCTCTATTGAATCGAACGTCTCATCAGATCCCATCGGAAAAGCAGGCTGCGGAGGGAGGAGATCGGATGCGCCGGTCGAATCGCCGGTGCGGAGGGGAGCCGACTCTATCTGGCCGAGCGAGACCAATTCGACAACCAAACCCCCTGCTTCTCTCCCGTCGTGATCGGCCCTCGAAAAGAGCCCCAGGACCAAAACAACATGAAACACAAGGGACAGGAGCAATGAAAGACGAATCTTTGATCTCATCATTTCACCTCCCCGGCGCGATCGAAAGGGGGGTCACCACCGGATAGTGAAGCGTCGGATGAATCGTGATCTCCGCCTCGATGCCGTAGACTCGCCGGAGGTTCTGCTCCGTGAGGACCGTCCGGGGCGCTCCGTCCGCAATCACCTCCCCCTGATGAAGCAAGATCAAGCGCCGGCAATAACGCGCCGCCAGGTGAAGATCGTGCAGCGCCATCACGACGGAGATCCCGTTCTCGACGAGTGAAGCGACCAGCTCGATGACGCCGAGCTGATGCTGCGGATCGAGATTCGCCGTCGGCTCATCGAGCAGAAGGGTGCTCGCCTCCTGCGCCAGGGTCCGGGCGAGCAGGACCCGTTGAAGTTCTCCTCCCGACAGCTCCGTCACCGGCCGATCTGCTAAAGCGGCCGTCGCTGTCCGCCGCATCGCCTCGTGGGCAATTTCAAAGTCGCGGGAAGATTCCCGCTCAAACCGCCCGAGATGGGCATACCGCCCCATCAGAACCACCTCCCGGCAGGGAAAAGCGGAATCGAGCGACGGACTCTGCGGAAGATAGGCGACCCGCTGCGCAAGCGCCCGATGGCTCCACTCACTGAGAGCTTTCCCGTCGAGGAAGATCGCGCCGTCGGTCGGTGTCAGGAGCTTCATCAGCAGCTTCAGGAGGCTCGACTTCCCGGCGCCGTTCGGACCGATCAGGCCAATCAGCTCCCGGCCCTCGATCTTGAGATCGATCTGATGCAAGATCGGCCTTCCTCTCCTCGAAAGGGAAACCTTTTGAATCTCGATCCCCCCCGTCTCAGCGCCCGCCATCACGAATCCCTTTATGAAGAAGGTAGAGAAAAAGGGAACGCCGACCAGCGAAGTAATCGTTCCTAAACGAAGCTCCTCCGGCGAGATCACGGTGCGCGCCAAGAGATCGGCGCCGACCAGAAAGATCCCCCCCGCCAGAAACGAGGCCGGCAGCAAGATCCGGTGATCGGGACCGATGATCAGTCGAACGACATGCGGGATGATCAGGCCGACGAAGGCGATCGTCCCGGTGAAGGCGACCGAGGCGCCGGTGACGAGCGAGGAGAGCAACAGCAGGATTCGCTGGACCGACTTCACCCGCATCCCAAGCGCCGCCGCTCCCTCTTCCCCTTCCAGGGCGAGGAGGTTCAGATCGCGGGCGAAGAAGAGGAGGCCCGCGCTCCCCAGCAGGATCGGAACAAAGGCCACCTTCAAATGAATCCACCCCCGCGCGTCGAGCCCCCCCATCAGCCAGAAGAGAATCTCGCCGACCACGGCGACCGAGGTGAGCCTGGAAAGGATCAGCGACATCATCGACACCATGAAGATCCCGACCGCCATCCCGGAGAGGAGAAAGGTGGTGACCGGCGTCCTCCCGTCCCGTGTCGCGATCCGGTAGACCAGGAGAACCGTGCCGAAGGCGCCGGCGAAGGCGAAGGCCGGCAGGATCAGGTGATGATGGAAGGCGAGTCCCGATCCCAGCGCAATCACCGCGCCGAGGGCCGCCCCGCCGGAGAGGCCGATCACCCCCGGATCGGCCATCGGGTTGCGAAAGAGCCCCTGCATCGCCGCCCCCGAGACCGCCAGCCCCCCGCCGATCAGCGCCGCCAGAAGCACCCGCGGAAGCCGGACGGTGAGGATGATGATTTCCTGTGAAGCATCCCACCCTGCAAGATGAATCAATGGGAGCTGATTCAGGATCAATCGAGCAACCACCGGAAGCGGTACCGCCACCGATCCGACCGCCGTCGCGACGACGACGCTTCCGGCCAGGAGGAAAAAGAGGAGGGTCAGCAGGCCGGCCTTCGGCCAGAAAGAAGGAAAACCGCGCCGCAGCGGAAGGGCCAACGAAGGAGGCCTCATCGGGAGCGCCCCCCTCTTTGTTCATCGCCGCCGAACCGGACCCTTCCGGATGGATGATCTGCGCCGCCTGCTCGATTCCATCGACAATGTAGTGGGAGACAGTCGAGAGATGTTTTTCCGGAATCGCGTAGACCCGCCGGTTGCGGACGGCGGAGAGATGCCCCAACTCCGGATGGGCCATCAGTTTTTCATAAAAATCGGGCTCCTCCGGGTTCCAGTCGCTCACGATCACGATCTCCGGATCGAGCTGAATCAACCGTTCGACCGACAACTTCTGGTGTCCCACCAACCCGACCTCCGCCGCTTGATTCCGCGCGCCGATCAACGCGGCGATCTCATCGAAGGTGGTCTCCTTGCCGGCCACGACGCCGGTCGGGGTGTAGAAGAGGACCCGCGGTTTCCGCGGGGCGGCCGCCGCCCGCGCGGCGATCCGATTCAAACGCCGATCCATTTCGGCGACAATCTCCTCCGCGCGCCGCGCTTCGCCGACCATCTGTCCGACCGTCAGGATGTTCCGCTTGATCCCCTCGATGGAGGAAAAGAGCTCCAGCTTGACCACCGGCAGCCGCGCTTCGGTCAACTGCTTCACGACATCCATCGAGGTGTAGGTCGCCACAAAAACCAGATCGGGCTGAAGCGCCACCACCTGTTCCATGTTCGCCCGGATTTTGTTCGGCACACCCTTCGCCGCCTCGGCCACATGGGAGATCCCCGGATCGGCCGCAAGGTAGGTCACCGCCGCGATCCGCTTCGGATCGACCAGGGAGAAGAGAATTTCATCGGTGCCGAGCGTCAACGAGACGATCCGCTGCGGCTTCTTAGGAGAGACGCTCTCTTCCGCCGTCATTCCAAATGAAGAGTCCGCCAAGACAAGGAAGAGCGCCAGAATCCAAGCGACAGGCCGAATCCTTTTCATCGGACCGCCTCTTCTGTCGCCGGCAGAAGATCGGCGAAGACAAACCCGTCCCGCGTAACGACCTCGCCGACCGTGACGGAGAGCGGAGAGCGAAACATCGGCCCCTCGATTGCAAAGCTATGGAACTCCCCCGCTCCCCGCACGGATCAACCTCTTTCGGAAGATCGGAGAGGAAGGCCGCATCGAACGTCCGTCCGGCAAACGTCGAGGCGAGATGCCGCGGATCGATGCAGGTAATGACGGCGCGGAGGCCGCCGGCGACCATCTCCCGCGCAAGCCGGTCGGTCGGAATCTGCCAGAGGGGAAAGAGCGGCGTAATCCCGGTGCCCGAAAGCTGCCGCTCCCGGTAGGCCCGGATGTCTTCCAGAAAGAGATCGCCGAAGGCCATCTGCGTCACCCCTGCTTCTTTTGCCTCTTCAATGAGCCGGCGCATCGCCGCTTCATACGCCTCGTTACTGCAGGGAGAAGGGATCGGCACGACATGAAGCGGAACCCCCGCCGCCTCGGACTGCGCTTGCAACAAGCTCAACCGAACCGCATGCATCGCCACCCGCTGATGCCGCTCGTTCACCGTCGTGACCAGCCCGGTCACCTCGATATCGGGCTGCTGCCTGAGACGATAGAGCGACCAAGCGCTGTCCTTGCCGCTGCTCCAGGAGAGCCAGGTTTTCTTTTCACAAGAGTGCTCCATAAGGGAACGGTAGGCGGAAGGGGGAGGCGGTAGGAGGAAAGACTGAAAAGATTTCTTCTCTTCATCTCTTCCCCCCTCCCGCCTACCGCCTCCCCCCTTCCGCGTTTTATCTCTTAAGCATGGCTATCCCACAACAGATCGGCGATCCCCCGCTTTTTGTTCTCGTATCGCGCCATCACAAAGAGTGCATCGGAGAGGCGATTCAGATAAGGGACCGTGAAGGGGCCGACCGCTTCGACCCGACGGAGGGCGATCACCTCCCGCTCCGCCCGGCGGCAGACCGTCCGGGCGACATGAAGCTGCGCCGCACCGGGCGTGCCGCCCGGAAGAACGAAATTCTCGAGCGGCGTTAATTCTTCAGAAAGGCGGTCCATCAACTGCTCCAGGGCGTCGATGTGGCGCTGCTCGATCCTCGGCACATTCATCTTCACCTTATCTTCTTCCGGAATGCAGAGGTCGGAGCCGAGGTGGAAGAGATCGTTTTGAATCCCGGCCAAGGCCTTCATCAGGACCGTGTCGAGCCCCGCCGCCATGGCGACGCCGATCTGGGAATTGAGCTCGTCGACCGTGCCATACGATGAAATCCGCGCGGAGTCTTTCGGGACCCGCCGCTTGCTGCCGAGCCCGGTGCTCCCATCATCTCCGGTTCGCGTATAGACCTTTGTAATTCGCGGCATCAATGAACTCCTTTCATCATTCCTTGAAAAGCTCTCTGTCCGTCATTCCCGAAAGGTTTAATCGGGAATCCAGTTTATTTAAATCAATGGCTTCTGGATTCCCGCTTTGATCCACGGATGGATCGATCTGAGTGGAAACGTTTTCTTCTACTCACGTGCCTCTCGGCACGATGCGCAGCTTCGCGGGAATGACGGCTTAATCTAAACTGCGCTGATGAAGAGAAGCACCCCGATCTCCACCACCTCCGAGAGCGCGCCGAGCGCGTCCCCGGTCCAGCCGCCGATCCTCGATTCCAGAAACCGATTGAACAGCAAGACCGATAAAAAGACGAGCGATACGGCAATCAATCCGATTCCCTTCGAAATCAGAAACGCGCCCGCGAGAGTCATCAGAGTCGCCCCAGCGCATGGGAGCCGGCCAATCCGCCCGATGAACGGCTGCGCCGTCCCGCTCTCTCTGGCATACCTTCAAAAAAACTCGCCAGGACCATCGCCCACCGGCTGAGGAGCCCCATCAGGAGAAACGCGGTCAGCCACCCCCGACGAATCATCTCACCAAAGAGAGCATATTTCAAGATCAAGACGATCACCAACCCGATGACGCCGAACGCGCCGATATGTGGGTCCTTCATCACGGAGAGAATTCGCTCCCGGCCCCCGCCCGCGGCCAGGCCGTCGCAGAGGTCGGCCAATCCATCGAGATGGAGTCCCCCGGTGATCAAAACCAAAGCGAGAAGGAGCAGCGCCGCCGAGAGGGCCGGCGTGAGAATCAGTCCCAGGAGTTGGGCAAGCCCCATCAAGAAAGCGCCGATCGCCAATCCCACCACCGGGAAAAAGAGGACCGAGCGGCCGAGATCACGCTCGGTGGCGATCATCGAATGATGGAATGGAACGATGGTGAGGGTGCCGATCGCGGTGAAGAAGCTTCTCATCGTTTCCGCTCCGGACCGGAGACACCCGCCTCATCGAAGGTCGCCATCTCGGTGAGAATGCGAACGGCGCTCTCGACCAATCCCATCCCCAACGCCGCGCCGGTCCCTTCACCCAGCCGCATGTTGAGATCGAGCAGCGGATCAAGACCGAGTTTCGACAAGGCGATGCGATGGCCCGACTCCGCCGACCGATGGGCGGCGACGAGATATCCGTTGACCTCCGGCGCAATGGCTACGGCGATCAAGGCCGCGGCGGTGGAGATAAAGCCATCGACGATCACCGGGATTCGATTTGCCGCCGCTCCGAGGAGCAGGCCGACGATTCCGGCAATTTCGTACCCGCCGACCTTGGCCAGCACATCGATCGGATCGTCCGGATTCGGCCGATTGACCCGAAGCGCCTCCTGAATGACCGACCGCTTCAGCCGCAGCGTCGGCTCGTCGATCCCCGTTCCCCGCCCGGTCACCGCCTCCACCGGCGAGCCGGTCAAGAGCGCCGTGATGGCGCTGCTGGGGGTGGTATTGCCGATCCCCATCTCGCCGGTCCCCAAGAGATTCGTGCCGCGACGGGCCTCTTCTTCCGCCAGGTCGCATCCGACGGCGATCGCCGACAGCGCCTGTCTCCGGGACATGGCGCGCCCCTGTTTCATGTTCCGGGTTCCCCGATCGATCTTTCGATCGATCAGCCCCGGCAATTTCCCGAAGGAGTGGTCGACCCCGATGTCGATCACGCGGACGTCGGCCCCCGCCTGCTTCGCGAGGACGCTGATCGCGGCCCCGCCGTGAAGGAAGTTGTAAACCATCTGTGCTGTGACCGCCTTGGGATAGACGCTGACCTTCTCCTCCACCACCCCGTGATCGCCGGCGAAGACGCAAATGGCTTTCTTCAACGGCGGTGAAGGAATCTTTCCGGTCACCTGGATATACCAGGCCGCCAACTCCTCCAAGCGGCCGAGGCTGCCGGGGGGCTTGGTTAGGCTGTTGAGACGCTTCTGAGCAAGAAGGCGTCCCAATTCCCCGACCGGTTTAATCTTTCCAATGACCAGTTGCAACCTTTTCATCACGCTTCCTTTTAATCGGAACGGCGATTCCCGCTATCATCCAGTAAACCTCATCGGCCTCGGCGGCCCACCGCTGGTGGAGAAGTCCGGAGAGATCCCGGAAGAGCCGGGAAAGGGAATGATCGGTGGGGACCACTCCCAATCCGACCTCGTTCGAGACGGCAATAACGGAGAGATCGACCGATCGCACCACGCTGACCAACCGGTCGATCTCGCCGAGGATCTTCTCCTCATCTTCCCCGACGGCCGTCAGAAGATTGGAAAGCCAAAGGGTCAGGCAGTCGATCACCGCCACACCTTTTCCTTGCATTGACTGGAGCAGATCGGCAAGATGCATCGGCTCCTCCATTGTCTTCCAACCCTTCGGCCGCTCGCGACGATGCCGCTCGATCCGCCGCGCCATCTCCGCATCGGACGGTCGCGCCGTGGCGATGAAGATCTTCTCTTCACTCAAGGTTTCCCCTCGCTCCAATGCAAACCGGCTTTTGCCCGAGCGGGCGCCGCCGAGAATGAGGACCAGACGATTCACCGAGAAGCTCCCGGCACCAGCCGCGCGAAGAATCGCTTCGAGCGCCCGAACACCTCAGCGAGGAGATGAAAGCCGATGACAAACGCAATATAGAAAAAGGGACGGGCCACATACGGCGGATAATATTCAGCCACCTCTATGGCATACTGTCCGAAGCCCATCTCCACAAAATACCCGGAGAAAAGATAGAAGCTGACGTTGGAGATCACAAACGCCAGGCTGGCGCTGGCAAACAGCGTCAGACCCAACGGAATCAGCGCCCGCCAGACGGGACGATACCACCCCGCATACCAGCGGCCTGCCCCCCAGAGGGCGGCATACGTCGGAATGAGGAAGAGATAGGCCGGCGTGAAGCACCAATCGCTTTGGCCCCCCATGAACGCGGCATAATCGATCAGCGCCGCCTCCGCGAAAAATAGAGGGAAGAAGATCGATCGGAGATAAAACCCGGAGAGAAAGAAAACCGCCAGCGACGCGTTGTGGAGCCCCACCACCGACGCGATCGAGGGGAGACGGGTGACGGCCATGAGGAGTGCAAGTGAGAGGAAAATAATCAGAGTGAGCTTTTTATTTCCGAACGTTTTCACGATTCCCTCCCCTCAAAAGGTAACCTTTACGCCGCCGTAGCCGGAGAACCCCGCCGTCGCATAGCCGATGACCTCCTCATACTCTCGATCAAAGAGGTTCTCGACCCGCGCAAAAAGCGAGACGTTCCGGTGAACGGCGTAGGTCCCTGACAGGTTGACCACGGTATAATCGTCCAGCTCACTTCCGCCGAAATCGAACCGCTCTCCGACATATCGGATTTGGAGAACCAGAAGAAGCGGGTCAATTGGGCGAACCGAAAGGCTTCCACTCGCTTTATGACGGGGCCGCCGTAACAGTTCCTCTCCGGTCGCCTCATCTTCGGTATTCAGAAGAGTATAATTCGCCAAAAGGCCGACGCGCTCTGTCGGCTTTGCAGAGATCTCAAATTCCCACCCGTTCATCTTTGCCCGCGCAAGGTTGATCGGAATGAATTGGACAAAGTCAAAAACAATCAGCTGTTCAATGCGATTCTGAAAGTAGGTCGCACCGACCTGGACCCGTTCGTTCCAGAGCGACTGCTCGACGCCGGCCTCGAAACTTTCGCTCTCCTCCGGCTTAAGATCGGGATTACTGAAGTTCGGGAAGAAAAGGTCGACAAGTGTGGGACCGTGAAAACCGGTACCGTATGCTGCACGGACCTTTGTTGCCGTTGTTTCCACCAGATAGGCACTCTCAATCTTGTAAGTAGTCTCATTCCCAAATCGGTCGTTGTCATCGTACCGTACACCCAGGTTCAGAATAATGGGGGAAAGGCGAAACTGGTTAAAGGCGTAAATCGCGTGATTGGTAAGCGTCTCATCATCAATGCCTCCACGGCTCTCTCCTCTTTGGAATTCATACTCGTAGCCAAGTGTCAGCAGTGATGTGCGGCCAAGGTCAATATGTTGCCTCCAGTCCACCCGCCTTCCCTGCGCATCAAATTCGTAGTTATTGAACGATCCGGGAGCAGGATCGCTCCCTTCTAGTTCTTCAAAGTTGAAAGAGGCTTTCAGCTCCTGACGCCATCCCTCCGAAAAGGTCGTCAATAGAGTAAGAGAGGTCGCTCCGTTCTGCTCGGCTTGGACAAAATTCGGGATATCTGTCGGCGGACTATCCAGATCACTCTCTGAATCGGTATAACGGCCGGTCCACTCCAAGCGTGTCTGTGACGTCAGGTCGAACCCAAGGCGTGAGGAGAGCGTGGTATTCTCATAGCCGTCATCCTCCCGGCCGCCGGCCGCTCTTGAAAATCCTTGGCTGTCGATCCGGCCGGCCGAAAGAGAATAATCGAACCGTTCCGTCGATCCGCTTACCCCCGCCGTCTCCCGAAAGGTGCGATACGCTCCCGCCTCGAATGAAAGAGAGCCGGTCGGAGGACCCTGACCTTTCTTTGTAAAAATCTGAATGACCCCGCCGACAGCATCCGATCCATACAATGTACTTTGGGGACCGCGAATGACTTCGATCCGCTCGATGTTGTCGACGGTCAGGTTTGCAAAGTCGAAGAAGCCTGAGAAGGGGCTGTTGACCTGAACGCCGTCAATCAAGACGAGGGTGTGATCCGGGTTCGTCCCTCGGATGAAGACCGAGGTCGTTCCACCAAGCCCCCCACTTTGGACAACGGCAAGACCCGGCACTTCTCGGAGTGCCTCTTCGACGGTGGTAAGATGTTTCTCTTCGATCGTCTTTTCGTCGATGAGGGTGACGGAAGCGGCGGTCTCTTTCAACGGAACCTCCGTTTGGGTAGCCGTGACGAAAACCGGTGAAAAGGTGGGAATCTCCTCAGGGGATGTTTCTTCTGCGCCGGATACTTTTGTGCTGACTGCAATCAAAACGAGAAATGAGCAAAACGCAATACGCCATTGGAACGGGGTCATCTTCCTCTCCCTTCGAAAGGTGAAATGTAATCCTGAAAGGCCCGGTCTCCTGGCTGAGGGCAACCTACTCCCACGCCTTCCCGGAGAACAGTTATATTCTCCAGTGGCCGTTGTGGTTTCGTTCCCGTCACAGTTGCGGGGCAGCAGCGGTTTTGCACCGCTTTCCCGATCAACCCTTCAGGTTATTTGGTTTAAATTCTGTCCAAAAAAAATCCCCGCCTTTCGAATGGAAAGGAGGGGATGGAATGAGTCCGCCCCCCGTCTTGACCATCGAAGACAGGCAGTGCTTTCCATTCAGGCAGGTCTTCTGGCTCTGGGACGATCTTACTCCCGACCCCTTCCCCCCGGACATTTTATACGGAGAGTGGTTTGGTCGGTTTCGCGTCCCATGACAGCGGCGGGTCCGCTCCCGATTTACACGGGATTCCCTTTTCAATCCCGACATGACGTCGGAATCACCTGAACGGGTTCTGATGAACGGCTCATGTATACCAGGCGGGCAAAACGAAATCAACTAAAAAATAATTGTAAAGAAATGCGGGAGTTTGTTTGGGCCTTAATCTTGAACGAAGAGGACGAGCTCTCGATTGATATAAACGACAAATTCGGATTGAATCAGAGGAAAAAACTGGATGGGCTGATTGAAATAGTCTTTCACGCGGCAGAACCCTTCGGGAAGGTTAACGTAGATGTCGCCCTGGATCTCTTTTCCTCGGAGCATTTTCAGGTTGACAGTGTATTTTTTCCCCAGGGTCATGAGGTCATCCAGCTCCAACTTCGCCTGGACCTTGGCCAAAGCAATTCGGGAACGATTGAGCAGAAGCGTTCCTTTGCTAGTTCTCAGGGGAATCACCCGTGCGTCCTCGTTGATGAGATCTCCGACCTTTTGAAGCCCTGCATGGTGCGCCTCATAAAGCCGGAGAAAAACCTCTCCTTCAATCTCGCTCCCATCGTAGAGCTCGAAGAGAACCGGACAGTTTTCCTTTTCGATCCTTCGCTCATCCACGCGGGGCCGCTCCTTGCGGGGCCGCGGGCTGCCCCGGCAAAGGGAAGAGGGCTTTGTTCGTCGCAAATTTATGCGCCTCTTCCACCGATACTTTTTTCGAAGCCACCAGCGCCTGGAGGGCCTGATCCATCAGCTGCATCCCTTCGGCTTTTCCGGTTTGAATGACCGAAGGAATCTGGAATGTCTTTGCTTCCCGGATCAGGTTGGAGGTGGCGGTATTCACCAACAGAATTTCCAGCGCCGCGCATCGCTTGCCGTCGACCGTCTTCAGAAGATTCTGCGCCACGACCCCTCTGAGCGATTCCGCCAGCATTGCCCGGATCTGCTCCTGCTGGTTGGTCGGAAAAACATTAATGATCCGGTCGACCGTCTTGGCGGCGCTGCTCGTATGCAGCGTCCCGAAGACGAGGTGGCCGGTCTCGGCCGCCGTAATCGCCAGCTCGATCGTTTCCAGGTCGCGCATCTCCCCCACAAGGATAATGTCCGGGTCCTCCCGAAGGGCCGCTTTCAGCGCGGCGGCAAACGTTTTTGTATCCCGTCCGACCTCTCGCTGATTGATGAGGCACCCCTGACTGGTATGGACGAACTCGATCGGATCTTCCACCGTCAAGATGTGCTCTTTTTTGGTCCGATTGATATAGTCGATGATCGCCGCAAGGGTGGTCGATTTCCCGCTCCCCGTCGCGCCGGTCACCAAGACCAGTCCCTTCTTAAAGTGGGCGAATTTTAAAACGGTGGCCGGAAGGCCGAGTTGCTCGACCGTTAGAATTTGGGTGGGAATCATCCGGAAGACGGCGCTGATCCCGAGTCGGCCGAGGAAAATATTGGCACGGAAGCGGGCCTGCAACTCCGGAACTTCGTAGGCGAAATCGATATCGTGTGTCGCTTCAAACTTCTCTTTATGGACATCGCTCATGATTTCGTAGAGAAGCTTCTGGTTTCCCTCATGGGTCAGTTTCTCGGGTGTGACCGGAACCAAGTCTCCCGCCGCCCGCATCATCGGCGGGTTCTGCGGCGAGAGATGCAGATCAGACCCTTTTTTCTCTCTTAACGCCTTGAAGAGGACATCGATTTGAGGCATGTGGACTCCGAATCATTGAGAAGTACGGAAGGAAGTGTACCATAGGATAAAAAATCTGTAAGTCGATGAGAACAATGGATGGATTTGGCCTAGGGAGGGAATCAAAGGCAAGTAGGGGCGGGTTTGAAACCCGCCCCTACTTGCCTTCGATGAGCATCAAATCGGGATCTTCCAAATGTTGAATGACCGTGTTCATGAACCGGGCCGCCTCGGCACCGTAGATCACACGATGATCAAAGGTGAGGGAGAGCGGCAGGATCTTCCGGATCACCATCTCACCCGACCGGGCGACCACTTTGTCTTCGATCTTGCCGAGGCCGAGGATGCCGACCTCGGGATAGTTGATGATCGGCGTGCCGTAAATGCCGCCGATCACCCCATAGTTGGTGAGGGTGAAGGTCCCCCCCTTCAAATCGGAAAGATCGATCATTCGGGAGAAGGCCTTCTCGGTGAGGGACGAGATCTCTTTCGAAAGATCGAGCACGCTTTTTTCATCGGCTCGTTTGATGACGAAGACCATCAGCCCTTCCGGCGTGTCGACCGCAATCCCGATGTTGTAATATTTTTTTAAAATGATCTCTTCTTTCTCTTCGTCCAAGGTCGCATTCAAGTAGGGATATTCTTTAAGGCCGGCGACCACCGCCTTGATGATGAAGGGAAGATAGGTCAGTTTAAAGCCGCGCTCCTCGGCCAGGTTTTTCTTCTTGGAGCGGACCTTTTCGAGGTCGGTCACATCGGCATCGTCGGTGAAGGTGACCGCGGCGACCTTCTGGGAGGACTCGCTCACCCGCCGCGCCGCGCTTCGCCGGACTCCCCGGAACGCCACCCGCTCAACCGGACCGAGCGGTCCCGTTTCAGCATTGGGTTGAATCGGCGCGGCTTCCTTTCGGGGCTGAGCGGCTTGTTCAACATCCTCCCGCGTGAGACGCCCGTTGGGGCCGGTTCCACGCACTTTCGAGAGATCGACCCCCAGCTCCTTCGCCCGCGCACGGACCGAGGGAATCGCCCGCACTTTAAACTCTTCTTCCTCTTGCCCCAGCCGCCCGACAACCGAGCCGGCATCTTTTCTGGTCTCTTCTTTTTTTATTTCAGCGGTCGGTTTTTTCTCCGTCGTCTTCGGCGCGGAAGCTTCCTCCGTCTCCACCGCCACCAGGACCGATCCGACTTGGATCACCTCTCCCGGCTTGCCGCGCAGTTCGATCACCTTCCCGGTATAAGGCGAGGGAAGGGTCACGACCGCTTTGTCGGTCTCCACCTCCACCAACGGCTGATCCTCTTTGACAGACTCGCCTTGAGAGACAAGCCATTTGACCAGTTCCCCCTCGGTAATCCCTTCGCCGACATCGGGGAATTTGAATTCTTTTCTCATCGGTTCATCCCTGAGTTGTTTTTTCAGAAAATGCGAGTAGCGTTAGAATCCGACGACCTGTTCAGCCGCTTCAACGATCTGATCGACATCGGGAAGATAATACTTCTCATTCTTAGGAAGGGGGATCGGCGTGTCGAATCCGGTCACACGCGCCACGGGGGCTTCGAGTGAGAGAAGCGCCTCCTCGCAGAGACGGGCGGCGATCTCCGCGCCGAGCCCGCAGGTTTTTGGGGCTTCGTGGACAATGACGGCGCGCCCGGTCTTCTCGACCGATCGGATGATCGTCGCCGAATCGAGCGGCGAAAGGGTCCGCAGATCGATCACCTCCGCCTCCACCCCTTTCTCCGCCATCCTGTCGGCCGCCTTCAACGTCGGATGGAGCATCGCCCCCCAGGTGATGAGGGTCAGATCCTTCCCCTCCGTCAACAGCCGTGCCTCGCCGAGCGGGATCGCATTGTCTCCTTCGGGGACCTCTTCCTTGATGGCCCGGTAGATCTTGGCCGGCTCCAGGAAAATCACCGGATCGGGGTCGCGGATCGCGGAGAGCATCAGCCCCTTCGCCTCCGCGGGGGTGGAAGGGACAACGACTTTTAGGCCGGGGGTATGGACGAAGAAAGCCTCGGTGCTCTCCGAGTGATGCTCCGGCGCATGAATGCCGCCGCCGTAGGGGGTCCGGACGACGATCGGGCAGGTGTAACGGCCGCGGGTCCGGGTCCGAAGACGCGCCGCGTGAGAGATCAGTTGCTCCATCGCCGCATAAAGAAAGCCCATGAACTGGATCTCGACCACAGGGGTAAGGCCATACGCCGCCATTCCGATGGCGATGCCGACGATTCCCGATTCGGAAAGGGGGTGTCGACGACCCGCCGCTCGCCGAACTGGTCGATCAACCCTTCGGTCACCCGGAAGACCCCGCCATCCTTCCCGATGTCCTCCCCCATCAAGATGAGATCGGGATTCCGCTCCATCTCATGACGAAGGGCCTGATTGATCGCTTGAACGACATTCAGCTTGCTCAATTCTGCTCCTTTTTCTTCTCCAGGCGCTTGCGAAGTATCTCCTTCTGACGGATCAGGTCAGGGGTCGGCTTCGCATAGAGAAGATCGAACATCGTCTGCGGATCCTGCGGGGGAACCGCTTCGAATTCATGCACCGCGGCGGCGACCCGCTCCTGCACCTGTTGGCGCAGCGCCTGCTCGTCGGCGTCGGACCAGCCATACTCCCGCTGAAGAAATGTGCGAAGCCGAACGAGCGGATCCTTTTTCTCCAGGTGGCGACCTCTTCCACCTTTCGGTAGCGGGAGGCGTCATCGGCGGTGGTGTGATCGCTCAAGCGATAGGTATAACATTCGATCAACGTCGGACCCTCCCCGCGCCGCGCCTTCTCCAGGGCGTTTTTCACGGCGGTGTAGACGGCGAAGACATCATTGCCGTCGACCTGAATTCCCTCAAACCCATAGGCGATCGCCTTCTGCGCCAAGGTCGCCGCAGCGGTCTGGCGGGAGAGCGGAACCGAAATGGCCCAGTGATTGTTCTGGCAGATGAAAACGATCGGAAGGTGAAAGACGCCGGCAAAGTTGAGCCCTTCGTGGAAATCTCCTTTGGAAGTCGCTCCGTCTCCGAAAAAGGCCGCGACCGCCACCGGATCTCCCTTGAATTGCGCCGCCCAGGCGGCGCCGACCGCGTGCGGAATATGGGTGCCCACCGGAATGGCGATCGGGAAATCGTGCTGATCTTCGGGGATAGCGCTTCCGCGCTCATCGCCCGACCAGTACTGATAGATCATCCTCATCGGGAGGCCCCGGAGGATGGAGACACCCGGCTCTCGAAAAGCGGGAAAGATCCAATCGGAAGGACGAAGCGCCGCGGCGCTCCCGACCTGCGCCGCCTCCTGTCCTTGGACCGAGGCATACGTGCCGAGTCGTCCCTCGCGCTGAAGGTTCAGCGCCTTCTCGTCGAAGGTCCGGATCAGCACCATCGATTCATAAAAACCTTTGATCTCCTTTTCGTCCAGACCGGGCCAGAGGGCGCGATCAACCTGTCCGGCCTCGTCTAAAATCTGAAGAAATTCGATCTTAAATTGTTGAACGACTTTCTTCGGCATCGGTCTCCCTCAATTTCGTTTTTATTATAACATATCCATTCGAGCGATTGCTCCGGTTGGGGTCGGGCGGGCTGTTTGTCAAAGAGTGATGTGTTATAATGAGCCTTAGGAAAAAGAGGAACGATTTCATGACTCAGAAAGTCGTCATCACCAGCGCCGTTCGCACACCGATCGGGGCCTTTCAAGGAGCGTTCAGCCCCCTCTCGGCGACGCAACTCGGAAGCCGCGCCATCGCCGAAGCGGTCTCGCGCGCGGCGCTTCGGCCCGATCAAATGGATGAGGTTCTGATGGGCAACGTCCTCTCCGCCGGATTGGGCCAAGCCCCCGCCCGGCAGGCGGCGCTCGGGGCCGGCCTTCCCGATTCGGTCCCCTGCACGACGATCAACAAAGTCTGCGGCTCGGGACTCAAGGCGGTGATGATCGGGGCACAGGCGATCGCCCTCGGTGATGCGAGCGTCGTGGTGGCCGGAGGGATGGAGAGCATGACAAATGCTCCCTATCTCTTGGAGCGGGCCCGATCGGGTTATCGTCTCGGTCACGGCACCCTGATCGACAGCATTATCAAAGACGGCCTCTGGGACGTCTACAACAACTTTCACATGGGATCGGCCGCGGAGCAATGCGCGGAGGAGTATCACCTCAGCCGCGAAGAGTTGGACGATTTTGCACTGGAGAGTTATCACCGGGCGCAAGAGGCGCAACAGCGGGGCAAGTTCAAAAGAGAGATCATTCCAATTGAGATTGCGGGGCGAAAGGGACCGGCGGTCTTTTCAGAAGACGAGGAGCCGAAGCGGGTCGACTTCGACAAATTCCGCAAGCTCAAGCCGGCCTTTGAGAAAGAGGGCCGGATCACGGCGGGAAATGCCTCCTCTCTCAGCGATGGGGCCGCCGCCGTCGTGCTGATGTCGGCGGAGCAGGCGCAACAACTCGGCGTCCGAGCCCGCGCCGAAATCATAGGGTACACCACCACCGCGACCGCCCCGGCCCGATTTACCGTGGCCCCCGCCGCCGCCATCACCGCGCTGCTTAAGAAAGTCCGGCTGACCCCTTCCGACATCGACCTCTTCGAGATCAATGAGGCGTTCGCCGCCTCTTCGATTGCGGTGATGCGGGATTTGGGAATCGATTCGAAGAAGATCAACCGGCGCGGAGGGGCAATCGCACTGGGACACCCGATCGGCGCCAGCGGCGCCCGCATTCTCACCACCCTGATCCATCTCTTGGAAGACCTCGACCTTTCCCGCGGCATCGCCTCCCTCTGCATCGGCGGAGGAGAAGCGGTCGCCTTGTTGATCGAGCGGCCGTCCAAGACCGAATCAAAAAAATCAAATCAGAAAGGACTGTGAGGTAGACCGATGGAAATCAGCATCATCGGCGTGGTCGGCGCGGGACAGATGGGAAGCGGCATCACCCAGGTTGTCTCCACCGGCGGATACCACGTGCTTCTTTACGACCTTGACGCGAAAGTGTTGGAGGCCGCCGTCGAACGAATTACGGAGGGACTCAACACGGCGGTCAAGCGGGGAAAACTAACGGAGTGGGTTCGGGAAAAAACGCTCAAGAACATCAAGCTGACAACCCGGCTGGAAGACTGCGCCCACTGCCACATGATCATCGAGGCGGCCCCGGAGCGGGAAGAGATCAAGATGGAGACGTTCGAGCTCCTCGATTCGATTTGTCCGAAAGAGGTCGTCTTCGCTACGAACACCTCCTCGATCTCGATCACCCGGCTTGCCTCCGTGACCCAGCGGGCCGATAAATTCATCGGCATCCACTTCATGAACCCGGCCGCAATCATTGAATTGGTCGAGATTGTCCGGGGGTGGCAGACCTCCGATGAGACTTTTCTCCAGGCGAAAAATTTCGTCGAGAAATTGGGGAAGACGGTCGTCGTCTCGAAAGATTTTCCCGGTTTCATCATCAACCGAATTCTGATGCCGATGATCAACGAAGCGATCTTCGCCGTCATGGAAGGGGTCGGAACCCCGCAGGAGATCGACACGGCGATGACGATGGGGGTTCGCCATCCGATGGGCCCGCTCGCGCTCGCCGATCTGATCGGTCTCGACACCTGCCTCGACATCATGGAAGTCCTCTTCACCGAATTCGGCGACAGCAAATACCGCCCGGCCCCCCTCTTGCGCAAATATGTGGAGGCCGGCCTCCTTGGAAAGAAAACCGGACGCGGCTTCTACTACTACAAAACGCAGGAATTGCCCCCGTGAATTTGCAATTCACCGAAGAGCAACAGATGGTCCTGGAGACCGTTCGAGGCTTCGCCGAAAAAGAGGTGAAGCGGGTCGCTTCCAAAATGGATGCCGCCTCCGAGTTTCCGCACGCGCTGATCAAAGCGCTGGGTGAGATGGGATTGATGGGAGCCTTTATCCCGACGGAATACGGCGGTTCCGGGATGGATCTGCTGACCTACATTCTCGCCATGGAGGAAATCTCCAAGGCATGGGCCTCCCTCGGCGTCATCATGACGGTCAACAACTCGCTCGCCTGCGATCCGATCAACCGGTTCGGAACCCAGGCGCAGAAAGAGAGGTACCTCGTCCCGCTCGCGCAAGGCCGTCTCTTGGGATGTTATGCCCTGACCGAACCGGGGGCCGGCTCCGATGCCGGAGGGATTGCAACACAGGCGCGGAGGGACGGCAACGACTACGTTCTCAACGGGACGAAGCTCTTCATCACCAACGGAAAGAATGCCGATGTGGCGATCGTCTACGCGGTGACCGATCCGGCGCGGGGGAAAAAAGGGATTTCGGCCTTCATCGTTGAAAAAGCGTTCTCCGGTTTTGTCGTCGGAAAAGTCGAGGACAAGATGGGGCTGCGCGGCTCCGACACCGCTGAATTGATCTTCCAGGAGTGCCGCGTGCCGTCTGAAAACCTCCTGGGGGTGGAGAACGAAGGCTTCAAGATCGCGCTCGCGACGCTTGACGGCGGGCGCATCGGGATCGCCGCCCAGGCACTCGGGATCGCGCAGGGCTGTCTCGAAGAATCCATCGCGTATGCCAAAGAGCGGAAGCAGTTCAACCGGCCGATCGGCGATTTTCAAGCGATTCAAAACATGCTCGCCGACATGAAGACCGAGATCGACGCCGCCCGGCTCCTGACCCACCGGGCCGCCTGGAGCCGCCACCAAGGAAGACCGGTCACGGCGATCGCCGCCGAGGCGAAGCTGTATGCTTCTGAGATGGCGAACCGGGTCGCCTACAAGGCGGTCCAGATCTTCGGCGGCTACGGCTTTATCAAAGATTTTCCGGTCGAGCGATTTTACAGAGACGCCCGGATCACCACCTTGTATGAAGGAACCTCGGAGGTCCAGCGGATGGTGATTGCGCGGCAGCTCCTTCAACCGACATCATGAAGAAAAAAAGGACGGAAAGAAAATCCAAGTTCAAAAATCTCTCAGACATTGAGATCGATCGGCTCTATACCGATCGAGCCACCCGCTCCCTTGATCCCAAGGCCGACCTCGGCCAGCCGGGCGCGTACCCCTTCACCTGCGGGGCATCCACCCGACGATGTACCGCGGGCAGCTCTGGACGATGCGGCAGTTCGCCGGCTTCGGCACCGCGGAGGACACCAACGCGCGCTACCAGTATCTGCTGGCCCACGGCCAGACCGGCTTCTCGGTGGCCTTCGATTTCCCGACGCTCATGGGCTACGACTCCGACCATCCGAGCCGCTCCGAGGGCGAAGTCGGGAAGTGCGGCGTCGCCATCGACACGCTTCGCGACATGGAACGGCTCTTCGACGGCATCCCGCTTGACCGGGTCAGCACCTCGATGACCATCAACGCTCCGGCGATCGATCCTCTTTGCCTTCTACCTCGCCGTCGCCGAGAAGCAAGGGGTCGCCTTTAAGCAGCTCCGGGGAACAATCCAGAACGACATCCTGAAGGAGTACATCGCCCAGAAGGAATGGATCATCCCGCCGGAGCCGTCGCTCAAGTTGATCAACGACACCGTTCGGTTCTGCGTCGAAGAAGCGCCCCTCTGGAACCCGATCAGTATCTGCGGTTACCACATCCGCGAAGCGGGCTCGACGGCGGTGCAGGAGCTCGCCTTCACCCTCCACGACGGCCTCAGCTACGTGGAATCGGCCATCAACGCGGGCTCTAAAGGTCGACGACTTCGCCCCGCGCCTCTCGTTCTTCTTCAACGCCCACAACGATTTCTTCGAGGAGATCGCCAAATACCGCGCCGCGCGGCGGCTCTGGGCACGAGAGATGAAGAAGCGGTTTCAGCCAAGAGACCCGCGATCACTGGCGCTGCGGTTTCACACGCAGACCGCCGGCTGCTCGCTGACCGCGCAGCAGCCGTACAACAACGTCGTGCGGGTCGCGCTGCAGGCGCTGGCCGCGGTGCTGGGCGGCACCCAGTCGCTGCACACGAACTCGTTCGATGAGACCTAGGCCCTCCCGACGGAAGAGGCGGTGAAGATCGCCCTTCGGACGCAGCAGATCATCGCCTACGAGAGCGGCGTCACCGACACCGTCGACCCGCTCGGCGGATCGTACTATATCGAATCGCTGACAAACCGGATGGAGAAAGAGGCGCAGCGCTACTTCAAGAAGCTCGATGGGATGGGGGGGATGGTCCGTGCGATCGAGAAGGGTTTTCCGCAGCGGGAGATTCATCGCGCCGCCGTCGCCTACCAGCAGGAGATCGATCGGAAAGATCGGCTCATCGTCGGCGTGAACGCCTTTATCGAAAAGGAAGAACGCCGGATCGAGATCCTCAAGGTCACGGGGGATGTGGAACGGCGGCAGGTCGCACGATTAAAGAAGGTCAAGGCAGAGCGCGAGCCGAAAAAACTCCAACAGACGTTACAGCGGCTGACCTCCGCCGCAGAGGCCGGCGCTTATCTGATGCCGTTGATCCTCGACGCCGTGCGGGCCTCCGCCACGGTCGGAGAGATCTCCGACGTATTTAGAAAAGTGTATGGGGAGTACCGCGAGTCGGTCTCGTTTTGATATGAAACTCGGCACCTTTGAAATCCAACCCCTTACCGACGGCACCTTTCGATTGGACGGCGGCGCCATGTTCGGCGTCGTCCCGAAGGTCCTCTGGGAGAAGCACCATCCGGCCGACGACCGAAACCGGATTCATCTTGAGCTCGGCGTTCTGCTGATCCGGGCACACGGGATGAACATTGTCGTCGACACCGGAATCGGAAACAAAGGAGACGAGAAGTTTAACGAAATTTACGCCGTGAACCGGACGCCGTCGATTGAGGCGTCGCTCGCGAAACACGGCCTCGCCCCCACCGACATCGCGCTGGTGATCAACACCCATTTCCACTTCGACCATGCCGGCGGGAACACCCGGCGGGACGACCACGGCCACATCCATCCGACCTTTCCGAGGGCGACCTACTTCATCCAGAAGGGAGAGTGGGAGTTCGCCAACACTCCGAACGAGCGGACCCGCGGGAGTTACCTCCTGGAAAACTACGAAGTCCTTCCGAAAGAGGGGCGGCTCGATCTTTTGGAGGGAAACTCGGAAATTCTGAAGGGAGTTTCCGTCGTTCGGACTCCCGGCCACACCGAACACCACCAATCGATTCTGGTCGAATCAAACGGCGAGAAGGCCCTCTTCATCGGCGATCTCATCCCGACGGCCGCCCATCTTCCGCTTCCCTACATCATGGGATACGATCTCTTTCCGTTGACGACGATGGAGACCAAGCGGGAACTGCTGGCGCAGGCGCACGAGGAGCACTGGCTTTTGATTTTCCAGCACGATCCGAAAATTCGAATGGGATATTTAAAGAAGAAGGAAGGCCGATACCAATTGGAGGAGGTCCGGGTTGCCTAGAGCGGTCAAGAACGCCCCCGTAAAATCATCCGATCGAAAGAAGCCGGTCGAACGGCGAAAGCGGGTGCTGCTCGCCAAGATCGGCCTCGACGGCCACGACCGCGGGATCAAAGTCGTCGCGCGCGCCCTGCGCGACGGCGGGAACGAGGTGATCTACCTCGGTCTGCACCACACCCCCGCCGAAATCGTCGCCTCCGCGATTCAGGAGGATGCCGACGCCATCGGCCTCTCGATCCACTCCGCCGCCCACATGACCCTCTTCGAAGAGGTCTTAAAACTTCTCAAAAAAGAAAAGGCCACCGACATCGCCGTCTTCGGCGGCGGCATCATCCCCGACGAAGATATCCGCGATCTGAAAAAGCGAGGCATCCGAGAAATCTTCACCCCCGGCGCCCCGCTGGATCAGATCGTTCAGTTCGTAAACGGTTTGAAAAGAAAGTGAGGTATCCCCAGAGACTTCAACGATTCCGGTAGACCACCTTCCCCTTTTTCAAAACCTTCGCCACATGATTCACCCCGAAGAAGTAAGGCAGCTCCTCGTAGTGCTCCAGATCCAGAATCAAAATATCCGCCTGTTTTCCAACTTCAATACTGCCGATTTGTTCTCCCAGCCCCACCGCATGCGCCGCATTGATCGTCGCCGCCGAAATCGCTTCCGCCGCGGTCAGCTTAAAATCACGCACGGCCAGGTGAATGATCTCCTGCATCGAAAGACACGGCGACGAGCCGGGATTAAAATCGGTCGCCACCGCAATCGGCACGCCTGCTTCGATCAGCTCCCGCGCCGGCGGTAGATGCGTTGCTTTCAAAAAATGAGAAACCCCCGGCAGCAACACGCCGACTGCGCCGCTTTCGGCCAAGAGGGGTACCTCATCAGCGCGGATGTGATCGAGATGATCGACCGAGACCGCCCCGAACTCCGCCGCCAACCGCACCCCCCCTGATCGGAGAACTCCCCCACGTGCAGCTTGATCGCAAAACCTTCTCGCCTCGCCGCCTCCAGGATTCGTCGCGTCTGATAATAATTGAAGGCCCCTTCCTCGCAAAAAACATCACAAAAGCGGGCCCGTCTTCGGACGGAGGGAAGCATTTTGATGACTTGATTGACATATGCCTCGGGCCGTTTCGAATACTCTTTTGGAACGGCATGAGCCCCCATGAAGGTTGGAACAAGCTCGAGCGGGAGTCGATCCGCAAGCCGTTCAATCACCTTTAGGATCTTAAGCTCATTTTGAAGATCGAGCCCGTAGCCGCTCTTCACCTCCACCGTCGTAGTGCCGCACGATAACATTTTCTTGAGGAAGCGCTCCGCCCGTTCGGTCAAAACTTTCAAGGAAGCGGCGCGCGTCGCCCCGACCGTTCCGAGAATGCCGCCCCCCTCCGAAGGATTTCAAGATAGGGAACCCCGCGAAGCTTCTCTCCCCATTCCCCTTCGCGGCTGCCGGCGAAAACGGCGTGCGTGTGGGGATCGACAAAACCGGGAAGGACGACCTTTCCATCGGCATCGATCTCTCGGCGGGCACGTCCTTTCCGGCGATACTCTTTCTGCGTGCCAACCCAGGCGACCTTCCCGCGCGAGACCCCCACGACGCCATTTGGAATCAACCCCGGATCGGAGAGCGCTCTCCCGCGCTTGGGTCCATCCGGAGAAGCCGCAGTGAGCAATTCACCACAGCGGATAATGGCCAAATCGAAAAGAGGAGGCATGATTTGTTCCTGCATAGATAAGAAACTGCCGTGAGATTGATTCACAATGCTTTCCTGTGGTATACCACACCCATCTAAAATTTCAAAGAAGGATCTTCTATCCGTCCAATATTTTGGAGAAGAGAAAATGAAAGTTCCCGGTTTGCGTCCCTCCTCCGACAAGGTCGGCGGCCTCGTTTACTTCGGAAGGATGCTCGATAAAATCCGTTTGCACGCTCAAAAGAGACTTCCCGCGGAATACCATAAGAATTTGGGGGTTGGGTTTGACGGCCGCTGTGTTCGGTTCCTGCATGTCGACTACAAGGCACTCATCGACCGGGTTTTGCAGGGGGGAACGGATGAAGAAGTTTTAGCCTGGTGTTTTAGCCAAGGACGGCAACCGAACGCCGAAGAAATCGAAATCTGGAACGGGTTCATGAGCAAGCGAGGCTGGAATGACGAGGCGACTGAAACATTGGAGAAAATGAAGCAGGAACGGGGCTTCTCCCGCCGCGCCGACATTCGAACGATTTTTGAATTTCACAAGGCGGATGAAGAAGGACAGTGAAAGAGCGGGTCGATTAAATATTACCGCATGAAGTAAATAGACAGGAAGAGTCATGAATACATAGCTGTCGCTGATTACTTCGCTATTTCACGGCGTATCATTTTCTACGAAAGATCACGATTTATATTTTCTTCGGTCTTCAAATACCATTTCAAGAATGGAACGAGGGTTTCCGGGTTATTCGTTTTCATATATACAAACTCTAAGTAGGCGCGATGGACCTGGTGAATGGTCTCTTCGTCTTCTCCCGCTTTAGAGCAGATGTCGTCGATAAGATCCACGTATTCTAGAAGGAACTCCGGAACTTCACCGATCTCGTCATCTGATAGGGTCCCATTTGCGGAAACCACTTCCAAGTTAAGGATCTCTTTTCTTGTTTGTTCACCCTCAAGGTCCAACAAAGAGCTAAGCGCACCATACTTGGTGAAGGGGCTTACCCCTTCCCCTGTCACCTCTTTTCCAGCCAGAATATCTTGCAACACTTCCTGTAACGACTGGGGAAGCGCTTCAGGAGTATGAATATGAAGAATCCGTTCAATTCTCTGTCTTGAGATAAAGGTCTTGTCGATAACAAACTCAATAAGTTCACTCCACTGATCGTCCATGTTTAGTCTCCATCGCAACCTGCCGGCAAGATGAAAAACCCACAAACAATCTTTATATCGTCCGATAGTCAGCGTAAAAATCAAACCGTCTTTTTGTATCTTCGATGATGTCCGCGACCATGACTTTACAATACCACTTTGGTATAATATGTCAATATTTACGGTAAAAAGGTAAGACTCAGATCGGTAAAAACATTAAGAGAAAGCGTTTTTACCTACCCTTACAGGGTAAACTTGCGCTCATTTCTTGTTAAAGATCGATTTAATACCGGTCTAGCATCATTGGTATCAATTGAAGAAGGAGGGATAAAACGAATCAGGAGAGTCCTCTCATTCAGTGCGGCTTCATCTCTGAAACAAGCCGCTCGTGAGACAGAAGGGAGTCGGATTGAAGAAGATGGAAAGCGAATCAAAAGAAGCTATCTCTATCCCGGCTCGACCGCGGGGATTGACGAAACGGGAGAAAGAAATCGTCCGGTTCGTTTCGATGAGCTATAAAAATCGGGAGGGCGGCCGAGGAATCGGGAATTGCATTAAGACAATGGAGACTCACCGCGCCAACATATGAATAAACTCGCCCTCAGAAATGTCGCCTAGCTGATCCGTTACACCTTTCAGAAAGGAATGCTTTCGGTCGACGCCGAATAGATGGACGAATGTCCCCTGCTGCATCAGTGGGTCCATTATCCGTATTCAAAGGGCTTCTGGTCTGGAATGAGCACGGATTGGTTTTTATAATGATGTAGCATGATTATATCAGTATTCAATTCGGAATCTTCACCTGCTTTTTTCGCGCTGTTTCTTTCGCTCTCTCATACCCCGCATCGACATGCCGCGCGACGCCGATCCCCGGATCGACCGTCAGCACCCGCTCGATCCGCTGCGCCCGCCGCTTTGTTCCGTCGGCGACGATGACCATCCCCGCGTGCAAGGAATAGCCGATCCCGACGCCGCCGCCGTGATGGAACGACACCCACGACGCGCCGGAGACGGCATTGAGGGCGAAATTGAGCAGCGGCCAATCGGCGACCGCGTCGGTGCCGTCGGTCATTGCCTCCGTCTCGCGGTAGGGGGATGCGACCGAGCCGCAATCGAGGTGATCGCGCCCGATGACGATCGGCGCCTTGACCTCTCCCGTTTCGGACCAGATCGTTGATGATCAGACCGAACTTCGCCCGCTCCCCATAACCGAGCCAGCAGATCCGCGCGGGCAAGCCTGTGAACGGAATTTTTCTTTCCGCCAGATCGACCCATCGTTTGAGCGCCCGGTCTTTCGGAAAAGCCCCCTTCAACGCTCGGTCGATCCGATGGATGTCTTTCGGATCACCGGAAAGGGCAGCCCATCGGAACGGCCCTTTCCCTTCGCAGAAGAGGGGACGAATGTAGGCTGGAACAAATCCCGGATACTTAAACGAGCCGTCGGGATTTTTAACAGGCACACCGGCGTCGGCCGCCTGCGCGCGAAGATTGTTACCGTAATCGACGGCAATCGACCCGGCCGACTGCATTGCCAAGATCGCCTCCACATGGCGAGCGATTGTGTCGAGCGACTTTTGACGATAGGCCTTCGGATCGCGCTCCCGAAGCCGGTCGAGCTCGGCGACATCGCCAATGGGGAGATACGAGAGGAGATCGTGGGCGGGCGTTTGATCGGTAACAATGTCGGGGATTTTCCCCCGCCGGATCAGCTCGGGATAAACTTCCCCGGCATTTCCAACGAGTCCGATCGAGAGCGGCTGGCCGATGCGACAGGCGGTGGCAACCCATTCGAGCGCCTCATCGAGCCGATCGGTCATCCGATCGCAATACCCCTCCTTCACCTTCCGCTCGATCCGCTCCGGCCGGGCTTCAACGTCGAGAATGACCGCTTCGTTCATCGTCGCCGCCACCGGCTGCGCCCCGCTCATCCCCCCCATCCCGGCGGTCAAGATCCATTTTCCGCAGAGCGACTCGGTTTTAAAAGCCTGTTTGGCGATGGCGGCGAAGGTCTCATAGGTTCCTTGAAGAATCCCTTGCGTGCCGATGTAAATCCAGCTCCCCGCCGTCATCTGCCCATACATCATCAGGCCCATCCGGTCGAGCCGATCGAACTCCTCGGCGGTCGCCCAGGCCGGAACGAGATTGCTGTTGGCGAGAATGACCCGCGGCGCCTCCCGATCGGTTTTGGCGACATAAACCGGCCTTCCCGATTGAATGCAGAGGGTCTCGTCCGGCGCCAGCGACTTCAGCGCCGCAACGATCCGATGGTACTCCTTCCAGTTCCGCGCCGCCCGGCCCGTCCCGCCATAAACGATGAGGTTTTTCCAATCGACCGCCACCCCCTCATCGAGGTTGTTCATCAACATCCGGAGCGCCGCCTCGGCATCCCAGCTTTTGCAGCTCCGCCGGGTCCCGGTCGGGGCATGGATGGGATCGGGGGGTCGGAGTTCTTCGAACATGAGATGGCTCATTGTTCTCCCCGCTTGAACCCGATTACCTTTTTCCCTATCTCTTCCCGTTTTGCCAGCCCTGCCAAGAAATGCAAGATCAGGGCAGCCGCCAGACGCGCGGTTCGGCCTTCTTGGTCGAAGACAGGGTTCAATTCCATAATGTCGAAATAAGCCACTTTCGGATCAAGACCGGCGAGATACGCCGCCAGTGAGACCTCTTCAGGCGTAAACCCGTCCGGAGAGGGAGCAGAAACTCCGGGGGCAAAGGCCTGGGCGACCGAGTCGATGTCGATTGAACAAAAGACCTTTTCGGCGCCATGCCCGGCGATCTGAAGGGTCTTCTCGATCACCGCACCGATCCCCTTCCGGCGGGTCTCGGAGAGAGAAAAAATCCGCGCCCTCTTGCCGATCAGATAATCGAAGTGCTCCTTGGCGTTGACCAAGCCGTTGCCGCCGATTTCAACAAAGTGATCGCCGGGAACATTTCCTAAGTTTTCGAGAATATTTCGAAAAGGGGTGCCGCTGGTCGGGATGCCGTTCACGGCCTCCCGGACGTCGAAGTGCGCATCCAGGGTCCATCCGCCGACGGTTCCGTCGGTCCGCCGGGAGAGCGCCCGGACGCCGCCGAAGGTTAAATCATGGCCCCCTCCGAGGACGATCGGGATGGCGCCGAGGTCGATAATCGCCCCCACCGCGGCGGTGAGGCGAAGGTGGGTCTGCTCCACCGATTTCTCGTCCGGAACAAGATCACCGAAATCGGCCAAAGGAAGGGTTGAGAGATCGGCGTCCTGTTCGAAGTTGTAGGCGGTGCCATACCGTTTTAATTGAAGCCGGATCGCCGAAGGCCCCTCGGCGGCGCCGGCGCGCCCCTCCCTGAACGACGCCGGCGTCCGACGGCACTCCGAGAAGGCCGGCCGCAACCGGTTGCCCCTCGTATGGCGGCAGAAGATGCCGAATTCGGATATCGGCACCACCGACGGGTTTTTCATAGATCTGAATTTTAGCGGGCTGGACATGCGGAATCTTCATCGTCCATCATTATTGCAAATCGACGGTCGGATGGCAAGAAGGGAGGCAAGCAAGGACCCGGACGACCGGAGGGATCGAAAAGACGTTTTCTTCAGGCAATCAGATTAGAGGCGGGTGATATCGGATGAAGATTCCTCCTCAGGCTCCGCGCTCTTTTCCGCGTTTAAGCCGAGGAATTCTTCGTAACGCTTGATGACCTTTTCAGCGTACTTCACAGGGATCTCCTCTCCCGAATGGAGCCAGCGCGCCACGGCCGTAGGGCCGTAATTGTAGGCCGTCAACGCGACGGGAAGATCACCGAATCTCAGGTAGAGCTCCCAGAGGTAATGAATCCCCAATTTGATATTGATGAACGGGTCCAAAAGGGGATCTTTCTCGTGCCAAACGATATTGTTTGTTTCGGCCAATGCTTTTCCGGTCGTCGGAATAATCTGCATCAAACCGACCGCCCCCTTCGGCGACATCGACCAATTATAGAAGGAACTCTCCGTGGAGATGACGGCCATCACCAATTCCGGATCGAAGCCGTACCGATGGCTCTCTTCATTAATGAAGGTCGCCAGCTCCCGCTTTTTATCCGGACGCAGTCCCGTCTTGAAATTCGACAAGATCTGCAGGACCTTTTTCTCCCGCGCCTTGAGGTCCATTTCCCGAGGAGCCGGCGACAATTCAACGGAAGAGGAATGAATCGGCAAAGAGGCGGTCTGGGAAAACTCGGTCGAGAAAGGATGGAGAAGAAAAAATCCCAACGAGAGGGTAAAAAAGCAAGGTCTCATATATTTTTTCGTTTTTTGTATCATGCGGCGCTACTTTACTAAAATTATCCCGCCAAGTCAACTCCCTCTTTCGAGGGGATTTGCAACCCCTAATAGGGATAATCTAGAAAGGGATAGAAAGATCGCCCTGTAAAAAAGAGGAGCGGGAGAATCCTCTTTTATTTCAGCAGGAAGCGATCATTCTTCCTTCAGGGTAATGATCGTGACGGCATCTCCCCCTCCAGAAGGTCCCCGGGGCGAAATCGCGCGACGTAGGGGGAGGTTGGTAAATATTCCCGAACGGCCTTTTTTAGATTTCCGCTTCCATGTCCATGGACGAGGCGGATCTCCCGTTCGTTCCCCAGGATCGCCCGATCCAGAAAACGCTCCAGAATCTCCAGCGCCTCCTCCACCCGCTTCCCGACGAGGTCGACGGTGGATTCGGCCGGTCCGGCCGATTTGAAGACCGGGGCCGGAGGTCCCTCTTCTCTCTTTTCCTCGATGACTCCTTCGATGGCGTCGGGCGAAACGGAGAGGGTCTGATTTCCAATCTGAACCCGGACCTTCTTTGATCCCCCGGGGGGATCGAGCAGAACGCCCTGTTTTCCGAGCGGAAGGACCTCGACCCTCCGGCCGACCTGCAACGGTCCCGGCGCAGACGAGGGCTCCTTTCGGGCCGCCGTGTCGCCGGCCTTCTGCCCGATCTCCTCCAGGACGGTCCGCCCTTTCTTGATCAGGGCCGGATCGCGCTTTTCTTTCAGGGATGCCATCAAGGTCGCAATTTCGGATCGCGCCTCCGCCACCGCTTCCGCCACTTTTTGACGGATCTTTTTCTGAATCTCCCGCTCGCTCATCGCCCAGCGGGCGGCCCCTTCTTTTTGCGCGGCGGCCGCTGCTTCCGCCTCTGCTCGGAGAGCTTCCAATCGCCGGCGCTCCTCTTCCGCGTTTCGCCGCTCCCGTTCCAACTCGGCAATGATCCGCTCCAGGGTCGTCTCATTGGGACGAAGGTGTTCTTTGGCCCGCTTAAGGATCGAGGCGGGGAGGCCCAACCGGGCCGCCATTTCCAGGGCGGCGCTCCGTCCCGGGGTCCCCAACACCAGACGATAGGTCGGAGCGAGCCGTTCCAGATCGAAAGCAAGACTCCCATTCAGAAATCGAGGATCGGCCTGGGCCAGTCCTTTGAGGGAGGGATAATGCGTCGTTGTCACGATCCGCATTCCCCGATCGGCCAACTCCGTCAATATCGCCGCGGCCAGGGCGGCCCCTTCGGCGGGATCGGTCGAAGTGACCAATTCATCGAGCAGAATCAGCGATCCACCCGGAGCCGTTTCCAGGATGGCTAAAATTTTAAGGAGGTGGGCCGAGAAGCTCGAAAGGTCGCGAGAGAGATCTTGATCATCGCCGATGTCGGCAATGACCGCCGGGAAGAGGGGAATCTCCGAACCCTCCCGGCATGGAATCGGGAGACCGGCTCGAACCATCAGCGCCAAAAGGCCGACGGTCTTCAAGAGGACCGTCTTCCCGCCGGTATTCGGACCGGAGAGGATCAAGGCGCGGCGCCCCTCTTCCAAAAGGATGTCGTTGGGAACGATGCTTCCCTTCCGGAGCAGGAGGAGCGGGTGCCGGGCCTCGAAGAGACCGATCGCACCCCCGGCATTCACCTTCGGGCAGATCCCGCCGATCCGCTCGGCCAGATTCGCCGACGCGCGGAGCAGATCGATCTCGGCAAGGATCTCCAGGTTGCGCGTAAGCCGCCCCGCTTCTCTTCCGACCTCCTCGCTGAGCGATCGCAAGATCCGCTCCACTTCACGGGAGACCGCCAACTGGGCGACCCTCAGGCGGTTGTTCGACCCGACCAGCTCCCTCGGTTCGACGAACGCAGTCGCCCCACTCGCCGAGAGATCATGAACCACCCCTCCCTCTTTGTTCTGATCGGCGATCTTAAAGGGGAGGACATACCGTCCCTCCCGCTCGGTATAATATGGCTCCTGCAAAATCTTTTCATAGCGGGCCGATCGGAGGATCTTTTCGAGCTGATCGGTGATCGCCTCCCGCGCTCGGGCCGCCTCGGCGGTCAGGGCGCGGAGGGCCGGCGTCGCTCCCTCCTGAATCCTTCCCTCCGGGTCGACGGCTGCCGCGATCTTTTGTCTTAAACCGGCCGGCGGCTCCAGTTGCACCGCGATCTGAAAAAGACGGGAAGCCTCCTCTTTTTTTCGGATCAAGAAAGAGCGGACCGACTCGGCCTGTTCGAGCAGATCATGGATCCCCCGCAACTCGATTCCCTCCAGAACCGCTCCTTTGGTCGCGCGGGCCAAGAATGGGCGGGGATCGGTAAAAGAGGAGAGAGGGATATGGCTCCCCCTCCTTTAAAAGGAGAACCCCCCTCCCAAACAACCGCAAGCCGCTCCCGAACCGTTCCCGGTTCCTCCAGGAAAGGGAGGGCGCGGCAGCGCTCCGCCGTGATCGGCAACGCGGCCTGCCGGACGAGAAATTCAACGATCTCGGGCCAGCCGAGTGAGGTAAATGACTGTTCGTAGAGAGGGTTCGATTGCATGTCGATCTTGTTCCTTCTTCTAATGATCCACTTCAGCGATGCGCAAGCCTGACCCGGTTGCTTAAATAAAAACGTCCCGGTACAATCAGGACTTCGCAACGAGGTAAATTAACACAACGCTTGGAAAAGGGTCAAACGAATGTCGCTCAGCGCCGGACAAATTGGGGAGGTCCTTGCAGAGATCGGGGACACGCTGCGGGGCGGGGTGATTCAGAAAATCGATCAGCCCCAACCCTGGAGCCTGGTTTTCGAGATTCATCAGCGGCGGGAGAGAGTTCACCTCTACTTTTCCGGACAGCGGCGCTTCTCCCGAATCCACCTGACCAACGAAAAACACCCCAACCCCTCCTCCCCTCCCCGGTTCTGCCAACTCCTGCGGGCGCATCTTCGATGGAAACGGATCGTCTCCCTTGAACAGATCGGAGGAGACCGGATCGTCCGAATGACCTGCGCCTGGCCCGAGAGGCGGGGGCCGGGGGCCGGGGACTCAGGACCGGATCAGGGGGAAATAAAACAGGTTCAGGATCTGAGTCTCAAATCAGACGATCAAGGAAACGATCCGTTGTCCTCCACTCCGCAATCCGCACTCCGCAATCGGCATTCGATCTCTCCCGGAACCCTCTCTCTGGTCGCGGAGCTGATGGGAACGGCGTCGAATTTCTTTCTAATCGACCATCAAGGGATTATTTTGGGTTCGCTCTTCCCCCCTCCCGCCGGGCGCGCCTTACAGGTCGGTCTCCCCTATCTCTCTCCTCCGCTGCATCCGACCGGTCGATTTAAAGAGACGGAGATTCCGCTCGCCGAACCGGGTCCCTATCGATTCAACCGGTCGGTGGAGGCCACCTATCGCCCCCTGCAGGAAAAAACGGCCGAGGAGGAAGAGAAGCGGCGGCTGACGGCCCTGATCGATGAGGGAATTCGCCGCTGCCGAAAAAAGTTACAGCAGATCTCCATCGGCCTGGCCGAGGCCGAAAAGGCCGACCGGTTTCGCTACGAAGGAGAGCTCCTGAAGGGTCATCTTCGCCAAGTCCGGACAGGAATGACTGAGGTAAAGATTCCCGATCCAGCGCATCCTGACCAGGCGGAGATGACTCTTTCGTTGGACCCCGCCCTCTCCCCGTCGGAAAATCTGGAACGGTTCTTCAAGAGATATAAAAAAGCGCAGGCGGCGCAGGCGGCCCTTCAGACGCAGAGGGAGAAGACGAAAAAAGAACTGGAAGCGCTGGAACGGAATCGAACGGTCCTTCTGGAAGGGGGGACCGTCGCCATGGAGGGAAAAACGCCCGTCCCGACCCGAAGGGAGAAGGGGAAGCGGGCCGGCCCTCCCACCTTTCTCTCGGCAGACGGCTGGAGCGTGATCGTCGGAAGAAATCATCGAGAAAACGAAGAGATTACTTTTCGGACGGCGCGGGGAAACGATCTCTGGTTTCACGCCCGCGGGGTTCCCGGATCCCATCTGATCGTCCGGATGGAGCGAGGAAAAGAGATCCCTTACCAGACCCTGCTCGACGCGGCGACCCTGGCGCTTCATTTCAGCGACGGGAGGAAAGAGGGGAAGGGAGATGTCGTTTATACCTTTCGGAAGTATATCCAGAAACCGAAAGGGGCCAAGCCGGGCGCCGTCCTCGTCTCCCAGGAGAAAAACATCTACATTGAAATCGAACCGAAGCGGCTGGAACGCCTCTTGGCCAGCACCCTTTGAGAAGAATAAAGGATGAATCGGATCGACCCGGAGGGAAGAAGATCACCTTTCCTCACACGAATGTCTTCAACGCGGGACAGTGCTCTTTGACCTTTAAGAGGATTTCATCCGGATTGATCGGCTTCACAATATAATCTTTCGCCCCCAATTCCATGCTGCGCGCCTTGGAAGCGTGATCGACTTTCGCCGAGATCACCAGCACCGGAATCTGACTCATCCCTGAATCGCCCCGCATGACCTCCATCACCCCAAAACCGTCCAGCTTCGGCATCATGATATCCAAGAGAACAAGCGCCGGCGCCTCTTTCTGAAGCTTTTGGAGCGCCTCGACGCCGTCCCTGGCCGCAAAGGTGGAATACCCCCCCTGATTTAAGATCACCGTTAAAATATGGATTGTATCTTGATTATCATCGACAATCAGAATCCGCTTTGACAAAGAACCACCCTCCCCCATTCCCGCATCAGAGGAGAATTTCCCCTCACCCAACTGATGCAACGAAGCAAATGTTGTTATTCTAATCAATGGAGAAACCCGATTTCAAGAAAATACGTAAAAATAGTGAGGCCCCTGTTTTTCGCAAGGAAAGAGGGGTTCTCTCATAGAAAAACCGCCCTCCGGCTGGGGTTAAATCCCGAAAGAGCTTGAAAAATATTTCTGAAGGATTAAGATAGGGCGTTGGCTCCTTATCAATTCGATTGTTCGCGCCGATTGCTCGCGGCAACCGCCGGTCCGACCAGAAGGGCGACCGCTTACCGGCTTCGCCTTATCCTCAAAAGGAGAATCGATCCAATGAACTTGAGATTTGAAAAGCTCCCAGGCCCCATCTATCCCGCTTACCTTCACGTTGGAGATTATTCCATCGCGCTCGAGCCCGAACTGGTCCAGACCTTGAAAGAGAGTACGCAGCTCGACCAGACGCGATTCTTTGAAAATCTGATTCAAAAAGTCGGCATGAACCGATACCTGAGAGAAATGATTCAGGAGGCGGTTGCAAAGGCGGAAGATCCCGGATTGTTGGCAAAACAGCTACAAGCGGAGTTGCAGACCCTCTGACGAATGCGGAGCTTTTATGGGCGCGCTTCGATCGGGAGGTAAGGAAGCTCCCTGGGGCCGGTATAAAGGCAGCGCGGGCGGATCAATCGGTTGTGGTCGTGCTGTTCGATGACGTGGGCTGACCAGCCGGCGATCCGGCTGCAGACAAAAAGCGGGGTGTCGAACTCGACCGGAAGGCCGAGAAGGTAGTAAGCCGAAGCGGAATAGAAATCGAGATTGGGATGAAGCCCCTTCTCCTGCCGCATTCTCTCCTCGATCCGGCTTGAGAGCGCAAACCATTTTCGGTCGTTCTTCTTTTCCCCCAACTCCTTTGAATACCTCTTGATGATATCGGATCGGATATCCCCCCCTTCAGCACCCGGTGGCCGAACCCCATGATCCGCTCCTTCCGGGCCAAGCGGTCACGGATGTATCGCTCCTCGTTTTCAATCCCGCCGATCTCCAGAAGCATCTTCATCACCGCCTCGTTCGCGCCGCCGTGCAGCGGTCCCTTGAGCGACCCGATCGCCGAGGTGATTGCGGAGTGCATATCGGAGAGGGAAGAGGCGGTCACCCGCGCCGCGAAAGTCGAGGCGTTGAATTCATGTTCGGCATAAAGAATCAGCGAGATCTCCATCACCTTCTCCGAAAACGGATCGGGCCGTTTTCCGGTGATCAAATAGAGAAGGCTCGCCGCGTGCGACAGGGACGGATCGGAAGAAGGAGGCTCTTCGGGCGCATGCCGGAACGCGGCCAAAAGCGAGGGGATCTGAGTAATCAGCCGGATCGCCTTGCGAAGATTGGCCGGGCGGTCGTTCGATCCCCGATCGGGATCGTTGAGGCCGAGAAAGGAAACCGCCGTCCGGAGCATGTCCATCGGGCCGGCGGAGGTCGGAACGGTCTTCAGAAAACGGCGGACGGTTTCGGGAAGCGGGCGCGACCGGACCAGCTCTCCCGAAAAATCGGAGAGCTCTTTTCGATTGGGCAGTTTTCCCATTAGCAGAAGATAGGCCACCTCTTCGAACGAGGCCCGCTCGGAAAGATCTTCGATCCGGTAGCCGCGATAGAAGAGTCCCCCGGTCATCTCCTCCACGTCACAAATCTCGGACTCTCCCGCCAGAATCCCTTCGAGCCCATGATAAACCCGATCGGCGCCCTCTTTGCGAACTTCACTCATTTTTTCCTCCGGTTGCTTCGCCTCGGGCCGGGTTTCTGGGAAGCCAGATCCTGATCGAGCCGTTCATAATCGGCATATCGGATGACTTCATAGAGCTCTCGGCGGCTCTGCATCCGCCCCAGCAATCGTCTCGACGTCCCCTCCTTCTTCAGCTCCTCCAGGGTTTCCTCCATCGCTTTTGCCGCCGTTCGAAAGAGGGTCATCGGGAAGAGAATCAACCGATAGCCGATCCTTGAAAGTTCCTCGGCGGAAAGAAGCGGGCTCTGGCCGAATTCGGTCATGTTCGCCAACAAAGGGGCCTTGATCTTCTCCGCGAATTTCGTAAATTCCTCTGCCGACTCCAACGCTTCCGGAAAAATCACATCGGCGCCGGCATCGAGGTAACGGCGCGCCCGATCGACGGCATCACGAAAGCCGGTCACCCCCCTGGCGTCGGTTCTGGCGATGATCAGAAAATCGGGATCGCGCCGCGCGCGGGTCGCCGCTTGGATCTTTTGAACCATCTCCCTGGCGGGAATCAGACTTTTTCCGGGCAGATGACCGCATCGTTTCGGGAAAGCCTGGTCTTCGATCTGAATCCCGGCCACCCCGGCCGTCTCGAATGCCTCGACCGCCCGGACCAAGTGTATCCCTTCTCCGAAGCCGGTATCGGCGTCGGCGATCGCCGGAATCTTCACCGCCCGCGCGATATAGGCCGCCTGGGCCGTCACCTCCGCCAGAGAGAGAAGCCCGACGTCGGGAACCCCCGCCACCCCGTTTGCAAGGCCGGCCCCGGAGATGTAAACCGCCTCGAAGCCGGCCCGCTCGATCAACTCCGCGGAGAAGGCGTTGAACGCCCCCGGCAGGAGAAGGGTGCGCTTTTCGATGATCTGCCGGAGCCGTCTGCCGGGAGAGGTCATCCCTTCCCCCTCACCTTCAGCAGGTTTAAAATTTCCCCCATCGACTTCACCTTCTCCAATCTCCAAATCCGGGCCAGCACCCCTTCAATTTGTCTTTTCGAAAGGAGCCGGCCGGCCAGCCGCCGGAATTTCTCCTCCACCTCGGCGTCGGTCATCGGATTCTTCGGATGGCCTCTCGGGTGGTCAACCCGCTCAATCTCGCGTCTTCCCCCCGCCTCCATCTCGACGATATTCGCAATGGCGCCGGGATAAGCGGCGGAGAGATCGGGGTCGGAGAGGACACGTACCTTCTGTATCAGGAGATGAAGTTTCGGATCGATCAAACGCCGCGGTCCAAACTGCCGAAGCCCCACTTCTCCATCCATCAGAGCGACCGCGACACAATAGGGAAGGGAGTGATCGGCCGTCTCCCGGGTCTTCGGATGCCACTTCTCCGGGTCGCGCCCGATGATCTCATAAGAGATATCGGGGGTGCGGACTGTGATCGCATCGATCGAATCGATTCCCCCGTCCATTCGCTCCCGCAGCAGAAGCGCCGCCTGGACGGCGCTCTGGGCATGGTACTCCACCGGGAAATATTTGATGTACGTTTCCATGATCTTGAACGAACCGGATGGATGGAGCGGCGGGAGGTCGAACTCGCCCGAGACGATCCGCATGAAACCCTTCTCTCCCTCGAAGATCGGCGCCGGACCGGTCATCCCCAGCCGGGCGAGCTCCACGGCGAAAAGCCCGTTGCGCGCCGCATTGGCGAAGGCCGCCGCCTTCCACATAGAGATCTCCCCGACCCGGGTCTGGCGGAGCGCCTGATTGGGCGTGCCGGCCAGGCCGACGGCGTGGATCGTCTTTGCCTCTGTCAGTCTCCAGAGCTTGGCCGCCGTCAGCGCGCTGGAGAAGGCCCCGTAGGTCACATGATCCCATCCCCGCGGACGAAGGGCGGCGGCGTCACAGAGACGGCATTGAATCTCGTAGCCGAGGACGATCGCCTCGATCAGCGCCTTTCCGCCCCGCCCCGCCGCCTCGGCCGCGGCCAGAGCGGCCGGAATGTTGTCGCTCGGGTGGGCCGGCTCCTTGGACAGGTAAGTGTCGTTATAGTCGAGATAGCGGACGGCGGTGCCGTTGGCGAAGGCGGCAAGGTCCTCCGTCGTTCGATGCACCTCCCCGAGGAGCGTCGCACCTCCTCGGAACCGGACCGACCGGGTCACCTTGCGCGCGATCTTCGCCGGGGGGTCTTTCCAGCCGCCGAAGGCGCAGCCGAGCGTGTCGATCAGGCGGCGCTTCACCTCATGAATCACCTCCGGCGGCAGATGGCGGTAAGATAATTCGCGGCTAAAACGCGCGAGCCGCTCTGCCAACGTGGAATCGACTTTGGGATGGGCGGTGTGGGCCATCGCTCCTCCTTGTTTTATTTTCGATGGTTTTAGTCTACAAACCTTTGTGGGAAGTGTCAATGCAACCATGGATCGTTTGCTGCTTGAACCGCCCCTCTTCCTCCCCGTTAACTCACCATGTTATAATCAATTTGCGTTTGTCCTTCTCGGTTTTTTCTGAGTGCGCGTCGCCAAGCCTTTTTTCCACCCGGGAGTATTTTCCATGCAAACAGAACCATCCCCACGCAAATTAATCGAAGATGACGACATCCAAAGCGTGCTGGATGATCTCATCCTAGTGCAGGAACGAACCCAAATCCCTTATGTGTTTGGAGGAGGCCTTGCCGCCAAATGTTTGGGAAGGGAGCGACGGACAAAGGACATCGATATCTTCGTGCGGCCGGAGCATGCCGAGCGGCTGCTCGGCGCCCTGGATCAGATCGGGTTTAAGACCGAGATGACCGACCCGAGATGGCTCTACAAAGCCAAGAAAGACGACGTTCCGATCGATATCATTTTTAAATCCGCGGGGAATATTTATCTCGACGATGAGACCTTCCGAAGGGCGACGCCGATCGACTTTATGGGAAAGCGGATCCCCATTCTTCCCGCCGAGGATCTCATCGTCATGAAGAGCCTGGCCACGGAAGAGTTCGGCCCCCACCACTGGTTCGACGCCCTCGATGTAATCAAGTCGGGAAAGATCGATTGGGACTATTTAAAACGGCGCGCCAAACATGGACCCCGCCGGGTCTTGGGTCTTCTCTTCTATGCGCAATCAATCGATCTGCCGGTCCCCGATCGCGCCGTCCTGGATATCCTGCATACCTATCTTGAATGATTTGAGGAAGCGATGACAGAAGATCATTATCTCCGGGAAAAAATCAGGCAGACCCTTGCAACCGACCCCCATGTCGGCATTCTGAACGTCCGGGTCCAGATCGAGGGGAAGCGGATCATTCTCTATGGAGAGGTCTCCTCTCCGGAAAAGGGAGAGTACGCGCGAATGGTCGTTCAGCGGCAATTGCCCGATTTTGAGGTCATCAGCGAGCTCACCCCGCCGATCCCGCCGGAAGCCCCCCCGCCGGAAGGCCCCTATGTGAGGATCGCGGCGGCGGGGGACCTTCACTACGACGCGCTCTCGCGCGGGAAGCTTCGTTCTCACTTCCAGAAGCTGGAGGGAGAGGCCGATCTTCTCCTTTTGGCCGGCGATTTGACCGACACGGGAACCGCTGAAGAAGCCGCCGTCCTCGTCGAAGACTTAAAAGAACTCCCGATCCCGATCGTCGCCGTTTTGGGAAACCACGATTATCACTGCAATCAAGTCAAAGAGGTCCATCGACTGTTGGAAGAAGCCGGGGTCACGGTCTTGGAAGGAGATTCCACCGTGGTTCACTGCCGGGAGCTGTCGATCGGCATCGCCGGGACGAAGGGATTCGCGGGGGGATTCGAGGGGGCCTGCGGGACCGTCTTCGGCGAGCCGGAGATGAAACATTTTATCGCCCATACCGAAAAGGTGTCCAGCCGGTTGAAGGAAACCCTCCTCTCCTTGGAGACCGATCTCAAAATTGCGCTTCTCCATTATGCGCCGATCCGAGAGACCCTCGCCGGCGAGCGCGCCGAGGTCTTCCCCTTTCTGGGAAGTTATCTCTTGGGAAAGGCGATCGACGAAGCGGGGGCCGATCTTGTCGTTCACGGCCATGCCCACCACGGTCGAGAACGAGGCATGACCCGTGGAGGAATCCCCGTCCGCAATGCCGCCATCCCGATGCTCAAGAAAGCCAACCTCTTCTACTCCCTTTCTCCACGTGCAAAAAAAACACACTCGTAAGAGAAAAAATACCGAATCTGACGTGATCCTTCCCATCCACGCGGGCGCATTCTGGCGCGGTCTACCGCATTGCCTTCAGACTCAATCATCCCCCTCACTTCCTTAGGGGCACCCTTTTTGCAAAATCTTATATAAGGGGTATTACAAATCCATTTTTTCCTTTTCAATATCAGCAATTTATTGTCGAGGAAGAGGAGGTCATAATGGAAATGGAACATGAAGGAGTCAGGGAGCCGTATAGAGAGCCTTATCCAACCACGAGAGAGTCTTCCCTCTATCCGGTGAGTCGAATCGGGTGGGGTGCGGTGATTGCCGGGTTTTTTATCGCTACGGTGACGCAGATCTTACTCAACACACTCGGTGTCGCCATCGGATTAAGCGTGGTCGGCGCAGAGGGACAAACTTCCGGAGCCGCGATCGGCATCGGGGCCGGAATCTGGACGATTCTCTCGTCGATCATCTCTGTTTTTATCGGTGCCTGGGTCGCGGGCCGCTACACGTCGATTCCTGAACGGGGTGAAGGTTCCCTCCAGGGGGCCCTCGTCTGGTCGCTCTCGCTGATCTTCTTTATTTGGATCGCCACGATGGGGGTCGGCACGGCCATCGGGGGTCTCATGGGCGTGGTCGGTCAGGGTGTCCAGGCAGGCACACAAGGGGCCGCCTCACAAATGGGACAGGGGGATCAAAACGTGGGACGAGGTGCAGGTGGCGGAGCGGAGATGGACCGCGAGTCGATGGTTCAAAACTTGATGAATACGACCCAGATGTCGCGGGAACAAGCGGAAAGCGCCGTCGATCAGCTCGGCAATCCCGAGCAGTTGAAGCAGCAAGCGGCGGAGGCTGGCGAAACCACCGCAAAGTTTGGTGCCGCCGCAGCATGGTGGTTCTTCATCACGGCCCTCTTGTCTCTCGGGGCCGCTGTCTGGGGAGGACATCTCGGATTCTCACGGCGCGGTTATTACGACCGGCCGGTAAAAACCTGAGGGGATTCTGAAAGATTCTCCTGAACGCGTCAAGACGCGTCGCCTTCATCGATCTGATGATAGATCGGGAAGCGACGCGTCTTTTTTAAAAGCGGTTTGTTTTGGAAGGAGCCGCCAGCCGCCGGACCTCCGAAGGGGTCAACGGCCGATGTCCCCCCGCCGGGAGATCTCCCAATGCCAGATCGCCGATTCGGACCCGGATGAGATCTTCAACCTGATAGCCGAGCGCCTCGCACATCCGGCGCACCTGGCGGTTTCGCCCCTCCCGGAGGGCCAGCGAAATCCACTCCTTACCTTCAGCCCGCCTCAGGCGGGTCGCTTTCGCCGGGGCGGTTTGTCCCTCCTCAAGAACAACACCCAACCGGAGCCGCTCCAAATCGTTCTCCGTGATCTGCCGGTTCAGCTTCACATGGTAGATCTTGGAAATTTTTGACTCCGGCGCCGTGATTCGATTTCCCCACTGCGTATCATTGGTCAGGAGCAACAGTCCGGAGGTCTCTTTATCGAGACGACCGACCGGGAAGAGCCACTGTTCATCTTTTCCAAGGAGATCATAGACGGTTTTCCTTTCCCTTTCATCCGAACGGGTCGTCACCACCCCTTTCGGCTTGTGCATCATCAGATAAACCGGGACCGCAGAGCGGATGATTTGACCATCCACCCGGATCACCTCCCGATCGGGATCGACGCGGACCTCCGGATTTCGAATCGATCGCCCATTCACAGAGACCCGCCCCGATTCGATCAGCGGCCGCGCCTGGCTGCGCGAGGTAAAACCGAGCTTCGAGAGGGCGCGCCCCAGACTCACCTTCCGCTCCAGCGGACGTCCCGGAGAGCCGGGGCGACCCTTTTTCGCTATTTTTTTCTCTTTTCCAGAAGAAGGGTGATCCATTCTCCCCTTTGTATTCTTCGAACCAGGGTAAAGCGCTCGCGATATCGGAGAAAAACGCCGCGCCATTCCGTTGCCAGTATTCCGGAGAGAATCAGCGTTCCTCCCGGGCCGACCCGATCGGCCACGATTCCGGATAGTTCGATCAAAACCGGTGCCGTGACATTGGCGACGACCCACCGATAGCGGGAACGGGAAGGAAGGGTCTCGCGGAAAACGATTTTGGAAGCCACCCCATTGATCCGCGCATTTCCCCTGGCCACGGCGAGAGCGACCGGATCGACCTCGACCGCCGTCACGTCGATTGCTCCCAGCTTCGCCCCGGCGATCGCCAGGATGCCGCTCCCCGTCCCGATATCGAGGAGCCTCCCCCGCTCCTCATCCCCGATCCATTTTTCCAGCAGGATCAGACAGCTTTTTGTCGTCGCGTGTGTTCCGGTGCCAAAAGCCATTCCCGGCGTCAGTCGAATCACCTCTCGCCCGGAACGGTTCGCAAGGGGGAAATGCCATGTCGCGCCGATCAACAAACGTTTGCCGATCCGCTGAACCGGGACGGAATGCTTCTGCCAAGCGGTCTGCCATGCCTCCTCCGGCCGGAGCGCGGTGAGGAGTGCGACCTTCCCCTTCGAGACCAGTCGGCGAAGCCCCTTCCGGACGGCGTCGACTCTTCCCCCCTCTTGGAGAGGAAAAAAACATGGAGATGCACCTGGGAGCCGTTTGATTCAACCCATACTCCGCCCGCTCCCTGTTCAATGAGAAAGGCAGAAGCGCGCGCTTCATCCTCGGCCGGCACGGTCGCCGTGATCTCTTGCCAATAGGCGTCTTCGGTGGACATGGGGCGATTGTAACATGGAACCGGGCGGAGGCTCCATTCCGATCCGGAAAATCATTGCATTTATTCTGCAAAGAAAATCAGGCCGTTGTAACCGAGGCACCGCTACTTCGCTCATTTCCGAATGATTCGGAAATGAGCGGATGGCATCGGCTTTGCTACTCTCTCGGAGTAGTTCCGAAAGAGGTGAACAACCATTCGATCGGAATAGACCTTTCTGTAAGAAAGAAACATGTGAACCCTGTTTTCTCTCGACGTCTCATCTCGTGTCGATTCAAACTGATCACCTCTTTCCGGGTCTTCGCGCCGTTTTTCTTGTCACTCTTCCTCATCGCCTGCGGGAGCGGCGCCTCAACATCTGCGCCAAACCCGAAAATCCCCCCTTCCCAACCGAAGCAGCCGTCGGTTGTCTCGGAGATCCAGATCGCGCCGAGTGAGGCAACCCTCCTGGTCGGCGGAAACCAGCCGTTTGCGGCAACCGTCCTCGATGAAGCAGGCCAGGCGGTGATGGGGGTCGAGATTTCCTGGAAAATCGCCGATCCGACGGTCGGGCGGGTCTCTTCGGACGGCTCCGTGGAGGGACTCAAAGAGGGGACGACGACGTTGACCGCCTTCATTGGAGAGGTAACCAGCAACCCCGCAACCTTAAACGTCGTGCTGCCCTCCCCTTTCCCTCCCGTTGCGTCAATCGATCTGACCGGCCCATCTCAGCCGCTCTTCGTCGGCAACCAGGTCCAGTTCGTCGCAACGGCGGAAGATGCCGATGGAAAACGAATCCCCGGCGTGACCTTTACATGGACTTCCAGTGCACCGGAAGTCATATCGATCAACCCGCGCGGATCGGCGACGGCGCTGGCGGCCGGAAGCGCCACCGTCACCGCGACGGCGGAAAACGGCATTAACAACTCAACGGTGGTCATGGTGAGCGCCGACAATATTGCTCCCACCGCTCGGATCACGACCACCGCGACGAGCGGGATCGCCCCCCTCACGGTCACCTTTGACGCCGCAGGATCGTCCGACCCCGACGGTTCAATTCTCTCTTATACTTGGACCTTTGGTGACGGCTCTCCCTCCGCACAGGGCGCGGTCATTAACCACACTTATGAGAGCACCGGCGAGTTCACGGCCACGCTCGAAGTCGCCGACGACAGGGGGGCTCTCGGGAGAACGTCCGTCACCATCACGGCAAATTCGCCGTCTCCTCCCCCGCCGCCCGGAGCCGGTTGGCGGCGCAGCGGGGTGAACGGCGATCTCTTCGGGGTTCACTTCGTCTCCGTCTCCGAAGGATGGGCCGTCGGAATCGACGAGGTGATCGCCCACACCACCGACGGCGGCGCAACTTGGGTGCTCCAGAAGAACCTGGTTTTCAACGGCTCGCCTTCTCCCAGCGCCGCGCGGATTGACTTCTACGACGTCTTTTTTACCAACGCCCGGACCGGGTGGGCGGTCGGCTGGCCGGAGGCAATCTTTAAAACGACCGACGGCGGCGCCACCTGGGTAGAGCAACATCTGCATCGCGTTTACTGGGGTGATCGCAACGGAGACGGAACGTGGGATCAGCAAGACTGGTGCACGACTTGGAACAGCGCCGATCAGTACTGCAGCAAAAAGGTCGGCGTCTACCTACGCAAGGTCGGGTTTGCCGACAGCCGGCACGGTTGGACCGTCGGGCGATTCGGGTACATCTTCAAGACCAACGACGGGGGGGCAACCTGGCAAGCGATTCCGCAGAACAGCACCGTCCGCCCACTCCCGGCGCCGTGTTTCTATCCGGCCGGGCATTCACAAGCCGGTCAGCCGCGACCGGAGGTCGTCTCGTTTAACCCTCATCTGTTTACGCTCGATGTCATCAGTCCGAATGAAGTCTGGATCGGCGGCGGATCGGAGGGGGATGAGCCGTGTGATACGGGATGGCTTCGGATGATCGGACACACCACCGACGGCGGGCAGACGTGGCGGTTTCTCTATGAGGCCGAGAACGGCGGACAGCTCGAAGGAAACGGTCGTCTCTTTGATATCAAGTTCAGCCGGAATGCGGACGGCTCCGCGGGGCCGATCGGCTGGGCGGTCGGGGGAAACGGCACGGCCCGCTCCAATGCCCTACAGACAGCCGACGGGGGTCAAACATGGCGCCAGGTGAGATCGGCGTCGAACTTCTCCAACGCCTATTACGGTCTTGCCTTCCTCTCCCCCTCCGACATTTGGATGGCAGGGTGGGGCGGGCTGATTCTCCACAGCGGTGACGGGGGAGCAAGCTGGCGGCAGCAGACAAGCGGGACCTCCAGCCAACTGCGCCGGGTCTTTTTCTTCGATCAGAACAACGGCTGGATCGCCGGCCAAGGACAGGTCTTCAGGACGGTGTCGGGCGGGAATTGACACGCCCCCTCTTTCGAGGGGATTGCCCAAAATGAATTTATCCCATACAGTAATATACAACATCGGTAAGAAATGATCGCCGGATTGTTTCCCTTCTTCAACACGAAGAAGAAAATGCGTTTCATCGGAGGAACCTTTAATGTTCACCCCCTTTGTTCAACTACGGATTTATTTTAAGATTTGGCTGCTCCAACGCGCGGTCCGGGCCTTGGAGGCCAAAGCCGCCAAGCCGGCAGTCGCCCAGAACACCACTCATCTTCAGAGATAATCCCCCCCATCTTACCGGCAGGTAAAAATCACGCACTTTCATGCATATTGATCCAAACTTCCTGCCACCGACACACTCATCCTCTTCCGCCCCAGTTATGTTTCTCTCAATCAGATCACTAGATCCCTCTCCCTCTTTTTCTTGGCGAAAGCAAAGGGAGAAACAGGCACCTTCATCCGGTACGGATATTGCTTTTTAATCATCCTACATATCCCACTTATTCACCGGCAAGGAGGGTTCGATGCGTAGGAGGATCAGCGATTCGGTTATCGTCATTACCGGTGCATCAAGCGGTATCGGCCGCGCCGCCGCGCTGGCCTTCTCGAAAAAGGGAGCATCGGTCGTCATCGCCGCTCGGCGGGAGCAACCGTTGCGTGAAATTGTCACGCAATGCAAAAACTTGGGTGGAAGGGCGCTCGCGGTGCCGACCGACGTGACCGACGAAGCGGCCGTTCGGAATCTGGCGCGGCGCGCCGTCGAACATTTCGGCCGGCTCGATGTCTGGATCAATAATGCAGCGGTCACCCTTTTCGCCCGTTTTGAAGACGCCCCGATCGAGGCCTACCGGCGTGTGATTGAGACAAAACTGTTCGGCTTTATCCATGGGGCACGGGCCGCCCTCCCCTACTTCCGCGAGCAGGGAAGCGGCGTGCTGATCAACAATGCCTCTCTCGCCGCCAAACTCTCCCAACCCTACCTCAGCGCCTACGTCGCCGCCAATCATGGCGTCCGCGGCCTGAGCATGAGTCTGAGACAAGAGCTCCTGCTGGAGGGGGCCGAGAACATCCATGTTTGCACGGTGGTTCCGGCCAGCATCGACACGCCTCTCTACCAGCATGCCGGCAACTACACCGGCCGCGCCGCCAAGCCGCTCCCCCCGGTTTATACACCGGATCAGGTCGCCGAAACGTTCATCCGTCTGGCAGAGAATCCGCGCCATGAGGTTTATGTCGGCAATGCGGCCCGCACGCTGAGTTTCGAATCTCTTCTGGCGCCTGAAATGACGGAGCGACAACTTGCCGTCATGACCGACAAAATGCTCCTGAAAGATCAACCGATTCCTCCCACGGCGGGGAACCTCTTCGAACCGCTCCCCGAGTGGACCGGTATTCGCGGAGGATGGACGGTCAACGGTCATCTCTCCCTTCGCCGTGCCGCCGTAGCGGGGGCGGCGATCCTCGCGCCGATCTTGCTGATGGCATGGTTTCGTCTCGGCATGAAAACCACTCTTCCGAGGAGAAACGCTCCAAGCATGATCGATTTCCTTAGCCCGCTGGCGGAAGGCGTTGGACGCGCGATCGCCGGTCGGATGTTCGGTCGCTCTATCCCTTAATCGTGGAAAAGGATGGCGTTGCATCCTCATTTTAGAAAATCCCTTTTATAGAGAGGAAGCGATGGCGAAGAAAGAAGATCCATGCGGCGAGTCGGCCTTGTGGCATGTCGGCATCGATGAATTTCCCATGAACGATGAAAATCAGACCGCTTACCAGGTTGCGACCTCGGAATTGACCGCGGCCGAGAAAGCGGAAAAATTCGATTGGTGGTTTGCCGATCGGGCCGAGGCCGATCAAGCGAAGATGGTCCTGGAGCTGCACGGCTTCACCGTCTATGGGCCGGACCACGTCCCTTAGAATCATTCAGGTTGGTTTTTAAATTAGAGACGGGAGAGGGATCTTTTAGAATCCCTCTCCCGTTCAACGTTTAGCGGAGTCGAGCAAAAACCTGAATCTTCCTCCAAACCACCCCGCAGAAGGGGGAGAAAAAGAGGAGAAGATAAGCGACCGCTTCCATTGGGGGGATGCCTCCCCCGTCGTTCGCAAGAGACTACACCCGCCAAATTGCACACCGGAAGAAGATCCGCTCTCTCCGGTGGAGGGGGTAATCGGACCGGGATCTTTTGAGATCGGATCGGGATCTTTCGAGATGGGAGGAGCCGATTCCGCATCAGGATCAGGGTCCGTTCCCGATCCGGCCCCCGCCCCGGCGTCAGGGTCCGGATCGGAACCGGGATCGGCCGGCGGAGGGGGCTCGGGGGTGGGGGTCGGCGCAGGATTCGCTCCACCCTGGAGAACCGATATCCGCGACCCCATTTTCTCACGGGCGTCGTAGAGGAGGAGCGGGTTCTTGCTCCAGGTGTAGACATTCGTGACCACCTGGGCGACCTGCTCATCGGCATACGCTTCCTCGCCGAGGGTCTTTAGGAGATGCATATACTCATAATCTTCCATCCCCTCCCGAAGGAGCTTCAACCGGATCGACTCGATTGGAATGTGGCTCGTCCCACCGATCTTGTTCGGCCGCCCCGGATAGTAGAGGGTCCCGTCGCCGTTGCCACCGAAATCATACTGGTTGACCCACGGGTCTCTCTGACCATACGCATAGACCATGTCGTAGTAGAGCTCTCCCTGAACGTTGTATTTGAAAGCCTGCCACTCCATGATCCGGCTGAACATGGCGGGAAGATCGATCATGTAGGCGGGCCAATCGAGATGGTATCCCTCCGAGTCGAACACTCCCCCCCGACCATCCCGCAGCCGTGACTGCCGCAGGCCTGATACCACCAGGTCTCTTGGGGATATTTGTTCCGCTGATTTCCGATTGTCCCGGCGCCGCCGGGGACCTCGCCCCCCGGCTCTCGTCCGTACGGTTTGTTGTCCATGAACCGGACCGTCGGGATGAACAGATCGATCAGACCGGCCACGTTGTTCGAGGTGGCGTTTTGAATGCTGGTCGTGACCCCGGCCCGAAGTTCGGGGTCGGCCTGATGGAGGGCGTTGGCCCGGGTTCGAATCGTCTGCCAATGCGCGCTCGTGCTCGGCTCATCAAGGGTGTACTGGAAGAGACGATCGAACCATCCTTTCGCTTTCGCATGCGTAGCGATGCCTCGGAGAAAAGTGGTGTTCGTATCTTGTCCCGAGAACGACATACTATAGCTCGTCATCTTTGCCCCCGGGAGTTTTCCCCCCGGAAGCGGCTCGGTTCCATCGAAGAGGGGACCGAAGGTCGTATCGAACGGTCCCCAGTCGATTTGGCTGTTCGAGCCCCCCCCCATGGCTTGCGGGGCCGGCAAATAATTTGTCGTCAACCGATGAAGCAGATTGGCTTTCGCATAGAGCTTGACCAATCTGAGGTGGCTCGAACTGGGAGGGGAGCCGTAAGAGCCGAGGCCGTGGCCAAGCGGAACAAGATGATAATCGATGGAGTGCGCCGACTTGAGGGTGGAGGTGGAAGGAAGGGTGAAATTCCAGACAGTGAGCTGAATCGGGACGACCACCGGGCTCCGTCCGGAGGCCGTCACGGTCGCCGAACCGGAGTAAACCCCCGCCGCCGCCGTGGACGGAACGTAGACCTCGATCCAGACCGGTTGGCTTCTGCCGGAGGCGACAGAGAAGGGGAAGGCGTTCCGGACTTCGCCGAAGTAGGCATCCTTCTTCGGAATCAACGCGTCGGGCCATTCTCCCGTCGCCCCCTGGATGGTCGAAACGGTGGCCACGTTGATGTAAGCCTGATTATAAATCATGATCTGATCGGCGGGGATCGTATTGCCGTGAGCGTCGCGCAGATCGCTCACATTCACATCGACACCCGAAAGGGCGCCGCTGTTCGCCGTCACCACCAGCTGGAAGGCTTCGAATTCGTTTCTGGCCGCTTTCAGGACGGCGGCGGTCTGGTTTGTTTTGGGAGAAGTTGTTCTTCGAATTTTGACGGTGGCATGCTCCGTCCAGACGGTCATCGCATCGGCCGCGCCGGCGGACCAGAGCGACACAAAAAGGGTGAGCGCGGCGAGGGCCATTGCGAAAACAGACTTTCTCTCTCTCATTCCACCTCCATTACATAGGCGTTGATGATAAGGAGGGGGAGCGCCCCCCTCCGGGCGATGATCGCGGAAAAGTCTCTTTACCCAAGAACAAGCTCTACAGTAAGCCCACGGCAAAAGATAACAGAGATTATTTTTGTGACTATTGGGAATTGTCTTAGTACAGGGGTGTGAAAACACTTAGCAGGGTTTTATCGATGATTTTTGTAATGAATGAGGTGCGAAAAAAGTGACGAGGGACACACCTTTTGAGAAAAGGCGAATGAGGCAAGCTGAGAGAAGGTCGGCTATGAAGCCGCTTTTAAATCGGTCGAGAACTGAACCCGGGCCAAAAGCTGCATGAGGTCCCGCGTTCGGAGCGTTTCGATCCGTGAGATCGCCTCCCGGATATCACGGCGCAGGGAGGGGTCCGCGTATCGCTTGCTGAGCTGCTCGAATTTCCGGGAGACAGTCTCCCACTGCATCGGGCGGGTGTAGAATCCTTCATAGTCCCGCTTTTCTTTGATGAGGGTCCGGCCGTCTCGTAGAGAGACAATCAGCCGACACGGCATCTCGTCGGGAAACCGGTCACTGAAATCTATCCGGGGGCGGACGGTGATCTTGTGAAGGAGCGTCTGAACGTCCCTCCGCTCGATCCGGTCGGGGAGATATTGTTCCGGCATCACCTGGTCATCGAGGAGGGCGGCGGCGACCATATATTGCAGGCTGTGATCGGCCTGCTCTTTGTTTAAAACGATCGTCTTGTCCCCTTCTTCTCCTCCGCCGATAATTTTGTGCGCGACGTCGAAGATCTCGATCTCGATCCGTTGCACGTCGGCCGGAGAGAAAGGGTCCTCCTGCTTGAGCTCCAAAATTCCTTCAATCGCCGATTGGGAATGAATCTCGGCGTTGTACTTCTTGATGATGGTGCGCGTCACCCGTTCGAGATCTTCTCTCTGCCAATCGATCTCAAACCGCCCCGCGATGCTCTCCATGAACCCCTTGTTCCCCTCGAAGACCTCCAAAGGACCGGTGATCCCGCGCATCGCCAAGAAGGCCGCGTGGGTGGCGCCGAAGGCGGTGTTCGGATAGGCCAGCCCCTTCCAATGGGAGAGGAGCCCCGTCCGGGTCACCCGAAGCGCGTTGAAGGCGGTTCCGCTGATGGCGACGGCATGCGCGGTCCGGGTTGGGTCGAGACCGAGCGCCCGGGCCACTCCCGCCGCGGCGGCGTAGGACCCCTGGGTGGTATGATCGAACCCCTTGTCCCGGACGGGAGCGACGTCGCTTAAGCGACACTGAACCTGGTAGGCGACCGCCAGGGCCGCGAGGAGATCTTTGCCCGATCGATCCGAATACTCGGCGGCGGCCAAGACCGACCCGAGGTTGTCGCTCGGATGACAGGTTTCCCCCTTTGCCAGATAGCTGTCGTTGAAGTCGAGGTAGCGGACCAAGGCGCTGTTGTAGAAAGCGGCCCGATCGGGGGCGTTTCGCCCGCCGCCGACGAGGGTGCAGCGTTCGGCGCCGCCGAAGTCCTCCAGATGCGCTCGGATAAATCGGATCGGCTCTCCATCGAGCGCCCCGATGGCGCAACCGATCGAGTCGAGGATGCGGATCTTCAGCGCCTGACGGGCGGCCTCGGAGAGGTTTTCATAAGATGCATTGACGACGAATGAAGCGAGCTGTTCGACAAGGGTCATGGACGTCTCCCCTATTTTGAGAAGGATGCCGAGTGTGGCTTACCTCCAGCGTAAGAAATAGATAAGGGAGGTGTCAAGGCGGGCGATTGACTCTCCGGCGGTTCGTCTGTACACTCCTTCTTCGAATGAAAAAGAAAGAATTGCTAAAAGAAAAAAGGGCGAATCCGCTTTTATGGATTGTGCTTCTGGCGGGAGCGGCCGCGGGTCTCTTTGCGATCTACACCTTCCGTTCGGAAGCGCCCGTCCAAGCGGAGCGGCGTGAGGCCGAGAGCTCCCCCTGCGCCATCCAAACCGGTCCCGGCCAAACCGATCCCGGCCCAATTTCCGGTCCGGGGAGCGCCGGCGGCGCCGGTGACAATCGAGGAGTTCTCCGATTTTCAATGTCCCTTCTGCGCCCGGAGCGTTTCAACCGTCAAGCAGATTCTCGAAGAGTACCCCGGGGAGGTCCGATGGGTCTTCCGCCACTTTCCGGTCTTTGAATCTCATCCAAACGCCCCGGCGATCCATATGGTCGCCATCGCCGCCGGGGAGCAGGGCCGCTTCTGGGAGATGCACGACCTTCTCTTTGAAAACCGGGACCGCGTCGCCCGAGACGACGTTTTCGGTTATGCCCGCCGGCTGAATCTCGACATGGCGCGGTTTGAGTCCTCCCTGGGCGATCGGAGTCTTATCACCCGGATAGAGACCGATTATAACGAAGCGATCGAACGGGGGGTCCGGGCGACGCCGACCTTCTTTATCAACGGGCGCAAGGTGGAAGGGGCAATCCCCTATTCCCTCTTTAAACGAGAGGTCGAAACAGCCCTCGCCGCCGTAAAGGGCGCCGTGAAACCCTAATGCGCTTGGAAAATCCGTAGAGACGTCCCGGCGGGACGTCTCTACGCCTATGCCGCCTCTTCGTATTCCTCCATCTCTTGATAGTCGGAGAAAAGCTCGATCATTCCTTGATTAAAAATCGGGATATCTTTCGGAAAGCGGCTGCTGACCCAGTTGTCGTCATGCACCAGCGGCAGGTCCCACCAGCGTCCTCCGGCGTTGCGGATGTCGTCCTGGAGGGTGTAGTAGCCGGTTAACGTTCGGCCGTTGACCAGCCCCGCCGAGACAAGCAGCCACGGCCCGTGGCAGATAAAAGCGATCGGCTTGTTGGCCGCTTCGATCTTCCTTACGAACTCCTGAGCCTTCGGCTCCATCCGTAAAGCGTCGGCGTTGATCACCCCGCCGGGCAAAAGAACCGCATCATAATCATCGGGGTTCGCCTGATCGAGCGTCTGATCGACATTGAAGCGGTCTGCCTTCTCATCGTGATTCATCCCCTGGACCTGGCCGGGATGGGGAGAGATAATGGCCGTTGTCGCACCGGCCTCCTCCAGCGCCTTCTTCGGCTCCGTTAATTCCACCTGCTCAAAATCATCGGTCACCAGAATCGCAACCCGCAGTCCCTCCAAGCTGATATTCTCTGCCATGACAAACCTCCTTTCTATTAGAACAAACTTAGTCTTTTCCCCGGCGGCCTGTCTATTTGCCGCAAAGAGTTAACTCTTTCGAGTATGAATTCACTATCCTCCAGATCCATTCGCCGGCAAAATTCGCTTGACAGGAACGCCGCAACCGGATAGTATTCACTTGAATACTATTTGGAGATAGAATGCCTCAACCGCTGACAGACCGTCAGGCCCAGGTCCTCCAATTTATCACCGGCTATCTCGCCGACCACGGATTTCCGCCGACGCAGCGAGAGATCATGCGGCGGTTTAAGATGAAGAGCACCCGGGGAGTCGCACGCCATCTGGAAGCGCTGGAGAAAAAAGGCCATTTGAGCCGGCCCCATCGCGGCGCGCGAGCGCTGGAGCTGCGCGGAGCAACCCGCGGCATTCCGGTGATCGGAAAGGTCGCGGCAGGGGAGCCGATTTTGGCGACCGAGAATATCGAAGGAAGAATCGACCTCAATCGAAGCCTCGCCCGATGGAAAGATGCTTTTCTTCTGAAGGTAAAAGGAGACAGCATGATTCAGGCCGGGATCCTGGAAGGGGATTATCTTCTGGTGAAGCCGCAGCCGGGCGCCGAGGAGGGAGAGATCGTCATCGCCCTCTTGAATGGAGAGGCGACGGTGAAACGTTTTGAAAAAAAAGGAGAGCGCATTCTCCTCCACTCCGCCAACCCCGCTTATCGACCGATCGAAGTCACCCCGCAAAGCGGCGACTTCCGGATCGTCGGAAAGGCGGTCGCGGTCATTCGCTCCCTGGAAAGCCCGATCGGCTGACTGAACCGGTCACTCTGAGCATCCGCGCTCATGAAAGCCCCGCGAAGGATTTCTAATTTCATCATGTAAAAACCATCACACCCGGGAGGACCGAATGAAAATGCGGTTTCTGGAGAAGGTCGGAATCGATACCGACGTCATCCCGATCTGGGAGAAGCGTTACGGACCGGAGCTCCTCCCCGTTCAGGAAAAGGCGATTCAACAGACGTCGCTCCTTCAAGGGGGCAACCTCGTCGTCTTTGCTCCCACGACTTCCGGAAAAACCTTCATCGCGGAGATCCTGGCGATCTTCGCGATCCGGAAAGGGAAACGGGTCTTCTATCTCGTTCCCACCAAGTCGCTCGCCGAGGAAAAGTTCGCTCAATTCCGGGAGGCGTACCGATCCCTCGGCATTGTCACGGCGATCTCCACGCGCGATCATCGGGAGTGGGACGCGGCGATCCTGTCGAAGGGTTTCGATATCGCGATCGTCGTTTATGAAAAACTGCAATCGCTCCTGGTGACCCGTCCGTGTCTGCTGGAGGAGGTCGGCGTGGTGATCCTCGACGAGCTGCAGATGATCGCGGACGAAGAGCGGGGCCCCACGATCGAGCTGCTGCTGACCAAGCTCCTTCACGCACGGGTCCGGCCGCAATTTCTGGGGCTCTCGGCGGTCCTCGGCGAGGGAGCGGCGCTGGCCCGCTGGCTTCAGGCCGATCTTTTAATCGAGGAGAAGCGGCCGGTTGAACTGAGGAAAGGGATTTTCTGCCGCGGGATTTTTTCCTATCGGGAACACAACAGCGGCAAAGTGGGAGAAGAGCTCTGGAAAGAAATGGGGGGAGAGGAAGAGATCGATCTGATGGTTCCCCTCGCCTCTTTTCTCGGCGGGGAGCGGGAAGAGTCGACCTTGCTTTTTCTCAAAGACAAGCCGACGGTGGAGAGCGCCGCCGTCAAAATCGGCGAGCAGGTCGGCCTTGCCCCCGCCGAGGAGGCGGTTGAGGAGCTGCTGGCGTTGGAAGAGACCACGGCCCGCGACTTCCTCATCCGGCTCCTTCGAAAAGGGATCGGAATCCATCATGCCGATCTTCCCCTGGAGCAGCGGCAGGTGATCGAGCGCCACTTTCGGATGGGGGCGATCCGCATCCTCGTTTCGACAAGCACCTTGGCCATGGGGATCAACTGCCCGGCGAAAAATGTCCTGATCGAATCCCGCCAGTGGCATTACTTCCGGCGTTATCACGGGACCGACACCCGGCCGCTTCCCCGCTCCCTCCATGAGAACATGGCGGGCCGGGGAGGGCGTTACGGCTACATTGGCGATTTCGGCCGGGCGATCCTGGTGACCCATTCTTCGTTCAGAAAAAAAGTCTGGATGGATCAATATATCGCCGGGATGATCGAGCCGCTGGAACCGGCCCTCCGAATGGAGGAGATAGAAGAAATCCTCCTGAACCTGGTTGCCTCCGGCGAAGCGGCAACGTCAAAGGAGCTGGCGGGATTTCTCAAGTCGACCTACACCGCTCAACGAAGGTGGGGAGAAAAGATGGACGGTCTCGAACCGCTGATCGCATCGGCCGTCGAGAGGTGCCAAAACCAGGGAGCCCTTCAAGCGGTCGGAGAAGATCGCGTTGTCGCGACCGAACTGGGGAAGATCACCGTGCTGAAAGGAATCCGGCTCGCGACCGCCGTTGAGATCAGCCGTTGGATGAAGGCAACCGATCCGAGCCGCCTGACCGAGCTCGAGATACTCTACGCCCTCGCCCTCACCGAAGATGCAAAGCGGATCTACGTTCCTCTCCCCTACCGGGAGCGCCGGGCCAGGAATTACCCGACCCTCCTCCGGAAAGAAATTTTGCATCAACAGGAAGGGGGGAAGCGCATTTTTCAGTCACGCACCGGCGCCGTGCGGCCGAGCGAAGCGGAGGAAGCGCGCGCCGTCAAAAAAGCGCTGATTCTCCGGGAATGGATCACCTCCCGATCGACCGTCGAGATCGAACAGTCGTACGACATCCATGCCGGCGCGATTGCGCGGATCGGCGAGGCCTTCTCCCGGCTGGCGGAGGCGGCCTCGGCCCTTGCCCGGGAGATCGGCTGGACGCCGGAGACGGTCCGGAGCCTCTCCGAACTTTCCGAGCGGCTCCTCCAAGGGGTGACCGCCCAAGGGCTGGCGTTGTCGCGAATACGCGTCAGGGGGCTGAACCGAACCGCCATCGCCCGTCTGGTCAGAGAGGGCTACGACAGTCCGGAGGCGCTCTTCTCGCTTCCGATCGAGATTCTGGAGAAATACCTATCGGAGCGGGTCGCCGCGGCCCTTTCTCTCAGCCCTCTGGAGAACGATCCCATTCAGCCGGAGATTCCGAATTTCCACCGGCAGAAGGATCACGCCCGCGAGCCGTCACCGGGATACCCTCGCCAATCCGAGGCTTCGCCCGTTTTGTCGATCGATTTGGATCAGCAGTTGATCACTTACAAAGAAATTCGGGTTGAGCTCTCCTCCTATCCCTTCAAGCTCCTGGCGGCCCTCGCCCGAACGCCGGGTCGGGTGGTCAACAAGGTCACCCTCTACGATGCGCTTTATGGAAGCGCGGAGAAAGAAGACGAAGATGACAGGCCGTATGAGCGCCAGCTCGCCGATCACAAGAGAAAAATTTTAGCCCAGATCCGGAAAGCGGTGGGAAACCAGAAGAAGCGGGTGATTCTCTCCGAAGAGATCGAGAATCTGATTGCGGTCCGCCGCGGGGTGGGGTATACCCTAAACCTGAACCAGACGGAAGTGTCGATCCATAAAGAGGCCGCACTTCAATAAAACGACCGAAGACATCGCCTTATCCCTCCTGATCCAATTGCATCGACCATGGAGCGCTCAGTTTTTTCTCAAGCGCTTCGGAGGAAAGCGGCTTGCTGAAGTAATAGCCCTGCATTCCATCACACCCGTTTGCGCGTAAAAATTTTAGCTGCGCCGCGCTCTCAACCCCCTCTGCGACCACCCTCAGGCCGAGGTTCCGCGCGAGGGCGATGATGGAAGTCACAATCGCCGCGTCGGTGGCATTCGTTTCAATCTCCCGAACAAAAGATTGGTCGATCTTCAGAATATGGATCGGAAAACATTTCAGATAACGGAGGGAGGAGTAACCGGTGCCGAAATCATCGATCGAAATCTGAATCCCCAGCTTGTTCAATTGGGTTAATGTGGCAACCGTTCTCTCTTCATTCTCCATCAGCATGCTCTCCGTTAATTCCAAACCAAGATGCCGCGCGGAGAGGCCTGTCTCTCCTAGAATCCGTTCAACGGTTTCGATGAGTTGCGGCTGTTTGAACTGCCGGATCGAGAGGTTGACCACCATGTGCATCAAGGGAAGGTTCGCCTTCTGCCAGGCGGCCGCCTGCGCGCAGGCGGTGCGCAGCACCCACTCCCCGATCGGCACGATCAGCCCCGTCTCCTCCGCAATCGGAATAAACTCTTGTGGGCTCACCAGTCCCAACGAAGGGTGTTGCCAACGCAAAAGCGCCTCCACGCTGGTAATCCGACCGGTCTTCAGATCGACCTGGGGCTGGTAGTGAATGAGGAACTCTTCCCGCTTCAATGCATAACGGAGACTGCTCTCCAGCGTCAGCTGCGCGATCGTCGCCGTGTTCATCTCGGCGGAGTAGAATTGATAGTTATTGCGGCCCATCTGTTTGGCGCGGTACATGGCGGTGTCTGCATTCTTCAACAAAAGATCAATGTCGTCGCCGTCGAACGGATAAAGGGTGATTCCGATGCTCGGCGTGACAAAAAGCTCCGGCCCCTGCAACCCAAAGGGGCGCGAGAAATCATCGAGGATTTTCTGGGCCACTTTGGCGGCATCATGAACGGAGGTGATATTGGTCAGAATCACGATAAACTCGTCGCCGCCGAGGCGGGCAACGGTATCGCTTTTCCGGACGCAACGCGTCAACCGGCCGGCGGCCTCTTTCAACAAGAGATCGCCGACGGTATGACCGAGCGAATCGTTGACGAGTTTAAAGCGATCCAAGTCGAGAAAAAGGAGCGCGACCAGCTTTCCGTTGCGGCTTGCCTGGGGGAGCGCTTGGCGTAGTCGATCCTGGAAAAGAGTCCGGTTCGGAAGCCCGGTCAGTTGATCGAAATGAGCCAGCTCGATCAGCCGCTCCTCCGCCCGCTTCCAGTCGGTTACATCGCGGAAACTCCAGACCCGCCCGACCGGTTCCCCGTCCAAAAGATGGGGTTGCGAAAGTTGTTCAAAGACCCTTCCATCCTTGAACTCCAGCAGATCGAAACTCTCGGCAAGAGGGTTGGCGTAAACCTCTTTGATCTTGGTGAGGAATCGCTCCGGGTCCTTCAACTGCGTCATGACGAATTTGAGAGCTTTCGTGTTGTCCTTCGTGTCGAGGATCCGCTGTGGAATCCGCCACATCGTTGCAAATTTCCGATTAAAGCGGATCATCTTCCCGTCTTGATCGACGACCAAAACGCCGTCTGCCGTCGCCTCCAGGGTCGACAAAATCAGGGAGGCCGAACGTTTGAGCTCACCCTCGGATCGCGCCAGCGCCTTCTTCGTCCGCTCGTCGGAAAGCACCCGCCTAACCGCCTCCGGAAGATAATCGAGGTACGCGGTTGATTTCGTCACAAAATCACGAACGCCCGCCCGCAACGCTTTGATAATGGTCGCCTCATCGCTGAACGCCGTCACCATGATAACAGGAAGATCTTGTCCCTTCGCCTTTAGATTCATATAAAAATCGAGGCCGGTCATTCCCTTCGGAAGGGTATAATCGAGCAGAACCAAATCGATCTCTTCCTGTACCACCTTTTCCTCCCCCTCTTCAGCGGTCGCGGCGGTAAGGATATTGTAACCGGCCCGCTCCAAACACCTGCGCTCGAGGACCGCCGTGGTCTCGTCGTCTTCGACGATAAGGATGGTTTCTTGAAGTTTGTCGGTCATTGGCGAGTCAATCCGGATGGACCTATCAAGGAGAGGGTGATGTTGTTCTGTCCGAAGTTCAACCGGGATACCGAGCAATGCAGAAAAAGAACGACGGCACTTTGCCCACATTCTTCAAAAGATTAACAGGTTTTGGTCTGTTGTCAATTTGGGATAACGGCGCGGGGAAGATCCTTCACAAGGACGAGCGGATAAACAGATGAAACAAGATTTATCGTTGAGACACTGCAGGCGGCGACTCCGGGTTGGCGCCGGGGCGGATGATGTTCATCGCCATCGCGATCATGGCGCTCACGTCGCTGAGGGTGGCGGGGACCACGAGGGTATTTCCTTCTTTGGCCAGATTTCCGAATTGGTTGATGTATTGTTCGGCCACCCGGAGCTGAACCGCCTGGTAGCCGCCGGGGGATTGGATCGCTTCGGCGATCTTGCGAATCCCCTGCGCGGTCGCCTCGGCCACGGTGAGGATGGCGGCGGCTTGCCCTTCCGCCTCGTTGATCTGCTGCTGTTTGTTCGCTTCCGAGGCCTTGATCACCTGCTGCTTCTCCCCTTCGGCCGCATTGATGGCCGAATCGCGGACCCCCTCGGAGTTGAGGATCACCGCCCGCTTCTCCCGCTCGGCCCGCATCTGTTTTTCCATGGCGGCAAGGACATCTTCGGGTGGGGTGATGTTCTTGATCTCATAACGGAGCACCTTGATCCCCCATGGCTCGGTCGCCTTGTCGAGCTCGGTGACGACCGCCAGGTTGATCGTGGTCCGCTCCTCGAAGGTCCGGTCCAACTCGATCTTTCCGACCTCGCTGCGCAAAGTGGTCTGCGCCAACTGGATGATGGCGAAGGTATAATCGGTGACGCCGTAGGAGGCCCGCTCCGGATTCAGCACTTTGAGGTAGAGCACCCCGTCCACGCCGACCTGGACGTTGTCCCGGGTGATACAGAGCTGCTCCGGGATATCGAGCGCTTGCTCCTTGAGGGAATGGCGGTATCGAATGACATCGAGGAAAGGAAGGAGGATGTGGAAACCGGCGTCAAGGGTGCCGCTGAACTTTCCCAGCCGCTCGACGACGTAGGCGCTCTGCTGCGGCACAACCACGGCGGTCTTTGCCAGAATAATCAGCACCAGCACTGCCAAGACCAAAACCACAATCATCCCTTCACTCATCTTATCTCTCCCCTTTGGCGACAGACTGCAGTATGAGGCCGACCCTTATTCGTTCCGCACCGATAAAGTCAACCCGTCTACCTGGACGACCTTGCATCGTTGGCCTCTGGCAACCGAGCTTTCTCCGACGTTGCGTGCATTCCAGGCCGCACCCCGCAGCTCTACCTTCCCGATGGCATCCACCGCGATTTGATCGAGTGCAACGGCGGCCTCTCCCACCAAACTATCGATCTCTTTGCCCATATTGGCCGTCTGGAATCGTTTGAGTAGCGGCTTCCGGAAAAATAGCAACGCACCGATTGAAAAAACGGAAAAGAGCAGCCACTCGGTCCACTCAGGCCCGGTGAATTTGAGCCCTGCAAGCGTCCCCACGATCAGGGCGCCGGCGCCGAAGAAAATAAGATAGAACCCGCCGGGAGTCAGCATCTCCGCCAGTAAGAAAAAAAGACCCAACAACAACCAACCCCACCAGGGCATCATTTCACGCTCCTGTCTTCACGCATGCGAGATCTCAAATTAGATTAGGTACAAACACCGGAGAACGAAGTATATCAAAGGTGAATCCGCTGTCAAGAAAAACGATTGACAGAAATAGCGCGCGTCGCATGGTTCGCTTGGATTGCTGACCTTCAACGGGGACCAACAAAAAACCGATGAAAGACCATTCAAAGACCAAGATCCTTTTTCCTCTCTTTGTTACCCTCCGAGATGAAACAAGTGAGACCCAAATCAACCTACATGGAGGTACTTCAATGTCAAAAGATATTTTGTATTTTCTGCTCTTAATCGCTCCCGTCATTCCGGCGTTTGTGGTGCTCATCCACGACACAGACCTGCCGAAAGAAAAGAGGGATGGCGGAACCCGGCGTCACAGCAAGGAATAGAGGCGTTATGCGACATAAAGAGGGAGGGGCGGGTGATGAGTTCCCGCCCCTCCAGGCTCGGACCTCCGATATTCGAAATTGGATTCCGGTTCTCGGAACGCTTCCGGCACGGCGCAACCGAGGCGCATCGATCAAAAGGTGTTTCCTCAAACGAAATGGCGGGAATTCAACGGATGCGGCCCATTTTTCAACCTGAGGAAAGGCCCTGTCTTTGCAAAATAGCCAAAATAGAAAATTCGTCCGACCGAAATTTTTATTGTAACGGTACAGGAGAAGGAGGATCCATGATCGTTCCGCTCTCTCAACTTTATGAATCCGCCGATCGCACCCGCATCTACTTCGTCATTCTCGATCAGCAAATTTGTCTCCCCCCTGAGAAGGCCGTCGGCTCCCTCTGGAACTCGACCCAGCTCGGAGCCTGGGCAAGCAAAGGGCAAGTGATCGTCGTCCAAAACCCGCAATTCATTCCGGGGATCGACACCACCCCCGCGGAGGTCGTCGCATTCCATCAGGCCTATCTGGTCAAGCCCGATTTGAACGGACTGATCCTCCATCAACGCAAGAGCCACAGCGGTTTCCTGATCAACACCCTTGAGGGGCCATCGTTATCACTGATCGTGAGAACGCGCGACGCCATTTGCCTGTCAGAAAATGTGCCCCTCGATCAGACGGCAGAACGTCTCATGGAGGGGAAGACGACGCTTCAACAATTGACGTCCTTGCGGGCGGTGAGAGAGGCAGTGGTTGGGCTAGGCGAGGAGGCGACATGTGAAGCCGGGCTGATCGAACTGGTGATGGTTCCGCGCGGCGTGCTTTTTCAGTTTGTTAAACGGCATCCAGTGATGGGGGGTTGAAGGGGTGAGAGGGATCATTTACCCCCCAAACGTCTTCCGATCCAAGCTTCGGTATTGCACCGCCTCGGCGATGTCGGTCGCCGAGATCCGCTCGCGCTGCTCCAGGTCGGCGATCGAGCGGGCCACTTTTAAAATGCGATTGTACGCGCGAGCGGAGAGCCCCAGCCGCTCCATCGCCATCTCCACCAAGCGCCGGGAGGGCTCGTCGATCGGACAGTATTTCTTGATCTGTCTCGGCCGCAACTGCGCATTGCAGCGGATTCCATCCTTCTCGTAGCGCGCCCGCTGGACCTCGCGCGCGGCGAGGACCCGCTTGCGGATGATCTCGGAGCTTTCGTCCTGGGTTTCGGTCGTCAGATCCCGAAACGGCACGGCGGGGACCTCGATGTGCAGATCGATCCGATCGAGCAGGGGGCCGGAAACTTTGGCCCGATAACGTTGGATGGCGACGGGGGTGCAGGAGCAGCTTCGGGTGGGATCGGTCAGGTAACCGCAGGGGCAGGGATTCATTGCCGCCACCAACATGAACTGTGACGGATAAGTCAACGATGCGCTCGCGCGCGCGATCGTGACCCTTCCTTCCTCCAAGGGCTGCCGTAATACCTCCAAGACGTTGCGCTTAAACTCCGGCAGCTCATCCAAAAAAAGAACCCCGTTGTGGGCCAGGCTCACTTCCCCGGGCCGCGGGAGTTGCCCGCCGCCGATCAGGCCGGCGTCGGAGACAGTATGGTGCGGGGAGCGGAAGGGGCGGGCGACGATCAATGGCTTCTCGGTGAGAAGACCGAAGATGCTGTGAACCAGCGTCGTCTCCAGCGACTCCTCGAAGCTCATATTCGGAAGGATCGTCGGGAAACGCTTCGCGAGCATCGTTTTTCCGGAGCCGGGGGGACCGACCATCAAAATATTGTGGCCGCCGGCGGCCGCGATCTCCAACGCCCGCTTCGCGTGCGCCTGGCCGCGGACCTCTGAAAAATCCTCTGCATAAAGCGCTTGCTCGGCAAAGAGAGGGGAGAGGGGGTCTCGACCGGAGAGAGGGGAAGCTGGCCGTTGAGGAATTCGACCACCTGCGGAAGCGTCTCGACCCCGAGGACTTCGATTCCGGAGACGACCGCCGCTTCGGGACCGTTTTTCGCGGGCACGAGCAGGCCGCGCTTTCCGGCCCGCTTCGCCAAGATCGCCATCGCCAATGTCCCCTTGATCTCCTTGATCCGGCCGTCGAGCGACAACTCTCCGACGATCAGGTAATCGTCGAGTCGGTCTTCTTTCAACACCCCGTCGGCGGCGAGAATGCCGAGCGCCATCGGCAGATCGAAGGCGGCGCCTTCTTTCTTAAGATCGGCCGGGGCGAGGTTGATTGTGATTTTCTTGATGGGAAAGTGGAAGCCGGTGTTCTTAATGGCGGAGCGGACACGGTCTTTGCTCTCTTTGACCGCAAGGTCGGGAAGACCGACGATATTCAGCAACGGAAGGCCCTGGGAGAGATCGACCTCCACGTCGATCGGCTGGGCCTCGATTCCATACAGGACGGCGCTGAAGATCTTTGAGAGCATGATCGGACCCTCGGGTGGGGTCGAGCGGGCACGTCAGAACTGAAGCTTGGAGCTCATGTCTTGGGAAATCTGGGCCAGGAGCGGGTCATTCGTCTCTTTTACCCATCGCCCCAATTCCATCGAGAAGGCTTCCACCTCCAGGGTGAGATGGAGGCGAAAAGGAGATTTGCTGGCAACATGGCCGATTAAACGGTTGCGTCTCACCGGGATTCCGATGTTCAAACCGCTCTTTTCGATATTCCAGGCGGTCTGAAAAAATCCCCCCTCTTTATCCTCGATGGCGATCCGTTCGTAATAGTTCAAGCTGGTATTGAGGGCGACCTGCCAGGCGCGGTCGTAGGGAACAGTCGATTGAGGAAGGGCGACACGGGCCGCCATCGGAGCACAGCCGAAAAACAAAAAGAGGAGGAGGAGAGAAAACCACTTTTGATACATGGTTCGATTCCTATGAGGAGGTCTCTTATCGTCCCTGACGACAACAAGAGGAGAGCCGTGCGAGACCGATCCGCAGGATGATCGGGCAGTCTCTGGGATAGAGGATCAGTTATCCCTTAAAAAGGAGGTGATTCCTTTTTTCGGCTCCCCGTCACGGAAGCAAGGAGGAACGGCTGACGCGACTCGTCAAGATAAGCGCCGAATTGAAGCCCAAATGAATTGCCGGCGCTGCCTCGGTGAACCGCCACGATTCTCCCGGTCACCTTTTCCTCGAACTCTTTTCCTCGATGGGTTCCTTTGATCTGAATGACCATCTCCTTGCCGAGTTCAAAGTCTTTTTTGGAATGAAAGAGGAGACCGCCGAGGCTGATGTTGCTGATCATGACCTCGACCGGTCGTACGGCCGTGGCGATCTTTGCTTTGCCGAAAAAAGGAATGCGTGAATGCCGACGCTTCTCCATAACTTTGACCTTATACCATATCTAAATGGATTTCACAACCTTTGCCTTCAACAAGGCTAGAAACCCTTCGCTTCATTTTCTCGATCCATTTTGATGCGGATGGATCCCTTCTGAATTCCTCCAAAACCATATATGGTGTTCTTTTCCCCCGCTTTTCAACATATAGTGCTCTATCTAAAAGCCTCACTAGGCGGCTTTTACGAAGAAACCCGAAGCAGCCCCGAAAATAGGTGTAACATATTGAAATATATATGAAAGTGTATGCCTAAATTTTGAGCAATCTTCTTTTCAAGCCGGAAAGACGCGTTAAATATGACGTTCGGAACAATTTTATCCACAGTTTATACACATATTCTGTGGAAAACGTGGGAAACCCCTTCCAATCAAGAAAAAGGAGTGGCTCATTTGCGTCCATAGGATGATTTTCCATCGGTCTCTTTCTTTACCCGCTCGTGACTTGCCTGATGAAAAAGATCATCATCGAGGTAGGTGGTCGAATAACCGATCCCCTCCTCCAATTCATCTCTCTCCAAAATCAGGCGGGTCTTTCCGTCATCCCAGAAGAATAAATCGGTTCCGGGAAAGGAATTGATCCGCGGAGGTCCATAACGCGCGATGATCTGCGCTTTCAGCTCTTCGACGGCGCTCGATTCCTTATCGACAGGGCGATAGTTGATCTCGATTCGAAAAAGCTGCCCCTTAAAAAAATCGGCAAGAACACCGGAAGCGGCCGGCGCAAAAAGAGCGGGATCGGCGTGGAAGCGTTTTTCTTCCTCAAACTGTCCGATTTCTAACGCCGCCTCCTTGCTTTTGACCGCTTGAAGAAAATCGGGAAGGGCCATCCCCAATTTCAGCGGGCCATGTTCCCGTTGAATACGCTCATTGCTGTTGATGACGAAATGAATCGCATGCAGATCAGGCGGACGGAGAATCAAAAGCAGCATTCCCGCACAGAAGACCCATCTCCAGAGCGGTTTGAAACCTCTCCGATTCACCCGAAACCGGTCTATCATAAACACCTTATATAAAAAATGGAGAAAAAGCGCTCGGAAAACCCGACGGGTGGGAGAGAGCGGCGGAATCGGGCGCGACGTCACACTCTAAAACTTCCACTGCCTTAACATCGAGGCGAGGAAGATGATAATGAGTCCGATAATCAGCGTCAATCGGGTATTTACAAATTCGGGAAGGGCCGGTTGATTCTCTCTCGGTCTCTCTTCCTGCTCATCTTTATAACGAGTCCGAAGAGTACTGAAGAAATACAGCGATGCAACCGCGGCGAACAGAAAGACCTTTACCCCCAGCGCAGAAATATAACCGGGAGGGACGAATTCATATCCTTTGGTCCGGACCCCGAAATTGATCCCGCCGGTGACAACCAAGATAAAGAGAAGCGGACCGACGATGCGACGGAATCGATGGTTGACCCTTTTCAGGAAATCGTAAGAGGGATCTCCCGTCTTGAGCAGGGGCGCGGCGACAAAAACTTGAAAGGCCGCTCCCCCCACCCAGATAACAACGGAGATCAGATGAAGCCAGTGATTCAGGACAGCGAAGAAGTTCATTTACACCGAAGTAACGTGAGGGGTGAGGAGTGAGGCGACAAACGCCCCACGACATTACATCTCCTTTTTTGTCGGGTCTTTGAGGTAGTCCTTCATCTTCTGAAGCATCTCTTCATCGATGAGACCGACCTTCCCCCGTTTTCCCATATAATCTTTTATATCATCCAATCGCTTCGACGCTTCGGTGTTGTCTTTGAGACGGCGGATCTTCTCTTTCGCATCTTCGAAGGCGTCGAAGGTCATTTCATCGTATCCGAAGGCGCGAAGCCGTTTCATCGCTTTCATCATCGCCTCATTGCGGAACTTGGTCAGCAGCTCTGAAGTCACGGTGGTAACCCCCATTTTCCGGGCGCGCCGCTCGGCCGCTTTTTTAATTCCGCTTCGGACAAAATCAGGCGAGGTCATCAGCCGCTTGTGGGCTTCTTCGGTCCAGGTCACGTCGGCTCGCGGGGCATCCCAAATCTGGGTCAGCGCCGCCATGTCGATCCGCGTGATCCCCAACTCCCGCGCCAGATCTTCTGCGTCGTTCTTCAACATCGTCCGGACGAAATCGCGGGCCATCTCGGGAGATTCTGCGATCTTCTGATCGAGGCGGACCTTCGCCGCATCGGTCCAGGGGAGCTCCGGATGGGTTTCCTCCTGCGGCTCGTCACCTAACGCTTCCGCTTTTTCCAAAAGGGCCAGGTCGACTTCGAGATGCCCCCGCTCCAGGGCAACCTCCTCCGCGATCTGCTTGATCATCGCCCGCATGAACTCCGGAACCGTCTCAAGGCGCTCCTGCGCTTCGCGCGTCCAGGCCAATGGCTTCGTCTCAACTCCCGCCGCCTTGTGGGCCGCGCCGGTTCCGGCGCCGGCCATCGGGTTCATCATCTTATCTTTAAATCCGGCGAGGACCTCTTCGGTGATGGTGGTGATTCCGAGCTCCCGCGCTTTCTTCTCGGAGAGCTTGCGGACCATCCCCCGTAGAAAGAAAGGCGCTTTTTTCAGGCGATCTTCCGCGTCCGGCGTCCAGGTGATTTCGTTTTCATTTGCATTTCCCATATCATGACCTCAAATTCTTAAAATTAACCGGGGAAGAGATCTTTACCAATGGCCGATGTCTTCTCCGGGACTGTTCGGGTGAATTCGGAAAATTTGAAGCTCCTCCCAAGACGGACTTCAGCTTCCTCCTTGACCTTCTGCATCACCTCCGGGGTGATTAGATCGATCTGGTGCTCGGTCGCATACCGCTCCACGCTGCTCGCCACCATCCCCCTCGCGAAGGAAGGAAGCCGGTTGAGACGCTCTTTTGCCGCGATCGACCAGTTCAAGGTAAACTTCGCTTCAAACCCAAACGTCTGCTCCGCCGGAAGCTCGATCCGTTTTCCCCCATATTGCCCCGGCTGATAGTCGCAGGCGGGATCTTCCGCCAAGTAACTTCCGTTCACGGCATACGCCCGGCAGCGGCAGCCGCCGCAAATCTGAGAGAACTCGCACTCCCCGCATCGCCCGCCGAGCTGCGGCTCGCGCAGATCGTTTAAAATGGGAGAGGTATTCCATATTTCATCAAAGGTCTGCTTCCGAAGATTGCCCGCCGAGACCGGCATATACGGACAGGGGGTGATGTCCCCTTCCGGTGTGATCCGGCAATAATGCTTGCCGGCGGGGCAGCTCCCCTGCGCATAATTTTTTAACAAGGGAGAATTCGGATCGAGCTCATAGATGATCTTGCGGAAATGAGGGGCGCATTTGGCCCGAAGGATCAGATCGCCCATCTGCCCGGCGGAGGAGGTCCAGGGGTCATCGAAATTTTGGAAGAGGTTCGGATTGTTTTCCTTGGCACCGACCCCCTGCGCCCGCGCGAGATAGGTCAGGATCTCCCGATACTGGCTGGGACGGATATCAATCAGGTTTTCGCCGCGGCCGGTCTGGACGAGAAAGAAAAAGTTGAGGACCTTCGCCCCGATGTTGCGCGCCAGCTCGATCATCGGCGGAATTTCGGAGACGTTCCACGACATCACACTCATATGCAGGGAAAAATCGAGCCCTTCCGCTTTGAGATGCTCAATGCCGCGGAGCGCCGACTTCCACGATCCGGCCAGCTGACGGAAGTTGTCGTGCCGTTGCGGATCGACCGAATCGAGGCTGATCGAGGCCCCTTGCAGGCCGCTCTCGCGCATCCGTCTTGCTTCCCGCTCACCGAGCAAGACGCCGTTGGTGCCGAGAACACAGGTAAAGCCCTTGTCGGAAGCATACGAGGCGATGTCGAAGATGTCTTTTCGGACAAGCGGCTCCCCTCCGGTCAGGATCAGGAAGAGATTCGGGTTGACCTTCGCCATGTCGTCGATGACTTTGAAGCACTCTTCGGTTGTGAAGTCGTGCGAGATATCGGCGTGGGGAAAGGCACTCATGTAGCAGTGGGTGCAGAAGAGATTGCAGCGCTGGGTAAGGTTCCATGAGACGGAGTACGCTTGATTTGCCATTTATAAACCTTCGGGGCCGGGGGCCAGGGGTCGGGGACCGGAAAAGAACCGAGACAAGGGTAGAATCGTCAAAGAAAAGAAACCGTATATTCTCTTCTTATTGTTATTTCTTTCACCGACCCCCGACACCCGGCCCCTGCTCCCCATCCTAAAATCCTTGTGACCGCATCGCCTCCGCCCACCGTTCGGTGACTTGATCGAGGATCTCGATGGTGATCCGGCCGATTCCCTTCTCATTGGCGTACGATTCGATCTCCTTGATCACCGTCCCGCGGACAAAGGAGGGAATCCGGGCGATCCGGTTTTCGGCTTCGGCCTCCCAGGTATGGTGCCGCTCCACCTTTCGGGAAAGCTGCGCCCATTCGCTGTATTTTGCATCGATCGTTGCGGGGCTGATCTCGCGAATCCCCTTCTTACGGGCATCGACTTCAATACGCCAGCGGGTCATCTCTCGAATCAATCCTTCCGGAATCTCCAGAAGCTTCGTATTCGCCGCATCGGTCCAGCTGATGGGGGCAAGCACCTTGTCGAGGCCGCTCTCTTTGCGCTCCAGTTTTTTGTAGTATTCTCCCGGGGCGCCGCAGAGGGTGCAGTGGTCGGGAATCTGCGGGGAGGCAACCTGGCTGCAAAGGGTACAGACGAAGTAATCAAGCTCTTTCTTCATAAAGATGAACCGCGATGCCTTGGCCTCGCAGACGGGACACTGCGACGGAACCTGCCGGACGACATGGCCGCACATTCCGCAGAAATGGAAGCTCTCTTCCGCAGCCGATTCCCCCTTCGTCATGGTGGCAATTCGCTTTTTGATCTCTTCGAGGCTGGTCGCGCCGGAGAGGACCGACTCCATCTCCTCGGTCGCCTTTTTAATTCCCGCCTCTGCGACCTCGAGCGTAATCTCGGTAATCGCGTGGCTGAAGGCATAATTCTCGATGTGCTGACGGGTTCCGTCCCGCATGAAGCCGACCGGCACCCGCGCCAGTCGCTCCTGCGCATCGGCCGTCCAGGTGAACTGGGGTGTCCTTACTTCGGGGGCTTTTACTTCAGCTTTTGGCGCGCTCTGGGGAAGAACCGCCTCGGCGATCGCCTTGGCGCTCATCTCGATTGCCTGGTCCTCATCTTGATTCCCTTCGATCATCCGAACGGCAAATTCTTTTGTGATCGTCTGGAAGCCCATCTTCCGGGCCATCTTCTCCGCCTTCGCTTTGGCGCGGCGGCGCTCAAAACCGGCCGGAACCTTGCGGATGATGTTCTTGGCATCTTCCGTCCAGTTCAGCGGGACTCCGTCGTAGCCGACCTCCTGAACCAATCCCCCCTCGGCTTTGGCCGCCGCTTCGAAGATCGACTTATCAAGAAATTGGAAGGCGCTCCCTTCGGCGCTGCAGATCGGGCAGCGGACCGGCTTCTCCCCTTTGGCGGTATAGCCGCAGCCGCCGCAGATAAAGAAATCCATCTTCGCTTTCTCGTCGTAGCTCGCGGCGCGCTCGGCATCGCGGTCGCCGACGATCTGGGTCATCATCCCGGCAAGACCGTTCCCCTCGAGGGTTTGGGAAACCCCTTCGGCGGCGGTCATTTTATTCCGGTCGATCCCCTTCTCATCGAGCACCCGGCCCAAATTCTTCATCGCTTCGATCGCCGACTTCGGCAAGATATCCCCCATCGCCGCATCGACCACCGAGTTGCTGATGATGGTAAATCCTTTTTCGATCGCATACCGATAGACGGCGGTCTTGGCGACCCCCCGCGCGAAGATGGGAACCTTCTCCATCCGCTTGGAGGCCTCTTCGGTCCAGGCGACGGTATACTCGGCGATGGCATCGATCGGCGGAATATATTTCTGGTTCGAGACCAGCACGTTGCACGGCGCCATCCGGATCAGGTTCTCCGAGTTGCTCCCGACATCCATATCTTCATCGGAGTGGACGCCGATCCGGCCGACGACAAGGAGCCACGGTTTCTCCTTCTTCACATACTGAAGGACCTTCTCGAACGGCTTCCCGTCGAGAAGCGAGGTTTTGATCGTGACCCCCTCGGCTTCAGCGATCTTAAGGCAAATTTCAAGGTGAGACTGGTAAATCTTGGCGAGGCCGGAGTCGATCACCTCTTCGTGGAGCTTTTCCTGCTCTTTGAACCGGAAGACCTTCCCCGCCTCTTCGGAGAGAACCCCTGAGATGGAGTTGAAAACGGCATAGTGATAATAGGGATCGAAGGCCGAAACGACGTCGATCTGAAGCTGATACGCTTTGGCAAGATCAAGGGCCGTTTTGAAGCCGGCGAAGGAGAAGTGGCTTCCATCGACCGCCACGACGATCTTTCCCATTTTTCCCGGCTCGGGCGGCTTCGTCTCTTTGACGACGAAAACATCCGACTTGCGGACCCGGCGAATCGTCCGCTCGGTCACGCTCCCGATCATACTCTCCCGGACGGCGCCGACGCCGAGGGCGCCGAGGATCACCAGATCGTAGCCGTTCTTCACGATGTCATCGACCAGGACCTTGTAGTTCTTTCCTTCGAGCGAGACCCGCTCCATCGGGATGTTTCCCTCTTTGCATTTTTCGTCGACGATATCCAGGTAGGAATCGGTGATGATTTCCAATCCGCGGGTAATCAAGGAGTCGTGGATTTTTCTCTGCCGCTCCAGTTCGTTCTCGTCATGATACTCTTCGGGGAGGCCCGCCTCCATCTGCTTGAATCGCTTGTCGTGGAGCTTGGCGGCATAGGCGTGGCTTCCGATCACCTTCGCCCCAAATTGCTTCGCCAACATCACACCGATATCGATGGCCGTGTTGGAATAGTCTGAGTTATCGACAGGGATATAGATCGACCGATACATATGAGAAGCCTCCCCCTTGAATGCAAGCTCTGGTTATCTTTGATGAAGATCGAAGCGGATCATGCCGAATATTCAGGCATCCTATCAAAAGTGGCTGCATTATAGCACCCTCTTTTTTTAAAAAACAACTTTTTTTCTATTGACAGTAAGTGCGGAAAGAACAACGGTCGTCCCACTTACACTGGCGAAAACTCAGAGGAAATCACCCGCGGGATCGGAATGGTTTTTATTCTGAAACCACCCCGACGCCCCCCTCTTTATCGACCACCGGCATCGATTTATTGCAGTGGGGACATTTGACATAGACGAGGTTATCGAAGAGGCCGATACTGTAATGGTTGACGAGCAGGTCGAACTCCTTTTTACAGGAAGGACAGGCAGCAAGGTAACGCTTTAAAAGAGCTTTACTTCCGATTGAAGGGTTTGAAGCTGGTGTTGTAGCCGAAGGACTTCCGATTCGAGACGATCGATCCGTTTCTCTATTTCTTCCGCCATAGTGGTCGTATCATAGACAAAAAAGAGTGGACCTGTCAATCGAGAACTATCCACCCAACCTAAGCGTGTCCCTTGAGTTTAGGGGGGGATAAAACGTGTCTCCGACCCCTCCATTCGACAATCAACGTCCCCGTCTCTTAAAAAAGCGGCATTGAACTTGTTCTTAGAAAAATACGCAAAAAGTTGGATTGACAATGGATCAATATAGGAGAAAATTATTCCACAAGAGAATTTTCCGGCGAAGAACTCATCTCAGACCATCTAGAGGAGGTGGAATGATCAAAGCAACGAGGTTCCCCGTGTTATGGTATGGGCTCCCGGCATTCATTGTAACGGTCCCGTTACTGTTCCTCTGGCCGGGATGGTTCAAGAACTTATTCGCTTCGGAAGGCTTTTTACCCCACCTTTACTGCTACCTTGAAAAACCGGGTCTCGTTCTGCTCCATGTCGTTTCTGATTCACTCATCGGATCGGCTTATGTTGCCATTTCAGCCACATTAACCTATCTTGTCTATCGGGCGCGACGAGACATCCCCTTTCACTGGGTCCTTCTGGCATTCGGACTTTTTATCATCACCTGCGGCGCCACCCATTTCATGGAGGTCTGGACCACTCTTTGGACGCCGGTCTATTGGTTGGCCGGAAATATTAAATTGATGACGGCGATCGCTTCAGTTGCAACCGCCGTCATCCTTCCCCCCCTGATTCCCAAAACCCTCGCGCTTGTTCAATCGGCAAAGATCTCCGAAGAACGGCGGATCAAATTGGAGAGCACCCACGCGGAGCTGGCCGAGCTTTATACCCAGCTCAAAGAGCAGGACCGATTGAAAACGCAATTCTTCGCCAACATCAGCCACGAATTGCGAACCCCCCTCACGCTCGTCCTCGGACCGGCCCAACGGCTTCTGGAATCCGATCGGTTGACAACAAACGAGCGACAGAACCTGGAAACGATCGACCGCAACGCCCGGCTGCTGCTCAAACATGTCAACGACCTCCTCGATCTCTCGAAGATCGAGGCCGGGAAAATGACGGCCAACGCGATCGAAACCGACCTGGCGCAACTGGTCCGCTTCGCCGCGGCTCACTTCGAATTATTCGCGACGGAGCGACAGATCGCCTATACCGTTGAAACCGCCGAATCGGCTCCCGCCCGGATCGACCCGGAAAAGATTCAGCGCGTCCTCTTAAACCTTCTTTCCAATGCTTTTAAATTCACCCCGACCGGGGGAAAGGTGCGCTGTCTTCTTCGCATCGAAGAAGGAGACGCCCGCCTCTCCGTCCAGGACAGCGGCCCCGGTGTGCGTCCCGAACTGCGTCAGGTGATCTTTGAGCCGTTCCGGCAGGGAGATGAAAGCGTCACACGCCGGTTCGGCGGCACCGGGTTAGGACTCTCCATTGCCAAAGAGTTTGTCGCGCTGCACGGCGGCAAGATCACGGTCGGCGATGCCCCCATTGGAGGCGCGCAATTCGATATCACCCTTCCCCTTGTCGCCTTGCCTGGAGAGGAAAAAAGACCGGCGAGTGGACCGGTCGCTGAGATTTCCTTCCCACTGTCACAACCATTCATCGATCTGGAAACCGAACGAAAACGCCCCGCACAGAACATGCAATCGGCTCAAACCCCATCCGCTACGGCGAACGAAGGGGTCGAGACAACCCTCCCCCTGGTTCTCGTCGTTGAAGACAATCCGGCGGTGAATCGCTTTATCACGGAGTCATTGACCCCGCATTATCGGGTCGTAAATGCCTTGAACGGACAGGAAGGACTGGAAAAAGCGCTGGCCCACAAGCCCGACCTCATTCTCAGTGATATCATGATGCCGGAGATGAGCGGTGACCGAATGATCCGTGAAATACGCGCTCACTCGGAGATGGATACGGTCCCGATCATTGTTCTGACTGCCAAAGCCGACGATGAATTGAGCCTCCGGATGTTGCGGCGAGGGGCGCAGGAATATTTAATTAAGCCTTTTCCCGTCGAAGCGCTTCGGGCCCGCGTCGGGAATCTCATCGCGATAAAACAAACTCGGGAGCTCCTCCAACAAGAAGTCGCCGCCCAACACCAAGACCTGGTGATGTTGGCCAACGAAATCGTCCTTCACAAGCGGGCGCTGCAACAAAAGACCGCTCAGGCTGAAGAGGCGAGCCGCCTGAAGACGCAATTTCTCTCCAACGTCTCTCACGAGCTCCGGACCCCGCTTCATGCCATTATCGGTTATACCTCTTTGGCGCTCGACGGAACATATGGACCTTTCGATCCGGCCCTCCGGCCTGCAATGGAAGGGGTGACCCGAAATGCGGAGGGTCTTCTCTTATTGGTGGACGACCTGTTGGATCTGACGCGGATCGAGGCGGGAAAGTTGGCGATCGAACCGTCGTCCCTCGACCTCATTCTATTGCTCCGAGAGACCGCCTCCGGCATTCAACCGCTTCTGGAGGAGAAACGACTCCTTCTCCAATGGCGCCTCGCAGATCCAACCCCGAATGTCGAATCGGACGGGATACGGGTCGGGCAGATCTTGACGAATCTCCTCGCCAACGCCGTGAAGTTCACTCAACAAGGGAAAATCACCATCGGAACGGAAGACCATCCGGAGAGAGGCGGCATCGCGATTTGGATTCAAGATACAGGGATTGGTATTCCAGAAGAAGAATTGCCGAAGATCTTTGATACCTTCCATCAGGTCGACGGCGCCAGCACACGCGAGTTCGGGGGGGTGGGATTGGGACTGGCGATCGTCAAGGAATTGGCCGGACTGCTTCAAGGGGAAATTCGGGTCGAGAGCAGGAAAGGAGAGGGATCGACCTTCACCCTCTTCCTGCCGTACCGCCTCGAAGGAAAAGGGTGATCCCGCTCCGGGAAGGCGCCTACGCCGACTCCATCTCGGCGACGGTCATCGTCTCCACTCGATTTCCTCCCGCGCGCTTCGCCCGGTAGAGGGCAAAGTCGGCGGCCAGGATCGCCTGGCGCGCATCGCGCAGTTCCGGATCGGGGAAGCCGGCCACCCCGATGCTGACGGTGACCCGGTGTTTCTTTCCAAGAATCGGAAACGTCGTGCCGCCGACCCGTTCCAAGATCCGCTGGGCGACCTGGGCGGCATCCTCCCGGAGCGATTCAGGCAATAGAACGGCGAGCTCATCCCCCCCATACCGGGCCGCCAGATCGACCTTTCTGATCTCCATTTGAATGATCTTCCCCAACTCCTCCAGGACCTTGTCTCCAGCTTCATGGCCGAATTTGTCGTTGACCTGTTTGAACTCATCAACATCAATCAACAAACAAGAGAAGGGGGTACAGTACCGCTGCGCGCGGGAGAACTCCTGGTTGAGCACCTCCTGGAGGTAGCGCCGGTTGAAGAGGCCGGTGACCGGATCAGTAATCGCCAGGGTCTGAACCTGCTTGAGGAGGACTTGATATTCTTGGTTCTTTCCGGCCAGCTCTTTGTTCTTCTCGATCAGCTCGTCCTGAAGGCGTTTCATTCGAAGGGCGGCGGCGACCCGCGCCTGCAGCTCCATCGGATCGAACGGCTTCGTCACATAATCGGTCGCCCCCTCTCCCAGACCCAACACCTTGTCCTCCGTTTTTCCCTTGACCGTGACGATGATGATCGGAATGCCCCGGAGTTCCTCTTGCCCCCGGAGGTGGCGGCAGGTTTCGCGCCCGTTCATGTCGGGAAGAACCATATCGAGCAGAATGAGATCCGGAAGGACCTCTCGGGCCAGCTTCAACCCCTGAATGCCGGTATTGGCGAAGAGAACCTGATAGCCGACCGCTTCCAAAGCGGCCTTGATCTGGTCGAGCTCAAAAGGGCTGTCTTCAATGACGAGAACGCGCGGAACCTTCTCTTCCATGCTTTGTCCTCCTTAGGGCGAGAATAGCATAGAAAAAAGGGATGTCAATTAAATCATTCGCCGAGGTCAGAGGGATGAACAGGCGCCGGAACAATCGGTCATCCCTCCTGAAAACATCCCGGATGTGATCCAGATCCCATTTTTCATGGCTCTTTCGAATGGCGGACGACGCGCCGCTTCATTTTCATGAAATGTTTTTCGCGCTTTTGCACGGGATTACATCCTTTCTCGATGTACCGATCCTGAAAAAACCGTGAAGAGATACCACCCTTTGGAGTATTCCGAAAACGGCAGCCGAGAAATATCTCGGAATGGCATTTGCAGTTTTAAGAGCATCGATTCTCTATCTTCATTTTTGATCTTCGGTATCTTCAGCACAACTCCGCCATCTTCGCCGGTCGGTGTGACTACTCTGTTCATGATCGTAGATTAAGGAGAATTTCATGTTGAGTCTATTGTCTGCAAGCATGGACCCTTCCGAACTGAACCGGCCTTCCGAGGGAGATCCGCTCGTATTTGTTTTTTTCCTATTCTTATTCCTGGTTCGCTTCTACTTTTTTATCTCTGAACGTTCCATCCCTATCGCCGCCTCCCCTTCTTCGTCTTCAGAAAAATCGACGGAGACCGAAGCGGTTTTCCCTCCTCAAGAAGTCTCCAAGTTCGTCCAAGGGATCTAACAAGACCGCACCCCTTTATCGGAAAGCAGTGCAAACCTGAAATCAGATCAGGCTCGCCGACGTTTAGCCCCTTCTCACGCTTGATTCTCCGTCGAGCCCCCCTTCTTCTTCCAAAGATTTACATCTCATTTACACCTCCTTGATCGGGCCGTAACAAAGCCGGGCTAGAGTGGAGCCCGAAACAACTGAAGAAACTAAAAACCGATCGTGCCGTTTCGAGACAGAGTTCATACGATTTCGGAATTACAAAACCAACCAATCACCACAACACAAAAAGGGGAAATCATATGCTTATCCTAAATAAAAAATGGCTGACCGCGCTGGTGTTGCCTGCGTTGACATTCAGCGCGCTCAGCCTCAACATCGCAAATGCGGAAGACGAAAAAGATTTCGGTCTCAAAGTCGAGCAGATGCTGAACAACCAAACGAATAAGTACTTCGGCTTTAAGAAACCGTTGGAGGAGTCGGCCCCGGAAACGACCGGTCCCTACCGGACATCGACCCAGTCGGCCTCCGATCAGGTATTGCTTGCGAAAGGTTTGGAAGTCGAATATTTGACCCGAAACGCCGGCGACCTGACCGACATGATGGCCTTTTTCCCGGAGAGCAATCCGACCCATTTAATCACCTGCGTCGAGGGGGGGAGAGCGCTTTTGAGCAACGGAAAGTTTAATCCGTCCGTCCAACGGATTCATCTCGGCACCGGCGCGGTCGAAACCATTTTGCGCGGAATGAGCCGCTGCGACGGGATCCGCACCACCGCCTGGGGAACGATCCTCGCCACGGAGGAGACAGACGACGGGGGGGCGTATGAAATCCTCAACCCGCTGACCACCACGGAGCAGACGGTGCTCGATCGGGCCACCGGTTCGGTGAGTGATCCGGGCAACATCGCCAAGCGGCCCGCGCTGCCGACCATGGCCTGGGAAGGCTTAATCGTCCTCCCAAGCGGGGTCGTCATCGGAGGAGATGAGCTTCGGCCCGGCACCGGCATCGCCGACAGCGACGGCGGCGCCATTTTCAAATTTATCCCGACCACCCTCCACACCGCATCGGGTCCGATCAGCAACCTGGATGATTCGCCGTTGGCTGCTGGAAGCGTATATGCCATGCAGATCCTGGTGGCGAACAATCAGTTCGGCCAGGGGGGAGAAATCGGCCGTGGCCGATGGATTTCGGTCAATGCGGCGACGGCGAGGGCCAATGCCGATACGAACGGCGCCACCGGCTACTATCGACCGGAAGATCTGCATCAGGACCCGTTGTTTTCCGATCCCGCCAATCCTGATGCGATCCGTTTCTGCTGGACGAATACCGGCAACGAAGGGTTCTTCAACTATGCCGAGGTGGTCTGTGCGGTCGACAGGACCCCGAATACGTCGACCTCCATCGTGATCGCCAATCGCTTCGTCGAGGGAGATCCCGATTTCAACTCGTTTGACAACCTCGATTTCCAGCCGGTCACCGGCAACCTCTATGTGATCGAGGATCACGACAACGGCGACATCTTCGCCTGCCTGCCCGACGGCGCCGACCGGGACATCAAGACCGACGGCTGCGTAAAGATGCTCTCCGTTAAGGATACTTCGGCGGAGCCGACCGGCTTTATCTTCAGCCCGGACGGGAAAACGGCCTATCTCTCGATTCAACACAGCAACGACACAAATATGCCGCAGTTCGACGGTTATGGAACGGATGACGTCCTCAAGATCACCGGCTTTCGGGTGAAGTAAGGTCGGAATTCATTGTCGGTCATTGAGAAGGAGCGGGCAAGGTGGCCCGCTCCTTGCTTTTTGTGCAGATTGTATTCGGAGCCGTCGGACGATCGATCGGAATTCTCTCAGCGTCTCTTTTCGCTCTCGCTTGCGGAGGAAGCGGAATCGGTCCGGAAAATATGGACCCGATTGCGGCCGGCGCGCTTCGCTTCGTAAAGCGCTTTATCGGCGCGATGAATAAATTCCTCGGGGGTGGGAAGCGTCTCCTCGTTCCCTTTCATTGTGCTGATTCCGAAGCTGCACGTCACGGCAGTATCCTCCGGAAGGAATCTCTCGGCGGCAGTCGCCTCCCGCAGCCGCTCCGCCGCGGCGAGGGCTTCCGCTTCAGCCGTATCGGACATCAAGATGAGAAACTCCTCTCCTCCATACCGGGCCACGGTGTCGTAAGGCCGGACGATGACCCCCAAGAGCCTCGCCAGGCCATTGATCACTTGATCCCCCACAACATGTCCGAAGCGGTCGTTGACCGACTTGAAATGGTCGATATCCATCAAAAGGAGGGAGAGCGGGCGGTGCAGGCGGAACGCCCGGTCCATCTCGGAGATGAGAATTTCATTCAGGTAACGGCGGTTGTAAAGACCGGTGAGGGGATCGCGGATGGAGAGACTCTTGATCTCCTCGAACGCCTGCTGTTTTTGAATCGCGATGACGGCCAGCGTCGCCAGCAGCCGGAGGGCCTCGAGCATGGAGGGGGTGAAGGTCCGGGGCTTAAAATCATCATTGTAAAGAATGCCGACCGGTCCCTTCTCGGAGAGGAGCGGAACGGCGATCAATGAGCGGACCCCCTCTTTAAGGAGAATCGGGTTGTTGAAAGAGGGGAATTCGGAAATATTCGGGATCACGACCGGTTCATTGCGCGAAAGAATATGCTCCGTCAGTCCCCCGGCGCGAACGGAATAAATCGCCTGCCTAAAAAAATCGGATGAAAAACCTTTGGCCGCAACGAGAAACAGTTGCTGCTTGTCCTTGTCAAAAATCGAGAGGGAGCCGGCCGGCATTCCGGTCATCCGGATCCCCCCCATCACGATCGCTTCGAAGATCTGCTGGGATGTTTCGGAACGGGAGAGGAGTTGGTTGATTTCCAAGAGAACCCGATGCTCCGCCAGATGCGCCCGTAATTGGATCTCCTGCTCCTCCAATTCATGAATGACGCTCCAAATAAGAAAGGAGACCTGTCCCGTCACCACATCAAAGGAGCGGGTGGGGATATTGATCAGGCGCGTGTGCATCTGTTGATTCCCGGTCAAATCGAAAACCAGATCGACATCGATCCCTTGCATGTACTGAACGGGATCTCCGATGAAAACGGGAAGCGCCGCTTCTTGAGCGAGAAGGATGCCGGGCGCCTTTGGGTCCAGATCGGAGACCCCGACGATTTGCACCCAGTTAAACCGCAGCAAGCGGCTTAAGACCGCTCTTCCTCCTCTTCCCGCTCCGATCAGGAAAATTCTTGTAAGACCCTCTTTGTTTACATTGTTTTCGATTTTTGTACGCTGGGACATGCACGCCACTCCGCTGAAGGATTGCTCAACCACTCTCGCCAGATTTCGAGGACCTCGGTTCAGAAGTTTATCGCAAGCTTTCCCATTGTCAACTTCGTCTCCTGGGATTTCTTTTTCCGGAATTAGGGTCGATTCCCAATACCGCAACGAGAATAGTTTGCTACCCTTATTGACGGACCGCACATCCTCAAGGCTTTTAACATAAAGAAAGATCAACGGCGAGAGGGTTGAATACTTTAGCGGTCCTTACATTCAGCAATCTTATCGTAAGATCCTAATTGGCAATAGGTATTCATCTGTTAAGGAGAAAAAATGAGACGTGTCGAATTTATGCTCGGTGGCGAGGATTTTAAAAAAATGACCGCGGCCCACTTTATGGAGTCCGATGTTTATTACTACTCCCAAAACGCGCCCGCGACCGAGTTGATCAACGCCATGACGCGGGGCGGATTCGGAAGCTTACCGATCGTGGCGCCCGGCAAAGTGCTCGTCGGCATTGTCAGCGAGTACGATTTATTAAATGCGATCATGGCCGGCAGAGATCTTAAAACACTCACAGCCGGGGAGATCATGACGGCCGATCCGGTCACCATAAGCGAGGAAACCCCGGCGCAAGACATCCTGGCGATCCTCCAAGCGAAGCACTTTATTCGGGTGCCGGTCGTCGATGAGAACAGGGTTCTGGTCGGCGTTGTCGCCCGGCGGGACATTCTTCTCGGATTTAAGAAGTCGATCGAAAAGGCCCCCCAGATGGCATTTAACCTCCTATAAGCGGCCCCGAAAACAGACCCCCGGATAGGCCCTGCTTTCTCTGAAGGCAGGGCCTTTTCATTGCCGGTCAGTCTTTCCACTGGCCGACCCGTACCCCTTTCATGTTAATTGACACACGCGCGATCCAAGGCCTACGCTGTCGTTGAGAGGAAAAGCGTTTGGAATCTCTCGAGAGGCTTTCATATCCACATCAAAGCTGAATAATTCAGAGGGGGAACCCCATGGATGAGTCCGGCGTTCGAAAAGCAGGATTGGCCGATACCGGAAGGGCGGTGGCATTCAGCGACGCCGTTTTCGCAATCATTATCACCCTGCTGGTGCTTGACTTGCGTCCGACCGAAGTCGAACCCGGCAGACTTCTCTACGGACTGCTGAGGCAATGGCCGACTTACTTGGCCTATGTGACCTCCTATCTCTATGTCGGGGTGGTCTGGACCAACCACAAGTCGGCCTTCAGGCGGATCCGTTGGATTGATCGGGGACTTCACTGGGCCAATCTGGGGGTTCTATTCACCACGGCGCTGCTACCCTTCCCGACTGCAGTCCTCTCCAAAACGATGCAGCACGGCAACCCGGTCGATGAACGGACGGCGGTGGGGTTTATGCCTTGATCGGCGCGCTGCTGTGCGCCAGTTGGCTTTTTTTCTACCACTATCTTAGACGACATCAAGAATTGGCCGAAAAAGACGTTCCAAAGGGATATTTCCCCGCCGAGCGCACACGGGCCCTGACCGGCGTGGCCTTCTATTCCGCCGCCGGACTGCTCGGCTACCTGATCACGCCGTCGGTTGCCCTGGCGATTTTCCTTATCCTACCGATATTCTACGGCCTTACCAGTGAAGGGCTTTATGAGCTGCCCGCCTTTGGACACCGGTATGGACGGTGACACAAGAAGGGAAGAACACCCACTTTTGCTTAGATCCTCTTAAGCAGTAGGCGTGGCATTGTTTCCCTTCCGGTAAGGGACCTCGAAAGCGCCGGTATCAGACCGGTGGACCTCCTTTTTACCCCGCTGATGATCAGCGGAATAGCTCTTTTTTGGGTTAAAATTTTTTCTTGAGGCCGACCGTGGGAGTATGCTATATTCGGTTCCGCTCGGCAATCTGACCGCTGAGCGCCTCCAAAAGGCTCTCATGGGGTATCTATTCACCACCATGAACGACGTTCAGAACAAATACGACGGCGCTTCCGGTGGTTCCGTCGGAATGGTCAGATCACTCGTCAGCAACAAGGGAGAAGAAAATGGCTACAGAGACACGCTCGAAAACGATCGTCGCCCCAGGGATTGACGCCCTCTTTGATATCATGCACAAATATGGGGCAGTCATCCTCTTATTCAGCGTCCTGGGATTTTTTGCCTACGTCCAGTTTAATGTCACCACCTTTATTCCCGGTTCTGCCTGGCACGTTCCGGCTGCCGCTCCGGCCGCCCCAGCGCCGAAGTAACAGGGAAGATCTCGAGTGCCGCTTTTTGTTCGGTCCTAGCGCCAGGATCGTCTTTAAGATCGTCGCCGGGTGGAAAAGGGGTTCATACTCCCTTCCACCCGGCGCTCGTCCCGCAAAAGACATCAGGGTTGAAGTTTGTCCACGCCGTTCTTTCCCTCCCTGAAGCTCCTAAATCTTTATATTCCAAGCGTTTCTGATTCCTACGACGTAACCTGCCGCGCGCCTTTTGCGACTTCAGTCACCGGAAAATTCACACTCTCCGGTGCTTCCATCCCCCCTGCGAAAAAGAAATCCCCCCGCCACCGCCAGGGTGGAGTAAGCGGCGGTGACGGCGATGAAGACGCCGCGCGGACCCATCCCCGCCGTCACCGCCAGCAGGTAAGCCGCCGGGATCTTGAACAGCCAAAAGCAAAAAAAGTTGAGGAGCGTCGGGGTGGTCGTGTCGCCCGCGCCGTTGAACGCTTGGGCGAAGACAAAACCGTAGGCGTAAAAGAGAAATCCGAGCGCCACGATCCGAAGGCAGTCGACGGCGAACGGGACGACCGCCGGATCGACGGTGAAGAAATGAACGATCGGCCCCGGCAAAAGGACAAAGACGACGCTGACCGATCCCAAAAAGACGAAGTTGTAGAAAGCGGCGATCCAGACCGATCGTTCGGCGCGCTCCGGCCGGCCCGCCCCCAGGTTCTGCCCCACCAGGGTGGCCGCCGCGTTGGCAAACCCGAACGAAGGAAGGAGCGCGAAAATGGCGACACGGATTGCAATCGTGTAACCTGCCAGCGCCGCGCTTCCGAAGCCGGACAAGATCCGCACCAGGCCGAGCCAGCTTGCACTCTCGACCAGGGTCTGCAAAATGCCGAAGGCCGAGATGCGCAGCAATCGAACCGTCACCGAAACGTCGAAGCGGAGATGCCGTCTTCCGATCGACAACGCCGCCCCGGTGCGGGACAGGTTCGCCAGCTGGTAGAGAACACCGATCCCGCGGCCGATGGTGGTGGCGACCGCCGCCCCCGCGACCCCCATCTCCGGAAACGGCCCCCACCCGAAGATGAAGAAGGGATCGAGGAAGATGTTGATAATGTTCGCCAGCCAGAGCGACCGCATCGCCACCGCGGCGTCGCCGGCCCCGCGGAAGATCGCATTCACCAGAAAGAGGAGAACGATGGTGATACTCCCGCCGAGCATCATCGCCGTGTAGCCCGATCCGCGGCTCACCACAGCGGGGGAAGCTCCCATCGCGGAAAGGAGCTGCGGCGCAAGCCAAATGCCGGCCCCGCCGATGGCGACCGAAATCAACACGCCGACACAGATCGCCTGGACGGCGGCAAGGGCGGCCCCCTCCCGATCTTTCTCGCCGATCCGGCGCGCCACCGTCGCCGTGGCGCCCGCCGACAGCCCCATCGCCACCGCGTAGACGACGGAGAGCATCGCTTCGGTCAGACCGACCGTCGCCACCGCTTCCGCGCCGAGCTTGGAGACCCAGAAGATGTCGACGATCGCGAAGAGCGACTCCATCGACATCTCGAGCACCATCGGAACTGCCAGGAGGACAACCGCCCGCCGGATCGGCACCGCGGTATAGTCCTGCCGGCTCCCGCGGACCGCTTCGCGAAGGGTCGCCCAGACACCGGCGGACAGCGCGGGCCGGGACGAAGGGGCCGTCACCGGACCGCCGGGAGAAAGCAGAAAAATTTTGCCAAGAAACGCCATACACGATCGATCATCGGTTTGTTTTTCCCACCTTCATTCTCACGACAGAATAAGCGGTCCAGTCTACAACCAACTCCAATCAGGTGCAATACGGTCCCAGGGAGCGTCCTTTTGTAGGGGCGTATTGCAATACGCCCCTACCGCCGTGATGCGTATTCACCTGTGAGAGGACTTTTCCAGAGGAGGAATGACGTCAAACCTTCCTGCTCAAAATGATCTCTTTGAGCAGATGGCGATGGCACTGTTTTTCTTCTTCCGCGCAATGGCAGAGCAATGTCACCGGCTGGGTCTCCGCCAATTTCTTGATCAGTCTCAATGTAAACTTCTGCCCGTGGTTTCGGATGACCCTGTTCCGCCGATCGGCCCCGCCGCGCTGAAACATCTCCGCCTTATATCGGCGCGTATAGGTTTTCCAATCGATCTCCTCGTTCAGAAAACCTCTGAGCAGCGGTTCGCTCGGTCCCAAATTCGCCATCCAGACATCGTAGCGATCTTTCTTTATCCCGCGACCCCGAAAGCGGGCCACCAGGATGCGTAAGCCGTCTCTTTTCGGATCGAGGGGGAATGGATTGATTTCGTCTTCAACATCGCCTTTCAAGCTCCATACAAGGCTTAGAATTAGGTCAGCAATGCGTCTCGTTCCGCCTACTCCATTGGAGGGCCGAAGACTCCTCCTTCCGTCTGATTGACTCATTCCCGAAAGGTTCCTACGATAGAAATTGGAAGTCATTCGGCTCGAACCAAACAGCGGTCTTTGACGCCGAGGACAGAGGAGAAAGCCCTCTCCGGACGGCCCTTTCGGAACGCCCGGCCAGGGCTTCGTTTGACTACGATTATGACTCACCCAAACATGTTTGAAAAGGAGACCTTTATGAGAAAGTTGTTTGCGACGATTGGGACGATTGGATTGTCGGTTTTGCCCCATCTGGCTCATGCCCAAGAGGCGGCGGTCGTTACGCCGGGAGGAGCGGCGATCCTCTTCTCGGGTCCCCATTTTTTCGCCGCGCTTCTGGTCGGAATCGCCCTTGCGGTGGCGTTTCAGCTGGCGCTCACCCATCTTTCCGTGGCGGCCGGCGTCAGCGCCGTCGGACCGGTCGATAAGAGAGAAACCGACACCTCCCGGGACGAGAATATAGAGAAGGAGGATCAAGGGGCGATGGCGACCGTTCGCAAGATCACGACGGGGTACGGCCTCTGGACACTGGTCACGGCGAGCATCGCCCTCTTTTTTGCCAGCTGGCTGGCGGTCGAGATCAGCTTGACGCCGAGCGCCTTGATCGGCGCGATTTTGGGCCTGACCGTCTGGGGGCTGTTTTATCTGGCGATGACCTATCTGCAGCTCGGGGCGGCCACCTCGCTGATCGGCTCGCTGATCAATACCGCCACCTCGGGGCTCCGCTCCATGGGGGAGGCGGCCTCCTCCCTCTTCGGGACCTCCCCCGAAAAACAGGCGGCCGACACCGCCGCGCAGGTGACCGCCGCGGTGCGGGACGAAATCTTCGGGGAGATGGCGCCGGAGGATGTCCGAAACCAGCTGCAGCAGTTCATTCAGGAGCTCAAGCCCAAGCCGATCGACCCCCAGCAGATCCGCGAGGAGTTGGAGCAGCTCTTCAGCGAAACCGAAATCCGGGCGATGACCGTTCACGACGACCGATTGGACCGCGATAAACTGATTGCGTCGTTCGACACGAAATACGGCTCTCCCGAACGAAGGCGGGAGAAGATGGAGCGGGCCAAAGGGGCCGTCGCCACGGTGCAGGAAGAGGCGAAGTCAGGAAAATCGGTCGCCGAAAAGGTGGTCGATACCGGATTGCGTGTGGCCGCCGGCTACTCCAAAGAGGAGGCGGAACGCACCCGCCGGGAGTGGGAGCAGTATCTGCGTAACACCGGCAAAGAGGCGCTCAACCCCGACAGCATCAAGCGGGAAATCGAAACGCTTGTCCATGATCCCAAGAAAGGGGCGGCCCTCCTTCAGAGCCGGGCCAACGAGGCCTTCAACAAATCGACGGTCGTTTCGCTCCTAGAACAGCGGCAGGATATGTCCCACGAGGAGGCGGAGCGGACCGCCGATCGGGCCGAGCAGATCATTCGGGAATTTCGACAAAGAGGGGGCGGGGTCCAGGAAAGTCTCAGCGCCCTCCAGGAGAGCGCCGTCGCCCGGGTGCGGGACTATCTCGACTCTCTGAATCGCCCCGACCAAAAATACGGCGGATTGCGCGACGACCTGATGCGTCTTTTCCGCGATCCGAAAGGGGGGGCGGAGGCATTGGCCGATCGTCTTAAATCGATCGACCGGGAGACCCTCAAATCGACCCTCGCCTCCCGCACCGATCTTTCGGAGGAAGATGTCGAACACATTCTCAACCAGATCGAATCGACACGCGACAAGGTGGTCGGGAAAGCGGAAGAGATGAAGGCCGAGGTGGAGCGCCGGATGAACCGCCTGAAAGAAGGGGCGCTGAAACAGGCCGAAGAGACCCGGAAGGTCGTCGCGGCCGCGGCCTGGTGGACCTTTATCACCGCCGTGGCTTCCGGCGCAGCGGCGGTCGCAGGCGGGATCGTGGGAGCGGCGTGACCGCCTTCGCGGCCGGCGGGACGGAGCCGCCGCGCGAGCCCCCTCTCCTGACCCGCCGCATCCCTTCTTCCGACGAGAGCCTCCCGGTGATCGGCCTCGGGACCTGGCAGACATTCGACGTCGGCGACTCCCCCGCGGAGCGGGCGCCGCTGGAGGAGGTTCTCCGCGCGTTCGTCGAATTAGGGGGGACGCTGGTCGATTCTTCGCCGATGTACGGGAATGCCGAAGCGGTCCTCGGCGACCTGGCCGACAAGCGGGGTCTGCGGCCACGGCTCTTCATCGCCACCAAAGTCTGGACCTCGGGGAAGGAGGCGGGCGTCGCGCAGATGAAAGAGTCGATGCGGCTGCTGCGGGCCGACCCGATCGATCTGATGCAGGTCCACAACCTGATCGATGTGCAGACCCACCTCGAAACGCTGAAGAAGTGGAAAAACGAAGGACACGTCCGCTACACCGGCGTGACCCATTACACCGCGAGCCGTCACGACGACGTGGCGCGGATCATGGCGTCTCAGCCGATCGACTTCATCCAGATCAACTACTCCGCCGGCGAGCGTGAAGCCGAGCGGCGGCTCCTCCCGATGGCGCTGGAGCGGGGGGTGGCGGTGATCGCCAACCGGCCGTTTGCCGGCGGCGAAATTTTCCGACGATTGCGAAGCCGGCCCCTGCCACCGTGGGCCGCCGAAATCGACTGCGGCAGCTGGGCGCAGCTTCTATTGAAATTCGTGGTCTCTCACCCCGCGATCACCTGCGCGATCCCCGCCACTTCCAAAGTAACCCATCTCCGCGACAACATGAAAGCCGGCACCGGCCGGCTCCCCGATGAAAAACTTCGAGCTCGGATTGCCGCGGAGGCGAGCTAATTTTCGCTCATTGAATCGGATGTGTTGACAAAAAAAGGGGTGGCCGAAAACGGCTACCCCTTTCTGTTGAAGACGAGATGAAGCATCGCGAAGAGAAGCGATACGCGGTTAATTCCCATCCTCGCGAGACTTATACGACTTGTCGGCGCCCAGCATGATCTCGCCTCCCTCCACCGCCTCTTTAAAGTTGTTCAGATCGTCTTCGATCTTCCGGGCCGGATCTTCGCCGAAGAATTCCGCGAGCGCCGCGCCGATCTCTCCGCCCGGAAGGGTGTATTCCATCGACACCCGAAGCTCCGTCTGTCCATCGCCGGCCTTTTCAAAATAAACCGTCCCTTCGTTCGGCACATCGGCATCGGCCAACGCGCGCCAGGAGATCATTTCATTCTTTTTATCTTCCACAATTTCGGCATCCCATTCGATCGGAACGCCGGCCGGGCCTTTTGCCACCCAGTGCGATCGTTTGCCGCGGGTACCGGTGACCGATTCCAAGTGGCTCATGATGTTCGGAAGGTTTTCAAAATTGCGCCAGAATGCATAAAGTTCTTCGGGTGATTTGGCAATAACGATACTTTTTTCCACCTGAATCGGCCCGCTTTGGCCTCTGAACCGCTCGATTTTCCCTTTGAACTCATCGGCCCATCCTTGGGCCCATCCCTTGGCCCGCTCCGTCAGGCTCTGAATTTCTTCGGTCAGGCGCTCGGTCCCGATGGCGGCCTTGATATTGAACGGGCGATTCGTGACCCCTCGATAAATCAAAGCTCCCGCAGCGCCGACCAGCAGGGCATCGGCCAAGCTCACCTTCCGAAGGTAATAGAAGAGCAGCGCCCCCCCGCCGGCCGCGGCTGCAATCTGCTCGATATTGTTGACGGAGATTCCTGCCATATACGACGACCCGCTCCGGGAAACAGCCGCCGGCTTTTGTTTCGCGTGATTTTTGTTTTTAGACGACATACCCATCCTCCTCATTTCTGATCCATTCAGAATTTTCAGAACGTGGTTCCTAAATGCGTTCAGACTCGGTTTCTTCATTTTGCCGGAGACGGAAAGGAATACCCCTCCTCCGAATCGGGAGGAGAAAATGACGGACTTCCCTTCACTGGTATTAGCATAACGTTTCAGTCGAGGCGGAGTCCATGCAACTTCCGGGTTAATACAAATGGGTGATAGGAGTGCGGAGTAGGTCGGCAAGGGATGGGAACCCGGCGCCATGCCGTCATAAGCAGATTACCTACTAATTCTTAATCCATAATTCCTAATTTATATTCTCCTTCTGTTTTTTGAATTCCGAATTATGCTACGATTTTTAGGGATAGTCATCTTTGGTCCTTTTTAAATGCGCTTCGAAGAAAAAATAAATATCTTGTTGGTGGATGACAACCGCAATAATCTTCTCTTATTGGAAGCGATTCTGGATTCCCCCGAGTATCGTTTGGTGAAGGCGTCTTCCGGAAGGGAGGCGTTAAAACATCTCCTTAACGAGGATTTCACCCTCATTCTGCTCGATGTCATGATGCCGGGGCTGGATGGATTTGAGACGGCGGAGATCATTCGGCAACGCCCTCAATCCAGGAACACTCCAATTATCTTTATCACCGCGATGGACCCGGATGAAGAAGCGATGCTCAAGGCCGACTCGGTGGGGGCGGTCGATTATTTCTTCAAACCTTTTGATTCCGATCTATTACGGGCGAAAGTGTCTCTCTTCGTCAATTTGTACAAAAAGAATCGGCTGCTCCGGCACAAGTGAACCGCAGGGAAAGGGAGATCCCGCCGGGCGTTTCATCCGGAAGGATACGGATCAACCGCGCGTCCATGACCCGCCCTTCTTCATCCTTCCCTCTAGTAAAAAACCGCTCCGCTTTTTGATCTTGGTAAAACAGCGGTGAAAGATATCTTCCAACCATCGGCGGTCCCTTCCGATTAATTCCATATCGTCCACAGTGCGAGTCTCACTCCTGAATGGTATACTAATCGGCATCAATCCACGCCCTCTCCGCTTGAATCGAACGCGAGTGATCCAACCGGGTCTATTTCGACAGAATCCACGAAATCACGACGGCGCGATAGAAGATCCAAATAACATCCAGTGAGAGGTAAACATGGCCTTACCGATTCAGATTCATACCCTCATCGTCGAAGACTCCGAAGAAGATACCGAGCTGCTGTTGCGGGAGCTTCAGAAAGGGGGGTATGACCCGATCCATGAACGCGTTGAAACGCGGGAATCGCTGCAAGCGGCGCTCGACAACCGTCGGTGGGACATCATCTTCTCCGATTATACGATGCCCCAATTTAAAGGAACGGAGGCGCTGGCCCTCTTGAGAGAGCGCGGGAACGACACCCCCTTTCTTTTCGTGTCGGGGACGATCGGAGAAGACCGGGCCGTGGCGGCAATGAAGGCGGGCGCCGATGACTACATCATCAAAGGGAATTTAAAACGGCTGATTCCCGCCGTAAACCGGGAGCTGCGTGAAGCCGAGGTGCGGCGGGAGCGGAAGAAAGCAGAGGAAGCGCTGCAGGAGAGCAATCAAACCCTGGAGGCGGTCGTCCAGTCTTCACCGCTCGCCATTATTGTGATTGATCCGGCCGGAAATGTTCGGATGTGGAATCCGGCCGCCGAGCAGATCCTCGGCTGGAGCGCACGGGAGGTCCTGGGACGTCCGATCCCCATTCGCCCGGAAGAGACAAAGAAAGAGACCCGGGAGGCGGAACGCGAGGTGAAGCGATTCGTCAACTTGGAGCGCCGGTATAAAAGGAAAGACGGCGTCTTGATCGACACCAGCATCTCGACCTCCCTTCTCTGCAACAACGATGGGGAGATCAGCGGCGTCATGTGGATCATCGCCGATATCACCGAGCGCAAGCGCGCGGAGGCGACGATCAAACAGATGGCCTATTACGACACGCTGACCGCTCTTCCCAACCGGACCCTTTTACACAATCGGCTGCAGCAAGCGATTCCGTCCGCCGCTGATGAAAATAAATCGGTCGGCCTGCTCATTCTTGATTTAGACCGCTTCAGAGAGATCAACGACACCCTGGGGCACCCTCGGGGCGACGCGTTATTGCAACAGATCGGGCCGCGGCTGCACGCGGTCCTGCAACCCTCCGATACGATCGCACGTTTGGGCGGGGATGAATTCGCCGTGATGCTCCCCCGGATCGATTCCGAACAGGCGGCCCTCGCCGCGGGCCGGCTCCTCAAAGCCTTGGAGAAACCTTTTTTGATCGAAGGGATTCCGATTGTGATCGAGGCGAGCATCGGCATGGCCCTCTCGCCGGAGCACGGCGAAAATCCAGACAGCCTGATTCAGCACGCCGACATCGCCATGTATGTCGCCAAGGAAAACAAAAAAGGGGTCGCCCTTTACTCCCGGAAGGTGGACAAACACAGCCCGCGCCGCCTCGCACTTCTCGGAGAGCTGCGGGACGCGATTGAAAACAACCATCTCTTTCTGGTCTATCAGCCCAAGATCCACCTCTGGACCCGACGGGTGATCGGGGTGGAGGCGCTGGTCCGCTGGCAACATCCTCAGTACGGTGTGATCCCCCCCGACCAATTCATTACGATTGCGGAACATTCCGGACTCATTCAACCGCTCACCCTTTGGGTGGTGAAGACCGCGCTCGCTCAATGCAAGATTTGGCAGAGGGAAGGGAAGGCTCCCAATGTGGCGGTCAATTTGTCCGCTCGGAACCTCGAAGATCCGGAACTTCCGGATCAAATCGCAGGATTGTTGGTGGCCAGCGGCGTCGGATCGGCCTCTCTGAATCTGGAAATCACCGAAAGCGCCCTGATGGTCAACCCCGCGCAGGCGATGGAGACCTTAACCCGTCTGAAAAACATGGAGATTCAGCTCTCGATCGACGACTTCGGCACCGGCTACTCGTCTTTAGGATATCTGAAAAAACTGCCGGTCCATCAGATCAAGATCGACAAATCGTTCGTGAAAGAGATGGCGACCGACGAAGAGGATGCCATCATCGTCCGCTCGACGATCGAGCTCACCCACAATCTCGGTCTCAAAGTGGTGGCGGAGGGAGTGGAAAGCGAAGAGGTGCTGGAAAAACTCGCCGCGCTCGACTGCGACGCGGCGCAAGGGTACCACATCAGCCGTCCCCTTCCCCCGTCCGAGCTGAATGCCTGGTTCACCGAAACGGCGCCGGCCAAGGGATGGAATCTGTGAAAACCAACGAGGATGAAACAGGATTTAGAACGACGGATTAGGAGTGTAATTCCACGCGCAGGCTCGTTTCTCTCGATTCATCAAACAAATTCTTCGGCAACGAAAAATAAAAAACGGCCCCTTGATCGACCTCTCCCTCGGCCCAGGTCCGGCCGCCATGGCGGTGGACGATTCGGCGGACGTTCGCCAGCCCGATGCCGGTCCCCTCGAACTCGTCCGCGCTGTGCAGCCGCTGGAAAACGCCAAAGAGCTTGCCGGCGTATTTCGGGTCAAAACCGGCGCCGTTGTCCCGAACAAAGAAGATATTCTCTTCCCCCTCCGAGAGAAGGCCGATATCAATTTCGGCACGCGCGCGGGTTTGGGTGTACTTCACCGCGTTGCCGATCAGGTTGGCCCAGACCTGCCGCAGCAGCGCGGCGTCCCCTCTCACTTCGGGAAGATGCCCGATCGTCCAAGCGATCTGCCGCCCCTCGACCTCCGGCTGCAATTCTTGAATCACCTCCCGGACGGTGGAATCGATGCTGACCGGCCGAATGCGCATCTCGATCTTTGCCGTCCGCGAGAAGGCGAGCAGATCATCGATTAACCTTTCCATTTTTTTGGCTGACTTCATGATTGTGTCGATATAGCGATGTCCCTTTTCGTCGAACTGCGCCCCTCGATGTTCTCTCAGCATTTCGACGAAGCCGCTGATGTGGCGCAGCGGCGCCCTCAGGTCATGCGAGACGGAGTAGCTGAACGCCTCCAATTCCTTGTTCGCCGCTTCCAGCTGCACGGTTCGCTCCTCAACGCGCCGCTCCAGACTGAGATTCAACGCCCGGACCTCCGCTTCCGCCGCCTTGCGCTCCTCATTCGCCCGGTCGATCGCCCCCCCGATGATCCGGGAGAGCTGCGAGACGATCGCGCTCATCACCAAAACCGAGACCAGCGCGAGCAGCGCGGCCATCATCGCCGGGTTCGTGAACTGCCGGAAGCTGAGCGTATTGAGCCAGCCGCCGATCAGGATGACCCCGGCCGTAAAGGGGAGGAACACCCGCATCAAGCGCGCTTGCGTCGATTCGCCGATCCAGGAACGAAGCGGCCAGATCTCGGGACCGCAGACCGAGATGATCCCGATGCCAAGGATCAGAAAGGCGATCGCCGTCGTCAGCGCCACCGGGATGACGGTGCCGCCGTACAGCAGCGGGGTTCGATACAGATAACCCAGGCTCACGACAAATCCAACCGACAACACCCCCGTTGCCAGGAAGGCCGCGAGGCCGCGCCGGCGCGGCCGTTCCGGGGACGCCGACCAGAGGAAAAAGAGCGAAAGACCGGCGAGGAGGAAATTCGCCGCCGTCACCGGAGACATCCGGCCGATGAGGACCGCCCCGAATTTTTCGGAGCTGCTCACCAGCCACTGATCGATGTCGATTTGGAAATCGAAGAGATGCTGGCCGAGGGTGAGAGCGGCCAGGACCAAAACAAAACCGCTCCCTCCCCTTCCCAGTTTTCGTCCCCAGGGGGAGTCGGGCCGGTGAACCTGGAGGAGCAACGCGCTTCCGAGCATCACAAAAGCGAGGGCGGTGTTGGGAGCCATCGGAATATACTCCAGCCGGATGCTGGCGAGCAGGTGGAAGCGGATCATCCAGCCGAGCAGGGCGACGCCGCCGATGGCGCAGACGATCCATCCGCACAGATGCGCCGCCCGGCCGAACAGATCGGCTGACGTTGTTTCCGATTGCATGGGGGCCTCTTCAAGGGTGGAAGGAATTCCATCCAAGTATATCGGGAGAGACCGATCTGTCAATTTTCGGCGGGTGAGGTCGGGACGCGGTTGCCGGAGATCAGCTAGGAATGATCCGCGAGGAGATCTCCCGATCCATGACAAAGAAGCGTCGGCGGGTCATCCTTCTTGTTGATCGTCCGATTCGGTCTCTTCCTCGGGCGGGGCCAAAATTGTTTTGCGGCAGTGGGGGGTGCCGCATCGGCAGGCGTAGCGTTTCTCGGCGTCCGGATCTTCTTCCCCGTCTCTTTCGTAGGCGTAATCGAAGAAGAGCTCTTCCCCGGCGGCGATGTCGCGGATCGCGTCGATGAAGACCCGCCCCTCCTCGACGACCGATTCGCAGTTGGGGTCGCAGGAATGGTTGATGTACCGGGCGTCGTTCCCCTCGTGGGTGGCGTCGATCACGGTCTGCTCGTCGACGGCGAAGAGATAGGTATGGTGCCGCTCCATCTCGAAGTCGTTGTAGCGGGCGTCCGCTTGCGCGTGGGTGATCCGCTCTCCGGTATATTCGATGATCCGCGTTCCGTTTGGAATCGGCCGGAGGGCGAAGGCGCCGGACCCCTGGATTTGAGAGGAGCGGATCTCGAACCAGGGCCGGGTCCGTTGACGCGTTATTTTTTCGGTGACAATCTCATTCGGTTCGACCAGCATAAAGAGGCGGCTTTCTAGAATCCCTTCGAGTGGGCCGGCCGACGACAATGACGGACAGAGTCAGGCGGGGTGATCCCTACTTCCGAGGTCGATTCTACATTTGTATGGGTTTATGTGATGTTTGACCGAGCGGTTACAGCAGCGAAGTCTAACAAAGAGTTTCTTTTTTGTAAAGAAGAGATGAATGCCGTCCCGCTGATTCGAGGAGAAGATCTAAACAAAACGGGCGATGCATTCTTCGACATGATCAGATGATCCCGGAGCAACTGCAATACTCTTCCCCCGCCACCCGCGCGATGCATTTACATTGGGCGCACTTGGCTTTCGTTTTACAGGCCTCCCCCCCGCCGCAGTCATCGATAATCTTTGTCGCCAGCTCGAAGCACTCGGGAATCATCGGGGCATTGGCCCCGTAGCAGCAGACGCCGATGCCGTTCGCCACCGAACAGGGGTAGCATTTCTCCTCTCCTGCCGGCGAGGCGTCGTTTTCCCTCTCCGGCGCGGCGGCCTGCCGCTGAACCTGCCGGCCCGAATACCCTTGCTGCACCACATGGGCAAGCTCGTGCGCCAAGAGCCGGCGGCCCGAGGTCGTTTGCGGCGAATAATACCCCGCCCCAAACACGACATCCCGCCCGACGGTATACGCCAGTGCATTGATTGCCCGCGACGACGCGGCGGCTTTCGGATCGGCATGGACCCGCACGCGGCTGAAATCCTGTCCGAAGCGGGGCTCCATGAAGGCGCGCGTGGCGGCATCGAGCGGTTGTCCCCCGGAGCGAAGGGTCTCCTGTACCATCGGCGGCACCGTCGAGGGCGCGGCGGGATCGACGGTCCTGCGCTTCATCGAAAGCTTTTCCTCTGCATCGCACTTGGGGCAAGACCCGCCGCCACCGGCACAAGGGGCACATTTCTTCTGCAGCTGCTCCCCTCCCGAGCCGGAAAGACCGGCGACTTCAGCATCCGGCATCCGCATCACCTGCTCGGCGACGCGGTCGGCCTCCTGTTCGTGGATGTCTCCGGGCGTGCTGACGGTGAGCTTGGCCTGGAGCCGCTGCACCGCTTGGTTTCCGATGGTGCGCTGAAGATGGAGAAGAGAAGGGGCGGGATGATCCGGCACGGAGAGAGTTTTATCCGGTCGGGTCGGATGGGAGGAGATTTTCTTTTGAAGGGGGGTCTGGGTTTGGACGGCGGTTCGCACGGTCTCTCTCTAATTGCTTGCGGCGGCGCAGGGTTACCGACTCGAATTTAATTTGAGGATATTAATCGATTAGATTCCAAATTGCAATTCGATAAAAGCGGTGGGGGCTGGGACGAAGCCCCTTCCAGAATTCAGGCAGCCGAACTTTGACCCCCGGCGTGGGTTTGCACCCACTTCACAATCGCCGCCGCGTTCATCGCGCCGGATTGGCGGGCCACCTCCTGCCCGCCGCGAAAGAGCGCCATGGTCGGAATGCTCATCATGTTGAAGCGCGCCGCGAGGCCTTGCTCTTTTTCCGTGTTTACCTTCGCGAAGCGCACATGAGGCTCAAGGACCTTGGCCGCCTTTTCGAATTCGGGGGCCATCATCAGACAGGGCCCGCACCAGGCGGCCCAAAAAGTCGACGACCACCGGGATGTCGTTGCTTGCGATCTGGCGGGCAAAGGCAGCTTCGTTCAGCTCCACCGGACGGCCGGTAAAGAGGGGTTGATGGCATTGGCCGCATTTCGGCCCCTGGCCGAGACGCTCGGACGGGACGCGGTTGGTGGCGTTGCAGTGCGGGCAGACGACGCGAAGGGGGTTGCTCATGGGAGATCCCTTATCGAATGGATGGTCTCATGACTCCAGGTTAAATCCGATTCTCACACCCTGTCAATCATGTCATTGAACTAACCTGTCGGCGGCCTCTCGATCCCTCTTTCGCGCGATCTTGACATCGGTCAAACGAAATTGTAATTGCAATCGGGGTAGTCGCTCTGCAGGCGCTGCAGCCAGCGGTTGAAATAAAATTGGCGCAGCCCCATCCCCTCCCCCATCAGATCGCTTCCGGCCACCGGCCGCCCGTGGATGTCGGGCCCGGTGTACTGGTACTCGGCCACCGAGTTTCTCGCAATCCCGGCAATCCCCCGCCCCGGGTGCTCCAGACCGATCGAATGCCCGAACTCGTGCACGGCCGGCGTCTGGCCGCCGGACGATCGGACGTCGGCCTCATCGAGGAAACCGAGCTCGTCGGACGTGGTCCCCGCGCTCGACCGATGGTAGGTGCCGGTCGGGTTCGCCATAACGGTCGTATTCCAGTCGCCGGAGCGCGAATTCACCCCACCGCGCCGCGGCGTGAGGTCGACGCGCGGCGAAAAACCGGTGCCGTGACAGGGGCAAGCGGAGGTCCACAACCCCATCAGGCTGCTATAGCTACTGGCGGAGGGGGTAATGCGGTAGGGGTTCGCGTTGAACGTCGTTTCAATCGCGCTCTTGAGCTCCGTCATGAAGGTCTCCTCCCGCGCGGGCGTCCACCCGTGGCTCGATGAGGCCAAGAAGGCGAGCGAGGCGGTGTAGTGGGCGGTGAGGGTGCAGCTCGACGCATCCTCCGTATAGCTCAGGCGCTGGATCGCCGGCCGGTCGGTGCTCCCCTGCTGGACCACATGCGCCAGCTCATGCGCCAAGAGCCTTTGCCCCCGGTCGGTTTGCGGCGCGTATTGGCCCGCCCCAAAGACCAGATCCCTTCCCACCGTATAGGCAAAGGCATTCACCGCATGGGCCGACGCCGCCGCTTCCGCGCCGGTATGGACCCGCACATGGCCGAAGTCGTACCCGAAGCGCGGCTCCATGAAGGCGCGCGTCGCCGGATCGAGCGGCCGCCCCGCGGAGCGAAGCGCCTCATGGACGATCGGCGGCGCGGCGGAAGGCCCGGCCGGATCGGCCCTCTCCCGTTTCATCGAAAGTTTTTCCTCCGCGGCGCATTTCGGGCAGGGCCCCTCCCCGCCGGCGCAGGGGGCACATTTTTTCTGCAGCCGCTCCCCCTTCGAATCGGAGAGCTCGCCGGCCGCTTCGTTCGGCATCCGCATCACCGCTTCGGCGATCCGGTCGGCCTCCCGTTCATCGCTGTCGCCGGGAGCGCTGACGGCGAGCTTCGTCTGAAGCCGCAGGGCGGCCTGATTTCCGATCCTCTGTTGCAGGTGGAGGAGAGAAGCGAGGTGATCTTCGGGAACGGGGGGGTTCTGTCCGGTCCCGCCGGGTGGGAAGATGTTTTTTTCTGAAGTCCCGTTTGATTTTGTACGGTGGTTCGCACGCGCGCTCTCTGATCGTTTGCAGCGGGGCCGCTTCGGTGGGTCGGATTTAATTTTAGAATATTAATCGATCGGATTTCAAATTGCAATTCGCGATCAGAACGGAAGGCGGCGTCGCAGTGGAAGCCTTCAGCCGAGCCACTGCGGGGAGAGGGCGGTGCCGTCGAACATGGGAGAGGTCTTGAAGCGTTCGTACCGCCCCTCGGCGGCGGCCCCGGCGGTTCGCTGAAGGAGGGCGCTTACCTCGGCCGCCGTCATCGGACGGAAGGTGCGGGCCGCTTCGAGCGCCTGATCGAGAATCGGCAGGCTGTCGATTCCGGTGATGACGACCGACGTCGGGAGGTTCATCGCGTAATGGAGGCACTCGATCGGGGTGACCGCTTTGCTCTCCAGGATGATCTTTCCCCCCATCGACTTCATCCCGAGGACGCCGATCTGGTCTTTGATCAAGAGGGGAAGCACCCGGTTTTGAAAGCTGCGGAAGTGGGCGTCCATCACATTGAGCGGCATCTGGACGGCGTCAAATCGAAACTGATGTTGTTCCGCGATCTCCAGCATTCTCAAATGGACCAGCGGGTCTTTATGGCCGGTGAAGCCGATGTAGCGGATCTTTCCCGCCTGCCGCGCCGCCAGCAGCGCTTCGTGCGCCCCTCCTTCGGCAAAGATCCGGTCGGGATCTTCCAGGCGGATGATTTCGTGGTGTTGGAGCAGATCGATCCAGTCGGTCTGCAGCCGCCGGAGCGATTCATCCAATTGTTGGGCGGCGGCCTCTTTGGTGCGGCCGTCGATCTTGGTCATCAAAAAGACCTTCTGCCGGTAACCGTCGCGCAGCGCTTTCCCCATCCGGATTTCGCTTCCGCCGTCATGGTAGTCCCAGCAGTTGTCCATAAAGGTGACGCCATGGTCGATCGCCTTGCGGATGATCCGGATCGCTTCCGCCTCGTCGGGAGGATCGCCGATATGGTATCCGCCGAGGCCGATCAGGGAGACTTCTTCGCCGGTCCGGCCGAGGGTGCGATAGAGCATTTCTCCTTTGCGGGTGGAGGAGGGGGTTTGAAAAATCGGCGGCTGGGACACCATGGATGACTCACTCATTCATTTCCTCCACCTAAAAAAGAGCCAAAAGTAATATGAATGACTTTATCTTCTTTCTTGTGAGGAGGACTGTAATGAGGATTACAGTGTCGCGCGTAAGATACTGTCCACTTAAGGAATATTTGAATGGGGCTGCTCGCCCCACACCCCCGCCGCGGGGGTTAGATAATTAGGAATCTGAAAATTAGGAATTAGGAATTAGAACTCCGAAAGCAAAGGGCCTGCGCGTCGTGGGCGTTCTGTGCCCCCGATTCTCCTGCGTTCTTCTGTCCAGACGTTTCATCTACCAAATCAGGTCACCATTGTTTGAAGCACAATCCACGGTGTTCTTCCGTGCGTTGTGCGAGTTGTGACCGTGGGGGGTGCTGGGGGGCGGCAGCCCCCGCTGCCCTGGGAATCCGAAGGGGGGTGGGCACGCACCCCCCGCGGCGGGGGTGTGGGGCGAGCAGCCCCACGACTTTGATTTCTCGCGGCGGGGCTTGGGGTGAAACCCCATTTCAATTGCAGTCATTCCGGATAAGATTCTTTAGTTCGGGGTGCGCCGGGCGCCTGTTCGTCGAGCGACTGGCGATATTTGATACACCCTTGCAGGAACTGCGGCCAATCGGGAACGACCGGAAGGGGGTCGCTCTTCTCCGGCAAGAGGCCCCAGAGGGCGGGGTGATGCCAGCAGAGCGCATGCAGTGTGCTGTCCCGATGTTGGCGGATGCCGTTTCGCAGCTTCTTGGCCTCTTCGATCAGCTGATCCCGCGATAGGGTTTCCAGATCGTTGTCCATCGGGTTCTCTCCGCTCTCTTTGGTTTAACGCGCCAAGCCGAAACGAAAGCCGGCCTTTCCGCTACGGGCGGGCAAAATCGGGGATGCGGAAGCGCTTGCGGTAGGCGCCGGGGGCCATGCCGGTCGTCCGCTTGAAGAGGCGGCGGAAGAAGGCCGCATCCTCGTAGCCGACCTGCCAGCTGATCTTGTCGATCGGCGCCTCGGTCCGCTCCAGCCGCCGCTTCGCATCTTCGATCCGGAGGCGCTGGACATAGGCGAGCGGGGTGAGACCGGTCGCCTGCGTGAAGCGCCGCTTGAAGGTCCGCTCGGCGAGCCGCGAGCGCTTGATCATCTCCTCCACCGGATGGGCGACCGAGAAATGGGTGTCGAGCCACTGCTGCGCGCTCTGGATGTCGCCGTCGCCATGGTCGCGCTTCCCTTCGAAAACGATGTACGGGGTCAGCCCCTCCTGGTGCCATTGCAGCGCATAGAGACGGGCGACCTCCTGCGCCGCGGTCGCCCCGGCGTAACGGGCGATGAGGTAAAGCGCCATGTCGTGCCAGCTCGTCGAGGCGCCCGAGCTCACGAGCTCTTCGCGCGCCCCCGAGATGATCAGCACCCGTTCCGGATGAACCGGCACCGCCGGATAGGCCGCCGCGAACGCGCCGGCGTAGCCGAAGTGGACCGTCGCCTCCTTGCCGTCGAAGAGGCCCGTCTCGGCCAAGAGAAAGATCCCCGAGCAGGCGGAGCAGAGGACCGCCCCGCCGTCATACATCGTCCGGAGCCAGTCGACCAAGCCAGGATAACGCCCCTTCTTCCACCCTTCGGGCCGCAGCAGGACCGAGGGGACGATCACGATATCGGTCGTCTTAATTTCGGCGACCGGACGCTGCACCTGGATCGGAACCCCGCTCGCCAGCTCAAGGAGACCTGTCTTTTCGCCGACGATCTCGATCCGAAACGGCGCTTTCGGATTCGGCAGGTTCATCAGCGTGAACGCATTCATGACATCGTAGATGCCGCTCAGCGTCGAGACAACCGCATCGGGGAGCGCGACGAGGCTGACGTGGCGCGGATCCGATCCGGGGGAATGTAATTGTCGGGTCATGACGAATGATTCCGAAGTTGGCTGAGATCAACGGGAGGTTACCACAAAACCGGCCGGCGGCGCCACGGTCGCCCGGTGGCATAAACGGACCGATTCGGGGCGATTCCGCCTCTGGCGGCGTATCGGTCTCTGTGCGATCCTGTGAACGTAAACTGAAACTTACAACAGGAGGAGAAAATGAACACACAGACGATCGATCAAACGAAACTCGACACGTTTATCAACCGCGCCTTCGGCGACCTCTCCGCCGGCTACGGCGGGGTCATGGTCAGCCTCGGCGCCAGACTTGGTCTCTACAAGGCGATGGCCGGCGCCGGTCCGATCAGCGCGAAGGAACTGGCGGCGCGGAGCGGCTGCGCGGAGCGCTACGTGAGCGAGTGGTTGAATGCGCAAGTGGCCGGCGGCTACGTCGACTATCACGCCGTGAGCGAAACCTACGAGCTCTCTCCCGAGCAGGCGATGGTACTGGCCGACGAAGAGAGCCCGGTCTACATTCCCCACGCCTGGAACGTCCCGGCCTCGATGTGGTTCGATGAAGAGAAAGCGGTCGAAGCATTCCGCACCGGGAAGGGGGTGGCGTGGGGCGATCACGCCGACCGGCTCTACTGCGGGGTCGCCGCCTTCTTCCGGAACGCCTATCGGGGGAGTCTGCTGTCGGCGTGGCTCCCGGCGCTCGACGGTGTGGTGGCGCAACTGGAGGCCGGCATCGCGGCGGCCGATATCGGCTGCGGTCACGGCCACTCGACGGTCTTGATGGCCGAGGCCTTCCCGAAGTCGCGCTTTTACGGCTTCGATACGCACCGGGCCTCGATCGACGCGGCACGGCGCATCGCGGCCGACGCCGGTCTCGATGGGCGGGTTCACTTCGACGTCGCCGGGGCCATGAATTACCCCGACAAGCAGTACGGGCTGATCTGTTTCTTCGACTGCCTGCACGACATGGGCGATCCGGTCGCCGCCGTCCGGCACGCGGCCGAGGTGTTGGCCCCCGGCGGCACGGTCCTGCTGATCGAGCCGTTCGCCAACGACCGTGTTGAAGAGAACATTTCGCCGGTGGCGCGGCTTTACTACGCCGCTTCGACGACGCTCTGCTGTGCGCATGCGGTCTCGGAGGGGGGGCGTCTGGTTCTTGGGGCGCAGGCGGGAGAGGCGCGCCTGGCCGAGGTCTTCCGCAAGGCGGGGTTCACGCACTTTCGGCGCGCGGCCGAGACTCCGTTTAATCTGATTCTCGAAGTGCGGCGCTAATGATTTGAGGGAGGAGCCAGGCTTGGCTTGAGGAAAGGGCTCCTCCCTCATGGGTAAGGCACACATGATGTGATACTCTAGAGTGTGTTGGCTGTAATATCAAACCAAGAAAAATTCTTTGTGAGAATATTCTTGACCCTTGAGGGGCCCTAAGGTAGAATCGCGCAAGTCTTATGGTTTTTAGCGTAAGAGACGGTTTTTAATAGTAGATAAAAAGCTCATCAAGATCTTCGGAGTTAGCAGACAAAATTGCATCCGATGACTCTCTATAATCGTTTCAACCCACCTACGCCAATCTTGCCAGTTCTTTTATCGTGGCTTTCCGACAATAAGGTCAGTTCCCCCAGGCGACCTTTAGACTACAGAGAATTTACCAAATTATTTCCAGAAAAATTAACAGGGATAAAAGTTGAGGAGTTCTGCTTAACAGCAGCAGATCTGGAAATGATAGTAAGAAAATCGATGAGCTAGAGGCCGTAGCCTTACAATGTAGATCATATCCAAAGTCTGATAGAATTAATTTAGAATTCTTCTGTATCTAGGCTGATAGAAAAATAGCCCATGGCAAAAGCAGAACAAATTATTGAATTGTTAAAAAGCCACATCGAGGGCGATGATAAGCGCTTTCTTGCTATAGCTATGCAGGTAGCTGCCCATGAGGCGCAACAGGGACATGAAAAAATTGCCCAAGAGCTAAAAAAACTTATTGATAAAGCCAAAGACAGGCAGTCATCAATCCAAACGAAAGCCTCCGTTGTTAACCTTATTCAGCCAAAAGGCGACTTAGCAAATCTGCTATCGGTAGAATACACGGATATTACATTTACCCAACTAACATTTTCTTCTTCGATTTCTCAACGTTTTAAACGCATTATATTGGAACATCGTCAGCATAACACACTTTCTGAACACGGTTTGAAAGCCCGACGTAAAATCCTTTTATTTGGGCCTCCAGGTACTGGTAAAACCATCACCGCATCTGCATTGGCTGGCGAATTAAGGTTGCCTCTTTTTACCATTCGATTAGATGGTTTGATTACTAAATATATGGGCGAGACCGCCAGCAAGTTAAGACTAGTTTTCGATGCAATGAAAAATACCCGCGCAGTTTATTTCTTCGACGAGTTCGATGCAATAGGAGGAGATAGAAATCTTGGAAACGATGTTGGAGAAATCCGTCGAGTGCTGAATTCATTCCTTCAATTTATGGAGCAGGATCACTCAGAAAGCCTTATCTTAGCTGCAACAAATTCTATAAAATTGCTGGATAATGCTTTATTCCGGCGGTTCGATGATGTAATTGAATATTCTTTACCTGATAAAGAACAGATTAAACAAGTTATTAATAATCGACTTTATAATTTTAAGCTTAACCATTTTGACTGGTCAAAAATATTTGATGCTGCTGAGGGATTAAGCCATGCTGAAATTACCCGTGCATGCAACGAGGCAGCGAAGCAATTCGTATTGTCTAATCTCCCCAGCATCTCTGAACAATTACTTGTGGATGCGCTTCAAGAAAGAAAGCATACTCGGATTCCTTCTAACAAATAGCTGTGAAACCGTTTGATGCCCCCTCGCAAAGACTTAAAACATATTATCCTACCAGCCAGCATTGAGCGGTCTGATTTTGTACCCGTTATGGGATACGATCCGGGGGATAAAGACCGTCCACCATTAACAGCAAGGCAACAGCGGTATTTACACGCAAATAAGCTTACAGAAGAGGTCACATCTGCCGCCGCTGCTGCCATAAAAAAACGCATAGATCTAATAGAGAAATTAAAAATTCCAGATAGTGAGATTCCTTCTGGTGTCAGCTTGGACATTGAGGGTTCAACTTTGCATCCCCTTGATATTGATGCTCTGGAAAACCGTCAGGGACAACCCATCGAAGTATTGAATGTGCGGGTGACAGATGGGAAAATTTATGCGACTGTTTTTGTTCCTGAAAGTCGCCTGGACTTCCTCAAGCGCAAAATTCAGAAATACGGGGATGCAAAAAAAGATCCTACAGGCACGAAACAAACAACTCTAGCTATTGATTCTATTGAAGCGATTCGATTAGCCGACCTAAACTCTTTTTGGATGGAAGATAGACCATTACCTACGGATACAACTCAAATCGTAGTTTGGGAGGCATGGCTGCGTAAGGGTATGGCCTCCATTTTGCGCAACCGTGCAGAACAGTATGGAATTAAAATCTCAGATCATAATTTACTATTTCATGAATGCGAAATTTGTCTAATTACGGCTTCTCTCGAAAGATTAGCCATTGTCCAAATTCTGGCTGCCCCACTTGTGGGCTTTTGTCATAGGGAAGAATCTCCTGGTTTTTTTACTGAATTATCACCCTCCGACCAAGCTCAGTGGGTAGAAGATTTGTCAGCTCGATTGCAGCTTGCCAACTCAGATGCACCTGCGGTATGCATTCTTGATACGGGTGTGAATAATACTCACCCTTTATTAGCTTCGTCTTTAGCAGAAAATGATCGAGATGCTTACCAGCCGAATTGGAAAAAGGATGACCATCATGGCCATGGTACCGAAATGGCAGGGCTGGCTTTATTTGGTGACTTGGTCCCTCATTTGGTTAAGACACACACCTTAATTGTGAAACACCGGTTAGAGTCAGTCAAGATACTCCCTCCACAAGGAGAAAACCCAGAGGAACTATATGGCTGGATTACACAGGATGCAATTTCAAGAGCACAGGTAAACGCGCCTCATCGAAAAAGGGTTTTTTGTCTTGCTGTTACCAGCGCGGGAAATAACTCAAACGGTAGACCGACCGCTTGGTCAGCCTCAATCGACAAACTAAGTATGGGTGTTGATGTTAATTCCAATATTGATGATGAAAAGAAGCAGTTATTCATGGTCTCTGTTGGCAATATCCGCGATACACTTTCACCAGAAGAGTATCCCAGTCGCAATGATGTTGAACCGATCGAAAACCCGGCACAATCATGGAATGCTTTAAGTGTAGGTGCTGCTACATTTAAGACTTTTAGTGAAGATAAAACTTTGGATGGTTGGCAGTTGTTAGCTCAAAAGGGGAAGATCTCGCCTATTAGTCGCACATCAAATAAATGGGAAGAAAAAGATGAATGGCCTATTAAACCAGATGTAGTTTTTGAAGGCGGAAATCGTATCACAGATGGGAAATTTGTTTCAGATCATCCGGATCTTTCTGTACTTACAACAGGGCGTAAGACCCCTTTTCAATTTTGCCGAGACACCAGTGCCGCAACGGCCGAGATAGCCCGTATGGGAGCGATCTTGCAAACAGAATATCCAGATTTATGGCCGGAGACGATAAGGGGATTGATAGTTCATAGTGCTTCTTGGGATGATGTAATGCTTGATGGCAAAAAAATCAAAAATTTAATTGCAATCGAGAAAGAAAACATTTTGCGAAGGTATGGTTATGGAATACCTAATTTAGAAGTGGCAAGATTTAGTGCGTCAAATAGAGCTTGCCTCATTTCTCAATATTACATTCAGCCATTTTTACGAGAAGGAGACAAACAAGCCACCTATCGTGAAATGAATCTCCATAAATTACCTTGGCCAGAGATCTACCTCAAAGGAAATGGCACAACTAAAATTCGGTTGCGCGTCACGTTATCTTACTATATAGAACCAAGCCCATCAAAACGCATCCCGACACAAAAATATGGTTATGCTTCACATCAGCTGAGATTTGCCCTGCAACGTCCACTTGAAACCATAGGAACTTTTAAAAAACGAATTAATAAAAAATATCGTACACCTGGAGAAGAATTCTCTAGCCCAGGAAGCGATAACTGGTTTATTGGTCCGAACACACGTAATAAAGGATCTCTCGTGTCAGATATTTGGGAGGGAACAGCAGCTGAACTTGCCGACCAAGCTGCCATTGCGGTTATGCCGGGAGGGGGATGGTGGAAAGCCCGTAAACACCTCAACAGGACCAATCAGAAGACAAGGTACTCCCTGATCATTACACTGGAAACCGAAAATCAAGAACTCGATATATATACACAGATCCATAACCAGATCAAAGTACTATCAGAAATTACGATATGATAAAAAGGTGAAAAGGAATGGTTTTCATGAATCTCACCTCCTCTTCTCCCGCCCCGCCGAAGCAGTCCCCCCGGCGGCCAAGAGATCGGCAAAACCCTCGGTCTTGTGAGAAGCCTCTTCGCCCAAGTCCCTCTCGCCAAGAGGCGGTCTTCCGTACGCGCTCCATTGCTGAAAGAGATTCGTTTTCCTCTGGAAACTGCTAAGATGTGGTTTAAGAACTCACTGGAGAGGGCAATGAGCAAAATCGAACAGATTGAAAAAGAAATCCAAGCACTCACCCCGGAGGAGCTGTCGGTCTTCCGCAAGTGGTTCCTTGAATTCGATGCCGCAATTTGGGATCGGCAGATCGAAGAAGATGTGCGGACAGGAAAGCTCGACACCCTGGCGGAAAAAGCACTGAAAGATTTTAAATCCGGGAGAGGCTCGGAGCTGTGAAGCACTTTGCTTCCCCTGATTTTTGGGCCTGCTATAAGGCGCTCCTCGAGATTACGACAAATTGCTAGGCTGACCCCCCGAAGTGATCGAATAAGGTCATTCTCCTTCCACGTCCTCTCCACTTCAAACATAAGCGACAATCGCCAATGAAACTCCACCTGATCGACGGCACATACGAGCTCTTCCGAAACCACTTCGGCGCCCCGCCGAAGAAAGCTCCCGACGGCCAAGAGATCGGCGCGACCCTCGGCCTCTTAAGAAGCCTGGCCGCATTACTGGCGAGGCCGGAGGTGACCCACGTCGCCTGCGCCTTCGATCATGTCATCGAATCGTTCCGCAACGACCTCTATCCCGGATACAAAACCTCCGCAGGGATCGATCCCGACCTCCTCGCCCAATTCCCCCTGGCCGAAGAGGCGGTCGCCGCCCTCGGCGTGGTCGTCTGGCCGATGGTGGAATTCGAAGCCGACGATGCGTTGGCCACCGCCGCGATGAAGTGGAAGAACGACCCCGCCGTCGAACAGATCGTCATCGGCTCGCCCGACAAAGACCTAACGCAATTGGTCTCCGGTAATCGGATCGTCTGCTGGGACCGGCGGCGAGATATCGTGTTGGATGCGCCGGGAGTGGTCGAGAAGTTCGGCGTGGGTCCTCAGTCGATCCCCGACTGGCTGGCGCTGGTGGGAGATGCCGCCGACGGCTATCCCGGCATTCCGGGCTGGGGGGCCAAGTCCGCATCGGCCGTGCTGGCGCGTTATAAACATCTGGAATCGATCCCGGACGACCCGAGTCAATTCGGCCTCGGTCCCGGCCGCGCCGCGCGTCTCGCGGAGAGCCTGGCCGCCCACCGGGAAGAGGCATTGCTCTACCGGAAGCTCGCGACGCTCCGCGACGACGTTCCGCTTACGGAAACGCTGGATGATTTAGAGTGGCAAGGCGCCCGGAGCCGGCTTAAAGAGATGTGTGAAGCGTGGGGGGAGGAGAAACTTCCAGAGCGCATTTCCCGCTGGCGTTAGGATCTGGCAGAGTGTTGAAAAACGCTCAATCCGTCATTCCTGAATGTTTCATCGGGAATGTTTAAATCACGATCCTGGATTCCCGCTTTCGCTGGAATGACAACCAAGAAAATCAATTCCAGACCGAGTCGCGACCCTCACTTTGAAGCGCTTGTAAACGGAAACCGGTTTCTTTAAACTGGATTTCATCCGGAAAAAAATCGCGTTTCCCGAGAAAGAGAGGTTTGAAAATGGAAGATGGACAGGTATTGAAACACATCGATGAGCTCGCACAAGAGGAACACCGGCTCTATTCACGCGAGAACTTAAGCGACGAGGAGCTCGGCCGCCTGAAGCAAGTCACCACCGAATTGGACCAATGCTGGGACCTGCTGCGGCAGCGGCGCGGCCTCCGGGACGCGCACGCCAATCCCGACACGGCGAAAGTCCGCCCCGCGAAGGTCGTCGAAAACCAACAGGGATAATCCGGCCGACGACGGTTGACCGTCACCTCGCCTGAAGGATTGAGGGGGCAGAGCTGGTTCTGGAGCCGATGGGGTCTCCCCCAAGACGCGAGCCACCCTTCCCCGCCTTTACAAATCAATCCCCATCCAATATGATATCCCGCGTCAACCTACAGAGTGAACGATCTCTCGGACATTTTCACAACGCACCCCGGAAAAAATGGCCATCCGAACCGTCATCGCCACCCGATATGTCACCCCGCTGCGCGAAGGGGGATCGCTTCCCGCCATTGTGGAAGCCGACGACGACGGGATGTATGTCTTGAAATTCCGCGGCGCGGGACAAGGGCCGAAAGCGTCGATTGCCGAGCTGGTCGCGGGGGAGTTGGGCCGCGCCATCGGGCTGCCGGTGCCGGAGATCGTCTTCATCGCGCTCGACCCGGAGCTGGCGCGGACCGAGCCCGATTCGGAAATACAAGCGCTGATCAAAGGAAGCGCCGGACTCAACCTAGGGCTCGACTACCTGCCCGGCGCGGTCACGTTCGACCCGGTCGCCGAAAAGGTCGATCCGGAGATCGCCTCCGCGATCGTCTGGTTCGACGCGTACGTGACCAACATCGATCGGACGCCGCGGAACACCAACATGCTGATGTGGCATCGGAAATTGTGGCTGATCGACCACGGCGCGGCCCTCTACTTTCATCATGAATGGAAGAATTATTTCCAGCGCAGCCGGGCCCGCTTTCCGATGATCAAAGACCATGTCCTGCTTAAGTCAGCCGGCAGGCTGGAAGAGATCGACGCGAAGCTCTCCGGACGGCTGACGCCGGAAAGGATTGATGAAATCGTAAAACAGATTCCAGATGCCTGGCTGGGAAGGGACCCGGCCTTTAGCGGCCCGGACCAACAGCGGGGAGCTTACATGCGGTATCTATTGAATCGGCTGAAGCCGCCGCGGGCGTTTCTGGAGGAGGCGATCGATGCAAGATCACGCAACGTATGACTATGCGATCATCCGGGTGGTGCCGAGGGTCGACCGCGGGGAGTTCGTAAATGTCGGGGTGATCGTCTCCTGCCGGGGGCAAGACTTCCTCGAAGCGCGCATCGAGCTGGACGAACAACGGCTGAGGGCGCTCGACCCGGCGCTCGACATGGAGATGGTCCGGGCGCACCTCGCGACGATCCCGGCGATCTGCAAAGGGGGAGCGGAGGCGGGGGAGATCGGCCGGCTGTCGCCCCGGGAGCGCTTCGACTGGCTCGTTGCCCCCCGCAGCACCATCATCCAGACCTCCCCGGTCCACACCGGCCGCTGCAAGAGCCCCGCCGCAGCGATCAAGCATCTGATCGAGACGATGGTGCGGCCGCCTTCAAAAGCAACTAGGAATCGTTCAGTTAGGAATTAGACATCAAAAAGAGCAAAGAGTCTGCGCGCTGATTCCGATCCGGAATCAGAAGAAGCCGAATGTTATCTGTGCGCGACGAAATAGGGGTTCTTTCCACCGGCATGGTCGGTGACATCCAAAACATCGACGATTTCAGGAACCGCCTTCTTGATGGCGACGATCACCCCCTGCTTGAGCGTCACCTCCGCGCTCCCGCACCCGTGACATCCGCCCCCCAAGCGAAGATAGGCGATATGGTCTTTCACCCCCACCAGGGTGATTACGCCGCCGTGGCTGGCAACCGACGGATTGATCTCCGTGTTCAAGAGGTGCTGGATCGCCTTCGCCTCCGGATTGTCTAAATCGGCGGACGGCGCCGGCAATGCCCCCTTCGGATTCTCCACCTTAAAACCGGTCTGGTCGAGCGTGGTGATAAAATCGATTTTCACATCTTCCAGAAACGAGGCGTCCCGCGGCTCCATAAAAAAGACGAGGCCGTCGGCCTCCGACACGACATCGTCTTCCTTCCGCTTGCCCGCTTCTACGAAAGCGAGGCTATACTCGGTCTTCGTCGTCCCCCCTTTCATCGTCAGGCGAAGCCCCTCAATCTTTGTCTTCTTTTGTGTCTCCTGGTCCTTCGTCAGCGCGTCGATCTTCTTCCTGGCCGCTTCGGTCACTTGAATCATTGGACAGTCCTCCTTAATGTAGCAGGATCATACCATACCTCTGGAGCGATGTTCCGTAAAATTGTGCATGGGGATGTCGAGGCAGGCGCTATGCCCTTGATTCCTAATTCCTAATTGAACGATTCCTCATTCTCCGCGCCTTCCGGCGGAGCAAGCGGAATCTTCACCGAGAGGGTCGTCCCCTTTCCCGGCTCCCCCTGAATCGACACCGTCCCCCCCAAAGCAATGCCCGCTCCCGGATGCCGAGCAATCCGAGCGATTTCGAATTGGCGATCTCCCCCTCGGTGATCCCCTTTCCGTTATCGCCGACCTCCAGAAGGAGGTGATCTCCCTTTTCTCCAGCCGGACGTCGATCTCATCGGCGCCGGCGTGCCGGACGATGTTCGTGAGGGTTTCCTGAAAGATCCGAAAGACGGTCGTCGAGCGGTCCCGGTCGAGGGTGATCTCCTCCGGCCGGGCGGTGAACCGGCAGCGCATTCCGGTCCGGTTCTTGAAGTCCTCGACCTGCCATTCCATCGCCGCCGTCAACCCCAGATCATCGAGGACCACCGGCCGCATCTCTGTGGAGATCTTCCGGACGGTTTGAATCGTCGCGTCGACCAGATTGACCATCGATTGGGTCCGCTCCCGGAGCGGTTTCTGATTTCGAGACAATTGCTTCTTCAACCAGGAAAGCTCCATTTTCAGAATCGTCAGCTGTTGCCCCAGCTCGTCGTGGATCTCGCGGGAGATCCGCGTCCGCTCCTCCTCCAGGATTGTCTGCAGCCGCGCGGAGAGATCCCGCAACTGCTGCCGAGAGTTCTTCAGCGCCTCTTCCGCCCGCTTTCGCTCGGTGATCTCGACGAAGGTGACAATGGCGCCGGAAAGTTTTCCGTTGTCCGGATCTCTCATCGGAATGGCGCTGTAGATCGCCCAGGAGGTGCTCCCGTCGGGACGGCGGACGCCGATGATCACACCCGGCTGGGGCCGCCCCGTCGCCATGCATTTCGAAACGGGATAGTCCTTGCTCTCGCACGGGGTGCCGTCTTCCCAAATGGTTTTGGTGTCGAAATCGGCGACGTATAAATTCTTCAGCGCGTCGAACCGGAGACCCAAAATCTCCTGGGCCTTCTCATTGGCCCTGCAAATCGTCCCGTCGGCCGCCACCTGGACAATCCCGGCCGAGACCCCTTCGATCATCCGGCGGTTGAGCTCGCTGCTTTCCAAAAGGGCCCATTCCGTCCGCTTCTGCTCCGTAATATCGGTGGCGATGACCAGGGCCGATTCCACTTTTCCGCCGCGCTGAACCGGGAAGATCCGGGTGAGCCAATGGGTAGGGCCGACGGCAACCAACTCCATGGCCTGGGGCTCTCCGGAATTGAACATTTTTTCCAGCAGGCGCTGAAATCGCGCCGCCTCCTCCGGCGTGTGATAGTCCGAGGCGTTCGTCCCGATGACGTTTTCGACCGTATATTCAGGCAATGTCCGGTTGATAAATAAGATCGTGCCGCGGCGATCCAGATTCGAGATGACGTCGGGAGAATTCTGAAGGAGGGCGCGATAGTTCTGTCCCGACCGGTGGACGGCCGGCCTGTTTCCCTTTCGGCGGGCCGGCGCCGAAGCGGCCGATTTTTTGTCTTTCTTAGGCATGAGGAAAGAGCCCTTTCGGTTTCATCTCTGCCCGTCGCTCTTTAAATAAAACCTGTGGATGGGCGTGGTTTCTCGGATTCATCGGGAGAGGGAGGCCGGAGAGAGAGCCGAACGAACACCGGGCGAGCAAAGCGGCACGCGTCGTACCGGGTCACAAAAGCGGAGGTCAAGCCGCTTCAGTGCACATCGCTGCGGACTTTATCATATCGTTTGGAAATATTCAAACGCCCCCCCGCTCCTCCGCCGCCCGCGCCGCCCGCTGCCCCTCCTCCACCTTGACGAACGACAAAAGAATCCCCCCCGCCACGAAAAAGAGAACAATCAACAAAATGGCGTTGCGGGTTGAGCCGGTCGCCCAGATCGAAAAGGCAAAGACGGCCGGGCCGGCAATCCCGGCGAACTTTTCGAAGATGCCGAAGAAGCCGAAGAACTCGGCCGATTTGTGGCGCGGAATCATGCTGGCGAAAAGAGAGCGGCTCAACGCCTGAGCCCCCCCTTGAACGGTGCCGACCAGGATCGCCAGGAGCATGAAGTGGAAGGCGGTGGTCATGAAATAGCCGAGCACCGTGATGCCGGTATAGACCGTCAGCGCCAGAAAGATCGCCCGCTTCGCGCCGATTTTTCCGGCGAGGGCGCCGAAGAGAAACGCGAAGGGAATGCCAACGAACTGCGTGATCAGGAGGGCCAGGATCAGCGCCCCCTGGGAGATGCCGATCTCCGCGCCGTAGATCGTGGCCATCCGGATGATCGTCTGGATGCCGTCGTTGTAGATCATGAAGGCGATCATCATCAGGAAAGCCTGCTTGTAGCCGCGCAGATGACGGAGGGTCTCCCGCAGGCGGCCGAAAGCGATCGCCGCCCAATGGCCTGCCCGGGGCGGCCCCGCCTCCGTCCGCGCGGCCGGTTCCGACACCCGCCGGAAGAGCGGAAAAGAAAAGAGGAGCCACCAGATCGCGACGCTGAGGAAAGAGAGCCGGGTGGCGGTTCCGGCGTCGGGAATCCCGAAACGCTCGGGCATCTGGATGCAGGCCAGATTGACCGCCAGCAGCAGCCCTCCGCCGAGGTAGCCGAGGGCGTACCCCGCGGCGGAGACGCGGTCCATCTCCTCTTCCCCCGCGATGTGGGGAAGGAGCGAATCGTAGAAAACGTAGCTGCCGGCCGCCCCGATATTGCCGAGGACGAACAACACGGACGCGAGGAGCCAGTCCCCCCGCTGGATGAAGACCATGCAGGCGGTGGCGACCACCCCCAGGGCGGCGAACGCGCCGAGCATTTTTTTCTTGAGGGCGGCGTAGTCGGCGAGGGTGCCGAGAAGGGGTGAGGCGACCGCGATGAGGATCAGTCCGAATGTGGTGGCGAGGGCGAAGCGGGTGGTCGCGCCGGCCGGATCGAGATCGGCCGCGGCGACCCGCTGAAAATAGATCGGAAAAACCGCCGCGACGATGGTGGTGGTGAAGGCCGAGCTCGCCCAATCATACATGGCCCAGGCCCGCAGCTCGGAACGGTCCAAGCCCAGATGGCGAAGCCATTTCGCGATCATTCTTCTTTCCTCCCACCCCTTCGGACAGAGCGGCCCCGACGACCGGCCCGGGGGTCGATCTCATGCCGAAGCGTCCACTATACCATCAGAGAGGGTCCGCTCACTATAGGGATCTACATTTTTATCGAGAGATCAACCGACGCGAAAAGAAAGCGCTCCCGGGGAGAGGCCCGGTCAAAAACAACAAACGGAATGGAGGGAAGGCAGGCCGTCCGAACCGGGCGGGGCGGCCCGGCAGCGGGGGGCCTCTTTGGATTTCTAAATGATTCTCTTCAATTGATTCTCTTCAAATCGCGTCTTTTTTCCTTTCGACGGTCAAGATCAGTTGCCAAATTTACGATCTCGGATATATTTACTGTGTCCCGCGCGATTGATTGCGCCTCAGGATATCCCACTGAGAACTTTTAAACGCTAGAAGGATCCGATCATTCCTACGAAGAAAGCATACTCGAATCCGGCGCGCTTCGAGCCGTCGGAGATTTGCGTGAGGCGCCGGTCCGAATGAGCCTTCTCAAGATGAGTCTCCTCGCAAAGCTGCTGACCTTGATCATCACGATCGCCGTGATCAGCGGAACCGTTCTCATCACCCACGCGATCAAAAACGAGGAGCGCGGCGTCTTTGATGAGAAGGTGCAGGCGAGCAAGTTGATGGCCGGGCCGATCGTCCACAGCATCTACAAGGACATGCTCGATGAAAGGGCCGACATGGCGCGCTACCTGATTGCGGGGATGATCGCACAGGGGAACACCGTGCGGACACAGATCGTTCGAGGAAACGGGGTGGAGGAGGCCTTTCAAGACTTCAAAACGCTGCGGGAAGTGGAGGTGGAGTATGACGGCCTCCGGCCCGAGTGGACCGACAACCATCCGAACAAAGAGGTCAATGTCGCCGCGGGGGTCGACGATCCCCGCTTTAAAGAGGCGCTGGGGGCGTTTAAAGAGGGCCGCCTGGAAAGCATCTATTATACCGAGGAGGTCGACGGCCGGCGGATCCTTACCTATCTCACTCCACTCATCAAACAGAAAAAATGCAACGCCTGCCATACCAAAGACGAGACGATCCGGGGGGTCTTGATGATCTCCACCTCCCTTCAGGAGATGGACGCGCGGCTGGCCGACAGCAGGAGAGACTGGATTTTATACGGCGTCTCAATTCTCGTCGGAACCTGCATGACCCTGACCTTCTTCGTCCGGTGGCTGATTTCGCCGCTCAAACAGATGACCGAGATCGCCGCTCAGATCGCAAAGGGGAATTTCAGCCGGGAGATCCAGGTCCGCACCGACGATGAAGTCGGAATTCTAGCGCGCGCATTTTCGGAAATGGCCACCAGCTTGAAAAAAGCATGCGGGAGCTCGCCTCCGGCATCCGGGAGAATTCCAGGCAGATCGTCGCCGCCTCCCGATCGCTCTCCGCCTCCAGCCAGCACATGAGCGCCAACTCCAAAGAAACCGAAGCGCTGGCGAGCAACGTTTCCAGCGCCAGCGAAGAGACCAACCGGAACGTCCAATCGGTCGCCACCTCGGCGGAGGAGATGTCCGTTTCATTCAAGGAGGTCTCGCAGGATGTTCAGAAGGCGGCTCAGAAGACCTCGCACGCGGTGCAAATGGCGGAGGCGACCAATAGCACCATCTCGAAGCTGGGCGGATCGAGCGCCGAAGTCGGAAAGGTGGTGCGGGTGATTACGTCGATCGCCGAGCAGACCAACCTGCTGGCGCTCAATGCGATGATCGAAGCGTCCCGCGCCGGAGAAGCCGGAAAAGGATTCGCGGTGGTGGCGAACGAGGTGAAAGATCTGGCGAAGAAGACGACGAAAGCGACAGAAGAGATCGGTCTGAAGATCTCGACCATTCAGGCCGACACCGAAGAGGCGATCAAGGCGATCAACGAGATTCGAAAAATTATCGGCGAGATCAATATCATCGCGACCTCCATTGCAGGAGCGTTGGAGCAGCAGGCGGCGACCACCCACGAAATCAGCCGCAACGTCGCGGAGGCCGCTCGCGGTACCAGCGAGGTGGCACAGAACATCAGCGGCGTGGCCACGGCCTCCAAGAGTACGGCGGAAGCGGCGGTGAGCGTCTTGGCCTCTTCCGAAGATCTGGCCAAACGGGCGTCCGACTTAATCGCCCTGATCGACAAGTTCACGGTGGAGTCGAACGAGTTGAAACCGGACGCCGGCGGGAAAGCGGGCCCGGCCCGGCAGCCGCTGATCTCAACGCCGATGAAAAACGATCAAGCTCAAGCGTAAAACGCCGTTTCAATCACAATTGAGGGAGACCCATGTTGGCATTGCGTTTATTCCTAATGTTCGTTTGGATCGTTGCATCGGCGGGGCGGCCGTCCGCCGGCGCGGCACAAGAGATCGACTGGGAGAAGATCCCCCCTTTCAAAGCGACCCTTTTCTATCCGGGCGTCGCCTCCTGGGAATTCCTCTTGAGCGACAGCCACCGCCTCGGCGGCAAGAACATCAAGAAAGGGGAGCGGGCCTGCATCGAATGCCACTTCGACGAAACGACCGGCAACCTCGACCTCGGGGCGGAGCAGATCGCCGCCGGCAAGCTGACGATGAAGCGGTCGAGCCAACACTTCGAGCCCGATCCGATCCCCGGAAAAAAGGGATTCCTCAAAGTCAACGTCCAAGCGGCGTACGACGACGACTATTTATATCTGCGATTTGATTGGGAGTCGAACGGAACAAGCTGGAAGGAGCCGCCGGCGGCGGGGGAAGAACGCTTCGATTCGGTGGCGGTTCAGGTCAACAAGAGCCAGAACGCTTTTAAACGATACGGCTGTTTCGTCGCCTGTCATAAGTTCCTCACCTCGATGATCGAAACCCCCTCCAAAAAGGAACTGGAGAGCCACCCCTATTACGGCCCACTCAAACGGGACGACCTCCGGCTTTATGCCTTCTATACCCGAGAAGAGGAAGGGTGGGCCTCAATGAAAAAAGAGGCCGATCTGAAAAAACTTTTGAGCGCGGGGGGACTGATCGATCTCTGGCGGGTGAAATTTTCCGGCCAAAAGACCGAGTCCGAGGATTGGTCGATTTTTGCCGACCGGCTCAAAGACAAGCAGGCCGATGTCGAAGGGAGCGGTGATTGGAAGGATGGACGATATACCGTCGTTTTGAAGAGAAAGCTCCAGACCGGAGATGCCAACGATGTGCAGCTGAGACCGGGGGACGAGATCTCCGTCGGTGTGGCGGTCCATGACGACAAGGTGAAACAGAGAAGACATTATGTCTCGTTTCCGATCAGCATCGGGTTGGGTTCGTCGACAGGGATGATCAAGGCGGTCAAGATCAAATAGACAAGGAGGTCGTCATGAGCAAGGGGGAGGGTCCCAATTTCCTATTCGAGCGGGGTCGGATTCAAGAGGTCTTCAGACGATCGGCGGTGCTGATCGGGATGGTCGCAACCTTCGGCCTCTTTGCAGTCGCCGTGGAGGCGGCCGGACCGGTGAACTGGGTTGCGATTAACCCGACAATGGCCGATTCGGAATATGTCGGCGACGTGAAGGTCTGCGCCAAATGCCACGAAGAGTACATCCACACCTTTGAGAAGACGACCCACAGCAAACGATTCACCACACACCCCGAAAACCCCCTCCAGGAGCGCTACTGCGAGGCCTGCCACGGTCCCCAGAGCAAACATGTCCAGCGCCCGCGGGTCCCGGAGTTCCGCCTCTCCCTGAAAGCGGACGGTCCCCTCACGCAGAAACAGAGGGACTCCGTCTGCCTGCAGTGCCATGAAAAGGGGGAGCGGATGCACTGGCAGGGGAGCCTCCATGAGATGAGCAGCGTCGGCTGCAGCAACTGCCATTACCTCTCCGAGCCGCGCTCCGCGAAAGCGCTCCTGGTCACCAAAGATCCCAAGCAGGTCTGCACCCAGTGCCACAAAGATAAAAGAGCACAGATGATGAAGTCGTCCCACATGCCGCTGCGGGAGGGAAAGATGACCTGCACCAGCTGCCACAACCCGCACGGCGGGCCGGGACCGTCGCTTCTGAAAACCGAATCGGTGAACGACACCTGCTACATGTGCCACGCCGAAAAGCGGGGACCGATGGTCTGGGAGCATCCGCCGGTCCGGGAGCGTTGCTCGAATTGCCACGAACCGCACGGCTCCAATTTTCCGAGCCTGCTGAAGATGCGGCCGCCTCAACTTTGTCAATCGTGTCATTCGGAGGTCTTCCATCCGAGCTGGCTGTACAGCGGAACCAACCTGCCGGGAGGGCCCCTCCCCGCAAGAGGCCCCTTCCCAACGGCTCGTCGGGAAAGGATGCGTGAATTGCCACAGTCAAATCCATGGTTCCAGCCACCCTTCCGGAGCGAGGTTCCAACGATGACGCGCGAAGATCAAAACGAAAAGAGGAAAACAATGCTGAAGCAGCTGCTGTTGGCCGGATTTTTAATACTCTCTCCTCTCTCGATCCCGCTTCATTCGAGCGCCGAAGAGGCGCCGGCCGCGGAACCACCCGAAATGTCCCAAGAGAATGCACCGCTGGAAGAGGCGGTACCGATGGAGGCAAAGGAAGAGCCGTCGGAAATCGACCGGTGGCACGGGCGGGTCACCGTCGGCGGCGGGGGGGGTCGGCTCGACGAGGAGTCGTTCAAGTTCGCCGAGTATGACTGGATCCCGGACGACGGATTCTTCTTCGTCGGGGACGCCGATCTTCACTTCAACCGGAAAGATTATCATATGGACTTTCTGGCGGAAGATCTCGGCCTGGAGAACCGGCATCTTTCGTTGAAGAGCGGGCGGTACGGGCGGTATGAGTTTCTTTTGGATTATGATGAAACGATCCGGCTAAGCTCGAATACGAGCCAAACCCCATACGACGGCGCCGGGGGAGGAAACCTAACCCTCCCCGCCGGATTTGTCACCGGGGCGAACACCCAAGACCTCCTCACCCTTCAGAGTAGTCTGAAGGAGGTCGATTTGGAAGTGAAGCGGAAAGCGGCGACCGCCGGCTACTCCTATGTCGTCGGCCTGATTCAATTTGATTTATCCTTCAAGAGGGAATACAAGGAAGGGATCGGCTCGCTCGGCGGGGTGGTCGGAACGAACGGCGGGGATGCCAGAAGCATTATCCTGCCGGAGCCGATCGACTACATCACCGACGACATCAAGGCCTCGGTCTCATACGGCGGGGAGAGGAGCCAGGCGGAGCTCGTTTATCACTACTCCCAGTTCAACAATCGGGAAGAGACGCTCCTTTGGAGCACGCCGTTCGACGTCCATTTTAACCCGCCGACCTTCACCTTCGAGCCGTATCAAAGCCCGATGCCCTCCACCGGCTTTCAGGCCCGGCACCAGCTCTACCCCGACAACCAGGCGCACAATCTCCACCTGACGGGGGGGATCAACCTCCCTTATGCCACCCGGGTGACCGCCTGGGTCGGTCTCGGCCAGATGAAGCAGAACGAGACGCTTCTCCCCTTTTCCACCAGCACCGACACCAGCCTCCTGCCGCGGAAAACGGCCGACGCCGAGATCGACACAAGGCTTCTTTGGCTCAAAGTCGCCTCCCGACCGCTGTCGCGCCTCTCGCTCGACGCTCAATATCGAAACTATACGACCAAAAACAAGATGCCGAAAGATCTCTTCTTGTATGTGAAGACCGATAACGTGCTCGGAACCCAGGCCGACATCGCCTCCGTGAACGCGCACTACAGCCTTCCTTACGATTGGGCGCAGGAGCAGATGAAGCTCGACGCCGCCTATTATCTGGGGACCGGCACGAGCGTGAAAGCGGGATACGACATCGACACGATCGAGAGGGATTACCGGGAGATCAACAAGACGCGGGAGAATACGGTCCGGGCCGGCCTTCGCTCCACCTATTTCTCGAAGGCGCATATCTGCCTCAACGCCTCCTCCGGCGTCCGAAAAGGGGTGGACGACTACGACCAGGCGAAGCTCTTCAATGAGATCCACTCGACCGAGTACATCAACACGATCGCCGACCCGGCCCTTCGATTTCAAAACCATCCCCAGCTCCGGAAATTCGACATTGCCGACCGGGATCGGGTCAAATACGGCGCCCAACTGACCACCTTTCCCCACGAGACGACCACCGTCGGCTTTCACTACAATCGCATCGGAGATGATTATGACGATTCGGTGTTCGGCTTGCAAAACCGGGATGATCGAAGCGTCACGGTCGACGTTTCCGTGACCCCGGTGGAGATCCTCTCCGTTTACGGCTATTACACCCGGCAGCAGATCGACATCCGGCAGGCGGGGAGAAACTTTGAAGAGCCCCCCGAGCCCGGCTATCTCGATCCCAACCGGAACTGGCGGATCGATCAGGACGATCGGACCGACACCTTCGGCGCAGGCGTCAACGTCAGCCTGATGGAAAATCGGGTAATCCTCGGCGCACTCTACTCGGTCTCGAAGTCGAACGTCGCTATCGGTGTGACCGCAGGCCCGGCCCTCCCCCCGCCGCCGATCTTCCCGACTTAACGACCGAGCTCCATTCGGTCGAGCTCTCGGGACAATACCGGGTGACCGAGAGGCTGAGCGTGGGGGCGAGCTTTCTCTATGAGAGTTACCGATCAGACGATTTTGCGACAGATGGGATCGCTCCCGGCTCCGCCACCATTCCGACCGTTGTGACCCTGAGCGGGTCGGTCCCCGACTACCGGGCGCAGGTGGCGGTGGCCTATCTGACGATGGAGTTTTAAATCGCTTCAGGCAGGATCAGAAAAGAAAGGGGTGAAGGCGGCGCTTAGGCCGCCTTTTTCCCTTTGAGTTGAGCTTTCACAGTCTCCCGGCTGACGAGCTTATTGAAGGTGCTCGGCTCCCCGTCGGCTTTTTTCTCCTGATACAGGAAGGCGAGCCCCTTCTCTTCGAGCTTTTGGAAAAACTCTGGCCACGAAATATTCTCCAACGCCGCCTCGGCCCCGCCGGGAAAGTTGATCCGTAAGATATCGGTCCCCTTCACTACCGCCGGTTTTCCCCCGCGCGCCTCCGTCCACCGGCGGATCTCCTCGGGGTCGGTGGTCACTTTCGATTCCGTTTCCGCTGCCATGGCATCCTCGATTAAATCTGTTTTAATCATCTTAGCGCCCCTCCGGAACGAGCCGCAATTAGACCCAATGGAGTAGATTACTTACGAATGAAGCACGATGGAAGATGAAACGGGGGAAATTGACAAATCATCCCTCCCGATATACTCTGTCATTTGATGCGCGGCGATCTGAATTGATAGAATAGAAGAAGCTTTCCAAGGCATTATTTTAGGAGGACCGAATGATAGAATCTTTGCTTCCGGGGATGACGATCCTGAAGAACAACCTTCATCCCCTGATGATCCACTTCCCCATCGCCTTCTTTGTCGGGGCGCTGGCGATGGAAGCGATGGCGGTGTTCCGGGATGAGAAATTCCACTTCGCCGCAACCTGGATGCTCTACCTCGGAACGATTTCGGCATTGATCGCCCTGCCGACCGGCTTCATCGCGGGGGAACTGGCGGCGCAGACCGATCCGCGCGGCCACAGCGCCCCCGGCCATGAACTGATCCATGTGCACCGGGACTGGATGGTCGTCACCACCGGGGTCGGGATTCTTCTCACCATCTATCTTTTCTGGATCAACGGATGGGGAAAGTGGCGCTCGCAACGGTGGGCCTTCCTCTTCGGGCTGATGATTCTGTCGGCCCTCGTCGCCATGGGAGCCGACCGCGGCGGCCGGCTGGTTTTCGAATTCGGCACCGGGATCAACCCCGAAGTCCTCGCCCAACCGGCGGAAGAAGAGGCCCACGAGGACGACGGCCATTCGCATTAGCCTGTCGGCTCTTGATTCTTAATTCCTAATTCCAGATTCCTCATTGTCTTTCGCCTCTCCCCGCGCCACATAGACCGCCGCCGCCAGAAACCCATACACTGTGGCGGCGATCAAGCCGCCGAACAAGAGGTGAAGCTCAAAAGCAAAACGGCGCACGGATAGGCCTCCTTTAAGACGGCTCTCCCTGGCGGGTCCTCTCCAGCGACCGCTCCGCCTCCTGCCAGCGTTGAACCGCCGGAGGGAGATCGGGCGAGGGGTGGGTAACGCCGACCGCTTTCAACACATCGGCGATCGGGACATTCCCGTTCCGGCCCCGGAACAAGCCCTTCACCAATCCGATCGCGATCAGCTCTCCGTTGCGCTCGAAGCGCTGCTCGACAAAAAACCACTTCTCATCCCAGCCGACGACCCGGCTCTTTAACCGATACTTTTGGAACGGATTCAGCGGGCGGAAGTAACGGATGAGGGCCGAGGCGACGATCGGCTGCCATCGAAATCGGACGACCGTTCTCCCCAGCGGGGTCCGCGCGATCAGATCGAGCCGGCCGAGATCCATCACCGTCAAAAATCGGCCGTTGTTCATATGGGCGTTGATGTCGAGATCGGTCGGCCAGACCCGCAACGTCAAAACCGAGGTGTCGAGCGGTTTTAAAGAAGGCCGGAAGAAACTGCCGATCAAAATGGCGACCAAACGGATAAACAGATTCATAAGGATGCTGCGGAAAACCCTCTTCTCGGGGGGGCCGTTCATTCTGCTCCGAGCCGTCCGACGGTCGAAGCGCGAGCAACAAAACGGAGCCGAATTCCTTGAGAGGATATAATACTCCCGGAGGAAGGGAGAGTCAAAGAGAGAGGACCCATCGATTCCCCGGTGACGCGGGACACATTTCCCCTCCTACTCGAACGAGGGATAAAAAGGCAAGCAAATTTTCATCTCTCGGTTGCGCAACGCCGGCGCGGGGTTGATTTTTATTCTTCAGAACCTTCATACTTAATATGAGTCATCCACTGTGGCAATACTCACTTCATATTGGAATGTACCGATTTCGAATCGACCGACAAGTCGTTCTTGGAAGCTTCGGTAAGGAGGAAACGGATGGTTGCTGTTCTCGTTGTCATCGCTTTGGTGCTCTTGATTGTCTTTTTGGCTCAGCGGGTGTGAGAGGCCGTTCAAACGCGCCCATTTCAAAAAAAAGGAGGAACGGATGAGTGCGATCGGTATTCTGGCGGTGGTTGCTTTGGTGCTGGTGATTATCTACTTGGCTCAGCGGGTATAAGCGAGCTCCCCGTCCCTGACCGCGTCAGGGACGGGCAAAGAATAAACAGAAATAAATCGAAGGCACCCCCGGGGAAGATTCGATGCAGATTGAGGCGCACCAGCTGAAAAAGATCTATCATAGCGAAAAGGGGCTTCACGCCGCCAGCTTCAGCGTAGAAAAGGGGGAGCTTATTGCGGTGGTCGGCCACAACGGCGCCGGCAAATCGACTCTTTTGAAAATCTTGGCCAACTGGATTGTCCCCGATAGCGGGCATGTCTTGGTGAACGGAGTCGATCTAAAAAACAGGCTGGCGTTGGCCAGAACAATCGGTTTTGTCCCGGAGACCCCGAACCTCTTCGATCTCTTTTCCGTCGAATACAATCTCAAACTCTTTGCCCGGCTTTTTCAAATTCCCTTTTCACGCATCGAAGAAACGTTGAAAGAATTTGATTTGCGCTCCTTCCGTCGGCATAAAGTCGCGGAACTGTCGAAGGGGCTCAAGCAACGGGTCAGCATTGGGCGCTCCCTTTTACCCGATCCGCCGGTGCTCCTTTTCGATGAGCCGACCTCCGGCCTTGATTTTGAAATGACGAAAGAGATTTACAAACTTCTGATGCAGCTTCATGCCTCCGGGAAAACCATCCTTTTTACCTCTCATCGGCCGGAAGAGATTCAAACCCTCGCCACACGGATAATGGTGCTGCACCAAGGGGGGATCCTCTTCGATGGATCGCCCCAGAAGTACTTTCAATCCAACATTCATCAGAACCTCTACGCATGATCAGAAATATCATCACGCTGACCTCAAATGATCTGGCGATTGCATTGAAGAACAAGACCCTCTACCTGATCCTCTTTATTCCTCTGTTTGTTTTCTTCACCTTGCAACTCGTCGATCAGACCGATGCCGGCTTTCAAAAAATAAAAATCGGGCTGATTGAAAAAGAAATCGATTCCTCCGCCATCATTAAAAGTATCCAATCCGCCGATCAGACATTCGAGATCTTCCGGTTTGCCGATGAAGCGGAAGGGAAAGGGTGGCTCAAAGAAAAAAAAGGGGACGGCCTTTTAATCCCGTCCGAGAAAGAGCCCCCCGTTTGGAGCTGATCGTTTTGACAAAGGCCTCTTTCCAAACGCTCGCCATTGTCGAAAGCGTTTCCGCGTTGCAAAATGCTGTCGAGGGGAATCGCAAACATTGGATTTCCGAGATTCGGCCGCTTCAGGAAAGCGCGGTCCAAAAGCAGACGCTGCCGACTTGGGTCTTGATGCTGGTTTTGCTGGTGGGTTTTATGATCTTGCCGGCGCAAGTCGCCGAAGAAAAAGAGAAGAAACTCCTCTTGGGGCTTCTGCAGACGCCGGTCCGGGAAACGGAGTGGCTGGCGGCGAAGTTATTTTTAGGGATGATTTTAATCTGCACCGGCGTGCTCTTCCTCCATCTGCTCGGAAGATTCGGTTTTGATTTGGGAGGGGGCTTGAGTTATGCGGCCTTTCTGATCGCCGGGAGTTTCTGCTTCAGCGCCTTTGGAATTTTTGTCGGTTTTTTATGCCGCAACCAGGCGAGCGCCCGGACGCTCGGGGTTCTCGTCTATCTGCCGCACCTCCTTCCTTCCGCCTTATCCGATTTTTCGCAAAAACTCACGGCGGTGGCACCGCTTCTCCCCTCCTACTGGTTTTATGAGCCGATCCGGTCGATCCTTTTGGAGGGGAACCGCTTCCCGAATTTCGCCCCGGAATGGGCCTACTTGTTTTTTGGTCGGACTGGCCGCCTCTTTTTTCTCTTATTCGTTGATGAAAAAGAGGTGGCTGATGTAACCCAATGCGGGAAGCGCGCCGGCTCAAGGGGTTTCGGAAAGCCCGAAGAAATAAAAGAGATAAATATCGCGGTGCGGAACGTCCTTCCGATTGACGATCGTCCGGAGAGGGTTCCCTTCGGCATCTTGGTAGACGAGGACGACGTGCGACTCTCCTTTGGTCGTTTCACTGTACCAGAGGGGGATGGAAAAGTTCCCCCCGCTCCGAAGGCGGAAGCTCCTGCTGAAAGCGGCAATTCCGGCGGCATCGATCTTTGCGATGATAGAAAGCTCTCCTTCGGGAACCACCGCTCCGCCGGCCGTTTCGACCTCTTCCACCAACACCGACCGCGCATAAGCGCGGATCGCCGAGGAAAGCGACACCTCCCCCAACGTTTCGACTCTCACCGAAACCTTCTTCCCTTCAACCAGATCGGTCTCTAAGGCAAGATTATGATCGAGCGCAGCCGTGATTCCCTTTTGGGCGGTCGATCCCATTCCGGAGGTCGGCTCGATCGGGATCATCGTCGCACAACCGGCCGGGAGGAAGAGCAAAAAAAAGAAAAGAGCGACTCGAGAAGATCTCATTTAATCCACCGTCCGATTCGGCCCGATGATGTAAAACCAAAAACTCTCGCGAACCGAAACCCGCTCGAAGCGGTCGAACGTGGCAAGGAGGCGTTCTTCCTTCAGATCGTAGAGGGCGAAGTGGAAATCGGCCAGGCCGCGGGTGACCTCCGCGTAATAAATAAAAGGGAGATCGCGGCGGATACGATCGACCCCGAACGCGCGGGCCCGGGCGGTCAGTCTCAGATCGGCGTCGGCCTCGGTGTCAACCACGCGAACCCCCTGATCGAAGAGCTTCTCCGTCAACCAGGAATGGATGAACGCTTCCTCCGGACTTCGCTCCGTGAGCCGCTCGGTGAGGGTCACGACCTCCAGGAAGACCTTTTTTCCGGAATACCCGCTGAAATCGAGCCGATCGACCACCTTTCCAAGGGCCAACGTTTGTGTGAGCTGGGCGTTGGCCGAGATGCCGCTGACCGGCCCCTGATACCGCTCCGTCGCACAGGCGGAGAGGAAGAGGAGAAGAAAAACAGCAAGAACCGGCGAGACCGCCTCTTTTAAATGGACGATCCTTTTCCCTTTGTGGAATATCCCCATCAACGCGATCCCTCCCGCGACATCGTCTTGCGATGGATAGTATACCATCTTAGGAAATTCCGTTCGGCAAAATCAATTTTTCAAATCAACGGACGTCCATAGCGATCTTGCCGGTGTGCCGGCCCGACTCCGTCGCAAAAATTCCGGAAACAACGGCCCCCGCCCTCCCTCTCCCCTCCTTGACCGGTCCTCCCGCAAAACACCCCGTTTGTGGTGTTGCCCCTCCTTGAGGGATGAGGCAGACTGGGAATTGTAAACGATTGACCCGTCCATCCACTCAAAACAAGGAGGTCTCCTATGGAATCTGTGGCCTGGTTGACATCGGCGCTCTCCCCCTGGATCGGTTTTCTGTCCGTGGGAGTTTTCGCTCTGATTCCGGCCGTCTATTTTCTCTCCGTCGCGCGGCCGGCGCGCAAGCGCGTTCCGGTGATCTGTCCCGAAACGGGAGACCCGCTCCGGGTCGGGATGGAGATCAACATTTTCCGGAATCCCCGAAAAATCGGCAAAGGACTCGACGTCGTGAGCTGCCCGCTCTTTTGCAGCGAGGAGATCCTCTGCTCGAAAGAATGCCTGCTCGAGAGTAGACCGCAGCAGATCCACCGAAGGGCGATCGAGCGGCATCTTAAAAAAACGGCGATGGTCGTCTCTTAAACCACGAAAAAGGAGTGGACAATGAAGGTGGTAGCGTTGGTCCTGATTTCTTTCATCCTCATCGGCGCCGGAACGGCCCACGGCAAAACGTATCTCCTCAAGACGGAAATGTCGGGCGAGTTCGCGTTTATCGGCGTGGATGGAACCAAAAACCCGACCCTGGAGGTGTATGAGGGAGAGGTGGTTGAATTGATCATCGAAAACGGCGACGGGACGCCACATGTTTTGTCGATCCCCGAGCTGGCAGTGAAGTCGGCGCGGGTCGATACGGTGGGCGAACGGACGATCATCAAATTCGTCGCGAAGAAAGGCGCGTTCCCCTACTTCTGCCCGCTCCCCGGCCACCGAAGACTCGGCATGGAAGGGAAGATCCTCTGCCTGCACAAAGAGGCGAAACGTCGGCCCGATTAAAGCGCACAACGGGTTAGGTTTTTTATTCCGAGTCCTCTACGAAGGCCGGACGGCCATAAAGAAGGTCCGGCCTCCCCGGTCGATCAATAGGAGCACCGTTTGATCTTTCTTCATTTTTGAGATCACCTCTTTGTACTCCTTCACATTCCCGAGCGGTTTTCGATTGACCTCCACAAGGATATCCCCCTGCCGGAGCCCCGCCTCCTCTCCGCCGCTCCCCGATGCCACCCCCTCCACGACGACCCCCTCCCGGCTATTGTTCAGAATACGCTCTTCCAACGCCTCCGGGGAGATGTCGCGGACCTCGATGCCGTCCATCGGCGCGCTCGTCTCCCTCTGCTCCACTTGCGGTGGCGCTTCTCGAGCGGCTTCTCCCACATTTTCCTCGACGGTGACGCCGATCGTCTGCGGACGCCCTTCCCGGTAAATGTTCAGCTTGAGCGGGCTTCCGACCGAAGCGGAGGCGGTCAAGTTCCGAAATTGCCCCACGCTCTCGACCGGCTCTCCGTCCGCCTCTAAAATAATATCCCCCCGCCGCAGCCCCGCCTTGTCGGCGGGACCGTTGATCAGAAGATCTCCGACGAGGACCCCTTTCGGATTGGAGAGACCGAACTCTTTCGCCAGCTCCGAGGTCACCTCCTGAATCGAGATCCCCAGCCAGCCCCGGACGACCTTCCCCGCTTTCATTAAACTCTCCATCACCGGCTTCGCCATGTTGCTCGGAATGGCGAAGCCGATCCCCATCGATCCTCCCCCATCGCTGAAAATCGCCGTATTCACCCCGATGAGCTCCCCCCGGATATTCACCAGCGCTCCGCCGGAATTTCCGGGATTGATCGGCGCGTCGGTCTGGATAAAGTCTTCATAATCGGCGATGCCGACGTTCGCCCGCCCGACGGCCGAGATGATGCCGAGGGTAACCGTTTCCATCAGTCCGAACGGATTGCCGATCGCCAGCACATATTCTCCGACTTGCAATTTTGAAGAATCTCCCCAGGAGGCCGACGGCAGGTTCCGGGCGTCGATCTTCACCACGGCGAGATCGCTCTTCATATCGCTCCCCACGACCTTTGCGGAAAATGCCCTTCGATCGTTTAAGATCACCCGGATCTCTTTCGCGTCGGCAATGACATGGTGATTGGTGACGATGTATCCATTCGGATCAATGATGACCCCCGACCCGATCTGGCCTTGCACCTGAAGGAGATGAGAGGGGGAGTCGCCAAAGAACCGCTTGAAAAACGAGTCCTCGGAAAAGGTGTCCAACGAGGGGAGATCGCGCCCGCCGTGGAGACGGGTGGTCGAGATGTTCACCACCGTCGGGGTCATCCGTTCCGCGATCTCCACAAAAACCGGTTCCGACAAAGGAGGATCCGCCGGAAGCGAACGACTCTCCCATGGCGGCTCCGCGGCATGGGCGAGGGACGGATGAGGGACCGCTTCGGAAATAAATCTGAGAATGAAAAAGAGAGCTAAAACCGTTTTGAACAGATGGTTCATGACAGCCCTCCGTATCGGATGTAATTAGATTAACACCAACATGGAAGGGCGGTCCGTGAAAGCGCTTACAACGGAGAGGGAGGCGAATGATTCAGGGAAGGGTGGGATTGTTTTGAAGCAGGAAACGGGATCGGCTCCCCCAAATGATGGGGAGCGTGCCGAGGGGAAGCTTCGCTCAATTTGTATTGCAATCCCCAGTGATACTTTTAACCCGGCCGTGTCAGACCCATCTTTTTTATCCGTGTCAGCAGGGTCGTTGGTTTTACCCCCAAAAGCTCCGCCGCGCCGTCGGCGCCCTTGATTTTCCAATTGGTTTTCCGGAGGACGATGAGGAGGTTTTCGCGTTCTCGCCGCTGAATCTCCTGCTCGGTGAGAAACCCAGGTTCGGAGCCATCCACTCTCCGAGGCGTCACGCGAGAGGAAGCCGGTGTTGAATCTTTCACCGGAAGATCGAAGTCCAGCGCGCCGCCGCGCGAAATAATCACGGCTCTTTCGATCACATTACGCAATTCCCGGATGTTGCCGGGCCAGTCGTAGCTCTGGAGTTTGTCGATGCCGGCCCGTGTTAATCGTGGCTTGGGGCAGCGCAGTTCTTTCACCGATAAGTCGATGAAATGCGTCGCCAGGAGCGGGATGTCTTCCACCCGCTCCCTTAGCGTGGGAGCTTGGATCGGAAATACATTAAGCCGGTAGTAGAGGTCTTCACGAAATCGGCCGGCGGCCACTTCCTTCTTCAAGTCACGATTCGTCGCGCCAATGATCCGCACATCCGCATACCGCGTTCGGTCCTCGCCGACACGTTCGTAACGCTTCTCCTGCAGGATACGGAGCAGCTTGCTCTGCAGGTCCAAAGGAATCTCTCCGATTTCATCGAGAAAAAGGGTCCCCCCCTCGGCCGCCTCAAATCGTCCGGCACGGTCTTTGACCGCTCCGGTAAATGCGCCGCGCGCATGGCCGAAGAATTCGCTTTCATACAGCTCCTTCGGGATGGAGGCGCAATTGACGCGGACCAGCGGCTTGTCTTTGCGCCGGCTCCGCTGGTGGATCTCCCGCGCGACCAATTCCTTGCCTGTGCCGGTCTCGCCCAGGATCAGGACCGATGCGTCGGTGGGTGAGACCAAATCAATCTGGCTGACAATGCGCCGCAGCGCCGCGCTTTGGCCGACAAGGTCGCCAAAGGCCTTGGCTTCCACCACCTCTTCCCGCAAGTAGGCGTTCTGCATTTCGAGTTGCGCTTTGAGCCGTTGTATCTCTTCGAACGCGCGCACATTGGCAATGGCGCCGCCGATGTGATCGGAAAAAATCTGCCGCCAGGCCCGCGCTTCTTGCGGGATATTCACGCGGGCGAAGGTGACGATTACCCCCAAGACTTCGCCTTTGAACGAAATAACCGCTCCTTCAAATTCACGGATCTGTTCCCGCTTCAACCAGTCCAGCCGGGAGAATTCGCCAGGCGCTTTGTCCAAATCCCCCAGGATGAGTTCCCGGCCGGTGGCCCCGATCTTTCCGATGACCCCCACGCCGAGGGGAATTCGATCATCCGTATTGAAAAAGAGTGATTCGGCGTCGCCAACCCCTTTAAGGGGGTTGATTCCGCCGGCGATCAGATGCAGGCACCGGCTCTGATCGGGACATTCCGGCCTCTGCGGACAACGCGAACAAAGGTCGCCTGCCTCAATCAGCCAGATTTCTACCCGCGCAATCGCGGGACGTGCGATGGCGGCGCGAACGGTCTTCTCCATCAGACGTTCCAGCGACCGCTCCTGCGCCACATCCAGAAGCAAGCCCGGGGCGAACGTCAGATCAAAGTTCGGGTCATACCGGCTGTCACTTGTCGCTTCCATGGCTCATTACAATAACGGAAAGAAGACCGATTTTCAACCAGAGAGTGGTACGGATCTATGAACGTTCAAAATTCCGACCGCATCGGGGAATCTCAATCAAACGCCGATCTCATTGTAAATAAAAGCGTTACGGCGAATCGATCGGGTTGGCACGATTTATGAGATGAAGAGGGGTGTAATCGCGTTGGACTTAAAGAGGATATGCCATGAAATCAATTTCTGAAATCAACGAACCGGAGTTTGAGGCGGAAGTGTTGAGATCCGAGTATCCCGTTATCGTGAATTTCTGGGCGGCATGGAGTCAGCCCTGCCGGAGAGTGGGATCGGTGATGGACGAACTTGCCGCCGAGTGCGACGAAAGGGTGAAGCTCGTCAAAGTCAACGTGGAAAACAATCCCGATCTGGGGATGTGGTATGGGATTCAATCGATCCCCACCTTGCTCTACTTCATCGATGGCAACGTTCGCGCGAAGATTGTCGGCACGGCGAGCAAGGAGGCGATCCTCGCCAAATTGCGGTCGCTGACGGGAAAAGACAAGCAGGTAAGCACTGAAACAAAAGAAAAAGGGGGTGGATATGAAACAGATCGCATTATATCTCGCAGGTGTGTTGGTCATGACCTTTTCGGCTTGCTCTCGGGACCATCAAGTGAAACAGGAAGTCAGCTCGCCGATACCGGTGAAAATCGGCAAACCGCTCCTGAAAGAGCAGCCCGAGACGGTATCGGTCAGCGGAACCGTCGTCTCGCCGGACGCCCCTTCGAATCTCTCCTTCCTGGTATCGGGCAAGGTGATTCAGGTCGGTCCGCGGGAAGGCGACTATGTCAGAAAAGGCCAGGTATTGGCGACGATCGACCCGGTCGATTATCAGCTGGCCCTGACGGCGGCCAAGGCGCAAAGCGACCTGGCTCGAGTCGCGTATCTGCGTGCCGAGGATGAGCATCGGCGGATGAAAATGCTGTTCGACTCGAAGAGCCTGGCGCCGAACGATTATCAAAAATACAAGTCGGCTTATGAATCTGCGGAACAACAGTACCTGCAGGCCGTCGCCTCCGAAAAGAGATTCGAAAAACACCTTTCCGACGCGACACTCAGATCACCTGTGGACGGTTTTATCTCAAGGCGCTCGGTTGAGCCGGGTCAAATGGCCGGTCCGGAACAGCCCGCCTTTGAAATCATCAAACTCGATCCGATCGAGGTCAATGTCGGCGTGCCGGAAACCGATGTGCATCTCGTTCGTATCGGACAGAAGGCGACGATTACATTGCCGGCATTGCCGGGGGAATCGTTCGAGGGAACCGTCCGTCTCATCAATGTTTCGGCCGATTCCGCGACCCGGACCTTTATGACCCGCATCAGCGTGCCCAACCCGAAACACAAGCTCCGAATCGGAATGATTGCAGAAGTCCGGATCAGCGGAGACAAGATCGTGAAGAGGCTCTCCGTACCGATCGAGACCGTTGTGCGCGATCCCCAGGGCGCCACGACCGTCTTGGTATATTACCCCGACCAGAATCGGGCGCATGTGAGACGGGTCGAGGTCGGCTCTGTTTTCGGAAGAGACATCGAGATCAGGAGAGGGCTCACCGGCGATGAGTCGGTGATTCTTGCCGGCCAGGAGCGGCTTCGCGAAGGGGACGTCGTTTCCGTGGCATCGGCGGGAGATCAGGAGGAGAAGACCCAAATCGCCAAAAAGGAGACGAGCAAATGAATCCGATTAAACTTTCATTACGCTATCCGATCGTCACCCTGATCCTCACAACCATGCTGGTTTTCGCGGGGGTTCAGGCCTTTCTTGGAATGCCGCGCACCGAAGATCCCACCATTACGATCCGGACGGGACTGGTGATGGCTTTATATCCGGGGGCGACCTCGGAACAGGTTGAAAAGCAGGTCACGAAGACGCTTGAGAAACATATCTTCAAGTTTGCCGAGGTCAGAAAAGAAAAGACCTTTTCCACCAGCCGTCCCGGCCTGGTCGTCATCAACGTCGAGCTTGAAGACAGCGTAACAGATTCGGATCAATTCTGGGCCAAGCTGCGCCACGAAATGAACGAGACCCGGCAGACCGAACTGCCGGAAGGGGTGAAGGGGCCGGTGGTCAACTCCGACTTTGGAGAGACCGTGGCCCTGCTCATCGCCGTGCACGGGAAACAATACGGTTACCGGGAGCTGCGCGACTATGTTGATCTCATACAGGATGAACTCCGCACCGTCCGTAACGTCGGCAAGCTGGCCACCTATGGCGGACAGAGCGAACAGGTCTGGATTACCAGCAGTCTGGAGCGGGTCTCGCAGTATTTAGCCGATCCGGAGCGGATCGTTCAGGCGCTGCGGCAGCGGAACGTCATCGCGGGATCGGGGAATTTCGAAGCGGAGCACGCCAAAATACCGATGCAAACGACCGGTTTTTTCACGACCGAAGAGCAGATCAAAAATGTTCTGGTGGATGTGTCCCGAACCGGACAGCCGCTCTATATCCGCGATTTTGCCGAAGTCGAGCGCCGCTATCAGGACCCGACTTTTCTTGTCCGCTACGATGGAGAGCCGAGCATCCTAATCTCGGTTGAAATGCAGAAGGGGAAGAACATCGTTCATCTGGGCGAACAGCTTGACCAGGTCTTTGCGCGTCTAAAAAATCGATTGCCCCCGGATGTCCAGCTTGATCTCATCGCGGACCAGCCGCATGTCGTCAAAGAGCGGATTACGGGCCTGAGCCACGAATTCATGCTGGCGATCGGCTCCGTCATCCTCGTGACGATCATCCTCCTGCCGTTCCGCGTCGCCCTGATCGCCGCCCTCGCGATCCCGGTCACCCTCTGCGTGACGCTGGGTGTCATGAACGCCGTGGGGATCGCCCTTCATCAGGTCTCCATCGCAGCATTGATCGTCGTTCTCGGGATTGTCGTGGATGACGCCATCGTCATTGCGGACAATTACGTGGACCTTCTCGACAGGGGGGTGCCAAGGGCCGAGGCCGCCTGGCGCTCCGCAACCGATGTTCTGGTTCCCGTATTCACCGCGACCATCACGATTATTGCTTCATTCCTGCCGCTCGCCATCCTGGAAGGAACGTCGGGTGAATTCATCATCGCGCTTCCCATTACCGTTGCGATCGCATTGGCGGTTTCATTTGTCGTGGCAACGGTGCTCACTCCGATCCTCTGCCGGTTTTTCATCAAGGAGGGGCTTCACAGTCATGAAAACGGCGACGCTGAAAAGAAGAAGGGATTCAACCTTCTCGACAGGCTGCAGGCAGGATACAATTTTCTGATCGTCTATTTCATGGACCGAAAGAAATCCGCCGTCGTCTTGGGGGTGGCCGCTTTCGTTGCGGGCATTGCGCTCTTCGGGACCCTCCGGGAACAATTCTTTCCCTCGGCCGAGCGCAACCAGTTTGTGATCGACCTTTGGATAGTCCAGGGGTCGCGCATCGAAAGCACCGATGCAGTCATGAGGCGCATCGAAAAACATCTGGCCGCCAAAACCGGCGTCACCCATTATGCTACTTTCGTCGGGCAGAGCGCTCCGCGCGTTTACTACAACGTCAACCCCCAGCAGCCGGATGCGGCCTATGGCCAGTTTGTCGTCAACACCGCTTCCGTGGAAGCAACGAGCCGGCTGGTGGGCGAGCTGCGCGAGAGCCTCCGGAAACTCGCGCCCGAAGCCCTGGTGATCGTCAAGGAACTACAGCAGGGCTCCCAGACGGAAGCGCCGATTGAAATCCGCGTCTCCGGCGATGATATCGGCGAGCTAAAGCGTCTCGGCTCCCGGATTGAAGAGATCGTCTCCGCGGTTCCGTACGCGCAGTTTGTCCACCAGGACTACTACAACGACATCGCCATGGTGGATGTGAATGTCAACAACGAGTTGGCGAATCGCCTCGGCATCACCGAAGAGTCCGTTTCCAGAATGCTGTATGGGGCCTTTGACGGCGGACCGGTCAGCACGTTCTGGGAGGGGGACCGGCCGGTCTCCATCATGCTTCGGCTCGACCGGGAATCCCGCTCCTCATTCTCGGATGTGCAAGACGCCTATGTGAATTCCCAGCTGACCAATGCCAGGGTTCCGCTCCGCGCCATCGCCACGCTCGAACCGAATTGGCAGCCCAGCCGGATCGTGCGCCGCAACGGCGTGCGGACCCTCACCGTAAGGTCCTTCGTCAAACCGGGGTGGTACGCCTCCGATCTGTTGAAAACGGTCGAACCGCAGATCAAAAATCTTACGCTCCCTGCCGGTTACCGGATCGAATACGGAGGGGAGAAATTCAATCGAGACGAAACCTTCCCGCAGATGCTGGTCGCGCTCGGCATCAGCCTGCTGGCCATTTTCCTGGTTCTGTTGATCCAGTTCAGGACACTGTCCGAACCGCTCGTCGTGATGTCGTCGATCCCTTTGGCGTTGCCGGGGGCCGTGCTTGGGTTGTTAATCACCCGCAATCCATTCGGATTTACGGCCTTCATGGGATTGATCAGCCTGAGCGGCATCGTGGTGCGCAACGCCATCATCTTGATCGAGTATGTAAATGAGAAAATGGCCGAAGGGGTCCCGCTCGAAAAAGCCGCGACCGAAGCGGGCGAGCGCCGTCTGCGGCCGATCTTCCTGACGACCATGGCTGCCGCCGTGGGGGTCACACCGATGATCCTTTCCGGATCGAGCCTCTGGAGCCCTCTGGCCAGCGTGATTGCCGTCGGGCTGGTCGTTTCCATGTTCTTTACGCTGCTGGTGATCCCGGTCCTATACGTGATCGTCAAATCGCGGACCGCGAAACAGGGGGCTGGGGTCGCGGCGGTGGCTGCTTTTTGCCTGGTGGTCATGGTCGCCGGGCATGCTTTGGCGGGGCAGGTGAACCTCTCCCTGCCGGAAGCGGTTGAGCTCGCTCGAAAGCAGAATACCTCGCTGAAAATTTCCAGGGCGAAGGTGCTCGAAGCCCGGCAGCGTATTGTCTCGGCCAAGGCGAACTATTACCCGCATCTGACAAACGATACACAGTACTTCGGCCTCTCTGATCCCCAATTGATCGACATCCCTGCCGGCAGCCTGGGAAACGTTCCCGGCGTGGGGCCCTTTCCGAGTCAGTCCACAACGATTGATCAAGGGGAAGACACCTTGCTGTTCAGCACCACGACCTTAAGACAGCCGCTCACGCAACTCTTTAAGATTCGTGAGATCGATAAAATGGCGGAAGCGGACTATTTCATCGCGGAATCAGACACATTAACGTCGGAGCATGAAATCATTTTTAGCGTCCATCAGCTTTATTACAGTCTGCTGATTGCGCAAAAACAGACTGTTGCGGCGCAAGCGGCGGCTGCCGCCGCTCAGGAAGGCCTGCGTGAAAGCGAAGAGGCGGTCAAGGCCGGCAATGTCCTTGATGTCTCAGTGACAGGATATCGCGTGCAACTTCTTCAAAACCGGCAGTCCCTTCTGGCCGCTGAAAACCAGATCTCCGATTTGACGTTGGAACTGAATCATCTTCTTGGACTGCCGCTCGATACGGAACTGGTCCTGGCGGAAATCAGTGACTCCTGCGCCGCGCCACAAACTCCGTCGCAGGATCTTATCCGGGAAGCGCTCTCTCGCAATCCTGAACTGCGATCCGCAAGGGGCTTCGTGACAAAAGCCGGCCATGCCGTCAATGCCGCCGAGGACGAGTATATCCCGGAAATCAGTCTGTTTGCGAACTATTCTTATCAGGACGGCGTTCCTTTCCTGACTCATACCAACGCGACATTCGGCGCGCAGATGACGTGGAGTATCTTCGATTGGGGGAGCCGCCGCGGCGTCGTCGGCCAGCGAAAGGCGCAGCTGATCCAAGCCGAAGAGAATCAGAAACAGGTCGCGGAGCGTATTACCGTGGACGTCACCAAAGCGTACCGGAAGCTGGAGCGGACCAGGATGATGATCGATGCCGCCAGGGAAGCGCTGAAACTCAATCGGGAGAATCAGCGATTGAGCGCCGACCGGTTGAAAGCGGCGACCACGACGAACGCCCAATATGCCGAATCGGTTGCCGCCGTCAGGAAGGCGGAACTGGATGAACTCCAGGCGACTTTAGAATATTGCCTCAACAAGGCAGACCTCGACCGGGTCTCCGGCGCGTTCACCGATGAATGAAATTGCGAAGCGGGTCGATTGGAAAGAATCCATCGGGGGTGACTTATGAATGATGTGGCGCAATTCTTTATCGGGCACGAAGAACTCGTTCTTGTCGCCGTGGTGTTTGCCGATCAGCTGGGATTGCCCATTCCGGCGGTCCCGGCGCTGCTCGCCGCCGGGGCGCTCGCCGGGACCGGCAAGATGACCCTCGGCATGGCGGTCGGCTTGAGTATGGCCGCCAGCTCGGCCGGCAATTTCATCTGGTATCTCCTGGGGCGCTTTCGAGGCAGGCAGGTCCTGAAACTGCTCTTCCGTATCTCACTTGAGCCGGACACGCACCTCCATCGCACGAAGCGCTTTTTCGATCGACACGGGATGTGGGCGCTCGTCATCAACACGTTCATTCCCGGACTGAGTTCGGTGACCCCCGCGCTCGCCGGGATGTTTGGCGCGAGCGTCGCGCGGTACTTGCTCTACAACGCCTTGGGCGCGCTCCTCTGGACTTCTTCTTACATCACACTGGGCTATCTGTTCAGCAACCAGCTTGAGCAGGTTGCCGCCCAATCGGCTCGTTTCGGCGGCTCGCTCGTCGCGCTGATCGCCGGCGCTTTGGCTGTGTACATTGCCTACAAATACATCCGCCAGCACCTTCTGCTGCGTGAGTTGCTCATCGCGCGCATCACACCGGATGAGCTCAAGCAGATGATGGACGACGGCCGTCAGGTCATGGTCCTCGACCTGCGTCAGCCGCTCGATGTACGGTCCGATCCCTATACGATTCCCGGCGCGCTGCAGATGGCAGTGGAAGAGCTGGAGCAGCGGCGTCCTGAAATCCCGCACGATCGGGATGTGATTCTCTACTGCGCCTGTCCCAATGAAGTGATGGCCGCCCGAATGGCCCTCCTCCTCAAGAGGAACGGCGTTACGAAGGTCCGGCCTTTGGCCGGCGGGGTGGACGCTTGGCGCGCGCGCAACTTTCCGGTGGAAGCGGTGGTCGCTGATCCTAGCCGAAAAGAATTTGAAACGGGTCGCTGAAAAATGCCTCTTTTGGGGGATTGAGATTCTTTAAGTAGAAGCTGGAGGATGAAGATAAGAGAAAAAACCTGCGCGCCCTTCGAGGGCAGCCGCGATACTCACATCCACCGGCTTCCGGTGGTCCTAGGGGAAAGGAGAAGACAACAAGGCCCTACAAAGTGCAACGAACCTAATCAAGCGAGCCACGACTCGATTCCGAAAACACAGAAGGAAATGGAGATGACGACTGCGCTCTTTAACGAGATGGAACAAGACATCGAAGAAGAGCCCGCCACTCAAAGGAGGTGTGCATGACTGTACTACATCGGCCACGCGTGGGACTGGCACTCGGCAGCGGCTCCGCACGCGGCTGGGCGCACATCGGCGTCATCCGCGCGCTGGAGAAGGCCGGGGTTCGTCCGGATATCGTCTGCGGAACATCGATCGGCGCATTGGTCGGCGCCGCCTACGCGGCCGGTGAGCTCGATCACCTCGAAAGCTGGGCACTGGAATTTAAAATGGGGGACGTGCTCGGGTTTATGGACCTAACCCTGAGCGGTGGAGCGGTCAAGGGCGCTCGCCTGATGGAATTTATCCGCCGCAATTGGGCGGACCGTCCGATCGAAGCGCTTGGAGTCCCCTTTGCCGCGGTCGCGACGTCGCTGCACACGGGGGCGGAAGTCTGGCTGCGCCGCGGCTCAACCCTCGACGCCGTACGCGCCTCGATCGCAGTACCTGGGCTATTCGCGCCGGTCCGATGGGAAGGATCGTTATTGGTCGACGGCGGACTGGTGAACCCTGTGCCGGTATCGCTGGCCCGCGCGATGGGCGCGGAGATTGTGATCGCAGTCGACCTCGCCTCCGACATCCTGGGCCGCCGCTTTCGCGCCGCCTCGGCCCCTGAAGCACCAACCGGCGCCGCTCGCAACTGGATGCGCCAGCTGCAGGAGAACATCAGCGCGCTCGCACCCAAGAAATCGCCGGACGAACCGGCCATGCCCTCGATGCTGGATGTCCTGACCACCTGCATGGACATCGTTGAGGTGAGGATCGCGCGCAGCCGCATGGCCGGCGAGCCGCCGGAGGTGGTGGTCGCCCCTCGGCTGGCGCGCCTTCGCCTGCTTGATTTTCACCGTGCAAAGGAAGCGATTGAGGAAGGTCGTCGCGCGGTGGAACGAGTCGCGCACACGCTTGCCGAGCTCAACGAGGATGCATGATGAACGCAATGATGCCGGCGCGCCGCTGACGCCGATCGTAAGGCGGTTTCAACGAAGAGGTTTCAATGCCGACGAACATCAAGATCATCCAGACTCAAGACTTCATTCGCGCCGCGCCAGATGGGGCGCTTGACCTGACAGCAAGCCGCGACCTCCTGAAAGACCTTGTCACCAAGTCCGTTACCGCTGGCAAGTACCATGTCCTTGTCGACACCCGAGGGGCCGAGGTTCGCCTCTCCATCCCGAATATCTTCGAACTCGGGGTCGCACTCGCTGCGGAACCGGCCCTCGCACGCCAAAAAGTGGCTATTCTGGTTCCTCCTGAGGCGAAGGCGAACGCAGAGTTCTTTGAGACCGTCGGTATCAACAGAGGAGCAAACCTGAGAGTCTTTACCGACTTCGAAACAGCCATCAAATGGCTCATCATGAAAGAACAACCCTGAGCGCCCACTCCTCATTCATCTGCCTTAATTGATTGAGAACATCCAACGCCTTGAACCTGTTATTTTTAAATCCCACTACAATGAAATCCAACATGACCGGCCTCTTTTTTAGCCTGTCTGTTCGGCATCCGTTTGAAACCGCCTCCGGCGGCTTCAATACCGCTTCTGGTGATCCTGCTCAACTCGACTATTGTACCCCTTCCGATCGACTGGCTGCCTTAGGGCGCTCCGCGGCGAGATCCCAGACTGCAATGAAGAGCGCCGCGATGATCGGCCCGACGATGGCGCCGTTGATTCCAAGGAGGGCGATACCGCCGAGCGTGGAGAGGAGCACCACGTACACTGGCATCTTCGTGTCCTTCCCGACGACAATCGGACGCACGACGTTGTCAACCGTGCCGATGACGAGCACGCCGTAGGCGATAAGGGCGAGCCCTTTCCACGTGGAGCCGGTCGCGAGGAGGTAGAGGGCCACCGGCCCCAGACAAGCACCGTTCCGACGACAGGAAGCAGCGAAAGGATGGCCATCACCACCCCCAGAAAAGCGGAGCTTTGATGCCGAGGAGCCAGAAGATCAAGCCGCCGAGCGCGCCCTGCAGAATGGCAATGACGACTTCGCTCTTGACCGTCGCACGGATCACCACGATGAACTTCTCGTAGAGGGCGCGCTTGCGCTCGCGCGAGAGCGGCGCCGCCTTGTAGATGCGCCGCCCGAGGCGATCACCGTCCCGGAGCAGGAAGTAGAGAAGATAAAGCAAGACGAAGAAGTTCGCCAGGACCTCGAACATGCCCTGTCCGATGCTCACCATTTTCGAGGCGAGGAATTCGCTCCCTTGGGTGAGTGCGGCGGCGATGCGTGCCAGGAGCTTGCCCAGGTCAGTGATGCCGAGACGCTCCAGGGTCTGCTTTGCCGAGGCGGGCAAGACGCCGACGATCTGCTCGAAGTAGCGCCGGAAATCGAGCTCGCCCGACTGGATGCGCGCGTACACGCCCGCCGCCTGGTCGACAAGCTCCCTGCCCACGGCGAAGAGCGGCACAATCGCGATCAGCACGATGGCAACAAGGGTGAGGCCGGCGGCCGCGTTCCGCCGTCGCAGCCGGCGCCGCAGGCGCCGGTTGAGCGGCTCGAAGATGACGGCGAGGACCGTCGCCCAGAGCACGACCGCGTAGTAGGGCCACATGATCCAGGCGAACGCAATCGTCACCGCGACGACGAGCGCGATGAAACTTCGGTCCTTGTTCATGGCGTCCAGCACCGATTCCAGGTCGAGCAACCGGCGGGCGAGTGATCGGCGCTCGGTCGCAGACCCTTCGGGCCGGTAGGAAGCGGGGAAGATGCGGGCGCATTTTTCGGGACGTTCAGAGCGTGCGCCGATCGCTGATCAGGATCGAATCGACCAAATACCGCCGGGTTATCCCGAAAGTGCCGCTTGAGCGTTCTGATCCGAGAGTCGTCGTCCGGGTGGTTTGACAGCACCTCAGGGTGCTCGTCGGGATTCGCGCTCTTTACAACCAAGATAAATTTACTCATGATCGTCCTCCTTTGGTTTGGTGTTTGAGTTTGCTTCATCCAAAACCGCCCCGCAGCCAGCGCGAACGAATGAGTGGCTTTCTGTGTCTTTGAAGTCATTCTGCATGTACATCCTAGCGCCTGTTTTATTTGCATGTCTATTACTCGTCAGGAGGAGTATTGAGCGTTACACGATTCGTTTTTTCCCAGGCAACTTTTATTCTTCAGTTTTATATAAATAGCAGGGTCCTATCGTGGTGAGAGCTCGGAAGATTCATCCTCTCTTGGTTGTCCTCAGAAATAACGCGCTGGATGGTTGAACCGCTTCTTCGTTTATTGATTAAATTGAGCGCTTTCATATTGAACACGCACGCGCTTCGCATTCCCCGCCCCTTGGGGCGCGGGTTAGACGCGTGAATAAAAATAGATTCATCTCCATTCGGGTCGAAGATTCCCCGCTGCTTGCGGCGGGGAACTTCAAAAGGGCGCTGATCTGGGGAGCGTTGTCGTATCATCGTTTGACAGATTTTTAGTCGATATGATAAAGTCCGCAACCATGTAATCCTAAGCAACTTCATCATGAAAAATTGACCAAGTATTGCCCGTAACGAGGGTTTGATGAGGTGGCATGAACCGACCCGGTAATGCGTATTCATCGACGCCCGGCTTATCTTTACCCGTTATTTAAAACACTCCTCCTCGCGGGCTTCGTTAAAGAGCGACCAACCGGGTTGAACGTGTGAGGGGGTGTTTTGCTCATGTCGAAAAATCGAACCGAGGCGGCCCTTCGCGCATTGGGCAACCACTACCGGCTCCTTGTTCAGAATTCTCCCGATGTTATCTTGATGGTCGATCGTCACGGCACAATTTTATTTATCAATCGTACCTTTCCGCAACATACGGTTGAAAGTGTCATCGGAACGGACGCCACCCGCTGTCTTACGCTGAAGGATGGCACACGCTTTAAGACACTGTTGAAAAAGATGTTCGATGCCGGAGAACCCCTGCAGTTGGAATTGGAATCGATCAGTTCCAAACGTTGGCTGGTCCGGATCTTCCCGATCCAGCACGACGAAGATCTCGAATCGGCCCTGGTCATCGCTACCAACATCACAGAGCAGAAGGGGACGGAACGGGCCCTTCTGGAAAGCAACGATCTGAACCGCCGGATCATCGAGGCTGTCCCGGCTGGAATCGTTCAGGTAGCGACCGATGGCGCCATTCGCATGGCCAATGGACATGCGCAGCGGATTTTGGGCCTCCGGCTTGATGAGCTGACGAAATTATATGTCGCCGATTTCGACACAAAGACGATTTGGGAAGACGGCACCCCTTGTGAACCCAAAGACTATCCCGTATCGAAATGCCTGGCAACCGGAAAACCCCAACCGGGCGTGATCCTCGGCGTCCGGCGTCGCGACGGGCAGACCTCCTGGAGCATCTTCAGCGCCATTCCGATGAGAGACCCGAAGAGCGGAACGTTGTCCGGCGCCATCGTCACTTTTATCGACATTACCGAGCAAAAGCGGACGGAAGTGGAACTGGAGAACTCGCGTCAGCAGTTGCGTGATCTTTCCACGCACCTGCAGACGATCTTGGAGGAAGAGCGCACAAGGCTCTCTCGGGAAATTCATGATGAGCTGGGGCAGCAGCTCACCATCTTGAAAATGGATCTGGCCTGGCTGAGGAAACAATTGCCTCGAAAAGAGAACCTTCTCCGGCAGCGGACCCAATCGATGACCAAACTGGTGGATGCCACAATCCGAGGCGTCCGAAAAATCTCCGCGGAAATGCGGCCGGTGGTGCTGGATGACTTGGGCCTCACGGCGGCCATGGAGTGGCAGGTCGAAGAGTTTAAGAACCGGACAGGTCTGCGATGTCAATTTACCGCTCGGCCGGAGGAGATCACGCTCGATCGGGACCGCTCGACGACGGTGTTTCGCATTTTTCAGGAGACCCTCACGAATATTATTCGGCACGCCCACGCCGATGAAATTCAGGTCCGTTTAGAGAAAATGGAAGATCACCTTTGTCTGGAGGTCCGCGACAACGGAAGAGGAATTACCGAGGGGCAGATTGCCAACTCCAAATCGCTCGGCCTTCTTGGTATTCGGGAGCGAGCGCGGCTCTGGGGAGGAACCGTCAACATTCAGGGAGCACCGGGAAAGGGAACGACTCTTTCCGTTCGGATTCCGCTTTACCCGCCGGGAGGGGAGGAGAAAGAACAAATCGGGAGTTAAGGAATGGCCTCTTTTCGGGGGTTACTCCAGCTAAGATTAAAAAAATTAATTGCTTGGAACAGGCTTCTGACGAGAACTTTTTCTCTAAGTCTTGAAAAACTGGAGAGGGAAACGGGATTGGCTCCCATGGTACGGAAGCGCGTCGGAGGGAGGCTTCGCTCTATTAAAATGTGATCCCTCGGCCTTGCCGTGGAATCAGGCGCCGTGAACCCGCAGAGGGTCGCGGGATGGCATCGGAGGGTATAAGTTGTAACTACTTGTGAAGAATAAATTTGGAGCGGGAAACGGGATTTGAACCCGCGACCCTCGCCTTGGCAAGGCGATGCTCTACCGCTGAGCTATTCCCGCATAGGAGGTCAAAATGCTTGGAAATATTATCGCAGAGAGGGGGGGCTGTCAACAGATCAATTAGGAATGCTGGAATGTAGAATTTGATTCGCTCATTCCTAAGCGAAAGGGAGTGGGAAAAACGTCCCACTCCCTTCGCTCTAGCTCGTTGCGTCGCCGTTTCGGAGAAAATTACCGCGGCCGGTCGGCCAGAGAACCAAATTGGTGCCGGAGCCGGGGAGATCATAAATTAAGATTCCGCCCGCGGGGGTATTGTCTTTCAGGTTCACGATCACCTCCAACTCCCCGTTGCGGTAGAGATCGGCCACGGTCGGCGCCGCCATCGCCCCCCGCCCCGGGAGCGGCACCTGGGCCAACTTTGCGCCGAGGCGGTTCAAAACAATCAACGCCCCTTTTCCGGCCGTCGTTTCATATGTCGTAAACAGAATTTCCGGAAGGCCGTCCTTGTTGAGATCAGCCACGACCGGCTCCGAGGCAAACCGGGCGCCGTTGGCCGCAAAAGAGAACTTCCAAAAGAGCTTCCCGTCGGAGCGAACGGCGTACATATTTCCGTCGTACGACGGAAAGAGGATCTCCTTTTTCCCATCCCGGTCGAGATCGACCACCGCGGGAGCCGGAGTCACATCGACGATATTCGCTCCAGGGTCCCCATAAACCAGCGGCCCGCCGGTGTCGAAGGGCCACTCGAAACCGGGCGCGCGCGTGGCGTCGGCCTGAAAGACGAAAAGGGAATTCCCCCGATTGACGGTGTTTCCGGCGAGCTCATGGTCTCCCACCAGGATCAGCTCTCTTTTTCCATCGCCGTTGATGTCGGCGACGACCGGGGGAGAGTCGGTAAACTCGCTCCGATCGGTCCCGTTCAATCCCCATCCTTGGACCGCCAACTGCGGATTGTGAAACGCCGGAACGCCCGGAAAATAGCGGCGCTTAAAGTGCGGCGCGGTTGGGAAAGGAACGCCGTTCATGTGAAAGACACCGGCATAGGCGTTATCGTAGCCGATCAGCATGTCGTTCTTTCCATCCCCATTCAAATCGGCGATCCCGACATTCTGATTGTAAGTGCCCGCTTCGAAGCAGGTCACTTTCGGAGTGCAGCCGGTGGCGCTGGAGAGCTGCGGCCAACCCGGCTGGATCGCTCCCGACGAATTGAGTAAAAACGCGATCGGCTTCACGAGCGTCCGCGAGGCGAGGAGCCCTAACTTTCGGTCGCTGCCGATCTGGCCGGCGGCGATCGACCTGATTTCAGTGTTCCCTCCCAAAACCTTCGGCCATCCCGCTTTGGGTTGTCCGTTCCACTGCCAGACGGAGATTCGCTCCTGATGGCTGCCGACCGCCACTTCCAGTCGTCCATCCGCATCGAGATCGGCGACGACCGGCGGCGCCCAGATCCGTCCACTGGTGGCGGCGACAGCCTTCCAGTAAAGGGTCCCGTCCGAATGCCACACATAAACGGTTCGATCTCTCGCCGCAATAATCTCCGGATACCCGTCTTTGTCTAAATCGGCCACCGCGGGAGAGCCCATCCACCCTTCGAATCCGCCGCTCAACGTCTGGTGAAGTCGCGGCGCCTGCACAGGGAAAATGAGAGATGCGGCCTGTTGCGCGGTGATGGAATCTTGATCAGCCGGTTGGGTGGCCGGAATGGAGTCTTGATCGGTCGGCTCGCTCGGTGTCGCGCCGCCGTCTGCGATCCGATCCGGGGTGGATGGGAGAGAGGAGTCGGAACAGGCGGCCAGGGAAAAAGACAATGAAAAAAGCAGACCGATAAAAGTCCTTCTGACGAAATTGCAGGAAAACATCAAACAAACCTCCTTGAAAGAGACAGACACAAAGTGCTCATTGTACTCTTTTCAAACGAAAAGGATAGTCTTCCGAGACATGCCTGTCTTGACTTTAAAGAGGGAGTATGATTCGGCGAAAAGGGATGTCAGTGACTTGCATCACCATTCCGAAGAAGATTACCGCGACCGGTCGGCCAAGGGATAAGGTTGGTTTTCGATCCGGGCAGAGCATAGACCTGCACGCCGCCTTGGGAGGAAGTATCTTTGAGGTTGATGATCACTTCCAACTCCCCATCACCGTCCACGTCTGCCAGCGTCGGCGCGGCCATCGATCCCCGTCCCGGCAAGGAGACGCTGGCCAGTTGAGTTCCTGAATGACTCAGAACCAACAGTGTCCCCTTCTCCGCCTGCGTCTCATAAGTTGAGAAGAGAATCTCCGGAACGCCGTCATTGTTCAGGTCGGCCACAACCGGCTCGGTCGCAAACCGCGTTCCCAAACCTGCAAAGGAGAATTGCCAGAAGAGTGATCCGTCCGGATGGACCGCATAGAGCATGCCGTCGTACGCGGGGAAGAGGATCTCTTTCTTCCCATCCCCGTCGAGGTCGGCGACAGCAGGCGCGGGGGTAACATCGACGATGTTCGTCCCGGCCGGATCGTCGGTGACCAGGGGGGATGGTGGTCTCTCGTCTCAAACGGCCGCTCAAAGCCGGGAAAGCGCGTGGCGTTGGGACGAAAGACGAAAAGGGTGTTTCCCAAAATCGTGGTGATCCCGGCCCGTTCATGATCCCCTACCAGGATTAGCTCGTGGACGCCGTCGCCGTCGAGGTCGGCGACCACCGGCGGGGAGTCGGTAAACTCGCTTCGGTCTTCTCCATCCGGCCCGAATCCCTGGATCGCCAGCGCCGGATCATGAAAGGCCGGGACCCCTGGGAAGAAGGGTCGATTGAGGAAAGGGGTGCTAAACGGGAGGCCATTGAGATGGAAGAGACCGACATAGGCGTTGTCGTAGCCGATGATCGCGTCGGTTTTTCCGTCGCCGTCGAGATCGGCCAGTCCGACGTTCTGATTATAGGTCCCCGCCTCAAAACAGTTCGCATCCGGGGCCGGAAGAAGGACGCACCCTCCCGACGCAGAGAGCTGCGGCCAGCCGGGGAGAACCGTCCCTTGGGAATCGAACAGAAACGCTACAGGGACCTTCGTCGTTCGGGTTCTCGACACCAGAAGCCCCCGCTGGCCGTTGCCGAGAGAGCCGGCCGCCAGCGACCGGATCTCTCGATCGGCAGAACCCGCCTCTCCTCCAACAATCTTCGGCCAACCGGCTTTGAGCTTCCCGTCCCAGTTCCAAACCGAGACGGTCTCCTTGTGGCTGCCGGCTGCAATTTCAAGCTTGCCGTCGCCGTCGAGATCGGCCACCACCGGCGGTCCCCAGATTCGGCCGCTGATCGTCGCAGGGCTCGTCTCCGCCGAAAAACCGTAGGCCGATTTCCAAAAGAGGGTTCCATCGGCATGCCAGACGAAAAGAAAACCGCCGCGCGGCGCGATGATCTCCATCCGACCGTCGCCGTCGAGATCGGCCGCCGCGGGAGAGCCGAGCCAGCCTTCGCCGCCGCCCGCCAGCGTCTGCTTTAGCTGTGGCGTTTGGACTTGAGCCGGAGGAGGAGCAGCGCCGGCCGGCGGCGCCCCCGCGGCGGGAGCGGTTTCGGCCGAGCGAGGAGTCGAACTCGAACAACCCTCAAGGAAAAGAAACGCCAGGAAAACCGGGAGGAAAAACCAAAATCGGGAACGAACCTGCAAAACCAAAAACGAATTCCTATTACAAGCAAGTGAAAACCGGATGAAGCTATTTCTATTCCGTGAAGAGCGGGCCCTTCTGTCCATCTAAAAACGAGAGAGACTTAGACCGGACTTTTAGTCATCTTGGGTCCTTCGCGGGAAACTAGAAAATCTCGCGGCTGAGGTCGGCCTGCTTCAGGATGATGATCTCTTTTCCCTCGGTCCGGATCGATCCGGCGCGCTCGAACTCTTTCAGAACCCGAATGAAGGTCTCGCGCGTGACGCCGGCCATCGCCGCCAACTGCTGCCTGGTGAGCGCCAGCCGCACCCGGATTCCCTCTCGCTTCCCTCCCATTCCCCTTCGGGGATCAGGTCGAGGAGGACCCGGCTCACCTTGCCGTGGGCATCCGAGAGGATGGCGGAGCTGATCCGCTCGTTCGCTTTCCGGAGCCGGCGGCTCATCGTGGCGAGCATCTTCAGCGACCACTGGGGATGACTCTGAATGAACCGAAGAAACGAGTCGCGGTCGAGGGTGGAGGCGTAGCTCTTCTCCAAGGCGGTCACTGTCGCGGAGCGGGGATATCCATCCAGCACCGCCATCTCTCCGAAAATCTCCCCCGGCTGCAAGACCCGAAGAATCACCTCCCGCCCGTGCCGGTCGGTCAAGGTGACCTTGACCCGCCCCGACCGTAAGATAAAAAGGGTGTTCCCCGGATCGTTCGTCCGGAAGAGAACCTCATTTTTCCGATAACTCGCCTCCCTGAGCAAAGGGGCCAACTTCGCGAGCTCCTCCGCAGAGAGATCCTGAAAAAAAGGAACATGCCGCAGCACGAGCTGCCGATCATCCGTCATACGTCGACACTCCGGGTAAAACATGGAAGGAAAAATGCCGAAGCGTAGTATAACGCTCCTTTCGAGAGGAGGCAAGGGAAATTACAATTATGAATGGTCCAACTCCGCGCTTCTCCTTGACTTCAAAAGGCCTCAACGTTATAGTGTCCCTTAAGTTTTAGGGATGATGAGATGGCCAAATTCGCATCGTTGAGAGGCTTCAAAGACATTCTTCCGGAGGAATCCGACCGCTGGCTCTGGGTCGAATCGACCGCGCACGAAACCTTCAACGTCTTCGGCTTCTCCCACATCCGGACCCCTATTCTCGAAAACACCGAGCTCTTCACCCGGAGCATCGGCGAAGCCACCGACATCGTCGAAAAAGAGATGTACACGTTTGAAGATTGGGACGGAAAGAAAGTCACCCTCCGTCCCGAAGGGACCGCTTCGGTTGTCCGCGCTTATCTAGAGCATCACCTCAGCGAAAAAATTCCCCTCTCGAAGCTCTACTACATCGGCCCCATGTTCCGGCACGAGCGGCCTCAAGCGGGCCGCCTCCGCCAGTTTCACCAGATCGGCGCGGAGATCATCGGCGATATCGATCCGCGCCAGGATGTGGAGCTCCTCTCGCTGCTGACCCGCTTCTTCGAGCGGATGCAGGTGACCGACCTGACGCTGGAGATCAACTCCCTCGGCTGCCCGGTCTGCCGGCCGACCTATCGCGCCGCATTGCAATCTTATTTCGAGAAGTATCTTCAGGATCTCTGCGAAGATTGCCGGCGGCGCTTTAAGACCAATCCGCTCCGCATCCTCGATTGTAAAAAGGAGGCTTGCAAAGCAATCGCCCGGAACGCTCCTTCTCCTATTGACCACCTCTGCGCCGAATGCCGGGAGCACTTCAAGGCCGTTCAGGAGGGGCTCGACCAACTCGCGATCCCCTACCAAATCCAGCCGCATCTGGTGCGGGGACTCGACTACTATACCAAAACCGCCTTCGAGCTGACGACCAATAAACTCGGCGCGCAGAACGCGGTCGCCGCCGGAGGACGATACGACGGCCTGGTCGAAGCGCTTGGCGGTCCGCCGACGCCGGCGATCGGTTTCGCCATCGGGGTGGAGCGGCTGGTCCAGTTGATCGATCCGGCTTCGGTTCCCACTTCGCGCCTCCGGCTTTTTCTCGCCCCGTTGGGGAAGGCGGCCGGCGCGGCGCTTTTCCCGCTTCTTCTGGCGCTCCGGCGGAAGAATATCCGGAGCGAGATGGGGAACGACGCGATCGGCCTGAAGAGCCAGATGAAACGGGCCGACCGGTTGGGGGCGGCGTATGTCTTGATTGTCGGCGAAAACGAAATGACGCAGGGAAAAGCGATCCTGCGGAACATGTCGACCAAGGCGCAGGAGGAGATCCCATTATCGACCCTCATCGAAACGCTCTCCGCAAAACTTTCTTAAATTTCCTGATCGTTCCTTCGCTCCTTTTTTTCCCCTTCCTTCTCACCGCCTGCCCGGACGGCGGCGGAGACCAATCGATCCGCATCCCCCGGACCTACTTCGTCGCTCCCTCTTCTCAGGGGGAAGCGACCTTCAGCCCGGCACCGCCGACGCCCCCTTTGCAACGATTACACACGCGCTCAATGCCGCAGACGAAGGTGATACCGTTCAGGTGGCGGCGGGGACCTATCGGCCCGGCAGCAGCGGTCTTCCGACCGATCCGGGTGAAAGTTTCCCTCTCCGGATCACGGAGGGGGTCTCGCTCGTCGGGGAGCCGGCCGGCGCAGCCCAGGGGACGGTGATTCAGGGAAGCGGCGCTCACACCAGCGCGTCCGCCGGCGCTTTCCAGGCGGCGATGATCCTCACCGAGGGGGCTGCAATTTCCCGGTTGACCGTTCGAAGCGACGGAGAGGTCGGTCTGGTCGCGGAGGGGGTTAATGGAGAGATCAGCAACGTCCAGTTCACCAACAACGAAACCGGCGCGCTGCTCATTTCAAGCAACGTCTCCATCTCGAACAATACCTTCAGCGGGAATACGATCGGGATTCAATCGATGTTGGGGGATTCAAGTCGGATCGTACAGAATACGATCCAGAGCAACACAGGAGATCCGGGGATCGGCGTCCGAATCTTGAATGCCGGTCCGGCGCTCCGCCAAAACCAGGTGACGGGCAATCCGGGAGGAGGGGTGGTGGTCGACGGACAATCAAACCCCGATCTCGGGGGCGGGGGAAGGAGCGACGGCGCGAATACTTTAAGCTGCAACGGCAGCGCTGATCTGATCAACAATGATAATAGCGCCATCTTCGCCCGGAATAACTTGTGGGATCATCTCGATCCGGACGGGATCGACGCCGTCGACAACGGCGCCGGAATCATCGATACCACCGGCGCCGGGATCGCTGCGCTCCCTTGCGGATAGGATTCATTAAAGGGATCGGGAGAGAAGAGACAAGGAGAAGTCGGGAAGAGATCGTTGAAAAGAAGATCCGGTTTCGCAGAACGGAAAACCGGTTATCCCCGGTCGACCAGTTCCTTCAGCTCTTTTCCGGCCTTGAAGAAAGGAACCTTCTTCTCGGGGACCGAGACCAATGCGCCGGTCTTCGGGTTTCGCCCCTCTCGCATTCTTCGGTGCCGGAGCCGGAAGCTTCCAAACCCCCGGATCTCGATCTTGTCCCCCTTGGCCAACGCCTCTTTGATGCTGTCAAAGAAAGTGTTGACCAGGATTTCCGTCTGGCGTTTGGTCAGGACGGTGTAATGTTCCGCGACTTTTTCGATCAGTTCTGCTTTGGTCATCATCCCCCCATGTGACTGGATTGTTCCTTGATGGTCAGGCTCTCTGAACCGTGACGATCGACTAGAAGGAGAAAAGATAATTCAGCCGGACCGAACCGCCCGGGAAGCGAGCCCCCTCCCACTTTCCCAGAAACCGGTTTTGCAGAAACTCAAATAACGTCGACCGCTCCTGCTTCTCCACTGTCTGGGGTTCCCCTTCAATCCCCGCCAGCTCCGCCGTCCGCTTGATGGCATCCTGAAGGTTCCCCAGCTCATCGACCAGACCAATCTCCTTCGCCTGGCGGCCGGTAAAGATTCGCCCGTCGGCATAGGGACGAACCGTCTCGATCTTCAGAGAGCGCCCTTCGGCGACCGCCTCGATAAACTGGGCATGGACATCATCCATCACGTTCTTCAGCAACGCACGCTCTTCTTCGGTCATCTTTCGAAAGGGGGAGCCGACATCTTTATTCTCCCCGCTCTTGATCACCACCCCCTCCACGCCGATTTTCTGAAGGAGCCCTTCGACGTTGACCAGCTCCATGATGACGCCGATGCTGCCGGTGAGGGTCCCGGGGTTAGCGATGATTTTCTCCGAGGCGGCGGCGATATAATAGCCGCCGGAAGCGGCCACCGTCCCCATGGAGGTGACGATCCTTTTCTTTCCCGCGTCGCGAATCCGCTTCACCTCATCATAAATTTCTTGGGAGGGGACCACGGCGCCGCCGGGGCTGTCGATTCGAATGAGAATCGCCTTGATGCTGTCATCCCGGTGGTAGCGCCGCAGATCTTCGACCACGGTTTTTGAATCGGCGATGACCCCTTCGATCCGGATGAGGGCGATCCGATCTCCGCCCCCCACGCCGCTCCCTCCCCGCCGTCGATGTAACGGCTGGTCCAGAACATAAAGGCGAAGAAGAGGAGGAGGAAGAGAAGAAAGTAAATTCCGCCGATCAGAATTGATTTTCGATTCATCGTTTCATTTGGGATAAACGGGCAGCGCTTTTCGAGGAGGGTTCCGCCGATCCGCCGGCGGAGAGCATAGGCCCTCCGCCGGCGTCTCAACCGGTTGGAAAGAGAGGAAGGCTCCGGACCTTACGACTCTTTTCCCTCGTCGTTTTTCTGCCGCCGTGTGATCTTGCTGGCAACCGCCCCGATCGATTGATCGAGCTTTCCCTGCGTGTGATGGAAGCGGTCGACCGCTTCTTTGTCCGAATCGCGCCGGTGCTCTCGAACCGACAGGGCGATCTTTCTCTCCGCCGTATCGATCCGGATGATCTTCGCTTCGACTTCATTCCCGATGTGGAAAACATCCTCTACGCGAGCGGGCGCTTCCACCCCCGATTCGCTGATATGGATGAGGCCCTCCACATTCTCTTCGAGCTCGACGAAAACCCCAAAGTCGGTAATTTTGGTCACCTTCCCGCGAACACCGCTGCCGACCCTGTATTTCTGCGGGATATCGGTCTCCCATGGATCGGAGGTCAACTGCTTGAAGCCGAGCGAGATCCGCTCTTTCTCACGATCGACCTTCAGCACGACCGCTTCAATCGGCTGTCCTTTTTTGAAGACCTCCGAAGGATGTTTGACATGGCGGGTCCAGGAGATATCGGAAATATGGATCAGCCCGTCGATTCCTTCTTCCAGGCCGACAAAGACGCCGAAATCGGTGATGCTGCGAACCTTGCCGGTGATCTTCGCCCCCGGCGGATAACGCTGCTCGACGACGTTCCAGGGGTTCGGCTCGACCTGCTTCATACCGAGCGAGATTTTTCTCCCCTTCCGGTCGACATTGAGGATGACAGCGTTGACCCGATCGCTGACCGAAACGATCTTCGACGGATGCTTCGCTTCATGCGCCCACGACATCTCGGAGACGTGCACCAAGCCTTCGACGCCATCCTCGAGCTCGGCGAAACAGCCGTAATCGGTGAGATTGGTGACAGTGGCCGGCACCTTGGCGTTGCGCGGATAGCGGGCGACGATGTCACTCCACGGGTCCTCGCCCAGTTGCTTGAAGCCCGAGCGACACGCGGTTGCGCTCGCGATCGAACTTGAGCACCTTGACCTCGATTTCATCGCCCACCTCGACCACTTCGCTGGGATGCTTGACGCGCTTCCAGGACATGTCGGTGATGTGCAGCAGACCGTCGATGCCGCCAAGGTCGACGAAGGCACCGTAATCGGTGAGATTCTTCACCACCCCTTCGACCACCTGCCCCTCTTGGAGCGAGGAGAGGGTCGTCTGCCGCTTCCGATCGCGCGACTCCTCCAGAAGAACCCGGCGGGAAACGACGATGTTGCCGCGGCGGTGATTCATCTTGATGATCTTCATCGGGAAGGTTTTTCCGATCAGCTGGTCGAGATCGCGCACGGGGCGAAGATCGATCTGAGAACCGGGCAAAAACGCCTTGACCCCGATATCGACGATCATCCCCCCCTTGATCCGGGAGATCACCTTTCCTTCGATCACGGCGTCTTTCTGGTAGACCTCTTCAATCTCCTTCCAGATCTTCATCCGGTCGGCTTTTTCCTTCGAGAGAATGATATTTCCCTCGGAGTCTTCCCGCTCCTCGAGGTAGATCTGGATCTTCTCCCCCGCCTTGAGCTTGCCGATCTCTTCGGCGGTAAATTCCTGTCTGGGAACCATCCCCTCGGACTTATATCCGATATCGACCATGACTCCGTCTTCTTGAATGGAAAGAATGATCCCTTCTACGACGCTCCCCTCTTGGAGATTCTTGAACGTCTCGGCGTAGAGCGCTTCGAGCTCCATCCGCTCCTGACTCTTCTCGGAGTCGACCATCTCATCGGCATCAAAAACTGTTCTTTTTCCTTTTGGCATAAAAACTATTCTCTCCCCTCTTCTTCGAATTTAGCGACCGGCCTGTGCGGAGTGGAATCAGGCCCTCCGATGCCGGCCTCTATATTGGTCACTTCTCAAACAACGGAAACGGCGGCCGGAGGCCGCCTCTGATTCCTTTAAATCGTTTTTAAATAACTGATCACCTCTTGAATAATCCAATCGGGCGTTGAGGCCCCCGCCGTCACCCCAGTCTTCTGAACCCCTTCAAACCAATGCCGATCGATCTCCTGCGCCGTCTCAACGTGGTAAACCCGGACCCCCTTTTCGCGGCAGATATCGGCCAGATGGGTCGTGTTCGCGGAGTTCTTTCCCCCCACCACCACCATCACTTCCACCGTTTCCGAAAGGCTCTGCGCCTCCGTTTGGCGATCCTCGGTAGCGTAACAGATGGTGTTGAAGATTTTGACCTCTTCGCAGATTTGGAGGCATTTTACTACAATTTCAGAAAATTTTCCATAGGTTTGCGTCGTTTGGGAAATGATGCCCAATCGCTTCCGGGTGAACCGGTTCAACATCTGCTTGATCTCGTCGAAATCCTCCGTCACCAGGATCTCTCCCCCGGCATGCCCGAGGACGCTCTGAGACTCGGGGTGATTCCGATCCCCGACCATCACCACCTGATATCCTTCATCGACCAGTTGTTTTGCATACCGCTGCGCGTTGGTCACAAACGGACAGGTGGCGTCGATGATATGCAGCCCCTGTGCTTCGGCATCCTGGACCACTTGAGGGGAAGAAACACCGTGTGATCGAAGAATGACCACGCCATTCTCAATCTGGTCCAAACGCTCGACCTTTTGAACTCCCTTTTGTGCCAGCCGTTCGACGACCTGCGGGTTATGGATCAATGGCCCGAGGCTATGGACCTCTCCTTGATAGCTCTCGGCCGCGTCGAACGCCATCTTCACCGCCCGCTTCACCCCGAAACAGAAACCTGCATTTTCAGCAACGTAAATTTCCATCCCCACCCCTCAACGATTGGTCTCCGCCAATGTCCGTTCTAGTGCCGCAATCTCGTTCATGATTTCCTGTGAAATTGTAGCATAAAGTATTTTGGGATTGATACCTTCTTTTTCAACCCTTTCAATCTCTTGAATTTGACCCTTAAAATCGATCGGCTTGCCGAAGACCACCGTCACCCGCCGAAAGGGACGGACCGGCGCAGTTCCATCGATATAGGCCGGAATGACCTTCACCCCCGAGAGCGCCACCATCATTCCGATCCCCGGCTTCGGAGACTGGAGCCGGCCGTCCTTACTGCGTGTTCCTTCCGGATACATCGCCAGAAGATGCCCCGCTTTCAATCGCCTCACCGCCTCGCCGATCGCCTGCCGATCGATTGTCCCGCGTCGCACCGGAAATCCGCCGAGCATTCTGAAAAGGGCGGCGAGGAGCCGATTTCGGAAAAGCTCGCTCTTCGCGATGTTGTCGGCCCGGCGGGAGAGGACACAGCCGAGAAGGGGAATATCAAAATAGCTGTTGTGATTGGCTGCGACAATCACCCCCCCTTCCCGTGGAACGTAAGACTCACCGATCACTCTGATCCGGAAAAAGAGCCTCGCCAGGGTCCAAACCACCACATGCGCGATTCGATAAAGCATATCTCGAATGCGGATCTCAGATTGCGGATTGCGGAATGAAAAGCAAAAAATATACTCTTCTCAAATCCGCAATCCGAAATCCGAAATCCGAAATTTATTTCAATTTCTTAATATGGCCGCTCCCTCGCTCTTTGGCCGCGCGCCTTTTCTCGACTTCCTGGAGCATACAGGTGATCACCTCCTCCAGGTTCAGCGGGGTGGAATCGATCACAATGGCATCCTCGCTCTTTTTTAACGGGGCAACGTGCCGACGGCTGTCTTTGAGATCCCGCTCCTCGATCTCCCGGGTCGTTTTCTCCAGGTCGGACGGGATCCCCTTCTGCTCCAACTCTTTGTGCCGGCGCAGACCCCGGACCGGGGTATTTGCATCAAGATAGAACTTCACATCCGCATCGGGAAAAACGACCGTGCCGATATCGCGTCCTTCCATCACGACCCCGCCGCCGCTTCCGATCGACCGCTGAATCGAGAGGAGCTTCTTTCGAACGCCCGGATAGGTCGACGCGATCGAAGAGACCCGGGTCACTTCCGGCAATCGAAGGGAAGGGGTGGCATCGATCCCGCCGACCCAGATCTCGGTCTGCTCTCCCTTCAGTCGGAGCTCGATTTCGATTGATTGTGCCGCCGCCTCGACCTCCTCCTGGGACTCCGGATTGATCTTTTCTTGAAGAAGCTTCCAGGCGATCGCTCTGTAAAGCGCTCCCGAATCGAGATAGAGATAGCCGAGCCGTTTGGCCAAATTCTTCGCCGCAGTGCTCTTACCGGCCGCCGCCGGACCGTCGATGGCAATAATTAGTTTTCGCACACGCAATCTCTCGTAGGGGCGGACCTTTGTGTCCGCCCTATTCTGTCAACGTTGACAACAACCCCAAAAATCCCGGGAAAGAAGTGTCGATGCAGGCAACGTCGTCGATCTCATTTCCCCCCTCCGCGATAAGCCCGGCGATCGCCATCGACATGGCGATTCGGTGGTCTCCATGTGTCTCGCAGAGAGTTCCCTTCCACTTTTTCTTCCCTTCGATCCGCATCCCGTCGGGGAACTCCTCCACCGCGATTCCCATTCCCCGCAACGCCTGGGCCATCGCGGCGATCCGATCGCTCTCTTTGACCCGTAGTTCTTGCGCGTCCCGGATCACCGTCTCCCCTTCGGCCGCCGCCGCCGCGACACAGAGGATCGGGAACTCATCAATTGTGCGGGGAATCAGATCCCCCCCGATCACTGCCCCGTGGAGTGAGGTGGAACGGACGGTCAGGTCGGCGACCGGTTCGTCTCCCATCGGCTCAAGAGGGGTCACCGTGATCTCCGCCCCCATCTCCTTCAATACTTCCAGGAGACCGGTCCGGGTCGGATTGACCCCGATCTTTCGGATCGTGATCTCCGAACCTTCGATGATCGCCCCGGCGACCAGAAAAAAGGCCGCCGAAGAGAGATCCCCCGGAACCTCTATCCGCTTGCCGGGATAAGACGAGCCGCCGACGATGGAAAGCCGTCCGTTGTTTTCCTCGAACCGGACACCCAGGGAACGCAGCATCCGTTCGGTGTGGTCGCGCGACCGGCTCGGTTCGGAGAGGGTCGTCACCCCCGAGGCGGTCAGCCCGGCCAGCAAGATCGCTGACTTCACCTGGGCGCTTGCGATCGGGAGTCGATAATCAATACCGTTCAGTTTTTTTCCGGAGATCGCCAGCGGGGCGAGATTTCCCCCCGATCGGCCGCAGATCTCCGCCCCCATGCTCCGAAGGGGATCGATGACCCGCCGCATCGGCCGCTTCCGAAGGGAGGCATCTCCCGTCAGAACCGAAAAAAACGGTTTCCCGGCCAGCAATCCGGTCAGAAGCCGCAGCGTCGTTCCGGAGTTGCCGCAGTCGATGACCCCCGTCGGCTCCGTCAGTCCCCAGAGTCCTTTCCCTTGCACATGGAGAGAGGGAAGACCGTTCACCGTCTCGACGGAAATGGCAATCCCCATCTCTCGAAACGCAGTGATCGTCCGCTCGCAATCTTCAGAAGGAAGATAGCCGATGACCTCGCTCGGCCCCTCCCCCAGCGCCGAGAAGATCACCGCCCGATGGGTGATCGATTTATCCCCTGGAACCGTGATCGTTCCCCGCAGGGGGCGTTTTTTCACAGGCGTTTTCATTTTAAATTTTATCTCGTAGGGGCGATCCTTGTGATCGCCCTGACCCCGTATCATGGGCGAATACAAGATTCGCCCCTACAAACAGACGGTCATGATATCGCTTTCTGGCGGATCGCCTTGGCCCGTTCGAAAATTTCCATCAGGCCCGCTGCGTCCCCCTCCAGGATCTTCTTCTTCACCTTCTCAAGCGACTCCTGGTAGAGATCGACCATCTCGACCACGGCATCCCGGTTGAGCAGAAAAATATCGCGCCACATCTCCGGGGAGCTCGCCGCGATCCGGGTAAAATCGCGCAGCCCTCCTGCCGAGAACTGGACCGGATTTTTCTTCTCGATTTTCGGATGAGTTAATGTTTCCATCAACACATAAGCGACGAGATGAGGAAGATGGCTGACCGCCGCCAAAATCTGGTCATGGTCGGAAGGGTTCATCTCCGAGACGCGCGCCCCCGCCTTTTCCCAAAGCGCGGCCACTTTCTTGAGCGCCTTCGGGTCGGTTTGAGCGGTCGGCGTCAGAATGCAGCGGCTTCCCTGAAAGAGTTCGGCCGTCGCCGCCTCGACCCCCGACTTCTCGCGCCCCGCAATCGGATGTCCTCCCACAAAAAAAGCGTGGCGCGGCATCAGCGATTCCATCCGGGCGACCCAGGCCCCTTTGACGCTTCCGACATCGGTCACGATCGCCCCTTCTTTCAGATGCGGGGCGATCGCCTGGCAGATTCGTTCAAAGGTCCCGACCGGCGTGGCGAGGACGACCATATCGGCTCCCTCGACCGCCTTCGGGAGGGTAAGTACATACCGATCGATCACCCCCATCGCGGTCGCCTTCTGAAGGCTTCCCCGTTTCTTGCCGTAGCCGACGACACTTTCGACGATCTTCTTCCGCTTGGAGATCAGTCCTAAAGAACCGCCGATCAGGCCGACGCCGATGATGGTCATTTGTTTGAAGAGCAATGGAACTCCTGTGAAAACGTTTAACGAATCACGTTTTTATAATTCTCTATCTACTGCCGCCGCGATCCGCCTCAGCTGCGCCATCAAGGTTTTGAAATCCTTCGGCAGCATCGCCTGCTCCCCGTCGCAGTAGGCCTCCTCCGGATTGGAGTGGACTTCGATGATCAGACCGTCGGCCCCCGCCGCCACCGCGGCCTTCGCCATCGGCGCAACCAGATGGGTCTTCCCGACCGCATGGCTCGGATCGATGATGATCGGAAGATGCGACAGCTCCCGGATCACCGGGACGGCGGAGAGATCGAGGGTGTTCCGCGTCGCCGTCTCGAAAGTTCGAATCCCCCGCTCGCAGAGAATGACCTGAGAATTGCCGGCGGCCATGATGTACTCGGCCGAGAGAAGAAACTCTTTGATCGTGGCGGAGAGACCCCGTTTGAGCATCACCGGCTTGTTGTAAGAGCCGACTTCCGCCAGCAGACGAAAGTTTTGCATGTTCCGCGCCCCGATCTGAATAATATCGGCGTGCTTGAGCATCATCGGCATATCGCGCGGATCCATGATTTCGGTGATAATTAAAAGGCCTGTTTTCTTCTTCGCCTCGGTCAGATATTCGAGCCCTTCTTCCCCTAATCCCTGGAAAGCATAAGGAGAGGTCCTCGGCTTGAAAGCCCCGCCCCGCAGGATCACCGCGCCGGCCTCCTTCACCTCCTGGGCGATCGAGGAGAGGAGATCTTGCTTCTCGACCGAGCAGGGACCGGCCATCATCACCAGCCGCTTTCCGCCGATCTGGATCCCCTGCACATCGAGAACCGTGTTTTCTTTCTTGAACTCGCGGCTGACCAGCTTGTATGGCGCCAGGATCGGCAGGACCCCCTCGACCCCGGGGAAGGCCAGGAGCGGCTGGCTCTGGAGAGCCCGTTCATCGCCGACAACGCCGATGATCGTCCGCTCCTCTCCCTTGCTGATGTGCGATTTCAAACCGGCCTCTTTGATCTTGGCGACGATATGCCCAATCTCCCGCTCGGTGGCGCTCGGTTTTAAGACGATGATCATTTTAAACTCCTTACTACTTTAAAGACAAAACTTCTTTCAGCGATTGAATGAATCGCCGATTCTCCTTCGGAAGGCCGATGGTCACCCGAAGATGGAGCCCCTCCAGATGCCGGATAATCACCCCCTTGTGGAGGAGCGCGGTAAAAACTTTCTTGCCGAGTGCGGGGTCGGAGCCGTTGAGATTAAAATAAATAAAATTCGTCTCGGATGGAAAATAGGAAAGTCCCATCTCATCAAACTGCCGACAGAGGGACTCCTTTCCCTCCTGGTTGATCCGAAGCGACTTGGAGAGGTGGGCCTCATCCGAAAGGGCAGCGAGCGCCCCCTGCTGCGCCGGCAGATTGGTATTAAACGGCTGCCGCACCCGGTTCATGTAGTCGATCACCTCCGGCCGGCTGATCCCATAACCGATCCGAAGACCGGCGAGGCCGTGAATCTTCGAAAAGGTCCGAAGAAAAATCACCGACGCCCCTTCCCGCAAGGCATCGATCGTCTGAGGAAAATCGGGATCGGTGGCATATTCTGCATAGGCCTCGTCGAAAATCACCAAGATCCGCCTTGGAACCCGCAGCAGAAACCGGGCAACCTCTCTTTTGTCGACAATTGTCCCGGTGGGGTTATTCGGGTTGCAGACAAAAATCAACTTCGTCTTCGGGGTGATCGCCTTCGCCATCTGGGCAAGATCATGTCTCCCCTCTTTCAGCGGAATCTGAACCGGCTTGCCGTGGCCGGTGGTAACCACCAATGGATAAAGCGAGAAGCTCGGATCGGCCATGATCGCCTCATCCCCCGGCAGGATGAACGTTCGGACGAGCAATTCGATGATCTCGTTCGAGCCGTTCCCGATGATCACCTGCGAGGGCTCAACCTTCCATTTTTCGGCCAACGCTTCCCTCAGATAATAACCCGCCCCGTCGGGATAGCGCTGGAGCTTCTCCAACCCTTTTCGGATCGCCGCCACCGCCTTCGGCGAAGGCCCGAGCGGATTCTCGTTCGACGCAAGCTTGATCGATCCCTTGATCCCGAGCTCCCGCTCGAGCTCCTCCATCGGCTTGCCGGGAGGATACGGAATGATGCCGGCGATATCGGGGCTGACTTTGATCATTTCTTCTCGTTTTTCATCTCTTCCGCCATCGGATAGGAGCCGAGGACCTTCAGGAAAACCGCCTGGCCCCGGAGCTCTTCGATGGCGGTCCGGATCATCTCGTCTTCTAAATGGCCGATCATATCGATGTAGAAGATATACTCCCACGCTTTCTTCTTCGACGGCCGCGATTCGATCTTCGTCAGGTTGATCTGTTGGGCGGAAAAAGGACGGAGCATCTCATAGAGAGCGCCGACCCGATCCTTGATCGAGAACATCACCGAGGTTTTGTCCCGTCCGCTCCGCGGCGCCCCTTTCTGAGAAACCACCAAGAACCGGGTGAAATTATTGATGTTGTCCTCGATCCGCCGTTTAATGACGACCAGATTATAAAGCTTGGCCGCCAACTCGGAAGCGATCGCCCCGGCGGTCGGATCTTCCTGCGCCAGCTCGGCCGCCCGCGCGGTGCTGGAGGTCTCGGTCACCTGAATCCGCGGCAGGTTCGTCTCCAAAAAGTTTTTACACTGCGCGATGGCGTGCGAGTGAGAGTAGATCCGGCGGAGATCCCCGATCTGACCGGTCTTCGACATGAGGTGATGCGAGACCTCTTGCAAGATTTCTCCGAAGATCTTCAGCGGGGAATCGACGAAAAGGTCGAGCGTATGATTGACGACCCCCTCGGTCGAATTCTCAATCGGCACCACGCCGAAATCGGCTCGTCCCCGCTCGACCTCATCGAAGACCTCCTTGATGCTGTTGACCGGAATGTCGGTGGCCGAAAAACCGAAGCGCTGCATGGTGGCCAGGTGCGTGAAGGTCGCGCGAGGCCCCAAGTAGGCGACCTTGATCGGCCCCTCCAGGGAGAGGGAGGCTGAGATGATTTCTCGGAAGACGCTCTTGAGCGCTTCGTTCGGAAACGGCCCGGGATTGAGATGGGTCAATCGATCGTAGATCGCCTGCTCGCGGGAGGGGGCGTAAAAATCGGCCTGCTGATTTTTTTTGATCTTTCCGACATCTTGGACGATGCGGGCCCGATCGTTTAAAAGCGCAAGAATCCGCTCATCGATTTCGTCGATCTTCCGACGAAGCGGGACCAGGGGATCTGTTTCGGACAAACGAGGCTACCTCCATTCAGGGAAATTTTAGGAGTATAGCCCATTTAAGCCTGTTTTTCAAGCGCTTTTGTAGGCTGTCCCAGATTCAAATCGGACCCGGGAGGGATGATTCTTTTATATGATCTGAACCGATAGGAGGGAAAGAAAAACAGAATATCGGGCTTCAATCAGTGAGAGGATGGTCCTTTTCCGCCCGATCGGTCGAGCAGAGCCCTCACCTTCCGGGCCAGATCGTCCGGATGGTAGGGTTTGGAGATGAACCCGGCGGCAGGGCCGCCGAGCGTGGACAAATCGCCGCCGGCCGGAGGGTGGCCGCTTGAAATGAGGATCTTCACGCCGGGGGCGAGGGCCCTTAATTCCCGGAACACCTCTTCTCCCGACCGGCGCGGCATCATCAGATCGAGAATAACGAGGTGAACCCGATCAATCTCGCGCTGAAAAATCCCCACCGCCTCGACCCCGTCTCCCGCCAGGAGGACACGGTATCCATACTGCTCCAAAACCGTCTTGGCCAATTGTCGGATGGCCACCTCGTCGTCAATAAAAAGGATCGTTTCATCCCCGCCGGCGACCCGCTTCGGCCGGCCCGCCTGTTGATCGAGGACCTGCGCATTCTGTCCTGCAGGGAGATAGATTTTGAAAACCGTCCCCTCGCTCTTTACGGTCTGCAGCTCGATCCATCCCAGATGCTGCCGGATAATCCCATAGACAGCGGCCAAGCCCAGGCCGGTGCCGCGCCCCACCTCTTTCGTGGTGAAGAAGGGCTCGAAAATCCGGTGCCGGATCGCTTCGTCGATCCCGGTGCCGTTGTCGGAAACCGACAGACAGACATACTCCCCCGGCTTGACCTTCGGGTGAGCGCGAAAGAAGTCTTCATCACAAGGGGCATTTTCTATCCCGATGACGATCCGGGGCTCCCAATCGGCCGGCTCTCTTGAATTCTCCATCTCCTCCAACCGCTCTAGGAGGGCATCCCGCGCGTTCACGCAGAGATTCATCAAGATTTGGTTCATCTGACCTGCATCGGCAAAAACCGGCCAGACCCCCTCGACCGATTCGACACGGAGACGGATGCGCCGATCGAACGTCTGGCCGAGGAGACAGACCACCTCCTCGGCCACGACCTGCAGATGGAGCGGTTTCAAATCGATCCTCGATCGCCGGCTGAAGGTCAAAAGCTGCTGCGTGAGCACCGCCGCCCGTTGCGCCGCCTGATCGACCCGGGACAGGGTGGCTTGCAGACGTGATCCCGACACGGTCTCCCCCAGCGCCAATTCGATATTGCCGATGATCGCCGTCAGGAGGTTGTTGAACTCATGGGCGATCCCGCCGGCCAATTGACCGATCCCCTCCAGCTTTTGAGCGTGGCGAAGCTCCGCTTCCAGGCGCTTCTCCTCGGTGATATCGGTGAAGATTCCCATGATGCCGTTGACCTTGCCGTCGGCATTGCGCAGGAGCGCGGTCGAAACCCGAACGTCGATCACCGTGCCGTCTTTTCGGACCCGCCGCTTGGGCGCATTCACAAACGTCGGTCCATCCCCCACCAAACGGTCGACGTAAAGCTGAAACTCCTCCTGCTTTTCCCGCGGGATAATCGGAAGGGGGCGGCCGAGGATCTCCTCGGTGCGCCATCCGAAGAGGCGTTCGGCCGCCGGGTTCCACATCTTCACATTCAGATCGAGGTCGATGGTCACGATGGCCAGAGGAGAGGCCTGAATCAGCGGACGGAGCGTCTGATCGGTCTCCCGCAGCGCCTCTTCCGTTTTCTTATGGGTTTCGATGTCTTCCACTTCGACAACGATGCAGGTCGGCCTTGCCCGGTCGTCCCGAAGCAGAGAGGCATTCAGACGGACCCAAAAGGGACGGCCGTCTTTTCGGATGTAGCGCTTTTCAATCTGCAGGGACGGAATCGGCTGTTCGAGAAGGGAGCGTATCCCTTTGAGGTTTTTTTCCAGGTCTTGGGGGGCGGTAATGCTTTGAAAATCGCGCGCCAACAGCTCTTCCGGGAATATCCGGTCATCCGGCAGAATGCCGGATTGACCTGGATAAACTGGCCGAGCGGCTCCATGGCCAGCACCACCATGCCGACGGAGGCTTGATCAAACGCCAGACGAAAAAGGATCCCTTCTTCCAAACGCGACCTCGGATGCTCGATTCCGGGAGAACCGGTAAGACTCGATCCCTTGAGAGTATACTACAAGAGCCATCGAAGGAAAAGAAGAGAATTTGGAAAACTAGACCCTCTCATTGCGCGGAGGGATTCCGCAGTCTTCTTCGTCCCCTTTCATTTTCTTAATGGCATGAGGGAGGGCCGGGAGGAGGATCTCAAAATTCTCCCGAACGGCGCGGGGGCTGCCGGGGAGGTTCACGATGAGGGTCTGCTTGCGGACGCCGGCGATGCCGCGGGAGATGATCGCCTTGGGGTTCTTCCGATATCCTTCCATGCGCATGACCTCCCCCATGCCGGGAATCAGGCGATCGAGGACCTGCATCGTCGCCTCCGGGGTGACATCGCGGGGAGAAACGCCGGTTCCTCCGGTCGTCAAGACCAGATCGACCTTCCATCGATCGGAAAAGGAGATCAGCTGATTTTGGATCGCCTCCTTCTCATCCGGGATGACCTGGTAAACCATCACCTTCCCCGGAAGCTGATCGACCAGTTGGTGGAGAAGCAGGCCGCTGGCGTCTTCCCGTTTTCCGGCCGAGCCCTTGTCGCTGATGGTCAGAATACCGACTGTAAACATCGTCCCTCTTTCCATTTACCAAAGCCTCGGCTGAATGTTCTCGGGGCGCTTCACTCCGAAATGTTGATAGGCCAGGTCGGTCGCCATTCGCCCGCGGGAGGTCCGGTCGAGATACCCCCCTTGGATCAAGAACGGCTCGTAGACATCTTCGAGCGTCTCGCGCTCCTCCCCGAGGGCGGTCGCCAAGGTTTCGACGCCGACCGGCCCGCCGCCGAACTTCTCGATCATGAGGAGAAGATATTTTCGGTCCATCGCATCGAATCCGGCGGCGTCGATCTCCATCTGCGACAACGCCTGACGGGCGACCTCCAAGAGAATGCGGCCGTCCGATTTCACCTCGGCAAAATCGCGGACCCGCCGCAAGATCCGGTTGGCGATCCGGGGGGTTCCCCGCGTCCGGGCGGCAATTTCATACGCGGCCGTCTGTTCAATCGCAATGTTCAGCAACTTGGCGGAGCGGAGGACGATCTGCTCCAGTTCCACGGGACGGTAGAATTCGAGACGGCTGATGACGCCGAATCGCTCGCGCAAAGGCGAGGTGAGAAGACCGGCGCGGGTGGTGGCGCCGATAAGCGTAAATCTCGGCAGATTGAATTTCAGCGTCCGGGCCGAGGGGCCCTGGCCGATGATCAGGTCGAGCTGAAAATCCTCCATGGCGGGATACAAGACCTCTTCCACCGCCGGGTGGAGCCGGTGGATTTCATCGATAAAGAAAACATCCCCCTCGGAGAGGTTGCTGAGGATCGCAGCCAGGTCGCCGGGGTGCTCCACCGCCGGGCCGGAGGTCGCCTTGAGATTTACCCCCAATTCCCGCGCGATAATGTTGGCCAGCGTCGTCTTGCCGAGCCCCGGAGGACCGTAGAAGATGACATGGTCGAGGACATCGCCCCGCTTCTTCGCCGCCTCGATATAGATCCGGAGGTTCTCCTTGATCCGCGTCTGGCCGACATATTCATCGAGCGAAGTGGGGCGGAGACTCGCCTCCATCCGCTTCTCTTCGTCATTCAATTGCGTCGATAAAATACGATCCATCATGACCGGTCCGCTAACCCACCTTTGCCAATTTCTTCAGCGCTTTTTTGATCAGCCCCTCCACCGACTCGGAGTCGGCAGTTTCTTCGGCGATTTTATCGACGGTCCGCTTCGCTTCGGTTCGATGATAACCCAAGTTGACCAATGCCGAGAGGGCGTCCTCTTTGGTCTTATCCGATTCCGAACCGGCCGAGACCGGGGTTTGAAGGCCCGCCAGACTCAGGGCGTTGACCTTCTCTCTCAACTCCAGGACCAGCCGCCCGGCCGTCTTCGGCCCGACCCCCGGGATGGCCCGGAGCCGGTCGACGTTTCCGTCCCGCAAGGCCTGAACCAACTCGGTCAACTCCATCCCGGAGAGGATTCCCAGGGCCACCTTCGGTCCGACGCCGGAGATTCCCAAGAGAAGCAGAAAGAGTTCCTTTTCAAGAGGTGAGAGAAATCCGTAGAGTTGAAGGGCATCTTCCCGAACGTGCGTGTGGATGTGAAGCGAGACACTCTCCTTCACCTCGGGGAGTCGATAAAAAGTATTCAGCGGGATAAAGATCTGGTATCCGATCCCATGCACCTCGACAATCAGGGCGCTGGGGGTTTTCTCAAGAATCGTTCCGGTAAGGAATGCAATCATCTTTCAACCGCATTTAATATCGCGTGAATTCGTCCGATCTCTTCTCGGCCGCTCCGACCTTCGCTTGAAATTGAGCAGAGTGGATGTGGCAAATCGCAACTGCGGCGGCATCGGCGGCATGCTCCGAGGTCAGGAGGCTAGGAAGCTGTAGCAGCCGGCCGACCATCTGCTGGATTTGATCTTTGGTCGCTCCCCCATAACCGACCACCGCCATCTTCACCGCCGTCGGCGTGTATTCAAAGACCGGGATCTGATGGAACTCGGCCGCCAGCAGCGCCGCCCCGCGGGCCTGCCCGAGCTTGAGGGCCGACTTGAAATTTTTGGCGAGAAAGGTATCTTCGATAGCGACAGCGGTCGGAAGCTCTTTCTGAATCACCTGCAAGAGGTCGTCGAAGAGATGTTTGAGTCGTTTCGGAAAGGGGTGTTTTGGAATCGTCCGGATCTCGCCCGATCCTTTCAAGATCAGACGGCCTGCGGGGGCTTCTTCCAGGATCGCATATCCTGTGGCACCCATTCCCGGATCGATTCCTAAAATCGGCATATTGGGTTAAATTACCCGGCTACCTTCGCCATCACCTCATCGGGGATATCGAAGTTCGCGTAGACGTTCTGAACATCGTCGTGATCTTCGAGCGCTTCCATCAACCGGAGCATCTGCTCCGCCTCTTTCCCATCGAGCCGGATATAGGTCTGCGGGAGAAAGGTCACCTCGGCATAAGACGGGGCAAGACCGGCGTCGGTCATCGCCTTTTTGACCTTTTCAAAATCGGCCGGGGCGGTGATCACTTCAAAAAGGGTCGGATCGTCCGAGCGGATATCTTCCGCGCCTGCATCGAGCGCCACCGACATCAGCTTCTCCTCGTCGGTCTTCTGCTTCTCGATCGAAAGATACCCCTTCTTCTGGAACATCCAGGAGACGGATCCCGACTCTCCCATGTTGCCGCCGTTCTTGGAGAGGAGGTGGCGGATTTCGGAAACGGTCCGGTTCTTGTTGTCCGACATGATCTGGATGATGATCGCCACCCCCCCAGGCCCGTAACCCTCGTAAGTCATCTCCTCATACGTGACGCCCGGAAGCTCGCCGGTCCCCTTTTGAACCGCCTTCTTGATGTTGTCGGCCGGCATGTTGTTTTCCTTGGCTTTGAGGATCGCCGTTCGAAGGCGGGGATTCCCTTCGGGGTCCCCCCCGCCCATCTTCGCCGCAACGGTGATTTCGCGGATAATCTTGGTGAAAATTTTCCCCCGCTTCGAGTCGGCCGCCGCCTTTTTATGTTTGGTCGTCGCCCATTTAGAATGTCCGGACATAGCTTCTCCAATTGTATAGACATTTAAATAATCTGCGTATTTTTAGCATAATTGAACGCAAAGTGTCAATGTGCAAGGGCAATTAGGGATGAAGCGACTCAAACACTTTTTTTGCGACCGCCTTGTTCATGGTGGGGGCCGCTTCGAGCTCCTCCAGAGTTGCCTCGCGAATCTTTGAGACACTTCCAAAATGCTTCAGCAGCGCCAGCCGCCGGGTCTTCCCGATTCCATCAATTTCCTGCAGCGGCGACTCCAACATCTTCTTGTCCCGAATCTTCCGATGATAGGAGACCGCAAAGCGGTGCGCTTCATCGCGGATCTGCTGAAGCAGATGAGTTGCCGGAGAGCCGACCGGAAGCTCGATCGGATCTGAAAGATCGGGGAGATAGACCCGCTCCCATCGGTCTTCCCGTTCCTTCGCCAAACCGATCAGATCGACCGATCCGAGATCGAATTTCTCCATCACCTCCCGGACTGCCGAGATCTGCCCCTTTCCGCCGTCGATCAGGAAGAGGTCTGGAGGCGCCTCCCCCTTCTGTTTTAACGAATTTAATCTCCGCGTCAGAACCTCCGCCATCATCCCGAAGTCGTTTGCCCCCTCGATCGTTTTGATACGGAAGTGGCGGTAATCCGATTTCTTCGCCTTGGCCTCTTCAAAAACGACCATCGACCCGACGGCGCTGGTCCCCATGATATTGGAGATGTCGTATCCTTCGATCCGGCGGGGAAGACGGGAGAGTTGCAAAAGATCTTTCAGTTTCTCCAGCGTTGCCTCTCCCCCCTCGCGGATCTGAACGTGGTTCGCCAAGGAGGCGCGCGCATTCTCCAGGGCCAAATCGAGCAGATGCGCCCTTCTCCCTCGCGAAGGGGAAACAAGATGAACCGGCCCGCCGCGCCGCTCCGAGAGCCACTCTTCCAGGACGGAGGCTTCCGTCAGCGGAATCGGAAGGAAGATCTCCCTTGGAATCAACCCTTCCTTATTGTAGAACTGCTGAATGAAGGTGGCGCAGAGCTCCTCATCGAGCGTTTCCCCGACATTTTCGAAGAAGAAGTCTTTTCGACCGACCATCATCCCGCCCCGGATGAAAAGGATCTGAAGGTCGGCCGCCTCCCCTTCCCGTGCCAGGGCGATCACGTCGTGATCCTCGATCTGCGTGGAGGTGACCCGTTGCTGCTCCAACGCCCGCTCAATCTTGGCGATCTGATCGCGAAGCCGGGCCGCCGCCTCAAAGTTGAGCTCGCCCGCCTTCTTCTCCATCAGCGCCCGCATCGCCGTGAGGAGGACCTTGTCCTTCCCTTCGAGGAAGAGGCGGACCTGCTGGATCATTTGGCGGTAATCTTCCTTCGATTGATTTCCGGTGCAGGGGGCCAGGCATCTTTTAATCTCGAATTCGATGCAGGCCCGCTCGGCGTTGCCGTCGATGTCGATCGTGCAGTTCGGAAGGGGAAAGATCTTCCTCAGCAGCCGGAGCATTTCATAAAGTCCGCCGGTCGGGACATACGGGCCGAAGTAAAGCGCGCCGTCCCGCTTGACCCGGCGGACGATCTCAAGTCGCGGATAATCGTCCTTCATCGAGAGGCGAAGGAGCGGATAATTTTTATCGTCCCGCAGAACGACATTGTACTTCGGGCGATGTTTCTTGATGAGGTTGCTCTCCAGAATCAGCGCCTCCAAATTGCTGACGGTGACGATATATTCCAGGTCGGCCACCTGCGAGACCATCGATCGGATCTTCGGGGTCACATCGGCATTGGGACGAAAATAACTCCGCACACGGCTCGCCAGCTCTTTCGCCTTGCCGACGTAGAGGACCTCCCCCTTTTTTCCCTTCATGAGGTAAACGCCCGGGGTATGGGGAAGTGCTTCGATTTTTTGCTTTAGTTCCATCAATTCTTTCTTCTCTTTTGAATTTAATCAGGCATTATTCTATCAAACTTTGATAGTGAGTTATATAGTGCCTCACACCTGAACGAGCAATAAAAAAGCCCCCCGGCTGAGAACCGGGGGGCTTTTCATTCGGAGAATTTGAGGAGAGTTAGAACATGTAATTGAGGGCAATGATCCCTTTGAGCTGATTGTCATCGCCGCCGGTGAGGGTCTGCCAGGCATCACCGGAGAGAAGATAGCCCAGGTTCACTGCAACGGCGACATTGTCATCCAATTTGTGCTTGTGGTTCAGGTCGATTTCAATTCCAAGGTCGCTGTCACCAGCGGTCCCCGTACCATCGACCGGATCTTCTGCCGTCTGCGCCCAGATGGCGGCCAACTCGGTGTGGCAGGTCTTCCCAAAGGGAACCCCTTCAAGACCGGCCGAGAGCTTAATTCCCATCACACCCAATCCGCCGACGCATGAAGCTCCACCGGAACCGATACGGGCGCCGCCGACGCTGGCACACTGTCCTTCTCGATCGCTGAAGATATTGTCGTTGATTAAAATATTGCCAAGGACGAAGTTGCCGGAGAGGCCGTTGATGTTTACTTCATCCCCATCCGCATCCTGGCCCGTCGTATAAAGAGCGGCAACGCCGACATCCACAGCAGCAACATCGAGCCCGACTCCAATTAAAATGTTCATACCGGTCAGATCGACAGAGTCGACTCCCGTCGTTGTTGAATCCATGCTCCCAGTAAAGAAATCGATCTCCGCTCCTAAGTTGATCGCGCCGAATTTTCCATCGGCGGTCACGCCCAGAGTCCAGAGGTCGGTCTTGTCGCCGATAGGAGCGCCACCGGGGATAGGCAGCGCAATGAAGGCGGGTATGCGATCTTTGAGATAGGTGACAAAAACGCCGATATTATGCATATCGCCGTGTGTGAAACCGGTCTTCGCAATGTAAACATCGGTATCACTTCCCGTTGCTCCGCCAGTCGTAGCAACCGTCGAGTTGGAATCGAGCAATTTCCCATTCGCCAACATGACCTCAAATCCGCCGACCATAAATTTTCCGACGATTGCATCCATCGTATCATCCAGGACAAGGCTGTGGCCGAGTCGGAACGGCTTACGGCCGAAGGCGAGTTTTACCATGTTGAGATCGAGTTTGAGGTAGGCTTCCCGGACACCGACGATGTTGTAGCTTCCGCCGAAATTGGCCGAGCCGAAGCGATAGTTTCCAGTCGTGCAACCGGTGGCTGAACAGTCAGCGGCCCCGCCGGCTCCCGTTTGTCTTGGATCGCTGAAAGAACTGGTGAAGTCAACCACCACAACCCCGGAGGTAATTCCCGCAGTCGCGGTGGTTCTCAATCTAAAACGTCCGTCGGCAAATGCCTGCTGATCGTCGACATCCTCGTTCGCGTCGAGGTCGTCGGCATAAATCCCGCGGACGCGGAAATCCCCTTCAAATTTTACATCCGCTGCATAGAGTGACGCGGTCTGTAGAAAAAACGCAGTTCCTAAGGCCATGACCCATAACTTCTTCATTCGTAACCTCCTTTTCCGAATTAACCAGAGTAGAACTAAACAGATTCACAACCGAATAGAGATATAGAGATAGTAACGAACAAGCAAATAGAGTGATGCCTTGGTAACCCCGTCACCCCCTTTCAATCAGACTTTGATGAGTAGTTTAAATATACTTAGGCGGAAATATACTGGCAATAGATTTAAAAAAACCGGCCCGACTATATCACTTACGTCATTCGGTTGTCAAGGTTTTTTTAAGACAAATTTGTCGGATGGTCCGCCTTGGCGGATTCGGTCAGAAGAACGACCTCGTTTTTGAGAATATCGAGAAAACCGGGACCGATGAGGAAGGACTGCACTTTTCCTTCGGGCGATGTCACCGAAAGCCGGCCCGTCTGGAGGGTGGTGATAAGTGGGGCATGATCGACCAAGACTCCGAGGCTTCCGTCGCCTCCGGGGGCCACGATCGATCGAACCGGGCCGTCGAAAAAGACCCGGTCCGGTGTGATCACGGTGAGATGAAATGTTTTTTCAGCCATAATTTTAAGGGGCCGGGGGCCGGGGGCCAGGGGCCGGTTTATCTCCTAAAGCATTTCGTAGTGCGTAAAGTTGTCTGCCCAATGATTTGATATTCTCTGTAATCTGATTGAATTCATTCGATGTAAGATATTTAAGACGCGCCGAAATTTCCAATTGGGTTTCCAATTCAGCCAAAGAAGCTTGAGCAATAGAGAGATGCTGTAGATATTCTTTCCTGTGCTCGCGGGTATGTCCCTCTGCAATATTCGAGGGGACCGAGACAGCAGCCCGTTGAATCTGACTCGTCAGACCGTATATCTCTTCTTTAGGAAAACGTGCCGTCAGCAGATAAACCTGCTCCACAAGCTTGATTCCGAGCTGCCAAACTCGGAGATCTCGAAAACTATTGACCGATCTGTTGACCGGCATTTGTTCTCTCCGGCCCCCGACACCTGGCCCCCGGCCCCTGTTTTACTTCCTGAGTTTTTCCGCCTTCTCCACCGCCTCCTCGATGGTGCCGACCATGTAGAACGCCTGCTCGGGCAGGCTGTCGCATTCGCCATCGACGATCATCTTGAAGCCCTTGATGGTGTCGGCCAGCGGCACGTATTTGCCGGGGATGCCGGTGAACACTTCGGCCACGAAGAAGGGCTGCGACAGGAAGCGCTGGATCTTCCGGGCGCGATCCACGGTCACCTTATCTTTCGCTTCGGACAGTTCGTCCATGCCCAGGATGGCGATGATGTCGCGCAGCTCCTTGTAGCGCTGCAGGACCGACTGCACGGCGCGGGCGACTTGGTAGTGCTCCTCGCCGATGACCAGCGGATCGAGCAGGCGCGAGGTGGAATCCAGCGGGTCCACCGCCGGATAGATGCCGAGCTCGGCGATCTGCCGCGACAGCACCAGGGTCGCGTCCAGGTGGGCGAAGGTGGTCGCCGGCGACGGGTCGGTGAGGTCATCGGCGGGCACATACACCGCCTGGAAGGAGGTGATCGAACCGGTCTTGGTGTGAGGTGATGCGCTCCTGCAGCACGCCCATTTCCTCGGGCGAGCGTCGGCTGGTAGCCCACCGCGGAGGGCATCCGGCCGAGCAGCGCCGACACCTCGGTACCGGCCAGAGTGTAGCGGTAGATGTTGTCGACGAAGATCAGCACGTCCCGCCCCTTCGTCGCGGAAGTACTCGGCCATGGTCAGGGCCGGTCAGCGCCACCCGCAGGCGGTTGCCCGGCGGCTCGTTCATCTGGCCGTACACCAGCGCCACCTTGTCGAGCACGTTCGACTCCGTTCATCTCGTGGTAGAAGTCGTTGCCCTCGCGGGTGCGCTCGCCCACGCCGGCGAACACCGAGAAGCCGCCGTGCTCCATGGCGATGTTGCGGATCAGTTCCATCATCGTCACGGTCTTGCCCACGCCGGCACCGCCGAACAGGCCGACCTTGCCGCCCTTGGCGAAGGGGCATGATCAGGTCGATGACCTTGATGCCGGTTTCGAGCAGCTCCACCGACAGAGTATTGATCGGCGTAGGGCTCGGCGGCGCGCGGTGGATCGGCAATGCGGGTGTCATCGTGGGCGACCGGGCCGCCCTCGTCGATGGGATTGCCGAGCACGTCCATGATGCGGCCGAGGGTGCCCTGACCCACCGGCACCGCGATGGGCTTGCCGGTGTTGGTGACGCCGAGGCCGCGGCTGACGCCCTCGGAGGAACCCATGGCGATGGTGCGCACCACGCCGTCGCCGAGCTGCTGCTGGACTTCCAGAACGGAGCCCCTTGTCGTCGACGGTCAGGGCGTCATAGACCTTGGGCACGCCGTCGTCGGGGGAAATCGGACGTCGATGACGGCGCCGATGATCTGCACGATACGTCCGCTACTCATTCTCTATCCTCTCGCAATAACGATGGCTGTATCCGACCGGATCAGACGGCAGGCCGCACCGCCGACGATCTCCGACAGCTCCTGGGTGATCGCCGCCTGCCGCGCCTTGTTGTACAGCAGTTCCAGTTCATCGATCAGGCTGCCGGCGTTCTCGGTGGCGTTCTTCATCGCCACCATGCGCGCCGAGTTCTCCGCGGTGAATGCCTCCATTAGAGAGATATACATCTTGGACGTCACAAACTGCGGCAGGAACTGATCGAGGATTTCGGGAAGACTCGGCTCCAAAATCGTCTGGATCGGCTTGACCTCCCCTTCCTGCTGAAGGTTGAGGAATTTCACGCAGATCGGTTTGACCGACAGGGCCGAAATATAGCTCGTAAAAATCAGATAGACCGCGTCCACCTCGCGCGAAAGGTATGCCTGGATAATCTCCTGCGTAATCTGGGAAATCCTCTGGAAGTCCCCCTTCCCGGCGATATCGAGCGCCTTGAGATGGATCGGCCAATCTCGTTTTTTGAAATAGTCGTACCCCTTCTTTCCAATCAGCATCAACTTGACGTTTTGCGTCTTGTGCTCGGCGAGAAATTCTTCCGCCCGTGCGATCACGTTGCCGTTGTAAGCGCCGCAGAGACCTCGGTCAGAGGTCACGACGACGAGGCCGATAGATTTGACCTCCCTGGCCTCGAAGAAGGGATGGGTAAACTCTTCGCTGAACTGCTGAAGATGGGAAAGAATCATCTCCATCTTTTGGGCGAACGGCTTCGCCTGCCGGAATTTCTCCTCTGATTTTTTGAGGCGGGAGGCGGCGACCATCTGCATGGTCCTGGTGATCTGCTTGGTCTTCTGGGCGCCGCGAATTCTCTTGCGGATCTCCCGAAGGGTCAGAACCGGCATCTCTAACGCGCCTCCACCGGACGCCACTCCTTCTTGAAGGCGGTCACCGCTTCGTCCATCTTCCGGGTCAGCTCGTCGGTCAGCGCTTTGTTCTTCTCGATTTCGAGACCGACTTCCGGATAACGCTCATCCATCATCTTGAGATAAGCCTTCTCGAACCGGCGGACCTCGGTGACTTCGATATCATCAAGGTGCCCGGTCGTTCCGGCATAAATCGCCATCACCTCATGCGAGAGGGAATACGGCTGGTACTGGTCCTGTTTTAGCAACTCGACCATCCGCTCTCCGCGCCGGAGCTGCGCCAGGGTGGCTTCGTCGAGGTCGGAGCCGAACTGCGCGAAGGCCGCCAGTTCGCGGTACTGCGCGAGGTCCAGCCGAAGCCGTACCGGCGACCTGCTTCATCGCCTTGATCTGCGCGGCGCCGCCGACGCGGGACACCGAGATACCGACGTTGATCGCCGGGCGGATGCCGGCGTAGAACAGGTCCGTTTCCAGGAAGATCTGGCCGTCGGTGATCGAGATCACGTTGGTCGGGATGTAGGCCGAGACGTCGCCCGCCTGGGTTTCGATGATCGGCAGCGCCGTCAGCGAGCCTGCCCCGTCAGGCTTCGATGCAGCTTCGCCGCGCGCTCGAGCAGGCGCGAGTGCAGATAGAACACGTCGCCCGGATAGGCTTCGCGGCCCGGCGGACGGCGCAGCAGCAGCGACATCTGGCGATAGGCCACGGCCTGCTTGGACAGATCGTCGTAGATGATCAGCGCGTGCACCCGGTTGTCGTGCAGGAACTATTCGCCCATGGCGCAGCCGGCGTAGGGCGCGAGGTACTGCAGCGGGGCCGGGTCGGACGCGGTCGCCGCGACGACGATCGTGTATTCCAGCGCGCCGTCTCGTTCCAGCGTCTTCACGACCTGCGCGACGGTCGACGCCTTCTGGCCGATGGCGACATAGATGCAGTAGACGCCGCTTCCCTTCTGGTTGATGATGGTGTCGATCGCGACGGCGGTCTTGCCGGTCTGGCGGTCGCCGATGATCAGCTCGCGCTGGCCGCGGCCGACCGGGATCATCGCGTCGATCGCCTTGAGGCCGGTCTGCATCGGCTCGTGCACCGACTGGCGCGGAATGATGCCCGGCGCGCTGCACTTCGACGCGGCGGGGACGTATCGGTGACTGGATCGGGCCCTTGCCGTCGATCGGATGGCCGAGCGCATCGACCACGCGGCCGAGCAGGCCCTTGCCCACCGGCACGTCCACGATGGCGCGGGTGCGCTTGACGGTGTCGCCTTCTTTGATGTCCTTGTCCGAGCCGAAGATCACGGCGCCGACATTGTCGTTTTCGAGGTTGAGCGCCATGCCCTTGACTGCCGCCCGGGAACTCGACCATCTCGCCGGCCTGACAATTGTCGAGGCCGTAGATGCGAGCGATGCCGTCGCCGACCTGCAGAACGCTCCCGACACTTTCCAGATGGAGCTCGCTTTCATACTGCTCCAGCTCGGTCTTAATAATGGAGGTCACCTCTTCCGGCTTAAGTGCCATGCCACATTCTCCTTAGTCGTCATCTAAATATAAAGTAAATAAAAGAAACACACTGAAGGACCTTGAGCGATGTATAAGGGACAATTCGAACGGCTCAAGGCAAAAGACTGTATACTATAAACTTTTTTCAAATCGGTTGTCAAGATTGTGTGGGAGCATTTCTGGAATTAAATACGGACAAACAAGAGGAAATTCGTTCACCGGCAGCGTAGGGGGACGTGAACCGGGTTACGCACCTGCGGAGCGTTTCTTGGGAGGTCGGATGTCGATCATTTTTTCTCCACGGATGTACTCCCGCGTCTTATCCTGAACCTGATCGAGCTGTTTGATGATTTCGCTGATCCGAAGGCCCATTTCATACATGATCTTAAGCTTGCTCCGGACCTCCTCCGGGAGGTCTTTTCGTTGAAGAAGCAGTTGCGCCTGCCCGCAGATCACGGCCAACGGATTGTTGATCTCGTGTCGGACCGTCAGGCTGATCTGCCCGATCGCCTCGAGTCGTTCCAGCAGGACCTTTTCCTGATAAGCCCCTTCGGTGGCAAGGAAGCGGCGGACCCGGGAGACGACTTCGCGCGGCTCGACCGGCTTGACCAGATAATCGTTGGCGCCCCCTTCGATCCCCTGGATCTTGGCGTCGATATCCGATCGAGCGGTGAGCATCAAGACGATCAGCTCTTTCGTCTTGGGGTCCTTTCGAATTTCGTTGCAGACCTCGTAACCGCTCATCTTCGGCATCATCAAATCGAGGATCATCAGGTCCGGCGCCTCTTCGCGAACGCGTTCCAGCGCCTCTCTGCCGTCATAAGCGGAGGCGACGGAAAAACCGGCCCCTTCCAATGCATCCCGGATAATCCGGACGGTGTCCCGATTATCGTCGACGACGAGGACTTTCTTTTTTCCTTTCATGAATCACTCCACCTTCTCCCTGCAAGCAGGGAGTCTATCCTTCTCTCCGAACAGCCTCCGTCATCATCAAACCGACGCTCCGATGAATCTGCGGCAAGGAACTTTCCCGGTTGAGTGGAGGGACGGCTCAGGTTTGGCCGTCAAGAAATCCTCCTGCAAGGATACACACTTCCTGATAGCAATTCAATCCTCTCATGGATGATGCCCGATACGGAAGGAGATCTTTATAAGGTCAGTGAGAAAGGCGGGTCGGGCAACCTGTTCACCCGATGATTAGGCAACCGGGAGGGTTCTTAACCTCTCTCCCAATTCGTCCAATTGTCGTTGAACGCTGGCATCGATGAGGGTGGTTCCGGTCGAGAAGACAAATCCGCCAAGAATCTCCGGGTCCTCCAAGTAGGTCAACTCTAATGTGCAGCCGACTTCGGCTTCGAGTTTTGATTTTAACCGGGCGAGCACCTCCGGGTCGAGCGGGTGAACCGTCGTCAGCGTTCCCTTCAACACCCCGCGCTTGGCATCGTGAAGCTTCGGGTAGAGAGCGAGGATATCTTCCAGATAGTCGATCCGCCCCTTGCGGAGAAGAAGACGGACAAAGTGGATCATCACCTTTTTCGCCTCTCCCTCGAAGATCCGGCCGATCAACGCTTCTTTTTTCTCCTCAGGAACGCGGGGGCTCCCAAGAAAGCGGCTCAACTCCGGATAGTGGGCGGCCGCCTGCCGGAATCGATCGATCTGCTCGAGGATCGACTCCCCGAGGGCATGCCCCTCCGCGACCTCCAACAGGGCTTGCGCATACCGTTCCGCCGTGACCTCGCTTTTCATTTATTTAAAACCCTTCAATTCGTCGATGTACTGCAAGACCAGCTCTTTGTCCTTCTGCTTGTTCATTTCCTGACGGACGATTTTCCCGGCGGCGGAGACCGCAATGGTGGCGATCTCATCTCGAAGCTGGGCCTTCGCCTTCGCCATTTCACGCTGGATATCTTCTTTTGCCTTTTCCAGAATCTGGTGCGCTTCTTCTCGGGCCCCTTCGGCCATTTCCCTCGCCATCCGCTGCCCCTCAACCACCGCCTCTTGAATCCTCAAGCGCGCCTGGTTTTCGATCTCCGAAAGCTTTGTATCATACTCCGTCTTTATCTGCGCCAAAGACTCTTTTCCCTTTCGGATCTCTTCGAGCTCGGAGGCGATTCGTGTTCGCCGCTCATCCAAAACGCCAAGCAACGGCCCCCATGCGAATTTCCGCAATAACCAGAGGAGGAGAAGAAAACCGACGATCTGGGTTAAGACCTGTTGAATTTGAATATCCACTTCATTCCCCCTAAAACATCAGAGCCTGCTCCCGGGCTCGGTCGGCAGTGATTGATTCCCTATCCACCGTCCCGGCAAACCTCTTTATCCGGTGATACGGCCCTGAAGAATAAAGACGGTCAACAAGGCGTAGATGGTCAACGCTTCGATAAACGCGGCTCCGATGACCATCGCGAGCTGAATTCTCGGCGCTGCTTCCGGCTGCCGGCCGATCGCTTCCATGGCGGCGCTGACCGCTTTACCCAATCCGTACGCTGAACCGATCGCAGCCAAAGCAACAGCCAAAGGAAGTGCAAAACCTAACGCAACTGCAGGTGTCATGTGTCTCTCCTTTTTTAGATAGTAACGGGAACTTTTCCCGTCGGGTTAATGATGTCCTTCCTCCGCGTGAGGGAACATCAAGAAAATATAGATCGTCGAAAGCAACGAAAAAACAAGCGCCTGTATGGTGCTGGTCAAAATCGCCAGAAGATAAAATGGAAATTGGAGCGGAAGCCCGACCGGGCTGTGCATGAAGGCGAGCGCGGCGACCCCCAGGACCAGCATCTGACCGATGAGGACATCCTCTCCGAAAATGTTTCCGAAAAGACGAAGCGAGAGGCTCAGCGGTTTCGTCAATTCACCCAACGTATGAAGGACAAAATTAAACGGCACCGACACGAGCGCAATCAGAAAACCGATCACCCCGTGCGGACGGGGGCTTCCGGCCAGATGATCCAAATAGCCGAGGATCCCGTTCATCCGGATGGCGGTATATTGGACATAGAAAAAAACCGTCAGCGCCAGCGCGACCGTGGTGTTGATGCTGGAGGTGGGGGCTTTCATTCCCGGCACGATCCCGATCAGATTCTGGACAAGAATGTAGAGAAAGAGGGTCCCGATGAAAGGGGTGAATCTCCTTCCGGCCGGACCCATCACGCCGGTGACGAAATCATCCAATGCCTCGACCGCCGTTTCAACGAGATTTTGGAGTTTCCCCGGGATTAATTGCGTTTTGCGCGTCGCCTGTCTGGCGACAAACACCAAAATAAAGATCACAATCGCCGAAAAAAACGGGTTCTCAAAGTGATGTAAAAACTCAACGATGGGGGAATGCGGAAAATAGTGATGGAGCAACAGGATAATATTAGGCGGCTCTAAACTCGCTGCCTCGCCGCCGGCGGCTTCCGCCGCTTGTGCTACGCCTACAAACATGATCGCTCCGTATGTGCCATTGAAGAAGGTCGCTTTCCGAACGAGACCTGCCCCGCCGTCTTTAAGACGATAACAACAAATGGCAAGATGAATCCGATGAAAAAAGCGCCGAGAGAAACAGGAATGAAAACCAAAACCAGAAGCAACAGACCGTAGAAGATGGGAAATTTCATCCCGAGATAAGAGACCGTCTTCACCTTGGAAGATCCCTCAAAAATCGATCCGAAGAGCGTTCGCAGGATCCAGAGATTCAACCCGCTCAGAAAAACCCCAATCGAGATCCCCCAGGTCACGGGGATCGGCGAATAAGGGGTAAGAAAGACGAAAAGGACCGCCCCCGTCACCCACGAGAGCTGAATTGTCCGATCAATGAAATTAAGACCCACGGGACCCTTGATCTGTCGCTCTCTTGATTAAGGTAATCGTTTGTTTCACCCCCGAAAGAGCTCCCATTGCAGTAAAAATGATCATGAGCCAAGGGGAGGTGCCAAACAGTTGATCTAAAAAATCGCCGATAAAATAACCGACGAGCGGTCCGAACAAGAGGATCATCGGGATGCTAGTCAGCAACGCTACCTGCCGCCATCCGTCGTATTTCGGGTCCGGACCGTTCATTAAATGAGAGCGGGTCGGCGACACCCGCGAGCAGCAGACAAATTCTTGGAAATATAGATCATCCATCCACCGAATGTCAAGAGATTCCGCCGTGAATCTTAGATCGAATTGGGAGGGCCGTCAAGAATGGAGGAGGTCGTAAGAGGTTCAACACGATAAACCCTTACAAAAAAAGGACCCGGTGCCTTCTGTTGGATCTTACAAAAAGATTTGGATGGAGTGGAGCGCGGCGCGGATGAGCGGTTCGGGATAAAGGCCGATAAAAAGCGTCGCAAAAGCGGTGACCCCGAGCGCCACGGTCAACGGCGGAGAAAAAGAGAGGGGGGTGCTCCCCTGCGGCTCTTCCATATACATCGCCATGACGATCTTGAAATAATAATAAAGAGAGATCGTGCTGTTGAGAATGCCGATGACGGCCAGCCAGTAAAACCCGCCCTGAATCGCCGCGTTGAATAAAAAGAGTTTCCCGACGAAGCCGGCCGTCGGAGGAATCCCGATCAACGAAAGGGCAAAGAGGACGAAGGCCGCCGCGACCGCCGGATGGGTCCGGGCCAATCCTTTAAAGTCGCTGATCTGATCCCCCCGCGAATTGAATCTGCAGAGGAGAATAATCATCGTAAAGGCGCCGATCGTCATAAAGATATAGGCGACCAGATAGATGAGGATCGAAGCGAATCCGACCTTCGAGGCGGCGATCAGTCCGATCAGAATATAGCCGGCGTGCGCAATAGACGAATAGGCCAGCAGCCGTTTCACATTGGTCTGGAGCAGGGCGCCCACGTTGCCGACGGTCATCGTTAAGACCGCGATGATCCAAAGAAACTGCCACCAGGTGCCGTAACTGAACGACAGCCCCGAGATAAAAACGCGCAACATCGCCGCCAGCGTCGCCGCCTTCGAACCGGTCGAAAGAAAAGCGGTCACCGTGGTGGGGGCCCCTTCGTACACATCGGGCGCCCACATGTGGAAGGGGACGGCGGCGATCTTAAAGGCAAACCCGGCGGTAAGCAAGATCAACCCGAGGATGAGGGTCGGGCTCCCGCTGATATTCGCTTGTGACAGAAAGGCTTGGATCGCCTTCAGGTTCGTCGTTCCCGCGGCGCCGTAGAGAAATGCAATTCCATAGAGGATCAGGCCGGAGGTGAAGACGCCGGTCAGAAAATATTTCATCCCCGCTTCCACCGACTTCGCGTCTTTTCGCATAAAGGCGGCGAGGATATAAAACGACATCGACATCAGCTCCAACGAAAGGTAAAAGGAGAGGAGGTCGGTCGACGCCGGCATCAACATCATTCCGACCGTCGCGAAGAGAACCAAACCGTAATATTCTCCCAGATGAACCCGCTCGATCTTCAGATAAAGGGTCGAGACAAGAATCACGAGGAGCGCGATAATCAGAAAGAGGACCTTGAAAAAGAGGGCATACGAATCGAGTGCGATCATCCCCGAGAAGGCCGAGACGGTTTTTCCCCAAGGGGAATGATCAAGAGACCGGAGACGACCAGCGCGCCGATCGAGAAATAACCGAGCAGATCCCGCTTCTCTTTCGGCACAAAAGGGACCATCACAAAAACCAGACAGGCCAGTAGCGCCAGGACCAACTCGGGAAGAATCGCGATCATTCCGAGATCGGGCATCGGGGTCGTCATGGTTTCTCTACCTCAAGGGCCGCCTCGGCAGCCGGGAGTTCGGCCACGGCGGGAGCGACCGGCGCGATTTCCTTTTCCGCCGCCATCGGCTTATTCTCCCAATTCGGATTCACCTTTTGAACGATGTTGATGATCGCCGGCTCCATGATCCGGATAAACGGTTTCGGATAGAGCCCGATCCAGAACATAAAAAGAATCAGCGGCGCCATATAGGCGATTTCGCGCCGATTCATGTCGAGGAGGTTTCTGTTCTCCTCTTTGTCGATCGTGCCGAACATCATCCTCTGGAAAAGCCAGAGCATGTAGGCCGCCCCCAAAATAATTCCGAGCAGTGCCACCGCGGCATAAATTTTATTGTATTGAAAAGCGCCGACCAGGATGAGGAACTCCCCGACGAAACCGTTCAAGCCGGGAAGTCCGATTGAGGAAAACATCGTGATGGCAAAAAATATGGCGAAGATCGGCATTTGATAAGAGAGCCCGCCGAAATCGGCGATCAGACGGGTATGGCGGCGTTCATAGATCATGCCGACGATCAGGAAGAGGGCGCCGGTCGAGATCCCATGGTTGATCATCTGAAGGACGCTCCCGGTAATTCCCTGGGGATTCAGCGCGAACATCCCCAACATCACGAAGCCCAAATGACTCACCGAAGAATAGGCAACCAGCCGCTTGATGTCTTTTTGCGCCAGCGCCACTAACCCTCCATACACAATCCCGACAAGTGATAGAATCGCGATGAGCGGGACAAAGTAATGGCTCGCCGCCGGAAAGAGGGGGAGGCAGAAGCGGACGAAACCGTAGGTCCCCATTTTCAGGAGGACCCCCGCCAGCAAAACGCTCCCCGCCGTCGGCGCGTCGGTGTGCGCGTCGGGAAGCCAGGTATGGAAGGGAAACATCGGCACCTTGACCGCAAAACCGAGAAAGAAGGCGAGGAAAAGCCAGATCTGGAAAGGCCAGAGGGGGAGGTTCATTTTCGAGAGCTCGATCAGATTGAATGTAAATTCGCCGGTTCCGTATTCGGGATTTCGGTTGAGGAAATAGAGGGCCAAAATCGCCAGGAGCATAAAGAGACTGCCGAAAAGCGTATAGAGGAAGAACTTGATCGCGGAGTAAAGCCGGCGGCCGCCTCCCCAGATGCCGATGAGGAAATACATCGGGACCAGCATGATCTCCCAGAAGATATAAAAGAGGAAGAGATCGAGCGACATGAAGACCCCCAACATCCCGGTCTGGAGAAAGAGAAGCGAAACATAATATTCCTTGACCCGCTCGTGAACGGCGGTAAAAGAGCTGACAACGGCGATGGCGCAGAGGATCGTCGAGAGGAGAATCAACAGGAGGCTGATCCCGTCGATCCCGAAGTGGTACTCGACCCCCAGGGTCGGAATCCACGACCCCTTCTCGACGAACTGCATGTCGGCCCGAGAAGAATCAAACCCGAACAGGAGGAGAAAGGAGACGAGCATATCGACGATCGTGACGCCGAAGGCGGTGTACATGATCTTCTTGTGATCATCCTTGTTCAAGAACAATAGGATCAGGCAGCCGATGAGCGGAATATAGGCGACCAAGGATAAGATGGGAAAACCGAAACTGTTCATGAATCCTCCCTAAAACATGAAAACGACGGCAAGGACCACAATCCCCATCACCATCGCCAGGACATAATTTTGAACCGCACCGGTCTGCAGCCGCCGCAACCCCCGCGCACCGACATCGAGGGTGGCCGAGACGCCGTTCACCGTTCCGTCGACAATATAGATATCAAAAATTTCCGAAATCTTACTTTCCAGGAGGGTCACCCAGCCGGAGGCGTTCACCAAACCGTCGAGGACCCATTGATCGAAGGTCCAGAGAAAATTTGCGAACCAAAGGAGCGGCCGGACGATCACCGCCTGGTAAATCTCATCCACCCAATATTTGTTGACGAGGGCCGTATACAGTCCGCGCGCCCTTTCCGCCAACAGGTTGGGGAGCTGCGGTTCCTTGATGTAAAAGTGGCGGGCCAACGCCCATCCTGCCACGGCGATGATCGTGGAAAGCGCCATCAGGCCCAGCCCCACGGTGAGAGAGGGATGATGCGCCTCGTGGCCCCCCTTCGCGATAATGGGGGAGAGGAAATGGTGGATCCATCCCGACTCGGGGGAAAACCGACCAACATCCCGACCAGAAGGGAAAAACCGGCGAGAATCATCAATGGAACCGTCATCGAGGAGGGGGACTCATGAATATGATGCGCCACCTCATGGTCGACCCGTGATGGACCGTGGAAGGTCATGAAGAGAAGGCGGAACATATAAAACGAGGTCATCAGGGCGGTAATCACGGCGACCCCCCAGAGGAGATAATGTCCCCCGACGAAGGTCGATACAAGGATCTCATCCTTGCTCCAGAATCCGGCGAGCGGGGGATTCCCGGCGATGGCGATCGTCCCGATCAAAAAGGTTTTATAGGTGATCGGGATCTTATTATACAGTCCCCCCATCTTCCGCATGTCCTGCTCCCCGGAGAGGGCATGAATGACGCTGCCGGAGCCGAGGAAGAGAAGCCCCTTGAAGAAAGCATGCGTGAAGAGATGGAACACGCCGGAGACATACGCCCCCACGCCGCAGGCGAAGAACATATATCCGAGCTGGCTGACGGTGGAGTAGGCCAATACCCGCTTGATGTCGGTCTGCACCAGCCCGATCGACGCGGCGAAAATCGCCGTGATCGCCCCGACCACCGCGACCACTTCCATGGAAAAAGGGGCGAGGGCGAAGAGGGCGTTCGAGCGGACCACCATGTAGATCCCCGCCGTCACCATCGTCGCGGCATGAATCAGGGCCGAGACCGGGGTCGGCCCTTCCATCGCATCGGGAAGCCAGACATACAGGGGAACCTGAGCCGATTTCCCCATCGCTCCGATAAAGAGGAAGAGGGTAATCGCCGTGGCGACCGACTCGGTGGCGAGGTTTGCGTTCGGAAAGACATCGAGATAACGGACCGAGCCATACGTCACGAAAATAGTAAAGATGCCCATCAGGAAACCGGCGTCGCCGATCCGGTTGACGATGAATGCCTTGTTTCCGGCCGTGGTGGCCGACGGCTTCTGGTACCAAAAACCGATCAGCAGATACGAGCAGAGCCCGACCCCTTCCCAGCCGACGAACATCAACAGATAGTTGTCGCCGAGGATCAGGATCAGCATCGAGAACATGAAGAGGTTCAGATAGGTGAAGAAGCGGGCGTACCCCTCGTCATGATGCATGTAGCCGGCGGAGTAGATATGGACCAGCAACCCGACCCCGGTCACCACCATCAGCATGATCGCGGTGAGCGGATCGATCAGGAAGGCGATGTTGACCCGGAAATTGGCCGAAGCGATCCACTCATAGAGGGTAATGGTCGTGGCAGGAGCGCCCGTCGCCATCGAAATAAAAACCAAACAGGAGATCAGGAACGACGCCGCAACCGCCCCGATGGCGACCAGGTGGGCGCGCTCTTTGGTATGGGTCTTCCCGAAGAGTCCGTTAATCAGGGCTCCCAGCGCGGGAAAGATCGGAATAAGCCATGCAAGTTGAATCATGAGTAAAGCGTCCTACTTTCGATGAAAATTAGATCGGCGGAAAATTCCTCTTACCATCGCATCAGGTTGATTTCGTCGACGTTCATGACGGCCCGAACGCGATAGAGCGCGATCACTAAGGCCAGTCCCAGCGCCACCTCCGCCGCGGCCATCGTCAAGACGAAAAAGACAACGACTTGTCCGGTGATCGATTGAAGATAATACGAATAGGCGACGAAGGTGATATTGGCCGAATTCAAAATCAGCTCGATCGAAAGGAGCACCATGATGATGTTTCGTCGAACCAAGACCCCCGTCACGCCGATGGCGAACAGGGCAAACGCGAGAAGAAGATACCACTCTAAAGGGACCATCTGATTACACCATCAAACCGAATCGTTACCGAATAAAATTCACAGCGCCTTCTATCCTTCATTTACAATCCGGCGCGCTTGAACCGTCAGAGACGCATCCTCCTTCATCGTTTCACGAGAGGAAGGGGCTTCAATGTGAGCCGCTTTTCCGTTTCCCGCCGTTCCGGGGAGCTCTGATTTCTTCTTGGGAGCGCCTCGCCTTCCCGCAAGAAGAATGGCGCCGAACATCGCGACCAGCAAAATAAATGAAGCGATTTCAAACGGGAAAATAAAGTCGGTGTAAAGGACCTTTCCAATCGACTGGGTATGCCCGGCCGCTCTCACCGACTCAACCGTAAAGGTCCCCTTCTGGGCGATGAGCTCGGTCTTGAAGGCGGCCAAAAACATCAGGCCGAGAATAACCCCTCCCAGAAAGATCCCCACCGGGAGTTGCCGGTGGAGATAAAATCGCTCCTGCTTCGGGTTGAAGAGCATCAGGACGAAAAGATAGAGAACGAGAATGGCCCCCGCATAGACGATAATCTGGACCGCCGCGATAAACTCAGCGTTTAAAAGAACATAAATACCGGCGACATGAATAAAAGTCACCAGAAGGGCCAGGGCGCTGTAGATGAGGCTCGGCGACGCCACGGCGACGACCGCGCCTCCCAGAATCATTGCCGCAAAATAAAGGAAGAGAAGTTGCGCCGTCACTAAGCCGCCCCCTTCTTTGCGGTCGGGAATCCCTCTTCCTTCACCTGATTGAAGAAGGCCAGCCGCTCTTCGGTATATTTCGGACGCTTCTGGCGGTTCGGGAAATATTTATCCCCCAGCACCAGCATCATCTCTTTGTCCATGATCAGGCTTCGCTTGTTGCCGGTCGCCATTTCATACTCTTTGCTCGAAGCGAGAGCGTCGACCGGACAAGCCTGGACGCAGAAACCGCAGAAGACACATTTCGTCACATCGAGGATATAGCGCTTTGCAAAACGCTTTTGCGGCATGTCCTCCCGCTCGGCGCTCTCCACCGTGATGCAGTGCGAGGGGCAGGCCGCTTCGCAGAGGGCGCAGCCGACACACTTCTCGGTCATGTCGTCGTAGCGGAGGTGGACGATCACCCCCCGGTAGCCGTCGGGCAGATTCCGCTTCTGGTGCGGATACTGGTTGGTGATCGGCTTCACGAACATATGTTTGAAGGTCAAGCCGAGCCCTTTTGCGATCTCCGCAAACGACACCTTCTTAACCCAGTCGACTAAATTAGGCATGATTCCCTCTAGCGATTAAGGAAATAAACAACTGTCGATGTCACCAAAATATTCGCCAAGGACAACGGAAGCATAATCTTCCAACCGAATGCCATCAGCTGATCGAAGCGGAGGCGTGGCACCGTCGCGCGAAGCCAGATGTAAAAGAAGAGGAAGAGATAGACCTTGCCGATAAACCAGACGACCGGCGGGATAAACTCCAAAAACGAGAGCGGCGCGTGCCAGCCGCCGAGGAACGCCACCGTCGCAATACAGGAGACCAGAATCATGTTGGCATATTCGGCCAGGAAGAAAAAGGCGAAGCGCATCCCGGAATATTCGGTAAAAAATCCGGCGACCAATTCGCTCTCCGCCTCCGGCAGGTCGAACGGAAGCCGGTTTGTCTCCGCGATGGCGCAGATCAGGTAGATCACGAAGGCGATCGGCTGGACGATGATGAACCACTTCCAGAAGCCTCCCCCCTGCGCCTGAGTCATCTTCACCATCGAAAGCGACTGGGAAAGCAGGATCGGACCGACCAGCGCCAATCCGAGCGACAGCTCGTAGCTAATCACCTGCGCCGCCGAGCGGAGCCCGCCGAGGAGCGAGTATTTGCTGTTGGAAGCCCACCCGCCGAGCAAGATGCCGTAGGCGCCGAGCGAAGCGAAGGCCAGGATGTAGAGGATGCCGACGTTGATGTCGGTGATGACCGGTTTCAATTCGAGCGGGCCGATATGAAGGCTGTCTCTTCCGAACGGAACCACGGCAAACCCGATGAGCGCCGGAATGAGGACGAGAATCGGAGCCGCCGAGAAGATAATTTTATTGGCGCCGGCGGGGATGATATCTTCTTTGAAGAAGAGCTTCAAGCCGTCGGCGATCGGCTGCAGCAATCCGTGGGGGCCGACCTCCATCGGTCCCAAGCGATCCTGCATATCGCCCAAAACCTTCCGCTCAAGATAGGTCAAATAAGCCACATGCAGCAGGACCACCCCGAGCACGCCGCCGATCTGGACCAGAATGACGACCAATTTTAACATTGCATCCATGTTTTTATATGACCTATACGACTTATAGGTCCCATAGGACCTATAAAATTATTTTACCGAGACCGACACCTTCGAGAGGGTGACTCTTCCCCGCTCGGTGTAGAGGGCCCGTGTTTTCGGGTCTGTCGACACCGGAAGCAGCCGCTTGATCTCCATTCCGAAATGCTCCGGGAAGAGGAGCGTTCCGATCGCCACCTTCTTGCTTAATTTCACAGGCGCCTGGACCGCCGCTTCCCCGCCGTCGGCGGAAATTTCGACGACCTCTCCATCCTCCAGACCCAACCGCTCCCCGTCGTCGGGATGCATCAACACCGCCTCTTTCGGGAAGAGCCCCAAAAGTCCGCCGGCATAGGTCGACATTTTCCCCGAATGGAAGAGAATTTGGCCGATCTGAAGATCGAAATGTCCGTTCGTCGCCGAAGGGGCCGGAGCCGCCAGCCGCCGGGTCGCTCCCTGTGCATGCGCCGAAATTCTGGCGGCCACCCCCTCCGGCGAGGAAGCGGGCCATCCGGCCGGCAATGTCATGACGATCTCTTTCCAGATCGCATCGGCATCTTTGTAATGAAACGACTCTGCTCCCCCCCACTTCTTTCCGAGAAGGGAGAAGATCTCCCAATCGGGCTTCGCGTTCCCGAGCGGCTCGATCGCTTTCCGAACCTTCTGGATCTCCCCTTCATGGTTGGTGAAGCGACCCTCTTTTTCGGCGTAGCTCGTCGCCGGTAGGACGATGTGCGCCAGCGCCGTTGTCTCATTCGGGAAGAGCTCCTGGCAGATCAAGAGATCGAGTTTGCGCAGCGCCTCTTCCACCTTTTTCTGGGGAAGCGACCGAAGCGGGTTCTCTCCGACCAGATAGAGCGCCTTTATCTCTCCCCGCGCCGCCGCGTCGATCATTTCGCTGAGGGTCAGTCCGCCGGAGGTCGGCGTTAAACCGGGAAGGTATTCGGTGACACCCCCCATCTCAACCGCCCCCTGCACGTTGTTCTCCTTCGCCAGGGCAAGGATGCCTGCACCGGGCTTGTTGACCTGTCCGGCCAGGATCGCCAACTCGGCGAGCGCCACCACATTCTGATAGCCGTTCTCGCTTCGGGTGATCGCCCGGCCGAAGAGCAACACCCCGCGCTTCGCCCCGGCATAAAGTGCCGCCGCCGACTTGAAGGCCGGTTCGGCCACTCCGGTCGCCGCCTCGATCTGCGCAAAGGAGATTCCGGCCACCGACTGCTTCACCTTCTCTACGAAGGGGGCGTACGCAGAAAGAGGTGCGCTTCCTTCGACCAGCGCCTTGGTCAGTCCGAGAATCGCCGTTCCCTCGCTCCCCATTTTGATCTGAAGATGCTGCGCCGCCAGCCGCGGCAGGTGGCTTCGATAAGCATCGCTCTGCCGGTTGAAGGCATCGACCGCGATGAGCTTCGCCCCCCGCTTCTTGATCGCCTCCTTCACCTTGAGGCCGGTGATCGGATTCGACTCGGTCAACTCCCCGGCAAAGGCGAGCAGAACGTCGGCTTCGACGATGTCTTCATACCGCGCCAGCCGTGTGGTCCCGAAAACATCGTTGAGACCGGCGACGGCATTGATGTGGCCGTAGCGGGCGCCGCTGTCGATGTTCGGGGTTCCAATGACCTTCCGCATCAGTTTCTGGAAGAGGTAAATCTCTTCATTGGTGCAATGGGGCGAAATCATCCCGCCGATCGCCTGCGGTCCGTATTGGGCTTTAATGTGCTTGAGACCGGCGACGATTTTGTCGGTCGCCCCTTCCCAGGTGGTCTGGAGCTGCCGATCTTGCACCCGGACGGCCGGACGGGTCAGACGATCGGGGTGATTGATCGTTCCATAACCGAAGAAGCCGCGGGCGCAGAGATCTCCCTCGTTTCGCCCGGTTCCCAGCTCCGAGCTGACCCGCTTCACGTCGTCTTTCACCGCCTCAATCGTCATCAGACAGCCGTCGCCGCAGTAGTTGCAGATCGTCTCGGTCTTCTTGAGCTGCCAGGGGCGGTAGTCGTACATCGCCAGCCGGCTGGTCAAAGCCCCGACCGGACAGATCTGGATGCAGCCGCCGCAGAATTCGCAGTCGAGCTCATGTTGGGCAAAAGCGCCGATTTGGTGGTAGGTGCTCCGGTCGATCGAGCCGAGCGCATTGGAGTCGATGACTTCATCGCAGTAGCGGACGCAGCGAAGACAGGAGACGCAGCGGTTCATCTCCTTCTCGACCAGCGGCCCGAAATAGGTCTTCTCGAAGACCCGCTTCTCCTCGGTGAACCGGCTGGTGGTCGGAGAGTAAGCGTGGGCGAAATCTTGAAGCTGGCACTCTCCCCCTTGATCGCACTCGGGACAGTCAAGGGGATGATTGCCAAGAAGAAACTCCATCACGCCGAACTGCGCATCCTTCACCCGGTCGGAGACCGATGAGACGACCATCCCCTCCGTCGCGGGGGTGCTGCAGGAGGTCTGAAGCTTCGGCATCTTCTCCACTTCCACCAGGCACATCCGGCAGTTAGCATCTGGCTTCAGCTTCGGGTGATAGCAGAAATGAGGGATCTCGATCCCCGCCCGCTTGGCCGCTTCGATCAGGAGGGTTCCCTTTTCGATCTCGATCTCGACGCCGTTAAATTTAATTTTGATCAGATTGCCCATGGTTTACCCTAAATCTAATGTGACCCCGCCATCGCCAGCACCACGTTGGGACGGAATGGACAGCGCCGCTCCTGGATGTGGGTCTCGTATTCTTCCCTAAAATGCTTCAACGTGGAGAGGGCCGGCGCAACCTCCGCGTCGCCGAAGGCGCAGACGGTCCGCCCTTCGATCCGCTTGGAGAGGCTGACCAATAGATCGAGGTCTTCCATCCGCCCCTGACCATACTCAATCCGTTGCAGAATCTTCAGTAGCCAGGCGCTCCCCTCGCGGCAGGGGGTGCACTTGCCGCACGACTCATGATGGAAGAACTCCATCAGGTTCATCGCCGCCCAGACCATGCAGGTATCTTCATCCATCACCGTGACCGCCCCCGATCCGAGCATCGAGCCGGCCTGCGCGATCGATTCAAAATCCATCTTCACATCGAGATGGGCCTGGGTCAAAAACGGCGCCGAGGCCCCCCCGGGGATGATCGCCTTCAACTGTTTATTGCCCCGCATTCCCCCGGCATGCTCGTAGATCATCTCGCGGAGGGTGATCCCCATCGGAACCTCGTAATTGCCGGGCCGGTTGACATGGCCGCTGACGCAGAAGACCCGCATGCCGGCGCTCTTGGGTGTCCCCAGAGAAGCAAACCATTCGGGCCCTCGATTGATAATATAGGGGATGTTCGCCAGGGTTTCGACGTTGTTGACCACCGTCGGCTTTTGATAAAGTCCATGCGTCGCGGGAAAAGGCGGCTTGGTTCTCGGCTTCCCCCGCTTCCCCTCGATCGACTCCAGCAGCGCCGTCTCCTCCCCGCAGATATAGGCGCCGGCGCCGCGATGCAGGACGACGTCGAGATCGAACCCGGTCCCGAAGATGTTCTTTCCAAAAAGGTTCGCTTGGTACGCCTCTTCGATCGCCCGTTGGATGATCTCCGCCCCCAAATCAAATTCTCCGCGGATGTAGACATATGCATTGTGAGAGCCGATCGCGTAGCAGGCGATCCCGATTCCTTCCAGCATCTGATGCGGGTCGTTTTCAATCAATTGCCGATCTTTGTACGTTCCCGGCTCGCTCTCGTCGGCGTTGCAGCAGAGATACTTCGGTCCCGGATGGTCCTTCGGAATAAAGCTCCACTTCATCCCCGTCGGGAACCCGGCTCCCCCTCTTCCCCGCAGCCCCGATTTCTTGACCATCTCGATGACTTCCGCCGGCGGAATTCCTTTGAGGACCTTCTCGAAGGCGGTGTAGCCGCCGGTCTTCCGGTATTCATCGAGCGTCCCTGTGTAGCCGGGCTGGGACATATTTTTTAATAAAACCAGTTCGTATTTCGGCATCAGGCCTTTCCTCCTAGCACCGGCAGCTGGAACGGCCCGGAGGCCATGGCACTTTTTCCCTCCCGCTTGAGATCGTCCAAGATCCGGTCGACCTTCTCGGCGGTCAGGTTTTCATAATAGCGGTTGTTGATCTGGACCATCGGAGCGGTTCCGCACGAGGCGAGGCACTCAACCAACTTGAGGCTGAAGAGCCCGTCTGGGGTGGTCTCGCCGATCCGGATTCCAAGGCGGCTTTGAAGGTGCTCGATGATCTGCCCCGCGCCGACCAGCGCGCAGGAGAGGGTCTTGCAGACCTGGATAACATGTTTGCCGACCGGCTTGAGATTATAGAGAGTATAGAAGGTCGCGACGTCGTAGACCTGGACCGGCGTCAATTCCAGTAGCTCGGCGACATCGACCATTGCCGCTTCAGAAAGATAACCGACCTCTTTCTGAGCAATATGAAGCGCAGCGAGAAGGACCGATCGTTTGTCGGGATATTTTGGAAACTCCGCTTCGATGGCTGCTTTGGCTTTATCGGATAAAACTTTGAGTCTCATGTTCTTTGTTTCCCTTTACTCGAACGACCTTACCTGTCGCATTCTCCCATCACGATGTCGTAGGTTCCGAAGATCGTGACGATGTCGGCGATCATATAGCCCCGCGCCATGTGATCGAAGGCGCCCATATGAATGAACGACGGCGGACGAATCCGCAGACGATACGGCTTGTTCCCCCCCAGGCTCCGGATATAAAAGCCGAGCTCTCCCTTCGGGGCTTCCGTTCCGCAGTAGACCTCCCCTTCCGGCACGTCGAATCCGCGCGTGGCGATCATAAAATGATGGATGAGACTTTCCATATCGGTCATGACCTTGTCGCGCGGAGGATAGGTGATCGTCGGGAGATTGGCGATGATCGGCCCTTGCGGGAGCTGGTCGAGACACTGCTTGACGATCTTCGCGCTCTGCCGCATCTCCTCGACGCGGATCCAGTAACGGTCGTAGGTGTCGCCGTTTTTCCCAAGTGGAACTTCCCACTCCACCTTGTCGTAAACCCCGTATGGCTCAGCCTTCCGGATATCGTAGTTCACCCCCGAGCCGCGAAGGACCGGACCGGTAAGGCCGAAGTTGATCGCATCTTCCGCCGAGATGACGGCGATGTTCTTGGTTCGGGCGATCCAGATTCGGTTGGTCTCAAGGAGGGTATTGTACTCGACGACTTTCTCCGGGAAGGTCTCCAGGAACTTGTACAGCCGATCGATAATCTCTGGGGTGAAATCGCGGTCGACCCCGCCGATACGATAGTAGCTCATCGTGAGGCGCGCGCCGCAGATCAATTCAAAGAGATCAAGCAGAACCTCCCGCTCGCGGAAAGTATAAAAGAAGACGGTCATCGCGCCGATATCGAGCGCCTGTGTTCCCAGCCAGAAGAGATGGCCGGCGAGCCGCTGCACTTCGGCGACGATCGTCCGGATATACTCCGCCCGCTCCGGCACCTGCACCTGGAGGAGCTTCTCGACCGTCCGGACGAAGGCATAGTTGTTGGTCATGGCGCAGACGTAATCGAGCCGGTCGGTCAAGGGGATGATCTGGGGATAGGTCGAATTCTCGGAGAGTTTCTCGACGCCCCGATGGAGGTAGCCGAGATGAGGGGTCGCCTTGACGATCGTCTCCCCTTCGAGATCGAGGACAATCCGGAGCACCCCATGGGTGGAAGGATGCTGCGGTCCCATGTTAAGGAGCATGTCTTCGACCCGCTTCACCCCCTTTTCGGGAACGAGAACCTGATCGAAATCGTCGTCGTCATCATACCGGATGATTTCGGGAGGGGCGGCTTCTATCTTCTTTTTCTGCTCAAGCTCTTCCATTACTACCCTAAAAACAACCCGTTTCTATCGCAACGGGCCGAATACCGATTGTTCTGCTTATGAGGGCATAAACTCAAAGGTGTCCCGCCACCCCTTTCCCTCCACCGGAAAATCTTTTCGAAGGGGAAACCTTCATCGTAATCTTCGGTCATCAGGATGCGGCGGAGGTCGGGATGGTTGTTGAAGACGATCCCCATCATGTCATAAACCTCCCGCTCCATAAAATTCGCCCCCTGCCAGATGCCGGTGACCGAATCGATCGTGCAGTCCTCTTCGGGGACACGGGCCTTGATCCGGACGCGGTGGTTCCGCTGAATCGAATAAAATTGATAGATCATCTCGAACCGAAGCTCTTCGTTCGGAAAGTCGACCGAGCAGATATCGGTGATCATGTCGAAGGAAAGGGCCGGATCGTCGTGAAGAAACCGGCAAATCGCGACGATCTTCTCCCGCTTGACCGAAACGGACACCTCCCCGAGGGCCTCGATCGACCCGACGAAGGCGTCGGGGAATTTCTCCTGAATTTTTTGGGCAATCGGATGCATAATAACGGCTCTGTAGGGGCGGGCCGGCGTGTCCGCCCTGATCCAACACGGGTTCAACAGGGCGCACACATCGGTGCGCCCCTACCGGGTGAAAACCTTTTGTTCCATGATTTTTTCCTGAAGCCGTAAGATTCCTGCAAAGAGGGCCTCAGGACGTGGCGGGCATCCTGGCACGTAGATATCAACCGGAACGAAGCGATCGACCCCCTGCACCACGCTGTAGCTGTTGTAAATGTTCCCCGATGTGGCGCAGGAGCCCATCGAAATCACATAACGCGGCTCCGGCATCTGGTCGTAAATTCTCCGGATCACCGGAGCCATCTTACGGCAGACCGTTCCCGCGACAATCATCAGGTCCGACTGCCGAGGGGAGGCCGAAAAACACCGGCCCCGAATCGGTCGATATCATATCGAGAGGAAACGGAGGCGATCATTTCAATCGCACAACACGCAAGCCCGAACGTCATCGGCCATAAGGCCGATTTGCGAGCCCAGTTCACCAACGAATCGAGCGAGGCGGTCACAATATTCGACTCGAACTGCCGATCCATCAATCCCATTCAGGGCTCCTTTTTTCCAAGCGTAAAAGTAACCGACAAACAAAATCGAAAGAAATAAAACCATTTCTACAAGGGCAAAAAGACCGAGCTGTTGGAAGGCCACCGCCCACGGATAGAGGAAAACCACCTCGATGTCGAAGATCACGAAGAGCATGGCAATCATATAATAACGAAGAGGAAACATCTGACGCGCATCAGTCAGCGGATGGATGCCGCTTTCATACGCGTAGAGTTTTTCTTTATAAGGTTTGCTGGGACGAACGAGGTATCCGACTAAAATGGTGACCGCGCCGAAGCCGAAAGCAATGGCGATAAAGACAACAATGGGAAGGTAATTGGCCGGTAAAAGATCGGTCGACACCGTCGTCTGAAACCTCCAAAAAAGACAGCAGGTTTCACATCATAAAGAAGAAAAAAATTAATGTCAAGAGCTTAAAAAAAGGTTTAAATTGGAGTCCGTCCAATGAAGGCCCGGGTGGGATATTTTTCCCCTGAATTAAGATTTTGAAGACCCGTCCCATCCGTTCCGGGGCCATCAACTGCTTCATTGCGAGGAACTCTTTCTTGGCCTTTTCCGACCGATCCATCTCCATCGCGTACGGCTCCATTCGCTGTGCAATTCCGAGCCCCATGAGAAAATGGGTTTGATCGGTGAATCCGATCACGGAGAGCCCGGCCTCCTCTCCCGCTTTGGCCAACGAAGTAAAATCAATGTGGGCGGTCATATCTTGCTCCCCCACATGATCGTAAGGATTCTCGTTGGTTGCATGCTTGTAATAACAGAGGAAGGTTCCCTTGGGGCGGCGGGAGGTATAAAGCATTTCCGCCGGATAGCCGTAATCGATTGTGACGACATACCCCCGCGCCAGCGATTGTCCGACCTGGCGCATCCAATCGACCGCTTGGAGATTGATTTCGATTTCGGTCGGCCGATCAAACTGGACTTCGATCTTTTTAAGATAATCGAGAAGCCTCGGCGTGGAGGGGGGGCCGAGTGTTTCGACAAACCGGTCGCCCTTCCAGTCGACATAGATCTCCTGAACCGTTTGTTGCTCGACCCGAAGACGATGGACCGGCATCGCATCGAGCAGTTCGTTCGAGAAGAGGAGACCGACGAGCCGATCGGGGATTTCATTTTCCCATCGAACCTGATTTGGGAAGAGGAATTCAATCGCTCCCTCTGTCGCTCTCTGAGCGCGGGGCTTTTTTCGATGATGATATATTTCAGGCGGCTGAAAAAGGGGGGGATTCTCTCTGAAAATAGCGGAGAATATCGAAGCAGAGGCTTCCCTTTCCGGCCCCCATTTCGACCAGCGTATAACCCGATTCACCCTCACCGAGAGAGAGGAGCATCTGATGGAATTGCTTGGCAAGCAGCTCCCCGAAAATGGGGTGGACCGAACTGCTCGTGTAATAATCTCCTTGGGGACCGATCTTCTCGCCGGGAGAAGTGTAGTAGCCGAAGGCAGGGTGATAAAGGGCCTCCTCCATGAAGCGGGAAAACGGGATCGGCCCCTGTTTCACGATTTCTTCATGAAGGAAGGCAATCAATTCGGGTTTTGACATGGTCCTTACTCTACCGAAACAAGCCGGAAGAATCAATAAGTCCGGTTTCGTTTCCGTCAGGGGCTGGCGATACAACCACAAATCGCATATACTGCTACCGTTTCGATTCATCGCCTCGTAGAAAAATGTTATAATGGCTTAAATGATCATTTTATTATTTCCCCTTCTCCTGCTCATCGCGAACCCCGCCCACGCTTCGGCATCTACCCCTCGATACGATATTGTAGCCGCCTACTCCGAAGAAGAGCACCGCATCTACGGCTCGGAGAAAATCACCTTCACGAACACCGGCGACGAACCTCTCTCGGAGCTTTACCTCTTTCTTTATCCGAACCTCTATCTTGAAAGAGATCCGGACATCGATCAAAATCTATATAAGCGGGCCTACCCGGTCGATTTTAATCCGGGGGAGCAGATCATCACCTCCGTCCAAGACTTGAAAGGTCAAAACCTCCCCTATTTCCCGGAGCTTTTTAAAAAACGGATTCTGATGAAGATCCGACTCCCGACCCCGATTCCTCCCCAGCAGACATTCGAGTTTCTGGTTCATTTCATTACTGTGATTCCGCAGAAGTACGGCGTCTTCGGTTATCATTGGAATCTCGTCACGCTTCAAGGAGGTTGGCATCCCTATTTGCCGCAGTTCTCCGAAGGAAAGTGGAATTTTCTCCTTCCCCCTCCCATCAGCCGATTTCAAATCCGTTTCACCTTGAGTGAGCATCTTGATCTTCTTGCCTCTTCTCCACCCGAATTCGAAAGCCGGGAGGGAAGGGATGTGACCTATTCACTACAGGCCGATCTCCTTCCTTACTTTTCACTGTCCATTGGAGAGAAGCTTGCCCAAGAAGAGAAAAAAGATTGACCAGGTTGACCTTGTCTACCATTTCCTACCGCGAGATCGCGCCTATGCGAACCAGGTGATGAAAGCCGCCCGGAAGGCGGTCTCTCATTTTCTAGAACATTCTGGTCCACTCCCCCCGACGCGACTGCAGATGGCCGAGGCCTACCTTTACCAAGATTTCGTCACTGCAGGCGCCAAGCTCCTCTTTTTGAACAACCGGCTTTTTAAAGTCTTTCCGTTGTTGAAACGGTTCCATGAAGCGAGCGTCGCCCGAGGGATTTTCCTCCTGCTTTGGCGAGAGAAGCTTCCCTGGGAGGAAGCTTGGCTCATTGAAGGAATGGCCGATCTTGAAATGGAAAGATTCCTTCAAAAAACGTATGGAGACAAACCGAATCTTGAAAAGTGGCTTCGGCCGATCGGATTCATCCCCGTCATCGACGAAATTCTCTATTCAAAAGATCTTCCGTTTCGGCAAAGCTACTTTAAAGAGAAGGTGGCGCCGATCATGAACGAGGATATCCAGTTTTTCAATCACCCCCGTCCGGAAGGGACCGCGATCTTTTCCAAGCTGGAAAACCTCTTGGGCCACGAGACGATCAGAAGGGTCGTAGAGGACTATCGCAAGGAAATCCAAACGGACAAGCAAACCTCTTTCAGAAAGGTTCTTTATCGCGTCTCCGGGCATACACACGACTGGTTTTTCGAGCAGTGGTTGATGTCGAATCCGGCGCTCGACTTTGGAATAGAGGAAATCGATCGAGAGCAGATCGGAGAGGCTTACAAAACCACCATCACCCTTCGAAAACATGGGGAAGGGGTGGAGCCGGTGGAGATCCTCGCGATCGAAGAAAACGGCTCCAGAATTCCGCTTGTCTGGGAAGGAAATGGAGAGGTTCATCAGGAGGTTTTAATCACCCCATCCCCGATCAGCGTGATCGAACTCGATCCGGACAAGAACTCCAGCGATCCGAATCGGTTGAACAACCGCGACCCGAAACTCTGGAAGATCCTTCTGAATCGGTACGGCGCCAGCTACGATGTCAACACGGGTCAACTGAGCTACAAGGCGGGGCTTCTCTTCCAGCCCGTTTATGACAGGGAGAATCGGATCGGATTCGATTTTTCTCACAAAGAGGAAGGAGACACCGCCCGGGTGGAGTTCAGCCACATCTTTAAGAACAACCACACCGTCACGGTCGGGCTTTCCTATCAAGGTCCGCAAACGCCGAAAGACAAGCCGCCGGAGGACCGGGCGGGGACCGTTCACGTCGGCTACTCCCTCAGCTACCCGAATATCCCGCTTCTTGCCAACTTAAACATCCAGCGGCTGACGGGACGATTCCCCAAATTCAACATCAACCTCGGTTATGATCAACGTTTTACCGGGGGGAAATATGAAAATCTCTTCCAGGTCACCCTCGATCTGCGGCGCGTTTTCTCCTTCTCGAATTATCACGAATTCGCGGGGCGCTTTTTGATCGGCCAATCGTTCGGTTCGCTTTTTGAGAACAGCCGGTTTTTCTTAGGAGGAGATGAAGGAATGCGCGGCTTCACGCCGCTTCGATTCGAGGGGGATAATATCGCGCTGATTTCGGTGGAACACCGTTTCCCGCTTGTCTACGACAGCGACATCAACCTCGCCGGGCTGGCGTTAACCCATACGTTGCAGGGGGCGCTTTTCGCCGATACCGGCATGGTGACCGACTCCCACAATGTCTTTCAGTTCGACGAATACGAGGCCGATATCGGCGCGGGGATTCGGTGGCATGTCGACACGCTGGGGTTCTATCCCATTATTTTCCGGTTTGATGTGGCGATCCCGATCGGCTCCACGATCAAGGCCGAAAAGAAACCCCATTATTACATCGCAGCGGGATTCCCGTTCTGAGCGGATCGTTCTTCGTTAAACGTCAAAAGTGAACCGTAAAAGAAACAAGACGGTTCATCGGCTGGTTTTACGTTTAGCGATGAACGAGTCACGTTTAACGATTTTTTCACGCGAGGAAGATCTTATCTCGTCCCATGACCTTTGCCTTGTACATCGCTTGGTCGGCGAGGCGGATCAGATCGGTCTTATTCTTGGCATGCTCCGGAAATCCGGCGATGCCGAAGCTGGCGGAAAGGTGAATGGAGAGTCCCTCCCGCTTTAGGAATTCATGGGTGCGAATGGCGTTTCGAACCCGATGCGCGATCCGGGAAGAGGTCTCCACGTTGGTCTCCGGAAGAACGACGACAAACTCGTCCCCTCCATACCGCGCGATGATATCGACCTCCCGAAGCGTCTTTCGGAGGATTTGAGCCACCTCGATCAAAACCTGACTTCCCATCAGGTGGCCGTATTGATCATTAACCAATTTAAAATGATCCATATCGAGGAAGATCAGCGAGATACACGAGCCGTAGCGCTGGCATCGCTTGATCTCGATATCAAGCGTCTGATCCAAAAATCGGAAATTGTAGAGGCGGGTCAGGTCGTCGGTCGTTGCAAGATCGGACATCTTCTGGTAGAGCGAGGAGCGCTCGATCGCCAGGGCCGCCTGGTCGACCAGCTTTAACAAAAGATCGAGATCGTTCTGATCAAACGCTCTTCGGTCCGACCGGTTGATCATCTGGATCACGCCGATCACTTTCCGTTTGCTGATGATCGGCACGGAGAGGACCGATTTTACTTTTGTATGAGGATAAAACTCACTTCGCTGGAACTGCGTCTCCTTCGAGAAATTGGTGATGAGCAGGGGAATTCCCTTCTCCGCGACCCAGCCGACCGGTCCCTCCCCCATTTGTAACGAACCCCCTTGATCGACTTCGGATTGATCCCCTTCGTCAACTCGAAATAAAGTTCATCCTTTATCTCATCGCTCAAGAGAAGCGACCACGATTCGCCTCGGACCATTTTCTGAGCGGTGCTCATAATGACGCGAAGCATTTTCTTTAGTTCAAGGGTCGAGGTGAGGGCCTTCCCGACACTGATGAAATAGGCCAGCTCTCTCGTTTTTTGGCGGAGCTCTTGTTTTAGGCGGGCATTTTCTTGAGCCAGAAGGCGAAGAGGCGGGTCATTTGAAATAGACGTTTTGCGTGAACGTGAAATAGATGTTTTGCGGCCTGATCGGATTTCGGTGTTTCTTTTCTTCACACTTATCTTCCGTGGCACTTCTTATACTTCTTCCCGCTCCCGCAGCTGCAGAGATCGTTCCTTCCGATCTTTTTCTCGGCACGTTGAACGGTCCGAGCCGGCGCCGAATCTCCCCGGTTCAGCTGCATCTCTTGCGCCTTGGGGAAAACCTGAGCGATCGGTTTCTTCTCCTCCCGCATCACTTGCACGCGCAGAAGATGCTCAATGGTATCTCGCTTGATCCGGTCGATCATTGCGGAGAACATTTCAAAACCCTCCCGCTTGTATTCGCTGAGAGGATCTTTCTGTCCATACCCGCGCAGGCCGATTCCTTCCTTCAGGTAGTCCATCCCAAGGAGATGATCTTTCCAATGGGTGTCGATCATCCGCAAAAAAATCTGCCGCTCCAGGTGCCGCAATAATTCGGACCCGATCTCCGATTCTTTTCGGCCGTAGGCCTCCTCCACCCGCCGGACGACTTCCTCTTTCAGAGCCTCTCTTCCAACGGAGGGCAGACCCAATTCGTCTTTGGTGAAGGGGAGATTAAACTGATGAGAGAGGGTTTCCAGAAGGCCGTCGGTATCCCATTCTTCGGGATAGGCCCCCTCCGGGCAATAGAGCCCCAATATCTCATCAACCTGCTCTTCTCTGATCTCCTTCAAGTCCTCTTTGACCTGTTCACCGAAGAGGACCTCCCTGCGCCGATTGTAGATGACGGTCCGCTGCTTGTTCATCACGTCGTCATATTCGAGCAGCTGTTTTCGAATGTCGAAGTTGTGACCTTCTACCCGTTTCTGGGCGTTCTCAATGGCGCGGGTGACCATCCGATGCTCGATCGGAACCCCCTCTTCCATCCCAAGGCGGCCCATCAAGTTGGAGATCCGATCCGATCCGAAGATACGGAGAAGATCATCTTCCAGCGCGAGATAAAATCGTGAAGAGCCGGGATCACCCTGCCGTCCCGACCGGCCCCGCAGCTGATTATCGATCCGCCGCGACTCGTGCCGCTCCGTCCCGATGATGTGAAGCCCGCCCAAGGCGATGACCTCCTGTTTCTCGCTCTCGCATGTCTTCTTGATTTTTTCCTTCGCCGCTTCGAGGACCTGCGGCTCCGCGTCGGGATGTTGCGCATGATATTGCTTGAACAAGAATTCCGGATTGCCTCCAAGAAGGATGTCGGTCCCGCGTCCGGCCATGTTGGTCGCAATCGTCACGGCCCCTTTGCGCCCCGCCTGCGCGACGATTTCCGCTTCCTTCTCGTGATACTTCGCATTCAAAACCGCGTGGGGAACCCCTTCCGCTTCAACAGAGCGGAAAGGCGCTCCGATTTCTCGATGGAGATCGTTCCCACCAAGGCGGGATGACCGGTCTTGTTCAACTCGATGATCTCCTCGACGATGGCATCGAATTTCTCTCGCTCGGTCCGATAGATGACATCGGAGAAGTCCTTCCGGATCATTTGTCGATTCGGCGGAATGATCAAGACCTCCAAATTATAAATTTTCGAGAACTCGGCCGCTTCCGTATCGGCCGTCCCCGTCATCCCGGCCAATTTCTTGTAAATGCGAAAATAATTCTGGAAAGTAATGGAAGCAAGGGTTTGATTCTCATTGGCGATCTTCACCCCCTCTTTCGCCTCCACCGCCTGGTGCAGGCCGTCGCTCCAACGACGGCCCGGCATCAAGCGACCGGTAAACTCATCGACAATGATAACCTCGCCGTCTTTGACCACATAATCGACATCCGCCTTAAAAAGGGTATGCGCCTTCAGCGCCTGGAGCACATGGTGCACCAAAGACATGTTTGTGATGTCGTAGAGGTTGTCGACACCGAGCAGTTTTTCGACCTTGGCATTGCCCTCCTCGGTCAGGGTCGCCGTCTTCGACTTCTCTTCAATGGTATAATCTTTATCCTGTTTCAAAGAGGGGATGACCTGATTGACCCGATAGTAGAGGTCGGTTGAATCTTCAGACGGACCCGAGATGATCAGCGGGGTTCTCGCCTCGTCGATTAAGATGCTGTCGACCTCATCGACAATGGCATAATTCAATTCCCGCTGAACGAAACTCTGCGGGTCAAATTTCATATTGTCTCTGAGGTAATCAAATCCGAACTCATTGTTGGTCCCATAAGTCACGTCCGATCCATAGGCGATCTGGCGTTCGCGATCGGTCGAATCGTGCTGGATGGTTCCCACCGTCAGTCCGAGGAATCGATAAAGCTCGCCCATCCATTGCGAGTCTCTTCTCGCCAGATAGTCGTTCACCGTAATCACATGAACGCCGCGTCCCGTCAGCGCATTGAGATAAACGGGAAGCGTCGCGACCAACGTCTTCCCCTCGCCCGTCTTCATCTCGGCGATCTTCCCCTCGTGCAGGGCCATCCCTCCCACAATCTGTACATCAAAATGGCGCATCCCGAGGACCCGTTTCGATCCCTCACGAACCACGGCAAAGGCTTCCGGCAGAATGGCTTCAAGTCGTTTGGATAATTCTTCGTCGGTCGGCGTCCCCTCCGCAAGCTGTTGACGGAAGGCGGCTGTTTTCTCACGGAGTCCATCGTCCGAGAGCGGGGAAATCGATTTCTCAAGCTCATTCACTTTGGCCACGACGGGCCAAAGCCGCTTGAGCTCCCGGTCATTTCTGCTCCCGATGACCTTCTTTAATAGAATATCTAGCATTGCAATTCCCTTAACCTAAGAGAGTACTTCTCAAAATGTTTTGATTATATCATAGAACATTCACCGTTACTATCTGCCCCCAAAAAAAAACCCCGACAAGAAGGTCTTGTCGGGGTTGAAACCGCTCCATTCTATTCCTTTATCACGTTGGCAGCCTGCGGACCCTTCTCACCCTGGATAATCTCAAACTCGACCGTTTGTCCTTCAGCCAATGTCTTGAACCCCTCCCCTTGATCGCCGAAAAATGGACAAACACATCTCCCCCATCTTCCCGTTCAATAAAACCATACCCCTTCTTTTCGTTGAACCACTTGACTTTCCCTTTCACCGCCATCTGACCTCAAACCCTCCTGCTGCCCATCTTGATCAGCCTCCCCGGCCCGAACCAGGATGGGGTGTTGATAATCCAGAGAGAAACCCGCGCAGTCTCTCCCCCTTCAAAGAGAAGGAGATCTCCTTCTCTTGAGCTTTTTTAATTCAAAATATATCTCATTGGATTGACGGGTACGTCATTGACATAAATTTCATAATGGAGGTGAGGTCCGGTGGAGAGGCCGGTGCTTCCAACGTAAGCGATGACATCTCCCCGCTTTACTTTTTGTCCGACTTTCACTGCCGCCTTCGCCAGATGGCCATAATAGGTCATAATCCCATACCCGTGATTGATCTTGATCAGCTTTCCGAGTCCACTATCAAATCCGGTATAACTCACCACACCGGCTGCCGGTGCAATGATAGGGGTATCTTGGCGGGATGCGATATCAATACCGTTGTGCATACTCACTCTCCCCGTAAAAGGGAGACGCGATTACCAAAACCAGATGTCAACCAACCGGTCGTCGGCCAGATCGAGGGGGTCGATGCCCACAAAGATTGGCGACTCTGGACGGCTTCGGTCAATTCCTGGAAACTCTTTTCTTGCGCGATCGCTTTGGATTGGAGATCTCCTAAATCGAGCTGAATCGACGTCATTAAATTTGAGGAATCTGGATGAGACAGATCGACCTCTTCCTGCCCCCCTAACCCCATGACCCCCACTTCTTTCCTCGGTCCGATGTCGGTAATGACGCGCAATTTCTGGTCCAACTCGATCAGACGGTTCATCTGATTCTTCAAATCATCAATGCTCGTCAAAAAGCTCTGGATTTGGATTTTTTGGGTTTTTGTTTCTTTTCGAAGGTCTTTTAATTCTGTGATTTGGCCTAACATTAAGAAGTATTGTACGAAAAACCCGGCAAGAACTAATATGAGGACCGATGAAAATCCGATTAAATATTTGCAGGTTTTTTTACTCAGCGAAAATCGGTATGGTTCTGATGTGGGACTTGGGAGAATTACAACCGTATAGGAGTCGTCCGTCTTCCCCATCACTCTCTCCTAAAAATTTGGCCGGGATGGTATCACAGCCATTTCCGCTTTGTCAAGCTGGATATCCCCCGAAATCATAAATCCCGGGCCGTGACACGTTTTATCGCCTCTCTACAGCACTTAAATCTAGCAGCTTTTAACCTCTTGTCAAGACAAAACTAAGTCATTATACCTAGCCATTTGTGACATAATTTTTATTTCATTTTTTGGGATATTTTTTATTAAAAATCACAACAATAACAATGCGATATTCATTTAATGTTTTATCTCGACTCGACGTGAAGAGCGGTGTCGGGAAGTGACCCGTTTTTATCTTGCTAAAGTGACGCCGGAAGAAGATACCTTTTTGATTGATTTTCGCGAGTTTTAGACTCCTTTTCCAAAGTTCAAGGCAGGAGAAATGTCACGGCCAGGTATTCTCACGAATCCAATTGAGATAGTCCGAAGAACCTTCCACCAGGGGGAGGGCGATAATCTCCGGCACGGAATAAGAATGGCGTCTTTTCACTTCTTCCGCCAGCCGGGCGAAGCACTCTCTTCTCGATTTCAGGATCACCAGCGTTTCCTGCTCCTGACATATTTTCCCCTCCCACGAGAAAATCGATGAAATCGGAGAGAAGATATTCGCGCAGGCGGCTAGCTTCATTTCAACAAGCGCCCGCCCGATCTTCTCCCCTTCTTCTTTGGAAGGGGTGGTCATCAGAACGACGATTTCATCCATAGGACAATTCGATTCGGCGGGACAATAAACGGCGAGGCGGTTTTGTCGGCCCGGGTATCTTACTGCCGGGCGACCTCGTTCCCTCCTTTATAGACGGTCGGCGTAATGAAAATCAAGAGTTCATTTTGGATGTCCGTTTTTGTTTCTTTTTTAAATAACCAGCCTAAGATAGGAATCTTGGAGAGCCAGGGAATACCCCTTTCTCCTTGTGCCTCGTTTCGGGTATAGATTCCGCCGATCACAACGGTCTCATTGTCTCCAACTAATAAATCGGTCTCGGCCGTACGAGTACTCAAAGGAGGGATATTCTGAACCTGACGGTTAAAATCAGGGTCTTTCTTTTCGGTCTTTACGTGGAGCAATATTTGATTGTCCGGCGTGATGTGGGGGGTCACCGTTAGTTCTAACTTTGCATCGATGGTCGTCACACCTGTTGTAGCGGTTGAGCCTGCTGTCGTCGAAGATGACGAGGTCGCTGTAGAGAGGATCGACGTTGTCGGAATGAGGATTTCGGTTCCGCTGGAAATTTTTGCTTCTTTATTATTTAAGGTTAGGACGCGCGGGTTGGACAGGATCTTCCCTCGACCGGTGTCCTCCATGGCGGAGAGTTGAAGATCAAGCTGGAGGCTCGAACCCGCATTGGCGAAGGTAAAACCAAGTCCCCCTCCCGCTCCGACACCAACTGCTGCAGGGAGATTCACGGCCAAATTATTTCCTGAAAGACCCACGCCCCCGGCGAGAACATCGAAGCCGGGCGTTGTGGTGGTTGCATTCGTCCCCCTCCTCGCGCCTGTTACCTGCGTCAGGCCCGGACCGGTGCCTTCATACGCCCCTCCCCACTGGACGCCCAACTCTCGGGTAAAATTGGCATTCACCTCGACGATCCGCGCTTCAATCATAACTTGAGGGGTCTTGCTGTCGAGCTCTTTGACCACATCATTAATTTTCGCCATGTTCCATGCATAATCACGGACAACCAAAGCATTGGTTCGGACATCGATCGTAAGGCTTCCTTTTTTGGTCAGCAGCCCTTTTACGCTCTCCTGCATCTCTTTGGCGCTCCCGAAATGGATCGGGATGATCTTCGTCGCAAGATCAGCCTCTCCTTCACCAAAAGGAGATTTCATTACGCGGATAATGTCCCCCTCGCGGAAAGAGGTCAGGTTGTTGATTTTCAGAATCGATTCGAGCGCCTCCTCGAACGTGACCTCCCGGAAGCTGAGGGTTAACTTCCCATCAACATCGTCACTGATGATGATATTGAGATGATTCTCTTGTCCGAGGGCGCGAAGGACATCCTTCAATTCGGCATTTCGGAATTCCATCGAAAAGAGGGAATCATCCTTTTTAAGCGAGATGGACGCGCGCTCGGCCGCTTCCTGTGCATCCGCCCGCATCGCTGCGGGGACAAAAATCAGGAAGAGGGAAAATATATCGCCACATTGATGAGAGCCCCCCTAGGCCGGGCCGTGAAAAATGCGTTCATCGAAGATCCTCCGCATGTAAGCGTTCATTACTTCACTAAAAACGAATCGACTTTCAATTCCATTATCTTAGAACCTTCTCTGAGAATCACCCGATCGGAGAGGATTTCTTGCACCATCATCCCTTCAATCCGATCCCCCAGACGAAGAATACGGTGATTGATGATCGCCGCCCCTTCCCCGTCCCGATAGATGATCGCGCTCAAAGAAAATGCTTTTCCGGCATCGTTCTCGACACTGTTCAACAGCGCCTGCTCGGGCAGTGGGGCCGGAAGAATAAACGGATCCCTTCCCCAATCGATCGCACTCTGCTTCTCCTCAAGGAAAGCGCGATTCATGTCGATTAATGAAGGAGCATTCTGGGCCGAGAAAACAGGCAGCGTGAGAAGGAGCAAACAAATGGACAGGATGACAACGGCCATTTTCTTCATACGCCTCCTCCCTTATAAACCTGGAGGACCATCTCGGCGATGACGTCGGGACTCGTCTCGGCGGTTGATTCAATTTTGAGACGTTCGATCACGATGGGGCGCGGGAGACGCTCCAGAGCCGAAATATAATCTCCCAGATTGAAAAATCGGGAGCGGCTCTTGACCTGAATCTGCAAGATTTCATAGCCTTCTTTCTTTTCAGCCGGACTCGGTTTAAGCTCCATCAGTTGGACCTCCTTGATCCGCGCCTGCCGGCTGAGTTCTTCCAAAATCGTCGAAAGCGACGCATTCGAAAGGAGTAGCGCCGACTCGGGTTCAGAGGGGTTGGCGGCTTCGGCTCTTCGCATCAAAACGGGGATCGTGGAGGAAAGCATCGAAATTTCTTGTTGAAGGGTTTTCTTTTGCTGATCGAGTCTCTGCCGCTCCGCCATCCTCGGCTGCAAGAAAAAGAAGACAAACGAATAGAGGAGCGCAAATAAGGTGGAGACGAAGAGAATTCGCTCTCTTTTTGATAATTTTGACCATTGTAGTTGGGTCAGTGCGCTCATCTCTTTCCCAATTGAACTTCCGGATCGATCTTCTTCAATCGGGTGTTGATTGAGAAGTCGACCTTCCGCTCGGTATTTTGCCGTGAAAAATCAAGCAACACATCTTGGAACATCCGGGAGGCTTCCAATGAGGACAGAAGATCGGTCACTTTCTGATAGGAGACCGCGAACCCATCAAAGCGAACCCCCTCCCCTGAATTATTCTCGAATCCGGTGATCCATACCCCTTCCGGAACCACCCGGCTGACCTCGACCAACACCCTCGACCAGGCGATTCGCTCTTTTAAAATCATCTCTTCCGTCAAGGAGCCCTCCCCGCGGGTGAGGGTTCCCGGGGCCAGCGCCGCCATCTGCTGTTCAAGTTGTTGGCGCTGTTGTAAAATTGCATCGACCTCTCTTTTAAGCAGGATCTGCTTCTTCTCCTCTTGAATATAAAATAGAATAAAAAGAATAAGGAATATCCCGGCCGAGGCGACCGCCCACTGCTTTTTGCGGGGGCTCCTTGCCTTGGCGGATCCTTCAAGGAGATCCGGTTGAAAGAGGTTAATATGTTCTTTCATCATCCTCATCCGCTCGTTCCAAATAAACGGAAAGAGCGGCCTTAATTGTGAGAACGGAGGGCCAGCCCGATCCCGCTCGAGAAGCGAGGGGCGATCGCCCGGATCGCGCCGACCGATTCCGTTCCGATGATCTCCGCAAGGGGATCATCAATTTCCATCTCGGCATCAAAATAACTTCCAAAATAATCGGAGAAACCTGGAAGAAGCGCCCCTCCCCCCATCAAGATCACCTTCTTGAAAACCCCTTCCCGGAACTGAGCCCGGTAATAATCGATCGACCGCTGGATTTCAACGATAAACCGGTCGATTTCATTTTTGATGATCGCCTGCGGCCCCTCTTCCGCGCCGACCCCTTTTTCGCGTTTCAGCTTTTCCGCCTCTTCATATGGTAGGCCCATTTCCCGTTCGAGTCGGCGGGTAATCTGCTCCCCCCCATTTCCAATCGCCGGGTGAATCGCAGGACACCATCTTTCAAAATCGTCATATCGGTTTTCGCGGCGCCGATGTCGATGTAGATGAAATTCCCCGTCAGCTCTTTCCCATAGCTCATCCGAATCGTATTCAGCAGAGAGAGGGGGTTCACATCGATGGCGACAATGTCGAGTCCCGCCCGTTGCATCATCGCCCACTGCTCGCAAAGGGAGCTCCTCTCAGCCACGACCAGAATCAAATCATATCGCTTCGTCTCCCGCTCCTGCCGCCCCCCCGCAATGATGAAATCGAGGATCATCTCCTCCATCGGAATGGAGACCAGCTTTTTCGCCTCCCACTTCACCGCCTCCGCAAGCTCCTCTTTCGGCATGGCGGGGAGGGTTAAATATCGAATAAGAGGCGCCTGGCCGGAAAAATTAATGACCGCCTTCGGCCGCTTTTTCTCTTTGATCAACTCGTCCAGCGCCGCGGTGATATTCTCCTGTCTAAGATCCTGATCCATCGGGAGCTCCTTGAGTCCGATATCGAGCAGCTTCACCCCTTGCCGCGTCCGGCCGAGACGGACGACTTTCACCGAGCTCGCCCCGATATCAATCGCCCAAAACGGCTTTCTAAAAGGCAGCCATCCCATTAATTTCTCCCTTCCTCGATGCCCGGCAGCCGACACCCCACACCCACATTCAATTCCTCCAAGGCCATCTCATACGCGACCTTATGCTTAAATCCCTTCGCCAAATATTTCCATATAAGCTTTATTTTAAGCAAATCTTCCCGGCTGTACTCGCGCGCCTCCAAATCGCCCATTGGAATCCGCTTCGGGATGACATATCCCTTTGCTCCAAATAGTAAAGCTTGTGTCTCGGGATATCGACCTCATGTAAGATTTCTGATGTCTTCATCTATGCCAATCAACCCAAAGTGAGAAATAAATCTATTTTCGTAAGGTTCAAAAAAACAACTATGGATTGCCTTTAAAAATCAAACAACAAGCCTGCCAAGAACACCACAAGATCAACCCCATTTGCCAAATACAAACTACTGAAATAGTTCGACCCAATCGATCGGCGGCCTATTTCCGGATGCAAACTGGACGACGAACCACCCAATATCTGTTGAAGATACCGTATTGTTTCGGTCCATTGTAATCTGATTGGCCATTGGCGTTCCTGTCAACGTCATGGTTACCGACCCGACACCGATAATATCTGTATCGCCGGCGGCAGAGTAGGGACTACTTCCCATGCTCTGGCCGCTCACGGGCTGAACCGAGGCAAACACGATAGAGCGGTCCGGGTCAACCGGCGTCCCAAGCGCCACGACCTCCTGCGCATCACCGTTCGGAAAGTTCTCGCTTCCTCCTTGAACCATGGAACCGTCCAAGAGAGACACCGCCTGCCAATGCGCCTCGGTGATGGACTGGCGCGGACCTGGCGTCCCTACAGTGCCGCGATCAATAACGATATTTCCGCCGGCGTTTATCTGCGCCCTGAGCATTCTTGCACCCACATACGATGGACCATCCGTGGCGCGGAACCCGACGAGAACAAAGCTGTTCGCAGGATTCAAAGCGGTGGCCGGCGTGATCGTACGGGTAAGAACCCCGGGCGCGGGGTTGGCGGGAAAAGTTGTCGTCCCGTCTTGAACATTGACAACTCCAGGGGTCGTGTACTCAATCACCTGCCACCAAATGGTGTGGGTGTCCGCCTCGGTGTCAACCCGGAACTGGAGATTGTTGACCGCCGTGATCTCACCCAAAACCGGATCGTTGAAAGAATAGTCCACGTCCGTGTCCGTCGGCGTTTTCGACCAAGTCACGAAGGCGCGGTTCACTGCCCCAAGGGGTGTAAGGGGCACATTGATCTGGACACCGGCAGCCCCACTGTTGTCTTCCTGGTCGACCGAGCCGCGCTGCACGGAGACCCCGCTGTCATACTCGACGACATACCATTGAACATTGATCGGAGGCCTTCCGGCCCCTTCATTTGTAACCCTTACAAATTCGAGTGTTGTTGCGCTCGCAATCCGCCCGCGCACATATGAGCCGACCGGACGGTTGCTGTTGTGCCGGGCATTGAAGATGAGAAACGACCGGACCGGATTGACGGCGCTGGGGATGTTGACCGTCACCGTCCCATCAATGGTAACGGTCGCCGTACCGGTCTGAACCGAGACACCCATCGGAATGGCGCGTTCGACCACTCTTTGCGTATTGCCGGCGAGGTTGTTTACCTGGCCGGTCGCCCGGATCAGACATTGACTTTGAGCCACCGGGGCGTTGTCCGCATGGGCCGCGGCAGTCGATCCGGCCGCGCCCCGACGGGCCCCGGTGAAACTCGTCGCCGTTGTTCCCCTGTAATCGATCCACTCATTATCGATACGGATCCGTCCATGCGAGGCGTAGCCCGCGGTCGAGTCGACCGGAATGGTCGTGACGTTATTATTGATTCCCCCGCCCTGATTGATCAGCGTGGAAACCGGCCGAAAGAGTGTCCCCAAAATGGTAAAGCTTCCCGCCCCCAGTCCTGTCGGCCCCACATTGGTCAGTGCAGCGCACGCCACCCCCGCTCTGAACTGTAAGATGGCCCTCTCCATTCCCCCCTCGGCGATAAAAAGGGCCTGACTCGACTTCACTTCGTTCATAGAAGAAAATCCCTGGGTACCGACCAGGGAAACAACAACCAAGCCGAGGAAGCCGAACACAACAATTAAAAAGACCGCCGCGATTAGCGCGATTCCCTGCTCCGTTTTGAAAATCGAATCATACATTCAGAATCCCATAAAACGAATCACTCTAACTCACTCTTATTGAAACACTTCCATCCAATCGATCCGAGGCTGGCCTCCGCCGCCGGACCCGAACTCGACGACAAACCAGCCGATGTCGGCCGACGAATTGGTATTGCTTCGCTGCATCGTGATCTGATCCCCCGCCGGGGATAACGCCATCGTGACCGAGCCGACGCCGACATAGTCGGAATCGGAACCGTTGTTCGGAGCATACGGAGAGCGGCCCATGCTCTGTCCCGCCGCCGGTTGAACCGACGCGAAGGCGACGGAGCGGGTCACGTCGACCGGGGTCGCCAAGTTGACGGTCTCCAGTGGATCGCTGTTGGGAAAGGTCTCGCTTCCGTGTTGAACGTTGGAGCCGTCCCTCAGCTCGATCGCCTGCCAGGTGATTTCTTCGATTCTGGCGGTCCGCCTTGTGGCGCGATCGATGGTGATGGTGGTCGGGCCGGTCAATTGCGCCCGCAGCATCCGGGCTCCGACGATGTCGCCTTCGTCTTGGCCCCTCGACGTCCTATATCCCACCAGCACGAATGTCTTGCTGACATCGACTGCGATCGGAAGTGTCGCCGTGACGGTTTGAGCAGTAGGCCCCCCTTGATTCATCGCCGTTGGACCGATGGTCCCCTTCTGGACGAAAATGTCGGCCGGGTTGGTAAACTCAATCACTTGCCACCAGATGGTATGGGTATTATCGGCATCCGTCGCCCGAAATTGGAGATTGGTCGGGCTGGTCAGCTCCCCAAGAATCGGGTCATTGTTATCCCAAGTGACATGGTCCGGGTCGGGCGTTTTCGACCAGGTCACGAAGGCTTGATTTAAAGAAGACACCCCTGCAAAACCTTGTGCAGCGCCGACATTCACCACCGCGTTGCTTTGGGTAATGGAGCCGCGCTGCACGTTGACGCCGGAGGGGTACGCCACCACATACCACCGGATTGTGATCGGCCGAGACGCGTTCGTCCTCTGTTGAAACCGGATCGTATTCGCATCGAGGATCTGGCCGCGGAGCATTGCGCCGGTCGGCTCGTTGTGATTGTGACGGGTATTGAAAAGAAGAAAGGCGCGCGTCGGATCGACGGGAGTCGGTAACGGGATGTCCAGCGTTACGGTGTCCGAGGGATGACCCGAAATCGTGTTCTCGCCGGTTTGAACCGAGGGACCGCTGTTAGGCAGACCCACCTCGATGACCCGTTGGCTGTTGCCGAACGGTCCGCCGACCGTTCCGATCGACCGGACCAGGCATTGGTTCTGAGTCACCTGGGCGTTGTTCGCATGGGCGGCGGCCGTCGTTCCGTCCACGCCCCGCTCGGCGCCGGTGAAGCAGGCCGGGGCGCCGCAGACCAGCGCGTCGGTGGACGTTCCGGTATAGTCGATCGACTCCGCATCGATGCGGATGCGTCCGTGCGGCGCATAACCCGCGATGGAGTCGACCGGAATCGTCGCGGCGGAACTATTGATCCCGCCGGCCTGATCGACAAGGGTAATTACCGGATTGTAGGCCGTCCCGACAGTGGTAAAGCTTCCCGCTCCCAGCGCCGTCGGAACGGCATTGGTCAGGCCGGCGCAGGGGGTTCCCGTTTCGAACTGATACCGGGCCATCTGCATCCCCCCCGCGGCGATGAAAAAGGCCTGATCCGATCTCACATCGTTCATCGCGGAGAATCCCTGCGTGCCGACCAGCGAGACGACAGTAACACCGAGAAAGCCGAAGACGACAATCAAGAAGACCGCCGCAATCAGCGCGATTCCACGCTCCGTCTCCAGAATCAAGAAGTGGCTCATACGAAATTCCTTGGATGAACCCGAACCCGGTACGCCTGCGACTCGCCGTTCCTTGTGACAGTGAGATCGATCTGAATGCTCCAGACCTGCGCCGCCGTTGTCGCCAAAGTCGTTCCATCCTGTTGGTAATACCTAAAATTCAAAAGAATCGGGCTCCCCGCCGCCAGAGCGGTTCCGTTTCGGGTGACTGTGTTCCCGGCCACGGCATAAACGATGTTGCTCCCGGAGGTGTCGAAAAAATTGAGACTCGTGGATGGGTTGGTACAGCAGCCGGGAAGATCGGCGGCGGTTCGGCTTCGAATCACTCGAATCTCGCGCGCCATTCGCTCCATAGCAAGCCGTCCCTGGTTCGTGATGTCGGCCCGCGCATCCTCCGCAACAAACGCATTCAATCCTTGCCGGAGGAAAACCGACGCCATCCCGGCAATAATGCCGACCAGAATGATCGTGAGAACCAGCTCAACGAGAGTAAATCCCTGCTGATTTGTGATCCACAAGCCCAGCCCGACCGGTCGAGCGCTCCGGCCCGGCAGCCCTCTTTTGTCTTGGCCTCCTTTTCGATGCTGCTGATCCAACACCGCCCCACCCTTATTAGTAATTAGTAAAGAGCGTCACCGCAGTCACATTTCCAATGGCTGAATGACTGATAGTGACCTCGACCCTCCTGTAACTGGTAACCGTTGCACAATTCGATGTATCGTTGAGATTCCCCGCCGGAACATAGCAGAGACTCCGAGTACAGGTAAACGCAGGAGATGGCATCAGTCCCGTAGTGCAACCGGCGGTCACGCCGGCGAAACCGTTTGCCCGCCTTTGTGCGACCGCCTGTTCGAGATCTGCCTGCGCGAGGTCGAGCGCTTGTTGGATCAACGGAGGCTGGGAGCTTCCTCGAAGACTGACGGTGAATGGGATCAACATTCCACTGAGAAAACCGAGAACAACAATGAAGACGACGATCTCAATCAGCGTAAAGCCCCGCTCCAACATCAAGCTCGATCTGATCAAAGTCAAACGCATTGGCCCTCACGGTAAACTGACACTTCCCGTCTCGTGTTGCACGGCCACCGACCGGGTAATCCCACCACCGGTAACGCTGACCGACTTCGCGGCCACCCAGACTGCCCCCCCATCGGAGGGGACGCCTAGAGAGCTGAACTCAACATACGATCCCGTAAAACCAACTGCGGAGATTGTGATCCCGGCGTAATCCCCTATATTCAGTGCGACCGAGAGATTTCCGCCAGTGACAGGGTCGATCGCAAACTCACCCGCCTCTCCCCACGTTGCGTCGCCATCAGCATTGTTCACCACGGCATAACCGCTTGCCGGGGTCTGCGGCGGGGTATTGAAATAGACCCGGTACCGCTGGTTTTGGACCATCGCCAATTGCTGGGCATAAGCGATATCCGATTGGAGCTTGCGGGCGGCGGCGGCTGCCTTCGTCCCGGCCATGTTCCCCGCGCGGGGAAATGCCCCCGCAGCGAGGATCATGAGCAGAACGATGATGAGCACCACTTCCACCAGCGTGAATCCCTGCTCTCTACGGAGATTGGTCATCCCGTTCCCCTTCCCAATTCCGTAAATAGGAGAAATCGGACAGGTCTTAGCCTATGTTCCCGTTCTCATGACTCGGTTGGCCTTTGTCGTAACCGCTAACATGTGGTTGTAGTCACGGTGACGGCGCCGGTTCCATCAGCGTAAGACAATCCGCATGTCGCGCTGCCACCAACGGTCGGCCAGAAAGTTGAAGGCGTACCGCTCGTATAGGTAAACCCATCAAAGCTCTGCACCGCTACGTCGATTCCTCCGGTGGCGCTACGAGGAACCCCCGTACCCGCCGTAACGTTAACGTTCGTTCCGTCCATGGAAACGGTGGTTGCAGTCATATTTCCGGTAACCATATATTGTGATCTTGCAAGCGCCACGGCAGCTCGGACGGCACCCGCCATCCCGTTAACACTGGCAGTTCTGGCACTGGTCGTTATGTTAATAAATCTTGGCACGGCAACTACCGCGAGGATACCGAGAACAGCGATAACCACCACCAACTCGACCAATGTGAAACCCTTTTCATTCTTCAATGTCTTCATCGACCTCTCCTCCTTCTTATGGATTGATTGCTGTTGATTTACCTGCTTCTTGCTACCAGGTTTCATAACCGGGAGTTCCAGAAGAGACCCTCCCGTTTCTCGGATCATACCGATATTGATTTCCGAAAGAATCAAGCGGATGTCCCTCCGGGTCAACCGCCACCGCGCTGAGGTATTCCTCTTTGAAAAAAGTGTCCTCCCGTGCCGGGAGCATCAACCGCTTCCTCACCAAACCTTCCAAATCCGGCGGATATTGACGCTCCACAAAATGGTAGAGCTGAATCGTCTTACGAATATTGACCAATCCAGCCTTCAATGCCACCTCTCTGGCCTCCTGTACTACTCTGTTGTAATAGTGGAAGCTCAAACCAATCATAATGGTGACCAGGATACAGACTAGTAATGCATCGAGAATTGCCTTTCCTTCCTTGTCTCCAATCAATCTTACGGCTTGTACCGATTCAACTCCCTCATTTGACCACATTGATCAGGTTCCACCAGGGTAAAAAGATCGCGAGGGCAAGAAGGAGCACTGCGCCGCCGATGACGACGAGAAGTACCGGTTCTAGGCTGCTCGAGAGATTCTTAATTGCATAATCGACATCCCGGTCATAATATTCGGACACCTTCATCATCATCTCTTCGGTTTTGCCGCTCTCCTCTCCAACCGCGACCATCTGCAGAACGATCGGCGGGAAGACTTTGCTGACTCGCATCGGCTGGACGATCCCACGCCCTTGCCGGGCAGAGTCCCGTACATTATCGACGATCCGCGCAATCACAACGTTGCCGACTGTCTCCGAAACGATCTCCAGCGTCTGTAGGATCGGAAGACCCGCCCGGTGGAGGGTTCCAAAAACGCGGGCGAACCGCGAAAGAGCGACCTTCATGAAGATCGGTCCAAAGATCGGGATATTCAACTTGACGCCGTCCCACCAAAGCCTTCCGGACACTGTATTGACGTGCTTCCGAAACCCGATGATTGCGGCTGCGACGATCACCAAGATCAGCAGACCATACTGGTGGGCAACTCGGTTGATCCCGATCATAATCCGGGTCGGCAGCGGCAGCTCGACTTTAAAGTTGGCGAAAAGAGCGGCAAATTTCGGAATAACGAAGGTAATCAAAATCCCAAAGGCAACGACCAAAGCTGCCACAACAATCTTCGGATAACGCGTCGCCGCTTTGATCCGGGCGCGCGTTTCAGCCTCATGCTCCGCCAGCAGAGCCAGGCGATTAAGCATTTCATCAAGCACACCCCCCGTCTCTCCCGCCTTGATCATGCTGACATAGAGAGAACTGAATACCTTCGGATGCTTCGCAAGGGCATCGGCGAAAGTGCTCCCCCCTCCACATCTTTTCTCACTTGGCCGATCACCTTTTTGAGCTTCGGGTTCTCCGTCTGCTCCTCCAGCGCGGTGAAGCTCGCCATGAAGGGAATCCCGGCGCCGATCAGCGTCGCCAACTGCCGGGAGAAGATGATCAAATCCTCGGAAGAGATCCTCTCGAATTGCGGAAGAAACTCGGCCAGCGAAAGGCCGGGCTTTTCCTCCTCGATCGCAACGGGGATATAACCGAGACTGTCGAGATGCCCGGCCACCGCCTCTTTGCCATGGGTCTCAAACGTCCCCATAAAAAGGGCGCCGTATTTGTCTCTTGCTTTGTATCGAAAAGTCGGCATTGCTCTCCCTAAGCGCGCGTGTCTCATCGCACAGTTTTGCAAGTCATATGCCTTTGGGGTATGCTTGAAAGAAGTCGTAAAAATACCATAAAAGTCATGCGGTTAACGATTTGATTCGAAGCGAGGAAGGACGTTAGAAATTTAAACTTATGTAGGCCGACACCCAACCGGGCCGTTTTTTGTCAGGAAAAATCCGCATAGTTGTGGTTCAAAGAGGGGAAGTCTTTAGGTGAGGTCGCCGTCGAATTCCTGGGTGACGCGGAAGACTTCTTCCACGGTCGTCATTCCCTGGACCGCTTTGAAAAGGCCTTCGACGCGAAGCGATTTAAATTTCATGTTCGCCGCATACTTGCGGATCTCGCTGGAGGCGGCGCGCGTCACGACGAGCTGGCGGATCGGATCGTCGGCCATCAGCAGCTCATAAATGGCGATCCGCCCGGAATACCCGCTCCCCCGGCAGTCGGGACATCCCTCGCCTCGGGCAAAGGTGATCTCCCGCTTCCCGTTCACGAGATGCGAGAGACCAAGATCGTTTAAAAGCTGGGGGGTGGCGGCGTAGGACTTCTTACAGGCATTGCAGACTTTTCGCACCAGCCGCTGCGCCGCAATCCCGATAAGCGAAGAGGCGATGAGGAACGGCTCGACCCCCATGTCGACCAGCCGGGCGATGGCACCGGCCGCATCGTTGGTATGAAGGGTCGATAAGACGAGATGGCCGGTGAGGGCCGCCTGAATGGCGATGGTGGCGGTCTCTTGGTCGCGGATCTCCCCGACCATCATGATGTCGGGGTCCTGCCGCAAGATCGAGCGAAGCCCGTTGGCGAAGGTCACGCCGATTTTCGTATTCACCGGCACCTGATTGATCAGCTTGATCTGATACTCCACCGGATCTTCGATTGTCACGATGTTTCTTTCAACCGAGCTGAGCTGTTTGAGGGCCGAATAGATCGTCGTCGTTTTGCCGCTGCCGGTCGGTCCGGTCACCAAAACGAGACCATAAGGGCGACGGATCATTTTCTCGAAAATCTGAAGCCCCTCGGTTGAAAAACCCAAATCGGAAAGAGAGAGGAGCAGCTTCGATTTGTCGAGCAGCCGCATCACGATCTTCTCGCCGAAGAGGGTCGGGAGAGTGGACACACGGATATCGATGTCGCGATCTCCCATCTTCATCTGGATGCGCCCATCCTGAGGAACCCGCTTCTCGGCGATGTCGAGCTCGGCCATGATCTTGATCCGGGAAGCGACCCCCGACTGAAGATTGCGCGGGGCGGTCATCACTTCTCGGAGCAGCCCGTCGCGCCGGAACCGGATGCGGAGGACCTCGCCGTCGGGCTCGATGTGGATGTCGCTCGAACCTTCTTTGATCGCCTGCGTGATCATCGTATTGACGAACTTGACGACCGGCGTGTCTTCAGCCAACTTGGAGAGCTCGATGACAGCGTCCCCTTCTTCGGCCACCCCGAATCCCTGACGGTCGGCTTCCCGCGCCGCCTCCTCCAAGGAGCCCGCGCCGGAGTAGTACCGGTCGATCGCCTTCATCACATCCGACTCTTTGCTCATCACCGGCTCGATCTCACAACCGGCGGTCCGCTTCACATCGTCGATCGCAAAAACATTCAGCGGATCGGCCATCGCCAGGGTCAGGATGGACCCTTTTTTGTAAAGAGGGATGATCTGATGACGTCGGGCCACCATCTCCGGGACGATCTGGATGATTTCCGGCTCGACGATGATGCCGGAGAGATCGACATACTGAATCCCCATCTGCTTCCCGAGAACTTTGATGATATCGTCCTCGGTGACAAGGCCCAAGCTCTTGAGGACCACACCGATCCGCCCGCCGTGTGTCTTCTGCTCGGCGAGCGCGCGCTTCAGCTGCTCGTTCGAAAGGAGTCCTTCGGCGATCAACATTTCGCCGAGCATCTTTCTTTTCTGCTGCGGTTGCGGCATGGTTGGCTCTTTTTTCAGATGGGTAGGGGCGTATTGCAATACGCCCCTAACTATAACAGCCGTCGGACATTTGTCAAGAAAAGGGGCGTGAAACACGGCTAAATTGATTTTTAGGCAGGGCTGTGGTAAATTCCGGTCTTGCTTAATCAGGATGAGGATCGATGGGAAAGTTTTTTTATTACCTTGGCAGAGTCGTTCAGGCGACGGGATTGCTTTTGATCTTAAATGTCTTGATCGTCTCCGGGCTTCAGAACGGCAGCATGGGATTTCTATTTAAGTTCACGGTGCTGGGGATGGGAATCTTTATGGTGGGGTGGTTCATCCAGCAGTATTCTTGAACGGAATGAACTTTCGAACGAAGGCCCACTGCACTTCCTTCCAAAATTGACAGTAAGTCCGCTCCCCCCGAAGAATCCCCAAATAGAGATCGACGGCCCCCGGATGAAGGCGGATCGCCTCCAGATAGAGGCCGGGGAAAGCATAGATCCACTTCGCCATCCGCGCCGCCCGCTCGAAGTCGGGATAAAAGGTCTCCCGAACGGCCCGATCGTAAGAGGCCACTTCCTCGCGGCCGGCAAAGGCGGCGCCGATCGCTTCGGCCGCCATCTGTCCGCTGCGGACCGCATAAAAAAATTCCTTCTCCGAAGAGCGGATCGACCAACCCGCCCGCGTCCCCGATGAGGAGCACCCTTCCCTTTACCAGTGGGGGGCAGCGCTCCGATAGATCGGGATCGTGCAGCCGTTCGGCGGGACCGAACCCGCTTCGAAAGTGAGCGGGTGCCGTCCAAGAAAATCGGAATAAAGCGCCTGCGGCTTTGGAACCTTTCCCTTAAAATCGGCCACCCCGATCGCAGCCCCGCTCTCCTTTGGAAAAATCCAACCGTATCCCCGCGAAACCGCAAGATCGATCCAGACCGCTTCCTCCTTGTTCCGGAGGGGAACCTCCGCTTCCAGGGCGAAGGCAAGGTGTTTTTTCCAATCGGGATGGAGCTTCCGGGCCACGCGGCCGGCCGCGCCGTCGGCGCCGATCAAAAACGAAGCGGTATCGGGGCCCCGGCGGCTTTGTACCTCCACCCCTTCCGGCGTCTCGCGCCAATCGCGCACCGGGCAATTCTCGACGATCTCGGCCCCCGCCTTTCGGGCCTTCTCGGCAAGGTAGGCGTCGAATCGATCACGACGCACCAGATAGGCGACCGGCTCAGCGGAAGAACCCGACACCTCTTTTTTTCGGAGAAGAAAAACGACTTTTCGGATTTCCCGCTCGACGATCTCTTTCAGGTCGGCGTCCAGGTAGGGAAGGAGGCGCGCGGAGAGCCCTCCACCGCACGATTTATGTCTTGGGTGAGCGGCCTTCTCCAGGAGAAGGACCGAACGCCCCTGCCGCGCGAGGGCCGTTGCCGCCGCAGATCCCGCGGGGCCGGCGCCGATGATGATGACGTCGTAGTGCATGTTCATTCCAGACGACAAGAAGGTCGCCCTTGCAGCTTCGCTCTATTCTTCGTCTTTTAACTGGAGAATTTTGACCTTCATTTGAAGCGGCGCGCCATCCCGGACAACGCGGACAAGGACGGTCTTTCCAATGGGGGTTTCCGCCACAATCGCGGGGAGATCATGCATCTGGGTGACCTTTTTCCCGTCGAACTCCACAATGACATCCCCCCGGACAATCCCCCCCTGCTCGGCCGGGCTCTCCTTCATCACCTCGGAGACCAATGCCCCCTGGTCATCACTCAACTGAAACGCTTTGGCCAAATCGGTGGTCAGCTGCTGAATCATCACCCCCAGCCATCCGCGGGTCACCTTTCCTTCTTTCTCCAAGGCCGGAAGGATTTTTCGGACCATATTGATCGGAATGGCGAAGCCGATCCCTTGCGCGGAGGCGCCGACCGCCGCGTTGACGCCGATTACCTCCCCCCGGATGTTGAAGAGCGGACCGCCGGAATTGCCGGCATTGATCGCCGCATCGGTTTGGATGTAGCTGTCATACGGGCCGGTGCCGAGGGCGCGGCCGATTCCGCTGATCACCCCCACCGTGACCGTCTCCTCGAGACCGAAGGCGTTTCCAAGCGCCACGACCCACTCGCCGATGTCGAGTTGGTCGGAATCTCCCAAAACCACGGAGGTGAAAGGACCACCCCCCTCGATTCGAAGGATCGCGACATCGGTTTTGGCATCCTTCCCGATCACCCGCGCCGGGAACTCCCGCCGGTCGGAGGTTCGGACGACAATTTCCTCGGCCGGACGATTGCCCGGCGCGATGATGTGATAGTTGGTGAGAATCAAGCCGGATGAATCGATAAAGAAACCGGTCCCCAAACTCCCCTCCCGGATCTCCTGTTTGAGCCGGTCGCCGGGGAGGGAGAAAAAAATCTTTAAGCGGTCCCCCCCTCCCGGGCCAGCTTCGCGGACCGGATGCTGACGACCGCCGCCCGTTCTTTATGGACCAGTTCCGCAAAGGTATAGTTTCGGGAGGTTTCCGCCGCATGCAGAGGAGAGATCGCGAAAAGGATAAAAGATAAAAGAGGGAACAATCGCCGCATGCGCCACCGTCATAAGAGAGAAAATGGAGGGGAGACCGGGCCGGTCGCCCTACTGCCCGATCGACCAGCCGATGCCGACCTGGGTGAAAAATGAAGTGAGCCGGGTCAATGAGTTCGTAAAGATGAGGAGGCCGACCACCACCAGGAAAACACCGCTGGTCGCCGAAATCCAACGCATATAGCGAGATGTTTTTCTGGAATAGGCCAGAAACGACTGAACCCCGATGGAAGAAAGAAAGAGGGGAAGACCAAGCCCTAAAGAATAGACGGTCAGGAGCATGATCCCGGTCGCCACCGATCCGGAGGCGCTCGCATAGAGGAGAATCGACCCCAGGATCGGACCGACGCACGGCGTCCATCCGGCGCCGAAAGCGATCCCGACCAGGTACGACCCAAGATAACCGGCCGGCTTGTTTTGGAAATGAAACCGGGCATCCCGCATCAGCAGAGACGGTTTGATGAGACCCATGATATAAAGGCCGAAGAAGACGATCAGAAGCCCGCCGATCTGCCGAATGGCCGATTGGTACATCAGGAAAAACCGGCCGATCAGCGTCGCCGAGGCTCCCAAGAGGATAAAAATCGTTGAGAACCCGCCGATGAACATCAGCGAGTTTTTAATGGCCACTTCTCGCGCCCGCGCCCTTCCCTCGGGCGAGGTCAATTCTTCCAGAGAGAGCCCGGTGATATAGGAGATGTAGGAAGGGACCACCGGCAAAACACAGGGGGAGACAAAAGAAAGAAACCCGGCCGAAAACGCAATAAAAAGTGAAATATTCTCCGTCGCCTGCATTTCAATTCACTCTGGTTAAAATGCCCTTCATCGAATTTCCAATCAACCCTTCACCTGCACCAGCTTTTCGATGACGCTTCGGCTCTCCTTGTTATTCCAATCTTTTGCGCCGAGAAACCGCTGCACGACCACCCCTTTCCGGTCGATCAGGATGCTCGTCGGGACGACGCGGACCTGAAACCGGTCGTTGACCTCGAACTGATCGTCCATCAACACCGGAAAGGTGAATCCGAAATCCTCCACAAAGAGCCGGACCGGCGGCTCCCCCATCGTATCGATGGAAACGGCCAACATCTCGAAATCATCCCGGGAATAACTCCGATAGAGCGCCTCCATCGACGGCATCTCCATCTTGCACGGGCCGCACCAGGTCGCCCAGAAATTGATCAGGACGACCTTTCCCCGATACTGCGAGAGCGACGTCATTCCGCCCCGCAGATTTTTGACCATGAAATCGGGGGCCAAGAATCCGGCTTCGACGCCGACCGCCAACGGCCCCTTCGCCTCTCCCCCTCCTTTTGCGAACAGGCCATCAACAGTGGAAGAAGGAAAAAGATCGCCAGCGTTCTTTTGATCATCTGCGTATGACATCCGTCGTCGAGCCTTCAAAGAAGGCCCGGCCTCTTTCGATTATTATACTGCTTTCTCAGCCGGTCGCCCAGGGACGATCTAGAACAGCGGCGCGCGGCCCGATCGGAGATCCTGCAAGGCCTTTTTGACGAATTCGGCGCTTTCGGTCTGGGGGGGATATATTTATATGCCTCGGTCCAAGCCTCGTCCGCCTCTGTGTATCGCTCCAGGTGAATCAGCACCACCCCCTTCGCCCAGAGAACCGACGCGTCTTGAGGGACATTGATCAGCGCTGTGTCGAGGTGATCCAAGGCCTCCTGATAGGCGGTCCGATTTCCCGGCTCGGCGGTGCGGATCAGGACCTCGGCGAGTCCATAATGGGCGGCGTGACTGCGCCGGTCGAGCTCGATCGCCTTCCGCCACGCCTTCTCTGCATCTTCCCACCGCTCCAGCGCCACATATGATCGGCCCGCCATCAATTGCCCTTGAAGGTCATTCGGGTTGTTCTTCAGCCGCTCTTCCAGGCGCGCCACCATCTCCGCCGGATTGATCGGGGGCATCGTCGCCGCCCCCTCCGCCCCGGCCTCGGCGAACTGTTGCCGCTCCAATTTCCACTGGACGAGCTGATGCATGCCGACCGCGCCGGCGATGATCACCGTCCCCAGAAAGCCGATGAAAACGGGGCCCGCGCCGCTCGGCGGACGGGATTTCTTGTTTTTCGGCGGGACGAGACCGATCCCAACCAGCGCATCGAGCCGATCGAGGATCTGGATCAGCCGATGTTCGTGCCCGAGCTTCTGTCGATGATAGTCGGCTTCAGCGACTTTGGACTGAGCATAATCGAGTTCCAGATCGGAAAGGGTGCGCAGAAGGCTCTCTTTCTCGATCTGAAGATTGATCCGTTCTTCATCCAGTGCAGCCTCATCGCCGACGATCAACGCCGTTTTAGAGCGTTGCCACATCGGGGAGAGAAGAACCAAGATGACCGCCAACAACATGAGACCGGCGGCGATAGGAAGCATATGTTACTCCTTCGGTAATTGCGTTACTATTTATCCGGCTCCAGCCCGCGGATCTCTTGCTCGATCCGCCGCCGGCTTTTTTCATCGATCGGGGAGAGCTCTTCAGGCGAGGCGGGCGCCGTCTCGGCCACCCACTTCCGCAGGGTGCGGAACAAGAAGGTCCCGCCGATGATCAGAAGAAGAAAGGGCCCTCCCCAGAGGAGCAGATTCAGGCCGAACGCCCTCGGTTTCAGCAGAATAAAATCGCCGTAGCGACTGACAAAGTAAGCCCGGATCTGGTCGGGCGATTCTCCCTGAATCAGCCGCTCCCGGATGATATCTCTCATCTGAATGGCCAGCTCCGCATTCGACTCCCAGACCGACTCCGATTGGCAGACGGCGCAACGAAGGGTCTTCGATACCTGTTTCACGCGCTCTTGGAGCTGGTCTTCATTGAGAGTTTCTGCCGTCGAAAGGGAGGTAAAAAGAATGAGGAAAAGTGGGATAAAAATAAAACGCTTCATGACGTGGTTGCCGTTCCATTCAATAAAGGTTCAATCAGTCCCTCGACCAGGAAGGTATAGGTCTCCCCGACAATCGGCCCGATCTGCTTATGACGGATCACTCCGTTCTGGTCGATGACGAAGGTTTCCGGAACTCCATAAACACCGTAATCGATGGAGATCCTCCCCTTCACGTCCCGGATATGCTCAAAGTTATTTCCGTGCTCCTGCAAATACTGTCGGGCGAGATCTTCTTTATCCTGATAATTCACCCCCAACAGGACAAAGTTCGGGTTCTGAGCGAAACGCTTCTGGATGGCGAGGAGGTTCTGGTGCTCCAACTTACACTCCAAGCACCAAGAGGCCCAAAAATTCAGAACCACGACCTTCCCACGAAATTGAGAGAGCGACACTTCCTTTGGCTGATAGAGATCGGGCGCGGTAATCTCCGGCGCGGCCGTCCCGACGAGGACAGGCGGGATGAAGGAGGGGTTTCCCCAGAGCCCCTTATAGAAAAGGACGATCAAGCCCAAAATGCCGGCGAGGAGCGCGATCTGCCAGCCGCGGATACCGACCGAAGGAGATTTGGTTTCAGCCATCTCTTTGAAGCCCCCCCTGCAAGCGGGGGGGATGCTTCGACCCGAGTGGAACTTTGATCATTTTTATTCGTCCGCCTTGACTTCCCCGCAAGCGGGGGAGTTTGCGGCGTGCCGTGCGTGTTCATACCTCTTTTCTCCCCGGCCAAACGGCGTTTAGTAACGTCTGCCATCGATTCGACCGATGCAGCACCTCTTCACGCGCCGGCCGCGACAGGGAAACCGCCACTTCCGCTCCTGCGGCCTCGGGACGCGCCGCCGATACTTTTATTCGCGACTTTCTCAGCATGTTTAAGATCACCCCGATCCCCATGATCCCCCCGCCGTACCAGACCCAGAGAACCAACGGATTGTGGAGCGCCCGCACCCGCGCCCAGGTTCCATCGGGGGAGACTTCCGGGATCGTCAGGAAAACATGCCCCATATAAATTTGATGGATCGCCGTCTCGGTGGTCGGCGTTTGGGAGACGGTATAAAACCGCTTTTGGGGACGAAGCTGCGTGATCAGCGTCTCTCCTTTATAAACATTAAAGAGTGCCTCTTGCCCCTCCCAATTGATCCCCTCGGCGCCATACAGCCGGATCAATTTGATTCGATAAGCGCCGAGTCCCGTCTCCTCTCCCGGTTTCATGATCAACACCTTCTCGGTCTGGTAAATGGTCGAGAAGATAATCCCGATGATCATAACGAGGACACCGATATGGGTCAGGATTCCGGAGAGGCGCCGTGGATTCTTTTTGTAGGCGGTGAGGAAACCCTGGAGCATGCTCACCTGTTCCCGCTTCGCCCAGAAGGAAGAGATCTTCGCGAAATCACGGAAAATCGCCGCGGCGACAAAACAGACGACAGTCAAACCGGCCAACGCATAACTGTTCCGAATCCCGGCGAGCGCAAAGAAAACCAGCCCCCCCAAGGCAATCAGTCCCGGCATCAGGAACAGCTCTTTCAGGTTCTGCGCCGACGCCTTCCGCCATGGAATATAAGGCCCGATCCCCATCAGGAAGACCAAACCAAGCGCCACCGGCATGAAAACCGTATTGTAATAAGGGGGACCGACGGAGACCTTTTTAAACTGTAGCGCCTCGGTTAGAAGAGGATAGAGGGTACCGACGAAGACGGTAATCAACGCCACGAGGAAAAAGAGATTGTTGAAGAGAAAAATTGCCTCACGCGATATGACCGAATCCATTTCGATTTGACTCTTTAGTTTGCCCGATCGAAGCATCAGGGTCCCAAAGGAAAGGAGCAGCATAAATGAGAGGAACGCGAGGATAAAAACCCCCCGTCCCGGATCGGCGGCAAACGAATGAACCGAGGAGAGAATGCCGCTTCGAACCAGGAAGGTCCCGATCAGCGAGAGGGAGAAGGCGAGGATGATCAGGAAAAGATTCCAGACCTTGAACATTTTTCTCGCTTCCTGAACCATCACCGAATGAAGGAAGGCGGTGGCGACGAGCCACGGCATAAAGGCGGCATTTTCGACCGGGTCCCATCCCCAATAACCTCCCCAGCCGAGCTCGTAATAGGCCCAGTAGCCTCCCATCAAAATCCCGATCGTCAAAAAGAGCCACGCCGCCAAGGTCCATCGCTGCGTCGCCTTGATCCACTCCTCCCCCAAACGCCCGGAGAATAGGGCCGCCATTGCAAACGAGAAGGGAACCGAGAGACCGACGTAACCGAGGTAGAGAAACGGCGGATGGAGCACCATCGCCGGGTCTTGCAGGAGGGGATTTAAATCTCGTCCATCGGCTGGGATCGGAAAAATTCGCTCGAACGGATTGGAAAGAAACAGGATCAAAAGGAGAAAACCGGTCAACACGGTCGACTGCATCGAGATGAGGTAAGGCATCACCGCCGGCTGTGTTTTCCAGTGAATGTGAACCGCCATCATGCAGAAGAGCGCGAGGATCCAGGCCCAAAGAAGCAGAGAACCTTCGTGACCCCCCCAGAGTCCGGCGATTTTGTAAAAGATCGGCAGCTTGGTGTTGGAGGTGGCATAGACGTATTTGACCGAATAATCATGGGTCAAGTAGGAGTAGATCATCGCCAGCATGCCGACCGAGATGAGAACGAAGTTCAGCGTGACCGCTTGGCGGCCAACTCCCACCCAAACAGCATCTCGCCGCTTCAACCCGACAATCGGGGAAACAATTCCGAGGACCGCGAGAACCAGGGCGGTAATGACGGCGAAATGGCCGAGCTCAATGATCATTGATTTGGACCTCCGTTTTTGCTGGCCCCCGGCCCCTTTCGGGGCGACGTAGGCGCCGCCCTACTCGACCTTGAGGGTTTTAAAGAAATCCTTCTTCGGGAGCTCCGCTCCGCATTCTTCATTTCAACCGGCATATAATCTTCAGAGTGCTTTGCCATAATCATATGGGAATGAAACGTCCGATCGGCATCCCAAAAACCTTCCACCACCGCTCCCTGGCCTTCCTTAAAGAGATCGGGCGGCACCCCTTCAAACGCCACCGGAATCGTCTGGGCCCCATCGCTTAGGTCGAAGGTAAGCCGTAAGGTATTCGGGACCACCTTGAGGCTATCCTTCACCACCATTCCGGCGACCCGAACTTTCTTCCCGTAATGTTCGGATGAAAAGGCGACCACTTCCGACGGGGTGACAAAATAGATCAGGTTCTTTCCGAAATTCCCAAAGACCAAGTAGCCGACCCCGGCCAGAACGATCAGGGTGCTGATAATAATGGCTGTTTTTCTACCTGACTTCAAGCGGCTCCTCCGGTTGATAGACCTTTTCCTCTTTAATCTGAATATATAACATTGCGACCTTTCGTTCCATATTAAAAAGAAAGAGGCCCATCGGGATCAAAGACGCCAGATAAGCCGCCGTAATGAAGCCGTAATTGGGAACCACGGAGATCTTGTCTGCTTCCAAGGTCTGCGTGGTCGGATTCCACTTCCCGCCGACAACGACTGTTTTCAAATCCCTTAGGTTTTCAGACTCTCCTCCGAGATATCGAACCAACAGTTTGACCCCCTCCGCGGAGAGTTGAAAAGCCACCGGGCCCCCATCCCCCTCTTTACGAATGCTTCCTGCCTCCACCATCCCCAAGATCCGGACCGTTTGGGTCGGCTGATCGTGGAGAAGGTGATGCGGGGAGATGGTGGTGACATCTCGATTATATCGCTGAATTCCGAGGACCCCGATGATCACTGCAACGATCAGGACACCTCCCCACCGGATGTAAAACCACTTCATTGTCTGGTGGCCGCTCCTTCCCCTGGGCTATGGGTTCTCATATATGAACTCTACTGAGCATCCGCCCCGTTTGGCTTCGAGCAGATGCTGAAGATAGAGCATCTGCGTCCGGACCATCAGCATGTAGGCGAAGAGGAGGTAAAAACCGATCGACATGAGGAGCAGCGGGATGAGCATATCGGAGGCGATGCTGACCCCTCTCGTCGAAATCGAGAGGGGCTGGTGTAATGTCCGCCACCATTCGACCGAAAAATGAATAATCGGAAGGTCGACAAAACCGACAATGGCGAGGATGGCGCCGTAGGTCGCCTCTTTTTCTTTATCTTCTAAAAAGGTTCGAAGCATCAGGTATCCGACCAGGATCAAAAGCATAATCGCGAAGGAGATCAGCCGGGGATCCCAGGTCCACCAGGTATTCCAGGTCGGCTTCGCCCAGATCGAGCCGGTAATGAGAGCGATCAGGGTAAAGAAAACGCCGATGCCAGCGGCCGCATGAGACATGTTATCGACAATCGGATCGCGCTTCCAGAGATACCAGATGCTGCCGCCGAAGAGGACCGTATAAGCAAACATGGCGCTCTGGGCGGCCGGAACATGGATGTACATAATGCGGACCACCTCGCCCTGATAATAATCGGGGGAGGAGGTCACCAGTCCCATATAAAGGCCGACCATGATGAGAAGTCCGGCGGCAACGCCGAACCACCCTTCATACCGTTGAAGCCTGGCGATAAGACGACTGATCACCATCCCTAATAATCCAAGATGAATTCAAAAACCCAAAAAGAAACGACCATAAAAATACCGTCGAAAACGACCAATAACTTGATCCAATCGACATACATCGGGAGAGGATCGCCGCTGAACACGCCGCGGGTCGCTTCGACCGCGCCGATAAAGATCGGGACCGCCATCGGCAGGAGGAGGATCGGAAACATCACCTCCCGCGCGCGGATCTGAACGGTCAAAGCGGAGAAGAGGGTGCCTAAGGCGGAAAGACCGATCGTGGCCGCCACGAATATTAGCAGAATTATCGGAATTTTTTCAAGTACGTCCAGATTGAAGAAAAGAATAAACAATGGGAAGAGGATAATTTCCACAATCAACATAAAGAGGACGTTCCCTGAAAACTTACCTAGATAAATCGCCCCCTTCGGCGCCGGAACAATTTGGAAATATTCCATGCAGTCATTGTGGACCTCCGCCAGGAATGACTTTCCGAGGCCGATGATTCCGGTGAAGCCGAAGGCGATCCAGATGATCCCCGGCATCAGCTCATGAGTGGTCTTCGGATCGAGCGAAAAGCTGAAACTGAAGATCAGGATGACGATCAGGGCAAAAAAGAACATCGAAGAGATGTTCTCGCGATTGCGCAGCTCGCTTAAGAGATCTTTCCAGGCGATCCACTTTATGACATTAAAAAGTGCATGGGCCGTCAACAATTCATTTACTGCCAGCTCGCGCAGCTCCCCCCGGTTCAAGACGCCGGCGCGATGAGCCACTTCCGCTGTTTTGGCCCGATCATGCGCGGTGATGAGGACGGTGGTTCCCTCCCGGGTGACCTCTCGAATATAGGCATTCATCATATCGACCCCCCGCTCGTCGAGCGAGGCATACGCTTCATCTAAGAGGAGAACGCTGGGCCGGGCGAGCATCGCCTTGGCGATGGAGAGGCGTTTTTTCATTCCCGCGGAAAGATGCCGGCTCTTGAGGGAGCCGAATGCGCCGATCCCGACGCGGTCAAGGGCCCGTTTGATCTCAGGACCGGTCGGCTCCGCTCCGCGAAGGCCGATCGCAAACCGGATATTCTCTAAGACGCTGAGATCATCGTAAAGGTAGGATCCGTGGCTGATCAAAAAAAGGGCCTCCCGGACCTTCATTTTCTCCCGGAGCCCGTCGTGTCCGCAGATCTCGAATCGCCCGCTCGTCGGACGATGGAGTGTCGCCAGAATTCTCAGGAGGGTCGTTTTGCCTGCGCCGTTCGGTCCAAACAGGGCGTAACATTCACCCTCCTTCACCTCAAATGAGACCCGATTCAGAACTTGGAAATATTGGAAAGACTTACTCAGCTCTATTCCTTGGATGGCTGCCATTCTACAGTAAGTCCGTCTCTCCCCGTTGATTCCAGAGGTTAAAACAGGCGAAGAAACCGATCCACGCGCCTGTAAAGTGCTGAATCTTAGCATGCTTGAAGAGAGGGGTCAAGCAGCCGGAAGCATGCGGAAAAGCAGGATCCGTCCTTACGTCAAGAGGAAGAATTCTGTTCCCTCTTTCTCCGTAGAGACGGTTTCAGTTACGCTAGAGTGAAATACTAATTTGTTGACGTCTTACGTCGGCAGGGAGTAATCTTCCAGGCGTTCGAAGAAGCAAGAGGGCTACGGTCTTCACAAACGGCATACCTATCCGCATCCGCAGCCCCCACTATGGGAATGACCGGTGGAGGAAGGCGAGGAGGCGGTTTCACCGTTCGGTCTGGAGGCGAAGGTCGAGAAGAGCCGCCGGCTCTTCCGCTCGCCGCAATGGGGGCAAGGGGTCTCTTCCGCTTTGGCTGAAAGAGACTGTAATAGGGTAAACTGTTCTTTACATTCTAAGCAGGCATATTCGTAAATCGGCACGGTTTCCTCCAGAGATCGTTCTGATCGATATTGATAACACACTGCGTCGATCATTTTCAAGGAAATCGAAGCCCCTCTTCGGAATAAGTCATGCGGACCCTCATACACCGACTCTTTCTGGCTTCCATCTTCCTGTTTACGTGGACCCTCCCTCCGGTCCAGACGGCCCTTCTAGAGGCCGTTCCTCACACCTTTCAAGAAAACGGGGCCATACCGGCCGGGACAATCGTTCCCCAGCCCTCCCCGCCTGAAACCTTCTCGGAAGAGCCGACACCGGTCTCGCTTCGGATCATCAATCTGCTGAAAAAGCCGATTTACCTTCAAGGGTTTCGCCAAGTCGACGAACGGGTCCAGATCTATCTTTATCACCGGGAAGGAAATCGGGGATGGAAGCCCTTCTTCGAATTCCTCCCCTGCGACCTCCCCACCTGTCGCGGTCTTTATGCTCCTAAAAAGAGTTGCCCGAAGCCGATCCCCTTCGTCATCTCACTCGGTCCCGCGGGGAGTGCGAACTCATTTAAAGAAGTTCCTTGGGATGGACTCCTCTACGAACGGAGCGAAGCGACCCAAGAAGACCGCAAGCATCGATATTGTTATAAAGGAAAGGTTCCGAGGACGGGACGGATGCGGGTTGAGATCGAATTCTCCGACACCCTTCAGAAAGAAAGCGAGAAAAGCGGAATCATCGGCGGACGGGATCATGCCGTCCTCGAGTTCGACCTCCCCCCCTCCCGCCCCAACTATGAGATTGTAATCGATGCAAACTCTTTCCGAGGCGCTTCATCCCCTCCCCCATGACGAGAGGATGGCGGTGGAAAAGCGCTTCGGCTTCGGACCGCTCTTCGGCCCCTTTGACATCCGTCTAAAAGGGAACATCCGCGGCATTTCTCTCGATCCCGCTCGATCGGACAGGCTCCCGAAATTCCAAGGTGACAGAGACCAAAATCATATTTAAGCGGATCGATGGGATCGAACACCTTTAAGCTCTCTGTGATCTCTTTGGCCATCTTCCAATCGGGGCTCTTTCGCCGCGTCAGACCCAGGTAGCGGGAAATGCGGACGATATGGGTGTCGAGCGGGATGATCAGCTTACCCGGCGGAATTTCCTTCCAGAGGCCAAAATCGATCCCGTCGCTCGGACGGACCATCCAACGCAGATAAAGATTCATCCGCTTGCAAGCGCTCCCCTGAGCAGGGGAAGAGAGCAGCTGGCGGAGGCCGTCGGGAACCCCTTTTTTGCCGTAGACCGGTCGGGAATCGATTGAAGAGACAACCCCCATAAACCGAGAGAGGGTGGGACCGAGGTCTTCTTCCTCTTCCCGATAGAGCGACCGGAAAAGCGCCCCGACCGACCCAAACCGCTGGACGACCCGGCTCATCATGTAAATGAAGCAGAAGAGATCATCGGTTGAGTTGAGCCGATAATAAATTCCCTTGAAACGGGGACGCTCGCGAACCGGATCGAACCGGGCCAGATAAGAATACGGCCCTCCCTCCATCAAGGCCAACATCTTCTCCACCGCCGCCTTAAAGAGATCGACCCGGCCATACGCAAGCGCTGCGGCAAGCCAGCCGACCAGCTCGATCTCCCTCGGGTCGGTGTAGCGATGCGGGAGCTCAACCGGATCGTCCACGATCCGCTCGGCATGGGGATGACTTTGGAAGAACGACTCCAGGAGGGGTGCCAGTCGTTCTTTTTGCTTGGACGCCATCAATTGAAGCTACCCTCCACCGGACCGGTTGTCAATGAAGAGATCAGAAAATCCCCGCTTCCTTCTGAAGCCATCGGACATAACGGATGATCTCATTGACCTCCTCCGGCTGAACCGCTTCGATTTTCGGCATATCGCCGAAATTCCAATGATGAGCGCGGACTCCCCGTTGAGGGGCCATTTGAAAGGCCGCATCGCCATGATGGCTCGGCTCATAGATCTTTGAAAGAAAGGTCGGCCCCTGGTTCGTCCCCTTGGCTCCTTCTCCATGGCATCGCGCGCAGTGGGTGTTGAAGAGCGCCTCTCCCTTGGCGAGCTCGGCCGGGGCTTTCGGCGCCGGACCCGATGGGGACGATTTCGACTCGCTGCAGCCGACCCAGAGGAAAGCTGTAAGCAGCGATATAAAGATGATTCTCCGATTCATTCTCTTCTCCAAATAAGGGACGGTCGGCGTTATCATATCGACCCGCCGCGGCGCTGTCAAACGGCGGCGGTCCCATTCGTAATGATCAGGTCGCGTTTGGAATAAAACGTCTCAGACTTGACTCCCCTGCGCCGCACCGATATGATCGTAATCATTTAGATCGAAAGGAATTCGGAAACATGCAGTTAAAAGATCGCTCTTCCCTCTCTCAGAATGCGATCACCGTTCTGGAGAAGCGATATCTTAAAAGGGACCCGGAAGGCCGCCTGATCGAAACCCCGGAGGAGATGTTCCGCCGGGTGGCGAACAATATTGCGGAGGCCGACCGGCGGTATCGATCGGATTCCCAAACAGCGGAAACCGCCGAGACCTTCTACGATCTTCTCTCGTCTCTCGCGTTTCTTCCGAACTCCCCCACCCTGATGAATGCCGGAAGAGAATTGCAGCAGCTCTCCGCCTGTTTCGTCATCCCGGTCGAAGACTCGCTCGAATCGATCTTTGAAGCGATCAAGGATACCGCTTTGATTCATCAGAGCGGGGGGGAACCGGCTTTTCCTTCACGCGGCTTCGGCCGCAGAACGACCGGGTCCTCTCGACTTCGGGGATCGCCTCCGGACCGGTCTCCTTTATGAAGGTCTTCAACATGGCAACGGAAGTGATCAAGCAAGGGGGGGCCCGGCGGGGGGCCAATATGGGGATCCTCCGTATTGACCATCCCGACATTCTCGATTTCATCACGATCAAGGAGGACCCCCGGGAGATGGTGAACTTCAATCTCTCGGTCGCCGTGACCGATCTGTTCATGGAAGCGCTCCAAAAAGACGAAGCCTACCCGCTCGTCAGCCCACGGACGGGGAAAGAAGTGCGCAGGCTCCCGGCCCGAATGGTCTTCAATCAGATCGTTCAGGCCGCCTGGAAGAGCGGAGATCCCGGGATTATTTTTATCGACCGGATCAACCGAGACAATCCGACGCCGGCGCTCGGGAGCTTTGAGTCGACCAACCCCTGCGGAGAGCAACCCCTTCTCCCGAACGAGTCGTGTAATCTCGGCTCGGTGAACCTCGTCAAGATGCTCTCCCACAAAAAAGAAATCGACTACCCGAAGTTAAAGGAGACCGTCTGGAAGGGGGTTCACCTCCTCGACAATGTGATCGATCAAAACCAATATCCCCTCCCCCAGATCGCCGAAGCGACCTATCGGACCCGAAAAATCGGATTGGGGGTGATGGGGTTCGCCGATCTCCTGACCGAGTTGAACATCCCTTACGACAGTAACGAAGCGCTCGGGCTTGCAGAGGAGATCATGTCTTTCGTTCGGAGGGAAGCGCGGGAAGCCTCCGCGGCGATTGCGAAAGAACGGGGCGTCTTCCCGGCATACGATCAGAGCATTTACGCCGGCCAAGGACTCCGGCTACGCAACGCGACCACAACAACGATCGCACCGACCGGGACCTTGAGTGTCATCGCAGACTGCTCCAGCGGAATCGAGCCGCTGTATGCCCTCTCCTATCATCGCCGGGTTCTGGGAGGCGTTCGGCTTCCTGAATTAAACGCCCGCTTCGTGGAGGCGGCCCGCCGGGGAGGCTTCTATTCCGAGGCGCTCATCGCCCGGGTCGCCGCGACCGGATCGGTACGGGGGATGGCCGAGGTCCCCGAAGAGATTCAACGCATTTTCGTGACTTCCCATGATCTCGCTCCTGAATTCCACATTCGAATGCAGGCGGCCTTTCAGAAACATACTGATAATGCGGTCTCCAAGACGGTCAATTTCCCCAGAGAGGCCACCCCTCAAGATGTCGAGAAGGTTTTTCTTCTCGCCTATCGCGAAGGGTGCAAAGGGGTCACGATCTACCGGGACATGAGCCGAGACGAGCAGGTTCTCGCCTGTGCACAAAGCGACTACTGCTGACCCGTTTGTATGTGGGGGCCCGTGCGGTTCCTGCTGCGCAGGAATCCTCCGATGCCCCCACGCCCCTGGCGCTCCCGCTGGCAAAGCCAGTCGCTCGCTTTGCACTGATGACCAGTCAAATCAAAAACAGCCTTGACAAGCCGGGTTCGATTCTTTATCTTTTCCCTCCAGTGCGAGGGAAATGATCATCGAGCTACGGGTCTGTCTGCTGGGGAGCGGAAGCGGGGGAAACACAGCCTACATCGGCCACCCCGGCAACGGGAAGAAAGAGGGAGAAGGGGTCTTGATCGATGCCGGTCTTCCCGCAGGGCAGATCGTCTCCCGGCTTCGCGCCATTCAGGTCGATATCCGTCAGATCAAGGCGGTCCTCATTACCCATGAACATCACGATCATCTTCACGGGGCCGGTCCTCTCGCCTTGAAGTACAATATCCCGATCTACGCCAATGAAGAAACCCGCCGGGCCGCCAAGAGCCTCAGAAAGCTCCCGATGTCGATCCATCTGTTTGAAACCGGGTCTTCCTTTTGGGTCGGTCCTTTCCAGATCCATCCCTTTCCGATTTCTCACGATGCCGCCGATCCGGTCGGTTATACGGTCCAGACCGACCGGCATAAAGTCGGCATGGTGACCGACCTGGGTTGTCTGACCCCCTCTTTGGATGCGATGAAAGAATGTGATCTCCTCATCCTTGAATCGAATTATGATCCCCACTTGTTGCTCAACGGTCCCTACCCGCTTCACATCAAGAAGCGGGTCGCCGGCGACCGGGGCCATCTCTCGAACAAGGATTCCAGCACGCTGCTCCGATCGCTTCTCCATCCCAAATTAAGAACCCTCTTTCTGGCCCATCTGAGCCAGAAGAACAATCTTCCTCATCTCGCCTACCAAGCGGCCGAAGCGGTGTTAAAAGAAACCGGCGACGCGGTTCAACTTCACCTCGGCTGGCAGGACTTCATCAGCCCGGTGGCCACCCTGACGTAAGCCCTCCGCGTTCGAACTGTTTCGGCCAAACCCTGCCTTCTATCCCTGCATCAAGGAGAGCAATATCCTGGGAAAGAATGATTTTTCACTCGATAAACCAGGCCGATTCCTTGACAGGAAAAAGATCCTATGGTAGGTTTTGGTCGCTTTTTCCGTCCTTGAAATCTGGACTTCGTACCCCAAGAACCGGAGGCGAAATGTCCCGAAGAGTGCTCCTCATCGATGATAATCTGGCCGTTCAAAAACTGGTCGAGCTGACCCTCCGAAAAGAGGGGTACGATGTCACCTCCATCGACAACGGCCTCTCCGCCCTCGATCTTGCATTTAAAAATCAGCCCGATTTGATCCTCGCCGACTATAATCTCGAGGGGATGAACATATTTAATTTCGTTCAAAAGATACGGCAGCGCGGAAGCCTCGTCGAAACCCCGATCATCCTTTTGATCAACTCCACTGAAAGTTACGATCCCGCGCAGCTTCAATCCGCGGGAATTCAGGCCTTCTTGAAAAAACCGATCGATTCAAGGGAGCTGATCCAGGAAACTAAACGGCAGACCGGAACCGCCGAGGCGGTCATGGTCGATCTCAATGCTTCCGGGAAAAAAGAGGGATCGAGCCTTTCGGAACATTTCTCAAACCCGGGAGGTGACGCCGTTAAGATCGAAGAGCTGCTCGGCTGGTCGAGTCCGGGAAGCCTGCCGGAGGAGCCGGAAGCGATCGTTGCGGCGGGACAGACCCTTCTAGAGTCCGCTCCTCCCGCGGCAGACGAACCGAAGGCCTTCTCCGGAGAGATGGGAGAAGAAACACAGTTTTTCACCGATCCGGTCGTCCCTCCGCCGGCTGCGGCGCCGACGGAATCGGCCGAGGCGTTTAATGAGTCATCTTTGGAAGAAACCCGCTATTTTCAAGAACCCCCTCCCCTCGCACCAACAGAAGAACCCTCCATAGAAGAACCGTCTATCTTGGAGAGCTCCCTTCCGCAGATTGATGTTCCCTCCCTGGAAGAATCGCTTCAAACAAACAATGAGGAGGTGGAGATGAATAAACCGCCGGTTCCGCCAATGGCCGATCCCTCCCCCTTTTCGGAAAAAATCCCTCAGACGGCCGCCGCGTCTTCCGCCGCTCCGATCGATCCTGCAGAGGTGAACGAACTGATTCGGAAGAATGTCCTGGAGATCGTCGAGAAGGTCGTCTGGGATGTACTTCCGGGCATGCTCCAGGCCGCCCTGCCGAAGGCGGAATTAAAAGAAATTATCGAGAAGGTGACCTGGGAAGTCCTTCCTTCCCTTGCAGAAGTCGAGATTAAAAAAGAGATCAAACGCCTTCAGGAAGAGGAGAAGTAACTCCTCGCCCCCTCCCGTTTAAATCGCTCCATATCGGACCAAACTCCTCTTTAAGATGCTCCCGTCACTCAATAAATCAAAGAGAAAACGGCGGGAATTTCTATTTGACGCACTTTTTTTCTTTGTTATACTGTTTCGCTAATTGCTTTCATAAAGGGACTCAGGCAATGGCGACGGAAAGGAACAATCGGATGAAAACGAAGAAGAAAGAACGGGTGACAAATCCCTACGAGGAGATCAAGAAAGATCTTGAGAAGCAAAAAGAAGCGCTGCTGGCCGATGCCGGCGTGATTCTTGGAAGCGGTCTGAATCAGGGGAATGAAACGTTGACCGATCTGGGTGATCAAGCCTCTGCGGAAGCGGATCAAAACTTTATTCTCCGGCTTCGTGAGCGCGAGCAGAAGCTCCTGAAAAAAATTGACGAGGCGATCGATCGGATCAACGAAGGAACGTTCGGCGTCTGCGAATCGTGCGGCGGGCAGATCTCTGTGAAACGACTAAAGGCGCGCCCTGTCACAACGCTCTGCATCGATTGTAAAACCAAACAAGAGGCGGAAGAAAAATCAGGCAGTAGAAAAATCCTCCCCTTGGAAATATCGAGCGGGCCGATTCCATCTCTTGCCGCGCAACCATTCCGGAATACCCGATTATGAAGGGAGTGGGAGGTTGCTTTCTTGTTTTCCTCGGACTTTTCGGACTATTTTTTTCTATCACGCTTGCATTCACCTTTTATCTCCTCCCCCTCGCCTTTCTCTTTTTTATCGGCTCTCTTCTCCTTATCTCTTTTGCGCTCGGACCGGTCAGGGATGAGAGAAAGAAAAGTGTCCGAGAAGAGAAGACAACCCGTCAAAACGACACAGATGAAGAAGGACCATGACTGAGATCGGACTTTGGATTCAAACAGCCCAGGGGGAGTCTCTTCTCATCAAGAAAGATCCCAACGGCTATCCCGACCTGGTCTCGCTCTCCCCCGATCTCCCGCTGGCCGACTTTCAGGCGAAAAAAGAAAAAGCGAAAATGCTTTACGAGCAGTTGACCGGGAAAAGCTACCCCCACGCACACGCCACCACGCGTCAAGTATTATGGGATTTTCTCGAGGTCGCCATTCAACACCTTCCGTGACCGATGAAAAAATCGGCTCGGCGGGATCTTACCCGCTCATCGGATACTTGACACCGTCGAATGATGAGATACACTGAAATTTGTGATAAAAGAGCATTACAATACGGTGTTTACCTGGGTCTTCCTCCTTTTTCTCACCGGATGTTTTTCCAAGCCGACACCGATCGATCATGAGAACCATCTTTTCAAATCGAACGAAGCCGGCATTTTAATCACCTTCCCCCCGCAATGGCATCTCTCCGCCCCGGAAAATACGCTGTTCGTCGGAAAATTAAAACCGAACGGGACGGAGATCGCCCGCTTGACCGGGATTTTCTTGCCGGACATTCCTTCACTGGAAGATTACCGAAAAATCGAGGCGGCGCTCCCGCTCCCTCAGCGGCTTCAAAAATTTATCCGGAATGAGCTTTCCCACTTTCAGGAAATCTCCTCCCGCGAGATCGAGAGAAAGGGAGAAACCTGGAGAGAATTGGTCTGGATGGGGCAAAGAGATGGTCTCCCCAAAATTTTTCATTCGTACACGGTTTCGATTGGACTGAATTTGGTTCAGCTTCACTTTGAGCTTCCGGCCCCTTTTTACGAAAACCAGCAGCAAATGATCGATGATGTCCTCGACGGCGTGACCCCTCTCCCAGGACAAACACCATCCGACGAGCAGTATGCACAGGCCTATCGCGGTGTGGGAGATTTGTATAGGGTGAAAGAATTATGGAGAGATGCGATTAAATCGTATCGGGAGGCCCTCTCCAAAAAGCCCCGAGATCCGAATCTGCATGTCCTTCTCGGAGAGAGTTATTTAAAGAATGAAGAAGCCGATCTCGCTCTGGAATCGTTTCAAGCGGCGATTCGATTGACCTCTCAGAGCGCGCGAGCCTATGAGGGGCTGGCCGACGTTTACTTCAAAAAGGGGTCGACCAATGAAGGAATCTCCGCCATCAAACGGGCGTTGGTGCTTTCTCCTGAGAACATCGGACTCTATGTGAAGCTGGGGGAAGCCTACTTGAAGCAGGGCCGAACTCAGGAGTCGATTAACACATTTCATAGGCTTCTCCGCAGGAAGGCCGACTCGGCGGATGGCCATCTGGGATTAGGCAGAGCCTATCTTGCCGTCGATCTCTATGAACAGGCGGTTCTTGAGCTGGAGCAAACGCTCAAGCTCAACCCTCAGTTAAACGAACCCCATTGTCTTCTCGCAAAGGCGTTCACCCATCTCGAATCGACGGCCGATGCCGAGCGGGAAAAAAAGCGCTGCGCGGAAACGCCGGCCGCTTCCTAGCAGCGTTCTCGGATTACCCCGCCCCCATCCCCCTTTGACCTTCCCGATATTCCTCTTCCACCTCCGGGATCCACTTGGCAATCTGCTCGACACGGGTCTCGTCGCTCGGATGGGTGGAGAGAAACTCGGGCGCTTTCTGCTTCTCGACCTTCGACATCCGCTCCCAAAATTGAAGCGCCTCTTTGGGATCGTAGCCGGCCTTTGCCATATAGGTCAGACCGATCCGGTCGGCTTCCGATTCTTGTTTTCGACTAAAGGGGAGGATCACCCCCACCTGGGCGGCGGCGCCGTAGGCGGCCAGGAGCGCCTGCTTCATCTGCGGATCTTGGTTCTTCATGGCCAAACCGACATCGAGCGCCATCATTCCAAATTGCGCAAGAAGCCCCGTCGACATCCGTTCGCCGCCGTGCCGCGCCGTCGCATGGGCCACCTCGTGCGCCATCACCGTCGCCAGCCCGGCCTCGTTCTGCGTGATCGGAAGGATTCCGGTGTAGACGGCGACCTTCCCTCCCGGCAAGGCGAATGCATTGACCTGGCTGTCATCTTCGATCAGATTAAATTCCCACTGATAATCGGGCTTATCCGCCGCCGCGGCGATCCGCTCGCCGATCCGCCGGACCATCGCCACTTTTTCAGGATCGTCTGAAAGTTTTGACTCGGACAAGATTTGCTGATACGCGGTGAGCCCCATTTGGATTTCTTGAGATTCCGGGACTAGGATCAACTGTTCCCGGTCGGTCACTGGGAGTGCTCCGGCAAGCGACCAGGATCGAGAGGAGCGCCAGAAGGATTATCTGTTTTTTGATTGGTTTCGAAAATTTCATAGAGACCACCCTGCTAGTTGATTTTTGCCAAGGATAAACAGTACTTTTATAGTAGCATAAGCAAAAGAGACGAATCAAAGAACGTCGTATTGTCGATATGAATTCTGCTGAGGAGAAAAATGATATTCTCTAAAACCATGTTGATTCTGTTGCTGTTATTGACTCCATCCAAACCTTCGGCCATGGCGGGGGAGATCTTTCGATGGTTGGATGAAGACGGCACGCCTCACTTTACCAACGTTCTTTCGAGAATACCGCCGGCCTATCGGGAACATGCGGAGGTCCAGCCGCTTCCCGACCTGCCGGTGGTAAAATCGATTGCCCCCTTGGTATCCATCCCACGTTCAGCGAACGTCGATCTGAACGGACATGATGAGCGTTGGTGGAAGAGGCGAATCCAAGAATGGCGGTCTCGAGAGGGTGAACTGATCAGGCAGCTGACGGAAGCGGAGAAAGCGCTCGGACGGCTTCGATTCGAGAATAAAACCATCTTCTTCAGGGAGGCTGAAACCAACCGGCTTCTACGGGAGATCGAAGCGATGAAACAGGAGATTCGGAAGGCCGAAGAGGCGCTTCAAACCGCGCTACCGGAAGCGGCCAGAAAAGCCAGCGCGCCGCCGGGATGGCTTCGGTGAGAGGGGATGAGATTTTAGGGATTGGTAGGCGATGCTGGGATTGAACCAGCGGCCTCTTCCGTGTGAAGGAAGCGCTCTACCACTGAGCTAATCGCCCGACTGCAGGATGCTCATATTTAACAAATTAGCCCCGCGCTGTCAACCGCCGAATCGAGAATCATCCTTTTAATGACCTGAGGAAACCGAAGGGCCATGCCCCTTCTTTTTACGCGCTTCGGAGGGGTCTTCCAAAGAAAATAAACCGGCAGAAGGGTCAGCGGAAGATAGCTCACCCCCATTCCGATCCAGGCAGTCATCTGCACATAGGCGGCCTGCGGAGAGAGATATCGAATCAACCAGGGGGAGACCAGATCAAGAAACGTACTTCCAAAAGAAAGGCCGATGACCCCCAATTTGATTCCTCGGGGAAGCGGAACACCGGCAAATAGATGCGCTAGCACCAGAAGAACAATCCCCTCGATGTATGCATGGAAATGGGTCACCTCGAGGAGTTCTGGAAACTCCTTTGGAAAAGACATTTCTTTTTCCTCACCCATTTCCGTATTCTCTCCGCCGCGGTAATGCGCGACGATCTTTTCATATGTCGGCCCGATACGAGAGAGGGAGATAAGGATAAAACTCAAATGCCCTGCCAAGGCAAACGCAATGAAGAGGGTATAGATCAGTCGAATCTCCAAGGACGATTTGGATAACCAGCTCTCTTGTCTCGTAAAATTTTTCAATCGTATCCTTATTGCCGCTGCTTGCCATCCAGGGGGGCGCTTCGCTTATAGATGACTTCAAAAATGGCCAGCGCCTTCTTAACGGCATAGGCCGCCGCCCGCGCGGAGAGAGTTGCACCACTGATCGATTCGATGTCGTTCCCCAGCCGAAGAGGGTTGTCAACCTTCTTTCTCAGAAATTGCGCCATAAACCGAGGGTTACGGACTTCAGAGCCTCTCGACTCACGATAGACCAGTACCTCGACCCCTTTGATCTCCCCATCCGGATGAATCCCGATCAAAAAGGTGATTGGTCGCTCCTTACCGATCACTTCTAGAACGGTTGCGTAGCCGACGGCTTCATCCCCCTTTTTCCCAATACGAAAGAGGTAATCGTCTTCCCGAAAAGCCCTCCCCGCCAGCTTCTGGACCTGCGCAAGCTGATCAACGGTAAGATCGACCCGATCGTCTTCAAACCGATCGGCTTCGGGCATTATTTTCCGGAGTCCCTCCTCCTCGGTGAGATAAACCGTCGCAGCCTCACCTCGGGTCGGAAGAAATAGCCCAATTAAAAACAGAGAAGCGAGCGCAAGAAAGTGCCGACGATTCAAGGAAAAATCTGCGGAGACTCGGTCCCACCCTTCCGTCCGATCGAACGAAAGCGCTTCGTCCTCTTCTTCAACGACCAGCCCCTCGACCCCGGGAAAACCGCCCAGAAACATCGTTCCCTCCGGCGCTCCCAGTATAAAAGTCGCGGTCGAGAGAACATCGGCTTCCATGGCGTTTGGGGCGATCACACTCACACTGGCAAGCCCCTCGGTCGGGTAGCCGGTCCGAGGATCGATCAGATGACTGTATCGCCGTCCTTCAAAGATAAAATATTTTTCGTAGTCGCCTGAAGTGGAGAGCGCTTGGTCGCAAAGATATACGGTTCCAATTCGTTCCTCTTCCTGCCTTGGATGTTGAATATTAACTCTCCATCCCCGCTCGCCCGGAGGGGCTCCTAAGGCATACATCGTACTTCCGCAACTGATCAGGGCTTGGCTGATTCCGTGGACACGCAGTTTCTCGACCGCCCGGTCAATCGCATAGCCTTTTTCAATCGCTCCCAGATTCATCTCGATATCTTCATTCAGGAGTTCAATCTGCCCGGCAGTCAGCCGGATGTTTCGAAATCCAATCCGATCGAGAAGAGCCGCAATCTCTTCCTTTCCGGGTGGAGCGGATCGCTCTCCTCCAGGACCAAATCCCAAAGCCGGATCAGTGGCGAGGCAGTCGGATCAAAAGCGCCGCCGCTTTTCTCGGCATATTTCATCGATTGAGTTAAAACATCGAAAAGCTCCGGATCAATTGAGAGAGTCCCTTTTCTCCGATGACGATTCACCTGCGAAAGGTTGCTCTGGGGACGATAGACGCTCAACAGCCGCTCGACACGCGCAATCTCGTTAAAAGCGGCAATGATCCCCTCCGAACAAGCCTCCTTTTCTCCATAGGCCGTGATCTCAAAGAAAGAACCCATTAAATACCGGATGCGGCGATAACATTCATTCATAGATGACGTGAAGATCCCGATGACGCAGGAAGGGCGACCGGTCGGTCGCCCTTCACTGGTTTTCTGTTCTTTCTTTCTACTTGCCGCGTTTAGAAGATAAATGCAAGTGCGGCATTGGTCCGATTTCCGTCCCCGTCCGCCTCATCTTCCCACATCTCGCGATCGACCTTGAGCGCCACGTCGGGATGAGGATAGAAGGCCAGACCGAAAGTAATCACCTGTCGGTCGGTGGCGGGATTCTCCGTAAAGCCAGAAGGAACCGCGGATTGCGTATCAAACTGCTCGAATCGGACAAAAGGAACCCAATCCCACTCGGATTGCGTCAGAGAAGAGAGATGATAGGCAACTTCGGCATACCAACCTTCTTGCTCCTCTCCAACCGTTTCTCCGACGACCGCGCTGATATCTTCCGCTCCATCGATACTGCTCTGGGCATAAAGGGCGGCCAGATCGAAACCTGCGATCCGATAACGGACATCAACATCCCAGAGTGTAACTCGGGCGCCGCCGAGACCCGGCGTTCCTTGTCCGGCCCCTGCGCTGTAAAGAGAAGCCCCAATCGCCAAACCCGGGACACCGGTATATTCCAAGCGCCCGACCCCTCCAAAATTGACCGCTTTGTTTTCATCTTCGGAAAGAATTTGCCGGCCGCCCCGGATTCCGTCCTCTGAAAAACCGCTGGCATCCAATCCTTCTATGAAGTAGATCCGATAGTGAACGCCTTGAATCGGCTGGCCGAAGAAGCCAAACCCACCCGAGTTCCAGGTGGTCGGTATAATATAGCGCTGCACATAAGGCCGCTCCACGCTGTAGAAGAGGGTCGGCTCATGGAATTCATTCAGCGGCCCCACCGGTATCAGAACGTTACCGACCCGAATACCGATTGCGTCGTTAACCACATAATCGATATAAGCAAATTCCAATTCCAGCTCTTGCGCCGCATGTTCATAGTCGATTTCGGCATGAAGGCTCAATTGGTCGTTGTAGTAGTAAGACCACCCTAGGACCAATCGATGGAAATCGAGCGTCGCGGGTTCATCTCCATCCGGAAGACCGCCCCCCTCTGGATTGTTATAATGAAGCTCTCCATAACCGTGGAATGAAATTTTGGAATCCGATTCAGACGTACCCGGTTCGCTCGGGAGAGCATTTCCACCCCCACCGTGCATCCCCCCCGTTTCAGCAGCAACTCCCAAACCCGAAAAAAAACCCGTCCCCATCAGTATAGCCAGGACGAAAACAGATAAACCCCTCTTCATTGATCCCCCCAATTTGGTGTATGTGAATAACGGCGCGGGGTTCTGGAATGACCTCTGGCCTTTGGTCATTGCCGGCGCCGGTCCTATGGAACCGGTCGGCAAACATCATCAGCTGTCATGTGAATGGTCAAATGTAATCTGATGCCGAAAAATATCAGGGTGGTTTTCGTCTAGAAAGGCCTGCTCCTCTCCCGAAAATGGAATTAAAGCAACCCGTTTACAGCGGCGACACTTGAGCTCAATCCCCTCTTTTCTTACCTTGGCGAAGAGACTGCCACAGAGACAACGTAAATCTTCAATGACTGCTTCCTGATCTTTCGGCATAAACGACTCTCTTTTACTGAATCACCGATGCATCCGTTTACCTCTCAAAGCCGTTCTCGATCCAACCGGCCTTGGCCCGATCTTTAGGTTCGGGAATGGCGCATGGCGCGAAGTTCATCTTTTCCCTTCTCAAGGGAACTGTTCGACTTGACACAATCGGAACAAAGTCCATAGAGCTCCAATTTGTGGCTGTAGATGGTAAAACGATGGGCCTTTGCCACTTTCTCTTGGAGCTTCTCGATATCCATATTTTCAAATTCGATGATCTTCTTGCATTGGGTGCAGACCAAGTGGTCGTGATGATTGACATTGTAGGTCAGTTCATACCGGGCATGGCCGTCGCCGAATTGCCGCTGCTCCGCCAAGCCGCATTCGCAGAAGAGATTAAGGGTCCGGTAGATTGTCGCCAGCCCGATCGAGGCGTGCTTCTCCCTCATCATCCGGTATAATTCCTCGGCCGTGACGTGGCGCTCCGCCTCAATGAAGGCGCGGAGGATGGCGCTTCGCTCTTTGGTGACCTTCAAATGATGCTTCGCGATATGTTCTTGCAGCAGTGTTTCTTCCTTCATCTGGGCCCCTAATTGAGAATGATTATCAAATTCGTTCTCCATATTAGAAGAGCGCCTTGTGGTTGTCAAGCCTTTTTTCAGAGGGCGATTCCCTTTTTCACGCATTTTTCACTCCATATGGATGATGGAACCCCTGTTTAAAGAATTCATCGTCCTTTTTAAACAAAACCGTGTGCGTCACCTTTAATTTAAGGTCCACTCTCGTTTGGTCGGTATAAACCGCAAGGGAATGCTGGCTGCTATGAAGAATCTGTCCGGAGGGAAGCGCAACGATGTAGCGGTTCTCCGATCCTTTGAATTGGCGGCCCAAGACCGTGACCGCCCCCTCCCCCCGGGGGAGCAAATCAACATCGTCGGGACGAATCATCACCATCACCTCCGTCCCGTCGGGAAAGATCGACACGTTCGGAAAGATCCCGATCTCGGTGAGAACCTTTCCGTTTTGAATGGCCCCGGGGATAAAGTCGGCCTGCCCAACGAAATCGGCGATGAAGGGGGTGGATGGAATATGGTAGACCATTTCCGGGGTATCGCACTGCTCCAGACGGCCCGCATTGAGAACGGCGACCTTATCCGCCATGGCGAACGCCTCTTCATGATCGTGCGTCACCAGGATGGCGGTGCTTCCGGTCCGGCGCAAAATCGCCGCCACCTCCATCCGCATCTGTGTTCGCATATCGGGATCGAGGTTGCTGAACGGCTCATCCAGCATCAAAACGATCGGATTGGGCGCCAGAGCGCGCGCGAGGGCGACGCGCTGCTGCTGCCCCCCGGAGAGCTCATGCGGGTAGCGTTGAACCCAGGGGGTCAAGCCGACCTGATCGATGACCTCTTGGACCCGCTTCCTTCGAAGCTCCCGGCTCAAACCGCCGAGACCGAAGGCGACATTCTCTTCCACCGTCAGATGCGGGAAGAGCGCATAGTCCTGGAAGACCATCCCGACCCCCCGCTTTTCAGGAGAAAGGCAATGCTGCGGCCGGCTTACTTCTTGGCCGTTTAGGAGAATGTTTCCCTGATCGGGCTTCTCAAACCCCGCGATCAAGCGAAGAAGGGTTGTTTTGCCGCTGCCGCTCGGCCCTAAGAGCGCCAACACCTCTCCTTTCTCAACCTTGAAGGAAACGTCGTAAATCGCCGGCATTTTCCCGCCTGGGTATGTCTTGGTGATCTGAGCCAGCTCGATGACAGTCATCCGTTACGGTTCCCTGCTGGAATATCGGCTTAACAACAAAATCGGGATGAACCCGGTTAAGACCAGTGCGACGGCGGGGAGGGCCGCCCGCTCCCATTGGCCCTCGGAGGTCATCTCGAAAATCCGAACCGACAGTGTATCCCAGCCGAAAGGACGGGTCATCAATGTGATCGGCATCTCTTTCATCACATCGACAAACACCAAAAGGGCGGCCGTGAGGAGCCCCCCGCGAAGCAGCGGCAGATAGACTTTTCGAAGCACCTCGGGGAATGCCGCTGACACCCAGGCAGCGCGCGGTCTCGTCCAAGCTCGGTGTGATGCGGTTCATCGCGCTGTCGACGGCGCCGTGCGCAACGGCCAAAAATCGGATCAGGTAAGCCAGGAGCATCGCGGCCAGTGTGCCGCTCAGGATAAATCCCGATTTCTATTCCGAAAAAATTTGGATCCATCCGATCATTTGCTTATCGATCCAGATGAGGGGAATAAAAATCCCCCGACCGCAAGCACCGATCCGGGGAGGGCATAACCGAGGGTCGCCACCCGGACAGCGGTCCGCGTCATAAAATCGTTCCTCAAGCGATTTGCGGAGACGAGAATCAACGCTCCGCCGCAGGTGAGCAGGGCCGCGGCTCCCCCCAAAAAAACGGAATGGCCTAAAAAGGAAAGATACCGGAGATCGAAATCTTGCCGAAATACACCGAAAGCCCAGACGGAGAGCTGACCGACCGGAATGATAAAAGCGATCCCCAGGACCGATATTGCATAAGCAAAGGCCAACCAGGCCCCGCCCGCCCCGGAGCAAAATCCGATCGGCCACGCTGCTCCGTCCCGCGTGAGAAAACCGCCGACGGGCACGAGAGCGCTGCTCGACGAGCAAGACGACAAAGACGATCAAGACCAGCAGCGAGGCAAGTTGCGCGGCGGCGGAGAGAGAGAAGAGTCCGAACCACGCCTTATAAATCGCCGTTGTAAAGGTATCGTAGTTGAAAATAGAAACTGTGCCGAAATCGGCCAAGGTCTCCATGAGAACCAACGCCAATCCCCCTACGATCCAGGGCCGCGCCATCGGCAGCGCCACACGGAGAAACCCCCGGAACCGTCCCTGGCCAAGCGATTGCGCCGCCTCGATGGCGCGCCTTCCCTGTGTCAGAAAAGCATTGCGGGCCAACATGTAAACATATGGATAGAGGGTCAGGGTCATCACGGCGATAACCCCTCCGGTCGATCGGATTTTTGGAAACCAAAGCCGCTCCACGCCGAGCCACAATCGCAACTGCGTTTGAATCGGACCGGTGAAATCGAGCAGACCGATGCTGACAAAAGCGACCACATAAGGGGGAAGAGAGAGGGGGAGCATCAAGGCCCAATCGAGCCATTTCCTTCCTGGAAAATCGCACGCCGCCGTCAACCAGGCCAGACTCACGCCGAGGAAGGCGGTTCCTACACCCACGCCCAGAAGGAGCCAAAACGTATTGATGAGGAGAGTGACGAGGCTTGTCTGAACGAAGTGAAGCCAGACTTCATTGGTCTCTGAAAAAACCGAGAAGAGGACGACCGCGAGCGGGATCAAGACCAGACCGGCAATGAATAATGTCGCGGCTTGCCAGCGATCGAGAAAGGCGCGCTGAAAGAAGCTTACCCCCCGCTCGAAAGGGACTTTCAATACATACGGTTTCATCATTCGGATCGGGCCCCTTCACGCCGTATTTATTTATATCCGGCGCGATCCATCAACTTCACCGCCTCATCCTGCAGTTCGCCCGCTTTGGAAACATTGATCAGGTTTTGCTTGAACGATCCCCACGACGCCACCCGTTTGTCCGGCGCGACTTTCGGGTTGGCCGGGTATTCCATATCGGTGTCTGAGAAAAGATTCTGCGCCTTCTGCGAGGAGAGCCACTCGAGGAGTTTCAAAGCCGCTTGCTCATGTTTCGCATGTTTTGTGATCCCCGCCCCTGAGATGTTCACATGGACACCGCTGCCGTTTTGATTGGGCCAAAAGAGGGCCAGAGGAAGGGTCGGCTCTTTCACGAGAAGGCGTCCGTAGTAGTAGGTGTTCACGATTCCGACATCGCATTGTCCGGCCGCGATCGCCTTCATCACCTGGGTATCGTCGGAAAAAACATCGGTGGCAAGATTGCCAACCCAAGATTTGATGATCTGCTCCGTCTTGGGCTCTCCATGTTCCGAGATCATCATCGCCACCAACGATTGGTTATAAACCTTTTTCGAGGTCCGAAGGCAGAGCCGCCCCTTCCATTTGGAATCGGCGAGGTCTTCATAGGTCGAGAGGTCCGACGGCTTGACTTTTTTGGTGTTGTAAACGATCGTCCGCGCGCGCACCGACAAGCCGAACCAGCGGTTCTCAGGATCGCGCAGGTGCGCCGGGATATTCTCCTGGAGGACTTTCGAATGGATCGGCTTCAGCAATCCCTCCTGCGCCGCTCTCCAGAGATTGCCCGCATCGACGGTAATGAGGAGATCGGCGGGTGTATGCTCCCCTTCCGCTTTTAACCGCTCCAGAAGCGGGCCCTCTTTATCGGTAATAAACTTGACGCGCGCCCCGGTCTCTTTGGTGTAGGCATCGAAGAGCGGCTTGATGAGCTGTTCATTCCGGGCGGAATAAACAACCACCTCCTCTTCCGCATGAAGAGGAGACGTAATGAATAACGAAACAAGCAAACCGACGAACAATAACCTCGAAATGAATTGAAATATTGACTCTGTGGAAACAAAACGATCGGTCGGACGAAGACGGCTGAGAGGGGACATAGGTTTCTTATTCTCCTTCATTTTTTTGGTTAGGATTTCTTCCCGGGCGGGGAGGAATTCGGCGGAACGGGGACCTTGCTTCCGCAGCTTTTCCGATCCTTAACAAGTGAGAATGATTATCAAATTCATTCCCATTCTAGAACCGGGCGTTTTCCTTGTCAAGCTCTTTTTGGCAAGGGGAGTAGAGGAAGGAATCTAAGCGCGAAGGAGTAAATCAAGGATAAAGATCCCGAACCAACCGACCAGAAGGACAAACCAACCGGCGATTAGGACAAACTCGAGTGTGGTGGAAAAGGAGACCGAAAACTGCTCGGCCGCCATGGTATAGACATCCTCCAGAACGTCGAGCTTTTGAGAAATGCTTTTGCTCCAGGCATCCAGATGAAACTTCTTTGAAATCTGATTGAAAAGACGGGCCGAATACCAATCGCCGATCAGTTTGATATTGTGATCGATGGCGTCGGATTCCAGAAGCGACTGGGTCCGAATTTGGATGATCTCTTTGAGATTGGCCCGAATCTCTTTGGAACGGAAAAGCATTCGTTGTGTTTGCTTCAGCAAAATAATCGTCTGCTGAAGTCGATCATCCAGCTGCTTATCCAAGATCCGCGACTTCAGAAGCTGAACATTGGCGATTTCAAATAATTCGATGTTGCTTTCGAAATCGCCGTGCGGATCGAACATAAAAGCGCCGTCCCAGTCGACCAGCGTCAGATCGTCTTTGGCGTATTTCAATCCCGATTGAAGTGTGTTTTGGATTTCTTCTTCATCGAGTTGGATCCGCTCATTTTTGAGGATCTGGGCAATCCGCTCTCCGTAAAGGGTGAGATAGAGTTCCGGGTCTCCTTGATAATTGGAGACGCAGTAGATGCTGTAATCTTCTTCAAAATGAGGAAGACATTGGTATTTCACCAGGAACGCCCTGCACTCTTCCAAAAGCACTTTCTTGGTATTTTCCAATTGCTCGGAAAGAAGGCTCTCCAACTCTACGGTCGCCTCGACAATCACAATATCGGGCAGATAGGCTTTGACCAGAAAGGTCACATCCCGGCCGAGCAGGCTGTTTTTCTCTACTCTGATGACCTTTTGCTTTGGGATGACGTCGGGATAGGCGGGAGAGCGCTTTAAAGTCTTGCTCTCAAAAACAGCGGTACTCTCCAAGTTGAGTTCGGTCTGGCCGACTAAAAAGGCGACCAGTCTTCCCGGCAACGCGACTCCTTTTTCCATTTCCATAAAAAAAGCATATACCTCGTCTACTCTCCCGTCAACCAAGCTTGCTAAATTACCAAGCCTATGTTAATTTTATCCAACACTCACACCATAAATTGTATCCCTGAAGAGATGGAAAAAACCTATCAACCCAAAGAGATCGAGGCGCATTGGCAAGCCTATTGGCGCGATCGTCAGACCTTCAAGGCGGTGGAAGATCCGGTTCGCCCCAAATTCTACTGCCTGGAGATGTTCCCCTACCCTTCAGCGGCCGAATTCACATGGGCCATGTGCGCAACTACACCATCGGCGACGTCATCGCCCGTTATCAAGCGCATGCGCGGTCAAAAACGTGCTGCAGCCGATGGGCTGGGACGCCTTCGGCCTGCCCGCCGAAAACGCCGCCATCCAAAATAACGTGCCGCCCGCCCAGTGGACGCGCGAGAACATCGCCTATATGCGCGGCCAGTTGCGTCGCCTCGGCCTTGGCTACGACTGGGATCGCGAGCTCGCCACCTGCGACCCGGAATATTACCGCTGGGAGCAGTGGCTGTTCCTCAAGCTTTATGAAAAAGGCCTGGTCTACCAAAAGACCGCGCCGGTCAACTGGTGCCCCACTGACCTCACCGTGCTCGCCAATGAGCAGGTGATCGAAGGCCGCTGCTGGCGCTGCGACAGCTTGGTCGAGCGCAAAAAAATTTACCGCAGTGGTTTTTGCGCATCACGGCCTACGCCGAAGAGCTTCTTTCGGAATCCGACCGGTTGACCGGCTGGCCACAGCGTGTCCTGGTGATGCAGAAAAACTGGATCGGCAAAAGCCGGGGGGTGGAGATTGTCTTCCCCGTTGCGGATCGATCTGAAAAGCTCTCCATTTTTACAACCCGTCCCGATACCTTATACGGCGTGACCTTCATGAGCATCGCGGCCGAGCATCCGCTCCTCCCGGTCCTCATCTCCGGCCGTCCGGAGGAGGCCGCTGTTCGAACCTTTATCGAAAAGGTCAAAGGTCAGGATAAAACGGTCCGGACCGCCCTAAATCAGGAGAAGGAGGGTGTTTTCACCGGCGCCCATGCCATCCACCCAATCACGGGGGAGAGGATTCCGATCTGGGTCGCCAATTTTGTCTTGATGGATTATGGGACCGGAATCGTAATGGCCGTGCCGGCGCACGATCAACGCGATTTCGAATTTGCCCGGAAATATCATCTGCCGATTCGGATTGTCATTCAGAATCCGTCCGGGACCTTGACGGAACCGGCGGAGAGCACGCACAGGCTGGCGGCCGCCTACACCGAAGAGGCTGGGACACTTGTGAATTCCGGACCGTTCAGCGGCCTTCCTCCCCTTGAGGCCCAAAGTGCGATCGCCCGATTCGTTGAAGAAAAGGGGCTGGGCAAGGAAAAGATTCATTACCGTCTGAGGGATTGGGGGGTCTCGCGGCAGCGCTATTGGGGAACGCCGATCCCCATGCTCTATTGCGAGCGATGCGGCGTGGTGCCGGTTCCGGAGTCGGATCTTCCCATCGCGCTTCCGGAAGATGTCCCTTTTACCGGAAAGGGAGGCTCCCCCTTGTCGGAAAGCCCCTCCTTTCTTAATACGATCTGTCCGAAATGTGGCAAGCCGGCGCGCCGCGAAACCGACACGATGGATACCTTCGTCGATTCGTCGTGGTATTTATGCGCTTTACTGCGCAGCCGACAATGCCGCGGCGATGGTCGATGCGCGCACCGATTACTGGATGCCGGTCGATCAATACATCGGCGGCATCGAGCACGCGATTCTGCATCTGCTCTACTCGCGGTTCTGGACCAAGGTGATGCGCGACCTCGGCCTGATCAAGGTCGATGAGCCGTTCGCCAACCTGCTCACCCAGGGCATGGTTATTAAAGACGGCGCCAAGATGTCAAAATCGAAGGGAAACATCGTCGATCCCGATCAACTGATCGAGACCTTCGGCGCCGACACCTCCCGGCTTTTCTCTCTTTTTGCCGCCCCTCCCGAAAAAGATCTGGAGTGGAGCGATGAAGGGGTGCAGGGAGCCTATCGTTTTCTGCAGCGGGTCTGGCGCATGGTCCACGAATTTGCCGCATCCGGCCGGGCCTTACGCGAGCAGATCGATCTCTCCGAAGCCTCCCCCCGCGTGAAACAGATCCGAAGAATGACCCACCGGACGATCAAACGGGTGACCGAAGATATCGAGAAGGGGTTCCAATTCAATACGGCGATCGCGGCGTTGATGGAGTTTTACAACGCCCTCTCGCGTGATCAGTCGACGGCCCCCCCTCTCAGGAAGAAGAACAAAAATATCGGGCAGCCTACACGGAAGCGCTCGAGCATTTGGTCCTTCTCCTCTCGCCTTTCGCGCCGCATCTGTCCGAATCCCTTTGGGAGGCCCTAGGCCATTCCCCTTCGATTCTGGACGTTTCATGGCCTTCTTATGATCCGGCTTGGACCGAAGAAGAGGTCGTGGAGGTCGTCGTGCAGGTCAACGGCAAGGTCCGGAGCAAATTCGCGGCCCCGGCGAACGCCGACGAGGAAACACTCAAAGAGCGCGCCGTTTCCGATCCGAAAACACAGCCCTGGATCGAAGGCCATTCGATCAAGAAGGTCATCGTGGTGAAGGGAAAATTGGTCAACATCGTCGTATGAGAAGAGCGATTCTTCTCCTTCTGCTGAGCCTGGCCGGCTGTGGATACCACAGCGGACTCCGATCGGAAATGACCCCTCCCGATCAGACGATCGCCATTCCTCTTTTTGAGAACGCGACGTTCGAGCCGCTTTTGGAGAAACGGGTCAGCGAAAGCTTCAAAGAGACTTTTCTCAGACAAGGTTGGCAGGTCGTCGCCCATCCTCACCAAGCCCCTCGGACCCTTTCCGGCCGCGTGACCCGTTTCGACAAAACCCCCATCTCGTTGAATCGGATCGGCCAAGCCCAGGAATACCGGATTACCATCGGCCTCGACTATACGCTCCTTTCCGGCGGAGACGCTCCACCGGAAGAGAGAGATCACGCGGAGGCGTCCGCAGAGTACATCGTGCATCCCGACCCGCTTGCAGATCGGGTCGCGCAAGACCGGGCCATTCGTGAAGCGGGGAAACAGCTGGCCGAGCGGGTGGCCGGTTTGATCAGCATCGCCCCACTTTCATCACCTCCCCTCGCAACGCCGGCGGACCGATGACCTACACAGAAGCCGTAAAGCACCTTGAGCAAGCGCGCTTTTCTCCCATTTATCTGCTCACCGGGGAAGAGCCCTTTTTCATCCAACAGATCCTGAGTGGCTTTCGGGAGAAGGTCCTCGAAGAGGCGTCCCGCGATTTTAATTATGATCACTTTCAAGGGGAGAGTCTCGATCCGCATCAGGTGTTGATGACGGCGAAGACCTTTCCTTTGTTCAGCATGCGGCGGTTGGTCATTATCCAAAACGCGGATCTCATCAAAGATGAGCGCGAGACGCTCTTGGGTTACCTCGAATCGCCTTGCGATACGACCGTTTTGGTGTTTGTTGCCGCGAAACCCGACATGCGTAAAAAACTTTTTACCGCGCTGAAAAAGAAAGGAACCGCGATCCACTGCGCCCTCTCTCGGAACAGGCTTTACCGGGGTGGATTGCTCAGGAAGGAAAGCGGCGGGGAGTCTCCCTTTCGGAGGAGGCAACATGGTACCTGAAAGAACGCCTCGGGAATGATCTCTTTCTCATTCAGCAGGAGATCGATAAATTTTCACTTCATTCTTCGGATAAAAAGGAAGTTTCTCTCGAGATGGTTCAGCAGTTGATCGCAGGGGGGCGAAGTCATTCAATTTTTGAATTGGTCCGAGCCGTCGGCGAGAAAAATCTGAAGCGCTCTCTGACCCTTCTCTCCTCTCTGCTCGAAGAGGGGGAGCATCCCCTTTTCATTCTGACGATGCTGACGCGGCAGTGGCGGCTCATGGCGACGGCCCGAGAGGGAATCGACGCCGGGAAATCGGAAACGGCGGTCGGCAAGAAGGTTCCGATGCCCCCCAGCCTCCTTCCGGCTTTCTTCAAGCAGCTGCGGAATTGGAAGGAAAGCGAGATTCGGAGGGCGTTTGACCTCTCCTTGGCCGCAGATTCTCAATTGAAGGGGGGAAGACAATCGGCGCCGCAAGTTCTCGAGATGCTGTTGCTCGACCTCTGTCGGCCGCATCCGACATCCCAACGGACCGGCTACACCCTCCCTTTTCTGGAATCAAGGTCATGAGGCTCGCCCGATTTTCCCTTTTGAAGAGAACCGATCGGACCGCTCTCCGCCTCGACGGCGATCCGGCGAAAGGAGCGGGCCAAGCAAGGCGCCTTGAGATAATCCGCTCGATATGCCGTGGTTTCATGTTAGGCCGAGGGGGATGTCTTCGACGACAGAAATTTATTGACCCTCGCCGCGAGGCGGGAGATTTTGCGGGAGGCGCGCGCTTTGGGAATCACCCCTTTGGATGCGGCGCCGTCGAGCGACGAGGTTGCGTCTTTGAGAGCCGATTTCGCCTGATCCTGATTCTTTTCAGAAAGGGCCGTCTGAACCCGCTTGACGGCGGTTCGAACGGCGGAGAGGATCCCTCGGTTTCTCTGTCTCCTTTTCCTTGCCTGCCGTTCTCGCTTCAATGCAGATGGATGATTTGCCACGATTGAGATCTCCTTAATTTAAAAGTCGTTTTTTAACATAGCACGCTATGGAAAGTCAAGGAAAAAGCCTTGCTGCTCAAGGTCACGTCGAGAAAGGAATCGCCGGCGCGGCCGGTATTGTCGCGTTCGGGACGCTGATCAGCCGCATTCTCGGATTCATTCGGGATATGATCCTGGCCAACCTCTTCGGGGCGACGATCGCGGCGGATGCATTCTATGTCGCCTTCCGGATTCCGAATATCCTTCGGGAGTTGTTTGCCGAAGGCTCGATGTCGGCCGCCTTTATTCCGGTTTTTACGGAGTACCTCTCGAAAAAGTCACGATCGGAGGCCAAAGAGCTCGCCTCGGCGGCGTTTACCACCCTCCTTCTGCTTCTTTGTATTGTCGTCGCCTTCGGGATTTTCTTTTCTCCCCAACTGATCCGCTTGATTGCCCCCGGTTTTGTCGATGATCCCCATAAATTCTCGCTGACCGTCTCCATGACCCGCATCATGTTTCCCTTCCTCCTCTTTATCTCTCTGGCGGCCCTCGCGATGGGAATCCTTAACAGCACCCGGCGTTTCGCCCCCCCGGCGCTCGCCTCCGGTGTTTTTAATGTGGTCAGCATCCTTTTTGTCTTCGGTTTTACTCCGCTCCTTCCCGAGCCGGTTTACGGGGCCGCGGTCGGTGTTGCATTGGGAGGACTCGCGCAATTCCTTATCCAGGTTCCCGCCCTCTATCAGGAGGGATTCCCTCTTTCCTTTCGAAGGCCGATCCGGCCGCTCCATCCCGGGGTTGTTCAAATGGGACGGCTCCTCCTTCCGACGACGCTCGGCCTTTCCGTCACGCAAATCAACGTCCTGGTAAACACCCTTCTCGCCTCATACTTGGTTGCCGGAAGCGTCACTTATCTTTATTTCGGGATGCGGCTCATCCACTTCCCGCTCGGTATCTTTGCCGTCGCCCTCTCTACGGCGATTCTTCCGACCCTCTCGACACAAGCGGCCAAAGGAGAAACAGAAGGGTTGCGGCAAACCTTTTCTTTCGGCCTTCGGTTGGTCTTTTTTATCACCTTTCCCGCCATGATGGGGCTCATCCTCTTTCGGATTCCGATCGTTCATCTTCTCTTCGAACATGGGGAATTCGGCCGCGTGGCGACACTTGGGACGGCAAACGCCGTTCTGTTCTATTCCATCGGACTTTGGGCGTTTGCCGGAATCCGAATCGTGGTACCAGTCTTCTACTCTCTTCAGGATACGAAGACCCCTGTAAAGATCGGTCTGGTTGCCGTGGTCGCCAATGTGATTCTAAATCTCGTCCTGATGGGCCCGCTTCAGCATAGCGGTTTAGCCCTGGCGACCTCCCTTTCAGCAATCCTCAACTTCTCCCTCCTGCTCCTCATTCTGAGGAAACGGATCGGACGGATCGACGGAAAACGAATTCTCAACTCACATCTAAAGGTCATCCTCGCCTCCAGCACCCTTTTACCGATCTCCTTATGGCTAAATGCCCAGGCGATGTGGCTCTCTGCAGGAAGTTGGCTTTTTAAAGCAGCGCTACTCGCTATAGCAATCGCCGTAAGTGCAGCATCCTACTTCTTGATACAAGCCTCGCTAAAAAGTGAAGAAATGTACTTTATCCTCAATCTTATCAAGAGTCGTCTTACAAAACGCTCCCAAACTCCTCATTAGGCTCAATAGTAGAGTAAGTAAACATCCCATCCATATATAGTATACAAACAGTAGCCTTAGATATAGCATTCATAGAATTATCAATAGTAGCATGGCTATAAATTTGTCTTGACTGTAATTATTCTATGTGCTATACATGTTCTATAGAGGTGTTACAGTGGAAGACTTCAAAGATATTATTACAGGTCTTGAACAGCGAATTCACGTTTACAAGTCGAAACTACAAGAGCTTCAAAAGAAACGTGAAAAGATTGAGGATGAAATTAAGACTGTCAAAAAATACCTAGAGCTCGCCGAAACACTCTACCGCGTCGAAATTGAAAAGGCCAAGTGGGCCCAGCCTTCTAATCAACTTACTTCAGAAACGGAAAAAGAGAAGGGTGGCAAACCAACCGCTGAAGGCCATGACCATTCAAAAGAAATCCTTCTAGAAAAAACAAAATATGCCGGACTCTCCGTCCCACAGGCGACCTTTTTGCTCTTAAAAGAGGCCGGTAAGCCGCTACATGCCAAAGAAATATTTCAAAAACTTACGGAGGGGGGTGTTCGAATCAGGGGGAAAACCCCTGTAACCTCGGTCGCCATCTCCCTTTCAAGGGATAAGCGCTTCAAGAAGATTGCGCCGAATACATTCACGCTTGTTGAGGAGACAGGGCCGGAAACCCTGTTGGGAAAAAACCCTGCTGGGTCATGAAAGGGGGTGAGAGAGAATTGGCGACAAAAAAGAAGACCGCCACAAAGAAAAAAGCGACAAAAAAGAAATAGTGTTAGATAGAAATGAATGGGGGGCCCTTCGGGGCCCCTCTGTTTTTTTATTTTTTGGAATTATATTGCTGATGAGAGAGGCGAGTAGATCGGTACCGGTCGGGAAGGAACTCTGTGTGGTTCAACCGCGGGACCGGCGCCCAAGATTTTACAGGCTTTATTGTTTTGTAAAAGCGCTTTAATCAGCCTCGAATGAAGCAGGTGTCCCGAGCAAACCGCCTCGATCTTACCGATGATCGGCATTCCGAGCAGCGAGAGATCTCCAATTAAATCGAGAATTTTGTGGCGAACGAATTCGTCCGGGAAGCGAAGCCCCCCCTCGTTTAACACCTGCTCCTCCCCAATGACAATCGCATTCTCGAGCGAGCCTCCCCGGGCCAGCCCCATTGATTGAAGCATTTGGACATCCTTCAGGAACCCGAATGTCCTGGCCGGAGCGATCTCGGTCATAAAGGTTTCCGGGCTATGCTGATAACGGTATGTCTGGCTCGAGATCAGCGGATGATCAAATTGGATCTGATAAGAGATTTCGAAGGTGGACGCCGGAGAAATGGTGACATGTTTCCCCTTTTCCGAGACGGTCACCGGTTCGATCACTTGGACGATTCTTTTTGCCTTTTTTTGATGAACAATCCCGGCCGCTGATAAAAGCTCGGCAAAAGGGGCCGCACTTCCGTCTAAAATAGGAACCTCCGGACCATCTAATTCGATGATGAGATTATCGACGCCGAAAGCAGAGATCGCCGCCAGAAGGTGCTCAATCGTCTGGACGGTTGCTCCTTCTATCCCGATTGTGGTAGACAAATGGGTAGAAACCACGTGGGAAGCATTCGCAGGGATCAAAACGCCGCCGAGATCTGTTCTGCAGAAAAGGATCCCGCTCCCCTCGGCGGCGGGAATCAGTCTTAGATGAATCTTTTCTCCGGAATGAAGGCCGATTCCAGAGCAGGATACCTCGTTTTGGATTGTTTTTTCATTCATCATTCGTAAGAAACCTCAGTAAGAAATCTCGCTCGAACCTTCCTGATCTCCAATGTGGGATATAATGATCATTACCCGGAGAGGAAAAGCAACATCTATGCCAATCCCTTCTCACGGAGAATTTTATTTTATTTGCATAAACAATCGGTTAGAAAAAAGATCGGTGCCGCAATTTAGATCACGCGTGCGAGTTGTTGTAAAAAAAAGACGAGCCGGGCAAAATCTGTTGTCTTTAAGCAACGCTTTTATTTTATCCCTTTCCCATCATTACGGAATAAACCGGATCGAACGGGTAACTCCTCGTATCGACTTTGACGACCAAAACGGTTAAGATAGCATCAACTCATCGGATAGAATATTCATGATCCCCGTGGAAGGAAAATTAAACATCATGATGGCGGCCTCTGAGGCGGCTCCTTACGCGAAAACAGGGGGGTTGGCCGATGTCGTCGGCGCCCTCTCGAAGGCGTTGGCAGCCCGCGGCGCATCGGTTTCCGTCTTCCTCCCCTTTTATTCGCAGATTGATCAAAGCCGTTTCCCCCTGAAATCGACGGGACAGACGATCGCCGTCCCGGTCTCCGGCCGGCTTGAGACGGGGGAGATTTTTTCTCACGAACTCGCCGGCGTTCAATATTATTTCATCAAAAACGATCCCTATTTTAATCGACCCGGATTGTATGGAACCAATGAGGGGGACTACACCGACAACGCGGCGCGTTTCGTCTTCTTCTCACGCGCCGTTCTGGAATCGGCCAAAACGCTCGATCTGCGCCCCCAGATCGTTCACAGCCACGATTGGCATACCGGGCTCATCCCCGTTTACTTAAAAACGGCTTATGCGAGTGAACCCTCTTTCCAGGAAACCGCAACCTTATTCACAATTCATAATCTCGGCTATCAGGGGATCTTCTGGCATTACGACTGGCATCTCCTCAATCTTCCCTGGGACTATTTCAACCATGAGGCTTTGGAATTTTATGGAAAGATCAATTTTCTGAAGGGTGGATTGATCTTTGCCGATGCCCTCTCGACGGTGAGCCCCCGTTATGCCAAGGAGATCCAGACGGCCGCATATGGACACCGTTTGGAAGGGGTCCTTCGAAAACGAAGAAAAGATCTTTTTGGAATTCTAAATGCAATCGATACTGAAGAGTGGGATCCGTCCCGCGATCCCTGTATTGCCTCGGCCTACGACGCAAAGGCCATTCAAGGAAAAGAAAAATGCAAAGCCGCCCTCCAGAAGGAGCTCGGCCTCCCCGTTCAGAAAGATGTTCCGCTGCTGGCAATGATCAGCCGGCTGAGCGAGCAGAAGGGGATCGATCTGATCGTCTCGGCCTTTGATCGAATGATGGCGACCGGGGCGCAATTGATCATTTTAGGAAACGGCGACAAGGAATATGAAATGCGGCTGGAAGCGTTGGCAAAGGAATATCCGCAGCAGGCGGTCGTGAAGATCGCCTATGATCATCCTCTCGCGCACCGTATCGAAGCCGGCGCCGATATTTTTCTGATGCCCTCCAAGTATGAGCCGTGCGGGTTGAGCCAGATGATGAGTCTCCGTTACGGAACGGTGCCGGTCGTCCGCGCGACGGGAGGGCTCGACGACACCATTACCCAATTCAATCCGGATACGTTGAAGGGAAACGGATTCAAATTCAAGGCGTACACCGCAACCGCCTTCTTTCGGCAAGTCCAAAACGCCCTCTCGCTTTTCAGAGAGAAAAAGAAGTGGCGGGCCCTGATCCGAAACGGGATGGAAGGCAATTACGCGTGGGACGCCTCCGCCGAAAAATACCTGAATCTTTACCGGCGGATCCACAATAAGAAACGGGGGGAACGATGAAAATCGGTGTGTTAACCGGAGGCGGCGACGCCCCGGGACTCAATGCCGTCATTCGCGCCATCGTCAAATCATCCAAAGTCAAATACAATTGCGAAGTGCTCGGGATCGAAGAGGGCTTCGACGGGCTTCTCTCTCCGGTCAAAGTCAGGCCGATGACCCCCTGGACCATCCGGGGCATTCTCCCGACGGGAGGAACCGTCTTGGGGACCACCAGCACCATTAACCCGATGCAAATGACCCGAACGATCGACGGAAAACAGCAAGCGGTCGATCTTTCGGGCGAATTGAAAAAGAATTTCGAGGAGCTCGGGCTCTCGGCCCTGATCGTGATCGGCGGTGACGGCACCCTGAAAATCGCCGACCACCTCTACAAAATGGGGGTTCCCACCATCGGCATTCCGAAAACGATCGACAACGATATCCCGGCGACCGACGTCACCTTTGGATTTCAAACCGCGGTGAACACGGCGACCGAGGCACTCGACAAGCTGCATACGACGGCCGAAAGCCATCATCGGGTGATCGTGGTCGAGTTGATGGGCCGCTACGTCGGATGGATCGCCCTGGAGGCCGGGATTGCAGGGGGGGCCGATGTGATCTTAATCCCCGAGATCCCGTTCCAGATCGATCAGGTTTGCAAGAAGATCGTGGGGCGCTATGAACAGGGCAGCCGCTTTTCGATTGTGGTCGTCGCCGAAGGGGCCAAACCGCTCGGCGGGGAAATGTCGGTCATCAAACGCTCCGAGACCGGCTACGCGCTGCGCCTCGGCGGAATCGGCAACAAGGTCGGGGAGGAGATCGGCAGCTGCACCAAGATGGATGTCCGGGTCACGGTGCTCGGTCACATTCAGCGGGGCGGATCGCCGACCCCTACGATCGCATCCTGGCGACCCGCTTCGGCGTCGCCGCGATGGACCTTTTTGCGCAGGGTCGTTTCGGCGAGATGGTCTGCTTGAAAGGAGACGAGGTCTGCTCGGTTCCCCTCACAGAAGCAACGCGGGGGCTGAAATTCGTCCCGGCCGACGGGGAGAGGGTCCGCGCCGCCGAAGCACTCGGGATCTCCTTCGGTCGATGAGCGGATTGCGACATCAACAAGAAATCCTGATGGTCTCCACCCTCTCGCAACAGCGATATTGCGAGAAGAAGGTCGATCTTGCGATGCAGTTCCCCGAGGTGGAGCCGACCTCTCCGGCGATGGCGCAAGGGGCCGAAGGCCATGCGCGGCTGGAAGAAGGGGCGACCCCCGTCACCCGGGAGGAGATTGAGGCTTCGCTCCATCGTGGGGAGAGCCTGACCCTTTTCGAATTTCCGATGGAAGGGGTCTGGGAGGAGATCCCGATTTGGGGACGGCCCGACCTGGTTCAACTGGAGGGGAAATCCGCCAAACTGCTGGTCGAATTTAAATTCTCACGCCGCTCGAATCTCTTCCCCTCGCAACAAACACAGGCCAACCTCTACGGCTGGCTTCTCCAGCAGAATCGATTTGATGTCGATTCTCTCCTTTGCGCCGTCGCGATCTTCCCCGCGACGATTCCCCACGTCAAGCTTCTCCCCACCGATCTAACCGGAACGCTCCTGAAGGTCACGGAGCAACTTCGGGCAAAAACGTTCCGCTCTGCAGTCCCCATTCTCCGCCAAGAAAAATCGTTCACGCTTCACCTCTTCCCGTTCCGTCCGCAGATCGCCGAGCGCGATCTGCGCTGGGCGGTCGATTACTGGCGGGGGAAAAGGGAGCCCGAACCGAGCGGTTCGATCAACAAATGCCTGATCTGCCGGTTTAACGCCGAAGCCCTCTGCGACCAGGCGCTCGCCCCTTTTCCCCGCTGACCCTTTCCCCTCCCCTTCACCAGCAGCACAACGGAAGGAATCAACTCCCCGGTTTTAAGAGGACTTTGATGCAGCCCTCCTCTTTTTCGTTAAAGATCCGATAACCTTCCGGCGCTTCATCGAGCGACATCCGATGGGTGATAATGTAGGTCAGATCGATCTTCTCTTTGATGATCCGATCGAGCAAAAGCCCCGTATATTTTTGGACCGGCGTCTGCCCCATCCGGAACGTGATCCCCTTCCCGAAGGCGATCCCCATCGGCATCTTGTCGACATAGCCGGCATAAACCCCCGGCAGGGAAACCGTTCCCCCGTTTCGGCAGGCGCGGATGACTTCTCTCAGCGCAAAGGGACGATCGGTCTCCAGGTAAAACTTCTGTTTTAATTTTTCATACGCGGCCACCGGCCCTTTTTCATCGGCATCCATCCCGACCGCATCGATGCAGACATCGGGGCCCCGGCCGGCGGTAATGTCCTTGAGTGCGTCAACGACATCGACCTCTTCGAAGTTGAGGACCTCCGTATGGTTCTGGCCCCTCGCCTTTTCGAGCCGCTCCGAAACATGATCGATTGCGATGACCCGCTCCGCACCCAGAAGATACGCGCACTTGATCGTGAGCAGTCCGACGGGACCGCATCCCCAAACCGCCACCACATCCCCCGGCTGAATACGGCCGTTGATCGCCGCATGATACGCGGTGGGGAAGATATCCCCCAGGAAGAGAACCTGCTCATCGGTCATATCGTCCGGAATCCGGATCGGCCCCACGTCGGCAAACGGGACACGGACATACTCCGCCTGCCCTCCCGGGTAGCCGCCATAAAGGTGGGTATAGCCGAAGAGACCGGCGGTCGGATAGTCGGTCACCTTCTCCTGCATGAGGAAATTCGGATTGGAGTTGTCACAGAGGGTGAACGCCTCCATTCGGCAGTAAAAGCAGTTGCCGCAGGAGATGGAAAAGGGAACGACCACCCGGTCCCCCACGCGGAGCTTCCGATTTCCCTTTCCCACCTCGACCACCTCTCCCATAAATTCGTGACCGAGAATGTCCCCGCGCTTCATCGTCGGAACATTGCCGTGATAGAGGTGGAGATCGGAACCGCAGATCGCCGCCGTCGTCACTTTGACGATGGCATCGCGCGGATTGAGAATTTTCGGATCGGGAACATTCTCGACCCGAACCTCTTGTGATCCATACCAAGAAACAGCCTTCATTCTCTTTCTCCTTAAATCATTTCAGAATTATTTCCGCGAAATAAACCGATCGTTCTCGTTCGGCTATTTGGGACGGGCCGGCTCGCCGTTGTTGACCGGGATCTCTCCCGTTTCCATCAGCGCTTTGAAGCGGCGCAGATCTTCATAGACCCGCGTCCCCGGATCCTCTCCGACCAGCTTTGCCGCCACCGCGCCAAGTTTCCCGCCCGGCGCCGTGTATTCCATCCTCACCCGAACTTCCGTCCCCCGGTCGCCCGGCGCCTTTTTAAAGGTCACGGCGCCGGCCTGCTCGACGTCGGCACCCTCCAGCGATCGCCACGCGATCCGCTCGTTGATCTGATCCTCGGTGATCTCCGCGTCCCATTCGAACACCTGAGCCGCCGGTCCCTTCGCCCGCCAATGAGAGCGCCGGTCCCCCAGCGGCGTGACCGCCTCGAGGTTTTTCATGAAATTCGGAAGCATGTCGAACTTTCGCCAGTAACGGTAGAGCTCCTCCGGCGACTTTAAAACGGTGACTGCCTTTTTTATTTCCATCTCAAGAACCTCCTTGTTCTCATTTTTTGTTCAATGAGATCGTGACTGCTTGAACACGAAGCATCCTTGATGGAAGGGTAGAACGCGAAGGAAGGGGGCGTCAATTAGCTTGAAGGGAGTAGTGATCCCTTTCAGGCAATCTCAGCATTGAGGAGATCGCCGAAGCGGGAGGAAGAGCGGGTTGCTTTCGGAATTGCATGGATGATGAAGAAGGACGGAGTATCGATTGTGAAATTCTTTTTTGTGAAAATCAGAACATGACCTGGCAGGCAATACCAACGAAAGTCACGCTTTCACCTACAATTCAATACATTGTAGAGGTTTGAGAACTGATGATTACGGAGAGAAAAGGAGGATGTACCATTGAGCAGCACTTGACATCAATGGACCAGAGAGATAGCAAAGGGAGCGGAGTAGTCAAGCATCAAATTCAAGTAGTTTGTTAAAAGATAGTCAATGGCACACCCTTTTTCAAAACCACGGGCTCAGACAGAGAGTCACCTGCACACGTAGTTCGTGTGTCTAGTGCCACGGTCCGGCACAGAAACGAATCCAGGATTGAACGTGGCCAGACCGCCCTTATGCTCAATCGAGGCACGGTAAGACAGTGATTTCAGGTCGAGATCGTGTACGGCGAACAATGTGCCTTCATGGAGGAGGCGGAGCACTTCCGCCAGGCACAGCACCGCGGCCGTCATGCCGACGAAAGGGGCGCCGACCGCTTTGCCTGCCAGCAGTGTGACACCGCACTGGTCTAGCCCACGCGCCTTGAGATCGCCGTATGCTGGCGCGCTTGACTCAACCACTTTCTCGCCGCCGGGTTTCCACAACTCGTGTGGGTCCTTCGTACCCGGAAAAGTGTGGATGCGGATTGCGCGGAAATCTTTCACGCCGCTGCCGATTCCCGCTTCTACAATGAACTTGAAGCCAACATCGCAAAGTGCCCGCCGTGCGAGCACGTTGTCGACACCGCATAAAGCCACCTGCGGCTCGTCGGGCTGGACGCGCAGGGTTTTGTCAAACTTCCGCTCAACGATAGCCGTCCTGAAGCCCCTCGCCTCCATCACTGCCGCCATTGCGCGTGTCTTTCTCTTGTCCATCATCGGCCTTTCGGAAAGAATTGATGTGCTCAGTGTGGAGGCAGTGACCACGTCAATGTCGTGGAGGATCAGCTCAACTTCTTCCGGATTTGCATACGGGAGCAACGACAGACCCCATAAATACGCCTGTCCGAGGTGCCCTAAACCGATGAACCATAACTTGCTCGGCAAATAGGTAAGTCGCGGCCCATCGTTCTCGGCCTGCCACCAGTCCTCCACGGCGTCCGGCTTCCAGAGCGACAGTCCGATTTCCCGGAGCCCTGCTTCAGGCGTGTCTTGTCGCACGAAGAGAAATGCTTCGTTGACTGCCAGTGCCGCGGCCAATGCGCCGCTCAGCGGGAACTCTGAATCTAGATCGAAAGGCACATCCGCATGCACTGGCACGATACCCGCGCGCCACCCGTTGAAAACGGCTCGGACGGCGAAACTCGCAGATTGTGGCGGCTCGATGGTTCCGATGTACACCGAGGGAACATTCGGCTCCAGTAATTTTACCCGCCTCGCGCCCGCGGCGAGGATCGCCTCAGCGATGCCCTGATTTCCCGGAAGTAGATTCGGGATTGCCGCCTCATCTGGAATGAGCACGTCGACGCCGCCGAGGAACACCCGGCTCGCCAGCCGCAGGAATGTGAGAAGCGCGGCCTGGTGTGTGTTCGACCGCCCGATTTCAAACCCCACGGCGACACCGATACGGTATCTCGAGAAGATACGCTGTGCGTGCTCGATGGACTCGGCCTCTCCGGTATCCATCGCGAGCTTGACTAGCCGGTGCAATTCGTCGGGCTTGACTATATTCATGAATTCTTACCTCTCTGATAGAATGTTGAGCACCTCAGCCACCACGCGGCCGCGATACGCGGTCCAGCGATACCGGCCATGATACATGTATACGCCGACGTCGGATGCACGGATCAACCCCTGTGCGTAATTGGGCACGATCAGAGCGATATGACCAGGGATTGAAATCATTGGGTGCATCTTATCCGAGTGACTTTGTCCCGGACCATAGGGGTGGGTATGAACGTCGGCTATGACGCTGAGCGACGCCTGCGCGCAAAGTTCCCACAGGCGCCCATAACGGTGACCGTCGAAGTGCACATATCCCTCATTTAGGCAATTCGGGTCAAGGTCATCATATAGCACAATGCGGCGCACGACACGCTCGCCGCCATTGTCGGTGCCGAGCAGGAAGGCACCGCTCTCGCGAACCCCTCCGCCGCGCTCCCGCAACTTACGCAAGAGTTCATCCCATAGCGGAAGATCAATTGTCAGCCTAGATCGCGGGGCACTCGATGTAGTCCCGTGATTGAAGAATCTCATGAACGATCCCCAGATACTGAGTGATTCCTTTTGCCGGGTTCCAGATCATCGACGGATACTCGTTGCGCCAATTATCGTGGCCCTCGATCGCAGTACGATCACATGGCAAGTACAGTGCGATGCCTGACTTCCAGTTCGGGTTGAATACTGCCGTGATCCGGGCGCCGCCCTTGGGCCATAGAGAGAAGTCGAGCGGTGCCTTCTTTTCGGGACACCACAGTCGCGCCGTGGGTGGATTCTGCGGATAGCCCGAGCAATCGAAGCGGAGGACGAACTCACGGTTATCCCGTGCCGTAATGCCGATCTGTACGCCCGGCCACTCCACCGCCAGAAGTCGCCAACGCTTCCCCGCTTCGCCAGCGAGAAAGCGCCCTGACTCCATATCTGCCCTCAACTCCCTCTCGTCGGGTGCCATCACGCGGCTCCCTGGATGCGCGGGTTCGGGACGAGGTCGAACGAGATGGCGCAGGTTGAGCATGCTGCGAGCGTACCGATATGCACGTCAACGTCCGGTTGTTCGTGGGTCCCGGCAATCTGCAGAATCAGTTCGGCTGCATCTTCCTTCGAAATTCCGAGCTCCTTTGCGGCCGACCTCTTCACTGCTCCGATCGTCCTGCCGGGGCCGAAGACATGCTCCACAACCCGCCCGGAGTAAACCACCCTGACACTCACGCGCCGACAACGATGAACGTGCAGACGCACGCCGTGCTTGCCGGCGACCGACTCGATCGTTACCTCGTCGATGAGTGGCTCGTCCTGGTCCTCCAGAAACACGGCAGCCTCGCCATTCACCTGTAGGCCATGGGAAGCGCAGGCGTGCCTCACGTCGAGGGCGGTGCTCTGCGGCTCGAGTTGTAACCGTACGACGTCTTTAATCCCCTCGCCTTGCAGAAAGACATTTATTTTAGACATTTTTTGATCTCCTTATGATTGGGGCGGCGAAAGCGCCGCCTTCATACATATAATCGCTTGGAGATCGAAAAACCGGTAACCGTCGGCGGTGTCGACTTATGGGAGCTGTACAGGTCCTTCCGGGAGGGATGGGCAATAAAAGAAGTGCGGACAGCGTGGGCAGCTGAACGCATCCGGTTGTGGAGGGAACAGTCCGGAGTGGATGCTGGCAGACGCAGCTCCAGCCTTTTCCATTCGGTTCTTCATTTTTTTCACGCTCGGCGCGATGCGCGTTCGGGTGTTCCCAGTCAGATGTACCGCCTCGACCTCATACCGCCCCTCCCCATAACGTTCTGCGGCGGCGGTATGATAGAGGGTATAGATCCATTCGTCCTCCTCGTCCTTGGACAGCTTCCCCGTGCGGATTCGGCGCAGCAGCATCGTGCCATCGGAGCGCTTAGCCACCTGGTCCGGATTGACCTCGACCTTGCCGTGGAGCAGATCTACAGAGAAAGCCTCCACCTTGTGGATGTCGAGTCCAGCACACGCCGCCTCGAAGTTCACAATCGTTTGCTCCGCGATCCGCCGGTAGTCCGCTTCATACGCGTGGTCAAGCGGGCCCCGATTTTCCCATGAAGCCTCAAGGCGCTGCAGCAGCCATTTCCTGTCTCGGGCCTTGTCATGCTCACTCGCAGCGTTGATGGTTTCATATACACAATTGTGTGCCTTGACGAAAGCCGTCTCGCGCTGTCGACCTGCCAATCCCAGGAGGTATGTATAAAGAAACCGTCGCGGACAGCTATCGAAGCGACTCAGCTCGTCCGCCTCGATTACGCCTGTACCTGCCGCTACAGGCACGACCCACCTCTTTGCCGCGTCAGCTGGCATGGGTGACAATTGAATATTTCGAACGACAGTGAGCGAAGGGACTACCTTTCCGATGAAGTCCGATGGCTTCGCCCTGATTCCGTAGTGACGCAAATGCGTTCGCGCGCGAGACATCGCGACGAAATAGAGGCACTCCTCCTCTGCGGCATGGATAGTCCTCTGGTATTCCATTCCGCTGGCAGATCCGGCTTCCTCCACCATGCCGTCTGGCGGTGGGCAACGCACGCCACGATATTGGAGGGGGATATAGCCACGGGTCATTCCCGGAATGTGTACCGCTTCGAATTCCAAACCCTTGCTGCCGTGGATCGTCAACATTCTGAGCGCGTCAGCATTGCGTGCGGCGCTCGGAATCTGCCTCAGGTCCCGCTCGTCGCCGAGCACTACAAGATGGCGGATGCGTTCTAGCAGTCGGGGGATCGGTGGCCCTTTCCCATGCGCATGCGGCTCGCGGACGAAATTCAGGAATTGCCAGATCGCAACACACTTCATCTGATCCCGTACATCCCTGCTCTTCACAAGCGGTTTCAGGAAGGTCGCGCGCTCAAAGAGGTACTTGCAGAGTATCTCCCACGGCGAGGAGCTCGGGCTGAATCCTTCCAGGTCCTTAGCAAGAGCCGAGAATGCAGCCCGCGCCTCCGCAGAGAGCCCTTCGATCTTATCAGCCACCCTTAGCGCATCCAATGCGTGGGTAAGCGTTTTTCTGGAATGGGTCAGAAGCAGCGACACGTCTGGCAGCGGCGCTCGGTATGGCTCTAACGTTGCAAGACGCACAAGCGGGCCCCCGGCAGGGTCGGCCACTAAAGACAAGAGTGAAAGCAAGTTTCGGATCTCATCGCGCTCGAAGAGGCTTCCGAGGTGTAGCACAGGAATGCCGCGTGCTTCAAGCGCAGCAGCAAATTCGTTCAGGCGTGAATTCGAGCGAAAGAGCATCGCCTGTTTGCGCAGGGGTACTCCTTTCTTCCGCAATTCCTCAACGTTCGCCACGGCGGCCGCCATCTCCGACTCGTCATCGGCGACTTGCCATAGATCGGGCTGAATCCCTCCTTTTCCTCTGTGAGCCTTGAGCTTCAGCGGGAGCATTCCAGAGGAAGCAGTCATAGATTGGGAGAAGCCGCAATAAGCGTCGACGATCTCCTGCGTAGAACGATAGTTCGTGCCGAGGCTAAGCCGCCTTGAGCGGGGGAAGTCAGTATCGAACCTCGCCATGTTGGCCGAAGACGCGCCGCGGAAACGGTAGATTGATTGCCGCGCGTCGCCTACGACCCACAACCGCTCGCCGTCTCCGGCCAAAGCCTTCAGCAGTCTTGCACTGGCGCGATTCACGTCCTGGTATTCGTCAACAAGTACGTGCCGGTACTTCATCCGAAAGACATCACGGATGGACGCATCTTCCTCGAGGAGAAGAGTCGGCTTCATAATAAGATCGCCGAAGTCGAGCAGCTTGTGTTCCGCAAGTAACTTCTCGTAGCGCTCGTAGACCGCCGCAACCTCCAGCGCCTTTTCGGCCATCTCCCGAGACTCGTCGTCTCGCGCCGCATCAAGCATGCGCTGCCCGAGCCGCTTGTAATCGGCAGGCGACATCAGTTCGTCCTTCGCACGCGAGATGGCCGCAAGGATATCCTTAAGATTAATAAGGGGGTCCCAGAGGTTCTTGTAATGGTTCAGCGGCAGTAACGGAAGAACCTCTTCAAGGAGGGCGACCGCATCGCTCTTGTCGATCACGGACACATCCGGCGGGAAACCGAGCATCGGGTGGTCGAAGTACTTGCGAACAAACTCCAAGCCGAATGCATGGAACGTTCCGGTCCATATGTTCGCCGCCGCTTCCGGCAAAACGGTGGCCACGCGTTCAGAAAGCTCCAGCGCCGCCTTGTTGGAGAACGTCAGCGCGACGATCGACCCTGGGTCAGCGTTCTGCTGAATGAGATGCACGATTCGAGCAACCAGGGTGCGCGTCTTACCTGTGCCAGGACCAGCTTCCAACAGCAGCGGGGCGCCCGAGAAAGTGGCTGCCTCCACTTGAAAGGAGTCGAGCGGTGGGTCTTCTTTCGCCTTTTCCGTTTCAGGCTCTGCATAGCCTGGGATAAACAGCGCATCAATAAGCTGTTGACGTGCGACGGCGAGCGGAAGGCCAAAATCCTTCGCGATGGTGTCCGGTATTTTGGCGCTGTCGAGATAGAGGGCGCGGGCTTGCGGCTGCGGCAGTAGGAGTTCGCGCGCGAAGACATTCGCTTGCAGTTCGCGGCGCTCCCTCGGCCCGTAGCCTGCTACCCGGTCATTACCAACCGGCGAAGCTTCACTCGGAGCCGAGGCGTCCACGTCGTCGCGAGAGCAATTCGTAGCACTCTCCGCCATGTGGACATGGAAGTGCCCCAACTCGTGAGCAAGGAGAGCAGCTAGATCTTCATCCGGGAGATTATTCACATGATAGATTGCTCCATCGCCGCGCGCAAGTACTGCAAGCGCCCCGCCGAGGAGCGCATCGGATGGATCGAGCGTGCAAAGTTCGAGATCCACCTTGTTAGCGAGCATTCTGACAAGGTCGATCGCCCTGGGCGTGGCCGAAAACTCCCTCATCTCCGCGTTCTTCTGTCGGGCGAGTTCTCTTATCTTGACGAACGCATCCATCGTTCAGCTCTTGAGCAGCGCCTGCTTCTGTCTGTCGTCGAGTGAAGAACCGCGCACCGCGTGCTCGAACGTTTCCTTCCTCGCTTCGACCGATGGCTTGCCCTCGGCTTTGAAGTCCGGCTGCGCGTGCAGCGCTGGGGGAAGCCGCAGGTAGACAACAAATTCGTCCACTGTGTACCCAAGTATTTCGGCGAATCGCTCCAGGAACCCACGCGGCGCAGTGTCGGGATCAATCAACCTGTTCTGGAACTTCGCCAGCAAGGGCGTGTCAATTCCGACTCTGTCCCTGATTTCGCGCTTGCGCGCGACGGGCAAGCCCTCGAAGGGGCTGCACTCCATGCCAGGCGGCTCGTGTGCCGACTTCAAGGATGCTGGTTTAACAGCCACACGGTCATAAAATCGGCTGATTGCTCGCGAAACCAGAGAACTCGAAGCTGGCTGCTCCACATCCTGTCCTGGAGTGGTCGCAGCAAGAGCGTCGTCGATCAACCATTGCACGGCATAATCAGTCAGTTCGCGTGCGTATTGGGGATACTTCCTGCAATACGTTTCGAGGACGGCAGGGTTCGGTGCGTTAGCCGCCTCAACGCAAAAGTCGAGTAGTATCGAGTCCAGGTTCTCTTGCTTCCTCTCGTTTGCCTTCATTTGTCTCCCCTCTCTGCTTGGCGAAAACCTTCTCAGCACTGCGGAGCCAGTTTCGAATAGTCTTCTCGCTCTTGCCGAAGTGTTTCACCAGTGTGTATTCTTTGGGATCTTTCGACTCAATCGGCACGTCCCAGCCATAATAGAGTAGAAAAGCTTTCAGGGAAGTCGGGGCAAGATTTGCCTCTCTGATCGCGGCAGCGATCCTGTCCCGGGCCTCGGTTAGGGCATAAGCGGCCTCAGGTGATTCGGAGCTAATCGGCTCCTTCTTAATCGGCATGATGTCCGCCTCGTCCTCCGCGAGGTCCGCCATTGCGTCTCCAACTTGTTCCGTACCCGCATCCTTTCTCTCCTGTTTGCGGCAGGCATCGATCCTGTTGTGCCTTAGCCAGTCGTTGAAGTTGACCTCAGCATAGTCCGCCTTATCACTCGCATCGGTAATCTCGTCGATCATCCGATCGATGACCTCGTGGCAGATCTCTTCGCACTGCAGCTCGTCGAAAACGCCGCTGATGTGGTGTTTCAGCGTGATCTCCGACCTGTTCACGAGGATTGAGATAAGCCCGTCGACACCGGGTTTCTGGAGATTGCCCTTGCGCGCTTCGCGCCGCAATAGGTAGACGAGAGCCTCGGAAGACACCGCAACCTCGTCTCGCTGCTCCGCTTCCCTTGCGCGCGCCAGTACGTCCTGTAGTTTGAGCTCCTCGAGCTGTTCTAACTCCTCTTCCACGTTCCGGCGCCGCTGATACAGCGATCCATCGGGGCGCTTCTTTCGAAGTGGTTGCACCATGCGGTTTACCTCATATATTCGCTACGCTATCGTCTGTACATCACCTCCACTTAACATCCACTTAACATCCACGCTCCCATGAGCACCTCCGCTTATTTAATCGCGGTGACCTGATTTTTCCGGTAATTTCCAAAAAAACAATGCAAATTTAAACGCTTATAACCTCTATCTCGAACCTCCTTCTTGCGTTTCGCTGCTATGAGACTGGGAACAGCTAACTTCCACGATCGGATCAGCATCGGCAACGTAGCCGTAATCAAGACCACCGAATTAGGTCGATCGCGGCCTTCGGATAAGGGCAGTTATCTACTATCCGTTTCGGGTCATAAGCGGACACTGCTTACCGTTGCGATTTGCGGGTCAGTATAGTCCGTCACTTACCACTTGAAATCTACAACGAAAAGGAAAGATTCAAATCACTCGACTTCAGGAAGAAAGAATTGACCTTACAATAAGTGAAAAACAACGTTATGATCTCTACAGCTACGCCTTACCCCAAGGCGAAATAATCAAACAAAATTCTGAGGATCGACATTCACCTCCAGCCGGACCCCCTTCCGCTCCATCCGCTTCCAGGAATTCAGTCCTTCCTTGAGAACGGCGGCGATTTTCTTTTGATCTTTTCCTTTGAGGAGAATCTGATAACGGTATTCCCCCCGCAGGCGCATCAGCGGCGCCGGAGCCGGACCGAGGAGGGTTACCCCCCTCTCGGTCTCCCCTTTTTTCGGGGGAGGGAGCGCTTTCTCGATTTCTTTTAGAAGGGCCGCCGCCCGATCGACCACCCGTTTTTCTTCCGAATGGCTGAACAAGAGAAGGGTAAACCGGCAGAAGGGGGGATAACCCATCTCCTTTCGAAAGGCGATCTCCTGCTCATAGAACCCGAGATAATCGTGCGTGGTCGCCGCCGCGATCGACTCATGATTCGGCTGAAAGGTTTGAATGAGGACCTCGCCGGGCCGATCTCCACGGCCCGCCCGTCCGGCAACCTGCGCCAGAAGCTGAAAGGTCCGCTCTGATGAGCGGAAATCGGGGAAGTGAAGCGAGAGATCGGCGCAAAGAACGCCGACCAGGGTGACATCGGGAAAGTCGTGCCCTTTGGTGATCATCTGGGTGCCGATGAGGATGTCGATCTCCCGCTGCGCCATCGCCGTCAGGATCTTGTGATGGGACTCTTTTTTCTGCGTGGTGTCCCGGTCCATCCGGGCCACCCGCGCCGCCGGAAAGCGTTGTCGGATCTCCTCTTCGACCTGCTCGGTTCCGATCCCAAGATGGACCAACCGGACCCCCTGGCATTGAGAGCAGGCGGTCGGCGGGGCAAGCTGAAACCCGCAATAATGACAGACCAACTTTTGCAATTTCTTGTGGAAGGTCAAGGAGACGCTGCAGCGGATGCAATGGGGGAGATAGCCGCAGTCGGGACAGAGAAGCGAGGGGGAGAAGCCGCGCCGATTCAAAAAGAGGAGCGTCTGCTCTTGGTTCTCCAAGCGTTTCTCCATCGCCGAAAGAAGCGATCGGGTCAAAAACGGCCGGACCCAATCCTCTTTCTTCCGAAGATCGACCACGGCAACGGCCGGCAAGGGACGGGCGTCAATCCGGCCCGGGAGCGCAAGCAGGCGATATTTTCCGGTCTCGCTATTGTAGAACGACTCGAAGGAGGGGGTCGCCGAGCCCAATACCACGACGGCGTCGGACTGCTTTCCCCGAACCAACGCGGTATCGCGCGCATGATAGCGGACGCCGTCATCCTGCTTGTACGACGAATCGTGCTCCTCATCGACAATAATCACCCCGACCGCTTCGAAGGGAGCGAAGATCGCCGACCGGACGCCGATCGCGATCTGGGCTTTTCCCTCCCGGATACGGCGCCACTCATCATAACGCTCTCCCGGCGAGAGGCCGCTGTGGAAGAGGGCCACCGCCTCCCCGAACCGGCTCTGAAACCGCGCGACCAATTGGGCGGTTAAAGCAATCTCCGGCACAAGAACAATCGCCCCCCTTTTTGCGCAAGGGCCTTTTCGATGACGCGAAGGTAGACCTCGGTCTTGCCGCTCCCGGTCACCCCATGCAGCAAAAAGGGGGTGAAGGTTTTCCCCTCGACGGCGGAGACGATCTGATCCACCGCGGCTTGCTGGGCAGAATTCAAGAGAATCGATGGCTGCAGCGGGAACCCCGAAGGACGCATCGGCGTTCGCGGGGCCTCTTCCTCCGCCTGATCGATCAGCCCTTTGTCGAGCAAGCGTTTCAGCGAGGCACGAAGCGGCGCTTCAAACGCGCCGACCGGCATCGCCCCCCCGGCGGTCAGAAGCACCTGAAGGACACTGGCCTGCTGCGGGGCGCGTTTTTGTAACGAGGTGATCAGGGAGGCAACTTCGGCCGGATCGGATTTTAAGAAAACAAGACGCCGGAATTTTTTCCGGACGGCGGGGCGATCGACCTCCCACGCTTCCGTGATCCATCCTTTTTTCTTTAATGTCGAGAGGGACCCGGCCAATTTCTCTCCCCCCGTCCGTTTGCGAAGCTGGGGCTCCGTCAGTGCTCCTCCCTCCTTGAGCGCCGCAATAAGCCGCTCCTGGAGCGCCGTTTTCTTTTCTCCCCCGGTTTTCTCCACCGCTTCCGTGAGATGGAAACGCCTGCGGACCACCGCCTGGCTTCCCTGCGGGAAGGCCCCTTTGATCACCCTCCCCAAGGGGGCAAAGTAATAATCGGAAATCCAGTGAAGGAGTTGAAAGAGAGAAGATGGAATCGAGACATCCCCGTCCAATAAGGCGAGGACCGGTTTGGTTTCTGGAACCTCCGGACGATCGACGCGCCGAACATAATAAGCCATGCGCCAGCCGCGCCCGAACGGCACCAACAGCCGGGTCCCCGGCGCCAACGGCGCCGCGGCCCAGGTTGGTGGGAGATGGTAATGAAAAGTTCCATCCGCTTCGGCAAGCGCGACTTCGACAAACTGGGGGGCACTCATCGTTTCGGCCGTGAGGGTTGGCAAAAACCGATCCCGGCAAAGTGATCTCCGTCACCGAGAATCGACCGTATCCTAAAGAGGGGCTATTCTAACAACCTCACCCCGTCAAAACAAGAATAAACCGGACGAAGCGTTCGTCGGAATAAGGCCCGTGCAGGAATTCCCGTTGATCTTTTTCGGATAAACGGGTACAATGTCGCCACATATTTATGACTCGGAGGTTTCAATGAGTTTAAAACAAATGATCGCCCTTGTTTCCTTTCTTACTTTGAGCATCGTCGCGCAGGGGACGCTCTTTTCGATCGTGAACGCAGCGGAAGACGAGGTCGCCAACATCAACGGGGCCTCGATCAGCTCGGATGAATTTCAAAAGCGGATGGAGCGGCTGACCCGGGAGGGGCAGGGAAATTTCGACACGGCCGAGGGGAAGGAAGAGCTCCTCGATATCCTTATTTCACGCGAGGTCCTCAACCAAGAGGGAAAGCGGTTGGGGCTCGATAAGAAAAAAGAGGTGAAAGAACGGATCGAAGAGCTGACCAAAGAGGTGATGATCAGCGAAGTGGTCAACCAGATCGCGGCGGAAAAGCTGACCGACGCCGAGATGAAAAAATACTATAATAAAAACAAAGCCGAATTTAAAGAGGTCCGCGCCAGCCACATCCTGGTCAAGACCGAAGAAGAAGCGAAAGAGATCAAGAAAAAGCTCGATCAAGGGGGAGATTTCGCCGCCCTGGCCAAAGAGAAATCGACCGATCCCGGAAGCGCCCCCCGCGGCGGAGACCTCGGCTTCTTCACCAAGGACCGGATGGTGAAAGCGTTCAGCGACGCCGCCTTTTCTCTGAAGGTCAATGAAATCAGCAAACCGGTCCAAAGCCCCTTCGGATTCCACATCATCAAGGTGGTCGAGACCAAAGATGCGAAAAACTTCGAAGAGCTCGCTCCGGCCCAACTCCAAAATATCCGGGGCACGATGATCAACGACGAAATCGATCAGCTGAAAGAAAAAGCGAAGATCAAGATCAATAAAAATCGCCTCATGCAAATCTCATCGGTCCCGCCGGATCACTCCATGGACGGCCCCGGCGAGCATTCGATGAGCGCTCCTCCCTCAGAGAAGTAGCCGAGTGGGTTCGACCATGCGCAAGCTGTTCGGAACGGACGGCGTCCGCGGCATCGCCAACATCGATCCGATGACGAGCGAGATGGCGATGAAGCTGGGCCGGGCCGCCGCTCATATCTTTAAAAACAAGGCGGGCCGCCACCGGATCGTCATCGGCAAAGACACTCGCCTCTCCTGTTACATGTTGGAGTCGGCCCTCACCTCGGGCATCTGCTCCATGGGGGTCGATGTCCTCTTGGTTGGTCCCCTTCCGACCCCTGCCGTCGCCTTCCTCGCGCGAAGCCTCCGGGTCGATGCCGGGGTGATGATCTCCGCCTCGCACAATCCCTTCGAAGACAACGGCATCAAGTTTTTCTCCAGGGACGGGTTAAAGCTCCCCGACGAAATGGAACATCAGATCGAATCGTTGATCTTCTCGGGCGAAATCGACAACATCCGCCCGACCGCGGCGGAAATCGGAAAGGTCTTTCGGATCGACGATGTCGAAGGGAGGTACATCGAGTTCGTTAAAAACTCCCTCCCGAAGGGACTCGATTTCCAGAGAATGAAAATTGTCGTCGACTGCGCGAATGGAGCGGCCTATAAAGTCGCCCCGATGGTCCTCCGAGAGTTGGGGGCCGAGGTCATCGTCCTCAGCGACGATCCCAGCGGGACCAACATCAATCTCAACTGCGGCGCCCTTTATCCCGAGGAGCTTCAAAAGAAGGTGATCGAGACCCAGGCCGACGTCGGCATTGCCCACGACGGGGATGCCGATCGGGCCGTCTTTGTGGACGAAAGGGGTCATGTCGTCGACGGCGATGCGCTTCTGGTCGCCTTCGCCCTGGCCCTCCACCAGGAGAAGGCATTAAAAGGAGAGACACTGGTCTCCACCCTCATGAGCAATATGGGGATGGACTTGGCCCTCCGGTCGCGGGGGATTCAGGTCGTTCGAACCCCGGTCGGCGATCGATATGTGCTCGAACGGATGATAAAAGACGGTTATAACCTCGGCGGCGAGCAGTCGGGCCATGTCATTTTTCTCGACTATAACACCACCGGCGACGGCCTGATTAGCGCGCTGCAGCTCCTTTCTCTCATGAAAAGGACGGGGAAAAAGGTTTCCGAGCTGGCCGCCTGCATGACCGCGCTTCCCCAGGTGCTCAAGAACGTCCGGGTTCAAAAAAAGCTGGAGATCTCGGAGATTCCGGAGCTTCAAAAAGCGATCGCCGACTGCGAGGAGAAGCTCCGGAACAACGGACGGATTCTCATCCGGTATTCGGGAACCGAACCCCTTCTTCGGATCATGATCGAAGGCGAAGAGCAAACCGCGATCACCGCGATGGCGGACCAATTGGCGGAGATCGTTCAAAAGAAAATCGGTTTATCAAAATAAGGAACGCTTGAGATGAAGCGACCGGGAACACTGCTTGCGCTTCTTTCCTTGGCCCTCTTTGCGGGGCTCGCCACGCTGGATGCCTCTCCGCTCGATGAGGTCGTCCGCTCGCGGCACAACCTGGCCCTTCCCTCGCTTCCTCCTTCCACCTCCTGTACGATCTGCCATATCGATCCGATCCCCGGAGCCGCGGCGGCGCCCAAAGCGGTCCCCGCCGAAACAGAGACCGCCGCTCCACCTCAAAAGGCGCCGAGCCCCCCTCTCTGGGGAAGCCGGAAGGGAGCCGAATACCGCCTGACCGCCACCCTTTCGGCGAAGAGCCATCCGTATAATCAGCCGACCGGTTCCTCATTGACCTGCTTGGCCTGCCATGACGGCGCCCTTGCCAAGGACATGCACGGCGTCAATGTCGATACGGCCCGAATCGGCGCGGAGGCCAACACCTCCTGGGAGGGAGGTTTCTCCCCCAGGGAAGCGCCGCCATTGAGCCGCGTCGACCATCCCATTTCGATTCCTTATCCAAGAAAACCGAACGGCATGTTCGTTCCCCAGAATCCGTCGGTGACCTACGCCCGCTACTGGACCATCCCCGATCTCCGTCCGGAAGGGTATGTCCTCCCCAATGACGGAACCTCCTCCTACCTCGATCTTCCGGCGGAAAAGGTCTCCTCACCGGAAATCCTCTCCACACTGGTCCGAACCACCTCCGGCCGGGTGGAGTGCGACAGCTGCCACAATCCCCACAGCGAAAAGATCCGTCCCTTTTTACGTGTCCCCTCCGCCTCGCTTTGCCTCGTCTGTCACGACCGCTAAACTAAAATCCCTTCTCGGTACTTCTCTTCCAATATTGCTTCTCATTTTTACATTCCTGAAAATAACATAAGCCATTGATTAGATAGAATATTACAACATGTGAACGTCCCATTACTTGACAGGTCACCGAATTTTGTTATGGTTGTTTATAAGAAATCAAGATGGCTTGAATTGATCGGCAGCACGCTGAATTCTGCTCCCAGACCGATCGAGGAAAGGAGCGGCAATGAAACAGTTTTTATATTTTGGTTTTCTGCTGGGTTGGGCATTCCTTCATTCCCTTTCACCGGCCTGGGCGAACGAGAGCTCGGAGGTCGAGGCACTCTTTAAGGAATCGCTGCAAAGCGATGATTACGAGCGGAACAAAACGAACCTTGAAAAAATCATCAACTTGGCTCCCGATTCCGCCTATGGTCACTTCTCAAAGGGTTGGTTCTGGGCCCAAGAGGAGAACTACCCCATGGCCGTCGAGGAGTATCGAACCGCGCTCCAAATCCGGCCGCAGTTCGGCGAAGCGAGAAACAATCTCGCCTCCGCCCACTTTCATATGGGAAATTGGTCGGAGTCGATTCGGGAATATGAAGAGGTCCTTCGGCAAAATCCCGACTGGAGCGAGACGCATCTTAATCTTGGATCGGCCTACTACATGGCCGGCAGGGCCTTCGCGTCGATCCAAGCCTGGGAGAAGGCGCTTCAGATCAATTCCGAGCTGTTCATCGTTCACTACTACTTGGGACTGACGTTCGATAAACTCGGGAGGAAAGCGGAGGCTCGCCATCACTACAGGCAATTCCTCGCGGCGGATAAAAACGAAGAGGAGTTCTCGGAATATATAGAACACGCGGGCCAACGCCAGACGGACATCTGGGTCGAACAAGCCAGTAACCAGACTTAATCAGCCTGATCGATGTATTGAAGATATGAAAGAAGCCGGGGGTGGGACGTTCGATTCACCTCCGAAAAAGAAATCCCAAGCGCATTGAAATTTCCATCGCGGCGCGCCCAGACGATTTTTCCTGAAAGTTTCTCCGAAGTCATCTCACCCGAACGTTGTTCGAAGAAAACCTCAATCTCGATCCCCTTGCCTGCTTCAACCGGATCTCGGGTGTAGCCTCCGATCCCTCCCCAACCGATATTGGGACGAAGGATCTCGATCACACCTCCCCCTTCCTGTAGCAGAGCGATCTTCAGATTAAAACCGATTCGTTGGGACTTTCTTCTCTCTTGCATGGCGGAGAGACTACTGGAACCCCCTTCCCTTGTCAAGAGATTGGAGGGGTTCTACATGTCGAACCCTTACAGAAGATCGAACAGCCGATCCTGATGTCCTCTGAGGAAGAAATGAGAAAAATCACGATTGATTGACTTTTGAATTTTCAAACGGATAAAATAAGAACCAATTCACCTCCAAGCCCTTGGAAACACCGCCCTCTCCATCCTCAACGACGGCGCATCCCGAACCGGCCGGATGGAGCGTAACAACCCGATCGACGCTTCCCTCAACTTTTTATTCCGCTCTTCAGAACCGTTCGGCCCGATCGGCCGAGAGGAAGAGGCTCTCCTCACTTTCAGACGAGGTCGGCGACACTATTTTCATTTCGGCATTCGACGGACGGGAGCTTTTATCGGTTCCCGGCGCACCTCAATATTCAGCAAAAGGTGGACCGATGGAGAATGCAGTTCAGGGAAGTGAGCGAAAGGCCGCAAAAAAGAGATTGGGAGATCTTTTGGTTGAAAACGGCCTTCTCTCTCAAGACCACATCCGGCAGGCCTTGGACGAACAGCGGAAGATCGGAAAACGGCTGGGCGAGATCCTCATTACGCTGCAAATGATTTCAGAGAAACAGATGGCCCAATCCCTCGCCGCCCAACTCGATCTCAGTTATATCGAGCCGACGGGGATCCCCATCGATCCGGCCCTTCTTCTTTTGATTCCCGAATCGCTCGCCAAACGTCACCTCGCCGTGCCGTTGGAAATTCAAAGCAAAAAGCTGAGGGTCGCCATGGTCGATCCGCTCGATTATGAATCAATCAACGACCTCCAATTCCAAGCGGGGATGGCGATCCATCCGGCCATCGCCACGCGAAGAGCCATCTTGGAGACGATCGAGCAGAACTACCGCCTCGCCACTTCGGTGGAGAAAATCGTCGAGGCCTCCGCGAAAGATTTCGGAGAGGGATCGATTCAGGTCGTTTCACCGTTGGAAGAGGGGAACCTCCTCCATGCAGAGGCCCGCTCCCTCGAAGAGAAGAGCCGTCTTGCCCCGGTGATTCAATTGGCGAATCTGATCCTGAGCAAAGCGATCAAGCTCCAGGCGAGCGACATTCATCTTGAGCCGGGGCCGAAAGATTGTCGGGTGCGTTATCGGATCGACGGTCTGTTGAAAGATGAGATGCATCTTCCCAAATGGGTTCAGAATCCATTGATCTCCCGGATCAAAATCTTGGCCAAGCTCGACATCGCCGAACGGCGCCTCCCCCAAGACGGCGCGGTCCGGGTCGTCGTGGAGGGCCATGAAGTCGACCTCCGCGTTTCGATCCTCCCGACCCTCTACGGCGAGAAGGTCGTCTTGCGAATCCTCGACCAGGCACGGATCTTGATTCAGCTCGATCAGATCGGACTCGATGAGAAGTCTCTTCAGCTGATCCGCCAGATGAGCAAAAAAAGAAGGGGATGATCCTGGTGACCGGCCCGACCGGAAGCGGAAAGACCACCACCCTCTACGCCGTCATCAACGAATTAAAGTCGGAAACGAAAAACCTGACCACGGTCGAAGATCCGGTCGAATACACGATCGAAGGGGTCAACCAGGTGCAGATCAACTCGGAGATCGGCCTGACCTTCGCCGCCGCCCTTCGATCAATCCTCCGTCAAGACCCCAACATTATTCTGATCGGCGAAATTCGCGATCTGGAGACGGCGGAGATCGCCTTTCGCGCAGCGATGACCGGCCACCTGGTTCTCTCCACGCTCCATACGAATGACGCCGTCTCGACGATCACCCGGCTGATTGATATCGGAATCCCGCGATACCTCGTCTCCTCCGCGGTGGTCGGCATCGTTGCACAACGCCTGGTCCGAAAGCTCTGCCTCCAATGCCGGGTCGAAGCGCCGGCGGGCGGCGCTTTCTTTCAAGAAAAAGGATGCGCCGCCTGCCACTACACCGGTTTCTCGGGTCGGCGCGGCATTTTCGAGCTCTTCACCCTCTCCACCAAATTAAGGGAGCTGATCGCGAGCGGTGCAACCGAGCAAGAGATCCGCGCCATGACGGCCGCCTTCGGAATGCGCACCTTGCAGGAAGACGGCCTTCAGAAGGTCGCACAGGGGATCACCACGACGGAGGAGGTCATCCGTGTGGTTGAGGTGGAAGAGACCTTTAGGAATCTTTGTCCCCAGTGCCACCGATCGCTTCACCTCGATTATCTGATCTGCCCCCACTGCGGCTGCGCCTCTCCCTATGTCTGCGCTTCCTGCGGAAAGTTCCTTCAGCCCGAGTGGACCGCGTGTCCGTATTGCCGTCACGCCACCCAAGCAGTAAAAAGTGAGGAGTCCTCATGAATCGACAAGAGCTTGAAAAAAAGAATATCGCCGCCCTTCGCTCTCTTGCCAAGACACATTCGATTCGCCTTCGCCCTTCTATGCGTAAGAGCGAGATCGTTTCCGTTTTGCTGGAATCGCTTTCTCCGGCGGAAAAAAGGGAGCCCGCCCCCTTGACGGAGAAAGAAGCGGTCACGGCAAGCAGGATGACCGAACATGCCGGAGAGGGAGAAGCCGAAGAGGAAAGGGCTGGCGTCGGCATTGCAATTTATCCGGAGATTCCAATGGAATATGGCGTCAATCAAGTCGTCGCCCTGGTCCGCGACCCCTGGTGGATCTACAGCTATTGGGAGGTGACCCACGAAGGAATCGGAGAGACCCATCGGAAACTGGCCGATCCGGAAAGCCGCCTCGCCCTGCGGGTTTACGATCTTTCGGAGCGGAGCGATTTGACCCATTTTTGGGACATCGACGTCGACCACCGGATCGGAAACTGGTATGTCGATGTCGGCAAACCCGACCGGAATTTTTTGATCGATATCGGCATGAAGTCCCGTTCCGGCGCATTCGCGACGATCGCCCGATCAAACAGCGCCCACACCCCGCCGGCCGGCCCTTCCGACCGGTTCGATGAAGAGTGGTGGTCGCCGGAGGGAACGCTCGCCTCCGACGAGGGAAGAAGGTTGCCGCTGGAGCCGTTCGAACGGGAAAGAGAGGCGATCTCAAGCCTCTTCTCTTTGGGACTGTTTCGGAAAGGCTAAAACATGGAAGGGGGCGGAAGCACCTCCCGCCTACCGGCATTTAGGAGGTTCCCATGGAAAAAGGATTTCTCTCACTCATTCTCCATTCACACCTTCCCTTTGTGCGCCACCCCGAATATCCGGAGTTCCTCGAAGAGGATTGGCTCTTTGAGGCCATTACCGAAACGTATATTCCGTTCATCACGATCTTTGAAAAACTATTGAACGATCGGGTTCCCTTTCGGATCACCCTCTCGATCACGCCGACCCTGGCCGCCATGCTCAGCGATCCGCTTCTGCAGCGGCGTTATTTGGAACACATCGAGCGGCTGATCGAGCTTGCGGAGAAGGAAGTGCATCGGACGCGGAATCAGCCGGAGTTTCATTCGACCGCTCGGATGTATCTCGATCGGTTCGGGAAGCGCGGACCGTCTTCAACGATCGATACCGGCGGAATCTTCTCACCGCCTTTCGCGCCTTCCAAGAAGAAGGCTCCGTCGAGCTGATGACCTCGGCGGCGACGCACGGATTTCTTCCGCTCATGGCGGTCAATCCGAATGCCGTGCGGGCGCAGGTCGAGATCGGCGCGCGGGAATATGAGCGCCACTTCGGCCGGCGTCCCCGCGGGATCTGGCTTCCCGAGTGCGGCTATTATCCCGGATTGGAAGAACACCTGGCCGCCTCCGGGCTTCAATATTTCATCGTCGATTCCCATGGGCTTCTCCACGCCGTTCCCCGTCCGAAATATGCCCTCTACGCCCCGATCTACACCCGCGCGAAGGTCGCGGCGTTCGGACGGGATGTCGAATCGTCGAAGCAGGTCTGGAGCGCGGAGGAGGGTTACCCAGGCGATTTCGTTTACCGCGATTTCTATCGCGACATCGGCTTTGACCTCGATCTCGACTACGTCCGGCCCTACATCCACGACGGCGGCATCCGTATTTCAACCGGAATCAAATACCACCGGATTACCGGGAAAACCGACCACAAGGAGCCGTATCACCGGGGATGGGCGATCGATCGGGCGGCGGAGCACGCGGGAAATTTCATGTTCAACCGGGAACGCCAGATCGCGCACCTCCACGACGCCATGGGGCGAAAGCCAGTGATCGTCGCCCCCTACGACGCCGAGCTCTTCGGGCATTGGTGGTTTGAAGGACCGGAGTGGATCGACTTTTTCGTTCGGAAAAGCGCCTACGATCAGAACATTTTCCGCCTCACCACACCGGCCGAGTATCTTCGCGAGAATCCGAGGAATCAGGTGGCGACCCCGCCGATGTGCAGTTGGGGATGGAAGGGATACAACGAGGTCTGGCTGGAGGGGAGCAATGATTGGATTTATCGCCACCTTCATCAAGCGGCCGATCGGATGGTCTCGCTGGCCCGGCGCTTCCCCCAAGCGGACGGCCTTCAGAAACGAGCGCTGCGCCAAGCCGCCCGCGAGCTCCTCTTGGCGCAGGCTTCGGACTGGGCTTTTATCATGAAGACCGGAACTTCCATTCCGTATGCCGTCAAGCGAACCTACGATCACCTCTCCCGCTTTACCCGGCTCTATGAAGAGATTTCATCGGAGCGGATTCATGAAATTGCGCTCAAAGAGATCGAAGAAAAAGACAACCTCTTCCCGGAGATCGACTATCGGCTTTATGCAGGCGCTTAGGTGTTCCCCCTGCTTGCGAAGAGAATATCGTCCGGTTAAGATAGGGGTATTAGAGTGGATCGCAGATCTGGAGATTTCATGGAACAAGCGATAGAAACGCTCAAGGGGAAATTGCTGATTGCAATGCCGATGCTCAACGATCCCAACTTCCGGCAGTCGGTGATCCTGATGTGCGAGCATGGACCGGAAGGGGCGCTGGGATTGATCATCAATCGCCCGACGGAAGTGGCGGTCTCGACGTTGATCGAAGATTTTCCCAAGCTGGCCGGCGGCGAATGGGTTTACGCCGGCGGCCCCGTGGCGAAGAACGGAATGTTGATTCTCTGCCGGGGCGATGCAACGCTCGAAAATCACAGCGTCCTGGAGGACGTCTACCTGGCCAAGGATTTGGACGAGCTAAAAACGCCGGGAGCGCTCGGCCCCGACGGAGAGATCCGTTGTTGCTTGGGATATGCCGGTTGGGCGCCCGGCCAATTGGAAGGGGAGATGTCCTCGGGCGCATGGCGGACCCTCCCGGCCGATGCGGCGCTGATCTTTGACGCCGACCCGACCCTCATTTGGCCGCAAATGATGCGTCGGTTCGGTCCCGAATGGGCCTTTTATGCAACGATGCCGTTCGATCCAAACCTGAACTGATCCCACCTTACTTCTTTTCGCTACCCCATCATACCCTCTTGTAGAACCCTGTCACCGGCTCCACACCCGCGGAACAAAAGTGTGCAGATTTTCTTTAACTTTTGGAGGAAATCCAGACCGATCTCGCTTCTTTACAAAAGATCGAGACGGTCTGGGATTTGCTCTAAGAAGGGATAGGAACCGGAACGATTGAACACTTTTTCCAGGAGGAACGAGATGGCAAAACGTCCTCAGATTTTGATCATTGAAGATCAGCTCGGCCCAGAAAATCACTCGAAATGATCCTTTCCCCTTACTTCGATATTCTCACCGTCGATTCGGGAGAAAAGGGATTGGCCCAGCTGAAGGAAAAACCGGTCGATGTGGTGACGCTCGACCTCCGGCTTCCCAACCTGCAAGGAATCGATGTCCTTCGCCAAATTAAACAGATGCACGGAGACATCGAGGTCATCGTCATCACCGGTTACGGGGAGTTCAAAACAGTGCTCGATGCGCTCCATTTAGGCGCCTCCTCCTATCTCCTGAAGCCCTTTAACATGGGGGACGTTTTGACCGCCGTGAATCGGGCCGCCGGAAAGAAGCGGCAGATGGATCAATTAAAAGAGTTCCTGATCCAGATCGGAGGATTGATCGGCGCCGAGAAAGAACTCTCCCAAGGGATCAAGCTGCTCGAACAAGATCGCTCCCTTCTCGAGGGGGTCAAGAAGATGTTCGAAAAAACGGAGCAAGAAATCGAGGAGGAGCGGCGGGTCAACCATTTTGACTTCATCCGGGCCCTCATCGACACCGTTGAAAAAAGAGATCCGTACGCCTACGGCCATTCGAGCCGGGTCAACTATTATTCCTACCTGATCGCGCAACGCCTCGGACTGACCGATTCGGAGAAAGAAGAGCTGCAGATCGGCGCCTACATGCACGACATCGGCAAGCTCGGCATCGACCCGCAGGTGGTCCAGAAAAAGGGAGAGTATACCTCCGAGGAGATGGAGGCGATCAAAAGACATCCCGAAATCGGCGTGAATCTCGTCGCCCCGCTGAACCTTTCCCCGAACGTTCTCGCCTTGATCCGGCATCACCACGAGTATTACATCGGGAAAGGATACCCCGACGGCATCGGCGGAGAGGACATTCCCCTCCTGGCGCGGATCGTGGCCGTGGCCGACGCATTCGATGCGATGGTTTCCGATTACCCTTATGAATACAGGAAGGTTCTCTCTCTGGAAGAGGCGACGGCGGAGCTCAATCACTGCTCGGGAATTCAGTTCGATCCGAAAGTCGTGAAGGCGCTGATCGAAATGATCGAGGAGGAGCACGACCGGATCCTCCTCAAGTCGGCCCTCTTTGCCGATCTTTAAATTTCATCGCCCGGCAAATTGCGAACCGACTTCCCAAGCGTGGTCCTCTACCCGGAGAATTCCCGGACGGATCGCGCGAATGCGATGGTTTGCGGAATCGGCGATGTAGATAGTCCCCGCCGGGTCGATCCCGATTCCCGTCGGAAAATCGAACCCGGCTGAAAGCCCCATCCCATCGATATCACCCGGCTGACCGCTCCCCGCCAAAGTGCTCACCCGACCCTGAGGGAGGAGGATCTTCCGGATGCGATGGTTCTTGCTGTCCGAGACAATCAGGTTTCCCTCGATATCGACACTCACGCCGGTCGGCCAGTAAAACTGCGCCTCCTCTCGAAGCCCGTCTCGATCTCCCGGCTCCCCCGATCCGGCCACCGTGATAACGTTGCCGTCCGAGCCGATCCGCCGGATCGTGTGCGATCCTGCGTCGGCGACATAAACATTCCCGCCGTTGTCGGCCGCCACCGTCATCGGTTGATTGAATTTTGAAAAGTAGGCGAGGCTGTCGTGATATCCTTGCTCGCCGGTCCCGGCGACGATCATGACGATCCCCGTCGGGGTGACCCGTTTGATTTGATGCGCCCCCCGATCGGCTACATAGAGGCTTCCGTCCGGGGCCACCGCGACGCCGGTTGGATAGACAAACTCCGCCTCCTCGGCCGCTCCCTCTTTATTGCCCTGCCTTCCGCTCCCGGCGACTGTTGAAACGACCCCATCCGGCGTGATTTTTCTGATCCGGAAATTGTCGGCGTCGGCCACATAGAGGTTGTCGTCTCCATCCATCGCGAGGGTATCGGGACCGTGAAAGAGCGCCTCTCTTCCCTTCCCATCGGCGAAGCCGGGAACCCCCTGTCCCGCAAAAGTCGTCACCCAACCGAAGCGGTCGATCTTCCGGATGACATGGTTGTCATAATCGGCGACGAATCGGTCGCCCCGCCGGTTGACCGCAATCCCGGTCGGCCAGGCGAATCGCGCCAGCGACGCCGGCCCGTCTTGAAGGCCGCGCTGACCCGACCCCGCCACAATCGAAACGATTTTTTCGGGGCTTCCCTGAAATGTCTTCTGACCCGGTATCGAGGCGGGAATCGCCCCTTCGGGGAAAGGGAAATAAGCGCATGCCGAGAAAAGAAAGAAAAGAGATACGATTAAAAAGAGGGGTCGCTTCATTGTCTCCTCACTCATAGATCATTCTATGAGATGAAGACAGGATCGCGCAAGGGAAACATTCAAATCATTGGATCGTTCATGTGGGGGTTGGGCGAGGCGGGGCCTCGCCCCTACCGTCCCCGTCCTAATCGGCGAGGTGAGAAGCGGACCCGGAACCCGATTGAGGAGAAGGGATCGTTCCGATCATTTCGGTGAGAAATTGGCTCGGCCTGTTTCGAACCGGCCGCCCGAAACGGGTCCGCTCCTTCGACCAGAGGAGGTAGAGGCGTTCCTTCGCGCGGGTGATCGCCACATACATCAACCGCCGCTCTTCCTCCAACTCTGCCTCCGACGAAAGGGCCGGCCGGAAGGGGAAGAGCCCCTGTTCGAGACCGCAGAGAAAAACCGTCGGCCATTCTAATCCCTTGGCGGCGTGGATCGTCAGCAGCTTTACAGAGTCTTCCTCATCCCGCAACTCATCTTGGACCGATCGGGTAAACTGCCACCTTAAGAAAGCGGAAAGCGAGTGATCCTCTTGATTCTCCGCCTGCCAGCGACTGATCTTCTCGAAGAGCTTCTGAAGATGGGCCTCCTTCAGCGGATAACCCTCTTTTCGATAACGCTCGGAGAACTGAAATCGGCGATCGACCTCCTTCGCCAGATCCAAAACCGTCGGATACGCCCCCTTCGAGAGCTTCTCCTGAAGATCGAGAAGATGCTCTTTAAACCAGGAAGAGGGAAGCAGATCGAAGAGAGGCCGCTCGGCGCGGGCCGCCTCCAGATTCAGCGTAGAGAGAACCTCCGGAGAATAACGCTCCTTCGGAAGAATCTTCTTTAAATGGTAATCATCCCCCGGGTTATGGAGGATGATCAAGAAGCTCAAGAGGTGCCGGACCTCCTCTTTCTCCCAGAAAGAAGCGGTCACTACCTGATAAGGGATCTTTCGAAGCTGGAGCGCTCTGGCGAGTGGAATCGCCTGAGCGTGGGTCCGATAGAGAATCGCCATATCAGAGGGATGATACTCTCCCTTCCCATAGTCGCGTTTGATGATCGTCGCCACCGCTTCCGCCTCTTTCTCCGGGGTGTCGGCCTGCATCACGGAGACGGCGACCGATCCGGCCCAATCGGTCCGAAGCCGCTTTTCGAGCTGGTATCGATTGTGGGCGATCAGCCGGTTGGCCGCCTCGACGATTGGAACGGTTGATCGATAATTCTGCTCAAGCTGAATGACCTCCACCTCGGGGACCATTTTCGGGAAGGAGAGGATGTGGTCGATATTCGCTCCGCGAAACCGGTAGATGCTCTGATAATCATCCCCCGCCATGAAGAGATGCGCCGGCTGCAGCAGGTTGATCATCTCCCACTGATCCGAATCGGTATCCTGCACTTCATCGACCAAAAGATGGCTGAAGCGCGATTGATAGGTCTCGCGGACGGCGGTGTGCTCACGAAGGAGGAGATTCGCCGACTGCAACAGCCCGCGATAATCGAAAGCGTTTCCCTCCTTCAGCCGGCGCTGGTACTCGCGAAAAAGGGGATCATTCTGGAAAAACCGGCCGGTCTGGAACGCCCGGACCACTTCCGCCGGATCGCGCTTGGTGCTCAGCTCGTCGAGAATTTCGCGGAGCAGCTCCACCTGGTCGGACTGATCGTAGATGGAGAAGTTCTTTCGATAGCCGAGAATTTCCCCCCACCGCTCCAGCAAAGAGGCGGCAAACGCATGGAAGGTCAGAAGGCTCAGCTTGCGTTGCTCACCGACCTCCGCCTCGATCCGGCGGCGCATCTCACCCGCCGCATGGCGTGTGAAGGTAAGTGCCAGCATATTCCAAGGGGAGATTCCCTCTTTCAGGAGCCGGACCAACCGGAGACTTAAGACCGCCGTCTTCCCGCTTCCGGCGCCGGCATTCACGAGGATCACCTGTGCGCGACTCTCCACCGCCCGGCGCTGTGCTTCATTGAGATTTTCAATTAATTTCATCCTATCTTCCTAATCAAGTTAAGCCGAAGCCATTGCCGGGTCGGCCATCTGGATCATCTTCACTCCCAGACGGGCGGCATCTCCCGGCGGAATTCCTTCCACCCCCGCGACAATGAAATGATCGAGGTGCCCTTCATCGACGAAGGCACAGAGCGCCTCGATGAAGCGCCGGCGGTGGTGAAGGTCAACGCTTTCGAGATTATCGACCAGCAACAACCGGCAGCGCGGCTCGCGGAAGAGAATCAACGCCGTCATCAGCGCGGCGGAGAAGAGCACCCGCTCTCCCGTCGAGAGGGCTTCAAACGGGATGAAATGCTCGCCCCGCTTCCACCCCATCTCGAAGATTTCGTTTCCCCGGACATCTTGAAAACGGAAGGTCAACTCCTTTTCAGGATCGATCGCGTGAAGCAGATCATTGACGATCTTCGAAAAGGGCCGGATCATCTCCTTGATCATCCCCCCCTGGAGTCCTTTCGGACCAAGGGCCACGATCAGCTGTTTCAGCGCCTCTACGTTCGCGTCGGCCTTTTTCAGGTCGACCTGATTCTGCTGGTAGGCGATCCAGAGGGAGCGCTGCTCCTCCTGTTCGGCGAGACGGCGCTTCAGCTCCTCCAGATGGCGCTCGAGCCCCTCTTTTTGAAGGATCAGATCGGCGGGATCGGCATAACCGCCGTCGGCCGCCTCTTCCCCCTCCAGCCGAGCCAAGGCCTCCATCAGTTCCATCTGCTTCCCCTCCCCTTCGCCGGCGCGCTGAAGCATCTCCTCCCAGACGGCGATCTGCCTTTGCGTTTCGCGTTCTTCCCGATCCAACAACAGAGCGTGCGCCTGAAGGGGTCCAAGGCTCTCCTGCAATCCCCGGTAGCGCTGCCATCGCATCGATTGCAACGACTCGATCTCGCTGATCGTCGTCTCCTGCGCAGAGAGCCGATCCCGTCCCTGTGTAATCACCGGGGTGAAATCGACAGGACAGTGAATCCCTTCGACCACGGGACAAATACCCTGAACCGATTCGGCGCGATCGAGCCCTTTCCTCTCCATCTCCAATGCGATCTTCAGCGCGTTCAGCCGCTTCTCTTCCTGCTCGATCTCGCCAAAGAGGGCGGCCGTCGCCTGCTCGACCTGGCCTCTTTCCGTTTGCAGCGGCACCCGATCAAACGACCGGCTCCGCAGTTCGGCGATCTGCGTTCGGATCTTCTCAACGGAGGCCGCGGCGGCCTCCCGCTCAATCAAACGGGACCGTAATCCTTTGATCTCTCTTCCTCGCGCTTCCGCTGATTTCCGACGCGCCTCATCCTTGGCCAGCTCTTCCCGGATGAGGATGATCCGTTCTTGAATCTCTTCGATCTCCCGTTGGGTGGTCCGTGCCGCTTCGGAAGGAACAAACGGCTCCTGATTTCGGGTGTGAAGCATCCGGCGGGCCGCCGAGATTCCTTCCTTCTTTCGGAGGGACCAGAGGGAGAATTCTTTCTTAAGATGGATCAACATCCGATCGAAGTTCGACTGAAGATCGTGGCCCTCCGACCAGAGGGCGAAGGCCTTGTCGATCCAGGCGTGCAGCGTCAGGGAGCTGACAGGCGCGCGGACCGCTTGGATCAGCCGGCTCTTGAGATGGGGCTTGTCCCACCCGAGCCCCTTCGTCGGCGAGAGCCCGAAGAGAAACGCCCGCTTCTTCGCATCGGAGAGGGAGAGAAACGCATTGAGATCGAAAGAAACGGCAAAATCACCCACTTCTTCGGCGATGCGCCGATGGGCATCGGCCAGATTCTTCTCCCCTTGATGGGGCGAAACCCAAACCGAGGTCGAGACCGCCCCCGGCTGAGCTTAAAAGTTCGGTGAAGGATGAACTTTGCGTCGGTCTCGATCTCCACCGACATCTCCCGGTCGGAGGCAAGTTGAACCACTGAAGCCGGGGTGCGGCCCAGGCGCGGCTCATAACCGAGAATGCCGACCATGACCGCCTGGAGCAAGGCGCTCTTGCCGGCCCCATTCGGTCCGACCAAGAGCATCTTGGGGGCGATCGCCCACTCGGACCGCTTCCCCTTGAAATTGTGAAGACGAAGACGTGCCAGCTTCGACATTTATCCCTCCTTGGCGGGATTCGCCGCGGGGGGATTCTCCGCCGGTTTGGACGGACCCGAACTCCGCTCCTGATCTTCCGGCGGGATGGCGCCGTATTCATCCCCTTCCAGCGCCCCTTCCAGGCTGACCTCTTCGAACCGGGCTTCTTCGATCGCCCGTTCGACCTGGACCTCTCTCGGATCGGTCTGTCCCTTTTCGATCTTCTCGCCGAGCTCGGCGAATTTCTTGAAATCGAAATCGTGCTTGAAGCCGTAAACGGTGATCTTGGACACCCCGTTATGAACCTCGACCGTTTTGGCGGCGATCGCCGGATGCTTCAACAGCGCGTTTCGGGTGCAGATCGACTGGGCGTGGCGGTCTCCGAATTTTTGCCGGCTGACATGTTGGTTGAAGACCTCCTGGATCTCCCCATGCGAGAGATCGACCCAGAGGCCGACCGGATCTTCAATTTCAAAGAAGACCAGCGCCCTTCCGGGGCGATCGGTGGAGAGGGAAGCGGGCGGCTTCTCCTTCATCCCATAGGTCCCGCAGACCGGGTAGCGCCGGACCTTCACCTGAAGGTCTTGAAGGAAGTAAGTATAGACGTTGAAAAAGAGGGTGTAATCGACGCCGACCATATTCCCGATCGGGTTCGGACCGAAGATGATCTTCCGGACATAAACCGACTGGATCGCCCGCGTCTTCGGATGCCGTTCGATGTAGGGGTTGGAAACTTCTTTTCCGTCGACGACGACGGAGGGGGGGTCATGATGTTCAGACCGGGAAGCTGGTTGAGTTTGTCGGCGCCGGCCGACGTGATCATCCAGTGCTCGCCGATCCGCTGGATCTCTTTATTGCGCTCGGATAGGGAGACCGGCATCTTGCAAGCGCGCATGACTCCGGAGGCGTCCCGGCGGATAAAAACCTCTCCGTCGCCGAGGAGGGCGACGTTCTGATTTCGGAGCGCTTGGTTTTCTTTCTGGAGGGTTTCAAACGAATCTTTCTTAGCGGTAGGAATACTCATTTTTTCTCCTTCTCTCCTGCAATGCGTTGGTCTCTAATCGCAGGATGCAATGATCATCAACCCGCGGCTCAACGAGACTTTTTCCCAATGTCTCGTGAAGACCGCTCCTGTCACACATTTAATACGCAATCAAACGGAGCGACGGCGCGAAACAAGCGCCCGCGGGAGGATCAGGAGATGCGAAGAGGCTGGAAGATCCTAAGAGGAAAACAGAGGGAAAAACAGGACAACGAGAAGGAACTTACAAAATCAAATTCAAAAGCAAAACCAGTCTTAAAACCTCACTCCGTTCTTACCTAAAACGATTCTGTTTATAACATTTTAAGACCTCATTGTCAACGGAGCCGAAGGGGTTTTCCCCCTTGAACCGGCTCGATTCTCTTGACATGAAAATGCCTGAATGTTACTGTTTTTCAACATTTTCTAAATATCACCCAAACCTGCGGTGAGGGTCTCGTTCGAGTGATAAAGACAAAACAAAAGGAGGCGCGCTCCGAACAAGACCCCTTCTCAAAAACGGACGGGAACGCCTCGGATCGAGCTCCCTCTCCAAAATGGGCGCGCTGGATTGCAACCGGCTTCGGCGTCGGCTATTTCCCCATCATGCCGGGAACCCTCGGCAGCCTCCTCGGTTTCTCCTTCTTTCTCGCCCTTCGCCCCCTCCCGCCGGTTCTCTATTTGTTCACCCTCATCGCATTCATCTTTTTGGGGGTCCATACGGCCGGTTTATCCGAATCGTTCTTTCAGAAAAAAGATGCATCCGAAATTGTGATCGACGAGATTGTGACGATGATGGGGGTCCTTTTTCTGATTCCCCCGTCGGTCGGGTGGTGGTTTGCCGGTCTGATTGCCTTTCGTGTTTTTGATATCCTCAAACCCCTCCCTGCCGGCAATTGGAGCGGCTTCCGGGAGGATGGGGGGTCATGGCGGACGACCTTCTGGCGGGGGCCTACGCCGTCGTCTTCATTCAACTGATTGCGCTCATCCTCAACCATTGAGCGGGAGGTCGATGGAAATCGGCGATGACAACCAGGAGGGAAAGACCCTGGAAGAGATCGTAGGGAAACTTCTCTTGCAGCAGAAAAAATGGCTGGCGATCGCCGAGTCGTGCACAGGAGGGGGAATCGCCGCCCGGATGACCCGTATCCCCGGCAGCTCCCGCTATTTCGATTCGGCCTGTGTGACCTACAGCAACCGGTCTAAAGAGAGGCTGCTGGGGGTCCCGAACGCCCTTCTGGCAGAGAAAGGGGCGGTCAGCGCCGAAGTGGCCGCCGCGATGGCCGAAGGAATCCGGAAAAAGGCGGGGGTCGATCTCGGCCTCTCGGTTACCGGAATCGCGGGACCGGATGGGGGAAGTCCTCAGAAGCCGGTCGGGTTGATCTATATCGCCCTCTCGGATGGCCGCGAAACCACTCCCGAGCGGTTCCAATTTCACGGCGATCGAGAAACGATCCAAGCCGAGGCGGCGCAGACGGCCCTCGAACAGGTAAAGAGATATTTATTGCGGGATGCGGATTTCGGATTGCGGAATAAAAAACTAAAATAAAAGAATGAAGCTTCTGTTTTTTAATCCGAAAATCCGCATTTCGCAATCCGCAATCGAAACCCCGCCTCTCTTTCAAAAAAAGTAAAAAAATGGTATAAGAGGGGATCGAAAATCAGAACCCCGATATGAGAATTCGTCTTTTTATTGCCTTGCCGATCTCTGAAGAAATACGAAAGCGCTGCGGGGCTCTGGAAGAGATCGGCCGGCAGAAGGCTTCTTCCATTCGCTGGGTCGATCCGGAACAGATTCATCTGACCCTCTTCTTTTTGGGTTGGACCGACCCGGCCCTGCAGCCGAGAATTGAAGCGCAGATTCGAGACGCAGCCCGTGAGGCGACGCCCTTCTCTACCCAGATCACCGGATTAGGGGTCTTTCCGAAACCCTCCTCCCCCAAGGTCTTCTGGGCCGGCGTCTCGAATGAGCCACCGCTCCTTGCCCTGCAGCAGAACCTCTCGGCGCGGATGGCGGCGTTGGGATTTTCCATCGAGACCCGCCCCTATCGGCCGCATCTCACGTTGGGCCGAATCAAAGGACCGGTCCCCGAAACCTTTACACGCTGGGTCGCAGAGGGAAATGGGCTCCAAATCGGACGTTGTGAAATGGAGAGCGTCACCCTGATGGAAAGCCGGATGAGGCCGGAAGGATCGATTTATACCCCGCTGTTTACCACAACACTGGGGGGAGCCCCCGAGAACGGGTCATGGGGTTTTGATAAGATAGATCACTTACTTTATCAAGGAGAAAACATGGGAGAGCGAGAATTAAAGGAGAGAGAGAGCCACCGGGGAAAAGCGCTTGAGCTGGCAATGTCGCAGATCGAGAAGCAATTCGGAAAAGGGGCGATCATGAAATTGGGGGCCGATGAGATTGCGGCCAATGTCTCTGTGATCTCCACCGGCTCGCTGGGGCTCGACATCGCGCTCGGCGTCGGCGGCCTGCCGCGCGGCCGGGTGGTCGAGATCTACGGCCCGGAATCGTCCGGCAAGACCACCCTGTCCCTGCAGGTCATCGCCGAGGCGCAAAAGGCAGGAGGGGCCGCCTGCCTTCATCGACGCCGAGCACGCCCTCGACACCTCACTATGCGCGGAAGCTCGGCGTGAACGTCGAGGAGCTGCTGATCTCCCAGCCCGACACCGGCGAGCAGGCGCTGGAGATCGCCGAGACGCTGGTCCGCTCCGGCGCGGTCGACCTGATGGTGATCGACTCGGTGGCCGCGCTGGCGCCCCGCGCGGAAATCGAGGGCGAGATGGGCGATGCCTGCCCATATGGGTCTGCAGGCCCGGCTGATGAGCCAGGCGCTGCGCAAGCTGACCGCGGCGATCTCGAAGACGCAGACCATGGTGATCTTCATCAACCAGATCCGGATGAAGATCGGCGTGATGTTCGGCAACCCGGAGACGACCACCGGCGGCAATGCGCTGAAGTTCTACGCCTCGGTGCGCCTCGACATCCGCCGCATCGGGGCGATCAAAGAAGGCGAAGAGGTCATCGGCAACCGCGACCAAGCGTCAAGGTCGTCAAGAACAAGGTCGCGCCGCCCTTCAAGCAGGCCGAGTTCGACATCCTCTTCAATGTCGGCGTCTCCAAACTGGGGGAGATCCTCGATCTCGGAGTTGAAAAGAAGATCGTCGAAAAGAGCGGGGCATGGTATTCCTACAAGGGAGACCGGATGGGACAGGGCCGGGACCAATCGATCAATTATCTGAAGGAGAATCCGGCCGCCACAGCGACGATCGAGCTGGCGATCCGGGAAGCGAGCGGCCTTCCGACGAACGGAAAGAAAGACCCGGTCGCCCCGGCGCCGGCCTTGGCCGCAGAGCGGACCAAAGTGAAAGCTTAAAAGCTTAGGAAAAGATGTTCCCGGGAAGGAGGCTTCCCGGGAGCGGCTCATTCCATTTCATACATACCCGCGAGTGATTTCCAAGAGGGCCCTCCGGCCCCCAGAATCGCTTCCCTATGGTAAACTTTCAGGCGGAAGGTCTCCGGCTGATATACCAGAGATATCAGGGAGATCGATTCTCGATGTGAACTCATTCTGGAGGGGAAACGTATGAAAATCGATGAGCTGTTGAAGGCCGCGATGGAGAAAGGCTCGTCCGACCTTCATTTGAAGGTCGGCGTCGCCCCAATGGCCCGGGTCCATGGATCGCTCGCTCCATTGGAGAAATTTCCTAAAATCACACAGGAAGAGGCGATCAGCCTCGCCTTTTCCGTGATGAACCCGCAGCAGAAGGAGAAGTTCAAAGAGCGGTGCGAGATCGACTTCGGCTACGGCGCGGCCGGCTTGGGGCGGTTCCGCGTCAACGTCTTTCAGCAGCGGGGGACGATCGGGATGGTCTTCCGTGTCATTCCGACCAAGATCCTCTCGGTCAACGATCTGCTCCTCCCCCGATCATTGAGAAGCTGGCGTCGGAACATCGCGGTTTAATCTTGGTGACCGGAACCACCGGGAGCGGAAAATCGACTACGTTGGCCGCCATGGTTGATTACATCAACCAGAACCAGATGGTCAACATCATGACGATCGAAGACCCGATCGAGTTTTTGCACCGGGACAAGAAGGGGATCGTCAGCCAGCGGGAGATCGGCCACGATACCGAGTCGTTTAGCGTCGCCTTGCGCTCCGCGCTGCGTCAGGACCCCGATGTGATTCTGGTGGGGGAGATGCGCGACTTCGAGACGATCTCGACGGCGCTCACGGCGGCCGAGACCGGGCATCTGGTGATGAGCACCCTGCATACGCTCGATGCGGTCGAGACGATCAATCGGATCATTTCGGTCTTCCCGCCGTACCAGCAGAAGCAGGTCCGGTTGCAGCTTGCCTCGGTCCTTCGGGGAATCATTTCGCAGCGCCTGGTCCCCAAAGCGGATGGACGCGGGCGGGTCCCTGCGGTGGAGGTTTTGGTCGCCACCCAGACGATTCGGGAGGCGATCATCGATCCCGAAAAAACGCGGCGGGTTCATGACATCCTCGCCGTCGGCGGAACGCAGTATGGGATGCAAACCTTCGATCAGTCGTTGTATCATCTTTATAAACAGCAACTGATTTCCTACGAAGAGGCGCTGAAGTGGACGAGCAATCCGGAAGACTTCGCGCTGAAGGTCAAGGGGATTCAGTCGACAAGTGAGAGCTGGGAGGAATCGAACGATCAAGCGGATGGCGGAAAGCTACAGGTCGACCGCTTCTAGGCCCGCCCGACGCGCCGAAGCACCGGCGGCCCCAAGCGGCGAAAGAGAAGCGCATCAAACGGCCGGAGCGTCGCGCCCGGCCGATCGTGCAAAACAGTCCGCCTACCGGCTCCTTTCCTATCGGGATCGGAGCGTCAAAGAGATCGAAACCAAACTCGCAGAGAAGGGTTACTCGGAAGAGATCATCGCGGAGGTGATCGCCTCGCTGAAAGAGGCGAATTATCTCGATGACGATCGCTTCGCCCGACAGTGGGTCCGCTTCCGCACGGAACATCGCCACTTCGGTCCGATCCGCTTGAAAGAGAGCTTCTGGAAAAGGGAATCTCCTCGGAAGAAGCCGATCGCGCCATCGAAGGCCGCTCGGAGGAGTGGGACTTCGTCGAGCAGGCGGAAGCGGCCCTCCGGCGGCGACTCAAAGACCCCTCTTTACTCCACGATTTGAAAACCCGGCAGAAAGCCTATGCCTTTTTGCAGCGGAAAGGTTTTAATACGGAGACGATTTTTAAAGTATTTAAGATGATGGCAAACCTGGCATCGGAATAGAATAGGGAAAGATGATGACCTCCTCAGAGATCCGTTCAAAATTCATTCGCTACTTTGTCGAGCACGGCCACACCGAGGTGCCGAGCTCCCCGCTGGTTCCGGGGAACGACCCGACGCTGCTGTTCACCAATGCCGGCATGGTGCAGTTCAAGAACGTCTTCCCCGGCGACGAGAAGCGTCCCTACAAGCGCGCCGCCTCGTCGCAGAAGTGCGTGCGCGCCGGCGGCAAGCACAACGACCTCGACAACGTCGGCTACACGGCGCGCCACCACACGTTCTTCGAGATGCTCGGCAACTTCTCCTTCGGCGACTACTTCAAGGACGACGCGATCGACTTCGCCTGGGAGCTGCTCACCAAGGAATTCGGGCTTCCGCCGGAGCAGCTCTGCGTCACGGTCTTTCGCGACGACGACGAGGCGGCGGACCTCTGGAAGAAGCATATGTTCCGGCCGATCGCATCATCCGCCTCGGCGAGAAGGACAATTTCTGGCCGATGGGCGACACCGGCCCCTGCGGCCCGTGCTCGGAGATCTTCATCGATCAGGGAGCGCAGGTTCACCCCGGCTGCCCCGGGATCGGCGAATGCGACGGCGACCGCTACCTCGAGATCTGGAACCTCGTCTTCATGCAGTTCGAGCGCGATGCCCAGGGCACGCTGACGCCGCTGCCGAAGCCGTCCATCGACACCGGCATGGGCCTCGAGCGCATCGCGGCGGTGCTGCAGGGCGTTCTTGACCAACTACGACACCGACCTCTTCCAGCCGCTGATCAAGGCGATCGGCCGAACGGGCCGGCAAGTCCGAGCAGGCGGTCCGGGGAGCGATGGCGGGACGGGTCATCGCCGATCATCTCCGCGCGCCTCCTTTCCTGATCGCCGACGGCGTGATGCCCTCGAACGAGGGCCGCGGCTATGTGCTCCGCCGCATCATGCGCCGCGCCGCTCGATGCGGAAAACAGCTCGGCTTCCAGGATCCGTTCCTCCACGAGCTGACCGGTGCTGGTGATCGACACGATGCGCGGCCCCTATCCCGATCTGGAGCAGCATCGAAAGCTGATCGCGCAGGCGGTGCTCCTGGAAGAGGAGCGCTTCACGCAGACGCTGGACCAGGGCCTGCAGATCCTGGAAGGAATCATCGCCAAGGTGAAAGGCCAAGGGATTCAGGTGATCCCCGGCGAAGATCGCGTTCACGCTCTACGACACCTACGGCTTCCCGCTCGATCTGGCCGCGGAGATGGCGCAAGAGGCGGGGCTCGGCGTCGACGAGACCGGCTTCAATGCTGCGATGGAAGTCCAACGGGAACGAGCGAGGAAATCGTGGGTCGGCGCCGGCGAGGAAGAGCGGGGGGCGCCGATCTATCGAGCTTTAGTAGAAGAGATCGGAAAGAGCCAATTCACCGGGTATGAACATCTTGAAGAAGAGGTCACCCTCCTGGCGATTCTGAAAGGAACCGAACGGGTCACTTCTGCAAAGGGGGGAGAAACCGTCGATCTCGTTTTCAACCCCTCCCCCTTCTACGCGGAAGGAGGAGGACAGGTCGGAGATCGAGGAACCCTCTCGTCACCCACGGCGCTGGTCGAAATCAACAACACCGTCAAACCGGTCCCCGATCTTCATCTTCATCGGACGAAGGTCATCCAAGGAACGATCACGGTCGGCGAACGGGTTCATGTGACTGTCGATGCCGAGGCGAGAAAAAATGCGGCGCGTAACCACACCGGAACCCACATCCTTCATGCGGTCCTGCGGGAGGTCCTCGGTGATCATGTCAAACAAGCCGGATCGCTCGTCGCCCCCGACCGGCTTCGATTCGACTTCTACCACTTCTCCGCGCTGACCGAGAAAGAGATCGACCGGATCGAGGCGCGGGTGAACGAGCGGATTCGAGAAGATGCCCATGTCGAGACCGAGGTGATGGAGACGAAAGACGCCATCGCCACCGGGGCGATGGCCCTCTTCGGCGAAAAATACGGCGAGAAAGTCCGCGTGGTGCGGGTCGCCGATTTCAGCCGGGAGCTCTGCGGCGGAACCCACTGCCACGGCGCGGGGGAGATCGGCTTCTTCAAAATCGTCAAGGAGAGCAGCGTCGCCGCCGGCATCCGCCGGATCGAAGCGCTCACCGGTCCGGCCGCCTATCAACATGTGAAAAATCAGGAGCGGGTCTTGCGCGAGGTTTCGAGTCTCCTCAAGACGCGGCCGGAAGAGGTCGCCCAGAAAGCGGAGCGGCTGAATAGTCAGCTTCAGGAAAAAGACCGAGAGATCGAACGGCTCAAATCGCGCGCGGCGGCGCCCGCGTCCGATCCCCTTGCGAATGCCCGCAAGATCGGACCGGTCTCTTTGATCGCCGAGAAAATCTCCCCGGCGGAAATTAAAGATATCCGTGCGCAGGCCGATCGGCTCCGCGACCGGCTCAAATCAGGGGTGATTATTGTCGGTGCGCCAGACCCGAAGGGGGAAAAGGTATCGATCGTCGTGATGGTCACCCCCGACTGGGCCTCGCGTCTTTCGGCCTCGGAAATCGTCAAAGGGATCGCCGGCCTCATCGAGGGAACCGGCGGCGGGAAGCCTGAGATGGCCCAGGCCGGCGGAAAGCGGATCGAAAAACTCGACGCCGCCCTGGAGCAGGCCGTCCAGGTGATTGAGACGTTGCTAGCCGGATAGAATTTTTCGTAGGGGCGATCCTTGTGATCGCCCGAATGAGAGGGCGAATACAAGATTCGCCTCTACATTAAGGAGGCAACCATGTTTACCGCGTTGAGGAAAGCGGCTTTAATCGGACTTGCATTGACCGAGCGGGCCAAAGAGGTGGCCGACGAGCTCGCGAAGAAGGGGGAGGAGAGCCAAACCGAAGAGGCGCGGCGCGTCCGGGCCTTTTTCGAATCGGCCGAAAAAGGGGAGCAGGAGCTCAACCAGAAGATGTCAGACCTCGGCAAAAGAATCGCCGGGAATGTCCGGTTCCCTTCCCGGGCCGATATCGACCGGCTGGAGAAAGAGCTCGCCGATCTGGCCGCCCAATTCCGGCGATGGGAGTCCTCCCGTCGCGAAAAGGGGAGCCGGCCGCCTGACCGGCTCCCTTTTCGTATCAGCCTTCATTCGTTATAATAGTAGCTATGAACCGATCCACAACAGAAAACGACTCACCTGTCTGTCGGTGGAAAAGGGTTGTCCGAGCAACTTCTTGAAAGATTTGGTGTCTGTGTCCAGAGGGAAACAACCTCCTTCGAGTGAGCGCGCATGGTCAAGGTTTGGATCACCCTTTTTTCTTTCACCCTCGTGATTGCCGTCGGGGCCGTTCGCGGCCTCCAATTCCTGAATCATCCACCCTCTCTTGCAGAAACCCACAAAGTCATCGAAATCGCCGAAGGGGCCACTTATAATAGCGTCTCCGAGCTTTTGGAGCGCGAAGGGCTGATCACCAGTCGAACTTATTTCCGTCTCCTCGGCGCTTGGACGGGAAATGAAAAAAACATCAAGCCGGGTGAATATGGCCTCCATACGGCGATGCGGCCGATGGAGCTGCTCGATCTCCTCGTGCGGGGCAAGATCCTTCACTATCAGGTGGTGATTCCGGAAGGATCGACCGCCCGGCAGATCGCGAAACTGCTCGAAGCGGCCAAGCTCACCGAGGCCGAGGTCTTTATGAAAGTCGTGGACGATCCGACCTTAATGAGTGAGTTCGGGATCGAAGGGGAAAGCTTGGAAGGATATCTCTTTCCCGATACCTACCAGTTTCCAAAGCGAACCCCGCCCCATGAGATCGTCCGGCGAATGGTCACCCAATTTCAGGCGGCCTATGATGAATCACTCCGTAGAAGGGCCGATCAACTCCGGATGACGCAGCGGGAGGTTGTCACCCTCGCTTCGATCATCGAGAAGGAGACGGGGCATCCCTCCGAGCGGGGCCTGATCTCCGCCGTTTTTCACAACCGTCTGAAGAAAAAGATGCGTCTTCAGAGCGATCCGACCGTCATCTTCGCTCTCACTGAATTCGACGGGAATATTCGCAAAAGAGATCTCGGCATCCCCTCTCCTTACAATACCTATCGTTTCATCGGCCTGCCGCCCGGCCCGATCGCGAATCCGGGGAAGGAATCGCTCTATGCCGCCCTTTTTCCGGCTTCTGTCGATTACCTCTATTTCGTTTCCAAAAATGACGGAACCCATATCTTTTCGAAAACCCTCCGCGAGCACAACAACGCAGTGAACAAGTACCAACGCAAGAGGGCCTGAAAGCGATGACGCACGCCCCTCGGAAAAGGGTCATTCTCATTGTCCTCGACGGCGTCGGCGCCGGGGCCCTCCCCGATGCGGACCGGTACGGCGACGCCGGAAGCGATACCCTCGGCCACATATCTCGGGCGGTAGCGCTTCGTCTTCCGACGCTGGAGAAGTGGGGTGTGGGACGAATCGACGATCTCGAAGGGATTGCGCCGGTTCCTCATCCGACCGCCTATTTCGGGAAGATGGCGGAGCGATCGGCGGGGAAAGATACGGTGATCGGCCACTGGGAGATGACGGGGGTGATCACCCCCACCCCTTTCCCCACCTATCCGAACGGCTTTCCGCCGGAAGTGATCAGCCCTTTTGAAGCGGCGATCGGACGGAAGGTCCTCGGAAACAAGGTCGCCTCCGGAACAGAGATCATCAAGGAGCTCGGCGCAGAACAGATGGCGACCGGGGCGCCGATCGTCTACACCTCCGCCGACTCGGTCTTTCAGATAGCCGCGCACGAGGCGACCCTCCCGCCCGAAAAACTTTGGGAGATCTCCCGGATCGCCCGCGATCTCTTGAAGCCGCCGCACCAGGTTGCGCGGGTCATCGCAAGGCCGTTCATCGGCGAGCCGGGGAAATTCGTCCGGACCGACCGCCGCCGCGATTTCTCCGTCGCCCCGCCGGCCGAGACCCTGCTCGACCGTCTTCAAGCGGCGCGGATTCCGGTCATCGGCATCGGAAAGATCGAAGATATCTTCTCGGGAAGGGGGATTTCGGAATCGGTCCACACCCACGACAACAACGACGGCATCGATCAAACCGTTCGGTTCATCGACCGGACCGACACCGGATTGATCTTCACGAACCTGGTCGACTTCGATATGCTTTACGGCCATCGAAACGATGCCGTCGGATTCGCGAAGGCGCTGGAGGAGTTCGATCGTCGCCTCCCGGAGATCGTCTCGAAGATGAAGGAGGGGGATTGGCTGATTCTCACCGCCGACCATGGGAACGATCCACTTTTTCCCGGCACCGACCACACGCGGGAGTATGTGCCGCTGATCGTTTTTAAGAAAGGGGTTAAGTCGGGGCGCGATCTGGGGACTCGAGCGACCTTCGCCGACCTGGGACAGACCCTGGCGGAGATCTTTGAGGTCGGGTCGCTGCCGGTTGGAAAAAGCTTCCTTCCGCTGATCGCCGCACCCGCTGCATAAACCGACTTCTCATCCGGAGTTTTCCGATGGATTACGAAAAGAAGCTACAAGCCCTCGGCTCTACCTTACCCTCCCCGCCCAAGCCGGTTGCAACCTATGTCCCGGCGGTTCGAAGCGGAAATCTCTTATTTCTATCCGGCATGATTCCGATGGTGGAGGGGAAGATGGCGATGGTGGGGAAGCTCGGGAAAGAGCTGACGGTGGAACAGGGACAGCAGGCGGCGCGGATCACGCTGCTGAATGCGCTGGCGGTCATCAAGGCCGAGCTCGGCTCGCTCGATCAGGTCCGGCGGATCGTCCGGATCGGCGTCCACGTCGCCTCCGCCGAAGGATTCACCCAACAGCCGGCCGTCGCAAACGGCGCATCGGATCTCCTGGTTCAAATTTTTGGCGATGCCGGCCGACACGCCCGCCTGGCGCTGGGGGCCGTCGAATTGCCGCTCGGCGCGCCGGTGGAGTTGGAGATGATCGTAGAGATAAGGTGATTGCCGCTTACTCCAAGTTTACTTGAACCTCCGCATGCGATCTCAGCCGAGCCAGGTACTCCATTTCCTTTGTCATCCGCTTTTCCTCGCTTAAGGTTTTTCGGATCATCGGCTCAACCTCCTGCTGCGTCTTCCCGCCGAAATCGGCCGCATGCTCTTGATAATACCGCGTCACCTCTTTCGGAGAAATGAAAACAAACGCGTAAATCCGCTCCTGGAGAAGTTTCTCCACCCAGAGCCGCTCTTTGATCTCCTCTTTTAATTCATCTAAAGAAAGCCCGGTCTGTCCGAGAACCTCTTGGAAGGCGCTCTCCGTTTTGAATCGCTCACGGAGCGCCTTCAATCGTTGTTGAACTTCCGGTTCAGTCGGAACTTGAAGAACAAATCGATGCGCCTCGGATCGAAGGAGCCGGTTCTCGATGACCCGTTCCAATATTTTTTTTAAATCTTCCTCAGACCCGTTCTTTCCTACGTTCTCAAAGAAGGCCTGATGGCGATGAAGGTCGGAGAGAAAAATAATCTTACCGTTGAGGGTCGCCGCGATCCGCTCCGCCGGCTCTGCGGCAAACCCGATGGAAGAAAACACCGGAAGGGATAAAAGTAAAATGAGGATCAAACGGCGCATCTAGGCGAGGACCACCTCGGTTCGGGTCAGTAGATCGTGGAGCGCTCTCTTTTTTCTAGTAAAAATGGTCATCAAAAACCCGAAGCCGAAAAAGAAGCTGGAGAGAAAGTAACCGAACGACCGTATCAGCGCACGGAAGGGGGAGAGGGGAGCACCTCCGGAGGCGACGACTTTGATCCGGATCAGCATCTTCGCCGGCGTCTGGCCGCCAGACGCGTGAAAGAAGGTGAAATAGCCGAGAAAGAGGCAAAACCAAGCGGCGATAAAAGGCGCCACCCAAGGGGTCAATGATCCCCCTTCGGTAAAAAAAGGACCTTCTCCTCCGGTTGAATAGCGGATGCCGAGAAAACCGGCCGCCGCCAGCGCGAGATAGAGAATTTCAATAATGAAGAAGTCGATGAGAAAAGCGACGACACGGCGAAGAAAACCGGCCGGTTGAACCGCTGCCGTCTCTGTCTTTTCTTCCGGAAACAACGACGCGGGAAAGAACTCGGGAAGCTCCCCCATCGGCCGGTCAACGCGCTCCATCTATCCTCCCTTCAATTTCATATTGAACGATCGATAAAGCGGAAAGCGCGGCCGTCTCTGCCCGCAGAATCCGCGCTCCGAGAGAGAGCGCCTGATATCCCATCGCGCAGGCGGCATCGACCTCCGCTTTCTCCAATCCGCCTTCCGGCCCGATCAGAACAACCCCTTCGCGCGGAGATGACGCGATCGCCTCCGCGATCCGGCCTCGCGGCGATTGAGAGGGTGCCCCTTCCCAGAAAATCAGTTTCAAGCCGTATCCGGCCGTTTTCGTCAGAAACGCCAGCAACTCGGTCGGCGGGTCGAGCATCGGAATGCTCCAGCGCCCCGACTGTTGAGCCGCCTCCGTGATGATCTTCATCCAGCGCTCCTGCTGATGAGAGAGACGGTCCGCTTTAGGCCGAACGACCGCCCGCTCCGTGATCAGAGGGGTGATCCGGGCCACCCCCAGCTCGGTTGCCTTTTGCAAAACCCATTCAATCTTCTCCCCTTTCAACAAGCCGATCCCCAGATGGAGGGCCGGAAGGGGAAAAGGGGGAGGGTTCTCCTCGTGCAGCACCTCCAGGGTCAGCCGCGCCGGATGCGCCTCGATCAGCCGGGCGGTGTACCGCTTCGGTTGCTCATCGACCAGAAGAAGGGTCTCCCCTTCTTGCGAACGGAGAACATCGCGAAGATGGTGGGCCAGACGATCCTGGACGGTGATTTTTCCATGATCGACCTGCTTTGAATGGATAAAATAGACAGGCATGGAAGTGAGGCGCTGATCACTTGTTTTTATTCGAAGAGGTTCTTCACTTTTTCGAAGAGTTTTCCCGAATCGGGCTCGATCGACTCTCCGCTGATTTTCGCGAATTCTTCCAGGAGCTCCCGCTGCTTCGCTGTGATTTTACTCGGAATCTCGACCTTGATCCGAACCAGCTCATCGCCGATCCCGTATCCGCGGATATTCGCGAAACCAAGCCCTTTCAGACGGAAGATCTTTCCATCCGCCGTTCCGGGAGGAATCTTCACCGCCGTCGGCCCCTTCATCGTCGGGGCGTCGACCTTTCCGCCGAGGATCGCTTTGACGAAGCTGATCGGAACTTGACAGAGGATGTGATCGCCGTCCCTGGAAAACTGAGGATGCTCCTCCACGGTCAGGACCACGTAGAGATCGCCGGTCGGCCCGCCGTTGAGTCCCGGTTCCCCCTCACCCATGACACGCAGCCGGGAGCCGGTCTCGACCCCGGGAGGAATCTTGACGGAGATCGTCTTATCGCGGGCGATATACCGCTCCCCTTTGCACTGCGGACAGCTCTCCGAGATGATTCGCCCCTCTCCCCGGCACTGGCTGCAAGTGCGGCTGACCGCAAACATTCCCTGCTGGAATCGAAGCTGCCCCGCGCCGCCGCAGGTCGGGCAGACCTTGGTCGCCCCCTCCCTTGGCACCCGTTCCCTTGCAGGCGCTGCAGGCTTCGGGACGGCGCAATTTGATCTTCGCCTCCTTCCCGAAATAGGCTTCTTCAAAAGTAATGGTCATATTGTAGCGAAGATCGTTCCCCCGCTGCGCCCGCGTGCGGGCGCGCCCCCCGGGCGAAGCGCCGAAAAACTCTTCGAAGATGTCGCCGAAGATATCGGAGAAGCCCCCTTGATTGAAGTCAAAGCCGCCCGCGCCCCCGCCGGCCGGTCCGGCGTGGCCGAAGAGGTCATAACTCTTCCTCTTTTCGGCGTCGGCCAAAACGCTGTAGGCTTCATTGATCACTTTGAATTGTTCCTCGGCCGCTTTATCACCCGGATTTCGATCAGGATGAAACTTGAGGGCCATCTTGCGATAGGCCTTCTTCAGCTCTTCCTCTGAAGCGGTCCGTTCGACACCGAGTACTTCGTAATAATCTTTTTTGCTGGCCACGGAACTCCCTAAAGATCAATATTGACATTAAAAACCAGCCGCCTGATCGGCTTTCGAGGACCGCCAGGCGGCTGGAGACTGACTCATACTTTACTACTTTTTATCCGTTTCTTCAAACTCGGCATCGACCACGTTTTCATCTTTGGCCTGTTGTTGCCCGCCGGCGGCCCCGCCGTCTCCGGTCGGTCCCGCCTGGGCCCCGGCCGCCGCGCCGGCGCCGGTCTTCTTATACATCTCTTCGGCCAATTTATGGGAGGCCTTGGAGAGCTCGGAAATGGCCGCCCGAATCTCTTCGACGTTATTCGACTCCATCGCCTTTCGCGTCTGTGAGATCTTGTCCATGATCTGGTTTTTCTCTTCCGGAGAAATCCGATCGCCGAATTCGGTCACCGATTTTTCGGTGGCGTAGATCAGATTGTCGGCCTCATTGCGGACCTCGATCAGCTCTTTCTTTTTCTTGTCTTCCTCGGCATGCGCCTCGGCGTCCTTCACCAAGCTTGTCGATCTCTTCCTTGTTGAGACCGCTGGAGGCGTTGATTCGAATCGACTGCTCTTTTTGTGTCGCCTTGTCCTTCGCCGAGACGTGGACGATGCCGTTGGCGTCGATGTCGAAGGTGACCTCGATCTGCGGCATGCCGCGCGGCGCCGGCGGGATGCCGACCAGGTCGAACTGGCCGAGCAGCTTGTTGTCGGCCGCCATCTCGCGCTCGCCCTGGAGCACGTGGATGGTCACCGCGGTCTGGTTGTCCGCGGCGGTCGAGAAGACCTGGCTCTTCTTGGTCGGGATGGTGGTGTTGCGCTCGATCAGCCGGGTCATCACGCCGCCCAGGGTCTCGATGCCCAGCGACAGCGGCGTGACGTCGAGCAGCAGCACGTCCTTCACGTCGCCCTCCAGCACGCCGGCCTGGATGGCGGCGCCGATGGCCACCACCTCGTCCGGGTTGACGCCCTTGTGCGGCTCCTTGCCGAAGAAGTCCTTCACCGCCTCCTGCACCTTCGGCATGCGGGTCATGCCGCCGACCAGGATCACCTCGTCGATGTCCGACGCCTTCAGGCCGGCGTCCTTCAGCGCCATGCGGCAGGGCTCGATCGTGCTTTGCACGAGCGGATCGACCAGCTGCTCGAACTTGGCGCGCGTGAGCTTGATGTTCAGATGCTTCGGACCGGTGGCGTCGGCGGTGATGAAGGGCAGGTTGATCTCGGTCTGCTGGCCGAGGACAGCTCGATCTTGGCCTTCTCGGCCGCCTCCTTCAGGCGCTGCAGGGCCAGCGGGTCCTTGCGCAGGTCGATGCCGTTCTCCTTCTGGAACTCGTCGACCAGGTAGTCGATGATCGCAGGTCGAAGTCCTCGCCGCCGAGGAAGGTGTCGCCGTTGGTGGACTTCACCTCGAACTGGTGACGCCGTCGCCGATCTCGATGACCGAGATGTCGAAGGTGCCGCCGCCGAGGTCATAGACCGCGATCTTCGGTCGCCGTGCTTCTTGTCGAGGCCGTAGGCCAGCGCCGCCGCGGTCGGCTCGTTGATGATGCGCTTGACCTCCAGGCCCGCGATGTGGCCGGCGTCCTTGGTGGCCTGGCGCTGGGCGTCGTTGAAGTAGGCCGGCACGGTGATGACCGCCTCGGTGACCTTCTCGCCGAGATACGCTTCCGCGTCGGCCCGTAATTTTTGCAAGATCATCGCCGAAATCTCTGGAGGACTGTAGACCTTTCCCTGAATTTCAACGTGCGCATCCCCGTTGGGGGCCTTCACGATCTTGTATGGAAGGCGCTTCATCGCCTCTTTTACTTCGGTCGAATCATATTTCCGTCCCATCAACCGTTTGATCGAGTAGATCGTATTGGTCGGGTTCGTGACCGCCTGCCTTCGGGCAAGCTGTCCGACCAACCGCTCTCCCTTATCGGTAATGGCGACGACGGAGGGGGTCGTCCGGCTTCCCTCTGCATTCGGGATCACCTCCGGCTCTCCGCCGGTCACCACCGACATGCAGGAGAACGTCGTCCCCAAATCAATTCCAATAACCTTTGCCATTGTCTCCTCCTTTAAGGATTCGCATGAATCCGCAACGCACGCCCCTGCTGTCTTTACGATACGATCGATACCACCAACGCATGAGAAAGACGTGCCGATCTCATTATTCGCTTTTCCACCGGGTTTAGGCATTCCCCGGGAGGACGCTTATTTTTGCCTATATTCCTTCGCCGGCCCCCGCGCCATCCCCGGAGGGAGGGGCCTTCTTCTTTGCAATCATCACCAATGAAGGGCGGAGAACACGATCATTCAGATGATAACCTTTTTGAGTCTCTCCGATCACCTGGTTCTCTTTGGCATCGGAGCCCTCCTCCACCTCGATCTGCCCGATCGATTGATGGAGAGAAGGATCAAAGGGCTGATTTAAACTTTCGATCGGAACGACCCCGAACTTTCCCAGCGCCGAGAGGAGTTGCTTCCGAATCAGTTCGACCCCCTCCATCATCCGGTCAAAATCCCGCGTTTCCCTGGAATGGGCCAGCGCCCGCTCCAGATTATCGATGACCGGGAGGAGTTCTTTAATGAGCTTTTCATTGGCATATTTGAGCGCGTCCGATTGATCTCTCTGCGCTCTTTTTTTATAGTTTTCAAAATCGGCCAACGTCCGCATGAAGCGTTCTTGGGCCTGTCGCGCCTCTTCCTCCTTCTTTTCATAACCGGCACGAAGCGTCTCGATCACTTTTTCAGGCGACTCCGCCGGAGCATCTTCCGCGGTGGCCGGGCCTTTCGATTCTTCAAATCGTTCTTTTTCTTCACCTATTTTATTTTCATCCTGCTGGTTCAAGAGAACACCTCACTTCCCTGGCCCCTCCGAGCATCAACAATAATAATATAATGAGAGGAAAGGCTCATTTGGTTTTTTCTCCCAGAGAAGATTCCTCTTCCATGGAAGATTCTTCTAATAGCCGACTGACCTTCTTGGCCGTCGAGTCGACCAGCGGAATAATTTTGGAGTACTCCATTCGGGTCGGGCCGAGAATCCCCACGGTCCCTAACACCTGATTCCCCCTTTTATAATGGGCCACCACCAAACTGCAATGGTGATCCCCCAGAAAGGGATTTTCGGAACCGATGTAGACCTGGACCCCTTCCGTCCCGATATACTTATCGAGGAGCTGAACGATCATCCTCTTTTCCTCGAACGCGCTGAGCAATCCTTTCATCACCCGGAAATCGGCAAAATCGGGATGGTCGATCATATGGGATGCGCCATCCATATAGAGCTCTGCGTCGATACCGCCCGAGCCGCCGTCCATGAAAGTTCGCCGCGTCAGCTCGAGGGCTTCCTGAAGAAGATGATCGTAGAGATCTTTCATTTTTTGAATTTGCGTTAATAATTTCTGGCGGATCTCCTGAAGGGTCAACCCCGAATAAAGGTGGTTGAGGGTGTCGGCGATTTTGTTGAGATCTTTCTGAGAGAGATCCTCCGGGACTTCAAAAAATTTATTCTGAACGAAACCGTCCTGAGAGATACAGACCGCCATCACCGAATTTTTTCTCAGTCGGACGAACTCCACCTGCTTGATCCGGGTGGATGAAAACTTGGGGGCGGTGACGATCGCGAGATATTGCGACGCATCCGAGAGGAGCTTGGAGGTATCCTGCAAGAGGGCCTGAATGGTCTCGCGCTGGATCAATTGCTCCGCCTGCCCAAGAATATCATCCTGCTCCTTCAATAATTCCGCATCTTGGAGAAGGTTATCTACGTAGAAACGATATCCCTTTTCCGTCGGAATCCGGCCGGCCGACGTGTGCGGCTGCATCAGGAATCCTTGCGCCTCCAAATCGGCCATGATATTTCGGATGGTGGCGGGGCTCACTCCGATGTCAAAACTGCGCGTGATGGCCTGGGATCCGACCGGAAAAGCAGTTTTGATGTAGGAGAGGACAATCGCCTTTAAGACATATCTGCTGCGATCGTCAAGCGGCATCTTTGCTCCTCAAACTCTATGATAAGTATATATTTTCTATCTTAGCACTCTCATAGATAGAGTGCCAGTACCCTACCAAATCATCCCCACACTGTCAAGCAAATTTCCCCCATTCTCCCGGAAAAACGCCGCTTGGGACCGATCCCTGGTTCAGGCTCAACTCAGTTGCAAAGGCGACTTAATTCAGATGATAAATAATCATGAGCCCTTCCAACGTCAAGGCGGGCCTCACTTTTTGGATCGTGCTGCATTCCGGCGCGATAAGATTGGAGAGTCCCCCCGTAGCCACCACAAGCGCTTCCGTTCCGATCTCCCGATGGATACGGCGGACGATTTCGTTTACCAGCCCGACATATCCGAAGATCATTCCGGATTGCATACTGCTGACCGTATCTCTTCCGATGATTCTCTTCGGCTTGATCAGCTCGACACGAGGGAGTTTTGCGGCGCGGGAGAAAAGGGCATCGGCCGAAATGATCAGTCCGGGGGCGATCGCCCCACCCAAATAGTCTCCCGTTTCCGAGACGACACAAAACGTGGTCGCCGTTCCAAAATCGACAATGACGACGGGGCCGCCGTAGAGATGATAAGCGGCCGCGGCGTTCACAATCCGGTCGGCGCCGATCTCTTTCGGCTGGTCGTATTTGATCTGAAGACCGGTTTTCAGCGAATGGGTGACGACCATCGGATCGAGCGAGAAATACTTTCGGGTCATCTCCTGAAAAACCGGCGTCAAAGGGGGGACGACGCTCGAGAGAATCGCCCCCTTCACCTTCGAGAGGGGAATTTTTTGGGCAAGTAAAAGATCGATGAGCAGAATTCCATATTCATCGGCCGTCTTGTGAAGGTGGGTGGCGACCCGCCATTCCCCGATGAGTTTCTTTCGCTCGAAGATACCGAACACCACATTGGTGTTTCCGATATCGATCACCAACAGCAGCGATTGTTTTCGTTCCGGTTTCATCTCGGCCTATGCAGGGGTGCTTCGTCCATGTGCGGAGGGGTCTTTTACTTCTCGAAGATGGGTCACATCTCCGACCAAGATCCGCCGCTGGTTTCCATCTCCCATTCGGATCAGCAGCGCCCCATCCTCTTGAAGATCCTCCGCCCAGCCTTCAAACTCCTGGCGGGCGGTCTGGACGCGGACACGCCTCCCCAAGGTTTGGCAGTGTTGTCTGACGGCCTGAATCAGGATGGCTTTGTCGTCCACAAGCCGGTATTGTTCCACCAGCTGATTGAACAGTTCAATTAAAAGATCGGCCCGATCGACCGGCCGCCCCAGGGCAATCCGGAGGGAGGTGGCGCTCTTCTGGAGCTCCGGCGGAAAGTCGGTTAAGCCGATATTGACGTTCACCCCAACGCCCACCACCAAGGGAGGGGATTGCTCTCCCCTGACTTCGGACTCCAACAAAATGCCCGCCAACTTTTTATCTTCCAGGACGACATCATTCGGCCATTTTATCTGAACGGCCAATCCGGTGGTCCGCTGAATCGCTTCAATGAGGGCGACCGACGTCGCCAGCGAGTAGAGGGGAAAGTCGCGCGCCGGTTGATAGGGACGGAGTAAGAGTGAGAAGTAAAGATTCATCCCTTCCGGCGAAAACCACTCCCGGCCGAGACGCCCCTTTCCCTTCTCCTGAGCCTCGGCCAGGATCACGATCCCGCCCGGAAGACCCTGCGACGCCATCTCAAGGGCAATTCGATTGGTCGAATCGACCCGATCAAACATCATAATTTCCCGTACCCACTCGCGAACCTTGGTGTGGCTGCGGCAGTGCTTTTCAATTCTTTCCAAATCCAACGCCACGTCTTCTCCTATTTCTTTTCCGAATGGGGTTTCATTTCAAAGCTGATATCGACCGCGGGCGCCGAATGGGTCAGCGCTCCCACAGAAATCATATCAACGCCGCACCCGGCAATCGCCGCCACGTTCTCCAGCCGAACGCCGCCGGAAACCTCGATCTTCACGCCGGAAGCGCTTTTTCGGATCAACTCGACCGATTGTTTTATTTCAGTAAGCGACATGTTATCGAGGAGGATGATCTCGGCGCCGATTTGGAGCGCCTCTCTCACCTCCGCCAGGGTCGTCGTCTCCACCTCGATTTTGAAAGGATGGGAGAGCGATGCATGCGCCTCCTTCAAAGCATTCGCAACCCCGCCCGCCAGGGCGATGTGATTGTCTTTGATCAGAACCATATCCCCCAAATGGAACCGATGGTTCCATCCGCCGCCGAGCCGGACCGCCTCTTTCTCCAGCATTCGGAGTCCCGGGGTGGTCTTCCGTGTATCAACGATCTTCGCCCCGGTGCCGGCGACCTGATCGACAAACCGCCGGGTCTGGGTGGCGACGCCCGAAAGACGCTGAAGAAAATTCAGCGCAGTACGCTCCCCCTTGAGAAGAAGCCGTCCGTCACCGTAAACCGATCCGATTGAATCGCCCGGTTTGGCCTTCTGCCCCGGCGCAATGTGGGCCTCGATCCGAATCGTTCGATCGAGGAGTTCGAAGACCGTCTGAAAAACATTGAGCCCGGCAACGACGAGATCTCCTTTGGCGATGATTTCGCCGACCGCCGGAACCGGACGGTGAAAGAGCGCTTCAGTTGTTCGATCGCCATAAGCAAGATCTTCGGCCAGGGCACGCTCGACCAGTTTTTTTAAAAGAAACGGCTCCATTATTCCGACCCTGAGATCATTTCGCGGAACCGGCGGAGATCCTCATTTAACTTCGCTCTCTTTGCTTGCAAATCTGCCCGCTGCGTTTCCAGCTTGGCGATGACCTCTTTCGGCGCCTTGGTCATGATATTCTGGTCCTGAAATTTTCGTTCCACAGGTTCTAGCTCTTTGTCGAGCTTCGCCATTGCCTTTTCCAGACGATCGATCTCCTTCCGCAGGCGGGCTTCATCGACTGGAATGTAAATCTTCGCCATATCGGTCAATACCGTGGCCGCCTGCTTCGGCAAGGGCATGTTGATCCCAAGGGTCGGCTCGGAAAGACGGGCCAACCGTTGGATATAGGGGAGATAGTTCCGGAACAGGTCTCGTGTCCTTTCATTGTTCGCGCTAATATGGACCGCCAGTTCCTCTGACGGAGGAATGTTCATCTCTCCGCGGAGATTCCGAATCCTCACGACCGTCTCGATGACGATCTCTTGAACAATCTCCTCGATCACCGGATTCACCTTCGTCGGATCAGACATTGGGTAAGGGGCCACAGCCAAGCTTTTCGCCTTGTGGGGAAAGTGGACCGCCAGCTCCTCGGTGATAAACGGCATCAACGGATGAAGCAGCTGCAACAGCGTACTAAAAGTCTCGCTGAGGGTATGGGCCGTCGCCCGCTTCCTGGTAGCCGCCTCATTATCTAGGCCATGGGCCTCGCTTCCTCCCTGAAGATCGACCTTGGCCAGTTCCAGATACCAATCGCAGAACTCATGCCAGATAAATTGATAGAGGGCCTGCGCCGCCTCATCGAACCGATAGCGCTCCAGCGAATCGTTGATCGATCCGATCGCGCGGTGCAGCCGGCTGGTGATCCAATGGTCGGCGGGGGAGCGCTCCGCAAGCCCGGGCGCCGGTCCGGTCACCCCTCCTTCGGGAAGGTTCATCAGGATAAATCGCGCGGCGTTCCAGAGCTTGTTGGCGAAGTTCCGGTAGCCTTCGATCCGCTCCTCGGCGAGCTTCACATCCCGGCCCGGCGAGGCCATCGCCGCCAGGGTAAACCGAAGGGCGTCGGTCCCGAACCGGTCCATAATCTCGAGCGGGTCGATGACGTTGCCCTTCGACTTGGTCATCTTCTGCCCCTCGGCGTCGCGCACGAGGCCATGGATGTAGACCTCGCGGAACGGGACCTCTCCCATGAACTGCAGCCCCATCATGATCATCCGGGCCACCCAGAAGAAGATGATGTCGAAGCCGGTGACCAGCATGGAGGTCGGATAGAAGGTCTTCAATAACTGTTCCGCTTCTTTGCGTTTCTGTGGACGGGCTGATCCTCCGGCGGCCAGCCGAGGGTCGAGAACGGCCAGAGGGCCGAGGAGAACCAGGTGTCGAGGACGTCGGGATCCTGCCGCAGCTCGGTCGATCCGCAGCGGGGCACATTTCTCCGGCGGAGCCAGGGCGACAATCGGCTCTTTATCAGCCTCTTTCAGACAGTACCAGGCCGGGATCTGATGCCCCCACCAGATCTGCCGCGAGATGCACCAGTCCTGGATGTTCTCCATCCAGCCGAAGTAGTTCGGCTCCCAACTCTCCGGAATCAGCCGGATCTTCTTTTGGCGAACCGCGTCGATCGCCGGGGCCGCGAGCGAGTTCTTCGGATCGTTGATCCGGACATACCACTGCGTCGAGACAAACGGCTCCACCACCGTTTTGCAGCGGTAACATCGCCCGACGGCGTGGGTATGTTCCTCAATCCCATGAAGGAGCCCCTCTTTTTCGAGGTCCTGGACGACCTGATTGCGCGCCTCGGAAATCGTCATCCCTGCGTATCGGCCGGTCCGAGCGGTCGTTGCCAAATGTGCATCCTGAGTCAGAATATTCTCGAACGGGAGTTGATGACGACGACCGATGGCGTCGTCGTTGAAATCGTGGGCCGGGGTCACCTTGACCGCGCCGGTGCCGAAGGTCCGGTCGACGACCGGATCGGCGATGATCGGGATCTCGGCCCCGGTCAGGGGCAGACGGACCTTTTTGCCGATCAGGTGTTGGTACCGTTCGTCCTCGGGGTGAACGGCGACCGCGGTGTCGCCGAGCATCGTCTCGGGCCGGGTGGTGGCGACCGTGATTTGCTGATCGGGATGATCGGCCAGCGGGTAGGCGATCCGGTAGGAGCTTGCCAGCCGGGCCTCTTCCTGCTCCACCTCGAGATCGGAGAGCGCGGTCTGGCAGCGGGGGCACCAGTTGATCAGCCGCTCGGCCCGGTAGATCAGCCCTTCTCGATGGAGGCGGACGAACACCTCGGGCACGGCGGCCGAGAGCCCCGGGTCCATGGTGAACCGTTCGCGCTCCCAGTCGCACGAGGCGCCCAGGGCGCTTGAGCTGGCGCAGGATCGTGCCGCCGGACTGCTCCTTCCACTGCCAGACCCGTTCGATAAATTCCTCGCGTCCGAGCTGGTGGCGGTCGAGCCCGTCTTTCGCGAGCTGACGCTCGACCACGTTCTGCGTGGCGATCCCGGCGTGATCGATGCCGGGCACCCAGAGCGCATTCGAGCCGCGCATCCGCTTCCAGCGGGCCAGTATATCCTGGAGGGTATTGTTGAGGGCATGTCCCATGTGGAGGGAGCCGGTGACGTTCGGCGGGGGAATCACCATCGAGAAAGAGGGGCGGTCCGACTCGGGCTCGGCATGGAAAAGCCGCTCTTTTTCCCAGAAGGCGACCCATTTTTCTTCGACCCGCTTGGGGTCGTACACTTTTTCCAAAATTTCTTGTGACATCATCCGATCCAAATATCAAGAATTGAGTCGGTAATCTTAACACGGGCCGCCGGAGGTTGTAAACGGTTTACCGGTTTGTAGGGGCGACCCGGCGGTCGCCCAGGACAGACAGGGAAAACCAGGGCGAGGCAGCGCCTCGCCCCTACGTTGGTTCAAATGACGGCCACGATATCATGGAAATGCTTGACTACCGGATGGAAATCGGGTATGGAATAAGTATGTTTCTCTCCCGCTCCGACCGCGACAAGCTCCTCGAGCTCCTCTTCCAACGGGCCTTCCGCTACAGCGAGGTACCTACCTTCAAGCTCACCTCCGGGAAGATGAGCTCCTTCTACATCGACTGCAAAAAGGTCTCGCTCGATCCCGAAGGGGCCTTCCTCATCGGAGAGCAGATCTTCGATCGGATTAAAAGTCTTCCGGTCGAAGGGGTCGGTGGAATGACCCTGGGGGCCGATCCGATCGCCACCGCCGTCTCCCTGATCAGCTTCCTCAAAAACAAGCCGATCCCCGCCTTCATCGTCCGAAAAGAACCGAAGGGACATGGCAGCGAGCAGCAGGTGGAAGGGGCCCTCCAGCCCAATGGCAAACTCGTGGTCGTCGAAGATGTCGTCACCACCGGAGGCTCCACGGTTCGAACGATCGAGGCACTCCGGAAAGAAGGCTACTCGGTTTTGAAAGTGATTGCTCTGATCGATCGAAAGGAAGGGGGAGCAGAGCGGATTTCCGCGGAAGGGATCCCTTTCGAGACGCTTTTCACCATCGATGATTTCATGCGCTTGGTCCGGTTCCAAAAGAAGTAACGCCTCTCTCTTCCTTCCCGAAGTCGTCCCTCCATAGTTCGCCTCCGTCCGCTTCATTTGCCTCTTCCCCGGGAAAACATTTTCATTTTTTTGAAAGATTCTGCAAACAGGTCGGATATTCCCCTCTCCCGAAGAGTAGGATCTCCCCTGACCCAAAGCACGGAACGGTTTAATTTCCCATGCAAGCCGCGGTTTTTATGCTCTATCCTGCGTATTCTCTCGATCCGCACGCACCCGGTATATGAGTTGCACCACACCGATAAGCGAAACGACTTGCAGTTTGGTTGCAAACTTGGGAGGGCCGGCGGATGCAGACGAAAGAGGTAATACTGCGTGAGGAGAGGGTTAAAACAAATCGCCGGTGGGATTGGTTGATCACGGAGGCGTTTTTGGACACAAAGCCGAAGTGGGTCATCCAAATCGGAATCCAAAATAAGTACTCCGTCCTTTATTCCGCTTCCATTCTTAAAAAGATCGACAGAGATCTCTCTGTCATCACCGTCGTCAAAGACGCGAAAAACCTGCCGCAAAAAAGCAATGTTCGTTACATCGAAGGAAACCTGCTCGATTCGTCCGTGCCCGATTCGATTAAAAAAATGATCCACCCCAGGGACAAGGTCATGGTTATTTTAGAAGACGGCCTTCGGCAGCATCCGATCGTTGAAATTCAGACATATGCCCCATTGGTCACGGAAGGCTGTTATTTGATCCTCGGAGAGGAAGTCGCCGCATTCGCCGGAAAACACATGGAATTTGAGCCGGATTGGACCCCGACGAAGCCTCAGGTCTACTTAAGAAAACCCTTTCCCGAGCATTCTGATTTTTAAAATAGAACAATGGGTCCCCTCCAGGGATTGAATCGGCAACCCGCGTTCCCGCCTTTTTGATGCCGCGCTCAATTATCCCTAAAGTAGATAATGATTGATATCTCTTTTCACTTCCTCTAGAATAAAGCTCCTTTATATCCGTTACGCCGTCACCCGCGCAAGAGGCGCATTCAAGATTTGGGCGAAAGGAACCGCCCGGGCGTTTTCGTATCGATATCGTCTAGCCCGGGAGCCTTTCAATGATTCACAAGAACCTTCGCTATACTTTTCTGTCCCTATTCCTTTCCCTCATACTATCCCCACTCACATTCACCGAAAAGGCGGAAGCGGCCGCGCAGATCACCACCAACGCCAATGACGAAGGGTGGAGCCTTCGGAACAGCGCCACCAGTCGAGGGAAAGTCCTCTGGTATGACCAGACAAACACGGTCTTTTTCCACGATGGAACCAGCACTGATCCGGTTCAAGACACCACAGCGGCGGCCGGGTCTATTGACAACGTCGTTTTCACACTGGGTAGTGGCGCCTCCGCCGACGAGGTGATCGGAGCTTGGCGAAGAGGAACGGATGACGTGTGGGTGTGGGTCAACGGCGGGACTCCCGTAAAGGTGAGCGCGACAAATCCAATCAACGCTAACGCAATGAATCCGGAAGCAATCTCTGTTTCGGATGGTTGTGTTTTCATCCGATTCCGGGTTCCTCTCACGGTTGGCGAGGCAAACCATGTCTTTAAAATCGATCCTCAGACTGGTGCTGCGGTCAACCTGACTGGAAATGCTTCCGTCCCCGGCGCGGCCCGTGTTTCGTCGAGCGATTGCCAAGCCGCGTGGGTATTTGACGATGGGGCAGGGACATATCATCTCCAGTTTTACAATGGGACGAATATCATCACTGTCGATACTGCCGATGAAAACAGTTTGAGTTCTAACCTTCGCGGGTTCCATCTTCAACATGGCCGCTTGGTCTATGAGAAGGTTGTTAATGGAATCAGACAGATCCTCCTCTATGACAGCACGGCCGAGAACCCCGCGCCCGTTCAGCTGACAAACGACACGGACGCCTCTTTCGGGAACTTCTCCCCCCGGACCGATGGGCGACACATCGCTTGGCTGCATGGCAACGCCAACGGGACCGATGTTCATATTATTTTCAACGGCGGGGTTCAACTGACCGACACAACCAACCGGCCGGCCGATTTAGGAATCACGACAGAACATCCTTTTCAACTTCATCGGGGGCAGCTTTTCTGGACCGACCTGGGCGGCTCGTTTCGTTACCACGACGGAAGCGGTATCGCAACAATCGATCGGACCCCTTCGACATCGGTGGTCACCCAGTTGGGAAGCCCTTGCTGTCTTCCTTCGTGGGCGGATGGCTTTGTCCATTGGATCGGGCTCAGCAATGACGGCGGCCTCGACAGCGAGGTCTTTCGCTTCACCGGAACCGCTCCGGCCGACGCGCAGCAGCCGGTTCCTCCGCTTCTGGTCACCCTGGCGCCGGGCGCAAACCAAATTACAATCAACTGGGACCAAATCCTCGGCACCGATTCTTACAACCTATACATTTCCGAGCAATCGGGCCTGACGAAAGAAAACTTTTCGACGTTAAGAGGAGGAAGAAAGCGGAGCGGCGTGACTCGTCCGTATACATTAACCGGCTTAACGCCGAACCGAACGTATCATTTTGTAATCACCGCGGTAGATGGAGGTACTGAAGGACCAAGTTCCCGTGAGGTCGCGACGGCATTGATAAACTGGGCGTCGGTCGGAGGGTTATCGGGAACCAGTCTCTTCGCAGTCGCGGCAGATAAAACAACCGATGGAACCGCCTATGCGGCAGGGGGATCAAACGTCTATAAAACGACCGACGGCGGAAACAACTGGACGGCGCTTGCCGGCGGGATCAACGGGAAAGATGTCAGAGCTCTCGCGGTGGACGGGAACAACGTATACGCATCAAGCCGAGACATTTTTGTCGGCTCGACTCCGGCAAAGATATCGAAGAGCACCAATGGCGGCACCTTTTGGACAGAAGTCCTTCTCAACGGGGGAAGCCCGGGCGAGTCCGATAAGTCACTCGCAATTGATCCCAATAATCCCAACACTCTTTATGCGGGCAACTTCGAGATTCCCACTCTTTATGACGGCGGGACCGATTCTTTAGTAATTAAATCAACCAATGGCGGAGCCAATTGGGATCACCTGCCGAACTCAACAGTTCAGGGAGCGGAACTTGGCGCGAATACTATCGTGTTCGACTCCGCGGGGGTTGTTTATGTGGGAGGATCAGGAACCCCGAACGTTGCCAAGAGTAACAATGGAGGCACGACCTGGACCGACATTCGCATCCCAGGCACTAGCATTTTCGTCTACTCCCTTGCGGTTCATCTGACAAACACATCAATTCTCTATGCTGGAACCAGTCAGGGAGTGCATAAGAGTGTCGACGGCGGTGTCTCATGGACGAAGAAAAATACCGGCCTTCCCGAGCTGCCTCCGTCCGTTCGCGCGCTTCTGATCGATCCCGCCGATCCGAAATACATCCACGCCGGAACGTCCGAAGGGTATTATTATACGCTCGACGGGGGAGACTTGGACCGCGGGAAACAACGGATCGCTGACAAGCTCCGAGACGGTCTACGGATTGGCCCTCACCCCTTCGCGCAATTTGATTGCCGCAACCAGCAATGGACTCTTTCTTCTTGATCTCTCGGCGGAGCCGACAACGGCAGTCGTGTCGGACCTGGCACTTTCGTCTACCGTCACACCCAATTCTGTTTCAGCCGGAGAGAACCTGACCTATCAGCTCACCGTGGCGAACCAAGGACCCGAAGCGGCGACCAGCGTTGTTCTCACGATGACCCTCACCGCCGGAACGAGCTTGGTGTCGGCGGAGCCGCAGGGAGCGTGTCAGGGGACCGATACCGTAACCTGTAATTTAGGCGTGATTGACAATGGCGCCGCCGCGGTCGTCACCATCGTCGTAACACCAAGTGTCGCCGGCGATTTGAACCAACAAGCCCAGGTCTCGACCGGCTCCACCGATCCGAACGGCGCAAACAATTCGGTTTCGATGAGCGCGACCGTCAGCGGCTCGCTGCAGGGAGGAAACGGCGGGGGAGCCGGCGTCGCCCCCGGGGGAGACGATGGGAATGATGGGGTCTCCACCGGCGGATCAGGTGGAGGCGGGGGTGGCGGCTGCACGATGAAGAACGGCGGCGAGTTTGATCCGACGTTCGTTGGATTGTTCGGTATTGTTTTCGTTCTCTTGCTCCGAAGATCGCCCTGTGTGAGGACCAGGCTGGGGATATTCTTTTTGATCGGCTTGGCTTTCTGGTTCGCTCCGAGGGTTTCATATTCCTCCCAGAACGACCTTAACCTCTTTAATACAAATTATGGAACGGCGGGGACTCGACTCAACACCTGCACTCTCTGCCATACGGCATCTCCTCCGACCCTCAACCCATACGGGAGCGCTTACAAAGCAGAAGGACGTAATAACCCTGCGTCCTTCGGCACCATTGAGTCGTCCGATTCGGACGGCGACCTCTGGACCAATCTTGAAGAGATCAATGCCCGGACCTTTCCAGGAAATGCCGCAGACAAAATCATCGTGACCCTGACTCCTTCAACGGATGCGCGATTTGACCGTCCCGGTATGGCGGTTACTTTTACGTTGCAGGTCCAGAACACCGGGAGCAGCACGGACACATACGCTGTAACTGTGACCGGCAATAGCTGGACTACCACGGCAGGATCGGTCGGATCATTGGCTTCTTCCGCAACGACCCGTTTGACGGTGACAGTGGCGATTCCGACCACAGCATCGGCGGGAGCGTCCGATACAGCGGCGGTTACAGTCACCTCGCAGGGGGACTCGACCAAATCGGCCACTGCGACATTGACATCGACGGCTTTTTCCGCCCCGTCGCTTGGAGAATGGGTGTCCGTCGGGAAACTATCCGGAACGACCTTCCATGCCGCTGCCGCGGAAAAAACGGATGATGGAATTGCCTATGCGGCAGGGGGATCGAACGTCTACAAATCCACGGATGACGGGAATAGCTGGTCGCCGCTGGCAGGAGGGATCGCCGGACAAAATGTCCGGGCCCTCGCTGTCAGCGGGCAGATCATTTACGGCGCCACTCCGGATGGAAAGCTTTTCAAAAGTGTCAACGGCGGGGACTCCTGGACAGATGTTTTAGCTCCCTTTGCCGCCCAGGGACTAGGCGAGCAGGTCGCCTCCATCGCCGTCGACCCCGCCAACTCCGGCATCCTTTATACGGGTGATTTCAAGCTGACGGGTTATGATTTCACGACCGATTCCCTTGTAATCAAGTCGACCGACGGTGGGACAAATTGGGCTCATCTACCGAACCCGCCTATTTCAGGAGCAGAGTTGCATGCCCACGCCATTGCAATTGATCCGACAACGCCGACGACGCTCTATGCAGGAGGAACGGGGACTCCGAACCTCGCCAAAAGTACAGATGGAGGCACGACCTGGACCGACATTCCCATTACCGGGGTCAGCGTTTTTGTCCAATCCCTCGCGATTGATCCGAAAATCACATCGACAATCTACGCGGGAACAGCGACTCAAGGCATCTTCAAAAGTGTCAATAATGGAGGAACATTCACCCCCGTAAACACGGGCCTTCCGGCGGTTCTTCCAATCGTCTATGCCCTGCTGATCCATCCCGATGATCGCAATCAGATTTTTGCGGCAACGTCGGCCGGCCTCTACTTCTCTCCTGACGGGGGCGAACATTGGGTCGCACGAAGCAGCGGGCTGACAACGACATCGGCCCAATCGATCAAAGCGGTCGCACTCACCCCTCGCTCATTCTAATCGGCGGGACGGAAGATGGACTCTTCATTCTTGATCTTTCAACACCCCCGACCGACGGCACAGACAGCGGGTCAGGAGGAAACGGCGGAACCGGCGGAGGATCTATCGGAGGTTCGAGAGGGGGTGGCGGAGGAGGCTGTGCATTGGGAGGAGATGGCGCGGCCGATGCACTTTTACCCGGTCTTTTCTGCTTTGCTTTGGGGGCGCTTGTCTGGAGAAAATGTTTTCTGAAAGATAAAAAATATGGTGCGCCTGGTAGGAATCGAACCTACAGCCAATAGCTTAGAAGGCTATTGCTCTATCCATTGAGCTACAGGCGCAAGATATTACGGATTGCGGAGCAGAAAAAACTTTGCCGATTAAAACTGGTCGGGGTGAGAGGATTTGAACCTCCGACTCCTGCTCCCAAAGCAGGTGCGCTACCAGGCTGCGCTACACCCCGAAATGACTCTAAAGATACTCGATCGGCTCTGATTTCTCAAGAGGCCGTTTTCTTTATGGCCGCTTTCTTTAAAAGCGGAATCGCGGCCCGGACGGCCGATCCCCGATGGCTGATCCGATTTTTCTCCCCCGGAGAAAGCTCGGCGAACGTCTTGTTGTAGGCCGGCAGGAAGAAGATCGGATCGTATCCGAATCCCCCTCCCCTACATCCCGCCGGGTAATCCTCCCCTCGCAACGCCCTTCGACCACCTCGACCTTGCCTTCGGGGCTGGCCAGAGCAATCGTGCAGAGAAAACGTGCCGTCCGCTGGTCGTCCGGCCGGTCCCCCAGCAGATCGAGGACCTTCTTTCGGTTGTCGGCGTAGGTGACCCCTTCCCCCGCAAACCGCGCCGAGTAAAGCCCCGGCGCCCCGCCGAGGGCATCGACCTCCATACCGGAATCATCCCCCATTGCCCAATGACCGGTCGCCTTCGCCGCGGCGAGCGCCTTCTGAACGGCATTCTCCCGATAAGTCGATCCGGTCTCGGGGGGAAGCTTCACGCCGGGAAAGTCGGCCAGCGTGCGGACGTCAATCTCCATCTCCTGCCGCAAGATCGACGCGAGTTCTTCCCCTTTGTGCTTGTTCTCCGTCGCAATCACCAATACCACTTAAGCCAACTCTCCGACCAATTTTTTCTGGCTCGCCACCAACTTTTTGATCCCGCTCGTCGCCAGCCGGAGAAGATCGTCCAGCTCCTTCTTCGCAAACGCCTGCTGCTCGGCGGTCCCCTGAACCTCCACGAATTTCCCGCTGCCGGTCATGATCACATTCATATCGACCTCCGCGGTCGAATCTTCGGCATAGTTCAGATCGAGGAGTAATTCGCCGCCGACCTTTCCGACGCTGATCGCGGCAAGATAGTCGCGGACCGGCATGGCATTGATCTTTTTCTCTTTTCGCAAAAATTGAACGGCATCCACCAGGGCGATGAACGACCCCGTGATCGAAGCGGTCCGCGTCCCTCCGTCGGCCTGGATGACGTCGCAGTCGATCCAGATGGTCCGCTCCCCGAGCGTCGTTGTATCGACCACCGAGCGAAGCGACCGGCCGATCAACCGCTGAATTTCATGGGTCCGCCCGCCGACTTTTCCCCGCGCCGACTCTCTCGGAATTCGCTCGTGGGAAGAGCGGGGGATCATCGCATATTCGGCCGTCACCCACCCCTTCTTCTTGTCCCGGAGAAAAGGGGGAACCCGCTCTTCGATGGTCGCCGTGCAGATCACCTTGGTATCTCCCATCTCGATGAGGACGGAGCCTTCCGCATGCTTGATAAAGTTACGCGTGATCTTAAGCGGCCGCAGCTGGTTCTTTTTTCTTCCGTCGATACGCATTCAGGCTCCTTCTCAGCAGGGGGATGAAGATCGGGTATTATAGCGGGAGCGCCTTAAAAGATCAATGAATAAAGCCGGAAACGGGGGCGCCTTCGCTTACCCCTCCCGGCGCTTAGATCCTTACAACGATTGGCATCTAAATTCACTTCTGCTATAGTTCGTCTGTTCCATGACCCGGCGGAAAGGAGACGTTTGCAGGGGCCGATCATCGAGGTGGCGATTGCGATTATCGTCAGGGACGGGGAGATCCTCGTAACCCGGCGAAAGGAGGGGTTCATCTTCCCGGGCTTTGGGAATTTCCCGGAGGAAAACGGGATTCCGGAGAAACCATCAAGGCCTGTCTTCTGCGCGAAGTCAAAGAAGAGCTCGGCGCGACGGTGGAGATCGAGCGGCTTTTCTGGGAAAGATCACACTATTACGCAGATCGAACGGTGATCCTTCATGCCTATTTTTGCCGTCTCCTCTCCGGAGATTTAATGCCGCTCGCCTCGCAGGAACTAAAATGGATTCGACCCGATTCGCTCCTCTCCCTTCCCTTCCCCGAAGCGAATCGGCCGCTCTTGGAAAAACTTGCGAAAGAGCTCTCCCCGGATTCACTCGAAAAAAGGGTTGACGGTTTTCAATGCAGCGCGTAGATCTTTTAAAACGGACGGCAGAGATAAAATCAACGGCATCGGGACTCGGCTTTCATCGGGTCGGGATTACCTCTGCCGATCCGGTCGGAGAAGCAGGCCGCCGCTTTTCAGAATGGCTTGCGGACGGCTTTGCCGGAGAGATGGCCTACCTGCAAAAATCGCCCGAGGTCCGCTCCGATCCGAAGCTGCGATTTCCGGAAGCGAAGAGCGTGATCTGCCTTGCCCTCAATTACTACCCCTCCGCCTCGCCCGATCCATCCGTTCCGGAAGGTTCCCCGCGGGGGAAGGTCGCCCGATACGCGTGGGGAGAAGATTACCATACGATCATCGAGGAAAAACTCGCGCTCCTGATCTCCGCCATCGAAGATCGCGGCGGCCGCTGCTGGAAGGGATATGTCGATCACGGCCCGCTGCTGGAGCGGGCCTTCGCCGAGCGGGCGGGGCTCGGCTTCATCGGAAAGAATACGACGTTGATCACCCCCGATTACGGGTCGTGGGTCTTTCTGGCCGAAGTGGTGACCGATCTTGAATTGGTCGAAGATCTTCCGATGACCTCCCAGTGCGGCAGCTGTCGGCGCTGTCTCGACGCCTGCCCGACGGGAGCGTTGACCGAGGCCTACCGGCTCGATGCGCGGCGCTGTATCTCCTACCTGACGATCGAGAACAAAAAGGAAATTCCGGAGGAGTTTCACCCTCAGATGGGAGGGTGGCTCTTCGGCTGCGACCTCTGCCAAGAGGTTTGCCCCTACAATCGCAACCCGGTTCAAACGGACGTCGAGCCCTTCTCGCCCGAGCGGGGCGCCGGGCCGTCGCTTTCGTTGGAAGAAATCCGCTCGATCGAAGACAATCGTCGGTTCAAGGAACGCTTCAGCCACACCCCCTCGTCCGGACGAAGCGATCGGGACTGATCCGAAATGCAAACGCGATTCAGGTTTCCCAAGGAGAACACGATTGAAAAAGTATCAAGCCCTCCTGTTCGACCTTTGCGATACGATCATGCCCTTCCGGAACGACCGGATGCCGCTCGCCCGGATTCAAGGAAAAGAGATCCGGACGACCAGCCCCCTTCTGTATGAGTGCTTCACGCAATATGCCGCTCCGATCGCTTATGAGGAGTTCCACAACCACTTCGTCGAAACGACCGAATCGATCTGGATCATTCGAGACCAATCGGGAGAGGAGATCTCCTCCGCCGCCCGCTTCGAACGTTTTCTGGAACGGCTCGGAATGAGCCGGGGCGAGCATTGGGACGCGCTTCACAAACGCTTTCTGGAAACGCATCTAACCCGGATCTCTCTTTGCCTGGAATGCGCCCCTCAGGTGCGTGAGATGCTCCTTCGCCTGAAAGAAGAATACCGAATCGGCCTTGTCTCCAACTTCGACGACACCGACACCGTCCACGAGGTCCTGACGCGGGAAGGGGTCGATCACTGTTTTGAGACAGTCATCATCTCCTCCGAAATCGGAATCCGAAAACCGCGCCCGGAAATCTTCCTCGCCGCCTGCGAGAAGATCGGCGTCGCCCCCGCCGAGTGCCTTTTTATCGGCGACAGCTTCGAAAATGATGTGATCGGCGCGAAGCAACTCGGGATGGACGTAGCGTGGGTCAACCCAATCGGCCTCCCCCCTCCTGCTGAAGAGCCCCGGCCGGATTACATCCTTACCCAGCTGACCGACCTCTCCAAATTCGTCTAACTGGATGCTGGAAAGTTCTTAATCCGTCAGCCCGCTTTCGCCGGAACGACGGCGCCTACGGCGGGGGCGGCGCCGTCTGCGTGAGCAGCGCGGCCAGAAGGAGCGTCACCATCGCGAGGCCGACCTCGATCGTAATATACCGAAAGAAACGCTGCTCCAGATCGGACGCCAGCAATGGCGCGGAACTTTGAATATTCGGAAGCGAGGGAAGAACATAGAAGCGGCTCAACCCCCATGCCGATCGTCGCCGCCGCTAGAAGAAGTTTTATTGAAAGGACCTGTCCGTAGTTGAAATCGAAAATCCAGTGCCTGTCCAAAAAGAGGATTACATTGTAACCGCCGCTCGCAATAATCAGGGCCACCGCAAGGATCGCCCTCTTTGAGAAGGTGCCAATGAGGATTCGAAGGAAGAGGGCCAAGCCGGCCGGCGCCATCCAGGAGGCGGCCTTACGGGCGAGACGCCGCAACGGGAGAAGGCCGCCGATCCAAATCGACACCGACGTGAAATGAATCCAGTCGGTGAACACCGCCCCCTGTTGCGCCTTGTGCGTAAAAGGATGTCCGACCAAGCCTCCCGTCAGGCAGAGGAAAATCCCGACCCCCAGCAGGATCGGGTCTCTCGCCTTGATTCGAATTTGAACGAGGAGCAAGAGGAACAAAAGAAGAAAGAGCTTGACCATCCAGATGGAGCCATAGTGGGTTTTGGTCAGGACAATCGGGAGAACCGGAATGATCGCGGAGAGCGGCTTCCCGCTCATCATCTCCGCCTCATGGACCCAGGTCAAAAAGTGAATCACCAGGAGATAGAAGAGGAGACCCTTCAGTACCGGCTCGGTATAGTCGGCCTCCTCCTTCTGCAAGCGCCTCTTCGCTTCGGGGTCGCGGAGGGCTTTTACTGAAGGGCGGAACACCAGCAGACGAAAGCCGATCGCCCCGACCCAGAGGACAATTCCGACCACATCGAGCCATTTAAAGAGGGTCATCCGGAAGAGATGGACGTCCATCAGGTTAAAAAGCGGCTGCTCCATATCTGCTCACTTGATTGTGAACGTAAAATCCCCCTCGGTCCGATGGGTGTCCATCGCCACCACCTCCCACTTCACCCGATATTTCCCCGGCGGCAGTTTGGGAACGGAGACGCTTAACACGTTATGCTCCTTCTCATCGACCTTCGCATCATGAGCGTCCACCTCTTTCCCGTCCGGGCCAATCACTTTGAGGCTGCTAAAGGCCGGCTCCAGGTCGCCGTCGAACCAGATCTTCACCTGGCTCGGAGGCTCTTTCACCTCCGAGCCGACCCGCGGCTCCGAGCGCATCGGAAAAGCATGCGCCCAGAGCAGTGAGGTCCAGAAAACGGCAAGGAAAAACGGCAGGAGAAGCATTCTATCCCGCCTTAATAAAAATGTCATTCCTCCTTTCCTATTCCTTTCATGATCCTGTTATTGCGGTTATCGCTGCGTCCCTCCCAAGACGCCGAAGGGAGTCCATGTATAGCTATGCGGGAACATATCATCCAAGAAAAGATGAATCAGCGCCCGCACCCCTGTATGATCGCCGCTGCGGTCGTTGAGAGGAATGATCGCCTCCGCGCCCAGCTGGTAATATTTACCCGCCCAGATCAGCCCCGGATTGGCGGTCGCGGTCGTCCCCCCATCGGGACCGTTGATCGGCTGCTCAAAGCTGAACTCAACGATTGGAACCATGCGGCTGAACGGCCCGCCGATGCCGACGTCTTTGACGAAGGACTGAAGGTACAAAATGCTGTATTCGACCACAAAGCCGTAGCTCAGCGTGGTGGCGATCTCGGCCGCTTCAGTCGTCTCATTTCCGACCCCCGGCGTCGTCAGTCCCACCTGCGCTTCGATCGCCAGCGGTTTTAAATATTTCATCCCTTCGGGAAGGTCTCCCAAGCCGTATCCTAAGAGAAGCTGCGGGGTGAGCGAGCTGTGCGGCTCTCTTCCGATCTCCTTCGACCCGGTTCCTCCCATTTCCCATTCCAGAGCCGACGTCAGTATGAACTCATGCTCCGGCACGCGGAGCATCGAATACTTCACCGCCAGCGCGAAGTTTTCAAATCCGTTCAGATCCTGAGAGCCGTCGTTGGGATGAATCTGATTATAAGCGCCGTCGAGATCGAAAGAGAGGTTCGGCGAGAACCGCTTGGAAATACCGAAACCGTATGAATTGACAAGCGCCTCATCATCTTTAAAATGGGAATAGGCCAAAAGATCGGCCTCATCCGAGGGAAAGGGGTCAAACACCGTAAGCGATTCCGGGAAAAAGCGCTTTCCGATCACGCCGTGGGCAAACAAGAGATGCGGAGACAAAACGACTACAAAAAAAATGGCTAAAGACGCGAACAGGGCTCGTCGCAACATCGGTTTCCTCCTCGCCTGGGTAGATGAGGACGCGTCTGATCCCTTCCGAAGGGTCGGATCGGCCTCTTTTTTATTAGATGATGCGTTGATCTGACGGTCGATTTACGAAGGAAGCGGCGGCGCGCGGCCGTGTGTATACCGGGCCGACCGCTGGGGCGGGAACAACGCGGAGTAAACAAAATAGAAGCCGGAGAAAAGAAAGGAAGCAAAGGAAAGGGTCTCAGAGAGACTCCCTGTTGCCGCGCTTTCGCAAGAGAGAAGACACCAGGCGCTATGATCGGGAGAAGAGGATGGATGGTGCGCGTGGCGCGAAGGGCCGCGCTCCTCGAAACAGGAGGCGCCGAGAACGATGGCCGCCGCAAAGATGAAAACAAACGAAAGGATGACTGTCTTTTGCGGGAGAGAACGAGCCATACTTAGGAGTATAGGCCAAGCCTTTCGAAGAAATCAAATGTTGCTACCGCTTCAGGCTCACGGAGACCCCGTCTCGGAGTGGAATGATCGTGGTGGTCAGTTCGGGGGAGAAGATCGCATGGTTGAAGGTTTGGATGCCGACCGTGTCGGGATCTTCGGAAGAAGCGGCGACCCGGCCGCTCCAGAGAACGTTGTCGGCGATGAAGAGACCGCCGGAGCGGAGGAGCGGAAGGCCGATGGAGAGGGCGTCCGGGTAAGATTCTTTATCGATGTCGCAGAAGATGATGTCGAACGGGCCGTCCGTTTCCGTCATCAGGTTCAAGGCATCTCCCTGGCGGAATTCGACCTGTTGATCCAGTCCCGCCCGCCGGAGAAAATCGGTTCCCTGGCGGATCCGATCGGCCGAACCCTCCGTGCAGATCACCTTTCCCGTTTTCGGAAGTCCCTTCGCAAACCAATAAGCGGAGTAGCCGAAACCGGAGCCAAGCTCCGCGATCCGCTCCGCATGATGAACGAGGGTCAACTGATAGAGTAGCCGCCCGACAAGCGGCCCGACGATGGGAAAGTGAATTTTCTCCGCCAGCGCTTCCATCTCCGCCACGACCGGCTCGCGCTGCGGAAGAAGAGAAAGAAGGTAATCCTCAATGGCTGGATCGACAATATCCATTTTAGATCCTGGGGCCGGGGGTCGGGGGCCCGGGGCCGGTGGGTTAGAAATTACTGATCCCTGACCCCTAACACCTGGCCCCTGTTCTTACGCGCTCGGCTCGGTCATCTTCACCGGGTCGAGAATTTCATCGACCTCTTTCGGGGAGAGGATTCCCTTCTCGATGATGATGTCGCGGAGCGGCTTTCCGGTCGCCGCCGACTCTTTGGCCACCACCGCCGCCGCCTCGTATCCGATGGTCGGATTGAGAATGGTCGCCAACCCGACGCTCGTCTCCGCATAGGCCCGGCACCGGTCGCGGTTGACTGTGATCCCCTTGATGCAGCGATCGGTGAACACGTCGATATCGCGGGTGAGAATTTCGATCGATTGGAGAAGATTGAAGTTGATCACCGGCATCATGACATTCAACTCCAGCTGGCCCGCCTGCGCCGCCATCGTGATCGTCAGATCGTTCCCGATCACATGGAAGCAGACCATGTTCGTCATCTCGGCCATCACCGGATTGACCTTCCCCGGCATGATGGAAGAGCCGGGCTGAACCGGAGGGAGGACAATTTCGGCCAATCCGGTCCGCGGCCCGGAGGAGAGAAGCCGAAGGTCGTTGGCAATCCGGATGACTTCGACCGCCAGCTCGCGCAACGCCCCCGAGATCTCGACGAAGTCGGCCATGCTCTGCATCCGCTCGAAGAGATTGTTGGAGGGGACCACGTCGAGCCCGGAGATCTTTTTCACCGCGGCGATCATCTTCTTTTTGTAATCGGGATGGGTATTGATCCCGGTTCCCGCCGCCGACCCGCCGATCCCGAGCTCTTTTAATCCTTCCGACGCCGCCGCGATCCGCTTACGCGAACGGGCAATGGCGCGGGCATAGCCGGAGAATTCCTGGCCGAGTCGAATCGGCACCGCATCTTGAAGGTGCGTCCGGCCCGATTTGATCACATCATCAAACTCTTTTGCCTTCTCCGAAAGCCTTTTTTCAAAGCGGGCCAGAACAGGGTCGAGATCCCGGAGCATCAGCAGGGTCGCCACCCGCATCGCCGTCGGGAAGACATCATTGGTCGATTGCGACATGTTGACATGATCGTTCGGGTGGACCAGCTTGTATTCGCCGCGTCTTCCCCCGAGCATTTCGATCGCCCGATTGGCGATGACTTCATTCGTATTCATGTTGTGCGAGGTCCCGGCGCCCGCCTGGAAGACATCGACGACGAACTGATCGTTCCATTTCCCATCGATCACCTCCTCGGCCGACTTTTGGATGATCTTTCCGATCTTGGGGTCGAGCTTGCCAATCGCCATATTTGCCTGGGCCGCCGCCCACTTGATCATCGCGCTGGCGCGGATAAAGGTGGGATGAGGACGCAACCCGCTGATCGGGAAATTCGCCACCGCACGCGCCGTCTGCACCCCGTAATACGCCGACTCCGGCACTTCCAGCTCTCCGAGTGAATCTTTCTCCTTACGGACCTTCTTGGCTTCCATTCCTTTCTCCCCTGTAAAACGGTGTTTGTAAAAGATTGTAAAAATGGAGCTTATTGTATGCTTCTCGGGTGGGATGATCAAGAAAAAAGGAAGGCTTGACTTGGACGAGGAGTGAAATTATGTTATAAACTGAAAACCAGGAGGTAGCAAGAATGACTGAGAAAATCTTATTGGAAAAGGTGGAAGGGGGTTATATCGTCGCGGAAGCAAACCCCGAACCGAAACACCCAACCGATCTTTGGATCAACAAGGCGGTTTTCACCGATTTCGTCTCCGCCATGGAGGATATTCGAAGAAGACTTCGCGTGTCGGATATTATTGCCTCGAAAGAGGGAAAGCTCATTATTTAACAATCTAGAGCGGAACCCGGACCGTAATCGTGGTCCCCTTTCCCGGAATCCCTTCGATCCCAACTTCTCCCCCGCAGGCGCGGGCCCGCTCTCTCATTCCGATCAGGCCGAGCGATTTTTGATGCAAGCGTTGCTCTTCCGTGATTCCTCTTCCGTTATCTCTGACCTGAAGGAAAGCGGCTCCTTTCTCCTCATTCAATTTGATTTCAACGTCGCTCGCCCCCGAATGACGGGCGACATTTGTCAGGGCTTCCTGAAAAACCCGGAAGACCGCCGTCGAATGCATCCGATCGATCACGATTTCCTCTTGAAGAAAACACCGACAAGTAATCCCCGTGCGCTCCTGAAACTCCTTCGCTTGCCATTCGATCGCGGCCGGCAGGCCGAGGTCGTCCAGAACAATCGGCCTCAGTTCCGAGGCGACCTGTCGTACCCTTTCGATCGTAGTGTCAATCATCTCCGACATCGACTTCGTCCACTCGCTGATCGGTGTCTGCCCTCCGCGAAATCTTCTTTCCAAAAAAGATAATTGCATTTTCAAGACGGTGAGGGTCTGGCCGAATTCATCGTGGATCTCGCGGGCGATTCGGGATCTTTCCTCTTCAAGAGTCGATTGCGACCGCAATGAAAGACTGCGCAGCTGATCCTGCATTCGTTCGAGTTGAGATTCGATTCGCTTTCGTTCGGCGATTTCGCTCTCTAACACCTGATTCGCCGCCTTCAGAGAGGCCGTTCGTTCCTCAACCCGCTCCTCCAATGATTTCGCAAGCACTTCCAATTTTGAAAACCCTTCGGCATTCTCCAGGGCCGCCCCGGCTAAGGTAGCGATAAAAGAGGCCAACCGTATTTCTTCCTCGCCGAACAATCGTCCTACCCTCTGATGCGTCATGTAAATACAACCGACCGCCCCGCCCCATACGAAGATCGGCGCCGCGAGAATCGACCGGGCCTCCGAGAGGAGAACGCTATCGCTCACATCATCCGAGATTCCCTCGGCAATCACGACCGGCCGCCCGGTCTCTAAAGCCCGCGTAACCACGGTCCGGCTGTACCTTTCCTTTTCTTCACCCGCGACCACCTTCAGCGTCGGCACTTCCGCCCCAGGAACCAGCTTCAAGATAAGACACCGCTCGCCGCGTAGCAAGCGAAGCGCCGCATTTTGGACGGCGGTCAAGATCTCCCCCTCGGTGAGGGCTGAAGTGACCTTCCTCCCCTCTTCCAGGAGCGAGTCAAAGCGATCGACGAGAGAAAGGGTGACCGGTTTCTCCACAGCCTGGCCGTTTCGGTATTCCTCCAGCACCCACTCGGCGCCAAGGTCACGAAGTTCCTGCTCGGCCGATGCGATTTCTTTGCCGGCCTCCGGCCACCCGACGTGCAAGCCGACCTGCCCCCGTGCCAAAAGCGTCTGGGCCTGCTCGAAACGCATCCCCAGTTGCTCCGCAACGGCAAGACTTTCATCGAAGTATTTTCGCGCTCGAAGCGTGCGGCCCTGCATGGCGGAGAGAAGCCCCATCTCACGAAGGGCATGGGGAAGATTATTTCGGTATTTTTTTGCAATGCGAACCGCTTCCCCAGCGGCTTTCACCGCTTGATAAAGAAGCGTCACCCGCTTACTAGGAGTAAAAACAGGGACTCTCTCTGCACTACGACGCAAAGCCGTAACCAACCAACAAGCAAGGGGGGAGACATACTCACTTTGAAGACCTGCATTTTTCACGCGCTTTAGCCCGTCCCGAAATACAAAAGCGGCTTGGGAAACGTGCCCTTCACCCAACAGTCTTAGTCCCTCGGCTTGCAATACTTCCGAGTATGCCTGTAGATTCTCACTTCGATGCTGTAACTCCGATCTGATGAGTTCCGAGGGGACTTGGCCTCCTGAAGTTTTCGCCCAAATTTCCAGACTGATACAGGAAGCCATGTGATCACCAATTTCGATACCCCTCGTATAGACTTTCTTGCTAACCTCGAGTGCCCTCTGAAGTTCACCCTTTCTGTAAAGCGAAAAAGCCAGATTCACCCCGGCGGTATTGAGCTCCCATCGATCTCCGGTCCGTTCCAGTAATTCTATTGCTCTTTGACATTTTTCAGCACATTCTGAAAACTTGGAGGAAGCATAGAGGGCGACGCCATAAAATCCAAGCGACTGACCTTCCTCCCAAATATCGCCGACTTTTCTTCTGATCGATAGTCCCTCCTGTGCATACGCGATCGCTCTTGAGAAATACGGAATTGCCGTCATCGCAACACCGTGATTTGCATAGGCTTGGCCAAGTTCTTTTGTTGGAGCATATCGCTCCGCGAGATTTAGCTCGCGCAGATGCGCCCACAGCATCTGGATAATGCCGCATTGAAACCAATAAGAATAGGCCAAACGACTATATAGTCGTATAACGAGTCGATCGGGCGCCGCCGGGTCAATGCCGCGCCGGGCCAAAAAATTCTTGGAAATAACGTATGCACGACTTGGACACCAATCTCCCAGAGAGCCCCGACTAAAAACATTATCGGTCGTCTCGGAACAAATGCTTCTAAATGTCTTAATGCTCTTTCGATAGCGCTACCGGCTGCTTTGACATCCCCCTGTTTGAATGCAAGCTCTCCCAGTTTTCCCTCGATCTCTGCTTGCTCGATTTTCTCTTTTGCAAAGGCTCGCGCCATCTCAAAGACCTGCTTTGCTTCATCATAATACCCTCTTAACATCAGCACGTCGCCCAACCCTTCGGCCACACGTCTTCGAGTGGAGCCATCCGCTTGTTGCACTCCGCGCTCAGCGATTCGATACTGCCGCTCCGCAATCTCCAGGGCATGCTGCCCGCGTGCCCTCTCAGCGGCCGCGAGAGCATACGGAAGCGCCCTGTCGGATTGTCCGGCGGCATCAAAATGGTACGCCAACTCGAAGGTCCGTTCACGGTCGACCGACTCAATTTGCTTGGCCGCCTGGAGGTGGAGCCGCTTTCGTTCCTCCTGCGGCATTCTCCCGAGAAGCGCTTCGCGTATTTTATCGTGAACGAAATGACATCGCGCTTCAGTCATGTCCACCCAGAGAATGTGTCGATTCCTCCCCTCGTCAACAACCGACGAAGCTTCCTGGGAAGTGAGACCAGCAAGACTCCCCGCAAACGCCAGATCAAACTCTTTTCCCAAAACAGCCCCGACCGAAAGCAACCGGAGCGCCTCAGGTGCGAGCCTTTCCAGCCGGCGCGTGAGAAAAATCGCCGCGCGGCGGGAGGCTTGCACCTCGGCCATCCAGTCGGGCTCGATCCGCCAGCCGGCGGGTTCGTTAACGAGCGCTCCACATTCCACCAAACCCTGAAGGACCGCCGCAGCCATAAATGAATTTCCCTCCGAGAGCTGCGCAACCACCTCTGTTGCTCTCTGCGGTAGAGGGCCTGCCATCGATTCCGCCATTCGCGCCACGTTCGCCAGATCAAACGGCAACAGACGAAGCCGGACCGACGCGGACAAACGGCGCAACGAATGGTCCGCCGAGACCTCTTCGGAACGGAAAGAGAGGATAAGAAGGATGTGACGACCGGCCTTGCCCTCCGAATCGGTCCGGCGGCTCCATCGATCGAGGAGCTTCAAAGTCAGCTCATCGGCCCACTGCCCGTCGTCGAGAAGGATCACCACCGGCCGTGTCTCCGATCCCAAAGAATTAAGGAGGGAGGTCAGTGCTCGAAGGTTCCGGATCTCGCCATGTTCTTCCAGTCCGAGGGAAATCTGGGCCTGCGTTCCGAACGCTTCCTTCAGATCCGGGAGGGCCACAGAAACGGCGTCCATTTCCGCACCGAGTCTCCGCCGAATGGTCTTCGCTACTTCCGGCTCCCAACGGGCGGCGGCCAGGAGCCCCTGCACGATGCCGTCGAGAAGTTGGAAGGGGCGCTGCGCCGCCTGATCAACCCCTTGCCCCTGAAGTACCCAAGCTCCCTGCCGCAGCGCGCGACGCTCAAACTCCTTCAACAGGCGCGACTTTCCGATCCCCGATTCTCCCTCCAGAAAGACCAGCCTCCCCTCCCCCTCCTTTGCCCGCTCCAGCTCTCTCTCTAAAATTGAAAGCTCTTCATCCCGTCCGATAAAGGCCGGCGCGGCCAGGGTTCGGCGGCGGTCTTGCAAGCCGATCACAACGGCCGGCTCGGAAATCCCGCGGTCGATCGCGTCGGAGATCTGAGAAAGGTCGGCGAGAGCCCCCTCCGCCGTTTGGTATCGATCAGAGGGATCTTTCCGAAGCAGACGCTGAATCACTTCATCCAGCGCCCGAGGCACGGAGATGCCCAGATCCCGCAGCTCCATCGGCCGGACATTGAGGTGGAGTTGCAAAAGCTCTGCGACGTCGGTTCCTTTAAAAGGAGGCCGTCCAGCAAGGCATTCGTAGAGGACCATTCCGGCGGAATAGAGATCGGCGCATTCGCTGACCTTCACATCGATCAACCCCGCTTGCTCGGAGAAACATATCGAACGGTTCCCACCGGCAGGTCTCGGATAGCGGTCTGGAGCGACTCGCTGCGGGCAAATCCGAAGTCGATCAGAATGGCGCGTGTGATCGGAGCGCCATCCACCATGATGTTGCTCGGCTTTACATCGCGATGCAAAATGCCGCGGGTATGAACTTCATGGAGGGCGGATAGGAGAGAACGGCCCACGGCAAGCGCCTCCCGAACCGAGAGTGGGTCTTCGCGAAGGCGCTCCGCCAATGTGGTTCCGGGGAGGAACGGCATGACGAAAAAGAGAGCTGCTTCCTGATTCCCGCCGTACAGAAGCGGCGAGATATGTGGGCTTTGGATTCTTTGGAGGATTTGCGCCTCATGCTCCAACCGAATCCGGAGCTGATTGGAAACGTGACCGGAAGAGGCCATTTTAATGACGACTTGCTTCTGCCGGTGTAAATCAACTCCCAGCCACGTTTCGATCCCCTGCCCCTTTTTCAGAAGACGGGCGGCTCGAAAACGCCCTCCAAGAATGTGTCCCTCATCCACGTTTAAAGCAGGATTCATGGGGTTATCTTTCCCTCCGGGCCGGGTGGACGGCAGAAGAGATTCGCTTTATTTCAGAGGTGTTGAACGAAAGGAGAAAACGGAATGCGATCTTCACTGAGGACATCGTGAGTGCCTCCTATCGCTTCTTGGTCGAAGGCGATGACGCATGCGATTGAGAAGTCGCCCAGAATATACTGCATTAGGATCGAGAGGTCAATGGAAAACGGCTCGGTAAAATAACGCACCCCTTGGCTTAATCGATCCACAACGATTTGGGGACGGCGTTGCGGCGTGGTTTAGAAGAATGGAAGATCGGCTTACGAGGGAAAAGAACGCGTTAAGAAACGATCGGCAGGCTTCCGGGCAGCTCCCGCGCCTGCTGCTCAGCATGGTAGGAGCTTCGAACCAGCGGGCCGGCCTCCACATGGGCCAGGCCCATTTTTTCGCCTTCTTTTTTCAGCAGAGCAAATTCGTCCGGGTGGACGAAACGGGCGACCGGCAGGTGTTTCGCGGTCGGCTGAAGATATTGGCCGAGGGTGAGGATATCGCAGCCGATCTCGACCAGATCGGCCATCACAGCCCGAACCTCATCGATCGTCTCCCCCAATCCCAGCATCAAACCGGTCTTCGTCAAGAGGCCGGCCTCCTTCGACCAGGCCAACACCTGCAGGGAGCGGTCGTACTTCGCTTGGGGACGAACATGGGGATGGAGACGGGGGACCGTCTCGGTGTTGTGGGCCAGGATCTCGGGCCTCGCTTCAAGGACCAGATCGAGGGCCGATTTCTTTCCCTGGAAATCGGGGATCAGGACTTCGACGGTACAGTGTGTGGAGCGCTCCCGGATCTTTCGGATCGATGCGGCGAAGATCTCGGCCCCGCCGTTTTCCAACTCATCCCGATTGACCGAAGTGACGACGACGTGACCGAGCCCCAATGCGGCGACCGCTTCGGCCAGATGGTCCGGCTCGGCGAGGTCCAGCTCGGTCGGGCGGCCGAAGGTGACGGCGCAGAAGCCGCAGCTCCGGGTGCAGATCTCCCCCAAGATCATGAAGGTCGCCGTCCCGATGTTCCAGCACTCCCAAATATTGGGACACTGCGCCTCTTCACAGACGGTGTGAAGCTTCAAGTCTTTGACCAGTTGGCGAATCTTGAGATAGTTCGCACCGGTCTTCGGCTGGACCTTAAACCAGGGGGGAAGCCGCTCCGTCCGCTTCTGAGGGGGGGTTAAGAAATGTCGTTCAGGCATAGGTGTTCTGTCACGTGTAGGGGCGAATCTTGTATTCGCCCATGTCCGGGCGATCACAAGGATCGCCCCTACGAAAATAAAAAAATTACGTCTTTATCAATAATGAATCGCCTCGCCAAAGATGGCGCCGCCTGCTTCCATCACCGCCTCGGAAAGGGTCGGATGCGGATGGACCGCTTGTTTCAGCTCCTGCGCGGTCGCTTCCACCGTCTTCGCCAGGACGAACTCGCCGATCAGCTCCGTCGCCTCCGGTCCGATGATGTGGGCGCCGAGAATCTCGCCGTACTGCGCGTCGGCGACGACTTTGACGAACCCTTCGGTCTCGCCGAGCGCAACCGCCCGGCCGTTGGCGGACAGAGGATATTTCGCCACCTTGATTTCATGGCCCGCCTCGCGCGCCTTCTCTTCGGTTAAACCGACGGAGGCGACCTCCGGATGGCAATAGACCGCGCTGGGGATGTTGAGAAGATCGACCGGCGGCCGCTCGATTCCGGCGATCGACTCGACGACCGAGACCCCCTGCGCCATCGCCCCATGCGCCAGCGCGGGCCGGGTCGTCACGTCGCCGAGGGCGAAGACATTCAGCACGTTCGTCCGCATCCGCTCATCGACCTGAATCAACCGGCGCTTTTCATCGATCGCCACACCGATCGTTTCCAATCCGATCCCCTCGATGTTCGGCGCCCGGCCGATGGCGACCAGAATCGCCTCGGTCGTCAGGGTCTTTCCCCCTTCCGCCGTTTGCAACTCGATGGCAAAGCCGCCGTTCTGATCTTTGATCGGCCCGACGCGGGTCTTTGTGAAGATCTCGATCCCCCGCTTCTTGAAGCTTCGCTCCAGCAGCGTCGTGACCTCACGGTCTTCCAGAGGAAGCAAAGAAGGCATCATCTCGACGATGGTCACCTTGGCCCCGTAGACCGAGTAGACATAGGCGAACTCCACACCGATCGCTCCGCCGCCGATAATCGTCACCGAGCGGGGAAGATCCCGGAGCAGCAGCGCCTCATCGCTGGTGATCACCCGTCTTCCGTCGACATTCAGGCCCGGCAGGCTTCGCACGCGGCTCCCGGTGGCGATGATCAGCCGCTCCGCACGGAGCATTTTCTTGCCGTTCGATCCGGTCACCTCAATTTGATCGGGGGCAATGATCTTCCCGACGCCGGTGTGGATATCGACTTTGCTCTTTTTCATCACATGCTGAAGCCCGCTGTAGAGTTTCTGGATCACCTTTTTGCTTCGATCGATCGCTTGTCCATAATCAGGCCGGATGTTATCGACTTTGATCCCGAACGCTTCCGAATTTTGGATCAGAGAAAGAACTTCGGCATTCCGGATAATCGCCTTGGACGGAATGCAGCCGTGATGAAGGCAGACCCCGCCGACCGCTTCTTTCTCAACAACGGCCACCTTCAGACCGAGCTGCCCGCCGCGGATGGCCGCAACATATCCTCCCGGCCCGCCTCCTAAGATCATGACATCGTATCTCTCGTCCGCCACGTTGGACTCCTTTTCCTACAACGCCAAATAGAGTGGGTTCTGAATAATCTGCTTCAGCTCCTTAAGAAAGTTTGCCGCCTGGACGCCGTCGGCGACCCGGTGGTCGGTGGAGAGGGTCACCTTGACCGTCCTTCCGACCTCGATCTTGCCGTCATTCGCGATCGGCTTCTGGAGAATCGATCCAATCGCCAAGACTCCCGTTTCCGGGGGGGTGATGATCGCGCTGAACGATTCCACGTCGAACATGCCGAGGTTGGAGACGCTGAAAATGGCGCCGGTATACTCCTCCGGCTTCAATCCTTTTTCCCGGGCCCGCTTGACTTTATCCCGCACCTCACCCGAGATCTGCGCCAGGGTTTTATGATCGCAGTCGCGGATGACAGCGGTGATCACCCCATCGGGGATGCCGACGGCAAGTCCGACATCGATCGACTTCACAATTCGAACCCGGTCTCCCTGGTAGATCGAACGATACGAGGGGAACTTCTGCAACGTCAGGGCAACCGCCTTGAGGAAGAGCTCGCTCAGCGTCAGCTTGATGCCGTCGGGCGATTTTTCCATTTCCTCTTTGAAATCGAGAATCTTCCCCATGTCGATTTCGGAGGTGACGTAAAAGTGCGGGACCGGCGCCTTGCTCTGGACCATCCGCTTGGCGATCGCTTTGCGGATCATCGACAGCTCAACCTCTTCTCCCTCCGGCGCCGTCGTCTGCGGGCGCGCCTGACCGGCCGGGGCCGCGGGTGCGGCTGCCGCTTGCGCCTCGGGCACGGTTGCTTCTTCGATATCGCGCTGTGTGATCCGTCCCCCTGGACCGCTCCCTTTGATGGTCCTGAGGTCGATTCCGCGCTCCTGCGCCATTTTTCTGGCCAAGGGGGAGGCCTTGATCTCCTCACCTTCCGCCCGGGGCGGGGCGGCCGGGCGCGGGGCTTCCTTTCGTGGGGCCTCTTTTGGCGCAGGCGCTCTCACCCCAGCTTCCTCCTGGGGCGAGACCTCGGCCTGCGGCCCCGGGGGTTTCTCCCGCTCCGGAGGGGCCCCCTTCAATTCTTTTTCCGCATCCGCGGCTTTGACTCGTGTGAGAGGACCTCGTCGATGTTTTCATCCTCCCGCGCGATCAGGGCAATCAGGTCCCCAGAGGGAACGACATACCCCTCCGGAACCAGAATCTTCTTCAACGTTCCCGATGCAAAGGCCTCCAGGTCCATCACCGCTTTGTCGGTCTCCACCTCGGCGATTGGGTCTCCGCTTTCAACCTTTTCACCTTCGTGCTTATACCATTTGAGGAGAACCCCTTCCTCCATCGTATCGGTCAATTTCGGCATCACCACGCGATTCGCCATAAGAACCTCATCATCTTCTATGTGGGGCCCGTGCGGTGGAGAGGCGCAAATGCGGCGCCACTCTATCCTCCGATGCCCCACGCCCACGCTCGCACTACAGAGCCGCTCGCTTAAACTACTCTAGATACATCACTTTTTTGACAGCGTGAATAATTTTTTCGGGACTCGGAAGCGCGGCCTGTTCCAGATTCTTCGCATAAGGGATCGGCGCATCGACACCGGTCACCCGCTCGACCGGGGCGTCGAGAATATCGAGCGCCTCATGGGTAATCCGGTCGGCAATTTCAGCGCTGACCCCGGCATAGGGCCAGGCCTCTTCCACGATCACGACACGGTTTGTCTTTCGAACGGAGTTCAAGATCGTTTCCATGTCGAGGGGACGAAGCGTCCGCGGATCGACCACTTCGGCGTCAATCCCCTGCTTCGCCAACTCCTCGGCCGTTCTCAAACACATCAAGAGCATTTTCGACCAGGCGATCAGGGTCACATCTTTTCCCTCGCGCTTTACGTCGGCGACACCGATCGGAATGGTATACTCGCCCTCCGGCACCTCCCCCATCGTTCCATAGAGGGCCTGTGCTTCAAAACAGATCACCGGGTTATCATCCCGAATGGCGCTCTTAAGAAGGCCCTTTGCATCCTTGGGAACGGAGGGGGCAATCACCTTGAGGCCGGCGATATGACAGTAAAGCGATTCCAGACTCTGAGAGTGTTGGGCCGCCAAGCGCGCGGCGGAACCGCCGGGTCCCCGGACGACGAGCGGGACAGTGAACTGGCCTCCCGACATCGATCGGATCTTCGCGGCGTTGTTGATGATCTGATCCATCGCCAGGATCGAAAAGTTGAAGGTCATCATCTCAATGATCGGGCGAAGCCCGACCATCGCCGCGCCGATGCCGACGCCGGTGAAACCGGCCTCGGTGATCGGGGTGTCGATCACCCGCATGGGGCCGAACTCTTCGAGCATCCCCCGGCTGACCTTAAATGCCCCTTGATAAAACCCGACCTCCTCTCCCATTAGGAAGACTTTGTCGTCGCGGCGCATCTCCTCGCTCATGGCTTGGCCGAGCGCATCACGATAAGCAATATGGGCCATTACACCTCCAAAAAAATCATTTTGCATAAACATATTCCGTCAGGGCCTCGAGCGGCGGCTCCGGGCTCTTGTCGGCAAACTCAACCGACTCCAGAACGATGTCCTGAATCTCGCGCTCCATCTTCGAGAGCTCCTCCGGCGTAATCTCCTTTTTCTCGAGCAAGCGTTGCTGCAAGGTTAAAATCGGATCGCGCTTTTTCTGCTCGTCGATCTCCGCCTTGGTCCGGTAGTGGCCGTGGGCCGGATCGGACATCGAGTGACCCATGTATCGATAGGTCCGCGCCTCTACAAAGATTGGTCGCTTCGAGGCCCGAACGCCTTCAATGACCTTCTTCATCTGGTTGTAAACATCGACCACGTCCATCCCGTCGATGTGATGGAACGGCATGTCATGCGCCTTGGCGGCATGGGCGATGTCGTAGAGCGCCGACGACCGCTCCACCGGGGTCCCCATCCCAAATCGGTTGTTCTCACAAATATAAACGACCGGCAATCGCCAAAGCGAGGCGAGATTCAGCGCTTCGTGAAAGTTCCCCGAGGGGACGGAGCCTTCCCCGAAAAAGCAGAGGACCACCTGATCCTTTTTCTCGTATTTCATGGCGAAGCCGATCCCCGTCGCCACGGGGATATGCCCGCCGACGATGGCGTAGCCTCCCATGAAATTTTTGCTAGCATCGAAGAGATGCATCGAGCCCCCCATCCCCTTCGACACCCCGGTCGCTTTTCCGAACAACTCCGCCATGACCCGCTTCGGCTCCAACCCGCGGGCCAGAGCATGTCCATGGTCCCGATAGGCGGTGACGATATAATCATCCGGATTCGCCGCCCCGATCGCCCCGACCGCTACCGCTTCTTCGCCGATGTAGAGATGGCAAAAACCGGCGATTTTTCCGAGGGCGTACATCTCGGCCGCTTTCTCCTCGAATCGACGGATCAGAATCATCTGCCGAAGAAATTCGATGAGCGGCGGTTTTTGTTTGGAAGTCATATTGCATTCTCCTTGAAGGTGGGAATCGCGTCGCAGCAATCAAGCCCTGCGAGGGGGGATTACCGAGGCGGATGGAAGTATCGATTTCATTGAATTGAAACTAAAAAAATTCTAGCAGGTTTGACTCCAAAAATCAAAAGGGGGCGCCGGGGAAAACGGAACGGAAATAGGAAAAGATGTAGAGCCGTCCCGGCGGGACGGCTCTACCGGTGGTCGGAAACCCTAACTTGCCTTGACACCCTCAAAAAAAATCTGCTACGTTAGGAGTAGCTTGAACGACTTCTGATCCTTCCAACCTGTACCTGATCGATGAGAAGAATTTCCCGCCATGCGCGCGCATTTCAAATGAATCGATTCCCTTTAACGTTTCAGAGGCGACCTTGAAGAGACCCAGAATGCTCGGAATGGTGTTGGCTGGCGGCCGCGGAGAGAGACTCTTCCCGTTGACCCGTGATCGAAGCAAACCTTCCGTCTCCTTTGGGGGGAAATATCGGATCATCGATTTTGTCCTCAGCAATTTTATCAACTCCGGGATTTATTCGATCTATGTCGTGGTGCAGTACAAGTCCCAATCCTTGATCGAACATCTTCGCGCCGCCTGGCGGTTGGGGGGGCGGATCAAACACCAGTTTATCACCATCGCCCCGCCCCAAATGCGGCGCGGGGAGGTCTGGTACCGGGGAACCGCCGACGCCGTCTATCAGAATCTCCACGTCATCCGAAATTTCGACCCCGAGCTCGTGGTCGTCTTTGGCGCCGACCATATCTATCGAATGGACATCGCCCAGATGATGGACTATCATCGGGAGCGGGAGGCCGACGTCACGGTGGCGGCGATTCCGGTGCCGATCGAGTCAGCCCATCGGTTCGGTGTCATCAAAGTAAATAAAGAGGGTCGGATCATCGGCTTTTTGGAAAAACCGAAAGATCCCCCTCCGATGCCGGGCAACCCTAAATTCGCCTACGCTTCGATGGGAAACTATCTTTTCAACAGAGACATTTTGATGGAGGCCCTCTCGCACGACGCCAAGCGGCACAGTGAACATGACTTCGGCCGGACGATTATCCCCGAACTCTTTCCGGAGGGAGGGTCTTTGCATATGATTTCAGCCAAAACGAGATCCCGGGGCTGAAAAAATACGAAGAGCGGGGCTACTGGCGCGATGTCGGAAGCATTCAGGCCTATTACGATGCGCACATGGACCTATTGGGAGAGCATCCCCGGTTTGACCTGAACAACCTCGAATGGCCGATCCTCTCCGATGCGGTGAACGCGCCGGCGGCGCGGATGATGGGGGGCGAGGTGGTCGACTCCTTTATCGGGGAAGGAAGCATCATCAGGGGGGCCAAGGTGAAGCGGTCCATCATCGGGAGGGGGTCGTGCTCGAAGCGGGGTCCGAGGTGGAAGAGTCCATTCTCTTTGACTTTTGTGAGGTCGGATCGGGCTGCCGGATCAAACGGAGTATCATCGACCGGTTCAATCTCATCAAGCCGGGAGAAGAGATCGGCTACGATCTGGAGCGGGACAAACAGCGGTTCACGGTGAACAACAAAGGGGTGGTGACGATTCCACGCGCCCCGACACGGTTCTTCTACTGACAGAGGCTGGGGGCCTAAAATGACAAGTGAGAAGCAAAGAATCAAATTCGGGACGTCGGGCTGGCGTGGAATTCTAGCGGAAGATTTTACTTTCGATCGCGTCCGGGTGGTTGCACAAGCGATCGCCGACTATTTGAACCAAAATCGAGGAGACTCTCCGCCTCAGGTGATCGTCGGCTATGACACCCGTTTCCTGGGAAAACGCTTTGCGGAAGCGGTCGCCTCGGTTCTCGCCGGCAATGGCATCGCCGCGATCCGATCGACCGATCCGGTTCCGACGCCGGTCGTCTCCTTTGAAATTCTGCAACGCAAGCTCTCAGGGGGGATCAATGTCACCGCCAGCCACAATCCCCCGGAGTGGAATGGCCTGAAATTCTCCCCCTCCTGGGGAGGACCGGCCTTGCCGGAGACGACGCGGCAAATCGAAGAGCGGGCCAACGCCCTTTTGAAGGAGCCGAACGCGATTCGGACACTCGCGCGCGCCGAAGCGGAGAAACAGGGACTTTGGCAAGACGAACGGATCGGTGATGTTTACCGGGAGAAGGTCTCCCGTCTCCTCGACCGGTCGGCCTTTGAGCAGGGGAAGCTTCGCGTGGCGGTCGATCCCTTCTGGGGAACCTCCCTCGGATATCTCGACCGGATTCTGCTCGGGATGGGGGCGACAATCGATCTGATCCATGACGAGCGGAACCCGACCTTCGGCGGCATCCGCCCAGACCCGGAGGGGGAAAGCCTCTCGGAGCTCATCGTGAAAACGCGGGAAGGGAATTATGCTCTCGGTCTGGCGACCGATTGCGACGCGGACCGATTTGGAATTCTCGACCGGGGGCGTCCCGGTCGTGCCGAATTACATTATCGCCCTCCTCGTTGATTACCTGGTCACCGACCGAAAATGGACCGGGAAGATCGCCCGTAGTGTGGCCACCTCTCATCTGGTCGACGCCGGTTGCGCGGCACCACGGATTGGAGATCATTGAGACGCCGGTCGGCTTTAAATATATCGGCGAGCTGATCGCAAAAAATGAAATTCTCTTGGGAGGCGAGGAAAGCGGCGGCATCTCGATCCGGGGTCACCTCCCGGAGAAAGACGGCATTCTCACCTGCCTTCTTGTTGCGGAGATGGTCGCCAAACGCAAGCGTCCCATTCGAACGATGCTGGACGATCTTTTCCGGCGGGTCGGCGCCTTCTCTCCGCTGCGGCGCGATTTGCATCTCTCGGAAAAGGGCCGGGAACGGGTCGCCGCTCTGCTGAAGAGCCCGCCTGCTACAATAGAAGGAAAGAAAGTGATCTCTACCTCCACGCTCGATGGAACGAAATTCTTCCTGGAGGGAGGAAGTTGGGTGTTGATCCGCCCCTCTGGAACCGAGCCGGTGGTACGGATCTATGTCGAAACCGCAGAAGAGAAGGCGTCGGAGCGTTTGGCGGGAAGCTGCCAGGCCCTGATCGAGTAGAGCGATGGACCGGTTATCAACCTGCGTTATTGGAATCGACTTGGGAGGGACCTACATCAAGGGGGCGGCACTCGACCTGACCGGACAGATCCTCTCGGAAGGGAAGATCGCGACGGAAGTCGCCCAGGGCAAGAGCGGGTCCTCAACAACGTGACCGGCCTCATCGCCGATCTATGCAAAATGAGCGGCGGACGATCGCTGGCCGGCGTCGGTCTGGGGGTTCCCGGCGCGCTCGATTTCAAAGAGGGCCGGATCATTGAATCGCCTAATTTCCCCGGATGGGATAATTTCCCGATCCGCTCCCAGGTCGAGAAGGCGGTCGGCGTTCCGGTCGTCATCGAAAATGACGCCAGTGCGGCGGCGATGGGAGAGCGCTGGGTCGGGGCCGCGCAGAACGTCGATAACTTCCTTCTCATTACGCTCGGCACCGGGGTCGGCGGCGGATTGGTGCTGGGTGGTAAACTATGGCCTGGAGAAACGGGGAAAGCGGGAGAGATCGGTCATATGAAGATCACCCCCGATGGCCCCCCTGCGGATGCGGCTCAACGGGCTGTCTGGAGGTTTACGCCTCTTCCACCGCCTTGGTTCGAATGGCAGAGGAAGAGTGGCGCCGGGGCAGAGGGAGCGCCGCGCCGCCCGCAGCGTGGATCACCTCCTCCGGTCTCGCCGATGCGGCGGAGCAGCATCATCCGATTGCGGAAGCGGCCTTTCGGAAAATGTCCTATTACCTCGGCATTGGAATCGCGAACGTGGCCAACCTGCTCGACATTCACCATTTCATCCTTTCGGGCGGGGTCAGCAACGCCTTTCACCTCTTCGAAGAACCACTCCGACAGGAGGTGGCCCGTCGCGCCTTCGGCATGACGCCGGAGGAGGCCCTCAAGCGGATCATCATTCGAAGGGCGCTTCTCGGCGAGAGCGCCGGCATGATCGGGGCCGGGCATCTGGTCCACTTAGCCGCGAAGGAACAATGGAAAATAATTGATGAAACGATATCTCTGCATTCATGGCCATTTCTATCAGCCTCCGCGCGAAAACCCGTGGCTGGAGGAGGTCGAGCTCCAAGATTCGGCCCATCCCTATCATGACTGGAACGAGCGGATCTCGGCCGAATGCTACCTTCCGAATACCGCCGCCCGGATCGCCGATCATGAGAATCGAATCCTCGATATCGTCAATAATTACACGAAGATCAGCTTTAACTTCGGCCCCACCCTCCTTTCCTGGATGGAGCGGGCCCAGCCGGAAGTCTATCGCAAAATCTTAGAGGCCGATCAGATCAGCCTCCGGGAGCGGGGGGCCACGGGAATGCTCTCTCCCAGGTCTATAATCATCTGATCATGCCGCTCGCCTCACGACGAGATAAAGTCACCCAGGTTCGCTGGGGAATCGCCGATTTTGAGTCCCGATTCCAGAGAAAACCGGAGGGGATGTGGCTTCCCGAAACGGCGGTCGACCTGGAATCGCTCCAGGTCCTTGCAGAAGAGGGAATCCGGTTCACGATTCTGGCCCCGCATCAGGCCCGCCGGATACGCCGGATCGCACCGGATGGAAAGAAGCGGGAGGCCGAGGGGGAGTGGGAAGAGACGGAAGGGATCGATCCGACCCGATCGTACCGATGCTTCCTCTCGGACGGCCTCTTTATCGATCTCTTCTTCTACGATGGGCCGATCTCCCACTCGGTCGCGTTCGATCGGCTGCTCAGAAGCGGAGAAACCTTCGTCGATCGACTCAAGGGTGGTTTCTCCGATCAACGCGACTGGCCGCAGCTTCTACACATTGCCACCGACGGCGAATCCTATGGTCACCACTTTGCCCACGGCGATATGGCCCTCGCTTACACCCTGCAGGAGATCGAGCGGCAACAGATCGCCGAATGGACCAACTATGGAGAATATCTCTCGAAGAATCCGCCGGCCTATGAGGTGGAAATCGTCGATCAAAGCGCCTGGAGCTGCTTTCACGGGGTCGAGCGGTGGCGCTCGAATTGCGGCTGTCAGTCGGGGGGACATCCCGACTGGAACCAGCGCTGGCGCCAGCCGTTGCGCGAAGGATTTGATGCCCTGAAAGGCTCGCTCGATCTCCTCTTTGAAACAAAGGGAAAGAGGTGGCTCAAAGATCCTTGGGAGGCCCGGAACCATTACATCACTTTGATCCGGAAGCGGGAGGAAAACCAATTGACCTGGGAAGAGGCCGAACGTTTCCTCTCTCAGCAACAGGCTCGGGCGCTGACCCCCTTGGAACGAGAAGAGGCCATTCAGCTATTGGAGATGCAGCGCAATGCTTTGTTGATGTTTACCAGTTGCGCCTGGTTTTTCGATGAGATCTCCGGTCTGGAGGCGACACAGAACCTCAAATATGCCGGCCGGGCGATTCAGCTTGCAAAAGAGCTCGACCCAACGGGATTAGGGGGAAAAGCGGAAAACCTCCTTCTAGAACGGCTGAAAGAGGCGAAGAGCAACCTCCCCGAATTCGGGGATGGAGCTTCGATCTACCGGCGGTTCGTCGGCGGTTCAGTCATCGGTCCGGAACGAATCATCGCCCATTATGCTATTGCCTCGCTCTTCGAGGAAAACCCGCAGAGCGGCGATTTCTATAACCACCAGATCGCGCTGCAAGATTACCGAAGGGTCACCGATGGAACAGTCACTCTGGCGATCGGGCGGGTTCTTGTGACCTCTAAAATCACATTCGATCACGAAGAGGCGGTTTTTGGGGTTCTTCACTTCGGCGGCCACGACTTCCACTGCGCCGTCGGCGGCATGCTCGGCGTCGAAGGATACGAAAAAATGAAATCCGATCTGATCGAAAAGTTTTACCGCGGCTCTCAGGCCGATGTCGTCCGCGGACTGAATCATGCGCTCGGTGAAAAATCTTTCAGTCTAAATGACCTCTTGATCGAACCGAGAAGAAAGATCCTCTCACACGTTTCCGGCTCTCTTTTCAGCCGTTATGAAAACCTCTGGCGTCAGATTTACCTCGATCACCAGCGGCTCATGTTCTACCTGAACTCGACTCAAGCCAAAATTCCGAAATCGTACCTCGTCGCGGCGGAGCAGGTGCTTAACCATGATCTGAAAGAGGAAGCGGCTCGCCTTTCGGATCGACCCGTTTTTGACCGAACCATTCAGATTATCGATGAGGCGAAGCGCTGGGGAGTGGATATTGAAGTGGGGGAAATTGAACAGCGTTTGCGGAGTTTGCTGAACATGCAGATGCAGCGCCTGCTCGATATCGAATCACGCAACGCCAAAGATGCACTCAGCCAAGCGGATCATCTTTTGGACATCTCCGATCGAGCTCATCTTGAGCTAAACCTTTGGGAAGCCCAAAATTTCTTTCACCAATTCATTCAGCGATGGAAAATCCTTCGGACTGGAAATCCACCCATTGATAAGTCTTATGGGGAAGCAATCACCAAACTCGCCTCCAGGCTCTCCTATCATTGGGATGAAAATACAACAAAGCCCGATTAATGCCTGTTAAAAATTCATATGCTTTGCCTCACACTCTGATTCTCCTTCTATATACTAGGGGCTAGCCCCCGTAATAATATAATTACCTTAAGTAAATTTATCCATAAAAGCTATTTATGTGCTCTTTTTTACTAAAAGAGTATCTATTTTCATATCTTGACATTAATAATCCCAAGAGAGTATGATAAAGCTAGCGTTGCTATTTTTGAGATAGTTCGCTCGTAAACCTCCTCATCGCACCCTAAATTATGGAGGTGAACGATGAAATTAAGAAAAATCGGATATTTAATCTCTGTTATCTTCCTTTTTTAATGGTATTCTCTGTTCCAGCCCACCCTGCAACGGAGGGAGAAAAACAGGAAGCACTCGGAAGGGCGATTCAAGAGGCCGCCCTCCTCAGTCAACATCGGAGCGCTGGAGCGGGTTTCGCTCAGGAGAAGCTGGGCAAGGCCATTCAGGAAGCGGCTTCAACCGGACTGACAGCAAAGGAAGGGGCACTTCAGGAAGAGTTGGGCCGCCAGATCCAAGATGCGGCGGTTCTCCGATATGCTCAAGGTCAGGCGCAGGAGAGGATCGGGGAGACGCTTTTACAGATGGCTAGGTCGTAACAGGCTGAAAGGGGAAAATCCCTTTCGTTGGTGGATGAATGGCGCTGAAAAAGAAAAAGGTCGGAGCAGTTTCCAAAAAGCGGTCGTTTCACGAAAGAAAAAAGCCGCCAAAAGACCTGTATTGAAAAAGTCGCCCATAAAACCTATTAAAAAAGAAGAGGTCTCTGAAGCGTCTGATCTTTACGAACGCGCTCGGTGGAAGAAGGAGCGCCGCGAGTATTGGAAAAATCGATTCAGAAAAATCTTGGCGAACCTCTCCTCCGATTCAAAAGGAAGAAGTAATCACCACTCGATCAGAGCGGTCCCCCACGTCAATCCCCCCCGAAAGCGCAGAGGATCACCCGATTTCCCGGTTTTAGCTTCCCCGTTCTGATCGCCTCATCGAGCGCAATCGGAAGCGATGAAGAAGAGGTATTGCCATAACGTGGAATGGTGACGACGCTTTTGTCATGAGGGATGCCGGTTTTTTCGAATACGGTTTCCAGAATTCTTAAATTCGCCTGGTGAAAGATGAAGAAATCAATCTCCGATAAGGAGAGATTCGCCTCCTTGGCCAGAGAGAAAAGCGCCTCTTGCATCCGTTTCACCGCCATTCTGAAAAGCCCTTTCCCTTCCATTCGGATATAATGCAGACTGCCGCTCAGGGTCTCAGAGGTGGTCGGACATCGCGAACCGCCCGCCGGGAGAGAAATCAAACGGTGCCGGGAGCCGTCCGCATGGATGCGGATCGATTGAATTCCTCTTTTTCCCTTCGCCAGCACAACAGCAGCCGCGCCGTCGCCGAATAAAATCGCGGTGGAGGGATCCCCCGGATTAATGGAGGGGGACTTGACCTCCGCCGCGATGATCAAAACCCGTTTTGCCGTCCCGTTCCGGATGAATTGATCCCCCACGGAGAGGGCATACAAGAATCCACTGCAAGAGGCATTGAGGTCCAAGGCCGGAATAGGCCGGGTCGAAAGCGCTCTCTGAACCAAACAAGCGGTCGAGGGGAAAGACATATCGGGAGAGGTCGTCGAGACAAGAATCAGGTCGATCGCATCGGGGAGGAGATCGGCCGATTGCAGGGCCTTCCGTGCCGCCTCCACTGCCAGGGAAGAGGTAGTCTCCCCCTGCTTCAACCCAATGCCGGCTCTGAATGCCGGTCATCTTCTCGATCTTCTTTTCGCTCAGACCGAGCCGACCTGACAGCTCCTCATTGGTGACGGCCCGTTTCGGGAGCGCAATTCCTGTTCCAATGATCTGAGATGGCATAGAACGGAATTATAGGAACTCCATGCCGTCTCTGTCAATTGAAATGGCCCTTGCGCTTTCCCCCGATATTTGTTATTTATTACTTCATTATTTTGAAGTGTGGATACGGAACAATGCCATTTTTCAAGGGATTTGCATTTCGCCGCGGGGGAATCTTTCTTCTCACGCTTTTCCTTGCCGGCTGTGCGGGATCGGGAGAGAAGTCGGAGCTCCTTTCACTCCTCGGCGTCGATGAGAAAATCGTCGACAACTCCGATCAGGGGGTTGAGAAAATTTACGATGGCCTCACCCTGCTCAAACGGGGCGAGGCGAATTACGTCAAGGAAGACTACACCGCCGCCTCGGAGGAATACCAGCGTTTCCTGGAGCTTCACCCCTTCCACCGGATGGCCGCCTTTGCACAGTACCGGCTGGGAATGAGTTATTACAAGCAGATGAACACCAACGACCGTGATCCCGGCCCGATGGAAAAAGCGATCGTGGCATTCGAGAAGGTCGTCAAGGATTATCCTCAAAGCCTCTATACGCGCGAAGCGGAGGAGAAGCTAAAAAAGTTAACCCGTCGTCAAGCGGCGCACCATCTTTATGTCGGCCGTTTTTATTATAAGAACGGCGCCTATCCGGCCGCCATCGCACGTTTTCAAAAGGCCCTCTCCAAAGGGGAAAGCCAATCACTGATCGAAGAGAGCCTCTATTATTTGGGACTCTCACACTACTACGCCGAGCATTGGAACGAGGCGAGAGAAACCTTAGAGAAGCTGCTGCAAGAACATCCTGAAACTGAATTCTCCCCCAAGGCGGAGCAGGTTCTCTCTCATCTCACTCCTTCCACCACCGCCTCTCCCTAATGAATTATTATCCACTCTTTCTCAATTTAAAAGGGCATCCGGTAGTGGTGATCGGAGGGGGCGCGGTTGCAGAAAGAAAGACCGCTTCCCTCTTAAGGACCGGCGCAGCGATTACCGTCATCAGTCCTTCTTTGACCCCCCGTCTGGCCCGATGGGAAGCAGAAAAGCGGATCATCGTGCATCACCGACCTTATCGGCGTGGGGATCTGAGCGGTGCCGCGTTGGCGTTCGCTGCAACGGATCAGTCTTCAGTGAATGAAGCGGTTGCCCGGGAAGGAAGACGGAAGCGAATTCCGTTCAACCTAGCCGACCGAAGCGATTCGGACGGTTTTATCGTGCCGGCCGTTTTCTCAAAAGGGGGGATGACGATTGCCGTCTCCAGCGGGGGAAAGAGCCCGGCATTGGCAAAACGCATTCGGGATTACGTGAAAGACAACCTTCACTCCGAAGAGCAACGTTGGGTCGAACTCCTCGCGCAGATCAAGCGGATACTGATCAGCAAAAAGGTGTCGCCGCCAAAAAGGAGAGAGATCCTGAATCGCCTGGCTGAATCCGACGGAGCGGCCCTCTATCGGAAAGGAGAGATTCAAGCCGCGTATGATCTCATCCTTAAACTCAGCGGTCTACGACGCGCCGAACTCCCTGCCACGGCCAATAGCCTAGAGAATGGGGCGGCCACTAGACAGAAAGGGGTCCGATGAAGAGAAAGAAAAATCCCGCGCTCCCCTGGAATCAGTTGAAGACCTACTCCGTCAAACAACGACCGAGCAAGGTGAAAAAGGAGGAGTTCGCCAAACCGCTCGCCCCCAACCCGGGGATACAGGCCTTCTTGGACTCCCTCCCCAGATCCTCGCCGCCAAAGACCTTCGCGCGGTCATCGCGGCGATGGCCGAGGCCCATCGGCGCGAGAGAATGATCGTCCTGGCGATGGGAGCGCATGTCATCAAGGTCGGCCTCAACCCGTTGATCATCGATCTGATGGAGCGCGGCATCGTCTCCGCGCTTGCCCTCAACGGCGCCGGGATTATTCACGATTTTGAGTTGGCCTTTATCGGACAGACGTCGGAAGATGTCGCACCGGAGTTGGAGGACGGCACCTTCGGGATGGCGGAGGAGACCGCCTCCTACCTCAACGGCGCGATTTCGAAAGGAGCGGCGGAGGGAATCGGAATCGGCGAGGCGGTTGGGAAGATGATCCTCTCCGGCGGCTTCCCCACACCGAGAACAGTCTGCTGGCCGCAGCGGCCCGCCTCGGCATTCCGGCGACCGTTCATGTGGCGATCGGAACCGACATCATCCATATGCACCCCTCGGCCGATGGGGCGGCGATTGGGAAAGGCTCCTATCTCGATTTTCGCCGCTACACGGAGGTCGTGGCCGACCTTGAGGGAGGAGTCTACTTCAATATCGGCTCGGCGGTCCTTCTTCCCGAAATCTTTTTAAAAGCCCTCTCGATCGCACGGAACCTCGGCCGGACCGTCCAGAACTTTACGGTGGTTAACATGGATTTCATTCAACACTATCGTCCCGTCACCAATGTCGTCAAACGGCCGACCCAAAAACATGGGAAGGGATATGCTCTCACCGGCCACCACGAGATCATGCTCCCCCTCTTGATCGCCGGTCTTCTAACGGAGCTGGCGGGGGACGGGGGACCGGGATCAGGGGTCGGCGGAGAAAAATAGAAAATTGAAAAAGGAAAAACGGCTCAGCCTGTCGGCGCTTCAGAAGAAGGTGCGCGCGCTTCAGAGGCAAGGAAAGAAAATCGTCTTTACAAACGGCTGTTTTGACCTTCTCCACGTCGGCCATGTCCGATATCTCGCCGCCGCACGGGCCTTGGGAGATTGTCTTGTCGTCGCGGTCAATTCGGACGCTTCGGTTCGCCGGCTGAAAGGGTCCGCTCGTCCGATCGTTCCCCACCGGGAGCGGATGGAGGTCTTGGCCGCGCTGGGGTGCGTCGATTATGTGGTGCTGTTCAACGCAAATACCCCCCAACAGGTCATCGACACCCTGGTCCCCGACATTTTGGTCAAGGGGGGCGACTGGGCTTTAGAAGAGATTGTCGGCAGAGAAACGGTCGAGCAACATGGGGGAAAGGTGGTGCGGGTTAAAATCGTACCCGGCGCCTCGACCACCGGGATGATCGAGCGAATTTTGAAGCAATCTAGCCGAGGATGATTTCAGCCTGAAGTATGTTATAGTACGGGAATATGATCTACCAACTACAATCCTCCCTCTTTTCGCCTCTGTTTGAAGCGATCACCGAGGGAGAGCGGAAAATAAAAACGAGCGGCCTTTGGGGATCTTCAGAGGCCTTTTTTTTGTCCCGCCTTGCTCGGGAAGGGCGACCCTTTTGCGTCGTCGCCCCCTCCTACGCGCAGGCCGACCGATTTTACCGGGAACTCCGTTATTTTCTGGAGCTCGACGCCACCGCCGAGCATCCCTCCCCGGAGCTTCTTTTTTCCCCCCCTGGGATATCCTTCCGTATGAACCGTCGACGCCGCGACCCGATTGGATCGCGCAGCGGCTGGCGACCCTTCACCGGTTGACCCAAAATCCAGGCGCTTCCCTCGTGACCTCAATCGAAGCATTCCTTCAAAAGGTCGTCTCCAAACAGTTCTTACAAGAACGGACCTTCCTTCTACAAACCGGCGAGACCTTCTCGAAAGAAGCCCTCATCGAACGACTCTACCAGGGCGGGTATGAAGTGGTCGGCAGCGTTACTCAGCCGGGTGAACTGGCCTTTCGCGGAGGGATCGTCGATCTCTACCCGCCGACTTCGCCCCGCCCGATCCGAATCGAGTTCTTCGGTGATGAGATTGAATCGATTCGAACGTTCGATGCGGAATCTCAGAAGTCGATCGGACCGGCCGAATCAGTGGAGGTCATCCTCGGCCGCGAGAACCTCTTCGATCCGAATTTTTACCGCATTTCGCTGACGGAGTATCTCTCCCCACACACGCTGCTGGTGATAGACGAACCCGATGAGGTGATCCAGAAAGGAAAGCGCTTTGTGGAAGAGGTTGAAGAGGGGTCGCTCTTCGCCGCCCGCCGGAATCCGAAATATCCGAAGGTGGATGAACTCTACCTCCCCCTCGCCTTTCTGGCCGATGCGGGATCGGGCCGAACGACCGTTGATCTGGAATCACTTTCACTTCGGCCGGAGCGGGGCGCCAAGCGGTTTGCCTTTGATATCCGCTCCCTTCCCTCGCTCGGCTTGGGCCGTCCGGGACAGCCTTTCTCGGAAGTCGTCAGCACGCTCGACATCCTTCGCCGCGATCACCTCGTCCTGGTCACGGTTCGGAATGAGACGCAGCTGGCCCGCTTCAAACATCTCTTTTCGGACCACGATCTTCCCTGGGCGATGTGGAACCCGGAGCAGGGACCCGCGGCCGCTTTCCCAACCCCGATTTATCTGACGGTCGGCACGGTGACGGAAGGCTTCTCCATCCCGGAAACCAAGATCGCTTTCTTGACCGAAGAGGCGCTGACCGGCCGGTCGGGCGCGGCGACACAGACCCGCCGGCGCGCCACAACACGCGACGGCAAGGCAAAGGAAGCCCGGGCCGGCTTTCTCTCTTCGTTCGAAGATTTGAAACCGCTCGATTATGTCGTCCACCTCGACCACGGGATCGGCCGGTACATCGGCCTCAAGCGGCTCTCGATCCGTCAGCAGGAACGCGCGCCGGCGTACGACTCCGATTTCCTCGTCCTCGAATATGCAGGGAAGGACAAGGTCTATGTCCCCCTCAACTCACTTCACCTGGTGCAGCGCTATGTCGGCCTGGAGGGGCATCCGCCGCGGGTCGATTCTCTCGGCGGAACGCAATGGGCCAAAACAAAATCGAAGGTCCAGGGGGACGTCCAGCGAATGGCGGAGGATCTTCTCCAACTCTACGCCGAGCGGGAGGTGGTCCAAGGCCATCCCTTCGCCACCCCCCCTTCCCTCTCCGAAGAGTTCGCGGCGGCCTTCGAATATGAGGAAACGCCGGACCAGGCGCGCGCCATCGCCGACGTGCTGGCCGACATGGAGCGGCCGAAGCCGATGGACCGCCTGGTCTGCGGCGACGTCGGCTTCGGCAAGACCGAGGTCGCGCTGCGCGCGGCCTTCGTGGCGGTCATGGGCGGCAAGCAGGTGGCGGTGCTGGTGCCGACCACGCTGCTCGCCCAGCAGCACTACCAGACCTTCTCGAACCGCTTCGCCGACTGGCCGGTGCGCGTCGAGCTGCTCTGACGCGCTTCCGCTCCCGCAAGGAGCAGAAGGCAATCCTCGAAGGTCTGGAAGCCGGCGCAGGTCGACATCGTCATCGGCACGCACCGGCTGCTGCAGAAGGACGTGCAGTTCAACGCGCCTGGGCCTGCTGATCATCGACGAGGAGCACCGCTTCGGCGTGCGCCACAAAGAGAAGCCTTCAAGGCGCTGCGCGCGGAGGGTCGACGTGCTGACGCTGACCGCGACGCCGATCCCGCGCACGCTTACAGATGGCCTTGGCGCAGGTCCGGCTGCGGGATCTGTCGATCATCGCCACGCCGCCGCCGACGGCGCATGGCGGTCAAGACCTTCGTGCGGCCTTACGACCGGCGAGCTGGTGCGTGAGGCGTGCCTGCGCGAGTTCAAGCGCGGCGGGCAGGTGTACTTCCTGCACAACAAGGTCGAGACCATCGAGCGGGTGGCGCACGACCTCGCGGAGCTGCTGCCGGAAGCGCGGACACTGCGCGTCGCGCACGGCCAGATGCCGGAGCGCGAGCTCGAACGCATCATGCCCGACTTCCAGCGACGGCCTCTAATCTCCTCTTGGCGTACCACCATCGTCGAGAGCGGCATCGACGTGCCGACCGCCAACACCATCATCATCGACCGCGCCGACAACCTCGGCCTCGCGCAGTTGCATCAGCTCCGCGGGCGCGTCGGCCGCTCCCACCACCAGGCCTATGCCTACCTCATGGTCCGCGACGCCGACGCATCCTGACCGAGGAGGCCCGACAACGCCTGGAGGCGATCCAGGAGTTTACCGAGTTGGGGTCGGGCTTCCGGCTCGCGACGCACGATCTGGAGATCCGCGGGTCGGCGAAACCTCCTGGGCCAGGAGCAGTCGGGACAGATCGCGGCGGTCGGTTTTGAGCTTTATCTGAAGATGATCGATGACGCCGTGCGGCAGTTGCGGGGAACGCCGGTGGCGAAGGAGATCGAGCCGTCGCTTCAGTTCCAGATCTCCGCCTTCATCCCCGATCCGTACATCCCCGACACCTATCAACGCCTCTCGATCTACAAGCGCCTCTCGGGCTGTGAAGAGACCGAGGAGATCGATGCGATCCGGGCCGAGTTGGAAGATCGCTACGGCCCCCTGCCGGAGCCGGTGGTCCGCCTGCTGCAGGTCCTTCAACTGAAGGTGATGGCGAGAAAACTTCGGATCTTGAAGATCGACGAAAAAGAGCGGGTCCTTTCGTTTGTCTTCGATGAGTCGGCGCAGGTGACGGAGAACGACCTCCTCCGGCTTCTGAACACCTTTAAAGACCGGATTCACTTTACCTCTCATTTCTCGTTTGAAATCCGGATCAAAAATCGAGGGTGGGAAGATCTTTTTCTCGACGTCGCCCATTGCCTCACCACCCTGCAGAAAGGGAAGGAATGACCCCGCCGACCCGGCCGGCCTTGACCTTTGTCCTCTGGCTTCTCCTTGCCGGCTGCTGGCAGCAGAAACCTTCCCCGATGACCGCCACGGTGGCGCTGGTCAACGACGAGCCGATTACCGTGCAGGAGCTGCAAACCGCACTCTCCGAAACCGAAGACAAAGGATCCCAAACGATCGAAGCGACCCCGGAGGAAAAAGAAGAGCTCGCCCGGCGGCTTCTGGAGCAGCTCATCGAGCGGAAGATGCTCCTTCAAGAGGCGCGGCGGCTTCAAATAAAATTAACCGAAGGAGAGATGCAGGATCGGTTGTCGGAGATCCGCGAGGGAATGGAGGAAGAGGCGTTCCTTCGTTATCTTTCCGAGCAAAAACTGACCAAGGAGGCCTGGGAAGCCTCGGCGCGGGAGATGTTGCTGATCGAGAAATTGCTGAACCAATTGGTCGGCGATCAAATCTCCCTTCCGGAAGAGGAGCTTCTCCAGTATTACAACAGCCATCTGGAGGAATGGAGCGTGCCGGAACAGATCAAGCTGCGCCAGATTCTGGTGGAGACCGAGACGGAGGCCGAAGCGATACGCCAGTCGCTGGCCGAGGGGGCCGATTTTGTCGAAGCGGCACAGACGCATGCCCAGACGCTCGAACTCGGAAAAGACGGCGACTTGGGTTATCGCGCCGCCGGGGAGTTGCCGGTGGAGTTCGAGCCGCTCTTCACGGCCGAGATCGGATCGGTCAGCGGGGCGATCAAAACCCCTTTCGGGTATCATCTCGTCAAGGTGGAAGACCGCCGGCCCGCCCGGACCCTTTCGTTCGACGAGGTCAAAGAGCGCATCTACCAGACCCTTTTAGAGGAGAAACGGGAGGTCCTCTTCTCCCGCTGGTTTGAAAACATTCGCCGTAAAACGGAGGTTAAAATCAATGAAGAGCTCCTTCACAAAGCGCTATAGTTGGATCGGGGCGGCGATCGTGCTCGCCTCGGCGAACCTCGCCTGGGGGGGGGCGATCATCGACCGGATCGTGGCGGTGGTGAACCGTGAGGTCATCACGCAGAGCGAGCTCGATGAGGCGGCCCAAGCGCTTAAAAAGGCCCGATTGGCCGATCCCGCCGCGCTGAGCCCCACCGGGGAGCCGGGGAACCCGAATTCGAACTTGCAGCGCGACCTGCTAAATCAAATGATCGAGCAGAAGCTCTTTCAACAGGAAGCGAAAAAAAGCGGGATTCGGGTGAGCGACGCCGAGTTGGATCTTGCCTTGAAGGACATCGAAGAGCGGAACCGCTTCCCGAGTCGGGAGGCGCTCAAACAGGCGGTCACACAAGAAAACGTGGCGTGGGAGAAATATGTCGAGGACCTTCGAAACCAATTGACCGTTCTCAAACTGATGAATCGCGCGATCGATTCCAATCTCCTGATCACCGACACCGAAGTTCGCGCCTATTACGACGCGCATCCCGAAGCGTTCCAGCTTCCCGAGCAGATTCGCCTGAAACAGATCCTGATTCGCATTCCGGAAGGGGCTTCGACGGAGGTGATCGAGCGGAAGCGGCAGAAGGCGGAACAAGTCCTGGCCGAAGCGCGGAAGGGGGAGGAGTTCATTCAGCTCGTCGGAAAATACAGCGACGGCTCCGAGCGGCGCGCCGGCGGCGATCTCGGCGCGTTTAAAAAGGGCGATTTGACCCCGGAAATCGATCGGGTCATCTTTAGCCTGAAGGATGGCGACGTCAGCCCCGTCATTCAAACCGGCCTCGGCTTTCACCTCTTCAAAGTGCAGGTCCCCTCGGATTTACAGAAACAGCCCTTTGAGAAGGTCAAAAAAGAGATCGAGGAAAAACTCCTCAACGAGAAGCGGACGGCCCTCCGGAAAAAGTGGGTCGATGAACTCTGGGGCCGGTCGTTTGTGGAGGTGAAGTAAGCGCTCTCTTCGCAAGCCCGGATTGATCTACACTGCAAAAATAGGTTATACAGAACGGAGGGGACGAAAATCTCTTTCGAACGGCGATCCCATCTTTTTTAAATAAGGATTAACGCCGATGGGTGAATGCGGCTGCAAGGAAAATAAAGCGCGAAAAACCGATCCGGCCGCGAGATCCCGAAACCCTTCCTCCGCCTCCCGTCATCCGATCAACCCGATTGTCAATTTACAACGGACCGCGGGAAACCGGGCCGTGCAACGGCTCTTCCGCGCTCACGCTCAGACGGCCTCCCTCCCCGCCGGCATCAGGGTGAGCACACCGGAGGATCGGTCGGAGCGGGACGCCGATCGCGTTGCAGAAGAAATCCTCCGGGCGCCGGCCGCATCGGCCTCCCGTCAGAAACAGGACCAAGCCCCACGAACACAAACGGGCCTCGGGTCTCTCTCCGCCGGACACCCCCTACCCGATTCGGTGCGCGCTTTTTTTGAACCCCGATTCGGCCGTGACTTCAGCGCGGTCCGCGTTCACACCGACCCCTCCTCCGCTCAGTCTGCCGCGTCGCTGAATGCCCGCGCCTTCACGCTCGGTCGCGACATCGTCTTCGGTTCGCGGGAGTATGCTCCCGGAACGGAAGCGGGCCGGCGGCTGCTCGCCCATGAGCTGACCCATGTCGTACAGCAAAACACCGCCTCGGCGCCTGGCGTTGTCCAGCGGCAGCCGGTTTGCGAAACCAGCGTCCCGGAGACGACGATCGATGTCTACGTCGTCGAGCTCCCCGGCGCCACCCGCGACGCCTCCGCCGACATCGCCCGCGCCAACGCCATTTGGCATCAATGCTCGATCAACATCAACATGGTCGGCGGCGAATCGTGGGCAACCGATGTCTTGGACCGGGACGCCCCGACCGGGATTCTGAACGCCCCCTCCGGCACCGTCCGCCCGCTGACCGCCGAGGAGACCGAGATGACCGGCCACAAACCGGGGGGCGCCGGCGCGATCCATGCCTATTACGTCCCCGGCTTCTCCGGACCGAAGGTCGCCCAAGCTTTTTGGCCGGCGCAGCATGGCGATCAGGTGGTCGTGATCGGCAACAACGCCCGGACCGATTCCTTCGCCCACGAAATCGGCCACGTCCTCCTCGACCATGGAAACCACGAACCGGACGCCGACAATCTGATGGCGAGCGGAAGCATTCGAAACGTGGGGGTCGATAAGCTGGAGTGCCGGCAGTGCCGTTAGTAAGTTTTTTCCACTCCGTCGGCGGCACCGACGCTGATCTCCAATGCGCCTTATACTCGAATTAAAACGAGATTAAAAACCTGAACCTCTCTTTGCGCTCACTGAATCCTACCTCAGTCTTCTTATTTTCTACAAACGATCTTTCCCCAATCCAAAGAAAAATCAGAGGAGGTCTGTCATAATGATCGGTGAGTTGATGACTATGCAAAGGGTAGACCGCCATGCCAAAAGATGATGTATGGGTTATTCCAGACCCTTGGGAGAAACCTTCGCCCGCCGTCCGGAAAAAACCCAAAAAGATCCCGGAAGTAAAATCGAAGGAACGGGACAGCCATCCCGCAACCGCTTTGAGTCTCTCTCTCTTTCTATGGGGAGCGGGTCAAATCTACAATGGGCAGAAAGAGCTCGGTGTTCTCTTTCTTCTGATCATGGCGAATTTTTATACAATCTTCGGCGTGGTCTGGTTTCACTGGGAAACGCTTACCTCTCTTCTCTCGAAATTCCAGATCACCCCGTTTGAAGTTTTCGTCGGATGCGGCATCCTCTATCTCTGCGGCCTGCTGTTTTGGTTGATCAACGCCCTCCATGCCTATTACACCTCTCCCAGGGGACGGCCCCATTCGACCGATGCGGAGGAACGCTCCATTTTGCCTCCTCTCTGCTCTCTGGTGATGCCTGGGTGGGGACAGTTTCTCAATGGTCAGACCAAGAAAGGAATTTTTTTCTTTTCATGACCATCCCCGGCCTTCTTGCCATCGCAACACTCTGGGCGACGCCTCGCTTATGGCCGACCCTGGATCGCGCCGCAGAGCGGCTTTTCTTCGAAAAGATCCTCATCGCCGCCGTTCTCGCCGTGCCTCTCTTCCTTCTTACATGGCTCATCGGGATTTATGACGCAGGGCGGGTCTCGCTCGATCCGGATAAAAAGGAGCGGCTGTGGAACAGGATGAAATATGCCGTCAACCGGCTTCGAATGAAGGGGGCGCGCGGTGTGATGCCGCGTCTGGAGGTGTTCTTGATGCTGATTCTTTTTCTGACCTTTTTATTCGCCTACAGCTATTCCTATTTTCCGAAAAGGTTCTACGCCGATCGGCTTGAATTGCTGCAGACGGCCTTCTCCGAAAAGGGGATGGTTCTCATTCCCAACCTCATCGGCCGAACTCTCGATCGTATTTCCGGCGGCTAATCGGCCCGCTCTTGCATCACCACCCGCTCCACCTCCTTCCAAAGAAGATCCCTCCCCTCTTTACTTTCCGCCGAGGTCACGATGACGTCGGAAATCCCGAAGGAGGCCTTCACCGCCTCGATCTGCTCCTTTCTCTGATTCCGCCCGATCTTGTCGGCCTTCGTCGCCACATAAAGGGTCGGCACCTGAAAGTGGTCGAGCCATTTCTTCATCTCCTGATCGAGGAAGGCGGCCGGGTGGCGAAGGTCGATCAAGAGGACGATCCCCTTCAACTGCTTCCGCTTCGTCAGATAGGTCTCGATCATCGGCCCCCACTGCATCCGCACCGACATCGGCGCCTTGGCGTAGCCGTAGCCGGGGAGATCGACGAGAAAAAATTCCGGTTGATCTTGAAAAAATGAATCAGCTGCGTCTTCCCCGGCGTGGAGGAAACATAGGCGATCTTCCGCCCCAGGAGAGAATTGATCAGCGACGACTTCCCGACATTCGATCGCCCGACGAAAGCGATCTCCGGAAGTGGCTCCTTGGGACAATCCTCGATCGCGATACACCCTTTGATATATTCCACCGAAGTCAATTTCATGAATCCGATGCTGCATGAAACGGCATCAAAAAGCAAGCACGTTTCTCTCCCTCTCTTCCTCCCCCCCCTTTGCATCGGCTCGAACGAAGCCGTTATAATCATAATCAGATATTGATCAGCGTGAGGATACCAGCCATGAAAATCAAACTCTGCCCGGGCCATCCCTACCCCCTGGGGGCCACCTGGGACGGGGAGGGCACCAACTTCGCCCTTTTTTCGGAACACGCCACCACGGTCGAACTCTGCCTGTTCGACGAAAGGTCAAGGCAAAGAAAGTTGCTCGCCGTGATCGAACTGCCCGAGCACACCGATCAGATCTGGCACGGTTATCTGCCGGGGATGGGCCCCGGCACAGCTCTATGGCTACCGTGTTCACGGTCCCTACGAACCGGAGGCGGGCCATCGCTTCAATCCCCCCAAGCTCCTGCTCGATCCCTATGCCAATGCGGACATACGGGTAAGATGATCAATGGAACCCGACCTCCTGTTCGGGTATCAGATGGAGAACCCCGAGGATGATCTGACCTTCGACGAACGAACGACAGCGCTGCCGTTCTGCCCAAGTGCGTGGTGGTCGATCCCAATTTCGATTGGGGCGAGGACCGCCTGCAGTTCGGCAACCCCCTGGTGCCCTTCGATCAGACGATGATCTACGAACTGCACGTCAAAGGCTTCACGGCGCGCATCCGGAAATCCCCGAGCAGCTGCGAGGCACCTATGCCGGGCTGGCCTCGGAGCCGGCGATCCGACATCTCAAAGAGCTCGGCATCACCGCGGTCGAGCTGCTGCCGGTCCACGCCTTCGTCGACGACAGCCACCTGCTCGAAAAAGGCCTGACCAACTACTGGGGCTACAACACCATCGGCTTCTTCGCCCCCGACGTGCGCTACAGCGCCACGAGCCGGGAGCCTGCTCGCCGAATTCAAGGAGCATGGTCGCAAGCCCTTCCACGGCGCCGGCATCGAGGTGATCCTGGACGTGGTCTACAACCACACCGCGGAGGGCAACGAGCGCGGCCCGACGCTGTGGTTCCGCGGCATCGACAACGCCGCCTACTACCGCCCGCTCCCCGACCAGCCCGCGCTACTACAAGGACTACACCGGCTGCGGCAACACCCCTCAACATGCGCCACCCGCGGCGTGGTGCAGCTGATCATGGACAGCCTGCGCTACTGGGTGACCGAGATGCACGTCGACGGCTTCCGCTTCGATCTCGCCGCCGCGCTGGCGCGCGAGCTGCACGAGGTGGACCGGCTCGCCGACCTTCTTCGACATCATCCGCCAGGACCCGGTCCTGTCCCAGGTCAAGCTGATCGCCGAGCCCTGGGACGTCGGCGAGGGCGGCTACCAGGTCGGCAACTTCCCGGTCGGCTGGACCGAGTGGAACGCCGAGTACCGCGACGCGATGCGCGCCTACTGGAAGGGCGACGGCGGCCTCATCGCCGAGCTGGCCTAGCGGCTCACCGGCTCGTCCGACCTCTATGAACACAACGGGCGGCGGCCCTATGCCAGCATCAACTTCATCACCGCCCACGACGGCTTCACGCTGCACGATCTGGTCAGCTACAACGACAAGCACAACGAGGCCAACGGCGAGGACAACCGCGACGGCGCACAACCACAACCTCAGCTGGAACTGCGGCGTCGAAGGCCCGACCGACGATCCCGACATCAAGGCCCTGCGGGCGCGGCAGAAGCGCAACCTGCTGGCCACCCTGCTGCTGTCCCAGGGCGTGCCCATGCTGCTCGCCGGCGACGAGATCGGCCGCACCCAGGGCGGCAACAACAACGCCTACTGCCAGGACAACGCCCTCTCCTGGCACCACTGGGAGTGGAGCGGCCACCAGCGCGACCTCCTGGCGTTCACGAAGAAGCTGATCCGCCTTCGCCATGAGCACCCGATCTTCCGGCGGAGGAAATATTTCTCCGGGCGGAAGATCCACGGCGCCGGCGTCAAAGACATCTCCTGGTTCCGGCCCGACGGAGAAGAGATGACCGAAACCGAATGGAATACCTTTTTCGTAAAGGTCTTGGGGCTTCGTTTGATCGGGGAAGAGCTGGATGAAACCGACCGGCACGGCGATCCGATCCGCGACGACGCCTTTCTCATTTTGATGAACGCCCATCACGAGCCGATTGAATTTACCCTTCCGAAAGAGCCGGCCCCCCAGCTCTGGGAGATCTGCATCGACACCGCCGCCCCCGATCGGGAGCCGGAGCGTTTTAAAAGCGGCGAATCGTTTTCCCTTCCGGGACGGGCGTTGGTGTTGTTCAAACGGGCGGGTTTGTAGGGCGATCGGATGACACTGTAGAGACGTCCCGGCGGGACGTCTCTACAACTCTTTTGACGGCGGAAGGCCAGTCGGCGTCTTGCTCTCCATCAGAGCGCGGAGCACCTCGGCCACGCTCCAGGCCTGGGCGATGCAGCCGCGGCCGGTGTGGGGGGGCTCGGCGTCGAAGATCTCGCTGATCGTGCCGACCCCGTTGTCGTAGAGGTGAGCCTCGAACGCCTTCAGGAGCGCCGCCGCCCGCGGCCCTTCTCCATACACCTTCCGCCAGGCGTCGAAGAAGGGGCCGATCAGCCAGGCCCAGACCGTTCCCTGATGATAGGCGGCGTCCCGCGCCCGCAGATCGCCGAAGTAGCGGGGCTGGTAATCTTTGTGGGCCGGATCGAGGGTCCGCAGGCCGACCGGGGTGAGGAGCCGCTCGGTGACGATATCGATCACCGGCTGCCATCGTCCTTGTTCTAGAACCGGGAAACGGAGCGAGATCGCAAAGATCTGGTTCGGGCGAAGGCTAAAATCATCCCCGTTCTCCCCGTCGATCACATCATAGAGGTACCGGCCCGGCTCATACCAAAACCGGGCGTTGAACGATTGATAGACCCGATCGGCCAAATCGTTGTACTCCTGCGACGGCTCCCCCATCTCGCTCGCCCAAAGGGCCATCAGCCGCAGTGCATTGTACCAGAGCGCTTCGATTTCGATCGGCTTGCCGCGCCGCGGCGTGACGACCCAATCGCCGACTTTGGCATCCATCCAAGTGAGCTGGCGTCCCGGCGCCCCCTCCCGAACCAACCCGTCGCTCGGATCGACCCCGATCCCGAAGTGGGTTCCCTTGAGGTGGTGCGTGATGACCGACTGGAGATCTGGGAAGAGGGCGCGCAATGTTTCCTGATCCCCGGTCACCCGCAGGTAACGGTCGATGGCGTGAAAATACCAGAAGGTCGCATCGACGGTATGATAGAGGGCGGTCCGCGCCCCTTCCGGAAAGAGATTCGGCAGCAGGCCGTCTTTCAGATAATGCGAGAAGGTCCGGAGGATCACCCCCGCCTCCCGGTGGCGCCCGGTGCAGAGGGTCAGCCCCTCCAGGCTGATCATCGTATCCCGCCCCCAATCGGTAAACCAGTGATACCCCGCGATGACGGTCCGCACCTGATCTCCCGAGGCGCGCGCCAAGGCATGCTCTTCCAGTCGGCTTCCCGGAAGGACGATGAATTGATCGGCCGCAAGAGCGAGCTGCGCCGTCAGCCCGCTGCGCGCCGCCGAGGGCGACAGCGCCAGGAGTTTCTCGTGACGGCGCCGTTCCGCTTCGAAGACGGCGGCGGGCGGAAGATCGAGCAGCTCCCATGGTTCGGTGCTGGCGACCAGCGCCACCGGCTCTCCCGGAAAGAGCTCCACGGTAAAATAACCGGGGCTATGAAGCTCCGCCAGATGATCGTGCCCCCGGTCCCGTTCCACCCGATAGAGGAGAGGCCCGCTGTTTTTCTCTTCGAAAGTGAACGCCCGCCCGTTCGGCCGAAGACAGAGCTTCAAGCTCGGCGCCTCTTCCACCAAATTAAATTCGCAGCAGCCCTGAAAGACCCGCACCGGGATCGGCCACTTCAGATCGTCCCGCAGCGGGCCGTCATGGCCGCGAAAGGTGACATACGGGCGGAGGTTCATCCGGATCGGTTTCGTTCCCTCCAGACGGTAGACGATGTATGCGGTATTCTGACCGTACGGCATGATGATCCGTTTTTCGAGAAAGCCGTCGCCGAGATCGAACCGCCAGGTCGGAACCATCCACTCCAGCCGGAACTCTTTGAGATAGCGATGGCCTTCCCCCTCCAGCGTTTCATCGGCCCGCTCCGCCCCTCCTAACAGAACGTTCCGATCGGGAAAGACGATCTCCTCATCGAGCCGGGGGAGAAGGACGGTCCTCCCCCGCCGCGGGAGGTTCGGGATGAAATGGGCGTGGTAGCGGCGGGTCGGGATGCCGAGGAGGGTGCCGGAGGCATACCCGCCGAGCCCGTTGGTCGCCAGCCATTCGCGCGTCTGGAGAAATTCCGGATCTTGCGCTCGGTTCCAGGGGAAGGTCAGAATCGGTTCGTTCATGGATCGCCCTCTGAAGCGAATTGCGCTGGAAGTTCGATTAGGCAGGAACCGCCGAGAGAAAGACCGCCGATCCGCCGGGGAGTTGCCAGCCGTCCGGGCCGTAGGGATGAACGGCCCCCGGGCCGCCGTAGCGCGGATCGTCGCTCGACCAGACCAGCCGCCACGCGCCCTCCTTCACCGGCGCCAGGAGCGGTTCCGGGGCCGGCCGCAGATCGAGGTCCGGCCCGAGATTGACAACCAATAAACGGTCGTCCCCTTCCTTTCCGAAAAACCGCAGGACGAAGGCCCGCGGTCCCAGGACCGCGCCGTCGATCCCCTCCCGCGACTGCAAAGCAAGAATCGGATCTTCCCGGCGCAATGTGAGAAGGTCCTGATGGAGCAGATAGATCCCGGCATGTTTCTCCCGCTCGGAGAAGTCGAGCTTCGATTGCAGAAAGGTGGAATCGCGCCGCGGGTCGGGAATCTCCCGCTGCGCCTCCGGCGTCGCGTAACTCGGAAATTGCGCGAGAAATTCCTTCCGTCCTTTGTGAACCAATGGCGCGAGGGCATCGTTGTGATCGGCAAAGAAGAGAAACGGGCTCGACGCGCCGAACTCCTGCCCCATGAAGAGCAACGGCGTCTGGGGCATCAATAGGAGGAGGGCGGTTATGGCGCGAACCCGGCTCGGGCTCGCCAGCACGTTCAGGCGCTCTCCCCGGAGATGGTTCGCGATCTGATCATGATTCTGAATGTAGTGGACGAAGGCGGCGGCCGGTTCCGTCGTCACGCGCGATCCTCGTCCCTTGTTCTGCCACATATAGTGTTGTCCCTGATAGAGGAATCCGCGTTTGACGGCCGAGATGAATTCCTGGGCTTCTCCCCGATAATCGGTATAGTACGCCTCCCGTCGGCCGGTCAGCGCCACCCGGGCCGAATGGTGGAAGTCGTCGTTCCAAAGGGCATCCAGACCGTATCCTCCCTTCTCCACCGGCGCAAGCAAAATCACGTGCTGGCATTCATTCTCTCCGATGAGCACAATCTCCCGCGGGCGGGCCGCCTCTCGGGCGCGGCGCGACAGATCGGCTAAGACATGTCTCGGGCTTGAGTCAAAAATCTGCTGCGTCGCATCGAGCCGCAGGCCGTCGAGGTGGAATTCGGCGATCCAATAGCAAGCGTTACGGATGAAGAACTCGCGGACCTCCGAAGCGTTGGGACCGTCGAAGTTGATCGGCTCTCCCCATTCGTTTTGATAGCGGTCTGTAAAATAATCGTCGCTGAACGCCTTCAGATAATTGCCGTCCGGCCCCACATGATTGTAGACGACGTCGAGAATCACCGCGATCCCGTTTTGATGGGCGGCATCGACGAAGCGCTTCAGCCCTTCCGGATCGCCGTATACATGAGACGGCGCGTAGAGAGCGACCCCATCGTACCCCCAATTCCAGCGGCCGGGGAACTCGGCCACCGGCATCAGCTCAATCATCGTAATCCCGATCCGCCGGAGTTCTTCGATTTCCCGCGCCGCCGCATCAAAGGTCCCCTCCGGGGTAAACGCGCCGATGTGCAGTTCATAGATCACCTGGCCGGGGAAGGCGTGCACCGGGCCACGCCGTATCCCCCCACCGATATTCTCCCGGATCGACGACCATCGACGGCCCGTGCGGCCCCTCCGGCTGAAAACGGGAACAAGGGTCGGGACAGCGCGTCCCATCCTCAAACCGGTAACGGTAACGCGCGCCGGCGCCGATGCCTGGAACGGTCCCCGAAAAATAGCCCCCTTCTTCCGCCTTCAACGGATATGTCTTTCCATCGCTCCCCTCGATGACCACCTCCATGCGTCGGTGTTTGGGAGCCCATACGCGAAACGAAACCCCGGCCTCCTGAACCTCCGCCCCCAACCCCAATCTCCAGCCGATTCTGTTTTGCATCATCAATGCTCCGCGAAATGAATGCACCACCCTCTTTAAAATTATAGAGGTTTGAATCGAAGCGTTTCAAGGAAGGGGAAAGGCGGCCTTTTAAGTTTGACTTGACATTCCTCTTTCTCACCTTGCCTTTTTTGCGAAATTTCGCTATCTTATCGACGGCTTTTCATCCGATTGCGGTCTGGATCAATCGATCGCCTCACTCAACCACCGACGGGAGTCCAAAATGGATATCACACGGGCAACCTACTTTTTGATTGCAACGGAAGATCGTCCCGGCCAGCTCGCACGCTTTTCAAAAGCGATGTCGGAGCATGAGATCAATCTGGCGGGGGTCTGGAGCTTCGGGACCGGCCGCGGCAACGCCGAGATCATCGCCATCCCGCGCGACCCGCACGCCTTCAAAAAAGTGGCGAGAGAGGCCGGCTGGAGCATGCGCGAGGGGAGCTGTTTTCATTTGACAGGCGAAGATCGGGCTGGCGCCCTCGCCGATACACTGGACCGGATCGCGCAGGAGGGAATCAATCTTCATGCCGTCGACGCGATGGGATTTGAAGAACGCTACTCCGCCTACGTTTGGTGCGACGAGAAGGATGTCGAGAAGCTTCGAAAAGTTTTAAAGGGCTGGTAGCCTCCAAGGAAGGGAAAATACAATGGCAAAGGTTATTTCCGACTCTTGGGTGATGGCGGGTGTCCGCAACATGAAAAAATCGGTCGCGTTCTATTCCAAGCTCGGCCTGAAACCGTCGATCAATCGTCCCTACTATGTGGAGTTAAACCTCCCGGGGGGAACCGTCCTCGGTCTCCATTCGATCGGAGCGGAGGAGGGAAAGCGGCCGAAAGCGGCGAAGCGGATGTCCGACGGCGGGTGGGGAATTATGCTCCGGGTGAAAGATCTCGAGAAGGTCGTGGCCGATCTGAAACGCAAACGGGTGAAATGCGGTAAGATTGCGACCGCGCCGGGCGGCGCCGATTTCGCTTCGGTTCACGATCCCGACGGCAACCGGCTGGTTCTGGTCGAAATGCCGTCCTCTTGATCGGTTCATCTCCTTTTTTATACAATAAAGATATAAACAAAGGAGGTGCAACATGATTTCGAAGAAACGTTTTATCGCGCTGCTCCTGGGGATCGCGGCGTTTTTCTCGTTTTTCCAGGTCATCGACGTTTCCTCAACCGGTACGGCCCTGGCGGACAATACCATTGAGGAACAGAAGCTGGAATCGGTAAACGGGGAGATCGTTGCGGTCGATCCGCAGAAAAAGATCGTCCGGATCGAGCCGGGAGTTCTCGGCGCGGAGAAAGATCTGATGGTGACCGATCAGACTAAAATCGTGATCAAAGGACAGCCCGGAAACCTTCAGGGGCTCCGCAAGGGAGATGAAGTCACCGTGAAATATGCCGAGAACGAGCGTGAAGAGCGGGTGGCCGAATATATCGAGGTGACCGGCTAAAACCTGCTAACGTCTAAGTACCGAACTTAAAGAGGCCGGGCGTCTCAGATGCCCCGGCCTCTTCTTCTTTGAGCCGTCAACCGGGGCGGCTTGGAATGGATGACTTGATTGCCCGCTCCCCTTCGGTTACAATCGAGGCAAATGCGTCTGATTTGAGGAAGCGAAAATGGTGGTCCGATTGTTTTATATCGCAGTCCTCCTTGCCTTGATGACGATTCTCCCGTTTCTCCCGGCCGCCGGGATCTCGGCCGAAGAAACCCCCACCCTGGCGAAAGCGCCGAAACGGAAAGAGATGAAGGAGGTGCGGGGGAAAATCGTGAAAATCGATCCCGTCACCCAGCGAATCCGCGTCGTGCCGGGCATCTTCAGCCGCGCCCAGGAGGTCAGGGTCACCGCGCGGACGGAGATCATGATCCACGGCCGCCCGGCGACCTTCAGCGCGCTGCAGCCGGGTGATAAAGTGCGGGTCCGATCCCTCGCCGATCACGAAGACCAAACCGCCGAATCAATCGACGTCGTCTAGATTTTCCCCTCATCGGCTTTTGACATCCATCCGATCACGCAAGCCGTCCCCCAACAGGTTCAGCGCCATCACGACCGACATGATCGCCAGCCCCGGAACGGCGGTGAGATGCGGGGCAAGCAGGAGAAAAGAGCGGCCGTCGCTCAACATCGCCCCCCAGCTCGGCGTCGGCGGGGTGACGCCGAGCCCTAAAAACGAAAGGCTCGCCTCGGTCACGATCGCCCCGGCGATCCCGAACGTCGCTTCAACGATGATCGGCGCCGCGATATTCGGAAAGAGATGGCGGGTGATCATCCGAAACGGTCCCGCCCCGAGCGCCCGCGCCGCCGCCACATAGTCCAGCTCCCGGACTACCAAGATCTGCCCCCGGACCAGCCGGGCGTAGCCGACCCATCCCATCACCGACAAAGCGATGATCACGTTCCGAAGACTCGGCCCCAGCACCGCCGCCAGGGCGATCGCCAAAAGAATCCCCGGAAAGGCGAGAAAGACATCGACCAGTCGCATGAAGAGCTCATCGATCCACCCGCCGAAGAAGCCGGCCATCGCCCCCACCAGACAGCCGATCGTAAGAGAGATCGTCACCGTCGCCACGCCGACCCAAAGGGAAATCCGCGCGCCGTAGAGAATCCGACTGAGCAGATCCCGCCCCAGCTTATCCTGACCGAGCGGGTGCTCGGCGGAAGGAGACGCGAGCCCCTCTTTCAACTGTTGATCGAAGGGATCGTACGGCGCCAGAAGCGGCGCAAAGAGGGCGGCGACAAGAAAGAGCGCCAGGAGAATCAGGCCGAGGGTGATCCGTTTGTCTCTCATGGATACTGCACCCTCGGGTCGACCGCCGCGTAGAGAAGATCGATCAGCAGGTTCACCAAAAGATACGTTAACGCGATGGCGAGGATGCACCCTTGGACGAGGGGGTAATCCCGGCCCTGAATCGCCTGGATCGTGAGCCGTCCCAGACCGGGCCAGGAGAAAATCGTTTCGGTGATGATCGATCCGGTCAGCAGCGCACCGATTTGGAGCCCCACTACCGTCAGCAATGGGATCAACGCGTTTCGAAGGGCATGTCTTAAAATCACCCGCCGCTCCGGGAGCCCTTTCGCCCGCGCGGTCAGGACAAACTCCTTCGGGAAGATCTCCAATAACGAGGAGCGGGTCATCCGAACGAGGATCGCCGACATCCCGAGGCCGAGCGTCAATGCAGGCAGCACAAGAGAGGCGATCCCATGGCGGCCGGAAACCGGAAGCCAATCGAGCTTCAGTGAAAAAAGAATGATCAGAAGGGGACCGAGCCAAAAAGTCGGCATCGAGACGCCGAAGAGAGAGAAAAGAAGCCCCCGGCATCGACGGCGGTGCGGGGGCGAACAGCGGAGAGGATGCCGAGCGGGAGCGCGATCAAGAGAGCGATAAGCAGCGCCGCGGCGGCAAGCTGGAGGGTGGCGGGGTAGCGCGCCAGGATCAGGCCGGCGACCGGCCGCTGGGAGGTGAGCGATCGGCCTAAATCGCCCCGGGCGACCCCGGCAAGAAATCGCCCGTACTGGGTCAGGATCGGATCATCAAGGTGAAGCGCCTCCCGAAGGGCGGCGCGATCGGCCTCCGCCGCCCGCTCTCCGAGCATCACATCGATCGGATCCCCCGGAATGAGGTGGATCAGAAAGAAAACCAGCGTCAAGACGCCGAGAAGGACCGGCCCCGACCAGAGGAGCCGACGAATGAGAAAACGGGCCATCGCCTCTCTTAAAACAGGTCGATCCGCCGACCGTCCACCGATCGAAAAACGATCATTCCCCTTCCGGGGCGCTCCCTTTGATCAACCGGAAACCGAAGAAGAGGACGACGCCGGTCAATGCGGAGATATAGGCGCTGAAGAGCCAGAAGATCTTCATGCGACTCTGAAAAAGCTGGTAGCCGAGGAAGATCGCCACCATTAAGCCGAAGACGCAGGCCGTGGTGAACAGGGTCAAAACGAGTTTTCTTCGCTGCGGGGTCATACGCTAAAACTCAAGCTGATTTTCCCGGGGATTATTTCATAAAGCCGCTCCGATTTTCAAGCTGAAAAAATAGTTCCCCGCCTCCCTTCTACGTAGGGCCGGCTTTCTTGACAAAGCCGGACGACATGTTACATTTTCGGTATTCGAACCCCATCTGTTACCAGTAAGGATTATGCATCTAAGAGGATTACCGGTCTCTTTTTTTTCACTCCTACTTCTCTTCCCATGCGCCGCATCCGCCGCCAAGGATTCCGCCGATGCTGTATCATGGTCGCCCGTAGAGGGGGAGACCCTCCGTGTTTTAAAGCGCTTTTCCTCTGAACGCGGCCTCGCCCCTTCCGCCCCCCTTGAGGAGCGAATCGGTTTTTATCTGAAAGCCGGGCTCTGGAACGCCGCCGAGCAGCTCCTTCAAAACCCGCCGCACGCGCCTCAGAGAGAAGCGCGGCAGCTTCTGATCAAACTCCGTGCCCTCCAGGGCCGGTTCGATCTGATCTACACCGCCTATCAAAAAGAACCTTCCCTCTTTCGCAATGAGCCGGCGCTCCTCGGATTGGCCGGGCAGGGGGCTTTTCAGAAAAAAGCCTATTCGGAGGTGCTCGCCATTGCCGGATCGATCTCTCCATCGAGTTCCTACGCGCCGTATCGCTACTACCTCTCGGCGCTCGCCTTTCTTGCCTCCGGCAATCAGAGCCGATTCGAGGAAGCGATGGCACGTTGGATTCAATGGGGAGAGCAATACCCCCGCTCTCTTTGGACCCTCCGAGCGCATCTCGTAAATGGATACTATCACCTTACCCGTAAATCGTATGCGCTTGCCTTCGCCAGTCTCGGCCGCCTTTTTGGAGAGACCCCTTATGCCGATCTGGCGATGCTGGGGGTCGGCTGGAGTTACTTTGAAATCGGCGCCCCCGAAAACCTTGTCAGCATCCTGGAAGGGATGGAGGGAGGAAATTTCGAGGCGCGTCACCATGACCGGCTTTTTCAGATGCTCCTTCGCTACCACCTCCGCCAAGAAGATCGGGTCGGAGCGATCGAAACGGTCACCCGGGCACGAACGGAAATCCGAGGGCGGATCGCGCGGCTTGAGCAAAATGCCGATCGGATTCGAAAGGGGGAGCGCTCCCCATCCCCTGTTTTCCCTCCCGGATCGCTGTTAAAGCAGGCCCTGATGCAGCTTCAAGAGGAAGTCGGCGAGAAACCCGAAATCACTTTCGTTCTCAATAAGGTCGATCTTCTCCTGCGCCAACAGGCCGTTTCTTATCTCAAAGAGGAAGCGAAGGCCTCTCGGGAGGAAGAGAAAAAACTTTCGGCTGAATTGGCCCGCCACTGCATCACGCTCCAGAGCGTCGGCGCAACATCCGGTGCGCCGGCTGCCGATCCGCTCTACCTTGAAGCGCGCGCCGCCGCCCTCCAGGGGAAAAAAGAAGCGGTCAAAGCGGCGCTGAAGCGGCTGCTTGAAGAAGCGCCGAGCGGGCCGTATTCCGAGGAGGCGGCCTATCGGCTCGGCGAAATCGCCTTCGAGGAGGGACGGTATGCCGAGGCGGCGGCCCATTATCAACCGCTGGTCGATCGCCCGGAGTCCTCTCTTCATCGCGCGGCGCTGTACAAGACAGCGTGGAGTTATTACCGGCAGAGCCAATCGAAAGAGATCATTCCCATTTTCTTCCGACTCTGGTTCCCCGACGAACAAGAAAACGAGCCGAAGGAAGGATCTCCCTGCCGATCGACCCCCGCGCCGGAGGAACGGCAGGAGCACCTCCGTCTTCTCGCGTTGACCTTGCAGTCGGACGGGAGCCCGGCCCGGTTGGTCGATTGGATCGGCGGCTGGTCGCCGGCGGAAAGCTCTCTCTCTCTTCTGAAATGGCGAAATATTACGAAGCGGCCGGACAAAAAAAAGAGGCGGTGCAACTCATCCAAGCATGGGTGGCGGCCTACCCCTCTATCCCGACACCCCCTTTCTACATCGAACGATGATCGATTTTTACAATGAGCCGACCTCCGCTTCCACCCCCGAGGGAATTCAGGCCCGCGTCTCATTCATCGAAAATTACCGGCCCGAGAGCGCATGGGCCAAAGAGAATCCTCCCGAACAGGCCGAGCGGGTGAAGCCGCTGCTGAAAGAACAGTTGCGATTTTTGTTGACCTATTACCAGGCCGAGGCGAAGAAGGCGCAACGGGCGGCGCTCTATCAAAAGGTCCTCCCCTGGTATGATCTCTACCTTCAGATCTTCCCAAAAGAGAGTGAAACCGGCGAGGTCCGGTTCGTTTACGCCGAGCTTCTCAGTGAGCTGAAGGAGGAGCGACGATCGGCCGAGCACTACCGGGCCAGCGCTTACACCGACCCGCTCCATCCCTTGGCGCCGGAGGCGGCCTACCGGGAGATCTTGCTCTTGGAGCGGCTCCTCTCTTCTTCCGATCCCGATCTCTGGGAGGGCTACACCCGCTTCATCCAAGGGTTCCCCTCCGATCCGCGTCTCTCCCAGATCTATCTCAAGCAGGCGGAGCGCGCGTTTCAGCAGAAAGATTACGCCAAGAGCCGGGAATCGGCCAAGGTCGTCGCGATGGAGGAGGGGAGGCAGGGGTGCAAGGAGACACAACGGAATTGTACCCTCTGGATCGCCGCGCAAAAGCTGATCGTGCAGGGATATTTGAACGACAACGATTATTCCGGGGCGATCGGACATTTAAATCGCTTCTTCGCCGACAAGGAGCGTTTGCCTCTTCCTGAAAATGAGCGGGGGGCGCTCCGAAATCTTTTGGTCCTCTCTTATTATCAACAAGGAGAAGCGCTCAAGCAACAAGGAGAATCCGCAGAAGCGGCAGATTCGTTCTGGGGCGCCTACCGCGAAGACGATCGGAGCGAATTAGCCCCGCTTGCCCTCTTCGAAGCGGCCTCTCTTTGGGGATCGGGCGAAAAGAAGGAAAAAGCAGAGGAGGCTTTCTCTACTTTCGCCCGTCGCTATCCTCAATCGGCCCTCTACCCTCCGGCTCTGATGAGACTCGCTTCCCTTTACGAAGAGACCGACCGCCCTTTGGCCGCCGCGCAGGTTTACGAAGCGGTAGGGAGAATCGGAAACGATCCCGCTTTTTCCACACAGGCGCTGGGACAGGCCCTTTCACTTTATGAAAAGATGGCGGCGTGGGAAAAGGTCTATCTTCTCTCGCTTCAATGGGTGGAGCGCGCCGGAGGAAACAGAGCGCGTCAGATCGAAGGGATCGTGAGGGGAGCGGAGGCAAAATTAAACCTGGGAGAAGAGAAGAGCGCCGAGAAGATGCTCGGCGACCTCGTCCGGATCTTGGCGCAAGAAGGGGCAAAAAAATCGGCCCAGCTGAAAGAGACCTCTTCGTTTTATCGGGCGAAGGCCCATCTTCTGTTGGCCGACATCCAGATGAAGCGGTATGAAGCGATCCAATTGGTAAGCCCTTTGGAAAAAAATCTCCAGAAGAAAAAGAGCCTCTTCGACCGGCTCCTTCAAAACTACGGCCAGGCAGCCGAGGATCCTTCGCCGGCGCTGGCCCTCGCGGCCACCCATCGGACCGGGGAGGTCTTTGAGGAGTTCAGCGAGTCACTCTTAAAATCAGAGCGCCCCAAGAATCTCTCCGCGGAGGAGAAGGAGGCCTACGATCGTCTCCTCATGGAACAGGCGCTCCCCTATCTTGAGAAAGCAAGGGAAGCCTACCGGCAAAACATCGACTGGGCCAAGGCGACAGGCGTCGAGAGTGACGAGAGCGGATGGATCGCCAAAAGCCGAGAAGGTCTCGAGCGGATTCACTCACAAGCCGAACGCTCTAAAACAGAGGAGGCGCACATTCGATGAAACCGACTCTTTTTCGGAAAGCGGGAATCCGATCGCTCTTTATTCTGACCCTCCTCCTATTCCAGGCGCCGCTTTTCGGCGCCGACCGTCCGGCCCCTTCCGATAAGACGATCGTGCTGGATGAATCCCGGATCAAAGGGGTCGGGTCTGTCGCCAAAGGAGCCGGGGGGACCGGCTCGAATGAGCCCCTCCCCGCCCTATCGACCCCCCTTCCTTGGGAGGGAGAACAAGGAGAAGAGTCGAATATCGCCCAGGAGATCTTCCGGCAATTAGGAGAATCCGATCCTTCCTATTTCATGGAGGATCAGCTCAAAACAAGCGAATCATTTAAAGGAGAGAAACATGGAAATCGTTGAAATGCTGATGGCGGTCGCGAAGGAAGGGGGGATCTTTATCTCTCTGATCTTTTTGATTCTGATCTTCGGCATCGCGATCGTCATTGAACGGACCCTCTTCATCAATCGCTCCAAGATCAACGGAACCGCCCTCTTGGGGACGATTCGCGAGGCGCTGAAGGGGAACAACCGAGAGGAGGCGCTCGCCGCCTGTAGCGTCTCGAAAGCCCCCTGAGTCTGGTCTTCGCCAAAGGACTCACCGAGGCGGCTCCGCCGATTCGGAAAGAGGCGGTCCAGGGGGCGGTCGACGAAGCGCTTCTGGAGATTGTGCCGCAGATCGAAAAAAGGATCGATTATCTCCCGACCCTGGCCAACACCGCCAATCTCCTCGGATTGCTCGGGACCGTCCTCGGCCTGATCAAGTCGTTCCAAGCGATCTCCGCCGCCGATCCGGCCCAGAAGGGGGCGTTGTTGGCGGAGGGGATTTCCACCGCGATGTATGCGACCGCTTTCGGCCTCCTAGTCGCCATCCCATTGATGTTCTTTTATACCATCCTTCAATCCCGGGCCGGCCGGCTGCTCGATCACATCGAGGAGTTCAGCTTTAAATTTGTAAAGATTGTCTCGGAAAAGAGCTGACGAATGCGCAAGGAAATGTTCAAAAGAAAAAAGGCAGCGCGGGTCGAGGCGTCGTCCCTGTCGTTCAAGCTCGGCTACATCAATCTGATGATCACCCTCGTTCCGGTGCTCCTGACGATTGCCGTCTTCTCCCGGCTGGCGATTCTGGACCTTCACCTTCCCCGCCTGGGGGAGGAGTCAGAGGGGGTCACCCTTCAGCGTCCGGACGCGCCGGCCGCCGCCCCGCTCTCCTTGACCGTGGCGATTGAAGAAGAAGGGGTGGCGGTCTCGAACGGCCCGGAGCGGATCGCGATCATCAAACACCGGGAAGGGAGGCCCGACGCCGCCGCCCTCTCGACGCTGATGCAGCGGTTGAAAAGGGAGCACCCCCACTCCAAAGAGGTCGTGATCTTGAGCCGGGCGAAGACGGTGTATGCCGACCTGGTCTCAGTGATGGACGCCTGCCGATCGGTGAACGGCGGACAGAGCGGTGTTCAATCCCTTTTCCCCGACGTCTCATTGGGGGAGATCTCCTGATGATTCGTCGAATGAAGCGGAAAAAGAGCATGGTCCCCTATATCAACTTGATTTCTCTGATGGATATATTTACGATCTTGGTCATCTTCCTTCTCTTCCAGGCCTCGAACGGAGAGGAGGTCCTCTCCGTCGCCAAAGATGTCATTCTGCCGGCGTCGACCGCCTCGCAGCCGCCGGAGCGGGCATTGACGGTGACGGTCACACCCAAGGAGATTTTGGTCGACGGGACACCGGTGGCCGAGACCGCAGCGGTCTTGCAGGAAAAGGAGGTCGTCATTGCCTCCCTCCAAACGCGGATTTCGGCGGAAGGGGGAAAGAAGGTCACCATCCTCGGCGATCGAACGATTCCGTTTGCTCTTCTGAAAAAGGTGATGGTCACCTGCACCGACTCCGGAATCGAGCAGATCTCGCTGGCGGTTCTGAGCCGGGAGATGTGACGATGCGGGATGAGATGACTCTTCTCGATACCGATAAAACCTTCCGGCGCATCTTGACGGTGCTTCTCTCGTTCTATGCCGCCGTGGTGATCTTCGTTCAGGTGAAGGGGGAATCGTTTCATTTAAACACGTTGGCCCGGATCGCGCCGCCGCAGGAGCCGCCCCGGGTGGCCCGTCTCCTCGTTGAGCCGCAAAAAGCCCCCATTCTACCGGCGGCCCCGCCCATTGTAGAGGCACCGAAAATCGAGCCGCTCAAATTAGAGCCCCCCCGAATCGAGCCGGCCAAGATCGAAAAACCGGCGCTCCCGCCCCCTTCGACGAAGCCGGCCCCGGGGGTGGAGCAGGCAGGGCCGGCCTCCTCGACGCCGGCCCCCCCGAAAGCGCCGCCGCAGGAACAGGTGAAGAATATCGGCCTTCTCGGATTGTTGGGGGGAAACAAAGGGTCCGGCTCGGCGTCCTCCGTGGGAAAAGGATTCTCTTCTCTGAAAGAGATCGTTCCTCCATCAGCGGAAAAGAAACCTTCCCCCTCTGCGCCGGCCGCTTCTTCCCCCCCGCTTCCTTCGTTCGCACAGGAGGAGATCGACAAAATCCGCCAACGGACATTGGCCCAGCAGGAGACGACGTTGACACAGACACGGCAGGCGGCGGTTCAAGAGGACCTCTCTCAGGCGAAAATCACGCAGCAAGGAGGTATCGGAGGGGCGCAAAATCAGGAGGCCGTTTCCGGGATCGTTCAGCAGAACCGGGACCGATTACAGCTCATTTATAACAAACAGCTTCTGAAGAAACCGGGTCTGCAGGGATTTTTGACGGTCGAGTTCACCATCACCGCTCAGGGTCAGGTCATTGAATGCCGGGTCGTCACCTCCTCGCTCTCCGATCCTCTCTTTGAGAGGGAGGTTATCCAAGAGATCCTTCGATGGAAATTTCCGCCGACCGCTCAGGGAACCACCACCGTCCTCTATCCCCTTTCGTTCTCGCCCGCCGGCTGATAAAATCGGGGTTGTCTTCGATGACCCGACGAGTCGCCCCTACACCCCCCTACCGAATTGACAGGAAAAAGAATTAATGGCAGAATAGCAGCGGTTTTGGGATATCCATGGTCGATTCAGAACACCTCCGGAAAATCTTAAACGGCGCGCTCGCTCTTTCGGCGAAAAAAATCGAAATAAACAGCCTTGCCGGGGACGCCTCCAATCGCACCTATCACCGGGTGTCGTGGGAAGAAAACGGATCGGCCCGATCGCTGGTCCTGATGGTGATGGCGGCGCCCGAAGGCTTTAAGGCCTCCGAGGAGGCGGTCAGCGGCGCGCCGACCGAGATCGCCGAACTCCCCTTCATCAATATTCAGCGGCACCTTCACGCCTGTAAGGTGGCGGTTCCCGAAATTCTCTTCTACGATGCGGCGCGCGGGTGGATGCTTCTGGAAGATCTCGGCGACATCACCCTCGCCCAGGTGATTCAAGAGAAAGCGGCCGGCAACCCTGCCGTTTTGAAAGAACACTATCAAAAAGCGATCGATACCCTCCTGACGATTCAAGCGGATGCCACCGCCGCCCCACCCAACGGCTGCATCGCGCACCATCGCGCTTTCGACCAGGCGCTCTTCGTCTGGGAGTTCGATCACTTTATCGAGTACGGCATCGAAGCCCGAAACGGGACGCCGATTCCCCAAAAACAGCGCGATGCGATCCGGGCCTACTTTTCCGATATCGCCCTCCGGCTCGCCTCCTTGCCGCAGGTCTTCACGCATCGCGATTACCACAGCCGGAATTTAATGATCCAGACCGACCCCGCGGGGTTCGCGGTCCGCGTGATCGACTTTCAAGACGCCTTGATGGGTCCGCCGCAGTATGATCTCGCCTCGCTGCTGCGCGACTCATATATCGATCTTCCGGAACCGGTGATCGACGATCTGATCGCCTATTATCTTCAGCGGAAAGAGGCCCGTTCGGGGGAGCGGGTGCCGCCGGAGATGTTCCGGGAGTATTTTGATCTGGTCAGCATCCAGCGAAACTTAAAAGCGGCCGGCCGGTTCGTTTACATCGACCGGGTGAAGCAGAACCCGCGTTTTCTCCAGTATGTCCCGCCGACGCTCCGGAAGGTAAAGCGGAATCTTGAGAAACACCGGCGCCTCGCCCCGCTGCATGCCCTTCTGGCCGAATATGTAGAGGAGTTGCAACCGTAATGAAAGCAATGATTTTGGCCGCGGGATATGGAACGCGGCTTCGTCCCCTGACCAATGACCTCCCGAAACCGCTGCTGCCGGTGGGGCCGCGCCCCCTGATCTACTACAACCTTCTTCTCCTTAAGAAATATGGGATCACCGACGTCTTTATCAATGTTCATTACCTTGCCGATAAGATCATCAAAGAGGTCGGCAACGGTCTCCGTCTCGGGATGAACATCACCTACTCCGAGGAGTCGCAGATTTTGGGGACCGGCGGAGGAATTAAGAACATTCAGACGGCGATCGCGCGGGGGACCTTCCTCGTCGTCAACGCCGATATTCTCATCGATCTGAACCTCGATAAATTGGTCGAGTTCCATCACCGGAAGAAAGGGGCGGCCACGCTGGTCCTTCGGGAAGATCCGGAGGTCGACCGCTTCGGAGCGATCGAAGTCGATCCCAAGGATCAGATCCGGAACATTCTCGGGAAAACGACCTGGAACGGGGAGAAGGCGCGCCGGATGATGTTCACCGGCGTCCATGTGATGGAGCCGCACGTGATGGATTATGTCCCCCCCGGACCTTTTACTCGATCACCGATGCGTACGTGGAGATGCTCCGCAAAAACGAGAAGCTCTTCGGCTATGTGACGCGGGGCTACTGGAACGATATCGGCGAGATCGACCGCTACAAGAAGGCCGACCGCGATCTGAAGCAAGGAAAGATCCGACTCAGCTACATCCGCTCCGAAACGGCGGTCTGATGATCCTCGAAGAGATCGAAGAGAATCCGAACTGCCGGCCCGCCGACATGATGCGGTTTCGCGAAATCGGCCCCGCCAAGAAAGTGGCTCAGGTCCGCCTCTACGATCACGATCCAAACGGCCGGTGGTATCAGGTGACCGGATGGACCGACCGGGAGGAAACGCCGACCGCCGATGCGTTCATCCAGCCGGTCGAAGACTCCGGCAGCGGCGTCGCCTATCTCCTCCACAGCGCCGGCAACTGCGGCCTTCGATTCAAACCCGACCCGGAAAGCCCCTGGAGCCTGACCGACCCGACCCAATGGGGAGAGCCGTTTCTGCTTCTGGGGGATCTGCAGGATGTGGTGACGACGTAAGCTAATATCTCTCCCGCTGCTTTTCGAACGCCGCTTCATCTTCGGCGGTGTAGCCGAAGAGGCTCGGCGCAACCGAGGCGACATAGTAGATCGGGCGAACGATCACATAGTCGAGCAGCACCCCGACCGGATGAAGGACGAAAGCGAGCAACCGGAAGGGATGGCCATACGATGCGGCGTCGGCCGATACCTCGGTGCGCTGTGCCGCCTCCACCGGATAGAAATCGTCCCCCTTCTGCTTCCCGGCGCAGCCGGTCGATAAAACCGACATCAAGAGAAGCCCCGCCAGGAAGAGGCCTCCCCCTTTTATCCGAACGAACTTTTCCATGTCTTATCTCCTGTCTGATCAAAAGATTTTTGGTTTATCCTGCTAGGGATGAATTTGGCTGAGCGGCATCGTCGGCCCTTCCGTCGTAAACGACCAGCTCTCCGCCGTCAGGAGGCGATTGCCGGCCCGATCTTCGATTCCCTCTTTTAAAATAACGGTGTACCGTTCTTCATAGGCCAGGGGCGATTTCGGCAAAAAGGTCACCGTTTGGGTCACAGGCTCATACGCAATGATTCCTTCCAGCTTCTCTTCATCAACCACAACGAGCGAATCGGGTTTGAGACTGGTCGGCTCGATCGGTTTGTTAAAGGTCACCGAAATAAGTGTCGCCACGGGAACATGGGTCGCATTGTCCGTCGGGGTCGTCTGCTGAATATTCAGAAGGGTTTCTTCCGCCGATCGGGTCGTGAATGTCCAACGATAGGAGAAGGGAAGAGGGTGTCCCTCCAGATCGGCGATGTCGCCGGTGACAGCGGCCTGGTATTGCTTCCACGGCTCCAGAGGTCGTGTTGGACTCCAGGTGGCCGACTTTGTCCCTGGATCGTAGTGGACAACCCCCTCGGCCCCTTCCACACGGAAGGTCTTCGCCGTTACCGTCCTCGGGTCGATCTGTTTTGTAAACTCCACGATAATCGGGGTGGTCGGCGCAACCTCGCTTTCATTTTCCCCCGGAACGGTCCGGACGATCCCGGGCGCCTCGCCGATCGGACCGATCGCCGCCGCGGCCGGAAAAGAGGCAATCATTGCCGGGAAGATGAGCGCATATAAAAATTTTGAGATGATGCGACAGGGTCGGTCAATCATCGGCTGTCCTGTTTACCGAACGCCGGTGCAAAGGCCGGACCGGCTTTTCAGGACCGAAGCGCGATCCGGCGGGGTCCTCCCTGAAAAAAGAGGAAACGTCCCACACAAAAGTGAACCTTTTTTGCGAGGTTTCCCTCCCGCCCCTTGTCTTCTTGGAAACGAATTGGCTATAATCCGGTTAACTTCAACCGAGAGGGAGGGTTTACCATGGAGCTCTATCAACGTTCGCAAACTGAAACAACGGTCCAAGACGATCCCGCAGCAAAAGAATTACTTCGACGGGCCTACGAGAAGACCTCGCGCTGGGGGAAGGAGTTCCCCGGTTTCACCGCCGATCTCCTCCTCAACGACAACGGCAAAGAATACAAGGGAAAGGTCAAGATCAAATCGCCCAAAGAGGCGGAGGTCACCGTCGACGGCGCCGACGAGCCGCTTTTGAAATGGGCCCAAAACCAGATCGGGATGATGGCGGTTCATCGCGCCTCCCGTCCTTTCGAGGAGGCCGACGGTAAATACGCCTTGACCCTCGCCCCGGAAGACCACCATCCCCTCGGCCGCCAGATCATCATCAACGGCGACGGGATGAACTCCCGCTACCGGATCAAAGACGACCGGATTCAGCAGATCTCCCGCAGCATGGGGAAGATGAGCTTCACGATCAATGTCGAAGAGGCGATGACGACTTCCGACGGCAAACACCTCACCACCCGCTATACCGTCTTCTATTTCTCCCCCGACGGCCAGTTGATGCAGGCGGAGGCCTTCACCGACCGCCCGGCCGAGGTGAAAGGGCTCTATCTCCCCGGATACCGACGGATCATCTCGAACGACAAAGGAACGGCGATCGTCCGGATCCTGGAGTTTAAGAACCATCAGTTGATGTAATTCGGAGAGGCAAGGAGCCCTGCCGTGACCCGTCTGGAGCGGATGAGAAAGCTGGTTGAGCTCGATCCGAAGAGTGAGATCACCCACTTCGGATTGGGACAGGCCTGTTATGACGAGGGGCTTTTTGCGGAAGGGGCTTCGGCGATGGCGCGGGCGATCGAAATCAAGCCCGATTACACCGCGGCGTATGAGATCTTGGGACGCTGTCTGGAGAAGATGGGAAATCTGGAGGAGGCCGAAGCGGTCTACCTGAAGGGGATCGAGATCGGAACCGTCCGGGGTGATATGATCCCGACCGAAAAAATGAAGGCGCGCCTGAATCGGGTGAAGGGAAAACGGGCCTTACCCGATTCCCCGGCCGGCCCTTCGTCCGGCGCCGCCTAGGAATTCTCCGTCTGTTCCATCAGCAGCTTGAGCTCTTCGATATAGACCGTCTCCTCCAGCGGGCCGCCCCGGCGGACCGAGAGGAAATAGAGATTCCCCCAGAGGCCGGCGATCCGGTGGATCGCCTCGTGGCGCGGCACCCCCTTCTCGAGCAGCGCCTTAAAGACCACTTCGACCTCTTCGGGATCTTGCTGAAAGAGCTGTTTTTCCACGGCGACGTGGAGGCCGGTGTGGATAAGCGGATTGACGACGAAGCCGTCGATCTCCTGCGGGTGGAAGGCCGCTTCCCCTGCGGCCACAAGGAATCGAATTCGGGATGCGCTCTCATGGCGTCGGCGATCAGCTCGGAATCGCCGGAGAGATCCTCCTCCCGCTTCATCCGCTCCCAAACGTTGAAGTAGATCGAAAGGGCCTGCTTTGAAAAGAGATAATCCATGCCTGACTCCTTCAAAAGATAAAAAGGCATCTTAACAGAGTCCGATCGGGATGATCAAGGTCGATCTCAAACCGTGAGACCAAAGAGAAATCGATGACCCAAGAGCAAAAAGAGAAATTTGAACGATTCGTCTTCCGGCACGCCAACCTGACCTTGATTGATTATGCCTTGGGGCACGATATCTTCGACAAGGTGGTTCAGCAACGGTTGAATCGGCTCGAAAAGAATTACTTCCTCACCCTCGCCGAAGCCGAAGAGGCCGAGCTGGTCGAAGCCCGCAAGACCGCCCCGAGTGATGCGACCCGAATGAAGATCGACCGGCTTTTGAAAAATGCGAGGGAAGTCCGGGAGATCTTAAAAGAGTAATCCGATCGATCGTTTCTGCTTATGTACCTCCCTCCAACTTTCCTGATTCGACAAAACCAAAACGCAATTCAGAAAGGAAGAAGATGAAAAAAGGATCCGTATTCTTGTGGCCGATCGTGTTTATCGCAGGGCTTCTCTTCGGCGGATGGTCGGCCCAATGGCTTGCGACCGACCCGGTATTTGCCCAGCCTTCGCAGGCCAAAACCGTCCGGGCGGAGTCGTTTGAGTTGGTCGATAAAAAGGGGAAGCTTCGGGCCAAATTGATCGTCGGCGGAAAAGAAGAAGAGCCGATGCTGATCGCCTACGACCAGAATGAAAAGGCGACCGCAGCCTATGGTCTCAACGGCGACGGTCCGGTTCAAAACCTTCTTGATCGGATTTTGCGGTCGCAATAAGAACTCCCCCGGCGTTTAATCAATCCGCCTTCCCGTCCTGGCATCGAAAAGATGCGCTTTGTTCGCGTCAACCATCAGGCCCACCTGCGCGCCCGGGGTTCCATCAAAGTCGGCTGGTGCGGTGGCGCGGATGGTCCCCCCGCCCCAGGCGAGCTCCACCCACACCTCCGAACCGATCGATTCGATCAGAACAATTTCGGCCGTCGTCTTCGCCTCTGCAACCGGGCGGGAAAGATGAAGATCCTCTGGACGGATGCCGAGGACAACCTCTCCCGATGGCACATCCCGGAACCGCTCCGCCCTCTCTCCCGTGAGCCGAAAGACAACCCCCTCGGCCATCTCGATCCCCTCCCCCACCCACCTCCCTCGCAGCAGATTCATGGGGGGGCTGCCGATGAATTCCGCCACGAAGAGATTCGCCGGGCGGGCGTAGATCTCCTTCGGCGTCCCCTCCTGCTGGAGCGTCCCCTGGTGCAGCACCGCCATCCTGTCGGAGAGGGTCATCGCCTCGGCCTGATCGTGGGTCACGTAGATCATCGTCGTCTTCAAGTCGCCGATGCAGCTGCTTCATCTCGCTCCGCATCTCGATCCGAAGCGCGCGCATCGAGGTTGGAGAGCGGCTCGTCGAAGAGGAACACCTTGGGGCGGCTTCCGGACGATCGCGCGTCCCATCGCCACCCGCTGGCGCTGGCCGCCGGAGAGCGACCCCGGCCGCTGCGGCAGGAGCGGCGTCAGGCCAAGCAGCTCGGCCACCTCCCGGACGCGGCGGTCGATCTCGGCCGCCGGCTCTTTTTCATTCGAAGGGGAAAGGCGACATTGTCGTAGACGGTCATGTGAGGATAGAGGGCATAGCTCTGGAAGACGACCGCGACGTCGCGATCCTTCGGCGCCAGATCGTTCACCGGCGCGCCGTCAAACAGGATCTCGCCGGAGGTCGGACTTTCAAGACCCGCGATCAAACTCAAAAGGGTCGATTTCCCGCAGCCGCTCGGCCCGACCAGCGTGAAGAAGCTCCCCTCCTCAATCGTCAGATCGATCCCGCGGAGCACCTCCTTCTCGCCGAATTGTTTCGTGATCCCCGTCAGCCGCACTTCCGCCATTCGCTCTCCTATCCCTTCACTGCCCCGGCGGTCAGCCCCTCGACGATCCGCCGCTGGAAAAAGAGGACGAGGAGGATCACCGGCAGGGTCACGACGATCGACGCGGCGGCCATGTCTCCATAGGGGATCTCGTGCAAGCCCGGGAAGAGGGCGATCCCGACAGGGATCGTCCGCGACGCCTCGGTCGTCGTGAAGGTCAGCGCGAAGAGAAACTCCCCCAGGAGAAGAGAAAGACCAGAATCGCCACCGCGGAGAGGCCCGGCGCCGCGAGCGGCAGGAGGACTTTCGTGAACACTTGCAGCGGGGTGCAGCCGTCGATCTGCGCCGCCCGGTAGAGCTCCGCCGGGATCCCCTCGAAGAAGCGGGTCAAGATCCAGAGGGAGAGGGGGAGCGAGAAGGCGGTGTGGGTGAGGACCAGCGCCCACCAGGTGTCTCTCAAGCCGAGCGCCCGAACGATCAAATACAGCGGGCTGATGATCGCCACCGGCGGAAACATGGAGACCCCGAGCGCGGCGCCGAGGAGGAACCGCTTTCCTTTAAAGTCGAGGCGCGCCAGGGCGAACGCGGCCAGACCGCCGATCCCGAGGGAGAAGAGGGTTGTCATCGCCGCCACCGCGAGGCTATTGAGAATGATCCGGAAGAAGGGGTGGCCGGTGAAGATGGCGCGATAATGTGCCAGGGTCGGATGGCGCGGGAAGAGGCGAACGGCGATCAGCTCGGCATCGGGGGTGATCGACGTGATCGCCTCCCAGAGGACCGGCCCGAGGAAGAAGAACCCCGTCGCCAAAAGAAGCAAGAAAAAACCGATTGGCCCTCCCCGTTTCGCTCCGCTCATGAGGAAAGCCTCCGCTCCCGTCCCAGCAGGGCGAGATAGAGCAGGCTGATCCCGACGACGCAGAGAAACATCGCCACCGCCAGGGTGGCGCCGTAGCCGAACTGGAGGGTTTGAAACAAAACTTTGTAGATATAGATTGAAAGGGTTTCGGTGGTGTTGCCCGGACCGCCGGCGGTGAGGACATAGATCGCATCGAAGACGCGGAAAGCATCGAGCGTCCGAAAGAGAAGGACCACCAGGATCACCGGCTTCAGCGAAGGAAGAATGATGTGACGGAAGATCCCCCACGCGCCGGCCCCGTCGACCCGTGCCGCGAGGTAAAGTTCCCTTGGGATCGTCTGCAGCCCGGCCGTCAAGAGGATCGCCGCGAAGGGGGCACTCTTCCAGATATCGATCAGGATCGCCGCATGGATCGCCCAGAAGGGGTCGCCGAGCCAGTTGATCGGCCCGCTCGTCAGGCCCGATTCCATGAGGAGAAAGTTAAGGAGACCGAACTCGACATTGTAGAGCCACTCCCACATCCGGCTGGAAACCACCGTCGGGATCGCCCAGGGGAGCAGGACGATCGCCCGCATCCATCCCCGTCCGGGAAAGGCGCGGTCCAACAGGAGCGCGACCGCCAACCCCAGGGCGAGTTCCAGCGCCACCGCAAGGAAGGTGAAGTAGAGGGTGTTGCCGAGGCTGTTCCAGAAGCGGGGATCGATCGCGAGGAAGCGGTAGTTCTCCAGGCCGACGAAGCGGACGATTTGAAAAATCGGCAGCCGTTGCTGAAGGCTGAGGAAGAAGGCGGCCGCGATCGGAATCAGGGCGACGGCGGCGAGAAGGAGTACGGCAGGGGCGATCAACCCATAACCGAGCCGCGCAGTGGCCGATCTCATCGCACCGGCTCCCCGAGCAGATGCTTCATCTGAAGCGCGGCGTCGTGCAGCGCCCGCTCCGGCGGCTTGATCCCGACCAGCGCCGCGGAGAATTCGGGCTGCATGATCTGAGAGAGCATCGGGTAGTAGGGGGAGACCGGCCGGGGTCGGGCCGACAAGAAAAGATCGCGCAGGCCGGCGGTGAACGGCTGGGCGGCTGCGAGCGCCGGGTCCTCATAAAGGGCTTTGCGCGTCGGATTGTAGCCGGTCTCGATCGCCATCGTTCGCTGAACCTCGGGAGAGGTTAAATAGAGAAGCAACGCCTCGGCCTCTTTCGGATGGCGCGAGAAGCGATTGATCCCAAGCTGCCATCCTCCCAGGGCCGCCGCGGAAGCGTGGCCCGGAAAGTGCGGCAGCGGGACGACGCCGACCTTCCCCCGCACCGCCGATCCTTCCTTCTGAAAGAGGACCCAGGCATACGGCCAGTTGCGCATGAAGAGCGCCCGGCCTTCTCCGAAGAGACGCCGCGTCGTCTCCTCATCGGCGGTCGTCACCATCGGCGGGGAAACCCGCCCCTCTCCGATCAGATCGCGCAGAAAGGTGAGCGCCTCGGTCGCCGCCGCGCCGGCGAGGACCACCCGCCCTTTTTCGTCGAGCACCTCCGCGCCCGCCGACCAGAGGACCTCCAGGACATTGCAGATCAGCCCTTCATACTGCTTTCCTTGCCAGACATAGCCTCTTAATTGCGGGTCGCGCTCCTCCCGGAGCACCGTCTGCGCGGCGGCGGCCAGATCGCTCCAGCTCCTCGGCGGGTCGAGGCGATATTTTTCCAGGAGATCCCTTCTATAGTAAAGGAGGCCGGCATCTAAAAACCAGGGGATGGCATACGCCCGTCCCTCGAACAGGGCGGCGTCGACCGGTCCGGGGAAAAATGCGGCGCGTGCTGCAGGGGGGAAGAGGGGGGAGAGATCGCGGAGCCAACCCGCGCGGGCGAACTCCTGAACCCAGATGACGTCAAGCGAGAGGAGATCGAAGTCGGCCGATCCCCCCTCTAAACCGATAATGTAGAATTGATGCTGCTGATCGGAAGAGGAGGGAAGGGTTTCATCCCGGACGAGAATCCCCGGATGCGTTGCTTCGAATTGTCTCAGGAGCTTTTGAAAGGCGGCAGGATTGCCTTCGATCTGTCCATGTTTGAAGACGAGCGTGACCGGCCCTTCTTCCTCTTTGGCCCGCTCCGCGGTGGGGCAGCCCCAGAGAAGTCCGATCAACCCGGCGGTTGCCAGCCAACCTGCGATCCATCGGCGTCCGCTCCACAAAACGCTCCTCCGCCGTCACACGTCGCTAATCGTCCGCTCTTCGCCGCCGGCCTTCTTCTGCTCTGCGCCGTTGCCAGCCCCGTCTCCCGCCGGTGCCTTTCCGTCGACCTCGCGCGTGTAGACGGTCCGGCTTGGGAACGGAATCTCGATCCCCTCTTTACGGAACCGCTTCAAGATCCGCTTCCGCAATTCGTGCTGGGCGAGGTACTGATCGGTGAACTCCCGCACCTGGCAAATCAGGGTAAAGTTCAGGGAGAAATCGCCGAAACCGGGGATGAACCGGACAAACGGAGCCGGATCGGCGAGCAGCCCGGGGATCTCCCGCGCGCCGAGGGTCGCCTCCTCTACCAGGACCCGCTCGAGATGATCGGGGTCGGTCTCATAGCTGACGCCGATCGGGATCAAGAGCGCCATCCGCGTCTCGGGCAAATAATAATTGGTCAGAATGCTCTGAGAGAGTTTGTTGTTGGGGATGATCACCATGTTGTTCGGAAGCAGCCGGATGCGGGTGGTTCGCCAGCCGATGTCGGTGACATACCCCTCTTGGCCCGACTCCAGACGGATGAAGTCGCCGACGCGGATCGGCTGCTCCACCAGAATGTGAACTCCGGCGAAGAGGTTCGAGAGGGTGTCTTGAAGGGCGAGCGCCACAGCGAGACCGCCGACCCCCAGGGCGGTGATCAGGGGGGTGATCGAGATGCCGAGGGTCCCAAGCAGGATGAGAAACCCGATCACGAGAACCGTCCCCTTGATAATCGTCTGAGAGAGGCCGGTCAGAGGAATCGAGATCGCCGCCTTCCTGATCGAATAGGCGACCAGTTGCGAGGAAACGTTGGCCAACACCAGCGTGACCGAGAGGATGACAAGGACATGGATCACTTTGAGGGAATAGGTGACGTAAGGGGCCGGAAGTGACGAAGTACCGATGGCGGCATAAAGCCCAATGGCGATCGCCCAGCTGATCGAGGGAACGCGAAGAGCGCTCAGGAAAAGATTATCGACTTCGGTCTCGGTCTTCTCGGCCCACCGGTGGAAGAGGCGCAGGAGGATGCCTCTCACGATTAAGGCGACCGCGGTCGCGCCGGCAAAGATGGCGAGCGGAATCATGATGGTTTGAAAGAGTTCATTGTTCAAAGTACTCTCCTGAAGAGAACGGACAGGCAACGGTCGGCATCGGCAAAAATAGGACCCCTCATCCGCGCCGGAGAAACCGGCGCGGACTGAATAACTATATAAAGAGATTCGGAAGGGCTGTCAAGCCGAAGATTGCGGACTACAACTGTAGCTGCGCCTCAAACAGCGTGGCATAGGCGCCGTTGTTACGGATCAACGCCTCATGCGTGCCGCTCTCCACGATCCGTCCCTGATCGATCACTAAAATCCGGTCGGCGGTTCGAAGCGACGAGAGCCGATGGGCGACGATCAGGGTGGTCCGGTTGGCGAAGAGGTTTTGCATCGCCTCTTGAATGCTCCCCTCGGTCTCGGCATCGACGGCGGAGGTCCCCTCGTCGAAGATGATGATCGGCGGATTCTTCAAGAAGGCGCGGGCGATGGCGAGGCGCTGCTTCTGGCCGATCGAGAGCTTCACCCCCCGCTCCCCGATCCAGGTGTTGTAGCCTTCCGGAAGCTGACGGATGAAATCGTCGGCGCAGGCGGCGGTGGCGGCAGCGATGACCTGCGCTTCCGTGGCGGTCAGATCGCCGTAGGCGATGTTTTCCCGGACGGTGCCGTTGAAGAGAAACGGCTCCTGGCGGACCAAGCCGATCTGATCGCGCAGCGACGAAAGCGACATTGCCCGGACGTCGAAGCCGTCGATCGTGACGCTTCCCCCTGCACGTCGTAGAAACGCATCAGCAGCGATACGATGGTGGTCTTGCCGCTTCCGGTGGCGCCGACCAGGGCGACCGTTTCACCCGGCGAGGCCTCGAAGTCGATCTGCTTTAAGACCGGCAGATCGGAGACATATTGGAACGAGACGTTGTTGAACCGAACCACCCCCTGCAAGTGGGGAGGGGTGATGATGGGTGTTTCCGGCTCCGCGACCTCCGGCTTCGTGTCGATGATCTCGAAGACCCGCTCCCCCGCTGCGATGGCGTGCTGCAGCATGTGATTGATCGAGTGGATTTGATTGATCGGCGCGTAGAAGAGGGCGGCATAGGCGAAGAAGGCGACCAGCTCCCCGACCGTCATCGCTCCGATCGACACTTTGTAAGAGCCGAATCCTAAAATCAGCACCGTCCCCATCGAGGCGAGAAAGGCCATCCCCGGCGAGTAGTACGACCAGAGGCGGGCCACCTCCAGGCTTCCGTCGCGGCAGGCGGCGCTCTTCTCTGCAAACCGTTTTGCTTCATGCGACTGCCGGTTGAAAATCATCGTCTCACGGATGCCGGAGATGGAATCTTGGAGGAGGGCATTGAGGTCGCCTAGCCGCTGCCGGACGTTTTTATAACAACGGTGAATCCGCCGGGTGAAGAGGACGGCGGAGAAGGCCAAAATTGGGAGCGGGATCATCGCTACTAACGCCAACTGCCACTGAATTTTGAAGAGGACCGCGGTGATCCCGATCAGCGTCAACGCGGCGACCAGCAGATGCTCGATCCCGTCGATGAAGATTCGTTCCATGTTCTCGACATCATTGTTGATCCGGGACATGATCTCGCCGGTGGAGCGATTCTCGAAGTAAGAGATCGAAAGCCGCTGCGTCGCCTGATAGACGGTGTTCCGGATATCGAAGATGACCCGCTGCTCGAAGGCATTGTTCAGACGGATCCGGGCGGTGTTCGAAAGCGCTTTGACGGCGAAGGCGCCGATCATCGCCAACGTCAGGAGAACAATCAAGCGGGTCTCTCCAGAGCCGATCCCTTCGTCGATGACGACCTTGATCAACCAAGGGGGAACCAGGTCCATCACGGTGGTGAGGATCGCCGCGCCCAGGGTCAACGCCGCGAGCCCTTTGTACGGTTTAATAAAGGTCAAAACACGGAGAATAAATTTCAAGAGGCGTCCTTTCTAAAATATGAGGGTGAGAACAAGGAATCAGTTTATCATGTCCGATTCCTAATTCCCAGATTCCTCATTCCTAATTGTACTTTAAGTTATGCTTCCGAAGAGCGGCGACGTCGCCGAATGACAAAAAAGGTCGTTGCGGAGAGGGCGGCGAGGCCGCCGAGCGACCAGGGGGAGAAAAGCCATTTTCGCACCCTTCCTTTGACCGGAACTTTGGAGCGGGCCTGGAGGAGAAGATCTTCCGGATGTTTGTGGGCCAGCCGTTTCTCGCCGTTGCTCTTTCCCTCCGGGAGCGATCGCTCGATTTCGGAGTTGATCTCCGCGCCCAAGAGAATCATCAACCCGCTCAGATACATCCAGGTGAGCAGGATGATCACGGCGCCGATCGCCCCGTAGGTCTTGTTGTAGTTGCCGAAATGGCTGACATAATAAGAGAAAGCGAGCGAGACGGCGATCCAGCCGAGCACGGCGATGACCGATCCGGGGGTAACCCACCGCCACTCCTGCTCGACATCGGGCCCGAAGTAGTAAATCGCCGCCACCACCGTGATCATGATGATCGCCGCGAGAAGAAGCCGAAGAGCGTTCCAGCCGACGAGAAAAGCGGTTCCAAGTCCGGTCCAATTCGCGAGCCACTCTCCGATGGCCCCTCCGAATACCATCAGCACCGCCGAAAAGATGATTAAAACCGAGAGGGAGATCGTCAACCCCAGTGCCGTCGCCTGGACCTTCCACCAAGGACGCTCCTCTTTCACGCCGTAAGCCTTATTCAGGGCGGAGATCAAGGCGGCCATCCCCCGCGAGGCGGCCCAGAGGGTGGCGATCAATCCAATGGAAAGGAGCCCGCCGCGCGGCTCCCGGACGATGTCGGTGAGGGTCTCCTGGACCAGCGCCATCGCCTCCTCCGGAAGAACCCTCTGCAGATAGCCGAGGAGCTCCTGAAAGAGATTTTCGACCGGCAGGTAACCGATCAACGTCACAAGAAAGAGAAGGAGGGGGAAAAGGGCGAAGAGAGAAAAATAAGCAAGCTCGGCCCCGACGGAAAAGATGTCGTCTTCATTCATCTGTTTCCAGACATCGGCCGCAAGCTGTCGGAGGGTAAGGTTCCCGAGCGCCCACCGGCGGAATCGTTCCCGCCAGGTGGGCCGGTTCTGATCGTTTCCTTTGGCTTCCAAATCAAATCCTAAAAGCTACCCCCACATCTCTTCCGGAATCGCCAGGCGCTTCACCGGCCGGCCGTTCGAGATATGCTCTTCCATAATCTCGGCGACATCGGCCGGTTTCACCCCTTTATACCAGGTGCCGTCGGGGTAGACGACGACGGTCGCACCGATCGGGCAAGGGCCCAAACAACTCGACTCGGTGACTAAAATTTGTCCGAAGAGCTCCCGTTTTTCCATCTCTGAAAAAAAGGCCGGGACCAGTTCTTTGCTTCCCTTCTCACCGCACGATCCGCGGGGATTTCCCGGCGCCCGGGTGGTTGTACAAACGATAATATGATATTTCGGCTTCGGCATAGCGTCTCCTTTGTTCTGTGAGGGATCGTTTGAAAAAGATCCCTAGTTTTATCACAGGGAGACGCGGATCTTCAACCCTTTAAACCGGTGAGGAGTGAGGGGTAAAAGATTTTAACTCCTTCTCTCCTTACTACAAGCGACTCACTCCTCATGCTCTATGGAATCTTCGCTGCGCCGCCGTCGATCCGGACGGTAGACCCGGTCATCCAGGTGACGCTCGGCGAGGCGAGAAAAACCACCAGCCGGGCCACCTCCTCCGGGGTTCCCATCCCCAGCGGGATGGCGCCACCCGTTTCGCGCTTGAGTATCTTCTCGACCTCCTTCGCCGGCTTTCCCATCCGCTCCGCGAGGACCGACGCTTCGAACTCCCACGAAGGGGTCCAGACCGCGCCGGGGCAGACGGTGTTGACAATAATCTTATCCTTGGCGAACTCCACCGAGAGATACTTCCCCAGCGCGATCAACGCTGCCTTGGCCACCCGGTAGTCGGGGAATTTCCCCTCCATCTCAATCCCCGACATCGAAGCGACATTAATGATCCGCCCCCCTCCTTGCCGCTGCATCGAAGGGATCGCCTCGCGGCAAGTCCGCACCGCTGCCATTAAATCGAGTTGAAGCGTCGCCTCCCACTCCGCATTCGTCAGGTCGAGAAAGTTCTTAAAATGGAGCGGTCCGCCGAGATTGTTGACAAGGAGGTCGACCCGTCCAAACTGCTTAATGGCTTTCTTAATCAATTGGCGCGGCCCGTCCGGTTTGGTAAGATCGGCCGGAATAGCCACGGCCCTCACCCCTCTCTTCGCGACCTCGGCCGCTGTCCGAGAGAGTCCCTCTTTCCCACGCGCGCAGAGCGCGATCTCGGCCCCTTCGGCTGCAAGCGCGAGGGCGATCGCTTTTCCGATCCCTTTGCTCCCGCCGGTAATCACCGCGACCTTCCCTTTCAGTCCGAGATCCATTTTTCCTCCAATTGTTTCCATTGTAAGACAGTTTCATTCCGCCTGTCCAGCCTGGGTTTGGCGGCGAGGCGCCGCGCTTCCCTACGCCAAACCCGATTCGATCACCTTTTGACTTGTTTCCCTCCAAAACAATAGAATAAAATTATGGAAGTTGTTTGCGTTCGTTTTCATGGGTCTCAAAAATGATCAATAGCGCTGAAATCTGGCAAAAGGTAGCCGAGGCGATCCAATCCGCCCGGACGGTCCGCCTCTCCTACATCAAGCAGCGGGGGCAGATCGTCGGGCATGAGATTGTTCCACTGGACATCCTGGTCAAAATCCGCCCGGAGGGAAAACGGGTTGAGTATCTCTTCGGCCATCGGCTCGACTTCGGCTGGTGGGAAGATCGGGAGCAGACCCATCGCCAATTCCTCCTCGATCGGATCCTCTCCCTGCAGGTGACCGATCATCGTTTCAATCCCGCCGATTACCTCGATCTCTCCCGCTCGCAACCCCGCTGGTGCATTCCCCGAAACTGGACCAAGGCCGCGTAGATGAAACCAGATCGACTGCTGGCTTTTAGTCTCATCGCCGTTTCTCTCGGCTATTCCTTCTCTCTTCTGCGTCCGGTGGCGAGCGTGGACGCGGCGAAGGTCGCGTGGGAGATGCGCGCCCCGGTGCCGCAGCCCCGCACGGAGGTCTCCGCGGCGACTCTGGACGGGAAGATCTATCTCATCGGCGGCTTTGCAAAGGAAGGGGTGACGGCGCGGGTCGAGATGTACGATCCGGCGACCGACCGGTGGACTTCCCGGGCGTCGATGCCGGTCGCCCTTCATCATGCCGGCGCGGCGGTGTTGAACGGCAAACTCTACGTCGTCGGCGGGTTGGAGGGGGGACGGTCATGGAAACCTTCCAGCGGTCTCTGGGAGTATGATCCTCGGACCGACCAATGGTCCGCCAAGCGGGAGATGCCGACGGCGCGAGGAGCGCTGGGGGTCGGCGTGTCGGAAGGGAAGCTCTATGCCGTCGGCGGATTGGGGGCGACCCGACCGTTTGAGCTGCTCGGCAATACCGGCGCAAACGAGGTCTATGATCCGGCGACCGACCGATGGGAGAAGAAAGCGCCGCTGCCGACGCCGCGCGACCACCTGGCCGTGGCGGTCGTGAACGGAAAAATTCATGCGATCGGCGGGCGCTTTAACAGCGACTACTCCGAAAACCTCGCCCTCCACCATATTTATGATCCGGCCGAGAACCGCTGGGGCGAAGCGGCCCTCTTCTCAAACCCCGGAGCGGAATCGCCGCAGCGGTGCTCAACGGGAAGATTTATCTCTTCGGCGGCGAGGCCCCCCAAGGAACGTTCGCCGACAATGATGTCTATGATCCCGGCCAAAACCAGTGGCAATCAGCCCCGCCGATGCCGACCCCTCGCCACGGTCTCGGCGCCGCGACCATTGGAAATCAGATCTTCGTTATCGCCGGCGGACCCAGACCCGGCGGCTCCGTCAGCAGCACGAATGAGGTTTTTCAGGTGGAGTGATGGAATCTCCACCGAACCCCTTGCTTCAGCAGCATGTACGGAATCATCACCCTCTTGCACGTTCAATACGACGATAGAAAGAGATCGCCGTTAAACCTTCCTCGTCCGCCTATCCGCTTCGCTGCAGGTGTTGACTCCGCGAAAGAATTGGAATATACAAAAGAGTCATGCGCTCGAAGTTAAGCACCCTATTTTTTCAACTCAATCACGGAGGGCTTCATGGAAATGAATATGGGCATGAAAGAAGAAGACCGGGTCAACGTGGCCGAAGGGCTGTCCAAGATGCTTGCCGACACCTATACCCTTTACCTCAAGACCCACAACTTCCATTGGAACGTCACCGGCCCCATGTTCCAGACCCTCCACCTTCTTTTCGAAACCCAATACAACGAACTGGCCCTCGCGGTTGATCTCATCGCCGAGCGCATCCGGGCCCTGGGTTTCCCGGCCCCCGGCACATACAGCGAGTTTGCCAAACTCGGTTCCATCAAAGAAACCCAGGGGGTGCCCAAAGCGGGGGAGATGATCCGCCTGCTCGTGGAGGGTCAGGAGGCGGTGGTGCGCACCGCACGCTCCACCTTCCCGGCGGTGGAAAAAGCGCGGCGATGAAGCCGACGGCCGATCTGCTCACGCAGCGGATGCAGGTGCATGAGAAAGACCGCCTGGATGCTGCGCAGCCACCTGGAGAAGTAAACCATCAATCGAGATGTCGTCCGGCACCGGTTAGTGAAAACGAATCCTTAATAGAAAGCGCTGTCTCGAGATGGCCGAACCGCTCAAAAATCACTTTGGCCCAGAGATCCCCCGGCGGATCGCTGGGATGATTTCGGCGGTGTTTCCGCGTTTTGACACGAACGCCTTCCTCGCAGAAGTACTCAACGGTTACGAAGCGCTCGATCTGACCCCGCGCGGACGGCAGATCGCCAAAGCGCTGCGCCGCCACCTGCCCGATGACTATGCCGGAGCCGCTGAAATCCTAATCGCCTCCCTCGGTCCGAAACTCGACCGGACCGACGCGCTGGGGATGGCCCCTTTTCTCTATCTTCCGCACGTTTTCTTCGTCGCGGAATATGGCCTCGACCACTTCGAGATTTCGATGCAAGCCCAATACGAGCTGACACAACGATTCACCGCCGAGTTCAGCATTCGCCCCTTCCTCGTCCGCTACCCGGAGCAGACGCTCGATCACCTCGAAAGATGGACGAAAGATCCCAGTCCTCATGTCCGCCGGCTCGTCTCCGAGGGAACCCGCCCGCGCCTGCCCTGGGCGCCGCGGCTGCGTGCATTCCAGAAAGAGCCGCGCCCGGTGCTCACATTGCTCGAGCGGCTGAAGGACGACCCTGAACTATATGTGCGCCGCTCCGTAGCGAACAATCTCAACGACATTGGGAAGGATCATCCTGACCTGCTTGTGGAAACGGCCCGACGCTGGATGACCGATGCAACGGAAGAGCGTCGCCGGCTCATTCGTCACGCGCTCCGTTCGGCGATCAAACGGGGCGAGCCGGGCGCGCTCGGCGTTCTGGGCTTCGGCAAGAAGGTCAACGTGGCGATTCGCAACGCCATCATCACACCGAAACGTCCCCGAACAGGCGGCTCGGTCACGATTGGCTTTGAAGTGGTGAACAAGGGCTCGCGGCGGCAACGGGTGCTGGTTGATTTTCGTGTCCACTTCGTGAAGGCCAACGGCAAAACCGGCCCGAAGGCATTTAAACTCAAAACAATCGAGCTCGCCCCGAAAGAAATCATCCCGCTTCGAAAAACGATCTCATTGACGGAGATGACGACGCGGAAGCACTATCCCGGAACGCACCGGGTGGAGGTGGTGTTGAACGGAACGGCCGATCCGCTCGGCTCGTTTGAGTTGGTGGAGATGAACCACGCGGCATGTACGGACGCAGCAGTCGAGCGAAGCAAACGCGACTCTTGAGATGACCAAAGACGTTATTGATATTATCAGTGGGATCGTCACGATTTTAGTCGGGATTGGCGGCGCGCTGCTGGCGATCGGCATCTGGGCGATCTCCGGCATACCGAAGTTTCGCCTCCAGCAAATTTTTTGGTTTCCTCACACGCCGGCCCCGGATACGCCGTTTCCGATCGCCCTCCAGTTTCAAATCTTCACCGGCGCGGCCGGCTCAAAAGTCACCACGGAAATTGAAGTGGAGCGACTTCAGATCGAACAGCCGGGAAAATCGAGTTGCAGCCTCACCCCCTTCACCGCTCTAGAGCTTTTAGAATTAACCGACAAGAAAACAACCTTCGCCGCCCGGACGAAAGAGTTTTCGCAAATCTTTCTCTTGGAAGGAAGCGGCAGCGTCGTCAAACATATCGGCTTCCACTTTGACGCGGGTCAGAAATTCTTTCCATCAGAGGGAGAGATTGCAATCAAGCTGACCGTGAGCTATACAACGTATGATCCGATCCGCCAGACCTTGAGCCTGATAAAACTGGCGCGGAGTCCTATCCGCCGTCGCGTTATCTATGTTTTTGTAAGATCGATCGATTCAGAAGAGGCGAACGAACTGGATCAAAAGATCACAACGATCTGGCCCTATTGGCAGATAGATATGCGAGAGGAAGGGCAAGCGGCATGAAACGAACTGAGGCGCTGCGGCGAGTCCTCCATGCCGGGCGACCGACCCCATGGCGGGCAATATAGGTGTGACGCCGGGATTGATGATGCCATGAAGTTTACCCAGCCATCAGACGACATCCTCATTGTCAAAGTGGAAGGCAATGCGTTCGCTTTTTTATTTCTCGTCTGCTTCATCGTCCTCGGCTCGATGGCCGCCCTGCAATACGCTCGGACCGGCTCGATGCATAGCGAGCGTTTTCAAGGTTCGGTCGGGGGGGCGGCGATGGGGTTGCTCGGTTTTCTCTTTATGTTCGAGCGGAGCGTTTTTGTTTTTGATGGCGTCCAACGGCAGGTTCGCTGGCATCGGCGGCGCGCGCTCAGAAAGCGCGCCGGGGTGATCCCCTTCGGCATGATTCAATCGGTCGCCATGCAGAGTCCCCTCGGAGACGAAGGGGTGCCGAGCCGGAGGATTGTACTGGTCCTGCAGGAGGAGGAAATTCCGATCTCGATAGGCTATTTCCCCGATCACGGCGATTCGTGCCTGATGTTCGGCGAGCGGATTCGGCAGTTGATTGGACTGTCCGAGAAGGATCGAGATCCCTTCATGGCGAGCGTTCGAGCGGCGATCGAGTCCGGTAGAATCACGGAAGCGGTGCGCCTGTTGCGGGAGGAAAAACAGATGAGTCTGGAAGAGGCAAAGCAGCGGGTCGATGCGATGCGTCGTGATGCCGCCGCCGAATAAATAGATCTGTCCCCTTTTCTTTTTTATTTCGGTTGCCTGAGCTGTCCTAGGAACAGTATGATGGAAACACCGCATCGGTCGAGTGGATCGAAAGGGTTAACAATGCGCTCGAATGAATATCCTGATCAACATAAGTCCCCTAACAAGGCGCCAACCCTAAAATAAGGAGAACCGCCATGGCCAAAGTCGCGCTGTTGGTTCGACTGGAAGCAAAACCCGGAAAAGAAAAAGAAGTGGAAGATTTCCTTCGCGGAGGCTTGTCGATCGTCCAAGAAGAGCCGGCCACCACTGCATGGTTTGCCATCCGATTGGGGCCGTCGACATTCGGCATTTTCGACGCCTTCCCGGATGAGGCGGGCCGGCAGGCGCACCTCTCGGGCCGCGTCGCCGCGGCGCTGATGGCCAAGGCTCCCGAGCTTTTGGCGAAGCCCCCCGACATCCAGAAGGTCGATGTCCTTGCGGCCAAGCTTCCGGGATAAACCGGGAGCATCAAACGAAAAGTCGGTCGATTTATAGAGACGAACACTCTGAAGCACAGGGAGGAGGAAAATCCGATGAAAGTGACCAGCCGCTCCATTCAGAACAACAAACGTATTCCCGAAGCGAACGCCGCGGGCGTTCCCGGACCGAGCGGTCCCGTTCCGGGACAGAACAAGAGCCCGCATATCTCTTGGTCCGACTTTCCGGCAAATACCAAGTCATTCGCAATCATCGTCCACGACCCCGACGTGCCGTCGAAGCCCGACGACGTCAACAAATCGGATCGAACCGTTCCGTACAACCTGCCGCGCGTCGATTTCTATCACTGGGTCCTCGTCGACATCCCGGCGAACATGACCACGCTGGCCGAAGGGCAAGACTCCGACGGCTTCACCCCCAAAGGAAAGAAGCCGGGGAAGGTCGCCTACGGCGTGCGCGGGATCAACAACTACAAGGAATGGTTCGGCAATGACCCTCAGATGGGGGGTGACTATGGCGGCTACGACGGGCCGTGGCCTCCCTTCAACGATGAGCGGCTCCACCACTACCACTTCACCGTCTATGCGCTCGATGTCCCGTCGCTCAAGATGCCGGAGCGGTTCAACGGGCCCGACGCGCTCAAGGCGATGCAGGGACATATCCTCGATAAAGCGACGCTGATCGGAACTTACGCCCTGAACCCGAACCCGCGGGATTAGATTCCGAGAAGCCGTCGGCGTGGGTTCGGAGTCGAGTCGACCGGGCGAGGATGGACGGGATCGGCGAGTTCTCGTTTATTCTCGGCGGACAGAGGGTTGGATTATACAGAACCAAACGACATTCGATCCGCAGGAGTGTCACCAATCCTGATGAACCTCTTTAGTACGGAGGGGAGAAAATGGCCGTCAAATTAAACAAAAGCGCCTTTGAGCATGCGAAAGAACGGATCAACGAAGAGAAAGTCATCTTCGACGAGCGGGATGCGTGGAGCGAACATCAACCCTCTCCCCAGAAAGAGAATGCGTTTATCCGGCAGCATGGGTACGATGAATATGCGAAATGGCACTTAGGAATCGACGACGCGGAGCGGAGCAGACCAAGGGGAGGTATAAGTTCCCCTATGGGGATTTTGAAAACATCCACCGCTGCGGAGTCCTTTCTGCGGAAGGCAGAGCAGGACAATATAAATATCATGACATTGAAGATGCCGCAGCCCATCTGCACGGAATGATCGACGCATTGAAGTCGTCTCGCGCAGCATAAAACGAGACGGCGCCGATAGCAAAAACGTAGAACAGAATAAAATGGCGGACCCCCCTCAGATTCATATCGACGTCTGGAGCGACTATGTCTGCCCGTTCTGCTATCTGGAGGTCCCGGTGCTCGACCGGCTTCAAGAAGCGTTCGGGCCGGCGCTGCAGATTGATTGGCGTGCGTTTGAACTCCGACCCGAGCCGGTCCCGACACTCGATCCGGCCGGAGATTATTTAAAAACGACCTGGGCCCGTTCTGTTTACCCCATGGCGGAAAGGCGCGGCCTCATCCTTCATCTTCCCCCGGTGCAACCCCGCAGCCGAAAAGCGTTCGAGGCGGCGGCGCATGCGCGTGCCGAAGGGAAATTCGGTCCGATGCACCGGGCGATTTTCCGCGCCTTTTTTGAGGAAGGCCGGGACATCGGACAGATGGAAATTCAGCTGGAGATCGCCGCCTCGATCGGGATAAAAGAAGAACCGCTTCGGCGCGCCCTGGAAACAAGCCGCTACACCGAACCGGTTTTGGAGGACGAGCAGCTTGCGCAGGCGCTCGGGATTTCCTCCGTCCCAACGATGCTTCTTCTCCGAAAGGACGCGGCCTTGTCCGATGCAACGGCCGTGAGAGGAGCGCTTTCGTATGAGCAGGTTCATGCGGTGGTGGAAAGCTTGCTCGGGGAGAAGAACCTTTCATGACGGCATCGGAATAATGAACCTTTCCTGATGACTTCTCCGTATCGACTAAAAAAGAAATAAAAGGAGATTCATGGACCTGGGGCTTTATGGAAAACGCGTCCTGGTGACCGGATCGACCGCCGGCATTGGATTGGCGGCAGCACGGCTCTTCGCAGCCGAAGGGGCCGCCGTCATCGTCAACGGCCGGACCGACGCGCGTGTAACCGATGCGATCCGAACCATCCAAAAGGAGACGCCGAAGGCCGACGCGCGCGGAATCGCCGCCGATCTCGGCACGGCGGCGGGGTGCAATCGACTGATGGAGCAGGCGCCGGATCTCGATATCTTGGTGAACAACGTCGGGATTTTTGAGCCGAAGCCGTTTGCGGAGATTACCGACGCCGACTGGCTCCGCTTCTTCGAAACAAATGTCCTGAGCGGCGTGCGCCTGGCGCGCCATTACTTGAACGGCATGCGCGCGCGGAATTGGGGCCGCATCGTGTTTGTGTCGAGTGAATCGGCCGTCCAGATTCCCGCCGAAATGATCCACTATGGGATGACGAAGACGGCGCAGCTCGCCGTGGCGCGCGGGATCGCCGAGACAACGGCCGGGACCGGTGTGACCGTCAACAGCGTCCTCCCCGGTCCGACCGCTTCCGAAGGGGTCGAGACGTTCGTCAAGCAGATGGCCGCATCGCGCGGGGTCGATTTTCAGACGATGGAGAGGGAGTTCTTCGAGACGGCGCGCCCCTCTTCACTGCTCAGGCGTTTTGCCGCTCCGGAGGAGGTGGCCGCGATGATCGTTTATCTCTGCAGCGTCCCGGCCTCCGCCACCAACGGCGCCGCGCTTCGGGTCGATGGCGGCGTGGTGCGGTCAATCATCTAAAAAAAGGACTCCGGCGTTGCCCTGTAAATACAGGAGGAATCTCAACACTAAACTGAATAAAGGAGGATTTCCAATTCATGGAAACACGACCCCCGGTTCCCCCCTTTACCCTGGAGACAGCCAAGAAAAAAGTTCAGGCGGCCGAAGATGCCTGGAACAGCCGCGATCCGGAGCGGGTCGCCGGTGCTTACACCGAAGACTCACAGTGGCGGAATCGCGCGGAGTTCTTCAGCGGCCGAGAGAAGATCAAAGAATTTCTCAAACGGAAATGGACGAAAGAGCTCGATTATCGTTTGAGGAAAGAACTTTGGAGTTTTACCGAAAATCGGATTTCAGTTCGTTTTGAGTATGAATGGCATGACGATGCCGGATTCTGGTATCGCTCTCATGGAAATGAACAGTGGGAATTCGCCGAGAACGGCCTCATGAGAAGACGCGAAGCGAGCATCAACGATGTTCCGATCAAAGAGTCCGACCGCAAATTCCGGTGGGAGCGCACGCCCCAGTAATTGTTTGAAAGGCGTCCTCTGCAAAAATCCCTGCATCATTGCTATTTATCATGAATTAAGGTATAGAGAAAAAGTCAGTGGTGATATACTATCTTGTGAATAAAAACATAAGCTCGCCGATGACGGCGAGCGTTAAAACACACTCCATCGGATCGCGTTTTGAACAGCAGAGTCATACACATCGATATCGCCAAGGGAATCGGTATTCTCCTGGTCGTCTTAGGACACAACTGGATCGTGACTCAGGATGGGGCAAAGGGAGAGCTCTACGAAATGATCTCTTCTTTTCATATGCCCCTCTTCTTTTTTTTGTCAGGCATTTTTTTTAAGCAAGACCAAAAACTCCTCCCTGCGATGTTAAAAGGGATGGACGCGCTTCTTAAACCGTATTTCGTCACATTGGCGATGCTCGGGATCGTCTTGATCATTTTTGAAGGAAAATCCCCTTTAAGATATTTTATCGGTGTCGCCTATGGGACGGGCCCCATGATTCCGTGGGGCCCCCTTTGGTTTTTACCCCATCTTTTTGCAATCCATATCTTTTCGCATCTGCTTCTGAATTGGACCCAGCTGAAGGAGAGATCGGTTTGGGCGAAAAGCGCCGTCTTGACAATCCTGCTCACCGTCGGATATCTCTTGCTGCCTGTATTCTGGCAGATGCCGTTGACCATTCTCGGCAAGCAAATCGACCTGCCCGGCCTCCCCTTTAGTGTCGACATTCTGTTGGTGACCGGCTTTTATTTTCTGCTCGGTTTTTTACTGCGCGAGCGACTCATCGAATTCGAGTTCAATCTGCCGTTATTCTTGCTGGCACTTCTGTTCTTTTTTTTAATCCACCTCCGATTCGATTACATCACCGATCTCTTCTTTCGAACCTACGATCATTTGGTGTTTTCAACCGTATCCGCCCTTCTGGGTATCTATATCGTCCTCTCTTTTTCTAAAATCCTTTCCAGGGGGGCCGGATTCTCCGCACTTTTCTCATACATTGGCGTCAATACTCTGATCATTCTCATTTTTCATGATTTCCTTCAGGACAAAATTTTTACAACACTCAGAGCTCTCCCCGGTCCTGAGATTTTATACGGCATCGTCGCCTTCCTTTTAGGTGTGGCGCTGCCGCTGGCGATCGCTGAAATCATACGAAGCAACACCCTGCTGCAGCGATGTTATCTCCCGATTAAATCGAGCAAGCAAGTCGAGCAGACGCAGTAATCTGCGCCGGCGATTCTCTAGGGCAATGATGGAAGTTGTCATACAAGAAGAGCAGACCGGCTGCGGCTTCGCGAATGTGGCGATGTTGGCAAAACGGCGTTATGCCGAAGTAAAGGCGCTTGCAAACAGCATCGGCATCTTTGCGGCGGATCCCCGGCTTTACTCCGACACGACCTACGTGAGGCGCCTTCTTGCGGAATACGGCATCCGGGTCTCTGAGCAAGAAACGCCGTTCGCTTCCTGGGAGAGCCTCCCGGAGAGGGCGCTTCTTTCAATCAAATATCACGTTGAGGACGGGCAGCCCTTTTGGCACTGGGTGGTCTTTGTCCGGGAAAGCGGAACGCCGGTGGTTCTGGACCCGGCGAAATATCTCTCGAACAACCGAAGAACCGATTTTGATGAGATGCAACCGAAGTGGTTCATCGAGGTCTACGACGCATAACACCCTTCAGGGAGATGGAAGAACAAGCAACGAGGAACTTCCGGCGGGTCGAGGCCCCGGGCCGCCTGCGCCGGATCGACATTCTTCCGGCCGAACGTTGCAGAGATCAGGGGACTAAAATCAAGCCATAAAGAAGCAGGACCAGAATGATCAGCGCCATGACGGCGTAAACGCGATCACGCTGACGGACAAACGCGAAGGCCAAAAAGGCCACCCGAGCCACCGGGGTCGCGATCAGCAAGAGGAGTCCCAATTGAATCAGACCGCGGCTGCGGAAAGAGAGCGCATCGGCCACAACCCCCGAGACGCTCCGCAGATCGTCGGGCTCCCCCTGAAAACCGCGGTAGGGGGGAAGGGCCGCGCCGTATCGAATCAGGTAAAGCGACCCGCCGATCAGGACGATCATCGCAGCAACCGTCACGCCGAAGCGGAGCAGATTCCCGACGATCTGTTCGACTCGATGATCGCTCCAGACCTTTTCCGAAACCGCGATCTTCACCTTCATGAGTGTTCCCCCCTTTAGAAGCGGCCGGTCCATCCTTTATAAATCATTTCAACCGCCAACATCAGGATCACACCGGTGAAGAGGAGCCGTAAGTGCCGCGGCCGCGCGAAGACCAATTGACGCGCTCCCAACAAGGCGCCCGGGAGAACCCCCAACATCACCGGCATCGAAAGACCGGGATCGATATAACCCCGGCTGAAATAAATCCCCGCACTGGCCGCGGCGGTCACCCCGATCATAAAATTGCTGGTGGTCGTGGAGACCTTGAACGGAAGCCGCATCGTCCGATCCATCGCGAGCACTTTCAGCGCGCCCGATCCAATTCCAAGCAATCCGGAAAGAATCCCCGCCCCGAACATGAGGGCGAATCCGGCGGCAACGTTCTGCGCCTGATACAATGCTGAGCCGATCGGGACCGGATAGCTCCCATTTAACTTGAGGCGAACGGCCAACGGGTCTGTATATTGATTTCCGCGGGAGTCTTCCCCTTCCCGCCGCTTTTGAATGGATAGAAAAGCAGAGTAGACCAGAATGACCCCGAAGAGGATCGAAATGGTCCCGGTCGACAACATCGAGGTGACAAATGCTCCGACCAACGCGCCCAAAGTGGTCGCCACTTCGAGGAACATTCCGATTCGGATATTGCTGAACCCTTCTTTGACGTAGGCGGCGGCCGCGCCGGAAGAGGTGGCGATGACGGCAACCAAGGAGGCCCCCGCGGCGTAACGGATATCGATCCCGAAGCCGAGGGCCAGCATCGGGACAATGACGACCCCGCCTCCCAGCCCGGTCAGCGAGCCTAAAAATCCGGCCAGCATGGAGCCGAGCCAGATCATGAATGTCCATTCGAAAGTATTCATTGCCGAAGAGAGATCATGATGTCGCGTTCCATATACCTTCCTCTCTAAATGAAATTATACTCCATCTTCTATCGGCCACATTATTTTTCTATCCGAATGGGGGTTGAAAATGACGATTTCGTTTCGAAGCGGTTAGAAATCCGACGATGCAACCCTCTCCTCATTTGCAATTTACCACTCCCTGAATTAAGATAACCCCATCAAGAAAAACATGAAAAAAGAAAAAGAGGGACAGACACTATTTATCAACTGAGAGATTCCATGAACCCAATAAATAGTGTCTGTCCTTTTTTTTGAAGCAGATGCTTCGCTGCGCTCAGCATGACAGGCAAAGGACTCAGATTGTCAATTGATAGATAAAGCGACAACCGGTTCCGTTAGGCTCTCTTGGGTTGGTTCAACATCATAGCTGATTTTGTCTCTTAATCTAAATGGAGGAGGATAGCCATGGCCAATAAAAAGATCATCGCAGTCGTCGGCGCCACCGGCGCACAAGGGGGCGGCTTGGTCCGCGCGATCTTGAATGATAAAGAGAACGGCTTTGCAGTGCGGGCGCTAACCCGAAACGTCAACTCCGATAAAGCGAAAGCGCTGGCGCAACAGGGGATCGAGGTCGTCGCGGCCGATATCGACGATGTGGAAAGCGTCAAGAAAGCGTTCGACGGCGCCTACGGCGCATTCTGCCTCACCAATTTCTGGGAACACTTTTCGGCCGAGAAAGAGGTCGCCCAAGCCAAGAACATGGCCAAGGCGGCGAAGCAGGCCGGCGTTCAACATGTGATCTGGTCGACCCTTGAAGACACCCGCAAATGGGTCCCGCTTTCGGACAACCGGATGCCGACCCTCCACGGCAAATACAAAGTGCCCCATTTCGACGGCAAAGGAGAAGCCGATCCGCTCTTCGGACAGGCCGGCGCGCCGACGACCCTTCTGCTAACGTCGTTTTACTGGGACAACATGATCTACTTCGGGATGGGACCCAAGAAGGGGCCGGACGGGAAACTGGCGATCACCATGCCGATGGGGGATAAGAAGCTCCCGGGGATCGCCGCCGAAGATATCGGCAAGTGCGCCCTCGGCATCTTCAAGAAAGGCCGGGAGTACATCGGCAAAACGGTCGGCATCGCCGGCGAGCATTTGACCGGCGCCCAAATGGCCGCCGCCCTCACCAAAGCGCTCGGCCGGGAAGTCCGCTACAACGACGTGCCGCCCGAAGTTTATCGCAACTTCGGCTTCCCCGGCGCCGACGATCTCGGCAACATGTTCCAGTTCAAGCGCGATTTCAACGACGACTTCTGCGCCGCGCGCAACCTCGCCGTTTCCCGCGCCCTCAACCCCGAGCTTCAGACGTTTGACCAGTGGCTCGCACAAGCGAAGAACCGCATCCCGCTGGAGTAACAATGCCTGCGATCACCGATTCCAATATTCCGGCAAGCGCCGAGGGGGAGGAGAATACGGAGAAAGAGTTTATGACCGCGATCCGAACCGGGAGAGACCGAGACACCGGCCGTCCCATCCTCCCGCCGATTAAAAATATCCCGCCGCAGGTTCACGCAACCGCTCCTGCGGTCACACCGGCTCCGTCTTAAAGGACGAAGCCACCTGTGGCTTTGTCCCGGATCCTATCCGCACAAGCCGGCCGCCCGCTTTACGGGCGGCCGGTCCTCGTTGAAATGCCGCACCGATCCTGATTGATCAAAATGGGAGAGGATTGTCCATCCTTCTCTCATCCCTCTCCGTTGCAGTCACCCTCCCCACTCGGATAAGCTAATCTAAACCACTTCCGGCCGCAGGAAAGCAGGCTCATCCTTACAAGAGGAAGGTTTTTACGTGAAAGCTTTTTTCATCCTTATCGGCTCTTTCACCCTCCTTGCGACCCTCCTTCCCCTTCTGCGGACGGAGGTCTGGTGGATTCGCATTTTCGATTTTCCGCGCCTGCAGATCACCCTTTTGGCCGTCGCCGTGTTGATCCTTTATCCACTTGTTTGGAAGTCCGGCTCCGTTTGGGAAGCGCTCTTTATCGTCCTTCTGGCCGCTTCGACCCTCTATCAAATCGGACGGATGCTTCCCTACACCCCTCTCTGGAAGAAACAAGTCCGGGAGAGCCGGCGTCCTTCCAAAGAATCATCGTTACGCCTTCTGATCGCGAACGTCTGGATGCCCAACAAGAATGCGCCGCGGCTCTTGGAGATCATCCGGAAAGCCGATCCCGATTTGATTCTCATCCTTGAGGCAAATCACTGGTGGCAGAGCGAACTGGATCACTTGGAGAAGAGCCATCCTTCCTTGGTCCACCACCCTCTCGAGAATACCTATGGGATGCTCCTCTATTCGCGGCTGGAGTTGGTCCGGCCGGAGGTCCGTTTCCTTGTTCAAGAAGATGTTCCCTCGATCCATACTGGCGTGCGGCTTCCGTCGGGCCGGGAAATCGCGCTTCATTTCCTTCATCCCAGGCCCCCGGCCCCGACGGAACACCCCCGCTCCACCGAACGGGATGTGGAGCTCCTGATCTCCGGGAAGGAAGTTCGCCAATCGGACAAACCGGTGATTGTCGCGGGGGATCTCAACGATGTCGCCTGGTCACGGACCACCCGGCTCTTTCGGAAGATCAGCGGCCTTCTCGATCCGCGGATCGGGCGGAAATTCCTCAACACTTTTCACGCAAAGTATCCATTCATGAGATGGCCGCTCGATCATGTCTTTCACTCGCCGCATTTTCGCTTGATCGAGTTGAAGCGGCTCCCTTACTTCGGGTCGGACCACTTTCCGGTCTTCGCCGCATTGAACTTGGAGCCGGAGGCCACCGACGAACAGGAAAAACCGCAGCCCGGCCCGAGCGATCGAAAAGAAGCCGAGGAGAAAATCGGGAAGGTCAAACGAAATTGACTCGGGCGAGAAATTCGACTATACAAGGGGAGCTCCCCTTAGATTGCAACTCGAATCAATCATCCCGGAGGAAAATGCACGATGGATTGGTTTTATCTTTTTATCGCCGGTCTTTTCGAGGTGGCCTGGGCGGTCGGGCTCAAGTTTACAGAGGGATTCACCCGCCTCTGGCCGAGCGTCTTTACCGTCATCGCGATGGCCTTTAGCTTCATCCTTCTCGCCCAAGCTTTGAAAACGATTCCGGTCGGAACGGGTTATGCCGTCTGGACCGGGATCGGGGCGACCGGCACGGCGCTGATCGGCATCCTCCTCTTCGAGGAATCGCGCGACATCGGCCGGATCGTCAGCCTGATCCTGATCGTCGCCGGGATTCTGGGACTCAAGCTGACCGCTTCCCCCTGAAAGCGGCCGATCCTCGTCGCCGGGCTTCCCGGGGGAGAATTGACTTCTCTCCTGAAATGGAATATACAAAAAAGAGGAGCGTGCCGTTCCCTCTTCGTCCAAACTTCCTCCCGTCCAGGATTCAATCGGGAGGAAATCGCGTTCCAATCTCTTCAGTGAGCCGTTGTTCTGTGAGACAAATCAAAATTTTCATCGGAATCGCCCTTCTTTTCCTGGTGATCCTTTTTGTGCTTCAAAATGTCGAACCGGTCACCCTCCAGTTCCTCCTCTGGAGTTTTTCACTCTCCCGCGCGCTGATGTTCTTTATTATCTTCGCGCTCGGGATCATCGTCGGATGGGCGCTCGGGAGCCTTTCCCGGGGGCGGCCGAGGTAATCCCGGTCCGATCACGGCAGTCTTTCATTTAAAAAGGGATGCGATGATGCGCCCCTCTGGCGTTCAAACGAACAAATACGTTACAATTTTCACTAGAAAGGATCTGGATGCGCTATTACGCACTTGCGACCGATTACGACGGAACACTCGCCACGGAAGGCCGGGTAGACGAAGCGACGTTGGAGGCGCTGGAACGATTGAGGAACTCCGGCCGGCGGCTGATTCTCGTCACCGGCCGGGAGCTGGACGAGCTCCTTCAGGTCTTCCCGCAGGTCGATCTCTTTGAAAGCGTGGTCGCCGAAAACGGCGCCTTGCTTTATCGCCCGGCGACCCGCGAGATCAAACTCCTCGCCGAAGCGCCGCCGGAACGCTTTGCCCAATCCCTGCGCGCTCGCGGGGTCGGCCCTCTCTCGGTCGGACGGGTCATCGTGGCGACCTGGACGCCGCACGAGACCGCGGTCCTCGAAACAATCCGCGAGCTGGGGCTGGAGCTTCAGGTGATCTTCAACAAAGGGGCGGTGATGGTTCTTCCCCTCCGGGGTAAACAAGGCGACCGGGCTCGCCGCCGCCCTCGAAGAGCTCGGTCTCTCGCCGCACAACGCCGTCGGCGTCGGCGATGCCGAGAACGATCATGCCTTTCTTCATCTCTGTGAGACCTCCGTGGCGGTCGCGAACGCCCTCCCGTCGTTGAAAGAGCAGGCCGACTGGGTCACCCGGGGAAGCCGCGGCGCCGGGGTGACCGAGCTGATCGATCATCTCCTGGCCACCGATCTGGCCGATCTAGAGCCGCGGCTGACACGGCATGAGATCCCTCTCGGCCAGCGCGAAGGAGGAGAGACCGTTCGTCTGAAGCCGTATGGGGTGAGCGTCCTCCTCGCCGGCACATCGGGCGGGGGCAAGTCGACCTTTGCCACCGGTTTTCTGGAGCGGCTCTCGGAACAGGGATACCAATTTTGCATCATCGATCCGGAGGGAGATTACCAGAACTTCGAAGGAGCCGTCGTCCTCGGCAACCCTCAGCGGGCGCCGACGGTGGAGGAAACGATTCAGCTTCTCGAAAAGCCGGGCCAAAATGCGGTGATTAATCTGCTTGGTATCCCCATGGAGAGCCGTCCCGCCACCTTCGAGGGGTTCCTCACGGCATTGATGGAGCTGCGGGCGCGGACCGGCCGGCCGCATTGGATCGTCATTGACGAGACCCATCACCTCCTCCCCGCCTCCTGGGCCCCCGCCCTGCTGACCGTTCCGAAAGAGCTTCAAGGATTTCTCCTGATCACCGTTCATCCTGATCAGGTCTCGCGCGCCGTTCTCTCATCGGTCGATCTGATCATCGCGATCGGGTCGACCCGCAGGAGACAATTCGGACCTTTAGCGCGACGCTGAGCGAGCGGACGCCTTCTGTTCCCTCCATTTCCCTGGAGCCGGGGGAGGCGATCGGCTGGTGGCGACGGCCGAAGAGCGAGCCGTTCTGGTTTCGAAGCATCCCGCCCCGGATGGAGCGCCGGCGCCACCTCCGCAAGTATGCAGAGGGAGAGCTTCCCTCCCGATCGAAGTTTTTTCTTCCAGGGGCCCGACGGAAAACTCAATTTGCGGGCGCAGAACCTGACCCTCTTTATGCAACTCGCCGACGGGGTCGACGACGCGACCTGGATGCATCACCTCCGGCGGGGAGACTACTCCCGGTGGTTCCGCGAGATGATCAAGGATGACCATCTCGCCGAGGAAGCGGCGCAGATCGAAGCGGAAAAACTTTCCGCCCAAGAGAGCCGCGCCCGCATCCGGGAGAAGATCGAGGCGCGTTATACTCACCCCGCCTGATCCTGGGATCTTCACCGATGGACGATTATTCTCTTGATAGGAGAAGGCAATGCCTTTTCAAGGGGTCGATTTCCTCAACCTGGATGACGAGCTGAAACCGGAAGAGCGGATGATCCGCGACGAGGTCCGGCGATGGGTTGAAGCGCAGGTGCTTCCGATCATCGTCCCCCACTATGAGGCGGGGACCTTTCCAATGGCGTTGGTCCCTCAGATGGCGGCGATGGGGCTCCTCGGCGCCAACCTCGATCCGAAATACGGCTGCGCGGGGCTCAACAGCGTCGCCTACGGCCTGATCAATCAGGAATTGGAACGGGGTGATTCCGGCCTGCGGAGTTTCGTCTCGGTTCAATCGGGCCTGGTGATGTGGCCGATCGCGGAGTACGGATCGGAGGAGCAGAAGAAGCACTGGCTCCCGAAGCTCGCGCGCGGCGAGGCGATCGGCTGCTTCGGCCTGACCGAGCCCGATTTCGGATCGAACCCGGAGCGGCATGATCACGCGGCGCCGAAAAACGCGACGCCGACTACGTCCTCAACGGCCCCAAGATGTGGATCACCAACGGCACCATCGCCGACGTGGCGCTGATCTGGGCCAAGGACGATCGGGCGATCATCCGCGGCTTTCTGGTCGAGCGGGGCACCCCCGGCTTCAGCCGCCAAAACAAGGTGACCGACAAATTTTCTCTTCGCGCGTCGATCACCAGCGAGCTCGTTCTTCAGGACGTGCGCATCCCCGAGGCGAATCTCCTGCCGGGAACCGACGGGATCAAGTCGCCCCTCTCGCTGCCTGACTCAGGCCCGATACGGGATCGCCTGGGGGGCGATCGGCGCCGCGATGGCCTGTTACGATCGGGCGTTGACCTACGCCAAGGCGCGGATCCAGTTCAACCGCCCGATCGCCGGCTACCAGACTTGTCCAGCAGAAGAAGCTGGTCGAGATGCTGACCGAGATCACGAAAATGCAGCCGCTCTGCCCTTCGTCTCGGGCGGCTCAAAGATCAAGGCCGAGTTGAAGCCACGTCGCAGCATCTCGATGGGCAAGCGGAACAATGTGTTTCGTCGCCCTCCAGATCGCGCGGGTCGCCCGCGACATCCTCGGCGCCAACGGCATCATCTACGAGCACCAGATCGGGCGGCACCTGTGCAATCTCGAGTCGGTCTACACCTACGAGGGGACGCACGATATCCATACCCTGATTTTAGGGGAGCAGATCACGGGGTTGTCGGCGTTTACGTGAAACTATTTTCCGACCCACCTCGTCCTCGAAAAGCGGTTTGGAAAGTCGCAGTAAATGTAATGAGGATGACATTCCCAAGCTCATCGGTCTTGGTATAGTGATCGTAGAGCGTTGCAGGTTCGCCCGCAATCGCGTTCACCCCTTTACCAATCCTCAATGAAGAGTTTCCCATGAGCAGGCAACGTCTTCTCGATTTTATGCGATGGCCGATTCTTTTCCTCTCCCTTCTGATCGTCGTAGGGTGCGCCTCCTCCGGGGAGAAGAAGAAACAGGCCACTCAGCCCCTTCCAACCGAGCTTGCAAAGATGCGGGCCGCGCTCGAAAAATATAAAGATCCGATTGTGGCGGTCCGCGACGGGTACCTCTCGATGGTCGGATGCATCGAGTATCCCTCCGGCGGCGTCGGGATCCGCTTCCTCAATACCAGCCTGATGAGCACGGTGGCCAACCCCGATTACCCGCCGATCCTGATTTACGAGTCGAAGGAGGGACAGCTGCGATTGGTTGCGGCGGAGTGGCTGATTCCGGTGGCGATGGGGGTCAATGAACGTCCCAAGCTCTTAGAGCAGCCGCTCGATGGGCCGATGGAGGGACTGCACCCGTTGATGCCGAAAGAGATGGTTCACTATAATTTACGTATGTGGCTCTTCAAAAGGAATCCGGCCGGCCTCTACAGCCCAACCCACCCGGACGTCGAGTGTCCTCGAACGCTTGCCTATCGCTTCGAGGAAAAACCGCCCCGGTTGGTTAAAGAGCAGCCCCCTTCCCCCGAGCTCCCCCCGTCGTGAGAAAGACCTGCGATTGACTCCTTTCACGAATTGGCTTATACACAAAGGCGAACCCGGCCCTCTTGAAATCGCCTTCAAGAGGGCCGGCGTCGAAAACCGTCGCATGAAAAGGAGAAGATCGAATGGCAGCGTCCGTCCATGAATTTAAGGCCCGCGCGATCACCGGCGAGGAAATCTCCCTCGACCGGTACAAGGGGAAAGCGCTTCTGATCGTCAATACCGCCAGCGCGTGCGGCTACACCCCGCAATACGCGGGGCTCGAGGCGCTTCACAAAAATATCAAGACCGGGGCTTTGCGGTCCTCGGTTTCCCCTGCAACCAGTTCGGAAAACAAGAGCCGGGGAGCGAGGCGGAGATCGCGGCGTTCTGCAAGAAAAACTACGGCGTGACCTTCCCGATGTTCGCCAAGGTCGATGTCAACGGTGATCAGGCCCATCCCCTTTTTGATTACCTCAAAAAGTCCCTTCCCGGCCTCCTCGGCACCGAGCCGATCAAATGGAACTTCACCAAGTTTCTGATCAACAAGGAGGGAAAGCCGATCGAGCGCTTCGCGCCGGCGACGAAGCCGGAGTCGATCGAGAAAAAGGTCGAGACGCTTCTTTAATCGGGAGAGGACAACCGGGATGGAGCTGCTATTCGGGTTGAGGACAGGCTAAACCGGACATGAGAAAAATCATCATCGGGGTGATGGGGCCGGGAGAGCGGGCGCGGGAAGAGCACATTCGGAATGCTTTTGAGCTCGGCCGGCTCATCGCGCTGGAAGGATGGGTCGTTTTAAGCGGGGGCCGAAACGCCGGGGTGATGGACGCCGCCAGCCGCGGGGCGAAAGAGGCCGGCGGCCTGACGGTCGGGATCCTTCCGGCGCGGGATCGAAGCATGATTTCCGCCGCCGTCGACATTCCGATCATCACCGACATGGGGAGCGCGCGAAACAATATCAACGTTCTCACCAGCGACCTGATCATCGCCTGCGGCCTGGGAACCGGGACCGCTTCAGAAGTCGCGCTCGCGCTGAAAGCGAACACGCCGGTGATCCTCCTGACCGAGAACGAGGAGGGGAAGCGCTTCTTCAAAGCGCTGAAGCCGAAGTTGGTCTTTATTGTGAGGGAGCCGTCCGAGGCGATTCAGATGGCCAAAAGGATTCTCTCCCCGTAAGCATCTCCTTCTTCCCAATAGCGATTGGGCCTTCGCGAGACCCAATCGCCGCCGGAGCTCCTCATTTCTGAGATTCGACCTTGATCTCTTTCGGCATCGCTTCCTTCGACTTGGGCAACTCGATCGTTAAGACGCCGTTTTTCACCGTGGCGCGGACCTGATCCGTATTCACCGCCGAAGGGAGGGGGATGTCGCGGGAGAAAGCCCCGTAGACCCGTTCGCTGTAAATAAAATTCCGATCCTCTTTCTCTTCCTCTTGCCTGACCTCTCCCCTGAGCTGAAGGGTATTGTCGGTAATCGAGATGCGGATATCCTCCTTCTCCATGCCGGGGGTATCGACCTTCACGATATACTTGTCCTTCTCTTCAGCCATTTCGACCGTCGGAAAAGCCGAGGCCAATGAAAGCATCGACTGCGGATTCCATGAAGCAAGATCTCTAAAATCTCTGAAGAAATCCTGAAAGATCCGCTCCATCTCGGTTCGCGGGCTCCATTGACTGACCGCGCGCGATCGCTGCTGCTGCCGGGGCGCCACTTGTTGTCCTGTAGCCATAGAACACCTCCTCATTTGATTGGTTGCTTTGGATCGATAACGAATGTGAGAGTACACCAATGAAAAAGAGGATTCCGTGGGCGTCCTTACACAAGAGAAATGGTTCAAAGGCTCAACCTGATGAAGCGTGGGACTGCGGTGCTTACTCTGTTCCGCTCCTGAGCAAGAGCCCTTTTCTTTAACGATCCTCAAATTTCGATAGAAGAAGGAAAGGGCCAAAAAGAGATAGAGGAGATTCAGGATAACCGCCTTCAACAGCGCCTCGACCGGGAAAGCGCCGGTTTCTACCACCGCCCGCATCCCTTCGAAGACGTGAGACGACGGCATCATCCAGGCGATCGGCTGGACCCAGGCCGGCATGACGGAGACCGGATAAAACGGCGGAGATCGGCTGGACAAGAAAGGCGAGCCCCCACGCCATCACCTCCGCCTCCTGGCCGTAGCGGAGGATCGACGCCATCGTGAAGATCCCGATCGACCATCCCATGACGGCAAGGTTGAGGACGAAGGGAAGGAGCGAGACGCCGAGGACGAAGACGTTAAAGGAATAGAGAAACCACGCCAGGAAGGCGCTCGCGAATCCCGCGGTCAGGAGCTTCAAGACGCTGATCGACATCAACGCCGCCAGAAACTCGCTCGGCCGCATCGGGGTGACGAAGAGGTTCAGAAGATTTTTCGACCAGACCTCTTCCAGAAACGAGACGGAAATCCCCTGTTGCGCCCGATAAAGGATATCCCAGAGGATCAAGGCCCCCAGGAAAAAGGTGACGAACTTCGGAAGGTTTTCCTGAAAGCGCTGGAGATAAAGGGTGACGAACCCCCAGAGGAGGAGATCGATCAGCGGCCAGAAAAAAACCTCCGTCATTCGGGGAAGGCTTCTCTGGTAGAGATAAAGATGCCGCTGGATGATCGCCGCCACCCGATGGAGCTTCATGGCCTGATCTCCGGCCGCTCCGTTGGATGGCTTCCCCGCGCCACCTTGAGGAAAACATCTTCCAGGTTTTTCTCCGCGAAGCGCCGCACGATCTCGGCGGGCGTCCCGCTCGCGAGAATGCGCCCTTGATGTAGAAAGAGAATCCGGTCGGAGATCTCTTCCATCTCTTTCATGTTGTGAGAGGTATAGAGCAGGGTCAGCCGGCTTTGATCCCGGATCGATTTCAGCAGCCGCCGGGTCTTGTCGGCGATATCGGGATCGAGGCTCGCCGTCGGCTCATCCAGGAAGAGGACCTTCGGATGATTAAGCAGTGCTTTGGCCAACGAGACCCGCGTCAACTGGCCCGAGGAGAGATGGCGGGTGAGGGTCTTCTTGAGCCGTTTGATCTCGAAGATCTCAAGAAGCTCGTCGATCCGGCGCTCCGGCTTTCGGATGCCGTAGAGCTTGGCGAAGACGGTCAGGTTTTCACGGACCGTCAGCGACGTCGGCAAAGAGACATAGGTCGAAGAGAAATTGACCTGGGAGAGGATCTCCTCCCGATGCCGCCTGAGATCGAGCCCGAGGATGCGGATCTCGCCCGCGGTCGGCGTGATGAGGCCGAGGAGCATCTGGATGAGGGTGGTTTTGCCCGCGCCGTTCGGCCCGAGCAGGCCGAGGATCTCCCCCGCTTCGATCGAGAAGGAGAGGTCGTTAACGGCGACGAACTCGTTGAACGCTTTGGTGAGGCGGCTGACTTCGACGACCGGATAACCCATGAACCGATTCTAATGGTTGTTACATCTTTCGTAGGGTCGATCTTTGTGATCGCCCAAACACGGGGCGAATACAAGATTCGCCCCTACACATAACAGAACACCATTTATTTCATTTGTATTCATTTCTTTTTTGTTGTCTTCGACGCGATCCTTCTTTACTATAACACACTCAACGAGGGCGACACGATGCCACGCTACTACTACAATGCCTACAGCCGCGCACTGAAAGAGCGCTTTCCCTGGAAGGTTTATAAGCTGCCGCTCGACGCCGGCTTCACCTGTCCCAACCGGGACGGACGGGTCGCCTTCGGCGGCTGCACCTTTTGCAGCAACGCCAGCTTCAGCCCCAACAGCGGCGGACCCTTGAAATCGATTCGCGAACAGGTGGAAGAAGGAATCGCCGTCTACCGGAAGCGGCGGTTCGGCGGGGAGAAGTTCATCGTCTACTTTCAGGCGTTCACCAACACCGACGCCCCGCCCGCTCGCCTGGCGAGCATTTATGATGAGGCGCTTTCTCATCCCGACGTGGTTGGGCTTGCGATCGCGACCCGTCCCGACTCCCTCCCGGAGCCGGTCCTCGATCTGCTCAGCGACTTTCAGAAGAGAACGGCGCTCTTTTTAGAGGTCGGGCTCCAATCGATCCACGATGAGACCCTTCGGCGGGTGAATCGGGGCCACACCTTCGCCGATTTCGTCGACGCGGTCGCGCGGATCAAGAAAAGAGGTCTCTATCTCTCAACCCATCTGATTCTGGGATTGCCGGGGGAGGATCGCGGAATGATGCTGGCGACGATCGAACGGGTTGCGCCCCTGCCGATCGACGCCGTCAAGCTGACCCATCTTTATATTCCGAAACAGGCTCCGCTGGCGCAGGCCTATCGACGGGGAGCGCTCTCGCTCCTGACCCTTTCCGATTATATTCAACTGGTCTGTGATGCGCTGGAGCGCCTGCCGGAGCGGCTTGTCATTGAAAGGTTGATGGGGGAGCTCGACGGAGAAGATATTCTCGCCCCCCGATGGGGAAAACATAAAGGGGAGATCCTGGAGATGATCGAGGCGGAGTTCGCCCGGCGCGGAACCTGCCAGGGGATTCTCTTCCGAGCGCCTCAGTGGTGCGATCCGGCTGAGGTGCAGCGGTGCATCCCCCCCATGACGGCCCCCATCAAATCATAGAGATACTCCCGCTCTCCCTCATCGACACGACTGAAATAGGCCCCTTCCCATCCCTTTCGTAAAGACACTCTGACCAATAACACCTCAAGCTGAGCCGTGGTCTTGCATCAACCGATTTCAATATGCTAAGTTTTTTTTATCTCACTTTCACACGACGCAATCAACCATCGAACGGAGGTATAGGATGAAGCGATTCCAGTTCATGTTCTTTTTGGTCACTATTTTCATTGCAACAATGGCGACTTCGCTCTCTGCGGCGCCGATCGGCGTGCCGGGGGCGACCGCCGGCGCCAACAAGTCAGTCGTCGGCGCCGAGTTGAACCTTCTCACCGATCGGGATCTCACCGGCGGCGGTGAGGTGGAAAGCACGCAGGCCTTTGCAAAAGGAGAAGTCGGATTGACCGAACGGGTCGATCTGATCGTCCGAATCGGGTTCGGTGATTTCGAGGGACCCGGGGTCGATACCGACTTCGGCCCGGCCTTCGGGGTCGGATTTAAGACCACCTGGGCGGAGATCCCCGATGCCAACTTAAAGATCGGCACCGTCCTCCAGACAACGCGCATCCGGGCAGAGGATGATTCTACCCGTCTCGGCTGGGCCGAATACGACGCCGCTTTGGGCGCTTTCCTCGACAGCCGCGGTTCAAAACAAGCGGTGGTCCCTTACGGCGGGGTGGCCTGGTCGGCCCTTGATATTGAGGGGACGGCTCAGGAGGATGATGCCTTCGGGTTCTTCTTGGGGGCTCTGGCGAGGCTTGGCGGGAATTTCCAGGTCGGGGTCGAGTTTCGCATTGTCGATCAGACGGCGATTTCGGCCAATGCCGGTTTTGTATTCTAAATACAAACGCATCTATTCTGTGTCGGGGCGGCCATGTGTGGCCGCCCTGGGCGCACACATGGGTGCCGCCCCCTACAAATCGATCTCGATCAAGGCGCCGACCGGCGGCTTTCCAAAAGCTTCCCAAGCGCTCCCACCGCGGAGAAAGAGCTCCATCCAACGGAGCTCTTTCCCGCTCCCTTCCCGCCAGCCGCTGCTGCCGGGGGCGAGCGCCATCTCTCCGATCGGAACCTCAAAGCTGGCGGGAGCCGCCACGGCCTTGTGTTGATGCTTTCCGATTCTAATTTCGACAGAGGCCCCGGACGGAAAAGGGAGGCTCTCCCGGTCGAGGGTCGTCTTCAGATTGCCATAGCCGTCGATGTAGGCGATCCGGTTTTTCGGTATTTCAGGGATTTGATCCGGCGGGATTTTCTCCGCCAGGATGGCGGCATGGCCCTGTGCGATCTCTGCGATCGCCTCTGGAAAGAGATCCCGCGAACGGAACTGGGAGCCCTCCGCAGGAACGGAGACCCACCGAAGCTCCTCCGAAGCGCCCCGAACGAACGAGAAGGCGTACCCTGCGTTAACCCCGACGACACGAACCCCGGTGATCAAACGGGCAAACGCCAGCCGCTCTCCGGCATTGCCGGCCCGGACCCGTTTGTCATCCATCCGGGGTGCGACGTTATGGAAAATGAGGGTGCCGGCGGGGGGATCGTTTAACCCCAGCTGCGCCACGCAGAACCCGGCCGCCAGCGTCGAGAAGGGGGGGACGGGGGTCAGTATGATCTCCGCGTCCGGGAGGTGGCGCTTAATCCGCTGCGCCACCTCCGCAAAGGCGAGATCTCCGTGGCCGTAATCGGCAATCAGATGAACGAGCATGCGTGAAAGATCGGGATGAGGTGAAGAAGGATGAATAAAGAGGAGCCGTTATTCTTTTCCGAACACCTTTTTCAGAAGCGGTTCGATCTCCCCCTTTTTCGCCATCTCATCGAGGATGTCGGTATCGCCGTAAAATTCTCCGCCGATGAAAACTTTCGGGAGGGTCGGCCAGTTGGTCATCTTGGAGAGGGTCTCCCGCTTTTCCATGTTTCTTAACACATCGACCACTTCAAAAGGAAAGCCGTATTTGTTGAAAAACTGGATCGTCTCCATCGTAAATCCGCACATCGGCATCGCCTTGGTGCCTTTCCCGTAGATCAAAATCTTATTGTCTGCCACTTCCTTCTTGATTTCTTCCTCAATTGGATTGCCCATCGTTCATTTCTCCTCTGGTTCTGTTAATAATGACACCCATCACCGGAGAGGCGCTACGCGGGGGCCTCTTCGTGCGTGTATGATTTAATCTCCAAAGCATGGATCCGTCCATCCTTCATCGGCTCATCCAGCGCCTGGTAGACGAAGCGTTGACGGTCGAGGAGGTTTTTCCCCCGGAAGGCTTCGGAGATGATCTGAAGGCGATAGTGGTCCATGGTGCCGGTTCGGTCAACCACCGTAACCAAGGCATCCGGCATCGCTTTTTTGATGTAGCTAATCAACATTTCCTGACTGATCATCTGTTTCGACTCCGTGCATCGGCTGTGTGAAGAATTCCTCACAGAAAGGAGATTATACCTCATTTTATGCCGATCTTAAAGTGGAAAGAGGGAGACGCTTGACAGCGGATCGAGGTTGATTTATATAGACGAGGGCCCGATCGTGCCGGCATCCGAACGCCTCAACCGCCTGGGGGGAAAACCGATATGGAATATGTTCCGGAACCTGACATCGATAAGGAGGTCGCCCGCATCATCGCCTTCTTCGAATGGGACCACCTCGATCCGAAGCGGGTCCGGACGATCCGAAGCCGAGGGTCGCGGAGCCGAAGGATTCTGGCCCGCTGCCATGCCCTCCCGAAAGCGATGCAGACCGGCCTGGCCCTTCCGGCGCATTACGTGATCGAGCTGGTGTCGGAAAATTATGATCGTCTCTCTGAGATGGAAAAAACGAAGACCCTCATCCATGAGCTTCTGCACATCCCCGCCACGTTCGGCGGCGGCTTTCGCCATCATGACTATGTTCACGGCCGCCGGGTAAACAAGCTCTATGAAGAATATGCCCGGCACCTTTCCACCCCCCGCCGGCACCGGAAACACTCCCCGCCCAGGTCACGATTACTTTCTGAAGACTGTTTTAGAGAAGGGCTTCAATCTTTCTGCAGACCACCTCCGGGTCGCGGATGCCCCGCAACCGCTCGGCCTGTTCTCCCCCTTTTAAATTGAGGACGACGGTCCCGATCCCGAAGAGGCGATCGAGCGGGCCTTGCTCCGCCCCAACGGCGGCGATTTTTTGCAGAGGGATGATCTTTTCGTCTCGACCGAGAAATCCGGCCGCGCGGTGAACGGCGGCCCGGGTGACGGCATAGCGGCTGGTGCGGCGAAGAAAAAGGGCAAGCCCGACGAAGAGGCCGACGCCGAGCGCATAGATCGCCCCGCTGCCGGGGTCCCCCACCGGCAGGAAGAAAATAAAAAGGGCTCGAATCGCCGAGATCAGGGCGAAGAACCAGAGGAAGATATATTCACCCCAGGAAGGCCGCCCCTCCCAAACGACGCGCCGATCTTCCTCCGTGGGAAAATTGCGAGAGGTCATTCCATCGGCATTCATTTGGATCTCCGAAGGAGGTGAGAAGGGACATGAGAAGAGGAAAAGTGCCGGAGGTTCAACCGCCGGCTTGCAATGTTTTGAGCACTTGATGGATCTCTCGGGCATGATCTTCCGGCTCGACGGAGGGGAAGAGCTTCCGGATGGTTCCCTTCGGATCGATCAGGACGGTGCTGCGGCGCGCGATCGTCATCCCCATAAAACGGGTGAGGGGGCCGTATTGCCGGGTCACCTTGAATTGATCGTCGGCCAGAATTTGAAAGTTGAGGTTGTGTTTGTCGGAAAATTTCTTGTGCGAGGCGACCGAATCGACACTGATCCCGAGGACCGTGGCGTTGAGATGTTGAATGGCGACGATGTTGTCCCGGAAGGAACAGGCCTCTTTGGTGCAGCCGGGGGTATCGTCTTTCGGATAAAAATAAAGGACCACCCATTTGCCGCGCAACGCGGAGAGGGTGACCGGCTTTCCTTCCTGATCGGGCAAGGTGAAATCGGGGGCGGGCTCCCCCTCCCGGACGGCAAAAACCGGTTCGGCAAAGACCGACCGGGTCTCGCTGGTGACGAGAACGGCAACGACGATCAACAGACTTACATGGACCATCAGTTTTTTCATCGGAATGTCCCTCCCGGCCTCAAGGTTAGCATAATAAGTGAGAAAAAGGGAAGTAAGGAAGGCGGAATGAAACAAAAAAGCCCCCGTTCTTCCGCTTCGGTGCCCGAAAGGGATTGACGTGATTTGACACCCTCATTGAATAAGCTAAAATTCTATTTATAATCGCTCCAAATTAGAATACAAACTCAAATACATTGCTGATACGTTATACCTTTGTGAAGCCGAAACGCGAGTTGTCTCAAATACGTCCAGTACGGGTGGAAACGATATGAATGATGAATCAGGTAGGCTTTACAAGGAGGAAATAAATGGGCGTTGAGAAAAAAAACAGGAGCGAAACCCTTCACCGAATCGCCGCCGATCTCTTTGTGAAATCGGAGGGAGGCGAAGAGCTGTCATTCAAAATCGATCTTCTCCGCAACGAAGTAAAAAAAGTAATCGAAGGTGAGAATACGATATTCGGAAAATTCCGCGAACTTGTGGAATCGTTTGAGGAAATCATTCCGGAGGAGAACCAGCGTTATCACGCCGCGATCAAAGCGTTGTCGACGACTTCGAAGCTAAGCCGGCAAGAGATCGTTAAGGCCGTCAACATTCAGCTTGAGGAGCTTAAACCGCTCGAGAAGAGCTTGATGTCCGCCCTCCCGGCTGGCGCGACGAGTTTAAGGCCATGAAAGCCAAATCGCTGGAAATCAAAGACGAGATATCGAGACTGCGCGAAAAAATCGGGCGGCTTGAGAGTGAAGAAAAAAGGATTCTCAATGAGATGGTGGCGCGGGAAACGGAAATGGAACTCGTCGAGAGGGCCGTGGAGGAACTCTTCGCCGATCTCGGGGCGGAGATAACCTATATCAAAAAAAGGTTGAGGAAGTTACTTCTGAAAGCGTGGCCGCTCCGCCCGTCCCGCCCGGGGGCTTCTCTTCATAAAAGCGATCTTCCCGGCGAGGAAGAGGAAAAGGAAGGCGGCGAGCAGAAAAACGAAACCCGCGAGTCTTCTGCGCCGCAGGAGACGGAATGGGAGAAAAAATGCCCTATGTGCGGGGGTCGAATGAGTTTCCTCACGAAGGATGAAATGTGGCAGTGTTATACCTGCGCATACGAAGAATCAAGAACGGACGAAGTTCGGGGTAAGAGCGAAAAGAAAAGTGAACATCCGAATGCGCCTAAACCCACTCCCGCTTCGAAGCCGATTTTCGATCTATCTCCGCCCCTTGCCGTCCCTTTGTCACCCCAGTCCTCCAACGAAATCCAGAAATCAAAAAAGGGATTAGCGCCGTCCAATAACCAGCCCTCGGGCAAAAAAAAGACCTGCCCGGCCTGCCGTGAGAAAATGGATTGGTACCAGACGGAGAAAGCCTGGCGGTGCTCCTTCTGCGGATACTCGAGAAGTATTTAAATCGCGCACAAGGGGTCGTCGCTTTACTTTTGACTTTACTGAATTGATGGTCTTCCCCCTCTCTTTCCTGCTCATCGTGAATTCTCAGGCAAACGAGTTTCGACCATTTGAAGGCGGGTTTGTTGGCCCTGCATACGTTTGTCCCCACACGCAAACGGAAGGTGGGCCTTTATTTTAGCAATGAGATCCATCGGTTCACCGGTCCTTCCTTACGAGAAAGGACCGGTGAACCGATTTCTATTTTTTGCGTCACGGAACGCGGGCATCGCCTTGATGGCATTTTTGGTCGCCCCCGGCGTGCAGGGCGCTTATGCGGCCTCTGATTTTGTCATTTCGTTCACCGCGTCGGTGAGAGCTTTATTGAAAGCCTTCGTGTCGGCGCTCAGTTGGGCTTCATACTGCTGGGTTGCGTGCTTGACGGCCTTTGCCAGCGCCTCTTTCAGCCTCGATTTACCGATGACGATCAGCGCCGCTGAACCGTTGCTGAGCATCGTGCCAATCTGCTTCAAGTCGCTTCGCGACATCCCACCCCAGAGGTGTCCGATTAAAGCGCCGACTCCCGCACCCAACACCAATTTCCCGATCAAGTAAGCGGGGAAGAACGCTGCGGTCAGCGCTCCGACGGCCAAGCCGGTCCAGGCCCCATATTCAGTGGGCTTCTCATGCTGGCTGACCTGAACCGTGCCATCGGGGTCCTTGTGGATGATGGCCGCGTCGTAGACGCCGATGACGCCATCGCGGTGGAGTTGTTGTACGTCCCGGTAATCCAGTTTCGCATCTTCGAGGTTATTGTAGGTTGCCGCATAGACGAACAAAGGTTCGTTTGCCATTGTCGTGCTCCTTTCTCCTAAAATACGCAGCCGGTCAAGCCGGCTGCAATGGTTGGAAACCTCCGGTATTTGCCCCGGGGGCCGGCAATGGTTTGTGGGGTATCTCAAATGAATTGGCCAGCCCGGCGAGGTCGGCGCCGTCCGAAGCCGGACAGTCGCCCGACCTCGCCTCCACGGAATTGCGCCGCTCCCATCCGCGTGTTTTTCCCGGCGAATGACCGGCTTATGCGGCTTTGACCGCCTCCTGCGTCTGATCCAACGACTGCTTCAGCTTGCCGGTTCTCTTCTCATGGTTCGCGCGCATCTCGGCGATCCGCTTGTCGATCTTGGCTTTTGCATCGGCATTTGTCTTGGAGGCCTGTTCCTGCAGCTTCGCGATCTTCGCGTCGCCCTCCTTTTTGTACTGCTCAAGCCGCGTCCGGGCCTTCTCGGCGTCCTTCTTGAGTTTCTCCCGCACCTCATCGACCCGCTTACTTGCCTTCGCCTGCATGTCCGCCTTGGTCTTGGCGTGTTCTTCCTTCCGGCGAGCCAGTTCGGCCTTGAGCGCGTCGATCCTTCGCTGGGTCCGCTCATGGATGAAATCATCCCGCCACTCCCGAACGACGGTTCCCCCGCCAATCGCTTCCATCCGGGTGTCCAGCGGCGTGACCCAATCCTCGGAGACTTCGGCGACCAGCGCCGTCTTGCCGGGCGCGAATTTCTGGGATACTTCGTTGATGAAATCTGCGTCCACGCCGAGATCGTAGAGATCTTGCAAGCTGCCGAGCAGCGTGCCGGCGCCGAACCCGATCGCCCCACCGACCGGACCGCCGAGCAACCCGATCAAGCCGCCGGTGAGGGCGCCCACTCCCATCCCCACAGGCCCTTGGTCCTCTCTCTGCTTGACCGATAGGCTTCCGTCCTCCTCTCGTTTGATGACGGTCGTGCCGTAGAGCGAAATGCTCCCCTCATTATGCAGCTGATGGAGCGCGCGCGTGCCTTCGTAAGCCTTTTCCTCATTGGGAAAAACAACAAGGATAAATTTGCTCATGATCGTCTCTCCTTCTGTTCGAGTTTGCTTCATCCAAACCGCTCCTCCGCCCTCAGCGGACGGTTCCAGAGCGAACGCGTTCTGTTCGTAAAATAAGGTCGATGACTCTTCCGGCAAAATGTCCGTTTGTTCAATCTGGGCCGCTCGCGAGGCCGCGGCTCGGTTCATTGGGTATCAAAAGGCGCTTGATGCGACCGAAGGGGGCTCCTTCGATGCATGAACATCGCGGTGAGGATCTTTTTTCTTCCGCAAGAATTGCGCGGAACGCAGCACACTTTCTCTTCCTGATGCCGAGGCCGGTGCTCGTCGCGGGTTCACTCCCGGCCGTTGCCGAGCATGGGTAGAGACCGTTAATTTTTGTCTTTTGGCTCGTCCTACAAAGACACCTTTTGCGCCGATTGCGCTCATTCGTATGATGCGGCAGCGATATCTCAATGCTCTTGCCGCTTCATCGTTTTTACCACATGCGTCTCCACTGCTTCTGTGGCTCTCCTTACATTTTTTTCTCACGCCATCTTTGGGTTTTAGTAGGATCTTCCTCGGTTTCAGAAATTTGGAATTTGCGCGTTAGAAGGTGTACTCTTCGGCCCTTGTGAATTCTAATTCATCCCACTAAGGTCTGTTTTAATTCGAGTCCTGTTTGGGCGATGGAGATAACGTTAGGAAAGGTGTTTGAGCGACTTGAAATTTTTGCAGTGAAATCAAAAACAAGAGGGGCCGTCGGAGACAATCCAACGGCCCCTCTTGAGCGTGGCTCCCCAGGCCGGATTCGAACCAGCGACCCGACGGTTAACAGCCGTCTGCTCTGCCAGCTGAGCTACTGGGGAATAAAGGAAAAATAAGGAAAGCGGGGTGTATTTTATCCGCACCTAGGCAGAAAGTCAATCTCTTTGAGCGGATGAACCCGCTTGAAGAGCCCGATTTCTCCCTCGACAAATCTTCTTTTCCCGTTCCCCAATCGCGCGGCTCAAGCGGCTTTTTGAGTGAGCCGATCCTGGACCGCCTTCACCTCATCTTCGAGATGAATCGCTTTGTCCCGCCGGTCGTCGATCGTCAGATGCGTGAGGACCCGGGAAATGCCGCGGCTAAATGGAATCTCGTGGAGCATCTTGGCCGCGGAGAAAATCGTATCGGCATCCCCCTCGATGATCGTTCCCATGTCGGTTAAATTGTATTTAAGCCCATGCTGATCGCAGACTTTGACCACCTCGGCGACGTAGTCGCCGATGCTGGGGGTGTCGGTTCCGATCGGAACAATGCTGATTTCTAAAAGCGCCATTTTTCATCCTCCTTTTATTAAAACCGCTTGCGCCTAAGTCGCATCCGCAAGGGTTATCTTTTTATTTTAGGAGAAATCGTCGGCGAAAATCTAGGCGGCGCTTTACATGACCGTGCAGCGATTTATTTCGTGCAGGGTTCTTTCAGCGGAATTGATGCGAGGGCCGACTCCGGGATCGATGGGAACGGTCCGGGGAAGGGAACCGCCGCCTGCTCGAACGCGTCTTTGAGAGAGGCATTCAGCCCATCGATGGCGTGGTTCAATCCCTGCGCAGGGGAAGGAGGGGCGTAGAGCAGAAGATCGTAGCCGGGGATCAGACCCAGGGCGGGATAGATGGCGTTTTGGAAGGCGACCCGGCCGACTTCACTGAGCTCTTCGGAAAGCCGCTCCGAAAAATCGTCGAGCGCCCGGTCCTGGACCAGCGCAATCATCGGAAGGATGCCGAGCTGGGGCGCTCCCTCCAGATCATTATCGGCGGCAAGTCCCATCGGAAGGACCCCTGAATTTGAGAACATCTCCGCCAGCCGCGCCGGGCGCGATTTGAACCCCCATGAAAGATACTCGGCCAGCGAAAGAGGCCGGTCGGCCAGGATCAGCGTCTGCTCCAGATGGAGTTGAAGGGCGCTTCGAATGTCGTCGGCCCCTTCGAGCAGATGGCGGAAATCTTTTCCCTCCCGCCGAGGACCGTGGAGGGCGGTGAGGGCCATCACCAGCGGAACGGCATAAGTCGCTTTGGGGCCCTTCTGAATTTTCTTTTTGATTTTTTTTACCACGAGGTCGATTCCAGGCGGAAGGAGGGTCGTTCTGAAAAGTGTCAGGGAGCCGCAGCCGGCGTCCCTTCGGAGGTGGAGACCGTCCGAGGAACCAGATCGGGAGAATAAGGATTGGTGGGGTCCAAAGCAACCATCGTCCCGTTACTGAAGACAAGAAGGCGGATGGTCGGGTAGAGATGGTTTTGGGGATTGAGGTTCTTGACGTGATAGACCCAGACTTCTCTGAGCTCATCTCCCGTTTGGCGGCGGGCGATTTCGGCCGGCGTGCCGATCAGTTCCGTGACCGCCTCCCGCGACATCCCCGGTTTCAACTTGCCGAACCAGGTCGCCTTGTAAAATCGGTAGGAGGGCCCGCCGCAGCCGACGGTCCCAAGCAGTACCAGGCCGACGAGGGCCCATGCTCCGCGTCTGATCAATCGAACCTGACTCCATTTTGTCTCGCCGTTCATGAAAGGAATTTTATCCCGATCTCGATTCTTTTTCAACCAAAATGTGGCTCCTTTCAGGAAGGATCAACCTCTTGGAAAGAGGCCTCATTCTTGACGAAGGAAATCAAAACGTGTTACAAGGAAGTGGTTTTTCCGCGCTGTAACGCCGGAGTGGCGGAATTGGTAGACGCAAGGGACTTAAAATCCCTCGCTCCGCAAGGGGCGTGCCGGTTCGATTCCGGCCTCCGGCACCAGGAAATCTCTTCATAAATTGAATCCTTTTAGAAATGGTCTCGTATCCCTCCCCTTTCCCCCTTGCAAAAGAGGATCGTGTTGTTTAGAATGACGTGCGGTCTCCTCAGACCGTGATTCGGATCGGCTCCAGTCGGTTACATGGTATGGACCCTGGGGCCGGTCTTATTTTTTCCCCTTCTTGCCTTTCGTTCTCCTTAAATCTCTCTTTCTTCTCCCGGATTTCCAATTGCTTCATCGGCGTTTCTAGTATATAAGAGTAACTCTATTTCACTTTATCGAAGGATGGTTCACCGCATGGACATTTCGCAACGGATCGCCGAAGAATTAAACGCCCGCACCGCCCAGGTGGCCGCGGCCGTGCACCTGCTCGACGAAGGCGCGACCGTGCCCTTCATCGCCCGTTACCGCAAGGAGGCCACCGGCGGCCTGGACGATACCCAGCTGCGCACTCTTGAAGAACGGCTGGGCTATCTGCGCGAGATGGAAGAGCGCCGCGCGGCGATCCTCAAGAGCATCGACGAGCAGGGCAAGCTCACCGCCGAACTGGAGACGGCCATCCACGACGCCGACACCAAGACGCGCCTGGAAGATCTCTACCTGCTCCCTATCAAGCCAAAGCGCCGCACCAAGGCGCAGATCGCCCGCGAGGCCGGCCTGGAGCCGGTGCTGACGCGTTGCTGGAAGATCCGACTCTGACGCCGGAGCGCGTGGCGGCCGAATCGCTCAACGCGGAAAAAGGCGTGGCCGACGCGAAGGCCGCGCTGGACGGCGCGCGGCAGATCCTCATGGAGAAATTCGCCGAGGACGCCGAGCTGGTCGGCGCGCTGCGCGAATACCTGATCTGGGAAAAGGGCCTGCTCCTCTCGACGGTCGTGACCGGCAAGGAGCAGGAAGGCGCCAAATTCCGCGATTATTTCGACTACAGCGAGCCGCTCAAGCAGATGCCCTCGCACCGCGCGCTGGCGCTGTTCCGCGGCCGCAACGAAGGTGTGCTGCGCCTGGTGATGCAGCTGCCGGGGCAGGACGAACGGGAAGCGACGAACGCGTTCGGCATCTGCGAGGCGCATGATCGCCCGGCGGTTTTCCATCCGCGACGAAGGCCGCCCGGCCGACCGCTGGCTGCGCTCGACGCCGTGCGCTGGGCCTGGCGGGTGAAGCTCTTCCCGCACCTCGATACCGAATCGATCCTGCGGCTGCGCGAGCGGGCCGAGGACGAGGCGATCAAGGTCTTCGCCCGCAACCTGCACGACCTGCTGCTGGCCGCCCCGGCCGGGCCCCGCGCGACGATGGGCCTCGATCCCGGCCTGCGCACCGGCGTGAAGGTGGCGGTGGTGGACGCCACCGGCAAGCTGCTCGACACCGCGACGATCTATCCGCATGCCCCGAAGAATCACTGGGACGAGTCGCTCGCCGCGCTGGCGGCGCTGGCGCGCAAGCACCAGGTGGAACTGATCGGCATCGGCAACGGCACCGCCTCGCGCGAGACCGACAAGCTGGCGGCCGACCTGATCAAGCGCCACCCCGAGCTGAAGCTGACCAGCATGGTGGTGTCCGAGGCCGGCGCCTCGGTGTATTCGGCCTCGGCGAATTGGCGGCGCAGGAATTTCCCGAACTCGACGTCAGCTTGCGCGGCGCGGTGTCCATCGCCCGGCGCCTGCAGGACCCGCTGGCCGAACTGGTGAAGATCGACCCCAAGGCGATCGGCGTCGGCCAGTACCAGCACGACGTCAACCAGACCCGCCTGGCGCGCACGCTGGACGCGGTGGTGGAGGACTGCGTGAACGCCGTCGGCGTGGACGTGAACACCGCCTCGGCGCCGCTGCTGGCGCGGATCTCGGGCCTGAACGACACGCCCGCCGCCAACATCGTCGCCTACCGCGACGAGAACGGCGCCTTCCGCGGACGGCGGCAGCTGCTGGACGTGCCGCGCCTGGGGCCGAAGACCTTCGAGCAGGGCGGCCGGCTTTCTGCGCATCATGAACGGCGACAACCCGCTCGATGCCTCCGCGGTCCACCCGGAGGCCTATCCGGTGGTGGAGCGCATCCTCGGCGCCACCGGCCGCGCGCTGCGCGAGGTGATCGGCAACAGACCGTGCTTATCGGCGCTGTCGGCGCAAGGAATTCACCGACGAACGCTTCGGCCTGCCGACGGTGAAGGACATCCTCGCCGAACTGGAGAAGCCCGGCCGCGACCCGCGCCCGGAGTTCAAGACCGCCGCCTTCCAGGAAGGCGTCGAAGCCCTGAAGGACCTGCAGCCCGGCATGCGTGCTGGAAGGCGTGGTCACCAACGTCACCAACTTCGGCGCCTTCGTCGATATCGGCGTGCATCAGGACGGCCTGGTGCACATCTCGGCGCTGGCGGACCGCTTCGTCAAGGACCCGCACGAGCGTGGTGAAGGCCGGCGACGTGGTCAAGGTGAAGGTGCTGGAGGTCGATTTGGGGCGCAAGCGCATTGCCCTGACCATGCGCTTGAGCGAGGGAGCGGTGCCGCCGACCGGAAAAGAAAAAAGCGGTCAGAGCGCCGGGGGAAAACCACCTTCCCCAAAACCGCCCTCCGGGAAGAAACAACCTTCCGCTCCCGCCCCCATGACGACGATGGCGGATGCGTTTGCGCGGTTCAAGGAGCGGAAGCCGTAACCTGTTCTAGCCGTGTGATCCAATCCAAGAGGACCGCCTCAGACATGTTGGAACCGAGAGGGCGATCAACTTTGATCAGGATGGCGCTCCCGGGCGAGCAGCGCCCGCTTGCGCTCCACACCCCATCGGTATCCGGAGAGGGCGCCGTCATTGCGGACCACCCGATGGCAGGGGATCGCAACGGCAATCAGGTTGGCGGAACAGGCATGCGCCACCGCGCGCACCGCTTTCGGGGCGCCGATCCGTTCTGCGATTTCGGTATAACTCACCGTCGCGCCGGCGGGGATATCGCGCAATGCCTGCCACACCCGCCGCTGGAAAGCGGTGCCCCGGACATGGAGCGGCAGATCGAGACCGATCGCCGGCGCTTCGACGAAGGCGATGACTCGAGCGATCCATTGTTCAAACGCCGCATCGCCACCGATCAATTCCGCCTTGGAAAAGCGGTCCTGAAAATCACGCAGCAGCAGCTCGGGGTCGTCCCCGAGCAGAATGGCGCAGATCCCCTTCTCCGTGGCCGCCACTAAAATAGCGCCCAACGAACATTCCCCGACAGCGAAACGGATCGAGGCGCCCCGGCCTCCGGCGCGAAAGTCGGATGGGGTCATCCCGAGCACTTCCGAAGTCTTGGCGTAGAACCGCCCGCTGGAATTGAATCCCGCTTCAAAGATTGCCTCTGTGACGGTGTTGCGCCGGGACAATTCGTCCCGCACCCGCTCGGCGCGGTAGGCCGCCGCATAGGCTCTGGGGGTCACGCCGGTGATTGTCTTGAAGACACGATGGAAATGAAACCGGCTCATTCCGGCCGCTTCCGCGAGCAGATCGAGGTTCGGCAGCGCCTCGGCGGCTTCGATGAGTCGGCATGCTTTCGCCACCGCGGCGGCGCGTTGTTCGGCGAGCGGAGGCGCGTCGGGCCGGCACCGCTTGCACGGACGGAACCCGGCCCGGACCGCCGCTTCGCGCGTCGAATGAAACCGGACATTCTCCCGTCGCGCCGATCGGGCCGGGCAGGAGGGCCGGCAATAAACCCCGGTTGTCCGCACAGAAAAGTAAAAAACGCCGTCCGCGTTCCGGTTACGGTGCAGCACGGCGGCCCAACGATCGTCGTCGCTTCGAAAAGTCTGCGGAGCCCTTTCATTTGTTGTCAATGGAACGTCCATCATCGTCTCCTCTTCAGATTTCTACGAGCGGAATGGCCCGTTGAAACCAGCTTAGACGAAAAAGCATCCGCCGGCACTCCGTTTGTTGCTTTCAAATCCATTCAATATTTGACCTAATTCATTAAAAAATTCAAGTTCCGGCTCTGCACAACGAAACCACGAACGGTGCTCATTCCGGACTGTTTCTATTTAGGAGGGCTTTTACGAAGCTTCGGGAGGGATGCCGTTTTTAAGGAGCGACCGTGATCGTTCCACGCATTTCCATGTGGATGGCGCAAAAGAATTCGTAGGTGTTCGGTTTGTCGAACTTCATTTGAAACGTTTCTCCGGGGGGGAGAAGGTGGTGAATTAAAAGATCATCGACGACTTTGGCAGGCTCTTTGCGATTCGGATCGGCCGCGGTGAGAAAGTGGGTCCGCTTATCTTCATTGATCCAGGTGACCTGCGCTCCGGTCTTGATCTGTTGGGCCTTCGGCGAAAACTCGGTTTTTCCATCCGGGATCTTGAATTCCGCCGCATCGGCCCCCTGTCCATTTCCCAGGCCGATGAGGATCATGAATAAAAGAAAACTGAATCGAGATAAAAAAAACTTTTTCATCATTTCCAATCCTCACTGATTGCGCGGGCATCTCTGCCGATAAACCCCGATTAGATTAATTTTAACCGGCAGGGGCGAATAAAGCAATATTGCGGGAACGGGAAGGAGACCCTTTGCTATTGAGAAATTCTCCCGATGAACACCAAGCAAAAGGACCCTAGGAAGTGTGAGCGAATAAAAAAGCCCCGCCGGAAAATATTCCGACGGGGCTTTTGGATTAAAAAATTTTGTTAGGAGATCAATCGGACGTTCGTCGCTTGCGGACCCTTCTGGCCTTGGGTAACTTCGAACTCGACCGCATTTCCCTCTTCGAGAGATTTGTATCCCTCACCGGCAATGGCAGAAAAGTGGACAAACACATCCGCTCCTCCATCTTCACGCGTGATGAATCCATACCCTTTGCTGCCGTTAAACCACTTGACGGTTCCTTTGATCATTGAGTGTTTCTCCTCTTTTTTATCAGCGATTCGCTGACGGAATGTCCACTGTCCCCTAAGTCGAGAAAATAAAAAAAAGGCTACAGCGAGTTGTAATAGCTGCAGCCGATCAGTTCTTCCACTCAACTTTTACAATGGACTCTCGTCCTTTTTACCATGACTATTTGGAAAAGGTCAATGAAAAATTAAACCCTTTTTCTGGTCGAGACCCCCCATTCTCCCCTATTTCAGCGGGGAGGTGTATAATCGCAGACGTTTGCACCCGGTTCACTTGAGAGGTCGATGTCCTCACTCCCGATCGATGAAGTCCTCCCCTCCTTGCGGAAAGCGCTTGCGGCGCACCCCTCCGCCGTCCTTCAGGCACCGCCCGGCGCCGGCAAAACAACCCAGGTTCCATTGGCCCTGAGAGACGAACCCTGGCTGAAACATCGGTCGATTTTGATTCTGGAGCCCCGCCGACTGGCGGCGCGCGCCGCGGCGGCGCGAATGGCGTTTCTCCTCGGCGAGTCGGTCGGCGAGACCGTCGGCTATCGGATCCGCTTCGAGACCAAGGTCTCAAAAAAGACCCGGATCGAGGTGCTGACCGAAGGAATTCTCACCCGGCGCTTGCAATCAGATCCCGCGCTGGAGGGGGTGGGGCTGGTGATTTTCGATGAATTCCACGAGCGGCATCTGCATGCCGACCTGGCGCTGGCCCTCTGCCTCGACAGCCGGCGGGTTTTGCGAGAGGACCTCAAGCTCCTGGTGATGTCGGCGACGCTGGAGGGGGCGGCCGTATCGGCGCTCCTCGGCGATGCGCCGGTGGTGACAAGTCAAGGACGGAGCTTTCCGGTGGAGGTGCGCTACGCCCCGCGCGATCCGGAACCGGGAAACCGGCTGCCGCAGGCGGTCCGCCAGGCAATCGTGCAGGCGCTCGAGCACGACCGGGGGGATCTTCTTGTTTTCCTTCCCGGCGCCTGGGAGATCCGCCGGACGCAGGAACTATTGCGGAACCTCTCGGCGCCAAGCCGGGTCGACGTCTATCCGCTTTACGGCGATCTCCCCTGGGAGGCGCAAGACCGGGCGATCAGACCATCCGGGGACGGGCGGCGGAAGGTGGTGCTGGCGACGCCGATCGCGGAGACCAGCTTGACGATTGAAGGGATCGGCGTCGTCATTGATGCGGGGTTTGCGCGGGTTCCCGAGTTCGATCCCCGCAGCGGCCTCACCCGGCTGACCACCAAGCGGATCTCCCGCGCTTCGGCCGAGCAGCGGGCGGGCCGCGCCGGGCGGCTCGGTCCCGGCGTCTGCTACCGGCTCTGGAGCGAGGCGACACAGCGCGGACTGATGGCCCAGCCGAATCGCCGGAAATCCGCGCCGCCGATCTGGCGCCGCTGGCGCTGGAGCTGGCGCAATGGGGGGTGCGCGACGCGGGGACACTCGCTTGGCTCGACCCGCCTCCCCCTTCGGCGCTGGCCCAGGCGCGTCAATTGCTCGTCCAGCTCGGTGCAGTCGAAGAGGATGGTTCGATCACCCCTTCGGGCCGGGCGATGGCCCCCTTCCCCATGCATCCGCGTCTGGCCCATATGTTGGATCGGGCCGAGGCGCGGGGTCTCGGGCCTCTGGCTTGCGACATCGCGGCGCTGCTTTCGGAAAGAGATCTTTTCATCGGCGAGCGCCGGCGCTCCACCAGCCTTGTCGAACGGATGGAAGCGCTCCGCGCCTTCCGGAAGGAGGGGAAAGGACGAGCGCAACCCTCGGGGGTGGACCCGGCCGCCTGTCTGCGTGTCGACCAGGCGGCCCGCCAGTATCAACGGCTGTTGCGAAGCAATGAACCGGAAAGCGGAAAGGATCTGGAAAAAACCGGTCTTCTCCTTGCGTTTGCCTATCCCGACCGGATCGCGCAGCAACGCGCGCCGGGCAAGATTCGCTACCTCCTCGCTTCGGGCCGGGGGGCCCGCCTGGCGGAGCATGAAGAGCGGATGCGCCTCCCCTATCTTGTCGTCGCAAGCGTCGACGCGGGCGAGGTAGAGGGAGCCATCTATTTGGCGGCCGCAGTCGATGTCGATACGCTACGCCGGGAGCTCGCCCCCGAGATCCGGACCGAAGCGGTCATTCGCTGGGACGCTCGGCAGCAGCGGGTGATTGCGCTAGGTGAAGAGCGCCTCGGGGAGCTGCTCATCGACAGCGCCCCCTTTCGCGTCCTGATCCGGAGAAATGTCTCGCGGCGATGCTGGAGGGGATTCGCCAGCTCGGCATCGCAGCCCTTCCCTGGTCCCCCGAAGCCCGCGACTGGCAAGCGCGGGTGCTCTCTCTGCGCCATTGGTTTCCGGAAGAAGGGTGGCCCGACCCCTCCGATGCCGCGCTGCAAGAGCACCTCGAAGAATGGCTCGGGCCTTTTTTAACCGGCATCACCCGCCGGGAGCATCTGAAGCGACTTGATCTGCTCACGGCGCTGAAGGCCCGGCTCGACTGGAATCAAAACCGGCGGTTGGAGGAAGGGGCGCCGACCCATCTGACCGTTCCGAGCGGTTCCCAACTTCGGCTGGAATACCGGCCCGGCGACTCTCCGGTATTGGCGGTAAAGCTGCAAGAGATGTTCGGCTTGGCCGAAACGCCTCGGGTGGGGTGGGGAAGGGTCCCGGTGACGCTCCATCTTCTCTCCCCCGCCCGGCGTCCGATTCAGGTGACGCAGGACCTGCGCGGCTTCTGGGAGCGGACCTATGCCGAGGTGAAGAAGGAGCTGAAGGGACGTTATCCGAAACATCCCTGGCCCGATGATCCATGGAATGCGCCGCCGACGGCGCGCACGAAGCGGCGGTCGTCTTAAGGTCGCTTTAGGCCGATACGAACGTCAACGCCGCTGAGTTGATGCAATACCGCAACCCGGTCGGCGGCGGACCGTCATCGAAAACATGTCCCAGATGGCCGCCGCACCGCCGGCAGTGGACCTCCGTCCGAGGGAAGAAAAGCTTCCAGTCGGTCCTGGTTCCGACCGCCGTCGGTTCGATCGGCTCCCAAAAGCTCGGCCAGCCGGTCTTGCTGTCATATTTTGTCTTCGATGAAAAGAGGGGAAGGTCGCACCCCGCGCAATGGTAAATACCGGGGGCCTTGTGATCATGGTAGGCGTTCTTAAAAGGAGGCTCCGTTTTCTCTTTTCGTAAAACGCCATACTGTTCCGCCGTGAGAATGGCCCGCCACTCCTCATCGGTTTTCGTAATCTCGAAGTCCCCTTCCGGCTCCTCCGCCCGGGCCGGCCAAAGATCAAGAAGATAGGCGAGGATGCCGACCGTTCCGGCTTTTAATACGTTTCTCCGATTCATCGGTTCTCCTTCGTATTCTGTTCTGTCAAAAACCATATGCCCTCTTTGCCGCTTATCCATTCGTCGCACGGGCACGGTATTCCTTACAGAGGGATTGGGAAAAATGGAAAGAAGGGAGATCTCAAATAGACGTAGTGGTGATAACCGTAAGGACCCAGGTCGAGGGGGGGGGGTAAAGAATTTAGGAGAAAACGCGCATCTCTCTTTTAATCGGTCCGGGTGAAGATTAACCGCGATCCCGCAGCTTCCGGGCAATCGGTTCTCTCCGGTTGCCGCACGAATCATGTCTATCGGATAAAACGCTGGTCCTTTTGATTCAAAAGCGTTGTTGAGCCGTGTTTACTCTTCTTTTTGCTTGTTGTTCTTTCCTGTCAGCCGATCGGACAAGGCCTGAATCTTGGCCTGATAGCGTGGATCATTTAAGCCCATTTCATCGTAGGCCTCCAGCGCTTTGAAGAGTTCGTCGATTTTCGCTTCGATCTCTTTCAACGTCGTCGGGTCGTCGACCACTTTCACCATCATATCGGTCGCAACCAGCCGCATCGAATCGACCCGTCTGCGGCTGCTGCATTCGGCCGCTTTTTCCAGAAGCAGGAGCTCCACCATCCGGGTGGTGATCCAATCCCCGTCTTCCCGGAACCGGAGCCGATCCGGATTCTCATCGACCCAATTGATAAACGCTTGCTGGAGTCGATACGCTTTCTCTTCAAAGGTCCTCGGTAACTCTCGGTCCTGCCAAGATTTCGCCTTTTCCGCGGCCTTCTCTTTTGCCATTCCTTGCCTCCTCTCGTTAGGACCTATCATTAAGAGGGAATCCCTTCCCCTTGAAATCGTCCATCGGCTGTAAGCGGCCGATCGATGCGGGCTGGATGCCCGATCTGTCATTGGAATGTTTTGTAAAGATAACATATCCTAAATAGAAATGGGGATCATTTTTTAATTTTAAGATTGATACAGTATATACACCCTCGATCCATCTGTCATCCCCCGCCGTCGCAAAGCGCTTGTAGCGAACCTCTTTACAAATAAAATATGTGTGGCCCTTGCCGTGGGCGATTTGTTAAAATCTTGCCAGATCCGATCAGGATGTTTGGTCTACCACATTTATGGGAGGAGACATCATGGCTACTTCGATCTCTCAGGAGACCGTTCCGGTTCGTCGATCCGTCCCAGCCGATCTTATTTTTTTCGGCATCTTGATGATCCTCTCCGGAATCATGGATACCTATATCATTGTTGCAAATCCGGCGTATGGGCTTCCTGTCTTCGGAATGAAGCTGACCGGGGGAGTCGGATGGTTTTTCAAGTTTCTCTCCCCGGTCCTCCATTTCGCCTCCGGATACGGTGCCATTCTGGGCCGCCGGTGGGCTTACCCTCTTTTCATGTTTTATTCGCTTTACGGCCTGGCCAGCGCGATGGTCAGCCGCCTGGTCCTCCCGCCCCCCCACCGGATCAGGACGGTCTTTATGATCGTCCTCGTCGGCTTTATGATTTATCTCTACGCACGAAGAAAGGCGTTCCGAAATTAAGACAAAAAAAATCCCCCAGCTTGTTCCGGCTGGGGGATTGGATCTTTGACTACTCAACCTGGACCGTAATGCTTCTCGGTTTGGTCTCTTCCCGTTTCGGCAGGGTGATCGTCAAAATGCCCCGGTCATATTTCGCTTTGATCTTATCCTGCGCGACCGTGTTCGGAAGCCGGAACGAGCGGGAGAAGCGTCCGAACACCCGTTCGATCCGGTGGTAGTTCTCTTTCTTCTCCGTTTGCTCGATCTTTTTCTCCCCCGAATTTCCAGGGCATTGTTTTCGATTCTGACCTCGATCTCTTTCATCTCCATGCCGGGCAGCTCCGCCTTCAGCTGGATCGCCTCGGCGTCTTCATAAACATCGACCGCCGGCACCCAATCTTGAACCAGACGGCCGTTTTCCATGTCATAGTTATTCAAGGTGTCCGATAGGAATTGATTCATTCGATCCTGCAAGGTCACAAAGTCTTTGAGGGGTTCCCATTTTACGATCGCCATTTTTTCCTCCTATTCAAAAGACCGCCCAAGCGGCGGAAGTGATTTATTTTCTAGATAATCCGTATCGGATGAAAGTCAAGGCCCCTTTTCATGAGCCACACCGGTAAGATAATTCTTCTTTGGGAGCGGTCAAGGGCCGGGAGCCACTTTTTTATCCCCCTTTTTTTGTTATACTTTTTCCCCTGATAGATTCAGAATGGAAAGACCATGGAAGAATCTGAAATCGAAAACATAGAAGCGGTGCCGGAGATCGAGATCGAGCCGGTGGAGCCTGAAGAGCAGGGGGTCGCCGTCTATGATCCGCTGCAGCGATATTTGGCGGAAATCCGGCAATATCCTTTTCTCAGCCGAGAGGAGGAAAAGCGGCTTGCCGTCAAATTCAAAGAGGAGGGAGATCTCCAGGCGGTCACAGAATTGATTCTCTCCCATCTCCGATTGGCCGCCTCCATTGCGATGGAGTATAAAAATCTTCCTTTCAATTCGATGGATTTGATTCAGGAAGGAAACATCGGGTTGATGCAGGCGATCAAGAAGTTCGACCCCTACAAAGATATTCGGGTGTCGACATACGCCTCCTGGTGGATCCGCGCTTATATTCTCAAATTCATTCTTCACAACTGGCGATTGGTCAAGATCGGCACGACCGAGGCGCAGCGAAAACTCTTTTTCCGGCTCTCAAAGGAACGGGAGCGTCTGGAGAAGATGGGGTATGAGGCGGGACCGAAACTCCTTGCCGATCGTCTCGACGTGAAGGAGCAAGAGGTGGTGGAAATGCAGCAACGGCTCGGGGGATGGGAGTCCTCCCTCGATGAGCCGGCCGGCCCCGAATCGGATGAAACGCTGGCCAATCTCCTTCCTTCGGATCAGGAAGCGGTCGATGACCGTTTGGCCAAAGATGAGCTTCAGGAGCTCTTTCAGGAAAAGCTGAAGGAATTTTCAAAAACGCTGAAGCCGCGGGAGTTGGAAATCCTCAACGAACGGATTCTCTCCGAGAATCCGAAAACACTGGAGGTCTTCGGCAAGAAGTACAAGATCTCCAAAGAGCGGGTCCGTCAGCTTGAAGAGAATCTCATCAAAAATTTGAAAAAGTTCATGAAGCAGGAGATCAAGGACTTCAAAGACATCGGGCCGCTGTAAAAACGCGGCCCCCCGGCCGTTTACATTTGCCGGTCGGTGTGGTATAAACCGGCAACCTTAAGGAGCGGATGTGTTTCATCATCTTTTTGTCTGCACCGGCCCGACCTGCAGCCAGCAGGGGGCGGAAGAAACATTGCAGATCCTACAGCAAAAATTAGAGGAACACCACCTTCGAAAGAACGTCCGGGTCACCCTTTGCCGCTGTTTGGGGCAGTGCGGAAACGGCCCCAACATGGTGATCTATCCGGAAGGAACCTGGTACGGCCACGTGGAAGAAAAAGAGGTCGGCCGACTGGTCAAAGAGCACCTGATCGAAGGGAAAGTCCTCTCCCGTCTCGTTCAAATCCCCGTCGATTAAACCTTCGCTCGGAGCAACATGGACACGCTGGCGATCTATCAGATTGAATTCCACGGCCATTGCGGCGTCACAGAAGAGGAGCGGACCATCGGCCAGCGACTTTCGGTGGACGTGGAGATGAAATGTGATGTCTCAGGCGCGGCGCGAACGGATCAGCTCAAGGATACAATCGACTACGATCAGCTTTGCGGCGAGATTGTGAAAATCGGACGGGAAAGCCACGTTCGTCTCATCGAGACCCTCGCGGAGAGGATTGCCGGCAAGATATTGGAAGATCGGCGGATTGCCTCCGTGACCGTCCGCGTAAAGAAATGCCTCCCCCCCCGCGAAGAGATCCGGGGAGGTGTTGTCGTCGAAATCGTTCGGAGCCCCAACTAAAGCGCTCCCTCCCCGCTCTCACCGGTCCGGATCCGAATCGACCCTTCCAGATCGGTGATAAAAATCTTACCGTCGCCGATGCTGCCGGTCTTGGCCGAGGCGAGGATCGTCGCCACCGCCTTATCGACATCTTTATCCGACAGGGCGATCTCGATCTTTAACTTCGGGACGAACTCCACCGTGTATTCCGCGCCGCGATAAAGCTCCTTGTGTCCCTTCTGCCTTCCATATCCCTTCACCTCGGTCACCGTCATCCCGACAATCCCTACGTCATTGAGCGCCTTCTTCACCTCTTCCAGCTTGAACGGTTTGATAATCGCCTCGATCTTCTTCATGGTCGCCTTCCCCCTACGCTAAGGATAATTCATTATAATCGAAAGCAATTAAAGATTGTAGCCGGTTTCTCCATGCTCCGACATATCGAGCCCGGTGATCTCTTTCTCTTTGGAGACACGCAGCCCCATCGTCGCGTCGAGGATTTTCAGCAGAATCATCGTCATCACAAAAGCAAAGACCCAGGTGGCTACCACGGTGATGGCTTGGATGACCAGCAGTTTCGGATTCCCGAAGAAGGCCCCATCGTTCCCCGCCGCGTTCACCGCTTTGGACGCGAAAAGACCGGTCGCCAACGCGCCGAAGGTTCCGCCCAGGCCGTGCACACCGAAGGCGTCGAGGGAATCGTCATAGCCGAGCTTGTTCTTCAAAATCACGGCACCGAAATAACAGACCGCCCCGCCGCCGATCCCGATGAGAAGGGCGGAGATCGGGCCGACGAATCCGGAGGCCGGCGTGATGGCGACCAGGCCGGCCACCGCGCCGCTGACGGCCCCGAGCACCGTCGGCTTTCCGCGATGACTCCACTCGACAAACATCCAGGTGAGGGTCGCGGAGGCGGCCGCGATATGGGTCACGACAAAGGCGCTCCCGGCGAGCGCGCCGGAGGCAACCGCGCTGCCGCCGTTAAACCCGAACCAGCCGAACCAGAGAATCCCCGCCCCGAGCACCGTCATCGGGAGGTTGTGAGGCAGCATCGGCTCTTTCCCGTAACCGAGCCGCTTCCCCATATAGAGGGCCGCCGCCAGCGCGGAGACCCCGGAGCTGATGTGCACCACCGTTCCCCCCGCGAAATCGAGCGCGCCGAGATTCCGCATCCACCCGCCGACCCCCCAGACCCAATGCGCGAGCGGATCGTAGACCAGCGTCGCCCAGAGGAGCGAAAAAACCAAGAAGGTGGAGAATTTCATCCGCTCGGCAAACGCCCCGGTAATCAGTGCCGGCGTGATGATGGCGAACATTCCTTGATAAATCATAAAAACCTGGTGGGGAATCGTCCCCGCATAGTCGGGATTGGGATCGAGTCCCACCCCATTTAATCCAAGCCAGGCCAAGCTTCCGATGAGTCCCCCCTGGTCCGGACCGAAGGCGAGGGTATATCCGAAAAGGACCCACTGGACGGTGATCAGCGCGATCATAATCATGCTTTGCATGATGGTGCCGAGCGAATTTTTCGTTCGAACCATCCCGCCGTAGAAAAGCGCCAGTCCGGGGGTCATCAGAAGAACCAGCGCCGCGGAAGTGAGCATCCAGGCGGTATCGCCGGTATCGATCGTCGGAGGAGGAGCGTCCTGAGCGAAAGCGGTTGAAAGATTAAACTCGATCGATGCCGCGAAAAACAACAAAACCAGCAGCCATTTCAGATGGACCTGCATGCGTCGCTTCGTTGCCATTATTCCCCCCTGATTGTTGTAAGCCTACTTTCCTTTTCCGGTCGAACCTTGCTGAATCTCGTTTGTGAGCCGCTCCTTCACCCTCCGGATCATTTCCGAATCGGTGATCTTCTTCCCCTCGGGGCCTTGCACGTAGAAAACGTCGACGATCTGGTCGAGCCGCGTCGCAATTTTGGCCGAGTGGACCGAGAGACCGAGATCGAAGATCGTTTTCGCAATCACATAAAGGAGTCCCCGCCGGTCGGGGGCAAAAATATCGATGATCGTGAAGTGGTGGGAGCTGTCGTTGTCGAGTTCCACCCGGACGGCGACCGTCGGGGGGAGTTCTTTCTGGGACCGGAACCTTTGCCCCCGCGTGAAGAGGGCCTCAATCGTTTCCTTGCCGATCAAAACGCTCCGGACTTCCTGCGAGATCGTCTCGATCCGTTCGGGCGGGACCGGTCCGGTGTAATCGGGATCGATGACCCGAAACGTATCGACGACCATGCCGTTCGATTGGGTGAAGACTTGCGCCCCCATGATCTGAAGCCCCTTGGCGGCGAGCACGCCGGTCATCTTTGAGAAGAGGCCGGGTGTGATCTGATCATAGGTGTAGAGGGTATACTCGGTCATCCCTGAATCGGGGAGGTAGCGCGCCGAGACATGGATCGGATCGATCAAGAGGTGGAAGAGGGCCGACAGATCGGCGAGCATTTTCTCAAAAGGGGTGGCCAAGAGGTAGCGCGGAATCAATCCTTGAAGGGTCTCTTCCAGCCACACCTCCGGGTACTTCCCTTTCGCTTCCTGGCGAAGGCGCTCGACGATCATCTCCACCTTCCGCTCCTCCGGATCGGCCTCTTCCCCCGCCAAGATCGAAAGCGCTTCCCCATAGAGTTTGAGCAGAAGTTCCCCCTTCCAACTCGTCCAGGTGCCGGGGCCGACCGCGCGGATATCGGCGCAGGTTAAGACGAACAGCTTTTTAAGCGTTTCCGGCCGGGCGACCTCGCTGGCGAATTGAAGGAGGACCGGCTCGTTTGAAAAGTCGCGGTAGAGCGCCACCTCGGAGAGAATTAGATGGCGCCGGACGAGAAAAACCAAAAGAGCGCGCTCCTCATCGGTATATCCCAACTGAATTCCGGCCGCTTCGGCAAGAATCGCTCCGACCGCGCTGTGGTCTTCATCGCGTCCTTTCCCGACATCGTGCAGGAGAAGCGCCAGGTGGAGGAGGTCTTTTCTTTGGATTCCGGCGTAGATCTTTCCGATCGCCCCTCCCTCGGCGGCCAAGCGCTCCCCCTCTTCCACGGCGCGGAAGCTATGCTCGTCCACAGTGAAAAAATGGGACCGGCTCTCCTGAACCAACCGATGGACCCGCGCGAACTCCGGGATGATCCGCCAGAGGACATGCGTCCGATGCATCACGCGCAGGGTGTCGGCGATCCGTCCCGGCTTCGAGAGGATTTCCCGAAAGAGGACGGCCGCCTCCGGTGAAATCGGCCGATCCCGCTCCTGATCGGCCACCTGGTGGAGGACTTCCAGGACCGGTCCGGGAATGCGGGCGCCATGCTCCTTTGCGAGGAGGAATATTCGAAGAAGATTTTCATCGTTCCCGAAGAACTGATGAAGGTTCGTTGCTTGAGGAACAATTTCCCCGGAAGCGACCTGAAAACCGGGAGCCACCTGGCGGGTCTGCCACGCCCGTTGCCACTTCTGCCATCGGCTGACCGGAAAGGCATCCCGGATAAACCGATCCGAAATCTCAATGACCCAACCGGTCAAGATATAATACTGGCGCATCAGCTCGCGCCGGTTCTCGAAATGAAAGAAGGGGGCGAGCTCTTCCTGCAGCTCCATCGTCAGATGGTCGGAGGCCCTTCCCGCCTTGAAGTGAAGCTGGTTCCGAATTTTCCAGAGAAAATCGAGAGCGGTCGTGAGACTCGAATATTCCGCGTTGGAGAGGAGCCCCCACTGAAAAAGCTGCGCGAGAGAATTGGTTCGATAACGGGCCAGCGCCACCCAACGGAGGTGATGAATGTCGCGAAGGCCGCCGGGGCTTTGCTTGAGATTCGGCTCTAAAAGATAAGGGGTCGCGCCGAACTCCTTTCGCCCGGCCGCCCTCCCCTCGTCGAGATGGATCAAAAAATCTTTTAGACTTTTTCCGACGATCTTGGAGAAGAAGGCCTCATGAAACTGCTGGAAGAGCGCCCGATCACCGGTGAGAAGCCGCGATTCGAGCAGAGAGGTGGCGATGAGGGTGTCCTGTTTTGCGGCGGCGATGCACTCTTCCACACTCCGGACGCTGTGGCCGACTTTGTAGCCGAGGTCCCAGAAAAAGGGGAGCAGCTCCGAGGCGAGTCTTTCGGCCTGCCTCGCGCGTCCTTCGGGGAAGAGGAACATCAGGTCGATGTCCGACGCCGGCGAGAGCTCCCGGCGGCCGTACCCGCCAATGGCGACCATCGCCCCCCCACTCCTGAATCAGCGTCGGGTTGATCGATTGAAATCCCCGTAAGAGGAGATGGTCAGCCAGGTCCGAGAGGGCCTCGACGACACGAAGGCCGGTCCCGCCCTGATCGTGAAAAGCACGGATCTCCTTTTGCCTGGCCCCAAAGAGGAGGCGAAGATCAGCAAGAATATTGGCCTGAGAGTGCATCTTGCTCCATTTTTAGGTGGTTCATTCTACCACAAATCGCGGCGGTCCTATTCTCAAAAAAAGGAATCAATCTATCCCGGAACAGAACCGATCAGAAACGCTTTGATGTAAAGAATCGCGATCAGGGCAATCGAGATGATAACGACCAGCCGCCACATCGCCCTGATCCAGCCCAACGGGGTGAAGGAGGGATCGACATACCGAAGGATGTAGGCAAAGGCAACCACCGACTGGGCCGAGCCGATGTGGGTAAGCGACCCCCCCGTTGCATATCCGGCGATTTGGGCCGCGGCGAAGAGGAACATATCGGGCATCCCGTGAATGGCCCGGGAGGCGAAATCGGCGACGACGTTGTTGTCCAGCACCGCCGAGAGGAGCCCCGATCCGAGGAACTGGATGACCGCCACATGGGCGGGGCCGAGAAGGTCGACCCCCTCTTCGATCGCCCCCTTCAACTGATCAAAAAATCCGACCGCCGTGAGCATCGTAATCGAAAGAAAAAGAGGAAAGAGAAAAAGGTACTCCTTGTATTCGTGGGTCGCTTCCCGGATTGCAAGTTTTCTCATCTTCGTGTGGGCCAAAATCCCCAACAGCGCGAAAGAAAAGGCGGCGATCGACGAGATAAAGAGGGGAACATCGTGATTCCGGGCGTGCCAGAACAATAAGCCGAGGAAGGGAATAAAAGCAAGTTTGCCCCATCTCTGCGCGGCGTTCCGTTGAACACGGGTGTCTTCCAGCAGGCGTTCGATCACCCCCGCCTCCCGCAGCTCCCACTCCCGCTCTCCCGGACGCCCCCTTTGTTGCCGATGATGATAATAGGACTTCACCGGCGCGACAAACGCTTCTCCCAAAAAATCCCGGACGAACGCATTCACGGTCTCTTCATCGACCTGGGCCCGGATCATCGCCGAGATCGGATGATGTCCCTCATGGTAGAGGGCTTCCACCGCCGCCGTTTTATCTCCAAAACGTTCGGCGTATTCCTTGAACATATCCTCGATCTCTTTGACCTCTCCTTTCCGCGCGGCTTGATGGAACCGGACATCGGCGATATTCTTCTCCAGAACGTCGAGCTCATCCAGGGGGATCATCGCCCCCTTCAACCAGCGGGAAATAAATTGGGAGACAATGAGGAAGGTAACGACCGCCATCGGCAACGCATATTTCAGAAAAAAAGAATCGGGGAGGCTGAGATTGGACTTCATGATCAGGTTCGGGGGCTCTCCGTAAGCGAGCCACATTCCGCAGACGGTGGTCAGGATCACCGAAATCATGATGATGAATTCGATCCCTTCCTGCCGAATCCGCGCCATCACCAGGATAATCACCAAGACGCGGATCGTCAGGCCGATCATCGAGACGCCGTCCAAGATGCCGGAGGCAAAGGAGACCAATCCTGCGATGGTCAGAACCGTCGCCAAAACGCGCCCCTCGAAAATCCGGAGGAGATTCATGCTCACCGTTTCCAGCAAGCGGGTCTGGGAGATGACGCTGACGAAAAAAGTCAGCCCCAGGATAAAAAGCATCGTATCGCCGTGGATCAACTTCTCAAGACCATGGATCGAAAGGAGATTTTCTCGAACCGCCCGCCACAAGGCGGCCCCCCTTCCCGAGACATCTCCTCACGTAGTTGGGATTGGGGCCACCAAAGGGGGAAGAAGGTCACGAAGATGATCGGGAGTGCTCCATACGTGATCGCGTTTTTGTCGATCCGATAACGGATCGATCCGAAAAGAAAAAGGATCAGAATGGTCGCCAACACCTCTATTCCGAGAAGGTTCGGACTGGGAGGGTTCTTCCAGGTGAAGATTCCGATCAGGGCGGCAATGGCGAGACAGACGCCGAAATACCACTTCGACTCTATCTCAACGATGTCGTTCGATGATTCTGTCACAGGACCCATTGAACCAAATTTCTACTACTATACCGGTATCGCGGAGAGGGGCTGATTTCTGGCATTATATAGTAGAACCCGCGCCGGAACAACCGGATCACCCGATGCGCCGGCGGGATCGATGGCCAAGCCGACACGGAGCGGCCCGTGATGAAGATTTTAATCCTCACACGGGCCGCTCATCCAAACCAGACCAAAACCGATCTACAGCGCCGCTTCCCCGCTTTCTCCCGTTCGGATCCGAACGGCGTCGCTCAGCGATGTAATGAAGATCTTTCCATCGCCGATGCTCCCGGTCTTGGCGGCCGCCATGATCGTGGCGACCACCTTCTCCTCGTCTTCGTCCGATAAGGCGATCTCCACCTTGATCTTGGGGACGAACTCAATCGTATATTCGGCCCCGCGGTATTGCTCTTTGTGTCCTTTCTGGCGGCCGAACCCTTTGACCTCGGTGATCGTCATCCCGTAGATTCCGATATCCGAGAGGGCTTTTTTGACCTCTTCCAGTTTAAACGGCTTGATCACCGCCTCGACTTTTTTCATTGGCGTTCCTCCCTATCGCATTACTTTTTCGGCCGGTTTCTCAGACGCTTTTGGTTTCGATGAGGCATAGCCGATATTCATTGCGCCGCTGCTGGAGATCATGCTGACGGCAAAATCGGGATACGCCGAATTGCCATGCTCCCCGATATCCAACCCTTCCATCTCCTCCGTCTCACTGACACGGACACCCATCGTCGCCTTGATGGCCACCCAGATGATATAAGAGATCACGAAGGTGAACGCCCCGACCGCGGCGATTCCGATCAATTGGCTGATCAGGAGCTTCGCCCCGCCGCCGAAAAGGAGGCCGTTGCCGGTGGTATTCGGCATGATTGCATCTTCCGCAAAAAGGCCGACTGCCAGCGTTCCGAAAACACCGCAGCAGAGGTGAACCGCAGTTGCACCGACCGGATCATCAATCTTGAGCTTGTCAAACATGATAACGGCGAAGACCACCAACGCCCCGGCAATAGCTCCGATGATCGCCGAGCTGCCGACCGAAATATAGGCGCAGGGGGCAGTGACAGCGACCAAGCCGGCCAGAAGGCCGTTGATCGACATTCCAAGATCGGGTTTTCCAAGGACCATCCACGCCACGGCGGTGGCAACCAGAAGACCGACCGCCCCGGCGGTGTTGGTGGTAATGACGATTCGAGACATATCGCCGACCGCGGCCGCCATGGTACTGCCGGGATTAAACCCGAACCATCCGAGCCAGAGAACAATCGCTCCGAGGGTGGCCGAGGTCATGTTATGGCCGGGAATCGCATTGACCTTTCCATCTTTATATTTCCCAAGCCGGGGTCCCAGAACAAGAACGCCCGCCAGCGCCGCCCAGCCGCCGACCGAGTGAACCACGGTCGATCCGGCAAAATCCCACATGCCGAGTTTGGCCAGCCATCCTCCCCCCAGATCCAGTGGCCGACGATTGGATAAATGAAAGCCACAAGGAAGAAAGAGAAGACAATGAAGGAGAGATACTTGATCCGCTCCGCCACAGCGCCTGAGACGATGGTGGCCGCTGTTCCGGCGAAAACCAGCTGGAAGAAGAACTTGGCCAACAAAGGAACCGTCGCCCAGGAGATGGCTGAGTAAACCCCTTTATACAAATCACCCGGCATCGGAGAGTTGTCTTCTCCGCCAATGAAGAAGAGACCGCTGGTCCCAATGAACCCATTTCCATCTCCGAACATCATCCCCCATCCAATCACCCAGAAAGCGAGTGAGGAGATAGCGAAGACGATGAAGTTTTTAGAGAGAATATTTACGGTATTCTTGCTTCGGCAGAAGCCCGACTCTACCATGGCAAAACCGAGGTTCATGAAGAAGACGAGCATCGCGGTCACCAGCACCCAGATAGTATCGAGCGCCACCTTGGTTTCCGAGGGGCCTTCGACCGCCGCAGGGGCGGCCTCGGCGGGGGGAGCCGATGGAGCGCTCTCCGTCATCACCGCGGGGGCTTCCGCAGCGGGGGCCGCCTCCTCCGCCCAAACGGGCAGAGTGAGCGACAACACCAGCGCGGCTAAGATTCCGATCCAACCTATCTTCTTAAATCCTTTCATTTTCTCCTCCTTCTATTACAGATGAATTTAGAAACTATAAACCACGCCGAGAACGGCGCGGCTCTGGGTATCGGTCACCGCTCCACCCTCGTCTGCGAAGATATCTTCGTCGGCTTTGTCATGCCGGACCTCGGCCCGGATCAGAAGACTGCTGGCCACTTTTACCTCTCCGGTCACAGTCACTTCTTGGACGTTGTTATCGGCGGTTCCAAACATCACGCCATCATCATCGGTTGCATTCTCGACTCGGACAGCGACTGCAAAAGGATCGAATCCCGCCCGTGCATAAAGGGCAATCCCGGACCAGGTCATGCTGTCTCCGCCGCCGATCGGATCTTGCGTGCCGTAGTCATAGTTGGCCGCGAAGGAGAGGGTGTCGGTTGCGTTAAAGATAACGATCGCATCGTAGACCTGCCGGTTCTCGAAGCCCGCTCCGGCCGATTCCTCCGGCCCAACCCAATTCAGAATGACGGTGAGCGGCTTGATCGGAACAATTCCGACCTGAGCTCCGAACGTTTTAGCATTGTTATTCTCAACGGTGTTGTTCCAGCCGTTCAGGACATAGCCATTCACCCAAAGCATGTCGGAGATGGCATAGTTGGCGCGAAGACCGGTATGGTAATAAGGAATCGCACAGCAGAAGAGAAGACCCCGGGTGTAGTTCCAGTTGTCTTTCGATTCAATCACTTCCAGCCCCATGTGGGTCACGAATTTCCCCATATCGAGGGTGAGACCGATCGGGGTTGCCCAAGTGACATAGGCTTGTTGAATATTCTTATACGGCTCCTCGGGTGCGCCGCCCGGACAGGCGAAAGCGCCGCAGTGGATGAAATCGGTGGTGGTTCCGAAATCAAGATCAAGGCGAAATCCAACCGGACTGGCTGCCTTCGAGAAGACGATTTCAGCCAGGCTGACGCTGAAGGCGTTGTGGTAGAAATCAAAGTTGCTGAGCCCGTTGGTATTAGAATCGGGGTTATTGAAGTTAAAGCTGTAATACGTATCGACAAATCCGCTGATCTGAAATGGCGATTCTGCCGGTTCTTCCGCAAACAATCTTCCCGTCGACAAGATCAAGAACAGAACGACAAAACCCCACCCCCATGTTTTTTTCATCTCCGCTTTTTCCTCCCCTGTATGAATGTGATCGGTTAAGTTAAAAAAAAGGCGCCGCAGGATAGATAAACATCCGGCGGCGCCCTTGCCTGCCTACATTGATTACGTCAGCGTAGTCGATCTCTAATTTTATCTGCTCTACAACAACTCAAAAAAGGCGCCGCAGGATAAAGGATCAATCCGGCGGCGCCTTTGCCAGCCTTTAAACGATTACATCGGTGTAGTCGGTTTGTCTATGATACTAGAGCAACTGGTATGCCAAATTTAAATATCTTGAAAAGTCCTGAAAAATCTGTATTTTCTGAAAGCGCCTGAACATCCGACCCGACAATTATGGTCTGAATCTCTACAATTACGTCGCATTCACGACAAAACTGTCTGCTAAAATGGGTTTTCGGGAAAGAGCTTGTACTTCTTGATCTTATAAGCGACCTGCCTCGGGGTCATACCAAGCAATCGGGCCGCTTTGGCCTGGACCCATCCCGACCGCTCCAGCGCTTTTTTAAGGGCCTCTTGTTCCATTCCCTGCATTTTTTCAGTAAAAGAGCCCCGCTTGTCGGAGGCGATGGGCGGAGTGACCGTTTTAATATCGTTGAAATAAGTCTGTATCGCCGGGGGGATGGTCTTGAATGTCACCGATTCATCTTCCGCTAGAACCACCAGCCGCTCGATGCAATTCTCCAACTCTCGGACGTTTCCCGGCCAATCATAGTGGATGAGAAGCTGGATCACTTCATTGGAGAGGTGGACTTTTTTATTGTTTTCGTTATTGAACTTTTCGAGAAAGTGCTCGATCAGCAAGGAGATATCTTCCCGTCTCTCCCGGAGCGCCGGAAGATGAATCGGCACGACATTCAGCCGGTAGTAGAGGTCCTGACGGAAGCTCCCCTCCAGAATCGCGTTCTCAAGCTGACGATGGGTGGCGGCAATGGTCCGGACATCGACCGAGATGGTATCAACCCCGCCGACCCGCTCGAACTCCATTTCCTGCAAGACCCGCAGCAATTTCACCTGGACCGGAAGAGGAAGATCGCCGATTTCATCGAGGAAGATCGTTCCCCCGTCGGCCAGCTCGAACCGGCCCTTTCTCATCTGAATCGCGCCGGTGAAGGCCCCCTTTTCGTGACCGAAAAGCTCGCTCTCCAGCAGCGTCTCCGAAAGGGCGGCGCAATTGACTTTGATAAAGGGCTTGTGAGCGCGGGGGCTGTTTTCATGGATCAACTTCGCGATCAGCTCTTTCCCGGTCCCGCTCTCCCCGCGAAGGAGAACCGTGGCTTTGCTCTGGCTGACGCGAATCAATTCCCGATAGATATCTTTCATGACGGGGCTACGGCCGATCAGCGCGCTCGAAACCCGAGACTCTATGGCCATAAAACTCTTCCTCCCTGCAGTCGTCTCTTGGAAATTCGTGCCCGACGTGGACGGGCTGTCTTCCCTCTAAAAACAAAACGTCCCACCCCAACGGATGTTGGGATGGGACGTCCTCGTCAGAACACATCTTTGTGTTGTGATGTATCGTACCTCAATCAAATAAGTGTGTCAAGCCGGTTTTTTTCTGTATCTCGATTGGATACCATATTAGTATTAGAACGACGCCGTTCGGCGTTGACTCCCGTGTCCGAATAGTGGTATAGCCTGGAATGGCGGACGGAAAGGAGCCGGTCAAGAGATGATGTCGGACATGAATCACTCCGGGATTTTCCTGCAAGGGATGATCTTTCTGCATCGCGGGCAATTCGAAAGCGCACGGCGCTGTTTCGGGCAGGCGCTGGAAGAGGCGCGCGCCGGGGGGAAGGCCGACCAACTCCGCGCGGTGCTTCTGAATCTGGGAAATGCCTCCGCAGCCCTCGGAGACCGGGAGAAGGCCCGCTCCTGCTATCTGGAAATCTTAGCGCTCGACCGGGAGCAGCCCGACGCGAAAACGGTCGGACAGACCCTCGTCAACCTCGGCAATCTCTGCCGGGAGGGGGGAGAGTTCGAGCGGGCGCGGGCCTATTATCTGGAGGCGGCCGATCTCCTCCAAGAAAATTCGGATGACCTCTCCTCCGGGGTGCTCTACAGCAACCGGGGTCTCTTGGAAGAGGCGACGGGACATCTGGAAGAGGCGATTAATCTTTTCAGAAAAGCGATCGACTTCCACAAGAAGGCGGGGCATGAGGAAGGGTTGGCGGCGACCTGGGGACAGCTGGGCCGCGTCTTCCTCCAGCGGGATCAGGATCGGGACGCGGAAACCTGCTTTAACTACGCGACGACCCACTTTAACCGGTTAGGAGATCCGTCGGGCGAGAGCGAAGCCCTCCGGGGCTTGGCGGCGGTGTATGAACGCCGGGGCGACCGGGAGCTGGCCCTTCATTGTCTCGAACGCATCACCGAAATCGAGGAGAGATATCGCCTCCCGCCGGATGCACGCGATCATGAACAAAACAATCGGCTCCGGAGAAAATAACGGTTCTGTTTATAAACCGATTTCACTGAGACCGATCGTCTCCTGCTCACGCCGGCGGCGCCGACTCATTTTTCAGCTTCTCAATGAGGGCCCGCATCCGCTTCACATGTTCCCCCTCCCAAAAAAATTGATCGCAATGAGGACAATACGCATACTGCGCGATCGTTTCATAAACGTACGGAGGGACCCTCTCTCTCGCCGCTTCCTTTGATTTTGATAGGAAAAGGGTGTTGCACTCAAGACAGCGGATAAACGAACCGCCGTCTCCACAACCGAAGGTACGAACGATCAGTTGGAGCTGGGTGTGATGGTCCTGATCGGTGTCGATCAAAACTCCCTTGACCCTTCCGGAGCGGATCAGCTTTCGATCGAACAGTCTTCGATCTCCGCTGATAACCACCCTTTCTTCCCGGTCGGCCGTTTGGACAAGGTCTGCATCATCAACCGGATTGATAAAGAGGGTGTCATAACCGAGCATCCGGAGCTTTCGAACCAGATGGCCGACATTGGTATCGACGATAAATCGCGTCTCGATCGGATTCCTCATAACCCAAAAAGAAGGGGCGTTGGCGCGGGGAAAACGCCCGATAAACCTCTCTCTTCATTTTAATCTTTTCCATTTGAGAAGCAACTCCCGCAGGCGACGGCTTCATTCAACGCAACGGGGTCTCCTCTCCCCCTCTCGTCTTTTCTCCCCGATTCGTGTCAAAATAAATAAAAAGCCCGGCGCGCGTCATCTCTCCTTTCTCCAGACGGAATGGGGTTTGTTTGAAACCGGAAACACGGAATTGGATTAATACAATCATCGGCCTGGTCGCCCTCCTGGCGGCGGGCCTCTTCCTTTACAGGCGATTTCAAACCATCGATCTGGCGGAGGTCGCCGCATATCTCCGCTCCCTGGAGGGAATGCGGCTGGCGATCGTTGGTTTTTGGACGGCGATCAGCTACCTGGTCCTCACCGGTTATGATTGGCTGGCTCTTCGTTTTCTAAAGAAGCGGATCTCGTATCCTCGGGTGGCGCTCGCCTCTTTTGTCGGATATTCCATCAGCAAGAATCTCGGGATCAGTTGGCTGACCGGCGGATCGATGCGCTATCGATTTTATTCCCGCTGCGGAATGGACCTCAAAGATGTCACCAAACTGGTCCTATTCAACACCGTCACTTTTCTCCTCGGTTTCTTCTTTTGGGGCGGTTTTTCGTTTCTTTTTTACCCTCTGGAAGAAGAGGTCGTCCCTTTTCTTCCTAGGTCGCTCTTCCCGATGGTGGGGTTCTTGGTCTGGGCAATCCCACTCGTCTACCTCGGGATCTGCAGTCGATCCAACAAGGAGATCGCATTCCGGGGGAGACGATGGTCTCTCCCCCCTTTCCGGATTGCGCTGTCCCAATTGATTCTGGGGGCGATCGATGTTTTTGTGACCCTCTGGGTCCTCTATTGGATCCTTCCACCGGGAGCGGTTTCGATCGGCGCCTTCGTCGCGGCCTATTTTATGGCGGAGGTGGTGGCGATTCTCACCCATGCCCCCGGCGGGATCGGCGTCTTTGAATCGAGCATGTTGGTGCTTCTCGACGGCCGACTCTCCGAAGCGGCCCTTCTCTCCTCTCTTCTGCTCTACCGGGTGATTTACTTTCTCATCCCCATGGTGATCGGGATCGCTCTCCTCGTCATCGATGAGATCCGCTCTCGGCCGCAATCGCTCGATGCCGTATTGCGTCAAAAAGCCGAAAATCGCTAGAATAGTAGTCAAGGATGACCTACAGCCTGCATATATCCGATCGTTTTTACCACCGCATCGAAAGAGGTTTGTTCCTCCTTCTGATGCTGACCCTTGTTGCCTGCGGCGCGACCCCCAAGCGACTGGGGCAAGACCCTTTCCTCTATCCCACCCCGCTTTTTTCGATACCCTCGAGGCCTACACCGGCCCGCCGATTCTGCCGGGACACCGCGTTCGTGTCTTACTCGACGGCGATGAGGCCTTTCCCGCCATGTTGAAGGCCATTCGGGAGGCGGAGAAAAGTATCACCTTCGTCACCTACGTTTATTGGAAGGGAAAAATCGCGGATGAATTTGCGGAAGCGCTCGCACGTCGCGCGCGCGACGGCCTGCCGGTTTACCTGCTCCTCGACTCTCAGGGGGCAAAAACCATGGAGGAGAAGAATGTCACGAAGATGAAGGAGGCGGGGGTTCACTTCGCCTGGTTCCGGCCGATGAAGTGGTACAAACCTTTCCAGTACAACTACCGGACACATCGGAAGGTCCTCGTCATCGATGGACGGATCGGCTTTACAGGGGGCATCGGGATCGGCGACGAATGGCTCGGCCATGCGCAGGACAAGGATCATTGGCGCGATACCTGCGTCGTTGTCGAGGGACCGGTCGTTCACTACCTGCAGGCGGCGTTTGCCGAAAACTGGCTGGAGGCAACGCGGACCATGATTGTGGGAGACCCTCTATTTCCCCCCCTCCAAGAGATCGGTCCGGTCAAAGCGCAAGGGATTCGAAGCTCCCCGATGGAGTCAAGCTCCGAAGTCTACATGCTCTACCTCCTGACCATCGCCTCGGCGGAGCAGACCCTCTACATCACCACCGCCTACTTTCTCCCCGACGGCCTTCTTCAGGACCGATTGATCGAGGCGGTCGAACGAGGGGTCGATGTCCGGGTGATCGTCCCCGGTCGGTATAACGACAACTACCTTCTCTACCAATTGAGCCGAAACGGCTACGGGAGATTATTGAAAGCGGGGGTGAAAATTTACGAGTACCAGCCGACCTTCATGCATGCCAAGACGTTGGTGGCCGACGGCATCTGGGGATCGATCGGCAGCACCAACTTCGACAACCGTTCGTTCAGCCTCAATGATGAGTTCAACCTGAACTTCCATAGCCGGGAGGTCGCTCAACGCCTGGAGGAAATTTTCGCGGAGGATCTGGAGCGGTCACGTCCGATCTCTTATGAGGAATGGAGAAAGCGGCCCTATCGCGAGCGCTTCGTCGGCTGGCTGGGGGACTGGATCAAAACCTGTTGTGAGGAAAAGGGGACGAAGGCTTACTTCAAAATATAGTGGAGCGCAAAATCGGCCGCGATGGCGATCAGGGCGACGCCGTTGAGCCAGGCGATGTCCTTCCATCCCTTCCGGGCGAAATAGACGATGTTGAAGAGAATAAAGAGTTCGGCGATGTTCGACACCGGCATGTGCAGCCACCGCATCCCCATTTCCCCGACCACCCAGGTCATCAAGTAGAAAAAAATGCAAGGGAGAGGGTCAGCCACTCGGTTCGCGTTGTCCCGCCCCGGCGTTTTACCCGGACCATGGCAGTGATCAAGCAAACCAGGACGATGAAGAAGAGGAGCGGAAAAAGGGGCCACCAGACTTTGACTGACATGGTCCTAATGGTACTGAAACGGCGGGGGGAAGTTCAAGGAGAAAGAGAACATTTCCCGAGAATAAGAATAAAAAGAAACCGCATTAAAAAACATGTTGCAGCCGTATCCCTCAATCATTGTAGAATTTATCTATGACGCAGGATCGTTTCGATAAACTCATCAAAGACTATAACGACGACTTTCTCCACCTTCTCAGGCGAGCCAGCCGGAAAAATTACAACGGCCTTCTCTCCTCATTCAAAAGATTGAGGGATCTCTATTATGCTATTATTGAATTCCAAGATTCCGGAAAATATCTGTTTCGAATCCTTCCATACCCTTTGTCCTTTCGGGCAAACGACGATTTTCTGAAAGAAATCGGGTTTGATCCTGCAGAAATGAAAAATATCTACGGCTTTCTCGAATTCGTAAAAACATCCCAAGGGGAAGAGTTCGAAGAATATATCAAAATCTATGTGAACGGCAAACGGGAAACTCCGCGCATTGCCGGAAACAAACAACGTATAGAACAAAGCGGTGCGAAGTGATACCGGATCAATCGGGATGAAGTCCTACTCCTGTCAGCGCTTCCGCCACCTCGGCATCTCCGCTTGGCAAGCAATCGCCCCTTTCGGCCCACCCCTTCAACTGCTCCGGATCTTCGAGCACATCGACCGGCACCTCATAATACGTTTTGAGGGTCTGCTGGGCGCTGGGGCGGAACGGCTTCATCCCCATTTCGACATAGTCTGAACGGCTGGCGTCGTCGGTTTTGAAGTAAAGCCGGCCTTTAAAGAGGATGCCGAAAAAGTGCCCGTCCCGGTAGAGACCCTGCCCGCCGAACATCGGCCGGCAGTGAATTCCTTCAAGCGGGCTCAGTTGGTCGAGAACAAACTCCCGGAACGACTCGTCTTTCATCCTATCCCGGCATTCCCGTGATGACATCGTGAACGGTTTTGCTCAGCTGCTCGAAGTTGGTAGGGCTTGGCGATCACCCCTTTGAAACCGTACCGGGCATAATCACCCATGATCGGATCGTTGGAGTAGCCGCTCGAGACGATCGCCCTCACATGCGGGTCGATTTCAAGGAGGCGCTGGATCGCCTCTTTTCCCCCCATCTTCCCCGGCACGGTCAGGTCCATGATGACCAGGTCAAACGGTTCCCCGGAGGCCGACCCCTCCCGGTAGCGTGCGATCGCCTCGGCGCCGTCTTCGGCGTATCCGACCCGGTAGCCGAGAAAACCTAAGAGCTCTCCCGCCACTTCGCGGACCGCCTGCTCGTCATCCATGATCAAAATTTTACCCTTGCCCCGAAGCGGCGCCTCGGATCGCCGCTCCGGCTCAACGTCGTGCGAAGAGGCCGCCAGGTAAATGGAGAAGGTCGAGCCCTTTCCCAGATCGGAGTCGGCCGTCATGTAACCGTCGTGTTTTTTGACAATCGAATAGGAGGTCGGCAGCCCCAGTCCGCTTCCCTTCTGTTTGGTCGTAAAGTAAGGATCGAAGATCTTCGAGAGGTGCTCCTTCGGAATGCCGATTCCAAAGTCCCGAATCGAGATTCGAACGTATCTCCCCGGTTTGAGGAATATCCGCTTATCCCCTTCTTTGACAAGATCATTCTCCGCCCGCACTTTGATGATCCCTCCTTGGGGCATCGCCTGCTGGGCATTGATGACCAGATTGTGGAGGACCTGACTGATCTGTCCCTCATCGATTTCGACCGGCCAGAGATCGTCCGAGATGACGAATTCAACCCCGACATTCGATCCGTGCAGAACGAACTCGATTGAATCCTTCAGCAGCTCCTTCATCGAGACGGTTTTCTTGATCGGCGTCCCCCCTTTGGCGAAGGTCAAGAGCTGCTGCGCCAGATCCCTTGCCCGAAGCGAAGCGGTCTCGGCGTCGCTGACCCGCCGATGAAGGGGATCGGTCGGACCGATCGACATCTTTACCAGGGAAAGATTCCCCAGAATCGCGGTCAAGATATTGTTGAAGTCGTGTGCGATGCCGCCGGCAAGCAATCCCACCGCTTCCAGCTTGCTCGTTCGAAGAAGCTCCTCTTCCATTCTTTGCTGCTGTGTGATGTCCCGGAAGACCAGGACCACCCCCAGGATATGTCCTGCCTTGTCTCGAATGGGGGCGCCGCTGTGAGCGATGATCTGCTCCGTTCCGTCGCGCGAGAGAAGGATCGTATGATTGATGAGACCCACCGTTACACCGGTTTGAAGGACTTGAGCGGCCGGATTTTCCAGAGACCGGCCGGTTTTCTCCTCGACCATCCGAAAGACCTCGGACAGACGGCGTCCGATCGCTTCTTGTTGGGTCCAACCGGTGAGGCCTTCGGCCACTTTGTTCATCAAGACGATCCGCTCTTCCATGTCGGTCGTGATCACTCCATCGCCGATCGACCGGAGTGTCACCGCCAGACGCTCCTTCTCGGAGGCAAGATTCTCCTCGGCCCGCTTCCGTTCGGTGATATCGGTAATGAAGCCCTCTAAAAAGAGGAGTTCGCCGGTGGGAGAAAAGATCCCCTGCCCCTTCTCCCAAACCCATTTCTCTTCGCCGGAGCGGGTGTAGATCCGATAAACAAGTTGAAACGACCGCTTCTCTTTCAAGGCTCCCTGCACGCCCTCCCAAACCCATGCCCGATCGTCCGGGTGAATCAACTGCGCCGGGGTAATTTCCCCTTGTGTAAAATCGGCGGGAGGATAGCCGAGCAATGGAACCACCCCCTCGCTGATGAATTCAATCGTATAATTTTCATCGTTTCGGCAGCGGTAGACCAGGCCGGGAAGATTGCTCATCAACGTTGTGAGCGTCCGCTGACTCTCCCGCAGCGCCGCTTCGGCCTCTTTTCGCTCCTCGATTTCTCTTTGGGCCCCCTGGTAAAGACGCGCATTATCGACCGCCACGGCGACGCGGCGCGCGAGGTCTTCCGCCAGGGAGAGATCGTCCTCTCCGAAACGGCGGCCCGATTCCATCGTGACAAAAGAAAGAGCCCCCAACGTTTTCCCCCGAGCCGAGAGGGGGACGATCATCGCCGATTTGATCCCCAGCGCTTTGGCGAGCTTCAGATGTTCGGGATCGCGCGCGATGGTCTCCAACAACGCGTCTGGAATATCGGAGAGGATCATCGTCTTTCCCGAGGTCAGCACCTGCTGAAGCGGGTGGGCGCCTCCCCGTTCGGGAGGGTAGCGCCGAATCAGTTCCAATCCGAGCGCTTCTTTGGCCGGATCGGTGGCGACCGCCGCCACCCGGCGGATCGATTGGTCTTCTTCAACGATATCGACGACGCAACCGTCGGCCAGAAAGGGAATCGCTAAACGCGCCACGCTCTCCAAGGTGGTTTCGTAATCAAGCGAAGCGGAGAGGATCTCACTCGCTTCCGCCAGGAAAGTAAAGCGCCACTGCGCCTGCACCGCCGCCGTGCGCGCTTCCTGCTCGCGATGAAGAAGGCGCGCGTGCTCCTCCTCCGCCTTCTTTCTTTCGGTCACGTCATTTGCCAAGGTAAGCCCCGCCTGCTTCCCCATAAAAGGGATCAGATCGCGGGTAATCTCCACGTCGATAATCGTTCCATCCTTCTTCCGATGCCGCCAGACGCCGGCACGAGAAATCCCCGGAGACATTTTTCTAAAATCCTCAAGCAAGCGGGGAATGTCTTCCGGCGGGCGGATCTCCTTGATGGTCATGGAGAGGAACTCTTCTCGGCTGTAGCCGTAGTGCCGAACGGCCGACTCGTTGACCGCCAGAAAAGCGAGCGTCTCCGGATCGAACACCCACATCGGATGCGGATTGTTCTCGAAGAGGATCCGATACTTTTCCTCCGATTCCCGCAGCGCCTCCTCCGCCTCCCGGAGGCCGGCCACCATGCGCGACGACGCCGAGAGCTGACGGCGAAGGTCCAGCAGCAGCATCGTCTCATGCGCGATCGTTTGGAGCCCTTCGATCTGCTTGGGGCGCAGCGCCCGAGTAGCGTAATCCATGACGCAGACGGTTCCGAGGGCATGCCCTTCGGGGGTCAGCAGCGGGGCGCCTGCGTAGAATCGGACGTGGGGGTCGGAGGTCACCCAGGGGTTGTCCGAAAACCGGGGGTCGGAAGCGGTATCGTGAACAATCAACGGCTGGCGCTGCAGGATTGCGTAGGCGCAAATGGCGCTCTCCCGGGGGTCTCAGCCGGGCTCACACCTATCTTTGATTTGAACCACTGACGATGATCATCGATAAACGTGATCGCTGCAATCGGCGCTTCGCAAACGTCGGAGGCCAACCGTGTCAGATCGTCAAACACATTTTCCGGTGGGGTATCGAGGATCTGATATTGCCGAAGCGTTTCCAGCCGCTTTGGTTCATCCTGGGGAAGGGGCGGTTTCATCAGACGCTTTCTCCACAGGGAGAGAAGACCCCTTCCGAAAAGCGCTTACGGCAAAGAGCATCAATCCGGGATCTTCTTGCGGAAAAAAGGGTCTTTGAAAGAGGAGGCCAGGAAGGCGGCCTGATCGGAGGGGCTGAAGACTCGGGAAGAAGGAGCGGATCATCTCGTCTACCTCCAACTCTGAATCCTTCCCTCGTCGGTTCTTGACGAATCCTAATATCGCGAGGGGTGTTCTATTAAGGTATTTCAGCAACCCTCTCAACAAGAGAAGGAAGATGTTCAGCCTCTGCTGAAGGAGGCCATACAGGATTGTTAATATTCACTCAGAGTAGGTTCAATATACAGAATTGACCCTGCGTGAGTCAATCAGGGTATTTATGGCTTCTGAGGCTGAAAAGAAGAGGGAAATTTATCGACGCTGGCGAAGTCGGATTCGGATCGGCGTGCCGGTGAAGCCGAAGGTCTCCCGAAGCTGGTTTTCAATGTAGCCGAGGTAATGATCGGGGACCCCCTTGGGGGCATTCGCAAAGAGGACAAAGGTCGGCGGGCACACCCCGGCCTGTGTAATGTAGTAGAGTTTGAGCCGCTTTCCCTTGTAAAAAGGGGGGGATGGCTCTCCATCATTTTCTCAAAAAAGCGATTCAGATCGCCGGTGGAGACCCGCTGGGTATAGCCGCCGTAGACCGTATCGATCAGCTGGAAGATCTGGCCGATCCCTTCTCCCTCCCGGGCGGAGATGGTGGCATACTGCAGATCGGTCAAAAAACGGAATCGAAGGGCGATCTGATTCAGAAGCCGTTCTTTGGCCCTTTCTTCTTTTTTTGCAAGATCCCATTTGTTGATCAGGACGACCGATCCCTTCCCCTTCTCGATGATCAACCCGGCGATCTTCGAATCTTGCTCGGTGATCCCTTCGACGCCGTCGATCAGAAGGAGGGCGACGTCCGATCGCTCCAGCGCTTCTTTCGCCCGCGCGATGCTGAACTGCTCCACCCCATGTTCGATTTTCCCCCGCCGCCGGATGCCGGCCGTATCGATAAAAAGATAAGGCTTGTCGTGATAGGTGACCCAACTGTCGATCGTATCGCGGGTCGTCCCCGGAACATCGCTGGTGACGAGCCGCTCCTCCCGCAGAAGCGTGTTGATCAGGGTCGATTTCCCCACATTCGGCCGGCCGAGGACGACCACCTTGGGGGCTTCGACCTTCTCCTCTTCTTCCTCCGGGGCCATCCGGGGATAGAGGGCGTCGAGCAGATCGCTGAGGCCTTCGTTGTGCTCGGCCGAGATGGCATACAGCGGATCGACACCCAACTCATAAAATTCGTTGACTCGTTGGATTCCCTTCCCTTCGGCCTTATTGATCACGTAATAGACCGGCTTTCCGCTTTTTCGAAGCAGATCATGAATCGACCGGTCGATCGGCGTAACCCCATCCCGCGCGCTCATGACGAAAAGAAGGGCGTCGGCCTGCTCGATGGCGATCTCCGACTGCCGGCGGACCTGGGTCTCCATCTCCTCTTTCGATTCGGGGACCAACCCGCCGGTATCGATCAGCGTAAACTGCCGATCGCGATAATGGCCGAGCGCCTCGTTTCGATCGCGCGTGACCCCCGGCATATCTTGAACGATCGCCTTGCGCCTGCCGACCAGCTTGTTGAAGAGGGTCGATTTCCCGACGTTCGGCCGCCCGATGATCGCGATGATCGGCCCTTTTATCTCTGCCATGGATTGATTGTCCCTTCCGCCGCCTTGTTCCGCGCGACGATCTCCCGCCAGTGCTCGGGGAGGCTCTCCTCTTCGACTTTGAAATTATGGGTCGCGACGAAGGTCATCCCGTGATAGAGATTGATCTTGTATTTTCCCCGGCCGTACGTTTTGGCGAGATACGCCATCAGCTGCTCCTTCTCCATCAGCCCGGTCAGTTCCGCCGTCGTCCGGCTTTCGAGATCGTTGAAAATTACGATCATCCCGACCTTCTCTTCCACCAAGATCTTGATCGACGCCTCATTGAAGATCTCCTGATATTTCTCCTTCATCTCGCTCACCTCCGGCGCGCCGTGCGAGGCGGTCCGCCGGATCTTCCGGACATACTCTTTGAACATCTCCCAGAGCCAGCCGGTGAAAAGATTATCCTGTTCCATTGGGTCCTCCGTAGGGGCGACGCATGCGTCGCCCCTACATTACGTTGTCAGTTATGTCGTTAACCTCTTATAAATCTGCGGCAGCTTCACCGGGAGGGTTTCGATTTGGTCGATGACCAGATAGGCGACCTCGCCATACATGCCGCGCAGATACTCCGGCCCTTCCCGGTCGACCGTAATGCAGTAGGGATGAATTCCTTGCCGTTTCGCTTCCCGAAGCGCCATCTTCGTGTCGGCGGTTGAATAAGAGCCGCTATATTGGTCGTCGAGCGGCTTGCCGTCGCTGATGAGGGCCAAGACTTTGATCTTGGACGGCTGGGCCGCAAGCCGCCGCGCCGCATGACGGATGGCGGCGCCGTCGCGATTTTGGGCCGCCGCCTCGATCCGGCCGATCCGGCGGTCGATCTCGGCGCCGTAGCGCTCGTCGAAATCTTTGATCAGATAAAAATCGACCGAATCTTTGCCCCGTCCCGAAAAACCATAGAGGGCGAAGCGGTCGCCGACGGCGTCGATCGCCTTCGACAAAAGGACCAGCGCCTCCTTTTCGATCTGGACGATCCGCTTTCCGCCGCCCGGGAGCGGCTGCTGTGTCGAGCCGCTGATGTCGATCAGAAAAGCGATCGCGACACTCCGCTCTTTCTTCTGGCGGGCGACATAGATCCGATCCGACGGAGAGCGTCCCGATTTCGCTTCCACCCGGCTGTTGAGCAGCGCATCGAGATCGAGCTCGTCCCCCTCCCGCTCCCCTTTGATCCGCTTGAGCCCTTCCGGGCGGAGGTGCTGAAACGCCGTTTGAATCGACTGGATCATCCCGCCATACTCGGCGAGGATCGCCTCGACCACGTCGGGGGTTCCCGCCGCCACCGGCCGCTCGATCACCTGGCACCAGCCCGGCCGGTAGTCATTGCTCTCGCAATCCCATTCATCGTACCGGAACCGCCTGCCCCCTGCGGTCGCTCCTGCTTCCGAGCGCCCCGCCGTCATCTGCTCGGCGAGGGTGTCGAGCGCCCCTCCCTGTTGAAGCGATTCGAGCGTCGCCTCCCCCCGCTGGATCGATCCGGAGAGGGCCGCGACGGCTGCTTCGGAGAGATCGACCCCCGCCCCCTTGAGCTTTTCCAGGAGAGCGTCGGCCTGGGCCTGGGTCGCTTTCTTCGTCTCCTCCACCCGCTTCGGATCGATCACCCCGCGGGTGGAGGGGGCGATCATTCCGGCCCCTTCTCCTTCGCCCCGGACCGGGCTTCCCCGCTCTTCGAAGGTCTCCATGTCGTCGGTGGCGGGGGTCGGCTCGGCCTGGTCGATTTCCAAAAGATCGTAGACCCGCGCCGCCGCCGCCATCGCGTAGGCGACCGGGACCGGCGCATCTGGGTTCTGAACCGCCCCTAACATCCGGCACGCCTCGAAGAGGGTCGATTGAAGCGCCGGCGGGATCGGCTCTTTTGTTTTCCCCGACAGCGAAATCTGATGGAGCAGCTCGACGACGGCCCCGCGCGGGCTCAACCCGGTCAGCGGCGGACGGCGGGCGAGGTCGGCCTCGCGCATCCGGATCAGCGCCGATCTTAGTCCGGGATACTCCTGCTTCAGCAAGTACTCGATCCGGGCCCCCTCGGCGATCTCAAAAAGCCGCTGGATCAGCGCCGGCTCGGGAAAGAGGGAGAAAAAGGAGGTCAAACTCGAGAATCCCCCCCGGCGTTTGTATTTCATTTGAATCGCCTCGATCAGGTCGGCGGTGTCGGCGATTTTCGGCGTGAAGGTGTTGAACTCCAGGTAGCCGGCCTGATACGCCGTCGCGATCTTATACCATTCGAGATTAAGCGCTTTGTCGGGAAATTGGTTGACATGGTCCGGAAGATAGATCGTCTGGCCGTCGGTCGTTGGCGCCTCGGACTCCTTTCCTTCCTGTTTGAGGCTTGAGGTCGGCCGGATGGCGACCGGCCGACCGGAGAGGGCCTCGGCAAAGAGCTTTAACATCCGTGAGATCGAGGCGAGGGACACGCCGGTTCCGAAATGATCGACCGCTTCGCGGGCCCCCTTCGATTCAAACGCGAAGAAGGCCTTCGCCTGAGCCGATCCGTTTTTAACGAGGGCCATCCCCTCTTCGACCCATTCGGGGAAGTGGGCCGCGGCCCGTCCCATCTCCTTCAAAATCTTGGGGCCATTTAAGAAAAGGGTCGCCGCCAGCTCCCCATCGAACCGCGCCAACGTGAGCGCTTTATCGAGCAGGACCCCTTCGAGATGAAGGGTCTGAAAGGGGGAAGGATGGCGGCCGCCTCGGTGAAAAGCTTGGCGGCGAGCGCCGGATTCCGCTCGGCGACCTCTGCGGTCAGATCGAGGAGCCGGACACGGTCGGCGTTCGATGAAATTTTAGTGAAAACCTCCGGACTCGTCCGAACGAACTGCAGCGTCGCGAGGACCTTTCCGGAGGAGAGCTTCTGTCCCGCCGCGATCCACTTCGGGAGGAGCTCGATCGGCAGGAGAATCAAGAGCGATGGAGTGGTCCGGAAATATTCGACGGCCAAGGTGTAATCTTGTTTCCCAAGGGCGAAGCCGTGTTCGGCCCATTCGGCCAGCCCCGCCTCGGTGAGGGACACGTTGGCGAGAAGGGCGGGCGCCTGTTGGTAGTACTCCATCGCCAGATTGTAGTCCCGCGGCGCAAGTGAAAGACCCAGCTTTAAAAATTTGTCGCGGAGCGGCTTGGATGGAAGCTTGGAGAAGACCGCGGCCCCCTGTTTGAAGAACCGAATTCCTGCCGCCGACGATTGCTGCGCGATCTGAATTCCCATCCCGACCCAGCCGGCCAGCTCATCGGGGCCGATCGACTGCAGCACCGAAGGGACCGCGCGGAAATATTCCGTCGCCGCCTTCGTCGAGAAATCGGAGAGGATGAGGCCGATGTTTACCGCGTTTTTGGAGAGATGGATCGAGCCGAGAGAGCGCCGAGAGGATGCGCGCGGCCTCGTCGGCGTCGAGGGTCGCCTCCAGCAAAGATTGGATCGATTCGAGGGGGGTGACGGGCTCATTCGAAGAAACTGCGGACAATTTCCATGAGGGTTCGGTGCATCTCGGCATCGTCGGTCATGGCGTCGGCGATCGCCGCCTCGCAGGCCCGATGCGGCGGAATGCCCTTCCCGATCAGCTGGCCGGCATAAATCAAAAGGCGGGTGCTGACCCCTTCTTCCAGGCCGTGGTTTTTAAGATTCCGGACCTTCTCGCCGATCCCGACCAGGCGGCGCGCGACCTCCTCTGAAATGGCCGCTTCCCGGACGACGATCTGGATCTCCGTTGCGCGCGGGGGATAGTTGAATTCCAATGCGATGAACCGCTGGCGGGTGCTCTGCTTGAGGTCTTTCAAAACACTCTGATAGCCGGGGTTGTATGAGATCACGAGCATAAAATCGTCCGACGCGGGGACGATCTCCCCTTTTTTCTCGATCGGGAGGATCCGGCGATCGTCGGTCAGCGGGTGGATGACGACGGTGGTATCTTTGCGGGCTTCGACGATCTCATCCAGATAACAGATCGCCCCATGTTTCACCGCCAGCGCCAGCGGGCCGTCGGCCCAGACCGTCTCGTCCCCCTGCAGCAGATACCGCCCGACCAGATCGGAAGCGGTCAGATCCTCATGGCAGGCGACGGTGATCAACGGGCGCTTGAGATGATAGGCCATGTAGGCGACGAACCGGCTTTTCCCGCAGCCGGTCGGCCCCTTGATCAGAACCGGCCGCTTCGACTCATAGGCCGCCTTAAAAAGAGCGGCCTCCGCGCCAACCGGTTGATAATACGGCTCCTTGGTGAGATAAAACGGCTCCATGATCGATGGGTGTTGCATGGGACCTCCTCTGCTCAAATCGTGGGGGGATTATAACCTTTCCGTTTTGATAAAACAATCGTTTACCCTGCCGGTATCGGGTGTCTGAAGGAGAACGGAGGGGAAAAAACGCTTTGACTCTTTGCCGCTTTTAAGGTAAGTTTGGTCTACTTCAGGGAGTTTTCGGATGGACGATTTCGAAAAAGTCTACGAGCAGGCCCGCCTCGCCTTCGACGAGGGGAAGGTCATCGAAGCGGAGCGGCTCTTTCTCAAGCTCCTCCAGAATCATCCGCAAGGATATGCCGATATCTATAACAAGCTCGGCATCATCACCTTTCAAAAAGGAAATGCGGAAATGTCGGTCGTTTACTTCAAAAAGGCGCTTCAGATCAATCCCCGCTACACGGAAGCCTCCCTTAACCTGACGATCGCCCTCAATGACCTCGGCCGATACGACGAAGCCGGAGAGACCTTTTCCAAGGCGGCGCGGGTCGTCCGGTCCGAGGTAAAATCGATCGATCCCTTTATCCAGGGAAAGCTCGCCAACGAACATGCGAAGCTCGCCGATCAATATTTTGAAATCGGCCTCTATGACGGCGCGCTGGAGGAGTACCGGAGGGCTCTCTCCATCCGGCCGAAGTTCGTCGACGTGGTCACCAAAGTTGGAATTACCCTGCGGGAAAAGGGAATGTTCGATGATGCCATCGAGACCTTTCAGCAGGCCAAAGAGATTCATCCGAAGTACATTCCCGCCATCATCCATCTCGGTGTCACCTATTATATGAAGGGGTTTGTCGATCTGGCCCTCGCCGAATGGGAAGAAGCCCAGCGGATCAACCCCGAGGGGAAAGAGGCGCAGGTTTATCTCGCGATGGTGAAGAAAGAGATCATCGAGGGGTGATCTCGTTTTGCCTTTCCCGCCGGTTCCTTTCCGCTCAGAAATGAGTCCGTCATGATCGCCAGCACGGCCCCGTCCGTCCTTCCGGAGCTTTCAGAAGAAACCAAATCGGAGATCGAAGAGATCCCCCCCTACAAGGTCATCCTGTTGGACGACAACGTCACAACGATGGAGTTTGTCATCCGGATCTTAATTCAAATTTTTGGAAAAGATCCCGACACCGCTCAAGCGCTGATGTGGCAGGTCCATACAGAAGGAGCCGCGCATGTCGCGACCCTCTCCAAAGAGCAGGCGGAGCTGAAGCAGGAGCAGGTCCACAACGCCGCCTCGAGCGGAGGGATTCCCGTTTCGCTGTGTCATTGAGCCAGCGTGAGAGACATTGCGGAATGCGGATTTCGGATTGCGGATTGAACTAATCTTACCTCTTTCGATTGCGGGCTGTTTTGATGGAAGCAACTGTAATCGCTAGGAGCTCATTTGCTTCCTCCATTAAATAATTTAAATCATTATGATTAATAAGGCCACTGTCCACCAAGAGTTCCATCCAATAGATGCATTCATCAGCCTCTTCTTCGACAATCCCCATTTTTGCGATGAAATCAGCAGATGACTTTGCCCGGCAAGCAGCGCGATAATTCGCTCCGACCGACATTGCGGATCGAAGAAGCTGTTTGGCCATCACCTCTGCCGTACGGTGATGTGGAAATGACTCAATTATTTTTATTATCTTGAGTGCGAACGCCTTAGTGCGCGCTTTCATTTCCTCCTGATTCATGAATTTTACTCCGCAATCCGCAATCCGAAATCCGCATTTATTAAACGATCTTCGTTACAATTTGCACGATCTCTTCCGGAAGGCGTTTCGGCTTGAAGCGCTCGTCGACGCAGACGAGCCGGACCCACCCCTCGGCGACCACCTTCTCGGTGTCGTGCAGCCGGATCACGTGGGAGAAGGTCAGGCTGGCGCGGCTGAAGTCGACGACCTCGGTCTCCATGTCGAGCAGGTCGTTGTAGCGCGCCGCCTGCCGATAGTCGATCTCGGCGTGGGCGACGACGAAAAGAACCCCGGCTGCCGCGTACGAAGCGACCTCCAGTCCCCGCTCCCGGAAAAATTCGGTCCGCCCCCGCTCAAAATATTTCAGATAATTGGCGTAATAAACGACTCCGCCCGCGTCGGTATCCTCATAATAAACACGAATCTGCATCAATCCTCCATGACCTTTTGAAATTGACCGCCAACCTTGCGGCGTCGCCCGGCCCGATATCCCCCGGGCATATAGTCGGTCGTGTGAAGCAGAGCGAAACCGCCGTCAGCCGAGAGGATAATCGCGCCGGCCTCCCCGCCGATCCGGCGGCGCATCCGGATCAAAGCGCGTCTTCCGGCCTCTTCCGCCTCAACGCCCCTCTCCATCTCCAACGTGATCTCCTTCGCAAGCCCCGCCCGGATGATCGCCTCGCCGAGGCCGGTCATCGAAACGGCGCCGGAACGATTGTCGGCGTAGGTCCCGGCCCCGATCAAGGGGCTGTCGCCAACCCGCCCCGGAAGCATCAGGCGGATTCCTCCGGTCGAGGTCCCCGCCGCGACATTCCCTTCTGTGTCGCGCGCCACCGCCCCGACGGTTCCGCGTTTTTCCTTTTCATTTTTCTTCGCTCCTTGAAGCTTCCGGAAAAGCGCTTCCCACTTCCCGAAAGAGAGCTCCTCGGAAGGGGGGGTCGGAGCGGCGAGCGAAGGGGAAAGAAGGGGGAGACGGAAAAGACGGGCCAATCCCTCCGCCGATATTCCAACCAGGAGAAGATGCGGCGTCCGCTCCATCACGAGGCGCGCGGCGCGAATGGGGGTGAGAATCCCCTCCATCGCGGCGACCGCCCCGGCGGAGAGGTCCCGCCCGTTCATGACCGAGGCGTCGGTCCGGATGACCCCGTCCATCTGCCGTTTCGATCCCTTCCCGGCATTGAACCGGCCGCTCTTCTCCAAAACGACCACAGCCGCCTCGACCGCATCGAGGGCGGAGGCCCCCTTCTGCAGCAGGCGCTCCCCCCGGTCGAGGGCCGTTTCGATCGTTTTCAACTGCGCGGCAGTCGGCGGGGTCGACCCGCAGCCGCCGTGGATCAGCAGAACCGTTGCGCGCGTTTTCTTCTTCATCGGTTTGGTTACTTTACATCAGCGCGACGGACGGCGACAAGCGAAAAGCGATTATCTATTTTTCTTTGTCGATTTGGATGGAACTTTTTTCGGAGGGGTTTTTGACGATTTCTTTTTTGCGACGGTTTTCTTTTCAGGCGAAGGGAGCGTTCGCTTCTTGATGAATTCGGCCGGAATTTTTTCAGCTTCTCGGGGACTTTCGAGTAGCTGAGATAATGCCACGGGCCCTCATGCGTCTCTCCCCGGTACCACTTTTCGTTGTGCGATAGATACCAGATCTTGTCGATCATGTAGAGGTTGTATCGGACGCCGGGGGCGTAATAGACATTTAAATTCGGAATTCGGGCGAGTTTGGGACGGCTTGAGACCCACAGCGGCGCGGCCATTTGATTCAAGGATTGAATGGAAGTGGCCCGATCGATTCGGGAATAAACAAACCCGCTCCCGGAGGCCTCCCCGGAAGAAAAGATCCCTACAGAGAGGGCGACGATTCCGATCGATTTAATGAATCGACATTTCATCTTCTTTCAATCGTAGCAAAGGAAGGAGATGTGTCAAGTTTGCCGGGGGGCGTTTGTGATGCGATCCTCTTTCTGCTCCGGCGATCCTGCGGAGAAAAAGCGCTGAACCGCTTCGAACCGATCGGTCCGGGGAGAGGGGGAAGGCTCGCGAGAAAATGCCGGCCGTATTCTTTTCTCGTCACACGGTGATCGAGAATGGCGAGAAGCCCCCGGTCTTCCCGATTCCGGATCAGTCTTCCAATCCCCTGTCGAAGGGAGAGGATCGCGGAGGGCAATTGAAACGTCATGAAGGGATCTTTCCCTTGATCGATCAGCGATTCGATCCGGGCGGCGATGAGGGGGTCGGAAGGAGAGGCAAAAGGGAGTTTGTCGATGATGACGCAGGAGAGCGCTTCCCCTTGAACATCGACCCCCTGCCAGAAGCTGGTCGTTCCGAGGAGAACCGAGGAGACCTCGTTCCGGAACGTTTCGATCAGCGCATGCTTCGGCTGATCTCCCTGCTTGAGGAGGAGATAGGGAACCCGGGGGGCGATCAATCGATAGACCTCCTCCAGATTTTTCCAGCTGGTGAAGAGGAGAAAGGCTCTCCCTTCACTGGCGGCAAGGATTCGGACGATTTCCTCCGCGATCGCCGGAACAAACGGGGGGCTCGTCGGGCTCGGAAGATGGCTCGGGAGATAAAGGAGCGCTTGTTTTTCGTAGTCAAAGGGGGAGGGAAGAACCGCCTCATCGGCCTGCTCGATCCCCAGACGCTCTTTCACAAAATCGAAAGCCCCGTCACCGTAGGGGCGTATTGCAATACGCCCCGGCTTTGCATACCGGAAGAGAGGGTCGCGGAGGTGAGGACGATCGGGATCTCCTGCTCAAAAAGCTTTTGGCGGAGGAGGGCCGAGACGTCGAGCGGTGACGCATGAAGAAAGACCCCCACCCTTCGGCTCTCTCCCCAGAAGACGAACGGGGTCGACTCATTCGCCGTCAGAAAGAGCTGCAAGTCGGCCGAGAACAATTCGATCCGCTCCGCAAGATGAGAGAAACCGTTGCTTTTTACCTGCGCGGCGTGGATCTGCTGGCGAAGCAGGTCGAGCGATTGGAGAAGATCGTGCCCGGCGGTGACCGCTTCCCGCGAGAAAAATGCGCGTGTCAGACGGTATCGCTCTTCCCCTCTCCTGAAAAATTGAAAGAAGCGGTTCGACTTCGCCAAGATCCGCGCGCACTGGTCGAGATACCCTTTCTCCTGCGGTTGGGAGAAGCGGACCTCCCGCTCGGTGTCGCGGAGGAAATCTTCCACCCGGTAGCTGCTGATCGAAACACCGAAGTATTGGGTGGCGACCTCTTCGAGCAGATGTGCTTCGTCGAAGATCACGGCGTCGTAACGGGGAAGGACCTCCCCGAATGAAAAATCTTTCAGCGCCAGGTCAGCGAAGAAAAGATGGTGGTTCACGACAATCAGGTCGGATGCGGCGGCCGATTGCTTCATCCGGGTGATGTAGCAGCGGTCGTAGTCGGGACATCCGCTCCCGAGGCAGGCCTCCCCCTTCACGGAAACTTCCGGCCAGAGGGGGACCCCTCCGGGAGCGCCGTCAATTCGGCCCGATCGCCGGTGGCGGTCTCCATCGACCAGCGGTGGAGCTGTTCAAAATCTGATCCAACTTCCAGGTCGGGAAAGGTCGGCTGCTCCAGAAATCGTCCGAACCGGTGAAGGCAGAGGTAGTTCGCCTTTCCCTTCATCATGCTGTAGGTGAAGCGGCGCGGGAGCGATTGCGCCAGGAACGGAAGATCCTTTTGGTAGAGCTGGTCCTGAAGGGTTTTGGTCCCGGTGGAGATGACGACCCGTTTTCCGCTGAGGGCGGCCGGAATCAGGTAGGCCCAGGTTTTTCCGGTCCCGGTGGGGGCCTCCACCAAAAGGGTGCTCTGCCCCTCCAGCGCCTCGGCGACCGCGGAAGCCATCTGCATTTGCCCTTCGCGGTATTCGTAACGATTTAAAAGGGTGGAGAGGAGCCCGCCGGGAAGGAAGAGCTTTTGACAGGAATCGGATGATCCGGTATCTTTTATCTTGTTTCTCGCCAACAGAAAATCCTTTTTTGAGGTCGAAATGGCCGAAGGTCAGATCCGGGGAAAGAGCGTCGTTTCCGTCGCGAAAGATATCGCAGAGGGATTCATGGTTCTCAATCCTCTGGTCCTGAAGCGTTTCGAGAAGGAGATGTACAAAGCCCTTCATCAACAGCTGAAGAAAGTGCAGCGAGAGGTTCGGTCGGAAAGTTTCCCCACGCACGATACGATGGGGATTCGAAAACGGAACACCCGCCTTCAGCGATTACACACCGCTCTGGTGGTCCTGGAACATGCCGCCAAGGAAAAGCGGATCCCGCTGATGTAGGGGCGCCATTCATGGCGCCCTCCGGCCGGGCGTGATCAATCACGCCCCTACAGAAATCATGTCACCAGACGGACTTCCGTCTCGAATCCTACTTTCCCGAATCGGTTGTAATTAAGAAACTCAGTTTCTCCGCCTCCTGAATCCCCTCCGCCGCTTTCTGCGCCTCCGCGCGACTTGGATAATGGCCGATCCGAACCCGATACCGGGTCCCCTTCTCCGGGACCTCGCCGGCCGCGACATAGGCCTCATACCCCTTTTTCTTCAACTTTTGGGAAAGGGTCTCCGCCCCTTTCTGGTCTGCAAAGGAAGCCACCTGGATCGTGTAGGCGCCGGAGGGTCCGGAGGTCGGCGGCGGGACGGAAACCTTCTTGGGGTCGCTCTTTTTTCCGGCGGCCGCTTTGTTTTTTGGGCTGCCGGCTTGGTCTCTTTTTTCGTCTGCAGCGCGACGCTTTTCTTTTCTTTGTCCTTCAAGGTATCGAAGAAGGTCAAGTCTTCTTTGGGAATCGGATTGCCCGGGGTCTGGGACGACGGCCCGCTCTTTGGAGGGGGGGCGCCGCGGGGAAAGGCTCCGGCTTTGAATCGAACCGCATCTCCCCCGGCTTCAACGCGGGGTCTGGAACCACCGGCTCTTCCTTCTCCGAAAGCTCCGCCGAAGCGGCCGGGCTTTGATCGGGTGTCAGCTGGCTCACCGGCGGGGGAGGGGGGGCTCCGGGTTTTCCTCTTTTGTTCGGAAGACAAAAACGAGCGTAAGAAAAACCAAAACCCCCAGCAGGCCGATGATGAGATAAGGGGGCTTCTTCTTCGGGCCCATTCCTTCGTCTTCTCGCTTCAAATCCTTCAAGTCACGCATGCAAAACCCCCTTCCTGACAAAAAAGGACTTTTAAAATCGCGTTACAAAATCAGCGTTGCATCGCCGTAGCTGTAAAAGCGGTAGCGCTCCCGGATCGCTTCCCGGTAAACGGCGCGGATCGCCTCGCCTCCGGCAAAGGCGGAAACCAAAACCAAGAGGGTCGATTTCGGCAGATGAAAATTGGTGATCAAACCGTCCACCGCTTTGAAATGATACCCCGGCGTGATGAAAAGCTCGGTCTCCCCGGCCCCGGATTGAACGGTTCCGTCGGGTCGGGAGGCGCTCTCCAGCGCACGGGTCGCCGTTGTGCCGACCGCAATCACCCTTCCGCCGATCCGTCGCGTCGTCTCCACCGCCTCCGCCGTTTCAGAAGGGATATGAAACCACTCCCGATGCATCGGGTGATCGGCGATTTTTTCTTCCCGCATCGGTTGAAAGGTGCCGACGCCGACGTGAAGGGTCACCGTGGCAACTCGTATTCCCCTTCGTTGGATCTCATCTAATAACGCCTTGGTGAAATGAAGCCCGGCGGTCGGGGCCGCGGCGGAGCCGGAAACCTTGGCGTAGACCGTCTGATAGCGCTCCCGGTCGGCCGGGTCGCTCCGGCCCGCGCGCTTCTTCACGATGTAGGGCGGAAGTGGAACCTCACCCCAGCGCTCCAGAAAGGTATCAAGATCGGGGTTCCCTCCGGCAGTGCGAAGCGGATCTCCTTATGGCCTCCGTCGATCGTCCGAATGATGTGCGCGACAGCTCCCTCTTCGAGGAGAAGTTCGGCCGGGGGGGCGATTTTCCCTTTGATCATTACCTCCCAGGTCTCTTCCTCCAAGGGGCGGAGGAGGAGCATTTCGATAAGTCCCCCCGACTTTTTCTTCGCGCGAAGGCGGGCCGGGAAAACCCGGGTGTCGTTGAGGACCAGAAGGTCCGAAGGGTGAAGATATTCGGGAAGCGACGAGAAGCGCCGATGTTCGATCGTTTCTCTTTTTCGATGGTAGACAAGGAGCCGCGATTGATCTCGCTCGGCCGCGGGCGACGCTGCGATCAGGGAGGGATCAAGGGAATAATCATAAGCCGCAAGGTGCTGTTCATTCTCTAGAGAGATTATTTTATTTCCTCGTACGGTTGCAGCGTAACGCCTGGGTAGTAATATAACAGAATCTCATCAAAATTCAACCCGCTTTCGGCCATCACCTTCGCCCCCCATTGGCAAAGCCCGACGCCGTGTCCGTAGCCCATCCCCCGGATCTGAATTTCCCTTCCAAAACTTTCGATGGTGAACCGGGTGCTCGGGAGGATCTTGTAGCCGAGGGCTTTTCGGAGGTCTTCGGCCTTCACGATCAACTCCCCGCCCGAGTAGAGAATCCGAACGGTCAGCAGCCGTCCGGCCCGGCTCCATTGCAGGGGGGTCAGCGTCGCGATGGCGCCGACCGGATGACCGAGCTTTCCCAAGGCCGCCTCCAGATCGTCGAGGGTGATCGTCCGTTTCCACTCGTGATAGGGTGAATCTCGATCGAGGGGGCAGCTCACCCCTTTCAGATAGGGAAGGGCGATGTTCCAGCGCTCGGCGGCATCTTCGGTCGGACCGGCGGAGGTGGAGTGAAAGAAGGTCAACGCCAGCCCCCCGTCGTAAGAGAGAATCTGTCCTTTGGTCTGCGCAATCGCAAGCGAAGCGCGGCTGTCTTCGACCGATTCTCCTTTGTAAACCTGTCCGAGGATGGTGTTGACCAGGTCGTACTCTTTTCCTTTTCGGCTTTCCCGCTGATAGAGCGCATAGGTTCGGGAGATAACGGCTTGAACTTTCAACGCTTCCAGCTCCCAGTCGGGGGGCATCTCCGCGGGAACGACCCCCTGGAGGTATCGCTCAATATCGATTTCATTGATGACGAGGAGGCCGCCGTTTTTCTTTTTAATCTGGATCGTGCCGTCGTAGAGTTGGCGGTTGATCGCGATCTTGCCGCCGCGCCTGGGTGAAAAGAAAAGGGCTTCTTCCCCCGTTTCCTGTCGATTGAGCGTAATCCCCTTTTGAATCCGGAGATCGGCGGAGGTGATCGGATGTTTGCTGAGGAGGTCGCCCGAGGCGGTCTTGACGAAAAAACCTTCACCGGAGGTGACGAGCACCTGCGCGGCATTCTCCAGGAGGGCCACACGGATCGTCTCTCCGGCCCATGCGGCCGTGGGGAGGGAAAAGAGAAGGAGGGCAATCAGTATCGAATGCATTACCTTCGACTCAACAGCCAGAAGATCAGCGAGAGGACGATGCTGATGAGAATGCTGGTGGCGATTGGAAAATAAAAAGTCACGTTGCGCCGTTGAATGAGGATATCGCCGGGAAGTCGGCCGAGGCCGGGGATCTTCCCCGCGAGGAGAACGATCCCGCCGAGAAGGGCGAGGATCAACCCGAGAAAAATGAGGATGCGCCCGATGTCGGCCATCTGATCCTCCTTATTTTGCCTTGCTGATTTCCAACATCCGATCGATCGCCGTCTTTGCGCGCACGGCGACCGACGGGGGAACGGCGATCGGAAACTGCATCTCCTCCAAGGACCAGAGGAGCTTCTCGAGGGTATTCACCTTCATGTGGGCGCAATCGCACCACTTGCAGGCGGGAATGAATTCTTTGTCCGGATTTTCTTTCTGAAGCCGGTGCAGAATGCCGATCTCGGTCGCGACGATCACTTCGCTGTGATCGGTTTTTCTCGCCTCGGTGCAGATCCCGCTGGTCGAGAGGACCTGATCGGCCATGGCGCTCACCTGAGGGGTGCATTCCGGATGGGCCAGGACCAAGGCGCCGGGATGTTCCGCCTTCGCCTCCGTCAGCTCGGAGGTCATGATCCGAAAATGGGTGGGGCAATAGCCGTTGTATAAAATCAGCTTTCGTCCCGTCTGCCGCTCGACGTGGGCGCCCAAGAACTGATCTGGGATGAAGATCACCTCCCGATCGGCCGGAATCGACTGGACCACCTTGGCCGCATTCGACGAAGTGCAGCAGATATCCGACTCGGCCTTCACTTCCGCGCTGGAGTTAACATAGCAGACGACGACCGCGCCGGGGTGCTTCGCTTTCAGCGCCCGGACCTCCGCCGCCGTGATCATCTCCGACATCCCGCAGCCGGCATCGAGATCGGGAAGAAGCACCGTTTGATTGGGGCAGAGAACCGCCGCCGTCTCCGCCATAAAATGAACGCCGCAAAAGACGATCACTTCCGCGTTGGTCTGCGCCGCCTTCTGAGAGAGCTCCAGCGAGTCGCCGATGAAGTCGGCGACATCCTGGATCTCCCCGATCTGATAATTATGGGCGATGATGATCGCCTGCCGCTCTCTTTTGAGCCGCTCGATCTTGGCGATCAGACGTTTTTCGGTGGCAACACTCATCAATCATATCCTATGAGAAAAGTGAATTTAGTTTAACATAGGGGGGGTAGCTGATCAAGCAGCAAAGCGGGCCCCTTTTGGAATCTTCCCGATCATTTCCAAGTCTTTATGCCGCTCCGGCGGTTTGTGATCACACGGGGTTTCCAGGGCGGCTCTTCCCCAAAGTTGCATCAGAGAAGAGGACATGCCGTAAAACAACCTAGTGGCAGGAACCGCTTCCTGAATCGACCACCCGCATCCGTCCGGGAAAGAGCATCGCGATGAATTCCCACTGATACGTCCCGTCGTTGAGGACCAGCCTCAACACACCGTAAGCCCGGTTATATCTGAATTCACTGTTGGCCGCCGTTGTCCCGAAGCGGTCGAGGCCCGCCCCGCCGGTCCCGACCACGAAGGCTCGAATTCCCCCGGCCGGGATCGGCCGCGCCGTCGGGCGATTGTGGCGCAAAGCGCTCATAAACGTGATCATGTCCGGAGAGGACAATCTCCGTCTTCGCTTCGTAGAGGGCCTGCCAGACCGGCTTCATGGCGGCCTTGCCGCGCCTCCCGGAGCTGAAGAGCGGATGGTGCCAATAGGCCAGTGTGCATCGCTTGGGATGGCTTGCCAGATCGGCCCGCAGCCACGCCTCCTGAGGAGAGCCGGCGCTCACGTCGATGTTGCTGTTGAGAACGATGATATGCCACCCCCCGAGATCGTAACTGTAATAGCCTTTATCCGGCTCGCCCGCTTTGGCGCCGAAGTAATCAAAATATCCTGCGGCGCCGGGGGTCCGGTAGTCGTGATTTCCGGGGGAAGGACGGGTCCGCTCCTGATGCCGGCCCCAAAAAGGATCGTAGCAGTCGGCGAAGTCTTCAGCGGACCCTTCCGGATAGGCGTTGTCCCCCGTCGTGAAAACCAGGCCGGGGATCCGATCGAGCAGCCGGGCGGTCGCCTGATTGCCCTTCCAGAGACAATGGCCGATGTCCCCGGCGCCGACCAGAACGGAGGAGCCCTCCGGCACGGAGAGAGACGCGGGAGCGGGAAAGCGTGCGCATCCGAAGACAAAAGGTGGAAAGAGGATGAGGAGAAATAAAGAGAGAGGTCCAAAAAGGATGCGGCGTATTCTGGGGGGCACCGGGTCCATCGAATCACCGGGCGGCAGGTGTCATTCGGCGCGGTTAGAAGAAACGAGATAAAAGCGCTTATCGGATCAACGCCTCGGCGATCTGCACCGCGTTGAGCGCCGCCCCCTTTCGCAGGTTATCTCCGACCACCCAGAGGTTCAGGCCGTTCGGAACGGAGCGGTCTTCGCGCACGCGGCCGACGTAAACGTCATCCTGTCCGGCGGCATCGAGCGGGGTGGGATAAAGCTTGCGGCCCGGATCATCCATCACAACCACGCCGGGGAAGGCGGAGAGAAGCGCGCGCGCTTCGTTCGGCAGAAGCTTCTTTTCGGTTTCGATGTTGACCGCCTCGCAATGGGCGCGGAAGACCGGGACGCGGGTCGTCGTAGCGGTGATCCGGATCGCATCGTCCCCCATGATCTTCTTCGTCTCGTTGACGATCTTGGTCTCTTCTTCGGTATACCCCGTCTCCGGATCGGCATCCCAGTTGACGATGCAGTTGAAGGCGATCTGCTGCGGGTAGACCTTGCATTCGATCTCTTGGAAATTCATCAGGGCGCGCGTCTGCTCCATCAGCTCTTGCATCGCCTCTTTCCCGGTCCCGGAGACCGACTGATAGGTCGTCACGATCACCCGCTTGATCCGGGCGGCGTCGTGGAGCGGCTTAAGCGCCATGACGAGCTGGGCGGTGGAGCAGTTGGGGTTGGCGATGATGCCGCGATGGTTTGCCAGGGTGTGGCCGTTGACCTCCGGCACCACGAGCGGGACCGCCGGCTCCATCCGGAAGGCGCTCGAATTGTCGATCACGACGGCGCCGGCCTTCACCGCGTGCGGGGAGAACTTTTTGCTGAGGTCGCCGCCGGTCGCGCCAAGGACGATGTCGATCCCGTTGAAAACCTCTTCGCTCAGTTTCTGGACAACGATGTCTTTGTTTCTAAAAGTGAGGGTGGAGCCGGCCGACCGCTCCGACGCGAAAAGGTGAAGCGCCTCAACCGGGAACTGCCGCTCCTCCAAAATCTCGACCATCTCCTGTCCGACGACCCCCGTCGCCCCCATGACGGCGACGTGATACGCGTTCTTTTTCTGAAGCGCCATAAGCGTTCCCCTCTTACTTGAGTTCTTCCAAAATCCGGCGGCCCATCTCGACGCATCCGACTTTCTTCGTCCCCTCGGAGTAGATGTCGGCCGTCCGATAACCTTTTTCCAGGACCCGGACCACCGCTGCCTCAATGGCGGCCCCCTCTTTATCGAGCCCGAAGGAGTACTGCAGCATCATCGCGGCGGAGAGGATCGTGGCGATCGGATTGGCGATGTCTTTCCCGGCGATGTCGGGGGCGCATCCATGAATCGGCTCGTACATCCCCCGCAGTCCCTTCCCGTCCGCTCGCTCTCCCATGCTGGCGGAGGGCAGCATGCCGATCGAGCCGGTCAACATCGCCGCGTCATCGGAGAGAATATCCCCGAAGAGGTTCCGTCGTGACCATCACATCGAACTGCTTGGGGGTGCGGACCAGCTGCATCGCGCAATTGTCGACGTACATGTGGGTCAGCGCCACGTCGGGATACCCCTTGTGGACTTCGGTGACGACCTTGCGCCAGAGCTCGGTCGCTTCCAGCACGTTGGCCTTGTCGACCGACATCACCTTCTTCCGCCGCTTCCGGGCGACCTCGAAGGCGACCTTGGCGATCCGGACGATCTCCGGCGTTGTGTAGACCTCGGTGTTGATCCCTCGTTCCCCCCCTCGTATTTCTCCACCCCGCGCGGCTTGCCGAAATAGATCTCGCCGGTCAGCTCGCGGACCACCAGCAGATCGATCCCGTCGATCACCTCCCGCTTGAGGGTCGACGCATCGGCGAGCATTGGATAAAGCTTGGCCGGCCGGAGATTGGCATAGAGTCCCAGCTTCTCGCGCAATCCAAGCAGCGCCCGCTCGGGGCGGATCGCGTAATCGAGCCCCTCCCACTTCGGCCCGCCGACGGCGCCGAGCAAAACGGCATCGGCCTCAAGCGCCAATTTGAGGGTCTCCTCGGGAAGGGGCTTCCCGACCTGATCGATTGCCGTTCCGCCGACGATGGCATTTTGAAATTCGAACCGATGTCCGAATTTTTTTCCGATGGACTCCAAGACGGCCACCGCTTGGGGAACGATTTCCTGGCCGATCCCGTCTCCGGGGAGAACGGCGATTTTATATTCTTTTGTCATTCTTTATGTTTAACCTCCTCCACATCAACCACGCTTCTCTTTGTCCCATAACTTTTTCAGATCTCTCTTACCGTGGATCAGACCGAGTATTACAGCGCGCGATTCTTCGATACTATATATGATGCGATACTCTCGCACAAAAAGCTCGCGAACATTCGGATGTCCCAGTTCTGGGACGATGCGTCCTCTCTCGGAAAGTTCATTCAGGAAACGGGTTGCATCCTGGATCTCTTGCGCAAAGGCAGCAGCATAAAAAGAAGAATCTCTTTCAATATATTCGACGAGTGCTTTTAGGTCTTTTGTGGCTTCATGAGACCAAGCTACTTTTCGAGCCATTTCGTCATCATCTTTTCCACTTCTTCTTGTGTATAGACCCGTCCTTCTTCGGCATCCTTCAAGCCGCGCTCGATCTTTTGGAGGACATAGAGGTGATACTGAATGTCCTCCAATGAGCAATCATCCGGCAACCGCGCGAGCAGCTTGCTGACTTCCTGTTTTGCAGTTGCCATACGATCTCCCCTTAAATTAATCCCACTTTCGGCTCGGCTTTCCCTCCCCGCGCGGCGCGCGCGGCGAGTTTGTTCAGGGCATTGAGATATGCCCGGGCCGAAGCGATGATGATATCGGTGTCGGCGCCGTGTCCCATGGCGGTCTTCCCCTCCTCCTCGATGGAAACGGAGACTTCGCCCAATGCGTCGGTCCCACCGGTGATCCCCTTGACGTTGTACGAGAGAAGACGGCTCTTCGTCTGGGTGATCGCCGCGATGGTCCGGTACGCGGCATCGACCGGACCGTCCCCCTTGCCGACCATCTTATGGACGGCCTCCCCGATCGACATCTCGACCGTGGCGGTGGGGGTGACGTCACTCCCGCTCTCCACATGAATCGCGATGAGCTTATAGGTTTCGGAGGGGCGGTCCATCTCTTCCGTGATGATCGTCTCGAGGTCCTCTTCGAAGATCTCCTTCTTCTGATCGGCAAGACGCTTGAGCCGCTCGAACGCCTGGTCGAGCTCGGCCTCGTTCGGATGATAGCCCATCTCTTCAAGGCGCTTTTTAAAAGCGTTGCGGCCGGAATGCTTGCCGAGCACCATATGGGTCTTGCCGGCCCCGACCGACTCGGGCCGCATGATTTCGTAGGTCATCGGCTCCTTGAGCACGCCGTCCTGATGAATGCCGGACTCGTGGGCAAAGGCATTGGCGCCGACGATCGCCTTGTTCGGCTGCACCATCAAGCCGGTGATCTTGCTAACCAGGCGCGAAACGGCACGATCTGGGTGATCTCTTCGGTATTGATCCTCGTATCGGCGCCAAAGATATCCTGGCGCGTGCGCACCGCCATCACGATCTCTTCCAGCGCGGCGTTGCCGGCGCGCTCGCCCAGGCCGTTGATGGTGCACTCCACCTGCCGCGCGCCGGCCGAAACGGCGGCGAGGGAGTTGGCCACCGCCAGCCCCAGGTCGTTATGGCAGTGCACGGAGATGACCGCCTGATCGATATTGGGAACCCGCTTGCGGATCGCTTCGATCAGCCGCCCGAAATCCTGCGGGATCGCGTAGCCGACCGTGTCCGGGATGTTGACTGTCTTGGCCCCCGCGGCGATGACCGCCTCCAAAACTTCACAGAGATAGGTTTCATCGGAGCGGGTGGCGTCCATCGGGGAGAACTCGACATCCTCGACGTAGCCGCGCGCATGCGCGACCATTTCAACCGCGCGTTTGAGCGCCTCCTCCCGTGTGAGCCGGAACTGATGCTTCAGATGAATATCGGAGGTGGAGATGAAGGTGTGAATCCGGACCTTGCCTCCCCCCTTCAGCGCCTCCCAGGCGCTGTCGATGTCAGCCGGCTTGGCGCGGGCAAGACTGCAGACGGTCGGCCCTTCGACCTCGTTGGCGATCGTCCGGACCGCTTCAAAGTCTCCGGGCGAGCTGTAGGCGAATCCGGCTTCGATGATATCGACCCCCAATCGAGCCAGCTGCTTGGCGATCGAGAGCTTTTCCTCGACATTCATGCTGGCGCCGGGAGATTGCTCTCCATCGCGAAGGGTGGTATCGAAAATTTGAATCATCCGTGACATCGCATCTGCCTCAATTGTGAATGAATAAATAAATGGCCTTCACCCATGGACGAAGGCCAGTCTACCTAAATGGACTCCTGAATGAAAGCGAGTCCAATTTCAGTTTTTAAGGAAAATCTCCTTGTCCTCGATATCCTCGACCCCTTCGCCGGCGGGGGGAGGCGCTTCGCCCGTCTTCTTGGAAAGGCGGTTGTAGAGGGCGACGACCGGTTTCTCAGTGATTCCTGAGAGGACATAGATTGCAAAGAGGGAGAAGAGCATCACCTGAGGAGCGGTCACCAGGACCAAAAGGACCAGGACCAGACTGACCAAAACGCCGAACGGCTTTCGATCCTTCAAGTTGAATTTTTTAAAGCTGCGATAACGGATATTGCTGACCATTAAGAAGGCGAGCATATAGGTGACCGCCAAGGTCAACGCGGGACGGATCTCTTTGCCAAAGTGGAGAATATAACTGTCGAGCATGACCAGCGTGGCGAGCAGGCTTGCCGCCGCCGGAATCGGCAGCCCGACGAAGTCGGTCGATTCAGGGCCGGAGACCTGGACGTTAAAGCGGGCAAGTCGGAGCGCGCCGCAGACGATGAAGAGGAAGACCGCAACCCAGCCGAGCCGGCCGTAGCCGCTCAAGGCCCAGGAGTAAATCAAAAGGCCGGGGGCCACGCCGAAGGAGACCAGATCGGCCAGAGAGTCGTATTCGACGCCGAACCGACTGGTCGTTTTGGTCAGACGGGCGAGCTTGCCGTCTAGTGAATCGAAAATAGAAGCGACCAAAATGGCAATGGCGGCCATCACATACTCGGCGTTGAAAACGGAGATAATCGCGAAGACGCCGCAGAAGAGGTTCCCGCTGGTGAAGAGGTTGGGAATAATGTAGATCCCCTTCCGTCTTAGCTCTTTCATCTCCGGCTTTTTTTTCTGATTCATCTTAAAATTCCCAGAATGGTTTCGCCTCCCCGGACCTTTTGTCCCATGGAGACGCGGATTTCCGTCTCAATCGGAAGAAAGAGGTCGACGCGGGAGCCGAAACGGATCAGGCCGAATCGCTCGCCCCGATTCAAGACGCTCCCTTCTTTTATCCAACAGACGATCCGCCGGGCGATCAGCCCTGCAATTTGAATGCAGACGACCCGCTTCCCGGACGGCATCTCCATCACGACCGCATTTTGCTCATTCTCGAGCGATGCCTTCGGCACGTTCGCCGCAAAGAAACGCCCGGCGTTGTAAAAAACGCCGATCACCTTTCCGGCAACGGGGACCCGGTTGATGTGGACATTAAAAACATTGAGAAAGATGCTGATCTTGATCGCCGGCTTATTGAGAAAACGCCCTTCCTCCGTTCTCGAAATATCGACAACCTTCCCATCGGCCGGAGAGACCAACGCCCCCTCTGTTTGCGGAACAGATCGACGGGGGTCCCTGAAGAACCAGACGCAAAAGAGAGTGAGCGTCCCGAAGAACCACCCTGCCGCCGGGCCGAGGAAAAGTCCCCCCAGCAGGGTGAAAAACGCTCCGCCTGCAATAAATATGAAGCCCTCTTTTGCGATCGGAAATTGCGTTTCTTCTGTCATGCTCAACCTCGTCCGGTCCGGAATGCCCAAAATGGTTACGGTTCCGATTTTAGCATTTTGGAGGAGAAAAAAATAGCTACCTGGACGGGAGACGCTTAGTTCTTGCTCCGATCGACCAGCCGATCTTTCTTGAGCCAAGGCATCATCGCGCGAAGCTTCTCCCCGACCTGTTCGATCGGATGAGCCTCTCCCTTCTTTGCAAGGGCATTGAAGACCGGTCTTCGCGCCCTGTTCTCCAGGATCCACTCCTTGGCGAACTGGCCGTTCTGGATCTCGGTGAGGATCTTCTTCATCTCCTTGCGGGTCTCGTCGGTGATGATCCGCGGGCCGCGTGTCAGATCGCCGTACTCGGCCGTGTTCGAGATCGAGTAGCGCATATTCGCGATGCCGCCCTCGTAGATCAGGTCAACGATGAGCTTCACCTCGTGCAGGCATTCGAAGTAGGCCATCTCCGGAGCGTAGCCCGCCTCCATCAGCGTCTCGAAGCCGGCTGTGATCAGTGCCGTCAGCCCGCCGCACAGCACGGTCTGCTCTCCGAAGAGATCGGTCTCGGTCTCCTCGCGGAAGTTGGTCTCCATCACGCCGGCGCGCGTCCCGCCGATTCCCGTGGCGTAGGCGAGGGCGATGGCCTTGGTCTGCTTGGACGGATCTTGATGGATGGCAATTAGGCTCGGCACGCCGCCGCCCTTTGTAGGTTCCGAGCGCACCAGGTGCCCCGGACCCTTGGGCGCTACCATGAACACGTTGAGGTCCTCGCGCGGCACGATCTGTCCGAAGTGGATGTTGAATCCGTGCGCGAAGGCGAACGCCACATAAGCCCCGGTCTTGAGATTGGGGGCGATGTCGTTCTGGTAGAGATCGCCGGCAACCTCGTCGGGGGTGAGGATCATCACTATGTCGGACGACTTCACCGCGTCGGCCACCGGCATGACCTTGAGTCCGGCACGCGCCGCTTTGTCCCAGCGAACGCCCCTCGCGCAAACCGATGACGACCTTCAGCCCGCTGTCCATGAGATTCAAAGCGTGGGCGTGTCCCTGGCTGCCATATCCGACAATGGCGATCTGTTTCTCTCTCAACAGGGAGGTATCGGCATCTTGATCATAATAAATTTTCATGGAATCCCCTTATTATACGGATGGACCGTGGAAAATAAATCCTATTTTGACACCATCTTTTTCTCTCGTTCTTCTTTCGAGGAGATGGTCTTGATCTCTTCCCGGGCGATGGCGATCCGGCCGGTTCGAATCAACTCCTTGATCCCGAGCGGCCGGAGCAGATTGATGATCGCGTCAATTTTTTGCACATCGCCGGTAATTTCGATCGTATAGGTGTTCGGCGTGGAGTCGACGATTTTTGCCCGAAAGATATCGGCGACCCGGAGCGCTTCGGCGCGGTCCTGTTCGCGGGTGTTAATTTTGATGAGCGCCGTCTCCCGCTCAACATACTCTTTTTCCGTGAGATCGACCACCTTGATGACATCGACGAGTTTGTTCAGCTGTTTGGTGATCTGCTCGATGATCCGGTCGTCCCCCTGCGTCACGATGGTCATCATGGAGACCGTCGGATCGAGCGTCGGCCCCACGGAGAGGCTCTCGATGTTGAAGCCCCGGCCTGAAAAAAGGCCGGAGACACGGGAGAGAACGCCAAATTTATTCTCGACCAAAACAGAAATAATATGTTGCATGAATCCTCATTCGTTTAGGGGAGCAAACGGGAAAGAAATTTACGCCGTGAGCACGCCGTCCGCTTTTTCTTCCTGCTTCTGGCCTTTCGTTTTTTTCGATCCCTTGTCGGGGTCCGAAAAAACCATCTCGTTGATGGCGGCGCCGGCCGGAATCATGGGGTAGCAGTTTTCTTCTTGATCTACCTGAAAGTCGATCACGACCGGTCCCTTGGCGGCGAGTCCTTCTTTCAGAACATCGTCCACCTCGCTCACCTCCGTGGCGCGAAGCCCAACGGCCCCGAAAGCTTCTGCCAACTTCACGAAATCGGGAGAATCCCCCATGTAGCTTGAGGAATATCGCCCATCATAGAAAAGCTGTTGCCATTGGCGGACCATTCCCAGATATTTATTGTTGATGATGGCGACTTTCACCGGCAGCTTGTACTGGACCGCGGTCGCAAGCTCTTGAATATTCATAACGATGCCGCCGTCGCCGGCAATACAGACGACCTGTTCATCCGGATAGGCGCATTGCGCCCCAATCGCCGCGGGGAGTCCGTATCCCATCGTGCCGAGACCTCCCGAATTGATGAAGGTGCGGGGCCGATTGAATTTGTAGAATTGGGCCGACCACATCTGATGTTGGCCGACATCGGTGGTGATGATGGCATTTCCCTGCGTGGCCTCATAAATCTTGTCGATCACATATTGAGGCTTGATGATCTTGTCTCCCTGTTCATAAGCGAGAGGATGTTCCTTCTTCCACGCTTCGATCTGCTCCATCCACGGTTGATGTTGTCCCAAATTCCCATTGCCGGAGGTCCGCAAAAGCTGATTGAGTTCACGGAGGACCAGCTTGGCATCACCGACGATGGGCACATGAACGGCTAGGTTCTTGTGGATCGAAGTGGGATCGATGTCGATATGGATGATTCGTGCGTTCGGGGCGAAGTCGGCGACCCGGCCGGTGACGCGATCATCGAAGCGGGAGCCGACTGCAATGATGAGATCGGAATTGTGGATCGACATGTTTGCCCAGTAGGTTCCATGCATCCCGAGCATGCCGAGGAACAGAGGATGCGTTCCCGGAAAGGCGCCGAGTCCCATCAATGTAAGGGTTACCGGGATTTTTGTGATCTCCGCCAGCTCGCGAAGCTCTTGATGCGCATCCGAGGAGAGAACTCCTCCGCCGGCATAAATGACCGGCTTTTTCGCCTTTAAAATCTCTTGGGCCGCCTGCTTAATTTGCCACTTGTTTCCTTTGTAAACAGGCGAATAACTTCGGATATAAACTTTATCAGGATACTTAAACTCGGTTTTTGCCAACACAACATCTTTTGGAAGGTCGACCAAAACCGGCCCGGGTCTTCCGGAAGTGGCGATGTAGAAGGCCTCTTTAATCGCCTGGGCCAGATCATTTACATCTTTCACCAGAATATTGTACTTTGTACAGGGACGGGTAATGCCGACCACATCCGCTTCTTGGAAGGCATCATTGCCGATCAATTTCGTCGGGACCTGACCCGTCAGAATAACCAAGGGGGTTGAATCCATATAGGCGTCGACGATACCGGTGACGGTATTCGTGGCGCCGGGACCGGAGGTCACCAAAACCACGCCCGGCTTTCCTGTCGCCCGGGCATATCCTTCCGCCATGTGTGTTCCCCCCTGCTCATGCCGGCAGAGAACGACCTGGAGATCCTTTTCGTCATAGAGAACATCAAAGACAGGAAGATTGACCCCTCCCGGATAGGCGAAAACAACCTTGACCCCCTCCCGCTTGAGGCACTCAATCAGAATTTGTGATCCCGACAATTTCATTGCGATTCTCCTTTGGTCTCGGCCGGTGGTCTTTTATCGGCCCTTACCTTCAAAAAAATGCGAACGGCTGACCGCGCCTTTACCGAGTCTTCTAAGTTTAATACTTTTACAAGTACTTTATATTTAAAGGGAATAAGAGTCACGATGATAACATGAGAGTAATATTATTACCATAGCCCGGAGGGGAGTCAACCGGAAATATTTGGGAAATCAATGTGGATAGAGCGGAAAGGAATGAACTATTCCTTAGGAAGGTATTTAAGAGGGTCCCCTTTCGAAATCGGTTCAGAGCTCAGGGTGATCCGGGCGGTGGCCGTCTCCTTCTGGCTGGTGAGAACCAGAAGACGTCCCACGCTCCGCTTTGGAATACGGCCGGCGCCAGCTTTTTCTCCGCCATGGATAATTTCAAACTGATCCCCGGGGAGAATGCCATTCTTCCATCCTTGGTCGATGTAGACGATGTCATGCTCTCCATTACTTAAACGATCGTCACGCACTTCAGCGATCACTCCCCCCTTTTTATCGGAAGAGACCTGCTCGGAAGGGGTTGAAGAATGGATGAGGGCTCCGAGTGCCGCAATCTCATCATCCATTGAAATGGCCTCTTTCGAATGGACAACCTGAGCGGTCGCAGTATCCTCATTGCGCTCGATAACCTTGATTGCTCCCGTAATTTCAATTAAATCTCCCAGCAATTTTCCCGTTTTGGGATGGTGGACCTTCTTTATTTTACGATAGAGGACCCATTCATCGGAAGCGGCTTCCGCTTTTGAAAGCTGGAGATAAACAATATCCCCTCGAGAAAAAATAGTCTTCGAATCCTTTGCCCCGACGAGTTTTCCGTCCGCCTTTAGATCCTGCACGACCATTCCGTTCGAGAGAGAGGACCAAAAATCGACCTTTCTGGGAGAAGCGATCTCATTTTCGATCAGCTCCGAGAGGGGCGACATCGGCACCTCCGCAGGGATCTCTTCCGCCGACAGGTTGAAAATGCGGATAGAGATAAGAAAAACAAGAGAGATCACCGGAGCCATCCGCTGAAAAAACCGCTTTCTCAATGCCATTTTGTCCTCCTTGCCGTCTTTGGAGAAAGATATCAAATAATCGCGAATTGTCAAGAAAGAGGATCTTCCCCGACCCTGCCTCCTTGCCGAGGCCCAGCATTGTTTTTGGAAAGAAAGATATGTTAACATGACGGCGCATTTTATTGGGAAAACGGATGAAGCCGCTCTCTTTGTCAATCTGCTTGATTCTTTGGTGCTCCCTTTTTGTTGCCGTTGGATGCAGTCGGGGTGAAACGGTCCTCTCCGTCACACTGAATACCCGCAATCCGGACACGGTCTATGTCGGCACAACGGGGGGTGGATTCTACAAAAGTACCGACCGCGGAGGGACCTTTCAAAGAATGAGCAACGGCTTGACCTCCTACAATATCACCTCCATTGCGGTGAATCCCTCCCTGACCACGATTCTTTACGCCGGCTCATTTGGAGATGCCGTCTATCGAAGCATCGACAGCGGCCGGAATTGGATGATCATCAATACCGGTCTGGATGATAATGTCGGGACGCAGGCGGTGAATGCCGTTGTCTCCAACCCCTTTATCTCGGATATTCTTTATGTCGGAACGAACCATGGCGTTTACAAAAGTATGGACGGCGGGGGAGAGTGGAAATCGGCAAACATGGGCGTCGCCAACCGGTTCGTGATCGCCCTGGTGATGGACCCCCGGAACCACAGCATCCTGATGGCGGGGACAAACGAAGGGATTTTTAAGACGGAAAATGCCGCCAAGACGTGGCGATTGGTCCATCCGGAGACAAAAAAATGGGCGGTGAATGCGATCGTTTTCGACAAGTCCGATCCGAACATCGTCTATGCCGGGACAAATCAGGGGGTCTTTAAGACGATCGACCAAGGGAACACATGGCAGCCGCAAAACAACGGCCTCCCGAACAGGTTTATCGTCACCCTTCTCATCCATCCGGAAAAGACACAGGTCCTCTACGCCGGCAATCAAGACGGTATTTACAAAACAGTGAACGGCACCGAATCGTGGGCGCCCCTCGCCGGCTCACCGCGCTCTGTCACTTCCTTGTCGATTCATCCCCAATCTCCCGAGATCCTCTTCGCAGGGACCACACACGGTCTTTATCGGAGCACCGATGCCGGCGCCCGCTGGGAGCAAATGAAGTTGCGTTGAGATCGAAAAACCCCCGAACAAAGTGAACGTTCATTTATCTTCATAAAGGAGCACGATTGAAATATTTTTCAAGCAAAAAGATTTGGCAGTGGACCCTCCTCGCATTTCTCTTCGCCGGCTGCAGACCCCCTTCTCCCGTCCCGGATGCGCCCGGCTCTCCGACCGGGTGGGAAACCCAAAACAGCGGCATCCAGGCCTCATTGGGCGGCATCTACTTCTTGGATGCTCAAAACGGCTGGCTGACCGGAAACAAGGGGATCATTCTTCACACGACGGATGGCGGCCAGCATTGGTCGGTGCAGGAAACCGGCACACAGACGCTGCTGGTTTCGATCTTCTTCGTCACCCCGAAGCGGGGATGGGCGGTCGGAGAAAAAGGACAGATTCTCTTCACCGAGGACGGCGGACAAAAATGGGTGGTCCAGGAGAGCGGTCAGCCGAAGAAGAATTTGTTGCATGTTTTCTTCACCAGTCCCGAGCAAGGATGGGTGGCCGGTGAGAAGGGTCTCCTCCTTTCTACGACCGACGGCGGACAACATTGGGCGTCTACGGAGGTCAAGCCGGCGGTCTCTTTTAATTCCATTTTTTTCGTTAATCCGAAACAAGGGTGGATCACAGGGGACGCGGGGAATATCTTTTATACAGAGGACGGCGGGGTAAACTGGGTACGGCAAGAATCGGGAACGGAGAAGGATCTTCACCGCATCTTCTTTTCCCGGCCGGAGGTCGGGTGGGCCGTCGGCGGCGCCGGAACCATTCTCCATACCAAAGACGGCGGAAAAAGTTGGGCTCCTCAAACAAGCGGGGTACCGACCTTTCTGCTCGGCCTTTTCTTTATCAATGATCAGGTCGGTTGGGCGGTGGGCGCTTCCGGCACTATCCTGAATACGAAAGATGGGGGAACAACCTGGCAGCAGCAGGTTTCCGGAACGATTAATTTCTTGACCAACGTCTTCTTCGTCGACCCTCAGGTCGGCTGGGTCATCGGGATCAAAGGGACCATCTTCCATACGAAGCGGGGGGGCGAGCCTCCCCCCATCGAGGTCAAGGAAGTCAAAGCGGAAGAAGAAAAGAAGTGAGCGTCAACGAGGTCGGCGTAAAACCAGGATCGCCCCTTTCCGAAAAATTCCCGCAGGAGGCGGGCGCGCCTGCGGAGAAGATCTACCGGTGTGATCTTTGCGGAGCGCCGATGCTCGATCTTCACTGCAAGCTGATCTGCCGTCGGTGCGGCTTCAAGCGCGACTGCTCCGATCCTTAAGTTCGTTATGTCTTCAGCTTCCGCCCGAGCGTCTTCTCCACACTGGCCACTTTGCTCGTCAGCCGCCCCGTTTTTCCCTTGCGATAATCGATCTTGATCACCGTCGAGACCCGATCGCAATCTTCTTTCATCCGCTCCCAGCAGGCCTTCACGACGCCGAGCACCTCTTCCCAGGGGCCTTCGATCACCGTTCCCATCGGGTTAAGACGATACTCCAAGCCGCTCTTGTCGATAATTTCCAGCGATCGGGAGACATACTCGCTGACGCTCTCCCCTTTTGTGAGCGGAGACATGGAGAATTCGAGCAAAATGGTTTCATCTTTCTCTTTCCGGCTTGCCACGTGACCTCCCTCGATCTTGAAATGAACTGCGTTACTCTTTTGGAAAGACCTGTGTAAACGGTTTAATCTCGTATCGGGAAAAGACCCCTCCCGAAACATACGGGTCTGCCTCCCCCCAAGCGACCGCCTCTTCTAAAGAGCCCGCCTCAAAGACGATGAGACTTCCACTCTTGTCCCCGAAGGGGCCGGCCAAGATTAATTTCTTTTCAGCCGTCAACTTCTCCAGACGCTCCAAATGGGATGGGCGAAGATGTTTTCTTAATTCAGCGCCATCCGGGCCATCCAACCCGATCATCACAAATTTCATCAAACGCGCTCCTGCTTTCCGGATCGGGTCAACGGCCCCTTCAAGGCGCAAGACGGTAGAACGGAAGGGCGGATACTTGCGCGGTCTTTCGGATCTGAGCGATCTCCACCTCGACCTCGGTGCCGGGAATCGCGATCTGAGGCCGCACGTAGCCCATCGCAACGATCTTTCCCGCAGAGGGAGACCAGGTTGCGCTGGTAATCCAGCCGAGCTCCTTCTCCCCTTGGAAGATCTTGTCCTCTCTTTTGGGAAGATCCGACCCTTCGATCGTCAATCCCATGAGCTGTTTGTTCACATGACCGTAGGTCTGGATGCGGGCCATGACCTCTTGGCCGGGATAACACCCCTTGGTATAGCTGATCGCTTCCTTCTCAAGACCCGCTTCGATGGGGATAATATGCTCATCGATGTCGATCCCGTACCGGGGTTTTCCCGCTTCAATCCGTAGGATCTCGAGGGTGGTTTGGCCGAAAGGTTGGAGGCCGAACGGGCCGCCCGCCGAAAAAAGGCCTTCCCATAATTTCTCTAGCCCCTCCGCCGGAAGATAGAGATGATAGTCTTCCCCTCCCGTCGTCGATTGTTTGACGCAAAGGAGGGTCGCTCCGTCGCGCTCGCCTTGAAAGAACGATTTCTCTTCATGGATCGGAAGTGGACCGAGGAGCGCTTCGAGGAGCGGCCGGGCCTGGGGGCCGGATACAAGGAGTCTCCCCCAAGCGGGGGTTTCAATCTTGATCTGGGACCGGAACTTAAACCGCATCAGCTGATCGAGCGTTTTCTTCGCATTCATCCACTCCACATCCATCAGAAAGGCCTCGGGGAGCAGGTAGAGATGGAAGTCGGAGAGGACCCTCCCTTTGGCCGTCAGGAGGGTGGCATAAAGTCCTTTTCCCTGTTGCAACGGATTGAGATCGTTACTGATGATATTTTGCAGAAAAGGAATGCGGTCTTTCCCGGTGATCAGAAAGGGAGTCTGATGCGAAAGATCGGCCACGCCGACCTTCCGTCGGACGGCTTGATATTCCGAGAGAGCATCTCCGTAATCGGACGGAAGCTCCCATTCGCCGTAAGACGAGAAACGGGCGCCCCGTTGTTGGTGTTTGGCTTGTAGAGGCAGCGTCGGCATGGATCTCCCTTTAGAATCGGTGAACGAGTCAAAAATCATAACATGGGCGGGAAGACCGGGTCAAATCGAACCTTTTCGTAAAGCTTGACTCGCCCCTTAGAATTCAGATATCTTAAAACATAAGGAAGTTTTAGAGGTGTCTGACAAAATGAGAGAATCTGCGATCAAAAAATCCCATCTTGCCCTCGTTCGAAGCGAGATCCGCCTCCTCATCGTCGATGATGAGGCCCTTACGCGAAAAGGACTGATCTCTCTCTTCCATCTCCAGAAGGGAATGAAAGTGGTCGGCGAAGCGCAGCACGGCATCGAGGCGGCGGAGCGGGCCAAGGAGCTCAAGCCCGATGTGGTTCTGATGGATTCGCAAATGCCGGTCTGTGACGGTCTGAAGGGAATCGGCCTGATCCGGGAAGCCCATCCAGCCGCGAACATTATCATTCTCGCGCTTTCGGATGAAGAGTCGAATATCTTCGCCGCGATGCGGGCGGGTGCCAAGGGGTTCATCTATAAGAACATCGATCCGGAGAAGCTCTACAAATGCGTCTCCCTGGTCCATCGCGGGGAGTTGGTTTTGCCCCGGCAGATGGCCTCGAAGCTCTTTACCTCTCCCTACATCACCTCCTCGGCACCCTCCACGAACCATGGTCCCCTGACCCCGAGAGAGCGGGAAATTCTCAGTTGTCTCGGGGAAGGCGCCAGCAATAAAGAGATCGGAGCGACCTTGGGGATCTCGGAGCACACCGTCAAAATCCACCTGCGCCACATTCTTAAAAAGCTCCATCTGAATAATCGCGTTCAGGCCGCTATTTTCGCCCTGAAGGAACGGACCTTGCCGCCGGAGGTACCACCACAGACGGATTCAAAAAGGGAAGGGGCCAATCCAACGATTTAAATCCTTCCCGATCACATCCCGGAGGTTGACTTTCGACGAGGGTCTCCCGGGGTTCTCGTTTTTAAACCCTCACTCATTTGATTCATGGACAACGCCAGCAACGCCTCCGAGAGCGGATCTTGGCAAACATTGCTCCAAGTTGCCAATCGCCTCTTTCAGGCGCGACGATTCAATGAAGTCCTCTACCAGGTCGTCCGCGAAATTGCACACCGGATCGAAGTGGTCCGCTGCTCTATTATTTTCGTCGATGAGCGAAAAGAGACCGCCTACGTTGTCGCGACACACGAGACGCCGGAAGCGAAGCGGATCCCCCTCGATCTAAAAAAGTATCCTGAGATTGTACACGCGGTCCACGCCCGGGAACCGATCTTTATTCCCGATGTGTTGCGTCATGCCCTGTTGGCTCCCTTCGAGGAGGTATTGCGGGGAGTCTCCCTCGGTTCAATTCTGATTCACCCCCTGATCCAGGAAGAGAAGGTCCTCGGGAATCTGATCTTGAGGATCTCGGGCCCCCGCACCTTTACACCGGAGGAGCTTCAGTTGACGGCCTGGGTCGCTCAGCTGGCGCCGGCCGCCATCCGAAACGCCCATCACTACGAAAGCCTTCTCCAAGAGAAGAACGACCTGGAACGGCTGGCGATGATCGACTTTCTGACCGACACCTACAATCACCGCTACTTCAGCGCTCGGCTGGAGGAAGAGTTCAACCGGGCGATTCGCTACAGCCTCTCCCTCTCCTGTATCTTGCTCGATATCGACGATTTCAAATGGGTCAACGACACCTACGGCCACCGGCGGGGAGATACGATTTTAAGAGAGGTGGCATCGGTGATCAAAGGAACGATCCGGAAGACCGATTTCCTGGCGCGATACGGGGGAGAGGAGTTTGTCATCATCCTTCCTCAGACCGATCTGGCCGGCGCTTATCAAGAGGGGGAGCGAATCCGTCAGGCGGTTCGGAGCCACTCTTACGGCGAGACGAATCAAACGAAAAGGATTACCCTCAGTCTAGGTGTCGCAGCCTTCCCCGGCCGGACGATCGCGACAGTCGATGATCTGATCCGGGCCGCCGATTCGGCCCTCTACCAAGCGAAGCGCCAGGGAAAAGACCGAACCGAGGCGTTTGTCGCCCCCGTCTAACCAACCCCTCTCCTTCTGATGCTTTCCAAAAAGGAGATCGGCTTAAACTTCCATGAGACCCGATTGGTTTCGAATCAAGAAACGCAACCGCTCCCGCCAAAGGGGATTTCGAAGCGCATGAAGGTGATATTGACCCGACTCCCGAATCGACATCTTGATTAAGAAGAGCGGAAAGAGCTGAGAGAAAAGCCGCGGGCTCAACTCCCATTGGAAAAAGAAACGGACCATGAGATCTTGAATTCCCCGCCGGAACCAATGCTCCTTGAAAAAGAGGTTCTCGAAAGAAAGCAGGGGGTCCCCCTCCTCTTTTCCGACCGGGAGGGAAGAGAGAAAGAAGAAAAGATCATCAAATGGCGATCCCTTTTTTTGGGAGAAGCTCCAATCGCACATCGAGAGGGAAGCGCCGTCGGTCAACATGTTCCCAAGCCAAAAATCACCATGGTGGCCGGTGATCGGAATCGCCGTTCGCTTCCATTCTTCCCAGCCTTTTAAATGTTCGTTCAAGAAATGCGCTTCCGAAGCATCGACCGGATAGAGCGAGCGATACTGCTCGATCGGTCCCCTCACCTCTTCTTCAATCCAGCTCTCGGTGACCTCCACCGTCCCCTCCTGCGTCTCCTTCTGAAATTGCAGAAGCCAGGCGAGAACGCTCTCGAGCATCCTGTCGATCTCCCTTTGGTGCGCAACCCCTTCATCAGGTTTCACCACAGCGGGAAGGCTCTTCCCCTTGAGTCCCGTCTCGACGAAGAGAAACCGCCCCGGATCTTCCCGGCTCAAGAGCGGCTTGGGAATGGTCGCTCGAAACGTCGGCGTAAGCCGATGGTAGAAGTAGAGCAGGTTTTCATACTCCTGCGTCAGCATCGGGATGGTCTGGTGATCCCGGGAAACCTTGACCACCCATCTCGGCGTGGAGCCGTTCTGATCGAAGAGCAAGAAGACCACCGGTTGTGCGGTGGGGTTTTTCTTCGAACCGGCCGTCTTGGTAAAGTAGAGGGGCGCGGGGGGGGAAAAAGGAATCTCCCAGCGAGGTCCGTTTTCAATGATCACTTTTTCGATTTCTTTAAGCATAGGGTCCTTCCTTCCAAGCAATGATGCTGAAATGAGGGGAGAAGAAAGAGGTCACGCCGAGCGACGTCCCCATGAGAGCGAGCTTCTTCTTGATTTTTCCCAAGCGGGAGCTGGGAGAGATGGCGTGGTTCAAATAAAATCGCAGCGGCGCGGGATGATCGAGCGACACGAGCTCCACCGGCCGGTTGTAGCCCGGGACCGGCATAAAGAACTGGTTGTCGACGAACCCCGACTCTTCAAGAAGCTTTCGATAGCCTCCCTTCCCGTAGGTGTAGGTCCGATAGCTGCTGTAAGCGCGGCTCACCCGGTAAGGCTGCTTGATATAAAACCGGCAGCAGAGATCGGCCATCCAACGGGGCATCAGGCTGGTGTACTTCAATCCGCTGTGGTCCTTTTCGCCTAAAAAATTGTCGAAGCCGAAGCGGTTTTCAATCCCGATGTAGACCGCTCCCCCCGGCTTGAGCAGTCGATGGAGCTGCTCCAGGAAGCGTTTCTGAAGGACACGCGGATTTTCGTTGTAATCGGCCAATCCGACCCATTCCAGATAGCCGTTCACGATGATGAAATCGAATGTTCCCGGCGCGAAAGGGAGGTTCAGCCCGCTGGCGATCGCCACCTCCATGTTGTCGAGCCCTTCTTGCGCCCGGCGGGTTTCGATGAATTTGGCCCGCTCTGCAATCAGCTCCACTGCCGTGATCGCGCCGCAGTGCGGTTGCAGGCCGAAGGAGATCGTTCCGAAGCCGGCCCCGACATCGAGCACCTTTGAATGGGGAAGGAGGGGAAGCACAAAACGGAAATCTGCCCGCGCCTCATCGGTCATATAATCATAGATGCTCGGATAAGCCTTGGCGACCTTTTCATCGAGCGCCTTCTTCCAGCCGGCTTTCCGGGCCAGATCGTTGATTTGGATCATCTCTTTTTCCGGGATCTCTCCCCAATAATAATCGCTGGCCGCGAAACAGGGGATCCCATCGACCTCCTTCCAGGTAAATCGGCACTCTTTGCAGGAGAGGGCGCCGTCGTGCGGAAGGGGATGGAAGCAATGAGGGCAAGCCAGTGTCGATTCTTTCCGGATTCGTTGTGTTGCCGGTAACGGCAGGTCTTTCTTCAATGCGCTTTGAAACATCTCGATTACCTCATGGAATATGTGCGCGTTTTAGGAGTGAGGAGAACGGGGCTCCCTCTCATCGCAAGACGACCTCCCGGTCGAAGGGGCTCCGTTCATGAACAGGAACGGTAATTTGCAAGGAGTGTACCGGTCGATTTACAAAGTTTTAACATTCCCTTTACAGGCGGGGCCGGGCGGGCCGATTGGAGAGGGAGCGCGGCTTGCATTTATTTTGCATTTTATTGCAATTTGATTATAATGATTCGGTTTGTCGGAAGGGGCCGACGGGAGAGAGATGCTCTACTATATTTTATTCAACACATTCCTGGTTGCGCTCGGCTGCGTTCTTCCCTGGATTCATCCCGGTCTGTTCGTCGTCGGCCTTCGGGGAATCGACATGATCGATGGGAAAATCGCCTTGGGCCTGGCTCTGATCGGACTTCTTGCAGCCTCTTACCAGCTTCTCCAGAAAAGGGGGCGTTTTTACTGGGTCTATGGCCTGATCGGCTTTTTAATCCTGATGATTGCAACGCTCGATCTTTACACCTTCTACCAGAATCGCTACCCGATCGGCCCGGGGATTTACCTGGTAGCCCTGGGAGGGCTTCAACTCACCGGCGCCTACATCCTCTTTTTGCTTCGGCAGGGGAAAGGGACCTCTCCCCCGCCATAAGCACGCGCTCACACAGATCTTCCTCCCTGTTTATTCCGGCTGATCGAGCTGGAACGTATCAATCACCGCCCCGTTTATATCGATCACTTTCAACGTGAGTGTATTGGCAGTCACATCGACCGAGACAAATTCATGGGTCGCGCTTGAAATCACGGTCCGCTCATTCCGCCCCACCGGATAAAGCGGCGCCCCCCCCGCCGGTCACGACGTAGGTCACCCCATTGATCGGAACGGTCCGCTCATAGCCGTGGGCATGGCCGTTGAACACCAGATCGACGCCGTATTGCTCAAAGAGGGGAACCCATTGTGATTGAACCGAGGGGGTATCTCCATATTCCGCGCTGCTGAAGGCGGGGTGATGGAAGTAGACGATCTTCCACCGGGCGGGAGCCTTCAGCGCCGTTTCCAGCCATCTCTTTTGCGCCAGGTCGGCCACTTTGTTGCTGTCGAGGCCGATGACATGCGTCTCCCCCCAGAAGAAGTCGTAGTAGAAATTTCCCCGAGGAAGATAGAAATTCTGTTTAAACGGTTTTCCGCCGTCGGTCACGATATCATGATTGCCGGGAACCGGAAAAAAGGGAAGATGGTCGATCAGCCCGGCATACGGTTGAAAGTAGCCCCGATCATACTCGGTATCGGCCCCTTTATCATAGATGACATCCCCTGCGATCAGGGCGAAGTCGAACGACCGGCTTTTCATCACCTCCGCCAAACGCTTCTGATGGACGCTCCCCGTTCCGCTGTCGGCGAACGCGATAAAGGAGGTTTCGCTCCCCTGCGCCGGCGCGGTGGTGAAGGTGGCGACCGGCCCGAAGCGCTCCCCGTCGATCGCGACCTCGTAGGAGTAGGTCGTCTCCGGGGTAAGATCGGAGAGAAGGGCGAAGTGCTGGTCTTGGACCGTCCGATCGGTCAGGGCCTCGCTGCGCTCCTCTCCCAGGCCCCAACGAACGGTCCCGCCGGGATTGCAACGCCAGGCGATCACCGCCGATTGGGAGGAGACCCATGCGAGATAAGGTCGCCGGGGAGAAGTGTTGCAGGCAATCCCTTTCGGAAGAAGGGATGAAACCGTGACCGTCGCCTCCCCTTTCAGAGAGGGATCGGATCGGCCGGTCGCCGTCACATGGTAGGTTCCCGCCGCCGTCGGGGCGGTATACTCCCCTTGCTCCGAGATCGTTCCCCCGCCCGACTCCCGAACACTCCAGAAGAAGGTCTTGTCGGGGGCCTCCGTAACCTCCGCGGAAAAGCGCGCCTTCCCGCCGGGGCCGAGGAACCGGGCGGCCGGCTGAACCCGGATCGCCCCCTGCGAGATCACCGTCACCTCCGTTGCAGCCCATTGCGCTTCATCGCTCCGGGAGGTTGCAATCAGATGATAGGTGCCGGGCCTGGCGGGGGGCGGTATAGATCCCGTCGTTCGTAATCGATCCTCCCGCCTCCCCTTCCTCAATACGCCACGCGACATCCGACTCGATCCCCTCCGAATCGGGGAGGGTGTCGGTCGTCGCCGAAAAATGCTGCTGTCCGCCGACCGGCAGACGGGCCCCCTCCGGTTGGATCGAGAGCGATCCCGGCGACGCGGGAAGATCTTCGGCCGGCGTATTGACAGGGGGCTCGGAGGGAAGCGCTGCGGAGGGAATGCTTTCTTCTTCTTCTCCTCCTCCTGCTCCCCCCCTCCCCCGCACCCGACGACGAGAAAGAGCGCCGCAACGATGGAAAGGATGGACATGAACCGTGCATTGGATAAAAACCTGCTTCTTTCTTTCAAATCTAAATACATCCTAAATCCCAGATAAAATCATTTTATAAAAATGGAGCGTCCCTCTCAGGACGCTCCAGAATGGACCGGATCGAGCCGCCGAGAAGGGAGATCCCCCCGGCGGGGACGCCGTCGGTCATGCTCTCTTTTTCCCGAGTCTCCTCCAGAGGAAGCCCCAGAAGGGGGAGGAAAAGATCAAGAGGAACGGAATCGCCTGGCGGAAATCGGTCGGCCCGGCGGTCCGGTTCAGGCTGCATCCCCCTCCTCCGCCACCCCCGCCGGAGGAATCGTCCTTGATGGCCGTGGTCCCATTCGGGCCGACATTTCCCGATCCGGGATCGTCCGAAAACGGTCCGGCGTCGGGGGTGGCGCCGGCGATCCGCGCGGCCATTTTTTCGCGGGCCTCATAGAGATCGAGCGGGTCCCGATTCCAGGTGTAGGTGTTCGTCACCACGAGCGCCAGCTGCTCATTGGCATACGCTTCCTCTCCCATCGTTTTTAGAAGATGGAGATACTCATAATCTTCCATCCCTTCCCGAAGGAGCTTTAAGCGGATCGACTCAATCGGGATGTGCTTCGTCCCGCCGATTTTGCTCGGCTTGCCGGGATAGTAGAGGGTGCCGTCGCCGTTTCCGCCGAAGTAGTGCTGTGTCCGCCAGGGATCGGCCTGGCCGAAGGCGTAGACCATGTCATAATAGAGCTCGCCCTGAATGTTGTATTTAAAACTCATCCACTGCATGACCCGGCTGAACGTGGCCGGCAGATCGATCATGAAGCTCGGCCAGTCCATATGATAGCCCTGCCCATCGTGTGTTCCGCCACCGACAATGCCGCAGCCGTGGGAGCCGCAGGCCTGATACCACCAGACCTCCTGGCCGTATTTGCTTCTCTGGTTGCCGACGGTGGCCGCGCCGCCGGGGACCTCGCTTCCCGGCTCCCGGCCGTTCGGCTTGTTGTCCATAAACCGGATCGTCGGGATAAAAAGATCGATCACATCGGCCGCTCCCCCTTCGGTAGCGTTCTGGACGCTGGTGGTCACGGCTGCCTTCAGATCGGGATCGGCCTGATGGAGCGCGTTGGCGCGGCGTTTAATCGATGCCCATTCCGAGGCTGAGTTCGGCTCATCCAGGGTATATTGGAAAAGCTGGTCGAACCATCCCTTCGCCTTGAAGTGCTGCGCGTATTCACGCAAGAAAGCGACATCTTCCCGATGGTTGAAGTCGCGCGTTTGAATGGTGGTCTGTCTGTTGCCCGGAAGCTTGCCCCCGGGGAGGGAGACCGTTCCGTCGAGAAAAGGACCGAACGCGGCATCGAACGGCTCCCAATTAATCTTTCCGGCCCTCATTCCTCCCAACGTCTCCGGGGAGAGGAGGTAATTATCGGAAATCCGATGGAGGAGGTTCGCTTTGGAATACATCTGACTCAGCTCCAGCGCAACGCTGCCGGGGAGACCGTGACCGTTCGGGATCAGGCTGTGATCGATTGAGTAGGCCGACTTCAGGGTCGAAACCGAGGGGAGCGCAAAATCCCAGACGGTCAGTTTGATCGGAACGACCAGCGGGCTCTGCCCGGTCGCCGTGACCGTGGCCGAGCCGGTGTAGATGCCGGCGGCGGCTGTGGGAGGAATATAAATTTCAATCCAGATCGGCTGGTTTCTTCCGGCCGCCACGTTCAAGGGGAAGGCATTGCGGACCTCGCCGACATATTCATCTTTTTTCGGAATCAGCGCATCAGGCCACTCCCCTGTCGCTCCCTGGAGGGTCGAGGGGGTCGTGACATTGATGAAGACTTCTTTATAGATCATGATGCGGTCGGCCGGGATCGTGTTGCCGCGGCCGTCGGCCAGATCGCTCACCGTCACATCGACACCCGAAAGGGGGCCGCTGCCCGCCGTCACCACCAGTTGAAAAGACTCGAATTCATTTCGCGCCCCCTTCACGGTTGCGGAGACCTGATCGGTTTTCGGGGGGGTATTGGGACGGATCTTCACGGTCGCATGGTCGGTCCAAACGGTCATGGCATTGGCCGCCACAGCCGTCGCGAATAAAATCATAAAAAGGTGAAATACAATGTGGGTGATCGGCGAAAAGCGCTTCTTTGTTTCCATGTCTCCTCCTTGCTGCGTCGATGACAATCGATTTCAAGCCGAAATTGCCGAACAATCTGAAATAGACAATCTTGGCTCGATCGAGGTGGCAGCCTCTCTCCCAGTTAGACAGAGAGGTCCGTTTTGAAGAGGCGTCCCTTCTCAGCGAGAAAGAACGCCTTTCACGGGGGTGATTCGCTTTTTTTTGACGAGATATTGAGGGGGAAAAAGGAGTGGATCGATTGTGTGGTTCGTTGAATCATCAATTGAATCATCATGGGCTGCATTTCTCCATGGAGGACTCGATGAGGGTTCGGATGGTCGGCACAAGGGTGCGGACCATCTCCTCTTTGGCCAGGAAGGTCACACCGAGCATCTTCGCCTGCCTGATGAGGTTTGGATTTTCAGGGATCGTCAACGCCAATAATCGGCTCTCGGGCGCCTGTATTTTAAATTCTTTCCAGATCTTCGTTGCGTGTCTCCCTGATGAAGCGAAATTAACGAGAATAATGTCGGGCTTTAACATCTCCAGGGCCATGACCGCCTCGACTTCGCTTCTCGCCTCCCAGACAATTTCGATATCCGGAGCGGTCCTCAGGAGACGCCGGAAGACCTGGATAATCCCTTCGTACTCTTCGACAATGAGCACTTTGATCTTTTTCAAACGAACCTCGTGACGTGGTAACAGCTTGCCCTAATCGGTTTGCAAGCCTACCAGATCTGGTTCAAATGACCATTGGGAAACGGCCCTAATTTACCTAAAAAAAGAGATGGACTGCGGTGTGGAGAAGGATCAAAAAAGATCGGGAGAGACCCGAAAAATGGAGAAATCAGTGGAAAGACGAGGGAAGGGAGGAAGCCCGGAACCTATTGAAAGGGCTCAATTAAGTGATTTGCAATTCATCTTCTGAAGCGCTCTTCTTGCTTGCCCAGGGGGAGTCGGCAAGCCAGCCGAGGAGATCGGCCGGCGAGACCGGCCGGCTGATGTAATAACCCTGCGCCGCATCGCACCCCAAGGCGACCAGCCGGTCGTAAATTTCCTGCGTCTCAATCCCCTCTGCGACAACCTTCAGACCGAGATTGTGGGCGAGATCGATGGTCGATCGGACGATCATCGCATCGTCTTTTTCGACCGCCATCTCTTTCACGAACGACTTATCGATCTTGATCTCATCGACCGGAAGCTTTTTAAGGTACCCCAACGAGGAGTAGCCGGTTCCGAAGTCATCGATGGAAAGATGGACCTCCATCTTGCTCAACTGATTCAAAATTTCCATCGCGCGGGTCGGATCGGCCATGATGACGCTTTCGGTGATTTCAAGATGGAGCCATCCCGGTCCGAGGTCGTATGCTTGGAGCAGGCGCGCGACCTGATCGGGGAGCTGGGGGTCTTGCAGATTCCGGGCGGAAAGGTTGACCGCGACCGATAATTTCAATCCGGCTTGGTGCCAGGCATGGCACTGCGAGAGTGCCGCCTTGAGGACCCAGAGGGTGAGCGGTTTGATCAGCCCTCCCTGCTCCGAAAGGGGAATGAATTGATCGGGAGGGACGGTTCCGCGAGAGGGATGTTGCCATCGGACCAACGCCTCCACCCCGATGATCGACCGGTTCCGAAGATCGATCTTCGGCTGGTATTGCAGAAAAAGCTCGTTTCGATCGATGGCATGGCGCAGGTCCCCCATCAAGATCAGATGGCTGGAATTGTGCCGCTCGTGCTGCGGGGAATAGACGGCATATCCCGTGCTCTGCTGTTTTGCTTCGTACATCGCCATGTCGGCCCGGCGCAGGAGCGTATTGGCATCGTCGCCATGCTCCGGGAAGAGGGAAATTCCGATGCTCGTCCCCACTTCGAGCGACAGGCAGTCGACAACGAACGGGGTTAAAAAATGTCTCAAAATCTTTTCCGCGGTCAGGATCGCCCCGTCGAGGCCGATCGAGAGCAAAAGGACGGCGAATTCATCTCCTCCCAGCCGGGCGACCGTATCCGATTCACGAAGGACCTCGCGCAGGCGGGGCCCCACCTGCTGCAGCACCAGGTCGCCGTAATGATGGCCCAGGATGTTATTGATCTCTTTAAACCGGTCGAGATCCATGACGAGAAGGGCGAGTGTCTTTTTGTCACGCTTCGCCGCGAGGATCGCCTGCTGGAGGCGGTCCTGAAGGAGGGTTCGGTTGGGGAGGTCGGTCAAGGTATCGTAGTAGGCCAGATGCTGGACGGCCCGCTCGGTCCGTTTCTGTTCCTGCCGCAGCTCCGCCTCTTTCATTTCCCGCGCCACCGCGGGAACCAGCCGCGACAAATTTCCTTTCAGGATGAAGTCATGGGCGCCCGCCTTCATCGTCGCCACGGCGGTCTCTTCCCCCTGGGAGCCGGTCACGATAATGCAAGGAAGATCGATTCCGCTCTCTTTCAAAACGGCCAGAACGCCCGGCGCGCTGAAGTGGGGCATGTTGTAATCGGTGATGACGAGGTCCCAGCTCTGTTTTCGGAGGGCGGCGCGCAGGGCGGACTCCGTGTCGACCCGCTCGGAGTTTACCTGATAGCCGCCGCGTTCCAGCTCGCGGATCAGGAGCAATTTGTCTTCTTCCGAGTCTTCGATGAACAAGACGCGCATGGGGCTTGCCATGAGGGTGACCTCTTTATTCAGCGGCGCTTCATTCAAATAAAAGGAACCCGACGGTCCTCATTGGCGCACCGCGCCAAAAGTGTCGCTCGACCAGATCCAGATTCTCCTTACTAAGGATCAGCAAATGGTATCAGGAGGTATGTTGGAGCGGTTGAAGCGTGGCGTTTGCGGCCGGGAATTGAACTTTAGTATATCGTCCGGTTTTTCTACTGTCAATGAAGGGAAGCGGGACGCGGCCGGGCAAGGGAGGAGTTCAACATGTTGAACCTTACAGAAAATCTAACCGCCTGACTTGGCATCGAACCCGTATCAAGCCGCCTTGGGTTGAAGCCGCCGCTGATACGCTTCCGTCGTGACAAGCTCTCTGAACTTGGTCAGGGGGATCGCCCAGCGCTTCTCCAGCGCAGAGATGTCGACGTTGTAGCCGACTTCGTTGAACCAGCGATACATCATCGCCGCATCTTGTCCGAACCGCTGCTCCGCCTGATCGATCGGAAGTTGTTCATACTGAATCGGCGCGCCAATTTCCTTCCCCAAAAGTCCGAGCGCTTCGGGCATCGTCAGCGCGTCGCCGGCCAGATCGATCTCCTGCCCGAGGAACTCCTTCGGCCGTAGGAAGGCGGCCGCCGCGAAAGCGCCAAGATCGTCCAGCGCGATCATCTGGAGCATTCGGTCGGGGGCGAGGGGAAGAACCACCTTTCTCTGTTGAATCGCAGGAATCATCCAAGGAGCGGTGAAGTTCTCCATGAAGAAGACCGGCCGGAGGATCGTCGCCGGGAGACCGCTCTCCCGAAGATGCCGCTCGACCCGTCCCTTCGTCTCGAAATGAGGAATCCCGGTATTTTTATTCGCGCTTCCGACGGAGCTGAAGACCAGATGCGCGACCCCCGCCGCTTGGGCGGCATCCACCATCTCGATTCCCTGCCGGACCTCCGCCTCCAACCCCGCCTCAAAAGGGGTCGTGACGAGGAAGACCCTTTGACCCCCCGCAAAGCCGGCTGGAGCGATGCCTTGTCGGTGAGGTCGCCGACCGATACTTCGGCCCCCAGCTTTTTCAACGCATCGGCCTTCGCAGGGTGGCGAGTCAGCGCGCGGACCCTTTCTCCTTGCTGCAACAGATACCGCGCTACAATCCCTCCCTGCTGCCCCGTCGCTCCCGTGACAAGAATCGGTCCTTCCGCCATGGTTTCCTCCATGAATATTCGACTTCTCTCTCGGGGTTCGGATAAATGGCTTAAGGCGCTTCCGCCGGAACCACCTCCAGCCGCTGCCGCTCGACCCCACGCAGAACCGCCAGGGTCGCCCTGTTGCCGATCGGCCACTCCGCCAGAAATCGGTGGAGATCATCGACACTCATGACGATCCGCTCGTTGATCGAAAGAATCAGATCCCCTTCGCGAAGGCCGGCTCGCGCGCCCGGTCCGCCCGGCTCCACGGAGATCACCTCCACGGCATGGGACTGATTCAATTGGAGGGCCCGTGTCAGCCGTCGGTCCAACGGTCGCTGCTGGCCGCCGATCGCCAGGAGGCCGCGCCGGACGCGGCCGTGCCGGAGCAGCTGCGGGATGACCCACTTCGCGGTGTCGATCGGGACGGAAAAACTGATTCCCTGCGCCATCCGGATAATCGCCGTATTGACCCCGATCACACGGCCGCGCGAGTCGACCAGCGGCCCGCCGGAATTGCCCGGATTGAGCGGAACGTCGGTCTGGATGATCTCTTCGATTAAACGCCCGCTCACGCCGCGCAGCGATCTTCCAAGGGCGCTGACGACCCCGGTCGAGACGGTCGATTGGAATCCGAGCGGATTCCCGATGGCGATGACGAGCTGGCCGACCCGCAACGCACGCGAGTTTCCGAAAGAGGCATAGGGGAGGCCGAAGGCATCGATCCGGATCACGGCGAGATCGGTCGAGGGGTCCTCGCCGATGAGGGTGGCGCCGAACTGACGGCCGTCGGTCATCATTACCTCCAGCCGGTCGGCCTGATGGACCACATGGCTGTTGGTCAGAATGTAGCCGTCGGGGGTGAAGATCACCCCGGAGCCGGCCCCGGTCATCTCCGGTCGCCGACCACGCGCCGCTCCGCCGATCATCACGCTCACCACCGCCGGTCCGACCCCGTCGACGACGTTGATCACCGCCCGCGAATAGGCATCGAGCAGCTCCAGGTCGGAACTCTCCACCGGATCGATAGCGGCGTTCCCGGCCTCGCCGACGGCGTGCAGCCCTTCTCTTTCCTTCGGTCCCACCTTTCCATCCTCTGTTTTCGTGTCGGTGGTGACAATTTCTTCTATCTTCATCATCTTATCCTCCTTCATGTGAAGGGGTCAATTGAGCGATTTCAAAGGAAGAAAAATTACGGCGCGCCCTGCGGGTTCATCTCCCAGACCAAGACTTCCGCACCGGAAATCGGATCGGCCGTAAGGGCTGGGGTCCCGGCCGCGGTCAGCCGGGCCGCATCTCCCTTTTCAAGCCGCCCCGCTCCTTCCAGCGTCACCGCTCCCTTTGGAACAAAAAGGTGGAGGGAGGGTGCATCCGGAATGCGGACCGATTCTCCCGGCTTGAGCCGCCCTCCCCAGAGGACCGCTCCCTTCTGTCGGATCTGAATGGCCGCCTGATGTCCTTTTCCGGATGCGATCGGGACCAGCCCGCCGCGATCGAGCTCGCGATTGATATCGAGCTGTTCATACGACGGATCGATCGCTTCCGTATCGGGGAGGACCCACATCTGGACGAAATGGACCTCCCGATCACCGCTCGGATTCATCTCCGAATGCCAGATCCCCCGCCCCGCGCTCATCCGCTGCGCCAGCCCCGGATAAATAATCCCGGCGTTGCCGAGGGTATCTTTGTGTTCCAACTCGCCGTCGAGCACCCAGGTGACGATCTCCATGTCCTGATGCGGATGGGTCTGAAAGCCGGTGCCGGGCCGGACGATGTCGTCATTATTGACCAAGAGCAGCCCATGGTGGGTGTTCTTCGGATCGTAATGATGACCGAAACTGAAGCTGTGGCGAGACTCAAGCCAGGGGATCTCGGTCTGAAATCGCTCTTTGCTCCGTCGAATATCGATGTTTGTTCGAATCATTTTTTCCCTCCTTTGGGGGCGGGAGGTGTCGCATCCTTGCCTCCTGCTCCCGTTTGGATCTCTCCTTCCGATCCCTTCCCCAATTTTTTGCAGAGCCGGCCGAGCGCCTTCTGTTCGGTTTCGGTCAACACTTGCATCTCCCGGACCAGGGCCTCCAGATGTTTCGGAAAGATCTTCTGAATCAGTTGTCGTCCCTCCTTGGTGAGGTGGAGGGTGATAAATCGGCGATCTTCTCCCCGCTCCCGGCGGACGAACCCCCTTCGCTCCAAATTGTCGACGACCATGGTGATGTTGCCACCCGTTCGGAGGAGTTTCCTCCCCAGCTCGCTCTGGCAGAGCGGTCCGAGATGAAGCAACACCTCCAGGGCGCCGAACTGGCCGGGGCTGAGCCCGGCGGAAGCAAGTATCGGGCTCAAGCGGGAGCTGAGCGAATCGGCCGCCCGCATCAATTTGATAAAGGTGTCGAGGGCGGTGACTTCTTCCCGTGTTCCTTGATGGTGTGTTCCCATGAACCGCCAGACCAGCGTTTTAAATTTGAATCGTTTAATATTAAAGTATTATGAATATAAATCACCCCAGTTCGGTTGTCAAGGGGCGAGGCTGCTTCAGGATATTTAGTGTTTAGAATGTATGAGGGGCGACCCGATGGGTCGCCCAAGGCGGGAAGGGCAAGTCACCACCTCATTTAGATCCTCGTTTTGATTTCAGCAAAAAGCCGCTCTGCCCGCCTGAGATCGTCCGAGGAAAAGGCCTTTCCCCCAAACCGCGCCTCGCAATAAAGCGCGGTCAACTTTCGGACGGCGTCAATCGGCCATCCTTCTTTTCGTCCGACTGTCTCGACGAATTCCAGCGGTGTTTGATCTTCCCGTTTCCGAAGTCCCCGCTTCTCCAACAGCCGAAGCATCCGCTCGTAGATCACCGTCGCCGCGCGCTTCGACGATTTTCTTCGGATCGATCCGCCCCATCCCCATCCGCTTCGGTAAAGAAGCGCCGTCAAGACGACCACGGCCCCTCCCAAGACGAAGACGAGGACCGGAACTTTCTCGATCGATTGTCGGGCGCGGAAGAGCCACACGCCGATCCCTTCCGAAAAACGGCCCACCTGATCGCGCGTCCCCTCCAGAAGGGCGAACTGATCGCGGAGAGAATACCGGACGATATACCGCTCCCACTTCATCTGCATCCAATCGACATACGCCGCCATCGCCGTCCAGGGGCTCTCGATTTTTTGGCCGACCGACGGCGTCGGATCGAAGGGGAGCCACCGTCCCCCGGAAAATAAACCTCCACCCAGGCGTGGGCGTCGCTCTGGCGGATCAAATAATACTTTCCGAATTCGTTCCACTCCCCCGGCAAAAATCCGGTGACCAATCGGGAGGCGATCCCGATGCTTCGCAGCATCATCACCATCGCCGAAGCGTAATATTCGCAATAGCCCTTCTTTTGAAAAAAGAGAAAATCCTCCAGCGGGGGGCGATCCGACGGGGCCACTTCCAGCGTGTAGGTATACTCCGTCCGAAGATGACGCTCGATCGCCTGCACCTTCTCGAAAACCGTCGGGAAGGGATCGGCGATCTCGTGCGCCAACGCCACGATGCGCGGATCGATTCCGCCGGAGAGGTAATATTCCCGAACGTCGGAAGGGTAGTCGATCCGCGCGGCCGATTGTTCTCTCTCGGAGGGCAACGCGTGGACCGCCGTGATCTCATATTCGATCCGCTGGCGGGGAACCGCAGGAAGGTAGAGCGTCCCCGGCTGATCCCGCAACAGGGAGGGGAAATTTCCCCGGACGGCGGCCGGCGATCCGACGGTAAAAAGAACGGTGGTGTCGATCGGCTCCAGGAGAATCGTCTTCTGAAAAAGATCGGAAGGGGAAGGCGCCGGACCGATTTCGAAGCCGCGATCGAAGCCCTTCGGAAGCGCGGCCTTCCGATTGAACGTGTTCTTCCACGCCTTCCCATCATAGGCGTCGAACGACATCCCGCGCAGATAGGGGGGTCGATCTTTCTCCCCGCCGGAAGGGATCACCCGCATCACCAGGGAGAGGTCCCGTATCACCGCCCCCATCGAGCCGAGGTCGACCTTTTCGGAAAATCCCGAAATTTTCTGGGGAGCAGCCTGCTTCGCCTGAAAAAGGCCGATCCCGACCCGGGGGATGAGAAAGAAAATCAGCAGCGTCGGCAACAGCGCCCCGATCGAGAGGAGATGAATCGACATCATCAGGGGAAAGGGAACGACCGACCGGAAGGAGCGGGCCGGCATGGCCGGAAGGCGCGACTCTTCTTGCTTCTTCAAGTGTTGGACGACCAGTCCCCAGATCAAAAGGGCGGTCGAAACGACGAAAGAGAGGGCATATCCGAACCCGCTCCCCGCGCCGGAGGCGGCGAGGAGCTGTAAAAAACAGATCAGATAAAGCTGGAGATGGTCTTTCGATTTTTCAAGATGGAAGAGGCGATAGGCCATCAGATAGATGAGAAAATGCATACAGGCCGCGAGAAGCGCCCCGGAAAACCAGAGATCGATCAGAAAGATCAGACAGAAGAGGACCGAGGCCCCCCACCAGAAAAAGGGAGAGAGCTTCACCGGATGGTCGGTCGCGATGAAGTAGAGCGACGCCAGGATCAGGCCGAGCCCCGCCGCGCTCCATGCCCATGCAAACTGATTATTGATCATCAGCGCCGAGAAACAGGCAAGCGCCGTCAAATGGCTCAGCAGCCGGGCTCCTCTATCAAACGACATCGACCCGCTCCTCTCCGGAATCGATTCCGGCAACGACCTCATCGGAGATCGCCGCCACCTCCCCCTCCTCCCATTCGATCCGGATGACCCCCCTTCCGTCCGCGCCCACGATCGGCATCGGCGCCGGCGGGATCGGCTCGGTTAATGCGAAGAGCTTGAAGATCCGGTCGAGATGGGCCGGCCCCTCCCCCGGCGCGACCGTTTGATCGGCCGTCTGGATGGAAACCTTCATTCCGGCCTGGATCATCGCCGAAGCAAGGGAAGCGGCCGTTTCAACGGCCCGCTCGAACCGCGCTTCCCATCCGTCGGTCCGCCCGGCGGGAATCTGATTGTTCAAGACCAAGAGGACCCCGCTCCCCTCTTCCCGCTCCCGCTCTTTGATGATCCATCGTCCTTGCCGGGCCGAGAGCTTCCAATGGATCAGCCGGCAGTCGTCCCCCCGCTGATACTCCCTAAATTGATGAAAGGCCGCCGCCTGTCCGTTCCGCTGCGAAGAAATGTCCACCGCCCCGGAGCAAGCGGGAAGGATCGGCCGCTCCGCCGGCCGCGTCTTGGGGTAGACCCACAGCTCCACAGGCTCCCGTTTCGCCGCCGTCTTGACGAAGAACCCGAAGGGAAAAGTGGTCGAAAGGGTGATCCCCTCCAGCCGATAACATCCTCTTTTCGTAAAGGTCATCCGCAACGGCTGCGACCCGGTCGATTGGGGATCCAAGGAGATAAAGTGAGCCGCTTCGGAGGTATACCTCCCCTCCGGCAGGTCGGCGCCCGGCACCGGATCGACGCGGAGCGAGAAGGAGGGAAACCGGCTCTTCTCGTTTCGAAGCCGCACGAGGAGGGAGACCGGCTCGCCCGGAAGGGCGGGGAGCGGCGGATCGGCGGAGAAGGTCAGCCAACGAAGCGATTGTTCGGAGAGAAGCCCGGAGACGATAATGATGCTGAGCATCAGCGCGACAAGAAGATAGAGGAGGTTGTTGCCGGTATTGATCGCGGCAAACCCGATGCCGAAAGTCAACGCGATAAAATACCACCCCTCTTTGGTCGGCCGGATGGTCCGCGGAAGGTATCTGAAAACGGCAAGGCGGGATGACATCGGCACGCTCCGTCCGCGAATCAGAGCGGCACCGGAATCGCCCCGAGGATCTCCGTCATCACCGCATCGGCCCCGTGAAGGGCCTGGCCGGGAGAGAATCCTTTTAGGAGAATCCGATGGCTGAAAACCAGGGGGGCCAGCCGTTTGATGTCGTCGGGAAGGCAGTAGCCGCGCCCCTCGACAAAGGCAAGGGCCCGCGCCGCCCGTTGCAGAAAGAGGGCGCCCCGCGTGCTGATCCCCAGCGAGAGCCCGCGATGATGCCGCGTCGCATGGACAATCGCCAAGAGATAATCGACCAGGCTCTCTTCCAGGGTCACCTGCTCCGCTTCTTTTTGGAGAGAGAGCAATTCGTCCCGCGTCAGCACCGGCTTCACGATCCCGGAGGAAGCGGCGGCTTGCAGCAGGATCGCTCTTTCATCCGATCCGTCCGGATAGCCGAGACGGATCCGCATCGTGAATCGGTCGAGCTGCGATTCCGGAAGGGGGTAGGTTCCTTGGTGATCGGCCGGGTTCTGCGTCGCGATGACCATGAACGGATCGGGGAGCGAATAGGTCTGGTTCTCCACCGTGACATGGCCGTCGTTCATCGCCTCCAGCAAAGCGCTTTGCGTCTTGGGGGTGGTCCGGTTGATCTCATCGGCCAGCAGGATGTGGGCAAAGATCGGGCCGGGACGGAACTCGAAGGTATTCTTCTTCGAATCGAAGATCGGCACGCCGAGGATGTCGGAGGGGAGAAGATCGCTGGTGAACTGGACACGCTTGAAGGTGCAGTCGATGGAGCGGGCCAGGCTCGCCGCCAGGGTGGTTTTGCCGACGCCGGGGACATCTTCGATCAAAAGATGGCCCCGGCTGAGAAGGGTGACCACCGCCATCTTGACCGCCTCCGTCTTTCCCTTGATAGCCTGTTCGATATTCTGCCGGAGGGCGAGAACCTGTTCGCGCGATTCCATGTCGAAGAGTGTAACAAAGGGGGTCCGGTGCGTCAATGAAGAGGACATCGAACACCGCTCCTGGATCACGACAGGGAATCGTAAGACGATCACATTGCCCCCTCTTACGTGAATATGCTAATATCCCCCTTTGTTATGTCTTGGAGCGGGGATGATCTGGGTCGGGTTGACGGGGGGGATCGCCAGCGGAAAAAGCACCGTGTCGCGCCTTTTTTCGAGAGGCGGGGGCCTTTGTCATCGATGCGGATGAAATCGCCCACGCCGTTATCCGTAAGGGAGCGCCCGCTTACGCCGGCGTCGTCGAGGCCTTCGGCGCCGCCATTCTTGACAAAAAAGGGGAGATCGACCGGAAACGCCTTGGAGAGATCGTCTTTAACGATGCCCGCCGGCGTGAGCGATTGAATCAACTCGTCCATCCGCACGTCTACGCGCAGGCGGAGAAGGAGAAGAGGGCGATTGCCGCCGCCCATCCCGAAGCGGTCATCCTCTTCGATGTTCCCCTCTTGATCGAGACCGGGGCCTATCGGGAGATGGATCTGGTTATCGTCGTTTATGTCGATCGCGCCACCCAAATCGACCGGTTGATCAAACGCGACGGCCTGACCCGGGAGGAAGCCGAGCGTCGGATCGACGCCCAGATGCCGCTGGATGAAAAGCGCCGATTTGCAGATGAGATCATTGATACCCGCGTGCCGTTGCCGGGGGTCGAAGGGGCGGTCCGATCGCTCTATCAACGGCTGCATGATCGGGCAATATCCAAGCGAATTTCTTGACTTCTTTATCCACCGCCGATAAAATGTCGGCAGTTCAGGAGGGAAACAGATTGGGCCGACAGATCACGAAAGCGGTTATTCCCGCAGCAGGGTTGGGAACGCGATTTCTCCCGGCGACGAAGGCATCCCCCAAGGAGATGCTCCCCTTGGTCGACAAGCCGCTGATCCAATATGTTGTCGAAGAAGCGGTGGGGGCCGGCATCCGGGAGATCATCATCATTACCGGGCGCGGCAAACGGGCAATTGAAGACCACTTCGACATCTCGTTCGAGCTGGAGGAGACCCTGCGCCAGAACGGCAAGCTGGAGCTGATGGAAAGCCTGAGAAAAATTTCCGACATGGCCGACTTCTGCTACATCCGGCAGCGGCAGGCGCTCGGGCTCGGACATGCCATTCTCAGCGCGAAGAATCTGATCGGCGATGAGCCCTTTGCCGTCCTGCTGGGAGACGACATCATCGATCATCCCACTTCCGCCCTGCAACAGATGATCGACCTCTATCAGAAAAATCAGGCGCCGTTGATCGGCATCCAAAAAGTTCCCAAGTCGGAGGTCCGCCAATACGGGGTGATCGACGCCGAAACCGCCGTCGATGGGCTTTACAAAATTAACGATCTGGTCGAAAAACCGTCTCCCAAGGAAGCCCCCTCCAACCTCGCCGTGATCGGACGCTACATTCTGACCCCCGAAATCTTTGCGCTGCTGGAGAAAACAAAACCGGGGAAGAACAATGAGATCCAGTTGACCGACGCCCTCAAGGATTTGGCCCGGCTGCGGAATATGTATGGATATGTCATCCAGGGGAAACGCTTCGACGCCGGGGACAAACTTGGATTTCTCAAGGCAACGGTCGAAATGGGGCTGAAAAACCCCGAGTTGGGAAAAGAGTTTCGGAAATATTTGAAAGACCTCCCCCTCTAAACCGGCCTGCTCCACCGTAAAGACCCCGCTTGCAGAGTCCCACCAACCTGTGTAAAATGACCAGACGATCCCGGTCTGCTTGGTTTCAGCTTAAGAGATCAAGGCAAGATCGATCTCTTACATTTTTCCCGAGAGATCGGCTCTGTCATCCGAACCAACGTTAGGAGTTCCCCGTGTCTTTGAAGGATCAAGAGAAACAGAAACAGGATATCCCCGAGAAGCTTCCCCCTTCTCCCCGTCCGGGACATCGTCGTCTTCCCCCATATGGTTCTTCCCCTTTTCGTCGGCCGCGAGATTTCCATCAAAGCGATTGAAGAAGCGCTCGCCGGAAACCGGATGGTCTTTCTGGCGGCGCAGAGGTCGTCGGAAGTGGAATCCCCTGAGCCGGACGATATTTATACCATCGGCTCGGTCGGGACGATCATGCGGATGCTGAAGCTTCCCGACGGACGGGTCAAGATCCTGGTCCAGGGGATCGCCAAAGCACGGATTACTTCGTTCCAGCAAACCACCCCCTATCATACGGTTCGGATCGAGAAGTTAACCGATCCGTCCGCCGAGAGCGGTCTCGAGGTTGAAGCGGCGGTCCGGACGGTGAAGGAATTGATGGGCAAGGTCGTCGCCTTCGGGAAATTCACCGTTCCCGACATCATCTCCGTGATTGAAAACCTCGACGACCCGGGGCGTTTGGCCGACATGATCGCTTCGAATCTCGGATTGAAGGTCGAAACGGCGCAGGAGGTGCTCGAGATTCTCGATCCCGTGGAGCGCCTTGGGAAGATCAGCGACCTTTTGGCAAAAGAGGTCGATGTCCTGACGATGCAGCAAAAGATCCAGGCCGAGGCCAAAGGGGAGATGGACAAGACGCAGCGCGAATACTTCTTGCGCGAGCAGCTGAAGGCGATCCAGAAGGAGCTGGGGGAATCGGATGAGCGGGCCGAAGAGGTCCAGGAATTCCGGAACAAAATCGAAGAGGCGGCGATGCCGGAGAAGGTCGCCAAAGAGGCGGAACGGCAGTTGAAGCGCCTTGAGAAGATGCACCCCGACTCCGCCGAGGCCTCCACGGTTCGAACCTATCTCGAATGGCTCGTGGAGCTGCCGTGGAATATGGCGACCAAAGATAACCTGAATTTGATTGCGGCCAAAAAGACCCTCGATGAGGATCATTACGACCTGGAGCGGGTGAAGGACCGGATCCTGGAATATCTCGCCGTCCGCAAAATGAATGAGAAGATGAAGGGGCCGATCCTCTGCTTCCTCGGCCCCCCCCCCCGGGGGTCGGGAAGACCTCTCTCGGAAAATCGATCGCCCGCGCCCTGGGACGCGAGTTTGTCCGGGTCTCGCTCGGCGGGATTCGCGACGAAGCGGAGATCCGCGGACACCGCCGGACCTACGTCGGCTCGCTTCCGGGCCGAATCATCCAGGGGATCAAACAGGCCGGGACAAACAACCCGGTCTTCATGCTGGACGAAATCGACAAGGTCGGCATGGACTTCCGGGGAGATCCCTCGGCCGCCCTGCTGGAGGTCTTGGACCCGGAGCAAAATCATAGCTTCTCCGATCACTACCTCGGCGTCCCGTTCGATCTCTCGAACGTCATGTTTATCATGACCGCCAACCAGATCGATCCGATTCCGGCGCCGCTGCGCGACCGGATGGAGATCATCGACATCTCCGGATATACAACGGAGGAAAAGGTCGGCATCGCCCGGAATTACCTGATCCCGCGCCAGCTCTCGGAGCATGGGGTCAAGACGGGCAAAGTGGCCTTCACCGATGCGGCGATCGATCTGATGATCATGCAGTACACCCGCGAGGCGGGGGTTCGCAATCTGGAGCGGGAGATCGCCAACGTCCTCCGGAAAATCGCGCGCAAGCTGGCGGAGGGAAAAGAGAAGCGATTCAAGATCACCCCTTCCAACGTCAACCAATATCTCGGCATTCCGAAATTCCTTCCCGAAGCGGAGCAGGAAAACGATGAGGTCGGCGTGGCGACCGGGCTCGCCTGGACCCCGACCGGCGGCGATATTATTCGAATCGAAGCAACCTTGATGAAGGGGAAGGGAGGGCTGACCCTCACCGGGCATCTGGGAGATGTGATGAAAGAGTCGGCCCATGCGGCCCTCTCCTACATTCGATCGAAGGAGAAAGAGCTTGGGATCAAAACCGACCTCTTCGCCAAGAGCGATATCCACATCCATGTCCCGGCCGGGGCGATTCCGAAAGACGGACCTTCCGCCGGCATCACGATGGCGACGGCGCTCGCCTCGCTCCTTACCGGAAAAGCGGTCCGCCGGGATGTGGCGATGACCGGAGAGGTGACGCTGCGGGGCCGGGTCCTCCCGATCGGCGGCCTGAAAGAAAAGATCTTGGCCGCCAAACGGGCCGGCATGAAGACGGTGGTCCTTCCGAAGCGGAACGAAAAAGATCTGGAGGAAGTCCCCCGCCACGTGCAGCGAGGACTCGATCTGGTCTTCGCCGAGCACATGGATGCGGTTCTGTCGGCGGCCTTCAAAATAAGGAAGACCCCCTCCGTCATGGCCAAGACGATTACAAAAACCCAACGGGAAAACAGCGAAAGCGGGCGCGAATCGCTTCTACGGTCGCGACGGTTTAACTCGGCTCGGCGCCCCGCGTCCAGCCCGGAACATCACATGGACCTCCGTCAACTCGGTGAGTTCGGTCTCATCGATCGGATTCAAAAGCGCTTTCCCCCTCCCGCTTCAACCGTTCTCGGCATCGGCGACGATGCCGCGGCGATCCTCCCCTCCAAGAAACAGCACCTTCTTCTCACCACCGATACGCTGATCGAAGAAGTTCATTTCGACCCCGCCTTCTCGACCTTTCAAGAGGTCGGCTATAAATCGGTGATGGTCAATGTCAGCGACATTGCGGCGATGGGGGGCGCCCCCCGTTATATACTGATTTCGCTCGGCCTGACCGGCCGCCAGACGGTGGAAGCGATCGACCAACTCTACAAGGGAATCGAAAGAGCAAGCCGCGAAACCGGGCTCGATCTGATCGGCGGAAACATCGCCTTCTCCACCGGACCGTTTTTTATCTCCCCGACCGTGGTGGGAGAGATTCCCAAAAAGGAGATGGTCACCCGGGCCGGCGCGGGAGAGGGAGATCACCTCTATGTCACCGGAACACTGGGGGACGCCGCGGCGGGGTTGGCCTTATTGAAAAAAGGGATCGACACGAAGCCCTTCGGCCGGTTGACTCGGCGCTATCGCGCGCCGAAAGCCCGCTGGCGGGAGGGGCGCCTTTGGCAAAGGCCCGGATTCCGTCGGCGATGATCGATCTGTCGGACGGGTTGAGCTCCGATCTCGGTCATCTGATGGAACGGAGCGGGCTTGGGGCGGAGATCGACGCCGCGCGAATCCCCCTCTCGGCCCCCCTCCGACGGGCCGCTTTACAAATGGGGGTTGATTCGATAGAGTATGCTTTAAATGGGGGCGAAGATTACGAGCTTCTTTTTCGGTCCCGGAACGGAAACTCAAGAAGCTCGAGCAGATGATTAAAAACCGATTGATCTCTGCATACCGAATCGGTAAAATGGCGCCCCGGCGGACCGGTTTAATGCTGATCGATCCGAGCGGACGCCGCCGGTCCATTGCTCCAGGGGGTGGGACCACTTAAAGAAAGGCGAAAAGGGATAAGATGGGCTTGATGGCAAAGGTGAAGGAGCAGATGCGGCGGGTGTTGGGATTGAACGACACCCCACATCGGACCGCGCTCGCCTTCGCGCTCGGCGTCTTCATCGCCTTTTCCCCCCTGCTTGGCCTTCACTTTATCTTGGCGATCGTTTCGGCGTGGCTCTTCCGTCTCAATCGGGTCGCGATTCTCGTCGGCGCCTTCGTCAACAATCCCTGGACCTTCACCCCGATCACCCTCTCTTCCACCTGGTTCGGGATCGAGCTTTGCTGTAAGACACACGAAATCCCCCCGATCAGCTTTGAAAATCTGACCCTCTCGACAATGGGGACGCAGCTTAAATCGTACTTCTTCCCATTTGTGCTCGGATCGACCTTGTTGGGGGTCGTCTTCGCCGTGGTTTCTTATTTCGCGATGCTCTGGATGATCGCGCAATATCGGAAGGTGAAAAAACCCGAATCGATCGAGTCTTCCCCCTCTTTATGACATGACGATGGACAAGCAATTCGATCAGTTCCGCGCCTCTCTTCTCTATTGCAACAAATGCGGCCGCGCCATGCCGGTGCGCGAGCGGCTCCTGCTGGTCCTCCCCGACGGAGAGCTCTACGATTACCTCTGCCAGGGATGCGGCAGCTCCCTCGGCTCCAAAACCGAGCGGGCTACCGGCCCGAAGGTTTCCCCCGCAAAGATGCAGGCCCCGCCCCCCCGGGTCAACAAAGAAGCGCTCCCAAGAGAAAGCGTTAAGCGCCCCGGTTTACAGCATGACAGGCGAGGGGCTCAGGATGGCAGAGAGGCTTTCTTCCGTCCTTGCAAACCTGAGAGGAGGAGCAATCCTCCTAAAACCAGGAAGGTCGCGGTCAGACGGAGGTGGGCCCTCGGGTTGGGGTCGGTTTCCAGGGTGGAGGATCAAGCCGGTTAATCGATAGAGCCAAAATCCAACCGTAAAGAGGGCGGAGGAGATGAGGAGGTTGTAGTCTCGTCGGTCGGCTTTGCCTCCCTTGATCCCCATCCAGATGAGAAACCCCCCGATCGAGATCGAGACGATGCAGGTGAACAGGGTGATGAACCGGCTGGGATCGGTCTCCCACTTCAGAGAAAGAATATAAAGCCGGAATCCCCACGACGGGAGGATCAAAATCCCTGAGATGATTAATAAGGCGCGGACTTTCTTCGACATCTTCGTTGATTCTCCCTCTTCAAATGACGTTCAGCGACGCTGATAAACCTCTCGGGGAAGCACAAACCGGACCGCCCCCGGCTCCGAGCTTTCGCCGGTCAGCTTAAAGCCATTCTTCTCCAGCACACGAATCGACGGGGTCAGTTCGGGAAGTGTCTCGGCGATCACCCGCTTGATCTCCGGATGTGCAAAGGCCCAATCGACCAGCCCCCGCACGATCTCGGTGCCGTAGCCTTTTCGTTGATGCTCCTCAAAGAGCGAGTAGCCGATCTCGACGGTCCCCTCCACCGGCTTTCCCTTGAATCCGCCGTTGCCGATGGCGATCCGTTCTGCACCGTTGCGGAGAATAAAGAACCAGAAGCCCCACCCCCCTGCATCCGGATTCTGCTCGATGTAGTTGAGAGAGTAGGCCATCGAGTTTTCATCGTTCAGCGGGGCGGCCAGTTATCCGGCACCCGCGCATTCAGCAGCCGGGAGAGCTCCGCCCGGTTTTCAATCTGGGCCCGAAGGCTTTCGAGCGTCCCGGCGACCAATTCCATTCGGTCCGTCCTGGTCTTTATATTCTTTTCCATATACGTTCTCATTTACCAGCGGACGATTTCTCCGCCGTCAAACACCTGACCGCTCCGGGCCTGCCGCACGTTGATGAAGATGTTGTTCTCCGGAATCCCCACCCGCTGGGCGATGCTGGCGGCGACGCACGTCAACATCTTCTCGATCGTCTCAGGCGGGTTGAAATCAGGGACCAGGAGATCGACGAGAAGGGGATGGGACTCTTTCGGCTGATTCGGTGCGGTCAGACCGCCCGCCGCGTACTGCCACGACTCAAGATATTCCCACGTAACGGTGACATGCGCGATCTCGATCCCTACCCGTTCCGAAAAATCCCGGCTCACCGCTGCCAGGATGGAGGACATCTCCAGGTCTTCCTCAAAAGGAAGGGATTTGATGTGGATGAACGGCATGGTCGTTTCCAGTGGGACAATTCGGACCGGATCTCGCTTATTAGGAGTTCTCTAAATTCAAATTGCCGTCGATGTATTTGAGATTAAACTTGATCAGGTCGATCTGCCAGCGGGCGCCCTTTTTCCAGATGGAAATCATAACTGCCGACGAATGTCCGGGTGTTCCGGCCGGTCTTGTTCGGGAGATAGTGCATCGCAATTCCATAACAGAAGGCGGTCGCTTCTTTATCGGTGACCCTGACGATGAAATTCCCCGATTGATGATGAACCGCCTTGAGCGGCTTCAGCCCTTTTTTCCAAATGTCGGCAATCTCCTTCGGCGTCATCATCGCCGGCTCTCCCCCGGTCAATGAGGTCATATCAAAATGGACCCGCGGCGCAAAACATTTTTTAACCCAAACCCAATCCCGCTGATCGGTCCCAATGAAAAGGCCGTTGATGGTCTCGATGATCTTTTCTTTCTCCAAGAGAGTTTGCACTTCATTTTGCATTCCCAACTCCATCCCAAGATGTTCGCGGTACTCCTTCAACTTTGAATAGGCAAATTATTGCCTTTATACCAGCTCATTTGGCTGGCAATTTTCTTACTGAACTGCAATATCTCATTACTTTTGAGAAATCTTGACACTGAGTGATAAGACTTTTGGGTTGGATCACCGTGCAACCGTCTAAAATCTTCCATCCTTCTCCAAACAAATTCTTCACATTCATTTATTGTATTGCCAACATAAACATCAAAATCCTGAGACCGAAGGCGATTAGGATTAGCTTCATATTTATAGCTTGCCATATAAGCAAAACTACGCCCATTAAGTTTCAGAGTGACCGAGGCATTATGTACCCTGCTAATAAAGGAATGGAGAGTTATAGAAAAAGGATTCGCTGTCCCTCCAACCCATGATGACCAGTTGTACTCTCTAGCTCGATCTACCAAGGTCGTTACCAATCTCTCGAATTCAAGAACACGAAATTGTTGCCACGAAGAAGTTGGAGACCTTGTAAATCTGCGCCAGTTATCAATTGATAGGGTTTCAATCTCCTTCACACCAAGAACACCTGCCAGTTCCTTAAAGCCAGATTGGTAATTCTTGCGAAAGTCGGCATACTTGCGATCAGCGATAAACAATGGAATCTGACAGTCTCTGTATAGGATTGGCAGAACAACAATCCTCTTGTTTTGAATTTGTTTCACCCAGCCTGAACTAAGTTCAGTCTTGACCCATTCTGAATTTAGTGCTTCCGGAGAAAAAATAATACCTAGAAATTCATTCTCCCGAATGCCTTCCTCTATCTTCCAAGTTATTGATTCACCCACTCGGATCTGCCACTTGTCAAACCAAACATTAACCCCAATCCTTTTTAGGTCCGTCGCAAGCTTTTCGACAAATGGTTTATCAAAAGATGTGTGACTTAGAAAGATACTCGGTATATTCTATGCTGTACCAATTCGAATACTAAGTTTCCGAATATTAAGTTATTGACGCTCCGAATCCTGCTGCATTAAGTTTACGCGCGAGTCCTTCCTTTTCAATCTTCAATTCATCTACTGCTAGGATGGCCTTACGCACATAAATTCGTAGCATCTCTACATCATAATGACCTATACAATCTATTTTACCCGTATGTACAAGCTGCGATCTCTTGTCGTAAAGGTTTTTTAAACTCTTCATTATAACCTCACAGTGCTCTATATCCCGACCCAACAAAACAGCAACACCTCTTGAGATACGATAACGTAAATCTTGGGCACTAACGTTAAATAGAGATTCCAGGGAAATCATTAAACTTAAAAATTGTAGATGGAGGCTCTGCACTTTTTGGGATTCTTCGTAGCTCTCGAATGCAAGTTGGAGAAATGACTTTGCAAAGGGTAACTTTTTCCGGGCAAGAAAAGCGTTTAATGCACCTAAGCGATTGCGGCGCAAATAGCAAGTATTCTTAAGAATCGATCCTGTTGGATTTCCTGCCGATTCCAGCTCAATTCTTTTCCCTTCAAAAGAATACCAGTAATTCCCAAGTACCCGAACATTACCATCATGAAAGAGTCTCAATAGCGTAAGTTTCTGTTCCATCAGCTGTTCAATGTTGTGAAATCGAATATGAACCGAAACCCATTCATCGGAATCTGTCGATTGCTCCTCTGCGAGTACTACAAATCCATAACGCTGGTTATCATTAATACAATGATTATGTTCGAGTCGAAAATCGATCTCGTAGTCCGGCAGATCATCCAATTCCTTTAAAAGTCTCCGAATCTTAGCTGCTGACCATTTTTCGATTCGGAAAGGAGATCCTAGATCAATACCAATAAAGCTTCCTCTCGCATTACATAGTGGTGCAAAGAAATGGTGAGTAACAGTACTCAAGATTTCCTGATATTTATAAGGTTGCTATTTATTCTGGCGTAATTCTTAGTTGTTACTCAATGCGCCTCAGCCCAATTCGCCGCCACGCCGATATCCACTGTCAACGGCGCCTTCAGCTGAATCACCCCCTCCATCTTCTCTTTCACCTTCTCCTTCATCAGCGGGATTTCGCTTTCGGGAACCTCGAAGATCAATTCATCATGGACCTGCAAGATCATCCGGCTCTTCACTTGAGCTTCCTGCATCCAGCGATGAATGTCGATCATCGCCTTTTTGATGATGTCGGCGGCGGTCCCTTGGAGCGGGGTGTTGACGGCGAGGCGCTCACCCAAGCCGCGGGTTTGGGTGTTGCGGCTGGAAAGCTCGGCGATGTGGCGGCGGCGGCCGAAGAGGGTCGTCACGTAGCCCTGCTGGGTGGCGGTCTCCAACATCTGGTCGATGAAGCGTTGGACCCCCTGGTAGTTTTCAAAGTAGCGGTCGATGTAGCGCTTCGCCTCGGTTTGCGAGACGCCGAGGTTCGAGGCCAGACCAAACGGGCTGATCCCGTAAATAATTCCGAAGTTGACCGTCTTCGCAACACGCCGCATCTCGGAGCTGATCTCTTGTTTCGGAAGACCGAAAAGCTGGATCGCCGTCCGGGTGTGGACATCCTCGCCGGTCCGGAACGACTCGATCAACACCGGGTCCTCCGACATGTGGGCCAAGAGGCGCAGCTCGATCTGGTTATAGTCGGCGGAGAGGAGCTGATAGCCAGGCTCGGCGATGAAGGCCTGCCGGATGCGGCGACCAAGCTCTCCTTTGATCGGGATGTTCTGGAGGTTTGGGTCTTTGGAGGAGAGACGGCCGGTGGCGGCGATCGTCTGGTTGAGCTGCGTGTGGACCCGCCCGGTCTCGGGGTGAATCAATTTGGGAAGGGCGTCGACGTAAGTCGATTTGAGCTTCATCAGCTGCCGGCTGTTTAAGATCTCCGCCGGCAGTTCGTGACGGACCGCGAGCTGAGTGAGAACTTCTTCATCGGTCGAGTAGCCGGTCTTGGTCTTTCGGATCGGCGGGAGGCCCAGCTTCACAAAGAGGATCTCGGCCAGCTGTTTGGGAGAGCCGATGTTGAACTCCTCTCCGGCCAGCCGATAGATCCGCTCGGTCAGCTCAACGAGCTTCGCGTCGAGCTCCTTGGAGATCTCCGAAAGAAGATCGGCATCGATCTTCACCCCGTTGCGCTCAATCTCGGCCAGCACCGGGACCAGCGGCATCTCCAGATCGTTGAAAAGCGGGGTGAGCCCCTGCCCATCCAAAAGAGACGGAAGCAGGTCGGCCAGCTTGAGAATGGCATCGGCCCGTTGGCAAAGATAGGGGGCGATCCGCGAAGGCGCCGCTTCGATAAGAGGATGCGCTTTCGCCTCCTTGTCCCCGCCGGCCGCCTCGGTGGCGGTGGTGAGGCGCTCCTTGAGGTATTCGAAGGCGACCGTCTCCAGCGTGTGATCGCGGCGTCCGGGGTTAAGAAGGTACGAGGCAATCATCGTATCGAAGGAAGCGTTTCGAAGGACGATCCCTCGCCGGCCCAAGACAATCTCGGCCAACTTCAGATCATGCCCGACCTTGGTGATCGACGCCGACTCCAAGATCGTTTTGATCTCCGGCGGGAGCTGCTTTCGATCCTCCAGCGGAATGTAAAAGGCCTCCCCTTTCTCCGGGCAGAAAGCGATTCCGACCCACTCGGCCCGCATCGGCTCTTCGGAGGTGAGGAGCATGTCGACGGCGACCCGTTGTTTCTTTTGAACGGCGTCGATCTCTTTTCCCCCTCGGTGGGAAGCAGAATCCGGTACCCGTCGGCCATTGTCGGCGGCGGGAGGGTCAGCCCCTTGAGGATATTGGAAAACTCCATCTCATTGCAGAGGGGAATCAAGCGCTCAAAGTCGGGCGATTGCATTTGAAACCGCGCCGGATCGAACTCGATCGGGCAATCGGTGTCGATCAGGGCCAGCGAGCGGGAGAGGCGCGCCGTCTCCGCCTCCGCCTCCAGCGTCTGGCGAAGTTTCGGCTTCTTCACCTGATCGAGGTTTGCAAGAAGATGTTCGATCGTTCCGAACTGCTGGACCAACTGGACCGCCGTCTTCTCCCCGATCCCGTTGACGCCGGGAATGTTGTCGACCGAATCGCCCATCAACCCCATGATCTCGACGACCTTGTCCGGCGTCGTTCCGAATTTTTCTAGAATCTCTTTCTCGGTGTAGTGCTTCTCCTTCATCGTGTCGTAGACGGAAACACCGGGGGAGATCAGCTGGAACATATCTTTATCGCCTGTCACCACGACCACCCGATACCCCTGGGCCTCCCCCTTTTTCGCCAAGGTGCCGATGAGATCGTCGGCCTCGAAGCCGTCCCCCATGATCACCGGAATGCGGAACGCCTCGACCATCCGGTGGATGTAGGGGATCTGAAGCGCGAGCGGATCGGGCATCTCCGGACGATGGATTTTATAGTCCTGGTAGGCGGTGTGGCGGAAGGTGGGACCCTTTGTATCGAAGGCGATGGCAAGGTAGTCGGGCTTTTTGTCCTTGATGATCTTGAGCAACATTTGGGTGAAACCATACACCGCATTCGTCGGAAGTCCGGTTGAGGTTGAGAGCTCCCGGATCGCAAAATAGGCCTCGGTAAATATAGGAACTTCCGTCGATGATATAGAATGTTTTCTTTGCCATGGAAATCCTTCGGGAAAAAGTTCCACCCATCTTACAACGGCGGTGGGGAGGTGTCAATTTAAGCCGGGTACGTTTATCCGCGGCGCGATCTAATCCAAATGGCGTAGGCGCGCTCCTCCATTGGTAGCATTGACGCTTCCTCACTTAATTCCTTAATCTAAATATAAAGAGTGTTTTTTGAGTTTCGGACCACTTAATCAGCGAAGGGCCTCTCGACGCGGTGAAGGACAGAAACCTAACGCGATGAGGAGGTTGTTCTACCGATGTTTTGGGGTCCTTCGTTCCTCCGTTGTGAATCGATTCGGCCATCCATTCACTTGAAGCCAAGGAGACCCCCATGAATCCAGCCAGGGTGACGATTCCAAATGAGCCGATCTCCCTTCAAGAAGCAACGCTCCCCGGAGTTTTCTGCGGTCTGATCGGGGCCGCTTCAATGGCCGCCGTGGCAATGCTGTTTGCCCTTTTTCAGGGCGATCTCTGGCGCCCGATGAAGCTGGCGGCGGCAACATTTCTCGGCGAGGGGGCGATCGGCCCCGGTTTTCGATTCGGACCCGTCTTCCTCGGTCTGGCGCTTCACCTGACCCTGTCGGTGGCGCTGGGAGTCTTCTTTGTCTGGCTGGGAGGTTACCTGAGCGTCGGGGGGGCGATCGCCTGGGGGGTGATCTTCTCCCTTTCCATCTGGGTCATCATGCAATTCGGACTGCTTCCTGTGATGAATCCCTGGCTGGCCGCCGCGCCGCCGATCCCGTTTGCGTTGGCCCATATCGCCTTTGGAATCAGCTTGGGAATCTATACCCGTTTTCTGAAAGCGGCGGCTGAGGCCCCGGCGGTTCGGCGCAAGGCGGCATGATTTTCGGTTTTATGGAAGGGTGGCGGTAGAAATGGTCAAAGGGGTGATTGCAGATGTAGATGGAACGCTGGTCGACAGCAACGACGCCCATGCGAGCGCCTGGCAGGAGGCGTTCCAGGAATTCGGAATTCAAATTAAATGGGAGGAGATCCGTTGCGAAATCGGGAAAGGGGCCGATCAGCTCCTTCCCCGCTTTCTCACCCCGGAGCAGATCTCCGAGCTTGGAACCAAGATCCATAAACGGAAGAAAGAGATTTTCAAGAATAAATATTTCGACCAGATCCGGCCCCTTCCCGGCGTAATCCCCCTCTTTGAGCGGCTTCATCAAGACAAGAAAACCATTGTCCTCGCCACTTCCAGCGGAGGAAGCGAGGCCCAGCACTATATTCGTCTTCTTGGAATCGACCGCTGGGTGCGGGATGTGATCTCAGGCGATGATGTCGCCCGATCCAAACCGCATCCCGACCTGTTTCATCTCGCCCTCGATCGTTTTCATTGGAAACCCTCCGACGCGGTGGTCCTCGGCGACACACCGTATGATGTGGCGGCCGCCAAAGAGATCGGTCTCCCGACGATTGCGGTTTTGACGGGGGGATTTTCGGAGGAGACGCTTCGGAAAGCGGGGGCGGACGAGATCTATCCCGATCTCCCCGCTCTGTTAAAAAATTATGAATCGTCGATATTGGGTGTAAAAAATCGTTCAGCAGCGTAGTTCTTAAGGAGGTATTTTCGATGGCGCGCGCATTTGGAAGAAGGTCGATTATCCCGTCGGTGTTGCCTTCCCGCACCACCATGTTGTTAGCCGGTCTCACCCTCGGCATCCTGTTCGCACCGCGAAATGGCCGGAGCACCCGGACCCTGATCGCTCAGCGATATCATGACTGGATGGATCGAATCAGTGTGTGGCTTGAGGGTCTTGCCAAGAAGACGCGGCAGCAGAGCACCCGCGTTCAGGGGGTGGTCTACCAGATGCGGGAGAGGGCGATTCCCGAGGAGATGATCGTCAGCGATGAAATCCTGGCGCAGCGGGTCCGAAGCGAGCTGGGGCGCTTTTTTAATACGGCGATCATCGACATCGCCACACAGGAGGGGACGGTGACCCTTCGGGGGAGCATTCCCAGCGATCAGGAAAAACAAGACATCATCGATATGGCCCGAAGGGTCCGCGGGGTCCGTGATGTGATCAACCTCTTTTCATAAGACCGGCCGCCTCCTCCGCCGCCTTGGAAGGACCACTTCTCCTCTCTCCGTCGCGCTATTTGCGCATTGCACTTCAACCCCGGGTCTGCTAAAATGGCTTCCTTCAAGGCGGCGTACCCAAGTGGTTAAGGGAGCAGTCTGCAAAACTGCGATTCAGCGGTTCAAATCCGCTCGCCGCCTCCACTTTTTCCTCAGCCATTTTAGCTGTTCAAAGCTTCCTCCCTCTCCTCCTACAGACCGTTTCCTCATCGCGCCAACGTTCCAAAAGGCCGATCTCTCCGATCATCCGCCGTGATCGCCTTGGGAGACGTTCCCTTAGTTGACAGCCCCCTTTTTATGCTACGATTTCACAATGAAGAAGAAGCGGAAGAAAGCGCCGAGCGTTCTGATCGCCGATGACAGCGCTTTTGAAGTGGATCAGATCAAAATCATGTTTGAGAAGATGGGCTTCGAGGTCTCCTGGACCTATACCGGCGCCGATGCAATCAAGCAGGCCCGGCGAAACCCTCCCGATCTGATTCTTCTCGACGTGGTTCTCCCCGATATCACCGGACACGATGTCTGCCGGCTGCTGCGCGCCAGCCCCGAGACGATGAACATTCCCCTCATCATGATCACCGTCCGGGATAAAACGGAGGATCTGGTCCTCGGTTTCGAGCAAGGGGCGAACGATTACATCACCAAGCCGTTCGATGCGCGCGAGCTCAAAGCGCGCGTCAACGCCTGCCTCCGGATGAAACAGCTTCAGGACGACCTGACTCAGAAGAACGAGGAATATAAGATCCTTCTCAAGAACGTTCAGGAGCTCGCGATGACCGATCCGGTCACCGGCCTCTTCAACCGCCGTTATTTCAGAGAGGTCTTACAGCAGGAGTTCTCCCGCGCGCAACGATACGGCACCCTCTTTTCCTGCTTCATGATCGACGTCGATCACTTTAAACCGATCAATGACACCTATGGTCATGAGTCGGGAGACCGGGTCTTAAGCGAAGTGGCGCGCTTGCTTCAGGTCCAACTGCGCGATGTCGATCTGATCGCCCGTTATGGCGGCGACGAATTTGCCATTCTCCTTCCCGAGTCGGCCCGGGAGAAGTCCCGTCAGGTCGCGGAGCGGATCCGCGAAGCCGCCTACAGTCAAATCCACTCCTTTCTTCCCAAGCGGCATTCGGTGACCCTCAGCATCGGCATCTCCGGATTGCCCGATCCCGGCCTCCAACACCCTTCTCAGGTCATCGCGACCGCCGACTTTGCCCTCTACCGCGCGAAACGCGCCGGAAAGAATCGAGTCGATATGGCCACCTTTCAGGAGATGGGAAGCCAACCTTCTCCCGAAGAGGAAGAAAAGCTGGATCAGCTCCACTAAAGGTCCCCCTTTATTGACTTCACTCCCCTCTTCCGGTTATTTTCTCAACTCGAATGCACAAAGAATGTCGATCCGTTCAGCCGTTCGGGCAGGTTGCAAAAAGAGATCGGTTATGCTATAAATTACGGAAACTACGGGAAAAAATATGTCTATTTTAAAAGTCGCCAAACTGGGAAACCCCATCCTTCGGAAGGTCGCAGCGCCCGTAACCCCGGCCGATTGTCAAGATCCGAACTTCCAAAATTTTCTTGAGGATATGGTCGAAACGATGCGGAAACTCGACGGCGTCGGACTGGCCGCGCCGCAGGTCTTCGAATCGAAACAGATTGTCGTCATCGAAGCCAATGCCAACCCTCGTTATCCGGCTGCCCCCGATCTTTCACTTTTGATCCTTCTCAACCCGACCTTTACGCATCTGTCCGAAGAGAAGGTTGAAGGATGGGAAGGCTGCTTGAGCGTGGAAAACCTTCGGGGCAAAGTGATTCGCTCGGCGCGGGTCGGATTGAAGGCATTCAATCGCTACATGCAGCCGGTCGAAATGGAAGCCGAGGGCTTCCTCGCCATTGTCCTCCAGCATGAAATCGACCACTTAAACGGAAAAGTTTATCTCGACCGGATGAAAGATTTCTCCACATTGACCCATCTGGCTGAATTTGAACGTTACTGGGTGAGAGATCCGGCGGAAGTCGGATAACCATGATCATTTTCTCCCCCTTTGTTTTAATCTCCTGTCTCACCGATCCACCGGCAATCACGCAATCATTAATATCATCGAGTCGAATGCGCGTTAAACTGACGGTCCAAAAATTTAACCCCGACGTCGATCCGAAGCCTTACAAAAAGGACTACTTCGTCGAGGCCAGCCGGGGGATGACCCTGCTGACCGCCCTCTTAAAGATCAAGGCTGAGACCGACGGCACCCTCACCTTCCGCGCCTCCTGCCGGGCGGCGATCTGCGGCTCCTGCCTGATGCAAGTGAATGGAAGCCAGAAGCTCGCCTGCAAGCTCCCCCTCAAGGAAGAGCTCGAACACCATGGGAAAATCGAGGTCGGACCGATGGCGAACATGCCGGTGATCAAAGACATGGTCGTTCAGATGACCCCCTTCTGGGAGAAGATCAAGGCGGTCGACCCCTTCCTGATGACGAAGAACGGGGCGGGGGTTCCGACCGAAGCGTTGAAGGATATCCACGAGAAACTGCACAATGCCGACGGCTGCATTATGTGCGGGGCGTGCGTTTCGGCCTGCACCAGCTTCGAAGTCTCCCGCGGATTTCTCGGTCCGGCCGCATTGGCCAAAGCCTACCGCTTTCAGGCCGATCCGAGAGACCAAGCACATCTCCCTCGTCTGGAGGCGCTTCAGGGACCCGACGGAATTTGGGACTGCGTCCGGTGCAACTTCTGCGTGCAGGTCTGCCCGAAAGATGTCCGGCCGATGGAGCAGATCGTGCGCCTTCGGCGATTGTCGATCGACGCCGGGTTCTCCGAATCGGTGGAGGCCAGACACATTACCGAGTTTGCCAAAGTGGTCGGTGAGGAGGGTCGGCTGAACGAGACGCGCCTGCCGATCTTAATGACGTGGGGAAATATCCGAAAGATGCTCCGAATCATTCCGCTCGGGATCAAGATGTTCTTGCACGGGAAGACGCCGTTCCCCTTCAAGCGCGTCCCGGGACGTGATGAAGTCCGGGCCATCTTCAAACGTTGGGAGAAAACGAAATGAAGTACGCCCTCTTCCCAGGATGCGCCTCCAAGGGAGCCACCCCCGAGCTCTACACCTCCACCATGAAAGTGGTCGGACGCCTCGGTCTCGACATCGTTGAGCTTGAAGCGTTTAACTGCTGCGGGGCCGGCGTGATCAGCGAAGCCGACCCGGATCTCGCCTACACCCTCAATGCCCGGACCCTCGCTACCGCCGAGAAGATGGGGATCAACAATGTCATGACGATCTGCGGGACCTGCCAGGGGATCCTGGGAGGGGCCAACAAGAATCTTCAAGAGGATGACGCCTTGCGCGATCGGATCAACCGGGCCCTCAAGGACGCCACCGGGCTGGAGTACCACGGAACCGTCGAAGTGAAACATCTTCAGTGGATTTTGATCAAAGATTTCGGCTTGGACGAGCTGAGCAAGTTTATTACCCATCCTTTGAACGTATCGATCGCGCCGTTCTACGGCTGCTATATTTTGCGCCCTTCCCGTGCCACCGGCTTTGACGATTGGGAAAATCCGACCTCGCTCGAGAAATTGATCCGAGCCGTCGGTGCCTATCCGGTCGAATACGACGGCCGGACAAAGTGCTGTGGTTTCCCCGTCCTCCTGGAGAAAGATCAGATTGCGCTGAGCATGGTCGCGAAGAACGTCGGCGAGGCGAAGGAAAAAGGAAGCGACGCGATGGTCACCCCCTGCCCCCTCTGCCACATGAGCCTCGATATCTATCAGGACCACGCCGAAGACCGGCTTCAGCAAACCCGTCCGGACGAGACGCTCGGTGTTCCGATCCTCCACCTTCCTCAACTCCTCGGCTTGGCAATGGGCTTCTCACCCAAAGAGCTCGGGATGAAGCGACACCTCGTCTCCACCGCACCCCTGATTGAAAAAATACAGTAACAAGGCAGATTGATGGCGAAAACACAAATTCCGGATTGGGTTCCCCTTTTTCCCCTCCCGAATGTGGTCTTCTTTCCGAAGACCTATCTTCCCCTCCATATTTTCGAACCGCGTTACCGCGAGATGGTCGAAGATGCCTTGGGCGGGGATCGGATGATCGGAATGGTCCTCTTGAAAGAGGGCTGGGAAATCAATTATGATGGGAACCCGCCGATCCATGAGACCGGATCGGTCGGGCGGATCATTCGATCCCAACGGCTCGACGACGGACGATACAACATCATTCTCTATGGCCTGAAGAAATGTCTGATTCGGGGCGAGCGTCACGACCGGAGTTACCGGCAGGGACGAATCGAGACCATTGAGGAGCCTCAGACCGAGTTACTCCTCGCGCCGCTCAAAGAAAAGTTGGTCGATCTGACGATGCGCTACCGCCAGAAGATGCCGGGGGCCGAGGCGTTGGAGTCGATTTTAGAAATCGGGCTTGAAGACGATGTCTTGGTGGCGACCCTCTCGGCGGGGCTTCCGCTGACGGTCTTGGAAAAACAGTTTTTGCTGGAAGCCGGAGACCTCTCACAACGGGCAAAACGTTTGGCGGAATTGATGGAGATGGGTCTTCATACCATCGGACAAACGGATGGACAAACGGAGGGATAGGTGACTTCAGAGCTGAAACCGGGAGATGACGCTCCCCTTTTTATTCTCCCCTCCTCGGACGGGAAGAAGGTCGATCTGACCGCGTACCGGGGAAAGAGCCATGTCATTCTCTACTTTTATCCGAAGGATGATACCCCCGGCTGCACCAAGGAGGCGTGTGCTTTCCGAGATTCTTTCGCCGAACTGAAGAAGGCGAAGGCCGTGATCTTGGGGGTCAGTCTCGATCCACTCGCCTCGCATCAAAAATTCGTCGAGAAGTATGCCCTCCCTTTTTGCTCTTGAGCGATACGGATGCCGCCGTTTCGAAAGCCTACGGCGTTTACAAGCTGAAGAATATGTATGGCCGGAAATTCTGGGGAATCGAGCGATCGACCTTTCTGATCGACCCGAAGGGGAAGGTCACCCATCTCTTCCGCCGTGTGAAAGTAGACGCCCATCTGGACGAGGTCCTCTCGGCGCTGAAGGAGCTAAAAAGGGTTTGACATGCCGCGAAGACGCATGATATAGTTCGAAAATCATTTTCTTTCAACGTAACAAGGAGGTAGCCCTACCATGGCACTTTTGATCACCAGTGAATGCATCGCCTGCGCAGCCTGTCTGCCTGAGTGTCCGAACGAAGCGATCTTCGAGAATCGAAGCGACTGCGAATCAAAGGGATATAAATTGACCGGGGAAGATGGAGGCGGCCAGCTCGCTCACGCCACCAGCGACAACATCTACGTCATCACCTACGAACGCTGCACCGAATGTGTGGGCCACTTTGATGAGCCCCAGTGCGCGGCGGTTTGTCCGGTGTCCGACTGCTGCATCTCCGATCCGACCTATCCCGAAAAGGCCGATGTCCTTCTGGCAAAAGCCAAGACACTGAATCCGGACAAGGAAATCGATCCGGCGCGCGTCTGGAGCGGGGTTCGGAACTAACGCACCGACGTTCGAGCGCAGCCTCTTAACTAAAAAGGGAAGGCCGATTAAAACCGGCCTTCCCTTTTTTTAGGTTTATCCCCGCCGGGACGATTTACAATCGGTTCTTAAAGCAGATCACCAAATCGCGCACCGAGATGATCCCGACGATCTTTCCCTTGTCGGTCACGGCCAGGTGCCGCACCCCCTTCGTCGCCATCAGGTCGTTCGCCTCTTTGGCGGTCTTGTCGATATCGATCCCGATGACCGGCTGACTCATGATTCTTTCCACGGGAGTGGTGTCGGGATTGAGGCCGTCGGCGAGCGCCTTTCGGACAAAATCGGTCTCGCTCACAATCCCGATCCGCTCCATCCCCTCGCTGACCAGGAGGGAGCCGATTCGTTTATCCCGCATCTGTCTTGCCGCATCCCTTACCGTGGTCTTTGGGGAAATTTCCTGAAGATCCCGATGCATCAAAAGGGCCAATGGTGTCATCTTCTCCTCCCTAACGAATCGAAATGATTCTAATGGTTGGCATGAATCAATTGGGGAACAACCTCCGAGGCGCGCCCGATCAGAAGCAGATCCCGGTCTGCAATTTCCGAATCCACCATATTGATCTCGATCGTGAACGCCCCATGCTCCTTGGCGATCGATGCGAATGAAGCGGCGGGCTGAACGATTCCGGACGTTCCGATCACCAAGAAAACCCCTCCTCCTTGGCATGCCTCCAGACTCTTTTTCAGATGGAGCGGGTTAATCGCCTCTCCAAACCAGACCACATCGGGACGGAGCAATGAACGACAAAGATCGCAATGGGGAAGCCGGGGAAGCTCGAGGGAGCGGTTTTCCGTGATCCGACCGCAGCGCATACAACGCATCCGCCAAAGGCTTCCATGTAACTCGATGATCTTCCGGCTCCCGGCCAGTGGATGAAGCCCGTCGACATTTTGAGTGATCAACGTGAAACTCGGACAGGCGTTCTCAAGTGAGACCAACGCTTCGTGCGCCGGGTTGGGACGTTTTTCCGAGATGATTTGACGCCGCCAGTGATACCACTCCCAGACAATCTCAGGATGTGATTCAAACGCCTCGGGCGTGGCAAGCTCTTCCGCCCGAAACTGCTTCCAGAGCCCCCCCTCTCCCCTGAACGTGGGGACCCCGCTGTCGGCTGAAATCCCGGCGCCGGTTAAAACGGTGATCGAATGGGCGGAGGCGATCCGGTCCCGCGCTGTTTTGATCAGTCTTTCGGTGAGGATAGATCCTCCTCAATGAATGGGTTGAGTATACCGAATCGTCTCCATGAAAACAATAAAATCAGATTTCTATTGACATCAATGAGAATTCCTAAGTATTCTAAGCCCTTTGGGTGCCAAGAAAATATGGGGAGGAAAAATGAAACGAGGCCTGCTTCTGGTCAAGAAGGAGAGAGGACAACGGCGAAAAATGAGGGAAGCCCTTAAAGAGGGCCCGACCGCCTACCGGATCTATGAAGCGGAGACCCTCCGGCAGGGGCTTCGCATTCTCTCCAAGGAGAAGGTCGATCTGATCATCTACGACGATCCGGCCTCCGCCCATCCCCCCGAAATGGATCTCTCCCCTCTCTCCTCTTTTGTCGATCAAAGAGTCGCCCAAGAGATTCCCCTTTTGCTGATCGGGTCTCCCCACGATGCGCTTCAAAAACAAAAAGCGCTCGACAACGGCGCGTGGGATTACATCACCCGCCCCTACCGGATTCAAGATCTGGTCCTACGCGCCGAAGTCCTCTTGCGGATCAAAGCGACACAGGATAAACTCAAGCAGCGTATCCGGCAATTGGAACGTCTGTCGATCATCGATCCTTTAACCGGGCTTTACAATCGCAAATATCTGAAAGAATTTCTGCAGCGGGAGATTCGTCGGGCGGAACGGCAAAAAGGACAGATCTTCTGCATGATGATGGATGTCGATCATTTTAAGCGAATCAACGACGACTTAGGCCATCTCAACGGAGATCGGGTTCTGCAGGAGATCGGGACGATTCTCCGAGACCTTCTTCGGGGATACGACTTCGCCGCGCGATACGGCGGAGACGAATTTACCATCGTGCTGCCTCAACGGATGGAAGAAAAAGCAGCGTTGGAGGTGGCCGAACGAATCCGCCGAACGATTGCAGATCATGTTTTCGGTTTACGAAAAGGAAAGAAGGGAGGGACCCGATTTACCGTGAGCATCGGCCTGGCGACCTTCCCTTCTCCCGGTATCGATACCGAAGAGACCCTCATTGCGGCCGCAGACGATGCCCTCTATGGCGCCAAGCGTTCCGGGAAGAACTGCGCCCTCATTCATCAACCAAATGAGCCGAATGAATTCGCCTGAAAATGACCGCACCCTTGACGCATTGATCCGGCTGTTGGGAGAGGAAGGTGCCCACTTCGAGATCATCCGCCGACGATTGGTCGAGATCGGCTCCCCCGCCCTCCCGGCGCTGGAGCGGTGCGTGAGGGAAGGCGCTCCATTGATATCGGAGCGGGCCGGCCAGATTATCGAGTCGATCCGGCTTGAAGCGTTGGATGAGGAGTGGCAACGTTATGCCGAGAAAGAACCCTGCTCCCTGGAAGAGGGGGTCTTTCTCCTCGCTCGATTCGCCTACCCCGAGATGAATTCGGAAATTTATCGGACAAAGATCGATCGGATGGCCGAGGTCCTCCGGAGGAGGATTCAACCCGACTCGTCTCCCCCCGCGGTGATCCGGACCCTGAATCAGTATCTCTTCGAAGAGCTTCTCTTCTCAGGAAATCGCGAGAACTACTACCTCCCGGAAAATAGCTATATCAATACCGTCCTCGACACAAAGAAGGGGATTCCGATCAGCTTATCGGTGGTGATGCTCCTTCTTGCAGAGAGGCTGAGTCTCCCTCTCCACGGAATCGGGATGCCGGGTCACTTCCTGGTTTCCTGGTCGGATGAACGAGACGAAATTTACATCGATCCCTACCATGAAGGCCGGATGCTGACCCGCGGGGAGATTGAATCGCAACTCCCAGGAGACGAAAAAGGGCTCATCGCTCAATACCTTCGAAAGGTTTCCACGCGCCAAATCATTACAAGGATGATCCGCAACCTTATTCACATTTATACTGAAGGGGGAGAAACAGAAAAAGGTTCCTGGTTGGAGCGGTTCCACAAACGGGTTCATTCGACTTAGTGGACGGCGCGCGGGAAAGAATCTTGCGCTAAAACGGCGGAAATCTTAGGAGGGTTCTTCGTCGGGAAGATCTTCTTCCAAGGAGAGGTTCCAGTAAAGATAATCACGCCAGCTTTCCGGCGTCTTTTTAATCCCGATGGTGATCGTTAAGGAAGGGCTCCAGCTCGGCTTCTCCGGCTTCTTGATCAGCCGCATGTTTGCCTCGTCGGGGGTGCGGCCGCTTTTCCGATTGTTACACCGGATACAGGCGGTCACGATATTGGTCCAGGTTTTCTTCCCTCCCTTGGCGATCGGGACGACATGATCAAAGGTCAGCTCATCGGCCCGGAAGCGCTGGCCGCAATATTGGCAAGAATGTTTGTCCCTCGCAAAGATATTTCCCCGGGAAAACTTGACGACCCGCTGGTTTTTCTTGATTTTGACGAGTTCGAGAAGACGCAGCACGGAAGGAAGTCGGAAGGAAATAGAAACGCCTCGGATCTCCCGATCGTAAACCTCCAGAACCTCTACTTTCCCCTGGCACAAGAGAAGAATCGCTTTTTTCCAAGGGATGACCCGCAAAGGCTCGTAGGTTGCGTTTAATAGAAGGGTCATTTCCATACTGCCTCTTTAGAAATTATACCATGTTTACCCCGATGCACTCAGAGGTAAAGCTCTCTAAGGAAGAAATGCGGATAACGGGCTGCGGCTTGGGAAGTAAGAGGTGGGTTAAGATCTTCCGAACGGTGCACAAGAAGGTCATCCGAACGAAGGTGAACCATCAATTGGAGTGTTGGTGCCGAAGGGGGGATTTGAACCCCCACGGGTTGCCCCACACGCCCCTCAAACGTGCGTGTCTACCAGTTCCACCACTTCGGCAAATTTTGGCCATTATAATGACTCCGCATTATCCTGTCAAGCAATCCGCGATGAAAACGTCGTCATCAGTAATGAAAAAAAGTAATGAAAAAACGATGCGCCCTTTGGTCGATCATAGCGTTGACTTGGGAAATGCTTTCTGATACCCTAAGCCCCGCTTATGGAAAACGGAACGATCGAACAGCTTCAAAAGAAAGCCACGCTCCTTCGGCGAGACATAGTGGAGATGATCACCGCCGCCGCCTCCGGACACCCCGGGGGGTCCCTCTCGGCGGCCGACCTGATCACGGCCCTCTATTTTAAGCTCCTCCGCCACAAGCCGTCCGATCCGGAATGGGCAGACCGCGATCGATTCATTCTGAGCAAGGGGCACGGCGCCCCCGCCCTTTATGCAGCGTTGGCGCGGACCGGTTATTTTCCGGTCGAAGCGCTGAAAACCCTCCGGAAGCTCGGCAGCCCCCTTCAGGGCCACCCCGAAAAAGGAAAGCTCGCCGGCGTTGAAGCCTCCACCGGATCGCTGGGCCAGGGGGTCTCGATCGGGGCGGGAATGGCGCTGGCGGGACGGCTCGACCGGAAAGATTATCGCGTTTATGTCTTGATGGGGGACGGCGAAGCGAACGAAGGACAGGTCTGGGAGGCCGCCATGTTCGCCGCCCATTACAAGATCGATCATCTGACCGTGATCCTCGATTGCAATCGCCAGCAGTTGGACGGTTGGACGACCGAGATCCTCGACATCGAGCCGCTCGCGGACAAATGGCGGGCCTTCGGCTGGCATGTGATCGATTTCGACGGACATGACTTCGGCCAAATCTTAAACGCTTTCGACGAGGCTCGACGCACCGTCGGAAAACCGACCCTTCTCCTTGCCCGCACCATCAAGGGAAAGGGGGTCTCCTTCATGGAGAACAATCTCGAATTCCATGGCGTGGCGCCGACCACAGATCAGCTCCAGGCCTCCCTCAAGGAGCTCGACCGATGAATGCCAAGAGTCCTTCCGAAACGAAATCAGCCGTCCAGCGTGAGAAAAAGCTTGGCCTCGCAACACGCGACGCCTACGGTCAGGTGCTGGTGGAGCTCGGCAAGGCCGATCCCCGGATCGTGGCGGTCGATGCCGACCTTTCAAAATCAACCAAGAGCGGTCTCTTCGGAAAAGCCTTTCCCGACCGCTTCTTCAACTGCGGCATCGCCGAAGCGAACATGGTCTCCGTGGCGGCGGGACTCGCCTCCTGCGGGAAGATCCCTTTCGCTTCCAGCTTCGCTTCCTTCCTTCTCTGCAAGTCGTTCGATCAACTCCGGATGTCGGTCGCGAATCCCTCGTTGAATGTGAAAATCGTCGGCTCCCACGGCGGGATCAGCTTGGGAGAAGACGGCGCATCGCAGCAGAGCGTCGAAGATTTCGCCCTTGCCTGCGCCCTGCCGAAATTCACCGTCCTCTCGCCGGCGGATGAGATCTCCTGCAGAGCGCTCGTCCGGCTGGCGGCGGAACATGTCGGCCCGGTCTACATCCGGACCGGACGGCCGAAGGCGCCGATCCTCTACACCGGGTCAGAACATTTTCAGTTGGGACGCGCGAACAAGATTGTCGCAGGAGAGGATGTGACGATTATCGCCAATGGGCTTCTGGTGTGGGAGGCGTTGGTCGCTTCCGACATCTGCCGGGAGCGGGGGATCTCCGTGGCCGTGCTCGACCTGCATACCCTCAAGCCGATCGATGAGGCGGCCGTTATCGCCGCCGCCGAGGAGACCGGCGCGATCGTCACGGCGGAGGAGCATCTTCTCTCGGGAGGGGTGGCAAGCCGCGTCGCGCAGGTGGTCGCAGAGCACCATCCGGTGCCGATGGCCTCGGTCGGAATCGCCGATACCTATGCGGAATCCGGCACCCCGACGGAGCTGATGGAAAAATACGGCTTAACCGCGAAACAGATCGTCCAAGCGGTCGAATCGGTCCTGAAGCGGAAGAAATAAACCGTCTCGTCTTTCCCCAAATCCTCACACAAACCGGTCCGATTAATAAACCACTTCATAGATTTGAACCGGATGGCTCTTCCCTTTGAGCATGACCGGCTCAAGCGGGATCGTTTTCATCTCCCCTTGAACCGCCTTGAACGTTTCCGGACAGATGAGGATCTTTTGCTTTCCGCTCTTCGATTGGATTCGGGCGGCGAGATTGACCTCATCCCCGATGACCGAATACTCCATCCGCTTCTCGGAGCCGATATTGCCCGCGACCACATCTCCCGTCGCGATCCCGATGCCGATATAAATCGCCTCCGCCCCCCGCCGATCCCGCTCTTCATTCAACTCCAGCAGGGCCCGCTGCATATCGACGGCGGTCCGCACCGCCCGGAGCGGATCATCCGGGTGACGCAGCGGCGCGCCGAAAATCGCCATCATCGCATCCCCGATAAATTTATCGAGATTCCCTTCGTGTGTAATGATGATATCGACCATCACGGTGAAGTACTCATTGAGCATACTGACGATCTCTTCCGGCGCCAGCCGTTCCGACATCGAGGTAAAACCCCGAATATCGGCGAAGAGAATGCTGGCGCGCCGGCGCTCCCCGGTCAGGACGATATCCTTGGCCCCCAGCACCTTTTCCGCAACCTGGGAAGAAACAAACCGCTGAAAGGTCCCTTTAATTCTGTCCCGCTCCCGCAGTCCGGCAATCATAAAATTAAATGAGTTGGCCAACGCGCCGATCTCATCTTTATTCGGGATTTCAACATCCGCCGCGAGGTTCCCCTTGCGAACTTCCTCCATCCCGCGAACCAGCACCTGGATCGGCTGTGTAATCGACGCGGCGACCGCCACCGCCACCACCCCCAGGACGACGAAACCGAGGGTCAGGCCAAGCGCCGTCCGCCTCGAAGAAGAGACCTCCCGCTCCATTTCTTCGAGGGAAAAGCCGACGACAACCTTTCCCCGCCCGTCGGGCTGAAGCCCAACCTCCACCGGAAGAAGGGATCCCCATCGGGAAGGGCCCGAACGCTCCTCCTTGATCCCCCGCGCGTCGGTCACTTCCGAGATTAACTCTTTTTCAGCAGACGCAATCTCTTCTTGTTTTAATAATTCTTTCAGAAGGGACTGATTGATCGAAGCGGCCTGCACCTTCCCAAGCTCGTCGAAGACAACGATGTAAAGCACATTCGGGTCGAGTTGGGGAACGAGCGGGACGAAACTTTTAGAGAGCGTCCAAGCGGGAACCCCGGGAAGGGGAATCAGGCTCATTGTTCCGGCCGTCTGCGCGATCCTCACCGCCCGCCTTTTCATCTCGCTTCTCAAGGTTTGCTCATGGCGCAGGCCGAAGAGAAAAGAGATCGAAAACATAATGACCAGAATGAGAAAAACAACCGGAAGGGTGAGTTTCAGCCGAAGACCGAGCTGGATAGGAAAAAGCTTCATCCGAACCTACCTGGTAAAAAGAACGCGGTGAGAAACCGAATTTTCCGGGAGCGCGCCGGACGAGGAGACGCAGCGTCTATCCACTCTCCCCTTTCCGCAAAGACGCTTAAAACAGATAACTCAGGAGGATTAAATAAGAGTAATCATAACCCAGCGTGAAATCGTTGATCAGAGCAATCCGAACCGCGGTGGAGAAGAGGAACTTCTCTTGAAACTCCACTTTGAATCCGGGAATGACATCGACGCTCTTCTGTGTAGGGGTGTCGTTTTCGGAATCAAAAGAGCCTCCCCCTGTCGATAGGTCAGCTCGGTAAAAAAGGTGAAGTTCTCACCGAAGGAGCGGGCCAAGGCGGTATTCACGACGAGAAGGTCGGTCGGATCGACGTCAAACCTGTCCTTGAAGGTATATTGATAACCTGCCTGAACATGGAGATCTGTCATTCCCCAAAGAGAGACGGAATAAGCAAAGTCAAGCGCCACAATGGGATTCTCAGACCCTGCCTCATAACCCGATGGAAGGCCCAGAGTACCGCGGACGGAAATGTTGGGATTACGAATCAGCGTGTACTTCGCTGAGAAGGAAGGGTTCGCAAGACCCCCGGTCTCTCTTTTGTCCGGAAAAAGATCGCTGTCCAGACCAATGTGGAATCGATTGGTATCTTGGGAGAAAACGGCCGCCACCGAAAATCGATCGGTTACGCCGTAACCGACCAGGAAAACCTTTGAGACCAATTCGGCTGCGAAGTCGGGGCCGAATTCGTCTTCAATTTTATCTCCCTCGAACCGTGTGATCCGGGTGTTCTGATAAGCGAAGCTGAGGTTTCCTTCCCCCTCGTTGAAGCTGGGACTCCCGGTCATCGTAAAGAGCGGGGAAGCCTCATTGGTCTCCCCTCCCGAGATCCCCCCGATCCCGCCGATCGCCCCGAGCTGCGCAAGCGCTTGCCGCGATGATCCGAACGTGAGCATGCCAACCCAGATGATCAGAACGAGATAAGCAAATAACCGGTTTCGGATCTCTCTCCGTCGCGCCATGTCTTCCTCCAAAGAAGATTGATAACAGGAATGGATCGAAAGGACTCGCTTCCCATCCCATCAAGGAATGGTCAACATGGCATTCAAGTATAGCAAAAGATTCCGGATTGGCAATTTTTGGCAATTCGAGAGGACAAACCTGGAATGACAAAAGGGGGGGCGTTTAAAAGGATTCTTCCGGAGCGATGGATCTATCGGGGGGGGAAGGTTGAAAGGACGTCTTCTCGCTGCTTCGGATCTGGATGGAGAGGCGATTGGTGACAATTTCACCGGTCCAGATATCTTTCCCCTTCTTCTCGACCCCCTCTGGCTTTTCTTTGTTGGCATAGGTGAGGCGAAGCCCGTAGAGCCCTCGCTTCAGCGGATGGGGGGTCAGCTCGGAGAGGGGCGGGAGTTTCTTTCGAATCTCCTCCTCCGGTTTCAATTCAATAAAGTCGTCGACGGTCAACGGGCTCGGCGGATTGGTTTTGGTCTGCAGGAATCCGTCCGGCTCGGCAAAAAGCTCCCACTGAAGATCGCTGAACGGATCAAGCCGCTGGTTGACGACCAGGGGGCGGGTCGTGTTGTTCTTAAGCCGGATCGTGAGGCGGATCGGCTCGCCGAATTTGTAGATCGGTTTATCGGCATGGATATAAATCTCCAAATTCCCGTCTCGCCCGGACTCGTCCCCCGTCGCCGTCTGGCCGGCGAAGAGAAGACTCAAACCGACGAGGAAGAATCGAACCCACCGAACTTGAAACGATGACATGGATGCACCTCCTGATCATTCGGCCGCCGAGTGAAACAATCCGTGGCGCCGGCTTCTTACGGCGAGGGCTGCATTCCTCTCCAGGCCTCTTCGCCCTTGGAGCGGTTCAACCTCCGGTAGACGCGGCAGGGGATCGTCAGAAGCACCCGATCAAGCCGGGCCATCATTCTGACCGCTGAATCGACGGCATACCTTTTTTCAGCCGGCAGCGGCTCGGTGACGACCCGTCCGATCGCCACCCCCTCCTCTTCCTTTAGGACCGAGACAGGAATCCCTCCCCGATCATACACCGCCGAATGCCCGACGAACCGGCTCCGCACGGCGTAGGGATAAAGGAGGGGAAGGGGGGAATCAAAGGGTCCGCAAAGGCCGGCGTAGGCGACCGGCACCCCGAACGACTCCGCCAGCCGCTTCGGAAGAAGCTCCGGCATCTGGCTGATGCTTCTGTTCACCGCCGTCTTGGCGAAGAGAAAACCGCCGGCCGTGAAGTCCGGCCAGGCGGATGAAACAATCAGCAGATTGACCTTATTTCGAAACCGTTCCCAAATCTTCTGATCGAGGAGATCGGCGCAGATTCCAAAACCGATCCGGCCGAGGGGGGTCTCGACCAGCAGCGGCTCATCCCCCTTGGTAAAATAACACTTCTCCTGAAGGGGAAGGCAGCGCTTCCGATAAGAGGCCAGGCGCCCCTGAGGGCTGATCAACAGAAGGGTGTTGTAATGATTGCCGCCGTCCCGTTCGATCATTCCGCCGATCAGATAGATCCCTAATCCCTTTGCAAGATTTCGAAACCATCGGGCGGTCCGGCCGGAGAGATCTTCCCCGACCTTTAGGTTCTTCCAATCATAGCAATATCCGGTATTGAACAGCTCCGGTAAGACAATGATGCGGGCGCCGCGCGAGGCCGCTTCCCGAACCATCCGATCGGCCTTATTCAGGTTTTCATCGACGTGATACGGAATCGAGGCCATCTGAATGGCGGCGATCGTTAAACGCTCGGGACCATTTTCCATCGAGGGCTCCTTTTGACGGAAAGCGCCGTCCATCAAATTCTCCCCTCTTCGTCATGATTTGAAGTGGAAAGCGCGTCTTTGCCGGTGTCCGACTGAGGCGGTTTTTGCGGCGGTTGTTTTATGCGGTCCAAAAGAATCAGGATCGTGCGCGGGGAGGAGCTCCTTCCGGGAAGTTGCTTCAGATCCAATTCCGTGATGCGCTCGTCCCCCTCTCCCAGGTTTTCGCAAACATAGGCCGTCCGGTTCTCGATCCCCCGCGCCAGGAGCGCCTTGGCCAACGCGGCGGGGGTATTTTCCGCGTCGGTCAAAATGCCCGCCTTAACGGCATGCCGGACCGGTTCAATGACCTCTTCGATCGGCCGGTTCCGGACCGAGCCGAGATAGGCCTCTTCCCAGCTCTCTTTGATCCGGGCAAAGGCCAGCTGCATGGCACTGACATTGGGGAGGATCTCCACCGCCTCTTTGCCAAGCTGCGCCACCAACCCTTGTGCGATTCCGTAAAAATTAGGATCCCCGGAGGCAAGGACCGCCATTTGGCGCCGGCCGAGATTTGATTGAATCATCTCGGCGATTTTTTTGAGATCGGATTGAATCGGAATTTTCTTGGCGTCGTGATTGGGGAAGAAGGCCAAAAGTCGCTCGGGGCCGAAGATCCACTCGGCATCCTGAAGCAGCCGCATCGCTTTGAGATTCATCGAGAGAACGCCGTCCTCCCCCACGCCGAAAACATGGACTTTCTCTTTTAGCGGATCACCCATCTGTAAGACGCATCCCTTCGGTGCAGGGTAGTCTATGCCGCACCGGCGATAAAAGTCAAGCGCCGGGGCGACGCGACGGGTCGCCCCGGCCTCTTCCTTACCTTGAAAAGGGGAAAAGTTTGTGCTAACTTATCGTGCGAGGGAGGAGCCGATGGAAGAGGAAGAAAAAGGGTTTCAGATCAGAGACCGCCGCGCTTATTTGAAGGAGACCGACCAGGATAAGCGACCGGAGAAAGAGCATACGGAAAAACCGGCCTCCGCTCCGGACAAAGAGGCCCATGCCGCGTCTCCGAGCCGGGAAGAACACATTCATCCAGCAGAGGGCTCTTTTCCGGTACATTTTTCCTCATTCATTCTTTCTCTCGCAACCTCTGCGCTGATTCACCTGGGACAGGAGGCCAATCCCGCGACCGGGGAGAGGTCGGTGGAGCTGCCGGCGGCACGCCAAGTGATTGATCTGATTACCCTTCTCGAAGAGAAAACCAAAGGGAACCTGACCCCGGATGAGGAAAATCTCCTTCGACAGATCCTCTTCACCCTGCGCTTGAAGTTCGTCGAGGTAGAAAAAAAACGCCACCCCTGATTCGCCCTCCTTGTGAAGAGGTCAGGAAGGTCACCCCCTTCCGTCGCCTCGGATTCGCTTCAATGTAAGGAGCTCCGTTTGTCAAAAAAGTGGATCCTTTTTCTTTTCGCGGCCCTCTTCCTTTTGTTTTTTACCGTTCAGCTTGTCCTCCAAAGCGGTCTCTTCTCAGAGAAGGCGAAGGCCTATGCCGAAAAGGGGTTGGAGCGGTTGCTGGGACGCCCGATCCAAATCGGGGAGGTCGAACTTCGTTCTCTCTCCGCCTCGGTGGTGCTCAAGGGGGTCTCCGCCCGCCCCATCGGCGATGTCTCCCCTTTTTCGGCTCAAGAGATTCGGGTTTACTTCAGTCCTTGGTCTCTGCTGACCCAGTCGTTTTTCATCCGACAGATCGTGATCGAGTCTCCCTCGATCGCGTTGACGCCGGCGTTACTCTCTCAGCCCCCCCCTCCTCGCGGGAGCAACGGGAGGAAGGCCCTCCGGCGGTCGTCGTTCGGACCGTTCGAATCAAAAACGGATCGCTTTCTTATCAGGGAGCCGGCCTGCTCCGCTCCCTCTCGCTTCAGGAGATCGAGGCGGAGATCCGGCCCGATCTGAGAATGACCCGTTTCGAGATCGATCTCTCGGCGGAAACGGGGCGGCTTTCAACCGAGAAGGAGGAGAGAGCGATCGACCGGTTGGAGACGAAGGTTGCCTTGACTCCTGGAGCGGTTGAGATCCGGCAGGGCTCGCTTCTCTCGGGACGGGCGCACCTTCTGACCGAAGGGAAGGTCCATACGGGAGAGGACAATCGGCTCGACCTTCAGATCGACCTCCGTTTTCCCCTGGAGGAGGCGCCCGTTTCTCTCATCGCCGAAAGAAAACTCTCCGGCGAGGCGATCGTACAGGGGCACCTCACCGGCGCCTATCCCAACCTCTCCGCCGCGGGGAAGATCGCCCTTCCACAGCTTTCATCGGAAGGGACCGAGATCGGCTCCCTCCTCTCGGAAATCTCCTACCGGGATCGAAAGGTCGTGATCTCTTCCTTCTCCGGCGAGCTCTTCAAGGGGACCTTCAGCGGGGAGGCGGAGGGCGATTTCATAAAGGAGACGCCCGCCTACCGCGCCTCGCTTCAATACGGAAGGCTTCCTTTGGAGAAGATGCGAAAACTTCTGTTGAATCTTCCGTCGGAAGTGAACCGGGCGCTGGAAGGGATTTTTCTCGACGGCGATTTCACTCTTTCAGGAAAGGGAGCATCCCCGGCCGACTGGGCGGGAGGCGGCCGTCTGGAAGCAAAACGGCTTCCCCTCTTCTCCCCTCCGTTTCGCGCCGAGGCGGGACGCCCGGAGAAATTGATTGCCCTGCTTCAAGAGGGAGAGATCCGATGGCGATGGTCGGAGAGTCGGCTGTCGGTCGATCAGGGGAAAATCGCCTTCCCGAATGCGGAAGCGATCTTTCACGGAAATTGGAGCCAACCGCAGGGCCTCTCGATTGAGGTGGCCGCCCTGTCGGATGAGGTCCAGGGATTGACCCGGGCCCTCGACCTTCCCTTTACCGGAGCGCTCCAGATCGAAGGCGCCCTCTCCGGAGAGATCGATCATCCCCGGATCGAAGGGACCGTTCTCCTCGATCGATGGACCCTTCAGCGTAAAACGATGGGAACCTTGAACTCTCAATTTATTCTCCAGGACCGGCGGCTTCAGTTAAAGGAGGGCTCTCTGGAATCTCCGCCCGCCGCCGGGAAAAAGGCTTCCCCGGCGCCCTATCGGTTCAACGGCAGCATTCAGTGGGCCGATCCGAACGAACCGATGTTCGACCTTCAGACCAAGATCACCGCCGGCGACCCCCAGGCGGTTTTTGATTTCTTTCAACTCTCCATTCCGCTTCGGACCGCCGCGACCGGAACCCTTTCCATCAAAGGAAGTCCCCAGGCCTTCGCGGTCAAGGGGCCGCTGAGCTTGGCGCGGGGCTCACTTTACGGCGAGCGGTTCGACCGGGGAAGGCTCGACCTGACGGTCACCGGGAAAGAAGCCCTCCTTCGCAAGGTCTCTTTGGAGCGGGGCCAGGCCCGCGTCGAGGGTGAAGGAGAGATCCGGTTCAACGGGACCTACCGGATGGCGGTGAAAGGAACCGATCTCCCCATTCATGAAATCGAGCTGATCCAGGCCCGGGCGCCGCTCCTTTCCGGAAAGATGGCGTTGGAGGTGGCCGGTGAGGGAAGTTTTAAGAAGCCGAACCTGGCGATCGTCGCCTCCGTCCAGGAGCTCCGATATGCCGATACGGAAGGAGACACCGGGACCGTTAAAGCCAATTGGGACCAGGGGGTCATCCGCCTGGAAGGAACGTTTCCCAAGAAAAACTTTTCCGCGAAGGGGGAGATCCAGCTGATCCCTTCGTACCCCTTTTCTTTCCAGGGCCGCTTTGCGCAACTTCGGATCGATCCTTTCATCCGGCAGTTTTTCTCGACCCCTCTCGCCGGGATCACCCTTCAGATGACGGGGGAGCTGGAAGGAGGGGGACAGCTCGCCAAGATGGACCAGGTGAATCTGACCGGAACGCTGACGGAGATCGCCGCCGACTTCGGCGGATACGCCGTCGGGAACGACGGGCCGATCGCCGTCCGATCGGAGCGAGGGGTCTTTGCCTTCGAGAACGCCCGGCTGAAGGGAGAAAATACCGCCTTAGAGTTCAACGGCGCGCTGACCCCCCTTCAATCGTGGGATCTCTTCGTGAAAGGAGAGGCCGATCTGAATTTGCTCACTTTTTTCAAGGACGATCACCTCCGGAAAAGGGAAAGCAACGCTGGACGTGCGGATCTCCGATCAGTGGAAATCGCCCCGTATTCTCGGCCAGCTCGCCCTTCAAGACGGCACGGTGCGAACGGTCCTCTTTCCCCAGTCGGTTCATGTCTCTTCTCTTTCGGTCGTCTTCAACGAACGGGTCCTTCTCCTGGAGACGTTCGAGGGAGAAATGGGCCGGGGACGGTTCCAGGCAAACGGGAAGGCCGATCTGGTCGGCTTCGGCGTCGGCCCGTTCGGGTTTCTTCTGGAGGTCGCCGACACCCGAATCAACCTTGCCAAAGATCTGACGGCGACGGTCGACGGCGAACTCCTCTTCCAACGGGAAGGATCGGTCCAGACCCTCAAGGGTGAGATGGTCGTGAAGCGGGCGATCTACGATAAACGGGCCGATTTAAAATCAATGGCGGTCGAGTGGGTGCAGAAAACGGAGGAGACCTTCAGGGAAGAGACCCCTCTCTTCGGCGCCACGAAAATGAATATCCATCTCTACGGACAAGAAAACATCTGGGTCGACAACAATATTGCGAAAATTCCGCTCGAAATCGACCTTTTCTTGAAGGGATCGATCGACCGGCCGCTCTTAATCGGCCGGATCATGGTTCCGCGCGGTTTAATCTACTTCCGGAACAACGAATTCAAGGTCACCTCCGGCTCGGTCGAATTTTTGGATCCCCAAAAGATCGACCCTCGATTTGATCTGAAAGCAAGAACCGTGGTGAAGATGCCCGACAGCAAAGTGAGCCTCGATAAAGAGTACACGATCGATCTCGGTCTCACCGGAAACCTCTCCAGGTTCACCTTGGCCCTCTCCTCCTCTCCCCCCTTTCGGAGACCGATATCCTCGCTCTCCTCACCTTCGGAGTGACCACGGAGGAGTTCGCCCAAAGACAGGGGGGGGCCGCCAGCAGCGAGGCGACCAGCCTGATTCTTTCGGAGCTTCTGGAGGGAGCGGTTCCAAAAACAGGGGGTGGTCGATCGAATCCAGGTCGATCCCTTTACCGGGGGGGCAAAGTCGTCGAGCGGCCCTCGGCTGACGGCTGAAAAACGGCTTCTGGAAGACCGGCTCTTAGTCACCTATTCGGCCACCCTCGATCCTTCCCAGGAGCAGCTGATCCGGATGATTTACGAGCTCGGCAAGAATGTGTCTCTGGTGGGGGAACGAGATCAAGACGGGCAGATGGGAGGGGATGTTCGATTCAGATTCGAGTTCCGATAATCGCGACAATCTGTCTTCTCATCGCCCCCCTTTTTGTTTATGCCCATTCTTGGGAAGGGAAGGTCATCCACCAGGTCGGCATCGATTTATCCGAGCGCTCCTCCGAGCCGGAGGTCTTCGAACAGATCGAACTTCGACCGGGACAGCGCTACCAGACCCGCCTCATTCGAAAAGCCATCGAGCGCCTCTACGCAACCGGCCGCTACCGCGACATCTGGGTGCAGGTCGAACCGGCGGGAGAGGAGGTCACCGTCAAATTCATCCTCATCGAGCGGCGGCTTCTCTCCTCGATCGACCTCTCCGGAAATTACTTTGTTTCCGAGGAGGAGATTCTCGGTGTGATCGGGATGAAGCCGGGGAACGAGTTTACGGAGGCCCGCTGGGAAAAAGCGCTCTCCGACGTGAGCTCGCTCTATCGAAGAAAGGGATACTTCCAAACCCGCTTCGCGACCGGAATCAAACGAGCCCCTCACGATCGGAGGAGCGTTGATCTCTCACTCGACATTCGTGAGGGGGATCCGGCCAAAATCAGAAACCTCCGCTTGACCGGACAGAAAGAGTTTTCAGACACCACAATAAGGCTTCGGATGATCACCTCCTGGCCGAAGGAGTATTATCGCTTCGACAAACTTGAAGAAAATATCAAAGGGGTCGAAGCGTTCTATCACAGCGAGGGCTACTTGAAGGCCGCTGTCGGTCCGCCGATCCTCGAGTTTATCGAGCGGACCAATGAGGTCGACATCACCCTCCCGATCACCGCTTTCAATAAGATCGACCTTCACTTCGACGGGCGGGGTCCCATGTCGGTGAAACAACTGGAGCCGCTGGTCCTCATCAAAGAAGAGCGGAGCGACGATTCGAGCACGCTCGACCAGAGCGCCCAGGAGATTGAAGAATTTTACCGCAGAGCGGGTTATCCCTTCGTCCAGGTGACCGTCTCCGCCCTTCCCTTTCCGGAGGAAAACCGGACGGAGGTTCGCTTCAAGATCGAAAGCGGTTCCCGAACCCGCATTCGACAGATCAAATTCTCCGGCAACCACTCCTTTTCATCGGAGCGCCTGCGGGAGATCGTCCGCCTCCAAAAAGAAGGTCGTTTCTCGTCGAGTCTTTACACCCGCGAGCAGCTCGACGAGGATGCCTCCGCCCTGGTCCTCTTTTATAAGAGGGAGGGGTTCCGAGACCCGCGCGTCGCCCCCGAGATCGATTATGACGACACCCGGACCGACGCCACGGTCACTTACAAAATCGACGAGGGGATTCGAACCAGGATCGGCCGGATCACTTTTCAGGGGCATCAACGCCTGTCGGAGACAACATTGAAAAAAGCGCTCCGGGTCGCGCCGGAAGATCCTTATTATGAAGCGATCGTGAGGGAGGGGCGCGCCAGCTCCTCTCCGCCTATGAAAAGGAGGGCTATCTTTACGCCTCCGTTCAATCGCTCACCGATTTCTCCGAGGATCAGACGACCGCCGACATCACCTATGATCTCTCCGAGGGAGAGCAGGTCCGCGTCGGCCGGATCGTTCTCGATGGAAACCTGAAAACACGCGACCACGTTCTCCTCCGTGAGCTCGTCATTCGCGAGGGAGATCCTTATAGCTTCGATCAGATCCTCACGAGCCAGCAGCGCCTCTACCGGACCGGACTCTTCTCGGGGGTCCGGTTCGAGCCGATTCGCTTCGAAGACAAACCGACGGTTCATGACCTCCAACTTTCCGTGACGGAACGCCCCAGCATCGGCGTGGAGTTCGGCGGGGGTTATGCCGACTTCGAAGGGGTCCGTGGGTTTTTCGAGCTCTCCCATCGGAATCTCTTCGGCACCGGTCGAAGCATCACCGCCCGGGCGCAGGGGAGCCGCATCCAGGAACTCTATACCCTGAGCTACCGGGAGCCGTGGTTTTTCTTTCGCGACACCGACGCCCATGTGGTGGCCGCCTACGAAGACCGGGAGGAGCGCACCTACGATCTGGAGCGGACCAGCGGCACCGTCGGCGTCGACAAAAGCTTCTCGAAAACCGTCAAGGGATCGCTCGTCTACCAATATGAACGGAACCGGCTGACGAATGTCGACCCGGATGCGCAATTGACCCCGGAGGATATCGGACGGGTCACGATTGGGAGCATCACCCCCTCTCTCATTCGAGACACCCGGGACGACCCTTTCAATCCCCGCTCTGGAACCTTGAACGGGATCACCGTCCAGGACGCCGCGCAAATCCTCGGCTCCGAGGCGCAGTTCGTCAAAACAACGGTTCAGAGCAGCTGGTATCAGGCCCTCTCCACGAGGTTCGTCTTCGCCTTCTCGGCGAGAGCCGGCGTGGCGCAGCGGTTCGGCGAGACCGAGGTGATTCCATTGACGGAGCGCTTCCTCGCGGGGGGGCGCAGTACGGTCCGCGGCTACGATCAGGACAAGCTCGGGGTGGAAGGGGTCACCATCATCAACGGGGATCCCACCGGCGGAAACGCCATGTTGATCTTCAACGAGGAGCTTCGAATCGCCCTCCCCCGATCGTTCGGCCTCGTCCTCTTTTTCGATCACGGCAATGTCTGGCTGGACCACCGGGACGTCCGCTTCTCCGAGCTTAAATCGACCACCGGGATTGGCGTGCGGTATAATACTCCTGTGGGGCCGTTTCGGCTCGACTGGGGATACAAGCTCAACCGCGAAGCCGACGAAGATCCCTGGGCGCTTCATTTCACACTGGGGCATGCTTTCTAGAAAATCGAAAACTTCTTTAGGAAACGAATGCGGTTCTCTACCAAAGAACGATGGCTCCTCCTCGGAATTGGGTTCCTCCTTTTTTTCTACCTCCTCCTCCCCACGAAGAAAGAAAACGACCCCCCGGATGAAAACGCGACCGATTCGGTGTCTCCTTCGCCTCTTTCGATTGATATCGAGGTCTCCCGGCCCTCTCCCCCCGGCTCCGTCTCCCCCCTCCTCGGATCAAGCGGTTCCCCCCTGGGCGACGTTCAACGAAAAGGGGTCGCCCTCTTCAACAAAGGGAGCTATCGGGAGGCGCTCGATCTTTTTCAACAGGCTTTCGCCCTCCGGCCGGAAGAGATCACTCTTCGCAAAAATGTCGCCCAGGCGCATGCGCAGCTCGGATGGGAGGCGATCCGGCAAAACGCCTTCGCCGACGCGGAGCCCCACTTTGCCGCTTCGATCGAGCAATTCGACAAGGAGGCCGCTTTCTATTTTGGGGCGGCGATTGCTTTCCATCGCCGTCAGAAGGAGCGGGACGCTTTTCGAATGCTGGAGATCGGGATCTCCCTTGATCCGGAGCAGGCGATCGCCTACAAGTTGCTCGGGGAGATTTATGAAAGCCGAAACGAATTCAAAAAGGCGATTGAAGCGTGGGAGAAGGCCTCTCGGCTCGATCCGAGAGACGCCGCGCTCTCGGCGAGAATGGAGAAGATGCGGCGGGAGCACCGGCTCTTCTCCCAATTCCAGCAGGCGCAGACGCTCCACTTCAACCTTCTTTTCGAGGGACGGGAGGAAAAAGACCGGGCCCGCAGGGTCATTCAACTTCTCGAGCAGGCTTATCAAGAAATCGGGAGGACCTTTTCTTATTATCCCGACCGGACCATCCTGGCCGTTCTCTACACCGATCAACAATTTCGGGACGTGACCCAAAGTCCGGCTTGGACAAAGGCCCTCTTTGATGGTAAAATCCACCTTCCGATCGGGGGCCCGATCGAAAATGAAGCCTTGTTGAAAAAGGTGGTCTACCACGAATACACCCATGCGCTCGTTCACCAACTCTCGCGCGGCAAAACACCGACCTGGCTGAACGAAGGGTTGGCCCTCTACTTCGAAGAAGGGGGAACGCTCGACCGAGATCGACTGACCCCTCCCCTTCTCCCGCTCGACAGGCTCCACGGCACGTTCATGGCGTATGATGAGCCGACCGCACGGCGGGCTTACGCACAGAGCCGCTCCGCGACCGCTTATCTGATCGATCGGTACGGCTTTTTTCGAATCAAGCTCCTTTTGGAGGGATTGGCCGATAACACCCCCTTTCCGAAAGCGTTTGAGCAGGTCTTTCTTATCCCTTACGCCGATTTCGAATTGGAGTGGCAGAAAAGGATGGGATCCGGATAGAAGTATGACGAAAAAAATGTGGTTCATCTCTTTTTTCCTGATCCTCCTCGTTGTCCCGGAAGGGCTCTTTGCTGCAGGCTCGGAGCGGATCAGGAATGTGGTCACCGAGGTCAAAAATCAGGAGATCGTCGTCACGGCGGAGCTGGTGGATGGATTCAACCGGGAGATCATCAGAGACATCCACGACGGCATTCCGAAAGATTTTTACTACTATCTCCTCTTGAAGCGAAAGCAGAAGAGCTGGTTTGATGAAGAGATCCTGGCCAAAACGATCCGTTACACGGTGAAGTACGACACGCTGAAGAAAAAGTACGCCGTTGTCCAGCGGGAGGGAGAACGGACGGTGGAAAACACGGTGGACGACCTCGATACGATGAAACGGATTGTCTCCAAGATCGACCAGGTGAAGCTCGCCCCCGTCAGCGTTCTCAGATCGCGCAATCGCTATTATGTCAGCGTCAAATCGCAGATGAAGGCGGCCAAGCTCCCCTTCTATGTCGATTATTTTCTCTTCTTCATCCCCTTTCTCGAAATCGACACCCCCTGGGCCGATTCCGACTCGCTCTCAGTGCTCCGGTGAGGGGAAGTGATCAAGAGAGGCCGAATTCGTCTGAAGGGGACGTTCGGACCGCAGAGGAGACCGGGCTCGGCCTGAACCGATGAACGCATCCGATCTTGAAAAAACAGCGCCGCCAAAACCAAGGGGGGGTTGCGTCCCGTTCTGATCACCGCCCTCTTTCTGGCCCTTTCGGTCTCCCTGACCGTCCTCTTTTTCAGAGGGGTCGAAGGACCCGCGCTCTTCTCGACCAATATCCTGGTCCTGACGTTGGTCAACGTCAATATCACCCTTGCCATTCTTCTGATCCTTCTCCTCTCCCGCAACCTGATCAAACTTTATTTCGAGCGCCGTCAGCAGCCGAGACGGTCGAGCTTCAAGAGCAAGCTGGTCGCCGCTTTCATCGGCCTCTCGATGATCCCGTCGATTCTCCTCTTCATCGTTGCCAGCGGTCTTTTGACGAGCAGCATCGAGAACTGGTTTTCGATCCAGGTGGAGAAGTCGCTCGGCCACTCGCTGGAGGTGGCGCAGGGGTATTATCAAAAGAGCGAAGAACATGTCTCCATGCTGGCCCGACAGACGGGGCGAACGATCCAGGAACGGAACCTGTTGGAAGGGCCTTATGAAGAATTGGTCCGGACCTTGGAAGCGCGTCAGAAGGAGTATGCCGTCGAGGCGATCCACCTCTTTACCCCCGCATTCCATCGCTTCGCCTCGACCGCAAAAGGGATCCCCGACCTGCCCAACGCTCCCTTTCCCGCCACCGACCTCCTTCAACGGGCGCTGCGCGCGGGCGAGCCGATCACGACGGTTCAATCGACCCACCGGGGAGACCTGATCCGGGGAATCCTTCCTCTTAAGACAAATGAACGGGTGGTCGCCCTTCTTGTCGTCGACTCCCGTATTCCCTCCTCCTTCGTCGATAAGATGGAGGAGATTAAAAAGGCGCTGGAAGACTACAAACAGCTCAAGGCGTTTAAAAACCCGATCAAGGGGAGCTATATTCTCTCTTTCTTCATTATCGTCCTTCTGATCATCTTCTCGGCGACCTGGTTCGGTCTCTATCTCGCCCGCGGAATCACCGTCCCGCTCCAGAAGCTGGCGGAGGGGACCGAAGCGGTGGCGCAGGGCGATCTAGCGGTTCAAATCGATGTTCAAGCCAACGACGAGCTGGGGGTCCTGGTCGACTCCTTCAACAAAATGACGGCCGACCTCAAACAGACTCAGGAAAAGGTCAAGGAGGCCAATCGCTCCCTCACCGAGTCGAATCTGGAGCTGGAGAGCCGACGGGCCTACATGGAGGGGATCCTTCAAAACATCGCCGCCGGGGTCATCTCGGTCAACGAGAAGGGGATCATCACCACCTTCAACCCCTCGGCGGAGCGGATCCTGAACATCTGCGCCGCCGAAGCGGTCGGAGAGGCATACATTCCGTTTTTCTCCTGCCGAAAAATGGAGCCGATGGCCGATCTACTCGACAAGATTCAACGATTCAAGAAAACCGCGCTGGAGGAGCAGGTCCATCTCGAAGTCCGGAAGAAATCTTTGACCCTCCGGACCGCCGTCTCCCTGCTGCAGGGGGAGGATCAACGGGTTCTCGGCGGGGTGATCGTTTTCGACGATCTGTCCGAATTGATCCGGGCGCAGAAGCTCGCCACCTGGCAGGAGGTAGCGCAACGGATCGCGCACGAGATCAAAAACCCGCTGACGCCGATTCAGCTTTCCGCGGAACGGCTGAGAAAAAATACTATGAGCATTCGAGCGATTTTGATAAAATATTCGACGAGTCGACGCGGATCGTCATCAACGAGGTTCACGATCTGAAGAATCTGGTCGACGAATTCTCCAACTTTGCCCGAATGCCGGCCCCCCGGCCGACGCTTCAGAAGATCGAACCGATCTTGAAAGAGGTCATCGTCCTTTATCAATCGGCCCACAAAGATATCACGATCACCGCTCAATTCGATGAGACGGCTCCTCCCCTCAACCTCGATCGCGAGCAGATCAAGCGGCTCTTCGTGAACCTTCTCGACAACGCCGTTGATGCGATGAACCGCGAAGGGGGCCTGAGCCTTCAGAGCAGCTACGACCAGGCGCAGCAGAAGGTCCGGATCGAGGTCGCCGACGAGGGATCGGGGATCTCTCCGGAAGATCTCGATAAGCTCTTCCTCCCCTACTTTTCCAGAAAGAAGACCGGAACGGGGCTAGGGCTGGCGATCGTCCATCGGATCGTTATCGATCACAACGGCCAGATCCGGGCCGTCCCGAGACAGCCGAAGGGGACGACGTTTGTGGTGGAGTTTCCTGTTTAATGAGAGCGTTGCTATGTCGGAAACAATTCTGATCGTCGACGACGAGCCTTCGATCCTCTCGACCCTCTCGGGGGTCTTGATGGATGAGGGGTATACCGTCGTCACCGCGGAGCATGGCGCGGCGGCGATTCGCCAGGTTCAATCTCAGCCGCCGGCGCTGGTTTTGCTCGATATCTGGATGCCGGAGCCGGACGGGATTGAAACGCTCAAGCGGCTGAAAGTTCTCTTCCCCGAGATGGTCGTCGTGATGATGTCGGGGCACGGCTCGATCGAGACCGCCGTCAAGGCGATCAAACTCGGCGCCTACGACTACATCGAGAAACCGATCTCCCTTCAAAAAGTCGTCTTGATGGTGAAGCACGCCCTCACGGAATTTCGGCTCCGGCAGGAGAACCGCAGCCTCAAGCGGCTGGTGGAGAAGAAAAATGAAATGATCGGAGCGAGCCCCACGATCATCCGATTGCGGGAGCAGATCGGCATGGCGGGGCCGGCGCAGAGCCGCGTCTTGATCTCGGGGGAGAACGGCACAGGGAAAGAGCTCGTTGCCCGCGCGATCCACAGCCAAAGTCCTCGCCGCGCGCAGCCGTTTCTCGAAATAAACTGCGCCGCCATCCCCGAAAATCTCATCGAAAGCGAGCTCTTCGGCTACGAGCGGGGGGCGTTCACCGGAGCGAATCACCAAAAGAAGGGGCAGTTCGAGCTCGCCGACGGCGGGACCCTCTTTCTGGATGAAATCGCCGATATGGCGCTGGCGACCCAATCGAAGGTCCTCCGCGTCCTACAGGAGCAGGAATATTACCGGGTCGGCGGGAGCGAGCGGGTGAAGGTCGACGTCCGGGTCATCGCCGCCTCGAACAAGAACCTCGCCGAGGAGATCAAAAAAGGAACCTTCCGGGAAGACCTCTATTATCGATTGAACGTGATCCCGCTTCATGTCCCCCCGCTGCGCGAGCGGGCCGAAGATATCCCGATGCTGCTGGAGCATTTTACAAAAGAGCTTTCGCAGGAGCAGGGGATCAAGCCGAAGCGTTTCTCTTCCGAGGCGATTGCCGCGTTGAAGCGGTATCACTGGCCGGGGAATGTCCGCGAGCTGAAAAATATCGTCGAGCGCTTGATGATTATGGTCGCCTCGCCGGTGATCCTCCCGCAGGATCTCCCCGAATTTGTGACCGAAGGGCTCCCCCCCGAAGACAACTCCTTCCCCCCCGTGGAGGGGGCGCGCCCGGCTCGCTGAAGGAGGCGCGCAATGTCTTCGAGAAAAAATACATTCTCGCCAAGCTCCAGGAAAACAGCTGGAACGTCAACCAGACGGCGGAGGCGCTCCAGATCGAGCGCACCTACCTTTACCGCAAGATGAAGTTCCTCGGCATCGAGGCGCCGGGGGGGAGTAAAGACCCGGCTTTGCCGAATCGTATTCTTTCCCTTCACATCGAAAAGATCGTTCAAGGCGGCGACGGCTTGGCCCGACACGAAGGCCGCGTGATCTTCGTCCCCTACACCCTTCCGGGGGAGACGGTCGAAGCGGAAATCGTCCGAGAAAAGAAAGAATACGCCGAGGCGGAGATCGTCCGGATCATCACCCCCTCCCCCGAGCGGAGAGAAGCCCCCTGCCCGGTTTTCACGATCTGCGGCGGCTGCCAGCTCCAGCACCTCCCGGAAGAAGGGCAGCTTCGCAACAAAGTCGAGGCGATGCGGGAGGTCCTGGCGCGAATCGGGAAGATCACGTCGTATGATCTCCTTCCACCCATTCCTTCTCCCCTCCCTTTTCACTATCGGACCCGGACACAACTTAAGGTCGAACGAGGCGAGCTCGGCTACTACCGGCAGAAGAGTCATGAAATCGTTTCGATCGACCGCTGCCCGCTTCTCATCACCCCCCTGAATGCAGCGATCGAAGCGATGCTCCGCTCTCTCCAGCGCGACCGGCTCGAAGAGATCGAACTGCAGGCGGTCCCCTCCGGCGACTTTCTCATTGTCCTGCGCGGCGATCAGTTCCCGCATGATCGTGCGGAACACTTCTACGAAACCGTGCGGCAAGCGCTTCCGTTAAAGGGGGTCGTCGTCGGCAACCGGCGGGGCTGGCATGTTTTCGGAGAGAATTTCCTGATCGACACCGTCCGCGAGAAGCGCTTCCGGATCAGCGAGCGCGCCTTCTCGCAGGTGAACCCCGCCGTCAACCGGCTTCTAATCGAAACGCTCCTCGATTGGTCCGCGCCGACCGAGAACGATCGCCTCTTGGAACTCTACAGCGGGATCGGCAATTTCACCCTCTTCCTTGCCGAACGCGCGGGGACGGTGACGGCCGTCGAAGGAAACCGCGCCGCCGTGGAGGACGCCCGATGGAATCTTCAGACCGCCGGCCTCACCAATGTCACCCTTCAAGTCTCTGCCGCCGAAGAGGGGGTGCGGCGCGCTGTCAGAGAGAAGAAGCCGTTCTCTCAAATTTTTCTCGACCCCCCGCGCGAAGGGGCCGGCAAAGCGGTCATGCAAGGGATCCTCTCCCTCGCGCCGCGGAAAATCCTCTACCTCTCCTGCGACCCTGCCACGTTTGCACGCGACACACGAATCCTCCTCGACCGGGGATATCTTCTCAGAAGGCTCCAACCCTTTGACATGTTCCCGCAGACGGGGCATTTGGAATTGCTCGCCGAGATCGTTTGCGTCTGATCATCCGCTGAACTCCTCCGGCCGAACCGGGTAGGTGAGGGCGCGCCGCAGCACCGCCAGGGTCGATTCTTTGATGCTCTTAAACGGCCGGAATCGAACCCTCGGGTCGGTCAGCTTCCCCTCGACTTCAAAGTAGGAAGCGATGAACATCTGGTCTTTGCCGAGCAAGATCGGTCCGGCGACGGGAAGCTGCTTGAGAATATCATCCACCAGCCGGAAGACCTGAACCCCCATCAAGAGATCGAACTCGTTCTTTACAAGATCGATCTTCCCGTTGGCAATGACACGGACATCTTTACCGAAGAGAACGGTGTCGTGCAGCGCGACTTTCCCCCGCTTGATGCTCAAATTGCCGGAGAGGACATCGTACTTGATCCCCTTAACATCGGGATCGGGGAGTGAGCGAAGATTCATCAACGCGAAAATCCGGGCCAGCGCCCTAAATCGATAGATCGTTCCCTTCTCCAGGTAGACGATCAGATTTCCCTCCAGGTTCTTTTTAAACTCCTGGAGATTATTCCCCTCCGTATTCAGGCCCCCCGCCATGAGTCCCCGTCCCGACATGATCGGCCGCTCTCCGTCTCCGCGAAAATCGCTCAGAAACGCGGCCACGCTGATTTGCTCCAGCTTGGGGGTCAGCGCCAGCGCCACCGATCCGTCCGGCCGAAAATAGACCTGGGCGAAATCGGCCCTGAAGACTCCCCCCGCAAAATCGGCTTCGGTCTCCCGAAATTGCAGCGTCTTCTCCCGATAGATCATCGCGCTCTGCCAATTTAAGAAATCATACTCATTTATCTTAAGGTGGTCGATCCGAAGCAGCCCGACTGCATAACCGCTCGCCTCATGATCATCCTGATCGGGCTCCGGGGAGGTCGGCCTCGGCTCCTTCGGTCGGTCACCCGCGCGCGCAGCTTCCACCGCGTCGGGGGGAAGGCGGAGTGCCTCCCAATCGAGGGTGGTGGCGTGAAGATCGAACTCGATCCCTTCCTTATAAAGGTCGGGGATCTTTCCGGTCCCCACCAGGCGGCCTGTCCCCCATTCTCCTTCGGCGTTCTCGATCAAAAGCTCTTTTCCCTCCACCCGGACGGTCCCTTTAATTTTCTGGACCGGTCGAAATGCGGAGAAGGGGGTCAGCGTTCCGTCGCGAACCAAGAGACGGCCGTGGAATTCTGTTTGAGAGGGGGCCTTCAGGGGAATTTTTATCTTGAGATCGGTCTCAACGAAACCGCCGGTTTGGAGCCGCTTGAGCCGCTCGTTCCCGAAACGTTTGTACGCAATCTCCGCGGCATCCGAGAGGGAGACTTCTCCCGAGGTTTGAATCTCCAGTCGACCCTCTGTGAACGGTTTCAATAATCCGGTGGTCTTTGTGAGAGTGGAGTCCAAAAAATGTGTATGGTAAAGGGCGATGTGCCCCTCTCGGCGATCATAACGCCACAAGGCTTGATTGACTGCAACCGGCGGAAGGTCTTTGGAGAGGGTGACGGAAATCTGTTTCGACTCTCCCGCCAGATGTGTTTCCGGCGAGCGAAACAGCCGGTGGAGCCGGAACAGGTCGGCGCTCGGCGCATCAATGGTCACCCAGCCCCACTCGAACAAAAAAGAAGGAACCGCTTCGGAAAGATAGGGCTGAATCAGATCGGAGTCGAAACGAATGAGCGTCACGATGAAATGGGCTGTCTCTCGTGTGAAGCCTAAGAACCCCCCTTCCTCCTCCACGCTCCCATCCACCTGCAGATGGGTCGCCTTGTCGACCAAGATCCCTTGCCAGACGGAGGGGACATCGATCTTTACGTCCACCTTTCCATCCCAAAAAGGACGACGGATCCGGGCTTCTATCCGTTGGGCCGTCCATTCCAGAGGGCCGCCGGAGAGGGCATGATCGAGGAGGGAAAGCCTCCCCTGCCGTAGAGTAACGATCCTCGATCGGTTCGCCACCTTCCATCCTTTGCCCGCTTCCCTTTCCCTCTTCGGAAGGAGATCCTTGAAGTTCCATTCCCCGTTCCGATCTCGAATCAGAGAGACGGTCGGCTCGATCAAATGAATCTCCACAATCTCCATCCGCTTCCAGAGGAGAGGAAGAAGCCGAAATCCGATTCGAATCTCTCGGACTTCTGCAATCGGCCGCGCTTCTCCCTCCGCCCCGATCACGACGCTCCGGAGCCGAATTTCAGACCCTGTCAGGAACGAGACGCGAATCTCGTCGACGGAGAAAGGTCGGCCGATCGCTTGCTGTAATCGCTCGGAGAAAAAAGGGATGAGCCGATTGAGGGTGATCCATTCCGGGAGGACAAACAGAAAGAAGGCGAGCAGCAACAAAAAGAGGGCGGCCCAAGCCGGCCGCCGCGTCTCTCCCCTAAACCATGATTTATTTTTAATGGGGACCTCTCCTCCGTATGACAGCCGCTTTGGCGGACTTCTCTTTTGCTGCTCTTGGAAGCGCCCCCATCCCGTCCGATCAAAAAACGGGCCGACAGGACGGGGGGCCGTAGACCAAAAAACGGATGGGGCGTTGCGTTATGGAGGGGGACCGACGGTCCTTCTCCCGGTCAGAAGCTGAACAACGAGCAACACGGCGGCGATCACCAGCAGGGCATGGATCACTCCCCCCGCCAGGTTCAAGCTGAAGCCGAGCGCCCAGAGGATAAGCAGGATTACAAAAATGGTCCAAAGCATAGTGCCTCCTTTCGGTAAATCATGAGCAATAGAAATTTAATTTGCAAAGGAAGTGCCAGCCCATCCGTACGGAAGATTTGCTTTTCGCCATCGCAATGCAAAGAACCGTCATGAACATGCACCGATCACGCACGCGTGACTTGCAACCCTGGGCAAGAAATGCGCGGCTCCAGCTCAACAGATTCGGTCAACAGCCTGACTAGGTCCAAATGAGCTGAGTACACTCCGTCTATCGAAGAAATCCGATGCGTTTTTACACAGAATACCGCTGGTTTCAAAAACGGCAGGCATTACGGCAGAGGTTGAGAAGACCGAGGGTGCATCATCTCAGCGATGCACATCACGGCGGGGGGTCTATGTGAACGACCAAATAGGTGATCGTAGAATCACAGATCCGGCATGAAAAAAGTAGAGACGTCCCGGCGGGACGTCTCTACGAGGGTAAACAGATCGACCTATTTTATCTTAATGTTCTTTCACCGGGTAGATGTAGTAAAGCATCACGTAGGTGACTGTGCTCGTGACCAACGCGATCACGTAGAGGGCCATCGTGAACGCCCCCATTTTTCGATGGCGCGTGGCGGCATCCGGGATCCACCGCTCGATCCCCCGTTCCATAAAGAGGACGCCGGCCACCAGACCGAAGCCGGAAATATAGACGACCAGCCGCCCCATCGATCCGGTCCAGCGGATGAGCGCAAAGAGGCCGAAGAGGGCCGCCGCCCCCGCGAGTGTATAGTTGAAGCCTTTGCTCCCCATCTTCAACGGGGTGGCTTTCAGGTAGCGCTCGTTCCCTTTCTTAAAAGAAGACCGAAACCCAAGGACGATCATATAAACCGCCAGGACCAGACCGACCGAGATCACCAAGATGTGGATCGTCAGCATCGGCGAGAAGATATAATTGTAAACCCAATCAGGCCCTCCGAAGCCTTCCTTCCCCTCCAGCGAAAGGGCCCCCAATCCGCGCGCGAGGTAGTAGAGGGTGAAGTAGCCGAGCATCGCGACCATCCCCCAGAGGGTCACCAGATGGTGGCGTTGTCCCTGATGTTTTTTCCCCGCATACCAGCCGTAGATAAAAAGCAGGGTGAAAACCCATGCCATGACCGACGAGATATCCGCCCCCCACGTTCCGTAGGGCGAGAGAAATCCGGGCGCGGTCAACATTTCCTTCATGGTCTCCTCCTTGTTACTTGATTGCCGTTAAAACGGTGTTCCGCTCCATCTCCGTCACCCAGTGGAATCCCGCCTTTTCTAACCATCCGCGGATTTCCGATCCCGAAAAGCAGCGCCCCTTTTCGGAATAGACCATCATATGGATGGAGAAAATCGCATTCCAACCGGGGTTGGATGCATCTTCGTTCAGAAACATATCTTTGACGATGATCAGCCCGCCCGGATTCGCGGCGCGGGAGAGCTTCTGGAAGAGGGCTGCATTCTCCTCTGAAGTTTGATAGTGGAGGATGTCGGAGAGGAAGACGACGTCGAACGTCCCGGGGAGCTCGTCCCGGTTGAAGTTGCCGCCGACCAACGTGATCCGATCGCTCATCTTCTCTTTGTCGATATTCTTCTGTGTCGTCGTGAGGGTCTGCGGAAGGTCAAAAAGGGTCCCGTGCAGATGGGGATAACGCTTGCAGAAAGCCATTGAAAAGGTCCCGGCCCCTCCGCCGACATCGAGGAAGGTCTTGTAGCCGGAGAGATCGATCCGCTCCGCCAGGCTCGGGGCGACCCGTTTCGCCATGCGATCGAGGACCCGCAAAATCTTCTCCCCGACCTCCGGGCGGTTCATGAAAATATTCCCCTTCACCGGCGGCTTTCCGGTTCGCACCACCTCCTCGAGTTTGCCCCAGGCCTCCCACTCTTCATCCTGAAGCAGCATCAGCTCCCCCGTGTAAAAGGGGCTGCTCTTCACGAGGAACTCCGCCACCACCGGCGTATTGGCGTAGCGTATCCCTTCGCGGTGGATGAGACCGATCGCCACCAGGGAATCGAGAAGACGTTCGAGATTTTCAGGATCGGCCCCGATGGCCGACGCGATCTCCGCCGCCGTCTTCGGCCCGCTCCCCATCGGGGTATAGATATCGAGCTTCACGGAGGTTAAAAAGATTTTCGCTTCCCAATAATATCCCAACTGGAAAAGCGACGGCGCCGAAATTTCCCGACCCATAAAAATCCCCAAAATTTGAATAGGGGGAGTATATCGGGGTGGAAATCAAAGGTCAAGCGGGAGGGCGATTAGGAATGAGGAATCGCTCAATTAGGAATCAAGGGCAGAACGGTTGGGGGTAAGTTTTTGATTCCTGATTCCTAATTGAACAATTCGTAATTGATCTTTGCTTATCCGACTTCAATCGGCGGGTATTTCTCGATGACGTTGAATTTCTCGATCTTCCACCGCTCCTTTTCCTTCTTCAATTTCCAGAAGAGAAGCGATTTCTGAAGCGACACCCCCTTCTCTTTCCGAAGGCGGGCGGTCTGCATCAGAGAAAGATCGGCCTCGTCCCCCCGGACTTTCAATCCGAAAATCTGGAATTCGACACGGATCGGTTCGGCCCCCCCGAAGAGCTCGGCAATTTGCCCCTCAAACGCGCTTCCATCGGCAACATCCTGTCGAGAGAGGGCCCAATTCTGGCTTTGATAGGCGCGCCGCTGCCGCTCGATCAACTCGTGCAACAGTTCCTCATTGCTCTTCGCCCCGGCAGGAATCTCCTCTACTTTCGGTTGCGGAGGCAATCCTTCCCTCAATTTCGGGGAGATCTTTGCCGCGGCCGGAGACGCATCGGGGGGAGAAACTGGCGGAGGCGACATCGGAGTTGAAGAAGGAACGCTTTTGGAAGCCGATAAAACAGTCGTCTTTTTGATCTGATTTTGCTCCGGTTTTCCGTCGGGAGGAGGGGTCTTGATCGCTTCGCCGACCGCAGCCTGCTCCGGAGCCGAAGGCTCTGGTGAAACCGGCTGCGCTGCGGTAGAGAGAGGGGGCGCGATTTCTTCCTCGGGAGGAAGCGCGCTCTCTTTGGCTTCGATGTTCTCTTCCACCGCAGAAGCGGGGGAATCGATCGGATCGGGCCGCGTCGCGATGACGGGAGACGGCGCCGCCGGAGCCGAAGCGATCTGATCGGGTGAAGAGCGGTAGAGCGAAAAAAAGAGAACCCCCACAAAACCGGTCATCAGCAATCCGAAGAGACCCCACCAGATCGGCTGCCAAGAAGCTTTTTTCTCCGGAACGACCTCCTGGGGGGGAGCGACCGTTTCCCCTGCGGGCGGATCCGAGATGGCGGGGAGGGAGACAACCGTCTCCACAACGGCCGAGACGGCGGGTGGCGCCGGTTCTTGAGGGGGCTCCGGAGAGATCGCCGGAACCGGCTGCGGGACCAAGGGGGTCGGAGGCTCCAGCCGCTCGCAAAAAAACAGCTCGCCGGAAGGGGAGCCCTCTCCCTTCGGTCGGCGCGAACCGCATAAAGGCCCGCCGCTCCGCCTCGATCTCTTTTCCGAAAAAAGCCTGGATATAGTTCGTCAAATTGAGCCGCGGATACTCCCCTTGCAGAATCGATTCAATCGGCGCGATCATTTCGCCCGCCGTTTGAAAGCGCGCCGCCGGGTCGATGGCAAGGCCTCGGACCAGAATCGAACGAATCGATGCAGGAAGATACCCCCACGGTTCCATATCGGCCTTGACCGGTTCCGGAAACTCGCCGAGCAGCTCGCAGAGAATGGCCGAAGCGGCGAAGAGATCTTCTCCCGGCGTCCCGCCCGGAATCTCCCCCCCCTTTTTTTCGGAGATCGACTCCGGAGCGCGATACCGTGAGCGAATGGCCGAACGGGGATCCTCCAGCCAGCCCAGGCCAAAATCGCCGATCCCCACGACGCCGTCATAGCCGATAAAAATCCGCTCCGGATGCAGCCCGCCGTGCGCGATCGGCCTCCCGGAGCGTCCCCTCAGACCGTGGGAAAATTGGAGCGCCTCAAGAAGCTGGCGGATGAGAAGCAGCGCCATCCCGGTCGGGATCGGAAGGGAGCGGCTTCGCGCCAGGAGAGTCTGGAGTTTTTTGCCGAAGAGATACGGTTGAACAAAATAAGGGACGCCGTCGATCACGCCGAGATCATAAATCCGGAGGATGTTCGGATGCCAGAGGGTGGCCGCTTGCTTCGCTTCGTCTAAAAAAAGGGAAACCCAATCGGTCCGGTGGATCACCAGCGGATGGAGCCGCTTCAAGACAACTGTCGTGTGCGGAGGAGACTCCTCCTGCGCCAGATAATTTTCAAGAAACGGGCTTCGCTTCAGCGGTCGGAGAAGCCGGTACTTTCCAAAGAGAGCCGCCGCCTTGCGCGGCTGTTTTTCACCCAGGAGTTTTTCCATTTCAAAAACCCAAATAATGCCCCACTATATCCCAAGCTGGTCTGAATTTTCAACCTTTTTCTTCCGGGAGGTCCCCTGCCGTTTTTCCTGGATCAAACAGGCTAAGCGGTCGGGGTCATTCCACCCTCAAGCGGCTTTTCGGCGAGACCCGCTTCCCGCTTGAGAAGACCGAGAAAAAGCGACTCAAGGGTCATCCAGCCGGCGCAGGCCGCCGTTAGAAGCGCCAGGTCGGTCGCAGGGGAAAGGGGAACTTGGAAGATGATCCGAAGGAGATAGGCGAGAATGAGAAAATAGGTCACGGCCATCGTCAGGCCCGGCCAAATGAAAAACCGGACGAGTTGAACAATCCCCGGAAGCGCGGGAAGAAATCGGGTATAGGCCAGGGTGGCCATCAGGCCGATGACACCTCCGACCGCCAGCGTTTGATGAAGGGAATTTTCCAGAACCGGCCCGAGAAGCGCGCCGACCGCGCCGCCGATCACGGCCGCCAGCAGAATCAGCAGCAGGTTCGAAGCCGGCGCCGTCTGAAAAAGATCTCCGATCGGGCGGCCGTCGGGGAAGATGGTCCGCTGGCTCTTCTCCTGCCGCGCCCGCAGATAACCGATCTCAAAACCATCCCGCGCGACGGCGCTGGCGACAAAGCTGATCAGCGCCGCCCGGAACGATTGATAACCGAAGAGAAACTCCACGATCCCGAGGATCATCCAATAAAGCGCGAAGGAATAAAGAAAGCCGACTTTCAAAGAAAACCATTTCATCTCATCGGGCCGCTCCCGCCAAATCTCGCGGAGGGGACGGCCGAATCCCTTCGCATAGGCATAAAGGCCGACCGGGATGCAGACGAGGGAGGAGAGCAGGCCGATCATCGTCAAAAAGATCACCCGCGTTTCAAAAAACACCAGATAGGTGATCAATAGAAACGGGGGGAAAACGGCGAATCCCGACAAAAGGATGATCCGCATCTTCAGCCGCCGCGCGGCGCGGTCCATCAGCAAGTGGCTGTAGAGGACGCGCAATTTCATTCGATGAAGCATTTGAGTCATCGGGAGGCGGAAGAGGAAGGCGCCTCCGTCTCCCATCCTTTATGGTGTCAATTGGATTTGAGTGACTTTCCCCAGCGACGAGAGGGGCTGATCGAATTTTCCGTCGTCTCCGACCGCCAAGATGACCAGCCGGTCGGGATGAAGATAGTTCTTTGCCACCCTCAGGATATCTTCCTGGGTCACCTTCGCCACATTGTCCCGGTAACGCTCCAGAAAGTCGCTCGGAAGTCCATAATACTCCAGCGACATCTTCCGGCTGACAATCTGCGCCGGGCTGGAAAACGAAAAGATGAACGAGTTGAGGAACGACTCCTTCGCCCGCTTGAGCTCCTCGTCCGTGACCGGCTCCTGGCGGATTTTTCGGATATGATCGAGGATGGTGGAGATCGCCTGATGGGTCGTGTCGACCCGGGTCTCCCCATAGGCGATGAAGACCCCCCGCTCGAAATTGCCGGGGCGAAAGACGCTGCCGACCGAGTAGGCGAGGCCGCGCTGCGTCCGGACGTCGCTGAAGAGACGGCTGGTGAGCCCGCCGCCGCCGAGGATATCGTCGAGGATGGAGACCGCGAAGAAGTCGGGATTATTCTGTTTGATGCCGAGGTGGCCGATCCGGATCTGCGTCTGCGTGATCGGACGGGCGATCGCGTAAACCCCGCCGTCTTTCCGCTCGACTACCGAAGGGACCTTCGGAAAGTCGATCTTTTTCTTCTTCCACCCGGCAAAGGCCTTTTCAATCTTCGCGACGATCTCCTTTTTATCAAAGTCGCCGGTCACCCCGATCATTATATTATTGGGGGCGAAATATTTCCGGTGAAAGGCGACCAGATCGTCCCGGACGATCGATCGGACCGTCTCCTCCGTCGCTTCGCGCCCGTATGGGTTGTCGGCGCCGTAGATCTGTTTGTTAAACTCGCGGCTGGCGATGGAAGAAGGCCGGTCGTTTCTACGCCGGATCATTTCGATGGCGTTGTTCTTCGCGATCTGAAGCTTCTCCTCTTCAAACACCGGGTTCATCAAGATATCGGCGAAGAGAGCGAGCCCTGCATCGAAATCTTTCTTCAAGACGTCGAGCCAGGCCCCCCCGGCGTCGGCGCCGATCCCCACCGAAAGATCGGCCGCCATCTGATCGATGATTTCATCGACCTCGTCTCCGCTGTGGCGCTTCGTTCCGCCGGTCCGCATGATCGCCCCGGTCAACCCGGCAAGACTGATTTTGTCGGCCGGCTCGTAGATACTGCCGGTCTTGACGATGACCTCCATCCGAATGAGCGGAAGCTCGTGATCTTCAAGCAGATAGAGGATCATTCCGTTCGAGAGGACCTGTCGCTCCGGCTTCGGCGGCTGAAACGCCGGCGCGGGAAAGGTCATCGACCGCGGGTCGGGCAGCTCCGTTGCGGCGGGCGCCGGCGCGGCGGACAGAGAGGGAACAAGGGAGAGGCTCCAGAGAAGAACCAAAAAGATACCCGACAATCGATTCATTCTCTTTCTCATCGTCCCTCCTCCTTTAAAATCGGGAGGGCTTTCCCGCCCGGGTCCCCCGCGGGGAGCACCTGGACGAGCGTCGCCACCGTCCGGTTTTTCTTCGTAAAGTAGGTGCGGGCCACCCGCATCACATCTTCTCCGGTGACCTTCATGATGTTATCCCGGTTCCGGAGGACATACCGCCAGTCGCCGGCGACCGCCTCGAAATAGGCGAGCTGGCTGGCGAGACCGTTGTTCGATCGGAGTGACCGGACCAGGTCGGCATTCAAATTGGTGATCACCTTCTCCAACTCCTTCTCGGTCGGCGGCTCATTCTTCAACCGCTCCAACTCCTCGTAAATCGCCTCCTCCACCTCCGCGGCCGTATGCGGCGCGCGCGGGGTGGCGGAGAGGGTAAAAAGGTTTGCGTAGCGGGCGCCGGGGGTTCCGGAGCTCGAGCTGGCGCCGACCGCGATCTTTTTTTCGACGACCAACTTCTTATAGAGCCGGGAGGTCCTCCCGAGAGAGAGGAGGGAGTCGATGACGTCGAAGACCGGATCGTCGGGGTGTTCGAAGTTCGGCTTATGATAGCCGATCACGACCTGCGGATTGGCCTCGTCCTCCACCTCGACCCGGCGCTCTCCCAACTGCGGCGGCTCGACCGTGACGACCGGCGGGGGGGGCGGAGCGGACGGAATCGACCCGAAGGTTTTCTCAAGCAGGGGAATCACCTCCGCCGGCTTGAAGTCGCCGACCATGGCGATGACGGTGTTGCTCGGGGTGTAGTAGGTTCGGAAGAAACGCTCGGTCTCTGTGGCGGAGAGGGAACCGACGTCCGACGGCCAGCCGAGGGTCGGATAGCCGTACGGGTGGGCGATGAAGGCGGTGGCGAGAAAGGTCTCATAGAGTTTCCCGCCGGGATTCGTGTCGACGCTTCGCCGCCGCTCTTCGAGAACGACATTCCGCTCTTTGTAGAATTCTCGCAAAACGGTATTCGCCATCCGATCGGCCTCGATGGCGACCCAGAGGGGAAGGCGGTTCGACGGAAGAGAGACGACGTAAGAGGTGACATCCCGGCTGGTGGAAGCATTGAAGCCGACCGAGCCGTTCCGGTTGTAAAGCTCCGCCAGCTCGTTCGTCACCACCCATTGTTTTCCCTCCCTCTCAAGCGCTTCGAATTTCTCCCGAAGCCCCTTCAGCCGCTCCGGATCGCTCTCCGGACCTTTTGCTTCCTCCCGGACGATCTCCCGATTGAGCGCTTCCAATGACGCAAGGACCTCCTTTTCTTTTTGATAGTCGGAGGTCCCCAATCGCTCCGTCCCCTTGAAGGCCATATGCTCGTAGAGGTGGGCCACCCCGGTCATCCCATTGTGTTCATTCACCGAGCCGACTTTATACGTGATCTGGAATGAGATGATCGGCGCTTGATGGCGCTCCATCATCAAGACGGTAAGGCCGTTGGAGAGGGTATGCTCGACGACCCGATCGGCCAGACTTTGCGCCGAGGCGGCGGTCCCCGATAAATAGATGAAAAGAACGACAAAAAGATAAATCGATTTTTTCACAAAAAACTCCTTTGCCCTTCAAGATTAGACGAAAAGGCGTTTGAGATCGCCGACCGTTTCCGCGAAAAAGTCCGGCTCGGCCGAGCGGACCAGGCCGGGATCGCAGATGCCGTAGCCGACCCCGCATGATTTGATTCCCGCCGAGCGCGCCGCCTGAATATCGTTCACCGAGTCTCCGATCATCACCGCCTCCAAAGGGGAGGTCCTCAGGTCATCGAGCGTCCGCAAGATCATCTCCGGGTGCGGTTTTAAATTCACAATCGGCTCGCTGCCGAGGATTAAATTGAAATGCGGGCGGACCCCCAACCCTTCGATGATTCGGGTGGTATAGAGAAGCGGCTTGTTGGTGACGACCGCCTTTTTTTTCCCGTTAAAATGGGTCAAGACCTCCTCCATTCCGGGATAAAGTTCGGTCTCATCAAGAAGGTGTTTTAGATAATGTCCTTCGAAGATCTGCAGCGACTGCTGAAGCAAAACGGGATCGGCCTCTCCCAGCGAATCGAGAATAAGCCGGCGAACGCCGTTTCCGACATAGCCGTAGATCTCCTCCAAAGGTTTTTCAGGAAGACCGAGGTCGCGAAAGGTCAGGTTGACGGAGATGGCGAGATCTTTTTTGGAGTCGATGAGGGTGCCATCCAGATCAAAGATCAAAAGCGAAACCGGATTCATCCTGCGCTTTCTTGGAGGAACATAAAAACCGCTCCCCTCTCCGTTTAACGGGGCGCTTCACGATAAAGCGCTGCATGCACACGCCAATTGGGGTACTATAAGAGAATTGGAGAAAGTTTTCAATCCCCTGTGGGGGCGAGTCTCTGACTCGCCCCCCCTTTCCCCGGGCGACCGGGCCGCCCGACAAGCCCTCTTTCTCCTTTGAAAACAATGGAGCGAACCTTGACAAGGCGGGGAAAAACCGCTAACCTGAAGGTTCGATTAAACCACCTTTCTCTTGTAAATCCAGGTGAAATTTGGATTTTCCGGTCGAAAATGATCAAGAAGGAAAGCGCCCCTTTCGCTGGCTGAAGTGGCTCCTTCTCTCCCTCCTCTCCCTCGTCCTCATCGCCGCATTCAGCGTCGGTGGGATCATCTGGTATTTTTCCAGGGACCTCCCCTCGCTCGAAATGCTGGGAAGTTACGAGCCGAGCCAGGCCACCCGGATCTACTCCGACGACAACCGGCTCGTCGGGCAGTTCTATATAGAGAAACGGGTCTTCGTTCCCCTCACCCGAATGCCGAAGGAGCTGATCCAGGCGATCTTAGCGGTGGAAGATTCCCGCTTCTATGAGCACGGCGGCTTCGACTACATCCGGATCATCAAAGCCTTCCTGACCAACCTGGAAAATATGCGAATTCGCCAGGGGGCGAGCACCATCACCCAGCAGCTGACCCGTTCGCTTTTTCTCACCCCCGAGCGGACGATGGAGCGAAAGCTGAAAGAGATCCTCCTCGCCCGGAAAATGGAGATGATGCTGACGAAAGATGAGATCCTGGAGATCTATCTGAATCAGATCTACTTCGGGCATGGGGCCTACGGGGTCCAGGTGGCGGCGCGGACCTACTTCGGGAAAGATGTCGGCGAATTGCAGCTCGCGGAGGTCGCCTTCCTCTCCGGTCTTCCGAAGGCGCCGAACGACTACTCCCCCTATCGCCATCCCCAAAAGGCGAAGCAGCGCCAAGGGGTCGTCCTGCGGCGGATGGTGGATGAAAAATTTATTACCGAAGAGCAATACCGAAAAGCCTACGAACAAGATCTTTTCTTTCAAAAAATGGTCCCCGACGAAGAGTTGGCCCTCCATTTCCTGGAGCATATCCGGCTCTACCTCATCGCCAAATACGGCGATGACGCCGTCTACAAGGGGGGCTCAATGTCTACACGACCCTCAACATCGACATGCAGCGCGCCGCCAATCGGGCCGTGAAGACCGGCCTCCGGGAGCTGGATAAGCGCCAGGGATACCGGGGGCCGCTCGGCAAATACGAAGAGCCGGCGGAAGCGTCCGAAATCACCGTTTCTTCTTTGGTCGCAGGGGATATTTTAGAAGGACATGTCACCCAGATCTCCGATAAAGAAGGGTATGCTCTGGTCGAAGCGGGGGGGTCACCGGGAAGATGTTGATGGAGGATATGGCCTGGGCCGCCCGCCGCCTGAAAGGATCGCGCCTGGAGGATATCCAGGTCATTGAGAAACCGAAAACGTCGGACATTGTCAAAGTTCACGACCTGATCAAAGTGAAGGTGAAAAAGGCCGGCAAAGAGGGGAAGGGGGTCTTCTTCAGCCTCGAGCAGGAGCCGGCCGCGGAGGGGGCGCTCGTTGCCATCGATCCCGCGACCGGGGCGGTCAAGGCGCTCGTCGGAGGATACGACTTCAAGCGAAGCGAATTCAATCGCGCGATCGTCGCGAAAAGGCAGCCCGGCTCCGCGTTTAAGCCGATCATCTATGCGACGGCGATCGAACGGGGGTTGACCCCGGCGAGCATGGTCCTCGACAATCCGGTGGTCTACACCGATGAGGAATTGGACAAGGTCTGGAAGCCGGAGAATTACGAAGAAAAATTCTACGGACTGATCACCCTCCGGGAGGCGCTGACCTATTCCAGAAATCTTGCGACCGTCCGCCTATTGGAGCAGGTCGGGGTCCGGAACGTCATCGACTTTGCGAAACGGGTCGGCATCCAGAGCCCCTTGACCCGCGATCTCTCCCTGGCACTCGGCTCCTCCAGCCTTACACTCACCGAATTAACCTCCGCCTATGCCGTCTTCGCCAATCGGGGGGTCCGCGTCGATCCGACCTTAATCATCTCGGTGAGCGACCACAACGGCCGTGTCCTGGAGCATCGGGAGTTGGCCCTGCAACAGGTCGTCTCAAAAGAGACCGCCTATGTGGTCACCAACATGATGGAAGATGTGATCCAACGGGGAACGGCGCGAAAGGCGAAATCGCTCGGAAGGCCGCTGGCCGGCAAGACCGGGACGACGAATGAGTTCACCGATGCCTGGTTCATCGGTTTTGCCCCCAACCTGGTGGCGGGGGTTTGGGTGGGGTTTGACGATAATCGCCCCTTGGGAGATCGGGAAGCCGGGGGAAGCACCGCTCTGCCGATCTGGATGACCTTTATGCAGGAGAGTCTCTCCCGTTTTCCGGTCACTCCTTTCTCTATCCCTGACAATATCGTTTATGCTAAGATAGACCCGCAAACGGGGCTTCTTGCCCCTCCCGGTGAAGAGAAGGGGATCGTCGAGATTTTTGTGAGGGGAACCGAACCGAAAGATTACAAGGTCGAGACCCCGACCCCGACTCAATTCTTCAGGCTGGATGAGGAAGAGGCTTCGTTTTAAGAACCGTGAGGCGTGGGTAGTAAAAGATTTTTTCTTTTGCCTTTCCCCCTTACGCCCAACGCCTCACCCCTTACGTCATTATTTATTCTTTTAAGAATCCTTAAAAAAGGAGCAGATCATGTCAGTACGCGTGGCGATTAATGGATTTGGGAGGATTGGACGAAATGTCTTCCGAGCCGCGTTCGCGAATCCCGATTTGCAGTTTGTTGCGATCAACGACTTAACTGACGCCAAGACCCTCGCCCATCTTCTCAAATACGATTCGGTGCACGGCATCTTCAATCATGAGATTGAAGCGAAGGACGACGCCCTGCTGGTCGACGGCAAATCGGTCCGGATCACCAAAGAGAAAGACCCCGCCGCCCTCCCCTGGAAGGAGATGGCGATTGACGTGGTGATCGAATCGACCGGCAAATTCACCGACCGGGTCGGCGCAGAGAAGCATCTCACCGCCGGGGCCAAAAAGGTGATCATCTCCGCCCCGGCGAAGAACCCCGATATCACCCTTGTTTTGGGAGTGAACGAAGAGAAGTACGATTCAAGCCGTCATCACATCATTTCGAACGCCTCCTGCACGACCAACTGCCTTGCCCCGGTGGCGAAGGTGTTGTCGAACCAATTTGGGATCAAGCGGGGCCTGATGACGACGATCCACTCCTACACAAACGATCAGCAATTGCTCGACCTGCCCCATAAGGACTTAAGACGGGCGCGGGCAGCCGCGCTCTCGATGATCCCGACCACCACCGGCGCCGCCAAAGCGCTCTCGGAGGTCCTCCCCGAGCTGGCCGGAAAGTTGGACGGAATGGCGATCCGGGTCCCGACCCCGAATGTCTCGGTGGTCGATCTGGTCACAGAGCTGGAATCGGATGCCACGGAGGCATCGGTCCGCACGGCCCTCTCCAACGCAGCCCAGAAAGAGATGAAGGGGATTCTGCAGTACACCGAAGCGCCGTTGGTCTCGACTGATTTTAACGGCAACGCCCACTCTTCGATTATCGATGGGACCTTGACCAAGGTCATCGGGAATCGGATGGTGAAGGTGATCGCTTGGTACGACAACGAATGGGGCTACTCTTGCCGCGTTCGCGATTTGATTCTGTACATCGCCGGGGAAAAATAAAATCGGTAGGAGCGTATTGCAATACGCCCCTACCACACATACGGTCCCCCTACGCACAAATGAAGGATCATACCGATGCACATGAACAAACTGACGATTGAGGATATCCCGATCAAAGGAAAACGGGTTTTCATCCGGGCCGATTTCAATGTCCCCCTGGACAGCGATCTTCATATCACCGACGATACCCGAATCCGCTCGACCCTTCCGACGATCAACTACGGTATCGACGAGGGGGCCATTCTCATTCTCGCCTCCCATCTCGATCGGCCGAAGGGGGTCGATCCGCGCCATTCGCTGGCCCCCGTCGCGAAACGGCTCCAACGGCTCCTCGGGAAGGAGGTCCAATTCGCCCCCGACTGCATCGGGCCTCAGGTTCAAAACATGGTGGCCCGGCTGAAACCAGGCGACGTTCTTCTCCTGGAAAACCTCCGTTTTCACCCGGGCGAAAAAAAGAATGACGAGAGTTTTGCCAAAGCATTGGCCGATCTCGGCGTCGATGTCTATATCAACGATGCCTTCGGGGCGGTCCATCGCAGCCACGCCTCAACCACCGGTATCACCCAATTCGTCAAGACAAAGGCATGCGGGTTCTTGATGAAAAAAGAGATCGCTTACCTGGAAGGGGCGGTCGCCAACCCCGCCCGGCCCTTCGTGGCGATCCTCGGAGGAGCGAAGGTCTCCGGGAAAATCGGGGTGATCGAGAATCTCGGGAAGAAGGTCGATAAGGTGATCGTCGGCGGCGGCATGGCCTACACCTTTTTGAAGGCGATGGGAAACGATGTCGGCAATTCGCTGGTCGAAGATTCAATGCTCTCCTTCGCCAGGGAAATCATGGAGCATGCTGTCGAGCGGGGGATTAAATTCTATCTCCCGGTCGACTGTGTGGTCGCCACCAGCATGGATCCGGGGGCCGAGACAAAGCGGGTGCCTGTTCAAGAAATTCCCAAGGGATGGATCGGGCTTGATATCGGCCCGGCGTCGGTTCACCTCTTCACCTGAAGTGCTGACCAACGCCAAAACGATTCTATGGAACGGCCCGATGGGGGTCTTTGAAATGGATGCCTATTCACGGGGGACATTTGCAATCGCCCATGCGGTCGCCAACTCCTATGCGTTGACCATCGTCGGCGGCGGAGAGACCGCCCTGGCGGTTCATAGAGCGGGTGAATCGGAGAACATTTCGTTCATCTCCACCGGCGGCGGGGCCGCCCTCCAGCTTCTGGAAGGAAAAGAGCTTCCCGGACTTTCGGTCCTTCCGGAAAAAGAAGGATAACCCTTGTAGGGCGACGCATGCGTCGCCCCTACGCAGATCCGGGCCATGACAGATGCGGACCCCCTGTTTTATCGCCAATTGGAAAATGAACAAGACCATCGGTGAGGCGCGGGAATATCTTCAAGCGGTGGAGAAGCGGTGGCCGCAGTTCCCCAACGCTCCCTGGGAAACGATCGTTGCCCCCCTTTTACGATGCTGGCCCCAATGGCCGAATATTTGAAGGTCGGGGCGACACATGCGTCGTCCCGACAGGTCCAAATCGGATTGGCAGGCCAGAATGTCCATTTCGAGGAGCGAGGGGCTTATACCGGCGAGATCTCCCCGCTGATGCTTCGCGATGCCGGTTGCCGCTATGTGATCATCGGCCACTCGGAGCGCCGGACCTACTTCGGCGAAACGAACGCGTTGGTTCATAAAAAGATCGGGGCGGCGCTGCGGGCGGGGCTGATCCCGATCGTTTGCGTCGGCGAAACCCGCGAAGAGCGGGAAGAAGAGCGGACGGGGGAAGTGATTGAACGTCAGCTGAGGGAGGCATTGGATGATCTCCGGCCGGGCCCCTCGGACTGGATCATCGCTTACGAGCCGGTCTGGGCGATCGGCACCGGGCTGACCCCGCAGCCGTCGGAAGCGGAGGAGGTCCACCGCCGGATCCGGGACTTTTTCCGCTCCCTTTCGGAAGAAGAGGAGGCCGACACCCCGCGTATTCTTTATGGCGGGAGCGCAACAGAGAAAAACATTGCGGCCTTCATGGAAGAGGCCGATATCGACGGCGTCCTGGCGGGGGGCGCCAGCCTCTTTGCCGAGTCGTTTTGTAACATGATCGAGCTGGGGGTCAAAGCAAAGGAGAAATAGATTCGCCGCGGATCGCTGTTGAAATATTAGCCCGGATCGAGTATGATCACCGCTTCAATTTAAAGGAGCACCCATGTACACACTGATTGCCATCATCCATATCATCGTCTGCCTCATTCTCATGGCCGTTGTTCTGCTGCAAGCCGGCAAAGGGGCCGAGATGGGGGCCGCTTTCGGCGGATCGAGCCAAACGATCTTCGGCAGCCGCGGCGCCGCCACCTTCTTGAGCAAACTGACGGTCGGGGCGGCCATTCTTTTTATGGTCACCTCGCTGAGCCTCTCGATTTTAAGCCGCGAGCGGTCGATCGCCTCCTCGATCGTCGACACCGACACGAAAGATGAACTTATTCCCAAAGAGGCCCCGGCCCCGGGCGGTCCGAACACCCTTCCGGCCGATCCTTCGGCCAATTCTTCGGAAGGAGCGCCGGCCGCCCCGACCCCTGAGTCCGCCCCGGCGAAATAGCGAACCGTTCTTAACGATGGGGCCGGCCGCGGCCCCATTGAGTTTTGTCTCAAAAATCAGTATGATCGTGCCTTAAAGGCATGAACCTTCTTTTGTGAAAAAACTCGTCTCATCGCTGATCCTGCTCACGCTCGTCGGATGCGCCGGACCCCCGTTGAACAACCCTTATCCTCGACAGGAAGAGGGGGAGAATATCCTCTACTCGTCCTTCACCGAGCGGCCCAAGCACCTCGACCCGGCGCAGTCGTACAGCTCGAACGAAATCACCTTCACCGCACAGATCTACGAGCCGCCGTTGCAGTATCATTACCTGAAGCGGCCGTATACGCTGATCCCCTTGACCGCCGCCGAAATGCCGCCCCCCGTTTATCTGGAACGCCCAAGGGGATGCGGCTCAACGCCGGATGCGCCGGCGGAGCAGGTGGCCTACAGCGTTTATGAGATTCGCATCCGCCCGGGCATTCGTTATCAGCCGCACCCCGCCTTTGCGCACGATGCCGGCGGACCAGCTCTTTATCACAATCTCGGCCGCGAATCGCTCGGCCGGATCTCCTCGCTGGGCGATTTCGCGCAGACCGGCAGCCGCGAGCTGACCGCCGACGATTACGTCTACCAGATCAAGCGGCTGGCCCACCCGCGCCTGCATTCGCCGATCTTCGGCTTGATGGCGGATTATATCGTCGGCTTGCAGGAGCTCGGCGAAACGCTCCGGAAGGCGCAGGAGAAGGCCAAGCCGGGGGCCTTGCTCGATCTGCGCGAGTATCCGCTCGCCGGTGTCGAGGTGGTCGACCGCCACACCTATCGGATCAAGGTCGTCGGCAAGTATCCGCAGTTCCTGTACTGGCTGGCGATGCCGTTCTTCGCCCCGGTGCCGCGGGAGGCCGACCGGTTCTACGCCCAGCCGGGAATGACCGAGAAGAACATCACGCTCGACTGGTATCCGGTCGGCACCGGGCCGTACATGCTGACGGTGAACAATCCGAACCGCCGGATGGTGCTGGCGCGCAATCCGAACTTCCACGGCGAGACCTATCCGACCGAAGGCGAGCCGGAAGACAAGCCAACGGGCCTGCTGGCCGACGCCGGCAAGCCGCTGCCCTTCATCGACAAGGCCGTTTTCAGCCTGGAGAAAGAAGGCATTCCGTACTGGAACAAGTTCCTGCAGGGCTATTACGACAGCGCCGGGATCGCCTCCGACAGCTTCGACCAGGCGGTCCGGATCGGCGGCCAGGGCGACGCAGACCTCACCGAGGAGATGCGGGCGCACGGCATCCGGCTGATCACCACCGTGGAGACGTGCATCTTCTACATCGGCTTCAACATGCTCGACCCGGTGCTGGGGGAGATTCCGAAGCGGCGCGCAAGCTGCGCCAGGCGATGTCGATCGCCATCGATCAGGAGGAGTTCATCTCGATCTTCCCGAACGGCCGGGGCATCGCGATGCAGGGCCCGCTGCCGCCGGGCATCTTCGGCTATCGCGAGGGCGAGGCGGGCATCAATCCCTACGTCTACGACTGGGTGGACGGCCGGCCGCAGCGCAAGCCGATCGACGACGCGCGGCAGCTGCTGGCCGAGGCCGGCTATCCCGACGGCCGCGACGCCAAGACCGGCGAGCCGCTGGTGCTGTACTTCGACACCACGGGCAGCGGGCCGGAGGCGAAATCGCGGCTCGACTGGATGCGCAAGCAGTTCGCGAAGCTGGACGTGCAGCTGGTGATCCGCGCGACCGACTACAACCGCTTCCAGGACAAGATGCTCAAGGGGACGGCGCAGATCTTCCACTGGGGCTGGAACGCGGACTATCCGGACCCGGAGAACTTCCTGTTCCTGCTCTACGGGCCGAACGGCAAGGCAGGGAAGAACGGCGAGAACGCCTCCAACTACGCAAACCCGGAGTTCGACCGCCTGTTCGAGCAGATGAAGAACATGGAGAACGGGCCGGAGCGGCAGGCGATCATCGACCGGATGGTGGAGATCGTGCGGCGCGACGCGCCCTGGGTCTGCGGCTTCCACCCGAAACAGTTCGGCCTGTACCATGCCTGGACGGCACAACGTCAAGCCGAACCTGATGGCCAACAATACGCTCAAGTACCGGAAGCTCGATCCCGCTCTGCGCGCCCGACAGCGCCGGGCCTGGAACCGGCCGGTCTGGTGGCCGGTGGCGGTGATCGTGGCCGTTCTCGTCGTCGGAACCCTGCCGGCGGTGCTCGACCTATCGGCGTAAGGAACGGGGGTCCGGCGATGATCGCCTATCTCATCCGCCGCCTGCTCTACGCCGTGCCGATCCTGATCGGCGTGAATCTGCTGACCTTCGTCCTGTTCTTCGTGGTCAACACGCCGGACGACATGGCGCGCATGCAGCTCGGCATGAAGCGCGTGACGCCGGAGGCCATCGAGAACTGGAAGGCGGAGCGCGGCTACGACAAGCCGCTGCTGTTCAACCCCGCCGCGGAAGGCGCCGGGAAGTTCACCGAGACGATCTTCTTCGAGAAATCGGTCAGGCTGTTCGTCTTCGATTTCGGCCCGGCCGACGACGGCCGCGACATCGGGGCCGACATCCGCCAGCGCATGGGGCCGAGCCTGGCCATCGCGCTGCCCGCCTTGCTCCTGGGCCTGCTGGTGAATATCACCGCCGCGCTGCTGGTCGCCTTCTTCCGCGCCAGCTATCTCGATTTCTGGGGGGTGGTCGTTGCGGTGGCGATGATGTCGATCTCGGGGCTCTTCTACATCATCGGCGGCCAGTATCTGGTCGGCAAAGTGCTGCGGCTGGTGCCGATCTCCGGCTACGACGACGGCCTCGCCGCGCTCAAGTTCCTCCTCCTGCCGGTGCTGATCGGCGTGGTCGCCGGCATCGGCAGCGGGCTGCGCTGGTACCGCACGATCTTCCTCGAGGAGATCGGCAAGGACTACGTGCGCACGGCGCGCGCCAAGGGGCTGTCCGAGCGGCGGGTGCTGTTCCGCCACGTGCTGCGCAACGCCCTGATCCCGATCCTGACCGGCGTGGTGGTGGTGATCCCGCTGCTGTTCCTGGGCAGCCTGCTCACCGAGTCGTTCTTCGGCATCCCCGGCCTCGGCAGCTACACGATCGACGCGATCAACAGCCAGGATTTCGCGATCGTGCGCGCGATGGTCTTCCTCGGCTCGGTGCTCTACATCGTCGGCCTGCTGCTGACCGACCTGTCCTACACCCTGGTCGATCCGCGGGTGAGGTTGAGCTGATGCCGATCCTCCCGGTGGTGCTCTGGACCGACGCCCTGATCTTTGTGCTGTTGGCCGCCGCCATCGGTTTCTGCGCTTACGCTTCGCGGCGCGAGCCGCTGCGCGCCCCCTGGCGGCAGGTCCGCCGGCGTCCGGTCGCGATGGCCGGCGATGGTGATGTTGCTCGTTTACGTCGGCATCGGCCTGCTCGATTCGCTGCACTTCAACGGCTGCCGGCGACCGAACCCGGCCAGGCAACGCAGTATTCTCCGGAGGTGCTGTCGGTGCTCGACGTGCTGGCCGACCGGCTGCGAAAAGACCGAGAAGACCTACTCCGCGCCCCTCGCCACGCATGCCTACGCCAAGGAGACGGTCGAGATGCCGGATGGAAGCCAGGCACGCGTCTTTCCCCGGCTGAACTACGGCGGCGCGCATCTGGCCGACCCGGAGAAGGAGCGGTCGCGGGACGTGACCTTCACCGCGCTTCAGGGGGGACTGCTCGGCCTCGTTGCGGCCCTCGTCGTGAACATCCATTTTCTGTTCCTCCTCAGCCGGCGACATGGGACCGAGCCGGGAGAGACGGCGCAGGCGATTTTGAAGGGAAAGACCGACACCGCCTGGCGGGCGACGCTCGGAACGATCACCTTCATGCTGATCGTGGCCGGCATCGCCTGGTCGCTCAGCACCCGGTATCACCTCTTCGGCACCGACAAGGTGGGGCAGGACGTGCTCTATCAGACCCTCAAGAGCGATCCGCACCGGGCTGGTCATCGGCACGGTGACGACGCTGGTGATGCTGCCGTTCGCGGTGCTGCTCGGCATCGCCGCCGGCTACTTCCGCGGCTGGGTCGATGATGTCATCCAGTACCTCTACACCACCCTGAGCTCGATCCCCGGCGTGCTGCTGATCGCCGCCGCCGTGCTGATGCTGCAGGTCTACATGGACCAGCACGCCGACGCCTTTGCCAGCGCCGCACGAGCGGGCCGATCTGCGCCTGCTGGCGCTGTGCATCATCCTCGGCGTGACCAGCTGGACCGGCCTGTGCCGCCTGCTGCGCGGCGAGACGCTGAAGCTGCGCGAGCTCGATTACGTGCAGGCGGCCAGCGCGTTGGGCGTCGGAAGCTGGCGGATCATCGGCCGCCACATCCTGCCGAACGTGATGCACATCGTGCTGATCTCGGTGGTGATCGATTTCAGCGGCCTGGTGCTGGCCGAGGCGGTGCTGTCGTACGTCGGCGTCGGCGTCGATCCGACGATGATCAGCTGGGGCAACATGATCAACAGCGCCCGCCTGGAAATGGCGCGCGAGCCGATCGTCTGGTGGTCGCTGGTCGCCGCCTTCGTCTTCATGTTCGGGCTGGTGTTGTCGGCCAATCTGTTCGCCGACGCGGTGCGCGATGCCTTCGACCCGCGCTTGAGAGGGCGCGCATGAACAACCCTGATCCCGTGCTGAAAGTGCGCGACCTGAAGACCTGGTTCCACACCGACGGGGGAACCGTCCGCGCCGTCGATGGGATTTCGTTTGAAGTCCGCCGCGGCGAGACGTTCGCGCTGCTCGGCGAGTCGGGCTGCGGCAAGTCGGTGACGGCGCTGTCGCTGATGCGCCTGCTCCCCGAGCCGGCGGGGCGAATCGTCTCGGGAGCGGTTCTGCTCGAGGGCCACGATCTCTGCACGCTGCCGGAAGCGGCGATGCGCGCCGTGCGCGGCCGGCGCATCGCCATGATCTTCCAGGAGCCGATGACCAGCCTCAACCCGGTGCTCACGGTCGGCGCCCAGATCGCCGAGGCATTGCAGCATCACGTCCCTCGACGGCGCCGCGGCGGAAACGCGGGCGTGCGATCTGCTGACCGCGGTCGGCATCCCCGACCCGGCGCGGCGGCATCGACGAGTACCCGCACCAGCTGTCCGGCGGCATGAAGCAGCGCGTCATGATCGCCATGGCGCTGGCCGGCGAGCCGGAGCTGCTGATCGCCGACGAGCCGACGACGGCGCTCGACGTCACGATCCAGGCGCAGATCCTCGACCTGCTGCGGCGCCTGCAGCGCGAGCGCGGCATGGCGCTGCTGCTGATCACCCACGACCTGGCGGTGGTCGCCGACATGGCCGACCGGGTGGCGGTGATGTACGCCGGCCAGATCGTCGAAGCTGCCGACCGCGCCGCTTTTTTCGGCAAGCCGCGCCATCCCTATGCGCAGACGCTGCTGCAGGCCCTGCCGAGCCGGAACAGAAAGGGGCGAGAACCTCGGCGTCATTCGCCGGCAGCGTGCCGCCGCTGAGCCGGGACTTCGGCGGCTGCCGCTTCGCCAACCGGTGCGATGCGGCGTGGGAGGCATGCGAGAAGATCGATCCTCGCTGGATTGCGGAAGCCGGGAGCGGCGTCCGATGCCATCTCTACGACCCGGCCGTCGCGGCAACACGACCCGCCACCTCGACCGGGATAGCCGCTTCACCCGTTGCAGCAGCAACTCGAAAACACCGGTTCAAACGAACGGCTCTCTTTTACAGGTCACCGATCTGAAAGTTCACTTCCCCATTCACAAAGGGCTCTTTAAGAAGGTCGTCGGTCATGTGAAGGCGGTCGACGGCGTTTCTCTGTCGCTTCGGTCCGGACGGACAATCGCGCTGGTCGGCGAGTCGGGCTGCGGCAAGACGACGACGGGGAAGGCAATCCTGCAGCTGATCCAGCCGACCGGCGGGAAGGTCCGATTCGAGGGCGATGTCGAGCTGACGACCCTCTCCGGCCCGGCCCTGCGGGAAAAACGGGGCGACTGCAGATCATCTTCCAGGACCCGTACGCCTCGCTCAACCCCCGCATGACGGTCGGCGACATCATCAAGGAAGGAATCGAGGCGCAGCACCGTGCTAGGAATCGGCCGCCGAAGCGGAGGCACGCGTCGATCAACTCCTGGAGCAGGTCGGCCTTCCCATCGAGGCAAAGCAGCGCTACCCGCACGAGTTCTCCGGCGGCCAGCGCCAGCGCATCGGCATCGCCCGCGCGCTCGCCGTCGAGCCGAAGCTGATCGTCTGCGACGAGCCGTCTTGGGCGCTCGACGTCTCGGTCCAGGCGCAGATCCTCAACCTGCTGAAGGACCTGCAGGAGCGGCTGGGGCTCGCCTACCTCTTCATCACCCACGACCTCGCCGTGGTGGAGTACATCGCCCACGAGGTCGCCGTGATGTATCTCGGCCGCATCGTCGAGTACGGCCCGGTCGAGGCGGTCTTGAACAATCCCCCGCACCCCTACACCCGCGCCCTCCTCTCCGCCGTCCCGCAGGTCGACGCTGATCAGAAGCGAGCCATCCTCCGCCTGGAAGGAGAGATCCCCTCCCCCGTCCACCCGCCGAAAGGCTGCCACTTCCACCCCCGCTGCCCGGAGGTGATGGCGGTCTGCCGCGAGACCTATCCCGGAGAGATCGAACGGAGTACCCGGCATACCGTACGGTGTCATCTTTATCTAAAGTAAACCGTTCGCTCACCTCCCTCTACATCCCCTCTCTTTGCTAAGATAAAGCCTGTCGTTTCGTTCTCTCTTAATCACTCAGATCAGTATCGCGCTCCACCATGAGTGGAGACAACGTATGGAGGAACAGGATTCCCATTAGTTATTTCAATGTGATATTCGGTTCCATTTATTTCGACATGTGACAAGGATGGAGTCAGATTTTACTAGAATTTAATTGACAGGTTCTCACCGTGTGGCGTAGTATTATCCCAATCCGGTCTGATTTCTTGTAATTTCGAAAGGCTCACCGGGCGCGGAGAGGGAATAATCCCTGTACCCATTGATCGATCACCTTTTAAATTAAAGAGCATACATGCTGAACAGATTACTCTCTATAAAACAGGAACAAATCCGATTCGCCCTTCGGCTGTGGGCGGTCGTGGCCGCCCTTCACCCTGACGGTCGGCGCGGTCACACCGGTATGGGCCCTTTCGGTCTCTCAAGCGTACCTGCTGGGAGACTGGTCATCGCCCACCACGACATCGACGGCCCCATTCACGGTATACAATGCCTCCGGATTCCAGCTGACGCTCAATAGCTCGGGGATCGCCACCTCCGCGACGGCCGTCGGCGGATTAACGATTCAGGTCACGGACCGCTTCTACTATCAATCCAATACCGGCACCATCGATCCCAACGAGGTCAGCTCAAGCCAGCTCGCCTCGCGGGTGAATAGTGAAATCGCCAAGCTCGACGACGTCGGCGTGATCAGCCCGGAGGCGGACGCCGCGCTCAACATTGATTTCACCAGCGGCGCCTCCGTGACGCTGCGCACGGCAACAACAAGCGTGCCCGTTACGGGATTGATCCTCTTCGAAGATGCCGGCTTGGATCCCTTCTCGCTCCGCTACTGCTACAACGTGGCCTGTACGCAATCCGATATACTCTTCAACGGCCTTAACTCGTCGACGACTTCGACCATTCTCGCTTCCAATGCCTTCGGGACGGACGATGTCGCTCCGGGAATCGATCAGGCCTACTGGTTCGTTTTCGATCAAGCCGTCACCGGCGGGTATTTTAAGATTGGCGACACACAGAATTTTGGAGGAAACACAACCGAGCGGCTGGAGGTCGACTACCTTGGGGTGACGACCGCCAGAGCGAGCGTCCCCGCGCCGAGCACACTTTTGCTTCTCGGCGCGGCCTTGATGGTTCTTCCGCTTCTCCGCAAAAGGCAGAGCCAACGGATCTAGCAACCTTTTCTCCCATAATTGAATTTGAATTGGGCGAGTTCTCGGAACTCGCCCAATTTGTTTTCAATCGCCCCCTCCGGATGAAATCAACCAATCGCAAAAAGTGCACGAACGAATCGATTATGATAAGATGATTCACCTCTCGGATCTGAAATCCGATCTAATCGATCTTGTCGATAAGGAGTGAACACCGCCGTGTCAGAAGCGGGCATGAGCAACTGGGGCAGTAGAGGATTTCCATCTCCCTTTGGAAGGGCCATCTGCCTTCTCTCTTTGGCGCTCCTCTGGGGCTGCACGCAGCAGAAAGAGCCGAAGAACCCCACTGCGCTGACCGAAGCCTCGATCGGCGAGCCGAAGCGGCTGATCCCGATGCTTGCCACCGACAGCGCCTCGGTCGACATCGCCAGCCTGGTCTTCAACGGCCTGGTGAAGTATGACAAAAACATCCGCTTGGTCGGCGATCTCGCCGAGTCGTTTGAGATGACCCCCGATTGCCGACAGGCGACCTTTCATCTGCGGAAAGGGGTGAAATGGCACGACGGCCGGGAGTTCACCGCCGACGACGTCCTCTTCACCTATCAACAGGTCATCGATCCGAAAATCGCCACCCCCTACAGCAGCAACTTCGAAACGGTGGAGAAGGTCGAGAAGATCGACCCGCACACGGTTCGGGTCAGTTATCGGGTGCCGTTTGCCCCCGGTCTGGAAAGCTGGGGGATGGGGATGATTCCGAAACATCTCCTTGAGGGAAAAGATCTCAACAACGATCCGTTCAATCGCAATCCGGTCGGCACCGGTCCGTTTCGGTTCTCGGAGTGGGTGACGGGGCAGAAGGTCGTCGTCAAGACCAATGCCGACTACTTCGAGGGAAAACCGGAGATCGAGGAGTACATCTACCGGCTCATTCCCGATACGGCGACCCAATTTCTGGAATTAAAGGCGCTGAATATCGACATGATGACCCTCTCTCCGGTCCAATACCAGAAGCAGACGGACGACCGCTTCTTTAAAACCGAATTCAACAAATTCAAATACCCGGCGTTGAGTTATACCTATCTCGGCTACAATCTGCGGGACCCCAAATTTTCGGACAAGCGGGTGCGCCAGGCGCTCACGCATGCCATCAACAAGAATGCGATCATCCAGGGGGTCCTCTTCGGCCTCGGCAAGCCGGCCACCGGCCCCTACATCCCCGAGTCGTGGGCCTTTAACCCGAACGTAAAAGACCTTGAATACAACCCCGAGAAAGCAAAGGCCCTCTTGGCCGAAGCCGGCTGGAGTCCCGACAAGGATGGCCTTCTCAAAAAGAGGGGGTGCCGTTCGCCTTCACCCTCCTGACCAATCAAGGCAATGCGGAGCGGGCGAAGGCGGCGGAGATCATCCAACAGGGGTTGAGAGAGATCGGCATTCAGGTGGAGATCCGGGTCTTGGAATGGCAAACACTGCTGCATCAATTTATCGATAAAAAGCAATTTGAAGCGATCATCATGGGCTGGGGGGTGGGGCTCGATCCCGATATTTACGCCATCTGGCACTCCAGCAAAACCAAAGAGGGGGAGTTCAATTTCATTTCCTACCAAAACCCCCGGACCGATGACCTCCTGACCCAGGGACGGGAAACCTGCAATCAGGAAGAACGGAAAAAAATTTATCAGGAGCTGCACCGGTTGATCGCGGAAGACCAGCCTTACACCTTCTTATATTACCCGATGGCCCTGCCGATTGTTCACAAGCGATTCAAAGGGATCGAGCCTTCGCCGATCGGGATCCAATACAACCTTCCTCAGTGGAAGATCTCCGGGAACCACGCGGAGAGGTAAGCCGTTTCCTGAACCACGCCGTGCAAAAAGAACACACCCGATCTTCCTCCCTGGGCGGATGTGTATCAGTCCGGCACAAAATCCCTTTTCCCCTCATTTCTTTTCTTCTCTCATCTCCCTCAAGCCTATCTGAATGCCTCTTTTAACGGCGGCACCTTGCTTGCAGTCTTTCAGGAATGCTTGCGGGCCCCGATCGATTTCCACAGTTCTGGTTTCCACATCCCTCTCGAGCCAATTTGTCAATCTTCGGTCCGGCAGCAAGGAGGAAGCGCTCTTCTTTCTCATTTGTGCGCGAACCGCTTTTGACGCGGTCGCAGCCTGTATCAACCATTAAAGAGAGGACGTAATGAGCCGAGATCCTGTTTGCGGGGTCCTGATCGACGAAAAACTTTCAACCTCGCTGAAATATGAGGGGAGAAAATATTATTTCTGCAGCGACTCGTGCCGGAAACATTTCCACGAGATACCGGAGAAATATCTCCTGATCAAAGCGGCCTAACCGGTTCATCAGATAAGGAGGAAGGGTATGGAATACAAAGGCGCCATCATGCGCGATGACGAGATTGTCGAAGCCTTAAACGACCTGATCGAAACGGACCACAACGCCATCGGTGCGTACAACACGGCGATCGACGGCCTTGAAGACCATCCCAATATTCGGGACAACTTCATCACGTTCCGGGGCGACCACGAACGCCACGTTCGGGAACTCTCTCCCTTTGTCCGGCAATACGGGGGAGACCCCGAGAAAAAGCCGGGCGGGATGGGGGTTCTTCAGAAAGGCTGGACGGCCATTTCCAAACTCGGCGGGGCCGATGCGATCCTCTCGGCCATGGTCTCCAATGAGGAGTCGGCGGTCTCCGCCTATGAAGCGGGGGCAACCAAGAACTTTCCGCCCGACATTCTTCAATATGTCCAACGCGGGCTTCAGGACGAGCGCAAGCACCTGGCTTATTGCAGGGCGGAATACGAGCGTCTGAAAAAAGCAGCCTAAAATACAATGAGGAATGACGAATTGGGAATTAGGAATCAAGGGCGAAAACGAGAGGTTTTCTTCGATTCCTAATTCCTCATTTAACGATTATATTTTCAGCCGCGGGTCGAGCGCGTCCCGCAGGCCTTCGCCCAGGAGGTTGTAGCCGAGGACGGTGATGAAGATGGCGAGGCCGGGAAAGACCGAGAGCCACCAGGCAATCTCGATGTTGTCCTTTCCCGCCGTCAGGATGCTCCCCCAGCTCGCCTTCGGCGGCTGAACGCCGATGCCGAGGAAGCTGAGCGCCGACTCGGTGAGGATCGCCCCCGCGATCCCCAGCACGGCGGCGACATATACCGGCGAGAGAGCGTTGGGAAGGATGTGGCGGACGATTAATCGAACATCGCGCGCCCCCTGCGCCCGCGCCGCCGTCACGTAATCCATCTCCTTGATCCCGAGAAACTGTCCCCGGACCAGACGCGCCACCCCCATCCATCCGGTCAATCCGATCACGATCATGATGTTCCAAATCGACGGCTCCAGGATGGCGATCACCGCCAGAATCAGGAAAAAAGTCGGGATGGAGAGCATGATGTCGACCAGCCGCATCAGAATCGCATCGATCGTTCCCGCGTAAAAACCGGCCAACGCGCCGACCAAAATGCCGATCAAAATAGCGATCCCCACCGCCACAAACCCGACCCAGAGGGAAATCCGCGCCCCCCAGATGACCCGGCTGAGAACATCCCGCCCGAGCGGATCGGTTCCGAACGGATGTTCGAAACTCGGCGGCTGGAGGATCTTCCCGATGTTGATTTCGTAGGGGTCATGCGGCGCCAAGACCGGCGCGAAGATCGCCGCGAGGAATATCGTCAGAACGATCAGGCTCCCCGCCAGCGCCACCCGATTTTTCTTGAACCGCCGCCAAACAAGGGCGGGACCGGCGGCCGGGGGGCGGGGACCGGGGAGAGTGATGACCGGTTTCGACGGAGGCTGTTTCATGAAATCCGTATCCTCGGATTGACCCAGGCGTATGAAAGATCGGCGAGAAGGTTGCCGATTAATGTCAGCGCCGCGGCAAAGACCGTCAGACCCATAATCACCGGGTAATCGCGCGCCAACACCGACTGAAAGGAGAGCTGCCCGATCCCCGGAATGGCAAAGATCGTTTCGATAATAACGCTCCCGCCGATCAATGTCGGCAGCTCCAGCCCCATCAACGTGACAACCGGGATCAACGCGTTCCGGAGCGCGTGTTTGTAAATCACCTGCCGCTCGGAGAGCCCCTTCGCCCGGGCCGTTTGGATATAGTCCTGACGAATCACCTCCAGCATCTCCGATCGAAGATACCGCGAATACCCGGCCAGGCTGATGAGCGAAGCGGTCAGGACCGGCAAGATCAGGTGACGCGCCCAGTCGATCAACCGTTCGAGCGGGGAGAGCTGCGCCGCCGTGAGCGATTGGTATCCGGAGAGGGGAAGCCATCCGAGATAAACGCCGAAGAGAAGCATCAGCAGCAGGGCCAGCCAGAAACTGGGGAGGGAAAACCCGATATAAACAAAGAGGGTGGTGGCCTTGTCCATCCACGAGTATTGGCGTGTCGCCGAGAGAATGCCGATCGGAAAGGCGACCAGGACAATCACCGCCAGGGTCAGCAGGTTGATCGTCACCGTCACCGGCAGCCGCTCCAGGATCTTCCGAGAGACCGGTTCTCCATCGACAAAGGAGCGGCCGAGATCCAACGTGACGAAGCGCCGCAGCCAATCGAGGTATTGGATGTGAAGCGGCCGGTCCAGTCCGTAAAGCCTTCTTAAGTTTTCTTTGGCTTGCGCCGATACTTTAGGATTAAGGGTGGTTTGAAGATCGGTCGGGTCTCCCGGCGCCAGATGCATGATGCCGAAGGTCAGAAGCGTGATTCCAAAGAGGGTAATGAGGAGCTGCCAAAACCGTTGGAAGAGAAAATGGGCCATATTTTAGGTATGCTATCAAAAACGATCTTTAGAAATCAAATGCAGCGTTGTTTTGACCTAATAACTCTCAAAAACCGCTAATTCTTTCCAAAACCGGCATTGAATATCGGTGGATATGTGATATAAACTTTTATTCAACAAGCGGCTCTTTTTGAAAAAGGGGGCGAATGTCGGAAACCTCAACCTATAGACAAGACGGCATCGGCTAACCCCAATTAGTGGTGATTTTTTATTCTTGACAAAAAAAATTATTACTATATATTTACAAAAAATTTCTTCTAACTTTTTTGATTCCAGGAGAAAAGGAGGTGAGACTACTCACAAACAAACAAAACGGGGTGGCTTCACCCCACCCATAACGAAAGGGGGCAAATAGAGTGCACGCTTTAGGGACGCACTTGCTGGTGGAGTTGAAAGACTGCAACTCCAAGATTTTGAATGACGTGAAGAAGATCGAAGACATTCTGGTTACTGCGGCGAAGGAAGCGAAAGCAACCATCATTGAAAGTCGGTTCCACAAATTCAGCCCCTTTGGAATCAGCGGAGTGGTCGTGATTGCAGAATCCCACCTGACCATCCACACATGGCCCGAGTACGGCTATGCGGCCGTTGATATTTTTACCTGCGGCGAAACGCTTCAACCCTCCGTCGCCGCCTCTTACATTGTCGCAAAACTACAATCGAAGAACCCCTCTCTGGTGGAAATGAAGAGAGGCTTGCTTTCCTTGGGCGACCAGAAGTTGCCTCACAAGCCGGTTAAAGGAGAGCCTGTTCATTATGACCGAGCCAAAGAGCTACAAATGGTTCCTTGATTACCTCTCCCCGTTTGAAGGGCACATGCATGGAATCGACACGATCGTCTTTTCCAAGCAGACTCAATTTCAGCAGGTAGAGATTCTGGACACCAAGAGCTACGGACGTTGTCTGGTCCTCGACGGCAAGATGCAGTCGAGCGAGGTGGACGAGTTCATCTATCATGAAGCGCTGGTCCACCCCGCGATGCTCACCCATCCGGAGCCGAAGAAGGTCTTCATTGTCGGCGGGGGGAAGGGGCGACCCTTCGCGAGATCCTCCGGCATCGATCGGTCGAGCGGGTCTTGATGGTCGATATCGATCAAGAGGTGGTGGAGAGCTGCAAGCGCCACCTCCCTCAGTGGCATCAGGGATCGTTTGAAGATCCCCGCGCGGAGGTCCGTTATCTCGATGCGCGAAAATATCTGGAGGAGACCACCGACACCTACGACATCATCATCATCGACATCTCGGAGCCGGTCGAAGAAGGCCCCGCGTACCTTCTCTACACAAAAGAATTCTACAGCCTGGTGATGGAGCGCCTCACCGCCAACGGGATTATCTCTCTCCAGGCCGGCACCACCGCCGCCGCCAGCCTGCTCAACTTCTCGGCGGTCTACCAAACGCTCCGGTCCGTCTTTCCCGTTGTTTCTCCTTACCAAGCGGCGATTCCTTCTTTCGGCCTTCCCTGGGGCTTTGCGCTGGCGTCAAAGCGGTTTGATCCGAGAGGTTTTGACCAGAACGAAATCGACCGGCGGATCTCGCAACGGGTGGAGGGGGAGCTGAAATACTATGACGGCGAAACCCACGCCGGCCAGTTCTACCTCCCGAAGCAGGTCCGGGTGCAGATCGAGAAACAGGAACGGATTATCGAAGACAACTATCCGTTGTTTACGTACCATTGAAAAGGATTTTTAGAATCTTCAAAGGCGAGCAATCGGTTTGCCCAGTTCCGAAAAGCGGGTTTTCCGAGAACCCCGTGAAAGGACAACAATCTAAATTAAAGCGAGCAGCCGGCTTTCAGCCCCAAAGAGCAAGCTCTTTGAGGACCCCAAGAGATGCCGGTGCGAGCGCGGGGTGTGGGGGCATCGGAGGACCCTTTCTTTGCATTTTCCGGACGGGCCCCCACATAGAAAATGATCGACCAAGAACAATTTAAGACCCCTCTTTTTGATGCGATGGTCTCGCTGGCCGAGAGCCGGAAGGTCTCCTTCCACACCCCCGGCCACAAGAGCGGCAAGGGGATTTCGACCCGCTTCAGGAAGTTCGTCGGGCCGAAGATCTTCTCCATCGACCTGACCACCCTCGACGAAGTCGACTCCCTCCAAAAGCCCAAAGGGGTGATCAAAGAAGCGCAGGAGCTCGCCGCGAAAGCCTACGGCGCCGACCGCTCGTTCTTTCTGGTCAACGGCACCACCGGTGGTAACCATGCGATGATCCTCGCCGCCTGCGGCCCGCGGGACAAGGTCCTGGTCGCCCGCAACGCCCACAAATCGGTCCTGGCCGGCCTGATCTTCTCCGGCGCCGAGCCGATCTTCTTTTCTCCGGCGGTCGACGATAACCTGAAGCTGACCCTCAACGTCACCTACGAAGCGACAATCCGCGCGATCGACGCGCATCCAGAGGCCAAGGCCCTCTTCCTGACCAGCCCCAATTATTACGGCATCTGCGCCGATCTGGAGCGGATTATCCCGTATGCCCATGAAAAGGGGTTGGTGGTGATGGTCGACGAGGCGCACGGGCCGCATCTGAAATTTCATCCCGACCTTCCGATCTCCGGGGTGGAGGCGGGGGCCGACCTCGTGGTGCAGAGCACGCATAAGATCATCGGCGGGATGACGCAAGCATCGATGCTCCATGCGCAGGGGCCGCGGGTCGACATGACGACCCTCGCCCAGGTGCTCCGCTTCGTTCAGAGCACCAGCCCCTCATACATTCTGATGGCGTCGTTGGATTTGGCGCGGATGCAGATGGCGACGGAGGGGGAGAAGCTGCTCGACAAGGCGATCAAGCTCGCCGCCGAAGCACGCAGCAAGATCAACCGGATTCCGGGCGTCTCCTGTTTCGACAAAGCGATGGTGAAAAATCCTCTCTTCTCGCCGATGGGCGATTTCGACATCACCAAGCTGACGATCACCGTCCGGGATCTCGGCCTCTCTGGTTATCAGGCGTCGCAGATTCTCAACAATAAATATCACATCCAGGTCGAGATGGCCGATCCGTTCAATGTGCTGGTCATCGTCAGCATCGGCGACCGGCGGGACGATCTCAACCGCCTGGTCGATGCGCTGCGCGACATGTCGAAGGAGTATCACGGCAAGCCGAGCCAATCGAGTTTCATTGCCGAGGTCAGCCTTCCTCCGTTCGGCAAAGCGGGCCAGATGACGCCCCGTGAAGCCTTCTTCCGCGATTACCGCTACGCTCCGCTCGATGAGAGCGGCGGCCTGATCAGCTCCGAGATCATCACCGTCTACCCCCCGGCATCCCCCTCCTCGTCCCCGGCGAGATCGTGACCCAAGAGGTCATCGACTACATCCGCAAAATGGACCGCCTCGGCGCCACCGTTGACGGGCTGAATGCTTCGAACAGTACGATTGCGGTGGTGAAGCAGTAGGCTACGGCCTTCTTTAATTAAACAGATTGGACATTTATTCGAAGTCGTCTATAATCAGCAGATGATCTTCGAGTGGGATGAAAAGAAAGCAGTTGCCAATGAGAAAAAACATGGTGTTTCATTCCATGATGCATCGACTGTCTTTGGTGATCCCCTCGCGATCACATTCGATGATCCTGACCATTCGTCACAGGAAGAACGCTTTTTGACCTTTGGTCTGTCACAATCGAATAAGCTGTTGGTGGTTTCCCATACCCAACGGAGTGATAGAACAAGGATCATCAGCGCACGCCCTGCAACGCGACAGGAAAGGAAAATCTATGAAGAAGGTTAAACGCGATGAATTGCGCCCCGAATACAAGCGCAGCGATCTCGGTCGCGGCGTTCGCGGCAAATATTACAAGTCGTACCAATCCGGTACGAACCTGGTGCTGCTCAGCCCGGATGTTGCGGAAGTTTTTCCCGATGCCGACGCTGTGAATGAGGCATTACGGACATTGATCAAGGCCGCTCACCACTCTGTCAGCTCAACGAAACGCTCAGGCCGACGCGCAAAAACACGCAGTCGAGCTACATAGAGGACAAGCAAAGCATCCTTTAGAACGGAAAGAAAGAAGGAAGATGGCTCTGGGCCACAGGGTCAAGTCTTTACTTTGGCATTATCTGATCTCTGCTCTATCGACCACTCTCTGAATGTCCCTCCCAAATGTACCGCTGACGGTACTCGATTGACGCCGGTAGTCGAACCAACATACAATTCGAACAGATTATGAGTTATCTTTTCTCACTCTATCTAAACCCTTTTTCATCCCGTATTCGGAAAGATGGCCGCGGATATGCGCACCTTCGGACTCTATCAGAAACAACATCATTTCTTTCAACATCGCTTCAAAACGCAGGCCAGAGACATCTTCGCACACAATGCGCCGAGACACGCCATTCCTCATCTACAACACACCATCGGCAACCAAGCCGTCCAACGTTTGCTCCAGACCCATGCGGCGAATCCCCAGATCCAACTGAAACGGACCGTCAGCACACCGGCAGATCGGTCTGAACAGGAAGCAGACCGCGCAGCCGATCAGATAATGCGGGCAGGGAGTCCTCGCGAACGATTACAGACAGCGCCGGTCCGGGGAGACAATCCCGGCGAGACGGCGGTGCCGTCCTCTGTCCAGGAGGCCGTCTCCTCCCCCGGCCGGCCGCTCGATGCGGCGACACGCGGATGGATGGCGTCCCGCTTCGGGGAGGACTTCGGCCATGTGCGGGTCCATACGGACGACCGGGCGGCGGTATCGGCGCGCACATTGGGAGCACGGGCCTACACCGTCGGCTCGGAGCTGGTTTTTGAAGCGGGTGAATACGCGCCGGGAACGAGCGAAGGACGACGCTTGCTTGCGCATGAGCTGGCACACGTGGTGCAGCAGCGCACCTCCGGCGACCATCGGGTTCAACGACAGCCGAAGCCCTCCAAGAAAGTCCCGCCCGGTCCCGGCGTGCTGACGGTGCAGGAGTACGAGGCATGGGCGAAGAAACACCCGCAGCGGGAGGTCCGGGCGGGGGGCGATTATGAAGCGGCCGTGATTTTTGCGCGATACAAGCCGCAATGGTTTTGGGACCGGGGCTATATTTATTCCGGGTCTGGCGGGAACTTTCCCTACTATTGGTGGGAGGTCTGGATCAACAACGAAGGAAAGGGCAAGGAGTTTCGGGTCTGGCATACGACCGACTGGCAGGGAACACAGAAGGGGACACCCCCAAACCGCCTCCGGCCCCGAAGAAAGCGCCTCCCGAGCCCCGCACCGTGGTCGTTGAAGGGACGGAGAATTGGCCGACGGAGATTCCCCTGGACGCCGACCTGGAAGATCTCTTCGGCTTCGACGTCGCAGAACGGGAAGGAATCACCCCCTTCGGCAAAGGACTGATGGTGCGCTATCAGAACGGGGCGGTCGCCATCTTTCCGGAGGGGACGACCGAGCGGTATATCGTCCGGCCCCTTCCCCCGCCGAACCTCGGCTACCTGATGTACGATAAAGACGGCAAGCTGATCAGTGATGTCGTGATGGCCTATCCGGAAGGGACCTTCCCCGACCCCAAAAAAGACGCCATCAAATAAACACCCACCGCCATCGTTCTTCCGCCCTATCCGAACCACCGGGGTAGAATGCTACAATAATCCATGGTTATCATTCTCTTTGGCGTCACAGGGGCGGGGAAAACCACCATCGGCCAGTTGCTGGCGAAAGAATTGGGCTGGAACTTCTATGACGCCGATGCGTTTCACTCTCCCGACCATGTGGAAAAGCTGCGGCAGGGCCTTCCGCTCACCGACGCCGATCGGCGGCCTTGGCTGGCAGCCTTGCGCAAGGCGATCAGCGAATGGATTCAACGCGGAGAGAATGCCGTGCTCGCCTGTTCGGCGCTGAAAAAATCGTATCGCCAATCGTTGCAGGTGAGCAATGCCGTTCGGTGGGTCTATTTGAAAGGAGACCCGGCACTGATCAAGAACCGCCTTGAGGAGCGAATCGACCACTTCATGAGCCCCGCCTTACTCAACAGCCAATTCGAGACCCTGGAAGAACCCTGGGGCGACGACGTGGTCGTCGTCGATGTAAATAAAAGTCCGAGCAAAATCGGAACTGAGATTCGAAGTGCATTGAAGATTTAAAGACATTTGAATGGGGCTGCTCGCCCCACATCCACCGCGGGGGTGTGGGGCGAGCAGCCCCGCTACATTCATTCTCCCCAACGCTCTTGCCTGATTCCGACAGGTTGACTGAATGAGAGATTTCGCTTATAAAAAAGGGTTGGTTATTAACGTTGAGAGGAGCCATGGCAAAAAAGAGCAACAAACAAGACCCTCCCAAATCCGAATCCGAAACCGCCGAGCCCAAACCGAGCCCTCGCGCCGCGGCACCGAGAACCACCCTTACCGCCGTCGAGATGGGCGCCCGCCAGCGGGAAATTTCGGTGGCGGAGTTTTTCACCAAGAACCGGCACCTGCTCGGATTCGACTCTCCAAGAAAGGCGATGCTCACCTGCGTCAAAGAAGCGGTCGACAACGCGCTCGACGCCTGTGAAGAGGCCGGCATCCTTCCCGAGGTCACGGTCAAGCTGGAGATCGTCTCCAACGACGGGACCCCGCCCCCGGCAAGCCAGGCGACCCGCTTCCGGATCACCGTCATCGACAACGGCCCCGGCATCGTCCGCCAGCAGATTCCACCGATCTTCGCCAAGCTCCTCTACGGCTCCAAGTTCCACCGCCTGCGGATGAGCCGCGGCCAGCAGGGAATCGGCATCTCCGCCGCCGGGATGTACGGCCAGCTGACGACCGGAAGACCGGTGCAAATTATCTCCCGGACCGGCCCGAAGAGTCCCGCCCATTATTTTGAAGTCCAGATCGATACCAAGAAAAACGAGCCGCGCATCCTGGAGAAAAAGGAGGTCGCCTGGGAGAACCCCCGCGGGACGGCGGTGACGCTGGAGATCGAGGGACGTTACCAGAAGGGACGGGCTTCGGTCGACGACTATCTGGAGCAGACCTCCATCGCCAACCCGCACGTGAAGCTCGTCTATGTCACCCCGGAGGGGGAGACGAAAGAGTATCCCCGGAAGTACAACGAGCTTCCGATTCCGCCGCGCGAGATCAAACCGCATCCGTACGGCATCGAGTTCGGGATGTTGTTGAAGATGATGCACGAGAGCAAAAGCCGTTGGCTTTCGGGATTTCTCTCCAGCGATTTCAGCCGCGTCTCCTCCAAGCTGGCGGAGGAGATCTGCCAAGCAGCAAAGCTGTCGCCCCAGATGAAGCCGCGCGAGGTCCACGGCGCCGACGCCGAGGCGCTCTACAAAGCGATCCAGTCGACCAAAATCATGGCGCCGCCGACCAATTGCCTCTCGCCGATCGGGGAGAACGCGATCCTCGCCGGACTCTACAAGCAGATCAAGGGGGAGTTCTACACGGCGGTCAGCCGTCCCCCCGCGGTCTACCGCGGCAACCCCTTCGTGATCGAGGCGGGGCTTGCTTATGGAAAAGCCCCGGAACCGGAAGGGAAAAAAGCGGAAGAGAAAAAGGTCCCGCTGGCGGAAGGGGAGGATCACGAGGAGGACAGCGAGCTCGCCCGGGTGATCCGTTATGCCAACCGCGTCCCGCTCCTCTATCAGCAGTCGGCCTGCGCCACCTTCAAGGGGGTCCTCGAAACGTCCTGGAGAAATTACGGCATCTCCCAATCGAAGGGGGCGCTGCCGGCCGGCCCGATGGTGATCTTCGTCCACATGGCGTCGGTCTGGGTGCCGTTCACCAGCGAATCGAAAGAGGCGATCGCCGATTACGACGAAATCCGAAAGGAGATCACCCTGGCCCTGCGCGAGTGCGGCCGTCGGCTCGGGAGCTTTTTGAAGCGGCGCGAGCGGGCCAAAACCGAATTCCGCCGGCGCAACATCTTCGAGCTCTACATCGAAGAGGTGGTCGATGCCTGCAACCGGCTCAAAGGAGGAAAACTCGCGACCGAGAAACTCAAGGAGCAGCTGCAGAAGATCGCGCTCAAGCGGACCGGCGGCGAGAAGACCGACGCGGCGCTTGGGATGACGGGAGAGGGGCCGGAAGGACTCCCGCACTCGATCATCGTCACCGCGGAGGGGGTCGAAGGGGATGCGCCGGTGGTGAACGACGGGACCTCGCAAGCGATGCCCGCGCCGGAGGGGATCCTCAAAGAGGGGGGCGCGCCGGAAGACGATGCCCCCTCTGAAGAGGGAGACGCCGCCACGGCGCCGAAGCGCTCGAAGGGAAAGGTCAAACCGGTGGCGAAGGCAAGCAGCGTCGCGAAGAAACCGACAACGCGTAAAAAGAAATAGCGCAAACAAACAAATCTTCGTCATACCCGCGAAAGCGGGTATCCAGGAACCTGAATCTCTGGATTCCCGATTAAACATTCGGGAATGACAACACTAAATAAGAAACGGAGAAATAGGAGAGCGCATGGCGAAGAAGAAAGAGCACAAAACCACGCCGGTCGAAAAGAAGTTGATCGGCGTCGCCGACACCGTCATCCACGCCGCGGAGCGGCGGCAGGACCCTACATTATCGATACCGGTTCGATCTCTTTCCAACGTCACCTTCAGCGAGAAGAAGGGGATGATTGAGATGGGAAAGAAGAAGCAGGAGCGCTCCTTCTTCAACGTCGGGATGGCGAAGAAGTTCATGCAGACGGTGCTCGTCGCCGACGCCCTCTCCGAACTGCAGCGCGCCGGCCTCACCACCTCGTTGAGGGAGATTTACTACCGGACCAAACATACCCTGAAAGACTCGCACGAAAACACCTTCGACAGCCAGGACGAATCCGATCCGGTCATCGAAGATCTGGAGGCGTCGCTGGAAGCGCTGCGCGAAGAGCTCCATGTCCGCGCCGAGAGCGCCGGGAGTGTGGTCGGACCGCTGGTGTTGGTCGACGACGGCGACACGGTCAATTGCACCCGGCTCGGGAAAGGGGGCTACTCGGTCCCGTCAATCGTGGAGCCGGAGTATCTTTCGATCAAGAAGTGCACCGCCGATTTCGTGTTGCTGGTCGAGAAAGGGACGCAGTGGAACCGTCTCTCGGAAGACAAGTTCTGGCGGCGGTACAACTGCATTCTGCTGACCGGAAACGGCCAACCTCCCCGCGGCATCCGCCGCCTGACCCGCCGGTTGCACGAAGAAAAAGGGCTGCCGGTCTACGTGCTGGTCGACAACGACCCGTGGGGCTACTACATCTACAGCGTCGTCAAGCAGGGCTCGATCAATCTGGCGTTCGAAAGCCAGCGGATGGCGATCCCGAAAGCGAAGTTCATCGGCCTCTCCAGCGGCGACCCCGAAACCTACGGCCTCCCGCGCAACGTCGGGATCAAGTTGAATGAGAAAGACATCGCCCGCGCGAAGGAGCTGCTCGCCTATCCCTGGTTTCAAAAATCCGATTGGCAGAAGGAAATTAAGCGGATGCTCCAGAGCGGTCTCAAATACGAGCTCGACGCGCTGGCCAACAAAGACTTTCAGTACCTCACCAAGAAGTACCTTCCGAAAAAGCTGAAAGAGAGAGACTGGCTCGACTAGAATTTGAATGGGGCAGCGCCCAGATTCAGCGTACCTTTAGAAATCTGTTAAAACTTATCCGCGGCTTTATCGAAGGAGTCGTTCAGCGACTGATAGCTCTCCACAAACCCTTTTTTGACCTCTTCCCACGCACCGGAGGAGCTCTGCTTCATGGAGCCGACCCACTTAGCCATTTCATCCCGCTGTTTTTGAATGGCTTCCAGCGAGGTTTTCGCCGTCTTGCGGGCCGAATCCCCCATCGTGTCCCAATCTTTCTTGATTCTCGATTCCAACTGTTCAATATGATCGTCCAGATTATCCAGAACCGCTTTCCCTTTTTTCACCGCCTCATCTTTTTGATCGACGGAATATTCTTTGATCGCCTCAACCGCCTCCTTCACCTCTTTGCCGACCTCTTTCTTTTCCGCGGGCCGGTCGGCGGAAAAAGCAGGCATCACCGACAAGATACTAATGATTGCAACGATCAAAGCGGCGTATGCTGTTTTGTAAATCTTCATCGCATTTTCCTCCTTATCAACAGATCCAAGAGCAGTAGATTACCATGAACCGACTCGATGATAAAGTATTTTTCCCAAGGTCGTTGACAACAAATACGAATCGGAATATACCTAAATTCATCAACCCGTTTCGGAACTTCAATAAGAAGGTGGAACATCCGAACATTTACGCAAAAACCAAATCAACCTAAAAAAGAAAGTCTCCTCCGGCCTGGATCGGTCTCACGGGCTGAACCATCCTCCAGACTCGATTCTGCACATGCAGCGCACGATCGGAAACCAGGCGGTACAACGGATGTTCGACTCGGTCCCCCGCGCGAGCGGCGCGGAGGAGCAAGCGGCCGAGGCCGCCGAAACGGAGGTGATGTCGCTCGATGCAGGAAGCCGCGCTTCGTGGCTCGACGCCGCCGGCCGGCAGTCCGGCGCGGTCTCAGTGGACACCGGTAGCGAGGCGCAACGGCGGGCCGATGCGATCGACGCCCGCGCCTTTACCCTCGGCGGCCGGATCTATCTGGGCGCAGAATACAAGCGCGGCACACCGGAGGGGGACGGGCTGCTTGCGCACGAGCTGACCCACGCGCGTCAGCAACAGGCGGGCCCCCCGCGACTGGCGGCGGCGCCGAAGCGGCCGACGGCGGAGCAGATTAAGAAATTCTGTGCGGCGGCGTGGATCAAGTGCGGGAAGTCCGAAGATAAGAGGCCCCAGCGCATCGTCAGGGTGCGCCGGGACGACAAACAGGCCCCGACGATCTCGGGGCCGGGGCTCTCCGCAGGCAAGGACAAGGTCTGGGTGGAAGTTCCTGAGAAATTCTCTTCGAAGAACACCTATGTGAAAGTCTATTTGGTCAAGTCCGACGGAACGCCGATTCGGGGCGGCAATGGTGTTATGTGGCCCGGCAGTAAGGAAAAGGAATACGATGTCGAAGTGGACCGCAGGGCCGCCGAGGCGGTCGGCTCCGACACACTCGCCTTCATCGTCGAGGAGCAGGTCGACTACTATGCGAAGACCACCGCAGCGGGCAAATCGTTCCCGGTGATCGAAGTGGCGAAGGTCGGGAATAGTGTCTCTGTGCGTCTCGACGTCGGCGACGCCGAAGGGGCCAGCAACACCTTTTACGCCAAGGTAACGTTCGGGGAGGATGCGAACCGTCTCGAGTACAAGGCATTGTACACGGGAGGCGGAAGCTCCTACCGGGATTTCGACATCCAAGATGACCAAGCACATTATCGCATTGGAAACCTGCAGGACGACGTCAAAAAAGGAAAGGCCTTCGGAATCCCCCTCGAAAAATGGCCGGGTAAATAACGCGGCCTCTCTCACCCACAGAACATCGGTCCTCTCTCAAAACTTCACTCGAGAAAACCATGCGCTTGACCGAGGATGCGCGACTCTAGAATAATAATGAAGGACCCTCTTTGGCTTTTATTTATCCTTCTTGGAGACCCCTTTGCCGCAGCCTCAGCCGGAACAGCTCCCCGGAAGTCATCTGATCCGCGGTTTTCTGATCACCTTTTTGGCCGGCGCTCTTTTTTGGGATCATCACCGAGATTGTTTTTGCGAGCTTCTTCGCAAAAGAGCTCGATGCCGCCGCGTTTCTTCGGCTCAAACAGATGCAATCCTCCATCGTGACCGGGCTGATGCATTTTGCCTCCTGGGCGAGTCACCCCTTGGTTTTGAGTCTGCTTGCGCTGGCAATCGGCGCCTACCTGGCCTACCGCCGGCTTTTTCATCTTCTGCGCGTTGAGCTTCTGATCTGGATCGGCGGCGCGGCGCTGAATCTCTCTTTGAAGCTGTTTTTCCAGCGGCTCCGGCCGGAAGAAGCAACCCCGCTGATTCCGGCGGCAGGCTACAGTTATCCGAGCGGACATGCCTTGGGTTCCGTTCTCTTCTTCGGCGGATTGGCCTACCTTTTTTCAATCGGCATCTTGCCTGCGCGATCTCTCGTTTTACGGAAAGCGGCCGCTTTCCTCTGTTTCGCGATGGTGATCCTGGCCGGAATCAGTCGGGTCTACCTCGGCGTTCATTACCTGACCGATGTTCTGGGCGGATGGACGGCGGGGCTCTTTTGGCTGGGGCTCTGCATCAACTTCGCTGAAGTCTGGAGAAGGCGGATCATTCATCATCGAAGGAAGACCCTGATCCGAAAATGGGGGCCGACCGCTCGGGAGACGCCGAGCGTTCCAAGCCCCCTGAATACGATTGTGCTGATCAATGCCGATGCCAACATCCTCTCAGGGCGGGACAATCCCGAAGAAACGCTGGCAGCATTGGCGCAGCGGTTCCGGGCGGAAGGTCTGCCGGCGGCGCTTTGGGTGACCCCAGGAGATCAAATCGGCGCCGCGGCGCAGATGGCCGTTGAACAAGGGGCCAAGACCCTGGTGGCGGCGGGGGGGGATGGGACGATCAGCGCGGTGGTCCAGGCCGTCACGGGGAGCCCGGTTCGATTGGGCGTCCTTCCGTTAGGAACCTTTAATCATTTCGCCAAGGACCTTCACATTCCCACGGAGATGGCGGAAGCGGTCAGGACGATTGCGCGCGGGACCCCCTTTCGCGTCGATGTGGGGGAGGTGAACGGCCGGGTCTTTATCAACAATGCCTCAATCGGATTTTATTCCCGCGTGGTTGAAAAACGGGATGAGATTCGCGAGCGACTCGGATACCGAAAATGGAGAGCGCTGCTGAAAGCGGGCTTGATCGTGTTTCGACGGTTCCCTCTGATTTCCGTCCGGGTGGAATCCCGGGAGGAGACGCACGAATTTCGAACCCCGCTTCTTTTCATCGGGAATAACGAATATCCGATCACCCTCTTGAATCTGGGACGACGGACCGCCCTCGACCGCCGAACGCTTTCCATTTACGCCGTCCGAAGCGAAAGCCGGTTCGGGTTTGTCCTGTTGAGCCTTCGCGCGCTGCTGGGACGCCTCCATGCCGCCGGGGACTTTCACTTCTTTTTGGGCCGCTCTCTTTTGGTCGAAACCACCAAAAGACGCCTCAAGATCGCGCTGGATGGAGAGGTCGCCTCGATGAAACCGCCGCTTCGGTTTCGAATCCGGGCCCAGGCGATCGAGGTAATGGTGCCGAAAGCGCAGGAATTCACCGCAGCAGTCGGCGCGGAGGGAGAGCGATGAGGACCATCGCACATCTTTCGGATCTTCACTTCGGCAGGCACAATCCTCGCGTCGCCGACGCGCTCCTTCAAGACTTGTGGGAGATCCAACCCTCTCTCATCGCAATCAGCGGAGACCTGACGCAGCGGGCGCGGAAAAGAGAATTTCAGGCCGCCTGCGACTTTCTAAAACAAGCCCCGACGCCGTACCTCTCGGTCCCGGGGAACCATGACATCCCCCTGGAAAACATCTTTGAGCGTTTTCTCTCTCCTTTCGGCCGATATCAGAAATATATCTCCGAGGAAACGGCTCCCACCTTTGTCGACCCGGAGTTCACGGTCTTCGGTCTGAACACCGCGCACCCGAGCCGCTGGAAACAGGGTTATCTTTCGCATGAGCAGCGTCAATCGCTCGAAGCGCGGCTTCGTGCCGCCCCGGCCCGGAATTTCAGGATCCTGCTCTGTCATCATCCGGTCCTGGTTCCGCCGGAGCTCAACGACCTGGCGGGACTTACCAATCCCGGAAGCCTCCTGCCGATCCTCGAAACCGGCGCGCTCGATCTGATCCTGGCGGGACATCTTCACCGGAACTTCCTGACGGAAACGATCAGCCTGGACGTCGGGATGAAACATTCGACCCTGCTGGTTCAGGCCGGAACCGCCATTTCGACCCGGGAGCGGGGCGAAGCCAACGCCTATACCCTAATCACCCTCAACCCCGGCGAGATCCTTATGACGGTCCGGGTCTGGGATAATCAAAAATTCCATACCTCGATCGTCACGACCTATCGAAAAGCCGGTAACAACTGGGTGCATGCCTCGACGTCGCCGCCGAAAAGAGCGGCGGCGCCTTAGCGAGATACGGTCTATACTTTGACGTCAAAAAAAGGTAGCATCACGTCTGATGGGACCGGAGTAAGTATCTCCCTCCCTTGTCGCTCGCGAGAAAAACATGATCATCGCCGCATCTTTTATGTTTCTCTATTCAATTCTTTTCCCGGCACACACGGTTGCCGCCCCGCACCCTACCGACCTGATTCAATCGGTCATCCGGCAACAGATGAACGCCTTCAACAAGGACGACTATGCGACCGCCCGGACCTTTGCCTCGGCGGGACTTCGCCAACGATTCTCAAAAGAGCGCTTCGAGATGATGGTCAAATCGGGGTATCCGCAGATTGCAAAATCCCACCTCGTCTCATTCGAAGAAATCCTCTTCTCCGACGACAACCAGGCGGCGGTTGCGACGGTCCACATAACCGGAAAAGATCGGGTGACGGTCATTGCGCGGTATCTGATGGTCCTCGAAGGAGACGCCTGGAAAATCAACGGCGTGATGATTTTAGAAGAAATCCAACCGATTAGACTCTCTCGTGAGGTGAAGTTTCCCCTCCCGCCCTCCTCCTTTATCAATCACTCGGATTCAATACGGTTCGAGAAGGTCCCCATCCGGTCTACGCCCGCTGCAATATTATTATGGAAAAGTTCATGGACAGCGCGCAACGGTAGGACCGGAGACGAGAACCCCGCTGATCCGGGTCGTGAGGAAATGTCATATGAATAAAAACATCGTCTTTCGTGGCGCTGTTGCAAGCATCCTGATCACGATCCCCGTCGGGATGGTCGTGCTTCGGCTGCTTCCCGGCTGGGACGCCCTCGTGAGGAATCTCGGCGCGGGCGGCGCATGGACCGTCGCATTCGTCTCTCAGCTCATTTATGGCTGGGTGACAGGGATCGCCACCTTTGCCTTTCTGAAGCTGCTTGAAAAATTAAACCATCAAGGGAGCGCCTTCGGCGCCGGCCTGAGCGCCGCAATCAGCGTCACGATCATTAATATTCTCTCCATCCGTTTCTCCGTCGATTTCGGCGTTGCCCTGGTTTTCTGGCTGGCGTGGGTGAACTGGGCCGTCCATTATGTCGTTTTCCTATCGATGAAGTTGCTGAATCGCCCGCACCAACCGGCCGGCTAAAGGGAGCTCGAAACGCCGGATCGGATCAACCTCATTAAAGCCCTGCTCTCCATTTATCCCCCCGCAACCCCCTATTATCTAAGAAGTCTCGATCAAATTTCACAGTATGGATTCGCACGCAAAGAATATGCGAAAATTGTAGATAGCGAGGAACGGAGGGAGGCAGCGGCCCACCGGGTGAAGGAGGATACGGCCCGGTCATAAGGAGATATAAAAATGAAAAAAGGTTTACTGAAAGGGTTTCTGGTTTTGGCAATGGTTGCCCAGCTGTTTTACGCCGGCCAGGCCATGGCCGACGATGAACCTGCGTCGGGGCATCGGGAGGTGTCCGGGACGATTGAAAAAGTGGAAAGCGATTTAATCTCCGTAAAAACGGACGAAGGGACCACACGAACCTTCACCATTCGGGAAGGCAAACGGGAAGAGGTCCGATCGTTGAAACCGGGAGACAAGGTGCTCCTGGAAATGGATGAAGGGAATCAGATCGTCGATATTCATCGCGAAGGAGCAATCATCACCGAAGGAGACCATCGGCACCGCTCGATCGCGGGAACATTTAAAATGTTCAGCCGGACCGACAAGAAGATTATCATTGAATCGAATGACGGCGGAACGGAGAGCTTTTTGGTCAAAGACTCGGCCGCTTCAAAATTGGGCTCCATCAGAGAAGGGGCCCAAGTCACCCTGGAAATTGATGAGCAAAACCGTGTGATGGATGTGCACGGGGGTTGATCGCCGCCGCGTCCGAGCGGATCGGGCGGGGGGAGCCGCAATACTTCCCCCGCCCGAAGACCCGAAGAAAGATCAACTCCCCTCTTTCTCCAACTTCTGCAGCATCTCTTCAAAGAAGGGCCGGTCCCGAAGGCTCATAAAATCATTTCTAAACCGGATCGCTTCGATTTCAACCGAATCGCCGACGACGTCCCTGAGGACCAAAGCAAACCGGCTGCCGTCGCTGAGTTTGGTGTTGTCCATGTAGGGGAGATCGAAATAGGAAATATCGAATTGGAGGCTCCCCTTCAGCAGGCTTCCTTGAAGAATCTCCCCTTTAAAGAGATCGTCGTAGATGCCGACTTGAACGGTGGCGTAGGCTTTATTCACCGAAACCGGCATGATCTCCAGCGATTGGCGCCGGGTATTGCCGGTCAGATCGACCAGGTCGATCAGTGTATCCGCCAGGTTGGCTCCGTTGTTCACAGTCCTTCCCGGTTCCATACATTGCCCCGGCAGAAAACTTTGAAACGGGGTCCCGTCTTGCTTCCGGAGGGTCGCAAACTCTTCCCGGTTGTAGAGCCTGACGCAAATCGGCTCGTTTTTTTCGATGTTGAAGACCGCGCTCGTCCCGATATTGTTCAGCATTTTCGCCTGCCTTGAGACGATGTTCATCGACACACGGATAATCTGCCGCTCTAATTCGTCCCATTTTTTCCGCTCGGCCTCGGTCTGCGCCGCCGCGCGCTTCCGCGCCAACGCCGTATAGACCTCTTCGAAGAGCGGCTTTGCATTGAAGAACTCCTGAAAGTTGACCGTGAGGAGCTCCAGGAACATGATTCGCCTTCGAAAGGAATCTTCATCGGCCTTCACAAAATCTTCTTTGAGGGAGCCGAGGTAGCCGTCCATGAGCGTTTTGAACATCGATTGCCGGATATCGGTGTCGGCCTTCTCCCGCTCCGTCATGGTCCGGACGAACATCTCGGCCCGGCGATTCTCTTCCGTATAGGAGTTGATCAAGACCGGAATCAGAATGGCGCTGACGGCGGCGCTGAAGCCGGCCAAGATTTTTGCAAACGACTCCACCTTCGCCCAGGCATCGGTCCGCTTTTCTTTCTCAGGCATGAAGATCCTTTTTTAGAATTGAATATCGTGGCTGGTTTTGTCGGATTCGACCTTCACAGGGAACTCCTGCCCTCGGATGATCAGGGTGTGATTTCCCGGGGGGAGATCGAGTTTATACTCCCCCTTGGGACCGGTCTTCGTTTTTGTCTCCGTCCCCTTCACGGCCACGGTCAGATTCGCGACCGGCGAGCCTTTGCTGAAGACCCTTCCCGAAAGCTCCGCCGCCGTCGACGGCTGTGAAAGAAACACGATGAACAAAATCAGAAAAGCCGAAAAGAGGATCCTCTTCATTTTTAACTCCTTATCTTTCTGCAACCGTTCCCTGGCCGGAACCGTTCCCGAGTGAAGGAAATGAAACTGGAAAATGATTCTAGCCGATCTCGATACGATCTGCAAATATCAGTGCGTGTCCCTATCCTCCTCTAAATTGCAATTCCGGTCCAATTTGTCTATGATACCCCCTATGAAAGTGAAGCTTTATCACCCCACGCGCGAAATGACCTTAAAAGGCCCCAAACAGGTCGCCGTGCTTCTGAGGGAGCTCAACCTCCCCAAAGAGTCGCACCTCGTCATCTGCGGCGACGAGCTGGTCACGGAAGACTTGGTGATCTCCGACGACCAGACGGTCGAGATCCGCCCCGTGATCTCGGGAGGAGGCGAGTGATCCGATGAAGTGCCGCCAATGTCAAAAATCGGCTGTCATCAAGATGGAGCGCCACAACACCTCTCTCTGCGGCGGCTGCTTCAACCTTTACGTCCACGACCAGGTCGACCGGGCGATTACCGAACAGAAGATGTTCGATCATGGAGAACAGATTCTCGTCGCGATCTCCGGCGGGAAAGACTCGCTCGCCCTCTGGGATGTCCTGATTAAACTCGGTTACCGGACGGCGGGGCTCCATTTGGATCTGGGGATCGAATCGTATTCAGAAATCTCCCGGAAAAAAGTCGAGACGTTCGCGGCGTCACGCGGCTTGGATCTGATCGTCCATCCCTACAAGGAGGCCTACGGCCTCGGCGTGATCGAGATTGCGGAGGAGACCGCCCGGCCTGCCTGCTCCGCCTGCGGGACGATGAAGCGCTACCACTTCAACCGGATCGCGATGGAGCGGGGTTTCCCCGTCGTCGCCACCGGACACAATCTGGATGATGAGGCCTCGCGTCTATTGGGAAATGTATTGCAGTGGCAGGAGGAGTATTTGGAGAAACAGTCGCCGGTCCTCTCCGACGAAGGGGGAACCTGGGCGAGAAAGGTCAAACCCCTCTTTCGCCTCGCCGAGCGGGAGGTCGCGGCCTATTCGATTCTGAACCGGATCGATTACATTGTCGATGAGTGCCCGATGTCGAAGGGGGCGAAGATGCTCCTCTACAAAGACGTCCTCAACCGGCTTGAAGAGGCCTCCCCCGGCACGAAGCATAAATTTTATCTTGGTTTTCTAAAGAGGCCGCGGGCCACGCCGGCGACGACGAAAACGGTCGATCTTCATCCCTGTCAATCATGCGGCCAGCCGACACCGGGAGGGGTTTGCGGATTCTGCCGGTTGATGCAGCGGGTGACGCCATGAGGCTTTTTTCTTCCGGAGAACGGGTTCACCTCGTCAACGCCAAAGGGGACCACTACCCGCTGACATTGAAGGCGGGAGCGCTCTTTCAATTCAGCGGGGAGACCATCCCGCACGACGCCATCATCGGCCTGGAGGATGGAACCGAGATCACCCTGTCGCGCGGAAGCCGCTTCTTTTTGCTCAAGCCGACCCTGGCGGAGTATACCCTGCACATGCCGCGGGGCGCCCAGATCCTCTATCCGAAAGACCTGGCGCTCATCTGCATGTGGGCCGACATCCATCCCGGCGCGACGGTGGTCGAAGCGGGGATCGGATCGGGGGCGTTGACGATGACGATGTTGAATGCGGTCGGGGAAAAGGGGCGCGTCATCAGCTACGAGATCCGCGAAGATTTCGCCCGGCGGGCGGTAGCGAACATCGAGGCCTATCTTGGGTCGGCGATCACGACCGACCGGCTGTTGGTGCGCCAGCAGGATATTTACGAGGGGATCGAGGAGGAAGAGGTCGATCGGATCGTCCTCGATCTGCCGGAGCCGCACAAAGTGGTGCCGCACGCCGTGACGAAACTCCGCTCCGGCGGGATCTTCCTGGCATTTCTTCCGACCGTCCCGCAGGTGGAGCTGGTGGTCGGCGCCCTTCGGAAAGAGCCGGCCTTCTCCGAGATCGAAACCTTCGAGACGCTGCTGCGCACCTGGAACATCGACGGCCGCAGCGTCCGCCCTGATCACCGGATGGTCGCCCACTCCGGATTCCTCACGACGGCGCGGCGGGTGAAGCGGCTGCCGAAGAAAGAGCCGATCCGGTCGGAGGAAGAACCGCTTGTTCCTTAGGTCGTCATTCCCGCGGAAGCGGGAATCCAGAAAATCATACATTCTAAAACGCTGGATTCCCGATGAGACATTCGGGAATGACGCATAGAAGATTTAGTCTTTATATTAGGAATAAAAATGAACGCAGACGAGCTTCGTGCTCTTCAAGCGCCGTTGAAGGCGCGTTATCGCGAGGAACCGGCCGCGGCGAAGGTCACCCTCTCCGCAGAGGGGGTCCTCGGAGAAACGTCGGTCACCTGCAAGGTGTCGACGGGACGGGCGCTCGTGGAAGCCGGTCTTCATCCGGCGAGCGGCGGAAGCGGCCTCGCCGCCTGCTCGGGCGACATGCTCCTGGAAGCGCTGGTCGGATGCGCGGGGGTCACCCTTAAAGCGGTCGCCACGGCACTGGCGATCCCGCTTCGGTCGGGCAAAATCATGGCCGAGGGAGATCTCGACTTCCGGGGGACCTTGGGGGTTGACAAACAAACTCCGGTGGGGTTTACTGAGGTTCGCCTTCGCTTCCAGCTCGACACCGACGCCGCCCCGGACCAGATCGCGACCCTGCTAAAATTGACCGAGCGCTACTGCGTGGTCTATCAGACTTTGCGGAATTCGCCCCGATTGACCCTCTCCCATGAAGTGATGGGATAGGCGTCAAGAAATGACCGGGCGATAAGAAAGTCTTTGGAACAACATTCCATCCACTTCTTTGTATGTAAAGGATCAGATCATGATCAAACGTTCTACTCTTTTTGTTTTTATAATCCTCCTCACCCTTACCTCGGCATCGATCGCCGAAGCGCAAAAGAAGAGTAAAAAACCGGCACCGCCGGAGCAGATCGGCCAGGCCGCCTTTCCGATCTCCTGTAAAAAGACGGTTCAGAAATCGTTCGACCGGGGGATCGCCCTGCTCCACTCCTTCTGGTACCAGGAGGCGGAGAAAGCGTTTACTTCGGTCATTCAGACCGATCCCAACTGCGCCATGGGATATTGGGGGATCGCGATGAGCGTCTATCACCCCCTTTGGGAAGCGCCCAACGCCGCCGATCTGAAACGGGGCTGGACCTTCGCCGCCCGGGCGAAGAAGCTCGGGAGCAAGAGCGAACGGGAAAGAGACTATCTGGCCGCCCTTGAAACCTTTTACCATGATTCCGATAAGGCCGACCATGCGGCCCGCGCCCTCGCCTATGAAAAGGCGATGGAGCAGCTTCACCAAAAACATCCGGACGACCGGGAAGGGGCGATCTTCTACGCCCTCTCTCTTTTGGGAACCGCCTCTCCGACCGACAAAACCTATGCGAATCAGAAGAAGGCCGCCGAGATCCTCAACCCGATCTTGGCCGAAGCCCCCGAGCACCCCGGCGTGATCCATTATCTGATCCACGCCACCGACTCGCCCGCGCTCGCATCGGAAGGGCTCAACGCCGCGCGGGCTTATGCGAAGATCGCCCCGTCGGTTCCGCACGCCCTTCACATGCCTTCTCACATCTTCATCCGTCTCGGGCTTTGGCAGGAGGCGATCGACTCCAACCGCGCCTCCGACGCCGCCGCAAAATCGAAAATGAAGGGGAATCCCGACCCGCGGCTTCATGCGATGGATTACATGGTCTACGCGTATCTCCAGAGCGGCCAGGACCTTCAAGCAAAGGGGATCGTGAACGACCTCTCTTTCCTTCCGAAGGCGAAGCAGGAGACCCTCACCGCCGCTTACGCAACGGCGGCGATCCCGGCGCGCCATGCGATCGAGCGGCGCCGTTGGTCGGAAGCGCTGGCCCTCACCGCCCATCCGAGCCGCTACCCTTATACGGAGGCGATCACCTATTTCAGCCGCGCCGTCGGCGCGGCCCGAAGCCACCGCCTGATCGAAGCGCGCGGAGAGCTGGAGGTGCTGAAGTCGGTCCGGGAGCGCTTGGCAGGAGAGAAAAACAAGTACTGGGCCGATCAGGTAGAGGTGCTCCTTCAAGCCGCGGCGGGCTGGACCGAATACACCGACGGGAAACACGAGCGGGCCGTGATGCACATGCGAACCGCGGCCGACTTGGAAGACTCTCTTGAAAAACATCCGGTCACCCCCGGCCCGATCGTGCCGGCGAGGGAGATGCTCGCCGATCTTCTGCTCGAAGTGGGCGAGCCGAAAGAGGCGCTGGTCGAATTCGAGAAGTCGCTTCAGACCTCCCCCAATCGGTTTAACGGATTCTACGGTGCCGCCCGCGCCGCCGAGCGCGCGGAAGACTTCAAAACGGCCCGGATCTATTACGAGAAGCTGGTGGCGCTGGCCGGGCAAGCGAACGGCCGCCAAGCGGAGCTGGCGGAGGCAAAGACATTTCTTGAGAAGACAGCCGAGCAGACGGAGGCCGAACCGACCGAGCATCCGGCCGAGGCCGACGCCGCCTCTTAGAACAGGGAGATTATGTCCGAATATCAAGTCGCCATTGATTGGGAACGGGAGAACGAGGATTTCTCCTATCAATCGTACAGCCGCGATCACCTCTGGACCTTTCCCGGCGGGGTGCGGGTCTCGGCATCGGCGGCTCCCGATTATCAAGGGAATCCGAGTTATGTGAATCCGGAAGAGGCGCTTGTCGGGGCACTGTCGAGCTGCCACATGTTGACCTTCCTCGCGGTCGCCGCCCGGAAGCAGTTTGTGATCGATGCCTATCATGACGATGCCACCGGCATTCTGGAGAAAAATGCGGAGGGAAAGCTTGCCGTGACCCGCGTCACGCTGCGGCCGAAGATTACTTTCTCGGGGGAGAAGAAGCCGACCGCAGAAGAGTTGAAGATACTTCACGATCAGGCGCACCGCGGCTGCTTCATTGCAAACTCCGTGACCACGAAGGTGACTGTAGAGAGCAGATAGGGGCGTGGGGCATGGCGCATCTGGTGTGAAATCCACAATCAATAGGCTTCTCCTGGCGCTGGCCCCACATACAAATAAAAGGAAAAAATGGATCAACCCAGAAAAATAAAAACAGTCATCACCCCTCAGCCGGTAATGGAAGGGGCCGGGGTACGGTTGAAGCGAAGCATCGCCACCCGTACGCTGAGCGAGCTGGACCCGTTCTTGTTGTTCGACCACTTCGGATCGGAGAATCCGGACGACTATCTGGCGGGATTCCCGATGCATCCCCACCGCGGGATCGAAACGGTCACCTATATGCTGGCCGGGACGGTCCGGCATCGGGATACCCTCGGAAACGCCGGAACGATCGGGCCGGGCGACATTCAGTGGATGACGTCGGGGAGGGGAATCCTTCATGAAGAGATGCCGCAGCCGAGCGCGAGGCTCGACGGGTTCCAGCTCTGGGTCAATCTTCCGGCCCGGCTCAAGATGACCGCCCCCCGATACCAGGACATTTCCGCCGCGAAAATTCCGGTCTGGACGGGAGAAAACAGGGTGGCGATCCGGGTCATCGCGGGAGAAGTCGGTGGCCTTCGGGGCGCGGTCACCGATATCGCCGCCGATCCGACCTACCTCGATATCACCCTCCCGGCGAACGTCGCTTTTCGCAGGCCGGTTCCGCAAGGCCATGCCGCCTTCGTCTATCTTTTCGAGGGGGCGGGGACATTCGGGATCGCGGAGTCGGACGGCGTTTCCGCGTCGGCACCGAGATTGTTGGTGCTCGACGACGGCGACTCCCTCGCTGTCCGCGCGGGGGAAAGCGGCGCCCGATTTCTTCTCGTCTCCGGCCAGCCGCTCAACGAGCCGATCGCCCGTTACGGCCCCTTCGTCATGAACACCCAGGAAGAGATCGAAGAGACGCTCCGCGAGCTTCGCGAAGGAACGTTCATTCGATGAAGCGTTCGATCGTTCAATGTCTCGTCATGGAGGCAAAATGATGTTCCGGTTCACTTCTTCTACACACGTCTTACTCTTGAAGAGATGGCTTTTCTCTCTCCTCTCTTTTGCATTCGTGGCGACGGCCCATGCCGAGCTTCCGAAGCAGGCGGTTCTCCCCCTGGAACTGGCAAACAAGATCGCTCAGGCCGCGCTTAATAAATGTAGCGCCGACGGCCACCGGGTCAGTGTCGCGATTGTGGATCGGGGCGGCGTCACAAAAGTTTTATTGCGCGCCGACGGCGCCGGACCACACACGCTCCAGAGCAGCACGAAGAAGGCTTACACCTCCGCCAGCCTCGGCCGGCCGACCGCCGAGCTGGCCAACATGCTCAAGGAAAGACCGGAGCTACAGGGACTGCGCGATATGGATGAGAAGATCTTGATCCTGGCGGGGGGCCTACCGATTACAATCGAAGGGGAGCTGGTCGGCGGTATCGGCGTCGGCGGGGCGCCCGGCGGACATCTCGACGAGGCCTGCGCCAAGGTGGGATTGGACAGTCTTACAGAGAAGTAAGGCCTCCCGCTCGGCACACGCTCGACCCTGCCGTCCAATACGGAGGGCGCGAGGGGGCTTCATTTCGTTCCTCCCTGATCAGTCTTTAACTTTCATTTTCTCCGCGTCTGTCAGCCCCCCCTTGTATCTAAAAAATGACCTCTATTATAATTAAGGAGGGCTTTTTTTATTTTGGAGAACGTCCATGAACGAGCTGACAGAACAGATCTTGGGCTTACAGCCGGGAGATCATCTTTGCCTCATTTATGACAGAGATCCCGCCGAGCAGATGCCGGCGCTGGTTCCTTTTATCAAACAGGGATTGGAGGGAGGAGAGAAGTGTATTTATATCGCCGATGATCAGACGACCGACGAAGTGGCCCTCGCCCTTGAAGGGAGCGGAATCGATGTTCGTGATGAATTGAAACGGGGCACGCTGCTCCTGTGGACCCGGGAGGAGTGGCGCCAGCCGGGAGAGCTCGATTCCGACAAAAAAGCGGCCCAGGTGCGTCAATTTATCGATGCGGCCTTTGCGGCGGGATTTGCCGGGATTCGGTTTGCGGTGGAAATGACCTGGACCCTCGGGCCCGCGATCAGCGCGGAACGACTCAAACATTGGGAGGCGACCATCAATAAAATCTTCGTTCCCGGCTTTCCGGGCCGGATCGTCTGTCAATACAGCCGGCACCGCCTCTCCCCGGCGGTCGTAGAGACCTCGTTGAACACCCACCCGCTCGCCATCATCGGACAAACGGTTTATCCCAATCTCTTTTATGAAGCCCCCCTGATTCTGGACGACCGGTCCGAAGCAGACAAATTGGACTGGATGATCTCTCAATTGAAAAAGGCCCGTCTGGAGGAAATGGAACGGGCCGGGCGCCAAGAGCGGGAGCATCATAAAAAGCTCCAGCAAATCTATCAGCTCAACGATCAGGTCAATCGGGCCGAGGCCCTTGAGGAGATTTACAAGGCCTCGCTCGACATGATTCTTCAATCGGTGAAGGCCGATCGCGCCGCCATTCTATTGATGGACGACGATCAGGTCATGCGCTTTAAAGCGTGGCGCGGACTTTCGGAAGAATACCGCGAGGCTGTGCAGGGACATTCCCCTTGGCGGCCCGACGCCCCCGATCCACAGCCGGTCTGTATCCCCGATATCGATCATGCCCCCTTGGACCCGCCCCTGCGAGAGGTTGTCCGTCAGGAAGGAATCCAAGCGCTCGGATTCTTTCCCTTGGTCTGTCAAAAGCGGCTCCTGGGGAAATTTATGGTTTATTACAACACGGCGCATCCCTTTCTTGAGGAGGAGGTGCAGCTCGCGCAGACCATCGCCGGCCACGTCGCTTTTTCCATTCAGAGCAAGCGGCGAGAAGAAGCGTTGCACCAAAGCGAAGAACGCCTGAATGTCGCATTAAGCGCCGGACGGATGGGAGCCTGGGAATGGGACATTCAGAGCGGGAAGATCGCTTGGAACAGCACGCTTGAGACCATTCACGGAATTCCGCCGGGGACATTCGGGGGAGGGTTTGAGGATTTTAAACGAGACATCCATCCGGAAGACCTGGAACGGGTCTTGGCCGCGATCAATCGAACATTGCGGGACGGAAGCGAATATCAAATCGAGTATCGAATCTTCTCTCCGGATCAAAGGCTCCTCTGGTTGGAGTCGAGGGGGCAGCTCTTTCTCGATGCAAATGGCCAGCCGGAGCGGATGGTCGGCGTCTGCATGGATATCACCGAGCGCAAGCGAATGGAGGAGGCGCTGACGCAAAAAACGATTGAAGCGCAGGAGGCGAGCCGGGTGAAGTCGGAGTTCGTCTCGAATGTCTCTCACGAGCTGAGGACTCCGCTGAATGCCATTCTCGGTTTCTCCCATCTTGTCTTGGGGAATATTTACGGTTCGATCAATGAAGATCAAAAATATGCGCTGGAGGGGGTCCTCCGAAACGCAGACGACCTCCGCAAGCTGATCAATAACCTTTTGGATCTCTCGAAAATAGAGTCGGGAAAGGCCCCGCTGAAAATCGCGCCGGTGGAGATCCTCGCCTTGATCGAAGATATATCAGCCGGGCTTCAATCGTTGCTGGAGAAGAAGTCCCTTTATCTTCAATATGAAAAGAAGGCGCTTCCCCTTATTCAATCTGATGGGGATAAGGTCAAGCAGATTTTGGTCAATCTCCTCTCCAATGCGATTAAATTTACGCCTGAAGGAGGGATCACGGTCGAGATGGAAGATCGGCCTGAAAGAGAACGGGTCGAGATCCGCGTACAAGATACCGGCATCGGCATCAAACCGGAAGACCTTGCGAAAATCTTCAACGCGTTTCATCAGGTGGACGGGACCGCAACCCGTGAGTTTGGAGGGAGCGGTTTGGGGCTCACGATCGTGAAACAGCTGGTCGATCTTTTAAAAGGGGAAATCGGCGTAGAAAGCGAATTCGGAAAAGGATCGACCTTTATCCTCTCTCTTCCTTATCGCGTCGATGAAAGATCGCCGGAGATCAATCCGGCGCCCGAACGCGGTTCTTATCAAAAATCGCCCATAAAATAAGGACAAATGCAAAGAGGCGGATCACATAAACGTAGGTGCGAACCTCGTCTTCTTGATTGATCAGGACGAGAATGATCCGTTCTGCGGCGAGCATCCAAAACGCCAGCGCAAAAATTGCAAAGAGGCGGTCTCCCGTCTTTTTCCAGAAGCGAAGGAAGAAAAGCCCGGCCACCCAACAGGCCATCATAATGGCGCCGGAGATAAATCCGATCATCTACCTCTCCTCAGACAAGATCCCAAATTAAGCCATAGATCAGCAACATCAGGCCGACCAGCGCGGGAAAAAGTCGCCAAAGCTGGAGCGGGACCTGCGGAAAGAGCAATTCGACGAAAAGAAGGATGTTATTTAAAGCCAATCCGACAAAGCAAAGCGCGCTCCAGAGCAGAATCCCCGTTCGGTTCCCCTGGTAGCTCCGCAGCAGAATGATTGCGCAGGCGACGCTGGTGAGTGCGCAGAGAAAATAAACCGCTCCTTCAATCATCTTCCTCTTCCTTTCTTAACTTGAAGGCGTCGGAGAAATGACGCAACTTGTCGGCCGGCTTGGAGAAGATCAAGTCGATCACCCTGGCCCGCGACGACGCATAGGCCTCCGCCAGGCGGTCCACCGCAACGATCAATTTGTTTGTGCGAGGGCTGTATCGGTAGCGCGGGGGAAATCCTTCATTCAGAAAAAGAAGCTCCCGGGTGTGAAGATCGGCCAGCCGCTTTGAGATGGAAACGGTGCTGCTTCGAAACTCTTTGCTGACCTCGTCGGCCCGCCATTCCCGCTCGGAGTGGGAGCGAAGGAAGAGGAGCACCTCCAGCAGCTCGACGGAGTCGATCCGTTCCGCGATAAACTGCTTCACCTCTTCTGGTATCAAATCGCCGGCCAATATTCCCGCTCTTCATCTTAAAATCGAATAGACCTTTCAAAGGTATCAGAAGACAGCGGGCGATTTCAAGGAAGGAAACATCGAAGCCGTCGGTCACATGATGTTACCCATCTCACGCAGGTCGAGGCGATTCATGCATTCTTGAAGAAGAATTCGGACGAATGGATATGTCGATCAATAATGCCGCCGTGGACCTGGATAAAGGGGAACCTCTTTGCGGTTCGATCGAGACGCTTCGGCAGACGATGGAGGTGAACTCCCACGGCGCGCTCGGACCCTGCCGAGGCTTTATTTCTCTTCTAAAGCAGAAAAATGCTCGCCCGTTAGGAAACTTGTTTTCTTTCGGCCATCTTCTTCTAAGCGGCTTTGGAAGCGGCGGCCCTTGGCTTTTTAATCCGGGCCTCTTTCGGAACCCCATCCCCTAAGAGCATTCCCCACGGTTTCAGCGATTCCACCCGATCGAAAATGACCTTGAGAATCGCCACCAGGGGGATGAAGAGAAACATTCCTGAGATTCCCCAAAGCAGTCCTCCCACAATGACGGCAATGATTGTCGCAATGGAGTTGATCCTCACATACGAGCCGACGATTTTGGGAACGATGATGTTATTGTCCAAAAATTGGATGATGCTAAATGCAATCACCACACTCACCGGAGCCCAGAGCGATTCCTCCATCATAAACGCGATGACCGTAGGAAAGACGCTGCCGATAAAAATTCCGACATAGGGAATGAGATTCAGAATGGCCGCTGTTACCCCCAGGAGGACGGCATAATCGATTCCCAAATAAAGGAGGACCCCCACATTGAGAACGGCGACAATGACCGTCTCGATCATCAATCCCAAAAGATAATTCTTGACCACCCGCTTGATCTCATCTAAAACGGCCTTCACTTGTTGAATATGACCCCGAGACGAAAGCTGAAAGAAAAATTCCACGAGGAGCGGCCAGTAGAGGAGAAATAAAAAAGTATAAATCGGCACCAGCACCATGATATAGCTGATTTTTGTGAAGGCCAAAAGCGTCTGCGAGACGAGGACTCCTCCATTCTCAAAGACCCTGGAGGTGGTCAGCCGCAGCCATTGCAGCTGCTTCTGGTAAGTGATGCCGAAATTCTCTTTCAGAAAGACCTTTAATTCGCGGGCATACTCAAAGACCCGCTCTTTGAGGACCGGAAGGTCTTGTGAAAACTGGCCGGCCTGCCAGACGATGAATCCGATGACGGTCGCCACCAGAATCAGCGCCACCGTCAGGGTGAGGGTGATCGCTAAAACTCTCGGTATTCCGATCCGCTCTAAGCGATAGCTCATCGGATAGAGCAAAACAGAGAGGAGCGCCGCATAAGCGAGCGGGACAAAAACCTCGGCGCCGTAATAAAGAATTCCTGTAACGAGAACAAGCCCCAGCAGGAGGAAGGTCGATTTCACATAAAAGGGGAGGCGCGCTTCAGAGATCATAGAAAAAACCTATTAAACAGAATCGTACATTGACCATAATGACGGCTGGAAGGGGAGCTCCAACGAGGTTTTTCTGAAGTCGACCGACAAGGTGCAAGGAGAAAGGAGAATGAAGATCAATCAACCTAATCTATTATTGTATAACCCATCGGAGGGGGTCAACCGATCGATGTTGGCCGGCAATTGACTTCCTGGCTTTTCTGCAATCAAGAGAAAACTCTCTTTCGCTTGTCTGCTTGACTGAATGGACCCATCTTCCCGTATCATAGAAGACAGCCTCTAACAGACGCTCCTAAGAAATTTCTCCGCGCTCCACCTGCTTCGGGAGGTGGACCCTGGATCGACAAACAACCCGCCTCCCGCGGCCTTTTCTCCCCTCATGCAATTCGATTGACTTGAAAAAAGAATTGGCTTATACACGTGAATCAGCCCGGCCGATCACGCATGGCGAAGATTATAAAAATGTCGGCGGAGCATCTGAAGAAGCGACTGATTGAGGGATGATGTATTACGCAACCCTTTTGGTCTGGGGCTGGAAACTGAAATGACGATCCGAATCAAAAAGGCCTCGCCGGAAGAGGCCGAACAGATCGCGCTGATGGTGAAGCAGTTGACCGACGAGATCATCGACGCGATCGGCGAGAAGCCGTTCAATATCGACCTGGCGGAGACGAGCGTCCGTTGCCGGCGATTCCTGGAACAGGAACTCTACGCGGTGTACAGGGCGATCGACTCCGAATCGGATGAGCCGCTCGGCTTCATCGCCCTTTGTGCAAGCCACGCCCTTTACGCGGAGGGGGCCTTCGGGATCATTCAGGAGCTCTATGTCGATCCGGCCCATCGCTCAAAGGGAATCGGCGGAAAGCTGGTAAAGACCGCCATGGACCATGCCCGAAAGCAGGGATGGAAACGGCTTGAAGTCTGCACCCCGCCGCTTCCCCAATTCGCCGGAACGGTTCACTTCTATGAGCGTCAGCGCTTTGAAGTGACGGGAGGCCGGAAGATGAAAGTGTTGTTGTAAAAACCTCCAATCGCTTGGCATTCCAGGAAGATCGCTTCGCTTAACCTCGGACCGGCGCTTCCCGCATCCCATGACGACGGGCGCCGTAGACACGGCTATAGCCGTAATAAAGAAAGGCCACCGCGAAAAAAGAGATGCAGCCAATCGTCCGCGTCGTTCATCCGCATGAATCCTAACTCATAAACCCCGCTCATAAAGAACCCGGCAATCGTCAGCAGGCCGTAGACCACGCCGATCACCTTCGAATATTGCTTCGCCGGCGCTTCCCCTCTCGCTGCAAAAACGATCGCCAAAATCCCGGTGAGCAAATGAAACACATTGTGCATGGGATCCACCAGAAACAGCCCCAAAATGGGGTTCTGGAAAAATCCCCAAATCCCGATAATGATTAAAATAATGCCGAGCGTCTTCACGCCCTTTGATACAGATGACATCTTCATTCCCTCCCTTTCCTGATCATACGTCTCCTCTTACAGAGTTGAGCCGTATTTGCAGCCCTATTTTTATTGTAGTGCGAATACAGAATGGCATACAACCCCCCCCGAATCGAGGAGATCCCCCTCCTGCAGAGGCTCAACCGGAAAGGAGTGCGGCTCTTCCTTTTGGAAAGAGACGAATTGACCCTTTGCCCGTTTCGGATTATCATGAAGCGATGGTTTCCTAAGAGATCAATTTTAAAACATCATCGAGACGATCGGGCAAGACCCTCGTCAAGCTCAACAAGACTTTAAGTTGTCATGAGGAGTCGTTTCTATGAAAAAGAAAGTCACCAAATCCGAAGAGGAATGGAAAAAAGAGCTCACCCCCGAGCAGTATGAAGTCACCCGGAAGAAAGGGACCGAGCGGGCCTTCACCGGCGAGTACTACAACAGCAAAGAGCCGGGGGTCTACCGTTGCGTCGCCTGCGGAAATCCGCTCTTTAGTTCCAAGACCAAATATGAGTCGGGGAGCGGCTGGCCGAGTTTTTGGGAGCCGATCTCGGCGGAGGGAATCAGAACCGAGGAGGATCAGAGCCACGGGATGCGCCGGGTCGAGGTGTTGTGCGCATCCTGCGAATCTCACCTCGGCCATCTCTTTCCGGACGGTCCGCGGCCGACCGGAATGCGCTACTGCATCAACTCCGCCGCCCTGAAGCTGGAAAAAGAGAAACAAGAAGAGGAAAAGAAGCGATGACGGACGGTCGATGACAGACGTGGTGTTTATTCGGCCTGCCGTTGCGCAAGATACGGAGCGCCTCGTGGCGTTCAACCGGGCGATGGCGAAGGAGACCGAGGGGCTCGACCTTCCGATCGAAACCGTCTCGGCCGGCGTCGCCGCGCTCCTCAAGCAGCCGCAATACGGCTTCTATCTCGTCGCCGAGATCAACGGGGAGGTCGTCGGAGGGCTGATGGTCACCTATGAGTGGAGCGACTGGAGAGACGGTCTCTTCTGGTGGCTTCAGAGCGTCTATGTCCTCCCATCGCAACGGGGGAAAGGGATCTACAAACGGCTCTATGCGGAGGTGAAGCGCCGGGCGGAGGAACAGGGGAATGTCTGCGGCTTCCGTCTCTACGTCGAGCGGGAAAATCAGCGGGCCGAGCAGACCTATCGAGCGCTCGGGATGGCGGAGACCCACTATAAGATCTATGAGGAATTGCTGAACAGAAGTAAAACTGCTTGAGCCGGCCGCCGGAGAGACCGCCGCATCATGGAGGAATATGACGACGCTGCAGGGCAAGACCCTCTTCATCACCGGCGCGAGTCGGGGAATCGGGAAAGCGATCGGCCTGCGGGCCGCCCGGGACGGCGCCAACATCATTCTGGTCGCCAAGACGGTCGACCCTCAGAAGAACCTCCCCGGCACGATCCACACCGCCGCCGAGGAGATCATCGCCGCCGGAGGCCAGGCGCTCGCCTGCCCGACAGACATTCGATTCGACGATCAGGTCCAGGCGGCGGTGAAGAAGGGGGTCGAGACGTTCGGCGGAATCGACATCCTGATCAACAACGCCAGCGCCCTCGGCCTGACCGGCATCCTCCAAACGTCGATGAAGCGGTTTGATCTGATGCATCAGGTCAACGTCCGCGGCACTTTTCTCTGCGCTCGAGGCCTGCTTTCCCTATTTGACGGAATCGGCCAATCCCCACATCCTCAACCTCGCCCCCCCGCTGAACCTCGAAGCGAGAATGGTTCGCGCCGCATCTGGCCTACACCCTCTCGAAATACGGAATGAGCCTGTGCATCCTCGGAATGGCGGAAGCATTCAAGGCAAAGGAGATCGCCGTCAATTCCCTCTGGCCGCAAACCGCCATCGCGACCGCCGCGATGGTCAGCTTGGCCGGAGAGGTCGCGCTGCAGCGCTGCCGGAGGCCGGAGATCATGGCCGATGCGGCTTATCTCATCTTGACGAAATCGAGCCGGGAGTGCACCGGAAACTTCTTTCTCGATGAAGCGCTTCTCCGATCGGCCGGGATCACCGATTTCGACCGCTATGCCGTCTCGCCCGGAACCCCGCTGATCCCCGACCTCTTCGTTTAGGAGACCGCCTTATCGCCCGCAGAAAACAATCCGTGGCAAAAACAAAGACCCGATCGCGGGGTGGGAACTGGGTCGTCTATATAATTGAATGCAGCGACAGGACCTTCTATACCGGCATCACCAACGACCTCGCGCGGCGGCTTGCCCAGCACAACACCGGACGCGCTTCCCGCTACACCCGGACCCGAAGGCCGGTTCAAATCATTTATCAAGAGCGATGTATCAGCCGTTCCGAGGCATCCATCCGAGAGTGGGCGATTAAATCGCTTTCTCGGAGGGAGAAAGAGAAACTCATTCTGGAGAGGAGGATCGATGTCCCATTCAGTCCGATGGAGTAGCGGGTTTGCTTTTATCTTGATGGTGGTTCTTCTGGCCCTCTCTTCGATACTGTTCGCCGCCGGAAGAGACCGGGGAGAGGAGAAGCTCGGCTTCCCAACGATTGTTCTGGCCGGGCTTAACGACTATTCCTTCAAAGGAGCGGACGGAGCGATGAAGAGCTGGACCAAGGGGGGAATCCTTGAAGGAAGCAAGGAGGCCGCCGCCCAGCTGGCCCTCTTAAAAGAGATCGAATCGCTCTATGGAAACTTTTCAAGCGGCCATCTCATTGAAACGCATGCATTGACCGCCCGAACGCACCTGGTCTATGTCACCCTCAATTACGACCGAGGACCGGCCTTCGCCCGGTTTGTCGCCTTTAAAGAAGTGGCCAAGGTAAAAGAAGATTGGATCATCTCCGATTTGAGCGTCAGCACCAAGCCGGAGGTCATCTTGCCGAACGATCTGCTTGTTGATCCGAGGTGATTCGATGAATCTTTATGGAATTATCATTCTCGCCGCGCTTCTTCTCGACTACATCCTGAATCTCGCCGCCGATCTCCTCAACCTCAAGTCGATGCGGCGGGAGCTGCCGGAGGAATTTCAAGGGGTCTACGACCCGGAGGCCTACCGCAAATCGCAGGAGTATCTCCGAGTGAAGACGCGGTTTGGGATTCTCACCGCGACGGTCGGCTTGATCGCCCTTCTCGCCTTCTGGTTCTCCGGCGGATTCAATCTCATCGACCAGTGGGTCCGGGGATGGGGATTCGGGCCGATTCCGACCGGGCTCGCCTATATCGGCATTTTGGTTTTCCTGAGAGGCCTTCTGTCGCTTCCCTTCCAGATTTATGACACCTTCATCATCGAGCAGCGGTTCGGCTTTAACAAGATGACGCCGGCGATCTTCGTTGCCGATTTGATCAAGGGGACCGTGCTCGGCCTGCTGCTCGGGGGGCCGCTTCTCGCCGGCATTCTCTTTTTCTTCCACTTCGCCGGGGAGCTCGCCTGGCTTTATGCCTGGGCCGCCTTTACCCTCTTCGTCTTCTTCGTCCAATTCATCGCTCCCACCTGGATCATGCCGATCTTCAACAAGTTCACACCGCTCGGAGAGGGGGAGCTGAAGGAGCGGATTCTCTCCTATGCCCGCTCGGTCGATTTTCCGGTGGAGCAGATCTACGTGATCGACGGCTCGCGCCGCTCCACCAAAGCGAACGCTTTCTTTTCCGGCTTCGGCCGGCACAAGCGGATCGCCCTCTTCGATACGTTAATTGCGAAGCAGACGGTTCCGGAGATGGTTGCTATCTTAGCGCATGAAATCGGGCATTATAAGAAAAAGCACATTCTCCTGGGAATGGCCCTCTCCATCGCCCACGCGGGGCTGATGTTCTTCCTTCTCTCCATATTTCTCTACCGGCCCGGACTTTATGAAGCTTTCTACATGGAGCAGCCGTCGATCTATGCGGGGCTGGTCTTCTTCAGCCTACTCTTCACCCCGGTCGAGTCGATCCTGTCTATTTTTCTACAAGCTCTGTCGCGGAGGAATGAATACGAGGCCGACCGCTTTGCGGCCGAGACGTTCAAACACCCCGAGGCGATGATCGGCGCGTTGAAGAAGCTGGCGGTCGATCATCTCTCAAATGTGACGCCGCATCCGCTCCATGTGATCCTCAATGATTCTCATCCCCCGATCCTGCAGCGAATCCAGGCGATCCGGAGGACCTCAGTGGAAGATGCAGAAAGTCGTTCCCTCCAGAAACCAATCCGGAATGAGTCCTGAAAACTTCTTGATCTTCTTTGAGGCTTTCTTTATCCTGGTGAACCATCAGGCTGGAGGGATAATAGTCTATGTAAGAATAATTGTAGGTTATTCGCAAGAAGCGGTCGGACCATAGACAAAGTTAATTGGAGGGAGGCTGGGTAAGAACGCCTCGGCTCGGAGGAACGCCCTATCCAGTATCTAACTATGCTCCCAGGGAGTATTTTATGCCTGGCGTTCCAGAAAATCCCAAGATTTACCATATTACTCACCTGCAGAATCTAGCTCAGATCATTGAAACAGGTAAGCTCTGGTCAGATGCAAAGCGGATTGAACTCGGGCTGGATTGTGAGATTGTTGGCATGTCGGCGATTAAGAAGCGCCGATTGGAGGACCTGCCTGTTAAATGTCATCCGGCCACGATGGTAGGCGAATATGTGCCGTTCTATTTTTGTCCGCGTTCAATTATGCTTTTCATCCTCCATAGGGGGAATCATATCGACGTGACCTATCACGGTGGCCAAGCCCGGATCATACATTTAGTGGCTGACCTCAAGGAAACAGTGGAATGGGCCAACTCTCGTGAGCGTCAGTGGGCCTTCAGCGATTGCAACGCCGGGGCGCATTATGCAATGTTTTTTAATACCCTGGGCAAGCTTAATAAGATTAATTGGGAAGCAGTAGAAGCAACCGATTTCCAGCATCCTGCCGTTAAGGAAGGGAAACAGGCTGAATTTCTTATATTCAAGTCGTTTCCATGGAAACTCATTGAGCGGATCGGCGTTATTAATACTGAGATCCAAGAGCAGGTTGGGAATATTCTATCGAGTGCCAGCCACAAACCCATTGTGAGTATTGAAAGAACATGGTACTTTTGACCAAAGGAGAAAATAAATGATTGAGCTAAAGCAAGGCGACATATTACAAGCTGATGCTCAGGTGTTGGTCAATACAGTTAATTGTATAGGCATTATGGGACGGGGGATTGCCTTGCAGTTCCGTAAGGCATTCCCCGAAAACTACAAAGCATATAAAGCAATCTGTGATCGTAAACAGCTTCTTCCAGGAAAAATGCTTGTTCACGATCTGAACCGTTTTGAGAATCCTCGTTACATTATTAACTTTCCTACGAAGCTTCACTGGAAAGGAAAGAGCCGCATTGAGCACATCGAGTCCGGATTGAAGGCATTAGTAGAAGAAGTTCGCCATCTAGAAATCAAATCTATCGCAGTGCCGCCGCTTGGTTGCGGTTTAGGCGGGTTGCATTGGAACAAAGTCCGACCTATGATTGAGGAAGCATTCCGCAATTTACCGGAAGTTCATGTTTTGTTATATGAGCCCACGGGAACTCCAGACGCGGAGAAGATGGTTAAACAGAAGCAGGCTCCGCGTATGACTGTTGGGCGTGCATCGCTCTTGGGATTGATGAGACGGTATCTTTCCGCAGTGATGGACCCGTCTGTTACTCTACTGGAAATACATAAGCTCATGTATTTTATGCAGGAGGCGGGCGAGGGGCTTAAGTTGAAATATAAGAAAGGTACTTTCGGTCCATACTCAGAAAATCTTCGGCACGTTCTCAGTCTTATTGAAGGTCATTTCATCAGCGGTTATGGTGACGCAACAGACCGGCCAGACAAACAAATTGAGTTGAAGCTGGGAATCTCGGATAAAGCCGAAGAGTTCCTGAAGAACTACCCAGAAACTCACGAACGCTTTGATCGTGTTGTAGCACTTATCAAGGGATTTGAAACTTCCTTCGGCATGGAGCTACTTTCGACAGTCCACTGGGTGGTTACTCGTGAAGGGGCATCGACTGTCGACAAAGCGATTGCCAAGACCTATAAATGGAATGACCGTAAGCGGATGTTCACTGAGGAGCAAATCCGGTCAGCGTGGGATGTTCTCAGCCGCAAAGGTTGGCTAAGGGAAGAATCTGTCTAAAAGAGAAATCCCCTCCTCGAAAAGTCTTCAGTGTATACTATACTGGCATTCACCCCTGTGACTTTTCTAGCGTTCCACTCCAACTCAATCAAAACTCTCCTTCAAAAGGGCTTGATCTCCCCGGCCTCTTTCTTTATGCTAAGACGACTTTTTTTGAGGAGAGCCATGTTAAAAGCGATTATTTTCGATTGTGACGGGGTGATCGTCGACAGCGAGCCGCACCATATGAAGGCGCTGCAACAGATCTTGCAGGAAGAAGGGATCACCCTGACGAAGGAAGAATATTTCTCGAAGTACCTTGCGATGGACGACAAAGGATGCTTCGAGACGGCGCTCGCCGCCCATCAGCGACCGATCAACAACAAGATCCTCAAGGATTTGATTATTCGGAAGATGGCCGTCTATCGGACCCTCTCTCAGCAGGAGCTTTATCTCTATCCGGGGGTGGTGGAGTTTGTGAAGAAGGCGGCAGGGGTCTACCGGCTGGCGATCGCCTCCGGCGCTTTTCGAGGGGAGATCAAGTTTGCCCTCGATAAAGGGGGGATGCGGTCGGCTTTTCCGGTAATCGTGAGCGCGCAGGATGTGCGAAATGGGAAACCCCACCCGGAGGCCTTCCTCACGGCGCTTGCAAAGCTAAACGAGCTCCCGCCGGCGCCGAACCCGCCGATCCGGCCGGACGAATGTGTGGTGATTGAAGACTCCCTTCATGGGGTGGAAGCGGCCCGCCTGGCGGGGATGAAATGTCTGGCGGTCACCAATTCCTATGCGCGGGAAAGTTTGGAGGGAAAGGCCGATCGGATTATCACAAGCCTGACGGAGATGGAGCCCAAGGAGCTTGAGGCGCTCTGCGCGGGTTGACTGTGGATCGATGGTCGGTGGTTGTGTAGGGGCACAGCATGCTGTGCCCCTACGGAATCGGAACACCGAAAGAGATCTATTTTCGTTTTGCCCGGGGGGAGTGGTTCTGGTTTTCGGGACGGATCGGAATCACCTCCGCCTGATTCTCCTCTTCCACATCGAAGCTGAGACGGACTACCGGAAAGGGACGCATCTCTTTCCAATCGGGAGTTCTCAACTTATTCTCTTCCAGGGCCATCACGAAGCAGGCCCGCTTGTTCTGGTAATCGACATCTTTAAGGACCTTTTGCGGGAGCCGCTGTTCCAGCTGGAGGAAAGAGACAAAAAGGCGGAGCGCTTCTTTTAAGGGGAGCTCGGCTTTCGCTTGCTGGTAGAGATCATCCATCTTGTAATCTCTTAAGAGGTCTTTGATGGAAATTTCTCCCATCCGATAGTGAAAATCGTCTTTTTTGATCTCCAGCTCGAAGTGGTTGAGCGAATCGTGAAGCTCCGGATCGTCCGCCCATTTCTCTTTGATTTCTTCGAAAAAAGAATACATATCAATGACGGCACTCATCGGGAATTCGACCTTGACGTCTCCCTGGACGGCCCACTTTTTCTCCATGTCTCTCCCCTTCAAGGTGGTTCAGGATTAACCAATCGGTCCGTGTCTATGTTTTTTCTATTGTACTTGAAGTCGAACCCCAAATACCAGCCCCCAAAAACCTTCGTCCGGCGCCTTCGCCTCCCGCTTGCCAACAACGCCCGACTTATATTAAGATCGCCCCGTCTTTTACTTTCAAGGAGGTTCGAATGCAGCTGACTCTCTGGATCTTAAGTTTCATTGTCGTTGGTTTGGCCCTCATTCCCGAGGGAGCGGCCGAGGAGAAGAAGCTCCCTCCCGGCGTTTACGCGGTGATGGAGACGTCGCAGGGGAAAATCACCCTGGAGCTCTTTGAGAAAGAGGCCCCGAAAACGGTGGCGAACTTCATCGGGCTGGCCGAGGGAACCAAAGAGTGGACCGATCCGAAAACGAGACAAAAGGTGAAGCGGCCGCTCTACGACGGCGTGATCTTTCATCGCGTCATTCCCGGCTTTATGATCCAAGGGGGAGATCCGCTTGGGAACGGGACCGGCGGACCCGGCTATCAATTTGAGGATGAGTTCTCGGCCAACTTGAAATTCGATCGCCCCGGCCGCCTGGCGATGGCGAACGCCGGCCGCAATACCAACGGGAGCCAGTTCTTTATTACGGAAGGAGCGACCGACTGGTTGAACAACCGTCACACGATCTTCGGCCAGGTCATCGAAGGCCAGGAGGTGGTCAAGAAGATCGTCGCCCTCCCGCGCGACGAACGCGACCGCCCCAAAACCGAGGTGGTGATCAAGAAGGTGCAAATTATCAGATCGAAGTAATGGGAGGCGCGAGGGTGAGGCGTAAGGGGTAAGGTCGAAAGTGCTTAAATCTTTGACTCCTCACGCTTCACCTCACGTCTTTTAGAATTTGTATTCTTTCGGAACCACTACGACCCCTTCCTCGGAGATCGTAAATCCCCGGGAGCGATCTTGTTCGTGATTCCAACCGATCGTCTCTCCCGCCGGAACACGGACCCCTTTATCCAGAATGCAGCGCCGCAGGCGGGCCCTGGCGCCGACCTGAACCCCTTCGAAGAGAATCGCATCCTCGACGAGCGCCCCCGATTCGACCCAAACATTCGGCGAGAGGATCGAATGGAGAACCCTTGCGCCGATAATGACATCCCCTCCGGCCAACAGAGTGTTGACGACCGATCCCGCTTCGCCGGTGGCCGAAGGGGCCATCCGGGCCGCGGGATATTGGCCGTGGTAGGTCCGAATCCCCCAATCGCTCTGGTAGAGATCGATCGGCGGGACCGGCTCGATGAGATCCATATTCGCCTGGTAGTACGCATCCAGGGTTCCGACATCGCGCCAGTAACCGTCGCGGGTGACCCGGCCCTCCTTGCCGCCGAAATGATACGCCCCGACGGCGTGGGTATCGATGATGCTCGGGAGGATATTTTTTCCGAAATCGTGGCCGGAGGTGTCGTCTTCGTGGTCTTGGGCGAGGACTTTCAGGAGAAAAGGAAGATTGAAGACGTAAACCCCCATCGAGGCGAGGGCATGTTGGGGGTCATTCGGCATGGCCGGGGGATGGGGAGACTTTTCAATGAAACTCCGGACCCGGAGCTCTGGGTCGATGTCGATAACGCCGAAGGAGCGGGCATCGGCGATCGGCACAGGCATGCAGGCGACCGTCACGTCGAATTTTCGGCGGGCATGCTCCTCCAGCATCCGGGCATAATCCATCCGATAGATGTGATCGCCGGCGAGAATCAGGACATATTCCGCCCCGCTCCGCTCGAGGAGATAGCGATTTTGGTTGATCGCATCGGCGGTCCCGGCATACCATCCCTCTCCCACCCGCATCTGCGCCGGAACGGCGGTGATAAACTCGCCGATCTCCGGAATGAAGATCGACCAGCCGTCTCGAAGATGTTTGTGAAGCGAATGTGATTTGTATTGGGTGAGAATCAGGATGCGTCGAAGACCCGAGTGAAGGCAGTTCGAGAGGGTAAAATCGATGATCCGGTAAATCCCGCCGAAGGGAACCGCCGGTTTGGCCCGATCGGCCGTCAGGGGATGAAGACGGGAGCCGACCCCGCCGGCCAGTACGATCGATAATGTCTTATCGACAACCTGCATGGTCACCTCCGAAGGATGATTCAGGCAGTGTATTTGAAAAAAAAACCAAATTTCAACTGTAAATCATCCACTTTTCTTCCTTTATCAGTCATTGACACACGGGTAGAGTCTCCTGTATCTTCGATCAAAGAGGAAAACAGGTGCTCGAAGATACCTTTTCAGATATTATCGGCAAAGCCCGCTTCGGAAAGGGATGGTCTCCGGACGAACTGGCGCAAAAGGCGCAAATAACGGGAGCGCGGATCGGCGCCTTGGAAGAGGGAGCCGACCCGAGCGCCGACGAGATCGAGCGCCTCTCCGCCGCCCTCTCGCTGGATGCGCGTAAGCTGGCCGCCATTGCGCGCTCGGAATGGGAACCCCGGACGCGCGAGAAGATTCCGCTGGTCCGATGGATCGACGGCAAAATCGGAACTTATCCGGTCAACGGGTATCTCTTCGTCGATCCCGCCACGGGAGAGGGGGCCCTCTTCGATACCGGCTACAATCCCGACCAAGTCTTGGCGGAGATCAAAAAAGAGAAGATCCGATTAGTCGCTCTCTGCATCACGCATACACACGCCGACCATGTCGGCGGGGCCGATCGGATCCACGCCGCGACGGGCGCGCCGATCTATCTCCATTCGGATGAATTCTCGGGCGGGGGCCGACCGCCTGGAGCGGTCGCTTTTCTAAAAGAGGGAGAGGAGATCCCGGTCGGGCGATTTTGCATCCGCCACCGGCGGAGCCCCGGCCATACCCCCGGCGGAACCACCTTCTTCATTGAGCCGATGAACGGTCTGGAAATACCGATCGCCTTTGTCGGCGATGCCCTCTTCGCCGGATCGCTCGGCCGGGCCCAATCGACCTCGACCTATCCTGTTTTGCTTCGGTCGGTCCGGGAGTCGATCCTTTCTCTTCCAAAAGAGACCCGTCTCTTTCCGGGCCATGGGCCGGCCACCACGGTCGAGGAGGAGCAACAGCACAATCCCTTTTTTACCGCCTCGTTCTAGGGGTGTTTTCAGCATCGATATCGCGGTCAGCCCCTTTCGGTGTAAAACCGCTTCCGTTTGAAAGGTGATCTCTGTTACAATTATCTTGATTCTTTTGGTCTTTTTTTTAAAATCCATCAGACGTCTCGAATGAAATCTCCATCTGGTATCACGCGTTACGCGGCAGTCAATAGGAGAATCCTGTTATGGATGCGAAAAGTATCGAGCGGGCTTATACCGTCTTCTCGGGGTTTTATGATCTGGTTTTTGGAAAGCTCTTCCACCAATCCCGCGCGGATGCAATCCAGCTCTTAAATATCCGGGGAGGAGAGACCATTCTTGAAGTGGGGGTCGGCACCGGCCTCTCTCTTCCTTATTACCCCAGAAACTGCAAAGTGATCGGGATCGACTTCTGTGAGCCGATGCTGGAGAAGGGGCGGCAGCGCGTCAGCCAGTATCAGCTCTCGCATATCCAGCTGATGAAGATGGATGCGATGAAGATGAACTTTCCCGACAACTCTTTTGACTCCGTCTTCGCCGCTTATGTGATCTCGGCCGTGCCCGATCCCCATCAGGTCATCGCGGAGATGATCCGCGTCTGCAAGGTGGGGGGAAAGATCGTCCTCCTCAATCACTTTAAAAACATGAACCCCTTCATCTCAGGCTGTGAGAAAGCCATCTCCCCCTTTACCAAGAAGATCGGCTTCCAGGCCGACCTCGATTTGAGCAGCCTCTTGAGCGGGAAACCGCTGGTCGTGGAAAAAAGAGAAGCGTCAAGCCGCTCAACTACTGGAAGGTAGTTCAGTGCACGAACCGGAAGGGGCTCAATGGAAACGGCAACGGACATGGAAACGGAAGCGGCAACGGCGCTTATCCCGCCGCTTATTCTACGCTGAAGAGATAGCTTGTAAGGGGATAGACCCGAGCAAAATTTCGTTTCCAGTCAAAGAAGACTTCGTGCGTGATCTCTCCATTTCCCTTGACACATTCATCCCGCAAATGATAACTTTTTAGGTGCACCCTGTAGCAGAAATGCGGACCAGGCTCTCTTGGTCCGGGTCCAGTGAACACAGATCAGTCGTACCTTCCTCACCAACCCAAAAAGGAGAATCACTAATGAAAAGATTGCTCTATGCAGCGGTTGTGTTCGCTTTACTTCCTGTCTCTCAGAGTTTTGCTCAAGCCTCGGGGCCGGGTTGCGGCGTCGGGGCCATGATCTTTAAGGGACAGAAAGGAGTCGTCCCGCAGGTGCTCGCCGCAACAACGAACGGAACGCTCGGCAACCAGACGTTCGGAATTTCAACAGGCACCTTAGGCTGCACACAGGACGGCGTCGTAAAAAACGAAGAGAAGGTCAATGTCTTCGCCAGCGCGAATCTGGATAACCTTTCTCAAGAGATGGCCCAGGGTCAAGGGGAACACCTCGCTTCATTGGCCGCGCTTCTCGGCATCCCTGCAGAGCATCAAACCGACTTCTTTACATTGACCCAGGCGAAATATACCGCGATTTTCCCGACGGAGAAGACGACCTCCGGGGAGATGCTGGTTGCGCTCAACCAAGAGATGTCAACCCATCCAAATCTTTCCACGTTCGTTTCAAGTCACTAATCTCTCTTCGGCCCCCGGCTTCGGTCGGGGGCCGAGCAGGGCCGATGTTGTCTTTCGCCTCAGCTTTCTCCTTCGCTTTGAAACCAATCAAGTTATTTCTTTTCGATCGCCGATCTCCGCTTCTTCGGAAAGGAACGACGTTCCTTTTGTTTTTTCTCCTCCTGATCTGGGCGACACCTGCTTTTGCTGAAGATGCTCAGGGCTATCTGCAAGAGCTGATCGAAGCCTCGCGTCAGAAAGAGCTTTCCCAACAACGCTACTGGCATCTTCTTCTTCATTATCGTCCCGCCCTGCTCGGCGGCGTAGACAGCGAGGCCGATCCGGCCGGCTTCTTCCTGGCGCCCGACGGGAAAACGAACCCCCAGGCCGAGCTGGAGGCCACCCTTGCCGCTTTTTTTAGTGAGGAGCTCGTCGCCACATCAAAACAGCCGGCGCAGTGCGCCTTCATCGCCCGGTACCATTGGCTTAAGACGGAGCTCGGCATCGACCCGAAGCACCTCCCGGAACAGCAATGCGGCCGGTTCGATGCTTGGTATGCGGCGCTCAATCCTCAATCGATGACCTTGATTTTCCCTTCGGCCTACATGAACAATCCCTCATCTATGTTCGGCCACACCCTTCTTAGGATCGACCAGAAGGACCAGACGGAACAGACAGAGATTCTCGACTACACCGTCAACTACGCCGCCACCGTGACGACCGATAACGGCGTTCTCTTTGCGGTGCTTGGAATTACCGGCGGCTTCAAGGGGAATTTCTCGACGATTCCCTATTATCTCCAGGTCCGGAAATACAGCGATATGGAAAACCGAGACATTTGGGAATATCGGTTGAACCTCACCGAGGAGCAGATCCGGCGAATGCTGATGCATGCCTGGGAGCTCGGCAATACCGCCTTCACTTATTACTTCTTCAAGCAGAACTGCTCCTATCAACTACTTCCCCTGCTGGAGGTCGCCGACCCCGATCTTCACCTGACCGACTCCTTCTGGTTCTGGACGATTCCCGCCGATACCGTCCGCTTGATCGCATCGGTGCCGGGGCTCGTCGGCGAGATCACCTACCGCCCCGCGCGGGGAACCCAGATCCGTCAAAAAAGAGACCATCTTTCATCCGAGGAGCGTCAGCTTTTGACAGAGATCGATCGAGATACCTCGGCAGCGATCGAATCCGAGCCGTTCAATACCCTCCCGATCGACCGGCAGGCATTTCTTCTCGACATCGCTTACGATTACACCCGTTATCAGACGGCGAAGGAAGAGACCGGTCCCGAGGCGATCAAGAAAAAGCAGCGATTATTGCTCGCACGCCGAAGCGGGCTGCGGGTGCAGAGTCCGGCGGTCCGATTCGAGCCGACGACGGTCCCCCCCGAGCAGGGGCATGAGACGGCGCGCCTCGGCCTCGGCCTCGGCTGGCGGGAGGGAGAACCGTTCGAAGAGCTGTCGATTCGGCCGGCCTACCAAGATCTGCTCGATGATGAGACCGGTTACACACCCGGCGCGCAGATCGAGCTGATGAACGCGCGGCTTCGCCATTACAACCACCAAGACAAGACCGTGCTCCACTCCCTCTCTTTCGCCAACATCATCTCCCTCTTCCCGCTTGATCCCCTCTTTAAGAAACCTTCCTGGAAAGTGAGCGTGGGCCTGGAGACTTTGACGGGGGGGCCTTGCCGCAACTGCCGCTATTTTGATTTGAACACCGGCACCGGGAGCGCCCTGGAAGCGCATCTCCTTCAGCGAGAGCTGATTTATTTCTTTATCGAAGTGGATGGGAATTATGGAGGATTCTTCGACCCGAATTACCGGGCCGGCATCGGCGGGACGATCGGAGTATTGGCCGATCTTGCGTCTCGGTGGAAGGCGCACCTCTTTGCAACGTACCTATCCTATCCTCTCGGCGATCGCTCCCACGATCTGAAGATGTCGCTCCAGCAGCGGGTGACCCTGCAAAAAGACTTGGCACTACGCGTGGAGCTCAACCGCCGGCAGGAATTCGACCGACGCGATTTCCAGAATGAGGCGCTTGTCACGGTTCATTTTTATTTTTAGAAGGGAGAGTCCGCACCGGATTAGAAATGATATTTTATACCGGCATTTACGGTGGTCATTGCCCCTTTCACATCCTCAATTAATTCGAAGTCGAGGTAATCGAGTTCGTCATACTCCACAAACCGCTGCGTCACTCCGAACACGACGCTGAATTGCGGCTGAGGATATATTTCTATTCCGATCCCGGCGTCGAACCCGTCCCCGGTCAATTCAAGGTCGTCTCGACGGCCGGAGCCGTCTCTGACCCCGTCAATGACGAGAGCATATGAGCCGAACCCCGCCCGAAGAAAGGCTTCCGCCGGCATGCCCGCAAAAGAAAAGGTCAATGGAAAGTAACGGAGATTCATCGCCAAAAACGCAATTCCCGCGTCTTCATCATCCACCATATGCCCGGAAGCCCCGAATTCAACCTCAAGGGCAAGAGGAATGGGAAAGCGATAACCCAGGTTGAGACGGAATCCGGAACCGGGATCAACCTCGGCAAAGTCGCCGCTGAGGTCTTGCTCAGGGACGTTCACGATCAGATCCGCCCCGATATACAACCCGTCTTCAGGATGATTGGGATCGTCGGCATCGGCTTGCGTTGCATTCAATGTGAAAAGGACTGCCATGATCATTGCAATTAGAATCCTTGGCATTTGTCTCCCTCCAGTTTATGACCTACATCCCTTATAGAATTGAAAACCCGATAGCAGGGATCGTCCTTCTTAAGCTAAAGGACAATCCGATATAACATAGACTGTTGATACCGAATCGGCGCTTTAATCATTAAGGATCAAAAGTGGGCGGTAAAAGCGACATCCAACGAAGTAGTATCTCCCGAGATTTTCGGATCTAAATCCTCTGTAATCCCTTGAACCTCGACTTCATCATAGTCAACGAATCGCCGATTGATTGCTGCGCCGATTGAGAATGAATCAGAAAGATAGTAATCGACCCCTAACCCAAATTCAAAACCGTTTCCAGATAGATCAAGGTCCCCGATAATCGGATCCTCGATTGTGAATGAAAAGAGGCCAACGCCCGCTCTAAAGAACGGCCGCACGGGTCGATCGGTGATAAAAGCCTGCTTGAATCCGAAGAGAATCGCGCCATATGCGGCATCGGACACCGGTGTATCGTCAAAGACAGCGGCATCATGGCGGCTGATGTTCAAGTCTACTTGAAGTGCAAAAGAATCGGTAATACCGACACCGAGGACGAGGCCGAATCCGGGTCCGTGATCGGTCTCGGGACCGTTCGTCCCATCAAAGTCCCCGTCAATCATGTTATAAAGAACCTTGCCTCCAAGATAAAAACCTTCTCTTGCGGCAGCGTGATTTTCTGAAGCGATCAACACTACAAGTAAAACACCTAAGAACAGTCCCTTTTTCATCTCCTCCCCCCGACTCAAGTGTGCTTACCCGATAAGCGGAATCCGTTTTGGTATCATACCGGGAAGGGAATGTCAATGGAAAATAAGCGCGGGTAGGAACGGAGGTAGACGTTGCTCCGTATCAATCGAAGAGAGGTTTTTATCTTGGAGAAGGGGCTTTAAGACGGCAGCGATTCGTTCGTCTCGGGGAGCTCACCAGAGCCTTCGATCGCTTTGGAGGGAAGCGCAAGCTTCCGGCCGCTGCCGGCCCAGAAGATCAACACGGCGAGAAACCAGAAAATCGCCACGTTGAGGAGGACCATCCCGACCGCGTAGGTGAGGCCGGGGGCCGCGGCCCAGGGGGTGGCGTCGTGCATGATCTCGGTGATGTGCCAATCAAGACGGACCGACGACCGGATGTATCCCATCAGCGCCATCGTCATGGTGATGAAGACGGCGAGGGAAAAAAGCGCGATGGCTCCGCCGACCGGAAGTTTTCCCCATTGGATCGGGCCGAGCGACCGGGACCGCCGGAGCATCAACCAATTCAGGAGATACCCCCCTCCCAGCGCGACCATCGCCGCCATAAACTGCGGAAAGGCAAACCGGACCCGGACGTTGGCCGGAACGTAAAAGCCGGAGACGCCGAAGTAGATCACCATCAGCTCCGCCCCCCCGAAGAGGGCGATCAGGGCGACGTTTCCCCATTTTCTCCAAGCGACTGTGATCTCTTTGTTGCATCTTTTGAAGATGATCATGCAAAGGCCAAAGGCAAGGATCATCGTATTGATGGCGGTGTTCTTCGCCGCCATCGTCCCGTAATAGCCGACGATCGGGTGCTGCGCCCCTCCCATCTGTTTTACCTCGCTCTGGCTCGCCGGAAGGGTGTGCGGGGTCGTCCAGATGATGAACGAGACGGTTAAGATGATCAGCAGATACTTGATCAGATAGTTATACCGCTCCGACCCGTTCATCCGGGAAGTTCCCTGCCAAAGGTAATAGGTCACCGTCATGAAAATCAGGCCGATCAGCATCGCCTGAATCACGAACGGCCAGCTCATCTGCCCTCCCATCAACGTGACCCCCATCCGCTGCCGGTAGATGAAAATCATTTTGGCGAACCAGTAGCCGGCAAAGGGGAGGAGGAAGAGGTTGACGATGGCGATCATGATGTTGACATGCCCCATCCAGTCGTAATGGGCGCGCTTGGCCGGATCGCGCGTCGTCAGCATTTTGTACGCGGCATATGCCGCGATCACCGCCCCGCTGAACATGATGCTCGCCAAGATCCGATGAACGTTCAACGGATTCCAGAGGACGGTGTGGATGATTCGCCAGACATTGCCGAGATAGCGCCCCTGGGAGTCGATCCCCGCCGGCGACATCATAAAGGCCATCCAGGCGTTCGCGAGACAGACGATGATCACGCCGTTGGTGACGGTGAGCGCCCCCACACTCAGATGAAGCCACTTCCGATCACCCCGCCGCCAGCGCTCCCAGGTGAGTGTGTAGCCGTAGAGCAGAATGCTCTCCAGAACAAAACAGAGGGCATAGAGGTAGACGATCGGCCGAAAAAGCTCGGCCATATATTTAAAAAACGCATTGTAGAGAAAGAGAAAGGCCCCCAGAAGAGCGACGCCGAAGAAGATCGTGATCGGATAGAACGGCATTCCGATCTCCATGATCTCCCGGGCCAGGCGGTCCTGTTTTTCCGACTGCTCCCGATGACCCCGGCGGCGGAGATGGCCGAAGAGCTCGATCATCCAGGCGATCATCGGGACGCCGAGGATGAAGCTCCCCATGAAGAAGTGTTGTTGGATGAAAAACCAGAGAAGCGATCGGCCGTCGATCCCGCCGGTCCGGCCGTAGCTCTCCGGATAAGACATCTTGGGCGCAGGGGGACCGGAGACGGGCCCTCCTCCTGGGTAGTAGATGTCCTTTGAAACTTCCCCGAGATTGCTTCAGAAGGGACCGGCTCCTCTGCAAAAGCCGGCTGAAAGAGGCAGAGGGTGAGAAGAAAAAAGAGATAAAAAAAGGGGGCGCGAGGAAATTCCTTTTCATGATAAGCCTTTGCTTTTACGAATGAACGGATCATACCGGCCCCGGGGGGCGAGTGTCAAGCTTTTATTCAGGAAGAAGGCTCGCTTCTCATTGACGAATGATCCAACCGGAGTAATCCTTTCGGGAGGGTAGACATCCCCCCTTTCAAGGAGATATTTTTGTTTGGGGAGTCTTGTAGGTCTACCGGAGCCGTTTATCGAGGAATTAAATGTAAGGAGGTCCCATGAGGAGAAAAATAGAAGGAATCAAAGTGGAAAAGAGTGTTCTTATTCGGAAGCCCCCGAAGTCCTTTATCATTTTTGGAGAAATTTCGGGAACCTGCCGGAGATCATGAATCATCTCAAATCGGTGAAGGTTCTCGATTCACGGCGCTCTCACTGGGTCGCCAAGGCCCCGGCCGGAACAACGGTGGAATGGGATGCCGAAATCATCAAAGATTTGCAGAACGAGCTGATCTCCTGGAAATCGCTCGAAGGGGCCGATGTCGACAACACCGGATCGGTCCATTTCGATCGGGTGCCGGAGGGAACCCAGGTCCGGGTGATGATTCAGTACAACCCGCCCGGCGGGAAGGTCGGCGCGGCCTTTGCGAAGCTCTTCGGGGAGGAACCTTCTCAACAGGTTGAGGACGATCTCAACCGTTTCAAAGCCTTTATGGAAGGAACGGAAACCCCTCCGGCGGAGGAAGCCCTTGAGCCGAAGGTGGCGTAACCGACGGAAATCATCTTTGATCTTCACCCAAGGGGGCGCTCTTCGCCCCTTTTTAATTCCTTGACTCCCTCCGCCGAGACCGTTATTCTCCACCCAAACCGAAAGGAGCAACCCTGCGCCGATGGACCGATCGATCCAATTTACCCCCGCCGAACGAAGCCTCATCCAAGAGACCCATTTCTTCCAGACAAAAGCCATCATCTCGCGGAAGGTCAAGCAGATTTTGGAGCAGCTTCATGTCGCCCTCAAAGAAGAGTTGTTTACCGTTTCCCTCCTCGCGCCGGAGGGGGTCGATACAACCATCGGCCAATTCGTAAAAGGGGAACACCTGCACGATTTTCCATATCAATATCTCGACTTGCCAAAGTACTTTTCTCAGGACGAGAAGTTCACCTTCCGCTCTCTTTTCTGGTGGGGTCACCATTTTGTCTTCGCCCTGATCCTGGAGGGACCCCATCTCGACCGGTACAAGCGGAACCTTCTGAACTCCTACGAACGGCTTGCCGATCAAGGGCTTTACATTCTCATGGCGCCGACCCTCTGGGAGTGGGAGAAGCGGCCCGAGCTGCTCCTGGAGATCCGCAAAGACAATCGGGAGGGGGTTGAAGCGGCGCTGGCGACCCGACCCTTTTTGAAGATCCATCGATTCATCCCTTTCGAAAGCCCGATATTTGAAAAAGGGGGACTCGTCGCGGAGGGGACAAAGACGTTTCGACTGATGAGCGACATTGTGACTAAATGAAGGACCATCACCCGATGAGACGTTGATCATGCCGACTTCCTCTTGGCTCACCTTAGCACCGATGAACACCATCCGCTCCCACTGCGGCGCCGCGGCGATGGGTGGGAAGCTCTACGTCTTCGGCGGGGGCGGGCCGGAGTTCAAGAGCCTTCAAACGGTCGAGATCTACGATCCCAAAACGGACCGGTGGACCTTCGGGCCGGAGATGCCGACGCTCCGGTCGGGGGTGGTCGCGGTGAATTTGAATGAGCAGGCCTATGTGATGGGGGGGGGATTTCGGCGTCCGGATGGGACCTTCAACTTCCTCACCGTCGTCGAGATCTTCGATCCGAAAACCGGCGCCTGGTCGAGAGGGCCCGACCTGTTGCAGCGGCATGATGCGCCGGCGGCGACCGTTCTGAAGGAGACGATCTATCTCTTCGGCGGGCACCATCCGGAGGCGACCGGCGGCCCGATGACCGACCCGGCCTTTTCATTCTCCGAGCGGCTCGATCGGAAAGAAGGGCTGTGGCGGAAGATCGCTCCGATGCCGACCCCCCGCTTCTCGCTGGGGGCGGTGCCGTTATCCGGAAAGGTTCTGGCGATGGGCGGGGCGGGGTTTCGGGAGGGGGTCTTTCATAATTATGATCTGATCGAGCAATACGACCCGGTCGAAAACCGCTGGACCTCCGATCCGCAATTTCACCTGCCGTGGCGCGCGGCGGGGGTCGGGAACTGTCTCGTTGATGGGAAGATTTATCTCTTCGGGGGGCACAGCGGCGATCGGGTCCAGAACCGGGCGGCAGTGCTTGATCCTAAAACAAGAAAATGGATCGAACTGCCGCCGATGCCCGACGCCCGGGTGGCGATGGCGACCGTCTATCTGGAGGGGAGGATCTATCTGATCGGGGGACGGGGGCCGGACGGAAGAACGCCGACCAACCGGGTCACCGCCCTCACCCTCTAGATCGCGGGCTCGATGATGTACCGCCCCTCCGCGAAGCTCCGTTCGAAATAATTCTCATCAAACGTAAAGGTGTGGGTCGCTTCGTCGAAATCTTTGATCTTCGGCAGGGGGAGATGGCGATCCTTCAGACAGCCGTACTCCAGGTGCTCGACGACATCGTCCGGGAAATTGTAGAAGATGCTGCTGATGTCGATCCCCGTTTCGGTCACCAGATAGCAGCGGCCGGAGCCTTTGGTGTGAAGGCAGTCTTCCAAAATCGCGAAGACATCCTGCTCCGTCCCTTTTCCCTCCTCGATCAGCCCGAGCCGGTGGGCGATCCGGCCCGTTCCGGTTTTGCAGGAGGCGCACTGTCCGCACGATTCGATCGCCAGGAAGCGGGCGAAGTTCAGGCCGGCTTTCAGGATACAGGCGGTGTCGTCGTAGACGATGAAGCCGCCGGAGCCGATCCCGGAAGGGATCTTTCGCATCGATGCGAAATCGAGCGGGGTGTCCAGTTTGTCGGCGGGAATGACGGCATTGGTCGGGCCGGAGAAGACCGCCCGGATATGGCGATCGAGCTTCGCGCCGCCGCCGTAGACCTCGATTAAAGTCCGAAGCGAGGTTCCCATCGGCAACTCATACATCCCAGGGCGATTGACGTCCCCGGTGAGGGTGAAGATCATCGTCCCGGCGGTATCGGCCGTCCCGATCGATTTGAACCAGTCGGCCCCCCGCAGAATAATATAGGGGACGGTCGAGAGGGTTTCGACATTATTGACGGCGGTCGGCTGGCCGAAGAGGCCGTACTCCACCGGGATCATCCCCTTGGCGCGGGGCCAGGCCGGTTTTCCTTCAAGCACTTCCAACTGGGCCCGGTCTTCTCCCAGAAGATAAGAGTCGGGACCGAAGCCGAGTTCAAGGGGGAGGTTCCGCCCCGTCCCCATGACGTTGTCGTTGATGTAGCCGGCGTCGGCGCATTCCTTCAGCGCCCGCTGGAGAATGGCGATCTCTTTTTTGAAAATTTCTTTGATACAGATAATCGCCTTGTAGGTACCGATGGCATACGACGCGATCATCATTCCTTCGATCAGCGAGTAAGGATTCTTTTGAATGAGGTAGCGATCTTTGTAGGTGCCCGGCTCTCCTTCCGAGCCGTTGCAGACGAGGTATTTCGTAGGGATCATGCCGAGGATATCGGCTTGTTTCTTGTAAACCCCTTCCCATTTGATCCCGGTCGGGAAGCCGGCGCCACCGCGGCCCCGAAGGCTCGACCGCTTGATCTCGTCGATCACCTGCATCTGCGTCATCCCCAGCGCCTTTTTAAGGGCCTGAAAGCCGCCGCGGGCGAGATAATCGTCGAGCGTTTTGAGCGGTTCATCGTGTTGAAGAAGGATCCTCTGCTCCATCGTTTTCTGATCGGACATGATTCAATTCCCCCAACGAGTTCACCGAATTATAGCCAAACGAAATCGGAAAGGCAATGGTTAGATTTGGTTTCTGTGTACGCTTCATTTGGATGAAAAGGGAACGATCCAAACGGAAATGTCATTTCGAAAATTCTGATCGTAAAATTTCACTTCGAAAAGGTTTTTTCGACAGCTTGCTATGTCAAAAAAGGTTGACTCCCGATAGAAAAATATAGTATATACGAAAATTGTTTATACCCCCTCTCTTCATTGCTCTCGACTCCGTCGGCAAATCAAAGGGGGACCGTTGGTCTCATTAACTATGTATAGGCCATCGCGATGCCTACGGAAGTCGTCTGGGGATATTTCCGGATTATACCTTGGACGATTGTCGGTAAGCGCTGCGGCGTTCGCAGATCTGTTTAACCTTAGATTAAGGGGAAAAATCTCATGAAACCACCTATGTCACGTCGCGCCTTCGTTCGAAATACCTTCTTGAGCACGCTGGCCTTGGCGAGCGGCTTTGGGATCCCCAAGGCTTTCGGAGCGACAGGGAAAAAAACCGAACTCACCGCCGACAAGGCGCTCGAGATGCTGAAAAAAGGGAATGAAGAATATCTCTCTGACAACGCCGCGCAGCGGAAGAGCCGCGAACGGCGGCAGGAAATCGCCCGCGGCCAAGCCCCTTTTGCCGTAATTCTCTCTTGCTCGGACAGCCGTGTACCGCCGGAGATCCTCTTCAATAGGGGTCTCGGTGAGTTGTTCATCATCCGCAATGCGGGTAATACCGTCGATACGGCCGCGCTCGGCAGCATCGAATATGGCGTCGCCATGCTTGGGGCGCCGCTGCTGGTCGTCCTTGGCCATGAACGCTGTGGTGCGGTCGATGCGGCGATCTCGGTCGCGGAGAAGAACACCTCTCTTCCTGGAAGTTTGGGGCCGATGATTGAGCCGATCATCCCGGCGGTGCTCGTTGCCAAGGGGTCCGGCAATCTGAAGGGAGAGGAGCTCCTCGATGCCGCGGTGCGCGAAAACATCCGTCGGGTGGTCAACCGGCTGAAGACCTCTCCGGCGATCCTCCAGGAGCATGTCAAGGGCGGACAGGTCAAGGTCGTCGGAGCCCGCTATGATCTCGACGAAGGTAAGGTCGATTTCTTCGCCGAGTAGCAAGCGCCGGGGGGGGGGGAAAGCGACTTGCTTAAACGCCCCCGTTCAGAGTGAGAAGCTCGGTGGCCGATTCTTGGCTGCTTTAAGTTTTATGATTGCGTCGCAAGCAGCGAGAGGGCGTTAATGATGGCGGCGGCCACCGTGCTTCCACCCTTTCTTCCCCGACAGGTGATGAAGGGGGTTTTGCTGGCCAGTAGTGTTTCTTTTGCTTCGGCAGCCCCGACGAAGCCGACCGGAATTCCGATAATCAACGAGGGCTTTGCTTTCCCCTCCTTCACGAGACGGATCAGCTCCAGAAGCGCGGCAGGCGCGTTTCCAATCACATAGATCGATCCGTCACTTGTTTCGGCCGCCTTTCGCATCGCAACCGCGGTACGGGGGAGATTTTCTTCTCTTGCCTTTAGGATCACATCATCATCAGAAATAAAGCACCAAACCGTCCCGCCATATTTTCTTAAGCGATCCTTCGTGATTCCGACATCGACCGTCTGTGTGTCAGCGACGATATCGGCGCCGAAACGGATCGCCGCCACCCCCGCTTCGACCGCCGCGGGGTGGAAGACCATCTCGCGGGCAAAATCAAAATCGGCCGTGGCATGGATGACCTGCCGGACCACCGACCACTGGCCGGGATGGAAGGAATGCGAGCCGACCTCCTGATCAATTATTTTCAAGCCGGCCTCTTCAACCGCCTGTGGATCTTGCAGCATGGTCTGCTCCCCATTTTGGTTTGAAATCAGCTTTTGCTTCCATTTATTATTTCTAATGATGATGCGGCTTCGGCGCCATGAAGACCAAGACCACCAGCCGCTGAGAAGAGCGGTTGGTGACGCCGTGATCGACCCCGGCCGGTGCCAGGACCGCCGAGTGGGCCTTCACCGTCTGCTCCTCCGTTCCGACGCGGAACAACCCTTCCCCCTCCAACACATAGTAGACCTTGTCCTCTCCTTCGTGGGCATGCGGCTTCTGCGCCTGACCCGGCTCAAAACAATAGAGATCGCAGAAGAGGTTCTTCGTGTCAAAGAGGTTGATCTTCTTCATCTTCTCCGGGGAGAAGCTCTTCATCTTTTCAATGGTCGTGATCTGCATTCACTTCCTCCGCTCCGTCGAATTCTGTTCTTTCCTTCTTTATCCAGCCCCCCGGCATCCTCCTTTAGAGAAATCCGACATCGACGAGAAGGAAAAAACGGGAGAAGATCTCGCCGATAATCACCATCATCATCGCGATGTAAAGAAGACCGGTCGCCGACATCGTAGCGCGCTCTTTCACCGTTTGCAAGATCATTGGGGCAATAATCATCGGGCCTCCGATGCCGATCAGCAAACGGATCCAGAGGTAGAGCCCCTCAAACGTATTCAAGAGAAGCGCGTTCCAAAGCCGCTCCGACTCGGAGGTCAGCAGCAGATTCAACAGCGCCAGCCCCCCTCCACAAAGACGAACCACATGAAGAGCTTCGCCAGGTTTCGAAGGGGAACGATCGAAAGCGACGGGCGCGTCAGATAGCTGTGGCCCAACAACATCGCCAAAACCCCCGCCCCTAGAAGAAGACTGGAGACCAGAAAATAGAGAGAAAGGGAGAGGGCGCGAATCGGTCCCGCCGACGCGGGGAGATAGTAGCCGACGCTCGCGAGGATGGCGACCACCCCCACGCCGGTCGCCCCCCAGAGAAGGGGCCGGCTGTGGTGCGGATGGCGAAACCAGAGACGAAGGTTGTAGATGAAAAGAAGAAGGGCAAAGAGGGAGTAACATAAAAGGATCACGCCGCTCCATCCCAATTCCGCGGAAAATGAAATCGGGAAGAGAAAAAGTCCCAGGAGAAGGGTGAGAAGAAAAACCAGTCCGTTCGTCCTGAAGAACCCAAGCCCAACGGTTTCAAGAGAGGGAAGCGAGAGGAGAAAAGCCCCCCCACCGCCATCTGTCCGAAGACCAAAAATGCGATTTCCTGAATTCTTCCCATGGTTCCAATAAAAATGCGAAGCGGACTGCTTGATGGCCGCTTTATATTTCTAGGCCATCGGCCTGTTTAAGGGGTCTCTTCGGGCGGGGTTTCTTCGTCGATCATCGGCAGCTCTTCTTCCCCCTCCCCCTCTTCCTCCTCGTGTTCTTCCTCCAGAGAGAGAAGGGGAGAGCCATGATGATGAATCAACAGCCATCGCCCGTCGCGCCGCTCGAAGAGATTGGTGGAGAGGACCCTCCCCTCGACCCATCTTCCCTGATCCTGCGTGGAGATCATCTCAAGACAGACGACCCAGGCCCAATCCGATTTGACGACAATGTCGATCAGGTTGACGGAAAATTTAATCTGATAGGTATGGTTGAAGATCAGCACCCAGCTGTCGCGAACTTCCGCCCAACCGCTGCGCACTTCCCACCCGGGATGAATGCATTTGACGTAATCTTCCTTGATCCAGAGGGCGTCCATCTCCTGGATATCGAGTTTTTCAAAGGCCTGATAAAAGGTCTCATTCGCTTTTCGGACCGCCTCGATGTCGCTCTCCACTCACTCCACCTCCCGCTGGTAGTCGTCGATCTCGCTTTGTATTTGCTCCCGGTTCCAACCGAGTATTTGTCCCATCTGTTCCGCGATCTGAATAATCATGTTTGAATCCCGCTTGTAGGGGCCGAGCGCCAGCGCCGTCCGCCGCCGCATGAAATCGGAGAGATGCTTCGCCATCTCCACCCGGACCGCATAGACCGCCTCCGCCAGGAAGGGATATCCTAGCGGGGTGAGCGGTTTGAGCAATCCTTTCTCTTGTTTTCCCAAAGCAAGGACCGCATGGAACTTCGTTCCATAGGCCCCGATGAGATACCGGATTCCCTCGCTGCTGAGGTGATACTGCTCCCGGGCGGGCGGCGCTTCTTCCTTTAGATACTCGACCAGGGAGGGCATCTCCCCGCCATAGAGTGAAGGATCGCTAGGAGGCCGTGGATGGGCCTTCAGATCGGGCGCCTTCTTTACGACGGCATCAACGGCCTTTTCAGCGGTCGATCGAAAGAGGGTGAACTTTCCGCCGGCCAGGATCAGCATCCCGCCAGGCGTCCATTCGATCCTTCCTTCACGGGAGACATCGGAGGCGCTCCCCGCCGGATCATAAATCAACGGCCGGACCCCCGCGTACCGTCCAATGACCGCTTCCGTCCCCAACCTCTCCTTGGGAAAGAGCCGCGCGGTTTCCCGAAGGAGCCAGGCGACCTCTTCCTCTTCGGCCCGAATGTGATCGAGGTCTCCGGCAAAATCAGTGTCGGTGGTGCCGATGAGACTTTTTCCCTTCCAAGGAATGACGAAGAAGATCCGCCGGTCCTTCTCGCTCGATCCCACGACGGCGTGACTTCGCGTCAGGCTCGGGAAAACCAGGTGGATCCCCTTGGTCTGCCGAATCCGGCGGGGTGCTTCCCCCTCCATCCGACAAATCGCATCGACCCAGGGACCGGCCGCGTTCACGACGATGCGGGCGTAAATATCATAATTCGCGCCGGTCAGGACCTCCTGCACCCGAACGCCGCAGACGCGCTCTTTCTCCCGGATGAGACCGGTGACGGCGACATAATTAAAAATCGACGCCCCCCACTCCCGCGCAGAGAGCAGGACGGTCAGGCAGAGCCGGGCGTCATCCATTCGGCAGTCGTAAAAACGGGCGGCGCCGACCAGCCCTTCCGATTGCAGGCCGGGCTCCTCCGCCAGCGCTTCCGCTGGAGTGAACATCCGGTGCGGTCCGATTCTCTTCGATCCGGCGAGGAGGTCATACAGGATCATCCCGGCCCGGATCTTCCACTTTCCCCTCGCGTCTCCGCGATAAACGGGGAAGAGAAAGGGGAGGGGCCGGACAAGGTGCGGGGCAAGCCGGGAGAGAACATAGCGTTCATGCACCGCCTCGTGAACGAGGCGAAGCGCTCCCTGTTCAAGATACCGGATGCCGCCATGGATCAGGTGAGAAGTTCGGCTGGAGGTTCCCCCCGCGAAGTCCCCCTTTTCAAAAAGGGCGACCGACAACCCGCGTAAGGCCGCCTCCCGGGCCATCCCCGCCCCCTGGATTCCGCCTCCGATAACAACCAGATCAACGGGGGCCGTCTGTAGCCGGTCCAAACCCGATGCCATCGCCTATTTATATCCTACTTTCCGTGAGAGGTCAAATTGCGGTTGACGATCAAAACAAAGTGAGTTTATGATGAAGATTCCAAAGGAACCGTGTCATTTCGAAAGAAAAGGAGCCGGTCGTGACCTATCAGATTTCACCCCAGGAACTCAAAAAAAAGAAGGACCGGGGAGAGCCGTTTCTCCTGTTGGATGTACGGGAGCAGGTCGAGTTTGACTTCGCGCGGATCCCCGATTCGGTGTTGATCCCACTCAGCCAGCTTCCGTCGCGAATCGGCGAGCTCGACCCCGAGCAGGAGATCGTCACCGTCTGCCACCATGGCGTCCGCAGCCTCACCGCGCTCGGAATTTTGGTTAAAAACGGCTTCACGAATGTGAAGAATTTGACCGGCGGGATCGACGCTTACTCCGTGACGGCCGACCCGAGTATTCCGCGGTACCGCTAGGGCTCCATTTTCATTCAACTCCAACCGGGCCTCCTCTACCACCACCCCCATACCCCTTGACAGATAAATCTCCTTTTCTCGATGATGAAATGAAGGATGCATTCATTCATCCTGCAAGGAGGTCCCATGGCACAGAAGACAAAAACCAAAAAGACAGCGGCCCCAAAAAAGGCGACCGCAACACAGACACGGAAAAAAACCGAGGGGAAGCCGGAGGAGATGATTCGCCTCTTGAAAGAGGTCGATGATCATCTCTCTTCCTTAGGAGAATTATACAACGAATATAAAAAAGCGTTCGAACAGGTGACGCACAGGCTGGATCAGTGGGAAGAGCGGTTCGGCCGATTCAACACCCTCGCCTCCCGGCTGGCGGAGCTGGAATCGGAAATCCGCGATCTGACACGCGGCTATTTAGAGCGGATCGAGGCGCTGGAGAGAAGACAGGCAAATATCGAAGCACTGGAAAGGAGACTCGCGCGAACGACAGAGCAAGAGGCGGCCTAGCGGGAATCCCCATCTCCGCTGAAGTCCTTCTTCTCCGCATTTTGTTCGTTGACATTTTCTTCATTTTTTCATTACAATTCGGCATCTAACGCCCTTGGTTTCGCGAACACCCATCAACGATTTAGGCGGGGAGGAAGGGATGGCCCGAGAGAAAGAGATTACTTCCGTTTTAAACGAGCGTCGCCTTTTTAAGCCGAAGAAGGAATTCAGCAAAGCGGCCCATCTTTCGAGCTTGGAGGCTTACAAACGTCTCTACCGGAAGGCCGAGAAAAATCCGGAGGCCTTCTGGGCGGGGCTGGCCAAGGAGCTCTCCTGGTTCAAGCCGTGGAAAAAGGTCTTGGAGTGGAAGCCCCCTTCGCCAAGTGGTTTGTCGGCGGCAAGATCAATATCGCCTACAATTGCCTCGACCGCCACCTGGAGGGCTGGCGGAAAAACAAGGCGGCGATCATCTGGGAAGGCGAGCCGGGCGACTCGCGCGTCATGACCTACCAAGAACTGCATCGGGAGGTCTGCAAGTTCGCCAACGTGCTGAAAGGACAAGGGGTCGTCAAAGGCGATCGGGTGGCGATCTACATGCCGATGATCCCCGAGGCGGCGATCGCCATGCTGGCCTGCGCGCGCATCGGCGCGATCCATTCGGTGGTGTTCGGCGGCTTTTCGGCCAACGCCTTGCAGGACCGCATCGACGATGCCGAAGCCCGGTTGGTCATCACCGCCGACGGCGGCTACCGCGGCGGGGAGGTCGTCGCGCTGAAAGCCAAGGTCGACGAGGCGCTGAAGGAAACCCCGGGGGTCCAACGGGTCGTCGTCGTCCGGCGGACCAACACCGCGGTCGAGATGCAGGCCGGCCGCGACGTCTGGTGGCACGAGCTGATGGAAACCGCCTCCGAGCAATGCCGCGCCGAGGCGCTCGACGCCGAGCACCCGCTGTTCCTGCTCTACACCAGCGGGTCGACCGGCAAGCCCAAGGGCATCGTGCACACGACCGGCGGCTATCTGCTGGGCATCACCGTCACCGCCCGCTGGATCTTCGATCTGAACGAGACCGACGACTTACTGGTGCACCGCCGACATCGGCTGGGTCACCGGCCACACCTACATCGCCTACGGCCCGCTCGCCAACGGCGCCACGACCGTGATGTTCGAGGGCGTGCCGACCTACCCGACAGCCCGGCCGCTTCTGGGAGATGATCGAGGAGCACAAGGTCACCATCTTCTACACCGCGCCGACCGCGATCCGCGCGCTGATCAAAATGGGGGAGGAGTGGCCGAAGCGGCACGACCTGTCCAGCCTGCGCCTGCTCGGCACGGTCGGCGAGCCGATCAACCCGGAGGCCTGGATGTGGTATCACCAGGTCATCGGCAAGGGGCGCTGCCCGATCGTCGATACCTGGTGGCAGACCGAAACCGGCGCCATCATGATCACGCCGCTGCCCGGCGCGATGCCGACGAAGCCCGGCTCCTCCACCCTGCCCTTCCCCGGCATCGCCGCGGACGTCGTCAATCGAGGAGGGAGAGATCGGTACCGGCCAACGACGGCGGTTATCTGGTCATCAAGAAGCCCTGGCCGTCCATGCTGCGCACGATCTGGGGCGATCCGGAGCGCTACAAGAAACAGTACTGGGCCGATATCCCGGGGGTACTACTTCGCCGGCGACGGCGCGCGCCGCGACCAAGACGGCTACTTCTGGATCATGGGCCGCATCGACGACGTGCTCAACGTCTCCGGCCATCGCCTGGGCACGATGGAGATCGAATCGGCGCTGGTCGCGCACCCGCGCGTCGCCGAAGCGGCGGTGGTCGGCCGGCCCGACGAGCTCAAGGGGAGGCGATCTCCGCCTTCGTCACCCTGGAGACCGGAAACGCCCCGAGCGACCAGCTCAAAGAGGCGCTGCGCGCCCATGTGGTGAAGGAGATCGGCGCGATCGCCCAGCCGGACGACATCCGGTTCACCGAGAATCTTCCCAAGACCCGGTGCGGCAAAATCATGCGGCGGCTCCTCCGGGATATCGCCGCGGGACGGGAAACCCTCGGCGATACGACCACCCTGGAAGACTATACGGTCCTGGCCAAGCTGCGGCAGGAGGAGGAATAAAGAGGGTCTTCCTGATCCGCCGGGAAATACGGAAGAAAAAACGGCAATCACGCGACATTAATTTCTTGACTTTTATATCAACCTTGGTAAAATCTTCGATACCTTTATGGACTATCCCATGAAACAGAAGTGGCCGATCTTTTTAGCCCTCCTCCTCTTTATGTCGACCTCGGCCTGCAACGCCGTCCTCTCCGAGCAGGTTCGGTCGACGGCCAACGAGGAAACCCTCTTCGAAGAGATTTTTGAAGATCCGAAGCAACACGTCGGGAAGATTATTATCCTCGGCGGGGAGGTTCTTCGTCTTCAATATAAAGGGCAGCAAACGGAGGTGGAGTTCGCAGAGATTCCCCTCTACCGGACCGGCAAGCCGGCTTTGGGCTTCGATCCGGGAGAGCACTTTTTCGTGATCTTTCCGTACCGGGTCGATGAGACCCTTCTTAAAAAGGGAAAGGTCATCACGGTTGCAGGCCGGGTCATCGGGACCCACAACGTCCGCGGCTTCGACTATCCCCTCTTCGCATACGAAGAAGCCTACGTCTGGGACAAGCTCCGGCAAGATCGTTTCCCTTCGTACGGCGCTTTCATCGGACAATCGTCCTAACCCTCGCTTTTATCCTCATCAGATATCGAGAACGACCGTCGCCTTCCATCCGTTCGCATCGGAGGCCACTTCGAACTTGTGCATCGTGACCGCTTTGACATCGACCCGGAGTTGATGCCGAGAGACGTCGATCGGCTCCCCCTGACCGGTTCCGGTCAAATGATAGTTCCCATCCGCTTTCTGACGAATCGAAAGGTCAAACGATTTAAAGAGGAGCAGATCGACATCCTTCCAGTAGATCAATTCCTGAAGGAAATTAAAAAGAAGCATGTCGATTGCTTTGTTCGTCAGATCAAATGTACGGGATTCCTTCTTTCGAATCGTCCGAAGATCATGCAATTGAGCGGCGGTCACCGCCTGACCCGCCGAGGAGAAAAGCGCCTCCAGCGTCTTACCGCGCGCCTCAAAGGCGATGTCGGCCACGGTCAACCCCTCAATGAAACGATACGCCATCTGATTCTCAGGATCGGTCTGATGAATGATCAGGGGGAATTGCGCAAGCGGCGATCTGCGCTTCGATTACCGGTTGAAGGGAGAGAACCTTTTCTCCAATGAAGATGATGCCGAGCACATCCTCCTCCGGAAAAGGGGTCAGCTCCGATCGGCCCGCGACGAAGTTAAAAAGAAAGACCCCCTCGGGAAATCGGACAAATCCTTTCGCGCGATAAATCTGCGGCGGAAATTGACCCATCCTCTTCTCGAAGCAATCCCGCTCAAGGGTTTGATCCGTGCGGAGTTGAAAGGACTCCATGGACGGATGATGCCCCTCCTTCTCTCTCTCGTGCTCCTCTTTCCGGTTGTCTCTCCGGAGCGGCTTTCCAAAGATGAGGGCCGGATCGATCTCACAGCGTGTCGTCTCCAAAATGAGCGCGGCGGGGTTGATCGCCCCGATCATCTCGCGCGCCTTGCGGCGCTGTTCGTCGGTGACCAGATCGATTTTGTTGAAAAGGAGAAAATCGGCCATTTCGATCTGAATCCGGCCGGTGTGGCCGATGGAAGGAAATCGGACCGTCGCATCGGCATCAACCACGGTGACGACGGCATCGATCGGGAAATCGGGGAGGTTTTCTTGGATATCGCCGATCAGGGCATCGGGCTCCGCCAATCCGGTCGTCTCGACGATAATCTCATCCGGCCCGACCGTCTCGACGATCTCTTTCACCGCCGCCTCGAAATCGCCCAGCAGGGAACAGCAGACGCATCCCCCTTCCAGCTCGGCAATCTTGATATTTTTTCCGGCCACCACGCGGGCATCGACCGCCAGCGCGCCGAACTCGTTCATGATAATCGCAAGGCGCTGGTCCGACAGCGCGACCAACCGTCGCAGCAATGTCGTTTTGCCGCTCCCGAGATAACCGGTAAGGATGACGATGGGTGTTTTAGTCGCCACAGCTACCCTTTGACATTTCCGATCGGGGCGAACTTCACCACCCGTCTTGAGATTCCGGCCCGCTCGCACGCGTCGACCACTTCGTCGATATCTTTGTAGGTAGGCCCGGCTTCTTCGGCCAGACCGGCGAAGGAAGCGGAACGGACATAGATTCCCCGGGCGCGAAGCTCCTTCTGCAGCCGGTCGCCGCGAAACTGCTTGCGCGCCTGCGTCCGGCTCATCGTCCGTCCGGAGCCGTGGGCGGTGCTTCCGAAGGTCTCCTTCATCGCCCCCTCGGTTCCGACCAAGAGATAACTGCCGGTCTCCATGCTCCCGCCGATGATCACCGGCTGGCCGTATGGTTGATACCGCTCCGGCAGCGCCTCGTGTCCCGGGCCGAAGGCGCGGGTCGCCCCTTTCCGATGAACCAGAAGCTCGCGCGATTTCCCGTCGATCCGGTGGCGCTCCAGCTTGGCGGTATTGTGGGCCACATCATAGATCATCCGCATCCCGAGCGCTTCGGCGCTTTTCCCGAAGATCCGCGCGAAACACTCCCGAATCCGATGGAGAATCGTCTGCCGGTTGGCGAACGACATGTTGAGACCGCACTTCATCGCCGAGAAATAATCCCGGCCCTCCGGAGAGCGGAACGGCGCGCAAGCAAGCTCCCGGTCGAGGATCTTGATTCCATACTTCGACGCCATCACCTCCAAGAAAACCTGAAGATAATCGGTCGCCACCTGGTGGCCGAAGCCGCGCGACCCGCAGTGGAACATCACCACCACCTGATTCGGGAAGAGTCCCATCGCCTCGGCAATCTTCCGATCGAGAATGTTTTCCTCCCGAACCACCTGGACCTCCAGATAGTGGTTCCCGGAGCCGAGCGTTCCGATCTGGCTCAGGCCGCGGTCGATCGCCTTCTGGCTGACCTTCTCCGGATTCGCCCCCGCGATGCACCCGCTCTCCTCGGTGAGCGCGAGATCCTCCGGCCACGCATAACCGTTCTTCAGACACCACTGAGACCCTTCGGCAATGACCTCTTTAAACTCGTTCGTCGTCAGCTTCACGAAACCTTTACTTCCGACCCCCGCCGGAACGCGGGTGTAGAGAAGATCGACCAGCTCCGTCAGCTTCGGCGCCACCTCCGCCTCGGTCAAGTCGGTCCGGACCAGACGCATCCCGCAATTGATGTCGAACCCGATCCCCCCCGGGCTGATCACCCCCTTCTCGGCATCCATCGCCGCGACACCGCCGATCGGAAAGCCGTAGCCGGAGTGGCCGTCGGGCATGCAGTAGGCGGCGCGGAGAAGGCCGGGGAGGGTTGCCACATTAGTGATCTGCTCGATCACCGCATCATCCATCTCCCGGATCAGCTTCTCCGTTCCGACGATCCGGGCCGGTACCCGCATCCCTTCTTTATAGGAGGGATCGATCTCCCAGATCGTCTCGCTGACCTGTTTGACTTTATCTCCGAAAACCATCGCTTTGCTCCCGTCCGAACGGCATCCACTCTTTAAAAAACTTCTCTTTATATTTTAGTCAAAGGAGGCGATGAATTGAAGGGGATTGATGCGGTCGATCGTTGAGCCGTCCAAGGAGAGGCCTCAACGGTCGAATAGGATATTTACCTGCCAGGCCTCGCCCTGGCGGACGATCTGAAATGGATTCGATCGGATCGCCGCCACCTCGTTCCGGACCGGGTGGCGGGTCGGATCGATCAGCTCTCCCATGGCGACCCCTTGTATTCGATGCCGGGGACCGCGCTCGACTTTTACCTCGAAGAAGCTGAAGTAAAGATTCTCCCGATCTCTGAGCTGAATCAATTCCGAGAGCCAATGGAAGAGAAGCCGGTCGATGCTGTCGGCCGAGAGGAGCAGTTCTTTCCCGATCTCCGGGCGGACCTCCTCGGTATCGACCATTGTCTCGAAGAGTCCCTTCGCCGTCGCCCGGAAGAGCCCTTCGAGTGAGTCGCCCCGCGCCGCCAGCGACATCTCTCCGGTGGCGATCTCCTCCGATACTTGAAACTCTTCCAAAGAGATGCCTCGCTTCTACCGACGCCGAACGGATGCCGTTAACCCGGCCGTTCGGCGATCAGTTGGACCATCCAGCGATCCCCTTTGAATCCCTCGAAATAGAAGAGAATCCGAAAATCGAGAAAGAGCCGGAGCAGCTCATTGTGCCCCCAGCAAAACTCCTTCCGCCCCGGCTTGCCGAACCGCTCGTGCTGATCGATCAAGAAAGTCTCATAGACGAGATGCCCCCCTGGGCGAACCGCCCGCTTCATCTCGGGAAGGAGGTTCCGGTCGAGATAGTAGAAGCAGGCCACCAGAGCGTATCCCTCGCCGGGAATCGGGGTCGGCTGCTCCAGATCGACGGCGCGCGCGGTGAGCGAGAGGCCGCGACGGGCTGCTTCGGCGTTGCAGAAGGCCACCGCCTCCGGGTCGCGATCGAGCCCCATGACCTCGAACCCCTGCGAGGCGAGATAAAAGGCGTTTCGGCCGAAGCCGCACGCCACCTCCAATGCTTTCCCTTTTTGGAAGCGTGCAAGGTGTTCGGTCAACAACGCGGACGGTTCTTGGGAGTGATGTTTTTCCATCGATCGATTCGATTTCGTAGGATGTGCGGAACAGTCAGGGGTGCCGGGACGGCTTCATTTCGGCCTCGGTCTCGATTACCTTCCCGTCGCGGAGGAGCTTCATCTTGACGCGATCGCCGGGCGACTTCTGGCCGACGGCGTAGGTGAGATCAAACGGCTCACGCATCTCTTCCCCGTCGAAGGAGACGACGATGTCGCCCTGTTGGATCCCGGCCGCCTCCGCGGTGGAGTTCGGGGAAACATCGGTAATGCGGACCCCGGCTTGAAACGGCTCGATCATGACCCCCAGCCGAACCTTCTTGGCTTCAACCTCGCTGTAGCCGACCCCCCAGATGAAATCGGCCAGATGCAACGGGAAATCGGGGAGCTTGAGCTCCACCTGGAAGCGCTTCGCCTCCGGGACCTCTTGCGCGTTCGGGATGACGATCTGGTACGGCTCCGGCAGGCGCCGGAAGGCCCGCCGCGGGATGCCGAACCCGTAGCCGACGTGGAAGCCCCCCGCAAAAACGACCATCTTTTTATCGCCCCCTTCAGGCGAGGTGAGATAACGGGCGACGCTCTCCGCCATCGTCTCATCCCAGAGGAGCATCGTGTCGTAGAAAGAGGAGAATCCTTCGCCGTCCTGCCGGCCCATCGGGCCATGTCCTTTGAAAATCGCCTGCAACGCCTGCTGGTGATACCGATCTGTCCGATCGATCTGGGGAAGCGCTTTTTTGTCTTCGGGAGAGAGGGCATCGATCCCCTTCATTCCGACTTTCGCCTCCCAATCCTGGGGAGCGTTCAAGGCAACAAGCGGGATTTTATTCTCTTTGATGAAGTTGAGCAACTCCTGATAATAGCCCATCTCCATCCCCCAATTCTCGATCCAGAGCTTGCGGAAGTCTTTGTCGCTGAGGTTTCCCTCCAGCCACTGGTTGAGCTGGGGCTGAGCGGGCCGCCGGAACATTTCCATCCCGACCGCCACCTTCCCGGGGAATCGCTCGTTCATCGCCTGGAGGATTTCGAGCTGCACCCGATGGTCTTCGAGGTTGTCGTGGACCTCCCCGACGTAAATGATCCGCGCCGGCGTCAGAAAATCGATCAGCCGCTCCTTCGAGACGGCGACGCCGGTGGGAACATGGACGATCTTTCCCTCCTCGATCTCGTCGAGGTGGATATAAGGCGACTCTGCGGCAAGAGACTCCTCTGCGGGGGGATTGTCGGGGCGTCGGCGACGAGGGTTGAAGCGGGTCGCGTCGAATGGGGATTTGAAGCGGCCTTCGATTGTTCTTTGGAACGGCCCGGCCCGGCGCAGCCGAGCGCGAGAAACAGGAATACTACAATCAGTGATGAGAAGAGATGAAGATGTCGAGTGGATGGCATGGATTCATTCTACCGGGAAGGGGAGGAAGGTGTCAAACGGAGAAATCATCTTGAATTGGGAAAGCTCCAAGACGGTTTTGACACGATTCTTCAGAATCGTTATAGTATTTCTTTCTTGAACCGATGAGGTCGTTATGTCTGATCATCCTTCCTATCACGAAGCGCTTCCCCAAGGCATCGAGGTCCTCCGCTGGCCGCACAAGCACCCGCTGCCAGAGCCGGAGGTGATCGCCTTTTTCGAAAGCCGTAACCTCTCCCCCAGCCGGTGGTCAAACGGGCCGGGGGAGGTCTACTCCGTCCACACACACCACTATCAGAAGACCCTCTTCTGCGTAAGGGGGAGCATCATTTTCTCCCTTCCCGATCTTAAAAAAGAGGTCGCGCTCCGCCCCGGCGACCGTCTGACCCTTCCCCCCGGAACCCGTCACGGAGCGATCGTCGGACCGGAAGGGGTCACTTGTATTGAGGCAGGGGATTGAGATGAATCTCTATAGCGATATTGATTCGCCGCTGGGTCCGATCCTGTTGGTCTCGGATGGCGCTGCGCTCACCGGCTTCTATTTCATCGGCCAGAAGTATGCCCCGGATGAGACCCCTTGGAAACGGGATCCGAAACTTCAGCTGTTTCGCGACGCCGAGGCCCAGATCGCCGCCTACACCTCGGGAAGACTGCAAACGTTTGATCTGCCGATTCGATTCAAAGGAACCCCCTTTCAACTCCAGGTCTGGCAGGCAATCGCGGCGATTCCGTTCGGCGCGACGCTCAGCTACTCGGCGCTGGCAGCGCGGATCGGCGCGCCATCGAGCATGCGGGCCGTCGGGGCGGCGACAGGACGCAATCCGATTTCGCTGATCGTCCCCTGTCATCGGGTCGTCGGCCGCGACGGGGCCCTCACCGGATACGCCGGCGGCCTCGATCGGAAACGGGCATTGCTGAACTTTGAATCCAAAAACAAAAAAAGGGAGAAGATCCAATTGAATCTTCTCCCCCTTGAAAATTGGTGGAGGCGGCGGGAATTGAACCCGCGTCCGAAGATATTCAGAAAAAGAACACTACATGCTTAGTCTCTATTTTGGAATTCGCGTCCAAGGTCGCCCAGAGACAGGCTCCCTCTTCTGCTAGCCTCGAAAGATCTCACCCAGCTCCCCAAGGCGAAGAGTCAGGCCAGCCTGCTATCTGGCATCTTCCCCCCGCACAGGCGACGGAAAGTCGATGTCACTGCGTTTAGGCAGCGAGAGCTAATTGTTCATTAGCAATTATGTTTTTCCCATTTGTTTAACGAGCCCAATGGGACCTCGGCATGCGTTCCTTAACCTCTTTATCCCCGTCGAATCCGATCGCCCCCTGTCTATTTTTATGTGGGGCCCGTCCGGCGAACCCTAAAAAGAGGGTCCTCCGATGCCCCACACCCGTGGCTCGGACAGGCAAAGCCTGATCCTCGCCTTATTTTTTCCGGCTCGGAGATCTATAATCCCCTCGCGCTGGCAAAGCCAGTCGCTCGCTTGATTCAGATATAGTCTTTTCACGGGCCATAAGCCCAAGACTAATCAAAACTTATCTTGTCTCTTTCCCCGGACGGCTTTCTCGATTTCGCGCTGGGCTGACTTTTTTGATTCGGTTTCGCGCTTGTCGTACAGCTTCTTTCCGACCGCCAACCCGATCTCTACCTTGGCCCAACCCCGTTTAAAATAAATTTTCAGCGGCACCAGCGTGTATCCCTTCTGCTGGGCCTTCCCGAGGAGCCGTTCGATTTCTCGCCTTTGAAGGAGGAGTTTTCGCGTCCGCGTCGGGTCGTGGTTGGAAATGTTGCCGTGGCTGTAGGGGCTGATGTGGCAATTATATAGCAAGACCTCTCCATTTTCAACCCGGGCGAAGCTGTCTTTCAAGTTAATCCGTCCCTCGCGAAGCGACTTGACCTCGGTCCCGGCGAGGACAATTCCCGCCTCCAGCGTCTCCTCGATAAAATAATCGTGGAAGGCCTTCCGGTTGCTGACCACCAATGAATCGTTCTCTTTTTCGACCGCCATGATCTATTCCGCTCGAACCGGCTCCGGGATTCCTTTCACGTTGACTTCACCTGGGCGCTATTATAACATCGATCCCATGTCGAAGGGATTCTCTCCAACATCGATTTCGCCGATCCTCAAGGGAATCATCAAAGATTTCGGCTTGGAGAAGGGGATTTCCGGCGCATTGTTGCAGATCCGCTGGAAAGAGATCGTCGGCCCCCAAATCGCCTCCCATACCTATCCCGCCGAGATCCGCTTCGACACCCTTCATCTCACGGTCGACAGCGCCGTCTGGATGCATCAGCTCTCTTTTTTAAGGAAAGAGATCATCGAGAAATGCAACCGGCTCTTGGGGAAAGAGTCCATCCGGAAGATTCAGCTTCGGACCGGCCCGCTTCCGCCCCCCTCGAATCACCCCAAGAGGCCCCTGCTCTGGAAGGAGAGTGCACGGCCGAAGAGGCGGCCTTCATCGAGCAGCAGATCGTATCGATTCCGGATATGGAATTGAAAGAGGCGGTCCGCCGCGCGCTTCGGCGGCATCTTCTCCATCGGCAGGGCGAAATTAAGGGGTCGGCGCCGGGGAGCTCGCCGGATCGGGCGCAGCGCTGACCGGCTCCGCCGCGGTCGTTCCGGCGTCTTTCGGCAACCCCTTCTCGAGCTGCCGGATTTTCGCTTCGAGAAGCTCCTTGTTCGGATAGCGCCCTTCCAACTGGCGATAAAGCTGAAGGGCCTCTTCGGCCCGGTTTCCCTCTTCCAAACAGTTCGCCGTCCGAAACTTCGCGAACGGGCTCATGTCGCTATCGGAATAATCGGCGATAAGACGCCGATAAAATCCGATCGCCTCTTTGCATCTCCCCTCGATAAAGTAGCTGCTTCCCTGGCGATAGAGCGCCGCCGGCGCCCAACGGCTTTTCGGATCGCGCTTGATCAGAAGGTCCCATTCGGTCCGGGCCTGCTCGACATTTCCCTGCGCGAAATAAAGCTCGCCGATCTTGTACTGGCTCTCCAAAACCTGATCGGAGTCGTCGCTGAGCTCCATCACCTTCTCGTGTTCGGAGATCGCCTCACGGAGTTTGCCATATTTCTTTTCATAGACTTCGGCGAGGTAGCGGCGGGCGGAGAGGGCATGTGTATTTTTCGGGGTGGAGGCGGTGAGGCGGATCGTCTTTTGGAATGCATCGACCGCCTTCTGAGAATCGTTTAGATAGAGATGGTAGAGGACGCCGCTCCAGAAGACCGCCTCCGGAATGAATTTGCTTCGGGGGGTATTCCTCTGAAATCTTTTCATACTCCCGGACCGCGCCGAGGTAATCATCGGCCCGCCATTTCTGCTCGGCCGATTCAAGATACCGCTTGGGAACCCGCTCGGCGCTCGACCAGACACTCCAGACGGTCAGGAAGAGGGCAGCGAGAGCGACCGCCCCCCATAAAACGGCTTTGACTTTCCATCTCACGCGTCATCCCCGGCATCCGCCGCTGCGCCGGGGTCCGTTGGGGTGCCCTCTTCCCGTTCCCCCTTTTCCGCCAAGCGGGCCACCCCGCAGACCCGCTCTTCCCCTTCAAGATCGATGAGGCGGACCCCCTGTGTGTTACGGCCGATGACCCGGATGTCCCCCGCCCGAAGCCGAAGGATCTTTCCGCTCGTCGTGACGAGCATCACCTCCTCTTCATCTTTCACCTGCAGGGCGGCGATGACGCAGCCGTTGCGGGGGCTCGTCTGAATGGTGATGATGCCGTGGCCGCCGCGTCCCTGGGTTCGATACTCCGAGAGCTCCGTCCGTTTTCCATAGCCCTTTTCCGTCACAGTCATGATGCTCGCCTCGGCGTTCGGGGAGAGGACCTCGGCGCTGATCACCTCGTCTCCTTCTTCGAGACGGATCCCCCAGACGCCGGTCGCCACCCTGCCGACGGCGCGCGCCTCTTCCTCGTGAAAGCGGATGGAAAGTCCGTGCTTTGTGCCGAGCAGGATCTCGTGATTCCCGGAGGTCAAGCGGGCCGCCATCAGCCGATCCCCCTCCTCCAGATTGATCGCTCGGATTCCCCCGGCGCGCGGGTTGCTGTAGGCCGAGAGGGCCGTCTTTTTGATTAATCCCTTCCGCGTCGACATGACGACGAACTTTCCCTCCTGGAATTGATCGACCGAGAGGATCGCGGTGATCTGCTCCGTCTGCGCGATCTGCAACAGATTGACGATCGCTTTTCCCTTCGTCGCGCGGCCCGCTTCGGGGATCTCGTGCACCTTGAGCCAGTACACCTGGCCGGTGTTGGTGAAGAACATCAGGTAGTCGTGCGTGGTCGCGATGAAGAGGTGCTCGATCCAGTCCTCTTCTTTGGGAGGCCGGCGCCGATTTTCCCCTGCCCGCCGCGCCGCTGGCGGCGGTAGGTGCTCACCGACGAGGGGGTGCGCTTGATGTAGCCGGTGTGGGAGACGGTGATCACCATCTCCTCCGGGGCGATCAGGTCCTCCACCGAGAATGTCGCCCGGGTCGGCGACGATCTCGGTGCGCCGGTCGTCGCCGTACTTCTCTACGAACCTCGGCCATCTCCTCCTTGAGGATCGCTTTTCGGATGAGGGCGTCGCTGGCCAGGATGCGCTTTGAGCTGCTCGATCTTCTGGAGGACCTCCCGATATTCTGCGATGAGCTTGTCGCGCTCCAGGCCGGTGAGCTTCGCTGCAGCCGCATGTTGAGGATGGCGTGGGCCTGGTTCTCGGACAGGCCGAACCGCTTCGCATCAGGCCGCTCTTCGCTTCGTCCGGAGCAGGTCCTTGGAGCTGCTGGATCAGCTCGACCACCTCGTCGATGTTGTCGAGGGCGATCTTGAGCCCCTCCAGGATGTGGGCGCGCGCCTCCGCCTCGCCGCAGTTCGAAACGGGTGCGGCGGATCACCACCTCGCGGCGGTGGTCGAGGAAGTACTGGGAGCATGTGCTTGAGGTTCAACACCTGCGGCTGGTTGTCCACCAGCGCCAGCATGATCACGCCGAAGGTGGACTGCATCGCGGTGTGCTTGTAGAGCTGGTTGAGCACCATCGACGCGATCTCGCCGCGCTTGAGCTCGATGACGATGCGCATGCCGTCCCTGTCGGACTCGTCGCGCAGGTCGGAGATGCCCTCGACTCTTTCGTCGCGGACCAGCTCGGCGATCTTCTCGATCAGCCGCGCCTTGTTCACCTGGTAGGGGAGCTCGGTGACGACGATCGTCTCCTTCTCGGTTTTCTCGCTCACCTCGATGACGGCGCGGGCGCGCAGCTGAATCGAGCCGCGGCCGGTCTGGTAGGCGTCTTGAATGCCCTCGGGGCCGTAGATGAAGCCGGCGGTCGGGAAGTCGGGGCCCTTGATCGTCTGCATCAGCGTTTCGATCGAGAGGGCCGGGTCGTCGAGGAGCTGGGCTAGCGCGTCGACCACCTCGCCGAGATTGTGCGGCGGAATATTGGTGGCCATGCCCACCGCGATGCCCGAGGAGCCGTTGACCAGCAGGTTCGGAATCCGCGTCGGCAGCACCGCCGGGATCTGCTCGCGTCCGTCGTCGTAGTTGGGGACGAAATCGACCGTCTCCTGGTCGAGATCGGCGAGCAGGGCATGGGCGATCCGCGCCATGCGGACCTCGGTGTAGCGCATCGCCGCGGGGGCGTCGCCGTCGATGGATCCGAAATTGCCCTGGCCGTCGATCAGCGGATAGCGCAGCGAGAACGCCTGCGCCATGCGCACGATGGTGTCGTAGATCGCCGAATCGCCGTGGGGGTGGTATTTACCCATCACGTCGCCGACGATGCGCGCGCTCTTCTTGGAACGGCCGGTTCCAGTCGTTGTTCTGCTCGGTACATCGCGTAGAGCACGCGGCGATGCACCGGCTTCAGGCCGTCGCGCACGTCGGGCAGCGCCCGGCCTACGATCACGCTCATGGCGTAATCGAGGTAGGCCGACTTCATCTCGGTCTCAAGATTGACGCTATTTCTCTGTTCATCTACTGGCATTGCAACTCCTTGATCAAAAGCAGGGGGCAGGGGGTAGGGGGGCAGTAAAAAAGGTCGTTTGCTTATTTTTCCAAAACTATACCCTACCCCCTATACCCTACCCCCTGTACTTAAATATCGAGGTTCTTTACTTCGGACGCGTGCTGCTGGATGAAGTTCCGGCGCGGTTCGACTTCATCGCCCATCAGGACCGAGAAGACCCGCTCCGCTTCCACCGTGTCTTCGAGCTGGACCTGCAGGAGGATGCGGCTTTCGGGGTTCATCGTCGTCTCCCAGAGCTGGTCGGGGTTCATCTCTCCCAGCCCCTTGTAGCGCTGGATGGAGAGCCCTTTCTTCCCCCGCTCCAGGACATGCTGGATGATCCCGGCGGCGGTTGGATACTCCTTCTCCCCGTCGGAATCGGTCACCCGATAGGGAGGCTTTCCAAGTCCCAACCGCAACGGCGAGAGATTCTTCAGCTCCCGGAACTCGGGCGATCCGATGAGCGCCTCGTCGATTTTGATCAAATGGGGGGCGCCGTTCTTCTGGATCTGGATCTCGACCCGGTGCGACACATGCTCTTCATCCTGGCCGATCGAGGAGTGAATGACATAGGTCGGATAATACTTGGTCCAGTAACCCTTGGCGGTTTCAAGCAGGGCGTCGAGGCGCTTGCGGTCCCGAAGAAGTTCCGGTTGGAGCTCCTCATGCTGCGTCAAAGCGCGGACGACCTCGGCGTCGATTTGCTTGCGCGCGAAGTGATCGATAATCGCTTCGTAAGAGGCAAGCTTTTTAAGCAGCCCCTTCACCTTCGCGCCGGAAGCCCACTCCTTCGATCCTTCTTGATAGATCTGGACCTCATCGCCCGCCATTCCGATCAAATATTCGCGGAGCGCCGCTTCGTCCTTGAGGTAGCGCTCGGTCTTGCCCCGCTTCACCTTGTAAAGCGGCGGCTGGGCGATGTAGATGTGCCCGCGTTCGATCAGCTGGGGCATCTGGCGGTAGAAGAAGGTCAGCAGCAGGGTGCGGATGTGCGCGCCGTCGACGTCGGCGTCGGTCATGATGATGATCTTGTGGTAGCGGACCTTGGCGATGTCGAAATCGTCGGTCCCGATGCCGGTGCCGAGGGCGGTGATCAGCAGCCGGATCTCCTCGGAGGAGAGCATCTTGTCGAAGCGCGCCCGCTCGACGTTGAGGATCTTGCCCTGCAGCGGCAGGATCGCCTGGAACCGGCGGTCGCGGCCCTGCTTGGCCGAGCCGCCGGCCGAATCGCCCTCGACCAGGTAGAGCTCGCTGAGCGCCGGATCTTTCTGGGAGCAGTCGGCGAGCTTGCCGGGCAGGGAGCCGCCGTCGAGCGCGCCCTTGCGCCGGGTCAGCTCGCGCGCCTTGCGCGCCGCCTCGCGGGCCCGCGCGGCGTTCAGCGCTTTGTCGACGATCTTTTTGGCGACGGGCGGGTTCTCTTCAAAGTACTCCCCGAGCGCCTCGTTGACCGCCCCTTCGACGATCCCCTTCACCTCGGAGTTCCCGAGCTTCGTCTTCGTCTGCCCCTCGAACTGCGGGTTCGGCACCTTGACCGAGATGACGGCGGTCAAGCCCTCCCGGACGTCATCGCCGCTGACGGTCTCCCCGTTCTTCAACTGGTTATTGGCCGAGCCGTAGCTGTTGACCGTGCGGGTCAACGCCGATTTGAAGCCGACCAGATGGGTTCCCCCTTCGTTCGTGTTGATGTTGTTGGCGAAGGAGAAGAGATTTTCCGAATAGCTGTCGTTGTACTGGACCGCCAGCTCAAGCATGATGCCATTCTTCTCCTTCTCGACGAAGATCGGCTTATGCAGCGGGGTCTTGCTTTCGTTGAGCATCTCGACGAACGAGAGGATTCCCCCCTTGTAGCAGAACTCCTGTTTCTTCTCGGTCCGCTCGTCTTCCAGCGCGATCAGCAGCCCCTTGTTGAGAAACGCGAGCTCCCGCAGGCGCGTCGTCAAAACATCGTAGGAGTACTCTGTCTGCTCGAAGATCTGCCCGTCGGGCTTGAAGGTGATCTGGGTGCCGCGCTTTTTGGTCTTGCCGGTGGTCTTCAAAGGGGCCTGCGGCTTCCCCCGCTCGTAGCGCTGTTGGAAGACCGATCCGTCCCGCTTGATCTCCAGCTCCAGCCACTCCGAGAGGGCATTGACGACGGAAACGCCGACGCCGTGCAACCCGCCGGAGACCTTGTAGGTCTCATTGTCGAACTTGCTCCCCGCGTGCAGGACGGTGAGGGCCACCTCGGCGGCGGAGACCTTTTTGTCGGGATGCATGTTGGTCGGAATTCCGCGGCCGTTGTCGATGACGGTGACCGAATTGTCGATGTGGATGATCACTTCGATCTCGGTGCAGTAGCCGGCCATCGCCTCGTCGACCGAGTTGTCGACCACTTCGTAGACCAGGTGGTGCAGCCCGTCGGGCCCGGTGCTTCCGATGTACATCGCCGGACGCTTCCGAACCGCTTCGAGGCCCTCGAGGATTTTGATCTTCCCCGCATCATATTGTGACTGCTTGATTTCTTCTGCCATACTCTCTTTCTATTCCTCAGAAACCTGTTTTATCTCAATCCGTCCGGAGTGGACGATTACACGCGCATCGGCATCACCACCGCCAGGAACCCTTTCCCTTCTTCTTTGATCAGGCAGGGGGGAGAGAGAATCTTTGAATTCCAGCGTCGCCTCTTCCCCCTCCAACACCGACAAAGCATCGAGGAGATAACGCGCATTAAATCCGGTGCTGAAACCCTCGCCCGCAAAGGAGGCGGCGACCTCTTCGTTCGCCTCTCCCATCTCCGGGTTGTTGGAGTTGAGGAGAATCCGGCCGCTCTCGAGGGTAAACTTCACCGCATTGGTCTTCTCCCTGGCAAGAAGAGAGACCCGGCGAAGCCCCCCTTCGAGCCCCCCCGGCTGACCGAGACCTTCTTGTCATTTCCGGTCGGAATGACCTGCCGGTAATTCGGGTAGTTCCCTTCCATCAGACGGGAGGTCAAGACAAATGCGCCGCGTCGAAAGACCAACTGGTTCTTCCCGATCGCCAACTCCGGCGCTCCATCGTCTCCCCCTTCATCGAGTGCTTTCTTGATCTCCAAGATCGCCTTTTTCGGGACGATAATGTTCTGTTCGGGGAGAGAACCGGCGTCGATGGTGATCGGCGCCTCCGCCAAAGAGAGCCGGTGCCCGTCGGTGGCGACGAAGCGGATCAACTTTTTCTTCCCACCCGCCTCCTGCAGCTGAACCAAGACGCCGTTGAGGATATACCGGGCGTCGTTTTCTCCGGAGGCATACAAGGTCCGTCGAATCAGGTCGGACAAGGCAGCCGCATCGATCGGGAGCTTGCTCTCCGCGTCCGAAGCCGGCGGGGTCGGAAATTCCTCCGGCGGGAGTCCCACGATCCGGAAGTGGCTCTTCCCCGATTGAATGGTGACCCAGTTGTTCGCCTCACCGGTAATTTCCACCTTTCCCTCCGGAAATTCGCGGATGATCTCGAAGAGCTTCCGCGCCGAAAAGGTGAGACGGCCCGGCTCCAGAATTTCTGCAGGGTAAGCTCCCTGAATTCCGATCTCCAGATCGGTCGCGAAGAGAGCGATCTTCTCACGTTGTGCTTCCATGAGGATATGAGAGAGGATCGGCATCGTATTGCGTTTTTCGACCACCCCTTGCACGCGTTGGATCCCGGTGAGCAGCTCTTTCCGCTCGATCTTGATCTTCATTCTCACTCCTCCTTCAAATTTTGGGTCAAGCTGTCGAGTGTGGTTTTCAAATTGAAGTCTTCTCCCATCCCTTTTTCAATCTGCTTGCAGGCATGAATCACGGTGGAGTGGTCCTTCCCCCCAAAGTGCTTGCCGATCTCTGGGAAAGAGAGGCTGGTCAGCTCCCGGCAGAGGAACATGCAGATCTGCCGCGGAATCACCAGGTTTTTGGTCCGCTTCTTCGATTTGAGCTCGACCAGTTTGATCTGGAACCGCTCCGCCACAGCCCGCTGAATATCCTCGATGGTGACGACCCTTTTCTTTTCCTGGATGGTGTCGCGCAAGACGCGCTTGGCCATTTCAACGGTGATCTCCTGCCCCGTCAGCGAGCTGAACGCGCCGAGCCGAATTAGCGCCCCCTCCAATTCTCGAATGTTTGTTTTGATATGGGTCGCAAGGAGGAGCGCGACATCATTCGGCAGGGGGATTCCCTCCACCTCCGCCTTCCGTCGGAGAATCACGATCTTCGTCTCCAGATCGGGGGGCTGGATGTCGGCGATCAATCCCATTTCAAACCGAGAACGGAGACGCTCTTCGATGTCGGACATCTCTTTTGCCGAGCGATCGCTCGAGATAACCACCTGCTTATTTGCCTCATAAAGTGTATTGAATGTGTGGAAAAACTCTTCCTGGGTCCGCTCCTTCCCGGAGATAAACTGGATGTCGTCGATCAGGAGGGCGTCGACATTCCGGTACTTGTTTCGAAACTCAATCATCTTGTCATATCGGATCGAGTTGATCACATCGTTTGTAAACTGCTCTGAGGAAAGATAGGCGATACGGAGGTGAGGGTCGCGCGTGGAGATGAAATTACCGATGGCGCTCAGAAGATGGGTCTTGCCAAGTCCGACCCCGCCGTAGAGAAAGAGCGGATTGTATGAGGTGCCAGGCCGTTCCGCGACCTTTCGGGAAGCGGCATGGGCGAACTGATTACTCGATCCGACGACGAACGAATCAAAAGTGTAACGCGGGTTGAGGTTTCCTTTTCGTCTCTCGCGTTCAGGAGATCCGGCGGCCTCTCCCTTTTCATCGACCACGAAATGAATACGTAGCCCCTCCTCCGCTAATTCCTTTTCGAGTGCCTCCTGCATCTGGGGGTAGTAATGTTCCTTAATCCACTCCCCGAAGAAACGATTCGGCACAGCAACATGGACATCCTTTCCGGAAATTGAAACCAAGGAGGTCGGTTTCAGCCATGTCTCAAAGCTTTGCCTGTTAATGTGAGGCTCCAGCTGAACAAGGAGTTGCTTCCAGATCTGGTCCAACTGCATTCGACTTTCCTGGAGTTACACACAATCTTATCAACAGTTGTTAATAGTTTGTTTACGAGGTAAATCAGTATCTTGGAAATTACCCTGTGAAGAACCTAACTTCCGAGGAACAGATTCCGACAAAAATGCTGTTCTAATATATCAAATCGCCTAAAATGAATCAAGTGATTAATCGGATGAACTACCCTGTCCACAACGGTATCCCCGGCATTTCTTCTATTAAAAAAAGGACCTTGTCCTCTTATCAAGGATTTCTTTCCACTTACTACTACTTCTCTCTTTATTTTTCGGGTTCCAAAACTTAAAACGAGTTTAGTCTTGACAATAACACCGAAATTTAGGAAGATATACATTTTCGTATTCACAACGTGAAGGAGAATTTATGTCGGTCACCTACCGCCAGCCGAGCAAACTGAGAAGAAGTCGCACACACGGTTTTTTGAAGAGGATGTCGACTGCCAATGGTAGAAGAGTTATTAAAAATCGGCGTGCTAAAGGACGGAAGCGCCTTACAAACGCCTAGCGTCAGGCTGAGGCGCCTGACCCGGAAAGAAGAGGTTCAAAGAGTCTTTACAGAAGGGAGAAAGTTTATCTCTCCCTCCTTTGTTATTTTTTCTTTGGAAGATCCGTTTCCGGATCTGCTCTATGCTATCCATGTTCGTAAGAAGCTCGGATCGGCGGTAGAGCGCAATCGTATCAAACGAGTCTATCGTGAGGCCCTCCGGCGCCAAAAAGTTTCACTCCGCGGTCACAAATTAGTTGTCATTCCCAGGGTCGGATCGAAACTCCTTAATTTAAATCAGGTGGCCGACCAAATCAACGCTTTTTTTCTGAAACCCCCAGAATAAATGGCCTTATTCTATATTTTTATTGTTCGTTTCTATCAAAGCATTATATCCCCTTTGCTTCCGCCTGCATGTCGGTTTTATCCGACCTGTTCGTCCTATTCCATTGAGGCGGTCAAGCGTCATGGGTTTTTCCGTGGGATCATCCTGACCATTAAACGCCTTATTCGGTGCCACCCCTTCTGCTCGGGCGGTTACGATCCGGTAAAATAAATTTTTTAATTTAGAGGAATTCAGATAAGTGATGGAAAAACGTCTTATTGTTTTTTTAATTTTATCTCTCGCGATCATTTTTGCTTATCCATTCTTCATGGAACGGATGGTCGGCCCTGCTCCGGAGACGCCTGAGGTAACGCAAGCACCGACGGAAGCAACACCTAAGAGCGCCCCTTCTTCCCCACCGCAAGAAAGTGTTTCGGCCGGAGAATCTGTCGTGGTGGAAAAGAACGCGAAGGAAAAGGTGATCGAGAGCGATCTCTACCGTATCGTCCTGTCGAACATCGGGGGGACGATTAAAGAATGGCAGCTTAAAAAGTACACCAAGAAAACGGAGACGGGAGAGAACGCTCCGATCGAGCTCATTCAAGAGGGTGTGAAGACCCTTCCCTTGACCATCTTCACCGCGGACGAGCCAAATGGATCGAAGCAGCTATATAACCTTGATGAGAAGCCGATCCGGCTCAGCACGGAGAGGCCGATAGAAGTGGTAACGCTTACTTCGACCGGTCCGGATGGACGAAAGCTGACCAAAGAGCTGACCTTCCACAACGATCATTATCTGGTCGAAACCCAGATTGCTACGGAGGGCTACACCGAGGGTTACGAGGTTTCGCTCGGCACGAATTTCGGCATTGAGAATTGGGGGGTCGAATTCGGCGGGAGCATTGGTGCGGCCACATTCGTAAATGGAGAACTGCTCAAAGACGTAGAGTCCAAAATCGAAGGAACGGTGACACACGAAGGGACGATTTTGTGGACGGCGCTGCAAGACAAGTACTTTATCAGTGCTCTGATCCCGAAAGAAGCGGGTCAGGTCGGCCCGGTTTCCGTGGAAAAAGAAGGAGCGCAACAGATTCGAGTCGATCTGAAAGTTCCGCCAGATCAGGCAGGCCTAAAGACGCTTGCACTCTACGCTGGTCCGAAGGAATACGATCGACTCGCACAGATCGGTGCCGGCTTGCAACAAAGCATCGATTTTGGCTGGTTTATCATGGGGAGCTGGCTTCCGGTCCGGTTGGTGGCAAAGCCGATCTATTTTATCCTTCGATTCTTCTACCAATTCACCCACAATTACGGGGTGGCCATTATTCTCGTTACAGTCCTCGTGAAGGTCCTCTTCTTCCCCATCACCCGAAAGAGTCTTGCGTCGATGAAAGATATGGCTGCGATCCAGCCAAAAGTGGCGGCCCTTCGGAAGAAGTATGCGGGCGATCGTGAAAAGATGAATCGGGAGCTGATGAACCTTTACAAAGAGCACCAGATCAACCCCTTCGGTGGTTGTCTGCCGATGTTGGCACAAATACCTGTTTTTATTGCTTTATTTAATGTGCTCTATACAACGATAGACCTGCGGCAAGCCCCGTTCATGTTCTGGATTCAAGACCTTTCCGATAAAGACCCCTTTTACGTATTGCCTGTGATTATGGGGATCAGCATGTTTTTCCAGCAATGGACGCAGCCGACAACGATGGACCCGATGCAGGCAAAGATCATGCTCTTCCTCCCTGTGATTTACACCTTCTTCTTCCTCAAGTTCCCGTCGGGCTTGGTCCTCTATTGGCTCGTCAACAACATCCTGACGATCGGACAGCAATACCTCATGAACCGGGAAGGGCTGGCGATTCCCAAAGCGGGAACGACGTAACAGGAAGACGAAATGCGACGGCAAGCGGGGCAGGACGATACCATCTGCGCTATTTCTACCGCGATTGGATTGGCAGGCATCGGTGTCGTGCGGGTGAGCGGCGCCAAAGCATTCCAAGTCGTCCAGTCTCTTTTCAAGGGTTCCGGCGAGCTCGCGAAACTTCAAAGCCACACCGCGCACTATGGTCACGTCATCGATCCAAACAGTCTGGAAATTGTCGACGAAGCGCTCTTCTTGGTCATGAGAGCGCCGCGGACCTATACCGGCGAAGATGTTGTCGAAATCCAGACCCACGGCAGTCCGCTCATCCTTGAAAAAATACTCTCCCTTCTTGTGATGCAGGGTGCAAGGCTGGCGGCCCCTGGAGAATTTACACGCAGGGCATTTTTATTAGGCAGAATTGACCTTGTCCAAGCGGAAGCGGTGATGGAGGTGATCACTGCGGAGAATTGGGACCATCACGGATGGGCGCTCAACCAGTTAAAGGGGAGTTTATCCCGTCAAGTTGAGCTCTTACGAGAACATTTGCTCCAGATTCTCGCTCATATTGAGGCATCGATTGATTTTTCGGAAGAGGGAATCCGCTTCTGGACTGATTCGGAGATGGGCAAGCAGATCAGGTCAGTTTCTGAAGAGGTGGATCGCCTCCTGGCGGGGTATGGCGAGGGTCGGAAAATCCGGGAAGGATTTACCGCCGTCATCATTGGGCGGCCCAACGTCGGAAAATCAAGCTTGATGAATCTTCTCCTGGAAGAAGACCGGGCGATTGTGACCCCCCTTCCCGGCACGACAAGGGATATTCTTCAGGAGACCGTTCACATCGAAGGCCTTCCTCTTCGAATCACTGATACCGCCGGCTACCGAGCGACAGAGGATCCGATCGAAGCAGAGGGGGTGCGTCGCGGAGAAGAAGCAGTGGAGAAGGCCGATCTAATTCTCTGGATGCTCGATTCGAGCGAACCGCTCCAAATAGAAGACGATGTCTTAGCGCAACGTTTGACAGGGAAGCGAAAAATCATTCTCCTGAACAAATCCGATTTACCTGCGGGTCTCGATCACTCTCGGATAAGAACGGAGCATCCGCAGGAGGTGATCCTTCCATTTTCGACGGTGACGGGTTCCGGGCTCGGCGATTTAAAAAGAGAGATCAAGCAGCTTCTTCGGAAACAACCTGAGAAAGAGCAACCGCTGGTCGCCCTCCTTCGGCATCGCACCGCCCTAGAGGCGGCGTCCAAGAGTCTTCATCGTGCCGTAAAAGCGGTCGAAGAGAACGCTTCATGGGAATTTCTCGCTGCCGACCTGAGGGAAGGAGCCGATTCCTTGGGAGAAATTATCGGTGAAACGACAACCGATGAAATTCTCGATCAGATTTTCAACAACTTTTGTATCGGCAAGTAAAAAAAGTGTTCCACGTGGAACATGAATCGGAGAGGGGATGAACAAAGCGGCGTGTGATGTGATTGTTGTCGGCGCAGGCCATGCCGGCTGTGAAGCGGCGCTTGCTGCTGCTCGAATGGGGGCAAAGACCGTTCTCTTTACGCTGAAGCTCGACAATATCGGCCAAATGTCGTGTAATCCAGCGATTGGCGGTATTGCAAAAGGTCATTTGGTTCGCGAGATTGATGCTTTGGGGGAGAGATGGGCCGGGTGATCGATCAAGCCGGCATCCAATTTAGAATGCTCAATATGCGAAAGGGGCCTGCGGTCCGCGCCCTTCGGGCGCAAGCGGATCGGGACGTCTACCGGTTCGTGATGACGGATGTTCTCCTCAAACAGCCCAATCTGACAGTAATTGAAGGGATGGTCGACGAGGTTCTGGTAGAAAACGGCCGTGCAGTGGGGGTTGCGCTTCAAGACGGGACCCGATTTCATAGCGGTGCGGTTATCTTAACAACAGGGACCTTTCTTCGAGGATTGATCCACATCGGCCTGCGTCGATTTTCAGCGGGACGGATTGGTGAAGCACCGGCCGAAAAAGCCTCGCAGAGCCTGATCAATCTCGGCTTCACCTTAGGAAGGCTGAAGACCGGAACCCCTCCCAGGCTCGATGGAAACACCATTGATTATGCTCAGCTTCAGCCGCAATGTGGAGATCAGCCCCCCTTCCGTTTTCATATGCCACCGACCGGCTGGAGGTCGACCAGCTTCCCTGCCATCTCACCTATACAGGGGAGAAGACGCACGACGTGATCCGGGCCCATCTGACAGAATCGCCTCTTTACTCCGGGGTGATTACCGGGATCGGGCCCCGTTACTGTCCCTCCATCGAAGATAAGATCGTGAAGTTCTCCGACCATCCGCGCCACCAAGTATTTCTGGAGCCGGAAGGGAGAAATACAAATGTTATCTACCCTAACGGCGTTTCAACCAGCCTCCCGGAAGAGGTTCAACTGGAATTTATTAGAACCATTCCCGGTCTTGAAAAGGTAAAAATGCTCCGACCCGGTTATGCGATCGAGTATGATTATGTTCCGCCGATTCAACTTCATCCAACTTTGGAGACGAAGCCTGTCGCCGGGCTCTATCACGCCGGGCAGATCAACGGGACCTCCGGATATGAAGAAGCAGCCGCACAAGGAATCATGGCGGGGATCAATGCCGTTCTGAAACTGCGGGATCAGCCCCCGCTGATCCTCGACCGATCCGACGCGTATATAGGTGTTTTAATTGATGATTTGGTCACTCTGGGGACCGAGGAACCGTACCGGATGTTCACCTCCCGTGCAGAATATCGCCTTTTGCTTCGGCACGATAATGCAGATTTACGCTTAATGGAAAAAGGCTATCAGATTGGCCTTCTTCCCGAGCGGCAATATCAGGCCTACCTTTTGAAGCGGGAGCGAATCGGACGGGAAAGGGCCTGGCTTGAATCGACATCGATCCGGACGATCCCCCGTTCCGCCGAGATCTTGGCGAATGCCGGCATTCAGGGGATTCTTCCCTCAATGAACCTCGCGCAACTGATGAAGCGGCCGGAGATCGACTACAACAGCCTCGTCACCTGGTTCAACCTAGAGAATCAAACCGATCCCTCGATCGCAGACGAGATCGAGATCCAGATCAAATATGACGGGTATATTCAACGGGAACTCGCCCACGTCGCCCGGTTCAAGCAGATGGAGGGAAAGCGAATCCCGGAGACATTTAGTTATGATGCGGTCATCGGCCTCTCAAGAGAAGTCCTTGAGAAGTTGAAAAAGATCCAGCCCCGCTCTCTCGGCCAAGCCTCTCGAATCTCCGGCGTCACGCCGGCCGCAATCTCGATTCTGATGCTGGCGCTCGAACGTAGAAGGCGAAAAGAGCTCTCCGATCGGCACGATGGGGACGAACCGATTACCCCGAATGTGATGGAGAGCGGACACTGAATGAAGAACAGAGAAACCTTCTCGTCCGCGGCGCCGGGGAGCTTGGAATCGTACTTTCGTCGGAACAGGTCGACCGTCTCCTCCTTTACCTCTCTGAGCTGATACGCTGGAACCGTTCGATCAATCTTACCGGCCTTCGAAGCGATCGAGAGATCCTCATCAAACACTTTTTGGATTCGCTCACCCCGCTGACCCTGCTGCAGCCGATGAAGGGGGAGCGTTGGATCGATGTGGGGACCGGCGCCGGTTTTCCGGGTCTGGTCCTGAAGATTGCGTGCCCCGAGCTGGAGATGACCCTCCTGGAAGCGACCGGAAAGAAGGCCGCCTTCCTCCACCATTTCATCGGCCTGCTCCGGTTGGAAGGGGTTTCCGTCCTTCAGGATCGTCTGGAGCATCTGCGCGGGCCGATGTGGGAGGAGCGGTATGATCTCCTGCTGACGCGCGCGGTTTCTCCCGCCGTCATCCTCCAAAACGGGGTCGGATTGGTCCGGAGTGAAGGAAGAATCCTTTTCTTCCAGGGACCGCCCGATGCGTCGCGGTGGGAGAAAGAATTGAAGGGAAATCGGCGGCTGGTTTTGGAGGGGATCCACCCGGTTGCCCTCCCTTTTACGGACGAACCCCGGTCGCTGGTTCTCCTCAAAGTGGTCTGATGGTTTATCGACTAATGCTTTTTTTCCAAAACGGAATATGCTAGGATAACGCATTTCAGCAAGCGCCAGGTCATGAATTGATGGGAAAAGTCATCGCAATCGCCAATCAGAAGGGCGGGGTCGGTAAGACCACCACGTCGATCAATCTTGCCGCGTCACTGGCGGTCGCCGAAAAGCAGGTGTTGCTGATCGACCTCGATCCCCAGGGCAACGCCACCAGCGGCATCGGGATCTCCCGGGAGGGACTCTCCGTGAAGCGTCTACGATCTTCTGATCGGATGGAAGAGAGCTCTCGCGAGTTGGTGGTGCCGACTGGACAAGTTCCTTGGTTCGAGCGTCCTTCCGGCGCATATCGATCTGGTCGGCGCCGAGATCGAACTCGTCGGCATGGACGGCGCGGGAGCAGGTCCTGAAAGAGCGGCTTGAAGGGGTCCATCGCCCACTACGACTATATCGTCATCGACTGCCCCCCCTCGCTTGGACTGCTGACGCTCAACGCCCTGACCGCCGCCGACTCTCTCCTCATCCCGATGCAGTGCGAATATTACGCCATGGAGGGATTGGCGCAGCTGATGAACACCTTCGAGCTGGTCCGCCGATCGCTCAACCCGTCCCTCCAAGTGGAAGGGGTTTTGCTGACGATGTTCGACGGCCGGAACAATCTCAACAACCAGGTTCAGGCGGAGATCCGATCGCATTTCGGAGACCGGGTGTTCCAGAGCACGGTCATCCCGCGCAACATCACCCTCGCCGAGGCGCCGAGCCATGGCAAGCCGGCGGTTTTTTACGATAGCCGTCTCGAAGGGGGCGCAGGCCTACCTCGCCCTCGCCAAGGAGGTCTTGGAGCATGCAGCAGCGTAAGGCGTTAGGAAAAGGTCTCGGACTGACCGCCCTGGTCCCGCCGGCGGAGCCGCCGAAGGGAGATATTCGGGAGATCGAGATCGGGAAGATCATTCCGAACCGATATCAGCCGCGGCAGTATTTCGATCCGGAAGCGCTCGCCTCGCTCGCCGCCTCGCTCAAGAGCCATGGGCTGATTCAGCCGATCACCGTCCGGAAGGAAGAAAACGGGCGGTTCGAGCTGATCGCGGGGGAGCGCCGATGGCGCGCGGCGCAACTCGCCGGCTTGGCGGCCATCCCGGCGATCGTGAAGCCGGTCCAGGATCAGGAGCTGATGGAGTGGGCGCTCCTCGAGAATGTCCAGCGGGAAGATCTCAACCCGATCGAGAAGGCGCAAGCCTATCAACGGCTGATCTCCGAATTCTCCCTGACACAGGAGGCGATCGCCGCCCGGATGGGGATCGACCGGTCGAGCGTGTCGAATTTCCTCCGCCTGCTCCTTCTCCCGGAGTCGTTGTGGGGATCGATTGCCGACGGCGTCTTGACGATGGGACATGCCAAGGCGCTTCTCTCTTTGGAGCGGAAAGAAGACCAGCTTCGCATCGCCGAGGAGATCAAGGCGAAGGGTTGGTCGGTCCGTCAGGTCGAAGCGCTGGTTCAAAAGATGAAACGAGAGGCCCGCCCGGAGCCGTCGAAGGCCCCGCGGGCCGCCGCGCCGGAAGCTGCGGAATTGGAGAGCCGTCTCCGCCTCGCGCTGGGGACAAAGGTTCGTCTGGTGCAGCAGGGAAAAGGGGGAGAGATCCGGATCGAGTATTATTCCTTTGAAGATCTCGACCGGATACTCGAGAAGCTGACCGGCACGAACTAAGATGAACAACCGTGAGGAGATCCCGATTCGGATCTCCTCCAGGCCATGTAAGGGGGGATCATGTTGCGAAGGGACGAAAAGGAGAAGGGTACCCAGTCGGATGAGATCATTGCGTTCCTGGGAAAGGGGACTGAATTTAAGGGAATCATCACCTATAGCGGCACCGTCCGGATCGACGGCAAGGTCGAGGGGGAAATCGTCACCCAAGGCAAGCTGGTCGTCGGCGAGACGGCGGTGATCAACGCGGAGATCTCCGCCGGCACGGTGATCTGCGGCGGAAAAATCTCCGGAAATATCCGGGCCTCGGAACGGATCCACCTCCTCTCCAAGGCGGTGATGACCGGCTCCGTGAACACCCCCAATTTGATCATCGAAGAGGGGGTCAGCTTCAACGGCAAGTGCCAGATGGGGCAGGAAGAGGCCGCACAGGCTGAGATCCGGCCGCTGCAGGCGGTCGGCCACGATTCGAACGGGAGTTAGGTTGAACGGTACGCCAAAGGGAAGACGGGTGGTGGTCGGGATGAGCGGCGGGATCGATTCCGCCGTCACCGCCGCCCTGCTGAAAGAGGCCGGGTATGAGGTCATCGGCGTTACCCTGACCCTCTGGAAGGATGAGGGGGAAGACGAAAAGCGCTGGCAGGACCGCTCCTGCTGTAAAGTGGGGCTGGCCCGCCATGTGGCGAAGCTTCTCTCGATCCCGCATCACGTTCTTGATATCCAGGAAGAATTCCGCTCTGAAATCATCGACGACTTCTGCGACGCCTATCTTGTCGGCCAGACGCCGAACCCGTGTGTCCGCTGTAACGAACGGATGAAGTTCGGCCGTCTTCTTACCGTGGCGCGCGACCTGGGGGCCGACCTTCTTGCCACCGGCCATTACGCCCGGATTCGCTATCGTCCGGAGCAGAATCGGTATTCCCTCTTGAAGGGAGCGGATCTTCAGAAGGATCAGAGCTACTTCCTCTATCGTCTCAATCAGGAACAACTTGCTGCAACCCTTTTCCCCCTCGGAGAAATGCACAAGGAAGCGGTCTGCAAAAAGGCGGCGGCGTTGGGCCTTCCGTATGAAGAGGTCTTGGAGAGCCAAGAAGTCTGCTTCGTCACGCAAAAAGACTATCGGGCGTTTCTCTCGGAATATCGCCCCGAATCGCAGGCCCCCGGGAAGATCGTCACCGAGTCGGGAGAGGTGGTCGGAGAACATGCCGGTGTCGCCTTCTACACGATCGGCCAGCGCCGGGGTCTCGGCGTCGCAGCGGGGGAGCGGATCTATGTGACCCGCCTTGATCCCGATCGGCGCGAGGTGGTGGTGGGATCGGAAGAATCGCTTCTCAAGAAAGAGGTGATCGCCGACCATCTGGTCTGGGGAGGAGAGGGTTGTCCGGAAGCCCCCCTTCGGGTTCAGGCGAAGATCCGCTATCGGTCTCCGGCCGGGGAGGCGACGCTGGTTCCGTTTTCAGAGGGCCGGGTCCGGATCCGGTTCGATGCGCCGCAGCGCGGGGTCACCCCGGGGCAATCGGTCGTCTTCTATCGGGGGGAGGAAGTGATCGGCGGCGGGATGATCCTGGAGGCCGGGCCGGAATCGTGATGGTCGGGTCGCATCATCGATCTCGGCGGCGAGATAAAAGAGGAAGATAAAACCATTGCGGCCCTGCTCACTTTCTGATGAGCAGGGCCGCAGTGCATTCGATGATTAGCGAACCGCCATCGCCTCCGATTTCATCAGCTCCGCCTCGTAATGTTCCTGAGAGCTATGGCTGGTCATTTTGCAGCTTCCATTGAATTGGGCGCCGTCCTCGATGAGGAGCGACGGCGTGATCAGGTCTCCGGTGAAGACCGATGTCCGGAGCAGCTGGATCTTCTGGTGCGCGACGATCCTTCCGGTCACCTTTCCCCCGACCACCACGGTATCTCCCTCCACGTCGGAGGTGATCACAGCGCCGTCTCCAAAAATAATACTCCCCTTTACCGTAATTTTCCCTTCAACTTTTCCGTCGATCCGTCCCGAGCCTTCAAAGTTGACGTTCCCCTTGATCTCGACGTTCTTCCCCATATAGATGATGATATCTTCAACCCCTCGCTTGCCGTTCTCTTCTTTTCCATTTCCGAACACCGATCCCATATCGATCCCCTCCTGCGCTGATGATGAACCGTACTTCGGAAAGTATAACCGATGATCGGGATTTGTCTAGGGCGACGAGAGATATTTCGCGGCGCCGGTATTCGGGATGTTGAGATCAGGGCTCGGAGAGGGTGATCTCCCAGCGGACGATTCCGGTATTCCCCGCGGTATCGGTCGCGGAGAGAACCAGGGTGTTCGCACCGGGAGAGAGAACGACCGGAAATTTAAATGCGCCCTCTTTCACCGGAACGGGATTTCCGTTGAGGGCGACGGAGCGAAGCGGAGCGGCATCGGTGACGGTTCCCGAGAGGATAATCACCGAAGTGGAAATCCGCGCGCCCGCCGGGGGAGCGTCGATCGTGATTTTCGGGGGACGGGTATCGAGGATCACTTTTCGTGAAAGCGTTTTGGCGTTGCCGGCCGCATCGGTCGCGGTGACCTGAAGGGCATTCTCCCCTTCTTTCAGCGCGACGACCGTTTTGAACCGGCCCTCCTTCAGCGGAACGGAGACATGATCGACTGTGACCGAAACGGCCGAGCCCCCCCGGTCCGACGCGGTCCCCGTCAAGGGAAGGGTCGGCTCGTCGGTATAACGTCCTTCGGCAGGCTGCACGAGCTGAAGATCGGGCGGCACCGTATCCCGGATGACCGTCAGGCTTGCCGAAGCGTGATTGCCGGCCCGATCAGTGGCGATAAAATCAAACCGGTTTTCCCCTTCCATGTTTAAAGGAAAAGGGGTGGCGAAGTCCCCTGTCTCGCTCGGCACAATTCGGGTTCCGTTAATTATGACCCAAGAGATCGAAGAGGTCGGATCGACCACCCGGCCGACGAGATCGACCGTTTTGGATGCGATCCGCTGGCCCGGTCTGGGAGAGGTAATCTTCAATTCAGGCGACGTCGGGTCTAGCAAGATCGTCCGCTGCGCCTCGACCTGGTTTCCCGCCGCATCGGTCGCCGAGAAGCGAAGGGTGTTCTCGCCGTCCTGAAGCGGTATCTCGGTGGAGAACCGGTTCTCCTGAAGGGGGATGGGCCGGCCGTTGAGGGAGAAGGTCGTGATCGGCCCCGCATCGACGATCTGCCCGGTGACAGTCGCCGGGGTGGTCGGAACATTCGATCCGGGAAGGGGCTGGATGACCTCGATGACCGGCGGCGCCGTGTCCCTGACCACGGAAAAACGGGGGTAGACAGTCCGATGGCCCGCCTCGTCGACGGCCGTGATTTCAATCGGGTTCTCCCCCTCTGTCGGCAGGGGAACCTCCACGGAAAAACGACCTTCCTTTTCGGAGGCCAACGGAATGGCCGCTCCATTGATTTGGAGCGAGACGACCCCGGTCGCAAGATCCCGCACCCTCCCGGAGAGGGTGACCGTCGGCTGCCGGCTGAACGACCCCGGCGCGGGGGCCATCTCGCTGAATTCGGGACCGACGGTATCCCGAACCAGGTTGATCTCTTTGATCGCGACATTTCCCGCCTCATCGGCCGCTTCGATCTTTAAGGGATTTACCCCTTCGTTGAGGAGCGGGAAAGGAACCGTAAATTCCCCCCCGGTCAAGAGGGGGATTTCGATTTCATTCACCCGGAGGGAGCGGACCGACGTTGTTGCATCGATCACCTTGCCGGCTAAGCGGGCCGCCGTCGCTTTGATCGGCCGGTCCCCCTCGGCGGCGGCGACGGTCAGTTCGGGTGGGGTTGTGTCAATGGTAAACTGGCGCGTCAGCTCGGTCTTGTTCCCGGCCCGGTCTTCGATCGAGGCGGTCAGAAGATATTTTCGATCGGCCATCGCAAAGGTCTTCGTCGCCTGGCCCTCCTGCGGTCTGAAGACCGCCGAGAGATCGACCCGGTTTAGGACGACCGTCAGGCGGTCGAGCCGAACCTGCGAGAGGGAATCGCTGAAGGAAAAGGTCAGGGGGACCGCTTTCACGGCGAGCGCGGCTCCCTCCGGAACGGAATCCAAAGAAAGGGTCGGCGGGGTTTTGTCGATCCAGATCGAGGCCGCGATTTTCGTCTCGTTCCCGGCGCGATCGACGGCGGTTCCTTGCGCCGCCTGATTCTCCCCCTCCGTGGTGATCCGCATCGGGGGGGTTGTCGAGGCAAGGCCGGAAAGGGGATCGGCGGCCTCGAAACTGACGGTCACGTCGGTTCGATGCCAGCCGAATTCGTTCGGCGGCGGAGAGAGATGCGCCTTGATCTGCGGCGGTGTCCCGTCGATCTGAACGGTCCGCTGCTGCACCGCCCCCTGATTCCCGGCGCGGTCGATTGCATAATAGAGGAGATCGAACTTTCCCTCCTGCGGAAGCGGGGCCGAGAGGGTGCGCCGCTCGGAGAAAAGAAGGTCGGCATCGGGTCGGATGACGACCTCCGGATGGGAATCGATCCGATAACGAAGCTCGGTCAGCCCCGAGCCGCCGTCCGGGTCGGATGCTTCGAGGCGGGAAGCCGGATACCAGCCTGCGCCGCCGGGCGGGTCCGACGGGAGCAGACGGGTTTCGGGAGGGGTTGCATCGAGATGGAAGGTCACCCTCGCCTCGGCGCGATTTTCCGCAAAATCGGCGATCGATGCCACAAAAGTATACGCATCGTCCGGAAGACGATCGGGGGTATAGGTCCCCTCCGTCTCCCCCAGCTCAAACAGAGACGCAATATCTTTTCCATTCAGAACGGCCCGAAGGCTCTTGCGATCGACGCCGGCGGTAGTGTCTTCATATTTGAGGATAAACGTCGGCCGGGGATCGTTGATGAGAAGCCGCGGCTTCGGCGCGATGATCGATAGCTGGGGCGTGATTCGATCGGTTCCTTCGATGCGCAGCGTCATCTCCCCCCCGGTTTCCCTTTTAGCTTCACCTGGAGGGTGTTCTTTTCTTTGAGCGTGACCGGTTTTTTAAAGGAGGTTTCTCTTTGGCTAAACTGAGAGGCGCCGACGATCTGGACCCCGTTCAGCAAAATCTCGGAGGCGCCGACCTTTTCATTCGGGGCATCTTTCAGTCCATTGCTTGAGATCTTCAGCAGGTAGGACGCTTCCGGATCGATCACGGTAAATTCGCTCTCAACCAGGATCGGCTCCCCTTCCTCGCGAGAAAAGGTTTTTTCGAACGCGGTAAACGTCCCTGCCCCTTCCGAGGGGGCCGGCCGGAAAAGAAGCCAGAAAAGAAGAACAGGGAACAAAAGAGAGATCGGTGCGGGAAAGGAAGCGATGAGGAATCGGCGTTTCGAAGCGGGAAAGCCTCTCTCCCTGGTATCGGGGGATTCGGCCTCTGTCATTCCAGAAGCCCTTTCACCTTATAAAACATAGGGATATCCTTCAATTACAGAAACGAGCTAAAAGGCTATCATAGCCTTTCTCTAAGGTCAATTGAAAAGGCCGCCGTAGAGAATTCGATAGGTTGACCATCACATCGATCAGCGGGGTTTCTTCTGAAAGGCGGGCCACTCTGACGGCGTTCCGAAGAGGAGACGAAAAAGGGTGTGGACCCGGCCGGTGTGGGCGCGATAATCGCGCATCAATTGATCTTGCGCAAACGTGGTCGCGTCATCCCGATAGCCGAGCCGAAGGGCGCAGGCCCGGACCCCCCTCGGATCGATCGGCAGAAGGTGGGTTTGCGAATCGTTCACGACCTGAAGCTTGTTCTCCGCATCCCTTAAGAAGAGATAAGCCTCCTTCAGGTGACGGGCGTTCTCCTGGGAGAGAAATTCGGATCGGGATAACTTCTCGATCGCCTTCAGGGTGTTTCGCTCCCGGATCACGGGGTGTTTTGCACCGAAGTAAATCTGCAATGCCTGTACGATAAATTCGATCTCGCGAATCCCTCCCCGGCCGAGCTTGACATGGTTTTCGGTCTGTTTCGAGAGGTCGATCTTTTCATCGATCCGCGCTTTCAACGCGCCGACCTCTTGCAAGCCGGGGAGACCGAACGGTTTGCCGTAAAGAAAGGGGGTCACCCTTTTCAGAAATTCCCGGCCCAGGGAACGATCCCCCCCTGCCGGCCAGGCTTTCAGGAGGGAGAGCCGCTCCCAGGTCTCCCCGCGGGTGGCGTAGTAGCGGCGGTAGCCCTGGAGCGGCTGAACGATCAGCCCCTTTTCCCCTTCGGGGCGAAGCCGTAGATCGACGCGATAGACGTAACCCTGGCCGGTCGCCGTGTTCAACGCCGCCGTGACCTGCTGGGCGAGCCGCCGGAAATAGTCGGCGTTCGCGATCCGGCTTGCCGCCTCTCCTCGAACGCCGGAGGTCCGGCCGGCGCGGGTCGCGTAAAGATAGAGAAGATCGACGTCGGAGCTGAAGTTGAGCTCGCCGCCGCCCAATTTTCCCATGGCGATGATGGTGAACCCGATCCGGACCTGCCTCCCCGAGCGGTCCCGGTAGGAAGGAATCCCGTACCGCTCGCGCAAGCCCCGGTCGCAAATCTCATACGCCTTCTGGATCAGAACCTCTGCCAGCTCGGAGAGCTCTGTCAGAGTCTCCTCTACGGAAGCCTCCCGCAAGAGGTCGCGTACGCCGATCCGGAGGATCTCCTTTCGTTTGAAGGCGCGAAGGAGATCGAGCCGATCTTCCTTTGTTTTAAGGAGCCGCAGCGCCTGTGAGAAGTCCCGCGCGATTTCCCGCCGGCTCCGCCGCCCCTTCAGCACCGCCGGATCGAAGACCCAATAGAAATATTCCGGATTCCGAATCAGAATTTCGGCCAGAAACGAACTTCCGCCGAAAATCGTGGCGGCTCTCGATACGGTGGCGGGATCGTCCCGGAGATACGAAAAGAGTTGGGTCTTGCTGATGGCGGCCCGGGTGAACCGCTCGAAGTCATTGAGTCCCCGATCGGGTTCGGGTGTTTGACCCAAAGGGTTTAAGAAATCCTCCAAAAACGCGGCGAAGAACTGCCGGACCCGCGGCTCCTCGGCGATCAATTGAAGGTTCGTATCGGCCCGCTTGATCTCTTCGAAGCCATAAGGGCTGAGCAGAGCAGCGACCTCCTCGCCGCTCAGCTGGGGGGCGAGGAGGAGGTCCTTCAACTGCAACGGCGGTTTCGTGGAGGGGGAAGGTTCCTTCCGACGCGGATCTTTTGACTCATTTTTTGGTTCGAGAGGCGACACCGTATCTCATTGCCCAAAGAAAAAAGAGTGCATGAGCCGAATTATACATCCCCTTCCCCTCCGCTGCAATTTGTTTTGCAGGCCGATTTGATGGGGTCTGTCCGATCCTGTATAATGAGCCCGGTCGGCGCTGCGCGTGAGGATCGATTGGGCTTCAAAGAATTAGAAAAAAAACTACAGGCGCTTTCCGCGCCGAGAGAGACGGTTCAAGACTTTCTTTCCCGGATGGATCGGGATTATTTCTCCCTCTACTCCCCCGCTGAGATTGCCGATCATATCGGGATGGCCTCCCGTCTTGACCGCGATCGTCCCGCCGCCTTGAAAATCGTCTCCAAAGGGGAGCGTGCCTTCGAGATCACTGTGGTCGCCTTCGACTACTTCTCGGAGTTCTCGATCCTCTGCGGCCTCTTGGCTTCGTTCGGCTTCGATATTCAGGCGGGGAACGTCCACACCTCTTCGGATGAAGAGCCCGCGCCGGGGCGGGGCCCGCTTGCGCGTCCGAAGCGGCCGACCTCCCGAACGATCGTCGATGTCTTTCAGGCCTCCCTGGTTCCGGGGGAGGAATTCGATGCCGGCCGGCGGCAGCGGCTCGAAGAGGCGCTCGTCGCGCTCGTCCGTCTTCTCGACCAAGACAAGTTCAACGAGGCGAGGGATCAGGTCAATCGCCATCTGATCGCTTATCTCTCCAAGGCGAAGGTTCCGGAGGGGGGCTTCTTTCGCCGCTGAAGGTCCGGTTCGACAACCGGAGTTCGGCACGGTGGACGATTCTCGATATTCAGGGCAAGGATACCCCCGGCTTTCTCTACGCCTTCTCCAACGCCCTCTCGCTGCGCGGCATCTATATTCACAAGGTCCAGATCAAAAATGCCGGGGCCGAGATCCAAGACCGGTTCTACATCTCAGACCGGCGGGGACGAAAGATCGCCGGGGAGCGGGAGAAAAAAGCGCTTCGGATCTCGGCCGCCCTCATCAAGCAGTTCACTCATTTCCTGGTCCGCTCTCCCGATCCGACGAAGGCGATCGCCCACTTCGATCAATTGCTCGACAAGATCATCGAAGAAGAAAAGTCGAGCTCCATGATCTCCTTTCTGAAGAAGCGGGAAACGCTTCATCTCCTCGCCCGCCTCTTCGGCACCTCCGATTTCTTGTGGGAAGATTTTCTCCGGATCCAGTTCGAGAACCTCCTCCCCCTCCTCGATCAATACAAGGGAAAGAAGCTTCGAATCGGGAAAGAGGCGCTTCGCCGGGGTCTGCGCCGGGAGCTTCGGGAAGGAACCGGACTGGAAGAGCAAAAACGGATCTTGAATGAATACAAAGACCGGGAGCTCTTCCGGATCGACATCAAACATCTTCTCGAGCCTTCCCTGACGTTGACCGATTTCTCTCAGGCGCTGACCGATCTCGCGGAGGTGGTCATTGAAGAGACCTATCTTCTCTGCCGGGCCGATCTGGTGAAGCGATACGGCGCGCCCCGCCTTGAAAACCGACGCCCCGCTTCCTTCGCCATCTGCGGACTGGGAAAACTCGGCGGGGCCGAGCTGGGGTATGCCTCCGATATCGAGCTCCTCTTTGTCTACGAAGGACCGGGCCAGACCGACGGTCGGGAGCCGATCGACAACCGATTCTTCTTTGAGAAGCTGGCGCAGCAGATGACCCATTTCATCACGGCGAAGCAGGAGGGGATCTTTCATATCGATACGCGGTTGCGGCCCCATGGAAACGCCGGCGTTTTGGCGAATCCGCTCGCCCAGCTGACCGCCTATTATGCGCCGACCGGCGAGGCCGCCCCCTTCGAGCGCCAGGCGTTGATCAAATTAAGGTCGGTCGCCGGCGACGAGGCATTGGGCAGGAAGGTAGAGGCCCATCGCGACCGGTTCGTCTACGGAGGGGCGCCGTGGGATTTAAAGACCGCGCTGGCGTTGAGGGAGCGTCAGCGGAACGAACTGGTTCCGAAGGGAAAGGTCAACGTGAAGTACAGCGCCGGGGGGCTCCTCGACATCGAGTATGCCGTCCAATATCTCCAGATCGTGCACGGCCATCGGCATCCGGCCCTGCGGACCCCGCATACCCTTGCGGCGCTCGAAGCGCTCCGCCGGCTGAAGATCCTTCCGAAAGAGATCTGGATCGATTTTCAGGCCGGATATCTTTTTCTGAGGAGCCTGATCGACGCGCTCCGGATCGTCCGGGGTCACGCGAAGGACCTGATTCTTCCCGACGTTCGGACCGAGGAGTTCACCTTCCTGGCGAGGAGAATGGGGTATGGACAGCGGGATTGGGAGCGGGGGAGAAAAGAGCTTGAAGAAGAGATCCAACATCACATGCGCCGGGTCCAGGTCGATTTTGTCCGGCTGTTCGAGGGGGAGTAGAAGCCGTTCCGATTCGGGTTGGCTTCGTCGCGCTCTATTGACAACGCCCCCTCCCCTCCCCTACGCTGGAGGTCACACACCGGGAGGGTCTTGCTCATGATCTCTTTAGGAAGGGGCTTCTCTTTTTTGATCTTCGGTCTTTGGCTCGTCTTCCCCGCCTCCTGTAATTCGTCTTCTTCTAAAAGTGCCTCGTCTACGATCGGAGGAGGGACCTCCGGCGCGCCGGCGATTCGGCTCGAATCGGTCGCCACCGGGCTCAGCGAGCCGATCGGGCTCTTTCACGCCGGGGACGGGAGCGGGCGGCTCTTTATTATCGAGCAGGCGGGGACGATTCGAATCTTGCAAAACGGAACGGTCGGCCAGACCCCCTTTCTCGATATTCGAGATCGCGTCAGCGCGGGGGGAAAGAGGGCTGCTCGGGTTGGCCTTTCACCCCAAGTTTGAAGAGAACGGCCGCCTCTTCGTCAATTACACCTCCCCCACGGGGGGACTGCATACGGTGATCTCCGAGTTCAAGGCCGGGGGAGGGGCGGCTGATCCGGGGAGCGAGCGAATTCTCCTGACGATTCCCCAGCCCTTCTCCAACCACAATGGAGGGAATATCGTCTTCGGCCCCGACGGGTTTCTTTATATCGGGATGGGGGACGGCGGATCGGGGAACGATCCGCAGGGAAACGGCCAGAATCTCGGCACCCTCCTCGGAAAGATGCTCCGGATCGATGTCGACCAAAAGGCGAGTGGAAAGGAGTATGCCGTTCCGCCCGACAATCCTTTTCTCGGAACCTCGGGCGCCGCGCCGGAGAACTGGGCCTACGGCCTTCGAAATCCATGGCGCTTTTCGTTCGATTCTCAGACCGGCCTCCTCTACGCCGGCGACGTCGGCCAGAGCGCGCGCGAGGAGATACATGTCATCCGAAAGGGGGAAACAACGGCTGGAATCCGATGGAGGGGACGATCTGCACGCCGGGGGTGAATCCCGACTGCGATAAAAGCGGCTACGATCTCCCGATCATCGATTATCCCCGCTCGGAAGGGACGACGGTCGTCGGCGGATATGTCTATCGCGGAAGCGCGATCTCCAACCTGCCGGGGGCCTACCTCTACGGCGATTTCGGAAGCGGCCGGCTCTGGATGCTCCGATACGACGGGAGCGCGGTCTCCGACCAGCGCCTTCTCCTGGAGACCGGAAAGAGCATTAGCTCCTTCGGTGAGGATGAGCAGCAGGAACTTTATCTCACCGACTATGGCGGGGAAATTTTCAAGATCGTTTCCGGGCAGGCGACTTAGGGGTTGGGTCAGATCGGCGGATGAACCGATCGGGCCTCGGCCAGGGTGGAGACAAAGACCTTCCCGTCCCCCGGGTTGCCGGTGCGCGCGGAGATTTTAATCGTATCGACGACCCGATCGACCTCCCCCTCTTCCACCACCAGCATGAGCCAGACCTTGGGAAGCTCCTCGTAGCGAACGGGACCGACCTGAATCCCGCGCTGCCTTCCCCGGCCGAAAACCGCCTGCCGCGTCAGAGAGTAGAAGCCGGCCTTCTCCAGCCCGGCGATCACCTCCCCCTCTTTCTCCGGACGGATCATCGCTTGGACCATCTTCATCGAAAGACCCCTTCTTTTTTCATCGTGCTTCGATTAAATCGGGAATCATCGTGATCGCATCCGACAATTCGGGCGCCAGGGGGCCGATCTCTTTTTCGAGAAGTGATGCGACCTGGTCGGCGCCGAGCCGCAGGACGGTCTCCTGAAAAGATTCGCCCGCAAGACGATCGGTCGCGACGATTCCGAGCAGCGCGTCGACGGTCGGCACGACCATCTCTTCGGTAATCCCTTTTCGGACCATCGCCCCCAAGCGAATCCCCCCCTCGACCTGGCCGCCGAGGAAGAGTTGATAAGAAAACCGTCGCAGCTCGCCGACCGGCGTCATCGTTCCGGCGAGGCCGATGTCGGCGACCTGATGTTTGGCGCAGCTGTTGGGGCAGCCGGAGAGATGAATCGAGATCGACTGGAAAAGCGCCGCCTTCTCCGGCGCTTCCGGACGGAAGCGCAATAGATCGCGCGCCGCCCCCTGCGAATTGGTCACGGCGAGGGTGCAGAATTCGGTGCCGGGACAGGCGAGCAGCGCAGGGCCGCTCTCTTTTCCTTTGAGCGACAAGCCGGCCGCTTTCAAGGCCTGAACGGCCCGGCCGATCTTCCGGATCGGAATCCAGTGGAGGGCGAGATTTTGGTCTTTCGTAAAGTGGACGATCCCGTTTCCATGCCGCCGCGCGACCCGGCTGACGGCCCGGAGCTGCTCCGCGCGCAGCTCGCCGAGCGGAACGGCCACGGTCAGCCGGACATACCCCGGCTGCCGCTGCGGAAGAATGCCGGGGGTGTTCGGGATCGAAACGGGATTGAGGCGGTTTCCGATTCGCTTCCAGAGAGGGGGCCGCCGCCCCGGGTCGGCCAAAGAAGGGAGGGGGACCTCCCGGTTCTCGGGGAGATTCTGTTTTTCCAGGAAGACCTTCTCGAACATCTCGATAAATTCCTCCCGGCCCCACTGCTCGATCAGATATTTCAGCCGCGACTTCGCCTTGTTCCGGTTGCCGAACTTGGTGTGAATGGCGAAGATCGCCTGACAGGCCGCCAGCGCATCGGGGGGGGAGAGAAACTCCTTCAGCTTGAATCCGAGCATCGGATGGGCCCCCAAGCTTCCTCCGACCCAGAGCTCGAAACCGAGATGCCGTCGCCCGTCCTCTGTCTTGCGCTCGACGGCAACGAATCCGATGTCATTGATGATGGCATCGGAGGCGCACGCCCGGCATCCGGCAAAATAGACATTCAGGCGGTTCGGCATCGTCGGGTTGATCAGGTCCGACCGCTTCACGAAATAATCGGTGATCCGCTGCGCCCAGGGCTGAACATCGAAGAGGCCGTCGGACGCCACCCCCCGTGCGGGCAGGCCATGACGTTCCGCAAGGTGTGACCGCAAGCCGACCGGGTCGAAAGACCGATCGTCTCCAGTTTCTCGAAAATCTCCAACGAATCTTCCACGCGGATCCAATGCAGCTCCATGCTCTGGCGGACGGTGAGGTGGCCCCATCCCCGGCCGTGGGTCTCTGCGAGGTCGGCCAGCCCCATCAGCTGCCTGTGGGTGACCGCCCCTCCCGGGATGCGAATCCGGAGCATGAAGTAGCCGGGATGTTTCTGGCTGCAAATGCCGTAGGTCTTCAGACGATAGTAGTCTTCAGGCGCCAGGGCCCGGGTCCCCTCCTCCCGCAGCCGGTCAAAATCGATCCCCAACCCTTCCTGTTTGACCTTCTCCAGGTCGAGCGTCTTGAGCGCCCCCGGTCCTGTTTTTGTGGGGGACTTCTCCGCAACGATCGCCGTTGCAGGCCCCTTGGCCGGCGTCTTTGTCGCCTCGCCGAGAAGATCTTCCACCAATTGACTGCAACTTCCGCAGCCGGTCGTCGCCTGTGTGCAGGCGGCCACCTCGTCGCGGCTCTTGAGTCCCTTCTCCCGGATCGCGGCGAGGATCATCCCTTTCGTGACGCTGTTGCAGTTGCAGACCAGGTCGGTTTCCCGCAGCGCGGCCACGCCGCTTGCGGCCCCCGCTCCCCCTTCGACCGAGACATTTCCGAGGAGCGACGATTTAATCTCGCCGATCTCCTCCCCCTTCTGGATCAGGTTAAAGAGCCGGGGACCGTCTTTGTTGTCGCCGAGGAGGATCATCCCCGCCAATCGGTTCTGGCGGATCACACATTTTTTGTAGATCGCCTTTTCGGTGTCGACGAAGATCAGCTCCTCCGCCCCCCGTCCTCCCAGAAAATCGCCGGCGGAGGTGAGATGAATCCCGGCGACCTTCAGTGTCGTCGCGCAGAGGGTTCCGGGGTAGCGACGTTGATTCTTCCCGACCAGGACATCGGCCAACACCTCCGCTTGCTCCTTCAGCGGCGCGATCAGCCCATAGGTTTTCTCCCGATGCTCGATGACATCCCCGACGGCGTAGATCCCGGGGAGGCTCGTCGCCATTCGATCGTCGACGAGAATGCCCCGGTTCGTCCTCAATCCGATCTGTCGGGCGAGGGTCAGGTTCGGCCGGATGCCGGTGCAGATCAGCGCCATCCCGGCGGGAAGATCCTCTCCGGTGGTGAGGCGAACGCCGGCGACCTGCTCTTCTCCGAGGATCGCCTCCGCGGTGGTTTTGAGCAGGACCCGGATCCCCATCCGTTCGAGCTCCCGTTTCAAGAGAGAGGCCCCGGCCGGATCGAGCTGCTGCTCCATCAGCCGGTCGCCGAGATGGGCGACGGTGACCGACACCCCGTAGTTGATCAGCCCTCGCGCCGCCTCCAAGCCGAGCAGCCCCCCGCCGATCACGACGGCGCGCCGGCTCGACCGGGCCGCGGCGACGATCCGCTCCGTCTCTTCCAACGTTCGAAAAAGAAAGACCCCCTTCTTCTCCCGGCCCGGAATCGGCGGGACGAAAGGGACCCCGCCGACGGCGAGGACAAGGGCATCGTAAGGGGCGGCGCCGCCGTCGGCATTCGTCACATACTTGGAAACCGGATCGATCCCGGTGATCGCCAAACCGAGCTTTGCGTCGATCCCCCGCTCGGCATACCAGGTCCGCGGCCGGGTGAAGATCCGCTCGGCCTCGGTTTTTCCGGCGAGCAGATCGGAGAGGAGAATCCGATTGTAGTGGGTCTGCGGCTCATCGCCGAAGAGGGTGATCGAAAGGGGGGCGCCGGTTTTCAATAGGGCCTCCACCACGGCGATCCCCGCCATCCCGTTTCCGATCACCACCACCCGCAGTTTAGATTGATTCGTCATCGATCCTTCACTCCGACACCGACTCCGTCTCTTTTGTCCCTGTCCGGATGGTGTAGCTCTCCGAGACCTCCTGGACGAAGATCTTCCCGTCGCCCGGGTGGCCCGTCTCGGCCCCCTGCTCGATGGCGGCGATCGCCCGGGGATACTCTTCCTCGCTGACGATGAGCAGGAGCATCGACTTGGAGAGGATGTCGTAATGAACCGGCCCCACCTGGATCCCGCGTTGCTTCCCGCGCCCGAGCACCGGCATCTTCGTGACGGCAAAAAGTCCGGCCGCTTCCAGACGGCCCAGGACCGCCTCTTCCCGCTCGGGGCGGATGATCGCGCGAATCAGCTTCATTTTCTTTCACCCTCCATCAGATCGCCTCTCCCCCCGCTCGTCGGTGCTGATCCGGACGGCGTCGTCGATGTCAACGACGAAGATCTTGCCGTCGCCGTAGGCCCCCTTTCCGGTCCGGTTCGCTTTCATTAAGGCGGCGATCACCGCCGGAACGCGGACGGCGTCGATCATGATCGAGAAATATTGTTTCGGCATAAACTTGATTGCGACCGGCTCCCCTTTTTCCGACTGAAATCGAAGCCCCCGCTGGCGGCTCCGGCCGAGGACCGTCGTGGTCGTATACGAATAGATGCCGGCCGCTTCCAGCGCCTGGCGGGTCGCCAGCTGCTTGCCGGGGCGAACCAGGGTGATGACCTCTTTTAATGTCGCCTGCCGCGGCGGCTGTTTCTTTTTGGGGACCGAATCGACCTGGCCGTGCACCGGGGGTTCCGGAGTCGAGATCGCGGCCGGGGGGGGGGGTGGAGATTGGCGCGATCTCGCTCCGTACCGGAGGGGGATCTCCGGATTTTCCCGCCGGGGGGACAATCTGAAATTGTCCCCGCCATTTGTCGTTCAATTGGCCGGTCGGGCTCTGGGCAAGCAGCCGCTTGATTCCGACCGGATCGTGCCGGAAGGCATGGATCGTATGGACCCATTTGACGCTTTTATACCCTTGAAGAAAGGGAACGACCAATCGAAGCGGGCCGCCGTGGACTTCGGGGAGGGGCGATCCGTTTAATCCATATGCCAGCAGAACGCGTGGATCGCGGGCCTCGTCGCGCGAGAGCCCTTCGAAGAAGACCCGATCGCGGGAGTAAAAAGCGAAGTAGCCGTCGGGGTGGGTGTCGATCTTGAAGGAATCGAGCAGATCGACGAGGCGGATTCCCTCCCACTCGACCTCCTCGACCCAGTTGAAGATCTGGCAGATGAACGGCACCTTCAGCTTCACGCGGGGGAGCTCGTGCAGCATCGGCCAGGAAATCAAACGCGGATGTTGTTCCAGGCCGGCGAGGTCGAGCGTCACCTCCTCCAGCGCGAGGGAGGGGGGATCGGATAGAGGGAGAGGATCGGAAGCGGCATTGCATCAAAATCGATCCGGAAAAACTTGTCGGCAAATTTCGGTGGAAGGATTCCTTCCCGCATGAAAACCCCTTTAAAAACGGAAAGGCGCCTGGAGAGATTCATCCAGGCGCCCTTGCCCGCAGACGTCGTTATCGTTGACCGAATATAGAGCAACAACCATGCCGGGGAGAGGGACCGGTCGGATCGGTTGATTTTTCGTGTGATTTAGGTCGGCTTGGGAATCGACTGGAAAGAAGCAGCGGTCGGCCGGCCGACATTTTTGTATCGCTTCCGACGAGAAGGGCCGGTCGGTCTACTTCAATGATTGGATCTGCTGGCGCAACTGCTTGGCGTGGAAGGAGGCCTTGCGGGAGGCATCGAGGGCGGGATCGGTTTTTTCCGCCTCCCCCAGCCGGACCGCTTCTTTCGCCTTATTCAGAGTTGCCTTGATCGAGGTGAGGAGCGTTTCTTTTTTTCTTTGATCTTCGGAGAGGGGCTTGATTCCACCTCCTGGATCAACGCTTCGCTCCGCCGGATCATCTCCTGGCCATAACTGACGATCTCATGGTGATGCCCTTCGCTGCCGTGGGTGATCATATCGAGAGAGAGGCGATAAATCTCGTTGGAGAGCTGGCGGACCGACCGAAGCGATTCCCCCTCGGCCCGCGCTGGAACGTGGATCAAAAGCAAGATCAATAGAATGGGGATGAAAAGGCGGCTTTGCATTTCTCTCCCGAATGTTGTAAATAAATAACACGAAAAAAGAGGGAGGGTCAAGATTCTGTATCGGTTAATCAGGAAAAGTCTATTCTTGTACATGGTTTTGGCCGGCTTTCTCCTCCCGCTTTTCGCCGGGGCGGTCGGGGCGGCGGAGGGGGGTGGTCGGTTCAGCAGGGGGAGGTGACGTCGAACGGGCTCTGGGCGGTCCATTTCGTCTCGGCGAGCGAGGGATGGGCCGGGGGGGGCGATGGAACGATCCTCCACACCGCCGACGGCGGCGCGAGCTGGCGGGCGCAATACAAAGAGAAAGGGGAGCGGTTCTTCTCGCTTCATTTTTCCGATCGGCTCCACGGCTGGGCGATCAGCTGGACCGGCAAGATCCTCCATACGATCGATGGCGGCGGAAGCTGGCAGGAGCAGCCGAATCCGGAGCGGGTCTGGCTCTGGGATGTTTACTTTACCGATCGATTAAACGGCTGGATCGTCGGCGACAAAGGGGTGATTCTCCATACCGCGGACGGCGGCCGGCGTTGGGAGGTTCAAAAAAGCGGGCAGACCGATCCGATTCTGGAGGTCTTCTTCATCGATCCGCAACGGGGATGGGCCGCCGGGTGGAACGGGATGATCCTCCAGACGCAGGACGGGGGCGAAAAGTGGACGGCGCAGAAGAGCGGGACGACCGCCGCGCTGGAGGCGATCTTCTTCATCGATCCGCTCCGGGGCTGGGCGGTCGGCCGGCAGGGGACGATCCTCCGGACGACCGACGGCGGCAAACGGTGGCAGCCGCAGCAAAGCGGCACGGAACATCTTCTCATCGGCGTGCAATTCGCCTCTCCGCAAATCGGCTGGGCCGCCGGCGGATCGGGAACGATGCTGAAAACGGAAAACGGCGGGGCGACCTGGGAGAAGGTCGACGCCGCGGTGAACAAAACGTTCGAAGGGCTCTCGTTCGGCGACGACCGCCACGGGTGGGCGGTCGGATGGGGGGGGTGATCGTCCACACGCGGGACGGCGGCAAACGCTGGGAGACGCAGAACAACGGCTTCACCGACCGTTTCTTTCGGGTCCACTTCGTCGATGAGCGGCACGGTTGGATTACCGGGGAGACCGGCACCATCCTCCACAGCAACGACGGCGGACGGAGCTGGACGCCTCAAGAGAGCGGAACGGAGGAGTGGGTTTTGTCGGTCCATTTTACCTCGCCGCAGGAGGGATGGGCGGTCGGCGGCAAGGGGCTGCTCCTCCACACGGTCGATGGGGGGAAGCGCTGGGAGCGCCGGCAGAAGTTGACCGAGGCAAGCCTGGAAGGGATTTTTTTTCTGACCCCCAAGATCGGATGGGTCGTCGGCGAGACGGGGTTGATCTTCCGGACGGATGACGGCGGAAAGCGGTGGGACTTTCAACTCAGCGATACTCCCGCCAGTCTCACTGATGTCGTTTTTACCAGCGAGCGGAAGGGATGGGTCGTCGGCAGCGGGGGGACCCTGCTTCAGACGGAAGACGGCGGCAAGACATGGATCCCCTTTCGGCTTCCGACGAAGGGAACGCTCACCCGAATCCTTTTTCGTCCGCCGAACCGAGGATGGGTGGTCGGGGAAGAGGGGACCCTCCTGATGACCGAAGACGCCGGAAAAAGCTGGACGCCGATCGACACCGGAACGAAGGTGCCGCTTTGGGATCTCTCGATGCAGGGGCAGGAGGGATGGATGGTCGGCGATCTCGGAACGATCCTCTATACGAAAGATGGCGGAAAGTCGTGGGCGGAGCGTGACAGCGGGGTGACGCAGCGGCTGAACAGCATCTACTTTACCTCTCCCGCCCGGGGGTGGGCCGTCGGCAAGGGGGGGCTGATTCTCCAATACGGCGGTCCGGCGACCCCGCCGATGCAACAGGCGCCGGCCCAAGCGCCCTCCCGGACGAGCGATCGAACTTCCGAACCGTCGATACCGAGTAAGCGACCCCACTAACCGAGGATGGCATGGATCCGGCTCCCGATCGGCGATCTGAGTGGTTTGTTCCGCAATTCGGTCCCTTGAAGTTCCGGCTCTGGATCGGCCTGCTTTTTCTCCCCTATACCGGAATGGTCCTCGCCTTCACCGTCATCGGCGGGATGCTGGCCGAGATGGTCTTTTGGGACCGGGTGGGAGCAATCGTCCTTGTCTACTTCCTCGGCCTCGGGATCGCGGCGCATGCGGTCGATGCGATCGGGAGCAAAGGGCTGAAGCCGTGGGGGGAGCATTTCTCCAAGCGCCAGCTCTGGACGCTGGCCGTCGGCTCGCTCATTCTCGCCTATGGCATCGCCATCTACTACGCTGTTCTCGAGACGCCCCAGTTGTTGGTGATCGCCGTCATCGAAGGCTTCTTTCTCTTCGCGTACAACCTGGAGCTCTTCGAGGGCCGCTTCCACACCGACGGCTGGTTCGCCTTCTCCTGGGGGGTGCTCCCGGTCCTCGCCGGCTATGTTATCCAGACCAACCGGATCTCCCCGCCCGCCTTGATCGTGGCCGGCGCGATGGGGCTCTTCAGCCTGGTGGAGATCAACGCCTCCCGCCCTTACAAAGAGCTCAAGCGATCGGGCCGCCTCGATCCGCACCTCCATCAGGTCCGCTACGAAGCGATCCTCAAATGTGTAAGCTTGGGGGTGATGCTGCTGGCCGCCGGGATGGTGACCTGGCGGCTGGGCGGCGGATAAATAAAACGAGTGATTCAGAAGGAAGAAGGAGAGAATTCCAAATCGGTCCCTACGTTGGGGAGCGCGTTTCGGCGGAGTGGTTGAAATCTTTAAGGGGCGGTCATTTCTTTTCGCGCGACGGCGATCTCTTCGGCGATCTTCTCGGCCCTGCTCGCTGCTTCGGCGGGGTCTTTTGCGGCGGAAATCGGTCTGCCGACCACAATATAATCCGCTCCATTTCTAATTGCATCTCCCGGAGTCATGATTCTTTTTTGATCGTCTTTCTTGATCTCGGCCCATACAGGGCGGATGCCCGGCGTGACAACAATAAAATCCCGGCCCATTTTTTCTTTGACCGCTCCGGCTTCATGTCCGGAGCAAACGACCCCGTCGCAACCGGCCGCTTTCGCGATTTGAGCCAACTCCAATACCCTTTGGAGCGGTGTGATCTTCGAATTTTCCTGGTTGACGCTCGTCAACACCGTCACGCCGAGGATCTTCGTTCCTTTTGTCTTGAATTTTTTGACCGCCTCTCCCACAAGGGCTTCCCCTTCGTATGTGTGGACCGTGATAAACTCAACCCCCCTCGTTTTGGACGCGATGACGGAAGCCATGCCGCCGACCTGTTGCGGGATATCTTCGACCGACCGGCTCGAATATTTAATATCCAAAAAAAACTTAGCGGAGACCCCTTCGATCCCTTCTATTTTGGCCAAGACATTCAGGCCCTCGCTTAAAAGCAGCGTCCATCCTATCTTAAATAAGCCGATCTTATCTTTTAAGGCTTCTATGAAGGGACGCGCTTCTTCGAAGGATGGGTAGTCCAACGCGAAAATAATTCTTTGGTGGGGCAGGAGGGTGCTCTCTTTCAACCTAAACTCGCATAAGCCGGATTCAGTTTTAGGGCCATATTATATAGACGCGTTCGATCAAGTCAATATGTATTTAGAGGATGCGCAGAGGGATCGCTCGAGTTTTTATAGAGGCTCTGGCGGCGAGAAAGAGATTGCAACAATTCTATTTTCTTTTACGCGTGATCCTCTATCGTTCTTCTACAATATTGAGGCTCGGAACCGGTGAGGGGTCCGCTTTTTCGGAGTTTCGCCAAAGCCACCCGCAGGCGGTGACCACCATTAGGTCGAGGACGATGTAGAGAACGGTGACCCCCGCGGGCGGGTTTGCCGAGCTGATGGAAAGATAGGGCACCTCCGGCAACCAATACCAGTTGCCGATGGCGGTGCCGACCCACTCCAACAGGATGGTGTAGACGGCGCAGGAGGAGAGAAGCAGCGGGTTCTCCGATTTCAGGAAGAGGACGAACGCCACCCCCCACCAGAGCATCCCCCATGTGTCGTTGAAGAAGAGGAAGCTGGCGGCGGCGTAAACCGTTCCCAAAATGAGGACGGTCCGGGTGATGGCGGCGGCGTGTTTTTGGAGACTTTGCTCGCGGGCGGTCACGACCGCCAACGCGTAGAAGACGGCATGGCCCGGCGGGACGTAGAGCGGGATGAGGGTGTGTTTGTAATCGTAGAGGCCCCACCCGATCGAAAGGACCACCTCGCCGGTCGTGGCGATGGCAATGGTTGTGAGGATCTGGCGCGGATCGAGTTCGGCCTTTCGGACGAAGAACCAAAGGAAGGTTGCCGTCGCCAGGCCCAGGCCGACCTGCGCGATCACGCCGGGACGTTCGAGCAGGAGGACTGCCGTCATGAAGGCGAGGGCGGTTGAGACGAGTAGTAGCCAGCGTGATTTCATGGGTGGGTTCATGACCTCCAGTAGTCAGGTTGGTATGAAAAGAACAGATTTATTCTGGCCGTGTTATTACTTTTTTCTATCGTATTCAAACAGATAGTCCAAAAACTCATAGGCCTTCATGATCTTTGTATGATATTTCTGTTCTAGGTAAGACCGCCGCCCCTCATTGATGAAGCCTTTTGCATCATCAGTAACAAATATATCTCTTCTGTCTCGAACATGAGAGGTAAATGCCATGGCATCTCTGAGTTGGCGTTGCTGTCCCCGAGATAAGTTTTCTCGTTTACCTACAGGCGGGAATGAGTTATTTGAGATTACGCGCAGTATATCCTCAAACCGTTCACAATCTTCATCGGACGCTAGGGCTCCAACATCCAAGCGGCTTTGGTCGAGAACAAAGATCTCTGGTGTCCGTCCTATAGAACCGTCGATAACAATACTAGAATTCTGGAGTTCCATTTCTGTGACCGTAACCACTACCAGATCCAACCCTATGTGTGTAGCTTTCTGGATAAGATCAGATTTGTCGACGGCATTGGTATCTAATGTTATTCTCATCATTTCCGCATTATAGTGAACTAGGAGGGACACACCCAAAACCGCACACTTTCTACTAAAAAGGACGTGTCCCGGATTTCCCATGTCAGTCAACAAAATAAATCTGTCCCCTTTTTATATACTTTTTATATATCTATCAGGCAGTCCCTCGGCACAGCGTTGATCTTCTTCCGACACGCCGTAGCCGAGGGATTGCCCCCCTCAGCTTAAATCAAAGCGTCATTTCAAGCGTAAAGCTCCGGATCTTCCCGGTGTCGACGCGGGCTTTGTCTTCCACAATGAGGGTCCAGGTTCCCTTCGGGCTTTTTCCCTTCAGGGCAACGAGGCCGGGCGCATTGATCTCGTCATACGTCTTCTTGAGGTTGTCGGTTGCGCCCCCCTCCCGGTTGTGAAGGCGGATGGCGGAGACGCCGGTCGCCGTCGGCGGTTTGATGCTGACGATCAGATCGCCGATGTAGGTGTGCTCGATGTCGACCGTCACCTTGATCTTTTTCAGCGATCCGGTGTCGGCGACCGGCAGGTCGAGGCGGGCGGTCTGCAGATCCCGGATCGGGACGTCGCGCACCACCGTCCGGATGGCGACGGTGTCGGGCTGCGCCGGCATCGCCAGCTCCACCGCCTTTTTGGCGTTGACCCGGCCGTAGCCGTAGAGGTGGCTGTGGCCGTTGGCGTCGTATTTCCCGCCGGAAGTGTCGATCCGGTCGCACGAGCGCTTGATCACATCCTTCACCTCATCCCAACGGAGGTTCGGATTGCGCGCGAGGATCAGCGCCGCCACGCCGGCCACCCCCGGACAAGAGCTGGAAGTTCCGCCGAAGTCGTCGGTATAGTGGCCCGCGGCGTCGCCGAGGCTGGTGCTGCCATGATTGTAGCCGAGGGGGCCGGAGCGGTCGGTCGTCCAGATGCCGGGGGTGAGAGACGGGAAGACATTGCTGCTCGGAAAGGCGCACCAGACGGCGGGACCGAAATCGCTATACGGCGCTTTCTTCCCCTTGTCGTTGCAGGCGGCGACGGCGATCACCTTCTCATAGCTGGCATAGCCGTCGTTGTTGACGCTCTCGTTGCCGTTGCCGGCGGCGAAGCAGATCACGCACCCCTTTCCGTTCCGGCCGTTCTTGATTGCAAACTCCATCGCCAGGCGGGTGCTGTCGGGGAGCGGCACGACCTGATGGTGGTCCGGATCGTTCGGATTGGTGAAATCGCCGTCGGGCGGCCCCCAGCTGCACGAGATCACGTCGGCCCCGTTTTGCGCCGCCCAGACGAAGGCGTCGGCCTCCGCCTGCGAGCCGAGATTGGAGGCGAAGCGGATCGGCATCAGCCGCGCCCTTGGCGCGACCCCCGAGGCGCCGAAATTTCCGTCGGCGCAGGCCACCCCGGCGCAGGCGGTCCCGTGATTGTCGCCGTTGCCCGGCCGCGGGTCGTTCGTCCGCCGGGTCACGTCGCGGGGGGCGACGATCTTGGCCGAGGAGCGGAACTCCTGATGATCGAGATCGACGCCGTCATCGATCACCGCGATGATCGCTCCGGTCCCGTCGCTCAACGGCCAGGCCGCTTCGACATTGGCGTGCTGATCGATGGTTTGGCCGCCGACGCTCGTCTTCTTCAAATGCCACTGCTGCGGGAAGGCGGCGCGCTGGCGTGCCTCGCGGATCAACTCGGGATGGCAGAATTGGACGGTCGGCTCTTGTAACAGCGCTTCGGCGATGTCGAAGATCTTCAGCCCGGTCCCTTCGGGGGCGGCGACGAAATAGGCGTTGCGGGCATATTCGAGGACCCGCTTGATCTCCAAGCGGTGTTTTTTAATGATCTTCCGGCAGGCGGTGGCGCTTTCGTCGCCGTCGAACTTGACGAAGAAGTTTTCGGTATAGATGACCGGCCGGCCCGCCTTCGGATCGACGAGGACCCGCCCGGCGAATTCGATTTGCGGCTCGCGCTTCAGGACTTGGCGGGCGCGGTCGCGCAGACTCTTGGCGCGGCGCGTCGGCTTCGCCCGCAGGACGTCGACCCCCGCCTCGCGAAAGCGGGCCGCCAGGTCGAAGTTGCCGAGCAAGGCGCGGGCCTCCGGTGAAACAGGGGCCACCTCGAAAGGTCTTGCGGCGAGCACCGGGGCGCGGTTGGTCGTGCGGACCACGAGATGCTCGTTGCTGGTTGTGAGGGAGTAGCGCTTTCCGGTCTTGCCACCATATCGGAACGAGTACATAGATGACCTCCTTGTCGTCTGAGTTGTCTTTTGATTGCGCGGCGCGTATCCTCTATACTAAACCGATCAGAGCTCCAAATTCAAAAAGTAGGCGTTGGTAGTGACTCAATTCGATTCCTTTTAGGTGTCATTCCCGCGGAGGCGGGAATCCAGTGACCTAAATCTCTGGATCCCCGCTTTCGCGGGGATGACGTACTGTCGTATTCCTCTCCGTTGCAGGTGTCGAGATGGCGTCCGGGAAAAATCCCCTTTCCAAATTCCCCCAAGAGGTTCGAAGCGGCATACAACCGTCCTCTCCGGTCTATACCCGCTTGCCCGACCGCTACGCCGTCCACGGCCCCCGGCCGCCTTCCAAAGACGCCCTCCTCTCGATGGGGGAAGGAGAAGACCGGATCGAGATATTCCGCGGGGAAGCGGAGCAGCAGAAAAACGCCCCCGGCCAGGTCGGGCCGGTCTACACGCTGCAGCCGGGCGGCGCGCCCGCCGTCCCGACGGGGCGCGTCTTCATCCGATTCAAAGAAGGGGTTCCGGTCGAAAGGCACCTCCGGGAAATCGAGCAGGCCGGTTACGAGATCGTGCAGCGCCTCGACTATGCGCCGCACGCGGCCTGGCTGCGGGCGCATTCGGGAGAGATCGCCGATGCCCTGACCCGCATCCCCGCCCTGGAACAGATCGCCGATGTTGAAAATGTCGAGCCGCAAATGTTGATGCAGCGGGTCAACCGCTAGATATTATCGAAATACATTAGGTGGGGTCAATTAGAAAAGGATGTCCGCATGGAATGAAGGCTTATTGTTGCTTCTTTGCGGTGACGAGTGCCGACCCCTGCATCGTCAGCGACTCGACTTGAATGTCCGAGAACCCTTCCCGGCGCATCGCGGCGGTCAGCTCCTCGATCCATCGGGTCTTTCGGATGACGACCGGCAGCTCATACAACGTCTCTTTCCACTCCGGCCAGCGCCATCCGCCGATCGGGGGGAGGAGTTTGAAATAGGCTTCAAAGGTCCATCGCAGGAGGGGATTCGTCGGGTAGGTGAAGTCGTGGAAGACGAGAACGCCGCCGGGGGCGATCATTCGGGAGAGATTCGAAATCAGAAGATCGAGGTTGGCGTATTTGGGAAGGTACGACGTCACGCAAGCGTCGAATTGGTCGTCGGAGACGAACGCTTCGGCGGGGCTGTGGACGAAGGTGACATCGGCGCGGTTCGCTTCGGCTTTTTTCCGTGCGATGTCGAGATAACCCTTCGTCAGATCGACCCCGACGATCTGCGCATTTGGGAATTTTTGGGCGATGGCGAAGCTGAGAATGCCGGTGCCGCAGGCGAGATCGAGAATCTTTCGGGAGGAGGGAGGGATTTTGGAGAGGATCTTTTTCTTCCAGAGCCGATCGATCCAGAAGGTCGAGTGATTGACCACCTGATCGTAACTCGCCCCGGTCTTTTCGAAGAACTGTTCCGCCCAGGCGCGTTTTTCTTCCAGGCTCGGCGTGGCCAACGGTTAGCCCTTTAAGAGATCTTCCACGGTATAGAGCGCTTCCACCTCAAAACCGAGACGCTCCAGATGCTCGCGTCCCCCCTCTTTCCGATCGACCAGCGCGATCACCTTCACCACGTCGCAGCCGGCCTCTTGAAGAATCCGGATCGTCCGCTCGGTCGCCCGCCCGCTGGTGAGGACGTCGTCGACCACGACCACTTTGGTCTCCCGCCCGACCCGTCCCTCGATGAAGCCCTGGTTTCCGTACCCTTTCGACTCTTTCCGGATGATGAAGGCCGAGATGGGGGCGCCGCTTTCGTAGCTGAGGACCGCGACGGCGGTGGCGATCGGATCGGCGCCGAGGGTCATCCCGCCGATGGCGTCGATCTCCAGATCGGCGATCCGGTCGAGAATCATCAGTCCGACCCAGGTCGCCCCTTCGGCGTCGAGCGTCACCTTCTTGCAATCGATATAGAAGTGACTTTTCCTTCCGGAGGAGAGGACAAAAACCGGCTCGGCGCTGTAGACGAAAGAGTCCCGAAGTTTTTTAAGAAGTTGCTGCCGTAAGGCGGCCCGTTCACGGTCATTCATTGTTTTCCATCATACAGACAAGCCGGTCTGAAAGCAACTTGCTTTTGGGATCGGGAGGGGATCTAAAAGGAGGGAGGCCGCGATTTTCACAGAGGGGACAAAGAGCCGTCCGAAAGCAACCGGCCGGAGAAGAACCGCTCCTTCTCCGGCCGGTTGACCTCACGCCACCCTTCGGAATCGCTCTTCGCCGGTGCGTCCCTTTTCTTCCACGCCGACGCCATGTTTGTAGACCAGCTCTCCTCCCAGCCATCCCTGCAGGCCGATCAAGAGAACGCCGACCAGGTTCAAGATCACCACCCCCCAGGGCTGCTGATTCGTCGCGATGACTCCCCAATCGCGAAGGAGAAGGTTGGCGAAATAAAGGATCGCCAGGGTGACCCCGATTCCCATATGGTAGGTGGCGATCTGGCGGGCCTCGGTCTTGGGCGGCAGGGTGAGGTAGTCGAGAAAACCGGGGATGGCGGCGGCGACATTCCCGACCAATCCCCCCAGCATCGTCCAGTAGGCCATTCGAAACCAAAAGGGATCGCCGGCCGACAAATAAACCAGATCGAAGACAAATGAAATGATATAAAGGCCGATCGGAAAGACGACCAGCATCGGGTGGATCGGATGCCCCATGATTTTTGCGCGAGCCGGCTGCATAAGCGCCTCCTGAACAAAAGGTTACTCTTTATAACGTAGCATCCGCGGCGGCGAAGCTTCAATGACCCGAAGAGGGGATGCGGCTACTCCTTTGGGAGGATTCGCCCGATTTGACATCGTTCCGCCGCGGTGACAGAATAGCCGAAATGATTTCCTCTAAAAATGTCCTCTCCAATCGAAACCGCCGACTTCTCCTCCTGACCCCCCCTTTACCCAGTTGAACACCCCCTACCCGGCGACCGCCTATTTAACCGGTTTTCTCCGGTCGCGGGGTTATCCTGTCTTTCAGGCCGACCTCGGCATCGAGACGATCCTCGCCCTCTTTTCCCGGGAGGGGCTGACCCGCCTCTTCGAGGAGGTTCGAGCGGTGGAAGATCCTCACCCCGCCGTCGTCCGGAGCCTCCTTTTGAAAGAGCGTTATCTCGATACGATCGAGCCGGTCATTCAATTCCTTCAGGGAAATCAGCCCTCGATGGCGACGCAGATTTGCAAGCGGCGGTTTCTCCCGGAGGGGCCCCGGTTCGCCGCGTTGGAGGAAGATCAATGGGCCTTCGGAAGCCTCGGAATCACCGACCGGGCGAAGCACCTCGCAAGCCTCTACCTCGACGATTTGGCGGATCTGATCCAGGGAACGGTAGCGCCCCACTTCGGCCTCAGCCGGTATGCAGAGCGGATCGCCACCTCGGCCGCCTCGTACGACCCGATCCACCAAGCGCTCAACGCGCCGCCGGGGCTGATCGATCAGATGCTGGAAGAGGTCCTACGACCCCATCTGGAAACGCATCGGCCCGCGCTGGTCGGGATCACAATCCCCTTTCCCGGAAATCTCTACGGCGCGCTTCGGGCGGCGGCCGCCGTCCGGAAATGGAATCCGCGGGTGAAGATCGCGCTCGGCGGCGGCTTCGTCAACACCGAGCTGCGCGAGCTGGCCGAGCCGCGCCTGTTCGACTTCGTCGACGTGGTCACGCTGGACGGCGGCGAGCGTCCGCTGCTGGCGCTGATCGAGCACCTCGAGGGCCGGCGTTCGCGGGAACGACTGGTGCCGCAGTTTCTTCGTGAGCGAGGGGACGGTACGCTACGTCCACGTTCCCCGGAACCCGACATCCCGTTCGAGCAGACCGGCACGCCGACCTGGGACGGGCTGCCGCTGCGCCGCTACCTCTCGCTGCTGGACATGCTCAACCCCATGCATCGCCTCTGGAGCGACGGGCGCTGGAACAAGCTCACCGTCGCCCACGGCTGCTACTGGAAGAAGTGCAGCTTCTGCGACGTCGGCCTCGACTACATCTCGCGCTACGAGGCGGCGAGCGCCGCGACGCTGGTCGACCGCATCGAGGCCATCGTCGCGGAGACCGGCCAGACCGGCTTCCACTTCGTCGACGAGGCCGCGCCGCCCAAGGCGCGCCTCGCCGATCTGGCGCTGGCACTGCTCGAGCGGGGGCGGTCGATCTCGTGGTGGGGCAACATCCGCTTCGAGAAGAGCTTTCAACCCCGGGCTCGCCGAGGAACTCGCCGAGAGCGGCTGCATCGCCGTGACCGGCGGGCTGGAGGTCGCCTCCGACCGCCTGCTGGCGCTGATGAAGAAGGGCGTCTCGGTCGAGCAGGTGGCGCGCGTGACGCGCGGCTTCTCCGAGGCCGGCATCCTGGTACACGCCTACCTGATGTACGGCTTTCCGACCGAGACCGCCAAAGAGACGGTCGAGAGCCTGGAACGGGTGCGGCAGCTTTTTTCGGCGGGGGTCATTCAATCGGCCTTCTGGCATCGGTTTACCGCCACCCGCCACAGCCCGGTGGGACTGAATCCGGACGCGTACGGCATCACGATCGCCGGACCGGCGCCCGGGCCTTTCGCCAACAATGATTTGATCCATCTCGATCCGGCCGGGTGCGACCCCGCCCCCTTCGGTCCGGGGCTGGCGAAGGCGATCTACAATTATATGCACGGCGTCGGATTGGAGACCGGTGTCCGGCGCTGGTTCGACTTTCCCACACCGAAGCCGAACGTTCCCGCCGATCTGATCGCGCAGGCGCTCGCCTCCCTCCGTCCACCCGAGAAGATCTGGAGCGGCGGCTGGTTTGGCTCGGGGGGACACCGCTCCTCCGGCCGCTCCGGACCCAGAAAAGGGCCGGGCAGGTTTCCCTGATCTTTCCCGGATGGGAAGAAGACGGGGAGATTCGGCTTGATCCGCCGGTCGCCGGATGGTGCCGCGATCTCCTCGATCAATCCCGGCCCCGCGGAAGAAAGGGAGCCCCCTTCATCCGGCTTTCGGAGGCGGCGGAGCGGTATCCCGCTTCAGCAGGCCAATCCTTCTCAAAATTTCTGCAAAGTCGTCCCTGGCGGACCCTCCGCGCCGCCGGGCTCCTTCTCATTTAAGATCAGCTCTCCTTCTTCCGGATCAGTAGACCCACCTCTTTAGGGTGATTGTTCCGGCCGGTTTCTTTCCATACGATGAAGGGATGATCCGGAATTGCATGAGGAGAAGAGATGATGAAGGCGACGGAACTGCTTCAGGAAGATCACGAGAAGATGCGAAACCTGCTTGAGAGGCTCCGATCGGCGCGGGACAAAGAAGAGCTTCTCTCGAAAGTGGAGAAGGAAATCAGGATTCACGCTCAGTTGGAGGAAGCCCTTTTCTACCCGGCCGTCAGGGATGTGGACGGCGCCTGGGTCGATTCGGCGCTGGACGCGCACCAGCAGGTCGATGAATTGCTGGAGGATTTGATCGATGCCGTCGAAGAAGAAGAGGAATTTGAGCAGAAGCTGAACGAATTGGAAGAGCACCTCAATGCGCATATAGACGACGAGGAGGTCAGAATATTTCCCCAAATAGAAGAGCAGTTGGAAGAGCAACTGAACGAACTCGGCTCCCAAATCGGCCAAATGCGGAGCGATCTCGAAGAGGAGTGGAGGGAAGCGGCCTGAGCGGGAAATGTGATTATCGCCAGTCGCTTCTAGGGGGAAAACCGCCTCGCTCTTTTGAATGGGTCCTCCTCTCCCATCGGGTGATTGTTTTGCCCGTGCCCCTTTTCGTACGATGAGAACGGGCTTCAGAAATGAAAGGAGAGATCTTATGAAAGCAACGGAACTGCTCATCGAAGATCACAAAACCGTGAAAGACTTAATTCAGGAATTGAAATCCGCTAAAGACAAGGGAGATCTTCTCGTCAGGCTCGAGAATGAGATCCAATTGCACACCCAATCGGAGGAGCAGATTTTTTATCCTGCGATGAGGGAGTATGATAACGAACTGGTGGAGCACTCCATCGAGGAGCACCAGCAGGTCGATCAAATATTGACCGATCTGGTCGGCCTGACCGGGAAAGATAAAAATTTCAAGAAGAAACTTTCCGAGCTGGAGAAGGCCCTCGGTGATCATATCGAAGAAGAGGAGGGAAAGCTCTTTCCCGAGGCGGAGGAAAATCTCGGGGATCAGCTGGATCGACTCGGGGAGCAGATTGAGAATTTAAAGAGAGATCTCAGCGCCGGCGGAAGAATGGCCGCTTAAATCGGCTGAGAAATCGATAAAACGGCCGGAATCGCGCCGAGCGGTTCGGCCGTTTTTCATTTAACCGACGCGGAGGACCAGACGGCATCGAACTCCCGCCCGTCGAAGCCGACGGTGACCCGCTTTCCGTCGGTGACGATCGGCCGCTTGATTAATCTTCCATTCGACGCCAACATCCGGACGATCTCCCCCTCGGAAAGCTCCTTGACCTTTTCCTTCATGTTCATTTCCCGGTATACTACCCCGCTCCGGTTGAGAAAATCGGTATACGGACGCCCGCTCTTTTTGATCAGGTCGGCCAACTCTTTCGCCGACGGAGGATCGGTGGTGAGATCGATCTCCTTCAAGAGATACCCCTGCGCCGTGAGATGTTTTTTGGCCTTGATACAGGTGCTGCATTTGGCGTAGTGATAAAAGGTCAGCATGATTCTCTCCTTCTGATCGGGGATGAGGAAGAGGACTATACCATAACGTTCCGGCAAAACCAAAGCGATTTGCTTGACTTCTGTTTTGAATCCGAGTTATTTTTACCTCCATGCGGTGGGGACTCATCGGAATTCTCTTTTTCTTCATGATGACCGGTTGCGCCGGGGTTCAAAAAGCAGATCGGGTCGATCCGGTAATCAGCCGGAAAGTCCCCGCGCGCCAACGGGTGGTGAAGACCGCCCATCATTTTCTGGGAACACCGTATCGCTTCGGCGGCACGACCCCGGCGGAGGGGTTTGATTGCAGCGGGTATGTCGCCTATGTTTTCTCCCGGTCGGTGGGCCTGAGCCTTCCGCGCGTCACCGGCGCGCAAATTAAAAAAGGCCGGCCGGTCCCCGGCGGCCAGCTCCTGCCGGCCGATCTGGTCTTCTTCAGAATCAGCAGGTGGCAGCCGCTTCATGTCGGGATTTATATAGGAGGGAACAAATTTATTCATGCCCCCAGCGGAGGCGGAGAGGTGAGGGTGGAGCGCCTCGATCATCCCTACTGGAAGCCGCGTTATCGGACGGCGCGCCGCCTCCTTCCCCCCTTTCCTGAAAAGGCGTCGGCGCGCCCGGCGACCTTCTCCTTCGTCGATGGAGTATTCATTGGCCCCTGAAAAACAATATTGGTTGATGAAGTCGGAGCCGAACACCTACTCCATCGATGATTTGAAGCGCGATCGGACGACCTACTGGTCGGGGGTTCGGAATTATCAGGCGCGAAATTTCATGCGGGATCAGATGCGGGTCGGCGACGGCGTCTTCTTCTATCACAGCAATGTCGAACCGGTCGGCATCGCCGGAATCGCCGAAGTCATCAAGGCCGGTTATCCCGATCATACCGCCTGGGATCCGAAAAATAAATATTACGACCCCCAAAGTCTGTCGAGTCAGCCGGTTTGGTTCATGGTCGATCTTCGGTTTAAAAAAGCATGCCGGGAGGTGATTACCCTAAAAAGGTTGAAGGAGATCCCGGCGTTGAAATCGATGATAGTCCTTCGAAAAGGAAACCGGCTCTCCATTACACCGGTGACTCCCGAAGAGTGGGAGATCATCACGAGACTGCCAGAATGGTCTTAATAGCGAGAATGAAAGGGGATTTTTCCTCCCGCGTCCTTCGGTATTTCTCCCCTTCGACTTGTTCCGACCACCTTTTTTCTTAGATAACTTTACCTCTTTCCTCCCCTTCTCGATTTTCTTTTTCAGTCGAGAAGGGAGAATTTGGCTTCCCCACGTTTGGATTCATCGGGTATAATAAAGCTTGAAATCATCCTGTATAGGAATAAACCCATGGCCCTGACAGACTTAGAAGCAAAAGAGATCGCCACCCTCGGACCCGATCCCCACAAGAAAACCATCTTGGCGGTGGATGACGATGCATCGGTCCTGCAGTCGTTGGAGATCATCCTCCAAGACAAATATCAGCTGATCAAGAAAGAGAAAGCAGACGATGCCCTTCGCGTTGTCCAGGAGAGAAGGGATCTCGATCTGATCATCCTCGATTATCGCCTGGGAGAGACCGACGGCGTGACCCTCTACCGAAGGATCCGCCAGATCGACCGGGTGGTCCCGATCCTCTTTACCAGCGCATACGGCACCAAAGAGCTGCTGACGCAGTTGTTGGATGTGCGCGCCAACGGCTTTATCGACAAGCCGTGGAATCTTGATCAACTAGAACAAAAAATCGCCCGCCTCCTCAGCTCCGATCCCTTCGAGCGGGTGCACCGGAATCTTAAAATCGACTTCGATCATCTCTCGCTGAAAATGCGCCGCGCGGTGCAATACATCGATCGGCACTACAGCTCGCCGGAGCTTTCGCTGGAGGAGATCGGCCAGGCGGTTTCGCTTCATCCGAAATATCTTTCGGCCTCGTTTAAAAAAGAGTGCGGCGTCGGTTTTCACGATTATCTCACCGCCATCCGGATCGACCGCGCGATTCAGCTCCTCAAAGATCCGCATCGAACAATCAAAGAGATCAGCTGCGAGGTCGGCTTCTCGGAGCAAGGCTATTTCAGCAAAGTCTTCCTGAGCAAGATGGGGAAATCCCCCTCCGACTACCGCACACAATTCCAAACCAAATAGATCGCCTTCCGGCTTGCCCTCGGCACCGGTCTGTCTTATAATGACGAGACATGTGAGGCGTTAGGAGTAAGATTTAACTCTTTTGACTTGACCCCTAACGCCTCACCCTTTACGCCTCACGTCATTTTATCTTTAGACAGGAGATCTATGAGCCCATTGATCGAAGGACGCCTGCCGGGGCGGGTCCGGCCTGAGCTGTACCATCTTCGACTCACCGTTGTTCCTGAGGAGCGTCGGTTCGAGGGGGAGGTGACGATTGAGATTCAGGTGGCGGAGCCGACCGATGCCGTCACCCTCCATGCCTTGGAGCTGGAGGTTTCTCAAGCGACGGGGGGAAGAAACGGTGCGCCTCTTCCGGCCCGCGTCTCCGCCGATCCTCCTTCCGAAACGATCACCCTCCATTTCCCCGAAGCGATCCCGGCCGGACCGGCCGCGTTGCAGCTTCGGTTTTCGGGCAAACTGAACCGGCAGCTTCGCGGCCTCTATGAAGCGCAGGCCGGCGGCGAGACCTACGCCTTCACGCAGTTCGAGGCGACCGACGCCCGCCGGATGTTTCCCTCTTTCGATGAGCCGGGGCTGAAGGCGCGGTTTCGCCTCACCGTCACGATTCCCATACATCTGACCGCCCTCTCGAACATGCCGGTGGTTGATCAGAAGGCCGACGGAAAAATGAAGACGGTCGCCTTCGATGAAACGCCGGTCATGTCGACCTACCTCCTCGCCTTGGCGGTCGCGCGCCTGGAATCGAAGGAGATCGAGGTGGCCGGAACCCGCGTCGCCCTCTGGACGGTGCCGGGCCAGCTTCACCTCGGCGATTTTGCTCTGAAAGTGACCTCGGCGGTCCTCCCCCTCCTGAACGATTATTTCGACCTCCCCTACCCCTATCCCAAACTCGATCTCGTCAGCGTTCCCGACTTCGCCATGGGGGCGATGGAGAACTGGGGGGCGATCTTCTTCCGCGACTCCCGCCTCTTGCTCGATGAAACGCTCGCCTCCACCGGGACCCAGCGGGGGGTCGCCAATGTCATCACCCACGAAATCGTCCACCAATGGTTCGGCAACCTGGTGACGATGGCGTGGTGGGACGATCTCTGGCTGAATGAAGCGTTTGCCACCTGGCTGGCGGTGAAGATCGTCGATCAGTGGCGGCCGGAGTGGAACTCCTGGGTGGAGTTTCAACAGGAGAAGCAGATTCCCCTCGGTGTCGATGCGTTGCAGAGCACCCGGCCGATTCAGGCGAAGGTGACCAGCGCGGCGCAAATTGAAGAGATGTTCGACGCGTTGACCTACGAGAAGGGGGCCGCCTGTCTTCGGATGATCGAGCAGTTCTTGGGAGAGGAGGCCTTCAGAAAAGGGATTCGCGACTATATGAAGGCGCACCAGTACAAAAACACCGCCTCGTCCGATCTTTGGACCGCCTTGGAAGCGGCCTCCGGCCAGCCGGTTTCGGCGATCGCCAAAGATTGGTTTACCCAACCGGGCTTCCCCCTTATTTCTCTGGAGGCTTCCGAGAGCCAGTTCCGGAATCTTACGGTCGAGCAGCGGCGGTTCTTCGCGGCCGGCCGCGCCGTCGGGGAGGCTTCCCCGCTTCTCTGGTCGGTCCCTTTTACTTTGAAATACGAAGATGACACCGGTCTTCAGACCCACCGGGTGCTTCTCAAGAACCGGGTCACCCCGGTCCCCCTTCCCGGAAATGGGGCGGTCCGCTGGGTCTACGGGAATGCAGAGGAGAGGGGCTTTTTCCGGACCGAATACAACCGTCCCCTCCGAGACGCCCTTCAGCCGATCGCGACGACGGCCCTCTCCGCCCCGGAGCGGATTGGATTTTTGAATCATCTCTGGGCCCTGAGCGTCAGCGGCGATCTCTCGATCGTGACCTTCATGGAGATGCTCGTCCGGTTCAAGGGGGATGCAACCCGTGTTGTGGTCGAGGCGGCGGCGGGATACTTCGAGACCCTTTCGAATCAGCTGGTGATGCCGAAGGATCGGCCGAAGTTTCAGGCGCTCGTGAAGGAGTTCTTCGAGTCGGTCTGGAAGGAGGTCGGCTGGGACCCGGCGCCCGGGGAGGATGATGAGCGGCGGCTCACCCGCGCCGCCGCCCTCTGGGCGATGGGGGCGCTGGCGCAGGATGAAGAGATTCTCTCGGAGCTCCCCGGCGGTGGACACGGTATCAGGCGAAGCCGACCTCGATCGATCCGACCCTGACCACCCCCCTCGTTCGGTTGACCGCCCGGACCGACGGCGGCTCCGGATTCGACCGCTTCGTCCAGAAATTCAAAACCGCCGCGACCCCCGAAGATCGCGACCGGTACCTCTTGGCGCTGGCCGATTTTGCCAAGCCCGATCTGGCCCGGAAGCTCTTGGAGTTTTCTCTTTCGGAAGAGGTCCGCTCGCAGGACGTCTGGAAGCCGGTTCGGTATCTGCTCGCCAACCCGACGGCGCAGGAGGAGGCGTGGAATTTCATCAAAGCCCGCTGGCAGCCGCTGCGCCAGAAGGGGGGGAGCGTCGGCGCCATGCGGATTATCCAGGGAACCCGCGCCTTGTGGCGTGACGCGTGGTACCAGGAGATCGAGGCTTTCTTCAGCGACCCGGCCAACCGGGTCGCCGCCGCCGAACGGGCGCTGGCGCAGACGCTGGAGTTCATGCAGATCGGCATCCGCTTCAAAGAGCGCCAGCTAATCCCCCTCTCCCGCTGGCTTCAGGAGCGTGGGAGTGGGACCAAGCCGCTGATCCGGCAGTTTTGATCGCTGAAAATCTTGCAGACCTCTTTTCAGCGGTGATTTCGTCTACGCCACTGTATGTGCTTTGAACAATGTCGTTCCTTCGCTTCACTCAAAAGCGAAAGGCGGTTTCCCCTCGCTGCACCAACACCCCTCCATCGGGCGATTCTTCTCTACTCCTTTTGGAAGAATTGCCAACCCCCGAATAAAATGTCTAAGCTGAGTTATAGATGGACCTTATTGCAGCGGCCGCTTTCGGCTGAGTTAGACCTTGTCTCCCCGCCGGAGCAATGAGAGGCCATCTAATAGACATACACATGGAGGAGATCATGATTCAAAATCAAAATCGTCACCTTAATTCGCTGAAGTGGATGGGAGGTTTCTTCTCTCTTTTCCTGTTGGCGGCATGCGCTACCGAGAATGTCCGGGTCGAAGAAGTTGCCGAGAAACCGGGGGATCACATCGGAGAACAGGTAAAGGTCCAGGGGGAGATTGAAGAGTCCTATGGAAATAGGGCATTCACCATTGAAGATAATGAGGGAGGAAAGATTTTTGTCATTGCGGAGCATCCCCTTTCAGTGACACAAGATCTGAAAGGAAAAAACGTGGAGGTGACCGGAACGGTCCACCGATTCGACCGAGGCGAGATTGAGCGGGATCTTGAGACCGAATTCGATTCGGAGGTGACAGAAAACATTGAAGAAGGAGACCCGGTGATTGTCGCCAGAGAGGTGATCGGGGATGAAGAGGAATTCGAAGGAATGGGCGGAGGCCGCAATCTTGTCGACGAACCGGGTTTGGACAATGAGTTCATGGACCCAAAGAATGAACTCTTTGTGCCGAACACCGATGAAGAACCGAGTCGGTAGATCCCGTTTGTAAATGATGTCTTATCCGCAGGCATCAGTCAGTCCCCGCCGGCGACCGTCCGATATTGTAGGGCGAACCGCCGGCGGGGAAAGGTTTTTCAATGAGTTAATGATCTATCCCAGGCTGTTCTGATCGGAGAGCCCTGTTTTTTACCGACGTATTTACACTTCAAGCGCACCCCCCGGTTCCCTCATTGTTTAAGGTGGCATTTTCCCTCAAAAAGGAGTAAAATAAACCAAAACTTTTTGAGAAAGGGCGCAATGAGTACAACGAAAAAATATCAGGTTGGAGAAGAGATCACTTCGGTTTGCACGAAGTGTAAGCTGCCCCTCGACCATACGATCGCTGCGATGGTGGGAGAGCGGGTTGCCAAGGTGCAGTGTAAAACGTGCGGCGGGCTCCATCGATATGTCAATCCTGCGGCGGGAGAGTCCCCCGCCCGAAAGGCCGCAAAACAGACCAAGCTGGAGCATGCTTGGGAACAGTTGGTCCAGTCTTCCTCTTCAAAAAAGAAGCAGCCGTATACCTTTGCCGGTCCTTTCAAGCAGAATGATTTAATCGATCATGCCCAGTTTGGCCTCGGGGTGGTGACCCAGCGCCTTTCATGGGACAAGATTCAGGTTACCTTTAAGGAAGGGGAGAAAATTCTCCTTTCAAAGCGAAAGGTGCAATAGAATCGCGAAAACTTGGAAGGCGACTTGTATCTTCCCACGCTTGTTATCTCATTTCTAATCGCGTTTCTCGCCTGAAGATCTCCATCACCGTTTGTATTGTATCGGCTTCGTCGGCCGGCTTGTCCGGCCGATAACGCTTGACCCGCGCAAAACGGAAGGCCATCCCGGCCGGATAACGGGTCGACGCCTGTATATCGGAAAAGGCAACCTCCACCACCAGTTCGGGCCGGAGATAAACCGTCCAAGCATCCCGTGCCGTCTCCATCGCGAGAAACTTCTCCGTCTGCCATTGAAGCATCTCGTCCGTGAGTCCTTTAAAGGTCTTTCCCAACATAATGAATTGACCACTCTCCGGATCCCGCGCTCCCAAATGAAGATTGGAGAGCCATCCCGACCGGCGGCCGTTTCCCCACTCCGCCGCCAGGACCACCAAGTCAAGGGTCTTGGCCCTCTTCAGCTTCAGCCAATACGATCCGCGCTGTCCGGCGGTGTAGGGGGCCGCAAGCCCCTTCGCCATCAATCCCTCATGACCCGCCTCCAGCGCTCGCCGCTGAAACCGCGCGGCCTCCTCTCGATCGGCCGTGATGATTTGCGGAATCAGCGCGTCAGGCGGGATGACTTCTGAGAGGTTCTCGAATCGCTTCCGATAAGGAAGAGATAAAAGCGAGCGTCCTTCCCGGTAGAGACAATCAAAAAAGAAAGAGGTAAGCGGGATCTCCCGCCGCATCGCCTCGATATTCTTCATCCGGCCGAACCGCCGCATCGTCATCTGAAACGGCTGCGGCGTTCCGTCGGGCCGAAGTGCGATCGCCTCCCCCTCCAGAATGATCTCAGCCGCCGGTAAGGCTCGGGTCCACTCCACAATCTCCGGGAGGCGGTCGGTCACTTCCTGAAGCTGGCGGCTGAAGATCTTAACCGCCTCGCCCCCTTTGTGAACCTGAATCCGCGCCCCATCCAGTTTGAACTCAAACCCCGCTTCACTCAATCGTTCGATCGCCTCATCGACCGTGTCGGCGGTCTGGGCGAGCATTGGAGCCACCGGGGAAAAGAGGCGAAGTGAGAATCGTCCCAATCCGACACCCCCCTCTTCCAGGGCAACCCGCGCCACCTCGCCGATGTTCCCGGAAAACATCATCGCCTGTCGGACCTCGGGGGCCGGAAGAGCGGCCGCTTTGGCGATCGCTTCCAAGACCAGTCCTTCAAGCGCCCCCTGGCGAAGTTCTCCCATCAACAGCTGCGCCAGAAAGCGGCGCTCGTCGGGATCGGCCTGTTGAAGAAGTCGTTGGAGCGCGGCCATCTTCCGTCCGGCCGAACCGGCGCCGCGCTCTTCAGCGATCTGCCGGAAGCAAGTGTCCACCTCCTGAAGTGTCAGAGACGAATGCGGCGCGCTCTCTAAAGAGAAGGCTGTCCCAATCAACCGTCCGCCGATTCCAATCTTTCCTTGAGGAAGGGTGCCGGTGAGATAGGATGCGCAGAGGGCCGTTTCCGGTCCCGCCGTCCGTTTAAAAAAATCGGCGATCAGGATGATCTTCTCGTTCTTGCGCGTCGTTTCCCGAACCCGGGCGGTCAATTGAACCAGATCGTGCAGATGCATCGGCCATTATACAACGGAACCGGATCGGGACAAAAGAAACGGTTCTACTTCTTTTCGGGGAATTGTCCTCTCAAGAGGGTTAAGGATCACCGCCGCCGCGCCTTGTCCCGATGGTCTTGGATGAAGATATTGATCAGCAGCCAGGACCCCCCTCCGGCGGCCGCCAAAAAACAGAGCATCGCCAGGCCGGGATACCCCAAGATGCGGAAAGAGGTCTCCACCCGCATCAGCAGGGCCGCGCCGACGATCAAGGCGGCCAGGATCAAACCGGCTGTAATCCGGTTGGCCACTTTCTGAAAGCCGGCCAGGTAGAGCTCGGTTTCCATCGGCCGAATCTTCACCTCCAGCTCGGAATGCACCAGGGCGTCCAGGATGCGGTTCAGCCGCCCCGGCAGGTTTCCGACGAAATCTTTCATCTCCAGGAGGGAACCCCACATCTGTCCGGGGGAGAGGCTCTTCCATCCCCGCTGCTCCATGATGCCGCTGACATGGCGGCGGACCGCGTCGGTCGGATTGAAGGAGGGTTGCAGCGTCCTTCCAACTTGGTCGAGTTGAAGCAGCGTTTTTCCAAGCAAGGTCAGATCGGGAGGGACTTTCAGCCCATGCTCCACCGCATGGCGGACCAAGCCTAAGATCGCCTTTCCGACGTCGATCTCCTGAAGGGGAGCGTCCTTCTGCTCGATGATCAACTCTGAAATCTTCCGTCGAAATTCCATCTCCTGGAAAGAGTCCCGTTTTTCACTGATCCGGATGAGGATATCCGCCGCGCTTTCGGTCTCCCCTTCGCTGATCGCAAGGAGCAGCTTCAGCAGGTGCTCCTGTGTGGAGGAGGCAACGCGCCCGACCATCCCAAGATCGAGCAAAGCGATCCGCCGATCATCGGTGACGTAGATGTTCCCTGGGTGCGGATCGGCATGGAAGAGACCGTCGACTAGAATCTGCTTCAGGTACGCATGAAAAAGATCATCGGCCAGTTTCGCTCCATCGACCTCCAGGCTGACCAACGGTCCGAGTGACGTGATTTTTTTCCCGGAGACATATTCCATCGTCAAAACCCGCGAGGTTGTATAATCGTCGATCGGAAGGGGGACCTGAATCTGTTCAAATTCACGCAGGTTGTTTGCCAGTGCTGCGAGCTGTGCCGCCTCCTTCCGATAGTCGAGCTCACGCAGAAGGCTCTTTCTCATCTCATCGAAGAGTTTCACAAATTGATAACGCTTTCCCACTTCGGTATGGGCCTCAAGGAAGGTGGCGATCTCCTCCAGCACCTCCATGTCTTCCAGAATCTGAGAACGGATGCCGGGACGCTGTACTTTTACGACGACCGGTCGTCCTTCACGAAGGGCGGCGAGGTGGACCTGACCGAGTGAGGCGGCCGCAAGCGGCTCCGGGTTGAAGTAAGAAAATCCCTTTGAGAGCCGCACGCCGAGCTCTTCCTGGATAATCTTTTCCACCTCTTCGTAGGAGAACGGCTTGACCTCTTCGTGCAGACGGGAGAGGGCTTGAAGGTAAGGTAGCGGCAGAAGATCGGCCCGGCTGGCAAGGAGCTGACCCAGCTTCACAAAGGTCGGTCCCATCCGCTCCAGGTCGTCGGTGAGCCGCTCCGGCTCGTTTCCGACGGCCGACAGCGATTCCTCCTCGGAGAGGATCTCGTCAAACTCGGTATTCTTGAATAAGTGGCTATTTCCGTACCTGAAGAAGAGAAGAGCGATATCTTTGTAACGCTTGAGATGTTGGGGCTTGAGTGAGAGCTTCATTGGTTTTTCCTCGTTAAACGGTGGAAGATTCGCATCGATTGATCGCGCATCCGCCATGACTCTAAGATCCTGATCTATTATAGACCGTTTGAGTGCTCTGTTGGAACGGTCGAGATTGTGCCGGAACGGGAGATTATGAATAATCCTTTTGAAGCATTGAAAGCAGCAAGGCGAACAGCTACGATCGACTCAAGAGAAGATAGGAGGAAACATGAGGACTCGAGTGCTGATCGATTTAACGCATGTCTATGACGAGGAAGGAGGGGTTGAAGAGATCGGTGCCGATCCGAATGTTTATTCGGATGAGGCGCCGCCGTCCGGAGATCCACCACCCTTTCCGACCTTCTTACCGGGGTATGCGGTGGAGATTCCGGAGAAAATGAGGAGAGATGCCGTCGAATTCGAGCCGGCGGTCCGGGATGACGACGCGGCGCCGGATGGGAATGCGCGGCTCACCGATCGGATCCCGGCCAATCGGGAATTCTTGCGGTTTCTTTTGGAGCAGGACGCAGAGATCTATGCCGATGGATTTGAGGTCGACTACTTGGAAACCGCCGAGACAGTCGGGTTTGAACCGAAGGGGCCCTGGACCGGATACAAATCTCGCAATCTCGCCTTCTTCCTAAACGAGAAAGACGCCCGCGGATATGAAGAGGCGCTCCGGCGCTACCAAGCGCCGGAGCCGGAAACAGGAAAGGCAGCATAGCCGGATCGATTAAGAAAGCTTTGATTTACGCCGCCGGACCTTGATATGATTTTCTTCGAGGCGGGATCGATCATGTCGGCAGACGAGGAAGCTTATCTCGATGAACTCTTGGGCCGTACGCGTTGCGCGCGCTGTGGTCAAATATTGCGTGGAGAGGTCGAGTGCCCCTTCTGTAGCCTTTTTCCGGAACCGGTCCGAGCGCAGCGGACTCCCAAATGGGTTTATCTGACCGCCTGCTTCCTTACCTCCCCCGTAAGCCTCCCCTTCTTGTACGCCACTCGCCGGTTGACCCCCAAGGAGAAACTCGTGGCCGGTTCGGGTGCGTTCCTTTGGCCTTTTCTATTTTGGATCCTGTAGAGAAACGTGAGTTACAAAAGTGAACAGGATGGGCGTTTCATTTATGGAACAGTTTGTCTTTTTCGGAGTAGGATGTATTTCATAATATGTTGATATAATTAAATTTATAATAATGGCACCCCATTTGCTATATAAGAGGGCAGGTTAGATAAAAGGTTCTCAAAGGAGGGCGCCATGTTTCAAGAATACATCGTTTATGGACTCGAGGGACTTGCCGGTTTCGCATTGATCAATATGCTTTTGCTTGGGATCTACACCGCTTTGCACCTACCCTGGGCCAATGATTTCAAGACGATTACGGTGGAATGGATCAATTTCGTCCGTCGAGGGGTGCCTGTCCCAGCCGATTCACCCAAGTTTGAAAAGCGGCTGCCGGGTGAGGAAATGATTGCTCCTCTAAGATTTCTTCCAGAAGCGTCTACTTTTGAAACAGAAACATATGTAGGCTCGTCCTTTGTTCGGTCTTAAGGGGCAATCGCCCACCGACCGGTCAGCCGACCCCCCTTGACCCCGCCCCGAGGTCTCCTCGCGGTCGGGGTTTTCTTTTGGAAGATGCTGGATCATCCAAGCGTCTGATCCGTTGAACGGTTCTCTCTTATTCTCCTCGCATCAAAAAAGGAAAGCGGTTTATCGCCGGCCTCTTTTGAAGCGAACGCAAACGGATCCATAGCCCGAGCTGCACAAGACGGCTGTAGAGACCCACCAGAAAAGCGAGTGAAAAAATGTCCGGGGATTTTGGCGTCGAAAGATGGTATTGAACCTTTTCAAGGATTTCCTGTGGTGTGAAGGGTTTGATGATGTACTCTCTCACCCGCAGAGTAATCGCTTGTGTCTTGGAGGAGATATCCCCTTTCGCGCTAAGGAAAAAAATAATCGTATCCCGCAATGCCGGATCGTCCCGAATGCGCCGGCAGACCTCGAATCCATCCATTTTCGGCAACATCAAATCCAAGAGAATCAAGGCGGGACGCTTCTCGGTGGCCATATGAAGGGCTTCTACCCCGTCTCTCGCAACTGAAACGGCATATCCCCCTTTTTTTAAGATCGCCGTGAGGATCGTAACCGCATCGGAATTGTCATCGACAATAAGGATCTTCTCTCCTGCCATCGCTTGTTCTCCTTTCACATCGCTGGTATCGATTTGATGATTATATGCGGCCGCCATACAGGGATGCAATTCACCAAATCGGATTAATACCCGAAGGTCCGGTAGCGTTGGATCCGGGTCGCCATCGTCCGGATAGGTCCCTCGTCTCCCTCTTACTGGAAAAACTCCCATTTTTCTTAATCGCTATTTAACCAAACTTGTTTTAAACTATCGTTTCCGACCCTGCGAATTCTTTCCCTCCTATCCGCGCGATCTGAGTGTTTTTCGCCCCTTTCTTTAGCGATGGAGACCCGCGATGAAAAATCGTCCAACCAAATCATCCGATAAGCGGTCCCAAGAAAAACTTCAGGGTAAAAACAAAACATCAAAACGATCGACTCCGGATAAAATGGCGCGTTTGCTCCAGGAGCTGCAGGCCCACCACATTGAACTGGAGATGCAGAACGAGGCGCTTCTGGAAGCCCAGGCGATGCTGGAGGAGTCTCGAAATCGATATTCGGATCTTTATGACTTCGCTCCCCTCGGCTACTTTACATTCGACTGCAACGGTTTCATCCTCGGAGTCAATTTGACCGGCGCGGACCAGTTGGGAATGGAGCGGCAGCAGATCGTTGAAAAACCTTTTACCCTTTACGTTGCGCAAGAAGATCAACCCCATTTTCGGGATCATCTCGCCGCGGTTTTCCACGGCGGCGGCCGACGGCACTGTGAAATAAAAATGAACGGGAGGAACACTTCGTATTACGTCCAACTGGAAAGCCTTCTTGTCGAAGAGGAGGGGGCGACCGGCGCTGCCGGACGGCGATGACCGATATCACCCCTCGGAAAAGGGCCGAAGAAGAGACGAAAAAAATAAATGAGTTGCTGGAGAGCCGGATTCTCCAACGGACCATTGAGCTGAAAACCGCCAATCAGGTGCTTCAAAATGAAGTCATCGAACGGAAGAAGGCCGAACAGGCGCTGGCGCGGCAGGCGAATCTCGATGCTTTGACGGGACTCTACAACCGCCGTTATTTTGATCTTCGCGCAGACGAAGAGATCGCGCGGGCCGATCGGAAAGGGAGTTGTCTCGCGATTCTCCTTTGCGATTTGGATCATTTTAAATCGATCAACGACACCCTCGGCCATCAGACCGGAGATCGGGTCTTAAAGTCGGTGGCGCAGAGCATTCAGGAGTGCATCCGAGAGATCGATCTGGTCTTTCGGTGGGGGGAGATGAGATCGCCGTCCTCCTGATCGACACCTCTCGGGAAGGGGTCCTCATTACTGCGGAGCGGATTCGGAGCGCGGTGAAAAAACGAGGTGAAGAGGCGCAGCTTCCCCTCGATATCAGCATCGGGGTCGCCTTTTACCCGGAACACGGCGTCACGATCGATGGGTTGATTAGCCTGGCGGACCGATCGCTCTATATCGCCAAACAAGGGGGCGATAAGATTCACATCGGGGCGGAGGAGTATCTCCTTGATGATCGGAGTATCAAGGTGGTCTTTCAGCCGGTCGTCGATCTTCGCTCAGGCCGGTCGATCGGATACGAAGCGCTGACGCGGGATCCGCAAGGAAAGCTGACGGCCCCGGAGCTCTTTCAGCGATATCAGGCGATCGGTCAGCTAAACGAATTGAAGCGGCTCTGCTTCTCCTCCCAGCTGAACGAGGCGCAGCGGCTCGGCTTGCAGGGAGGGAGGCTCTTCCTGAATGTCGATTTTCATCTTTTGCATCAGATCGAATTAATGCAAAAACCGGAGGGAATCGATGTGATTTTGGAAATCTCGGAGATGGAGGCGCTGCATAGCCATCATGTCGAGAGTTACCTCGCACTCGCCGAAAAATGGCGCGGGCAGGGGTTCCAACTCGCCATCGACGATTTCGGGGCGGGATTTGTCTCCTTCCCCTTCATCGCACAGTTGGTTCCGGAGTATATCAAGATCGATCGCTCGACCCTGCTTCAGGCGGTCTCCTCCCTGAAATTCCGAAAGTTTTTAAAGGACCTGGTCTTCGCATTGCAAAATTATACGACCCGGGGGATTGTCGCGGAAGGGATCGAGACCGAACAAGAGCTGGCGGTCGTCCGGGAGATAGAGGTCGATCTCGGGCAGGGATTTCTGTTCGGCCGGCCGGAGCCGTTGATGCCGGCCTGAAAATTCAAATCGATCCGCCGAACAGGGGTCCATCCAACCGCTTTAGAATGTCTCCCTAGTGGCGGTCCTCTTTTCCTTCCGATCCGACCTGGAAAAACTCCCCATTTTCTTAATCGCTATTTGGGATAATTCGTTTTAAAGTATCGGCTTCAACCCCATGAATCCTCTCTCCGCTTTCTCCCATTCGACCTGATCAAGTTCTCATCGAAATTATATGCCGGGATATACTGATAAAGATTTTGTCTCTTTAACCTGGAGATGACAATGAACAGGCGTCAAACCAAATTGCCCGCCCATGAAAAGTTAAACGGAAAAAACAAAATGCTGAAACGATTGGCTCAGGGGAAAATGGCGCGTCTGCTCGAAGAGTTAAAGACGCAACAGGCCAAACTGGAAATGCAAAATGAGGAGCTACGGGAAACCCAGACCAGGCTTGAAAAATTCGCCTACCGGTATTCGAATCTTTATCACGGCGCCCCGGTCGGCGATTTTATCTTCGATTGCGATGGCACCATTCTGGAGGTCAATCCCGCCGGCGCGGAACAGCTGGGGGAGGAGCGGCATCAGATCATTGATCAACCCTTCACCCGCTATCTTTCTCAAGAAGACCAAATCCGCTTTCGCACCCATCTTGCGGCGGTTTTTCAAGACGGCTACCGCCGTCGCTGTGAAATCAAAATAAAAAGAGGGGACCGCCTCTTCGATTCCCAGATGGAGAGTCTCTTGGTCGAAGGGGAGCGGGGCATACGACACTGTCGGACGGTGATAATCGATATCCCCTCACGAAAGAAAGCTGAGGAAGGGATCAAGAGATTGAATAAATCGCTGGAGAGTCAAATTCTGCTTCAAACGGCCGAGCTGAGAGCAATGAATCAAGCGCTTGAAAACGAAATCATGGAGCGGATGAAGGCTGAGCAGACAGTGGCGCTGAAGGGAAATGTCGACGCGGCGACCGGACTTTACAGCCGCCGCTACTTTGATCTTCGTGCGGACGAGGAGATCGCGCGGGTCGACCGAAAGGGGGGTGTTTTGCAATCCTCCTCTGTGATTTGAACTATTTTAAAGCGGTCACCCACACACTCGGCCATCAAACCGGGGACCGGGTCTTAAAGGCGTTGGCTCGGAAAATCGTGGAGAGCACGCGAGAGAGCGATCTTGTCTTTCGCTGGAGGGGGAGATCAAATCGCCGTCCTCCTGACGGAGACCTCCCGGGAAGGGGTCGTCCTCGCCGCGGAGCGGATTCGGAGAGCGGTGGCAAACCTCAGTGAAGAGATGCAGGTTCTCCTGCATATCCACATTGGAGCGGCGCTCTATCCCGAGCACGGTTTTACGATTGATGCGTTGATCGACCTGGCGAACCGCTCCCTCTCCCTCGCTAAACAGGGGAGAGAAAAGATTCACATCGGCAATGGTAAACATCGACTCAATGAGCGGGATATCGGGATGGTTTTTCAGCCGGTGATCGATCTTCGCTCCAGCCGCCCGATCGGATACGAGGCGCTCACGCGGGATCCTTTGGGGAAGCTGACCGTGCCGCAGCTCTTTAAGCGTTACGAAGTGATCGGCCAACTCGGCGAGTTAAAGAGGCTCTGCTTTCGCTCCCAGCTCAATGAGGCGCAAAAGCCCCCCTTCCAGGGAGGACGGCTTTTCCTGAACGTCGATTTCCAGCTCCTCGATCAGATCGAATTGATCCGGAAGCCGGAAGGGATCGACGTGGTTTTGGAGATCTCGGAGGCGGAAGCATGCCGTCACCGGCATATCAAGCGGTATCTTGCGCTCGTCGAAAAGTGGCGCGAACAGGGGTTCCAGGTCGCCATCGATGATTTCGGAGCGGGCGCGGGCTCTTTCCCCTTTGTCGGGAAGTTGATTCCGGATTATATCAAGATCGACCGCTCCACCCTGCTCCAGGCGATCTCTTCTCCGAAGCTCCGCGATTTTTTAAACGACCTGGTTTTTATCTTGCGCAATTACACCACGCGGGGGATGATTGCGGAGGGGATTGAGACCGAACAGGAATTGACCCTCGTCAGAGAGATGGGGGTCGATCTCGGCCAGGGCTTTTTGTTTGGACAGCCGGAGGCGCTGATGTCGGCCTGAAACGTTTAAGTCATTGTCACGCCGGGAAGGGCTACTTGGTCCGGACGACGATGAGCTGATCGGTTCCCGACTCCGCCCCCCAGATCTCGCCGGGCCGGCCGAGCATCTGCCGGACCGCGGCGCCGGCGCTCGGAATGGGGATCACTTCAAACGTCTCCTTCGCCGGATCGAAGCGCATGAACGCGTTCGCGCCGAAATCGCTCACCCAGACCTGATCTTTCTCATCGACGAAGATCGAATAGATTTTCGGGCCGTCCCCGGGGGCGCGCCACTCCTTCCATTGGTTTTTCGCCGGATCGTACATTCCCACCTTCCCGGCGTTCCATTCGCTGATCCAGAGCCGCCCGAGGGAGTCGGACCAGACCCGCCGCGCCCCCTGATCGGGCGTCGGCGGCTCGATCACCGTCGCCTTCCCGGTTTTCGGATCGATCTTCGCGAGATAACTTCCGGCGAGCGAGACGTAATAGACGCTCCCGTCGGGCGCGGTCGCAATGCCGTAAGGTCCTCGTCCCTTCGGCGCGTCGAAAACTTCCATCCGGCCCGACGTCGGCTCAAGACGTCCGTAAATGCCGTTCTGGCCGGTGAACCAGAGGATTCCCTGGCGGTCGAACGTCGCGGTGTTGAGATTGGCGTTGCTTCTTTCCGGCGGGAGGGGAAAGCTCTTCACGGCGCGGGTGGCCGGATCGACCCGGACGATCGCGTTTAGGCCGCCGTCGGTGATCCAGGGGGCGCCGTCGGGTCCCACGATGACCCCGTGCGGGCGCGACCCCTCGCCGAGCGGGATGTGGGTTGTCTTCCCCGTGGCCGGATCGAGGCGGCCTAACTCGCCGGAGCCCTGCGCCGTGTACCAGACGGCGCCGTCCGGCGCCGGGGCCACATCGTGCGGCCGCGACCCGCGCGGCACCGGGTACTCTTGAACAAGCGGGGCGGCTGCTGCAGAGTCGATGGCGCCGGAAAGTGCCAAGATCCAAACGAGAATATAGATTAATTCCCTCTTCATCTCTCGATTTTCCTTACTCAAGCGGAAGCGTGATCAAGCGCCCTTTTAATCACGGTACCACAACCGAAGCGGCTCCTCAACCGGTGTGCGCCGTCTCCCTTTTTGCGGCCTCGTTGAGCCACTCGATCAGCAGTCTTAATTGCTCCGGAGCGGCAGTCTCGGTGGTGCGGACGGTGTGTTCTCTGCCGTCGACGGCGACGGTAATGGTATAGAGGAATTGGTCGGGGCGCGGGGGACCGATGATTTCTTCGGGGAGACCGAAGAAGCCCGACCGGTCGATCAAGCTGCGTAGGTGGTTTCTTTCCTCTTCCGGAAGTGACTCGGAGTGAATTGTGGAGATAGTCCTGATTCCTGCCACGCCGCCGGAGCGCTCGAAGCGGATCTCTGTATCGGATTCCTTCCGAAAGAACCCCTCCCCTTCAGGGCTGCGGCTTTTTCCACCGCAGCCCTGAAGGGCGATCAGAAGGCACAGCAAGATGAAAGGGATTCCGAGTCGGGTTGACTGTTTCGGCAAATTTGCTGCCATCTTCCTCGCGCCTCCGACGTTGAGCGGACGATATGACGTTAAGCGGCCGCCTTCTTCACCTTCACCTCGATATTAATCCCAACCTGGGACCAGCCGTTTTTCACCGCTTGCTGTTCCTTGCTCCCCGGACCGAAGAGCTCCCCGGCCACTTGAAAGGTATGATTCGCAGCGCTCTGAAACCCCGAGTTCCATCGAATTCGATCCCGCAGGGCGACATACCAGATCATCCCCGCTTTTTCCCAGGCGTGGCCGCCAAGCTCCGTTGCCACTCGGTAGAAGGCATGGTTCGGGATCCCCGAGTTAATGTGAACGCCGCCGTTATCCTCCCAGAAGGCGAGCTTCTTGTAATCCTTCATGTGGGCCGGCTGCGGATCTTTTCCGAGGACGGGATCATCGTAGGCGCTCCCCGGCGCCTTCATCGACCGGATTGCGGTTGCATTCACGTTTGACGTGAAGAGACCCTCTCCGATCAGCCAGTCGGCCCGGTCGGCGGTTTGGTTTTGGGTCCGCTGCTTGACCAGCGAGCCGAAGACATCGGACATCGACTCATTCAGCGCTCCCGACTGAAACCGGTAGGCGAGGTTCGCCTCAAATTGCGTCACGCCGTGGGTCAGCTCATGCCCGATCACATCGATCGAGGAGGTAAACCGGCTCCAGAGGCGGTCTTGCTCCGGCATGTCTTCGTCGCCGTCGCCGTAGACCATCTGCTGGCCGTTCCAAAAGGCGTTGTCGTAGCTTTTGAGGAAGTGGACGGTGGAGATCAATCGCATTCCGCGGTCGTCGATTGAATTTCGCTCGAAGATTTCCATGTAGAGATCATAGGTCGCCCCCGCGCCGTCGTAGGCTTCATCGACGGCGGGATCGCCGGTCGGGAGGTCCCCCTCGTTTCGGACCAGCTTCCCGGGGAGCTCGTCTTCGTGCTGCGCATCGTAAACCGATCTTCCTTTGGCGCCGATCAGGGGGGTCATCAAAAGCGGGGCGATCGGCGCGAGCGCCTGGCGATGTCCGCGGATCTGATCGGAAATGGATAACGCGCGCCAGGCCGAGGCCTTTTGATTCGAATTGCCTCGCTCCGCCACGTTCCGCAGAATATGGGGTGGAATGATACAGTAAAGCGGGTTGCATCGATGGATCATGGCAGTCCCTCCTTCTGTTTAGGTTTGATGGGGCCGCTCCGCGCCAGGACCTTCCCCTTACTTCTAAAGAAAGATTCCGGACGGAGGGGTGGGAAAAACGGCGGAATCGGCTCCGCCGGTGGGTCGCTAAATAGAAAGTCTACGCTTCTGAAAAGAGTAAATGCAAGGGGGGGAGAGTGATTTATCCGAAGAGTTCTTTTAAGAGTTCTTCTTTTGATTTTTTGAGGTGGATGGCGACGTCGGAGAGGATCGCATTGAGTGTGCCGACCCGGAGGAAGTCATGGGCGGGAATCGTCACATGATGTTCTCCTCCTGCCGTTGTTGTCAATCGAAGGTGACTTCCTGTTTGGCGCGTGACCGAGTAACCATAACGTTCCAAGCGTTTTGAAAGTGTCTCCGCGCTGAGATCACGAGGAAGTTTCATAGGGCAAGGACTTCATCCTTCACCAAATGCAGCCGTATCAGTTTGGGGGCTCCGGACCGATCGGTGTAATGGCAGGCTACAGCATCAAGAATATTTTGCCTTAACGTATCCCAGTCATCCGCCTCTGTGAAAATGCTCTCACCGAGGGCCCGGGCGTTGTATCCTCCCTCCGGCGCTTCTTCGATTAGAAAAACCAACTCACTCATCTTTTCTCCTTATCACCAAGGAAGGCTGCTTTCCATCAGCATCCGTTATTCTAACTCTAACTCAAATTGATATCAATTACATTGTACCATGAGGGTGCCGCTGGCCTTTTACCGAATCCCGCCCCGCTCCTTCATCGAGGCCTCCCGCAGGCCGATTCCGTATTGGCCCTCCAGATCGATCTCGGTTCCATGGACCCGGCCGGCTCCGCGGGCGCAGCAGAGCTTTCGGGATCGGACATCTTCGACCCAACGGGGGTTCGCCACCTCGGCCCGGCGGTTGGCGATGATCGTCATCCGGGCCACCTCGGCCTCATCTTCATTCAGGTTGGGGTCGATCTTCTCATAGTCGTGAAGGATCTGGGCGCGAACGATGTTCGAGATGCTCCCGTTCTGGACGACGATATCGAACATCAGCGCCACCGCCCGCTCCGACCAGAGCTGGTATGACCGGCAGAGCTTCTGGGCCGACTGAAAAATCGTTTCGGCATGGGCCGCCTCGATCTCCTGAAATTCGGGCATCCGGCCCAAGCCTTTGAGGAGCCCGCGCCAGGGCTCGAAGATCGTATGTCGAATCGGGTCTTGGACCGATCGCGCCCAGGCGATCTGCTCCGTCCGCTCGGCTTTGAGGAAGGTGACAAAGAGAGGATAGTTATTGTGAAGGAGATCCCGAAGCAGCTTCGCGTGTTTTCGGTTCATCTCCGCCAGCAACGGTTGCAAGCTTCCTTGGCCGAGATTCCACTGAAGGACGCCGAAGCTGATCCCTTGGCCGTCGAAATCGCCCGAGAGGCCGGCGAAGCAGTCGGGGACGGGGGCGTTCGTTTCGAACGAGCCGGTCAGCGCCAGGCAACGATACGCAAGCGACTTCTGAAGGATGGCGGGGGTCGGAATCTCCTCGGCGAAGAGAAGCGTCCAGGTCTCTTCCCCGACAACGCCGTCGATCTCAAGCCGTTTCGCTTTTTGGAATGATTTAACCGCGCTCTCGGTCCCGCCGCCGAAGTCGCCATCCGTGGGACCGCGATAATAACCGAGCTCTTTTAAACGGGCCTGAATCCGCTCGACCTCCGGACCTTTAGAACCACGACGATAGAAAGGCATTCTCACTTACTCCTGGTTTTCTTACGTTCCCGCCAGCATCCTCACTAAATTCGGCATGCCGGCGCCTTGGTGGTAGCGGTCTCGTTTCAGATCGGTGCAGTGCGACAGGACGATCTCCTTCACCTGATCGGGCCGGCCGATGAACTCCCGCCGGGCGGAGAGATAGGCGGCGATGATCCCGGAGACATGCGGGCAGGCCATGCTCGTCCCGCTCATCGGCACATAATGGGTCGCCGGCTTCTTCGCGACGAACCGGGCGTTGCAGGAGACGATCCGCTCGCCCGGCGCCACCAGATCGGGCTTCGCCCGGCCGTCGGCGGTTGGCCCGCGCGACGAGAAATAAGAGATCCCGTAGAGGTGCGGCTGCTCCTTGTGGACCGAGCCGACGGCGAGCGCTTCATCGAGATTGGCCGGGTCTCCGATCGAGAGATCGAGGTTCAACTCCTGCTCCCCCTCCACCGTCTCGATGATCAGCCGCCCCTCGTTCCCCGCCGCGATGCAGACGACCACCCCCATCCGCCAGAGCCGCCGCAGCTCCCGGCAGAGCGGCGAGAAGCCGGTGCCGTAGACGGTCGGATCGAACGGTCCGCCGAGGCTTAAATTCACGCCGTGGATGACGAGGCTCGGCGACGACTCGTTGACGCTGGCGATGTGATCAAGCGCTTTGATCACCCACGAATCGCTCCCCCGGCCGTCGTCGTCGAGGACTTTGTAGATGTGAAGCTTCGCCTCCGGCGCCATCCCCCGATAGGCGGCGTGCTCGCCGATCCCCGCGCCGGCGATGATCCCGGCGACGTGGGTGCCGTGACCGCTCTCGTCGGTGACCGCGCCCTCTTTCGGAGCGCCGATCCCGGTGCAATCCCATTGGGTGGCGATGTTGTTGTAGGTCTTAAAGTGCGGATGGCTTGCCACGATGCCCGTATCGAGAACGGCCCAGTGGATCCCCCGCCCGGTGGCGCCGTATCCGAGCTGGGCGGTGTAGGCCTGGACGACATGGGTCGATTTGTCGAGCAGCGCCCGCTTTTCACTGTTCTTCCAGATCCGGGCGATCTCCAGCTGAGGATGGCGCACGGCGAGGGTATCGATCTCGATCGAGGTCAACTCCGCCGCGACGAAGCGCCGCAACGGATCAATCCGGGCATCGCGCTCGCCGCTCGTCAGCCGCGTCAGCTCCTCCATCAAATTCTTTCGCTTTTCTTCGAGCGTTTTTCCGATCATCTCTTCCTTCAGTTCGATGAGAACCGGGAACCGCTCGGTCGGGTCGGCCATCTCGGCCGCGAGGTCGCGCGCCACGATAAAGGGCGAGAGCGGCTCTGCGAAGGAGGAGCCGAGAATTTTCCTGACCCGCGTCTGGACATTCTTCGTGGCGAGGTAGCCGGTCGCCGAGTGGGGATTAAAGCCGCTCAGCCGAAGCGAGTCGCGGTTGATGACGATATCGTCGTCGATTTTTCCGGTCGGAGAGAACTCGTCGGAGAGCGACTTGTCGAAGGCGACCGGATCGAGCAGGTCGGCGAAGTTGTCCCAGCTTTTCACCGGCGCCGGAATCCGGAGCGGCTTGGGGAGATTGTCCTGGACCTCGTCGATGCCGAGCGGCGAGCCGAGGGTGATGTAGTACGGCGTCTGGGCGCCGCTGCCGGCGGTGAGCTCCCGCATAATATCGTATGAGATCACCGTCCCGAGACTGTGGGCGATCACGAAGTACGGTCCCCCTTCCGGATTCAGGAGAGACCGAAACCGCTCCTGGATCGCCTTGCGCTGCTCTTGATTGTAAAAATAGGCGGCGACATCTTCGATGAATTGCTTGGTGATCCACTCGGTGGCGGAACGCCGGATCCAGGGGGGAGGATCTTCGCCTGAACGTCTTTTGCTTTGATCTGATCTTTTTTTGCTTGATTGAGGATCCGCTTGGCAAGTTTCTCGGCGAACGCCTCCGCGTCTTTACCATAGGGGGCGAGCTGCTTGCTTTCGTCGATGATCTCCTCGTCGGAGCGGGGACGGTAACTCTCCGAGAGGATCATCGCCTTGGCCTCCGTCATCGTGGAGGGAAGCGGCTGCGGATAGCGTATGTCGGCCCAATAGGCCATCCGGGTGCGCGATCCCATATCGACCCCGAAGAGGGCCATGTCCCACTGGCGCTTCAAAACCGCCGGGGCCGGTTTGTTCGCAATCCCATGAATGTAAATGATGCTGAGATTCGGTTGATCTGCAGCGGCTTCTTTCGCCGTCAGTCCTTTTTTCTTCGTCGATGGTCTCTTTGCCATGCAAGCCCCCTGTCTGCGTGTAATGAGAACGGTCGCCGGAACAGACTTCCCCGCGGTCTCGTATTCACATCTATGCAAAATAGCAACTTTGGTGCCGATGGGATCGGATCTGAACACCGGCCAAATGACCGATAGATTGACGCAACCTCGATGGACGAGGTGGGGTTTTTCTGTCCCAGTGGGTGGGATAAAGGAGCGCCACTTTTAATTCATTTTTAATCGAGAAGTGGCGGCAAGCCGTGAGCACTTTCCTTCTCCATCATCTGATTATTCCAGGTGAGGATCGATCTCGTTCGGTCTGTTGCGGGGAGCGGCCTGCCTTTTGCTAAATCTTCTCTCTTCGAGAGGGACGATGCTGGACCGCGACTTGACACGGAAAGAGGAAGAGACCGCTCGACGACTCCTCAGCTACCTCCTAAGACATCCGGAGGCGAGGGATACCCTTGAAGGAATGACGCGGTGGTGGCTGTTGGAGGAGGAGATTCATGAGCGACTGGTGGAAATCTCACAAGGGCTCTCATCGCTCGTCAAGCAGGGACTGATCCTGGAGGAGCATCGCGGCGCATCGCTCCCTCTCTATCGTTTGAATCCGGATAAGAAGGACGAGGTCAAGGCGCTCGTGGAGCGTCTTTTCCCCCCTTCGAAGGGAGGTTTAGAGATGCCGATGAATATTACAAACCGATCCAAACAGTTGCTCGTTATCCCCCTCAACAGCGGCGCCACCCTCCATCTGGCCCCCGGAGAAGAGGCGGGGGGATCGATCCGATCGAAACCAAAAACAATTCAACCCTTGAGAAAATGGCGCAGCGGGGATGGGTGTCGGTGGCCGAAACGGACGAAGCCCCCAAGGCGAAGCGGGGAAGGGGTCGAGGATAGATCACTTGGCACAATTCATATGAATCGGGGATTCCCGCGGGCCGGGATTTCTCACAGGGAGGGATAGATGGAAAGACTGCATCCGGGTGTCTACATTGAGGAGGTCCCGAGCGGGGTTCGTCCGATCGAGGGGGTCAGCACCTCCACGGCGGCGTTTATCGGAAAGGCCGAGAAGGGACCGCTCGACCGGGCCTTTATGGTGACGAGCTTCATCGAGTTCCAGGCGACTTACGGCACATTTCAGAACGACAGCTACCTTGCCCACGCGGCGCTCCAATTCTTCAACAACGGAGGAAAGCGGCTCTACATCGTCCGGGTCGCGAACGGGGCGGTGGCCGCCGATGTGGCGATCGCCGATCGAAAGGGGACCCCCGCAAAGACCCTCACGATCTTTGCCAACAGCCCCGGCGCCTGGGGGAACGCGCTCGACATCGATGTCGCCGACGGCGCGCAGGATTCGGGGAACGAATTCAAGATCACCGTCAAGCTCAATGGAACCCCTCTTGAAATCCACGACAACCTCAGCATGAATCCCGACGCGACGAACTTCGTCGAAAATGTCGTGACGGCCAACTCCAAGCTCATTAAAGCCGTGGTTGATCCGGCCAATGACACGACCAACCGGGGAACCAGCGTCAGCGGCGCCTCCCCGGCGACCAGCCTCCCCGCCGGCAACCGGAAGATGGTGGTGAACATCAACGGCGACGGACCCCAGACGATCACCCTGGCCAATCCGCTCACCACCGGGGGGGAGATCGCCACCGCCATAGAGACTGCGGTTCGGGCGCTGGTCCCGCTCCGGGGGTCGACGCCGACCACCGCTTTCACCGCCTTCACCGCCGGGTTTGCAACAGGGGTCTACACCCTCACCTCCGGCGCCGGCGGAAAGCGCTCTTCGGTCCAGGTGACCAATGCCCCGTCGGAGAATGGGGCGACCCTTCTCAAGCTGGGGAGAAACAACGGTGGAACAGAACAGGCCGGCGCCGCCATCCTCCGCCCGGCCGTCGGAACCAACTACCATGTCGGCGATGCCGCCGTGGCCGGCGCCGTGGTCAGCGCCACCCTTGGCAGCGACGGGGTCACGCCGCAGGAGATCGACTATCAGAATGGCTTCGCCCTCCTCGACGTCCGGCGGGATGTGAACATCGTCGCCGTGCCGGGGATCGGCTCGAAGACGATGGTCGACTTCGGCGGCAACTACTGCCGCAACCGCCAGGACTGCTTCTTTGTGGGGGACATGGGGCCGGCCGACGATACCAAAGAGGAAGCGCAGGCCTTCGTGACCGGTCTCACCGTGAAGAGCTCGTATGCCGCGGTTTATTTTCCCTGGCTCAAGGCGATCGACCCGACCGGGGTTTCGCCGGAGCCGATTCTTCTCCCCCCTTCCGGCTATGTCGCCGGGATGTACGCGCGGATCGACGCCAAGCGGGGGGTCTGGAAAGCCCCGGCGGGGACGGAGGCGAACATCGGCGGCGCCGTCGGACTGACGAAAGAGATCACCGACGCCGAGCAGGACACGTTGAACCCGATCGGGGTGAATGTCATTCGGGTCTTTCCCGCCTCCGGCATCGTCATCTGGGGGGCGCGGACCGTCGCGACGCAGGCCGATCCGGAGTATCGCTACGTTCCGGTCCGGCGGACCGCCATCTTCATCGAGCAGAGCATCTACAACGGCATCCAGTGGGCGGTCTTCGAGCCGAACGACGAAGACCTCTGGGCGAGCCTGCGCCTGAATATCGGCGCCTTTATGATGACCCTCTTCCGGGCCGGTGCGTTCCAGGGGGCGACCCCGTCGCAGGCCTTCTTCGTGAAGGCCGACAGCCAGACGACGACCCAGGCCGACATCGACGCCGGGGTGGTCAACGTGATGGTCGGCTTTGCGCCGCTGAAGCCGGCGGAGTTCGTGGTGATTAAGATCAGTCAGAAGGCCGGGGAGTCGGCGTAATCATCTGAAGGAGGAATACATTCATGGCCAAGTTCACGGTCAATACGCATCGGTTCGATCCGTATCGCAATTTTAAGTTCAAAGTCAAAGTGGATAATCAATATGTCGCCGGCTTGAGCAAGTGCAGCTCGCTCAAGCGGACGACCGAGGTCACCCCTTGGCGGGAGGGGGGCGATCCCTCCACCACCCGCCAGCTTCCCGGGAAGACGAAATACGAGGCGATTACATTGGAGGCCGGCGTCACCCACGACACCACCTTTGAGGATTGGGCCAATCTGGTCCACAACTTCCAGGGAGACGCGGCGGGGTCGCTGAAGAACTTCCGGAAGGACATCGCGATCGACGTCTTCAACGAGGCGGGCCAGAAGGTCTTCTCGTATAATGTCTTCCGCTGCTGGGTCTCGGAGTTTCAGGCCCTCCCCGACCTCGACGCGAGCGCCAACGCCGTCGCCATCCAACATATCAAGCTGGAGAACGAAGGATGGGAGCGGGATAAGTCGGTCACAGAACCGACCGAGAAGTAGGAATCCATGGGGGTTGTAGGGGCGACACATGCGTCACCCCTACGGATACCAAATGTCAGACCCGATTGAACGTCCTGAAGAAGGGCTCTTCCTTCTCCCCGGAGGATATCTCGATCGTGATGGAACGCTGCATCGGGAGGTGAAGATTCGCCCCCTGACCGGTCGAGAGGAGGAGTGGATCGCCGATCCGGCGCGGGAGTGGACCGAAGCCGCGCTGGTGACGGCGCTGCTGCGCCGCTGCGTCGAGCGGATCGGCCCGGAGCGGACGACCGAAGAGACGATCCGCTCGCTCACTGTCGGCGATCGCGACTATCTGATGTTGCGGCTTCGGCAGATCACCTTCGGGAAGGGGGTGGAACTCACAGTGATCTGTCCCCGATCCGAATGCGCCAAGAAGATGGACATCGATCTGGCGCTCGACCAGATCCCGATCGAGCCGAAGCCGGTCGCACCCCGCTATGCGATCACCCTCTCGGAAGAAGGTGGCCCGCCGCGGGAAGTTGTCTTCCGGATTCCGAATGGCGCGGACCAGGAAGCGGCGCGCGGGTGGTCCCATCTCAACGAGCGGGAACGGGTCAACCATCTCCTTGCCCGCTCCCTTCTGAAGATCGGCGAGGTCGATGCGGTCACCCTCGACGCCGTGTCGCGACTGTCGGACGAAACAGTGGAAGAGATCACGGCGGCGATGGAACGCGCCTCCCCTTTGATTGATGCAGAAATGGAGGCGCGCTGCCCGGAGTGTGGTCATCTCTTCACACACCGGTTTGAGATTGTCCCATTCTTCTTGAATGAACTTCTTCGGGGGAGGACGCAGCTGGAGCGGGAGGTTCACCTGTTGGGATTCTACTATCACTGGCCGTTGCGGGAGATCCTGGGGATGACCCGGCGGAAACGGCATCGTTATCTTCGGCTTCTCACCGACGAGCTCGATCGAAGAGGCCGTCCCGCCGTGGAGGTCGGATGAACCCCTTCTTGAACCGGGTTTTGGCGCCGGGGTTGCGCCGGGTCGGATCGGGGCTTGCGTACCCTCGAAAGGGGACGCCTCCGATCGTCGCGCCTGCGAACATGGAATCGACTCTCGAAGAGAGCGTCGAAGGGGAGCCGGCCGGGCCGGGCGTTTCGCCTCCCTTTTGGGAGGATGCGGAGGGAGGGGAGCGTTTTGAAGCCGCGCCGATCGAGGAGAGAGCGTCCCTCCCGCCGTCCCCCTCGTCCCCACTGTCCGATCAATCGGACGAGACGCACGTAGGTGAACGAGCCGCTGCGCCGGAGCCCTTGTCCCCACAGCGGGAGCTGGAAAAGGGGCCGTTTTTAGAAGAGACGGCTTCGATTCGATCCGCTCCATTCGCTCTTCCTCCAATCACGGAGGAGCGGCCGAAGCCGATCATGGAGAGCCTCTCTTTTGAGCCGGTCGAATTTAACCGGGCCGTTCATCCGTCGCAACGGCGGTTTCAGCCGACCGGAGAAAAGCGGAGCGCCGGCGAGGGATCGGTTCAACCGGAACAAGGTCGCGCGGAACAAGGCCGCGGTCTCGATCGGCCGGCAAGAGAGATCGTCTGGGAAGTTGTTCCGGCAGACCGCAAGCGTTCCGCTCCCAAGGAAAAGGTATATCAAGCGTTCCTGTCGGGAAATCAACCATCCAAAGCGCGACCCTCCGACCCGGTGCACCCCTCTCCGGCGGAACGTACCGAGAAGGACGAAAGAACCGTCGAGCTCTCTCCGAAGGCGCCGTTTATTCCACCGCGTGGAGCGACCCTTCCGCGGCCCGCGGCAAGAGCGAAAGAGGAGAAGGGGGACTTGATTATCGAGCAGCTGGAAGTTCGGGTGGTGGCCGAGCCGGAGCGGAAACCGGAGCCTCCGAGAGCACGGCCGGACGCGCCGAAGCGCTCGGGCGCCTGGGAGACGGCGGCCCGGTATTATCTCGGAAAGGTGTGAGACGACGATGAGCACCACCATCGGAAAAGTGACCGAGTCGTTGAAGAATCTTCTCGTCGGCGAAATGGTTCCGGCGACGAATGTGTCGCTGATCTCTCCCGGCGACACAAGCGGGCAGAACAAGCGGATCAATCTTTTTCTCTACCGGGTCATCGAGAACCCCCACCTGAACAACCGGGACTGGCTGCCGAAGCGGGGGACGACCAACCAGCTCGTCGCTCCGCCGCTGGCGCTGAACCTCTTTTATCTCATGACCCCGTTTGCCCCCCTCGATCCGCAGACCGGCCTGGCCGACGCCCACGGACTGTTGGGGGAGGCGATGCGGGTCCTCTACGAAAATGCGATCATCCCGCAGACCTATTTGGAGACCGGCCTGCAGGAGGGGGAGGTGAAGGTGACCCTCCTTCCGCTCGATCTCGAGCAGCTCAGCAAGATCTGGACGGCGCTGAACAAAGATTTCCGTCTCTCGGTCGCTTACGAAGTCTCATATGTCGAGGTTCCGGCGGAGCAAGAGCGTCCGCTGCCGAAGCGGGTCACGCAGGTCGAGCTTGATGTCCGCGCGCCCTTTAAGCAGCCGGTCCTCCAGGGGATGTCCCCTCTTTCCGGTCCGGTCGGGACGACCCTCCAGTTCACCGGGACTTTCCTGCGGGGATGGAAAGCAACGGTCCGCGTCGGCGGTCGGATCGCGGTGGAAGACCAGATGCTCTTCGAGGATCAACTGTTTGTGGCGCCGGTCCCGGCGGGACTGACGCCGGGGGTCTATGAGGTCGAAGTGAACGTAGCGAACCTCTCCCGGCTGCGGGAGGTGTTTGAGGTGGTTCCATGAGAGCGACTAAGAGAGCGACCAAGGCCGCGCCGTTCCGCGACAGCCGGGAGTACCTCGCCGCCGAGCTCGACTGGCTCGATCGGGCGTTATCGCTCCTGCTTCATCTCTTCCAGCGACGCGAGGCGAAAACGGAAGGGCAGGGACTTTTCCTTTCGCAGAAGGAGGCCGAGCGGCTTCTCTCTCAAAACCCTCCGGCGGACGAACCCGACGCCGAAGCGCTCCGCGCCTCGCTCGATCGGTCGCGAAGAGAGATCATCTCCGGAAGAAAGGCGAGTCTGGAAGAAGGGGTCTATCTTTCCCTCCCTCACCTCGCGCATCTTTTTCATCTCTCGCCGGTCGAGGAGACCGCCCTTCTTGTCTCCCTTGCGCCGGAGCTCGATCCGAAATATGCCAAGCTCTACGCCTATCTTCAGGACGATCTGACACGGAAGTTCCCCAGCGTCGAACTGATTCTGACGATCGCCCGGCTGCAAGGAGCGGTCGGCCCGCAGGGGCGTTTTCTCTTCTCCGCGCAGGCGCCGCTGCTTCGCTGGCACCTTCTCCACCCGGCCGGAGAGGCGGGGCTCCCGATTCCTCGTTTGAATCAAGGGCTCGTTCTTGACGAGCGGATCGTCGCCTTTCTCCTGGAGATTGCGCAGTTCGATGCAAAGGTCCTCCCCTATGTTCAGCCGCTTCGCCGGAAAGAGCGGGTCCTTCCGTCGCCCGCCGCGGAGGTGGTCTCCCAGCTGCAAGGCCTGATCACGTCACAGTTCCAGCAACAGAATGCCCCCCGGCGAAAAGTCCTCGCCTACTTCTACGGACCCGGCGCCCCCGATGGGCGGGGGATCGCCGAGCAGCTCTGCGAAACATTGAAGATCCATCTGATCGAGGTCGATCTGGCCGCGCTGCATCAGGCCGGGCTGGCCGGCGCCCTCCCCTTCGTGGAGGGGCTTCGCCGGATCGTCCGCGAGGCGTTGCTGCAGCCGGCGGCGCTTTATCTCTCCGGCTTCGAGAAGTGGCGGGAGGAGGGAAAAGGGGATATCTCCGTGATGGAATCTCTTTTGCGGGAAGCTTCCTGGCTCACCTTCATCGAGGGGACGGAGCCGCGGGTGCCGGGGGCGATCTCCGAAGAGAGCCTTTTTCTCCCCTTCGCCCTCCCCCTCCCCGACGCTCACCGCCGGATCGAGGGGTGGAGAGGATTGATCGACCGGGCGCCGGCGACGATCGGGAAAGAGGAGATCGAATCGCTCTCGCTCCGCTATCGGCTGACCCTGCGGGAGATGGAGGAGGCGATGTGCCTTGCCCGGGATCGGGCGACCCTCCGCTCCCCCGCGCAGCCGGAGGTGACGTGCGACGACCTTCTCTGGGCCTGCCGCGAGCGATCGCAGGTTCACTTCGGCGGCCTGGCGCGGTCGATGACCCCCCGCGCTTCCTGGGAAGATCTCGTCTTGCCCGACGCGCTTCTCCAACAGCTCCGGGAGATTGTCTCCCAGGTCCGGCACCGCCCGCAGGTTTTGCACGACTGGGGTTTTGAGAAGAAGCTCCTCCTCGGAAAGGGGATCTACATCCTCTTCATGGGGCCGAGCGGGACCGGAAAGACCCTGGCGGCAGAGGTCTTGGCGCAGATGTTGGGACGGGATCTTTTGAAGGTCGATCTCTCGGCGGTCGTCAGCAAATATATCGGCGAAACCGAGAAGAATCTCCAGCGGATTTTCTCGGGGGCCGAGCGGTCGGACGCGATCCTCTTGTTCGACGAGGCCGACGCCCTTTTCGGAAAGCGCTCCGAGGTGAAAGATGCCCACGACCGCTACGCGAACATCGAGGTCAACTATCTTTTGCAGCGATTGGAGGAGTACGAGGGGATCGTCATCCTGGCGACCAACTTCGCGCAAAACATCGACGACGCCTTCTCCCGGCGGATTCAGATGAGCATCGAGTTCCCCTTTCCGAACGAGGCGTCGCGTCTGGAGATCTGGAAGAAGCATCTTCCGAAGGAGGCGCCGCTGGCGGAGGGGGTCGATCTCGAATATCTGGCGGGTCAATTCAAGATCGCCGGTGGGAATATCCGGAACATTGTTTTAAATGCGGCGTTCCTGGCGGCGGAGGCGGGGGGGCCGATTCAGATGGCGCATCTCCTTCGAGCGATCCGAAGGGAATATGAAAAGATGGGGAAACTCTTCTCCGAGTCGGAATTCACCCTTCCCCCGGCCCTTGCAACCGAGCGGGCCGCCCCAAAGAGGAGCGCCAGATGATCCGGATCAAACGAATCAAGATCACTTACGATCGCGTTCCGCTCGACCCGCGGCAGGCGGCGATGCTTTCCAAACAGCTCCTCTCCCAGGTTCAGAAGCAGCTTCAAGGTGTCCCGGCGGGAAAAATCGAGCGGCTCTCCCCGCCGGCTGTCCGAATTTCATCGGAGAGCGCCGGCAAACCGGAGATCGTCCGGCGCGCCGCGGGGGCGATCCGCGAAGAGGTCGCCCACCGGCTCAAAAGAAAATAGGAGAGAACGATGGCAAACGGATTTTCCAATCAACCGAAGGTCTTGAAGGGGGCCTTTGTCGATTCCAATCTGCTCGCCTTCCCGCCGCTGATCGTCCCTTTCCAGTTCAACCCGGAGACGATCACCCGGCGCAAGGGGGGTGAGTGTGACGACCCCTCCTTCCCGACGGGGGAGAGAAGAGGAAGCCTCCGAAAGCGAGAGCCTCGGGGAGGCGCAGACGGTCCATACCAATCCGGAGAGCTTGTCGTTGGACATCCGACTCGACGCGACCGACGCCTTGGAAAACGGCGATCCGATCGCCGGGGAATTCGGCGTGCTCCCGGCCCTTTCGGCCCTGGAGATGATGGTGATCCCTCGATCGGAGTCGGTTTTTGCGGGGTTGTTGGGGCTCTCGGCCGATTTCGGTTTTGGAGACCGCCAGAGCCCGCCGGTCGTCATCTTCATCTGGGGCCGGCAGCGGATCAACGCCGTCCGGATCACCGATCTGAATATCCAGGAGACCGAGTACAATCCGAACCTCAACCCCGTCCGGGTGACGGTGGGGGTCAGCCTCCAGGTGATCGGCGGGCGGAACCCATTCAACATCTTCACGCAGGCGCAGCGGGAGCTGCTGGCGGCGCTGAATTTGGCGAACGCGCCCGATTTGGCGAAGTCGATCATTAATATCTGATAGGTTGTAGGGGCGTATTGCATACGCCCTACCGGAATAGAGGGATGATCTATGATCTACAAAGGCTCGCGCTACACCCGGACCGAAGTGATCGCCCCCGAGAACGCCGAGGGGAAGACGCCGCGAGTGCTGGAGAGCCGGGAGATTCCGAAAACCCCCGGCGTCTTCGAGCACATCGTCAGCGAGGGAGAACGATTGGATCATCTGGCGCATCGGTTCTATGCCGATCCGAAGAAATATTGGCTGATCTTGGATGCAAATACGGATGAGTTAAATCCGTTTCATCTCCTCAAGCCGGGCCGGCGGATCCGTGTCCCGCAGAATCGGATTGTGTAATGGTTGTGATGTGGATCGTGTAGGGGCGACGCATGCGTCGCCCCTACGGCAGAACCAACGTGGGGGATCATGCCTGAGATAAAAGAAGTCGTCGGTATTTCGATCAACGGGGAGAAGCAGGACGACCTGATCCCCGATCTGATCCGGATCGAGGTGGAAGAGGATGTCGATGCCGCCAGCGTCTTCCGGGTCGAGATCGCCCTCAACGTCGAGCGCGACGGAAGCTGGCGATACATCGACGAGAAGGAGCTCTTTCGGGTCTGGAACCGGGTTTCGATCGAGGCCGGCTATCTGGAGAGCGGCGTCGAGACGCTGATCGACGGCTACATTACCCACATGAACGTGAACCTTTCCGGCGATCCGCAGGAGTCGACGCTGGAGATCTCCGGGATGGACGCGAGCGCCTTGATGGACCTGGAGGAGAAACAGCTCGCCTGGCCGAACAAAAAAGACAGCGAGATCGCCCAGCAGATTTTCGGCGACTATGGATTAAGCTACGAGGTGGAGGACACGGTGGCCCGGCTGGAGGAGACGGTCTCAACCACCCTTCAAACCGAGAGCGACATCCGGTTTCTCCGGCGGCTGGCGGCGCGGAACGGGTTCGAGTGTTTCGTCCAGGGGAGCAAGGGGTACTTCAGAAGCCCGACGCTGGAGCGGCCGCCGCAGAAAATTCTGGCGATCCAGTTCGGCGAGGAGACGAACCTTGTGAATCTCCGCTTTCGCGTCGACGGCACCGCCCCGACCCATCTTGAAATCCGCCGAATCGATCCGTTCGAGAAAGAGGAGGCGCGGGAAGAGATGACGGAGAGCCCCCGGCGCAAGCTCGGCGAGACCGGCTTGGCTGATCTCCAGTCGGGGGCACGCGACGGGCGCCTCCTGCTGAAAAACCAGATCGCCGCGTCGTCTCAGGAGATGCGGGGGCGGTTGCGCGAAGGGTACCGGGGAGGCGATCGGTTTGTTCATGTCGAGGGGGAGATCGACGCGCGGATCTACGGCGCGGTGTTGCGGTCGAAGCGGCTGGTGACGATCAAAGGGGCCGGCGAGCAGTTCAGCGGGCTTTATTATGTGACCCGCGTCCGTCATGCGTTCACCCTCGACGGCTACACACAAAACTTCGAAGGGGGACGGAACGGCGCGGGACTGACCGGCGACGAGGTTTTCGCCGCAGCGGCCCTCCCGATCGCGATCGCGCTCCCCGGCCTTGGCGGCGCCTCGGTCGAATCGGGCAACCGCGTTCTTCCGGCCCAACAAGAAGGATCGACAATACAAGGATAGAATTGCGGAATGCGGATTTCGGAATAGGAGAAAAATTTAAATAAGAAAAAGGTGCTGCCTAAATTTTTTTTAATCCGCAATTCGCAATCCGCATTCCGCAATTGAATTAAGGAGTTAACATGTCCGGACCCCAGCCCCCAAGATCACCACCCTTCGCCGCCGTCCCGTCATCGATTACGTGACGAAGGATTATGAAGGATTCCGGCAGGGGATGCTCAATCAAATTCCCCTGCTGCTGCCGAATTGGACCGACCGGAGCGAGAGCGACTTCGGCGTCGCCCTGATCGAGCTTTACGCCTACGTCGCCGACATTCTCAGCTATTATCAAGACCGGATCGCGAACGAGGCGTATCTTCCGTCGGCGACCCAGCGGCGCTCGGTGGTGGAGCTGCTTCGTCTGATCGACTACCGAATCGATCCGGGGCTGGCGGCGTCGGTCTGGATCCATTTCGACTGCTCGGCGGATGTGACCGTCGGCGGGACGGCGCTCCCCTATCGGCTCAAGACCGCCGGGGTGCCGGGGGAGCCCGACCGGAACTTCGAGGTCACGCAGGAATTTTCCTTGAAGCAGTTGAACAGCGGGATCGATCTGGCGATCTCGGCGGTCGGCCTGACGGCCCTGGCGGCGGAGACCCAATCGATCGATCTTCGGCGGAGCGATCATGCGCTTGCCGAGGGGATGGCGCTCTACTTCGAAGAAAAACGCCAGCAGCCCGACGGCGCGTTTAAAATCCGGCGCTCGCCGATGCTCGAAATGATCAAAATCGAGCCGGCGGGGGTCGATGTCGATCGGATCACCTGGCTTCCCCCCTTCCGGAGCCGTTCGATCCGGCGAAGACGACCCTGAAGGGGAACAATATCGTCGCCACGCACGGCGAGTCGGTTTTCGACGAGCCGCTCTTTATCGGCGACGGCGCCCCCGGACAGCGAATGACCCTCTCGCGCAAACCGGTGACCCATCTGGTCAAGATGGGGCCGTTCACCCGGCGGCGGTCGCGGCCCGAGCTGGAGGTCCGCGTCGACGGCGTCCTCTGGGACGAGGTCGAGACCTTCTTTCAGAGCACGCCGTCCGATCTGCACTATGTCACCTTCATCGATGAGAACGACATTCTCACGATCACCTTCGGGACCGGCCAGCGGGGGAGCGTCGTTCCCGCCGGGGCGGAGGTGAAGGGGGTTTACCGGATCGGGCTGGGGAGCGAGGGGAATGTCGGCTCCGACACCTTGACGGTCGCTCTTTCCGCCATTCCCCAGATCACCAAGATCACCAACCCTTTCAACGCCGAGGGGGGCCGACCGGGAGACGACCGAAGAGGCGAAGATTTCCGGCCCGGGATCGATCATCGCGCAGGAGCGGGCGGTCACGCTCCACGATTATGAGCTGCTGGCGAAAGCGTTTCCCGGCGTCGGAAAAGCGAAGGCGCGGGTGGGTCTTCGCGGCGGCTACAAGGTGGTCCAGGTCTACATCGCGCCGGAGAATCCGACCGTGATTCCGCCGCCGTTCGCGGGCGGGGCATTGAAGGAAGCGCTCAAGGGGCATCTTGAAGCGCGCCAGCCGGTGAACCGGATGGCGGGGGTCGATGTCCTCGATCCGATTTATGTTCCGGTCGATATCTCGGTCGATGTTTATCTGAAGGCCGATGCGGGGCAGGAGGCGGTGCGAAAAGCGGTCTTGGCGATCCTTCACGATCTGCTGAGTTTCGCCCGGCTGGCGTTCGGCCAGCCGATTCGGGTCGGAGAGGTCTTTGCGGCGCTCCATCCGGTCGAAGGGGTCGCCTATGTTCTCTTGAAGCGGCTGGCGCGAAGCGGCCTGCCGCCGGCGACCCACCATGAGGGGTGCGACTTCGCCGATGTCCCGATCGGGGAGAATGAATTGGCTTACGAAGGGCTTCTCACCGTCAATCTCTTTGGGGGAATCCGATGAGCGACCCGGTTCTCTCCCCCAGCGTCGATTTCCCGAAGCTTCTCTATCAACTCCTTCCGGGGATCTACCGCGACAAAGACGCCAAGGGAGAGCTGCGGCGTTTCTTGGAGATCGCCTCCCTCCCGCTCGACGAGCTGGAGGTGAGCGTGGCGCAGCTTTATGAAGATCTTTTCATCGAAAACAGCCGTGAGCCGTTCATCGGTTTGATCGGCGCGCTGATCGGCGTGGAGATCGATCCGACCCTTCCGGAGCGGGCGCAGCGGACCGAGGTGGAGGAGGCCTTCGCCTTCTATCGGTCGAAGGGGCTGCACGATCCGATCGCCCTCTTTGCGGAGCGGGTGACGGCGTGGCGGACCGCCGTCATCGATTTTTCTCAAAAGGTCGCTCAAGTCCCCTTTGTGCCCGATCTCAACCCCGTGATCCCTTATCGGGACCAGCCGGTCGGGGAAGCGCCGCCGGGGAGCGGGAACTTTTTCTTCCGGGCCGATCAGCAACGCCAGCCCCTCTTCGACCGGATCACCGGCCGGCCGATCACGCGGAACGCGCTCTTCGGGCAGGAGGCGGCGTATGCCGGGATCGAGGGGCGCTTTGCGATTCGGGATCGGGGCGCCGATCTCTTCCTTCCCGATCCGGTCCCCGCATTCACCGCGGTGGCCGCCGACCTGATCGACTTTGCCAATCCTAAAATGCCGAGCGGCATCGCCCTCACGATCCTGCCGAATCAGATTGCGATCGATCCGGAGCTGGGGCGATTCAAGATCGTCTCGCCGATTCCTCTGGCCGGAAATCTGAGGGTTGATTTTCAAGTGCTCGTTCCCGCTTCGGTCGCGGTCCAGACGTTCGATCTTCGCGATCCGAAACAGATCGCGCGGCTGAACCGGAGCGACGATTCGGCCCCCCACACCCTCGACATCCGCCGCCCGCGGCGGCCCACTGATCGGTTCGGCCGATACCACTTCGACAACTTGGGCTTCTTTTTTACCTTCGGACGGCGCATGCAGAATCAACGGCCGAATGTCTTGCCCCCCGATTCGGAGAGCGGGAACTTCACCTTCGACGGACGCCTTCTGGGGGTGGGGGACACCGCCGGGGCCGCGCTGCAATTGCAAGATGGGATCGACGGCGCGCCCCTCACCCGGCGGAAGCTGGAAGCGGCGGCGGCAGAATATTGCGGGACGACCCGCGGGTTTACGATCCGGGTGGACGGCATCGACCTCTGCAGCGCCGATTTCCAGCCGGAGGTCACGCTGCGCGCCGCCGACCTCTCCGACTTCGCCAACCCAATGACGCCGGCGGGTGCCGTCATGACACTCGGGCCGACCGATGTCGCAGTAGACCCGCAGTTAGGACGGTTCAAGCTCGATCTGGCCGGCCTCGGAATCGCCGCCGAGCAGATCCGGGTCGATTACCTTTTGGCGCCGGTTCAGAATCATCAGGGAAGGGCGCCGGCGGCTCTCTCGGAGACGGTGCATGAGCTCTTTGGGTTCGATCCACAAGGGAAAATGATCATCCTGCGCGACGGGGAAGATGGGATGCCGATCTCGGTGAAGCGGCGGCTTGGGGCGGCCCTGGCCGATTTTCACGGCACGGCGCGCGGGTGGAGGGTCTACCGGAACGGGGTCAATGTAAGCGGGACCCTTTCGGCCGAGGAGAAGGATCTCGGCGATCCGGCCACCCCGGTGACGCCGGGCCGCCTGGCGGTCGATGTCGATCGCGGGCGGTTCAAGTTTCCGGCGGGATTTTTCTCGCCGGCCGATCTGATCACCGTCGACTACAGCGATGAAGAGACGGAAGGAGAAGCGCAGCTGCTGACGAGCTTCCTGCAGCGCTCGCCCCGGTTGCTGCCGGCGGGGGTGGTTCCGGTCCCGATCGACACACGGGTGCGGCATGTGGACCCGAGCGTACTTGAATGAAATTTCGGAATGCGGATTTCGGATTGAAGGAAAAAAAGAGTCATTCATTTTATTCCGCATTCCGCAATCTGAAATCCGCAATAAAGATGGAGAACGCATGACCCAATCAATTTCGCGCGACAGCTTCAACGAGCTTAAAAATTATCTGGGGGTCTACCTCCAGCAGGGGCGGGTGATCCTCGACGCCGACTGGAACGAGAACCAGGATATCTTCGTTTCGTTCCTTCGGCGGATGAGCCGCGAGGCGATCGGCGACGGGAGTCCCAACCGGGGGTTTGCCGTCGATCCGATCTTCCCCCTCCCGATGGAAACGCTGGTCGAGAAAGCGACCCCGCCGGGGGGAGGCAGTCCTAATCTGGAGCAGTGCGCCGGCGAGGTCTGCAGCGCGATTATGGTTGAAGCGATCCGGCTCATCTTCAGCATGATCTTCGGCCCGCTTCTTTTCTTCCTCAACTTTCCCGGCAAGAAGTTCGACGATATGGAGTCGCTCGAAGGTTTTATCCTCTCCTCCCCGCAGGGGACCCTGCGGATCGGAAAAGACGGCCCTTACGAGGGAAAAGGTTTCTTGAGGCTTTCCGGCCATGCCGGGACGGTCACGATCACCAAGACCTTCACCAATTTGAAAGACCTCTCGGCGGATGAAGTCCTCACCTTCCGTTACCGGTTGAACCAGCAGTCGGCCGGGACGATCAAGTTTTTCCTCGAAGATGACGACGGCAACCGGACCGTCTGGTTGACCCAGAACAGCGGGGCGGCCAAAGAGGTCTGGGTGGCCGGGTTCGCGGCCCCCCTCGATGTCAGCTTCCACATCACCACCGATGATCTTCCTGACGCGGGGCGGAATCAAAGCTACAGCGGGGGGACGATCTTCAGCTTCGGCGGGGCGACCCCGATCACCTGGTCGGTTTCATCGGGAACATTGCCGGCGGGGCTCACGTTGGCGCCGTCGGGCAGCGGCGACAATTCAAAGAGCGCGAAGATCAGCGGCACCCCGACCACCGCCGGCAGCGCCACTTTTACCGTCCAGGCGGTCGACAATAACGGGGTGGTCGCAACGAAGCTCTTCACATTGCAAGTGCTCGATCCCGCGCCGGCCCAGCCCCCCATTCCGCCGATCAATCCGGCCGACCTGATCGCCGCGCTCGTCAAATTCGAGCTTCCGACAGGCACACCGGCCGATCTGACGCAGATCCGGAAGTACGGTTTCGAGGTCTACCAAGACGGGACGAACCCGTTGGTGTGGGACTTCGACGATCTCCGGATCGCCGGCGAAAATCTCTTGGAGACGATCGGGGTCAACAACTTCATTATCCGGGGCTCTGAGTTTTCCGAGTTTCTCGGGATCTTCTCCCTCTTCGGGATGTTCGGCGCGCTAAGCGAGGAAGAAGAGGAGGGGGCGGCGGCGGAGGGGGCGGCGAGGAGGACGGGCTGGCCAATCTTCTGGAGCTGATGAACACCCAGTTCGAGTTTACCCATCCCAGCATTGAGAATGCCGGACGGATGTATGTCGCCGGGTTTCCCTGCGTCCTGGTCAGGGACACTCTTTACTCCGAGCAGGCCGATCCGAACGATCCGTCGCTGACGCCTCCCCCCGCCGGGGAGGTTCGGAAGGACATGGTCTACCTCGACGTCTGGCAGGAGCCGGTGACCTATGTGGAAGATCCCGAGATCCGCGAGATCGCCCTGGGCGGCCCCGACACGACGACCCGCCTTCGTGTGAAATACCGGGTCCGGGTGAATCAGGGAGGGGGGCTTCCGGAGGGGCAGGGGATCGGGAAGGGGACCCTTGCGACGGAAGGAGTTTACACCGGCGAGGCGAACCGCCTTTATCGGATCGAGATCGATACGGCCGGCAACATCGGCACGGCGACCTTCCGCTGGTCGGAGGAGAACGCCGCGACGATCCAGCGGGTGATCGAACCAATCCCGGCCGGATCAAGAAGAGTCGTCGTCGAAGATGCGTCGGCGTTTCATCCGGGCGAGCTGATCTTGATCTCGAAAGAGTTCGGAAGCGAGATGCACCAAATCCAATCGGTCTTCGGGAATGTGATCACGCTGAACGATCCGGTCGGCGGGCAGCTCTCGCTCCTGCCGGCGGCGTCGAAGGTGCTCAACTTCACCAGCTTCTCGATGGAGGAGCGGCCGAAGATCGCGCGGTGGAACGCCTTTAAAGTTCCGATCCCCGCCGACCCGGCCGATTCGACGGTTTCCGCGGCGATCCCATTGAACGACGGGGTGGCGATCCGGTTCGGCGGCAACCAGATGCGCCGGGGCGATAACTGGATCTTCAAGACCCGCTTCCTCGCCGGGGATGAGCCGTCGGGGATCAACCCGGAGACCCGGATCGAACCGTTGAGCTTCGTGTTGCCTCACGGCGTCCGGCACTACTATGCGCCGCTCGCGATCTTGACCCGCGACGGCGATGCGCCCGAGCCGGACAAGATCCTCGATTTCCAAGACAAACGGCAGCGGGCGGGGAATGCCTCCACTGTCGATAAGCCGATCGCGGACCTTTCCGCCTTTACCGGGGAGAATACCGATCACTTTCTGGGGGGAATCGTCCTTCCTCCGGCCTCGAAGGGGAGCAAGTTTTTGGTCTTCTGGTCGGGGGAGCTCTTCCTCACCGGGGCGGTGCCGCTCAACTCGCACCTGGAGATCCGGGCCGCCTTTTACAACGATGAGATGACCGATCCGACGACCGAGCCGGACAAGGGGAAGATCCAGGACAAGACGATGAAGATTCCGCTCCGGCGGAAGCAGACCGGTGTGGAGATCCCGATCCAGATGCTCTTCGTCAACAGCGACGCCGGATTCCTCTTTGTTCCGAACAGCTTTATCCCGACGTCGGTCCAGCTTTTCGCCCGGGTGGACCAGAACGGCTTCAGCGTGGAGCTGGTGAACATGCGGTTGACGGTGTTAGAGTTGAAGAAAAGTTTCTAAAGCAGATCATGACAGGGCGGACACACCGGTCCGCCCCTACCGAAAATTTTAAGGAGGTTTCAATGGCCGGACGTTACATCTTTACAAAAAAAGATCTGGCGCCGCTTCGCCCCTTTATCGATCATCCGGTCGGTCAGCAACTGATCCAAGGGGTCGTGCCGATCAAGAAGGTGGCGGGACCGGCGCGGCATGTCGAGCTGGCGGAGGTTGAGCTGCCGGTGGCGGTGGAGAGCCGCGAGACTCCCGAAGGGGTGCCGCTGAGCGAGGTCTTGAAGGCGGTTCAGGAGAAGGTCCCCGAGGTGAAAGGATTGGCGGTCCGCCAGGGGCGGGTCTCAATTACCTTTGAAGGGGAGCCTTCGCGGGCCGACCGGACGAAGATCGAAAAGCTCCTCTCGAACCGAAAGGGCCTGGAGGATCTGAAACGGCCGGCCCCCGGTCCGATCGGCCTGAGGGGGATGGCCGCGGAGGGTCCGGCGGCGCTGGAGCGGGTGTTGAAGAATGCGGAAACACCCGATGCCGAGTGGCTCCGGGCCTTTCGGGCCTACGCCGTCCAAAATCTCATCGGGACCAAGCGCGGCGAGAAAAAATAATGGCCCCTTATCTCGGCAATCTGAAGAGCAACGAGTTTCACGATCTGGCGAACCAGAAAGCGCAGTGCCAGATTTCGGAAATTTTGACGCAGAAGTTCTTCACCCCGGATACGGCGGGGCAGGCGGTCGCCGAGGGATTTGAGCCCTGTTTTTTCTGCATCGGGACGTTCGCCGACCTGGGGTTGTCCCCCTTGGGCGCGCCGATCACATCTCCGTCCGATCTGACCGGCCAAGACGCGGGGGCCGGAATGGTCTTGCTGGAATGGACTTATGCAGACGACATCGAAGCGCAAAAAATCGCGTTTGACCTCTTCTCCAGCCCCGACCCGCTCGATCCCTTCCGGACGCTTCGCGCCGGGAATCTTAAGGTCACCTCGGCGTTGATCCCCGGCTTTGCAGAGGGGGGGCATTATTACTTCACGGTGATCGCCAAGCGGGGGGGGCCTACAGCCTTCCTTCGAAAACGATTCCCCTTTTCGTTCAGCCGGTCCAGGCGCCGATCTTCACCTCCCCCGGAGGGGGCGGGCCGCCGTCGGTTCCGAGCGGGCTCGGCTTTCCGTTTCAGATCGATGGGACCGGCGGGGTCTACGCCCAGGGGGGCGATCCCCTGTTGCGGGGGAAGATCCTCCAGCTGCTCCTGACATCGCCGGGGGAGCGGGTGAATCTGCCGGAGTACGGAACCCACCTGCGCGATCTGGTCTTCGATCCGAACAACGACATCCTGGCGGCGACGACCGAGTTCATGGTCAACCGGGCGCTCCAGCGTTACCTAGGAGACGAATTGCAGGTCGATCAGGTCGCCGTCAAAAACGAAGAGAGCACGCTGCAGGTCGAAATCGTCTACGTCCGGAAAGCCGATCTGAGGATGGAGCGGCTGCGGATCGGGCTGCCGATTCCGTAGAATAGCGAGGAGAATAAAATGATTATTTTCCATTTGCCATTTTCCAGTTATCATTTTCCAATGGGAAGAGGTTAGCGATGGACGAAAGAATGGCCCGGTATGTCGAGCGGGCCGAAGGGAAATATTGGGGAAAATATCGCGGGTTCGTTCAGGATAATAACGATCCGGAACAGCTCGGACGGCTGAAGGTGACCGTGCCGAGTCTTCTTGCGGACGCCGTGAGCGGCTGGGCCTGGCCCGCCGTCCCGTATGCCGGCGCGGGAATCGGCTTCTTTTTCATGCCGCAAGTCGGCGATCTGGTCTGGGTTGAATTTATCGAAGGAGAGCTCGACCATCCGCTCTGGACCGGCTGCAGCTGGGGGAAGCCGGGGGGGCAGAGCGAACTCCCCGAGGAGGCGCTTCAATCGTACCCGCAGCAGCAGGTCATCAAGACGCCGTCGGGGAATGTGATCATCATCAACGACAGCTCGGGAAGCGAGTCGATCACGGTTCGAACGAAGGAGGGGACCGAGATTGTCATCGATCGGAGCGGCCAGAAGATCACGATCCAGGCCGATTCGGTGATCGCGCAGGGATCGTCCGAGATGCCGGAGGAATTGGCGACAAAAACCTTCGTCCAGACGATCTTCGATACGCATACCCATCCGAGCGGCGTGGGGCCGACCGGGCCGCCGCTGGTTCTTTCCACCACCAATCCAAAATCGATCACGCGGGTTCTCAAGGCGGAATAACCGATGCCGCTGAGTAAATCGTCCCTCACCAACGGATTTCAAGATCTTTTTGAAGGGGAAAGACCCGGCGGCTCCGGGCGAGATGGTTTTTCCTCCCAACCCGACGGAAGCCGGGAAGAAGTGGGCGGCCGTTTACAAGAAATATGCGGAGGGAGCGCAGGCGGGGGCAACAAAGCCGCTTGCCCCCTCGCTGATAGCGGCCGAGAACACGCTGGCCAGCGCCTTGGCGGCCGGATTCTCCGCCGCGAAAGCGGCCCCGCCTCCGGCGGCGGTCGCGGCGCTGGCCGCCAGTATGGACCTGGCCTTTGTCGCTTTCTGGCTGACCCCGCCGATGGCCTTTGCCGCCACCCCGCCGACAATGGCCGGTGTCGTTTCTCTTGCCCCTCCCGGCATTCTCTTAGCTTCTCTGATCGCGCTTTTTACATCGGGGGTGGCCGACAAGAAGACGGCGGCCCAACAGGCCGACGCGATGGCGACCCTCCTGGACAGTTGGACCAAAACAGTGATGGTCATCAACACGCCGGTCACCCCGCCGGGACCTCCATTGCCTCCGGCCCCTTTAACGTGATCGTAGGGGCAGGCCCCTGTGCCTGCCCTGGGGCCGCCCCTACAAAACCGATCTGATTAGATGACCTGAGCGTCGCCTTGTCCCGCATTGATGAAATGTTGCCGGACCAAACCATGTTTTTCCATCAGCCGCCGGAAGGCCCTTCGATCTTTCCCGGCCTCTTTCGCGGCGCGGGAGATGTTCCCGCGATGGGTCATCAAGAGCTGGCAGAGGTAGGACTTCTCGAAAGTGTCGATCGTTCGCCGTTTGAGCGCTTGGAAAGGAGGGTCCCGTTTGGACGGCATCTGAACGGCGGCCGGCAGATCGATCTCTTCGGCCTGGATCAGAGAGACGGTGGAATGGACGATGGTCCGCTGAATCACCGCTTCGAGCTCTCTGACGTTGCCGGGCCATGCATACGAAGAGAGCTTCAGGAGCGCCGCCGGTGAGAGGATCTTATAATCGCTTCGGAAGCGCCGGCAGTATTTCTTCAGAAAATATTTGGCCAGCAGCGGAATATCTTCCGTCCGCTCCCGAAGCGGGGGAAGGGGGAGCGAGAGGATATGCAGGCGGAAGTAGAGATCTTCCCGAAAGGTCCCCGCTTTGGCTTTTTCAACCAAATTTGCATTGGTTGCCGCCACGATGCGGACGTCGGACTGGAGCGGCTGCCGTCCTCCCAGCGGCCGATACTCTCCTTCCTGGAGGAAGCGGAGGATCTTGGCCTGGGCGGTCAGGCTGAGCCCGTCGATTTCGTCAAGAAAGAGGGTTCCCGCTTCGGCCTCTGCGATGAGACCCCGCTGCGGGAGGGACGCGTCGGTGTAGGCTCCCTTGGTATGGCCGAAGAGTTCGTTTTCAAGGAGTGTTTCGGGAAGCGCGGAGCAGTTCACCGGGATGAATGGACCTCCCGCCCGGGCGCTCAGGTAATGAATCGCGCGGGCGGCGAGCTCTTTGCCGGTGCCGGTCTCTCCGGAGAGGAGGACCGTTGCATCGCATCGGGCCAGCAGGGAGATTTGGCGGAGGACCTTCACAAAAGGTGCGCTCTCGCCGATCAGGGCGCTCATTCCGAGATCGATCTTCAACCGCTTGGCGGCGGTGTTTCGGTCTTCAAGCTGAAGCCACTTTTGAATCCGCGCGACCAGGTCGTTTGACTGGAAAGGGCAGAAGAGAAAATCATCCGCCACCAAAAGAATTTGACTCAACAAGGCGAGATCGTGAGCGGGACGCTGGCAGGCGAGCCAAAGGACCGGTACGAAGGAGCCGGAACGCCGGAAGGAGGAGACCGCCTCTGCAGCAATTTCTTCTGAAGAGGATTGAAGTAAGATCAGGCGCGGTGCATGACGCGACAATGCTTCCGAAGACGGCAGGGTGGCCGTGTGGATGAGATCAACCTGTCCCCCGGGGAGGCGGCCTGTAATGATCTGCTTCAGGTTGGAGCAAGGATCAGGATGTGCGCAGTTGTCTCTGAGATCAATATGCAAAATGGTTTTTGTCATTCCCGGTCCACAGGGCCCGTTTTTATATACGATATACGCGGCATCGGTTTAGAGAAGAGAATTTTTGATGTTAGTGACTCGATAGATGATTTTGGGTGTTCGCGAGGATGAGCGTTGCGCTTAATCTGGATCAAACATCTATGCCGCTCGGGCATTCCCAGATCAAGTCCCGTCGGGGTTAGACGGGGATGGTATCACTCAGCCACCCTGTACACTAACCAATCCGCCATCGAGGAGTCAAGCAGAATCCGGCCCTACAAGATACTAAGTATATTTAGCGTATCTATTCCGGTACAGGAAAATTTTGCTGAGACGATCGATCTATCTCCGGGTCTAGCTTACGAGAGAGCGGGATTAATTCTTCTTGAGAGAGGTTTCCTTCGAGGTGGTTGCGACTGGAGAGGGGGGCGTCCGGGGCGTCCATGGCGCAGCGAAAACCGATGGTCGCCTCTTTTCTGTACGGGGCGACGGCGTAACGTTTGGTGGTCCGGAGATCGCTTCCGACATTGTCCCAAGAGCCGCCCCGCACCGCTTTGGCCATGCCGACCTCGGGCCCTTTCGGATGGGTCACTTGCCCGTCTTTGTAATAAAATTCATCATACCAATCAAAGACCCACTCGAGGGCGTTTCCGGACATATCGTAAAGGCCGAACGGGCTCCGGCCGGCCTCGAAGGTTCCGACCGGGGCGGTATAAGCAAAGCCGTCGTCTTCGCCGCGCGCATTCGCATAACCGTCGGCATAATCTCCTCCCCAAGGCCAAGGGTATTCTTCCTCGCCGCGGGCGGCATGTTCCCACTCCACCTCGGTGGGGAGTCGCTTTCCGTTCCAGGCGCAATAGGCGTCGGCATCAAACCAGGAGACGCCGACGGCGGGAAGATCCGGTTGGAATAAGACGGAGACATCGTCAAAAAAAACCATCACCTCCTGCCGGTGGCGGTTGGTCTTCTCGACGAATTGCTGATACTGGGCGTTGGTGACTTCATAGAGATCGATGAAGTAAGAGTGGATCGTCACTTCGCGCGCCGGCTTTTCATCGAATTCTCCCTCTCCTTTGGCCCCTCTCCAGAGAGTCCCTCCCTGGATGAAGACCATCGGCGCGCCGTCTCTCCCGAGCTTGGCAATTCTCAAATGGCTGAACCGGACGGGATCGGGGGCGGGAATCGTCACTCGTGGGGCTTGGCGTTCACGGACGGCCTTGGCTTCGGAGCGGATCGTATTCATGCGCGAAATAGAAACGAGGAGCAGCACGAGGAAGAAAATGCCCATCCCGATGAGAATACCGGTGACCTTCATCGCGCTTTCCTTTGAGACAAGAGAGGTGGTGTAAATCAGTGGGGATAAGAACTTTATTACTTTAACATGATCTTTGATTGCGATTCAATTTGATGTCGCGGTCCAACGTGTTGGCGGCGCCGTTCCTGGACGGATTTATTCTCCGTAGATGAGCTTTAAGACAGTGTCGCCGACTGTTTCGGAGAGCTCCTTTTGGAGGGCGGACAGCGCCTTCCGCTCCGCTTCTTTGGGGGTGAGATGGCCTTCTTTCCCTGACCGCTGAATGCGGCCAAACTCTTTCTGACCCTCCTTTTGGGTGAGTGTCAGATCGGCGGACCACCGAATATAGTGCCATTTCGGGTCTTTCAGATCGGCTTCTTCCAGTCCAACATTTCCCTTGATGAGCAGGTCGCCCTCGCCCCCGCTTGTGAACCCTTTGTCGTGGAGTCCGGCGAGGATGGCATCGCGAACGGCCGTCGCTTGCGGACCGTCGATCTGGACATTCACTTTAAAGGAGCGGTTTAAAAGCGCCTTCAATTGGTCATCGATCGCGGCGGCGCTGACCTTGAGGCCGTCCCCCCGCCCGGTCGGCTGAATGATCCGAAGATCCGATTCATACAACTCGGTCTGCCGGGCGGCCAGCAGCGCTTTGTGGAGGGCCCGCGCCTGCTCAAGCGGGTCGGCCGATTTTTTCGCCCGCGTTTCCCATTCTCGCGCTTCCACTTCGGCGTCGAGCGATTTTTGGCGGAGCGCCGAAGCGCTCTTCGCCCGGTCCAACACCGCCAAGGCATAGTGGACTTTAGAGACGGAGTCGGTCCATCGCTCTGCGATCCGGACCTGCTCGAGCACTTTCTGGGTGGAGACCTCGGTCTGGTTTCGCAGATCAATCGTCCGATCGATCTCGATCCGCTTTCCCTTTTCGGTCTGCCGGAAATCCTCTCGCTCGTGGGTGGCCGAGCGGATTTCGGCCCGGAAGATGCGGGCCAGCGCGGCATAGGCGCTCTCTTCCGCCCGTTGCCGGGTATCGCCGGAGCCGACGCCGATCAGGAAAGATGCCTCGGGATAATTTTCGCTGGGTCCGTCGACCCAATCGGGTTTCTCGGCGGCGAGACTGATTGCCGTCATGTCGAAGAGAGGGAGTACCACACTGCCCAAGAGCAGAATAAACCGGGTGAAACGTTTCATATGTCCTCCTCAATCGGCGTTACTGTAGGAGATGATCGATCAAAAACTGCGGCTTCCCTTTTTCAATCTTTAGAGGCGGAATCGGGCGCTCTTCAATCAGATCTCCCTGGTTCGAGTAGTAGGCGATCCGGACCTCCCATTCTCCCGGAGGAAGAGAAATGCGCGCCAGACGGATTTTGGCGGGGAGGGTCCGCCAGCTCCGCTTGTCCGACTGCTCGGTGGCGAGCGAATAGACGTTGGTCAGAAAGTCGGTGAGGATCTCGGCCCCCTCCCCTCCCTTTTCTTCGCCTGATGTTTCGCGGTCCGGGCCGCGGCATATTTGGCAGTCGCGCGCGCGATCGCCTTGGACGAGATTCGGGCGATCCGGTCCTCAAGGTTCTTTTTTGCGAGGGCGGTGATATCCTCCATCACGTCGGCGCTCTGTTTAAGGAGGGTCTCTCCCTGCCGGAAGGTCACCTCCACCGAGCCGACTTGGGAGGGGCGGGGGACAAATCGAGGAAGCGCCACCCGAACGAGGTAGACGCCCCCTCCTCCATCGGGGACCGGGGCATCGATGAAGTAATCTTCCTTCACGGGCGACCGCCCCTCATAGGTGACCACCACCATCTCGCCCCCTTGCTCCGAAGGCTTTCCGGAAGAGACTGCGACCGCCTCAGGAAAAAGCCGCTGATATTCCTCTTGTTCCTCCGAGAGATGAAGGGTGTTTGTGATCCGGATCAGATCGAGTCCCAGCCGGGAAGGAACCGGCGTGTTGTAATTTTTTTTGTATGCTTGGAAGGCTTCATAGGCCTTTCGATAAGAGATGAAGGCGTCATTGGACTCTCCCCGTGTTTCATAAAGAATTCCGGAGAGGTAACGCGCGAAGGCGTCTTCCTTATAGACGTTCTTCTGCGTATACCGATCGTTCAACAGATTCAAGCGGGCATCGACCTGTCTTGCCTCCACCAGCGCGTCGTCCCATCGGCCGAGGGCGGCATAGTTGAGCGCCGAGAAGAGATGGATGAGGACGGTTTCGAAGTCTTCTCCTTCGTAAGGAAGAAGGTTATCGTTGGTCAGCATCGCGCCGGCATGGGTGGAGAGGCTTTGCGTGTAGAGCCGGTCGATCTCGGCGGCGGCCTGTTCAAAAAAACGGTTGCTCTCCTCGTAGCGGCCGGAGAGGTGGAGGAGAAAAGCCCGATCGAGATAATAAAGAAGACGATTGCGATCGCCGTAGTCGTTCTTGTTTTTCTCAACAACGGCATCGGCATCGGCGTACCGATGAGAACGAAGATGCTGCTCCACCAGTTGCTGGTGGCGGAGCGAAGGACCGCAGGCGGTCAAAAGCAAAAATGAGAAGAGGGTCCCGAGCTTAAAGAATCGCGCCGTGAGCGTCCGGCATTTTGACGAAGATAGGGGGGAAGGATGCATGAGACATCGATCCCTAGAACTTGATCCGGCTTTTTTCGATGAGCTTCTTGATTTTCTTCTGGCCGAGCCACACTTTTTTGTTGTTGGCCATATCGACCATCTCGAGATCGACCTGATAAAATACCGCCTTGGTTCCGTCGGCTTCATCAAGGATGGTGTTGATCGTCCCGATCATCATATAGTCGGCGCCGATCTCTTGCCCGGGGCCCTTCGCCGTTTCGTCCGACGAGTTTTGAGCCTGCTCGAGCCGTTCCTCCCGGATTTCTTCGCGCTCTCCCTTGCCGGCGACGAAGGAGACCCGTCCGGAGTTGGTCAGCTCCCGCTGCAGGTCTTTAACGAAGGTCTGGACATTGATGTGCTCGTGGCTGCGGTTCACCACCGTCCCGACGATGACCGTCGGCTCCGTTCCGCGCTTCTTCATAAAATTGTCGACCCAAGGCCGGTTCAGCGAATCCTTCACCATCTCTTCGGCGACCAGGCGGGAATCGGTGTCGTTCCAGCGGCCCGAAAGGTCGGTGACCATATCGGTCTCGACGCGGGAAACGGTCTTTCCCCCGCAAGAGATCATCCCGAGTGCCGTTGCCGTGAGGATTAAAAAGAGCGCTCTTTTGATCATGGTTCTTTCCTTTCTATCTAATCTAATGGAGGATTGCAGCACGATACAATCCGGATCGGAAAATGGATCGGCCCGAAGAGATTACCGACGTTTTTCTTCTTCCTTGTCGAGGGCCTCGAAGGCTTTTTCCGCATTTTCTCGGACGTAATCGCGGACCGCGGCATTCAGCTCCCGGGCCTGTTGAATGTTGTCTTTGAATTTATCGAGGTCCAGCCGCGCAAGGGAGTAGAGCGTTCCATCGGCGGGATCGGTCCAGTGATCGATAATGATCACGCCGGAGAGGGTCGTGGCCGAGAAGGTCTTGATCGTCTGCTCGATGTTCTGCTCCTCGCTGGTCTTCTTGAAATCGCCGGCCGTGGTGGAGGCGGCATAATCGCGCATCAGGGAGGCGGAGTAGGTTTCGAATACTTTTGCAACTTCGGCTCTGGCCCGGTTGTCGGCGGCCGTTTTGGCCAACGGCTTGTTCTGCACCCCCGTGACGGCGCCCACCCCATAGAAGGCCTTTTGATCGTTATCGAGAAAAGCGCCATTTCCTTTTTGAACCCAGTCCGGTTCCTCATGCTTGGCCTTGTGACCGGCGCAACTCGCCAGCAACAAGATCGTGACCCCAGCAATGATCCCCTCGACAAAGAACCGCCGTTGCCTCATCGATTTCCCTCCATCAATTTGGAAAACGGAATCAATATACCATCCTCCCATGAAATGTCAAATCACTAGTGAAGAAAGGGGGGAGAGCGATGAAACCGAACCTTGACGGAAAATAGCGTTTGACAAAAACAAACGAGTTGACTATAATACGACTTAGCCTATAGTGAATGTCGTTGGGACTTCTTTCCGACTCGGCTCTTCATCAACATCTCCTCTCTACAACATTATTCGTTGGCCGGTCCAAAACGAAAGATCCGTCTCAGGTGGTTCACAAATTTTCTTCCATATCTGCTCAGAGCATTTCATTACAAAACCATAAAGGAATGATGGCCATAAGCTAATTGCCTACTCGTCTTACGATCCCTTCCTCGTTCAATTCTTATAATTAATGATGATGCGATCTAAACATATATCGATGAAGGTCATATTCGGATAAATCCTATCTGACATGCTCGCCCCTTTTACACTTTTAAACCATTTAATTAATGCCTGAATAGAAACTGACTGTAAGATTTAATATCAAGGAGAAAAAGATGAATCTTGCCGAACTGAAAGAGAAAAGCATTGCGGACCTGACTGAGGTGGCCAGGGAGCTGAAGATCGAGGGTGCCAGCAACCTGAGGAAACAAGAGCTCATCTTTGCGATTCTGCAAGCCCAGTCCGAGAAAAACGGAACAATCTATGGCGAAGGGGTTCTGGAAACCCTCCCGGACGGCTTCGGATTTCTCCGATCCCCCGACTACAATTACCTCCCCGGACCCGACGATATTTATGTCTCTCCCTCGCAGATCCGACGGTTTAATCTCCGAACAGGCGATATCGTTTCCGGTCAGATCCGGCCTCCCAAGGAAAGCGAGCGCTACTTTGCGCTCCTTAAGGTCGAAAAGATCAACTACGAAGAGCCGGAGGTCGCACGGGATAAGATCCTCTTCGACAACCTCACCCCGCTTTATCCGTTGGAGCGGATTAAGCTGGAGTACAGTCAGGAAGATTACTCCACCCGGATCATGGATCTGATCACCCCGATCGGAAAGGGACAGCGTGGGTTGATCGTCGCCTCGCCCCGAACCGGTAAAACGATGCTGTTGCAGGCGATTGCAAAAGCGATCATGAAGAATCATCCGGAGATCATCCTGATTGTTCTTCTCATCGATGAGCGTCCTGAAGAGGTCACCGACATGCAGCGCCAGGTGAAGGGCGAGGTCGTCAGCTCTACCTTCGATGAGCCGGCGCAGCGGCATGTCCAGGTGGCCGAGATGGTCCTGGAAAAGGCGAAGCGTCTGGTCGAGCACAAGCGGGACGTCGTCATCCTTCTCGATTCGATCACCCGGTTGGCCCGCGCTTTCAACGCCGTGGTTCCGCCGAGCGGAAAGGTCCTCTCCGGCGGTCTGGATGCCAACGCTCTGCAACGGCCGAAGCGGTTCTTCGGATCGGCCCGAAACATCGAAAACGGCGGCAGCCTGACGATCATCGCCACCGCCCTGATCGATACCGGAAGCCGGATGGATGACGTCATCTTTGAAGAGTTCAAGGGAACGGGTAACATGGAGCTTCACCTCGACCGGAAATTGGCCGACCGCCGCATCTTCCCGTCGATCGACATGACCCTTTCCGGAACACGTAAAGAAGAGTTGCTGGTCGATAAAGAAGACCTCAACAAGATGTGGATCCTCCGAAAGGTGTTAAGCCCGCTTTCGACAATTGAATCGATGGAATTCTTATTCGACAAAATCAGGGGAACCAAAACGAATAAAGAATTCTTGGAATCGATGAACAAGTAAAAAGGGCTTGAAAGTAAACGTGATTTAAGCTATAATCTCACGCTCGATCTATGCCCATTTATGAAATAAAAGGAGATTGCAATGAAACCAGCCATTCACCCCGAATATAAAGAGGTGGAGATCACCTGTGCGTGCGGAGCGGTGCTCAAATCGAAGTCGACCCGAGGCGAAATCCGCCTTGAGATTTGTGCCTCCTGCCATCCTTTCTTCACCGGGACCCAGAAGATCATCGATACCGAGGGCCGCGTCGAACGGTTCAAGAAGAAATACGCGAAGAAATAGCCCCCCGACTTCCTCTTCCAGAGCCTGCCCGCCGGGCAGGTTTTTTATTTTCTCCTCTCTAAGTGGTCCAGGGTAAGCCTGGTATCTGAACTTAACAAACGGTACGTGAAAGAAATGGTTCTCTCTAAAGAAGATTTCTTGACAGATAAGCTGGAAGGAATCTTTAAAAAATACGAAGTGCTCGGCGCTCAGCTGTCCGACCCGAAGGTGCTGGCGAATCCGAAGGAGCAGATTCGTCTCGCGAAAGAACGGTCTGAATACGTGGAAACGATCCAGCAATACGAGACCTACAAGTCGCTTCTCAAGGAGATCGCGGAGGCCGATGAGGTCCGGCGGGATCTGACGGCGGAGGCGGAATTGCGCGAAATGGCGGAGTCTGAGTGGAATACGCTTCAGCAGAAGAAAGAGGCGCAGGAAGCCATTCTCAGAAGACTCCTTATTCCGAAAAATCCGCTGGATGATCGGAATCTCTTTCTCGAGATTCGCGCCGGGACGGGAGGCAACGAAGCGGCCCTTTTCGCGTCGGACCTTCTCCGGATGTACATGAAATATGCCGAGAAAAAAGGGTGGAAGGTGGAGATGATGGACTCCAGCGAAACCGGAATCGGCGGTCTCAAGGAGGTGGTTCTCTCGGTCGCCGGGAAGGGGGCGTATCGTCATTTTCAATACGAAAGCGGCGTTCATCGCGTTCAGCGGGTACCGGAGACGGAAGCGAGCGGGCGGATTCATACCTCCACCGTGACGGTCGCGGTCATCCCCGAAGCGGAAGAGGTCGATATTCATATCGACCAGAAAGACCCTGAGGATCGATACCTTCTGTTCTTCCGGACCGGGCGGCCAGAGCGTCAATACGACCTATTCCGCCGTCCGGATCACCCATATTCCAACCAACCTCGTTGTCTCCTGCCAGGATGAGCGATCCCAATTAAAAAACCGAACCAAGGCGATGCGGATCCTCCGATCCCGCCTGCTCGAGGTCGAACGGGAGAAGCAAGAGGCGGAGATTGCAAAAAACAGGAAATCCCAGGTCGGGACCGGAGAGCGAAGCGAGAAAATTCGCACCTACAATTTCAAGGAAAACAGGGTGACCGATCATCGGATCAACCTCTCCCTCTACCAGCTCGATCAGGTTCTTCAGGGAGAGCTGGACTCCCTTGTTCAGCCTCTCATCGCCGATGATGAGGCAAAGCAATTGGCCGAATCGTAATTCTTCCTGAATGGGATTGGAGACGAGCAACCCCGCTTCCTCCTGAATGAAGATGCCGATCACCATGACAAAAGAAAAAACGGTCTCCGAACTTCTCGGCCAAGGAACCGCTTTCCTCGAAGCGCACGGAATCGCCTTGCCCCGGCGGGAGGCCGAGCTGCTCCTCTGCGCACTTCTCTCCTGCCGTCGAATCGATCTATATGTAGAACCTGCGCGGCCGATTGAGACCGATCAAGAGGGTCTCTTTCAATCATATTTAACGCGGCGCGCCCGGCGCGAACCGATTCAATACATTACCGGTCAAGTCGATTTCTGCGGGCTCTCCCTTTCGGTCCGTCCCGGGGTTTTTATTCCTCGGCCCGAGACCGAGCTGATCGTCGAGAGGGCGCGCACGATCTCGCCAGCTCCCTGTCGTATTCTCGATCTTTGCACCGGGAGCGGGGCGCTGGCGATTGCGCTGGCAAAAGAATTTCCCCACGCTCACGTTGTTGCAACCGATATCGATGAAACACCGCTCGACGTTGCCCGGGCCAATGCGGAAGGCCATGCCTGTCTCTCACAGATTCGTTTTATCCAGGGAGACCTCCTCTCACCGCTGCGAATGGGGGAAAACCGTTTTGATCTCATCGTCTGCAATCCCCCTTATATTCCGGAGCAAGACCGCGCTGCCCTTCCAGCCGAAGTACGGGATCATGAACCGTCACGCGCGCTCTTTGCCCCGGAGGAGGGAACCGCCTTTTATCGGCGTATTCTGAGGGAAGCCCCTTCTTTTCTCACGCAAGAAGGATCTCTCCTCTTTGAGCTGGGGGCGGGGCAGGCGGCCTGGTTCCAAGCATTTGCCGCGCAGGAGACGATGTTTGGCGTAACTTTCCTTCAAGATCTGGCCGGGATCGATCGGATCGCCTTCTGCCGGAGACGAGGCGCCGATGGATAAGATTGTCATCCAGGGGGGGGCTCCTCTCACCGGCGAAATTGAGGTCAGCGGGGCGAAAAACGCGGCGCTCCCCATCTTAGCGGCGACCCTTCTCTCCTCCGAACCGCAAACCCTACTCGGCATTCCGAAGTTGATGGATGTCGCCACGACCAAGAAGCTGCTACAGCGAATGGGAGCGGAGATCAGCGAACAGGAGGGGGTCCATTCGGTTCAGGTCAAGACGATCAAGAGTTGCGAGGCCCCTTACGACCTGGTCAAGACCATGCGCGCCTCGATCCTGGTGTTGGGGCCGCTGGTGGCCCGCTGCGGCGAGGCCCAGGTCTCGCTGCCCGGCGGCTGCGCCATCGGCGCGCGGCCGGTCAACCTGCACCTCAAGGGGCTGGGGGCGATGGGCGCCGAGATCAAGGTCGAGCATGGGATGATTCATGCCAAGGCCCGGGCGGCTGAAGGGTGCGCAGGATCTGTTCATGGATCTGGTGACCGTGACCGGGACCGAGAACCTGATGATGGCGGCGGCGCTGGCGGAGGGCACCACCATCATCGAGAACGCCGCCCGCGAGCCGGAGATCACCGACCTCGCGCAGTGCCTGAACGCCATGGGCGCGCAGATCGAGGGCGCCGGCACCGACACGCTCACCATCGAGGGGGTTGCCGCTCGCTGCGGCGCGCCGCCTACAGGGTGGTGCCCGACCGCATCGAGACCGGCACCTATCTGGTCGCCGCGGCGATCACGGGGGAGACGTGGCGATCAAGGACACGGCCGTCCCGGAACATCTGGACAGCGTGCTCGACAAGCTGCGCGAGGCGGGCGCGGATCGAGACCGGAGGCGACAAGATCACCTTCGGGTCATAGGGGGGCGCCGTTCATGCGGTCGATGTGAGGACCGCGCCCTACCCGGCATTTCCGACCGACATGCAGGCGCAGTTCATGGCGCTCGACGTGATCGCCGACGGCATCGGCACCGTCACCGAGACCATTTTCGAGAACCGCTTCATCCAGTCGCACGAGCTCAATCGCCGCATGGGCGCCAACATTCGTGCTGGAGGGCAACACCGCGATCATCACCGGGGTGCCGAAGCTGACGGCGGCGCCGGTGATGGCCTCCGATCTGCGCGCCTCGGCGAGGGCCTCGGTGGTCCTGGCCGGCCTGGTGGCTGAGGGCGAGACCGTGGTGGACGGGATCTACCACATCGACCGCGGCTACGAGTGTATCGAGGAGAAGCTCCCGCAGCTCGGCGCGCGCCATCCGCCGGGTGAAAGGAACGGCCTAAAGCACGTAGGGAGAGAACCTAAGTGTGTTCGCCGTCCCCGTAAACCTTGAGGGCACAGGCATCTTTCCTCTTTCCCTACTGGAGATTCATGGAAAATGACACAACACTCACCATCGCCCTCTCCAAGGGCCGCATCTTCAAGGAAACCCTGCCTTTGCTGGCGCAGGCCGGCATTGTGCCTGTCGGAACGATCCCGACACCAGCCGCAAGCTCATCCTCGACGTACCGGAAAAGACCCCGAGATCAAACTGGTGATCATCCGCGCCTCCGATGTGCCGACCTATGTGGAATACGGCGCCGCCGATGTCGGCATGGTCGGCAAGGATGTGCTGCTGGAACATGATGCGGCGACGGTTTTACGAGCCGGTCGATTTAGGATACGGCTTCTGCCGGATCGTTCTGGCGGGTCCGAGCGGCAATGGGACCGGGGAGCGGCCGAACGGGCACGCCAAGCTGCGGGTCGCCACCAAGTATCCGAACATCACCGAGCGCTATTTTCTGGAGAAGGGCATCCCGATCGAGATCATCAAGCTCTACGGCTCGATGGAGCTGGCGCCGCTGGTCGGATTGGCCGATCAGATCGTCGATCTCACCTCCAGTGGGGAAACCCTCCGGACGCATCACCTCGGCGTGGTCGATGAAATCGCCCAATGCACCGCCCGGCTAATCGTCAATCGCGCCAGCCTGAAGATCAAATATCCGGCCGTGCAGGAGTTGATCGAGGCGGTAAAGAAGGAGTTAAAAAAGAGCGGTAGTCGGGAATCGAAGGTCAAGGTTCACCGGTAGAAAAAAGGGATACGAGGTCGGACAATGATGAAGACGGTTCATGTCGAAGATCGGCGGTTTAAGGCGGTTTATCGAAAGGTGCTCCATCGATTGGATGTCGGGGACCGGACAATCGAAAAGACCGTTCGAAAGATCCTCGATGACGTTCGGGAAAAAGGGGATAAGGCGGTTCTGCGTTATACCGAAAAATTCGATCGGCTGAAACTCACCCCCGGTCAGCTGCGGGTCGATGCGGAGCAGATCCGGCGCGCTTATGACAAGGCCGATCCGGCCGTCGTGGAAAGCCTGAAATACGCCGCCGACCGGATCACCGCTTTTCATGAAAAACAGAAGAAAGAAGGGTTCTCCATTCAGAACGACGGGATCTATCTTGCCCAGCGGGTCCACCCGATCGAGCGGGTCGGGCTCTATGTCCCCGGCGGGAAGGCGGCTTATCCGTCTTCTGTTTTGATGAACGCCATCCCCGCCCGGGTCGCGGGGGTTCCCCGTCTGGTGATCGTCTCCCCCTCTCCGGACGGGGTGCTCAATCCCTACATGCTCATCGCTGCCGATATTGCCGGGGTCACGGAGATCTACCGGATCGGCGGGGTGCAGGCGGTCGGCGCCTTGGCGTATGGGACCGAGACGGTTCCCAAGGTCGATAAAATCGTCGGGCCGGGGAATCAATACGTCGCCGCCGCCAAGCGGTTGGTGTATGGCTTGGTCGATATCGATATGATCGCCGGCCCCAGCGAGCTGCTGATCATCGCCGACGACCAGGCCAACCCCACCTATGTCGCCTCGGATCTTCTCTCGCAAGCGGAGCATGATGAGGAGGCGGTGGTGATCTTCCTGGCGACTTCTAAATCGCTCGTCGAGAAGGTGGAGCGGGAGATGAAAGCGCAGCTCGCCCGGCTTCCCCGGAAGAAGATCGCTGCGACGTCGCTGCGGCATCACGGCGTCACCATCATCGTTCCCGATCTGAAGCAGGCAATCGCGATGTCGAACGAGATCGCGCCGGAGCATCTCTCCCTCTTCGTGGCCGAGCCGTTCGCTTACCTCGACGGCATCATCCATGCCGGCTCGGTCTTCCTCGGCGAGCAGACGCCGCAGGCGCTGGGGGATTATATCGCGGGGCCGAACCATGTCCTCCCGACCGGCGGGACGGCGCGGTTTTTCTCGCCGCTCTGCGTCGATGACTTCGTGAAGCGCAGCAGCGTGATTTCGTATAGCCGGGAAGCGCTGGAGAAAAGCGGCCAACACCTCGTCCGGATCGCGGAGGTGGAAGGATTGGAGGCGCACGCCAACATGGTGAAGATCAGAATTGGAGGTAAAAAGTAATGGGAGCGAAAGATATCCTTGAGAAGGCGCTTAAGCTCAAACCGCAGGATAAGCTGACGGTCGTGGAAGGGCTATTGAAGAGCCTGGACGAGCCGGATAAAGACATCGACCAAATCTGGGCGGAAGAAGCCGAGAAGCGTCTCGATGCATATCGGAGAGGGGGCTTGGAGGGGATTCCGATGGAAGAAATATTCTCGGAAGAATAGCCATCATGAAGGTGATTTTCTCGAAATTCGCGAAGCTTGAACTGGATGATGCGATTGCTTATTACGAGTTGGAATATACGGGGTTGGGTCGGAAGTTTAAAGAGGAAGTAAAAACCGGGATCAAGAGGATTATACAACATCCAAAAGCGTGGTCTATCGAGTCAGGCGACGTGCGAAAGTATTTGTTCCACAAGTTTCCGTATAAGTTGTTGTATTCGATTGAGAAGGACCACATTTTGATTATCGCGGTTGCGCATCAACATCGTAGGCCCAATTATTGGATTGATAGAAAGAAATCATAACGGGAGATCATGCGAAGGACATCCGTCAGACGGGAGACGAAAGAGACGCAAATCACCATACAGATCGACCTGGACGGGTCGGGGAAGTATCAGGTCGAGACCCCCTTCCCGTTTCTGAATCACATGCTCTCGGCTTTTGCGAAGCATGGCTACTTCGATCTGACGGTGAAGGCGAAGGGAGATGTCGAGATCGACGATCATCACACGGTCGAAGATATCGGGATCGTTCTCGGCGAGGCGCTCGCCAAGGCCTGGGGGGAGAAGCGGGGGATTCGGCGGTTCGGCCATGCGTCGATCCCGCTCGATGAGGCGCTGGCCGAGGTGACGGTCGATCTTTCGGGCCGGCCGTATCTCGTCTACCAGGTGCAAATGCCGAAGAAGAAGATCAAGGAGTTCGATACCGATTTGGTCGAGCACTTCTTCCGGGCCGTCGTCGACCAGTGCAAAATCAATCTCCACATCAACCTTCACTACGGAAAAGATCCCCACCACATCCTGGAGGCGATCTTCAAAGGCTTCGGCCGCGCATTGGATGCGGCGACGCAGATCGATCCCAGGTTGAAGGGGGTCGCTTCGACGAAGGGAAAGCTCTAATATTCTCACGTATGAAAATCGTCATTGTCGATTATGGGTCGGGGAATCTTCGGAGCGTTCAGAAGGGGTTTGAGCGGGCAGGGTATGCCGCCGTGATCACCTCTGATCCGAAGGTTGTTTCAGACGCAAGCCATCTGGTGGTGCCGGGGGTGGGGGCCTTTCCGGAGTGTATGAAGAACCTCGGCGCGCTTCATCTTCTCAAGCCGATCACCGAGTCGATCCGGGCGGGGAAACCGTACCTTGGCATCTGTCTCGGGCTGCAGATCCTCTTCACCGAGGGGATGGAGTTCGGGTCCCATCCGGGGCTCGATCTGGTTCCGGGGCAGGTGGTCCGATTCCCGGAGGGAGATTTGAAAGTTCCCCACATGGGATGGAATCAGGTCCGAATCGAAAAAAAGAGCCCCGTTTTGGAGGGAATTCCGGACGGCGCCTATTTCTATTTCGTCCACTCCTACTACGGGGCGCCGAAAAAAAATGAATGGGTGGCGACGATCACCGACTACGGCGTCCGTTTTCCCTCGGCGATCGCGCATGAAAATATTTTTGCCTGCCAGTTCCATCCGGAGAAGAGCCAGCGGATGGGGCTTCAGATGCTTGCGAATTTCGCAAAGATGAAATAAAAACTGTAGGGGCGATCCTTGTGATCGCCCTCTGATTGGGCGAATACACGATGGAACAGTGCAGGCGAGATTCGCCCCTGCAAAAACAACAATTCGGGAATATATAAAGATGATTTTAATTCCTGCGATCGACATCAAAGGCGGGCGCTGCGTCCGTCTCGTTCAAGGAGCGATGGATTCCGAGACGGTCTTCTCCGAAGATCCGGTCGCCATGGCGCAACAGTGGGAGTCCCAGGGGGCCGAACGGCTTCACCTGGTCGATCTCGACGGCGCGGTGAGCGGCGCAACGGTCCATTATGACTTGATCGAGCGGATCATCAAAGCGGTGAAGATTCCGGTTCAGGTCGGCGGTGGGATTCGCGAGCCTCAATCGGATCGAGCATTATCTCTCGGCCGGGGCGTGCGGCTACGTGATCCTGGGCACGGCGGCGGTGCAGAACGAGCCGCACTTGGTGAAGGAGGCGACGCGGAAATTTCCGCGTCGGATCATCGCCGGGATCGATTCCACGAGGGGAAGGTCGCCGTCCGCGGTTGGACGGAGGTCCACCCGGAGGAGGCGTGTCGACGCTGGCGGTTCGGATGGAGCGAGGCGGGGGTCGCGGCGATGATCTTGACCGATATCGACAACGACGGGATGCTCGCCGGCGTCAACGTCGACGGCGTTTTCCGGGAAATCGGCGTGCAGGTGGATATCCCGGTCATCGCATCGGGGGGGGTCACCACCCTTCCGCAGATTCAGCAGCTCGCCGAGATCCCGGGGGTCGAGGGCGTGGCGATCGTCGGAAAGGCCCTCTACGACCGGGGCCCTCTCGACTTCCGAACGCCTTGGCGGTGCTCCGGGGAGAAGAAGCCTGACATGCTCGCCAAGCGCATCATCCCGTGCCTTGATGTCGACCGCGGCCGGGTGGTCAAGGGCGTGCGCTTCGAGGGGCTGCGCGACGCCGGCGACCCGGTCGAGAGCGCCCGGCGCTACAGCGAGGCCGGGCGCCGACGAACTCGTGTTCCTCGACATCACGGCCAGTTCCGACGACCGCGACGTGATGCTGCACGAATGGTCCGGAGGCGGTCGCCGAGCAGGTGTTCATCCCGTTCACCGTCGGCGGCGGCGTGCGCAGCGTGGAGGACATCCGCCGCCTGCTGGTGGCGGGCGCCGACAAGGTGTCGATCAACACCGCCGCCGTGCAGCGCCCGGAACTGGTCGTCCGGAGGCGGCGCAGGCGTTCGGCAGCCAGTGCATCGTGGTCGCCATCGACGCCAAGCGCAGGGCGCCCGGTCGCTGGGAAGTGTTCACCCACGGCGGGCGGAACGCGAAACGGGTCTTGACGCCGTCGAGTGGGCGCAGCGCATGGTGGCGCTCGGCTGCCGGCGAGCTGCTGCTGACCAGCATGGACCGCGACGGCACGCCGCGAGGGCTTCGACCTGGCGCTCACGCGCGCGGTGAGCGACGCGGTGACGGTGCCGGTGATCGCCTCCGGCGGCGTCGGCACGCTCGACCACCTGCGCGACGGGGTGCTGCAAGGCCACGCCGACGCCGTGCTGGCGGCCAGCATCTTCCACTATCAGACCTATTCCGTTCCGCAGGCGAAAGCCTATCTCTCGAAGAAGGGGGTGCCGGTCCGGCTCGTATGAAAAAAAAAGCCGATCCGCTTAAATTCTCGCGCGGTCTCATCCCCGCCGTCATCGTCGATCATCGGAAGAAAGATGTTTTGATGGTCGCCTACATGAGCCCCGCCTCGCTTCAGAAAACGCTCCAAACGGGGGAGACCCACTTCTGGAGCCGCTCCCGAAAAAAATTATGGCGAAAAGGGGAAACTTCGGGCCATGTCCAGAGGGTGAAGGCCATTTACACCGATTGTGATCAAGACACCCTCTTGATTGAAGTCGAACAGGTCGGTGTCGCCTGCCACGGGAGCCGCTCCTGCTTCTTTGAAAAGATCACTCCCGACGGCGCAAAGCCGATTGCTCCATCGAAACCGGACCTTCCTGTTTTCGAGGCGCTTTATCAGACGATCTCGGATCGGAAACGGCGCCCCTCTCCGAAGTCATACACCACCACCCTTTTCGAGGGGGGAATCGATCGGATCTTGAAGAAGGTGGGGGAAGAGGCGGGCGAGTTTATGATCAGCGCGAAGAATCGAGACAAAAAAGCGGTGGTCCACGAAACGGCCGATCTCCTTTATCATCTCTGGGTCGCGCTGAACCATCATCAAATCCCGCTCAAAGCGATCGAGGAGGAGCTTCGCCGGCGATCTTCCCAATCGGGGTTGGCCGAAAAAAAATCAAGGACTCAAGGACGGAAAAAACCATAGCGAGGCGTCGTGATGTCGAAGCAACCGATTTCTGCGGGAGGCGATTGCCTCTTCTGCAAAATTACCGAGAAGAAAATTCCTAGCAAAATCGTCTATGAAGATGAAAAGATGGTCGCCTTCGAAGATATCAATCCGCAGGCCCCGGTCCATCTTCTGCTCATTCCCCGGAAACATCTCTCCGGGTTGCTCGATCTGACGCCGGACGATCGTGAAGCGATCAGCCATCTCTTTCTGACCCTCCCGAAGTTGGCGCGAGAAAAGGGAATTGCCGAGCGAGGTTTCCGTACGGTGGTCAATTCAGGGCGAGATGCCGGCCAAACCGTTTTTCACCTCCATATTCATTTACTTGGCGGGCGTTCCCTGCAGTGGCCTCCCGGATAACGTACCGGGTGGAAAAAGGAAATAAAAACAATTAGTTGACAAGCAACAGCCGGTTTGCTATAGTAAAAATTTACTGTACCGATCATTCTGGCAATCTCGTCCATTGAAATGAGGTTCCTCCCCCATCATGGCGCTGCAGCAAAGACTCGTTGATGAAATGAAAGAGGCGATGCGGACCGGCGACACCGACCGGGTTTCCGTCATCCGTCTGCTCCGCTCGGCCATCAAAAATAAAGAGATCGATAAGGGCAAAGGGCAGCAGCTGACCGACGAGGAGATCCTCCAGGTGATCAGCTCCGCCGTGAAGCAGCGGAAGGAGTCGATCGAGCAGTTCGAAAAAGGGGGACGTCGGGACCTCGTCGATAAAGAAACAAAAGAGCTCGCCATTCTCCAATCTTTTCTTCCTCAGCAAATTTCTGATGAGGAGCTCCGGATCAAGATCAAAGAGGCGATTGCCCAGTCCGGGGCGGCCGACGTAAAGGATATGGGGAAAGTGATGAAGCTCCTCGTCCCCCAGCTTGTGGGACGGGCGGAAGGAAGCAAGGTCAGCCAGATGGTCCGAGAATGCCTTGGGCAGAAATAAACCGAAGGTAAGCCGCGATTTCTAGGCTTGATCTTAATCGTCAGGGAAGGTCTCTCTCTTTGAATGGAAGAAGGGTTTCCGATCAACTCGTCGAAACCATTCGGGACAGAAGCGATCTTGTCTCCGTTGTCTCCGAATACCTCACCCTCAAGAAGGCGGGACAGAATTTCACCGGGCTCTGTCCTTTCCACACCGAAAAAACGCCCTCCTTCAGCGTCAATCCCTCGAAGCAGTTCTTTCACTGTTTCGGCTGCGGGGTCGGGGGAGATGTTTTTCAATTCGTGATGAAGGTCGAGGGGGTTGCGTTTCCCGAAGCGCTCCGAAGGTTGGCCGGCAAGGCGGGGGTGGCGCTTCCCGAGGCGGGACCGGATGAGCGGGAAAGTCCGGCCCGGCGTGAAGCGGCGCAAATTTATGAATTGAACGAAGCGGCGGCCGCCTATTTTCACCGGAATCTGATCGAACGGCCCGAAGGGGCTTTTTGCAGAGATTATTTGAAGGGAAGGGGGATCACGGCCGAAACGATCAAAGCCTTCTCCGTCGGATTTGCGCTGCCGCGGCGGGATGATCTTCTCAAACAGCTCGGCAAGCAGTTTTCCCGTTCTCTTTTGGAAAAGGCCGGATTGACCTCCAGGAGAGAGGGGGCGCAGGGAGAAGACGGACTTTTCGATCGATTTCGAAATCGTGTTCTCTTCCCCATCCGGAACCTGCAAGGGCGGGTAGTCGGGTTCGGCGGGCGGGTTCTCGACGACACACAGCCGAAATATCTCAATACCCCCGAAACCCCCGTCTTCACCAAAGGGAAGCACCTGTTCGCTTTGGATCGGGCCAAAGGGGCCGGCATCAACGCGCTGATTATCGTCGAGGGTTATTTCGACGTGATTGCCGCCCACCAGGCCGGAATTCCCAATGCCGTCGGGACGATGGGGACCGCCCTGACGCAGGACCATCTGCGGCTCATTCGGAGAATTTCGGAAAAGGTCCTTCTGATTTTCGATCCGGATGAGGCGGGCGCCCGGGCGGCGCTTCGGACGGCCCCCCTTCTGATCGAAGAGGGGATCTCGGCCAAGGTGATCTCTCTCCCTTCCGGGGAAGACCCCGATCTGTTTATTCGAAAGGAGGGGAAAGCCGGGTTTCTTAAGAAACTGGAGGAGGGAAAAACGCCGATCGATTTCGCCATTTTTAAGATGACAGAGGCTTCCGCTCTCAAGTCCGTTGATGATAAAATAAAAGTAACCGAAGAAATCTTCCCCCTCATCGAGAGATTAAAGAACAAGGTCGAACAAAGCCACTACCTCAAGCGGCTGTCCGATGTGCTTCAGATTGAAGAGCGGGACCTTAGGGCCGAATTTTCCTCCCGGACCCGGAAGAATAAAAAAGAGGTTTCTCCGGGCCGGCCGGCGCCGGTCGCGGAGTCGAAGCTTCCTCACGATGAGGAAACGATCGCCTCTCTTCTCCTCCAGAGTCAAATCGACCCTTCGGCGCTTGCCGATCAGCTCGATCTGGAAGATTTTACAGACCCGCAGATTCGGGGAATACTCTCTCATTTTTGGAATCGGGAGGAGGGCCGGTGGTTTTCGCCGAGCCGCTTGAACGAGATCGAAGCGCCCCTCCTCACATTGTACAGCCGTCTGTCCGTTCGTGAAAACCGTTATGAGAATGTGCAGCAAACGGCGCGCGACTATATTCTCTCCCTCCGGGCGAAGCGGCTCCGAAGAGAGAGCAGCGAGATTGAAAGTAAGATCAAATTGGCGGAGCGGGGAGGAGATTTCTCTTTGATGAAGTCTCTTCAGCAGCACTTTCTAAAACTTCGGAAAGAGCTCAGCCATTTGACCTTGTCGCATTAAAAATTGGTTGGTCCCTTTAGAAATCTATTGGAGGTTCCATGTCCAAAGAAGAAAAGATGGAAGAAGTCAAACAGCTGATCTCTTTAGGCAAAGAGAAAGGCTTCCTCACGTATGAGGAATTGAACAACGCCCTTCCGGCCGATGTGCTCTCCTCCGATCAGCTCGACCATATTATGATGATGTTCGGCGAGATGGATATCGAAGTGATCGACCCCGAGGAGGCCGGCCGGTTCCAGCGGATGGCGGTCGAATCGGACGAAGAGGTCGAAGAGGTCGAGGAGATCGAGGAAGTCGACGAAGAGATCGTCGGCGAGGAGAGGGAAAAGGAGATCGATTTGACCCCCGGCGCGGTCAGCCGGACCGACGATCCGGTTCGCCTTTATCTCCGTGAGATCGGCTCGGTGCCGCTTCTTTCGCGGGAGGGGGAGATCGAGATCGCGAAGCGGATCGAGGAGGGGAAGAAAGAGATCTCCAACATCGTCTTCGGGCTTCCGATCGCCATCCAAAAGGTGTTGACGTTCGGAGAAGAGCTCAAGACCGATCAGATTCCGATCGGCGACGTCGTCTCCATGCCGGAGGAAGAATTCGAGGTTGTGGAGCAGGACGAAAAAGAGCTCAAAACCAAAACGCTCGAATTGATGAATCAGCTCAAGAATCGCCAGCGCGATTATGTTCGATTGGTGGAGCGGACGAAGCGCTCCGCCCGGAGCGAAAAAGCGAAGAAGCTCGCCCAGGAGACCCTCAAAGAGGGGCGCGGAAAGGTGATCGAAAAGATCGAGGCGATGAACCTGCACCCCCGCGTGATCGAGGGGCTGATCGAAGAGCTTCGCTCACTGGCGGATAAGATCATCCATGCGGAACGGGAGGTGACCCTTTGCAAGCGGAAGATGGGGGTCGCAAGCGAGGAGCTGAACGCCCTCTTCAAAAAAGCGAAGCAGGGGCGAAGAGAGATGCGCGCCGTCGAGAAAAAGGTCAATCTCTCGGAGGAGCAGATCCTGGAGATCGAGAAGATCTATCGGAACGCCCGTAAGCGGGTCCGCGAGGTAGAGGAAGCGGCGTTGGTCTCGGCCGATGAGCTGAAAGATTCGATCCGCCAGCTCTCTCAAGCGGAGCAGAAAATGAAGCTCGCCAAGAAGGAGATGGTCGAGGCCAACCTGCGCCTGGTGTTCTCGATCGCCAAGAAGTACACCAACCGCGGCCTGCAGTTCCTCGACCTCATCCAGGAAGGCAACATCGGCCTGATGAAGGCGGTGGACAAGTTCGAATACCGCCGCGGCTACAAATTCTCGACCTATGCCACCTGGTGGATCCGCCAGGCGATCACGCGCTCCATCGCCGACCAGGCGCGCACCATCCGCATCCCGGTGCATATGATCGAGACCATCAACAAGCTCAACCGCACCTCCCGGCAGATGCTGCAGGAAATGGGCCGCGAGCCGACGCCGGAGGAGCGCTGGCGGAGAAGATGGACATGCCCGAGGACAAGGTGCGCAAGGTGCTGAAGATCGCCAAGGAGCCGATCTCCATGGAGACGCCGATCGGCGACGACGAAGACTCGCACCTGGGCGATTTCATCGAGGACAACAACATCACCTCGCCGCTCGAGGCGGCGATCCGGAACGACCTGCGCGGCAGACCACCGGCGTGCTCCAGACGCTGACCCCGCGCGAGGCGAAGGTGCTGCGCATGCGCTTCGGCATCGGCAGAGTACACCGACCACACCCTGGAAGAAGTCGGCAAGCAGTTCGAGGTGACGCGCGAGCGCATCCGCCAGATCGAGGCCAAGGCGCTGCGCAAGCTCCGCCATCCGAGCCGAAGCAAACGGCTGAAGAGTTTTGTCGAAAGCCTGTGAGTGAACGTTCATCGGTATTCGTTACTCGGATATTTTTTTCTTCACGTTTAACGATGAACGTATCACGAGTAACGAAACCGGGCCCATAGCTCAGCGGTTAGAGCCGCCGGCTCATAACCGGTTGGTCCCAGGTTCGAATCCTGGTGGGCCCACCATATCCGGAGTTCCTGCTCTGGGAGAAAGGTCGTTGGGAGAGATCGTGAAAGAGCCGCTTGCACTGTTGATGGGGCTTCAAGAGTTGGACCGCCAGTTGAACCAGTACCACGAAGAGGAGAAGATGCTCCCGGAGCGGCTCCAGATCGTCCAGCAGCCGTTGGAGCAGGCGAAGGAGACGCTGGCCAAATTAAAAAGCGCGCTCGATCAGGCGACGAAGGAGCGGAAAGAGAAAGAGCAGGCCCTCCAGTCGGCGGAGGAGAAGATCACCAAGCTCAAGGGACGGCTCACCGAGCTGAAGACCAACAAAGAATATCAAACCCATCTGCACGAGATTGAATCGGCCAATGCGGAGAAGGGAAAGATCGAGGAAGAGCTTCTGGTCGCGATGGACCGGGCCGACGCCGTGAAAAAAGAGGCGGCGGCGCAGGAAAAGGTGGTGGCCGAGGAGGAGAAGAAGTTCCGCGCCGAAAAAGAGGGGTTGGAAAATGCGCTCAAGAGCAAGTCGGAGTCGATGAAGGGGCTTGAGCAAGAGCGGACCGCTCTCAGCGAGAAGGTCGGAAAGAATCTCCTGCAGGAATACAAGCGGCTGGCCGCGACGAAAAGAGGGCTGGCCGTGGTGGCCCTGAAAGGAAATATCTGCAGCGGTTGTCATTTCAGTCTCCCCCCCCAATTGGTGGCCGAGGTGAGGAAAGGGGAGAAAATCCTCGCCTGCACCTACTGCCATCGCATTTTGTTCCCTGCGCCGACCTAACCCATGGCGAAATTATCGATCTACACCGACGGCGCCTCCCGCAACAATCCGGGGGAGGCGAGCATCGGCGTGGTGATTAAAAATGAGCGGGCCGAGACGATTGAAACCCTCTCGGAATATCTCGGCATCGCCACGAACAATGTGGCGGAGTATACGGCGCTGATTCGCGCGTTGGAGGAGGCCCGGAAGCATCGGCCGCAGGAGATCGACTTCTACCTCGATTCCCAATTGGTCGTCCGCCAGATGACGGGGGAGTACAAGGTGAAACATCCGGGGATCATTCCGCTGGTCCAGAAAGCGCAGCAGCTGCGCCGGCAGTGGCCGGAGGGGGCGGTCCGGTTCCATTATATCCCGAGGAGGGAGAACAGCGAGGCCGATGCCCTGGCCAACGAGGCTATCGACAAGAAAACGAAAAGAGTGTAAGATCGGTTGGCGAAGTGGCTCAGATGATCGCTCTCCGCAGGGTCTCACGATCCTGGCGCGGGGGAGGAAAGTCCGGGCTCCACAGGGCAGGGTGCCAGGTAACGCGCTGGGGGGCGAGCCCACGGAAAGTGCCACAGAAAATAAACCGCCTGGCATCTTACGCGATGCCCGGTAAGGGTGAAACGGTGCGGTAAGAGCGCACCGCGTCGATGGCAACAGCGAAGGCAGGGTAAACCCCACCCGGAGCAAGACCAAATAGGAGAGCGCGAGGGAGGCGAAAGCCTTCTTCTAAGGGCGGCCCGCCCGAGCTCTCGGGTAAGGTCGCTAGAACCGGCTGGCAACAGACGGTCCAGAGAAATGATCATCACCTCGACGCAGGTCGGGGAACAGAACTCGGCTTATGAGCAACTTCGACTTGAAATGGGGGAGGTGAAAGCCTCCCCCTTTCTTTATTAAACAGACGTTATGATTTGGTTTCATTCGGTGTAGGGGCGAATCTTGTATTCGCCCATTTCGAAATCGAAGCAGAGGGCGATCACAAGGATCGCCCCTACATATGATGAAAGATTCCCTTATCGAAAAATATCGTCCCCTCAAGCAGATCGTCCCCTCTTCCCTCTGTCTCACCTGCGACGTCTGCTGCCGCTTTCCGGAGGAGACGAGCTTTCTCGCCCCCTTCTTCACACGGGAAGAAATCGCGCGGCTGGGGCCCGAGCAGGCGCGCTTCTTTCACTCCCCCGCGACCGGCTCCAAGATCAAGCTTCAGCACCACGGCGAGGGGTGCATCTGTCCTTACTTCGATCCTCAGACTCAATATTGCAAAATTTACGGCGAGCGGCCGCTCGATTGCCGGATCTATCCCTTCGCCATCCTGCGCGATCCGGAAGGGGCGGTGGTCCTGGGGATCGACACCAAATGCCCCTTCATCCAGATGCATGCGGCCGATCCCGAAATGAAGGGCGATGCCGAGGAGGTGGCGGCGTTTCTGGAGTCGGCGTCGATCCTGCCGATCCTCGCGACCCATCCGGCGCTGATCGGCCCTTATCAGGACGATGTCATCATCGTCCGGCCGCTTGAACGGATCACCGAAGCGGTCGGCCGGGATCATTCTTCCATCCAACCATGATCGACCTGAAGCCGCTTCAACTCGACACCCGGCCCCTTTTTGAAAACTATCTCGAACAGACCGGCGCCCCCCTTTCGGCCTACGCTTTTCCGGCCCACTTCCTCTGGCGGGATCACTTTTCTTTTCACTGGGCCGTTCATCGGGACCACTTTCTCCTCTTCGCCGAATACGACCGCTGTCTCTACATGCCGCTGCCGCCGCTCGGCCCCCCCGATCGGACGGTGATCCGCGACTGTTTCGACCGGATGGACCGGAAGAATCCCGACCGGGCGATCTCCCGGATCGAAAATATCGCCGAGACCGAGATCGGTTTTTATCAGGCGTGCGGCTTCACCGTCGAATGGAAGGCGCCGGAGTATCTCTACCGGCGCGCCGCGCTGGCCGCGCTGAAGGGGGATCGATACAAGGGGCAGCGGGCCGCCTGCAATGCTTTCGAGAAGCATCACCCGATCGGCCGCGCCTATCATCCTTCCGATGAAGCGGCGGCGCGGGGGCTATTGGAAAGCTGGGTCAAAGATCGAATCGCGCGGCATCCCGATCCGATTTATCGCCAGATGATCCAAGATTCGGAATCGGTTCATCGTCATGCTCTCTCGGAGGCGGAAGCCCTCGGTGTGACCGGCTGGGTCGTCGAAGTCTCGGGCGCGTTGGCCGGGTATACCTTCGGCTTCCCGCAAGACCGGGAGACCTTCTGTATTCTCTTAGAGGTCGCCGATCTGAAATGGAAGGGGGCCGCCGCCTTTCTCTTCCGCTCCTTCTGCCGGAGCCTGACTGCATTTCAATGGATCAATGCGATGGATGATTCGGGGATTCCCTCTCTTCGTCAAACGAAGGAATCGTATCGGCCCGAGCGAAAAATCGGCTGCGCCCTGGCCAGGCATTTATAGTTTGTTTAAAAATAGTCTTATAATTAGGCCGTCATTCCCGCGAAAGCGGGAATCCAGAAGCATTGGCTTTAGAACAGGCTGGATTCCCGATAAAACATTTCGGGAATGACGGATGAAGAGATAAGACCATGTTCCTTGATTGGTTGGGCCGGGATGGAACGCTGCTGATCGCCGCGCGGATGCTCCGCGCTTTTGCCTACGGCTTCGTCAGCTTTGTCCTGGCGATTTATTTAAAGCAGCGCGGCCTCTCCGAGATCGCGATCGGCGCGGTGATGACCCTCAGCATTCTGGGGGGGACCGTTTTTACGGTCCTGACCGCCTTCTATGCCGACCGGCTCGGGCGCCGGCGGATCTTGATTCTCTTCAGCCTGCTGATGGCGGCCTCCGGGCTCCTCTTTGCTTTTTCGGACCGGCCGCTCTTTTTCCTCATCGCCGCCTTTATCGGCGCGATCAATGCCACCGGTTATGAGATCGGGCCGTTTCTTTCGATCGAGCAGGCGGTCCTGGCGCAGGTCGGGCCGGAGGGAAAACGGAATCAGCTCTTCGCTTTTTACAACATGGCGGGACTGCTCGCCACCGCCACCGGCACGCTGGTCGGGGGGCTCCCCGGATGGCTGGAGAGAGCCGGGTTCTCTCCCGTCGCGAGTTTCCAACCGCTCTTTCTTCTCTATACGTTTCTCGGATTGGTCTCGGCCTGGATGGCGTGGAGGCTGACCGGGCAGGTGGAGGGGGAGACGGCGCCCCTTTCGTCGCAGCGCCTCAGCCCCACCTCGCGCAAGCGGGTCACGCGCTTGTCGCTTCTCTTTTCTCTCGACGCCTTCGCCGGCGGCTTCGTCCTTCAGAGCCTGGTCGCCTACTGGTTTTATACCCGGTTCGATGTCTCTTTGCAGACCCTCTCGACCCTTTTCTTTGTGGCCGGCATTTTGACGTCGCTCTCTTTTCTGGTCGCGGCGCGGCTGGCCGACCGGATCGGACTGCTGGAGACGATGGTCTCGACCCATCTTCTCTCGCATCTCCTCCTCATTTTGGTGCCGCTGTCGCCCAATTTCGAAATCGCGGTCGGTTTTTATCTGGCGCGGATGGCCCTCTCCCAGATGGATGTCCCGACCCGGCAGGCGTATACGGTTGCCCTGGTGGCTCCTTCCGAGCGGACGGCGGCGGCTTCGATCACGCTCCTTTCGCGAAGCCTCACCCAGGCGGTCGCTCCCTCGGTCACCGGCGTGCTGATCCAATCGGTTTCGGCCGCGGCGCCGTTCTTTCTGGCGGCCGGGTTGAAGGGGGTGTATGATCTGCTTCTTTATTTTCAGTTTCGGAAGGAAAATGTTTTGGTTGATCCGGCGGCGCGGGAATAAGAGCGTTGGAATGGGGCGTTGCCCCAAGCCCCACCTGCTTGAATCCAAAGTCGTGGGGCTCCTCGCCCCACCCCCCGCCACGGGGGTTGCGTGCCCACCCCCCTTCGGATTCCCAGGGCAGCGGGGGCTGCCGCCCCCCAGCACCCCCCACGGTCACAACTCGCACAACGCACGGAAGAACACCGTGGATTGTGCTTCAAACAATGGTGACCTGATTTGGTCGATAATACGTCTGACAGAAGAAACGCAGGAAGATAGGGGGCACAGAACGCCCATGACGCGCAGGCTCTTTGCTATTTTGTTTTATTGGTTTTAATCAGCTTTGTGTTCTGTGGGCCACTGTGCCCGCAGCGCAAGGGACCCACTGGGGGATGGGTGGAGCGAGGACGCAGTGGCCCACTACAAATCAAATCGTTCCACCTACCCTACAAGGTCAGCTGTCTGAAGCACCATCCACGATGCCCCTCCGTGGGGGTGCGAGTTCTGACCGTAGCCGGGGGAGCTGGGGGGGTACTTTCCCCCCGGCTGCCCTGGGAATCCGAAGGGGGGTGGGCACGCACCCCCCGCGGTGGGGTTTGGGGCGAAGAGCCCCATTCCAATTTCGGCAATTGATTGACTCTCTCCCCCGAATTTGTTATAAGAATGCGGGGATCGGAGACCTCCTCCGATCCCTCCCGTCTAAAAAGCCGAAGTGGTGGAATTGGTAGACACGCTAGGTTCAGGGTCTAGTGGGGGTGACCCCGTGGGGGTTCGAGTCCCCCCTTCGGCACCACATTTATCAAAATAAATCATTTCCACACAACTCTCTTTTTTTCTGTTCTCTATAAAATCACTATTATTGAATAAGACGATTGCGAAAGGGGACGGATATTTTTCTGATTCACTTCTGGAGAGATGGTCCTTCTGGGTCAACTCTGGTAGACCATCCACTCTCTGCCTGATTTGGGTACTGAGCTTAGGATGCTCGTCTATGTTCCGTACTTTGGCGAGACAAAATGTTCAGGGATAGACACATCCGGCATAAACGAAGTTTCAGAAATCCGGCTCACCATCAGAAGATAGATGATCAACAGACCTAAGAGCCGGCCACGCAGCCCAGACAACATCCGCGCCACCACCAACAAGTTGTTGGTAAGCTGGATAGAAAGCCTCAAAGTAGGCTCCATAAACGAGCACGGCCATTTTGCTATGTTTGGCCCACTCTTCGAGAGTCGTCGGAAAAGGATGAAGTTGTTTCAGGTGTGTCTCCACGATCGAGCGCATCGCGTGTCTAATTGTTGCATCGAAAGTGTTAAAAGCTCCTAAGTCGTGGCCTTGCCTAAAACTGAAGAGTCTCCAAAGTTTTACAGAATTGGCTAGCTCGCCCCGGATTGTGTTGCCTGACTTATTGCCGAAATATATGGGGCGTGAAATCTCTTCAGAGCAGATAAACTGATGGCCGAGTATATATTCCCCTTCGGTGGTTAAGCCCTCCGTATTATGTATAAAATAAATGAGGGGCCGCCACTCGCCGGATACTTTTTCAAACCCAGCAAGATGAATAATTAGTGAACCTTCGAGCTCATGGGCTTTTAGAGCATAATTGAGCTGATCCGTCAGGGATTGTGCCACGGGAGCCAGATCTCCCATCTTCAGATTGCGACCTATAATCGAGTGATACAGCCATAGATCAGTGGGCTGCTTGTAAATCTCTGCTGCACCAACATAACCTATAATTACTTCTTGATTCGGCCACTTCAAAACCTTCGGTCGCTGGCTCTGACCTTGTACAATTGAAATGAGGCCCTGGTCCTGTTCTGTTACAGTCGTAGTGATGTTACGATCCGCGGCAAACAGAACGCCTTCAGGGACTAGGTTAACTACAAGAATGGACACATCTAATCCTTTAATTTAGTGGCGCACTCTCCGGTAATCGCGCCAATCTATGCAGCAATAATAAGCGATCGGAAAGGGGATGGATTTATTTTCTGATCACCCCCGATGAAGGCCCCCCCTACCCAAAAATTGCCCCAAACAAATTCGCAATCGCCGTCGCCACCCGCTGAAGAAACCCCGGCTTCACAGGCGGGTTCTGCGCCTTCTCTTCGATCTCGCGCGCCGCCTCTTTCGCTTTGCGCTCCCCCGAGCCGTCCTGCCGCTCGATCTCCTCGCCGACCCCCTCCAGCGCCTTCGTCGACGACTCGAACATCTCCCGCGTCCACAACATAATATTGTCGACAACACGCCGCTCTCTCTCCGGGAGCGGAATCCCCTTGAGCACATCGGGCAAGCCGGAGCGTTCCTGCGCCCAAACCGTCGGACCGAAAAGGGGCGAATTTATTTTTCGATAAAGGTATCTATTCTCAAACAATCTTTATTCACTTTAATTTCCGAACACCATACTTAATGCTGATGCCGGATAGTAAGTCCGGGACACATCATTCCCCCACTATATGGCAGGAGGCAGTTCATGAAAATCATAAAGGCAAGGTTACTGTAGGACCGCATAAACATTTTCAATTGCCTGCGGAATATTGATTGTAAAGAAATCGGGATGGGTTTCCATTTTTGCGACCGCTTCTTTTAATATCTGTTTTTCCAGGGGGAATTTTTCGCTGGAGCGATATGAAACGTTCGCTACGGCGCCCAGGATGTCGCTTAACAATCGAAGCGTCGAATTGGGCGTTCCCGGAATGGGTACGGCGTGATGTAAAATATCATGAGCAAGAATAAGCGCTTCCTCGTACTTCTGAGTCCGAATCAGTGCTTCCGTAATCGTGGCGAAAGCCCCTTCAGTGAAAAAAGTTGAAATTCCAGATCGCTTGAATTCTGCGACGCTCTCTTTAATGACTTCATCGGCTTTCTCCCTCGCGCCGATCTTTGCGAGTAGAGATCCGATGTTGCCAAGCGCCTGTGCCTTAATGCCCGGATTGTTGATTTCGGAAACCAAACGCAGCGCATCCAGAAGATGGACCTCAGGCTGTTTCCGCTCACCGCGGGCGACCCGTTCCTCCGCCACATTGATGAGTCCTTCGACTTTCTGTTGGGGGGTGTCGATCCATTTCATTAAATTCAAGGCGGCATCAAAGTCTCCGATTTCGAGATAGGGAGCAAGGTTAGGGTATGAGAGAGACTTCTTCTCTTCCGGCTTCATCTCCTGATATACCTCTTCGTTTTTAGTCAAGAGAAATCGGGCTTCCTCAAGCCGCCCTAAGGCGATGGCATCCCAGGAAAGGCTATATAGCTGTTCTAACCTTTTTTTTGTATCTTTCATTTTTGAAATGGTTTGGACCGCCTGTTCATACTCTCCGGCATATCCACTCACTTCCGCTTCCAAAGCGATCCGCTCGACTGGATCGCGAGGTTTAAAATTAGCCAGGCCGGTTTGCACCTCCTTCATTAAGCTTTCAGCCCTCTCTTCATCTCCGCTTTGCTTCAGAGCTGCCGAAAGAAAAGCAACGTCGTGGATTTGCCACTGGTCGGCGGGCGGGTGTTTTACTTCTTTTATGGTTTCAAGGAGGATCTTCTTTCCTTCTTTGGCAACCCCATATCTAAGATAAACCTTTGCGATTTGCAACAAAGAATCAGAAGGATCGCGCTTTTTGTATGCGGTCTCTAAATCGGTAAGGCCCTCTTTGATCTCCTTCTTTTTAAAGTGCTCCTCGGCCGATTCGAGCGCAAACCAATAAGCGGCTCCTCCGTTTGAAAAAAGTTGGAGGATCTTCTCTGCTTTTTCCTTTTCGCCTTCTTTCCAGTAGCGTCTCGCAATTTTTCCAATTGCGCTCCCCCGATAAGAACTATCGGTCTTCGTGGCCGCCGCCAGAAGCCAACAAACCATTGGATCTTTCAAGGCAGCGGCACGAATTTCATCATAATGGGGCAGGGTAGTGGAGTGAGGCGGGAGAGCGGCGCCTTCCGTCTGCTGTGCGAACAGGCGTGGCGGAATTGCGAGAGAGAGAAATAGGAAAAGAACTGAAGCCAGAAAAGAAGGAGGATTGATTCTTGAGGATAAGACTTTTCCAGCCGGTGGTAATTTGATCCGTTTCATAAGTTGGTCATCGGTTCACGATGAAAGAATCATAGCCGAAAGACCATTGAGGAATCAATTTAAAAGAAGAAAGGCGAGGAACCCATCGCGGGGTCAGCCCTAAGAAATCCGAGTGAGGGGGCAGGTCAGCTATCGGACTTTCATGGGTGGGGAATGGAAGAGTCTTCGTAGTCACTTTAATTGCTGATCAAAAAGGAACGAAATTATTTTCTGATCACCCCCGATGAAGGCCCCGCTCACCCGAAGATCGCCCCAAACAAATTCGCAATCGCGGTCGCCACCCGCTGAAGGAACCCCGGCTTCACCGGCGGGTTCTGCGCCTTCTCCTCGATCTCACGCGCCGCCTCTTTCGCCTTGCGCTCCCCCGAGCCGTCCTGCCGTTCGATCTCCTCGCTGACTCCCTCCAGCGCCTTCGTCGAGGATTCGAACATCTCCCGCGTCCACAACATATTGTCGACGACCCGCCGCTCTCTTTCCGGGAGCGGAATCCCCTTGAGCAGGTCGGGCAAGCCGGATCGCTCCTGCGCCCAGACCGTGGGACCGGGGCCGCCGCTGCCGGTCAGCGACATCAATCGATTCGAGACATCGAGGACCGGGCCGAGCCGCTCTGCAGACGCCGGATCGATCTTCCCCGCGGCGGCGCCGAAGGAGCGCACGGCACTCATCGCCTCGCAGTCGGGGAGCAGAGGGAGTCCGTCGATCAGCGTCCGAAGAAGCGTCTGTCCTTCGCTCCGCAGCGCCGCAATGTCTTTTTGGGGAACGGCCTTGATCCGCCCCGCCTGTTCGGCAAGCCGGGCCGCGAATTTCCGCGTCGATGCGATCCATTCATCGGTGAGGCTCATCGGCATCCTCCTCTGATTAAGTTTTAAAAGCGTGAGTGGGTAGAGATTAATGAAAGATCTAACAAGGGATGATTCGTTCCGATCATAACGAATTAAATTGCAAAGAGCAATTCTGTTTATCCGTTCCAGATCAGCCCAAGACGATGTGCAGTAGGAATGCAAACGCGGAAAGGGTTCAGGCCACCGGCGTTACTCGGAGGCTTGCCGGAGCTCCGTCAGTTTTTATTCGATCTCCTCCACCTTCGACCCGATGGTCCGCACCAGCTCTCTCATCCGGTACACCCACATTAACAATGCAAATAGCGACAGACACGACTAATCTTGACAATGAGCCCTAGAAGGGTTTAATACCGTCTCATGCGATGCTCAGCGCGAGCCGTTGTCCCAGACCATCCCGACCCGATCACTCAAAGGGGAAACAGAGGGCATGCGATCTTCCTGGATGACGATGATCGACCTCGGTATCTTTCCTGAATCAATGATGACAGATTGGAGATCACCTTTTTTATGAGGGATCGCTTGGTGGATGATCACTGTTAACCCGTATGAAAGGGAGAAAGAATGGACAGATGAAGACGCCTGGCGTTTATATCGTCGAGAAAAACGCTTTTCCGAACTCCGTGGTCGAGGTGGCGACCGCGGTACCGGCCTTTATCGGTTATACCGAGAAGGCCGACGACAATGGAAAATCCTTGGCCAACAAGCCGTGGCGGATCACCTCATTGGCGGAGTTTCATACTTATTTCGGATTCGGCCCGACGCCCGATATTTAGCTTCGCCAAGATCGATCAAACGGCGTCTTCCCCCGCGGCGGCGCCGGTCGCCGCGTTTTTCGATGCCGAGAAGAACGGTTACTCGCTGGCCCATGTAGGATTCGAGCAAATACCTCCTTTATTACAGCATGCTGCTGTTTTTCCAAAACGGCGGGGGGCCTTGTTACGTCGTGTCGGTCGGCAGATTATCACGGACGAGATTGCCGCCGACAAGCTGCAACTGGGCATTGACCTGCTGGTGGCGGAGCAGGAACCGACCATGGTGATCATCCCGGACGCGGTATTGCTGCCGCCAGCCGGATTGTATCAGCGGTGCAGCGGGCTGTCGTGGTCCATTGCGGCGGAAAGATGAGAAACCGGGTGGCGATCCTCGATATTCACGAAGGGGATAAAGGGAGGCAGGAGCCCGCCGGCGACCCCATCGAGAAGTTCCGCGACGGCCTCGGGAATCAATTTCCTCAATTCAGCCGCGGCCTATTATCCCTGGGTGAACACCACCATTCTTCCAGATCAAGGAGGTGAGCTATGAAAACATCTCCAATAAGGACGTGCTCCAAAAGGACCTCCTGCAGACCTGCCTCTCAGGTCGGATAATGCAATCGCCTGGTCGGCGAAAGGTCAGAAAAGCAAAGCGATTGCCGCGCTGATCGAGCAGGTGGACAACATCACCAACGACTGGACGGAAGATCCTGGGGTGAAGCCGGAAGAGGTATACCATCTACAAACCGCGTCTGGACAAGACCCTGGTCGTCACAAGTTCCCGCTTTACGTTCGGCATCCTGTTGGCCGCGATCACGACCTGTCTCAATCTCCTCCCGCCCAGCGGCCGCGGTGGCCGGCATCTATACCAGGGTCGATAACGCGTCGCGGGGGGTCTGGAAGGCGCCGGACAACGTCAGTTTGAACGCCGTCATTTCCCCCTCGGTGGACATCACCGACGAGGAGCAGGAAGCGCTGAACGTTTCTCCACCCAGGGGAAGTCGATCAACGTCATCCGTACCTTCATCGGCGAAGGGATGTTGGTGTCGGGGGCGCGGACCCTCGACGGGAACGCCTAGACTGGCGTTAAATCCACGTGCGGCGGACGATGATCATGCTGGAAGAGTCGATCCAGCTGGCAGCGAAAGCGCTTGTCTTCGAGCACAACAACGCCAACACCTGGGTCACCCTCAAAAGCATGATCCGCAATTTCCTCAACTCGGCATTTGGAAACGGGGCGGGCTGTCGGGAGCCACTCCCGACGACGCCTTCAGCGTTCAGGTCGGCCTCGGCGAGACGATGACGGCGGAAGAAATCCTAGAGGGCATTTTGCGGGTCACGGTGCAGGTGGCGATTTGCCGCCCGGCGGAGTTCGTCGAGATCACCTTTCGGCAGCGGATGCAGACATCGTAGCGCGCTTCCTTGTGACGGAAAGAGGTCACCCCCTCGGGAAATGAGGCTGTGCTGCAGCTCTTCTCATTTCATTAAATGAATGAGAGAACAAGCTGGTTTTTTCGCATATTTATTTTAGGGAAAGTGTCCCCTAATCCAATCGGGTGATTGATCCGTCAAATTTCTTTATCGTACGATGGAAGTATTCAGCACAACCTGATCATCCGCATGATTGATAAGGAGAGTAAACGATGATGAAGCAGATCGGAATGGGACTTCTGGCCGGCGTCGCCGGGACGGCGGCGTTGACCGCCGTTGTGCAGTTGGAAAAGAGGGCGTTGCCCTGGGGGCAAAAACACAATGCCCTCTTTCCGCACAAGGTGGTGAAGAAAGCCGAAAACTTTTTCGGGATTCAGGGGCGGCTGAGCGGGAACGCGGAGACGGCCGCCATTCAGGGATCGAACTTCGCGTATGGGACCCTCATGGGAGCGCTTTACGGCTGGTCGGCCCCCAAGCTGAATGTCTCTCCCTGGGTTTCGGGGCCGCTCTTCGGGTTGGCCCTCTGGGCGATCGGGCTTTCGGGATGGGTTCCCGGAATCGGGGCGGAGCGTCCTCCCTGGAAAAAAGCGCCGATGCAGGCGGCCATGCCGATTCTCTCGCATCTGGCCTATGGGTTGGCGGCCGCGGCGGTGCTTCAAAGCTACGAAAAAAAGCAGGGATTCTTTAAGAAAAGACGGCTCCTCTCCGTGTAACCTTCTCCCTCTTGCCTTGAGATAACGATCGGAAAGCGGATCTCTCTCCTCCTGATTTTCGGGTATACTTTGAAGGAATTGAACAGAGGGAGGAAGAGATCATGGAACGGATACTGACTGCACTTCTTTCAACGATTTTACCCGGGGCCGGCCAACTGCTTCAACACCGATGGGTCAAGGGGGCCGTATTCCTGGCAATCGCAATGGTGATCAGCGGGGTCGTCCGGCGTCAGGCGATGGGAGCGGGAAATATTTCGCTTTCTTTGCAGATGATCCTCGTGGCGATGGCGGTTTGGAGCGCCGTCGACGCGTATATGCTGGCGCCGACGAAGAAATAGAGCGGTAAGCATTGAATAGGGCTTCGCCCCAACCCCCGTGTCGGGGGTGTGGGGCGAGCAGCCCCGCTACAGTAATTTTTCTTGATTCCCTTTTTATTTCAGATTAAACTCAACCCCGAATTGATCCGGTCCATCGGGGACCGAAACAGCACTGGAGAATCGATGCGACTGCTTGTTATTCTTTTTACAATTTTAACGTTGGCCGTGGTCTCTCCGCTCGGAGCTGCCGGCGATGTAAAAAAGGAGAATGTGGTGAAGACGGCCTCTGGTTTAGAATACGTTGATCTGGTAGAGGGAAAAGGGGCCAGCCCCACAAAGGGACAGACCGTGATCGTCCACTACACCGGCTGGCTGACCGATGGGAAAAAATTCGACAGCTCGGTCGACCGAAATGAGCCGTTCGCCTTTCAAATCGGCGTCGGGCAGGTGATTCGTGGATGGGACGAAGGGGTCTCCACGATGAAAGTCGGCGGGAAGCGGAAACTGACCATCCCGCCCGATCTTGGCTACGGCAAGCGGGGCGCCGGCGGGGTCATCCCCCCGAATGCGACCCTCGTCTTTGACGTGGAACTGCTCGACATCAAATAATGTCGTTGTTGTTTTCGGCCGCTGAAGGGAATCGCCCCCTTGAGCGGCCGATTTTTATTGCCACCGCGTCGCCCGGGCGAAGGGTTCCCCCTTTCTTGACGACGCCGACAATGCCGCGTTTCCCCATCACTTCATAAAGAACGCGCTTGTGCCAGACGTTTAGATTGGCGCACGGCTCGTTCTGCTCGGTCACCTCCACAACGACCCCGCTTTCAAAAGAGAGCTGATCTCCCTCGGAGAGATTCGAGAGGTCTCCGATGCCCTCCACGAGAATATTCTCTCCGAAGCCTCCGTGCGGAATGGCGATCCCGAACCGGCGCCGGAGATCATCGATCACCTCTTTGGCCACAACGCTGATCTGGCGGTCATTTCGCTTTATCAGACCGGTCCGGCGGCTCCGCCGCTTCGGACCGGCATGAGCGTCCCCTTCCACGCCGTATCGGCCGATGAGAATCTGATCCTCCGGTTGTTTGAGCAGTCCTGCGGTCGGGCTTCGGCAGACGGCGACGACCCGTCCGGTTTCTTTTTTCTGTTTTTTCATCAATCGTAATCGTTCGTAATCGTTGGCGTAAGGCGTTGGGGCGAGGCGCCGCCTCGCCTCGCCCCGCTTTCTTTTTCAGGCCGCTTCCCGTTGCCCCAGTAATGATTCGCTTTCTTGAGGAGGATGGTAAGGGAGCGTGATGGTAAATGCGGGGTGTCCCCTTGCCCGCCGATTCATCTCAATTTTGCCGCCGATTTGATCGAGCAACTCCTTCACCACGGCGACACCGAGGCCGGTGCTCTCTCCCTGCCGCTGCGCCGTGACGCGGAAAAAATCTTCAAACACATCGGAGAGGGGTTCCAATCGTTTCCCGCTTCCGGTCAAGGTGACCGCGACGCTCCTTTTCTCCGGCAGATCTCTCACGCTGATGGTTAATGTCGCATGATGAATAAACTTGATGAGATTGCTTGCGAGGTTAAAAAAGATCCTCCGGAGCCGGATCGGATCGCTCACGATGTTCGGCGGCGCCGTTCCATCCTTCCACTTCAGACGGACCTGTCTCTGGCGAAGGAGGGGACGGATCGAGGCAAAAAGGCTTTCTAAAAGCTGGGGAAGGGAGACCTTCGTCGTCAGAACCGGCATCGGGCGGCTTTGGGCTCGGGAGAGATCGAGCAGACGGTCGACCAGTTTCGACAGCGATCGGGTGTAAGCGACGATCCGCTGGGCCACGTCGCGCTGGGCCGGGGTGACCTTCCCGAACTTTTCATCCTGGAGGAGCTGGCCGTAGCCGAGGATGATGTTGAGCGGCGTTCGAATTTCATGGGAGAGGTCGGTCAGGAGGTGGTTTTTGTATTGATTTGCCTGCTCGAGCTCGAGATGTTGCGCGGCGAGGTCGAGGTGGGATTGGTCCAAAAGAGACATGATTCGCTCCCGCTCCCGAACGTCCATCTGAAGCCGTTCCCGTTCCTCCTCCAGCTCAGCGAGGGTCTCTTCCAGCCGAGTTTGAATCGCAACCTCTTGGGACAGATCGGTCATCGAGATCATCCAGCCGGCGGTCATTCCTTTTGAATCCCGGATCGGCCAGAGCGTTGCATTCCAGAAATGATCACAATAACCCGGCTCACCGGGGAAAGAGGGGGTCAGATCGTTCAATTCGACCGCCTCTCCGGCGGAGGCGGCCTGATGGAGGCCGTGCTCGATCCGATCTTTCATTTCAGGAAAAAATTCGTAAAGCGATCGGCCGACCAACTCCTTCGGCTCTTTCCTGAAGAGCTCGGCATAAGAAGGGGTGACAAAGCGGTAGGTTTGTTTTGAATCGATCCATGCGCTGCTGGCGGGGAGATGTAAAAATAGATCGGATAAAACTTCATCTTTCAACGTCATTTTCTTTACTCCTTTCATCCTTATCATCGTACCGCCCGCTTTCTGCGAATGCAACCTCGAGAGTTTGAAGTACGTAATGATCGGGTCATTCTCTGCCATGTCAACTTGACATCCATTTTCACGTTTGAAATAATCATAACCAATTCGGTTATTCGTAGATCGATCATTTGGACGTTTCGAAAAATGCGAAGACTTTTCGTTCTATTTCTGATAGGATGGCTCGCCGTTGAAGCCCCTCCGGCCGGTTGGCTGGGGTTGACGGTCCAGGAGTTGACCCCCCAGATCGCAATGCGGCTTGGCCTCCGGGTTCGGGAGGGGGTCTTTGTGGCGGCGGTTCAGTCGGGGGAGTCCCGCCGACCGCGGGGGAATCCGGGCGGGCGACGTCCTTCTCTCCCTCGACGGAAAAAAGATCGCAACTCCCGAGGCGCTTCGCCAAGAAGTTTCCAAGATCTCCCCGGGCACATCGATTGCAATGCGCCTCTACCGCGATCAGCAAGAGAGAACGGTTCAGATCTCGGTCGGCGCTCCGCCGAGGGAAGCGGCTTGAAATGAGCGCTCAGCAGAGAAAAGGGGAACAAAAGGAAATGCTCCGTTTGGTCACGGCGCTCCGCGAGCTCCTACCCGATCTTCTGTTGACGTTCGGGGCGGTCGAACGGCTCCATCCCCCGCCCGATCTGCTGGCGCGCATCGCGGCCCTTCGGACGAAGCTCGAAGGGGTGGCCGAGGAGGCCCGGCGGCTCGAAGAGGAGACCGACTGCATGCCGGCCGCGGAGAGAGGACGGCAGCAACGCCTGTGACTGCCGAGGAGCCGGTTCATCCTTGATCAAACGAAAAAACACGAAGGCGGCGCTGGCGAAAGACGTTCAGCAGACCAACCGATGGGGCTGCGGCTGCGTTGTCCTTTTTCTGGTCGGAATCGTCGTGGCGATGATCGTCGCCGGCTACCTCCAAACCCAACCGTAGTCTCATCCGGGATCTCGACGGGGCGGCGGCTTCGCGGGGCGATCAGGAGCGTGATCGTTGGGGAAAAGACCCTTCATCGCGATCACCGTTTCGTTCATCACCGGCCTGGCGCTCGGAGAACTCTTCTCGTATTTCCCGCTCACCCTGATCTTTTTCTTTTCTGTTTTCTTTTATTCGACCGGCGATTTAAGCAGGGAGCGCTTCTTCCCATCGCGCTCCTCTTCTGCGCCGGCGCCGGATTGCTTCTCCAGCAACTCGTCTCGACCCCCTTTCGCGCGGGAGACCTGAGGCGGTATATCGACCGGGGGGAGATCGATCTTGTGGCCCGGGTCGATCGGCCCCCGCAGCATTTCGCGACACAGGTCCTTCTTCAGATGGAGGGGATCGAGATCCATGGCGATTCCATCCAACCGGTCCACGGCTCCTTTCGGCTCACGATTTATCAACCCGATGCCCCCTTCGAATACGGCGATCGGCTCCGGATGCGGATTCGCCTGCGCCATCCCCAACAATTCGGCACGCCGGGGGCGTTCCCCTACGCCGACTATCGGGAGCGGGAAGGTTGGAGCGGGTCGGCGGGCCTCTCCGATCTCGGCCGGATTCAAAAAATCGCAGAGGGAGGAATTCCGCTCCTCAAGTCGATCTACCGGGGGCGCGAGCGGATTCGGGGGAAGATCCTCGCCTCGCTGGAAGGGGCGCCGGCGGCCCTCCTGCTGGCGCTGATCATCGGCGAGAGCGGTTATTTGACCGATCCGATCCGGGAGCGCTTCTCGGCCTCGGGGACGACCCACATTCTCTCCATTTCCGGCTCGCATCTGGCGCTGGTCTCGGTCTTGATTTTCGGCGCCGCGCGGTGGCTTCTCCTTCATCTTCCCGCCCCCTTTTGCTTCGGCTCTCTCTCCGGAAGATCCCCTCCCAGTGGGCCGCCCTGGCGACGGCGGGGCCGGTCGCCTTCTACGCCCTCTTGGCCGGGGGAGAGGTTGCGACGATCCGCTCGATGGTGATGATTTCGGTTTACCTTTTTTCGATCTGGATCGGCCGAAGCGGCGAGGTGAAAACGACCCTCTCCCTGGCGGCGCTTCTGATCATCGGCTTTCATCCGCAAGCCGTTTTCAACCTCTCGTTCCAGCTCTCTTTCCTTTCGGTCCTGATGATCGCATTGACCTTTTCCTGGTGGAAGGCGGTCTTCCCGGCCGCCCCGGCGGAAAAGGAGCAGTCGCGCTATCGGACTTATCTGATCGAGCCGGGGCGGCTGATGCTCCTCTCGACCCTGGGGGCGACATTGGGAACCGCGCCGCTGACCCTTTTCTATTTCCATCAATTCAGCTGGATCGGACTGTTGGCCAATCTTATTCTGATCCCCCTCGCCGGTTGGATCATCGTTCCCTTGGGTCTTCTCTCCGCCCTCCTCTCCCTTTTCGGAGGAGAGGGATTTCCCTTGGCCGGAGGGCATCAACTCCTCGGATCGTTTTATTATCGCCTCACCGGATTTTTTGCCGAGTTTCCGGGCGCCGATTTCCACGCCGCCGCGCCTCCGCTCTGGATCATTGTCCTTTTTTATGGGGTGACGATCTGGATGCTCGCCCGCGGGGTCTCCTGGAAATGGATGGCGCCGTCCGTCGCCGCTTTCTTCATATTTTTTCTCGGGGTGGGGAGCGTTCGATTTCCTCCGGAGCGGCTGCGGGTCAGCTTCATCGATGTGGCCCAGGGGGATGCGACGCTGATTGAGTTCCCCCGTGGGAAGACGATGTTGGTCGACGGGGGGGCGGGGGGCGGGTTCAACGTCGGAAGGATCGCCGTCGCCCCCTACCTTTGGGAGCGAGGAATTCGAACGATCGACTATCTGGTCGGGACCCACCCGCAGATGGATCATATCGGCGGGCTCTCCTACATCATTCGGAAATTCGATGTCAAAGAGGCCTGGACCAACGGCCGGCCGCGCGATCTTCCGTTCTATCAGGCCTTCTCCGAGGCGCTTGAAGCGAAGGGCTTCGACCGAAGGTGATCTCCTCCGAAGCGCCGCCGATGGAAATCGACGGCTGCCGGCTTTTCTTCCTCAATCCTCCCGCAATTAATCCCTTCGAGGAAGAGGAGCTCAATGATCAGTCGATCGTTCTCCGGCTCGTTTGTCCCGATCTGGGCGGAAAGGGATTCTCTCTTCTCCTCACCGGGGATATCGAACGGGGCGGGGAGCGACGCCTGCTGGAAAGCGGGACCGATCTGAAGAGCACCGTCCTGAAAGTTCCTCACCATGGAAGCATCAGCTCCTTGGATCTTTTGTTTCTCTCCGCCGTCTCGCCCGAGGCGGCGCTCTTTTCGGTCGGTCAAAACAATCCATACCGGCATCCGCATCCCGATGTGCTTGCCGCCTATCAGGCCCTTCCCGCCGAGATTTATCGGACCGATCAAGACGGCGCCGTCGTGATCGAGACCGACTCGGCGGGATGGCGATTGAAGCGTTATCGAGAGAGCCGGATACAAAAAATCCGCTGGCGTTCTTCCCTTCCGACTCAAGAGTGGGAGAATTTAAAAAGGGCGCTCTTGCGGTTCTAGGAGAGACGCGCCGATCCGCGCGTACGAAGACGACGCATTTGACAATTTACTATTTTATTATAAACTTGGTTAGGTAAACGGCTTATCCTATTTTGGGATAGCCTCCGAACGCAATAGAAAGATTGTGAAAAGGGGTCCAGCATGGATAATGAGGATACGATTCATCCCGAGGCATCTCCGGTGACCGATCCTCGAAAGTGCCTTCCCTGCCTGGTCGTCATTTCGGGTAAAACACTTGGGAAGAAATATATGCTAGACCAGAAACAGATCCTGGTCGGCCGGGGGGATCAGGTCCAGATCTCGATCGATGAGAAGACCGTCTCGCGAAATCACGCCGAGTTTTATCGGAAGAATAATCAAACGATGGTCAAGGATCTCCACAGCAAGAACGGAATTTACGTCAACGATATCAAAGTCATCGGCTCCGCGTTGAAGGACGGCGATCTCATCCGGATCGGAACCACCGTCTTCAAATTCGTCGGCGGAGGGAATCTCGAAGGGCAGTATTATCAGGCGTAATTCAGATACAAAGACCATCCGTCCCAAGTTTACCAACCGCTTATTTCCCCCTCTCGTGGTTCCATAAGACACTTCCAGTTTCTTCTTTTCCCTGACAATTTGACAAGATTGGCGATTGTATGGGGTTTCTATCTTTGACCCCCCTTCCTCTTCTCCGCGCAGACAAGATAGGGATGCTGGGCTATACTTTGAAAGGATATGAAGAAGCTTACCCTTTTGATCTGCTTAATTTATTTGACCGGCTGTAACGACGGCAGCGGGCAAAAGGATTGGATATTCCCTTCTCCGACCCCTTTTTCTCCATTCATTCAACTGAGCACGGCGGAACTGGCCTTCACCGGCGTCGGCTGCGGATCGAATCCGGCCAGCCAGACGTTTGAGATTACCAATGCCGGAAAGGGAACTTTCACCTGGTCGACTTCCAATGTTCCTTCCTGGTTGATGCTGACCCCTTCCGGCGGGACGGCTCCCACAACGGTGACGGCGCAGATCGACACGACCGGTCTTTCTTGCGGCGAGGACTATTCGCAAACGGTTCATATTGAAGCCCCTGACGCCGGCAACACACCGGTCTCTTTGACGGTGACCGTGACGATCCCGGCGCCGACGACACCGCCTCCGGCGATTATCACGGACACGACGAAGGTGACCTTTACCGCTTCTTCCTGCGGCGGGATCGCGACCAGCGGATCGCCGTCATTTACGATCACCAGCGACGGAAACGGAAGCTTCAATTGGAGCGCAACGGCAAGCCAGCCCTGGATTCAGTTCGCCCCGACGAACGGGACCGACGGAGCGACGGTCACCGTGGCGGATATCGACACCGCCACCCTCCCTTGCGGAGCGACTTCATCGGGAACGATCACCATCATCTCCACGGCGACAGGCGTTTCTCCGCAGAGCGTCACCGTGGAAGTTGTCGTTCCGCCCCGTCCGGCGATCATCACAGATAAACTGAAAGTGACCTTTACCGCTTCTTCCTGCGGCGGGGTTGCAACCAGCGGATCGCCTTCGTTTACGATCACCAGCGACGGAAACGGCGGCTTCAGTTGGAGCGGCGCGGGGAGCGCCGCTTGGATTCAATTTGCTCCCACAAGCGGGACCGACGGAGCGACGGTGACGGTGGCGAATGTCGACACGGCCGATCTTCCCTGCGGAGCGACCTCTTCGGGAACGATCACCCTCACCTCGGCGGAGGCGGGAAATTCTCCCCAGAGCGTCACCGTGGAAGTGGTGGTCCCTTCGGCGGCGAATATCACGCCGAGTGCCTCTGCCCTCGGTTTCTTTGCGACCGCTTGCAAGGGGAGTCCCGATCCGCAACCATTTACCATTCAGAACAACGGCGGAAGCTCCCTCGGTTGGAGCGCGGCGGTGACCTATGCGGGGGCGGAGACGGGATGGGTCTCCCTCGATATCACCAGCGGGACGGTGGCGGCCGGCGCCACCTCGACCGATATCACCGTGACAGTGGATGCATCGACGTTGACCTGCGGACAGGCCCATTCGGCCACCCTCACGCTGACGGCGACCTCCGGCGGAAGCACGCTCTCTCCGGTGCAGTCGAAGACGATTGAAGTCGGCCTGAGCAATCCGGTCGCATGGAAGCATCAAAATCCGAAGCCGACCAGCTATCCGATCAACGATGTGACCTTTTCTGAAGAAGGGGTGGCCTGGGCGGTCGCCGATAGCGGGACGATTCTCCGCTCCCCTCCCGAATCCCCCGATTACGGGAACAATTGGATTCCGGTGGTCAGCGGTACGGGGGAAGATCTTCGCGCGATTCGATTCGTCAATTCGTTCGAAGGATGGATCGTCGGCGACGGCGGCACCATCCTTCACAGCAGCGACGGCGGGGCGACTTGGGAGGCGGAGAGCAGTTCGACCACCCAACCGCTTCAGTCGGTTTATTTTCTCGACGCGTCCCATGGATGGGCGGTGGGAGACGCGGGAACCATTCTCTATCGGGATGGAGGGGGATCTTGGGCGCCGATCGCTTCCGGAAGAACAGACCAATTCACCCATGTCTTCATGAACGATGCAACGCACGGGTGGATTACCACGAACAATGCGAACGATTCGATCTTATGGACGGACGATAACTGGACCGGCATTCTCCCGCAGGATCGGAAGTCCGCCAGACAACTCTACTCTCTCTTTTTTCTTCCCAAAGATCCGAACTCCCCCTTTCCCGATCGGTTGGAAGGATGGGCGGTCGGCGCCCCCGATTTGGGCGGAAACGGATCGATTCTTCACATCTATTCTGATACCGGCTCAGAACCCTGGACAACGGAGATGGTCGCCAGCGGCACCTCCTCGACCCTTCTGGATGTTTTCATGTCTACTCCCAGTCTCGGTTGGGCTATCGGGGGGGATGATAACACGGGGGCCGGAACCATTCTCCAATGGAATGGAGCGGCGTGGCTCCCTGTCACCTTTAACGCCGGTGATCCGTCGCTTCCTTCCGCCAAATATTTTAGGGGGGTTGCTTCCAATAATGGAAACGGGGTTGCCGCCGGTCTCTCCGGGATGGTCTTTACCAGTTTCAACGGGACGGAGTGGGATAATGTCTCCGGACCCTCCATGAATCATTTAAAGTCTGTTGGTTTCGCTCTGGACGGGGTCAACGGTTGGGCGGTGGGTGACGCCGGGACCGTTTTGACGACATCGACTGGGGGATCCAGCTGGATAAAACAGTCTGCGGGCGCCAGCGACTTTAACAGCCTCTCCGTGGTTTCCGCGACCGACGCCTGGGCCGTCACCAGTAACCGGCAGATTTATCATTACAGCAGCGGCGCTTGGGGGCTCAACACCACCCTGACCAGTTCCGGAAGCCTGAAAGGGGTTTACTTCGCCAATGCGACGAATGGCTGGGCGGTCGGCCGGGTCGTTAACGGGGCCACCACGAGGCAGGTTTATTATTATAACGGGACAACCTGGTCGCCGCAAGCGAGTGCCTGTATTCCCGCGGCGGCGACGATGAACGGCGTTTATTTCCTTGATGCCGGCAGGGGCTGGATGGTCGGAACCAGTGGGTGGACCGCCCGCACCACCGATGGGGGAGCAAGCTGGGCCTGCACCCAGGCCACTCCGACGACCACCACCTGGAATGCGGTTCACTTTGTTAGCGCATCGACCGGCTGGGCCGTTGGGAACTCTGGGAGGATTTATCGGACCACCGATGGAGGGGTTACCTGGTCACCACAGACATCGACAACAACATCGGCTCTTTTTGCCGTCCGTTTCTCGGATGCCAATAATGGATGGGTGGCCGGGGCAGCGGGAATGGTTTTGTATACACAGAATGGCGGGTCCACCTGGACACGGCAATCACAGGTCGGAACAAATCAGAATCTGAATGGTCTGTACTTTGCTCCGGGCGGCTTGGAAGGGTGGGCGGTCGGAAATAACGGGGTTCTCCTTCACACCGCTTCAGGCGGGGTGAACTAAGTTTTAATATTTGCGCTCGCCCAGCGGCACCCGGGTGATCGTCACCGGGCGATAATCGAGCCGGGGGCCGGCCTCTGATCGATAAGCCAGCGTATGTTTCAGCCAGTTCACATCGTCCCGTTTGGGGAAGTCGGGGCGGGCGTGCGCGCCGCGCGATTCTTCCCGAACGGCCGCTCCTTCGGCGATGCACTCCGCCAGATCCATAATCGAAAAAATCTGCAGCGCGTCAATTAATTCAAGATTAAAGGTCTTGCCTCGATCGTGGAGGGCGATCTTTTCCAGCCTCGGCCGGATCTCCGCCAGCTTCCGTTTCCCCTCCTCCATCCGCTCGCGTGTTCTCAGAATGCCGAAATGGTCCGCCATCACCTTCCCGATCTCTTCCCGGAGCAACCCGGCCCGCTCCCCCTCTTTCCGGGAGAGGATCGCTCCGATCCGCTCCCGCTCCTGCTGAAGCACCCGGCCTGAAGAGGGGGCCGGTTGCGTCTGCTCCGCGTATTCGGCGGCGCGGGTCCCGGCCCGCCGGCCGTAGACGATCGTCTCCATCAGCGCGTTTCCGCCGAGCCGGTTGGCGCCATGGACCGAGACGGAGGCGCACTCCCCGGCGGCAAAGAGACCGCGAATCGGGGTTGCGCCGTGGATGTCGGTCAAGATCCCTCCCATCGAGTAGTGAACCCCGGGGGTCACCGGAATGGGGGCTTCGATCGGATCGACCCCGACATAGGTGATCGAGAGCTCCCAGATCTGCGGGAGCTTCTCCAAGATCTTCGCCTTGCCGAGATGCCGCAGATCGAGCATCACGCAGCCGTCGACGCCGCGGCCTTCCAGGATTTCCTGGTACTCGGCGCGGGAGACGACGTCCCGGCTCGCCAGCTCCATCATCTTCGGCGCATACTTTTCCATGAACCGCTCGCCGCGGGCGTTGAAGAGATAGCCTCCCTCGCCGCGCGCCCCTTCGGTGATCAGAATGCCGGTCTCTTTCAAGGTCGTCGGATGGAACTGAACGAATTCCATATCCTGCAGGGGGACCCCGGCGCGATAAGCGAGCGCCATGCCGTCGCCGGTGTTGATCAGACCATTGGTGGAGATCAGATAGACCCGCCCATATCCTCCGGTCGCGAGGACCACCGCCTTGGCGCGAATTTCGGTCAACTCGCCGTTGAAGATGTTCAGCGCGACGACGCCGCGGCAGACCCCTTCTTCTACGATGAGCGAGGTGACATACCACTCTTCATAAACCTGCGCGGCCCGTTTGACGAGCTGTTCATAAAGAAGGTGGACCAGGGCATGTCCGGTCCGGTCGGCGACGTAGCAGGTGCGGGGAAAGCCGAGGCCGCCGAAGTTCCGCTGGTCGATCCGACCCTGCGGATCGCGCGAGAAGAGGGCCCCCATCCGCTCCAGCTCCATGATGTCGCCCGGCGCTTCCCGGCAGAGGATTTCGATGGCATCTTGATCGCCGAGCCAATCGCTCCCTTTCACCGTGTCGTACATGTGCGATTCCCAAGAATCCTCCGGACGGATCGCCGCATTGATCCCCCCTCCGCCGCCACCGAGTGGCTCCGGACCGGATGGACTTTCGAGATGACCCCGACATTCAGATGGCCGGGAACGGCGATCGCCGCGCGCATCCCCGCGAGGCCTGCGCCGACGATGAGAACATCATGCTCCAATGGCATTGCTTTCTCCTAAAGACGATTGCCTCTCTGCCATACAGTTTACTTCTTTTGGTAATTCACATCGAGCCGCTTCGCCGCTTGGACCTCGTCCATTCTGCCGACCGGACGGGTATGCGGCGCGCCGGTCAAGCGGGTCGGATCGTCGTCGATCTCTTTCGGATCGACTTCATCGCTTCCGCGAAGGCATCCAGGACCTCGCGCGGCTCGCTCTCTGGGGTCTCGATCATCAAGGCCTCTTCGATGACGAGCGGGAAGTTCACGGTCGGCGGGTAGAAACCGTAATCGATCAGCCGTTTGGCGATATCCCAGGCATGGACTCCTTTCTCTCGAAACTTCTTGGCCGAGAGGACGAACTCGTGCATGCAGGGACGGTTAAACGGAACCGGATACGATCCTTCCAGCTGCTTTCGAAGATAGTTGGCGTTGATGATGGCGTTTCGACTAATTGCAGAGAGGCCCGAGGCCCCGAGCCGGCTGATGTAGGTGTAGGCGCGGACCAAGATCCCGAAGTTGCCGTGGAAGCCGTGGATCCGCCCGATCGATTGGGGGCGACGTTCATCGAGAAAATATTCTTCCCCCTTCTTTTCAATCGTCGGCGAAGGGAGATAGGGGACCAACCGCTCCGCGACGCCGACCGGCCCGGCCCCCGGCCCGCCGCCGCCGTGGGGAGTGGAGAAGGTCTTGTGGAGGTTGAAGTGGACGACATCGAACCCCATGTCGCCGGGACGGGTCAGGCCCAGGATGGCGTTGAGGTTGGCGCCGTCGTAGATACATCAAGGCCGCCCGCGTCGTGGACGATCCGGACGATCTTCTCGATCTCCCGTTCGAACAGGCCGAGGGTATTCGGATTGGTCAACATGAAGGCGGCGGTCTCTTCGTCGACCACCTTGGCAAGATCGTCCACGTCGATCAGCCCGTCGGCATTGGAATGAACCGTCTGGATCGTGTAGCCGGCAAGGGCGGCGCTGGCGGGATTGGTCCCGTGCGCCGAATCGGGGATGACCACCTTCTTCCGCTGCCGTCCCTGTTGTTGATGGTAGGCGCGGGTGATCACCATGCCGACCAGCTCTCCCTGCGCCCCCGCCACCGGCTGGAGCGACACCCGCGCCATCCCGGCGATCTCCGCGAGGATCTTTTCAAGATGATAGAGCAGCTGCAGCGCCCCTTGAACGGTTTCGATCGGCTGAAGGGGATGAATCTGCGCAAAGCCGGGGAAGCGGGCGACATCTTCGTTGATCTTCGGGTTGTACTTCATCGTGCAGGAGCCGAGCGGGTAGAAGCCGGTGTCGACGCCGTAGTTCTCGTGCGAGAGACGGGTGTAGTGGCGCATCAGCTCGTTTTCACTCACCTCCGGCAGCGGCAGCGGGATCTGGCGCTGAAATTTTTTCGGCAGCACCTGGTCGATCGAAAACCCCTGAAGCGCCTCTGTCGGGAAGGTCGCTCCACGACGGCCCGGGACACTCTTTTCAAAAATAAGCTTTTCTGGCACTCGTTCCTCCTTAATAATTATCTTTTAAATCCAGCCCCGTTTCTTCGCCCGCCTGTACGCCAATTCCAGCGCTACGATGCTTTTTGCATCATGGATGGTTTGGTCTTCAATCCGATTCATCGCTTCTTCAAACGGCATCTCGATCACCTGCAGCACTTCATCTTCCCCAAGCTGCTGGCCGCTGAAGACGAGCTCCGTTCCGAGAAAGAGATGGATCTGCTCGTCGCAGAAGCCGGGGGCGGTGAAGATCGTCGTCAGCTTCTCCAGCTTGCCGACTTTGTAGCCGACCTCCTCCTCGACCTCTCGTTCCGCGCACGACTCGGGGGCCTCTCCCGGCGAGAGTTTCCCGGCCGGAACCTCGTAGATAAACCCTCCGGCGGCATGGCGGTATTGGTAGATCAGAACGACTTTGCCGTCTTCTTTCAGCGGAACAACCGCCGAGGCCCCCGGATGCCGGACCACTTCCAGCTCAAAGGTCTTGCCGTTCGGCAAGGCGGCCGACTCGACGAAGAGATGGACAATTTTCCCCCGATAAATTTCGCGCGTCATCGTCCGATTTTCCGCCTCATGATTTCGCTTCTACTAGATTGAGCTCGGCAAGATCGATCACGGCGGCCGCCAGCGACCGCGCGACGCGGGTCATAAAGGTAAGATCGAGCGTCTTCAATTGATCGCTCTTCTTGTGGTAATTCGGATTCCGAAAATCGGCGGTGTCTGTCAGCATCACTGCGCGGTAGCCGCGATCCCAGAACGGCACATGGTCCGAGCGCCGGGTGTCGGGAAGGGCTTCTCCCTTGCCGGGGACCAACAGACTGACGCAGGGAAGCTCGGGGCAGTAGGTCGCGACGGCCACTTCATACGCCTTCTGAATCGGCTCCGCGGCGGCATTGCCGACCAGGCCGATGAAATCGCCTTGGCTCGGCAGCTTCATCGGCAGGCCGGCCGGCGCCGTCTGCGAGCCGGGACGCGCATCGGTGTAGCCGACGCATTCGAGAATCATCGCCCCCCAGAGGGGGACCTTATTTCGGCGAACCTGCCGCGCGTAGTGATCGCTTCCCAAAAGCCCTCTTCCTCCAAGGAGAAGGCGACGAATTGCGGCGTCAGCTTCCCGCGCAACGGCGCGAGAATCCGGGCCATTTCCAACATCACCGCCAAGCCGCTGGCGTTGTCATCGGCGCCGGGAGACTCCGCAACCGTATCGTAATGGGCGCCGATCACCAGAATCTTCTTCCCGGACCGGCCCCCGCTTTCCCGGCCGATTAAATTGACGAACCGCTCGTTGTGCTCCCCCTCGATCGTTTCTTCGAGGAGGTCGAGGCCGAACGATTTCATCTGCCCTGCGATATACGCTCCGCCGGCCCGCAGCCCTTCCGGGGCGGTCACGGGGTGCCGGACGCCGACCAACGATTCGAGGTGGCCGAGGAGCTGCTCCTCGCTGATCTGAGCGATATGGGAGGCGATGAATGCCTTCCGATCTGAAGGGACAGGGGTGCGCTCCAACATCGTTATCACACGTTAAAAGAGTTAAACTGCTCGACCAAACGCTCAATATCTTCCGGGCGGTGCTTTTCTGTGACGCAGATCAGCAGGTGATTTTTCAGCTCGCGATAGTAAGCGCCGAGGTCAATTCCGGCCAGAATGTCGGCGCGGCGTGCTTTCTTGAGAATGCGCGAGGCCGGGACCGGAAGCTGGACGACGAACTCCTTGAAGAAAGGGGCGGTGAAGGGCGCACTGAATCCGGGAATCGCGGTAATTTTCTCTTGCGCCGCGTGCGATTTGGCCAGACAGAGCATCGCTACCTCACGAAGGCCCTCCTTCCCGACGGTGGCGAGATAAACCGCCGTTGCCAGAGCGTTGAGCGCCTGATTGGTGCAGATATTCGACGTGGCCCTCTCCCGGCGGATATGCTGCTCGCGGGTCTGAAGGGTGAGGCAGAAGCCGGGCCGCCCCAGTCCGTCGGTGGTGGCGCCGACCACCCGCCCCGGCATCTGGCGGATGAAATCGCGCCGGGTGGAGAAGAAGCCGACGTAGGGGCCGCCGTAGCTGATGGCGTTTCCGAGCGACTGTCCCTCGCCGACGGCGATGTCGGCGTTGAATTCACCGGGGGATTTCAGAATGCCGAGGGAGATCGGATCGACCGCCATCACCAGAAGCGCGCCGCGCGCATGGGCGAGCCGTTCGATCTCTTCGACCTCTTCCAACTGTCCGAAGAAATTCGGGTATTGAATCAGGACGGCGGCGGTCTGATCGTCGATCAGCTCGCCGAGCCTTTCGATCGATGTCGATCCGGCATGAAAGGGGGATTCCTTGATCCGGGCCGCCGGAAGTCCGGAGAGGTAGGTCTTCACGACCTGCCGATAGTGGGGATGAACGGTCCGAGCGAGGATGACCTTGCTCCGCTTGGTGACCCGCATCGCCATCAAGGCCCCCTCGGCCAGCGCCGAGGCGCCGTCATAAACCGATGCGTTGGAGACCTCCATCCCGGTCAGCTGGCAGATCATCGTCTGGTATTCATAGATCGTCTGGAGAAGTCCCTGGCTCATTTCAGCCTGATAGGGGGTGTAAGAGGTGTAGAACTCCGATTTGGAGAGGACATGCCCCACGGTGCTCGGAACGAAGTGATCGTAACTCCCCCCGCCGAGAAAAGAGAGGGCGGTGGTGGTGTCGAGATTTTTTCGGCTGATCTCCCAGAGCTCCCGCCGCAGCTCCATCTGCGAGAGGGGAGGGGGAAGCGCGAGGGGCCGGTTCAGTCGCAGGCCGGCGGGAATCTCCAAGAGTTGATCGAAGGAGGAGACGCCGATCGCCTCCAGCATCGCCGTTTCTTCCGCCGCCGTTTTGGGAATGTATTCCATGAAACCTCCGTCCGTCTTTTATTTCTTCTTTTTATAAAAAGGCCGTTTGACAATGATCGCCGGGGTCGCGTTTCCGCGAATGTCGATCAAGATCTCGCTCCCGAGATCGCTGTAGCGGGGATCGACATAACCCATGCCGATTCCCTTTCGCAGCGAGGGGGAGAAATTCCCCGAGGCGACTTTGCCGATGATCTTCTGATCGGAATAGATCGTGTGTCCCTCCCGGGGGACCCCGCCGGTGAGAAGTTCAAAGCCGATCAGCTTTCGTTGAGCGCCCTTCTCCCGTTGACCGATCAAAGCCTCTTTTCCGATAAAGTCTTTCTCAAAATCGATGAAGCGCTCCAGATCGGCCTCGATCGGGGTTGTCTTCTCGTCCATGTCATGGCCGTAGAGGGGATATCCCATCTCAAGCCGCAAGGTATCCCGCGCGCCGAGCCCGACCGGTTTGATCCGCTCCGCTTTGCCGGCCTCCAGCAGGGCATTCCAGACCGTTTCGGCGGCCTCCGCCGGGACGACCAGCTCATATCCCTTTTCCCCGGTGTAGCCGGTCCGGGCGATGATTCCTTTGGCGCCGCGCGCCGGGACCAGCTCGGTTTCAATGAAGTTTCGAAGGGCGATCTCGGTTTTACCGAAAGGAATGATCTGAACCAGCACTTCCCACGATTTAGGGCCCTGGAGCGCCAGCAGCGCCGTCTCCCCGCTGACATCCTTCAGGTCGACCCCGCCGGGAAGGTGGCTCGTCATCCACTTGAAATCTTTGTCGAGATTGGCCGCATTGACGATCACAAAAAACTTATCGACCCCCCGCTTATAGAGGTAGATGTCGTCGAGGATGCCGCCGGTCTCGTTCAAGAGCATCGAATATTGGGCGCTTCCCCGCTGCATTTTGTGGACGGGGCCGGGGGTCAGCCGTTCCAGATAGGCTTCGGCCCCTTTGCCGGAGAGCTCGAAACGTCCCATATGGCTGATGTCGAAGAGCCCCACTGCCGTCCGAACCGACTGATGCTCATCCGTGACGCCGGTATAAGAAAGGGGCATCTGCCACCCGGCAAAGGGGACGATCTTCGCGCCTGACTTTACATGTTTCTCATAGAGAGGAGTTCTCTTCATCATCCACCTCGAACGGTTCGGTTGTGTGTGGCGCTCTTAGAGGGAAGATCCCGATCCCAAGTAGGCGGACTGAACCCGCGGGTTCAGCAAGAGCTTCGACGCCGGATCGGATAAGACGATCTGGCCGGTCTCCATCACATAGCCGCGGTCGGCCAATGTCAGCGCCGCGTGCGCGTTCTGCTCTACCAGAAGGATCGTCTTCCCCTGCCGACGAATCTCTCTAATCATCTCAAAAATCTTCTCGGCCATCAAGGGGGAGAGGCCGAGAGAGGGCTCATCCAGAAGGAGGAGTTTGGGCCGCGACATCAGCGCCCGGCCGATCGCCAGCATCTGCTGCTCCCCCCGCTGAGGGTTCCTCCCCGCTGAAATCGACGCTCTTTTAAAATCGGAAAGAAGGTGAAGATCTGCTCGAGATCTTCCTCGGCCTGCTTCGGGCCGGTTTGGAGGTAGCCCCCCATCTCCAGGTTTTCTAAGACCGAAAGCCTTGGAAAAATCCGCCGCCCTTCCGGGACATGACAGATTCCCTTCTCAACAATCCGGTGCGGCGGAAGACCCAAGATCTCCTCCCCGCAAAAAAGAATGCTTCCGGAGCGATTCGGTAGGATTCCCGAGATCGTCATCAGTGTGGTCGTCTTTCCGGCGCCGTTCGCGCCGATGAGCGCCACGACCTCGCCCGATGCGACCTCCAGGGAGATCCCATTCAAAACCGTCACCGCGCCGTAGGAAGCGCGCAAATCTCTAATTGAGAGCATTCTTTCGAAACAAGGGGGTCGGGTGCCGGGGGCCAGAGGCCGGGGAAAAGAGACAAAAGGACATAAAAAATATCATTCCAATCGTCTTTGCCCAGGTTTTTATCTTTTTTCTCCGTCCCCTGATCTCTGACCCCCGTCCCCCGTTTTTCCCAGGTAGGCCTCGATGACCTTGGTATTGCCTTGAATCTCCTGCGCCGTTCCTTCGGCAATTTTCACCCCATGGTCGAGGACGAAGATCCGGTCGGAGATCTTCATCACCATTTTCATGTTGTGCTCAATCAGAAACGGGGTAATTCCCTGATCGCGGATCCGGCCGATCAGGACCATGAGGGCCTCGGTCTCGCGGGGGTTCATTCCGGCCGCCGGCTCGTCCAAGAGGATCAGGCCCGGCTCCGAGGCCAGCGCCCGGGCGATCTCAAGGCGCCGCTGGTCGCCGTAACAGAGATGGCGCGCCGTGAGGTCGTGCCGGTCAGCCAGGCCGACAAATTCCAACGATTGAAGCCCCTCCTCGCGGAGCCGCCGTTCTTTCCCTCGAAAGTGCCGGTTCTGCAAAAGCGCGCCGATAAAAGTGCCGATCAGCGGGGGGCACTTCGCGGATACCGGCCGACCATGACATTCTCGAGAACCGTCATCTCCGAAAAAAGCCGGATGTTCTGAAAGGTCCGCGCCACCCCGCGACGGGTGATCTCGTGCGGCGGGAGAGACCCGATCGGCTCCCCTCGAAACCGAATCAGGCCGGCGGTCGGCGGGATCAGGCCGGTAATACAGTTGAAAAAGGTCGTTTTCCCCGCGCCGTTCGGCCCGATGAGACTGGTCACCTTCCCGGCTTCGATCGAAAGCGCAACCCCTTCGAGCGCCTTCAGCCCGTCGAAGGTTTTGGTCAGCCCCTCTATTTCCAAAAAGCCTGTTGAGACATGATTCCCGCTCTTTTGGATAACACATTTGAGGGAGGAAGTCAAAACGCGAGCACCTTATCACAGCGACCGTTGAAGGGTCAAGAAGAAGAACATTTTGGAGTCGAATCCGTGCGACACGGTCGAGACAATGAAGAACGGATTTGTTCGCTTTACGACAAAATCGTCCCGGCAGCTCCCTTTTCGGGAGCACGTTTTATCGGCGTCTTTTTATCACCGCTGTCAAGTAATTGACACGCGGTTGTAGGCGATCGAGCCCTTTTGGGAAAGTAAGCGCGCTTACAGATTTGATCGGTATAGCAATTGCACCAAGAGAATCATGTACGACAAGCGGTTGATTACGAGGATGTAATCTCCGTGCAGGCAAGGTGCCTCATCCCAGCGTGGTGCGTGTGGGTGATGCACTTTTTTTTGCCCAAAATGTAAAGACGACCGACCCAACCGATCACCACAACCGACACATGGAGGAAAAAAAGCAAATGATACGATATCGCCTTGGGCGCACCTTCGTTTTCCTGGGACTTCTCGGAATCCTTCTCTCCTCGTTCGCGACAGGGCCCTCGACGGCCCACGCGGGGGGAACGATCAAAATCGACGACGTGCGCTCCGTCAGCGTCGGGATGGGGCTCCGGACCAGCTTCAACATGATCGAAGATGCCGCCCCGAGCGGAGAGGATCGATCCAAAGACTTTTCCCTCGACAGTTTCCGGTTCTACATGGCCGGACAGCTCCATTCGATCGTGAGTTTTGAATTCAATACCGATTACGATACCTCCCCGGCCGGAACCGAAGACATTCGGGTCCTCGACGGGGTCCTGAAGTTCGGCTTCAGCGACTACTTCAACGTCTGGATCGGTCGATTTCTTCCGCCGAGCGATCGCTCCAACTTAAGCGGTCCGTATTACCTCAATGCGTGGGATTTTCCCTTCGTTCAAATGTATCCGGCGGTCTTCGCGGGCCGGGACGACGGCGCCGCGATCTGGGGGATGCTTGGAAAGGGAAAATTCAAATATCAGTTCGGTGCCTTTGACGGGTTGGGAGCGACAGCCGGCGGACCGAACGAGAAGGATAACCTTCTTTATGCAGGTCGGCTGACCCTCAACCTCTGGGATCCGGAAGCAGGGTATTACAACAGCAGCACCTATTACGGTTCGATGAACGTTCTGGCGATCGGCCTGGTGGCGATGACGCAAAAAGACGCCGTCGGGACGGCGGGCGCCGCCGGCGATTTCACCGGCTGGAGCGTTGATCTGCTGGCAGAGCGAAATCTGGGCGCCGCCGGGGTCGCGACACTAGAGGGAGCCTATTACGATTATGACAACGACGGATTGGCCGCAGAAGGGAAAGGCTACTTTGCGCTAGTGAGCTACCTTCTTCCTGGAAAGTTCGGTGGGGCCGGTATCGAGGGAGGAATTCAGCCGATGGTCCGTTATCAGAAATTTGAGCCGGATGGGGTCGGCGCCGTCGATCACGACCGGATCGATGTCGGATTGAGCTATATCATCGATGGGCATAACGCACGGATCACGGCCACTTATTTTAAGGATGATCCCGGAGGGACCGCGACAGAGATCGACGGCTTCAGGCTGGGACTTCAGTTCCAGATCTAACGGCGACCCTTTCTTCACTCAAGGGTGGATAAGAGATGCATGGGATTCTAGACATTACGTTTGAACAGGCAGGAGAGCGGACGGTGGCGCGGGAGATCCGCCAGCAGGCGCCGCTTCGGGTGATCCGGCCGTTCTACCCCGAGGGGGAGGGGCCGGCCCATCTCTATCTTCTCAACGCCACCGCGGGAATTCTGGAGGGGGACCAACTCGAGATCTCCCTCCGTCTGGAGAAGGGGACCCACGCCGTCGTGACGACACCGGCGGCGACACGGGTCCATCCGACGCCGTCGGGGGAGGCCCGCCAGCGGACCACCCTCTCCGTCGGTCCCGGCGCCACCCTGGAATATCTGGCCGAGCCGGTTCTCCCCTATGCCGGATCGGCTTTTCATCAAGAGACCGATATTTTTCTGGAGGAGCAGGCCACCCTTTTTTACGCCGACCTCCTCGGCCCGGGAAGGCTCGGACGGGGGGAATCGTTTGCCTACCGGCTTTATGAGAATCAATTGCGGATTGTCGATCCGGAAGGGGTTCTGGTTCAAGAGCGATTTCGGCTGGCCCCCTCCGAACGCCCGCTGGAAGAGAGCGGGGTGATGGAGGGCTTCAGTCATCTCGGCACCCTTTATCTCTTCTGCTCGGAGTCGGCTCGGATGAGGCTTCTTACGGCTTTCCGATCGGTCGAACGGGTTGATCTCTTCTGGGGGGCGACGCTCCTTTCCCGCCGGGGTCTGGCGGTCCGGGCACTTGCCCACGACACCCCGGCCCTTCACGGTTTTTTTTTAACCTCTGGGACCTTTTTCGAAAGGAGGTGCTGGGGAGATCCCTCCCCCCGTTCGAAAATATTGACCATTCTTAAGCGAATCAATCGACACATGTGATTTATGGGGGCATCGTTTGTTGCCCTGAAGTAAGTCAAGGGAAGATTACTATCAGAAGGAGAGGAGAGATGGTGGGAGAAAAGAAATCAACGGAAGGGGTCAAAACAAAACGGCGTTATCTGAAGCCGACATTATTCGGTCTTCTGGTTCTCCTGGCGGTGGGGGTCGTCGGGACCTTCGCTGCAAGGCAGGTGGCAAACGCGGCGGGGGAGGAGAAAGGGCCGATCAAGGTCGGCATCCTGCATTCGCTCTGCGGGACGATGGCGATCAGCGAGACCGTCGCTCAAGGACATCGTGCTGATGGCCATCGACGAGATCAACGCCAAGGGCGGCGTGCTCGGCAAGAAGCTCGAGCCGGTGGTGGTCGATCCGGCCTCGAACTGGCCGCTGTTCGCCGAGAAGGCGCGGCAGCTGCTGGTTCAGGACAAGGTGGCGGTGATCTTCGGCTGCTGGACCTCGGTGTCCCGCAAGTCGGTGCTGCCGGTGTTCGAGGAGAACCAACGGCCTGCTGTTCTACCCGGTGCAGTACGAAGGCGAAGAGTGCTCGCGGAACGTCTTCTACACCGGCGCCGCGCCCAACCAGCAGGCCATTCCCGCGGTCGAATACCTGATGAGCAAGGACGGCGGCGCGAAGAAGACGCTTCGTCTGCTCGGCACCGACTACGTCTATCCGCGCACCACCAACAAGATCCTGCGCGCGTTCTCCTGAAGAAGGGCGTCGCCGAGGCGGACATCATGGAGGAGTACACCCCGTTCGGTCACCAGGACTACCAGACGATCGTCGCCAAGATCAAGAAGTTCTGCGCCGGCGGGAAAGACGGCGGTGGTCTCGACCATCAACGGCGACTCCAACGTGCCCTTCTACAAGGAACTGGCGAACGCCGGGCTGAAGGCGACGGAGTGTCCGGTGGTGTCGTTCTCGGTCGGCGGAGGAGGAACTGCGCGGCGTCGACACCAAGCCGCTGGTCGGCCACCTGGCGGCGTGGAACTACTTCCAGTCGGTCAACACGCCGGAAAACAAGGAGCTGGTCAAGAAGTTCAAAGACTTCGCCAAAAAGAACAACCTCCCCGGCGGGGCGAGCCGTGTGGTGGATGATCCGATGTTCTGGGGGTATAACGGCCTCTATCTTTGGAAGGCGGCGGTCGAGAAGGCGGGAAGCACCGATGTCGATGCGGTGCTGAAGGCCTATCCCGGACTGGAGGTCCAAACGGCGGCGGGAAAAATCGTGGCCGATACGCGGAACCATCACACCGCGAAGCCGGTTTATATCGGCCGGATCTTGGCCAACGGCCAATTCGAGATCATCTGGCAGTCGAAAGGGCTCGTGACGCCGGAACCGTGGAGCGAGTATACCTATCCCGATCGCCAATGTGATTGGGGCAAGGGAGGCAAGGGGTCGTTCGACATGAAGGGGGGCCAGAAGGTCTTCCTCGATCCTGCGGCGATGCCGATCGAGCCGATGTAGTTTAAAGGAGGTGCCGGGGGCCGGGGGGCGGAAACGTCTCCCGGCCCCCGTGTGGTCTGGCGAAAAGATGAGATTACAAATAGTTGTTCTGGTTTTCATTTTTCTTTTTGGGCCGCTTCAGTCCGCTTGGTCGGAGGCGTCCCCTCCCGCCGGTGGAGATAAGGGGCTGCTCCTTCAGCAGATCGCCGGGGATGATCCGGAGGTTCAGGCGGCGGTGCTGAAGGAATTGGCCGAGGGGGGGATCCGGCGATTCTTCCCCTCCTCACGGCGCTGCACGAGGGGAGCCTCTATCGATGGATGACCGCAGAAGGGGTCCGGGTGGTCCTTGTCGAGATGATCGAGTCGCCGGAGGGGAGCGGAAAGGGGTTCTGGTCGATCCGCTCACCGGGCAACGGGTCGGCGAGGGAGACGGAACCGACGAGGGATTTGAGATGATCTCGGTCGGATCGCCCGAGGGGCGCCGGTGGCTTTCGGCGGCGCTCGACCGGATCAAGCTCTACGATCCCTCCCCGGAAGTACGGCGGTCGGCGGCGACCAAAATCGGAAACGGGTCGGATCTCTCTGCGATCGACACGCTGACCCGTGTCTTGGCCGGGGAGAGCGATCGATGGGCAAAACATGCGATGGAGGAGGCGATCGGACAACTTCAGCTCTCCGATCCCGATCCGAAGGTTCGAAGCACGGCTGCGGAGAAGCTGGGGGAGATCCACAGCCAGCAGGGGCTCCCGAAATTGAAAGCGCTCCTTTCGGAAGAGCCGGCCGAAGCCGACCCCGCCGTGCGGGGGGCGATGCAAGCGGCGATCGTCCAGATCGAGCGATATCAGGCGCGAGAGCAGTTTATCGGGACCCTCTTCAGCGGGATCAGCCTCGGATCGATCCTGTTGTTGATGGGGCTCGGCCTGGCGATCACCTTCGGGCTGATGGGCGTGATCAACATGGCCCACGGCGAGATGATGATGGTGGGCGCCTATACGACCTTCGTCCTGCAGGAGATTTTCAGAACGCGCTTTCCGGCGGGGTATCACGATCTCTATTTTATCGCGGCGCTCCCGCTCTCTTTTCTTGTGGCCGCCCTGGTCGGGTGGCTTTTGGAGAAGGGGGTGATTCGATTTCTCTACGGAAAGCCGCTCGAGACGCTGCTGGCGACCTGGGGGATCAGCATGATTCTGCAGCAGGCGGCGCGGTGGTATTTCGGCGATCTGACGAGTGTGAACGCGCCGACCTGGATTCGCGGCGGCGTTCAGGCGACGGTCGGTCTGGTTTTACCTTACAATCGGATTTTTATCATCCTCTTGAGCATCGCAGGGCTGGTCGGTATTTCTCTTCTCCTCTCGCGGACCCGCTGGGGGCTGAAGATCCGGGCGGTCACGCAAAACCGCGATATGAGCGCGTGCCTGGGGATCTCGACCCGCCGTGTCGATGGATGGACCTTTGCTTTGGGAGCGGGGCTGGCGGGGCTTGCGGGATGCGCCTTGAGCCTGGTGGGGAATGTCGATCCGGAAATGGGAAAGACCTATATCGTCGATTCGTTTATGGTGGTGGTCGTCGGCGGGGTCGGCAAGCTCGCCGGGACGGTCGTCTCGGCGTTTGGGATCGGAATGTTCAATAAGATCTTGGAGCCGATAATCGGTGGGACCGGCGGGGCGATCTACGCCAAAATTTTTATCCTCGCGGCGATCATCCTCTTCCTTCAGCGAAAGCCCTCGGTCTCTTCCCGGCCAAAGGCCGCGCGGCGGAGTCGGCGTGATGTCGGTCGATTTGAAGAAAGGAAAGATCGGGCTGGTTGCAACGGCCCTCGTCCTGGGGGTGATCCTTCCGATCCTCAATCTGCTTCCGGCCGGCTCCTCGCTCCATCTTCCCGACTTTTATCTAACCCTTCTTGGGAAATATCTCTCGCTGGCGATCTTGGCGATCGGCATGGACCTGCTCTGGGGTTATGCCGGGATCTTAAGCCTCTGCCAGGCGGTCTTTTTCGGTCTCGGCGGATATGCCATCGGGATGTATCTGATGCTGGAGATCGGGTCGGAGCAGAGTAAATACGGCGAGGCGATTCCCGATTTCATGGTCTGGAACCAGGTGGCGGAGCTCCCCTGGTTCTGGAAGCCGTTCGACCATTTCGGATTCGCGATGATCGGAGTGATCTTGATCCCGGCCCTCTTCGGGGGGATCTTCGGCTATCTCACCTTCCGCAGCCGGATCAAAGGGGTCTATGTCTCCATTCTGACGCAGGCGCTTGCTTTCGCCGCCTGGCTCCTCTTCAATCGAAACGAAATGAACCTCGGCGGAACGAACGGCCTCACCGATTTCAAGACCCTCCTCGGGTTTTCCCTCCACGATCCGGCGACGCAGCGGGGACTCTACATCGTCACCGTTTTCTTCTTAATCGGTTCCTATCTTCTCTGCCGGTCGATCGTCGACTCCAAGTTGGGGAAGGTCCTTCGTGCGATCCGGGACAACGAGCGCCGCCTTCATTTTTGCGGCTTCTCCACGACCGGATTCAAGGTTTTCGTCTTTTCCGTCTCGGCTGTTTTGGCGGGGGTGGCCGGCGCCTTGTATGTGCCGCAAGTCGGAATTATCACCCCCAGCCAGATGGGGGTTCTCCCGTCGCTGGAGGTGGTCGTCTGGGTCGCGCTCGGAGGGCGCGGGACATTGATCGGTGCGGCCCTCGGCGCCGTCGTCGTCAACGGCCTGCGGACCTATCTGACGACCAAAGTCCCGCAGCTCTGGCCCTTTCTCCTCGGCGGGCTTTTTGTCGCAGGGGTCCTCTTTTTTCCGAACGGACTGGTCGGATTGCCGGCTCAGATCCAACAGTGGGTAAAACGAAGGTTCGGAAGAGTGAAATCTGCAAGCGGGATGGGGGAGGGGCTTTCCTCGAACGGTCAGCCAAAAGAAATGGATCGAAGCAGGAAAGATGTTCCGGTCGATGTCGCCGTCATTGAAGAAAAAGTAGCGGCTTCTCCGAGGGAGACGATCATCTATCTGGAGGCGGTGACGGTCAGCTTCGAGGGATTCTTGGCGCTGCGCGATCTAAATTTTATGATGGAGCGGGGAGAGCTCCGGTTCGTCATCGGTCCGAACGGGGCCGGGAAGACGACCCTGCTGGACGTGATCTCCGGGAAGGTCAAGCCTGCGAAGGGCCGGGTCATCTTCGAAGAGGGGACCGATCTTCTCCCGTTGAGAGAGCACCAGATCGCCAACCGGGGGATCGGCCGAAAATTTCAAACCCCGACCGCGTTCCCGCACCATACCGTCTTCGATAATCTCGCCCTCGCGCTGCGGGGGAAGAAGGGGTGATCCCTTCTCTCTTCGGCCGGCGGGGACGGGAGGAGCGGGAGCGGATCGAGGCGATCCTCCAATGGATCGGGCTGGCGGAGCATGCCGAGCGGTTCGCCGGAACCCTCGCCCACGGCCAGCGGCAGTGGCTGGAGATCGGGATGGTGATGGCGCAGGAGCCGGAGCTTCTTTTGATCGACGAGCCGGTGGCGGGGATGACCGGGAAAGAGCGGGAAGAGACCGGCCTGCTTTTAGAGGGGATTGCCCGGGAGCATTCGGTGTTGGTGATCGAACATGACATGGAGTTCGTCCGCCATTTCGCGAAAAAGGTGACCGTCCTCCATGAGGGAACGGTCCTTTGCGAGGGGCCGATGTTGCAGGTCCAGAACGATCCGCGGGTGGTTGAGGTTTATCTCGGACGGGAGCAGGAGACCCATGCTTGAGGTGCAGGGGCTCAACGTCTCTTATGGAGACAGCCAGGTGCTTGGGGGGTTCATCTGAACATCCCGGCGGGGAAGGTTGTCTGTCTGATGGGTCGGAATGGAGTGGGGAAGACGACCCTGATGAAAACCATCATCGGCCTCCTCGCCCCCAAGGGGGGAAGAATCACGCTGGCTGGGGAGGAGATCACGAAGGCGCCCCCTACTTGCGCGCCCGGCGCGGAATCGGCTATGTTCCACAGGGCCGGGAGATTATTCCGAGCCTGACGGTCGAAGAAAATCTGTTGATCGGTCTGGAGGCGTCGGGCGGGAAAACGATCCCGGCCGAGCTGTTCGAGCTGTTCCCCATCCTCAAGCAGTTATGCTCGACCGGCGCGGTGGCGATCTCTCCGGCGGACAGCAGCAGCAACTCGCCATCGCACGCGCGCTCGCCGCCGGTCCGCAGCTGCTTCTCCTCGACGAGCCGACCGAGGGCATCCAGCCCTCGATCATCAAGGACATCGTGGCGCGTCATCCGCCGGATCCTGGCCGATCGCAAGACCATGGCCATTGTCCTGGTGGAGCAGTACCTTTCGCTGGTTCGGGAGATTGCCGATTCGTTCTACGTGATGGAGAAGGGGGCGATTGCGGCGGAAGGGCCGGTTGAAAAATTAACCGACGAGGTGGTCCGCCGGCATTTGACGGTGTAATGATTTGAATGGGTAGGGGCGAACCTGCGTGTTCGCCCTCGTTTTTGAAAGGCGGGCGCACACATCGGTGCGCCCCTACAGAGGAGATTAAATGCATCTGACACCCCGGGAGCAGGAGAAGCTCCTGATCTACCTGGCGGCCCAATTGGCAAAGGAGCGGAAGGGACGCGGCCTCAAGCTCAATTACCCGGAAGCGGTGGCGCTCATCACCTCGGCGGTGATGGAGGGGATTCGCGACGGCAAGAGCGTTGCCGAGCTGATGGAGATGGGGCGGAAGATCCTCTCGCGCGAGGACGTCATGGACGGGGTGCCGGAGATGATCCACGAGATCCAGGTGGAGGCGACCTTCCCCGACGGCACCAAGCTGGTGACGATTCATGATCCGATACAATGACAGGTTGGAGATGTGTAGGGGCGACGCATGCGTCGCCCCTACGATCAGGAGGAGCAAACATGATCCCGGGAGAATATTTCATCGCCGACGGCGAGATCGAGCCCAACGCCGGCCGGCGGACGCATTGACGCTGACGGTCACCAACACCGGCGACCGGCCGATTCAGGTCGGCTCCCACTTTCATTTCTTTGAAGCGAACCGATCGCTCTCGTTCGACCGGGAGGCTGCGTTCGGGATGCGGCTCAATATCCCCGCGGGCGGAGCGGTCCGGTTCGAGCCGGGAGAGAAGAAGCGAATTGTCCTGGTAGAGCTCGGCGGAACCCGGACCGTCCGGGGGTTAAATGGCCTCACCGAAGGACCGGCGGGATCGGCGCAGAAGAGCGCGGCGTTGATGCGGCTTCGGGAAAAGGGATTTCAAGGGGGAAGTTCATGAGTCTGAAGATCCCGCGGCGGGCCTACGCCGAGATGTTCGGCCCCACCACCGGCGACCGGGTGCGCCTGGCCGACACCGAGCTGTTGATCGAGGTCGAGCGCGACCTCACCATCTACGGCGAGGAAGGTGAAGTTCGGCGGCGGCAAGGTGATCCGCGACGGCATGGGCCAGCGCCGGGAGCGACGCCGGACCAGGGGGCGCTCGACACCGGTCATCACCAACGCGCTGATCCTCGACCACTGGGGCATCGTCAAGGCCGACATCGGCATCAAGGGGGCCGCATCGCCGGCATCGGCAAGGCCGGCAACCCGGACGTGCAGGCCGGGCGTGACCGCATCGTCATCGGCCCCGGCACCGAGGTCATCGCCGGCGAAGGGATGATCGTCACCGCCGGCGGCATCGACGCGCACATCCACTTCATCTGCCCGCAGCAGATCGAGGAGGCGCTGACGTCCGGCGTCACGACCATGCTCGGCGGCGGCACCGGCCCGGCCACCGGCACCAACGCCACCACCTGCACGCCGGGGCCGTGGCACATCGCGCGCATGCTGCAGGCGGCCGAAGCCTTCCCGATGAACCTCGGCTTTCTCGGCAAGGGCAACGCCAGCCGCCGCCGGCGCCGCTGGAGGAGCAGATCGAGGCCGGCGCCATCGGCCTGAAGCTGCACGAGGACTGGGGCACCACGCCCGCGGCGATCGACTACTGCCTGACGGTCGCCGAGCGACACGACGTGCAGGTCGCGATCCACACCGACACGCTGAACGAATCCGGCTTCGTCGAGGACACGATCGCGGCGATCGCCGGGCCGCACGATCCACACCTTCCACACCGAAGGCGCCGGCGGCGGCCACGCGCCGGACATCATCAAGGGTCTGCGGCGAGGCGAACGTCCTGCCGTCATCCACCAACCCGACGCGGCCCTACACCGTCAACACGGTCGACGAGCACCTCGACATGCTGATGGTCTGCCACCACCTCGACCCGGCGCATCGCCGAGGACGTGGCCTTCGCCGAGTCCCGCATCCGCCGCGAGACCATCGCCGCCGAGGACATCCTGCACGACCTCGGCGCGTTCTCGATGATGTCGTCCGACTGCCAGGCCATGGGCCGCGTCGGCGAGGTCATCATCCGCACCTGGCAGACGGCGCACAAGATGAAGGTGCAGCGCGGCGCGCTGCCGGAGGAGGGACAGGGGAGCCGACAACTTCCGCGCCCGGCGCTACATCGCCAAATACACCATCAACCCGGCGATCGCGCACGGCATCGCCCACGAGGTCGGCTCGCTCGAGGCCGGCAAGCTGGCCGACCTGGTGCTGTGGAAGCCGGCCTTCTTCGGCGTCAAGCCGGCGCTGATCCTCAAGGGCGGCTGCATCGCCGCGGCGGCGATGGGCGACCCCAACGCCTCGATCCCCACGCCGCAGCCGGTGCACTACCGGCCGATGTTCGGCGCCTTCGGCGGGGCGCCCTATGAAAACAGCCTCACCTTCCTCTCCCAGGCGGCGGCGGAGAGCGACCTTGCGGCGAGCCTGGAACTGAGAAAAAGGACCGTTGCGGTGCAGGGCTGGCGGCGGATCGGCAAGGGCGACATGTGGCTGAACGATGCGCTCCCGCTGATCGAGGTGGACCCGGAGACCTACGAGGTGCGGGCCGACGGGGTCCTCCTCCGTTGCGAACCGGCGGAGAAACTGCCGATGGCCCAGCGGTATTTTTTGTTTTAAAGGGTGTAGGGGCGTATTGCAATACGCCCCTACATGCATGGATTGGAAATGAACCTTTCTCCAAAGGATCTCTTCGGTCTCCTTCAGTGGTGCGACTCCCTTTTTCCCGCCGGCGGCTATGCCCATTCCTTCGGTCTGGAGGAGGCGGTCCGGGAGGGGAGGGTGCGGGACGGCGAAGGGCTCTTTCGGTCGATTCGGGCGAAGTTGATCTACTCGGTTTTTCCCGGAGAGTGTGTTCTCCTCCGTGCCGCCTACGACGCCGCTTTGCAGCGTGATCTGAAGATACTCTCCGCTTTGGATGAAGAGGGAATGGCGATGCGGCTGCCGATGGAATTCCGAGAGGGAAGCCGGGCGGTCGGGCGGCGCTGGATTCAGATGACGGCCGATCTCTATCCAACCTCTTGGACGAAGAGATGCCTGGAAACACTGGTAGAGGGACGGCTTCGAGGTGATCCGGCCGTGGCTTTTGCGCTGGCGGGCGTGGCCGCTGATCGGCCGCTTTTTCCGACGCTGATCGGCTATGTTTATGGGATTGCTTCAGGACAGGTCTCAGCGGGGCTGCGGCTGTTGCCGATCGGCCAGGGGGAGGGGCAACGGATTCTCGCCCGGCTCTGGAGGGAGATTTGCGAGGGGAAATCGCTGGAGAACGTTCTCTCGGAACGGGAGGTGGCCCCGGCCTCATTCCAGCCGGCGTTGGAGATTCGCAGCATGCGGCATGAAATGGCCGAGATGCGGCTGTTTCAGTCGTGAGAAGTCTAAAAAGTACAGTTCTGTCATTCCCGCGAAAGCGGGAATCCAGAAATTGTTGGTTTTAAAGAAACTGGATTCCCGATTAAATATTCGAGAATGACGGTTTGCTCTATCACAGGAGAAAAAGGGGATGGGAGGATTTCATCATCATGAGCCGTTTGATCAGACGCCGCGGCAGCTCCGTCTGCCGGTCCGTATCGGGATCGGCGGTCCGGTTGGTTCCGGGAAAACCGCCCTCACTGAACGGCTCTGCATGCGGTTGAGAGACCGCTACCAGCTGGCCGTCGTCACCAACGACATCTACACCCGGGAGGATGCTGAGTTCCTGATCCGGGCGGGAGCTTTGGAAAAAGAGCGGATCATCGGCGTCGAGACCGGCGGCTGTCCCCACACGGCGATCCGGGAGGATGCCTCGGGAAACCTTCATGCCATCGATCAGCTGGTCCATCGGTTTCCCGATTTGGAGGTAATCTTCGTCGAAAGCGGCGGGGATAATCTCGCCGCCACCTTTAGCCCGGAGCTGGTCGATCGGGCGATTTATGTGATCGATGTCTCGGCCGGGGATAAAATTCCGAGAAAGGGGGGACCGGGGATCACCCGGTCTGATCTGCTCGTCATCAACAAAATCGATCTCGCCCCATACGTTGGGGCCGACCTCGGTGTCATGGACCGGGATACGAAAAGAATGCGCGCCGATCGCCCCTACATCTTTACCAACCTCAAAAAGCTGGAAGGCCTCGATGAGGTCTGCCGGTGGGTCGAAGAAATTCTTGCCGAGGCGCTATCGGTAGAGAAGAAAGTGGTTTTTCCTCGTCATAAATAGAGAAGAGGGGGCGCCTTTCGGCGTCCCTCTTCGCGCGGGCACAGGAGGGGTGTATCATCCCACGACGTTGCCCGACGCCGTGGATCCCCCGCCCTGGCGGGCGGGGTACTCCGTTGAATCTATTCCTCTACTAAAATACCTTCCGAGTACTTCACGCCGGTGGTCTCCGGCATGTCACCCATATTGTGCTCGACAAACACGGGAACCGTGTTCAGGTCGATGGCATCGGCGACGCTGATGTCGAGGGTGCCCGGATCGGAAACGACATCCAGGAACTGACTGACCTCGAGCGGTTTGATCAGGTAGCTCTTGGTCGCGTCCTCGGCATCGGTGACCTGAGTGCCGGCCGGGATGTTGATGATCTTGTCGGAAATTTCATCGGTCATCACATGGCCGTTCTTGAAGAGTTCATGGAAAAGATCGGGCAATCCATGCATCCAGCCGTCATACTGAAGAGAGAGACTTCTCCTCTCCCGCATTGTTGTCCAGCGTGATCGGCTGCAGACGGATCGGATCGCTCAGCAGGACGTAGTTGCTGTTCGCGTCGAGTAAGAACTGCTGTGCGCCCCAACCGGTCCCTTCCTGAGCATACTCCCAGTTGAACTGCACCGGCCGAATGGTCGGATCGGTGGGAATACCCCATTGATCGACGGTGACTGGCGTGCCATCCGCTTGAAGCGGTCTGTCGTCGGTAAAGTCGTTCGGCGTGCCGTTATTATCATAGGCCTGCAGACCCCATTCGCCGTTGGTGACGACGGTCGGCGTGGCGCTTTCATCCACATCCGGGGTATTGGGATCATCCGAGAGATACTGTAACAGGAGGAAGTTTGCACCGGCGCTCGTAACGAATGTGTAACGCACATCTTGCCGCCAAGGGGAGCGGAGATAATCAGCCCCCGAAGGAAGCATCGATGCAACGTTGGTCGGATTGGCGGCGCTCTGCAGCTCAATCATCACGTCATAAGCGTTTGCATCCATGACGCTGTTGTTTTTACGGCGCACGATGAAGTTGGCCCCGTGGCTGTTGATGTAATACTCACGTCCCGGATCCGGGGTAAAGGCTACATCTCCGGTGCCGAACTCCGGCGTCCAGGTGCTCTCATCGAAACCGGTCAACTCTTTCTGCACCCAGCCGGTCGTGGTGGTCGGTCCGCCGAATTCTCCTGTGTAGGAGATGTAAATGGAGCCGCCGATATCGACAAAAAGGTCGGTGCCGTCGGTTTCAGCAAGCTTTACGGCGGGGCTGATCGGTGTCATCCCTCCCGGGGTGCCGGGCTCGGGGAACTGAGCCTTATAGAAACCGACGCCGTTATAGCCGCTCAAGCCGGGATCGGCGTTGAGATAGACGTAATTCTCCGGCATATTGTTGACATTATCCCAACGGCCGATGTTGACGAATTTGCGGTCGCCTTCGCTCACCACCAGCATGTCGAAATCAGCGAAAGTAGAAAATGATCCGCTGGTGCAGATCGGGTTGTTTGGATCGAAGCGGTCGATCCATCCGTCGCAGGCCTGCCACGTCGACCCATTATGAAGAAGGTTAAAGTGTTTATTGATCCAGGTTTCGACGGCGATCCCTCTGATGTCGTTCAGGGCGCCCGGCACCAGCGTTCGCTTGGTGAAGGTTCCGTCAAACTGTTCTGCGACGGTGTAGGTCTCTGCAGTATCCTGATTGCCCCGGTCTTGACGTTTGACGGTGGTTCCGGCGGGAACCGCTCCGTTGCCGGCCCAGAGCTGATGCCGGCCTTGCCACGCGCCGTAGTAGGCGAACTGGCGGTGTCCCTCGGTGTCGGTGAACTCCACCGGGAAACCGAACGACTTGGTCTTCATGACATCCTGTCCGGTTACACTGTCGAACATCCCATACCGGTGAGTCATCTCGGTGATGGAGGTCCGGTCTTTGTACTGGACGGCACCCGCACCTTTTTGAATGGCGAGATGGGTCGTGTTATAGGCATATTTCGCCTCCACCGGGTCCGGCGTGCAGTTAGGCTGATTGCAGCTCTCGAAATCGGGGAACATCACCTTCCCGAATCCTTCTGTCTCTGACCGGTTCATGACCGCCTTCATCTGATGGCTGCCACCTGGGCCGCCCGGGCTGCTCTCATTGATCTTAATGACCGCACGGCCGTCTGCGTCGATGTCGGCGGATGCTGCGAAGAAGTCGGAAGCCGAGTCGCCGAACCGGACATTCAACGTCCAGACGCCGTAATCACTGTAAGAGCCATCCTCTCGACGCGTGGCCGACTGAAAGATCTTAAATTCGCCTTTGATCAACTGAGTGAATCCATCTCTCGTCTCCTCGATCCAGAGCCGGACGCGATTGACGTCTTGGCCGTCCTCCTCGATCATCGCCGAGTCAACCACCCACGGCTCGAGCGATTTTGTCTCAATACCGTTCTGCTCGTCCTGGAAGGCCACCATCGCTTTATAAGGACCTTGATTCACGTTGGCCTCGTCGGCGTAGTTCGTCTGGGCCAGCGCCGAGAGGACCTGTTCGATGATATCGAACTGTTCCAAGGTGTGCTCATTAACGAACTTTACCGTCTGCGCTTTGCTGTAGTCGGTATTCGGGTCGGTGGCGGCCTGTTTCAACGCGGAAAGCTTCGATCTGAGGCCGGGCTTGGTGACCCCTCCGACGGTTCCGGAAAGATTGGTCGGCACCGCCGAAATTTCGGTCGGCACCTCGAAACCGGCCGACTGAAGACCCCCCCCGCCCCCGGATGAACTTCCCCCCGCCGCCGCAGGCAGCCAGACTGAGGCTCAAGATCAATGAAGCCGAAGCCACTGCAAGTAACCTATTCATGTGTTGTCTCCTGTGTGTGTTTCTCAAGTTGTTTTCTCGGACGACCTGAAACGGGCAGCATCTCGTTTGCATCCTTGCAAAATAAAAAAGCCCATTTCCAAACTCTAGAAATGGGCTGCGCAATAAATAAGGATAGAGCGATTCTTATTTATCCAGGGCAGCCCAACTAGCATGCCGGCGATTCCATTCGCCCGGCGAAGCCTTGAAGCTTTGCGCCCCAACCTTTCGGTTGGTTTGCCTTTATCTTGGATTCAGACTTTGTTCGTGGTAAAAGATACCAAAAAGTAATATTTTGTCAAGGGCGGAAGAGAAAAAAGAGACCTTTGACAAAGATTGTTCAATGCCGTAGTCTCAATGGATGCAGAAACGGTTTGTATCCTCCTCCCTTTTTGTCATTTTTCTCCTCCAGGCGTTCTTCGGCTGCTCGCCGGCCCGGTTTCTTTCCAAACCGGAATGGCGCCTGCAAGGAATTCGGATCGACCGGATCGATCTTTCGGGGGCCTCGGTGGGTCTGGCTCTACGCATTATCAATCCGAACCCCGTCGGCGTGACCGTCCGGCATCTGACGTATCAGTTTTATTTACATGAAGTGAAAATTGCGGAGGGAGAGATGACAACTCCCTTCGAGCTGCCGAGGCACGAATCGATCGATGTTGTCCTGCCGGTGCAGATGAGTTTCAAAGAGGCGCGTGAGCTGGCGCCGCTATTGAGACAAAAAACGGAGGAGATCGACTATCGATTAGAGGGGGAGATCACCTTGCAGGCAATGGGGACGGAGAAGCGTTTTCAGCTTCATCATGCTGGAAAGAGGTGATCCGGAGGAGGTCACTCTTTACGGGCCTTAGGCGGGGTGAAGATTTCCTTGATGAGGAGTTCTCCGTAGCGGTGGATCTGCCACTCCCGAAGGGATGCGACTTCCCGGAGCGCCTCGATCGATTTCGGCGTCCGCTTGGCGATATCGCGCAGCACGCCGCTGGTGACCACCATGGCCGGCTCCACCCCTTCTTGCTCCGCCTGTTTGTTTCGCCACTCTTTCAAGCGGGTCAACAATCGTTCTTGTTCGGGAGTAAACGGGGCGCTGCCGTTTCGCTCGACTTTCGGAAGCGGATCGGTCGTTGTCAGTCCTTTTGCCACGGCATTCAGCCAGAGGGCCGGATTTCGAAAGACCGGCGCCGTTTCCCTGGGGAAAAGCCGCTTCAAATCCTCCTCGGATCGGGGCGATTCTTTGGCCATCTTAATGAGATCATCATTGGAGATGATTTTAAACGGCGGGCGGTTTCTTTTTTAGCCAGCTGGTTGCGCACTACGGCGAGCTCTCGCAAAATTTTTTGAGAAGCGGCGGGGAGGACGCGCGCCCCTTTGATGCGCAGGTAATCATCCGGCTCGAAGGTTTTCCCGCTCCAGGTGATCGCTTCCAGCAGCCGGCATTCCTCTTCGATTTGGTCCATCCTCCCTTTTTCCGCGATTTCCTTTTTCAGAAGCTCGTAGAGCGGAACCAAGTAAGCGGTGTCTTGGGCGGCGTAATCCAATTGATCCTTCGGAAGGGGACGGATCGACCAGTTCGATTTTTGATGGGTTTTCGAAAGGTTTAATTGGAAATAACGCGCAATCAGATTCTGAAGGGAGAATTCTCGAACTCCCAACGCGCGCGCCGCCAAGGCGGTGTCGAAGATCGGGCCGATGTTGAACCCGAAGTCGCGCTTCAACGACACCAGATCATAATCGGCGCCGTGAAAAATTTTTAAGATCGATCGCTCTTCGAGAAGCGCGCCGAGCGGTTCCACCGTTTCAAGAAGGAGCGGATCGAAGATGAAGTGCCGCTCCGCTCCGGAAATCTGAATAAGACTGACCCTCTCCTGATAGCTGTAGAGGGAGTCCCCCTCCGTGTCGACGCCGATGATAGGGGCGCCGCGCAAGGCATCAATCGCTTCGCGGAAGGCGTCCGGTGTGGTGATGTAGTCGTAATGAAAATCCATTTCAGTCTGACAGTCCAGTTTGGTTATGCCTCTTTTAAGAGTTGTTGCAATGCTTCCTGGAATTCCCGGCGTTCGAAGAAGCCTCCGCTAAAATGATGCAGGACCCGCTCCCCCTTTTTATTCAATAGAAAGAGGGTGGGGGTGAACTGCGCTCCGAATCGGGTGGAGATCCGATCGTTCGGATCGTAGAGGACGGGAAAATTGAAAACATCGGGGTGTGATTTTACATAGCCCCGGATGTTCGCCTCCGAATCTTTAAACCCGATGGCAATGACCTGAAACGACTTTCCCTTCATCTTTTCTGTGAGGTCGCGAACCTTCGGCAGCTCATGCTGGCAGGTCCCGCACCAGGAGGCCCAGAAGATAAGCAGGGTCGGCTTATCGAGCAGGTCTTTGTCGGTGTATTTTTTCCCGTCGAGGGAAAGAAGCTCAAACGGCGGGACTTTGGGGCCGCCGGCATCCGCGTGGACCCCTCCCATCAAGAAAAGGGAGAAGAGAAGCACCATCACGAAGGAAAGGCTCTTTCTCATCTGATTTCCTCCTTTATTTCGGTCTTACTCGTTTTTATCACAGCCCCCGCCCTTTCGCAAGCTGCCTTACGTAGATCTAAGGGCGCTTTCCGAGGAGACCCTGAGGACGGAAGATCATCATGACCACCAGCGCCGCGCCGAAAATCAGCATCCGATAACTCGCCAGGCCCCGGAGAAGCTCGGGCAAGACGGTCAGGAGGAAAGCGCCGAGGATCGCGCCGGGAAGACTCCCCATCCCCCCCAATACGACCATCGAGAGGACCCGGACCGATTCGAGAAAGGTAAAGCTCTCCGGCGAGACAAACGTATACTTGGCCGCAAAGAAGACCCCCGCCACCCCGGCGATCCCGGCGCCCAATGCGAAGGCGAGGACTTTCATCTGGGTCGTGTTGATTCCCATCGCTGCCGCGGCGAGCTCATCCTCCCGGATCGCGATCCAGGCCCGGCCGATTTGGGAATGGGTCAATCGGTAGATGGCCAGGACCGTGACGAGGAGGAGGGCGAGAACGAGGTAATAAAAATGAATCGGCTGACGGAGGACGAATCCGGGCAGCTCCGGCCGCCCGATACTCAAGATTCCATTTGGGCCGCTCGTGACCGAGTCCCAGTTGTTGAAGACCAGGTAAATGATCTGGACGAATCCGAGGGTCACGATCGCCAGATAATCCCCCCGGAGGCGCAGCGTGATCATCCCGAGGATCACGCCGAACGCGGCGGCAATCGCCCCGCCGAGCGGAAGACCGAGCCAGAAAGAGAGGCCGATGCCGGTGGAGAGGAGGGCATAAACATAGGCCCCGATCCCATAGAAGGCGGCGTAACCGAGATCGAGAAGACCGGCGTAACCGACCGTGATGTTCAGCCCGACCGCCAGCAATGCGTAGAGTCCCGCCAGGCTCAGGATATCGATATAGTAGTTGTTCAGAAAAAGAGGAAGGACGAGGAAGAGGGCGCCCCCTCCGGCGAAGAGCGCCGTCCGATTCACCCGGGCGATCGTCTCTCCAATTTCCCTCACCCGCCTTCGAAAGAAGGTCATTCCGGTATGGAGAGGCTCGCTCCTCCCCCAGATCATCATCCCCTGCCAGAAGATCCCGCCGGCCGCCAGGATCAAGGCGAGCTTCCCCGCCTCTTGCCACCCCATGAAGGGAAGGGTGAGCAGCCCCATCCAGAGGCCGATCAATAGCGAATTCTTTAACACGGAGATCGACAAATGATTCCTTTGATCACGCCCGTTCCGGGACCTTTTCGCCGAGCAGGCCCGAGGGACGGAAGATGAGGACGAAGATTAAAATCAAAAAGGCGAAGCCGTCTTTAAATTCGCTGGAGATGTAGGCGGCGCCGAGGCTTTCGACCAGTCCCAGCAGCAGCCCGCCGACCATGGCGCCCGGGATATTCCCGATCCCGCCGAGGACCGCCGCGGTGAAGGCTTTGATGCCGGCGACGTAGCCGATAAAAAAATGGACCACCCCGTAATACATCGCCACCATCACCCCGGCGACGGCGGCGAGGATCGACCCGATCGCAAAGGTGACCATGATGACCCGGTCGATCGGGATGCCGCAGAGCGACGCCATCGTCTTGTCCTGCGCCGTCGCCCGCATTGCCTTCCCTAAGCGGGTCTTTCGAATAAAGAATTGCAGCGCCCCCATCAGGACGACCGAAGCGAGGAGGATGAAGATCTGAATTCCGCTGATCGGAAGGCCCGCTTCGGCGATCGGACCGGTCGGAAGAATGTGGGGGAAAACCTTGTCGCCCGATCCCTGCGTCAACATCACATAGTTTTGAAGGAAAATCGACATCCCGATCGCCGAGATCAGCGGCGCGAGCCGGTGAGCGTGCCGGAGCGGCCGGTAGGCGATCCGCTCTAGGGTCATCCCATATCCGGCGCAGGTTACCGCCGAGCTCAGGAGAAAGGTCAGAATGAGCGAGAGGAACAAGATGCGATTCGGTCAGGCCGGCGACGGTGAAGAGGCCGAGGAAAATGATCCCGAGATAGGCGCCGATCATGTAGATCTCGCCGTGGGCGAAGTTGATCAGCCCCACGATGCCGTAGACCATCGTGTAGCCGAGCGCCACCAGCGCGTACACCGCGCCGAGCGTGAGGCCGTTGATCAATTGCTGTAAAAACATGTTAGGTCCTTATCTCTTTCGGGGTACTTTCGGCGATGGCGCTGCTACAGCCTCGGCCGAACGGCATCACCATCAGCTTCAAAAAAGTGCGGTCTTCCGGATTCGGGTATTCCTTCAAGCCGATGTTCAACCGCTCCTGCGGCGCCATCCGGTAGGTTCCGATCGACCGATCCCAAAACGAGAAGATCGTCGCGTAATTCGAATTGGTCTCCTCCGGAACATCCGAGTGATGAACCCGGTGCATGTCGGGGGTGACGAAAACCCACCGCACGGCCGACTCCAACGGCTCCGGAATTTTGAAGTTGCTGTGTTGGAACTGCGCTGCGAGCAGCAGCGCTCCTTCGAAGATCACCACGGAGATCCAAGCCGGCCCTAAAAGAGCGATCGCCCCCAACCGCAGAAGAATCGACACGCCGATCTCCGCCAGGTGAAACCGTGAGGCCGATGTGACATCGAGGTCCTGATCGGTGTGGTGGACTCGGTGGAGCCGCCAGAAGAGCGGCACCCGATGATACGCCATGTGCCACAAATAGGTGACGAAGTCAAGGTAGAGCAGGGAAAGAAAAATATTCCAGCCGAGCCCCGCCGGGAAGAGATGGAGCAGCCCGATCCCGCGCGTCTCCAAAAACCGGGCGTAAGCGACGACCGCCCCGCCGAAGGCGATGCCGAGGAGGAGCGTGTTCCCCCCCGCGATCAGCAGATTCAGACCGTAGTGGCGAAAAATCGGATCGACCCGTTTTCGAAAAGGGAAGAGGTTCTCGATCGCCATGAACAGAAAGAGACCGGCGAAGCCGGCCAGGCCGCGCAGACCGGTGGGGGTTAAGAGAATATCCATCGTTCTCTAGTAGATTTCACGGGTATTCAAGTCAACCTCTTTCCCAGAATGGGCAGAGTAAGTCATCTATCTCTTTCATCAAGTTTCGTTAAGGTTCTGATTTGATCGATGATTTTTTTAGCGATCTGCAATGATTCTTTTATTTCTTCCGGAGAGAATCTCGATTCCATAAAGGAGGGGTAGCGCTCTTCAACATAGTATTGAGTAATCTTTTGGCAAGGGTCGATATACGTGCTGAACGAAGGTCCATGAACAATGACTTCGTTGAGCAATAGAATGAGGTTATGGGTCTTTCGGAGTTTCCAGCCTTTGGAGAGAAGATATCCTTTGAGATATTTTTCGAGTGCTTGCTGGATATTAAAACCTGCACCTTCGAGATCGCCCGCATTGAGAAGAATTTCAACCCGCTTGATTTCTTTATCACCAATTCGAAACCAGTCTTTTGGATTAACCGAATCTTCACGCTGCATAGAGTGTACGGCCTCTTGTCAGGATCTCTCTGAAGAAAGGATCTTTCATGCCTTGTTGGTTTATTTCTTCTGGAGTGATAACAATCGGCTCAATGGAGACGCGCAATTTGGGGTCATAGATAATTTTTGATACAGCCACCCGCCGGTCAATCGGGCGCTCTTGCGTATCCTTGATGATGAGAAGGTCAATATCGCTGTCTTGATTCGGGGTTCCATAAGCGTAGGAGCCGAAGAGGATGATCTTTTCGGGCCGGTATCCCTTTACGATCTTTCCGATAATCTCGTCAATTAAATTTCGGAAACCTGTATCGTTGACCATCATCTATCCCTGCGGCTTCCAAAACTCCTCGAACTTGCCGTTTTTAGTGATCCAGACGATGTAGGGGGACTTCTTGACGTCTCCCTTTTCGTCGAACTCGATGTGGCCGAGCGCCCCGTCATAGTTCACATTCCTCATGATCTCGGCGACCCGCTTCCCATCTTTGATCTTTCCCTCCTTCTCGGCTTCCGCGAGCGCAGTCAGAAGGATGTTTGCGGCGTCATAGGAGTAGATGGCGTAGGGGGCGAGCTCATTTCCATGTTTGGCCTTGTATTTTTCCAAAAAATCCTTTTGCCTCCGGCATGTTTTCGGGATCGGGGGTGAAGGTGAGATAGGTTCCTTCCGCCGCCGCTCCGGCGATCTCGATAAACTTCGGATCGATGACCCCGTCGCCGCTGAGCATCGGGGCGGTGAGGCCGACCTCTTTCGCCTGCTTGGCGAGCTGTCCCCCTTCCGGAAAGACCCCGCCGAAGAAAAAGAGCTCCGGATTCTTCCCTTTGATCGAGGTAAGGATGCCCCGGAAATCTTTGTCTCCCTGGGTGATCCCATCGAACGAGACAACCTCGCTCTCCGGATAGGCGGCGAGACTCTTCCGGAACTCCTCGGCCAGCCCCTGGCCGTAGGTCGTCTTGTCGTGGAGGATGGCCACTCTCTTTAACTTGAGTTGTCCTCCGACGAAGTCGGCAGCCACCTTCCCCTGCTGATCATCCCGGCCGCAGACGCGGAAGACGTTCCAGAACCCTTGATCGGTCAATCTTGGATTGGTTGAGGCGGGGGTGATCATCGGAACACCGGCGGAATTGTAGACAGCCGAGGCGGGGATCGACGCGCTCGAATTAAAATGTCCGACCATCCCGACGATGCCGGAATTCACCAGCTTGTTCGCCACTGAAACCGCCTGCTTCGGATCGTGTTGATCGTCGCCGACTTCCAGGCGGAGCTTCTTCCCGTTGATCCCGCCGCGCGCGTTCCACTCCTCCACCGCCAGGCGTGCCCCCCGCTCGACATCCCCACCGAGCTTGCTCTGATCGCCGGTCATCGGGCCGGCGACGCCGATGACAATCTCGGACGGACCCTCGGCCCCCTTCTGGCAGCCGGCGAGGACGCTTGCGAAGATTGCGATTAAAAGAAAAGCTGCTCGAACCATTTAAAAACTCCCCCTCGGCATGATTGCGTCGGCTCCGTCCCCTCGATGAAGGCCTCTTCTTTCCCATCGAGACAGGTCTTTCCATTTTCGTTCACACGTTCGAAGACGATCCCGGCCGGCGGGGAAAAGTCGGTCGGCGATGTCGCCGCGACCGCTTCTTTCATAAAAGCGGTCCAAATCGGCAATGCCGCCGCGGCTCCCGTCAACTCCACCGGGTCGTTCTGATCGAACCCGACCCAAACGACCGTCACCAGATCGGGGGTATAGCCGGCAAACCAGGCGTCCCGCTCATCGCTGGTGGTTCCGGTTTTCCCGGCGGCCGGACGATCGAAGCCGAGCCTCCGAACCCCTTGCCCGGTGCCCGATTCGATCACCCCCTTCATCAGATGGGTGACGAGAAAGGCCGCCTGCGGCGAGATCACTTCCGGGAAAAGAACTTCTTCCGAATCGGGTGAGTCGAGGCGGAGATTGGCCGGATCGATGACCCCCTCCACAAAGAGGGGATCCCGCTTGATTCCCTGACTCGCCAATGTCGCATAGGCGACCGCCATCTCCAGAGGCGAAACCTCCGAGGTCCCGAGCGCCAGGGAGGGGAGGTCTTTCAAAGGACTGGTCACCCCCAACGCGCGGGCAACGTTGCTGATCTTCTCGATCCCCACCTCTTGCGACAGACGAACGGTCGCGGTGTTGAGCGACTGCTCGAGCGCGGCCCGCAGCGTCACCGGCCCGAGATAATTTCGATCGTAATTCTGCGGCGACCAGTCTCGGCCCCCGCCTGCAGGGTGATCGGAGCATCCTCCACTTGACTGATCGGCGTATACGGTCCTCTTCCGTTGGCCGCCTCCTCGAAGGCGGCCAGATAGACGAACGGCTTGAAGAGCGATCCCGGCTGGCGGCGCGCCTGCGTCACCCGGTTGAATTGGCTGGTGCCGTAGTCGCGCCCCCCGACCAGTGCCCGAACCTCCCCGGTCCTGGGATCGATCGCCACCAAGGCCCCTTGAATCTGCCGACCCGGTTCGGCCCGCTTCAGGTGGGAATATTGCCGCTCCAGCATCTGAAGCCCGTTGCGGAGCTTTTCCTCGGCGATCCGCTGAAGCTCCACATCGAGCGCGGTGAAGATCCGAAGCCCGCCCGAGTTCAAAAGATCGCCGGGGTAGGCCGCCGCCAGACGCTGCCGGACCTCATCGACGAAATAGGGGGCGGCATTCAACCGTTCTTTCACCTTGCGGCCGGAAACGGTCTCAGCGCGGGCGTTGATGTATTGACGAAGGGTGATCTTCTCTCCCGCGAAGAGGGTTTCCAGGACCAGGTTGCGGCGCTGAACCGCCTTCTTCAGATTTTTCTGAGGGGAGAGGGTATTCGGAGAGCGGATGATCCCGGCCAGCAGCGCCGACTCTCCCATCGTCATCTCGCCAGGCGGCTTGCCGAAGTAGAACCACGACCCCTGGCCGATCCCATAGATTCCCATGATCCCGTTTTGGCCGAGATAAATTTCGTTCAGATAAGTTTCGAGGATCTCGTCCTTGTTGTAGTGCCGCTCCAGGAGGAGCGCCATGATCGCCTCATTGAGTTTTCGGTTCCAGGTCCGATCGCTGTCGAGATAAAAATTTTTGACCAGCTGCTGCGTGAGGGTGCTTCCTCCCTGGACGATCCCGCCTGCGCGAAGATTGGCCCAAGCGGCACGCAAGATCCCGCGCGGGTCGATTCCTCCATGTTCGTAGAAGCGGCGATCTTCCATGGCGAGGATGGCGTCGATCAGAATCGGCGGGACCTCCGACAGCCCGATTAAGCTTCGCTCTTCCCAGGTCCCTTCATAAAACCCCCCGATCACTTCCGGCTCGATCGGAACCCGGTCGAGATCCTCCGCGAGAGAAAGATCGACGATCCGATCGATCTGCTTTCCCGAAGAGAGCGAGAGGCTGACGGGGATTCCCTGCTGGAGACGGTCGGGGTAGGAGAAGTCGTGGAGGAAGATCTCCAACCCGCTTTGAGAGAGGTAGTATTCCCCCGACCTTTTGACCGGCCGTTTTACAGGATGGTAGTTCAATCGTTTGAGGCGGGAGATCACGTGGCTCTTATCAATATCGAGGCCGGGAGAGAGGACAAGCGGTGCCGAGTAGATTTTGGAAGGGAGCTTCCACCGTTGGCCCTCGAACTTTTTCACCACCTGATAATCGAGGTAGGCGATGTAGACCGCGGTGAAAGAGAGAATCAGGAGAAAGAATCCCAGGAAAATGCGGAGAGGTCGGCTTTTTCGTTTTTTCTTCATTAGAAGCATTTATACCATCTTTTCCTTGTAAATTCAATGGAAAAGGCTGTTTCCGTTGACAGCCGCGGTGAATCATGATAATCCTCGACCGAAGAATCTTGTAGGAACCCTCCATGACCGAGACGCAAAAAAAGGCGATCATCATCATCTTCGCCAAAGCTCCCGAACCGGGATCGGTGAAGAGCCGTCTTCAATCGATTCTTCATCCGGAGGAACGGGCCCGGCTGCAAGCTGCCATGATCCTCGATACCCTTGCCCTGACCGATTCTCTCCCGGTTCAACGGGCATTGGCGTCGGCCCCGCCGGCCGGTCACCCGTTCCTGGTCCGGTGCGGACGGGAGCGGTCGATCCCGTTGATTTCACAGGAAGGAGAAACCCTGGGAGAGCGAATGAAGAACGCCTTCGATTGGGGGTTTGGGGAGGGGTTTCAGCGGGTGGTCCTCATCGGGTGTGATGCGCCGACCCTGCCGGCCGATCTGATCCGGCAGGGGGTCGATCGCCTCGAACAGTCGCCGCTCGTGATCGGGCCGAGTCTCGACGGCGGCTACTATCTGATCGGCGCGCGGCCGCCGCTCCCCGATCTCTTCAGCGGGATTCAATGGGGGAGCGATCAGGTCTTGATTTCGACCCTGCGAAGGATCAATGCCGAGAAGCGCGGCTGCGCGCTGCTTCCCTTCTGGTATGACATCGACCGGCCGGGGGATTTGATCTTTCTTAAAGAGACGCTCGCCCTCCACGAGCGGCAAGGAGCGCCGCTTCCGAAGGAGACGCATCAGTTCCTTCGCTCCCTTTCCTGGGAAGGCAGAGAAGAGAGATGAAGCCGATCGGGCTCTATATCGATTTCCCTTTTTGTCTTTCCCGTTGCTCGTTCTGCGCCTTCAATATTCAGGGATACCGGGAGGGGTTTGCATCGCGGTATGCCGACGCCCTTCAAAAAGAGATCGATGCGTATGCCGACGCCCCGCTCTGGCGGGACCGGGTCATCACCACTATTTATTTAGGAGGCGGGACGCCGAGTCTCTACGCGCCGGAGGTCCTGACCGGTCTTGTGGCGCTCTGTCGGAAACGGTTTCCTGTCGCCCCCGATGCCGAGGTGACGTTGGAGGCGCATCCGGCGACGATCGATTCCGAGAATCTCTTGCCGCTTCGGGAGGGAGGAATCAATCGCCTCTCGATGGGGGTGCAGTCATTCTCCGATGCGCACCTCGAAGCGCTCGGCCGGCGCCACACGGCGGAGGTCGCGCGCGCCGCTTTCGCCGCGGCCCGGGCGGCCGGTTTTGCCAACATCGGGATCGATCTGATCTATGCACTCCCGGATCAATCCTTTTCAGCCTGGGAGGCCACCCTCCAGGCGGCGATCGACCTTGCGCCGGAGCATCTTTCTTTGTATGGGCTTTCGATCGAGGAGGGAACCCTCTTTGATAAGAAAGCCCGCGCCGGGCTTCTCTCTCTTCCCACCGAGGCGGAGGCGATCATGCAGTATCAAACGGCGCAAGCGCGCCTGGGGGCCGCCGGTTACCGGCACTATGAAATATCCAACTTCGCCCGGCCCGGCTACGAGTGCCGCCACAATCTTCTCTACTGGGATCGGGGCGAGGTCCTCGGCGTCGGCCTCTCGGCCCATACCTACCTCGATCGGGAACACCGCGCGAACACCGACTCGCTCCAGGCCTATTTGGAGACCATCGCGTCGGGGCATCTTCCGATCGATCGCACCGAAAAGGTAAGCCCGGAGATGTTGCGGAAAGACCGGATCATCTTCGGGTTGAGAAAGACGGAAGGAATTCCGCTCGAATTCCTGGAGGAAGACCCCTCCCTCCGGAAGACCGCCGACCGACTCATCTTGGAGGGGCTTCTTTTGATCGATCAACAACAGGTCCGGCTGACCTCTAAAGGGCTGCTTTTGGCGGATGAGGTCGCCGTCGCTTTCCTCTGATCCCGATCATTCATGGGAGCCCTACCGCTGGAACGTCTCAAAGATTTTCGAGGCAAACGGAAACGCCGCGGGCCGGAGCACCAGATCGAGAATCGACCAAAGCGGTCGCAAGTCTCTCCGTATATCCCGATAACGATCTTCCCCTTGGGTCAACCGGCAGAAGCGGGTCCAGCCGATGAGCCGGCTGAGAGGCCCGATCGATCGGCGCCAGAGCAGATTGGCTGCAACGGCGGGAGCGAGGTGGAAGAGAGACCACATCTGGAAGGCGATCTGAAGCTCGGGGATCAACGCCCGTTCCACCTCCTGCCGGTAGCCTTCCAGATCGGAGATCTTTCCATCCAAGTGTGCGGCAAGATGTTTGGCCGCCGCCCGGCCGCTCCAGATCGCGCCATAGATCCCCTCTCCGGTCAGCAGATCGACCAGACCGGCGGCATCGCCGACCAGAAGGAGGTTGCCATGGATCAGCGGCGTATCGGGACGACGGATCGGGAGGGGGCGGCCCGGACCCCCCAGAGCGTGGCCGGGTCGAAACCGTAACCGCGGACCGCCTCCTCGAACTTCCGGCGCAGGGCCGATCCGACCGACGGCAACCCCCCGATCCCGATGTTGAGATGATCCCCCTTCGGAAAGAGCCAGTGATATCCGCCGGGGACGGCGCCGAGATCGATCCCGACGCGGGTTTGCCACCGCTCCGGGAAGCAGCCGCTCGGTGTGACGTTTCCTTCCAGGGCGAGGATGCGCCAACGGGGCACGGTGAGTCCGGCGCGCTTGGCGGTCTCCCCATTCGCGCCGTCGGCCGCCACCAAGGTCCGGCCCTCGAATGTTTCGCTGCCTGTTCGGACGATCACCCGGGAGCGCTCCCGCTCGATCTCGCGGAGCGGGGTCCGCTCCCGTAGGGTCGCGCCAGCCTTGACCGCCTGTTCGACTAAGAAATGATCGAACCGGTTCCGCTGGACGAGATGGAAAAGCGGCTGCGCTGCATCGCGGGCAAAGCCGCCGCGGCCGGAGAAGGTCAGGTCGAGCCCGCAAATTGAGCGTTCGACGACCGTGGCAAGATCAAACGGCAAAAGACGCGCGGCGCGCAGCGTGATCCCGCCGCCGCACGGTTTGTCGCGCGGGAAGGTCGCCTTATCGAGGAGCAGAACTGACATTCCCCGCGCCGCACACTCCCGGGCCGCGGTGCTTCCGGCCGGACCGCTCCCCACCACAATCACATCGTAGCGCATTGCAAACCTGAGATGAGGGATGTCAAACTACTTTCTCGTGTATCGATGTTTTATCCCGACCGGAAAATAATCGGGATCGCCGGACGGCTTCAACGTCACCTCCGGCCGTTGGCGCGCGGCGGGAACGTAGTGGGCGAACTCGCTGTTCAGCCGCAGCAGCTCCCGCTGAATCGATGCGGCGATCGCCTGCCGTTTCTCCTCGTCGCCGGTGATCCCCGGCAGGAGCTCGACGGCCACACTGAAGCGCTTGTCCTTCGTTTCGGTCTCTTGCACCTGAAGGACGAACTTCCCGGTAACCCACTGTTTGATCGGCTCTTGCTCCAGGGCGACGGTGACATTCTCCGGGTAGACGTTCGCGCCGTAGTAGGAGACGGTGAAGTCGGCCCGGCCGAAAAGATAAACGAAGGGGAGGGGATAGACGCCGCGCAGGTCGGTCAACGAATCTCCGCCGTTCTCCTTCACGAACCGGAGCATTGTTTCGTAAGGAACGACGCCCCCTTTGTCGGCGATATGATAACGGATGAGCGGCACGCCGTTGTCGCCGGTGACGATCAAGGTCCCCTCCGGCGTGACCTCGAAGAAGCGGCTCAACGGATCGTATTGGACGAGCGTCGGGAGGCGGGATTCTCCGAACCGCTTCCGCGCTGCGTCGGGGTGGGTGGCGAAAAATCGTCGGAGGGTGATGGAAATCGGTGTCTCATTTCCCAGCACCCCGGCATCGGCGGTTCCATAGAGGGAAGCGGTGTCATGGACCGGGTCGCTCGATCCAACCCGCTCGCAGACCAGCGTTCGCCACTCTTCGCTGAAGACCTCGCCGGCGAAGACCATTTTGATCTGATACCGTTTCCAGTCGATCCCCTGCGCAATCCCGTGATCGATCACCTCCTTGATAAACGGCGGATAGCCGGCGAGGACCACCTGCTCGAAGTGCGGACCCAGGGTCTCGATCACTCGGAAGATCTCGCTTTTGTTGTTCCCCGGCGTGACGACGGTGATCGGATAACCCTTCTGGGCAAGAGACCGGCAACAGGCGGCGGTGTACATCCCGCCGACCCAGGTGCCGAGGGCAAAGCAGATCACCGCCAGCGTGGGGCGGCGGTCGGCTTGGAAAGCATCCCTGAAAATATGCTCGAAACGAAAGGCGATGTCGAGCTCATGTTTCAGAGAGCGGGGCCAGAAGAGGGGGGTTCCGGTCGATCCGGAGGAGACGGCGATCATCTCGCAGTCGTGCAGCTTTTCCCCGCGGCAGCGCTGCGGGAGCGGGTAGACGGTCATGTAATTTTGTTTCGTGAGTAGGGGGAGGGTTTGAAAGTCGGCAGACGTTTGAATCCGGCTTGGATCGATCTCTTCGCGTTTTAGGAAGTCGCGGTAGGCGGGAACCTCGGCGGCGACCGAGTGAAAGAGAGTGAGGGCGGCCTGCCCGGGCGATTCGGTCAGATGGCGTGCGAGTCTGGTTTCCAGGGGTGTCGAGAAAAAAGCATCCATCGTGGGGCTCCGCTCATCAGCAAATGTCAGGGTCAGACCATTATACTGAATCGGGACGGAGCGATTCCACAATCAAAACGAAAATGGACGATTTCAGACGAGATGGATGATTCTGCGCGTTTCCGCAGCGTTCCGACGCTAACCCCTCGCTCTGGAACGACGGGACCGTGCCCTCATCTCGTGCGCCAAGATCACCGGGTCCTGGATCCGCCCGCAGCAGAGACACCGGGAGCCGACATAGTCCCAAGGACGCGATTCAATCGATGTAAATAAAAATTTCTCCGCCACCATCAGCCCGCCGCATTTTCTGCAATTCATTTTACCCCCCTGGATGTTTGATTGTTGGTATGACGATCATAGGCTAAAGCAAGCAATGTGCCGTGACATGTTAGGAAGGAAAGAATGAAAAAAAAGGCCGTTTGACGATCCGAAGGGACCAAAATCGAGATCGGTGGGAAGGTTTCTCTTCCGGAATTCGGAAGTCTTCCGGAAGGAAGAATGTCTTTCCGCAAGAATATCCCTGCCCTGCTGTATGATTTCGATGCTTTGCTGTATCTCTCCTCGTTCCCTGAAAATCAGGCGGATCGGATCTGGTAAACTACTCGGAGAGGGAAGAACGGTTAAATGAAAAAGAGGGTCCCTCCAATCCAAAGGAGAAGATCTGGAGGGGAGAGGCTGGTTCGCGAAACGCTTGTTTTTCGGGGGAAGTTGGCATACAATAGCCGTTCTTTCCGGAGAGGTCGGTTTGAAGTATTCAAATGAAAAGAAAAAGGTCGGGCTGGTCAGCCTCGGCTGTCCCAAGAATCAGGTCGATTCCGAGGTGATGCTCGGATCGCTCCTTCAGGCGGGGTATGAATTGACCGCCGAAGCGGGAGAGGCCGATATCGTGATCGTCAACACCTGCGGATTCATCGATCAGGCCAAAGAGGAGTCGATCGACACTCTCATCGAAATGGGAGAGCTGAAAAAGAGCGGCCGCTGCCAAGCGCTCATCGCGACCGGATGTCTGACGCAGCGTTATTCGGGCGATCTGCTCGATCAGCTTCCGGAGATCGACGCCGTCGTCGGGACCGGCGACTTCCCGAAGATCGCTTCCCTCTGCGACGCTCTGCTGAATCCGAAGAGAACAGATCATCGCCCGAGCCTCACCGAGACGCCGACCTATCTCTATCAGCCGGAGACCCCGCGCCTGCGGCTCGGACCGAAACACTGGGCCTATATCAAAGTCTCGGAGGGGTGCAACTATCGCTGTTCGTTCTGCAGCATCCCCTCTTTCCGGGGGGATCTTCAGAGCCGGACGATCGATTCGGTCGTCCGCGAGGCGCAGGCGCTGGCGGACGAAGGGGTGGTCGAGATCAACCTGATCGCGCAGAGCCTCACCAGCTTCGGTTGGGATCGCCGGAAAAAGGGGAGCTGGTCACCCTTCTGAAAGCGTTGGTCCGGATTGACGGCCTTCGTTGGATCCGCCTCTTCTACACTTATCCGACCGATTTCACCGACGCGTTGATCGATCTGATCGCCGAGGAGGAGAAGATCTGCCGTTACATCGACCTCCCACTTCAGCATATTGATGATACCATTCTCAAGAAGATGAACCGGAAGGGGAAGCGGCGCGACATCGAGCGGCTGATCCAAAAACTTCGCGATCGGATCCCCGGCGTCACCCTCCGAAGTACTTTCATCGTCGGTTTTCCGGGGGAGACGGAGAAGGAATTCCGGACCCTTTCGGAGTTCATCCGGGAGATCGAATTCGACCGGCTCGGCATCTTCACTTACTCGCTGGAAGAGGGGACCTCCGCCCATCCGCTCGGCGATCCGATTGCGGAAGGGGTCAAGATTAAGCGCCAGAAAGCGCTGTTGGAAATGCAGCGGAAGATCTCGCGGCGCAAACAACGGAAAATGATCGGGTCCGTGCAGACGGTCCTGGTCGACGGGCTTTCGAAGGAGAGCGATCTTCTTCTCGAGGGGCGATTGGAAGGACAGGCTCCTGACGTGGACGGGGTCGTTCTGATCAATGACCTAGGGGGAATGGTTGGAGGTAGGAACGGAAACCACGACACCGGAGGAGAGGTAGTGAACCCGGGCCGGTTTGTCTCTGTTCGAATCACCGCGGCGCACGATTACGATCTGGTCGGGGAGATCGTGGAGGGAAAAGACGATCTCGCCCCGTCTCAAAAAGAGGTGGCGCTCCTTCCGATGATCTCGCCGTCAATGCATCGGTGAGGGGGCCGTGACCGCCTCTCTCCTGATCTTTCTCTTTACCTATACCTTTATCGCCGTTCGGAACATCCCGGGCGTTCCGCTCGATATGCCGGCCGGCGCGCTGGTCGGCGCCGTCCTGATGGTGGCGACCGGCGTCCTCTCCCTCCAAGAAGCCTACATCGCCATCGACTGGGACACCCTCCTCCTCCTGCTGGGGATGATGCTCGTCGTCGCCTATCTTGCCATGGGTGGGCTCTTTCACTGGATCGCGTCATTTTTGGCCCGCCGCTCCCTCTCCCCTTTTCGCCTCCTGGTCTGGGTGGTCTTGTTGAGTGGATTTCTCTCCGCCATTTTCGTGAACGACACGATCTGTCTTCTTTTCACCCCGATTCTGCTGCTGCTCCTCCGGTCGCTTCGACTGAACCCGATTCCTTATCTGATTGCGCTGGCGACGGCGTCGAACATCGGCGGCCAGATGTCGATCATGGGAAATCCGCAGAACATGTTTATCGGGAATCATTCGGAGATTTCATTCGCCCGATTCTTCCTTCTGCTCTCGCCGATCACCCTGATCGGGTTGGCCCTGAATGTGGCCGTGATCGCCTGGATCTATCGAAAGGAGCTGGCGCCTCCCGCTTCCCCGGTCGAGATCGGGCCGAACGACCTCCTGCCCGAGACCGATCGCCCCCTTTTAATCAAAAGCCTGGCGGTCGTGGCGGGGATGCTGGTCCTCTTCTTTGCCGAGCAGCCCTATCCGCTCGTTGCGATCGGGGGGGCGGCGGTTCTCTTTCTGATCGGCAATCGAAAGCCGGAGCTCGCCTTCCGAAAGGTCGATTGGACGCTGCTGGTCTTCTTCGCCTCCCTCTTCGTGGTGATGCGGGGGTTGGAGCGCTCGGGGTGGGTCCGGTTGGTGCTGGAGGGAAGCGCGCCGCTGCTTCAAGGAAGCCCGGCGCAGGTGGTGGCGGTGCTCAGCGGGGTGACGCTGATTCTCTCGAATCTCGTCAGCAATGTTCCGGCGGTCGTCTTGCTGGAGCCGTTTGTGGAGGCGCTTCCCAACCCCGATCTGGGGTGGCTCACCCTGGCGATGAGCAGCACACTCGCCGGGAATCTGACGTTGGTCGGCTCGGTCGCCAATCTGATTGTCGTCTCATTGGCGCGCCCGGAGGTGGAGATCTCCTTTTGGGAGTACTTCAAGGTCGGCGCGATCTTAACGCTGCTGACGATCGGCGTGGGGATCGGGGTCCTCATCTTAGAGGCGAGGTTTTTGTAGCTTGCATCCGGCCGGCGATCGCCGGCCGGACTTTTTCTCCTCGGATCGTCGGGTGATCAGGCCACCTCAAGCAGCTCGATCTCGAACGTCAGCTCGCGTCCCGCCAAAGGATGATTGCCGTCCAGTGTGACGCTCGAATCGGAGGCGTCGGTCACGGTGACGACGATCGATTGGCCGTCGGATTGAGGAATTTGATATTGCTGTCCCACCTGCGGATCGACCCCTTCGGGGAGGTTCTGTCGATCGACCACCAGGACCATCTCTTCGTGACGCGGGCCATAGGCGTTTTCCGCCGGGATGACGACCTTCTTCGACTCTCCCGGATTCATTCCGACCACTGCTTCTTCAAAGCCGGGGATGACTTCTCCTTCGCCGATCGTGAAAGGGAGCGGTTCCCGTTCTCTGGAGGTGTCGAATACCGTCCCATCCTCGAATTTTCCGACGTAGTGAACTTTTACGGCATTCCCGCGTTTTGCTTGAGCCATGATTCTCTCCTTTCGGTAAATGGCAATGGGTGGTGTAAGATGAGGGGTCGTCCTTCTGGAAAAAGATTGGATGTAGATCGCGTCTTCATCGATCCGATCGGAGACGTGAAACATCCAGGGTGATTCTAATCATAAAACATCGCGCCCGATCATTGCAATCGGGAAACCATTTTCCGAGATGTCGAGCCGTTTATCGCAGGAACGCGGCGCCGAAAATCGAGATTCCCGCGGATAGATAAAAACAATGACCCGCGCTTGCGTATTTTAACGGAAGGCTTTATTTCCATTGAAAATTGTTTCAAATTTGGTACAATTAATCCGTTTCGGATCTCCAATCCCATCTTAAGATATCCCGGATAGGAGAATTAAGCCATGTCGGTTTCAGCCTACGAAAGACGCAAGTTCGTTCGCGTGGACGTCAACTTCGAAGCGCGGATTAATCGCAACATCCGCGCGGCGATCAAAAAGCTGAGTCTCGGCGGATGTCTTGTCGAGTGCAACAAGCCCCTGGCCGATGCCGACCCGCTCGAAGTGAGGTTCTCCGCGTTCGGCGAAACGTTTCACCTGGGCGGCCGGGTCATTCACGTGATCGGCGCGAACCAATACGGAATCAGATTCGAGTCCCACAACGAAGATCACCTTCTGCGCCTTGTCGATGCCATTAAGAAAATACAGGACGCCTCTATCGCGAGACGTTCGACCCGTTTGAAGGTTCAGCAGGAGGCCCTTCTGGATAAAGAGCCGTCATTGCTGGTGGACTTGAGTGAAGGGGGCTGTTTTGTGCGGACGGCCCATCGCTTCAATCTCGGAGACATTATCGAGGTCCAGTTTTTATTGAATGATGAAGAGATCCATCTCGCCGGTCAAATTCGATGGACCGGCTCGGAGGGGGTCGGCGTCGAGTTTCTCTCTCCCGATCCGACCCAAATCGGCGACATCGCCCGCTTCCTGGTGAAGAAACATCCCCCCGCTTAACGGCCCCGCTGGAATTCTATCTTTCAGCGCATGGCTCGGCTTCCCTCTTTACTTCTGCGCCAAACTTCGGGCGACATCGGCCAGGCCGTGAACCACCCGCGCCAGGCGGACCTGATCGACCGTCTCCGGCCTGTCGGTGGGGAGATGGTAGTGCGGGTTTCGAAAGGGGACCGTGTCGGTGATCATCATCGCCGGGTAGCCCTCCTTCCAAAACGAGTCGTGATCGGACCAAAAGACGCCGGGGATCCAGGAGGGGGCGGCGACCCCCTCCGAGGGGAAGGGGGTACTCCTTCGAAAGGCGGCAATGCTTTGTTTCACCAGTCGCCTGTACCGGATGTTTCCGACAAAGGCGATAAAGTCGCCGCGATCCGGGTAAAAGAAGCTGAACGGGAAGGGATACCGCTGGCTGCCTGGCTCCGAGGCGTAATAACCGATCGACTCGATTGAAACCATCGCCGTGATTTTATCCCCCCGCCGTCTTGCTTCACGGGCGTAGGCCCGGCTTCCCATCTGGCCGGTCAGAAAAATCGGCGGCTCCTCGTTGGTGAAGGCGACGAACCGGATGGTCCGGTCGAATCGTTTCCCCTTCAATAACGCGGCCAGCTCCAGGAGCGCCCCCACCCCGGTGGCATTGTCGTCCGCTCCCGGCGAGCCGAAGACCGAGTCGTAATGCGCGCCGAAAAGAACAATCTCTTCCGTCCCGTCTTGGCCCGGGAGGGTCGCTTCCAGATTCCGGAACGTTTGGCCGTTGTGTGTGTACTCCTGTGAGACGACCTCATAACCGGTTTGCCGAAGGGTCGATTCGATATAACTCGCCGCCGCTTCAAGCTGCGCCGGTTTTTGAAGGTTCCGCTCGCCGATCCGACCGGCGAGGACAGAGAGGTGGGATTGAAGCCGCGCGCGGCTTGCTTCTTCCGCGGGGGTGAGGGGCGGGAGGGGACCGCGGAAAGAGGCCGCGGGCATTCGGATCATGACACTCCAGAGGAGGAAAAATCCGATCAGCCCGATACCGAGCAGGGTCAGCAGCAAGATCGTTCCTGAATGAAGCCGAAGGGTCATCGGTGATTTCTCCCGGCGTCCTGTAGACAGATCCTCCGCGCGGATGCGCCGTTTGTTTTTGATTCTATCGGAATCGGAGGGGTGGCCACAAGAAGAGGGTGGAGGGTTGACGAGGGAGGATGAATTCGGTTACAACGGAGCGGATCATCTCAGTGGAAAGATCGGGCCGGCTGTGCGGTGTAATCCTATCAAACGGAGAGGGAGGATGGTGCGATGAATCGGAAGGGAAATCTGTTCAGGCAGGCGCTTCTTTTATCGGCGATTTTCTTGATGCCGGTTGTTTCCGCGTGGGGAGCGGAGACTCGGCTGACCTGGCACGGCCATGCGGCGTTTGAGATTGTGACCCCCGGCGGGGCGGTGGTGGTGATCGATCCCTGGCTGAAGAACCCGGTCAATCCGAATGCGCAGGAAGGCAAAGATCCGCTCGCCGGATTTGAAAAGGTCGATTACATTCTGCTCACCCACGGTCACTTCGACCACGTCGGCGATGCCGTTGCTTTGGCGAAGAAGACGGGGGCCCGGCTCGTTTCCAATTTTGAGCTCGGAAGCAACATGGCCAAGCTCCACGGGTTCCCGAAGGAGCAGATGGGATTCGATACGTTGATGAACATCGGCGGGGAGATTCAGATCGCGAAGGGGGAGGTGACCGTTCTGATGACGCCGGCCGTCCACTCCAGCGGCCTCGGCCATCCGAACGCGGGACCCCAGGAGGCCGACATCGTCTATGGCGGCAATCCGGGCGGGTTCATCGTGATCATCAAGAACGGTCCGACGATCTACCATACCGGCGACACCGCCTACTTCGGGGATATGGAACTGATCAGCCAGTATGCGCCCGACGTTGCTCTGATCAACATCGGCGGCCATTTTGGAATGTCTCCGGCGATGGCGGCGAAGGCCGCCGCGACGGTCAAAGCGAGGTTGGCGATTCCGCATCACTTCGGAACCTTTCCTGTTCTGACACAAGATCCGAGGCCTTTTGTCGATGCGCTTGGGAAAAAGAAAATTCCCGCCCTGGTGATGAAGCCGGGAGAGACGGTGGTCTTTGACGGAAAGAAACTCAAGAAATAAGGGTGTTCAACCGACCCTGAGTGCAGCGAAGCGGCTGCTTTTATCACCAGAAGGAGTGCTTCGCTGCACTCAGGAGAGCGGATCAGTAAATCTGCAAGATTCCAACCTGATTTTTACGACCCGTCAATAAACTTGATCCTTCCTTTCGATCTCTCCCTTAAGACAACTCTTCCTTGCCAGATATTCAAAGCGAGGGTATTATTTCCTAGAAGATTGTAGGTGGGGCCATTGCGCTGGTGGAATTGAGCCAGGGTGAACGATGGTCTGAACGGTCCATTCTATCGGTTGCCGCCCATTTCTCGAAGAGGAGAGACATCCCGCATGAAAATTGAGCAAAACGTGTGGATGGAATCAAAGGGGTGGAGAACGAAGCCGATCGGTAAACTCGGTCGGAACGCTCAGCTTGTTTTGTTGTTCGGTTCCACTTCGACTTGGAAGGAGAAGAACCCTCTGGATGAAATCAGGAGGTGTTATCCACAGGCACATCTCTTCGGCTGCTCTACGGCGGGAGAAATTTATGATACGCAGGTTCTTGATGAAGCCCTGGTTACAACGGCGATTGAATTCGAATCGACAAGGATCAAATGCGCTCAGGTTCGAATCGATGAAGCCGGAAATAGCCTTCTCGCAGGGGAGCATCTGGCCCGGTCCCTGCCTAAAGAAAACTTAAAACATCTCCTTGTCCTTTCGGACGGGCTTCGCATCAACGGCACCGCGTTGGTGGAGGGACTCAGAAGGCAATTGCCGACGCATGTCACCGTAACCGGCGGGTTGTCCGGCGATGGGGAGCGTTTTCGGGAAACGCTCGTGTTGTTGGATGGTCCGCCTGAAGCGGGAATCGTCGCCGTCTTGGGATTTTATGGAGAGCGGCTCAGGGTGGGGTATGGTTCCCTCGGCGGTTGGGATCCGTTCGGCCCGGAGCGGCTCATTACCCGATCGCATCGAAATGTTTTGTATGAGCTCGACCGAAAATCGGCGTTGGATCTTTATAAGCAATACCTGGGAGAGCATGCGAAGGGTCTCCCATCGACCGGACTGCTCTTCCCCCTTTCTCTGCGGACCAAGGAGGGGGAGACCGGCGTGGTTCGAACGATCCTGTCGATTGATGAAAAAGAGAACAGCATGACCTTCGCCGGGGATGTCCCCGAAGGGGCCTATGCGCGCTTGATGAAAGCCAACTTCGACCGACTGATCGACGGATCGATCGGGGCGGCGAAGACCAGCTACGAAGCGATCGGCTCCCGTTCGCCGGAATTGGCGATTCTGATCAGTTGTGTGGGGCGCAAGTTGGTCCTTAAGCAGCGGATCGAAGAAGAGGTGGAGGGTGTTCGGGAGGTCTTGGGCGACCGGACAAAACTCGCCGGATTTTACTCCTATGGGGAAATCTCCCCCTTTACCCCCGGCGCCAAGTGCGAATTGCACAACCAAACCATGACCATCACCACTTTATCCGAGAGATAACCGTTGGAACCAATGCACAGCCTGCTTAGGCGCCAGCTTCGGCGAAATATTGGAAATCCCGATTCTCTCCCGGGGGAGTGGCAGGCTTTAATTGAGCTTGTCAGCAATGCGTATGATCAGTTTGACGCCGACCGGGCGATGCTTGAGCGCTCTCTCGATCTAAGCTCGAAGGAGCTGATTCAGGCGAATTCGGAGATGCGTGCGGTTTTTGAAAGGGTGATCGCCAGCAGCATCGACGGTATTTTCGCCTATGATCGCACTTTTCATTGCACGGTCTGGAATCCGGGGATGGAGCGGATCACCGGCGTTACTCCGGAAGCGGCGAGGAATCAGCCTCTTTTCGAAATCTTCCCGCAGTTGAAGAAAACGGGAGATGACCAACCTCTCCAGGAATCTCTCGCCGGAAAGACGACCATAGCAAAAGAAAGCGTTTATTTGATCGAAAAGACAGGTCAGTCCGGATTTTTCGAGAGCCATTTTTCCCCCTTACGAAATGAAGCGGGTGAAATCATCGGCGGGTTGGCGATCATCCGAAATATCACGGAGCGCAAACAGGCCGAGCAAGCCTTGGCCGACCTGGCGGTGAGAGATTCCCTCACGAACCTCTACAATCGGAGATATTTTAACCAGCGAATTAAAGAAGAGATCGCCCGGGCCGACCGCCAGAAAAATGCCTTGGCGATCCTTCTCTGCGATCTGGACAAGTTTAAGTCGGTGAATGATCTGCGCAGCCATCAATTCGGCGATGAAATTTTAAAGGCGGTGGCTCAGAGCATTCAAAATTCGACCCGCGGCGTTGATCTTGTCTTCCGGTGGGGTGGAGATGAAATCGTCGTCGTCCTCTTGGTGAATGACCGCCAGGGGGTGATGCATGCGGCGGAGCGGATCAGAAGGGGAATCGTCGAAATCGGCCGGAAGGTTCGGTTCGGTCTTGATTTGAGCATCGGAGTCGCCCTCTATCCCGAACATGGAAGCGATGTCGACCAACTCATCCGTCTGGCCGATCAGGCTTTATACATTGCCAAAAAACGGGGCGATAAGATCCATATCGGTGAAGAAGAGTATTATCTGGATGATCAGGTGGTCCAGGTCGTCTTTCAACCGATCATCGATACCTTGTCGGGGGAGACGCTGGCTCACGAAGCGCTGAGCCGCGACGCGCAGGGAAGAGTGAGTGTTTACGAGCTTTTCAAAAAATATGAAGCGATCGGTAAATTGAATGAGCTGAAGGAGATCTGCTTCAAGAAGCAGATCAAGGCGGCTCAGGCCATCGGGCTCAAGCGGGTCTTTATCAACGCCGATTTCGAGCTCTTAGAACGTCTCGACCCCATGGCGACCTCCTCTCGTCTGGAGGTGATCTTGGAAATCTCGGAGAAGGAAGCGTTGCATGATTTGAAAAACCATTTGAAAGTTGCGCAAAAGTGGCGCGAGAAAGGGTTTCGATTCGCCATCGACGATTTTGGAGCCGGTTTTATCTCCCTGCCGTTCATCGCCAAGCTGGTTCCCGATTATATCAAGATCGACCGCCTCACCATTCTTCAGGCTGTTTCATCCGAGAAATTCAGGAAGTTTTAAATTATCAGGTGTTGGCTTTGCGCAATTACGCGAAACGGGGAATTATCGCTGAAGGGATCGAGACCCGGAAAGAGCTCGCGGTCGTAAAAAAGATGCGTGTCCATCTGATTCAGGGCTTCTTATTCGGCAAACCCGAAGTGATCGAACTTCCGGATGAAAAGAAAATGGAATAAGGACCGAAAACGGGTTCGTTGTTAATCCGTCTACACGAATCGCGCCACCAGGAAGATCCCCACCATCGCGAAGCCCAACGCAAGCTTGGCGGCCGCGCCGAGCGCCAGCCCCAAGGAAGCGCCGACCCCGGCCCGCCCCGCCGCCGCAAGATCGCGCCGCTCGGTCAATTCGCCGATGACCGCCCCGACAAAAGGCCCCAGCAGAACCCCCGGTAAACCGAAGAACAACCCGACGAGGGCACCGATCGCCGCGCCCGCCATCGCACGCCTGGAGGCGCCGAAGCGCTTGGCTCCGAACGCCGTTGCTGCGAAGTCGACCAAATAGGTCAGCACCGCCATCCCCCCCAGCGCCGCTAGCGTCCATCCCCCCACATAGACAAAATCTTCCGCCCAGGCCGCCAGGAGCAAGCCGACGAAAAGGAGCGGCGCGCCGGGAAGGGCGGGCAACACCAGCCCGGCGAGGCCGAGCACGATCAAAACGACGGCGAGAATCCAGAGAAGGGCGATCATCGGGGGTTCAAGCGGCGCGTGGCCGACCGCCTGCGGCTTAGCGGATTAGGCGGCTTCACTATAAGCCGAAATGGCATTAATCAGGATTTCGTCCATGTAAAGATTGATGATGCGCGCCGCAGAATAATAGGCCTTCAGATCGACGTTCATCAAAGGATCGGCGCAGCGATCCGCCAAGAAGTCGAGCATCTTGGTTCTCAGCAGGGACACCTCCCGCGCAAGCTCCCGTCCGCGATAACCTTGTTGAAAGCGCAGGTAGACTTTGACGCGCCCTTCCAATGTGTTGGTGGGGGACGGTGTTTCATCGGATCGAAGTAATTCGCAGAGTTCTTCGATAATCGCAGGAACATGGTCGCGTAATTCAGGGCGCGACAGCGCGGCGTCCGAATCGATCCGTGCGTCGCTCCGCACGGCCTGCATCCACATTTCGGTGAGATGTTCGATATTTGCTTCTACAAGGGCACTGAGCTTCTCATTCGCCATGGCTGTTCTCCGGGCTTACGTTTACATAGGTTGTACACACTCTCTTTCAAACACTCTTCGAACTCTTTTCCTTGTGTTTCTTTTACGAATTCAAGAAAGCCGTAGATGTTTCTGATCTCCTCGTCGTTAAATCCCATGGTCCTCAAGAGATCGTCGTTCGCGCGAAAGGACAACGGATAGGGAAGAATTCGAAATAGATATTTCCCCGATGCTTGAAATTTGACGATGGCGTTATGGAGATCCTTCAACATCATAAAGGACGAGATAAGGCATTCATAACTTTGTTGGCTGGCCCGTATCAGGAGATAAATAAAATCTTCATTGTAGTTTTTGATCAGTTGCTCGAAATCATCCTGTGTAAACATGCATCTCTCTTCCTTTTAATTATAGTGTTCACAAAACGCCACCGGCAATGACTCATTGCCGCCCCCGCCTTGACAAGGTGAGAAAGAATAGGGGCACCGGTTGATACAGTCGCTTTACGAAGCGGCGCCGAAAGAAAGGGTTTACCGAAAGTATAGCCAGGGCATTCTCTCGGTTCAAGAGGGGGAAGTCATTCCGTTACAACACTCAGAAATCGGCAAAAGGGGGGAATCAGAAGGAAAATGGCGCCGTTTTTAAGGAGAGCCGCCCAGATAGAGGTGAGATGTATTGATCCCTGTGCCGTTCCGCCCCGCTTCCATCCGCGCAGCCTTCTGTTCGAAGGTCCTGCTACGAAGGCAATGCGCTTTTCATTTTCCAAGCTTGATCATCCGGAAGACGTTTACACAAATTGTAGACGCTTCCTTCTAAACATTCCTCAAACTCTTTCCCTTGTGTTTGCTTCACGAATTCAAGAAAGTGATAGATGTTTCTGATCTCTTCGTCGTCGAACCCCATGCTCTTGAGAAGATCGTCGTTGGCGCGAAAAGACAAAGGGTAAGGGAGGGTTCGAAATTGGAAATCTCCCGAGGCCTGGAACTTGACGATTACGTGATAGAGATCCTTCAGCACCATAAATGAGGAGATGAGGCACTCATAACTCCGGTGGCTCGCCCGTATCAACAGATAAAGATAGTCGTCATTGTAATGCTTGATCAGTTGCTCGAAATCCTCTTGTGTGAACATGCGGCGCTCTTCCCGATCCGTGATCTGTTTAGAGGGTTGTTTCTATCCGTGCGATGGAAACGATGCTGCGCGCCTCATCGCAATCAAAATGAAAAGGGGGCCGTCTTCTCTTTAAGGATGATGTCGGCCCAGCACCCTACCTTGAAGAAAAGGAGGACCCCTCATGCGTTACACTGATATTGAGTATCATTAAAAAGTATAACGAAATTAATTGTTCTCAATCAAGCGGGAAAGTTCACAAAAATGAGACCGGTCGGATGAAAATAATCTATGTCCGGTTAGGGGATCTTTTCCAGCTGCCGCAGCATTGTGGCGGCGTCGAAATAGAGGCGGGCGAGGGAGATCTTGCCGTTTTTGAGTTTGAAGATCTCGCAGAACGAGAGATCGATCGACTTGCCGGTCGGCGGGATCGATCCTTTGGGGCCGATGAGCGGGCCCGATTGATGGGTTCCTTTCCCGGTGAACTCGACGGTGACCCAATCCCCCGAGGCGATCAAATTCGTGATCTCGATCCGCGCATCCGAGAAGGCGGTGGTCCACATCTTTAAAAACGCTTTATACCCTTCCGGCCCCTCGTAGGTGGTCGCAAAGGGGATATTGGTCCATCGCGCCTTTGGATCGACCAGGGTGGCCCCGTACCCGAAATCACGTTTATTGAAGGCGCTGTAATGTTCCCGAACGATGTTGGCATTCTCTTCCGCGGACATCTTCTCCTCCTCCATCATCGTGGGTCGGTCGATCAAACAAATTAAATTGAATCGGATGTCACCGGCGCTCCGACCGGATGTCCATTGCCGTTCGTTCGCTCCTTCTCGTTCAAGTCGACCGAGATGAGGCGGGAGAGACCGGTCTCTTCCATCGTGACCCCGTAGAGGACATCGGCAATCTCCATCGTCCGCTTGTTGTGGGTGATGACGATAAATTGCGTCTGCTGCGACATGTCGTCGATCGCCTTGGTGAACCGGCGCGTGTTCTCTTCATCGAGCGGGGCGTCGATCTCATCGAGCAGACAGAAGGGGCTTGGATGGATCAGGAACGTTGCAAACAAGAGGGAGATCGCCGTCAGCGCCTTCTCCCCGCCGGAGAGAAGGGTGATGCTGCGCGGTTTCTTCCCCGGAGGTTGCGCCACCATCTCGATCCCCGATTCGAGCGGATGGGCCTCGTCCAGCAGGACCAACTCCGCCTTGCCGCCGCCGAAGAAGGAGACGAAGACCTGTTTGAATTTCTCATTCAGGAGGTGGAACGTATCGGTGAAGAGACTCTGCGTGGTTTTGTTGATCTTGGCGATCGCCTGCCGGAGACTCTCCATCGAAGTGGTTAAATCGGTCTCCTGCGATGTGAGGAACTGGTAGCGGGTCTCCAACTCGCGGTACTCTTCGATGGCGCCGATGTTCACCGGTCCCATCTCATCGAGCGAATGCCGGAGCGTGGCCGCGCGATCTCGCGCCTGGTCCATCGTCCACGCTCCTTCTTCGGAAGAAGGGGGGTAGGCGGAACGGTCTCGGCGATCTCGATTTGATAATTCATGAAGATCGTCTCCCGGATCTTTTCCTGCGTCATCTGGGCTTCAATCTTGCGAAGGGCGCGCTCCTGGAGCGATTTCTGGGTTTGGTCCAACTGCGAGCGAACCTGGTGGATCTCCTGCTCTATCTGTTGTAATTGCGCCAGAACGGCGGCGTGGACCTCGGTCTTCTCACGGATCTGGGCGACCTTTTCCTCCCGTTCGGACATGGCCTGCGAAATGGCCGTGGTTGTTTCAGCTTCCTCTGTTTCAGCCGCCTGCCACTTCTCCTTGAGCGAGGCGAGAAGACGCTCTTTCTCTTGGAATCGCTGCCCGAGCTCTTCCTCGGCCCGGCGGACCCGGTCCCGCTTCTCCAGGAGGTGACGATGCCGCTCTTTGAGGGAGGCCGTTTCCATCTTTAACCGGACAACCTCTTCTTTCATTCCCCCCAAGCTCTGCCGAAATGCCTCGACCTGCTCCTGCTGGCGGACAATTTCTGCCTCTTTTTCTCCCTTGAGGCGCTGCGCTTCGGCGATCCGGTTCCGTTCTCCTTCTTCTTGCTGCAAGAGTTCCCGTTCTTCCTTCGTTCCTTCCTCCTGCTCGAAGAGAACCGTTTGAAGCGCATTCTGGAGACGGTCGATCTCCGCCAGCGAGGTGCTGTGGTCTTTCTGCTCGTGCAGTTGCTGCATCTCGAGCGACCGGATCTCCGCCGTCAGCGTTTCGATCTCCTGCCGCGTGGTCTGGAGGGTCCCCTGCGTTTCAGTGATTTCCCCTTCCAACCGGCGGATCTCTTCATGAAGATGGTCCATCTGGTCGGATAACGATTTGATCTCCCGCTTCTGTTCAAGAAGACCGGTCTCACCCCGCTCTCCCCCGGTCACCCCCCCGGAAGGATCCAAAACCTCTCCACGCAAGGTGACCCAGACGGCCGGGGCCGATGCGCTCTCCCGGAGCTGAAGGGCGACGTCGAGGTCTCGAACCAAAACCACCTCTCCGAGGAGGGCGTTCGCCAGGGCGTCATACCCTTCGCGGCTGGTCACCAGATCGAGGGCGCGGCCGATGATCCCGTCTTGGCCCGCTTCGAGCGGGGGAGCGCCCTCCTTCCGAACGCGGGGCCGGCGGGGGAAGAACGTTCCCCGCCCCATCTGAGATTGCCGGAGGTGATCGATTCCCTGCTTGATCTCGGCCGGTCCTTCCACGATAATACCCCGCAGACGGCTCTCGAGCACCGCTTCGATCGCTTTTTCGTAGGGGGCCGGCACGTCGATGAAGTCGGCGACCATCCCATGAGTGCCCTGGAGCTGGACCAGCAGGCTCTCCGTTCCTGAGCCGAGAAGTCCCCTGTAAAAACCTTCGCGGGAGGCGAGCTGAGCGGCCAGAGCGGCCCACTCTTCCTTCGCCTGCGAGAGCCGGGCCGACTGAGCTTTGAGGTCGGCTTCCGTTTCTTTCAAACGGGCGGCGGCGGCGGTCTGCGCGGCGCTCTTTTCCGAGAGACGCTGCCGTGTTTGCTCCAAGGCCCCTTTCAACTGGCCGGCGGCCTCTTCGATCGTTTGTTTTTTCCCTTGGACCGCTTCGAGCTCCTGGGCGCCGCGCCCTTTGCGTTTAAAGAGATCCTCTTTCCGCCGCTCGATGTGAAGGAGGTTATTGTTCGCCTGGGTGAGCCGCGAGGCGAGCTCGAAGAGAACGACCTTCTCCTGCTCCAGGCGGGCGATCTCACGGTTGAGCTCTTCTTCGCGCCGGCTCGACTCTTCCTGCCGTTCGGCGAGGAGCCGCTCCCGCTCCGGTTGCTCCCGTTCGATCTCTTCCCGCTCTTTCTCAAGGAGTTCTTCTTCCGTTTTCAGGCTCGCTTCGGCCTGGCGGATCTCTCCGATCTCCTGCCGGTTGCGCGCTTCGGTTTCGCTCCACTCTTTCCGCTGGGCGCGAATCGTCTCAATCCGCCCTTCCAGCCGCTGGATCTTCCCCTCGATCTCGAAAACCTGTGTCTTAATCTGCCCCAGCGCCTGCTCCTGCTCGGTCAAGGCGAGCTTGATCTCGGTCTGCTTCAGATCAAGCCCGGCGAGACGATTCTCTTCCGAAGACGCCGTCTCCTGCAGCCCCCTCTCTTCCTGCTCCAGAAGCTCGCGTGTTCCGCACCACTGATCCCACTCGGCGCGGGCGACCCGCAGCTCCAGCGCGCGGAGCTCCTCCCGCAATTTCTGATATTTTTCCGCCTTTCGCGCCTGGCGGTCGAGGGAATTGATCTGCCGCTTGATCTCGCCGATGATATCGCGGACGCGCGTAAGGTTCTGTTCGGTCGCTTCCAGTTTGCGGAGGGCTTCCGCTTTCCGGAGGCGGTACTTGGCGATTCCGGCCGCTTCTTCGACGAGCTCCCGCCGCTGCATCGGGGAGGCGGAGATCAGATCATCGACCTTCCCCTGCTCGATGATGGTATGGGCGCGGTATCCGGCCCCGGTATCAATCAATAGGTCCCGGATATCTTTCAACCGGCAGGTCGTCTTGTTGATGAGATATTCGCTCTCGCCCGAGCGGAAGAGCCGGCGGCTGACGGTGATCTCGGCGTATGGGGAGTAGGGAGGGGGAAGCTCATTGTCGATGTCGCCGAAGGTGAGAGAGACCTCCGCCATCCCGAGCGCTTTGCGCTGCTCCGTCCCATTGAAGATCACATCTTCCATCTTTTCGCCGCGGAGGTTTTTGGCGCTCTGCTCTCCCAGCACCCAGAGGATGGCATCGGCCAGATTGCTCTTCCCGCAGCCGTTCGGCCCGACGATGGCGTTGATGCCGGGTTGAAAGGTGACCACGGTTTTGTCGAAGAACGATTTAAATCCGAAGACCTCTAATTTTTTAAGACGCATCTTTACATCCTCAAATATTCGATGGGTAAATTGGAGAGAAAAGGAGTTAAGCAAACCGGGGCGGGGAAGAAAATACCCGGCGTCGTGGGGGATCGATCCTGAATGTCGAATCGGTCCATCAAGATAAGCAGAGACCTCCAAACAACAAGAAATTTGTTTCTTCATAACACAGGTTTCGGTTAAAGTAAAGAAAATAGTCTATATCTGGGGGTCTCGATCAGAGAAGAGCCCATCCGGTGGCGGTCAGGGGTTGCAGCTTTTGCACAGAAGTGCTAAAGATTGCCATCCGACTCATCCAGACGGGATATACTGGACCAATGAAAGGTTTTAAGGCTTTTTGGAGGAAAATCGATTCCAAACGTTCTTGTACTCCAACACATTGGCTGTGAGACGCCGGGAACCATTGCCGATTCCCTGGGGATGGAGAAGATCTCGCTGGAATACATCCGGCCTTTCGTAGGGATGCCTGTTCCGAAAACGATGGGAGATGCCGCCGGACTCATCGTAATGGGCGGACCGATGGGGGTGTATGATCATCCTCGGTATCCCTTCCTTTCGGACGAGATGCGATTAATCGAGCAGGCCCTCAAAGAAGAAAAGCCGATCTTGGGGGTTTGCCTCGGGAGCCAGCTCTTGGCGGCCGCATTGGGGGGGGGCGGTCGCGCCGGGGAAGAAAAGAGATCGGATGGCATCCGGTGCAGCTGACGCAAGAGGCGCAGACCGATCGACTCTGGAAAGGAATCGAACCGGTCTTCACGGCCTATCATTGGCATGGGGATCTCTTTCAACTCCCCGAAGGGGCGGTCCCATTGGCCCGATCGGAGCAGACAGAGCACCAAGCCTTTCGTTATGGACCCCACGCCTACGGATTTCTGTTCCATATGGAAGTGACTCGGAAGATCATTGGGGAGATGGTGGAGACTTTTTCCGAGGAACTCAAAGAATGCCGGATTGATCGGCGGGAAATTGTCGGCAAGGTGGAGGATTACCTCCCCCGGCTGCAAAAGATCGGGGGTGTCGTTTTCGAGCGGTGGGCGAAATCCATTCCGAAATGAATTTGATGACGGAGGGTTGATGAGTCGGTCTATTCAGAACATTGTTTTCGACCTCGGCGGTGTTTTGCTGGAGTGGAAGCCCGATCAAATCTTAGCGCGGCTTTATCCGGAGGCCCCGAAGACGCAGGCCCTCATCAAGAAGGAGGTATTTCAACATCCCGATTGGCTTGCCCTGGATAAAGGGACCCTCGACGAGGAAGCGGCGATTCTGTTATTCCAGCGGCGAACGGGGCGGCCTCTCTCGGAGATGAAGAAACTGATGGACACTGTGAGAGAGACCCTCATCCCCATTCAGCCGACGTTCGCGCTTCTAGAAGAGCTGTCGAAGGAAGGGATGAATCTTTATTGTGTGTCGAACATGCAGGTGAATGTGTTCGCTTATCTTCAGAGGCGATATGATTTTTGGGGGAAGTTCAAGGGGCTGGTGATCTCGGCGCACATTCGAATGATCAAGCCGGACGCCGAGATCTTCCACCATCTTTTCTCTCGCTACGGGTTGGCCCCCGCCGAAAGTATCTTCATCGATGACCATCCTCCCAATGTGGAGAGCGCACGGAAACTTAGAATGCAGGCGATCTTATTCCAAGGGGCCGACGACTGCCGGCGCCAGCTTCAACAGGTTTACGGTCTTCTTGAGTAGTCAGCGTCTAACAAATCCACGGAACCGCTATTAATGAAAACGGATCGGATGTAGGCGGTTTGTCTCTCCCCCTCATGCCAATCGAATTTAAGTTTTTGTCTCCTCTTTCCGATAATGCAAGTTGGGATTAAAAGACCCACAGTCAACCACGGAGGAAGAGAGATGACCACTTCGGCCTGTACGCGTTCTGCGAACGACGCGCTGCGCTTTTCGATGCCCCGTTCCCGTTGTGAAATGGAACCGGGCGCCGGGGTTATGCGCATCGGCATGAAGACCAAGACGAGCGCTGAGATCTCGATTTTGACCGACGAAGGGGATGTGGTGACGATTTCCGGCGCATCGTCGATGAAGGCAAAATATCTTCGGTACGACAGCCAAGGACGGTCCGTCGGCGGGGAGGCCGAAAGCGCGAAGGTCCTCCGGATCTCGGTCCGGCAGCGGTTCTCCATATCGATTCAGGGGGACTTGAGCGAAGAAGAACGCGCCGACATTGATCGGCTTTTGGGTGTCATCGAGGATACTTTTTTAGGCGCGCTGGACGGCAACTCCGACACCACGGATCCACAGCGGCCTTCAGCCGATCTCGGATCGTTGGCGAGTGTGTCGGCTTCCTTCAAGTACTCGGCAAAGATCAGCGCCTTTGCCCGCATTGTTCCAGGCGACGAAACCGCTGCAACCCCACCGGCTGAGGCTGCAACCGATGGGGCAAGCCCTCCGGCCGTTGGCGGGGAGGATACCGGCGCGCCGTCTCCCGTCGCGACGCCGGTTGAAAATCACGATGGCGGGATGGTGTTCCAGACGGTTCGATTCCGGTTCCGCCAACAGATCGCTGTTTACCAACGCATTGCGGATATGAACGGGCAGGACTTGCCGCAGAAGATCGCTTCCCCAGCAGATCCGTCAGTCTCCTCGCCCGCTCCGGCCCCGAACGTTCCAACAGAAGAAGCGGCTTCCGTTCCCGCTGACGAACCCGCGGCTGTCCCGGTTTCAGACGCTGTGGACCCGATCGTGAAGACGGTCGAGCAAGCCCGCGTCGAACGCTTGGACCTCGTCGACCTGATTGGGAAATTTCTGGACGCGTTGATCGCGAGTTTGCCTGAGCAGGTCGGCGCGGACGAAGACACGGTTCGCCTCGCCTCACAGATCAAAGCGGCGGTCGTTGAACAGTTGGGTGGCATGCCCGAACCGCCGTCGGCTTCTGTGCCAGGCACTGAAGAGGTTCTGGCGGCGTGACGCGTAGAAGGGTTTCTCGTAAAGAATTGTTGTAGGGCGGCCCCCGGGGGCCGCCCTGTCACTACAGGAAAAAACAGGGGAGGCACAGGGCCTGCCCCTCCATCTGTTAGGCAACCTATCTCGATCGGCGCTTCCTCCGTGGTTTTCCTCTTCCATCAAACCGAAATCAATCTGCCAATTCTCCAGATCGACCCGATCGACGCGGACTTGGATCGGATCACCCAGCCGGAAGGTGCGGCGATGATGTTCACCGATCAGAGCGTGCTGCTTCTCGTCGTAGATGTAATAATCGTCGTGCAGATTGCTGACGTGAATCAATCCCTCGACAAAATAGGTACCCAGTTCGACAAAGAGGCCGTAGGCGGCGACGCCGGAGACGAAGCCGCTGTAGATTGCGCCGACTTTATCCGACATGAATTTGACCTTCTTCCGTTGAATCACCTCCCGCTCGGCCTCCATGGAGGCCCGCTCCCGCTCCGAGGTATGCTTGCCGATTTCAGGAAGGCGACGGGCCCACTCGTCCTGTTCGTCTTGAGACATCTGTTGATGGAGCACCTTTTTTAAAAGACGGTGAACCACCAGATCGGGATAGCGCCGGATCGGCGAGGTGAAGTGGGTATATTCCTCGGAGGCGAGTCCGAAATGACCGTGGTTCTCGGCGGAGTACTTTGCCTGCTTCAGAGAGCGAAGGAGAATTTGATTGATGAGGCGCTCCTCCGGGCGCCCTTTCACTACTTCCAAGACATCGGAGAGCGACTTGGGGCGGATTTTTTCCAGATCGCGAAGGACGAGGCCGAACGATTTGAGCAGCTCATTAAATTCGAAAATCCGGGTCGGCGTCGGGGGGTCGTGAATCCGGTAAAGAAAAGGAACTTCTAAGGCGGTCATATGTTCGGCGACCGTCTCATTGGCGGCGAGCATAAACTCTTCGATAATTTGATGGGCGACATTCCGCTCCTCTCGGATGATGTCGATCGTCTCCCCGGTGAGGCTGAGGACGATCGAAGGCTCGGGAAGATCGAAATCGAGGCTCCCCCGCTCCAGCCGGTTCTTTCGAAGCTGCATCGCGAGCCGCTCCATCAATTCGAATTGAGGAAGCAGCGCGGCATACCGCTCCCGCACCTTCTCGTCGCGGTCAACCAGGATCTGCCGGACGGCGGTATAGGTCATCCGCTCGTCGCTTTGAATCACGCTGTTATAGAGTTTGTAGCCGACCCGCCGGCCGTCGGCGTCGAAGGTCATCTCCGCCGTCATCGCCAGCCGGTCTTCTTTCGGATTGAGGCTGCAGATGCCGTTGGAGAGCTTCTCCGGAAACATCGGGATGACGGCATCGGGGAAATAGACCGACGTCCCCCGCTCGTATGCCTCTCGATCGAGCGCCGACCCTTGCGGAACATAATGGGAGACATCGGCAATGTGGACCCGGAGGAGATAGCCTTTTCGGGTCTTCTCAATCGAGATGGCGTCGTCGAAATCGCGCGCCTTCTCTCCATCGATCGTCACGGTCGGAAGATCCCGGAGGTCTTCTCTCCCCCTGCGCATCTGGGCGGTGACCGACTCTTTGATCTTGCCGGCCTCCTGCATCGCTTCCTGCGGAAAATCGCGCGGGAGGCCGTACGACTCCACGACCATCATCGTATCGATCCGGGGATCATCCGCCTTCCCCAGTACTTTGATGATCTTTCCTTCGGGGTTTCGGGTTTTGGTCGGGTAGGAGAGAATCTCGGCGAGAACGATTTCTCCGGGTTCGGCCGAGAGGCTGTTTTCGGGGGTGACATAAAGATCGCTGGTGATTCGTTTGTCGGCGGGGATGACGAATCCGACCGTTCGCCCTTTTTCATACCGGCCGACAATCTGTTTGCGGGCCCGCTCCAAAACCCGAATGACCCTTCCTTCCCGCCGCCCGTCGGGTTTGGTCGCTTCGATCCGGGCGACGACGCGGTCGCCGTGCATCGCCTCTTCCATTTTCTTGGCGGCGATGAAAATGTCGGGTTCTCCCTCCGCTTCGGGGATAACAAACCCGTATCCGTCGCGGTGCCCTTTCAAACGGCCGATCACCAGGTTCATCTTCTGCGGCAGGCCGTAGCGGTTGCCGCGGGTCTTGATAATCTCCCCCTCCTGGATCATTTTACGGAGAAGTTTCTTGATCTCTCTTCGCCCATCCTTGGGAACTTTGAGGGCCCGCATCAACTCCTTCAGGAGCATGGGGTGGTCGGATTTCTTCTCCAGTTCTCGAAGAACCGCTTCTTTTTCAATGCGCATGCTGATTCACTCCTGGGATGATTATACAGAAGCCCCGTCGAAGTTGGAAGTCCCCCCCATGGGGAGATCCGGGTGTATTTTACAGGTCAATGATTGTGATCTTTCTCACTCATCGAGCTTGCCCTAGAGGGGCTCATTTTCTTGACAGGTCAAGGGGATGTGGTATCTTTGGCTCAGATTGACGCTCCCGCCAAGCCTCGGGAGAGCGTCGGCCCGAGTGGAAAAGACACGGCCGCTTCGTATTCCTCCCCCAAAATGACTGCGGGGAAGGCATACATACGTGTTCAGATTCAGTTCCCGTCGCGAGGAGCAAGGAAAATGGCCAAGATCCTGGTGGTTGACGATAGCGCGTTTGAGGCCAAGCACTCCAAGGTTCTGCTCGAAAGAGAGGGCCATGAGGTCCTGGTCGCCGAAAATGGGATGCAGGGGATGAAGTTGATCAAACTTGAGCGGCCCGATTTGATTCTCCTCGATTTGGTGCTTCCCGATATCTCCGGTCGGGAAGTCTGCCGGTGGGCCAAGTTGAATGCCGAGACGCAATCGATCCCGATTATTATCTTGACTGCTCGGACCGATGTCAAGGAGCGGGTGGCCGGACTGGAAGACGGGGCGAACGATTATGTCACCAAACCGTGCGATGATTCGGAGCTGAAGGCGCGGATCGACGCCGTCCTCCGCGAGAAGACCCTCCGTGATCAGCTTGAGAAGAAGAACACGGAGTATGAGGAGCTGATGCGGAAATTCGAGCGGATGGCGATTACCGATCCGGTGACCGGTCTTTTCAACCGAAGGCGGTTCGAGGAGATGCTGGCCCAGGAGTTCGAGCGCTACCGCCGCTATGGGACGCCATTCACCTGCCTCATGGTCGATGTCGATCATTTCAAAAGAATCAATGACACTTACGGCCATGATGTCGGCGATCTAGTTTTAAAGGAGACGGCACAGACGATCCAGGCGCAGATCAGGGGGGTTGATACGGTTTCCCGGTATGGAGGGGATGAATTCGCGGTGCTCCTCTCACAGCAGAAAGGAGAGGAGGCGGTGAAGGCGGCGGGGCGGATCCTCAGACATGTCAGGCAGCTTCGCTTCAAAGAGATGAAAAAGGGGGAAAAAATTACGTTGAGCATCGGAATCGCAGCGCTGCCAGACCCCGACTTGAAGGAGATGGATCAGATGATGCAATGCGCCGATTATGCCCTCTACAAAGCCAAAAAAAACGGAAGAGACTGTGCGGAATCGGCCACGGTCCGTGAATCCAATCAAGATCCCCAGTAAGCTTCTTTCCGCTCCTTGATCGAATCGGGGGCTTCAATTCAACCTGATAAGTTGATACAATAAATATCGTTCACACGGAGGGACCGTTATGAGACGCGTCGACTATATGCTGGGGGGAGAGGATTTCAAGAAGATGTCGGCCGCCCACTTCATGCAGACCGATGTTTATTATTACCCGAAGAATGCAACCGGAGACAAGCTTGCGACCGCAATCACGATGGGTGGATTCGGGAGTGTGCCGATTGTCGATAAAGGAAAGAGATTGGTCGGGATTATCAGCGAATTTGATCTACTCAAGGCGATCACAAGCGGAAAAGAGCTGGAAAAGGTGACGGCGGAAGAGATCATGACGGTGAGCCCAATCTGTGTGACCGAAGAGACCCTATCGGAAGAGATCATTCAATTGCTTCAGGAGAAACATCTGATCCGGGTGCCGGTCGTCGATAAGAACGGCACCCTGGTGGGGGTGGTTGCAAGGAGGGATATCTTACAGGGTTATCTGAAGTCGAAGGAAAGCCCGCCCCCCTGGTGGTTTTGACTTCACCTGAGGTCCATTCGCTTCCCCGCTTCGCTCCTCACGATCAACGAGTCGTGGTCCATCTGCGGCGGCTTCGGGATCTGCATCAGATCGAGAATGGTCGGCGCGATATCGGCGTGGATGCCGGGCCGAAGCCGGACCTTTTCCGGAGAGACCAGAATAAAGGGGACCGGCAGCGTCGTATGGGCGGTATGCGGCTCCCCCGTCTGGTAATCGATCATCTGCTCCAAGTTGCCGTGATCGGCGGTGATCAGAACCGCCCCCCCTGCCGCAAGGGTTTTGTCGACGATTCGTTCAAGGCATCGATCGATCACCTCGACCGCTTGCATCGCCGCTTTCAACACGCCGGAATGCCCCACCATATCGGGATTGGCGAAGTTCAACACAATCAGGTCGAACCGGCCGCGCTCGATCTGGCGGACCACCTCATCGGTCACTTCAAAGGCGCTCATCTGCGGTTTCTGATCGTACGTCGCCACCTCTTTGGGAGAGGGGATTAAGATCCGCTCTTCCCCTTCGAACAGGACCTCACGGCCGCCGTTGAAGAAGTAGGTGACATGGGCATATTTTTCGGTTTCGGCGATCCGAAGCTGATGGAGCCCCCGCCGGCTGATCACTTCCGCCAGGATCTGGTCGAGCGAAACCGGCTCGAAGGCGGCGGGCAGATCGAGGGTCTCATCATAACGGGTCATCGTGACGAACGCGGCGAGTTGTGGGAAGAGCTCCCGTGGAAAACCGGTGAACTCTTTCTGCGTCATGGCGCGGGTCAGCTGCCGGGCGCGGTCGGCCCTGAAGTTAAAGAAGAGGACGCTGTCCCCGTCTAAGACTTTTCCGACCGGCTTTCCCTCCTCAACGATGACAACCGGTTTTACAAATTCATCGGTGATCTGCGCCGCGTAGCTCTTCTCTACGGCCACTCTCGCAGAGATCTCCTCGATTCCTTTCCCTTCGACGATCGCTCGATAGGCCTTCTCGGTTCGATCCCAGCGCTTATCTCGATCCATCGCATAATAGCGCCCGATCACTGTCGCGATCTTCCAATCGGCACCTGCCGGACGTTTCTCCAGAAGGACCTGTTCGAGCTGATCGAGATAGCGAAGCGCGCTCTGCGGCGGGGTGTCCCGCCCATCCAAGAAGGGATGGATTCGGACCGATTGGAGTTGTTTCTTGCGGGCCATTTCCAGCAGAGCAATCAGATGGTCGATATGGCTGTGAACCCCCCCATCGGAGAGCAGCCCCATTAAATGAAGGGTGCTGTTTTTCTTCTTGGCTGCATCGAGCCCCGCATTCAGGGCCGGGTTGTTGAGGAAGGTTCCCTCGGTGATCGCCTTATTGATCCGGGTGAAATCTTGATAGACGATCCGGCCTGCGCCGATGTTCAGATGCCCCACCTCCGAATTCCCCATCTGCTGATCGGGGAGCCCCACCGCCTCGCCGGAGGCCTCGATATAGGTGTTCGGATAATGCTCCAGGAGTGACCGGTAAAAAGGGGGATCGACCAGCGCGATGGCGTTGGCATCGGTCCGGGGATTAATTCCCCAGCCGTCCAGGATGATCAGGACGACAGGTTTCGGTCTCTGCGGCATTTAGATGATCTCCCGGGGATGTGGGGTGGAATAGGGGGTTTCGGTGAGGGCTTTCTTATGGGCTTTGTCGACCAGAATCGGATTGGCCTGATAGGTATTCCACCGGCCGCACCGGCCGCATCGCCCCGACCATTCGATGGTGTGATAGTCGCATTGGGCGCAGTAGTAGGGGACCAAGACCCGTTTCTTCAGTTGGAGACCTTTTTTGAACGCTTCTACGGCCGACTCGGGTTCCCCCCGCCGCATGTAAATGTTTCCGAGAATCTTGTGTAGATCGGGGAAATATTCGACATGGGCGTCGATCTCGGCCAAGGTCTCGAAGGCGTCATCGATCATTTCAAGACGGTAGTAGAGCTTTCCGAGATAAAATTTGAGAACCGTGTTGTGGCGGTCCTTATTGATCGCCTTCCGGTAGACCTGCAGAATCTTCTCCGGCTCTCCCATCTCGAGATAGAGATCTTCCAGGCGATGAAGCAAGATGAGATGGTTCGTCATTTCAAAGGCTTTTTCCAGCAGGGCCGCCGCGAGTTCGGTTTTTCCTTCTTTCAGATGGACCTCGCCGATGCCGATGTAGGCCGGCAAAAATCCCTTTTCAAGTTTGATGGCCCCTTTGAAGTAGCGCCGGGCGATTTCTTTCTGGTCCCGCTGCAGGAAGAGCCGTCCGATTTCGTATTTGATTCCGAGGAAAATGACCCGCTCTTTTTGGCTTGCCTCGGAGGAGAGCGGCAGCTTCAGGATCTTCTCTTGGATCGGATGGGCCTCTTCCCAATGTTGAAGCCGAATATAGAGGTCTCGAAGACGGGTGAGCGCCGCGACGTTGGTTTCATCGAGGTGCAGAATTTCCTTCAAATGCTGAATCGCTTCCTCGAATCGCTGCGCCTCTTCGAGATCGCGCGAGAGGGCGAGGAGGACCTCGATGTTTTGCTCGTCGAGACTCCGTGCCTTCCGATGGAGCCGAATCGCCTCATTGAAATTCTTCTCAATCCGCTGGATTTTTCCGAGCCGCAGGAGGGTGCTGACATGATTCGGGTTCAGCGCCAACACCTTCTGGAAAAGGAGGGTGGCGTCCCGATACCGCTTCCCGAGAAAGGCGTTGACCGCCTCGGTATAGTAGGTCTCGATCTGGGCTTCTTTCTTTTGCAGCCGGGTGTATTTCCAGTTGAGAAAAAGGTTTCTGGTTTCGCGGATGCCGGCGGAGAGGATGACCAGGAGGCCGCCGAAGGCGGTGGAGAAGAGAATCAGCGCGGTGACCGGCATTTCAAAGGAGGTCTCGCGTGTGATGAAAAAGATGACCTTTTCCGGATTCAGTTGGGCGAGATAACCGACAATCCCGATGAAGGCGAAGAAAATAAGAATTAAGAGAGGCATGGACTATCTGACCCTCCCTCGCTCTTTCTTTTTTCTTGGAGGTTCTTCCAGCTCTGAAGAAGGGAAAGGAAGTTGCGGGGCATCTCCCCAGAGTCGGTCGAGATTGTAAAACTCCCTCGCTTCCTTTTTAAAGATATGAAGGATTACGTCATTGTAATCGACGAGAACCCAAAGGCTCGCCTCGCGGCCTTCGACCCCAAGGGCCTTCGAGCCCTTTTTAGCGAGAGCGTCGTGAACCGCATCGACGATGGCCCGAATCTGAGGCTCCGATTCCGCAGAGCAGATGACAAAAAAGTCGGCGAGGGAGGTCAGGTCGCCGACTTGGTAAACGGTAATTTCCTCAGCGTGCTTCGTTTGGGCGGCCGTCGCAATGAGAAGGGCTTTCGCCTTGGCATCCCAGACCGGTTTCTTTGTGCGGACTTTCTTTGAATCCTTAGGAATCGTTATCCTCTTTATACTTATCTAATCAGTGCGCTTAATCTCTGCTTTATGAAGCCCCATAGAGTTTGTTTTTAATTATATATGAGGCCACCGGTTCAGGCAAGAGATTTTTCGTCTCCGCTCCGGCCGCCAGCCTCTTTCTGATCTCGCTTGCTGAGATCGGGCTGGGAGAAATCGAAAGAAAGTGGATCGATGTCCCTGATGTTAATGGAATTGTCACACTTCCCTTGCCCAAGTGGTCAAGTTCCAGGAGCCGACTCGAGTCGACCTTTTGGATCTTTTGTAGCGGTCCGATATCGGGAAATTGCGAGAATGGATGGCCTGGGCGGGTCACAATGACAAAATCGCAGAGCGAGAGGAGGCGTTCGGGCTCCCTCCAGGTCGGGAGATCAACGAAGGCGTCCATGCCGATGATGAAAAAGAGCCTGTCGTGGGGGTGGAGACGTTTCAGCTCCGAGAGGGTTTCTACGGAATACGACTTGCCCGGTCGTTTGACTTCAATTTCACAGAGCTCGAAATCGGGATGGCCTAATAGGGCCAATCGGGTCATTTCAAGGCGATGTTTTGCCGGAGGGATCGTTTTTTCCTTTTTGTGGGGTGGTGTTCCGGAAGGGATAAAAAGAATCCGATCAAGATGAAGTTTTTTCCGGACCTCCTCGGCGATATAGAGATGTCCGTTATGGATCGGGTTGAAAGTGCCGCCTAGAAGGCCGATGCGCATAGTTCATAAGAGGACGTGATTCGTTAAACGTGAATCGTTATTCGTACAATCCGTTCTTACGTTTAGCATTGAACGAATAGCGAATCACGATTACTTTCGAATTTGTCCATCCCCGAAGATGATGAATTTCATGCAGGTCAGCGCTTCGAGACCCATCGGGCCGCGGGCATGGATGCGGCTGGTGGAGATTCCCATTTCAGCGCCGAGGCCGAGCTGATAACCGTCGTTCAAACGGGTCGAGGCGTTGACGAAGACGGCGGAGGCATCGACCTCGTTCAAGAATCGCATGGCGTGCGCATAATCTTGCGTGATGATCGCTTCCGAGTGCTGGGATCCATGTGTGGCGATATGCGCCATCGCCGATTCGATCGAATCGACGACCTTGACCGAGAGAATTAAATCGAGATATTCGGTTTTCCAGTCGGTCTCACTGGCCGGAACGATTTTGGATCCGCTCCCTCCCTCCAGGAGTTTTATTGTCTCCTGACAGCCTCTGATCTCCACACCGGCCTCTTGCAGTCGCTTTGCGATTTTGGGGAGGAACGACGGCGCGATTTTCCGATGGACTAAGAGGCTCTCCATCGCATTACAGGTGGCGGGGCGCTGGACTTTCGCATTCAGAGAGATCTCTTCAGCCATTTGAAGGTCGGCCGATTCGTCAACGAAGGTATGGCAGATTCCCTTGTCATGTTTCATCACGGGGATCTTGGAGTGTTCCACAACGGTGCGGATCAAACCTTCTCCGCCGCGGGGGATAATCAGGTCGATGAGGTCATCGAAGGTGAGGAGATCGAAGATCGCTTGGCGATCGGTTGTTTCCACCAGCGTGACAGTATGCGGGGGAAGTCCGGCCGCACGGCCTGCCTCGTCCAAAAGGCGCGCAATGGCGATATTGGAGTGAATCGCCTCCGATCCGCCCCGGAGAATCACCCCATTCCCCGACTTAACGCAGAGGCCTGCCGCATCGGCGGTGACGTTCGGGCGAGACTCGTAGATGATGCCGATCACGCCGATCGGAACCCGCATCTGGCCGACCTGAATGCCGTTGGGCCGCCGCGTCATCTTGAGGACCTCGCCGACCGGATCGGGAAGGGCGGCTACTTCCCGCAGCCCGGCGGCCATTTCCGTTATTCGCTTCGGCGTGAGGGTCAGCCGTTCCAGAAGGGGTTCGGCGAGCCCTTTTTCTTTCCCCGCTTCGAGGTCTTTCATGTTTTCGGTCAGCAGAGAAGCGGTTTCGCGCTCCAGGCGCTCGGCCATGGCGAGAAGGGCGCGATTCTTCACTTCGGACGAGCACTTTGCCAGGCTTCGCGCCGCCGCTTTTGTCCGTTGCGCCTGTTCTCTGAGGGTTTCTTTAAGCCCCATTGAGGATCACCAAATTATCCCGATGAATCACCTCATCGGTCGACTTGTAACCGAGCTTTTTCTCGATCTGAGAAGAGTGAATTCCTTTGATCAGTATCATCTCAGACGCACTGTAGTTCGTCAAGCCTTTTGCAATCTCTTTCCCATCGGAAGTGAGGCATCGGATGGCGTCGCCGACCTCGAATTTTCCGGTAATCTCGCGGATGCCGGAGGCGAGGAGCGACTTCCCTTTTTCAAGATCGCCTCCACCGCGCCGGCATCGAGAACAACCTCTCCTTTCACCTTCAGGGAGTGGGCGATCCAATGCTTCTTGGAGGTGAGGCGGACCGGTTTTGGGAGGAAGAGGGTCCCGATCGATTCTCCCTGAAAGGCCCGCTGCATCAACCCGGGAGCGGTTCCATTAACGATCAGGGTCGTCACACCGTAGGCGGCGACGCTTTTGGCCGCCTGGACTTTGGTCGCCATGCCGCCGGTGCCGCTGATGGCCCCCGGCTCGCCGGCGATTCCCTCGATCTCCGGCGTGATCTCCTCGATGAGCGGAATCAAAGTGGCTTCCGGGTTTTTTCTCGGATCGGCGGTGAAGAGGCCGTCGACATCGGAGAGAATCACCAACAAAGAAGCATCGACGAGATGAGTAATTTGCGCGGCGAGGTGATCGTTATCGCCCAGCTTGATCTCATCGACCGTCACGGTGTCGTTTTCATTGATGATCGGCAAGATGCCGTGTTCCAGAAGGGTCATCAGGGTGTTTCGGGCGTTGATGAAGCGTTTTCGATCGGCGATGTCTTCTCGCGTCAGGAGAACCTGGGCGACGTTGATTTGAAACTTCTCGAAATGTTTTTCATAGGCCCACATCAGCCGGCTCTGTCCGACGGCCGCGGCTCCCTGTTTGAGGGGGATCGTCTTCGGCCGGCGTGTCAGCCCCAGCTTCTCCATCCCGCAGAGGATGGCGCCGGAGGAGACCAAGAAGATCTCGTGTCCTTCGGACCGGAGGATAGACACCTCTTCGGCAATCTCAGCCATCCGCTCTTCGCGAAGGCCCTTCTCGTGCGAAGCGATGATGCTGCTGCCGATTTTGATGACAATCCGTTTGTTTTTATGGAGGCGCTGTCGCGGCGAGGACATTCCGGTCTCCGAGTTAAGGAATGGATTCGCCGTCGGCGGCGACCGGCGGGGTGGCTCTCGTTTTTCGGAGGAGCTCGACCTGATTCCCGAGCGTGCGAATGAGCGGTTTGATCCCTTTTCCTGTGGCGGCGGAGATTTCAAAGAAGGGGATTTTTTTCTGTTTGCAGTAGCGGCGCAGGCGCTCTTTTTTCTCCCCCTCGCCGGCGGCATCGATTTTGGTGGCCGCTACGATGAACGGCTTCTCGCCCAACGTTTGGTGATACGAAGACAATTCCGCCCGGACCACTTCAAAATCGTGCAGCGGATCTTCCGTTCCCATCTCCGAGACGTCTACCAAATGGAGGAGAAGCAATGTCCGCTCGATGTGTTTTAGGAACTGAATCCCCAGCCCTTTCCCCTCATGGGCTCCTTCGATCAGTCCCGGAATGTCGGCGACGGTGAAGTGATACTCCTGGTCGCGCGTCCCGCCCCAGGTCACGACCCCCAGGTTCGGCTCCAAGGTCGTGAACGGATAGTCGGCGATCTTCGGACGGGCTGCGGAGATAACGGAAATGAGGGTCGATTTCCCGGCGTTAGGAAGGCCGACCAGGCCGACATCAGCCAGGAGCTTCAGCTCCAGCTGCAGCCAGCGCTCTTCTCCTTTTTGCCCCGGCTCCGCAATGCGGGGGGCTTGTCGGGTAGGGGATTTGAAATGGGAATTACCCCGTCCCCCGCGGCCTCCCCGGACGATCAACGCCCGCTGGCCCACCTCGGTCAGATCGGCAATCGGCTCATCGGTTTGCGCATCGCGAACGGTCGTTCCGACGGGGACGGGAATGATTAGGTCGGGGCTGTTTTTCCCGCTGCGGTTTTGCCCGCTTCCGTTTTCGGCCCGCTTGACGATGTAGTGTTGCTGGTAGCGAAGATCAATAAGGGTTGAGAGTTCAGAAGAGGCTTCGAGAAAGATATCGCCCCCCTTTCCTCCGTCTCCCCCGTCCGGGCCGCCCCTTGGGACATATTTTTCACGCCGGAAGCTGACGCACCCGTCCCCTCCGTCGCCGGCCTTGACGTAGATTTTGACCTGATCGATAAACACAGCGATTCCAATCAGAATGTGAGCGCCCTAAAGGGCGCTTTCTAAAATGAGGGAGAGGAGGGGTGGAGAGGAGCGTTACGAGGAGGGATAGATGCTGACCCGCTTTTTATCTCTTCCAACCCGCTCGAACGTAACAACGCCGGAGATCTTGGCGAAGAGGGTATCATCGCTTCCGATTCCGACATTCAAACCGGGATGGATGCGGGTACCCCTCTGCCGGACCAAGATATTACCGGCCAAAACCTGCTCGCCACCGAACCGCTTGACTCCCAACCGTTGAGAGTGGCTGTCGCGGCCATTTCGGGAGGAGCCAACCCCTTTTTTATGTGCCATTTCTCTAACTCCTTAAGTCTATTAGATGTGGGGCCTGTGCGGTGGAGAGGCGCGAACGGAGCGCCACTCCATCCTCCAATGCCCCCACGCCCCGCGCTCGCGCCGGTAACCCGGCCGCTCGCTTATTTATGAAACAATTTCGACGATTTTCAGACGGGTGAATGCTTGCCGGTGGCCCTGCGTTCTTCGATAGTTCTTCCGTCTCTTTTTCTTGAAGACGACCACCTTGCGATTCCGGCCTTGCTGGAGAATCTCACCGACCACCTTGGCGGTTTTGATCTGTTCGGGATCAACGGTGACTCCCTGATCATCCTGCAGGAGCAAAAGGGATCGAATCTCAACCTTATCGCCGACTTGACCGATACATTTTTCCACTTGAACAACATCACCGGTGGTCACCCGATACTGTTTTCCACCTGTTTCCATCACTGCGTGCATTTCCAATCTCCCTTTTTCTGGTCCTTCAAAAAAAGTTATTAAACACGATTTCACCCTTTTTGTCAAGAAGTTTCCGGCATATAGGAATGAATAGGGAAAGGAAGTCGATCACTCGGATTGGGAATAGGCCGAACGATAACGGATTTTAGGGAACAGAAATTGAACGATCAAAATCAATGGGTCGTTACGGCAAAACATAACGTCTAGAGGGTAGAGGGCTGGCTCCGGAAGGGCTGGGCTGGTATCTGCCGGACTACTTATTTTCTACGTCAATATGAATGAGCCCGTTCTGAACGGCATAACGTATCAACTGTGCAAGATTCTGAAGGGCAAGCTTGTTCATAATGTTTACCCGATGTGTTTCAACTGTCTTGACGCTGATTCCGAGTGTTTTTGCGACGTCCTTATTTCTCAATCCGCCCGAAATCAAGCGGACGATCTCCGCCTCCCGTTTCGTAAGGGGCCTCTTGTGAGACATTTGTCGCTTCATTTTCGTCTTCGGTTTTTCGACGATTTCCGTCTTTTCGTTTTCTTTGCCGCTGTGGGGAGACATTAAATAAGGTGTTCCCGTGATTTTGTTTTTTTCTATTTCTTGACCCTGCGCAAATTTTGCGAGACTTTCCTGATGGTTTTTAAGCCCATCCTTAATGTTATCTGACGACATCATCGTTTCCCTCTCGGTATGTTGTTCGTCGGTTCTACCACTTCTATAAATAAGGCAGGTTTACACCCATCACGGTTCCACCTCGTCAAGAGACAAAAAGAAAAGAGATCCCGGTTTCAATAAATCTACTCGATGTTCTTTCCAGTCCTTCGCGATGAGAAAGTTCCTATTTCAATGAATTTTCTTCTCAGTTTATTTCAGGTGCATTCTATCGGGCTCGGCTAAAAAGTCACCTGTCAGTTCTAACAGGTCGGCAGATTCGTCGTCTTCAGGTAGCCTTGGCTTGTATCCCCGTCATTTCACCCTTTCACAAATGGAGGAAAAAATGGATTATCGGACGATTCAGTTTTATGAAGATGGATGTTGGATCAGATCGATTGAATCGGAAGAAGAGTATTTGCAGGCTTACCGGCTGCGGTATGAGATTTTTTGCGAGACTCTCGGCTGGGTTCCAGCCAATTCGACCGGATTGGAGATTGACCGGTACGATTCGTTTGCAACATTACTGGGACTGTTCTCGGAAGAGAATACGCTTCTGGGAATGATCCGTCTTCTCCCTCCGAACCAACCCTTCATGTTGGAGACCGATTTTTCCGATTTGGTTGCTCCCGGATACCAGATCCGCAAAGAGATCGATACCGCCGAAATTTCCAGGCTCGCGATAACCCCCTCCGCAAAAGAACAAGGACTCTCTTCCCGTTATCTGAACATCCTTCTCAAAGGTCTCTATCAGTGGACCCTCGTCAACAACGTCCGGTACTCCTATCTCGAAGTCGAGAAGCGTTTTTGGAGAATCCTTCAATTTCTAGGGTTTATTTCGACGCCGATTGGTCCGGTGAAATGTCTCCCTCCGGCGGGCGCAAACTCAATGGCCGCTATTCTAGATTGGGAGGCATTTCGATTCCACAACCGGAATCGCCAACCTGAATTTCTCGACTGGATGACTACGGTCCAATCAGCCCCTGTTGTATCGCAAGGGCAATGGCGTGTCCACGGGTCGAAGCCTGAAGCTTTGAGAGAATATTTTGGACATGAAAATTCACTGTCCGTTCGCTGATATGCAGGATGTGCGAGATTTCCCAGCTTGTTTTCCCTTCCTTCATCCAATCCAGAACCTCTCGCTCACGATGTGAGAGATCTGGATTTTGGGTGGAGGAGGGGGAGAGGGTTCGCATCAGTGCGACATGAAGGTGGGGCACGAGATATTCGAGTATCGTGGCGTGACGGGTATGATCCGACATCGATTGGCCCGCGAAGGAGAAGATGCTCCCGACACCGCTTCGATGGCAAGCGACACCGAGCGTAACCCCCTCCGATAGGCCGAATGTGTCCGCATCTCTAATAAACTTTAACTCGCCTGGGGAGGAGGCTTGTCGATAGGTTTCAGACCAAATCTGGGTCTTAAATCGACCGTAATGAGATTGAAGAATGGGATCTACTTCCGCATAATCCTCTTTCGTGTATAGACTGATCCAGTCAAGGGGGTAGCTAATGTTGATCATTTTCATGAAGCTTTGAAAACGGGTTTCGGCGTCGATTTTTCCAAGGCAAATGATCGTATGTGTAGAGGGAATGAGTGCTTCGACGCGGGAGAGAAGGAATTTAAATTCTTCCTCGCCGTTGACACTTAGCGAGGCATGAATCAACTCTAGAACGGTAACCAGTTCATGTTTAGTTAAATCGGAAGGGATGCGAGTCATCACTATCCACTCCCTTACAGTTTAAACACAAAGCTGGATTCTAGTGGAATAAATAAGGCTCTGAAAAGAAAAATATAATGCCCGCTGGCAATATACAGAAATAAATTTGACCGGTCAAGCTAATAAATACAATCGATCCAAGCTCCTCGGCGCGTCAGTCCCCCTTGTCTGAAACCAGACAATTCCGTCGCGGCGAGGGTCCGATTGTCCATCGACCGACTTGATGAGAAGAGAGAGAAATAATATGTGAAATCAGTTCATTGTGTAATTCTGATGCCAAGCCCGCAAGGTTGGCATTCGATTTGCTTTTTAAGTGGGCTGGATACAGCGTTGTATTCCGAAAGCAGCGAAGGCGCTCTCTTCCATGATGAAGTGAAGTTTCTCTCATGGAGGCGGGCGTTTTTTTTTGTTTGAGGAGGAATCAAGATGAAGCCGCACTATGCAACCGTGGGAGAGATCAAAAAGACCAATACATTATCGGCCCGGGAGGAGACGTCGGCATTCGATATCGCCCTGGCTCTCTTGGAGTCGGGCTTTCACGGAATGCCGATCGTCAATTCGAAAGACCAAGTGGTCGGAAAGGTAAGCGAGATCGATCTGATCAAAGCGCTGATGGAGGGGAAAGATCTCAAGGAAACAACGGCAGGCAAGGTCATGAAGATCTGCCCCGTTGTGATCGATGAGGCGACTCCCCTCGAAGAGGTGGCCCATTACATGATGCAGCTTCACCTTTTTCGGATCCCGGTGGTCGATCGAGAGAACCATTTGGTCGGAACGGTGACCCGGCACGATGTCCTGCGAGGATGGATGGGGGCTTTAGGGTTGACACAAGAAGGTTTTGGGGCTGATGCTGACCGATGAAAGGGGAAGAGATGCCAGAATCATCAAATAAGAAGAACGAGATCACCCGACGGCATTTTCTCGGCGCCGCCGGACTTTCGGCGCTCGGGGTGCTTCTTTCGGGACTGCCGCCCTTGGCGGGAGGGCTCTTTGCAGGGACGGGCGATACGCCGGAGACATCCAAGTTGAAAGTCGGATTCATTCCCTTGACCGATTGCGCTTCGGTCGTCATGGCGTACGAGCTGGGACTTTATAAAAAATACGGCCTGGAAGTGATCGTCTCAAAGGAGGCTTCGTGGGCGGGGGTTCGGGACAAGCTGACGATCGGCGAGCTTCAGGCGTCTCACATCCTTTATGGGATGCCGTATGCCTCCACCCTCGGGATCACCGGGGCCGAGGGACAGAAAAAAGAAATGATCATCCCGATGGCGATCAATCACAACGGCCAGGCGATCACGCTGAGCGCCGATTTAAAGAAAAAGGGGTGAACACGGTCGCGGATCTGAAGAAGCAGATCGACGCCGATAAGGGAAAGCGGACCTACACCTTCGCGCTGACCTTCCCGACCGGCACCCACGCGATGTGGATGCACTACTGGCTGGCCGCGGGGGCATCAACCCGGTCAATGACGCCAAGCTCATCACCGTGCCGCCGCCGCAGATGGTGGCCAACATGCGGGTGGGCAACATGGACGGCTTCTGCGTCGGCGAGCCCTGGGAACCACCGCGCGATCATCGACGGCATCGGCTTCACCGCCATCACCACCCAGGACCTCTGGAAGGACCACCCCGAGAAGGTGCTGGGGATGCACGAAGGAGTTTGCCGAGAAAAACCCGAACACGGTCCAGGCGCTGCTGATGGCGGTTCTCGAGGCCAGCCAATACATCGAGCCGGAATGCAGAACACCGGGCGAAAGTGGCCGAGATCATCAGCCGACAAGAACTACGTCAACACCAGCGTCCACCGAAGTCTTCTTGGGGCGCATCCAGGGGCCGCTACGATAACGGCGTGGGCAAGACGTGGTGGACGACCCCAATTACATGAAGTTCTTCAACGACGGCGCGGTCACTTTCCCCTGCAAATCGCACGGCCTGTGGTTCCTGACCCAGCACCACCGCTGGGGCTTGATCGACAAGCCGATCGACTACCTGGCGGTGGTCGAGCAGGTCAACCAGATCGACCTGTACCGGGAAGCGGCCAAGAAACTCGGCGTTGAAGTCCCGGTGCCGAAGGACCCGAGTGCAAGCAGCAGACAAGCTCTTCGACGGGATCGAGTCTGAGCCGGAACGACCCGGAGAAATACGTCCGACAGCTTTAAGATCCGCGAGAGGATTTAAAAGATGGCGAACAGTGGAGATGGAAGTGACATGTTCCGAGGGGTTTTCGAATCACGCAGGAAGCTGCCAGGTGCGGGCGGAGGAGAAACCGGCGGGCGGACCGGAAACGGTCCCACGGAAACGCCGGCTTTCTCCTCCCGCGTTGTGCGATCGACTACTCCTGCCGCTGGTCGTTTTCGTACTTGCTGTTCGGCATCTGGGACGCGGTCGACGCCAAACGATCGCGCCGATGCTTCCCGGTCCGGTCGACACGTTCGTAACGCGCTGGTCGATCTGTTCGCCAACCCTTTCTTTCGACACGGCCCGAACGACACAGGGCATCGGCTGGAACACCTGTTCTCGCCTCGAGCGGGTGGCGGTGGGCTTCGGGCTGGCGGCGGTGGTCGGCATCCCGGTGGGGTTCCTGATCGGGGCGGTTCGCGCTGCATTCCACCGCACGGTCTCGCCGCTGATCAGCCTGCTTAAGACCGGTATCGCCGCTGGCCTGGCTGCCGATCGGCCTGCTGGTGTTCAAGGCGGCCAACCCGGCGGCGATCTGGACCATCTTCATCTGCTCGATCTGGCCGATGGTCATCAACACCGCGGTCGGCGTGCAAAAGATCCCGTGCCGAGGACTACCTGTACGTCGCCCGTGTGCTCAAGCTCTGCGAATGGCGCAGCGGTTCACCCGGATCCTGCTGCCCGGCGACCCTCCCTTATACCTTGACCGGTCGTGCGCTTTCGGTCGGCACCGCCTGGCTGGTGATCGTCGCCGCCGAGATGCTGACCGGCGGCGTCGGCATCGGCTTCTGGGTCTGGGACGAGTGGAACAACCTGAACGTCGAACACATCATCATCGCGATCTTCGTCATCGGCATCGTCGGGCTGCTCTTGGATAACGCGATGGGCTGGCTTGGCAGGCGGTTTGACTATGAAGTGCGATGAAGCAACCGATCAGGATTTAATTAAGCGAATCGAGACGAATTAGCTGGAGATTAGCGACGGATCGGCATGACCTTCCCGAGGGGGCCAAGGGCGTTCGTCCCGCGTTGCAGGACATCGACCTCAAGATCGCGCAAGGGCGAGTTCGTGACGCTGATCGGCCACTCGGGCTGCGGCAAGTGGACGCTCTTGTCGATGGTGGCCGGCCTGATTACACCGAGCCGACCTGGGCGTCATTGTCCTGGAGGGGAACGAGATTGACGGGCCCGGCCCCGACCGCGGCGTGGTGTTCCAGAACCACTCGCTGCTGCCGTGGCTGACCTGCGCTGGACAACGTTCCGCTCGCCGTCGAAGCGGGTTTTCGGCAAATGAGCCGTAAAGAGCAGAAAGCCCGGGTCGCGGCCATTGCGCGCTGGACCTGGTCGGCCTGTCGCAGGCGGCGCAGAAGCGTCCGGCCGAGATCTCCGGCGGCATGCAGCAGCGCGTCGGCATCGCCCGGGCGCTGGCCATGCGGCCGAAGATGCTGCTGATGGACGAGCCCTTCGGCGCGCTCGACGCGCTGACCCGCGGGAATCTGCAGGACGAGCTGCTGCGGATCGTGGCCAAAATCCGGCGCCACGGTGATGATGGTGACGCACGACGTCGACGAGGCGGTGCTGCTGTCCGACCGCATCGTGATGATGACCAAGGGCCCCGCCGCCACGATCGGCCGGATCGTGCCGATTCCTTTCCGCCGTCCCCGGTCGCGGATGGAACTGGTCCGTCAGTCGGGTTATCAGCATTGGAAGGGAGAGATCCTTGAGTTTCTCTACGGCGAAGGGGACGCCAAGCGACGATTGGACGGAGGCGATTCTCATCAGATCGATGCATCGGGGGAAGGCGCTGCGCTCGTTTCAACGACGGATAAATAAACGATACTAAAAACAATCAAAAGAAAGGGGGGATGTAATGAAAAAGGAGGAGCATTTCCATCCGCAGAACCCTCAGGATCACGACTTGGCTCCGGCCGGACCTGAGGAGGCGCTCGACCGCGCCGTCGAGGAGGCCGTCGTCCGGGCGGTCCTCAGCCACACGCCGCTCAGCCGCCGGCGGTTCATCGGCATGCTCGGCCAGGGGACGATTGCCGCGATGATCGCGCAGTTTCCTCCCGCTGGAAGCGGTGAAGGCGGCCGCCAAGGAGAAGAGCGGTCCCTTGGAGAAGACCGCGCTGAAGATCGGCTTCATCCCGATCACCTGCGCCACGCCGATCATCATGGCGCAGCCGATGGGCTTCTATGCCAAACGCAGGGCCTCAACGTCGAGGTGATCAAGACCGCCGGCTGGGCCGTGATCCGCGACAAGGCGATTGCAACAAGGAATACGACGCCGCGCACATGCTGTCGCCGATGCCGCTGGCGATCACGCTGGGGGCCGGCTCGCCCCGCCGTCCCGTTCGTGATGCCGGCGGTCGAGAACATCAACGGCCAGGCCATCACGCTTCCCATCAAGCACAAGGACAAGCGCGACCCGAAGCAGTGGAAGGGCTTCAAGTTCGCCGTGCCGTTCGACTACTCGATGCACAACTTCCTGCTGCGCTACTACCTCGCGGAGCATGGCCTCGACCCGGACAAGGACGTGCAGATCCGCGTGCTGCCGCCGCCGGAGATGGTCGCCAACCTGCGCGCCGACAACATCGACGGCTTCCTCGCGCCCGACCCGTTCAACCAGCGCGCGGTGTTCGACGGGGTCGGCTTCATCCACCTGCTGACCAAGGAGATCTGGGACGGGCACCCCTGCTGCGCCTTCGCGGCGAGCAGGGAGTTCGTCACCGCAGAACCCGAACACCTTCGGCGCGCTGTTGAAGGCGATCGTCGATGCGACCCACTTTGCGTCGAAGCAGGAGAACCGCAAGGAGATCGCCGAGGCCATCGCGCCGAAGGCGTATCTCAACCAGCCGCTGACGGTTCTGGAGCAGGTGCTGACGGGGAACTACGACGACGGCCTGGGCAAGGAGCATAATGACCCCGACCGCATCGATTTCGATCCCTTCCCCTGGCATTCGATGGCGGTCTGGATTCTGACCCAGATGAAGCGCTGGGGCTACGTCAAGGGCGACGTCGACTACAAAGCGGTGGCGGAGCAGGTCTATCTCGCCTCGGAGTGCGGCGAGAAGATGAAAGAGATCGGTTACCCTCCGCCGGGCAGCACCTACCAGAACCACACGATCATGAACAAGGTCTTTGATCCTGGGAAACCGGAAGAGTATATCGAGAGCTTTAGCATCAAGAGAACTTAGGGCGCAGGACAAGGCGCACCGGGTGTGACTATCTGGGATCAACCGGCTTCTCCAGCGCAGGTCCCACATAAAATGGAGATAAAAATGACGAAAGTCGAAGCCGCTGAAGCGATCGTCTTGGCGAAAAGCGACAAAAAACTAACATGGGAGCAAATCGCCGCGGAATTCGGGATGTCACCCGTCTGGACCACGTCGGCCTGTTTGGGTCAGAACAGCATGCCGAAAGAGTATGCGGACAAGCTCTGCAAATTCCTGAACCTCGGCCCCGAAGTTTCCGCCGCGCTGCAGGCGTTTCCTTACAAGGGCTCGGAGACGGTGGTGCCGACCGACCCGCTCATCTACCGCCTTTACGAAATCGTTCAGGTCTACGGACCGACGCTGAAGGAGCTGATCCATGAAAAGTTCGGTGACGGGATCATGAGCGCCATCGACTTTACCATGCATGTCGAAAAGGTGCCCGATCCGAAGGGGGATCGCGTCAAGCTGACGATGAACGGGAAATTCCTTCCTTACAAGATGTGGTAGGTAGGGGTGACCCTGTCGTAATCCGTTTCGCTCACAATTAAATTCAAAAAAAGGGTCGATCGACTCAACGGAGTGGTCTGTCGAGAGGTGGAATGTAAGCAACATCCGGAATTGTTTCAAAAAGGTCAACAACAACAAACACAGGGGGGAATGGAACATATGAAATCAACTTGGAGGTGGGCTTCTTTTTTTCTGGCTGTTTATTTGCTGTTCTCGATTCCGGTTCATGCCGAAGAGGTGATGGAACTGCCTCCCATCAAAACCGCCGCCAAACAGATCACGATCGGCGGCCAGGGACGCATCCGGTACCAATCATTTCCCGCGCCACCGAGGGAAGAGCTCGATTTCTTCACCAACTACCGCTTCCGGCTCAATGTTGATGTTGCCTTGACGGATGGGGTCTCTTTCTTCCTCCAGCCGCAAAAGGTCGGCGTTTTCGGGAATGGGGAAACGGGGGCCGGCACCGATGTTTCTCTCTCATCGGTGAACACGACGACCAATACCGCCACCGGGAACATGACACTCCACCAGGGTTATCTCGACTTTAAGGAGATCGGGGGGATGCCGCTTAACCTTCGACTCGGCCGATTTGAATATATCATCGGCGGGCACCGGTTGATCGGGAACTTCGACTGGAGCCAGCGGGGCCGCTCCTTCGACGGAGGCCTTTTAAGCTATGCGATCCCGACCGCCGGAACCCTCTCCCTCTTTACCTTCCGGTTGACCGGCGAGACGGAGACCGGCCCCTTACCGGCCGGAGATCGGGACCTCGACACCGATCTGCTGGGGGCTCACTTCAACACCGCCTTGATTCCGATGAGCCAGACCGAATTGACCCTTATCAACGATCGGAAGCTGGCCGGGCTTCCCGACTCGAAGCGCTTTACCGCCGGGATCAAGATCGAGCAGACACCCAACCTCCCGCCGCTGGCGTTCGCCTCCCCCCTCACCGGGCCGATCTGGCGGGCGGAATATTACAAGCAGTGGGGAGACCGGACCGAGACACAGGAGATCGACGCCTTTCTCTATGCCCTCCGGCTCGGATACCGATTCGATCTTCCCCTCCAAGCCGATGGTGATGGCCGGTTATGAAGTCCTCTCCGGAGACGACAGTCTGACCGACGACGATTATGGGGTCTTTGATACTCTCTATGCAACGAATCATATTTACTACGGCTACATGGATTACTTCCTCGCCATTCCGGCCGACACACAGGGCCGCGGATTAAAGGACGCCTTTGTCCGGCTCCACCTGAGCCCTTTGGAAAAAGGAGGTCTCGCGATCGATCTTCACCAATTCTCCTTGGAAGAGGACTTTGCAGGCGAGGACGCGTTGGGAACGGAGATCGATCTCACCTTCTTCGCCCAGGTGAACAAGGTCACCTCCGTCCTGGTCGGCGTTTCCAAGTTCCTCGCGGATGAAGGGATGGAACTGCTCGGCCGGATCGCGGAGGGTGAAGATCCGACCTTTGCCTTTGCCATGGTCAATGTCCTCTTTTGAGGTCGGAATAACCGTTCCGGAAGCTGTTTTAACAAGGGATTAACGTCGTTGTGATTTTCATGTAATCAGAGACGGCTTTAATCATTGACTCTGAAACGAGGAGAAGCAATGCAGATGACGGCCGTTTCTACATCCTGGGTCCACTTCATGCCGATCGTGGAGGTCCCGATCGGCTTCACCCCCGGCGAAACAAACCGGCTCGATCGATATCTGATTCGCGAGGCGCACTCGGTTCGGGGGGATGCTCCGGCCGTTCTGCGGCGCGGAACCGGCATGGCCCGAATTGAGAGTGAATCGCCGATTCAGTTCTCCGGCGGTTATCGAGAGCCTTCGGAGGGCTTTCCCCTCCGCGGCGTCGTTCAACACCTGCACTATACCAGCCGAAACGAGCAGACGGAGCTCAAAACGATCTCCCGACCCGAGTTGGCTGCCTCCGCAGAGACCCTGGCTGTCTTGATTCCAATCGGCAAGTCGGACGCTTGGTGGGCGATGAGCCAGGATGAGCGCCAGATCCTTTTCAAGAAGACCGATCGGCATGAGGGACATCATGGGATCGGGCGGCGGTATGCAGACCGAATTTTTCGAAGGCTCTATCATACCCGGTATGTCGATCCGTCGGCGCCCTATGATTTTCTCACCTATTTCGAGTTTCATGAATCGGATGCTCCCGAGTTCAGAAAGATGCTGACGGAGTTGCGGGATGTAAAGAAGAATCCGGAATGGCTCTATGTCGATTTCGAATATGAAGTCTGGATGACCAAGCTTTCTTTATCCACAGATCCGGTCTAAATGAGGAGGGAAGAAGATGTCGTCTACCTTGGCAACGGTCCCGGTCCATTCAAATGTTCGGCTTTTCTTTCAATTGAAAAAGATGATCACCAATCATATCGACCTTCTCAATGCCTCATCGAGACTGGGGGTCACCCCCTCCACCCTCCGAAAAATCCTGGCAGGCGCCCCGATTTCACGATTCATTCAGAGGAAAATCGGCCGGGTCCTCGATGGGAGAGAGAGCGCGTCGCCGGGGAGTCCAAGGCGATCGAAGGTCGAACGGCTCCTGGAGGTCTACCATCTCTACCAGGAACATGGGACGCTTCAGCGGGTGGCGGACGAGATCGGCCTCAGCCGCGAGCGGGTGCGGCAGCTCTTGGTCAAAGGATCGGAGTGCGGGCTCTTCGAGTATAAGCCTTCGTGGGAGGTGGGACTCCCGCGTGAGAAGATCCTCGAAGATTACCGCCGGGTTCTGACCCTCAAGGGGGTCGCGCAGGTGAACCAGATGTCGCTCTGCCGCCTTCATCGGCTTCTGAAGGTGCATGGGATTACCGAACCCGAGCTGGAGGAGATTTGGTTCAAAGAAAAGAAGGCTGTTTGTATTGAACGATATCATAAAGTGGTTCTGGAAATGGGGCATCATCCGACTACCACCGAGATGCAACGGATCTCATCGAACCGGTATCTCACGACGCAAATCCGTCGCCTCTGGGGAACGATCGAGACCTTTCGGAAAGAGCAAGGAATCCCCCCGCCGCCGAAACGTCTGTTTCACTTGAAGGTGCTCACGCATTCGTAAGTGGGCGGGGATGGGAGAGGATCGGCCGGCCGCTACCGCGCCGAAGAGGGGACCGGCTTCCCCGCCGATTTGTGCCGGACGACCGTTTGATAGGCTTCGATAAGGAGAAGGAGGGTGATCGCAATCAAGATCAGCGCCACGATCGGAATGGCGTCGAGCTGAAATTGTCCCGCCGTCCACCCCTGGAGCCAAGGGGCGACGAATAACCCGAGAGACCAAAGGGTCATTGTGAGAACAAAAAGCATCGGGAGAACGGCATAAAGGGGATTTTTCCCGCTCTTGATCAGCCAGACCGAAATCCCCAAGAGGCTGAGGGCGGCCAAGAGCTGGTTGCTCGCCCCGAAGATCGGCCAGAACTTTAAATAGGCCGCTTCCTGCGTCGTCATCAAAAAGAAAAGGGGAAGGGCGAGGGTCGCCAGTGTCGCGGCGATCCGGCCGGCCGAACCTTCCCATCCGGTCAATTCCTGAAGGATATACCGTCCCAGCCGCGTCGCCACATCCAACGTGTCATACACGAAGGTCGCGAAGGCGAGCAGGCCGAAGCTCATCGCGACCTCCATCGGAATCCCGAGAATCGTGGCGAAGCGGGCCAGGCCCTCTGCGTAAATCTCCGTCGGTCCCTTCTTTAATGCCGCGTCGCCCGCCGGAAACATCATCACGGTCGCCAGTGCGATCACGGCGACCAGTCCCTCCAGCAGCATCCCGCCATACCCCACCGGTCCGGCATCCTCTTCTTTCGCCAGCTGTTTTGATGTCGTCCCGCTGCAGACCAAACCATGAAAGCCGGAGCAGGCGCCGCACGCCACCGTAATGAAAAGGATCGGGAAGAGCGGCGCCCCCTTGGCATTATGGAAGCCGATGAAAGCCGGATATTCCGCGGTGTAGCCCCCGAAGAAAAGTCCGATCATGCCGACCGCCAAGGCGGCATAGAGGAAGTAGCCGCCGAGATACCCTCGCGGCTGGAGAAGGACCCAGAGGGGAAGGATCGAAGCGAAGAAGCAGTAGACGAGGATAATGACATCCCACCCCTTGGCGGGGTTTGAAAAAATCGACGCCGGAAGAGAGAGGGGAATGGCCTGGCCTCCCCAGATGATCAGGAGGAGCAGCGGCAGGGCCACCGCGGTCGCCCTGCCCAACGGCCACTGCCACCGGGTGAGGGCCAGCCCCAAGAAGATCGAAAGGAGAAGATATAAAAAAGACGAGCTGGCGACGCCGGCCCCATACTCGGCGGAGATAAATGTCGAGGCGGTCAGATCGGTGAAGGCGACGATGACATAAACCAAAGAGAGCCAGATGAAGAGGAGGAAGAGAAGATAGGCCCGCTGGCTCATATTTTCTTTGACGACCTCTGCGATGGAGCGAGCTTTGTGGCGCAGGGAGGCGGTGAGGTTGGCGAAGTCGTGCATCGCCCCGATGAAGATATTGCCGAAGATAATCCAGAGAAGCGCCGGGAGCCAGCCGAACCAGAGTCCGGCCAGGATGGGGCCGACGATCGGACCGGCGGCGGCGATCGAAGAGAAATGTTGGGCCAGGAGGATCGGGAGCCGGGTTGGGACATAATCGACCCCGTCGTTCACGACGCAGGCGGGGGTCGGCTGGCGGTTGTCGAGCTTAAATTCCTGTCTGAGGAAGCGGCCGTACAATCGGTAAGCGATCGAAAATAGAGCGATGACGATTAGAGCAATTGTCAGAATACTCATCGGCGACATTATATCGGAGGCCCCAGGCCTTGTCAAAAAAAGACGGATGGAGGGTGTCCTGTAGGGGCGACGCATGCGTCGCCCCTACGTGGCAGGATCATTTGACGCTCTTTCCTTTTTTTGTTATATAAGGAACGCCTCACGTCACTTTTATTTATGGAGAGAAGATGTCCTACGTACCGGTTGCCAAAGCCAGTGAAATTCCGCCGGGATCGGCTATACTGTTAGAGATCAACAATCTCGAGATCGCCCTTTTTCGATTGGGCGATGAGTTTTACGCCACCTCGAACCTCTGCATCCATCAGGGGGGGCCGCTCGCGGAGGGGAGGATTGACGGGGAGCAGGTGATCTGTCCCTGGCATCACTGGCGTTTTAATATCAAGGATGGCACTTCACCCCTCAGTCCAAAGCTGAAATTGAGGACCTTTCCGGTCAAGAGGGAAGAAGATCAAATTCTGATCGATCTTTCTTAAAAGCCGGTAGCGAAGGATTGTGCATGAAGAAACGGTTTCGATCTGATCGCCTTCGGTTCCTCCCCATCGGGATTCGCGGAGGGGGCCTTCTCCTACTGATCGCCTTCCTTCTTGGGGGTGCTCCTCGTTTCGGGGGCGTTCTTCCGTGCCGGGGGTCAGTCCCGAGGCGGCCCGGCAAGTGTATGACATCCGCATGGCGACGGAGAAGTACCGCGATATCGAGAAGGCGCAGGCCGACGGCTATTTCCGATTTACCGGGTATATCCCGAACATCGGTTATCAGTTTGCGAATCCGAAGCTCTTTTCCGGATTTGATCTGAAGCGTCCCCCGATTCTCATCTATGATGAACGGGATGGGCGTTATGAATTAACCGGCGTGGTCTTTATCGCCCCAATCAATAAAAGCCCGGGGAAGGTTCTCCCTTTCAAAGAGGCCGAATTCATGAAGCACCCGATGATGTGCCACTACCAGGACGGGACCAACCTGAATCTGGAGAAGGAGGAGCAATGTCCTCAGGAGCATCCCCTGACCCAGTCGGCGCTTGTTTTCTGGCATCCTGAGCTCTGGATGATGTCGGCCTGGGTCTGGTATCCCAACCCCAACGGCCTCTTCTCCCTCTACAATCCGCTGCTGAATTTCGCAAGATAATAAAAGGGCGAACACAAGGTTCGCCCCTACCGATTCCTGGCCCTCGTTTTTCAGGGTGTGAGGACCACCTTCCCGAAAAGATCCCGCGACTGCATCTTCTCCTGCGCTTCTCTTGCCTTGGAGAGGGGATAAACCGAATCGACAATCGGTTTCAGCTTTCGCTCGCCGACGAGGCGGGCGACCGTCTCCATCTCGGCACGGGTTCCGGTTCGCGCCCCCAGAATCGAGAGGTCTTTCCAGAAGATGTGGCGGAGATCGAGCTCGGTGGTCGGCCCGGTCGTCGCGCCGCAAGTGACGAGGGTCCCGTTCTTTGCAAGCGAGACGATGCTTTTCCCGAAGGTGGCGGGACCGACATGCTCGAAGACAACATCGACACCCCGCCCCTTTGTCATCTTGAACACCTCCCGCGAGAAGTCGCGCTCCGCATAGTTGATCAATAGATCGGCCCCCAATTGACGGGCCTGGTCGAGCTTCTTCTGGGTGCTGGCCGTCGCAATCACCCGCGCCCCGGCAAGCTTGCCGATCTGAACGGCGGCGCTCCCGACCCCGCTTCCCCCCGCGAGAACCAAGAGATCCTGTCCCGGCTTTAGGGCGGCGCGGGTGATCAACATGTGCCAGGCGGTGACAAAGGTGATCGGAAAGGCGGCGGCCTCTTCAAAAGAAATCCCATCAGGAATGGGGATGAGATTTGCCGCCGGCGCTTTCGTAAACTCGGCGTAGCCGCCGTCGGTTCCCGCCCCGAAGATCCGGTATTGATCGCAAAGATTGTCCCGTCCCGAGAGGCAGTAAGCGCAGCGAAAGCAGGAGAGGCCCGGCGCGATGACCACCCGCCGCCCGACGGAAATTCCCTCCACCCCGGGTCCGACCTCCGCCACAATCCCGGCGACATCAGAGCCGGGGATATGCGGAAGCTGGATCTTATACGCCGGAACCCCCTGGCGGATCCAGAGATCGAGATAATTCAAGGCGCAGGCCTTGACCTGGAGGACCACCTCTCCCGGTCCCGCCTTCGGTGTGGGGACCTCTTCATAAACCAGGGTGTCGAGATCTCCGAACCGGTGGAAACGGACGGCTTTCATTTGGTGTTTCTCCTTTTATATTAGGTTTGTCATTCCCGCGAATCTGCACACGCGCCGGGAGGCACGTGAGTGCAGAAGACGCCTTCCACTCAGATGGACGATCTGTTCTGTGAAAGATCGTCAAAGCGGGAATCCAGAAGTAATCAGTTTAATGCGCTGGATTCCCGATTAAACATTTCGGGAATGACAGATTGAGAGGATTCTGAAATTTTGTACTATAAAGACTCCATCGGATTTTTCCCTTCGGCCAACAGGCGAAGTCTCTCGTCATGTCGGGCGATGAGATCCCAATTCGGCTCCGGCGCCATTTCATAACCGACGGCGAGCACCTGGAGCGAATGCAGGGTCCGATAGACCTTCAACGACTCGGCCGGCCAGTCGGCTTTCTCGTAACCCGACAGAAAGGGGGCGCGATCTTGCGGGTAGAAGAAAAACGCTTCTTCCAGATGAAGCAGATCGGCCTCCGCGTCTCCCCACCAGGCCCATTCGAGGTCGAAGACCCAGAGATCCGCGGCGCGCCGGAGTCGCTCTCCATAAAGAGAAGATTATCATAATGGAAGTCGCCGTGGAGGAAGACCGGTTCGATCTGCTCAGGGACCGCTTGCAGCCCTTCGACAAAACGGAGTGTCAGCCCCTCTTTCCAAGTCGGAGGGCCGCCGAGATCTTTCTCGCAGCGTGAGAGCGCTTGGGCGAATCGCTCCCGCAAGTAGTCAGGCCAGGAGGCCTCTTTCGGAAAGACGCGCGGGTCATCGAGCCGATTGCCGAAGAAGGGGACCCGAATTCGATGGAATCGCCGCAGCAGCCGGCCGATCTCTTCCAAGAGAGCATTCCGTTTCGTTTTCGGAAGCGACTCGATCGCCTCGCCGACGCCGCGCCCTTCCAGAAAAGGGATCAGCGCGTAGTCGAACGGCAGCAATTTTTTGGAACAGTCGGGGAGATAATCGAGGGCGAGCGGGAGGTCGGGGGCGACCTGGTGGAGCCAGCGGTAGTTTTTCGCCTCCCGGCCGATCTTGTCGAGATCCCGGTCATGGACATTGATCCGGCAGACCCATCGCCGGCCGTTGTCCATCAAAAAGAGAACTCTCATTGACCGCGCCCCCCATTGGCTCCGAGACCCAGACCGGCCGGCCGATCCGGTGCCGGCGGCAGATCTCCTGCGCCAGCGGAAGATCGATCCGGGGGGGCGCCGGGGACGGGGTCATTTTGCCTCGTCGGGGAGATCGGCCATGTCGAGCGACTTCCCGTGGAGATTCGGGTCGGCGTCGGCCGTCATGGCAAGGAAGAGGAGCGCTTTTGCGACCCGGGCCGGATCTTGGAGCCGGCTCGGATCTTCTTTCGGGTAGGCGGCGGCGCGCATCTTCGTCCGTGTGCCGCCGGGATTCAGCGTCACCACGCGGAGATTGAATGGGGCGACCTCTTCGGCCAGCGTCTGCATCATCCCTTCGAGCGCGAACTTCGAAACGGAATAAGCCCCCCAGGTGGCCCGCCCGATTCTTCCGACGCTGGAGGTGACCGAGAGGATCGTTCCGGCCCGGCGCGGAACCATCGTCCGGACGACCGCCTGCGTGACATAAAAGGTGCCATTGACGTTGACCCGAATCACCTCTTCCCAGGCCTCGGGGGATAGGTGGCGATCGGCTCGGAGGGGCCGAGGACCGAGGCGTTGTTGATCAGGACATCGATCGCCCCCCAATCGGAAACGGTCTGGGCCACCATCCGCTGGACATCTCTGCGAACCGAAATATCTAGCCGGAAGGGCCGGACCAAGCCGCCGGCCTCTTCGATTACCTTCGCCGTTCCGAAGAGCTCCCCCTCGCTTCGAGCGCAGATCGCGATCTTGCACCCTTCGGCGGCGAATCGCTCCGCCGCCGCCCGCCCGATGCCGCGGCCTCCCCCGGTGATCAGGACGACCTTGTCTTTCAATTGCATATTGAGCCTCCGGAAGTTAGGATAATGGAAACGACCGATCAATTCAATGGCAAACCCGGATCGGTCGCTCTGTTCATTGATTTGAACGCCGTTGCTGTGGTAGATTGCCCCAACGATTTATTTTTCGTGTAGAGACGTCCCGCCGGGAGGTCTCTACAGAGAATGAATTTTCAAAGGAAGGAATTTCGATGGCGCAGATGAGTCCTGAAGAGATCATTGAGCAGCAACGGCAAGATTGGAGCCGGGTTGCCCCGGCGTGGGAAAAGTGGGATGGGCTGCTTCACCGAAACCTCTCTTTTCTCAATTACCGGCTTGTCGGCGATGCCCGGATTCGCCCGGGACAGCGGGTGTTGGATCTCGGCTCCGGGACCGGCTATCCGGCGATTGTCGCCGCCGATGCGGTCGGGAACGAAGGAGAGGTGCTCGGCCTCGATCTTTCCGAGGAGATGCTTGACCGGGCCAAGCGCAAGGCATACGGCTTGGGACTCTTTCAGCTCGACTTCCGCGTTGCGGATATCACGCAGCTACCGGAAGAAGATCACTCCTTCGACGCGGTCATCAGTCGATTTTGCCTGATGTTTCTTCCCGACGTTCCGAAGGCGGTCGGCGAAATCGCGCGGGTGATGAAGCCGGGAGGTTATTTTGCGGCGGCGGTCTGGTCGGGGCCGGACCAAAATCCCTTCGTCAAAATTCCGGTTGATGTTCTCAAGCGGTTTATCGAGATCCCGCAACCTCCGCCCGATCAGCCGGGGATTTTCCGGTTGGCGAAACCGGGGGATCTCTCGGGGATGGCCGAGAAGGCGGGACTTCGTAAATTGACGGACGAAGAGATTCAAGCAGAATCGTTTTACGATTCGCCGGAGACCTATTGGACCAACCTCATCGATATGGCCGCCCCGCTCCAGCCGCTTTTCGCCAAGCTCTCATCGAAAGATCGGGGAGAGGCGGAGCGACAGATCAAAGAAGCGGTGGAGCCGTATCGAAGGGGAGAAGAAATCGCCCTGCCGATGGCGATCCGGATCGTCGTTGCGCGCAAGGCATCTTAATCTTGCCGATGGAAAGAGATCACTCCGAAATGAAAACGCCGCTCCGATTCAGCGACAGCCGGGAGATCGACCCGAAGGAGGTCTTGGCCCTCTACCGTTACGCCGATTGGTCCAAAGATCGGACGCTGGAGGAGACGCAACAGGTTCTCTCACAGTCGAGTCTGGTCTTTTCCCTCTGGGAGGGGCCGCGCCTGGTCGCCTTTGGGAGGGTGTTGACCGATTTCATTTTTCGCGCGGCGGTCTATGACGTCATCGTCCACCCCGATGTGCAGAAACAAGGGGTCGGGCGCGCGCTGATCTATAAAATTCTGACCCATCCTTCTTTAAAGAAGGTTCCGGTCTTTTACCTGCTCACCCGGGACAAGCGCCCCTTCTATGAAAAGCTCGGCTTTGTGACGACGGAAGAGGAAGGATACAGCTCGATGATCTTTGTTCGAAAGGAGACGAAACAATGACGTCCGCGCTCCGATCCCCCGCGCGCGGCTCGGCGGCTATCTCCTCCTCCCCCGGCTGATCGACAAGGTCCGGCTGCATGCGCAGGGGACTCTTCCGCCGGAGTATGTCGGCAATCTTCTCAAGCCGACGGGATCAACCCTCGACAGCCGATTTCTCTCGTTCACCGGGCTTGATGCGGAGAAACTCAGAGAGGCCATTCTGGCAGCGAAGGGTGACGACGCGGTTCTCGCCTGGGTGGAGCGACATGCGATCCCGCATACTGCTTCGGAAAAGGAGGCCTGGGCCGACGAGATTGCGACCTACCGCCCCACGCCGGAGATGGTGGAATATCGTAAGAAGATTTATCCGGAGCTGGCGGGCAAGGTCGATCTCGCCTCGATCAGCGTTCTCGACATGATCGATATGGATGAGGGGCGGATTTCGACGAGATGAAACCGGTCTCGCAGCGCACCGCTTCGCTCCTGCTGATGCTCGCCGCCTTTCTCTGGGGCGGCTCGGTGATCGCTCAAAAATGGGGGGTGACCCACTTCCCGCCGCTTCGTCTCGCCCTCCTGCGCGGAGCCGGGGCGACCCTTTGCCTTCTGCCGTTCTGGTGGGGGTCGAACGACCGGCGTCGGCCGTTCAAACGCGGGGAGCTTCCGCTCCTCTTCTTGCTTGCCTTCCTGTCGATGATCGGAAATCAACTCGCGAACTACTATGGCCTTCGGACGATCACCGCTTCGGAGGCGGGAATCATCATGGGATCGACGCCGGTCTTGACCGTCCTCCTCTCTTCGCTCTTCTTTCGAGAACCGCTGACCCGGCGGCGGACGGTCGGCTGCCTCCTCTCCTTCATCGGGGTGGTCCTGGTTGTGGCGCGGGTTCCTCAAGGGGCGGTCGTCGCTTCCTGGAAAGGGGATCTTCTCGTCTGTCTCGGCGTTTTCTCCTGGGTTTTGTACACCCTCTTTGCGCGATCCATTTTAAAAGACCACTCCTCGCTTGCCCTCACGATGGCGACCTTTTCCATCGGCACGGCGCTGATCGTTCCCCTGGCGATCTGGGAGACGGCGCCGCTGCAATCAATCCCGCCGTCGGCCTGGGGGGCGCTGAGCTATCTCATCCTCTTTGCTTCCGTCATTGCCTTCTTTGCCTGGAACATCGGTCTTCAGGCGGTCGGCCCGACGCGGGCGTCGATCTTCAGCAACCTGATCCCGGTGACGGCATTGGTATTGGGCGTGGTTCTCCTTTCGGAAACGATCTCGATCAAACAATTGGCGGGGATGGGATTGATTTTGGTCAGCGTCTGGATGGTGAATCGGCGGGAAGGGGAGGGTTAGAAAAGAATCTGCGCCAGCTTCTCCCGATATTTTTCCGCCAGGGGAGAACGCAGACCGATCACCTCGAAGAGCTGGAGCATCGCTTTGCGGGCGGCATCGTCTTTGAAGCGGCGATCTTTCCGGACGATTGTAAGGTAGGCTTCCAGCGCCTCCTCATATTTCCCGTCGGCGGCAAGCCGATGGGCCAGATCAAACGAATGTTGCAGATTCTCCGGCTCGCGCGCCGCACGGTCTTGCAACTCGGCCAGCGACGGGCCGCTCTTTTGTGAGAGGGCGAGATCGAGCCGAATCTGAAGGCGGCGGGTCTCCTCATGAAATTGAAGCGCGGCGGGAAGATGATTGAAGAAGAGGCGGGCCTCCTCAACCCGTCCGAGCGCCAGGAGGAGCCGGAGCTTTCCGAGCAGGGACGCGGCATGTTGCGGCTCGTGCTTGAGCGCTTCTTCGTAGAGACCGAGCGCTTCGAGCGGCTGTTTTTCTTCCAGTGGGCGCGCTTTCTGCGCGATGAGGTCGGCCTCGGAGGGGACGAGGTTATCGACGAACTCCCGAATCTGCCTCTCTGGAAGAACACCGACGAATTCGTCGATCATGTGACCGTCGACGAAGGCTTTCACGGCAGGGATTCCCTGAATGCGATACCGCCCCGCGAGGCTCGGATTTTCGTCGGTGTTCACCTTGACCAGTTGGACCTTTCCCTGAAAGGCGTCCACCACCCGCTCCAGAATCGGGGCGAGCATCCGGCAGGGGCCGCACCACTCCGCCCAGAAATCGACCAGCACCGGCGTTGTCTTCGATACGGCGATCACCTTCTCTTCGAAATCGGCTTCAGTCGCTTCTTTGATCCAGGCGGAATCCATCGGAACGATCCTCTCGCTACTCATTTTAGCACAGGGATCAAACATGCGGGAAAGGCGGCCTTAAGGAAGCTTCTATCGGAGGGGGTCGGCGCGACGGATCCACCCCAGGATGTCGGTTGCGACCTCTTCTACGGCGCGCCCCGTCACATCGATGATTCCCCATCGCGGATTCTGGCGGTAGAGCTCGCGGCAGTAGTTGAGCTCCTGGATGATCGGCTCCATGTCGGCATAACCGGCGACCCGCCGGTTCAGCTTCAGCAGGCGCGCCTCGCGGATTTCCATGAGGCGCTGAGGGTCGATGATCAGGGCGACGACCTTCGCCGGATCGACCCGCTGCAGCTCTTTCGGTAAGGGAATATTCAAGATGATTGGGATATTCGCTACCTTGTAGCCGAACTGCGCCAGATAGATGGAGAGGGGGGTCTTCGCCGTTCGGGAGGGGCCGACCAGAACGATATCGGCCTGAACGACCCCCTGAATACTCTGGCCGTCGTCATGCTTCACCGTAAACTGCACCGCTTCGACGCGGCTGAAATAATCGGTGTCGATCCGGTGAAGCCGTCCCGGCTCGGAGCGGGGCCGGCTGTTGAGAAAGTGGCTCATCGCCGTCAGCAGCGGCCCGAGGAGATCGACCGCGAGCAGCCCCGATTGGAGCGCCTCTTCGCGCATCTTGAGCCGAAGCGACTCGGAGACAAAGGTGAAAATAATCAGCCCCTGGCGCGACTTTGCTTCCTGGAGCACCTCTTGAATTTGGGCTTCCGAGCGGATGTAGTGCCGGCGGGCCAGGATGGTCTTATCTTGAGAGAACTGGGAGAGGGCCGCTTGGCAAATTTTTTCCGCAGTCTCTCCCGTGGCGTCGGAGACGACGAAGATGGGACGAACCTCGGCGGGACGTTCGGGCATGGCGACATGATAACCGATTTGTTAGGAAAAACCAAATACCAAAATCGTGGGGATGACAGATTCAGCATGAAGCCGAAGAGCCTTAAAAAAATAGTGGTTTTTATCTTCTGACACAGACATCGTGTCTGATGGTTATTTTATGTCTTTCGTTGATCTTTAGAGCCGATTTTGTTAAGCTGGCACAAATACATACAATCTTATTTTTGGGCCGGACAAAGGTGTCCTGAGGCAGATGCTTTTTGAAAACGACACCTCAATCTTGGATAGGTCTCTTGCATACATGTGAAGAAAGGATTTAATTTGATGACGCAGCAGCTACAAATTCCTCAACGGATCAATCGGTTGGAAGAGCTTGCTTACAATCTTTGGTGGAGCTGGCACCCGGAGGCGCGCTCCCTCTTTGAGGCCCTCGATCGCCCCCTCTGGAAGCAGACCAATCACAATCCGGTGAAGGTATTACAAGGACTGGCGCAGGAGCGATTCAAGGAAGTGGCCGAAGACCCGACCTTCCTCCGTCGTTATGATGCGGTGCTCAAGGCGCTCGACACCGATCTCGGGCCGCGCCCGACCTGGTTTGGCGAGAGATTCCCGGATCTCTCTTCCGCGTCGATCGCCTATTTCTCGGCGGAGTTTGGACTGCATAACTCGCTGCCGATCTACTCCGGCGGGTTGGGCCTCTTGGCCGGGGACCATTGTAAGGAAGCGGGGGATCTCGGGATCCCTCTCATCGGCGTCGGCTTTCTTTATCCCCAAGGTTATTTCCATCAGAAGATCCAGGCGGACGGATGGCAGGAGCCGATCTACCGACCGCTCGATCTCAACACCGTGGCGATTCGGCCGGCCCAGTTCCCCTCCGGTCAGGCGCTCGTGGAGGTTCCTGTCGGACCGAGGAGCATCTATATCAAAGTCTGGGAGGTTCGGGTCGGCCGGGTCCGGCTCTATTTGATGGATACCGATGTGTCGGAGAATGCTCCTTGGGATCGGGAGCTTTCCGCCCGTCTCTACGGTGGGGATCAAGAGCTGCGGATCCGCCAAGAAATCGTCCTCGGAATCGGGGGGGTTCGCCTCCTGCGCGCCCTCGGCATCCGTCCCACCGTCTGGCACTGCAACGAGGGACATACCTCGTTCCAGATGCTGGAGCGAATCCGGGAAGGGGTGGCGGCCGGGAAGCGCTTTGACGAGGCGGCCGAGTCGGTTCGAAAGAGCAGCATCTTTACCACCCATACGCCGGTTCCGGCCGGGCATGATGCTTTTCCCGCCGCGCTGATCGAAAAATATTTTTCAAATTATTGGCCGATGTTGGGACTCGATCAGGCCCGTTTTTGGGAACTGGGCCGCCATCCGGAACCGTGGGGCGAGGCATTCAACATGACCGTCCTTGCCTTCCATCTCACCCAGGGGCGCAACGCCGTCAGCCAGCTCCATGGAGAGGTCTCGCGAAAGATGTGGCAGCATCTTTGGCCGAATACCGACGTCGAGAAGGTCCCGATTATTTCGATCACCAATGGAATCCATACGCCGACCTGGGTCGCGCCGGAAATGAACGAGCTCTATAAAAAATATCTCTCTCCCGATTGGGTCCATCATCATGACGAGCCGACCCTCTGGCAACGGGTGATGGATGTCCCGGACGATCTTCTCTGGGAGACCCGTCAGCAGCTGAAACGAAAGTTGCTCGGGTTTATCCGGGAGCGGGCGCGCACCTCTTGGACGGAAGATCGGGCCGATCCGATTCAACTTCTGGCGGCCGGCACCCTCCTCGATCCGGAGGCGTTGACCATCGGCTTTGCCAGACGATTCACCGCCTACAAACGGGCGACGATGATCTTTCAGAATCTGGAGCGGCTCAAGAAAATCTTGGGAAACCGATGGCGGCCGGTTCAAATCGTCTTCGCCGGCAAGGCCCATCCGGCCGATGAGGTCGGCAAGCGCTACATCCAGCAGATCTACAATCTCGCCAAAGATTCGGGGCTGGCCGGGCATATCGCCTTCGTTGAGAACTACGACATGCACGTCGCCCACTTTTTTATACAGGGGGTCGATATCTGGATGAATACTCCCCGGGCGCCGCTGGAGGCGAGCGGCACGAGCGGGATGAAGGCTTCCCTCAACGGTGTCCCCCAGCTGAGTATCTTCGACGGGTGGTGGCCGGAGGGATACAACGGCTCGAATGGATGGACCTTTGGAGTGAAGCCGGGTCCCTCCCTTCAGAATCTTTCTCCCGAGATGCAGGATACCTCCGATGCGGAGGGCCTCTACGCGATCCTGGAGAACGAGGTGATTCCCCTCTACTACCGGAGGGACGCGGACGGTGTCCCGCGCGGTTGGATTCAAACGGTCAAAGAGGCGATTCGCACCGTGGCCCCTTTTTTCTGCGCCAGGCGGATGGTCAAAGAGTACGCCGATAAACTCTATGCGCCGGCGGCAAGAGGGGCGAAAGAGTAAGACCGAATTAATCCGGTGGGGTGTTCTTGGATCTGGAAGAAAAGTTAATTCGGAAAACGGTGGTTTATCAGGGAAAGTATATCCGGACCGAGGAACAGATTGTCCGGCTTCCCGATGGAACGGAGGCGCTTCGGGAGATTGTCTCCCCGCCGGACGCGGTCGGTATTCTTCCGATCGACTCGGAAGGGAATGTCTATCTGGTCCGGCAATATCGGCCGGCGATCGGCCAGGTCACATTGGAGATTCCCGCCGGGATCTTAGAAACGGGGGAGAGTTCGGCCGAAACGGCGCGGCGGGAGTGTGAAGAAGAGGTGGGGATGCGGCCGGAGCGGCTTGATTTCCTCTTCGGTTATTACCATTCGGTCGGGTTTTCAACCGGCAAGATCGAAGTCTTTCTCGGCCGCGATCTCCGTCCTAACCCCCATGCGCACACCGATCCCGGGGAGTTCATCGAGGTGGTGCTCCTTCCGTTCGAAGAGGTCTATCAGCAGGGGCTTTCAGGAAAGATCATCGACAGCAAGACGCTTTTGGCGCTTCTCTGGTATCGACAGATCGTTCTAAAAGCGGTTTAGCAGTTAAACCGACTGAAAAAGCTGGTCGAGGACCGCTTTGAATTCCTTTATCGTGAACGGTTTGTGAAGATGGAGATTGCCGGTCTCCTGAATGAATTCCGTCGTCGACTGGTTCGCGATATCGCCCGTTAAGAAAATGATTCGCTTGGCCATCTCGGGAAAGTGGGTCTGAACCTTCTCATAGAATCCCTTCCCATCCATAAATGGCATCTTCATATCAAGGAAGATGGCATCATATCCTTTTTCCTTTAATTTCCCTGCGGCTTCCCGGCAATCGATCGCCTGATCGACGTGATAACCGATCTTGGAAAGAAGATGTGATACAAGGTCAAGGAGGAGTTGTTCGTCGTCGACGACGAGAATTCGCTTCATCAGCGGATCGATTCCTCAAAAGCCTCTTGATCGATTTTAACCAATCCTTTTTGAATGGCATACCGGATCAACTGGGCCACGTTTCGGAGGGCAAGTTTATTCATGATGTTGGCCCGGTGGGTTTCTACCGTCTTAACCCGGATCCCGAGTTTTTCCGCGACCTCTCGATTCTTGAATCCTTCTGCAACCAAACGGATCACTTCTTGTTCTCGCTTGGTCAACGCCCTTGCTTCCGGCATCTCTCATCCCTCCTGGTTGATTTGTTGATTTATTGACAATGGGCGGTGTCCGACCCTCGGACAATACCCCCATTGATATAGCTAGTCAGAAATATAGAAGGGAAGGCTTGAAATGAGTATCAGATTCGGTCTGTTTATTTTGTGGGACGCCGACTGGTATGTTCGTAGGTGTTTGTCCTACAAAGTCTACAGGAGTTGAGGACTAGGGAGGTCAGCACTATTCAACGAGCTTTTGTTGGATGGCGTAGTGGGTCATCTCCGCATTGTTTTTCATCTTCATCTTCTCAAGAATGCGGGTTCGATACGTGCTGATGGTCTTTACGCTGAGTGAGAGCTCCTCGCCGATTTCTTTGACCGTTTTTCCGGAGGCGATGAGGCGGAGCACTTGAAATTCACGGTCGGAGAGCGCTTCGTGAAGCGGCCGCTCGGAAATGGACTCCAGGTTGAAGGCAAGCCGCTCCGCCAGATGCGGGCTGATATATTTCCCCCCCCGGGCGACTTTCCGGATCGCCTCGACGAGGTGATCCGGGGCGCTCTCCTTCGTCAAATAGCCGGACGCCCCCGCCCGGAGCACGCGGACGGCGTATTGATCTTCCGGGTGAATGGTCAGCATGAGAACGGGGAGCTTCGGCCGCTCGCTCTTTAGCTGCTTCAAGATGTCGAGGCCTCCGCGGCCCGGCATCGAAATATCCAGGACGATTACGTCCCACTGATCGCTCCTCATTTTTTCGAGCAGCTCTTGACCGTTGTGCGCTTCCCCGGCAACGACCATGTCGGCGGTTTCCGTTAGGATCTGCTTCAACCCTCTTCGGACGATCGCGTGGTCGTCCGCGATGAGAATTTTAATCATGCTTTCATTCCGGCGTCGGTCGGTTGATGAAGCGGAATCTGGACGGTAATGATGGTTCCTTTTCCGGGAACGCCGTTGATCTGGACCGTCCCTCCCCAGAGGAGGGCCCTTTCACGTATTCCCAAGAGTCCAAGTGACTTTGAATTCGTAATCTGGCTTTGCGTGATCCCTCTTCCGTTGTCTTTGACCTCCAAAATCAGGTTCTCCTCGGTTTTTTCCAGAAGGATCACGACTTCATCGGCGTTGGCATGGCGGACGATGTTGGTGAGCGTCTCCTGAAAGATTCGAAAAACCGCGGTCGACCGATCGGGATCGAGCAGAATTTCCTCCGGACGAACGGTAAAGTGGCAGCGCATCCCCGTTCGACTTTGGAATTCCTGAACCTGCCATTCAATGGCGGCGGTGAGCCCGAGGTCATCCAAAACGCCCGGCCTCAATTCCGTCGAAATCTTCCGGAGGGTCTGGACGGTGGTATCGACCAGCTTCGCCATCGATTTCGTCCGGTCTCGCAGCAACGTCTCTTTTTTCGGAAGCCGTTTTTTCAGCCATGATAGTTCCATTTTCAAAATTGTCAATAGCTGCCCCAATTCGTCGTGAATTTCCCTTGAGATGCGGGTCCGCTCCTCTTCCACCATGGAGTGAAGCCGGCTTGAGAGATTGCGCAACTGCTCTTGGGATCGTCTCAATTCCTTCTCGACACTCTTCTGCTGATTTTCCAGGGCGATCTCCCTTTCCCGCCGCCGGTAATTATCATACAGAATCCCTGTCGCATGGGAGAGGATTTCAAGTCCCGCTTGCTCCGTTCCGCTGTATCCTTTGGGGCAATTCGCAATGCCGATCATTCCCACCACCTTGTTTTCCCGGATGATCGGAACACCGAGGAAATTGCGCATGGAGGGATGTCCGGGCGGAATTCCCCCCGATCGGGGATCAGTGGCGGCGTCATTGGAGAGGACGACCTTTCCGTTTTGGATCACCTTTCCGAACAGATTATCGAACTGGTATAACTCAAGATATTCCTGTTCTCCATCCATCCGGAGAGCCTCCGTGTAGAACGGACGACTCTTGATCGGTCCCACATCAATCCCCTCGATGGCGAGAATCCGGAAGGCCGGCCCCTCAACGACCACGCCGATAAAGCCGTATTCGCTTCCTGTTTGATGGAGGGCCGACCGGAGGAGAAGGGAGCTGGTCTCGCCCCAATCCCGATTATCGAGGTAGGCGGTCATCGCATCGGTGACCGCCGCCAGCTGTTCGGTCTTGATTCGGAGCGCTTCCTCCGCGTGATTTCTCTCGGTGATGTCCATCATCGCCCCGATCATCCGGACCGGCGTCCCCGCCGCGTCCCGAACGATATAGCCGCGGTCGAGAACGGTCGCATAACTTCCATCGCCTCGCCGGAAACGATACTCTCCCGACCAGAGTTGATCGCCACCGGCGATTGCATTGTGAATCCCCGAGAGGACCCGCTCTTTGTCTTCCGGATGGAGCCGACTTGTCCAAGACTCGATCCCCGGCTCGATCTCCTCCGGCCTGTAGCCGAAGAGGGTTTGAAGGTTCTCATTCCACCAAAGCGTGTTCGTGATCAGATCCCAATCCCAGACAGCGTCGTTGGTGGCGCGTGTGGCGAGATGAAAACGCTCTTCGCTCTTCCGGAGCGCCTCCTCCGTTTTTTTGCGATCCGAAATATCGGCCACGACGGCGACAATACCGGTCATCATCGGCTCCGAGCCGGGGAGGGGAGCGACGGAGATGCTGATGTCGACCGACGATCCGTCTTTTCGGGAATGGCACGTCTCCAATCCGGTAAACCCTTTCCCTTCGCAGACCAGTTTTTGAAAAAGATCCAGTTCTTCCTCTTGATCCACGGGGAGGATCGGGAATCGCTGATTGAAAATCTCATGCTCTCTCCAGCCGAAGAGCCGCTCCGCCGCCGGGTTCCACATCTTCACCTTTCCTTCCGAGTCGAGGGCGAAGATCGCCAAGGGAGAGGCATGAATCAAAGCGCGAAGTGTCTCATTCGTTTCACGCAAGGCCTCTTGGGCTTGGCGGCGCTCGGTAATATCTTCGGCCACCCCGGCCACGCGGTAGACCTTTCCCGATCCGTCTTTGATCGGAAAGCCCCGATCCCGAATCCAGCGAACGGAGCCGTCGGTCCGAATGATACGATATTCGGTGTCGGTCGGTTCTCCCCGGCCTTGTTGCTCCATGGCGTCGAGAACCCGGACCCGGTCTTCGGGATAAACCGCATCCAGAAATGATTTCGGCTGATCATAAAGGCTCTGACAGGAGCGTCCCCAGATCTGCTCGTAGGCGGGACTGATGTAAAGTATTCGAAAAGGGGGGAATTCCACGATCCAGAAGATCTCATGGATGTTCTCCGCCAGCTGTCGAAACCGGCGCTCTGAATCTTGCAACTCCCGTTCGGTTTTTCTCGATTCCGTGACATCCTCGGCCAGAACCAGCCGGGCCTCCTTTCCCCGAAAGAGGATCAGATTCCAGGTGATCTCGGCCTCAATGAGGCTTCCATCTTTTTTTCGATGCGTCCAGACCCCGCCCATAACCGGGTCCGAAGATGTTTCCCGATGCGCAGCCTCTTGGAGATAGCCGAGCAAGAGCGGAACTTCTTCCGGCGGGCGGATGTCCCAAATCGTCATCCGAAGGAACGCTTCTCTCGAATAACCATAATGACGGATCGCCGCTTCGTTGACCGCTAAGAAAGTATGCGTTGAAGGGTCGACGACCCACATCGGGTGGGGATTTCGATCAAACAGGAGCCGGTACTGTTCCTCGCTTTGTCGGAGCGCTTCTTCCGCGCGGAGGCGCTCGGTCACATCGTTGGCCAGGACAAGTTTGGCCTTCCTTCCGGAGAAGGAGATCAGATCCGATGTGATCTCCACGTCGATCACCGTCCCGTCTTTTTTCTGTTTCGCCAGATCCCCCCGGGCCGACCCGGACGCTGATCTGCGGAAGACTCTTGAGGAGAAGAGGTATATCTTCGGGGGGGCAGAGATCTGTGATCGTCATCGAGAGAAACTCCTCCCGATGATAGCCGTAGCGGGACACGGTCGCTTCGTTGACCGCCAGAAAAGCGAGCGTCTCCAGATCGAACACCCACATCGGGTACGGATTGTTTTCGAACAAAAGCCGATATTTTTCTTCGCTTTCCCGCAGCCGTTCGTCGGCCCGTTTGCGGTCGGTGATATCGACGACAAAACCGACCGTCTTCTCCAGGGAGCCTTCAAGGAAGGCGGCGCCGATCATCACAGGCACCCTGCTTCCGTCTTTGCGGATAAATTCTTTCTCAAAAGGAGCGCAGACCCCGGTGGCCGCCATCTCATCGAGGCCTTTCATGTCCAGAGGGTGATATTCGGAGGGGGTCATCTCTTTCCAGCTGATTTCCCCCGAACGAAGCTCCTCGCGGGTATATCCGACCATTTGAAGAAAAGCGTCATTGGCCTCCGTGATATTTCCGTGGACATCCGAGAAGACAATGCCGATCATGTTGGAATCAATGACACGCCGGAAGCGATTTTCACTATTCCGCAGCGCTTCCTCCGCCCGTTTCTGCACCGTCATGTCGGCCAGAATGCCGACGATCCCTCGGATATGACCTTGCCCGTCCCGCAACGGTGCGGTGGATAAGCTGACATCGACCCGGGAGCCGTTCTTTCTTTGGCGGTTGACTTCGAGATTGGAAAAAACTTTCCCTTGCAGAAGCGCCTTCACCAATCCTTTAAACTCATTCTCTTTCTCTTTGGGGACGATGGGATTGAATCGGCCGATGACCTCTTCCGGACTCCATCCGAAAATCTGTTGGGCGGCGGGGTTCCAGCTCTTGACCGTTCCATCCAGATCGAGGGTGATAATGGCCAGGGGAGAGGCCTCAATGAGGGCTTGGAGCGTGTGGTTGGTCTCGCGCAGCGCTTCCTCCGCCGCTTTCCGCTCGGTGATATCCTGCGCCGTTCCGACCATCCGGACGGCCTTGCCGGTTTTGTCGGGAAGGACCTCGCCTTCTGCGTGGATTGTCCGGATCGATCCGTCGGCTCGGATGATCCGATAGTCGAAACCAAAGGGTTGCAGATCGCGTGTCGCCTTAGAGATCATTTCACTCACCCGCTCTCCATCCTCGGGATGGTTGTACCCGTGAACAAAACCGTAGGTTAACTCCACCGATTGCGGGGCAAGCCCGTAAATGCGGTAGAGTTCATCGGACCAGGAGATCGAACCTTTCGCCAAATCCAAATTCCAACTGCCGAGGTGGACGATCTCCTGTGCCTTCGCAAGTTGCGCCTCGTTTTGCCGCAACCTCTCGACCGCCTCCTTTCGATCGGTGATATCATCGGCAACGGCAACAAAATACTTCGGTTTTCCCGAGGGGTCGTGGATCTGGGAGACGGTCAAATTGACCCAAATGATCCGTCCGTCACTGCGGATATAGCGTTTTTCAAATTGATGTTTATTGAGCTTACCCGCCGCCAAGTTGTCCTTGAGCGTCACGCTTGTCGCCAGGTCGTCCGGGTGGGTAATCTCTTGAAAGGTGCGTGCCTGCAACTCTTCCCGAGTATAGCCGAGGAGTTCCGCATAGCCCTGATTCACCTGGATGAAACGTCCTGTGAGATCGACCACTCCGATTCCGGAAGGGGCCCGGTCGAAAATGGCACGGAATCTTTCCTCGCTTTCCCGAAGATCGGCGGTCATCGTTTCCGCAAGATCGACGGCGCGCCGGCGCGCGGTCGTCGTCGACCAGGTAATGTACGAGAGCAACAGGGAGAAGGTCGCCCCGCCGAAAAGAATAAGGAAAGGAAGGGTTTCTTCTATTTCCGATAAGAAGGAGGCATGGGTGGAAAAGTAGATGTGCCAATGGCGACCTGCGATATCCAAAGAGGCGATTTGTGTGTATCGGGGGGGATTGTTGGTGTTGGCGCTCAGAATGTCATTGCTGTCGTAAAGCAGTCTCTCTTTCGTTAGGAGGGGAAGGGGATTGGTTGTCTTCTCCATTCCACCGTCGAAAATGTCAAATTGAAAGTCGAGCATGGAATTGCCGCCGAGGACCTCCTGCATGAGATCCTTCATGGTGAACGCGGAGGCGACGAATCCGATCAGGGCGCGGCGTTTCTCCTCAACTGTGGTCTGAGGCAGCCCGTTGCGGTAGACCGGGACCCGAATGGAAAATCCGACCTCCTCGGTCCCGACCAGGATAATCCGTCCGGTCGCGACGGGATGACCGGTATCGCGCGCTTGTTCGAGGGCTTGCCGTCGGACCGGCTCGCTTCCGATATCGAAGCCGAACTGTACCGGAATGGGTGAGAACGGCTCTGTAAATTCAACGGGGAAGTACTCGGGGCGATCTCCTTCGGGATGAATCGAAAAATCGGGATAACCTTTTGGATCGATGCTCGTATCGTTTCTTACGTGTCTTTCGAATTCAGCCCGTTCTGATTTAGGCACGTATCTGACAAAGATCAGATCGTAAATGCCGGGATAACGTTTTTGTAACTGGAGCGATTCGATATATCTTCTCCAGTCGGCCCGGGTGATGTTTTGGTTCACCGCAAAGAGACCACGCATGGACAGGAGGATATCTGTATACGTCTGAATGCGTCCTTCGATCGCCCTGGATGCCATTGCGACGCGTCTGTCAAAACGAGTATGTGCTTTATTCTCAATGTTTTGTTGAGTAAAGTGCCAGGCGATCCCGGTGAGGGTCAGGGTTACTGAGAGGACAATGACGGCCGAAGGGGCTAGGAAAAGAGAATGGATGAATTTCTGCAGAGGGTGAATGGATGCTCCTGGTGTCCTCTTCTGAAGAGGGGCTGCCTTCAAGAGCGTGTGTACTCCTTATGGTCAGAGATTTCCGATTTTGATGGTTTTAGAGCCGCCTTGCCAAGGCGGCTGGGTGCTCTATCGTACCATCCTGAGCGGTAAAATCAAGTACATTTTGGTCAGTGTTCGGAGAGATATGGGAAACGGCTGAGGGGAGAGACGGGAAGGGGAGGATCCGCCTCCGAAGACGCTGTTTCGTCGATGCGCTCCTTAATCGGCGAAGTGCTGCTTAATCATTTGGTAAGCCTCGACCACTTTTCGAAGCTCGGCTTCTGTGCTTCGATCCCCTCCGCGGGCGTCGGGGTGATACTCCTTTGCGTAGCGGCGAAATGCGGCGGTCACTTCAGTCATGCCGGTTCCCTCCTCCACCCCCAAGATTTGGTAGGCCTGTGTCAGAGAGGAAATCTCCCCATGGGAAGCGGCTTCCGAGCCATTTTGGCTGAACTGGCTGAAAAAATCGGCGAGGTTGAACGGCCGCCGGCGTTTCCTTCGAGGCCGGTTATAGAGCTGGCTCTCCAACTCGTCGAGGCGATCTTCCACGTAGGAGACGCGGCCTGCGGTCCGGTCGAGGTCGGCGAGGGTCGTCGCCTCATCGACCTGCTCTAAAATCTTTTGGAAGAGCATTTGAAAGTCTTGGAGCCGTTCCTCCAGGGTGAAGAAGGAGTGACCCCGGGCATCGTCGTATCGATCGACCGCGAAGGCGAGATCAATTTCGATGGTTTCATTCAGCTCGATCAGGCGACGCTTGAGGCGGCCTTTTCGGTCGCTGAGCTTTTTAAGAAAATCTTCATCCATGGCATGCGATCATTTGAGAAAATTACGCCTTGACGAAGCTGCAGCAATAATCGGTCAGGCTGTGGACCTTCAGCTTAAATGTGGTTTGGGCGGGGACGGTAAACTGCGCTCCCCCTTTGATCCGCTTCCATCCCTTCCCTCCTTCCAGAAGTACTTCCAGATCGCCGGAGAGAATCTCCATGATCTCTTGATCGCCGATTTTAAATTCGAACTCGCCCGGCTGCATGATGCCGAGGGTCTTGCGGCTGCCGTCCGGGAAAAAAACCGTCCGGCTGGTGACCTTTCCATCAAAGAAGACGTTCGCCGCTTTTTTTACCGTGACGTTTTTAAATTCGCTCATTTGTCCCTCTATCTTATGTGGGGCCGGCGCTGGAAGATACCTGTTGATTTTAGATCTTCTCACCAGGTGCGCCATGCCCCACGCCCCATCTTACTAAAATTTTTTCCAGGACCCGGCGCTGGGTACTTCCCGATCGCTTTTAGGTCGTCACTAGAACGCTATGCCCTGGGTTAGGTGTCGGTCCGGAAGTATTTTGCCTCGGGGTGGTGGAAGACGAGGGCGGAGACCGACGCCTCCGGGTCCATCATGTCGCCGTCGGTCAGCTCCACGCCGATCTTGGCGGTGGCGTCGAGCAGCCGGAAGAGCTTTCGTTGGTCGGCGAGATTCGGACAGGCGGGGTAGCCGAAGCTGACCCGAATGCCGCGATAGCGATTCTTTAAAACGTCTTGAATCGTCATCTCCGGCGGATCGGGGATCCCCCAGTCGTTCCGAATTTTTTTGTGCACCCACTCTGCGAAGCCTTCGGCTCCCTCAATGGCGATCGCCTGAAGCAGATGCGAGCGGAGATACTCTCCCGCCTCCTTCAGCTGCGTGGAGAGGGCGCGGACCCCTTTTCCCATCGTTACGACGAAGAGGGCGACCGAGTCGATCTCGCCAGAGTCCACATCGCGGCAGTAGTCGGAAAGGCAGAGCCGCTCTCCCCCGGCTGCCGGGGAAAGGTGAATGTTTCGAGCAGGCGCGCCGGATCGGCGGGATCGTAGATCAGCAGATCCTCTCCCCGCGCCTGGCAGGGAAGATAGCGATAGACCCCCTGAGCGGTGAGGGTTCGCTTTGCGAGAATCTCCTCCTGCATCGCCACCACGGAGGCATGAAGCTTCTCCGCCCGCTCGTCGCGGTCGGCGAGGAGCCGTTCGAGATTTCCTTTCAGCCCCAAGTGCTTTCCGTAAAGCATCGACGGGTTGATGTACGCGAAGATTTCCCGGAGCGGCCCCTCGTCGATTGCGTGAAAATTAAAATCAGGGGCCTTCGGCAGGGGGACATCGCGCCGTATGTTCGATCGGGCGCGGACCTCCGCCGCCGGCTGCGGCTTTTTCTCCATTCCCTCGGCGATCTTCACCATCGCGCTCCGCTCCGTTTCGGTCTTCTTCAGAAGACCGGGGCGCTGGGTCTCATCGATCCATTGGTTCGCGAGATCAAGCCCGTTCATGGCGTCTTTGGCGTAAAAGACGGGTCCGGGGTACTCTGCGGCGATTTTGGTGTCGGTAAAGCGCTTGGTGAGGGCCGCTCCGCCGACCAGGATCGGTAGGGTGACGCCGGCGGTCTTGAAGTCCTGGGCGGTGATCACCATCTGCTGGGCCGATTTCACCAGCAGCCCGGAGAGGCCGACCATATCGGGTCGCTCCTTCCGGATCGCCTCGATCAGTGTCTCCGGCGGGACCTTGATCCCGAGATTGACCACCTTGTAGCCGTTGTTGCTCAGGATGATCTCGACGAGGTTCTTCCCGATGTCGTGGACATCCCCTTTCACCGTCGCCAGGAGGATCGTCCCGCGCGCAGCGGTATCGCTCTTTTCCATGAATTGCTCCAGGTGCCTCACCGCCGCCTTCATCGCTTCGGCCGACTGCAGCACCTCCGCCACAATCAGCTCGTTATTATTGAAGAGCCGTCCGACCTCATCCATGCCGGTCATCAGAGGGCCATTGATAATCTCAAGCGGCGTCGCTTCCTTCCGCTTCAGCTCCAAATCGTCAATAAGACCCTCTTTGGAGCCTTCGACGATGTAGCGGGCGAGCCGCCCATCGAGAGGAAGATCGGCGCGGGTTTTCTTGGCGATCCCCTTCTTGTCCTTGAAGTGGGCCGCAAAGGCGGCGACCGGGTCCGCTCCCCGCCAGAAGATCAAGTCTTCAGCGAGACGGCGCTCCTCCTCGGGGATGGAGGGATAGCGCTCCAGCTTCTCGGCGTTGACGATGGCATAGTCGAGTCCCGCTTTGACGGTATGGTAGAGAAAGACGGAGTTGAGGATTTCGCGCCCGGCGGTCGGAAGACCGAAGGAGACGTTGCTGACCCCCAGGATCGTTTTGGATTCCGGGAAGGTCTCCTTGATCAGCCGAATTCCTTCAATCGTCTCCGGGGCGGAGCCGATGTAGTTGGCGTCGCCGGTGCCGACCGGAAAGACCAGGGCGTCGAAGATCAGATCCCGCGGGGCCAGGCCGTACTTGTGAACCAGTAAATTGTAGGAGCGCTTTGCGATCTCAATTTTGCGCTGGCGGGTGACCCCCATCCCTTGGACCGGGTCTTCGTCGATGCAACCGACCACCACGGCGCCGCCGTATTTCTTCAAGAGCGGGACGACCAGCTCGAAGCGCTCCTCGCCGTCCTCCAGATTAATCGAGTTGACGATGCACTTTCCCTGACAGAGCTTGAGCGCCGCTTCGATCACCCGATGATCGGTCGAGTCGATCATGATCGGCGCTTTCACCTTCTTATTCAGGATCTGAAGAAAGGCCTCCACGTCGGCCAATTCATTCCGGTCCGGATTGGCCATGCAGACGTCGATCACCTGCGCGCCGTTTCGGACCTGCGCCCGGCCGATCTCGGCCCCCTCTTCGATTTTCCCGTCGATGATCAGCTCTTTGAATTTCCGGCTTCCGATCACGTTCGTCCGCTCACCGACGATCACCGGGCGATTGTCTTCCTCGATGAGAAGAAAATCGATCCCCGAAACGGCCGGTTTCAGCGCACTCTTCGGAACACGCGGTTTGCGGCCTTCGACCATTTTTGCAATCGCCGTGATATGCGCCGGGGTGGTCCCGCAGCAGCCGCCGATCAGATTGATCCACCCTTCGTCGACGAACCGGGAGAGCTTGGCGGCGAGCGATTCGGGGGTCTCTTCGTATTTTCCTTCTTCGTTCGGAAGGCCCGCGTTGGGGTAAACCGAGACGAGGCAGGTCGCCATGTTGGCGAGCGAGCGAATGTGGTCGGTCATAAACTCCGGACCGGTGGCGCAATTCAGGCCGATCGAGAGAATTGGAAGATGCTCCAGCGAGGCATAAAGTGCCTCCACCCCTTGGCCGGCGAGCATGGTTCCGGTCCGTTCAATGGTGGCCGAAATCATGATCGGGACCTCGATCCCCATCTCTTTCTGGGCCTGGAGGATGCCGATCGCGGCCGCCTTCAGATTGATGGTGTCCTGGGCCGTTTCCAACAAGAGAAGATCGACCCCTCCCTCGATCAATCCCCGGGTCTGCAGCGCGAAGGCCTCGACCAATTGATCGAAAGTGACCCCGCCGGTGACGGTGATCGCCTTGGTCGTCGGCCCCATCGAGGCGGCGACGAACCGTGGCTTGGCAGGGGTGGAATATTTCTTTGCGGCAGCCTTCGCGACCTGCGCCCCCGCGCGGTTGATCTCTAAGACCTTGTCCTGAAGGCCATACTCCGCCAAAACGATTCCGGTCCCGCCGAAAGTGTTGGTCTCGACGATATCGGCTCCCGCGGCATAATAGGCCTCATGGATCGATTGGATGACGTCGGGACGGGTGAGATTCAAGTTCTCATTGCATCCTTCCAGCTCCGGCCCGCCGAAATCGGCGGCGGTCAAATTTCTGGCCTGGATCATCGTCCCCATCGCCCCGTCCAGGACCAAGATTCGCTCGCGTAGCAGGGCTTTTATCTGATCGCTTCCCAAGTAAATAATCCCTCCGTGAAAAATGAATTTTAATTCTAACAGAAAGAGAGGTCCACCTCCATCTTTTTTTATGATTTTCTATGCAAAAGCGGGGGGTGTTCCCTCGTTCTTCCGATTGACTCTCTCCCATCAACATGTTAGATTGAGCAGATATTTTTTAGGGTTGAAATCGATCCAATGCTCGACGTCAAGCTGCTCAGAGAGAATCTTGCGGAGGTGAAAAAGCGGCTGGCCGATCGCCAGCTCGACATTTCCTTTGACGCCTGGGCGGAATCGGATCAACGCCAACGAGCGCTGAAGGCGCAGATCGAGGGCCTCAAGGCGAAAAAGAACCAGGCCAGCGAGGAGATCGCCCGTTCCAAGCGGGAAAAAAGCCGATCGATCCGATCCTGCAAGAGATGAAAGAGGTGGCTCAGCAGATCGAGCAGCTCGAAGGGGAGCTGAAAAAGACCGAGGAAGAGATCGGCCCCTTTTTGCTGCGGCTTCCGAATCTTCCCCATTCGTCGGTTCCCGTCGGCAAAGATGAACGGGATAATCAGGAGATCCGCCGGTGGGGTGCGCCGCCGCCGTTTTCATTCAAGCCGAAGCCGCACTGGGAAATCGGCGAAGAACTCGGCATTCTCGATTTCGAACGCGGGGCCAAGATCGCCGGGGCGCGCTTTACCCTCTACAAGGGGGCAGGGGCGAGGCTGGAGCGGGCGCTGATCAATTTTATGCTCGATCTTCACACCCGGGAACATGGCTATCAGGAGGTCCTTCCCCCGTTTATCGCCAATCGGGAAAGCATGACCGGGACGGGACAACTCCCGAAGTTTGAGGAGGACCTCTTCCGGTTGAAGGATGAAGATTACTTTCTCATCCCGACCGCGGAAGTTCCGGTGACGAATATCTACCGCGGCGAGATTTTGGCCGAGGCGCAGCTTCCGATTTTATATACGGCATACACCCCCTGCTTTCGTAGGGAGGCCGGCTCCTACGGCAAAGACACGCGCGGCTTGATCCGACAGCATCAGTTTAATAAGGTGGAACTGGTCAAGTTTGCCAAGCCCGAAGCGTCGTACGATCATCTGGAGCGGCTTTTAAAAGATGCCGAAGCGGTTTTGCAGCGGCTGGCGCTCCCCTACCGGGTGATGGCGCTTTCGACCGGCGACATGGGATTCGCGGCGGCCAAGACGTATGATATTGAAGTCTGGCTCCCCTCGCAGCAGATGTTTCGGGAGATTTCCTCCTGCAGCAACTTCGAGGCATTCCAGGCACGCCGCGCGGAAATCCGCTATCGAACCGCGGGGGGCAAGGTCCAGTACGTTCATACGCTCAACGGCTCGGGCCTGGCGGTCGGGCGGACGCTGGTCGCGATCCTCGAAAATTATCAGCAGGAAGACGGATCGGTCGTGATCCCAGAAGCGCTGCGCCCCTACATGGACGGGATGACGAAGATCGAGAAGAGTAAGCCCTCTTAATACTTAATAAGAGGTTAGTAACTCTCAGAAAGGCGAAGATCAGGCTTCGCCTGTCCGAGCCGCGGGTGTGGGGCATCGGAGGACCGTTCTTCTTCAGTTGCCGCACGGGCTCCACATATAAATGGAGGGGTGGCCGAGTGGCCTAAGGCGGCGGTCTTGAAAACCGTTACCCGAAAGGGTCGTGGGTTCGAATCCTACCCCCTCCGCCAATCTTAGAACTTGAAATGTACCTCGCGCGCGATTAGAATACGCAAGTCAACTGAGCGACGGTTCTTCCCGCGCGAGCAGGGAGATAATAAAGCCCGAGGACAGTTATAGAAATAAAGCGAGCAACCGGCTTTGCCGGTGCGAGCGCGGGCGTGGGGCATCGGAGGACCTTCTTTCTTCCTTTGCCGCACGGGCCCCACATATAAATGGAGAGGTGGCCGAGCGGCTGAAGGCAACGGTTTGCTAAACCGTCATAGGGGCTTAAACCTCTATCCAGGGTTCAAATCCCTGCCTCTCCGCCAAATTCCCCAGGCGCGTTTTTGGGGATGTTGATGAATGAAGGAGTATTATGAAACAGAAAGAGACCGCCCTGCTTCTTGTCATCTTCCTTCTTTTTGCTGCATGCGATAAGAAGGAAGCGAATTACATGGAGGAGGTTTCCGCGCCGCCGCCGGCTCCGCAGGCGCAGCAGGTTCAAAGAAGTGAGCACCCTCCCACGAATCGGCCTTCCGATGTCCCTGATCTGAGCAATGCCGAGATCGTCATCCCGGATATGGTGAAGGGAAAGTGGAAGGCGGTGAAATTGATGGTCGAAGACAAACAGACCCATCAGATCACCGAGCACACCATCAATTTGGGAGAGGAGTATACCCTTCCCGATTCGGCGGTGAAGGTGAAGGTCGGCGAGTTTCTTCCCGATCTGATTATTCAGGGGACGGTGTTTACCTCGGTGAGCAACGAGCTGAAGAATCCCGCCGTCCGCGTCATCATTTCGGAGAACGGCAAAGAGTTGTTCAAGGGATGGCTCTTCTCTCTCTTCCCAACGATGCACCCCTTCCAGCATCCCCGTTTTGCCGTCACCCTCAAGGATGTGGTTTCAGCCTAAGATCCCCCGTCGCGCCCGTAGCTCAGCTGGATAGAGCACTTGACTACGAATCAAGGGGTCGGGAGTTCAAATCTCTCCGGGCGCACCATCCTTTTCCTCTTTTACGACTGCACGCACCCGGATTCCACCCAAAGGAATAATCCGCACCGAATCCTTTAAGAGTACACTGTAGACGCGTCGACCTTCCTTTCTACCTTGCATCCGTTTTGCCGTTCGTTGACAAGAAGACAATCTATGTTACATTTTCTCTTGGATGTCTTCCTGCTATATCCCAATGAGGTAGGGCATTCCCGGAGGAGAGGTGTCCGAGAAAGAATATAATCCTCCGTAGGTCGATCACGGCCCGCGTTGCCTCGCGTAATCACGATTTTATCTTCCTGCAAACGAGAAGGTGAGGATGACCTCTATCCCGAACGGCCAGGCCTGTCCGAAATGTGCTCCGCTGCAGACGGAATGCGAGGCGTTGCGTCAAAAGCTCGATCGAAACAGAGCGGAGCTCGACGCCTTCGTTTATCGGGTCTCGCACGACTTGAAGGCCCCGGTCGTTTCCCTTTACGGGATGGCATCGATCATTTCTGAAGATTACGGCGAAAAGCTGGGCGAGCAGGGGAAGCACTACTTAAGCCGGCTGATGGCGAACGCGGGGATGATCGAGCGCCTTTTGGCCGATCTGCTTGCCTACTCCAGGGTCGGAAGAAAAGAGGCCAACCCGGAGCGGCTTCAAGCCGATGCCGTTGTCCGGGATGTCTTGGGAAAGTTTTCGAAGGAGATCACGCAAAGAAAGATCCGTGTGGAAATCCGCTCGCCGTTGCCGGAGATTCTTTTCGCTCGGACGCAGTTGGAGCAGCTCTTCTCGAATCTGATCGGTAACGCCGTTCGATTTATGGGCGATCAGCCCGATCCGGTGATCGAGATCGGCGCCGCGGCGGCCGATGCAGGCATTACCTTCTACGTCCGGGACAACGGCATCGGAATCGATCCGCAGTATCATCAGATCATTTTCGGCGTCTTCGAACGTCTTAAAGAGATTGAGACGGATGGGACGGGGATGGGACTTGCGCTTGTCCGGAAGATCCTGGATCTGGCAGGCGGCAATATATGGATCGAGTCAAACAAAGGAGAAGGGGCCGTTTTTTACTTCACGCTGCCCGTCGGTCGATGTTAGGAGAATGGGAAATGGAGCCGATCGAAATTCTGTTGGTGGAAGATAATCCCGACCATGCCGAATTGACCCGCCGTTCACTGGAGAGCGGAAGCGTGGCGAATAGGGTGGCTTGGGTCAAAGACGGCCAAGAGGCGCTGGATTATCTCTTTAAAAAAGAGCCTTATGCGAACGCCCCCCGGCCTGGGCTGATCCTCCTCGACATCAATCTTCCCAAGGTCAACGGCCTTGAGGTCCTGAAAAAAATAAAAGAGACCGAGGATCTCCGTGTCATTCCGGTCATCATGTTGACGACGTCGGATCGAGATGAAGAAGCGCTCAAATGTTACAGTTTCGGCGCCAACAGCTTCATCACCAAGCCGGTGAAATTTACTGAATTCTCGGAGAAGGTCAAATCGCTGAAGCTCTATTGGCTGCTGGTCAATCGGCCACCGAAGTCGGACGCGTCGTAGAGAACGGAATAATGGAAGGGTCGTTTTTAGATGGAGAACGGCATGGCGAATGAGCCGGTCAAGATTTTACTTGTGGAAGATAATGTCGATCAGAGGGAGTTGACCCTGCGCGCCTTTCAGAAAAAGGATCCCGACATCCGCATTACCCCCGTTGAAACCGGTCCGGCCTGCCTGGCGGCGCTGGGGGAAGGCCGTTTCGATGCGATCATTCTCGATTACAGCCTTCCGATGATGAACGGAATCGAAGTTTTGAGTGAAATTCAGACGAAGGGCTATACCGTTCCGGTGATCATGGTGACCGGACAAGGGGATGAGACGATTGCAGTAGAGGCGATGAAGCGAGGAGCGTGCGACTACATCATTAAGAGCCAGAATTATCACCAGACCCTCCCCCCCGCGGCCCGTAAAGTCATCGACCAAACCAGGCTGAAACGCCATCTGGAGAAGAACGCGCAACGGGTTCACCGCCTGTATGAACTTTCCTCTCTTTGGCGACCGAGCGAAAAACGACGGTTTTAAGCGATACATTGGTCGAAGGGGCAAAAGAGCTGATGGATGCGGAAGGAGCGCTTCTCTTTCTCATCGATGCGGAACAAGGGGAGATTCTCCAGGCCGCCTTTGCCGGCGTGTCGTTTGAGGGTGGGATTCCTCAAGGGCCCCTTTCGAAGATCGGTCTCTTCGGTTTGGCGTGCCAGGAAAAACGACCCGTCCTGATCGAAAATCCGGGGGAGCATCCCTTGAAGGGGACGACGCCCTCCCTCCAAACTCCGCTTCGCCAAGTTTTTTCGATCCCGCTCGTCCGCGAGGCTCGAATTTTAGGGGTATTGAACCTGATCAATCAGAAGGAGGGGAGGTTCTCTTCCGAGGACCAAGATTTCCTATCCACCCTCTGCGTCAATGCCGCCGTGGCCCTGGACAATGCCCGCTTTCTGGAGGAGGTCGAAAAAAGGGCGGCCACCGACAGCCTCACGGGCCTCTACAACCATCGGGAGTTTCAGAAGCGATTGGGTGAGGAGACCGAGCGGGCGAGCCGATATGGGAAAGCGTTTTCGCTGCTGATGCTCGACATTGATAATTTTAAAGTTTTTAACGACACCCATGGGCATCCGATCGGGGACGCAATCCTGAAGGAGATCGTCAAGGTGATCCAAAAGTGCATCCGTAACGTCGACTTTCCGGCCCGGTATGGAGGAGAGGAGTTTTCAGTCATTCTCCCCGAAACGATCGGCATTCATGCCGCGAAGGTCGCAGAGAGAATCCGAAAAGCAATCGACGAAGGCCCCTTCATCACGCCGACAGGCCATCGGGTCCACCTCTCGATCAGCATCGGGGTTGCATCTTTCCCGGAAGACGGAAGGCGTCGGGAGGAATTGATCCTCTCCGCCGATCAGGCCCTCTACTTCGCGAAAAAAGACGGCCGCAACCGGGTCTGTCGCTACTGCGATACGCTCAAGGCGGCGATCGAAAAGGATCAGAACAAATTGACCGAGCTCCTGCGTAATCCGGAGATAAAAACCATCCGAGATCTGGCCGCCGTGATCGATGCGAAGAGCCCCTACACGCGGGGTCATTCCGAAGGGGTGATCGAATATGCCCTTCTTCTTGCCGATGCGTTGAACCTCGGCGAGCAGGAGAAGCAAAGTCTGCAACTCGCGAGCCTCCTCCACAACATCGGCATTGTGAGCATCCCCGACAGCATTCTGAATAAGCCGGGCCCCCTCTCGACCGAGGAGCGAAAAATCATTCAAGCCCATCCCGGCCTGGCGCAGATGCTGATCAAAGAATCACACAATCTGGATTCTGTTCTTCCCGCCATTCTCTACCATCACGAACGCTACGACGGCAAAGGTTATCCGAACGGGTTAAAAGGAGAGGAAATTCCTTTTCTCGCCCGCGTCCTTGGCGTGGTCGAGGCGTATCATGCGATGATCTCGGTTCGACCCTACCGACCGAAGATGTCGCATGAGGAGGCGGTCCAAGAGCTCCGGAAGAACGCCGGGACCCAATTTGATCCGGGAGTGGTGAAAACTTTCCTCGAAATCTTGGATAAAAGAAATCCGGCCTGATTTCGCCCGACGGAAGGGCCGATCGTCTACAAAAAGCAAACGGGTTTGTTTTTAACCGTTCATGTCGGAAAATGTTTTGGCGGTCCCGGGTGAACGTCGCCGCTCCTTCCCGACCGGGATGTCATCCTGGGAGCGAAGCGCGTTCCCGAGCGGAGCGCGTTCCATTGACAAGATGCAGTTCTGTGTTACATTTTTTCTATCCTTTCAGGGCAATCCGAGATTGTTGAGGTGGCTCCCTACTGGCGCGTCGATGCCCGGCTTGCCTCCAATCCGATCAAAGATGTCGAGTTTTTCATCGGGGGGAAAAATCTTGCGAGTCCGAATCATCGCGAGTTCCCCGACTTCCTCGAAATCCCGAAGACGGACTACGGCGGCGTCTCGGTCATCTATTGAGTCATGAGTCGATGAATGAGGCAAACCTCGGGAGAATGGATTCAAATCACCTGTCTGATTGGTTTTTTCCTTGCCGCCCCTGGAATAGCGTCCGCCCAAGAGGTCATCGACATTTTGTCGGAACGGTTGAACGGCCCGGGTGATCTTCCCGATCGCCTTCGAAACCTTTTTAGGAAGGCCGATGCCATTTGGCTCCTTCCAGGCCCCGTCCTCGTCAGCGCTCAGAATCTCTCCATTTTGAAAGAGTATTCCTGGTCCAACCGGATCCCCTTTTACGCCCCTACGGCGGGATTCGTTCAGCAGGGGGCCACCGCATCGGTATCGAGCCGCTTTCGCGAGGTGGGCCGCGCAGCCGGCCTTGCAGCCCAAGAGGTGCTCTCGGGGGAGTGGACGCTCGAAACGATTTACTCTGAAAAGGCAGAAGTAACGATCAATGTAAAGGCGGCTGAAAAAGCAGGGCTGGAGATTCCGAAAGGAGCCCTTCAGAGGGCCGATAAAGTGCTTCCGTGACGCTTCGAACGAAGTTTCTGATTTTTATCATCTCCATCGCGCTCCTTTCCGGGGGCGCCAGTATCCTCCTTTCGAAAAGAGGGGTGCATTCCATTCTCGTGGGAGAGGTGGCCAAGCGGGGGATTTTAAAGACCACCGACCTGCCGGGTGAGATTGTCTTGGCCTTCAAAGAGGAGGATGAAGATCTGCTTTTAGCCTTTTTGCAAGAGGCGATGGAGCGAACGGGGGCGCTCTATGCCGGTGTACTCGATGAAAGGGGGCGTGTCTTGGCCCACACCAATGTAGTAGAGAAGGGAAAGGTCTACCAAGATCCTGTGACGCAGGAAGCCCTCCGATTGACCCAGCCGGGGCACCGCGAGATCCAGATGGGCGATCAAAGGGTGGTCGATGTCTCACTCCCCGTCTGGTCGGTTCAAGCAGCCTCCACGGAAGAAGAGTTTCTTTCGTTCGGCGGAAAAGAGCTGAAGGAGACGACCCGCCTGGGGACGTTGAGATTGGGGTTGTCGATGGCGGAGATGATGGAGACCGAGAAACGGATTACCCTGCAGATGTCCTGGATTCTTGCAATGACCGGCTTGATCGCCCTCGGGATTTCCTTGGTGTCGATGAGGAAAGTTCTCCGGCGGGTTCGGATTTTGGTCGAAGGGACGGAGAAGATCGGCCGCGGGGAATATGGCGCGATGGTGCAGGCCTTCTCCAACGATGAATTGGGTGTTCTGGCGCGCAGTTTCAATCAGATGAGTGAGGAGTTGGACCAGGCGCATACCCATTTGGAAAAAGAGGTCAAGCTACGGACGCAAGAGCTGGAATCGGTCATTTATACCATCTCTCATGACCTGAAGTCGCCGGTGGTCTCCATGCAGGGAATGGCTTCGATTCTCATGGAGGATTATGCCGATCGGTTCGATGAGAAAGGAAAGCACTACCTGCGGCGGGTCATCGACAATGCCGATTATATGGAACAGATGATTATGGATCTACTGGCGCTCTCTCGCGTGGGCGCGCAGAAGGGGGCGGAGCCGGTCGAGGTACGGTCGGTCGTTGAGAGAGTTCTCGAAATCCATCAAGAGCGTTTTGCCCGAAAGGGAATTGAAATCGTCATCCATCCGACGTTTCCAAACTTCCTCTTCGACCGCACACAGATCACGGAGTTGTTTCAGAATCTGATCACCAATGCGGCAAAGTTTATGGGGGATCAGCCCTTTCCGCGAATTGAAATCGGCGGGAGAGAGAGTGGAGAGTGGGTGGAATTTTATGTGAAGGACAACGGTATCGGAATTGACCCAGATTACCACGACAGGATTTTTGGCGTCTTTCAACGGTTGAAGGATCTGGATGTGGATGGGACAGGGGTTGGGCTGACGATTGTAAAGAAGGTCGTCGACCTGGCTCACGGAAAGGTCTGGATCGAATCGAGAAAGGGTGAAGGAAGCACATTTTTTGTTCGATTTCCGAAACTGGAAGAGACTTAAGGGGGAGTACAATATTTCATGTAGCATTGGGAATGGATCCCCGTTATCAATGAAGTCATGATCGCTTATCTCCGGCGCAGGTTCGATCGATCGTCCTTTTTGGGCATCATTTTTCTTGACAATCATCAAAAACTAGGTAATAATTGCGTTCACTCTTCGCCATCAGCTCTGCCCCCAGAGAGCTCCTCACGTTCTGGGGGTTTTTTAATTTAACACTGTTTAGCATTGATCCGTCGGGGATTTCATCCGGTCGGAAAGGAGAACTGTTTGATCAAAGTCTACGAGAACCAGATCGAGAAAGCATTAAAAGCCCTGAAGCGGCAATTGGCCAAAGAGGGTCTTTTAAAAGAACTCAAGCGCAGAAGCTTCTACGAAAAACCCTCCGTCAAAAGAAAGAGAAAGCAGAAAGAGGCGAGGAAAAAACGTCTGAAGGCGCAACGTATCTCCACCACAATGAATCCGTAATACCTCTCTTTCTCTTTGCTTTAAAAAGGGAACGGTCCGGTCTTATCCCTTCCAGAGAATGATCATTCGAAGAGAACATGCGGCTGTCTTATCCAGACGGCAGCCCGGTCCCTCCCCGTCGTTCATCGCTTTCTTAAGGTACGCTCAGAACCGTCCTCCAGGCGCCATCTTCCAGCTTGACCTCCATGAGACGACCTGTTAAAATCTCAACGGTTTGGAGGCAGGCGTGGAGCGACGAAATCAAGAGCGGCGGCAGATGACGCGCGGCTACGGCCCCGATCGTCGGACACAGGTTCTTCCCGTCGCCGGTTTGGATCGCCGTCACGATCAGCGGCGAATTAAAGATCGGCGCCAGGTCGAGCGCCGGAGAACAGACCTTCCTACCCTTTATTCCCTCGACGAAAGCATCTTCAATAATTTATGAAAGTAAATGAAATCTTCAAGAGCATTCAGGGAGAGTCCACCTATGCCGGACTTCCCTGTGTGTTCGTACGAACCGCCTTTTGCAATCTTCGGTGCGGCTGGTGCGATACGACCTATGCTTTCTATGAAGGAACGGATCGCTCCGTTGAATCGGTCCTCCAAGAAGTCCGCGGTCACGCGTGCCGCCTGGTCGAAGTCACCGGAGGAGAGCCGCTGCTTCAAGAAGAGGTCTATCCCCTCGTGACCCGGCTGCTCGATGAAGGGTATGTTGTCTTAATCGAGACCAGCGGCAGCATTCCGATCGATCGGGTCGATCCTCGCGCCGTGATCATTATGGATATCAAATGCCCCGGCAGCAAGATGAGCCATGCCGTCCATTGGGAGAACCTGGGCCGGTTAAAAAAAGGGGATGAGGTCAAATTCGTCATTGCCGATCGGGCCGATTATGATTGGGCCAAGGAGGTCTTGTCGCAACATCCGCGCTTGCTCGATCACCCGGTTCTTTTTTCTCCCGTTTTTAATCAGATGGATTCGCGGCAGCTGGCCGAGTGGATCTTGGAAGAGAAGCTTCCGGTCCGATTTCAATTGCAATTACACAAATACATCTGGGACCCGGCGATGCGGGGGGTCTAAAATAGGGAGCGTGAATGGAATTTAAGGTTCAAGGGGACCCCTCACGAAGCAAACCACGGAGATCCTTGTCCTCGGTCATTATGAAGGCGAGGGGCTCCTGCCCGAGGTGATGTCGATTGATAAGGCGATCGGCGGAAAGATCCAAGAGGTCCTCTCCACAGAGGAGTTCGGCGGGAAATTTCTTCAGACGCTCCTGGTCCGAACCGATCGAAAGATCGCATCGCCGCGGCTTCTTCTGTTGGGGCTCGGCAAGCGGGCCGAGGCGACCCTTGATCGGATCCGTCAAGCGATGGGACGGGCGGCCACGCAGATTCGTGAGATGGGCTTCCGCCAGTTCGCGACCCAGATTCACGGCAAGGGACTTCCCAGAACGTCGGTCCAGGATATGGCGCAGGCGATGGTGGAGGGGGTGGTATTGGGGCTGTATCAGTTCCAGGTTTACAAAACCGACCGGCAGACCCCGCCGAAGGAGGTCCGGGAATGCGCCCTGATCGAGCCGGACGACAAAAAGGTCGTCGAGATCCAGATGGGGGCCCTTCGGGGAAAGTTGATTGCCGAGGCGGCCAATTACGTTCGGGATCTCTGCAACACCCCTTCGAATGTGGTCACGCCGAGCCGCCTGGCGGAGGAGGCGAAGAAGATCGCCTCCGATTACCACCTTCGCCTGGAGGTGCTCGAGCGCGCCGACATGGAACGGCTCGGGATGGGGGCTCTCCTCGGCGTCGCCCGTGGAACGGTGGAGCCGCCGAAGTTCATCGTTTTGGAGTACGACGGCGCCAAGAAAAAAGGACGCCCGGTCGCCCTCATCGGCAAGTCGGTCACATTCGACTCCGGCGGCATTTCGCTGAAGCCGGCGGAGAACATGGAGCAGATGAAATACGATATGAGCGGCGGCGCGACGGTTTTGGGGACGATGCGGGTCGCCGCCCAGTTGAAGCTCCCCCTCAACATCATCGGCGTTCTCCCGGCCACCGACAATATGCCGAGCGGGACCGCCATGCATCCGGGCGACGTCCTCACGACCCTCTCCGGAAAGACGGTGGAGGTGATCAATACCGATGCCGAAGGCCGCCTCTGCCTGGCCGATGCGCTCGCTTATGCCAAGCGCTACGAGCCGGCGGCGATGATCGATCTGGCCACCCTGACCGGTGCCTGCGTCGTCGCCCTCGGCCATCATGCAATGGCCCTCTTCGGAAACGATCCGAAGCTGACCGCCCAAATTCAGAAAGCAAGCGACGAGACCGGAGAGCGGGTCTGGGAGATGCCGCTCTGGGAGGAGTATCACGATCAGATCAAGAGCGAGATCGCCGATCTGAAAAATACCGGCGGCCGTCCCGGCGGAAGCATCACCGCCGCCCTTTTCCTGAAGCAGTTTGTCGGGGAAACGCCGTGGGTTCATCTCGATATCGCCGGAACCTCGTGGAACGGCGAGAAACCGCGTCCCTATATTCCCAAAGGATCGACCGGAACCGGCCTTCGCCTTCTGGTCCAGTATCTGGCGAACCTCGCCAAGCAGCAGAAAAAGAAGTAGGGGCGCAATTTAATTGTGCCTCGGGGTGGGCGGGATCAATCACGCCCCCTACACCAGTTACCAGCGGGGGAGGACTCATATGAAAGTGACCCATAAGATCGGCCAACTCCTGATGGTGGGGTTTGATGGAGCCACCCCTTCCGATGGGGTGGAGGAATTGATTCGAAAACACCACATCGGCGGCGTCATTCTCTTCTCGCGAAACATCAAAGACCCGGCCCAATGCGCCAAGCTGACCGAATCGTTACAGAAGGCGGCGCCCGATGCGCCCCTCTTCATCGCTGTCGATCAAGAAGGAGGCCGGGTTTCGCGCCTCGCCCCCCTTCACCCAGTTTCCGCCGGCGCGGACGCTCGGCCACTGCGACTCGGTCGATCTCACCTACAGTTGCGCGGAAGCGATGGCGAAGGAGCTGGCGGCGGTCGGCATCAATATGAATTTCGCTCCGGTGCTTGATGTCGATACCAATCCGAAGAACCCGATCATCGGAGACCGCGCCTTCGGGGCCAGCCCGACCCTTGTCTCGAAACATGGGCTTGCGACGATCGCCGCCCTGCACGATCAGCGGGTGATCGCCTGCGGCAAACACTTCCCCGGTCACGGGGATACCGCCGCCGATTCGCACAAGACCCTGCCGCGCGTCGACCATTCTCTCCACCGGATGGCCGATTTGGAGCTGAAGCCGTTTATCCATGCGGTCGAAAACCGTCTCCATGCCATCATGACGGCCCACGTCCTCTACACGAAGCTTGACGAAAAATACCCCGCTTCCCTTTCTAAAAAGATCATCTCCCAACTGCTCCGCAAAACGATTCAGTTCGAGGGGCTCGTGGTGACCGACGATCTGGAGATGAAGGGGATCACCGACGGTTTCACCGTCCCCGAAGCGGCGGTGAGGGCGGTCCAGGCGGGATCGGATTTGATTTTGGTCTGTCATTCGCTCGATCAGCAGAAAGCGGTCCTCGAGGCATTGATTCACGCCGTGGAGAAGGGAACGATTACTCAGGAGCGCCTCAACGAGTCGCTGAGTCGAATCCTCAGCCTGAAAGAGCGGTTCCTTCTTCCCCATCAGGCGCCGCAGCCGAAAAAGGTCAAGCAGGTCGTCGGCTGCGAGGCGCACCGATCCCTGGTCGAGGAGATCGAGAAGAGAAGCGAAACGATGCCGGTCCGCGGTGTGAAGAGATAAGACTTATTCTTTGCCTGTCCGCTTTTAGGATCTCTTCAGTTTCCATCCAATCGGATCATGCTGCTTTGGAACGGAAACCTAAGCCCGCAATGTTGAACTCCCCAATGGATTGTTGTGGAACTGATTCAGACTTTCATCGATCTCTTCCTCCACCTTGATCAACATCTTACCTGGGTCTTCGAGAACTACGGCCTCTGGACCTATCTTATTCTCTTTCTCATCATTTTTTGCGAGACCGGTTTGGTGGTCACCCCCTTTCTTCCGGGCGACTCCCTCCTCTTCGGGGTCGGCGCCCTCGCCGCCGGGAGTTCGCTGAATGTCGGGTGGCTCTTCATCCTTCTAAGTATTGCGGCGATTGTCGGGGATGCGGTGAACTACTGGATCGGCTACAAGATCGGCTCCAAGCTCCTTCAGAGAGAAGACAGCCGATTCATCAAAAAGGAATATATCGATCGAACGCACCGGTTTTATGAGAAATACGGCGGCAAGACGATTATTTTTGCCCGATTCGTCCCGATCATCCGGACCTTCGCCCCCTTCGTCGCGGGGATCGGCCGGATGAGCTATGGGCACTTCGCCGCATACAACGTCGTCGGCGGGCTGGTTTGGATCAGCTCATTTTTATTTGCGGGGTACTTCTTCGGAAATATTCCGGTGGTGAAGAAGAACTTCACCCTGGTGATTCTCGGCATCATCGTGGTATCGATTTTACCCGGGGTCATCGAGTTGGTTCGAGCGCGGCGCGCTCGGGCGGTCTAGGTTTATCTCCTCAATCCGGTCCCGGCACGACCCCTTTGCCTTCTCCTTCAATATAAGGCTCCCGAAGCTTGACCGGCGCCGCGGCGCGTCCCCGCATCTTTAAGTTGAGCATCTCCACGGCCACCGAGAAGGCCATCGCGAAGTAGACGTAGCCCTTGGGCACGTGGTGATCGAAGCCTTCGGCGATCAGCACCACGCCGATGACGACGAGGAACGAGCAAGCGCGAGCATCTTGATGGTCGGGTGGCGGTGGACGAACTCGCCGATCGCGCCGCGCGAACAGCATCATCAAGACGACCGCGATAATCACCGCGGCGATCATGATGCGCACGTCGTCGACCATGCCGACCGCGGTGATGATCGAGTCGAGCGAGAAGACGATGTCGATCAGCATGATCTGCACGATCACCGCTGGCGAAGGAGGCGGCCGCTTTGGCCGAAGCGTGTCCCTCCTCGCCCTCCAGCGAGTCGTGGATCTCGTGGGTGCTCTTGGCCAGACCAGGAACAGGCCGCCGACGATCAGGATCAGATCGCGGCCGGAGATCTCCTTGGCGAAGACCGTGAACAGCGGCGCCGCCAGGCGCACGATCCAGGCCAGCACCAGCAGCAGCCCGATGCGCGTGAACATCGCCATGAACAGGCCGATGCGCGCGCGCTTTCGCGCTGTTCGCTCTCGGGCAGCTTGTCCACCAGGATGGAGATGAAGATGATGTTGTCGATGCCGAGCACCAGCTCGAGCGCAGTGAGCGTGGCCAGCGCGATCCAGGCCTGCGGTGAAGCGAGCCAGTCCACAGATGAGCCTCCATAATAAAAAGTGGTTCGATAGAGTTGTTTTCTAAGCCATGAATTTATAATATGAAACCGAGCGTAAGTCAATCGTCCGGTGTTGACGGAAATGGGGAATAAGAATATACAAAGAACGGGTGTCGGACGGGAGGGAGCGAGCATGTCGGAGCGGGTTGCGGTAATCGCGGGGGGGCGAAGGGGATCGGTCGCGCCGTCGGGCTCGATCTCGCCGAGCGGGGATGGTCGGTGGCGCTCTGTTATCGGACGAGCGAGAAGGAGGGGAGCGAGACGGCGGAGGCGATCCGGAAGAAGGGGGCCCGGGCCCTTTCGGTCCGGGCCGATGTCTCCGATCCGAAAGCGGCCGAGGCCTTTGTAAAACAGGTCGAAGGGGAGTGGGGGCGGATCGACGCCCTCATCAACGCGGCGGGCCCCTACCATCGGGTGAATCTCCTGGAGGAGACGATCGAGGGATGGCATGCCATGTTCGATCACAATCTTCATCCTCTCTTTTATCTCAGCCGGCTGGTTGCCCCTGGGATGAAGGAACGCCGGTGGGGACGGATCGTCAGCTTCAGCATGGCGAACGCCGACCAGATGATCGGCCAGCCGCAGATCACGGCGCACTACATCGCCAAGGTCGGCGTTTTGATCCTGACCCGATCGCTGGCAAAGCTCCTTGCCCCCCATGGAATTACCGTGAACGCCATCTCGCCCGGCTTTATCCGCTCCGGGAGCGCGCCTGAGTCGGAGATGGCCGGGATGATCAAAAACATTCCGGCCGGCTATGTCGGAGAGCTCTCCGATGCGGTGTCGGTCGCCCGCTTTCTTCTCTCGGAGGAGGCCCGCTACGTGACCGGCGGAAATATCCATCTGAGCGGGGGATGGGGGGTTTAAGAAATGCGGCGTGCGGAATTCGGACTGCGGAGTTAAAATAGACAACAAACTCCTTTCATTCCGTTTCATGGAGAAAAAAATGATGAAGCAACTGCGCAACACGATGTTGACCGGGCTGATCGCTCTCCTTCCCCTTTATCTGACGGTCACGCTGCTGATTTGGCTTTTCTATATGGTCGACAGCGTCGCCCAACCGTGGCTCCAGAGGGTCTTTGGGGTCGAGATTTGGGGCCTCGGCGTCTTAACGACGGTGGCGATCATTTTCATCACCGGTCTGATCGTTTCCAGCATGACCGGCTCTCTCTTCCTCGGCTGGCTGGATCGCTCTCTGGAGCATGTGCCGATCGTTAAAGGGCTCTACCGCGGCATCAAGCAGATCGTCGACAGTTTCAACCCGAACAACCCTTCCGGCTTCAAAGAGTTCGTCTTCGTCAGACAGCAAGACGGCGGGGGGTTCAATGCCGGCTTCCTGACCAGCGAGTTCAGCTTGCTGCAGGAGGATGGAACACGCCGCGATCTCGCCTCCGTCTTCATTCCGAGCAATCATCTCTACCTCGGCGCCATTCATATCGTCGACCGTGTCCGGATCGTTCGGACCGTCATGACGCTGCAGGAAGGGGCAACCTTTGCCCTTTCCGCCGGCGCTTCGGTCAAAGGGGATATCCGAGAGGCCGGCCCTTCGAACGTTCTTCCATAAGGGTGGTATTCACGCCTGACCTGTAATAAAATATCTTTAGTAATGCTGCATACAATCGGACATTGTTAGAGGAATCCCGATGTCTCCCGAAGCGCAGGGTGAGAAGACCAAAAAAACCTTTACCGATCCGATCTGCCTGATGGAGATCACGCCGGAGGAGTCGGTGGGGACGTTCGACTATCAGGGGAAAACCTATTATTTCTGCTCCCAGTTTTGTCTCGACCGGTTCCGTGAGTCGCCCGCTCAGTTTTTAGAGGGGGCGCCGGCGTCCGAGCCCTCCCCCCTCCTGGAACAGAATATATTTGTCCGATGGACCCGGAGGTCCGCCAACTCGGTCCGGGGGCCTGCCCGAAGTGCGGCATGGCCCTGGAGCCGGCGGTGATCGCCCCGCCGGCGACAAAGACGGAATATATCTGCCCGATGCATCCGGAGATCGTGCGGGACGCGCCCGGATCGTGCCCGATCTGCGGGATGGCGCTGGAGCCGCGAACGGTCACGCTCGAAGAGGAGGTCAACCCGGAACTGGTCGATATGACGCGGCGTTTCTGGATCAGCGCTGTGCTGACGCTGCCGCTGGTGCTGCTGGCGATGTCGGAGATGATTCCGGGCAATTCGCTGGGGGAGATCGCCTCACCTCGTCTGCTTGTCTGGATCCAATTCCTGCTGGCCACGCCGGTTGTGCTCTGGGGCGGCTGGCCGTTCTTCCAGCGGGGCTGGAGCTCGATCGTCAACCGCAAGCTCAACATGTTCACCCTGATCGCCATCGGCACCGGGGTCGCCTAGCTCTACAGCGTCGCGGCGACCCTTTTCCCCGGGCTCTTCCCGGCCTCGTTTCGGGGGGATGACGGCCAGGTCGCGGTCTATTTCGAGGCCGCCGCGGCGATCATCGTGCTGGTCCTGCTCGGCCAGGTGCTGGAGCTGCGCGCGCGCAGCCAGACGAGCAGCGCGATCCGCGCGCTGCTCGGCTTGGCGCCCAAGACCGCGCGGCGGCTTCGGGACCGAACGGAGCGAGGACGTGCCGCTCGATGCGGTTCGGCCGGGCGACCGGCTGCGCGTGCGGCCCGGGCGAGAAGGTGCCGGTCGACGGCGTGGTCGTGGAAGGCCGCAGCGCGGTCGACGAATCGATGATCACCGGCGAGCCGATGCCGGTCGAAAAGGGGCCGGGGGACAAGGTCATCGGCGGCACGGTCAACGGGACCGGGAGCTTCGTCATGCGGGCCGAGCGGGTCGGCGCCGACACGCTGCTGGCGCAGATCGTGCAGATGGTGGGCGAGGCGCAGCGCAGCCGCGCGCCGATCCAGCGCCTGGCCGACGTCGTGGCGGCCTGGTTCGTGCCGATCGTGGTCGCCGTCGCCGCGGTGACCTTCGTCGTCTGGTGGGCGTTCGGGCCCGAGCCGCGCTTGGCCTACGCGCTGGTCAACGCCGTGGCGGTGCTGATCATCGCCTGCCCCTGCGCGCTGGGCCTGGCCACGCCGATGTCGATCATGGTCGCCACCGGGCGCGGCGCGACCGCCGGCGTGCTGTTCAGGAACGCCGAGGCGATCGAGGCCTTGGAGAAGGTCGACACGCTGGTCTTCGACAAGACCGGCACGCTGACCGAAGGGCGTCCCCGCTTGATGACGATGCTCCCGGAAGCGGGATGGCGACGAAGAGGCGCTGCTGCGGCTCGCCGCCAGCCTGGACCAGGGCAGCGAGCATCCGCTGGCCGGCGCCATCGTGGCGGGGGCGACGCGAAAGGGGGCTCCGTCTGACGGAAGCGAAGGATTTCGGGTCGATCACCGGCAACGGCGTGCGCGGCGACCGTCGAGGGCCGGAAGGTGGCGCTCGGCAACCGGGCGCTGATGGAGGAGCTGAACGTGCCGCTCGATCATCTGGCCGAGCAGGCCGAAGCGCTGCGGCGCGAGGGCCAGACGGTGATGTTCGTGGCGGTCGACGGCAGCCCGGCGGGGCTGCTGGCGGTGGCCGATCCGATCAAGGAAACGACGCCCGAGGCGATCGCCGCGCTGCACGCGGCGGGCCTGCGCATGGTGATGCTCACCGGCGACAGCCGGACCACGGCCGAGGCGGTCGCCCGGAAGCTCGGCATCGACGAGGTGCTCGCCGAGGTGCTGCCCGACCAGAAACGGGAGAGGATCAAACGTCTGCAAGCCGAGGGGCAGCGCGTGGCGATGGCCGGCGACGGCATCAACGACGCGCCGGCGCTGGCGCAGGCCGACGTCGGCATCGCGATGGGCACCGGCACCGACGTGGCGATGGAGAGCGCCGGCGTGACGCTGGTGAAGGGCGACCTGCGCGGCATCGTGCGCGCCCGCAGGCTCAGCCGCGCGACGATGCGCAACATCCGGCAGAACCTGGTCTTCGCCTTCGTCTACAACGCCCTGGGCGTGCCGATCGCGGCCGGCGTGCTGTATCCGTTCTTCGGCTTGCTGCTCAGTCCCGATGATCGCCGCCGCGGCGATGAGCTTGAGCTCGGTCTCGGTGATCGGCAATGCGCTGCGGCTGCGGAAGATCTCTCTGTAGACGGGAGAAAAGATTTTCCCTTTCCTTTCATTTTACGAATCCTTATAATCAATTCACCTCTGTTCTATTCACGTCACAGGCCATTTTTATGACAGGAGAAAAACTAAAGATGAATTTGTTGCGACAGGTCGTGGCATGTGGCTTTGCCGTGGCGGCGCTCGCGCTGACGGCTCAACCGCTTGTTGTGCACGCAAAGGGCGCGCCGGGAGGGAACACGGTGACCTTTGATGCGTTTGATTTCGGCTTCAAGGGGCCTGACAGCATTCAAGGAGGGGTGGTCAAATTCCAGATCAACAATGAGGGGAAGGATATCCACCATGCCCAACTGATTCGGCTCCTGGATGGGAAAACGGCGGACGATTTCGTCGCCGGAATGAAACAGAATCCGAATGGTCCGATGCCGGGATGGGTTAAGTTTGTCGGGGGGCCGAACGCGGTTATCCCCGGCGGCCGGGCGACCGCGATCATGGATCTGGAGCCGGGTCATTATTTGATCACCTGTCTGATCCCCGATCCAAAAGGGGTCTTGCATCTCACCCACGGGATGACCCGGCCGCTGACGGTCACGGCCCCTCCGGCCAAGGTCCCGGAGCCGAAGGCCGATTTCACCGTGACCCTGAATGATTTCAATTTCTCCCTCTCCAAGCCGATCACGGCCGGAAAGCATACCGTCAAAGTTGTCAACAATGGGACGATGCCGCATGAGCTGGTTTTGCTGCATGTCGCCCCCGGAAAGAAGGCGGCCGATTTCGGCCATTTCGATCCGGCCGCGGGGGGCTTCCTCCCGGCAAGTTCATCGGCGGGGTGGTCGGGATTGAAAAGGGGATGGATGTCTATTTTGAGGCGAATTTTATCCCGGGCCATTATGGGCTGATCTGTTTCTTCCCGGACGAGAAGGGGGAATTTCACTTCAAGCGGGGGATGACGCTCGATTTTGTCGTGAAATAAGTTTTCTGCAGCGGCCGATCAGAGGGCTTACAGAAAGAGGATCACTGTGAAGATCATCACGAAGCGCGCCGTTTTTTTACTCTTCTGTTTATTTCAATTCTCCTGCGCCTCCGCGCCGAAAGAGGCCCCCTCCGCTCAGAAGAGCTTTCTCTGGTCGGTCCGGTCGGAGACCGCCGCGGTTTACCTCCTCGGCTCCATCCATGTCGCCAAGCCGGAGCTCTATCCGCTCCATCCGTCCATCGAAGCGGCTTTCGACCAATCCGACACGCTGGTAGTCGAAGTGGACCCCGACGAATTCGATATGAACCGGCTTCAATCCCTTTTTATGCAGTATGGGTCGTATCCTCCGACGGAAACGCTCGACCGGAAGATTTCAACGGAGACCTACGCGCTGGTGGAGAAGAAGTTTCAAGGGGCCGGCATGCCGATGGAGCCGTTCAAGCGGTTCAAGCCGTGGGTCCTGGCGGTCATGCTTCAATCGGTCGAACTGCAGCGTCTGGGGTTCGACAAAAAATATGGGATCGATGACCATTTTCTCACCCGGGCCAAGGGGAAAAAGCAGATCACGGCGTTCGAAACGGTGGAATATCAGGTGAGCCTCTTCGATAGCTTCTCCGATCGCCTCCAGGAGCTTTTTCTCCGCTACACCCTCTCCGATATGGACCTGCTCGCCGAGCAGATGGATTCGATCATGAAGGGATGGCAAGCGGGGGATGGGAGTGCGATTGAGGCGCTGATCTTCCAGAGCATGAATGACGAGCCGGAATTAACGCCGGTTTACGATAAGCTGATCTATGAGCGGAACGCTCAGATGTCCTCCCGGATTGAGGAGTTCCTCAAAGCAAAAAACAGAACTTTCGTGGTCGTCGGTGCCGGGCATCTCGTCGGCAAAGGGAGCATCATCGATCTTCTTCGGAAGAAGGGCTACGTTGTCGAACAGATGTAAGCCGCAGGCCGGCCCCCGGGGGCATCGAAGCCGACCGACTCTCTTTTTCCTCTCCTTCCTTTTTCTCCTTTTTCCCCACGCTCTTTATGCCTGGGGCGAGACGGGGCATCGGATCGTCGCCGATGTGGCGGAGCGCTTACTGGGCGAGCAGGCGCGCAAAGAGATCCGGGTGTTGATCGGAGAGGCCTCCCTTGCATCGGTCGCAGACTGGGCCGACCGGGTTCGGGGGGACCGTCCCGAGACGGCGCCCTGGCACTTCGTCGATATCCCATTCAAAGCATCGGGCTATGATCCGAAGCGGGACTGCGCCGGGGGAGAATGTGTGATCGGCGCCGTCGAGCGGTTCCGGCGGATCCTTTCCGATCGAGATCGTCCTGCGGAAGAGCGGGCCGAAGCGCTAAAATTTCTCGTCCACTTCGTCGCCGATCTCCACCAGCCGCTCCACACGGCCGACCGGGGCGACCGCGGCGGGAACGAGGTGCAGGTCATCTTTTTCGGAGAGAAAATTTATCCTTTCAGTGAGAGGCCGTGGAACCTCCACACGGTTTGGGATTCGGGTCTGATCGATCAAACCGGTTTGAGCGAGGCGGCCTACGTCGCGCATCTTCAGGTGTGGCTGAAGAAACGGTCCATCTCGGATCTCCGAAAAGGAACGGTGGTCGATTGGGCGCTGGAGGCCCATCGCGCCGCGGTCGACGTGGCGTATCGCCTCCCGAAGAATCGAAGACTTTCCAAGAACTATCTTGAAAAGAGTCGTCCGGTGATGGACGCGCTTCTCGCCAAGGCCGGTGTTCGGCTGGCGCGGGTGTTGAACGAGGCGTTCCAAACCGGAAAATAAAAAGAAAATAAAAAGGAGCGGTGATGACCGAAGATCGACAGGAGGTGGGGCTGAAAGCGGCGATGCAGATCGGAATGTATTACGCGTATCTGGCGCAGGCGCTCCGGATGGTGATCAACCCGGAGGGGCCGGTCGAATTGCCGGAAGATCTTCTCAATCAGCAGCTCGATCAGCTCCGAGATCATTTGGCGGTTCCCCTCGCGAAGAACCAGGTCGTGAAACAAAACATAGAGCAGATCGAAAAAGAGGTCTCGCGGATTCGCCAGGAGGCCGGCCATCCGGAAACCTGGGGCGCCGCGGTGAAAGACGCAAAGCGGATGCTCCCGGAGCTGGAAATCCGCGCCAAAACGGTGAGCGATCTGGTGGCGTTGCTGCGCGGCGGGTCATGAGCTGTACATGCCGTTCCCTTGATCCCCTCCGACCCAATCCGGTAGAATATTTCTAGCATCGTTTTAAATTTAAATTCCCACAAAGAAAACCGAGACATCCCAGAGATCCTCCCTTGACCCCTCGCGGGGTCGAGACATCGCCAAGCACCATTGCACCTCATCCCACTTGTTGAAGGAGGAAACCGATGCGACATCTAACCGCGACATTCATCTTCATGATTGTTTTATCCACAACCGCCTGGTCCGCCAACGCCGCTGAGAAAGATCCCTGCGCGCCGCGTGTTCCGGCGGGCGAGCTGGCGCAATTCAAGGGGATGAAGCCTCCGGTTCCCGAAACACCGGAGACGATTCAAAAGGGAAAAGAGATCTACAATGGGAAAGGCGCCTGCGTAGGCTGCCATGGGCCGGCGGGGAAGGGAGATGGACAGTTGGCGGCTTCCCTGAATCCCTCGCCCCGGAATTTTACCAATCCGCAGTTCAAACAGTGTAAATCGGCGGGGGAGATGTTCTGGGCGGTGAAGAATGGGATCCCCGGCACCGGAATGATCGCCGCGGTGAATACCGGCCTCATCAGCGAGGAAGAGGCGTGGCAGGCGGTTCTCTATGAGCGGAGCTTGAAGTAGGCGCTTAGCTGTTGGAGATCGCTTCGAGCAGTTCCGGGTCCTCGATCGCCTTGCCGCCGCCGAGGGCGACGCTCAGCAGGGCGTCTTTGTCGATAAGGATCGGGAGCCCTGTTTCGCGCTGAAGGCGAATATCCATGTTTCGGATGAGGGCGCCGCCGCCGGTCATGATGATCCCCCGCTCGACGATGTCGCCCGCCAGCGCGGGGGGTATTTGCGAGGGCCGTTTTAATGGCGTTGACGACGGCGCGCAGGGGGACGGCAATCGCCTCCGCAACTTCCTCCGAGGTGACCTCCACGATTTTCGGAAGGCCGGAGACCGAATCGCGCCCCTTGACCCGCGCGCGGTAGATTGTGCCGTCCGACCAGGCGCTCCCCGAGGGCGATCTTGACCTTCTCCGCGGTCTGCTCGCCGATATAGAGGCGATGCTTCCGCTTGACCATCTCGATGATCTTTTCATCCATCGCGTCCCCGCCGACCCGAACCGAATGGCAGTAGACGATGCCGGCGAGGGAGAGGACCGCCACCTCCGTCGTCCCGCCGCCGATATCAACGAGCATGCTCCCGATCGGTTCCAGCACCGGAAGACCGGCGCCGATCGCTGCCGCGATCGGCTCTTTGATCAGGAGAATCTTTTTTGCGCCGATCGAATAACCGGCCTCTTCGACGGCCCGCTTCTCGATTTCGGTCACGCCGTGAGGAAGGGTGACGACAATAGAGGGCTTCGCGAGTTGCCACGGCCGCCGGGACCGATTGATGAAGTGCTCCAACATCTCCTTGGCAAGATCATAGTCGGCGATGACCCCCTCTTTGATCGGTCGGACGGTCGTAATTGAATGGGGTGTTTTTCCGACGAGGGCTTTTGCCTCCAGCCCGACGGCAACGACCTCTTGTTTTCCGCCGGCGATCTCTCGGACTGCCACCACCGACGGCTCATTGAGGACAATCCCGCGCCCCCGAATGTAAACGAGGGTGTTCGCCGTTCCCAAATCGATCGAGATGTCCGCCGCGCCATATGGGCGCGACCAAGGAGCCCGTCTGTTAAAACGCGTCATCTTTTTCCTCTCTCAAAAACGTTCCGGGAATCCGGAACAGGTCATTATAGCTGCAAGCACAGATCGGACAAAGTGAGGAATGAGACATTCAGGCTTTCTAGGTGCGATTTCAGCCCGAATTAAGGTCATCCCCTCGTCCGGTCAAATCTTCTTGGATCGGATTCCCAAGAGCCTCATTTCATGAAGGAGTGTCTCGCAAAGCCCCTCCTCCAGCGGCCGTGCCGTGAAGCCAAGCTCCCGTTGGGCCTTTTTGCTGCTTCCGATATAGGTCACCCCGGCGATGGCGCGAATGCTCTCGGACCGATAAAATTCGGGAAGAGGCAGGATCGGTTCGAGCCAACGTACGATTTGAGAAAGACCGCGCAGGAGCGCCGGCGAGGGGTGAAGCCGCGGGGCTTTGATGCCGGTAATTTGTTCGGCAATCGCCAAGGCTTCTTGTAAGGTGTGTATCGGCCCGGCGAGAATGTAGCTCTCCCCGGGCCGGCCCTTCTCCATGGCGAGAAGATGGCCTTTGGCGATATCTTCGATGTGTCCCCAAGCGTAAGCCGTTTTCTGCGGAGAGATCGGGAGCTGTCCTTTCAGATATTGGATGAGGAGATTCCGGACGGAGCTGGTGTCGCCCGGACCGTAAACCAGGCCGGGGAGCGTCATCATCAACGGCAACCCTTCTTTCATCATCGGCTCGGCGATTTGAGTGTGGGCCATCCACTTGGTTCGCTCATATTCCGAAAGCCACGGACCCTCATAATGGGTCGCCTCATCCACGAGCTTTCCCCGGGTATCCGAGAAGACGAGCAGGGTGCTGGTGTAGACCCCTCTCGGAATACGGAGCTCCCTCATTAACTCGAGGACATTTCGCGTTCCATCGACATTGATTTTCTTTCCCAAGACGGGTGTTTTGGAGCCGATCTTGTACCACCCGGCCACATGAAAGATCCCGTCGGCGCCGGTCATCGGGGTGCGCATGCTTTCTTTGTCGGTGATGTCCCCGGGATGGAGCGCGATGCCGAGGCGGGCGAGGTCGTGCGCTTGGGCGGGGCGGCGGACAAGCGCTGTGACCTGGTGTCCCGCCGCCGCCAGTTGACGCGCGATCGCGCCGCCGACAAAGCCGGTTGCGCCGGTGATGAAGTACCGCATCGATGCTCCCGAGGGGAATGGGTGCTCGATGATAACAAGGGAAATCAAAAGGATCAAGCAAATGTGATTTGAATCACCTTATTTTTATTATGTTTTTTCGGTCTGAAAGCGGGGGACAATCGGTTTCTTAAACGCGCTTGACGCCGGTCCCTCCGAATCGTTATCCTGCTGCTAACGAACGAGATTAAAGAAAGGGGCTGATCGATGGAGGAGGTGATCTTTCATCTCGCCTTTCCGGTTTCCGATCTGGAGGAGGCGAAGCGGTTTTATGTCGACGGCCTCGGCTGTGCCCTGGGGCGGGAGTCGTCCAGGGCGATCACGCTGGAGTTGGCGGGGCATCAACTGGTTGGCCATCTTGCGCCGGCGGCCGAGGGGCAAAAGGGGATCTACCCGCGGCATTTCGGCCTGATCTTCAAGGAGGAAAGCGCCTGGCAGGCGCTAGTTGACCGGGCGAAGGCGAAAGGGCTTCGGTTTTATCAAGCGCCCCGCCGCCGGTTCGAAGGGACCCGGCTGGAGCATGCCACCGTTTTTCTGGAAGACCCCTCGCACAATCTTCTCGAATTTAAATGGTACCGGCACGAATCGGCGATCTTCGGCGAGCGGGAATTCGGCGAGGTCGGCGATACGGGCGGCGAGCCATAGCATAAAACGGTGTTTCTTCTTGAAAAACAATTCCCTTGACGCCGGAGAAGAGGGCCGGTATTCTGCTTGAAGTTGACCGGAATCGATTGTCTACGAATCGTCCAAAGGAACGGCAAGGTGGCGGGAAAGAAGAAGAAATCCACTTCAAAAGATCTGACACCCAAGGTCGGCGCCGCAACCGATATTGCCCCCGTCGGGCGGGGCAAAATCAAGCCGCCCCATGAGCGGACGGCGGATGAAGAGGCCGATGTCGTCGATTGGGAAAAGGTGGCCGCGATGGCGGAATTCAAAGCGTTGCTCGCTGCCAAGCGGAAGTTTATCCTTCCCACCACGATTTTCTTCGTCGCCTATTACTTCGCCCTTCCGATCCTGGTCGGCTATGCGCCGGGGTTGATGAAGACGCAAAGTCATCGGCGTGGTCAACCTGGCCTATCTCTTCGCCCTGTCCCAGTTTTTCATGGCCTGGATTGTCGCGGCGCTTTACATGCGGGCGGCGGGGCGGTTCGATGGGATGATCGCGAAAGATGATCCTGGCAAAATTGAAGAAGCGGCGGAGGTAGACGATGTCAACCGCGCTTCTTCTGTTTCTGGTCTTCATCGCCATCACGCTTGGCGATCACCTATTGGGCGGCCAAGCGGTCGAGCGGGGCGGCGGCTTTTTTTCCGGCGAATCGTCCGATCACCGGCTTGCAAAACGGTTTGGCGATCGCCGGGGATTACATGTGGGCGGCTTCTTTCCTGGGGATTTCCGGGCTGGTGTGCGTTTCAGCGGTTTCGACGGGTTGATCTTTTCGATCGGCTGGCTGGTCGGCTGTCTGACGGTGCTAGCTTTTTGATGGCCGAGCGGCTGCGCAATCTCGGCGGAACTTTACGTTCGCCGATGTCGCCAGCTATCGTTTCGCGCAGACGCCGACGGTCGGGTGTTGGCATCGCTTGCGGTTCGCTGGCTGTGGGGTTGTTTTACATGATCGCGCAGATGGTCGGCGCCGGCCAGTTGATCAAACTGCTGTTCCGGCCTCGTATTACACGGCGGTCGTCGGGGTCGGCGTGGGTTTGATGATGCTGTATGTGTTGTTCGGCGGCATGACGGCGACCACCTGGGTGCAGATCATCAAGGCGGTGCTGCTGTTGGCGGGCACCCTTCTCTTGAGCCTTTTGGTACTTGCGCATTTCGATTTCAGCTTCGGGAATTTCTTCGATGCCATCTCTCATGTGACCTATCATGATAAAAACGGCGTGGCGGTGACGCAAGACTTTCTTCAGCCGGGGCTGAAATTCAAGCCGCCGTATGGCGCGCTCGATCTGATCTCGCTCGGCATGGCGCTTCTCTTCGGCACCGCCGGGCTCCCGCATATCCTGGTGCGTTTTTACACCGTCCCCGACGCCAAGACGGCCCGGGTCAGCGTCGTCTGGGCGATGGTGATCATCGGCGCTTTTTATATCCTGACGACTTTTCTCGGCTTCGGCGCGGCGACGATCGTCGGGCCGGATCTGATCGCGGTGAACGGCGGCACCAATATGAGCGCGCCGCTCCTGGCGCAGGCGCTGGGCGGCGAAATTTTCTTCGCCTTCATTTCGGCGATTGCTTTTGCGACGATCTTGGCGGTCGTCGCGGGTCTGACCATCAGTGCGTCGACCTCGTTCGCCCACGATTTCTATACCAACGTCCTGCACCACGGGAAGGAGCGTCGCCCAGGCGAAGAGGTGCGTGTCGCGCGGATCACCACCTTTGTGGTCGGGGCGGTTTCGATTGCCATTGCGATCTTGCTCGGCCCGACCGCCAATGTCGCCTTCCTGGTCGGGCTCGCCTTTGCGGTGGCCGCCTCGGCGAACCTGCCGGTGATCGTCCTGTCGCTTTTCTGGAAGCGGTTCAACACGTCGGGCGCGGTGATGGGGCTTGCCACGGGACTGATCGCCTCCATCGGCCTGATCCTGATCTCCCCCAGCATCATGAAAACCGATCCGCTCTTCCCGCTGGACAATCCCGGCATTCTGAGCATCCCGCTTGGTTTTCTCGGCGCGGTGGCCGGAACGTTGATGAGTCGGGAGCCGCAGGCGGAGGCGAAGTTTGCGGAGCTGATCGTGAGGGCGAACACCGGTATTGGGGCGGAGAAGGCGGGAGGGCATTGAAGTGAGACTTGATCCAGGACAGATTGAAGTGATGGATGATGCGATGGTAGAGGTCCTGCGCCGGAAGGAGCCATGGGAGCGGATCGCCATTGGATTTGATATGTGGAGTAGCGCGTGGGACATGCTTGCTTCGCTATTAAGTGGACTCCATCCGGAGTGGAGTGAAGAGCAGGTTCGACGGGAGGTCGCAAGAAGGATGTCGCATGGGGCCGTATGATCTTCTGCACTCCGTGGTGGAGGTCTTGGAACGGCTGCAGATCCCCTATCTTGTTACGGGCTCTGTCGCCTCCATGGCATACGGCGAGCCGCGCTTGACCAATGATATCGATATTGTGGCGGACGTTCATCCAACCCATATCGGGGATCTTCTTGCGGCTTTTCCGGCACCCGCGTATTATATCGACGCAGAAATGATCCGAGAGGCTATCCATCGGAGCGGGCAATTCAATATTATCCATCCAGCTTCTGGTTTTAAGGTGGATATTATTATTCGCAAAGAGACTCCCTTCAATCAGAGTAGATTCTCACGGAAGAGGAGGGTGCGTCCTTCCAAAGAGTACGAGGCTGATTTTGCCTCACCGGAGGATGTTATTCTGAAGAAAATGGAATATTATAAGGAGGGCGGCTCCGAAAAACATTTGCGTGATATTACGGGCATCTTGAAGATCAGTGGTGAAAAGATCGATCGACAATACATTATTTCTTGGGCAGAGCGGTTGGGAGTCGAAGAAGTTTGGGAGGCCATTTTAAGACGGCTAAATTAATCAGTTAAGTGATCAGAAGAGAAGGGATATTCAATGCCATCATACCAATACATCTACACGATGCATCGAGTTACGAAGATCGTGCCGCCGAAACGCGAAGATCCTCAAAGACATTTCGCTCTCGTTTTACCCCGGCGCCAAGATCGGCGTGCTGGGGCTCAACGGTTCGGGCAAGTCCACCCTGCTGCGCATCATGGCGGGGGTCGATAAGGACTTCCAGGGCGAGGCCAAGCCGCGCGAAGCCGGGATGAAGATCGGCTACCTGCCGCAGGAGCCGCAGCTCGACCCGGCCAAGGACGTGCGCGGCAACGTCGAGGAGGGCGTCGCCGACCAACGCAAGGCGCTGCTCGACGACTTCAACGAGATCAGCGACGAAGTTCGCCGAGCCGATGGCCGACGCGGAGATGGCGACGCTGCTCGAGAAGCAGGGGCAGCTGCAGGAGCAGATCGACGCGGTGAACGCCTGGGAGCTGGACCGGCAGCTCGAAGTCGCCGCCGACGCGCTGCGCCTGCCGCCCTGGGAGGCGCGACGTCACCAAGCTCTCCGGCGGCGAGAAGCGCCGCGTGGCGCTGTGCCGGCTGCTGCTGTCCAAGCCCGACATGCTGCTGCTCGACGAGCCGACCAACCACCTCGACGCCGAATCGGTGGCGTGGCTGGAGCAGTTCCTGCACCGAAGTTCCCCGGCACCGTGGTGGCGGTGACGCACGACCGCTATTTCCTCGACAACGTGGCCGAGTGGATCCTGGAGCTCGACCGCGGCCGCGGCATCCCCTGCAAGGGCAACTACTCCGCCTGGCTGGAGCAGAAGGAGCAGCGCCTCGCGGAGGAGGAGAAGCAGGAGAGCGCCCGCCAGAAGGCGATGAAGCAGGAGCTCGAATGGGTGCGCACAGACGCCCAAGGGCCGCCAGGCCAAGAGCAAGGCGCGCCTCAACGCGCTTCGAGGAGCTGGCGTCGATCGACTACGCAGGCGCGCAACGAGACCAAGGAAATCTTCATCCCGCCCGGCCCGCGCCTCGGCGACCAGGTGATCGAAGCGGTCGATCTGAGCAAGGGCTACGGCGACCGGCTGCTGATCGACGACCTGAGCTTCAAGCTGCCGCGCGGGCGCCATCGTCGGCATCATCGGCCCGAACGGCGCCGGCAAGACGACGCTGTTCCGCATGATCACCGGCCAGGAGCAGCCGGACGGCGGCACCCTCCAGATCGGCGAGACGGTGAAGCTCGCCTACGTCGACCAGACGCGCGACGCCCTGGACGACGACAAGACCGTCTGGGAGGACATCTCCGGCGGCCAGGACATCATCACCGTCGGCAAGTTCGAGATGCCGTCGCGCGCCTACCTCGGCCGCTTCAACTTCAAGGGCGCCGACCAGCAGAAGCGGGTCAGGGAGCTCTCGGGCGGCGAGCGCAACCGCCTGCATCTGGCCAAGCTGCTCAAAAGCGGCGGCAACGTGCTGCTGCTCGACGAGCCCACCAACGACCTCGACGTGGAGACGCTGCGCGCGCTGGAAGAGGCGCTGCTGGAGTTCGCCGGCTGCGCGCTGGTGATCAGCCACGACCGCTGGTTCCTCGACCGCATCGCGACGCACATCCTCGCCTTCGAGGGCGACAGCAAGGTGGTCTGGTTCGACGGCAACTACCAGGAGTACGAGGCCGACCGCCAGAAGCGCCTCGGCGCCGACGCCGACCAGCCGCACCGGATCAAGTACAAGCCGCTGACACGCTAGAGAAAACTGCACTTATTTTTTGTCATCCTGAGCGAAGCGAAGGATCTCAGCGCTCCGGCTTCGCATCAGGAGGACAAATCGTTGTCTAAGCGGTCTTCCTTCTCCGTGCCGCTTGCCTCCCCTGACGAGAGAGCGCCCGATGAGAAGCGGCCTGCCGACCTTCCCGCTTCAGCGCCCGTGTCGACGCTTGGGAGCGTTTTGCGGAGGGCTTCCGCTTCCGGCTGCTTTGACTGCTTGTTGATTTCTTCGCGGCCTTTCCCTTCTTCGGAACATTCACTCCGGCGCGGCGGGCCTTCGACAGCCCGATGGCGATCGCCTGTTTGGTCGATCGCGCGCCATGTTTTCCTTTCGGACATGTTCGATTTCTTCTTTGACAAATGGGCCTGCCTGGGTGCTCGGTTTCTTTCCTTGTCGTTTTGCCTTGCGGGCTTGTTGAACGGTCTTCTTCTCAGGCATCGTCCTCATCCTTTCGCTAAAGAGTTTTCCCCCTGTGAAAAGAGTATCATGAGCGGCCTCTCCGTTTGAAGGGGGGAGCCTCGCGAGGCGGACTCCGATCCATTCAGGATACTCTTGTTAAGAATAGGCCGATCCATTATGATGTGGTTTAGGAGGACGCGGACATGCCCGAAATCCCCGATCTGGACGCCATCGTATCGTATCTTCGCACTCAGATCATCGAGGCGACGATCATCTCTTTCACCATCGAGCGTCCCTGGATGCTCCGCTCCGCCCCCGCCATCAGGCCGGAGTCGGTCCTGCCGGGGGAGACGATCGAGGCGATCGACCGCCGCGGAAAACATGTCCTCTTCAGCCTGAAAGAAGCGAGCCTCGTCATCCATCCGATGCTGGTCGGCCGATTTTATTATGTCGCCCCGGAGGAGAAACCGCCGCGGGAGATGGTCTTTGAGTTTGTCCTCTCGACCGGCAAAGTCCTCCGTTATGCCGATGAGAAGCAGATGGGGCGGCTCTATCTGGTGCCGGGGCGGGACTATTCATCCATTCCAGGATTTCTCGAGCAGGGCCCTGACCCGCTGGCGGCCGATTTTACCTTCGAGCGATTTCTGGAGCAGTTAAAAGGGCGGCGGGGAGAAATGAAGGGATTGCTGACGAATGCCAAAGTGATCTCGGGCATCGGGAATGCCTACGTCGACGAAATCCTTTTTGAGGCGGGGATCTATCCGTTTCGGAAGAAGACCGATCTTTCGGAGGAAGAGCTGAAAAAAGTCTACGACGCCATTCCGACGGTGTTGAATCGGGCCAAGCAGATCGTCGCCGAGCGAATGGGCGCTCGGACCGATCTGAAGATTCGCGACTTTCTCCTGGTCCATGGCAAAGGGGGAAGCCCTGTCCGAAATGCGAGCAGAAGATCGCCACCGTCGGCAGCTGGCAGCGCGCGACGAACTTCTGCCGGCGCTGCCAGCCGGGATTAATGACCGATCCTTCGAAGAAATAGACTGCTTGTGAACGCCGATTCCCTTACGGCGCTTCCTCTCCTACGAAATCACCGTTTCGCACCGTGTTGATGCAGAGGGAGTGAGAGAGGAGATGAGGAGGATCGGCGCCGATGTATTTGATGTCATCGACCAAAGGGCCGCCCGTTGGATTCAGCTGCGCCAGATCCCGGACGCGCTTTGCAATTTCATGGTCGGCGCAGGCGGTATCGCCGCTGACGCCGAGCCCGCCGATAATCCGGCCCTCCGCGTTGTAAAGCGGGACCCCTCCTCCGAAGCTGATAATCCCACCCGCGACTTTCCCCCGTCCTCCTCCTTGTCCTCCGGGGGGCGCCAGGAATTGGGGATCAAACGGATTCGATTGATTGAGACCATAAAGAGAATGGCCCGGCTGCGTCAGAAGGTAGAGGTTTGCGGTGGAGAGGGGGAGAATGTCGTTGCTGAAGGCATTGGCGGTAAACGCTTTTGCCTTTGAAATCTGCTGGCTGCCCGGCCATGTCTGCGCGGGGTCGGCCGTGGAGGTGGTGTAGGCGCAGATTTCTCCGTCCCGATTCACCACCGCGCCCCACATCCGCGCCCCGTTGAAGAGCCCTCCGACCCCTTCGCCGGGGCCCAATTCGGGGCTGATCCCCGCCCCCGCGGCGGCGTTTTGTAAAAAGCCCTTCAACTGCGCGGCGGTGGGAAGTCCGCCACACGGTCCCGCCGCTCCCGCCGGGACGGTCAGGATGATCATTGAGAGAATCGCCAATAAAGCGAGCAACGCTTGTCTTCTCCGGTTCATTTTGCTCCTCCTCTGTGATATCGGTTTAATTCATCGGGACTTTCCTGAATAGACGAAATCTGATTTTTGGATTGACTTAATGGAGCCACCGTAGGATATCAAGGGGGCATGTGAGGAGTCAACGAATCGAAGCGTTACTTACCTCCGCTTCGTTCCTGTCTTAAAACAGGCGGATCGCTCGGTTCATGCATGGGAATGCATGACGACTAAGAAGAAGAGGGGTGTTATGGCCGGATGCCGTTTTTGCCGTGCCGGGCGGCCATCTTGAGGAAGGTTTTAAAGAGGGTCGCGCTCTGATCGTCCGGATTCAAAAACTCCGGATGCCACTGCACGCCAAGGACGAACGGATAGCCGACCGCCTCGATTCCTTCGATCACGCCATCGTCGGCTTCCGCATTGACGACATATCCCGGCGCGACCTGCTTGACCCCTTGATGATGGGCGCTGTTAACGCGGAGCCGGTTTCCCTTCAGGATCTTGGAAAGAAGGGTCCCTTGTTTTACCTCGATCAGGTGGGCCGGCTTCCCGCCGCGCTGGTGCTGCATCGCTTTCGGAATCTGCCCTTTGATATCTTGATAGAGGCTCCCGCCCGCCGCCACGTTCATCAACTGCATCCCGCCGCAGATTCCCAAAATCGGCATCCCTTTTTCTTCGCTTGTCGAACGAGCTCCCGCTCCAGTAAGAACCGCTTCGGGTGGACCGTCTTGAATGGGAATCGCCGGCGCTCGCCGTAGATCTCCGGGTCGATGTCGGGTCCGCTTCCGGTCAGGAGAAGACCGTCGATGCGCTCCAAGATCGACCGCGCCGATTTGGAAGGAGACGCGAGCGGCGGGAGGATCAGGGGGATGCCGCCGATGGCCTCGATGGCGTGCACATAACGGTCGCGCAGAAAACAGGTCGGAATTTTGCCGCCGAATTCGGGACGGTCGCCGTCGTTGTAATCGCTGGTGATGCCGATGATCGGTCTCATCGAATTCGTCGCGCCTCCTTCAGTCCGTAAAAATCGCCGTCGGGATAGAGTCTAAATCCTTCGACCTCGTTCTTCATCACCGCCACGTTCATCGTGTGCCAGAGGCTGACATAGGGGAGATCCTCGGCGATGATTTGTTGGATTTCAGTATAGACCGCTTTTCGTTTTTCTGGGTCCAGGGTGATCCTTCCCGCTTCGAGCAGCGTGTCGATTTTTGGGTTGCGATACTGGACGCGGTTCGCCCCATTCGGCGGGACGCTCTCCGAGTGAAAGAGGTTGTGGTAAATGTCGGGATCGTCCACACCGACCCAGGAGAGGGTAAAGATCTGGAAGTTCCCCGATTTGATGTCGCCGTAGAAGGTTCCCCACTCGTAATTTCGAATCGTCACGGCGATGCCGATTTCCGAGAGCTGGCGTTGGATCACTTCGACCACCCTTCGGGCCAGGTCATTTTGGGAGGTCTTGTGAATCAGGTGAAAGCGCGGCGCCGGACCGGGGGGGTCGGGAAAGCCGGCTTCGTCGAGTAGTTTCTTTGCTTGCTCCGGATCATAACGGTAAACTTTGACCGAATCGGTATAGGCCCAATGCGAGGGTGAGAGGAGACCGGCCGCAGGCCGTGCGAGTCCCTTAAAAAGATGCTCGGTGATTGCATTGCGGTCGATCGCCAGGGCGATCGCTTCTCGAACCGGTTTTTTTTGTAGGATCGGATCGTTGAGATTAAATCCGAGATAACTGTAAGTGGTGCTCGGGGCTTGAATGATCTTCAGCCGCGGGTTCTGCTGAAGACGGGGAAGGGCGTCGGGAGGGAAGGCATTCTGGAGGAGATCGATGTTCCCCTTCTCCAATTCGAGCAGGCGGACTGAATCTTCCGGGATGATTCGAAAAAGAAGCCGCGGGATCGCCGGCGCCCCGTCGAAATAATCGGAGAAGGCGGCCAGCTCGACGGCCTCATCGGGATCATACCGGACGAATCGAAAAGGGCCTGATCCGATCGGATGGGAGGCGAAGGCACCGGGGCTACTCTTTTCCGCCAGATGTTTTGGGACGATCCCTTTGGTCATCTCGGTGAGAAAAGGGGCGTGGGGTTTTTTAAAATGAAGCGGACCGTCGCGGCATCGGGGGTCTCGATCCGGGAGACCATCTCGAAACTTTTTCGATGGGGCGATGCCAGCGCCGGATCGAGGATGCTCTCGAAGGTGTAGCGGACATCTTCGGAGGTGAGCAGGCGGTCGTCGTGAAACCGGACATTCTTCCTCAGATGAAAAGTATAAATGGTTTCTCCCTCCACTTCCCATCGCTCCGCGAGGTCGGGAACCTTTTGACCGGCGGCGTCGGATCGAAGGAGGCGGCTGAAGAGGAGCTGGCCGATCCGTTCTGAGTAAGCGTCGGTCGCGAGGCGCGGATCGAACTGCGTCGGAGCCGCTTCGATGGCGACGACGAAGGGGGGATCGGCCGGGGGGAGGAAGTGCATCCGATGGAAAAGAAAAGAAAAAGAATGAGGGGCAAAAAATGAAGTAGGGGCACAGCATGCTGTGCCCCTACCTTAGAAACGAATGGTCTCTGTCGATCGATTACGCCGATTTGATTCCCTTCTCGCGCTCGTAGAGGAGGACCGGCTGGCCGGTTCCGTTGATCACCTCTTCGGTAATGACGCACTCCTTAACGTTCTTGAGCGAGGGGAGCTCGTACATCAACTCGAGCATCACCTCTTCCAAGATCGATCGAAGTCCGCGGGCGCCGGTTTTCTGCGCGAACGATTTCTTCGCGACGGCGGCAAGGGCGCTGTCGGTAAATTTCAGCTTTACTTTTTCGAGAGAGAACAGCTTCTGGTACTGCTTGATCAGCGCGTTCTTCGGCTCGGTGAGGATGCGGATCAGCGCGGTCTCGTCCAGCTCGCCCAGCGTCGCCACCACCGGCAGGCGGCCGACGAATTCGGGAATCAGGCCGAACTTGATCAGGTCTTCCGGCTGGCCATCCTCAAGAGATCTCCGAGGCGGCGCTCGGTCTTGCCCTTGACGTCGGCGGCGAAGCCGATGCCGACCTTTTGTGCATGCGCTGCTGGATGATCTTCTCCAGGCCGTCGAAGGCGCCGCCGCAGATGAACAGGATGTTGGTGGTGTCGACCTGCAGGAATTCCTGCTGCGGATGCTTGCGCCCGCCCTGCGGCGGCACGGAGGCGATGGTGCCCTCGATCAGCTTCAGCAGCGCCTGCTGCACGCCCTCGCCGGACACGTCGCGGGTGATGGAGGGATTGTCGGACTTGCGCGAGATCTTGTCGATCTCGTCGATGTAGACGATGCCGGGCTGGGCCTTCTCGACGTCGTAGTCGGCCGTCTGCAGCAGCTTCTGGATGATGTTCTCGACGTCCTCGCCGACGTAGCCGGCCTCGGTCAGCGTGGTGGCGTCGGCGATCGTGAAGGGCACGTTGAGCATGCGCGCCAGCGTCTGGGCCAGCAGCGTCTTGCCGGAGCCGGTCGGGCCGATCAGCAGGATGTTGCTCTTCTGCAGCTCGACGTCGTCGCTCTGCGCGTTGGTGGCGAGGCGCTTGTAGTGGTTGTAGACGGCGACCGAGAGGATCTTCTTGGCGCGCTCCTGGCCGATCACGTACTGGTCGAGGATGTTCTTGATCTCGACCGGCTTGGGGAGGGTCGATGAAGTCTCGTCCTTGTCTTCTTCCGGCACTCTTCGGGGATGATGTCGTTGCAGAGCTCGATGCACTCGTCGCAGATGAAGACCGACGGGCCGGCGATCAGCTTCTTGACCTCGTGCTGGCTCTTGCCGCAGAAGGAGCAGCAAAGAAGCGAATCGGTTTTTTCCTGTTTTGCCATGCGTTCCTCCCCATATCTAATGGAGTTAAGATTAAAGATGATGCGTGGTGATGGTTACTTCCGTACCGGCGCGCGTTCAATGACCTCATCGATGAGGCCGTAGGCCTTCGCTTCCTCGGCCGACATGAAATAGTCCCGCTCCGTGTCGGTGCGGATCTTTTCGATCGGTTGGCCGGTGTGTTTGGCCAAGATTTCGTTCAGGCGTTCCCGCATCTTCAAGATCTCACGGGCGTGGATATCGATGTCGGTCGCCTGTCCCTGAAAGCCGCCCATCGGCTGGTGAATCATAACCCGCGCGTTGGGCAGCGCATATCGTTTGCCCTTTGCTCCGGCTGACAGCAGGAGGGCTCCCATGCTTGCCGCTTGTCCGATGCACATGGTCGAGACGTCGGACTTGATATATTGCATTGTATCGTAAATCGCCAGACCCGCCGTGACCAAGCCGCCCGGAGAGTTGATGTAAAGATTGATATCCTTCTCCGGGTCTTCCGCCTCCAGGAAGAGCAACTGAGCAATGATCAGATTCGAGATGTTGTCGTCCACCGCCGTCCCTAAGAAGATAATTCGGTCTTTGAGAAGACGGGAGTAGATATCGTAGGCCCGCTCGCCGCGGGTCGTCTGTTCGATGACCATGGGTACCAGCATTACGCCATTTCTCCTTTGTCTTCGGCCAAGAGTCGTGTGACCGGAGGGTCTCTATTGGGTTTGCGTTTTGTTTTCGACGAAGGGGACGGCGGCCTGACGGCCGCTATGCCGTCTCCCCTTTGTCTTCGAATTGGGCTAGAGAATAAACCCGGTTGAGGGCCTTTTCCTCTCTGATCCTTGTTTTCAACCCTTCCAACGATCCTTGTTGCTGATGGATGGCGCGCTTTGCTTCTTGCGGCGACACCTTGGCGCGTTGCGCGAGGCGGTTGATTTCCTCATCGATCTCTTGTTCGGACACCTCAATTTTTTCCGCGTCGGCAATTTCGTTCAAGAGGAATGTTCCCTTCACCCGTTCTTTGGCGGTCGATTCGTATTCTTTGTGAAGCGACTCGTGATCGAGCGGTTGCTGAACGCGCTCCTGAAGCCGATCAATCATGGTGTGCAGCTCACGGTCCACCATCGACTCGGGAACGTCAAACGAATGCATTTCGACCAGCTTCTTCATGAGCAGGTTCTTCTGGTCGTGCTCCTGTTGAGCGGTCCGTTGTTCCAGCAGCGTATTTTTGATTTTGCCTCTTAATTCCTCAAGAGAGGAGAGACCGATGTCCTTCGCAAGCTCGTCGTCCAATGGAGGAAGGACCTTGTTCTTAATTTCCTTCACATGGATTTTGAATCGGACGCTCTTCCCCGCAATTTCCTTGTTCGGATAGTCGGCCGGGTAGGGAACATCGATTTCCATCTGATCTCCCTTCTTCTTGCCGAGGAGGGAAGATTCAAATTCGGAAGGAAAAGTGTTTGAGCCGATCTGTAAAGTGTACCCCTCTGCCTTGCCCTGATCAACCGGTTTTCCGTCGATCGACCCTTCGAAATCGATTATAGCATAATCGTTTGATTCTATTGCACGCTCCTCGGGAGAAGCCTCCAGTCGCCCCTGATCATCCTGAAGCCGTTTCAGCGTCTGTTCGACCTCTTCATCGGTCACCTTGATCTCTTTGCGCGGGACCGGAATTCCCGAATAGTTCGAAAGCTGAATCGTCGGTTTGATCTCGACGGTGGCCGTAAAGAGAAGCGGCGCTCCCTTCTTTAACTCGATCTTCTCAATTGAAGGAAATTCCACGGGGGAGAGTCCGGCCTCTTTAATCGCTTTTTGGTAATACTCCGGGACCAGCTTCCGGACGATATCTTCTTCGACGGAAGGGCCGAATTTCTTTTCAAGAAGAGAGAGAGGCGCCTTTCCCGGACGAAAGCCGGGGAGCTTCGCCTTTTTTTTCAAATCGGAATAAGCGACTTCGAATTCGCTGGAGACGACTTCTTGCGGGATTTCGATCTTAAGGGATTTCTTGACAGGTGTGATCTCTTCAACCTGGACTTTCATACGCTCCTTCCGAAAAACGTTTCCATTCTATCTCTGCTCAGTGTGATTGTCAATTGTTTACCCTGACGCCGCTTCGACTTACGCGTTCAACTGATTCTCATCCGGTCTCGCTGGGGGATCGCCCTATTCCTTCCTCATCCCCTATGTGATAGACGGCCTCCGACATGGAAGATCGGTGGAACGCTTCGTCTATCGATCGTGCATTGTGGATCGAGAGAGTTGGTGCGAGAGGGGGACTTGAACCCCCACGGGGTGACCCACCAGATCCTAAGTCTGGCGCGTCTGCCATTCCGCCACTCTCGCACACGTTTGTACCGAAGGGAGGTCTTTTTCTAGAATCAGAAAAGAGGAACGGATTATAGCACGGAAGGCACCAATCTGCAATCATGTAACAAGGAAAAGGTCCGATCGGCTTTTACGAACGCGAGATCTGTGATACATTGGGCGTCAGTTTTTCAACCTTGACACTGCGCAAAAGGAGGGGGATGTCCATCGGACTCAAAGAGATCCGGTCTGCCCGAGAGGCGATCGCCTCCTCCGTCGATCGAACGCCGCTGGTGGCATCCCGCTCGCTCAGTCTCCGGGCCGGGCTTCCCGTTTACCTGAAGCTGGAAAATCTTCAGAAGACCGGATCGTTTAAAATTCGGGGTGCGGCCAATCGTCTCTCCCTTCTGACGGCGGCGGAGCGGCGCCGGGGGGTGATCGCCGCGTCGGCGGGAAATCATGCCCAGGGGGTCGCCCTCGCCGCGCGGACCCTGCATGTCGCTTCCACGATTGTCATGCCGGAAGGGGCTTCCCTCGCCAAACAGGAGGCGACCCGTTCCTATGGCGCAAGGATCATTATTAAGGGGAAGAGTTTTGATGAGGCGATGAAGGAGGCGCGGCGGATCGCGGAAGCGGAAGGGAAAGTCCTGATCCATGCGTTTGATGATGACGCGATCGTCGCGGGACAGGGGACCCTGGCGCTGGAGATCCTAGAAGAATATCCGGAGGTCGCGACAATCCTTGTCCCGATCGGCGGCGGGGGACTTGCCGGCGGGGTGGGGGCGGCGGTGAAGGCGATCAACCCGAAGATCCGGGTGATCGGGGTGACGGCGCCCGCCCGTCCGACCCTCGCCGATGGCATTGCGGTGAAACATCCGGGGCGCCGGACCCGGCCGCTCCTGGAGCGTCATCTCGATCAGATCATCTCGGTCCGCGAAGAAGAAATTGCCGAAGCGGTCCTTCTTCTCATGGAGCACAAGCGGATCATCGCAGAGGGGGCGGGGGCGGTTCCCCTGGCGGCCCTCCTGAACCACGGCCGGGGCATCCGCGGCCCGGTCTGCCTGATCATCAGCGGTGGGAACATCGATGTCACCCTTCTGGAGCGGATTATCGAGCGGGGCCTGGTCCGGACCGGCCGGCTGCTGCGGCTCTCCGTCGTAATCCCCGATCGCCCGGGTGCCTTGGCCGGACTGACCCATGCCGTCGGTCACCTCGGCGCCAATATCGTCCACATCGTTCACGACCGCCTTTCACTGAACCTTCCCCTGTCGGAGACCCGCGTGGAGCTTTCGCTCGAAACGCGCGGTCCCGACCACAATCGGGAGATCCTCGCCGGTCTGGAACACCTCGGTTATCTCCTCCTTTGAAAGATTAATTTCATCTGAAGGATTCGTTTCATCGACGTTCAGGATGTTTTCGCGGGGGGCGTCCGATCCATCTTCGGACCTGCCGCTTTAGAAACCGCCGGGTGGCGGTCAGCGCCGGGCCGGGATCGCGCGCGCTCCAGATTCGGAACATCTTAGGACCGTCAAAGGACTGCGCCCAGCGGGAAAGGGTCCACTCCTCGGTTTTCCGGTAGCATTGAAGGGCTTTCAGATCGCTCTTCGTATCGATCCATTTGATTCCGGGGCGGTAATCCTCCTTGAAATGAAGCGATCGTCCAAGCTGCGCCAGATAGGCCCGCATCGGGAGATTGACCCCGGCCCGCGCGCCGAGGTCGATCGCCAGACCGAACCGGGGATTGATTTCAAGGAGCCGGGGGGAGCCGTCGCGGCTGTCCCGTTTGAAGTCGAGATGAGCGGCCCCGCGGTATTCGATCGACTGGAGAACGCGCAGCGCCGCTTTCGCAATGGCCGGATCATTCACCGTGACGGCGAGGGTGCTGATTCCGCAGTGAATCGGATAGGTCCGGATCCGGCGGGCGATAAAGTAGCCGAGCGGCTCCGAGCGGGCGTTGAAGTAGGTATCAAAAAAATAGAGCTGATCGTCTCCGCCGGGGATATATTCCTGAATCAACACCCCCGGATGATGCGACCAGATATCACGGTAAAGGCTACGGAGAGTCTCCGCATCTTTTGCCTGAATCGCTTTGATCCCGACGCCGTATTGCTTCTGGAATGCGGCGCTCTTCCAGAAGACCTGCTGCATCGGTTTGAGGATGCAAGGGAAGGGGATCTCGGAAATCATCTTTTCGAGCTCGCCCGGGTCGTTTGGCTGCCAGGTTCTTGGGATTGGAAATCCGTATTCGGCCCCCATCTTATAAAAGAGCCCCTTATCTACCAAGAGATCGGCCTGCTTTTCCGAGGGGAGATCGATCAGAAAATAGCGGGAGAGGAGGTCGCGGTTCTTCGAGACGAAGAGAAAATCAGGCTCTCCGTTGCAGAAGAGAACCGACTTTCCCAGTCTTCTCCCGATCATCAGAAGGAGTTCCAGCGTCTCGCGGCAATCCGGGTCGAAACTCGGCACCACCACCGATTCGATGCAATAGCGTGATGCAAAGGCCAGGTGGTCTTTGTTGCAGGCGACCACCACGCAAGGAACTCCCCATTCCCCGAGGCAACGTACCAGGCCTATCTCACCCAGCACCACGGCCGGCATCGGCTTGGGTGACAAATGTCTCCTCCCTACAGAAAGTTCGATTGACGTATCGGAGATAATGTAAGATAAATTTCCATAACCAAGATCGATAGATGCAAGGAGCGCACCATCATCGAGGGATCGTTATCTTCGCGGTTTGTAGCGTGCATTACGTGGTAAGGCATTAATTCTTTGCGAAGGAGACGCATTTTCTTTCTGGGATGTGAATTCTTTTTCATGAAAAGGGAAAGTTCTTCCTCAGCCATTTCTTATTAAGAACATTTCGGGCCTGAAAAACCGTTGACTCGACGATTCGAAAAGGATACGATTTAAAAAAACAAAGGAGGTGAGAGATGCGTCAGAAAGGATGGATGTTGGGAGCGCTGGCATTAACCGTTTCGATTTCGGCGGCGACGGCCGGATTGAGTTGGGCCTGCTCTTCGATGGGACCCGATAAACACATGGGGGTCGTGAAGGCGATCGGGACCTCAGAGGGGGCCTTCACCATCGTCGATGCCGAAACGGGGAAACCGATCCAATTTGTTGCGTCGGCTAAACTGCTGGAAGGGGTGAAGGTCAACGACAAGGCGGTGGTGACGTTCAAAATGGACGGGGAGCGGCTTCTGGCAGAAAAGATCGAAGTCAGAAAATCATAAGTCCTATAAAAAATCATAGGTCCTATAAGTCGTATAGGACCTATAAGACCTATGAGAAAGTAGGGGCAGAAACCCTGCCCCTACTTTCTCTGCTCTAGATCAATAATTCCTTCCTGAACCCCTTTCATTGCCGCCTCGGTCCGGTCGTAAACCCCCATCTTGTGAAAGATGTTCCGGACGTGGTTTTTGATGGTCTTCTCGCTGAGGTGCAGCTCGCTGGCGATTTCTTTGTTGGTTTTCCCTTTGGCCACCCGCCGCAAGACGTCTACTTCTCTCCCGCTTAGATTGTACATTTGGCGGGGGGCCTTCTTGACCTGCTCGGTTTCGAGTTGTGAAAATTCGCCCAGAATCTTCCGGGCGATCGAAGGGTGAATGATCGACTCTCCCTTGTAAATCGATTGGATCGCCTTGACGATCTCAGAAGCGTCGGCATCCTTCAGAAGATAGCCGTGAACCCCGGTCCGAACCAGCTCGAAGATCGTTGCATCGTCATCGTGCATCGTCAGGACGACGATTCCGATCTCCGGAGAGATTTTCCGGACCGCCCGGGTCGCTTCCACGCCGTTCATCTGCGGCATGGAGATATCCATCAAGATCACATCGGGTTTCAGCGCTTTGGTTTTCTCGATCACCTCGAAGCCGTTGATCGCTTCGCCCACCACATCCATATCGCTTCGACTCTTGAGAATCGCGACGAGCCCTTCCCGAACCACCCGGTGATCATCGGCAATTAAAATCCGGATCTTGGTCATCCCCTTTTCTCCTTCGAAAGGGGAACCTCGATCCGGACCTGGGTCCCTTGCCCCTTGCGGCTGAGGATCTCCGATTTCCCCCCAAGAGGCGCGCCCGCTCCATAATCGACTTGAGGCCGAAGGAGTTTGAGTCGGTCCGATCGACTTCGTTGGGCCTGAAATCAAATCCGACCCCGTCGTCGATGATGGCGGCGGTCAATCGCCTCGGTTGAATGTCGAGCTTGATCCAGACCTGCTTTGCCCGCGCGTGCCGTTGAACGTTGGCCAGCGCCTCTTGAACGATCCGGAAAATAAAAATCTTCGCCTGCAAGGGGACCGCCCCTTCATTCCCGATGTTTTCCAGATGGGTTTCGATTTGGTATTGCCGTTCGTAGGTTTTGAGGTATTTTTTCACCGAGGGGAGAAGCCCGGCGCGGTCGAGGTAAATCGGACGGAGATTGAAGATGACCTCCCTTGCTTCGGAGATCGCCTCTTTGAGAAGCGCCTTGGTCTCGTGGATCGATTGAAGGGTCAGGGCGGGGTTTTTATTGAGCTGGTCGGCGCAATAATCGAGGCGGTAGTTCAGCCCGACGAGGGTCTGAACGAGACCGTCGTGGATATCGCAGGCGATCCGCGTCCGCTCTTCTGCAATCGCAAGCTCCACCTCTTTGACATAGAGCCGATAAAGCGATTGGTACTCCAGCAGGTGCCGTTCGATCTCTTCTTTGCTTTTGATCCGCTCCTCGATCAGCTGCCACATGAACATCGCCGAGGGCCCGCCGATGACCGCCACCCCCGGCCGGCGCGAGGTGAGAAGGATCTCCTCGACAGCTTTATCTCCGGTGACATCGATGACCAGGTCGACCTTTTTTGACTTGAGGAGTTTTTGATAATCGAGCGTGACAGGGATTTTCAACTTCCGGGCGAGGCGAATCCCGGGGGCGTTTTTGTCAATATCGGCCACCCCGACGATTCGAACCAGCGGATCGTTGTAGAAGATTTCAATCAGAGAGGTCCCGCCGCGTCCTCCACCGATGATCGCCACATTCGTCACGCTTCTCCCCCCTGTTGAATATGATCGATGCTCGATCCCGATCCCGGAACGGCCTCATTCTATCCGAATTCGTTTTGACTGACAAGGTAAAGGAGAATATGCCTTGACAAACAATGAGATCTCTCCGTAAAATGTGGGGTTTTGACGCCCGGAATCTCATGACTATCATGACTATATAGATAGGAGAACAGATCACAATGGAGAACACATCGTTCGTCATACTCTTCTCGCTCATCTGCGCCGGTGTGGGGATTGCCTACGCCCTCTACCTTTCCTTCTGGGTGATGAGACTCGATGCCGGAACCGCTGAGATGAGAAAGATTCAGGCCGCGATCCACGAAGGGGCCCAGGCGTATATGATCCGGCAATTTAAAACGATCTCCATTGTCGCGGCGGTCCTTTTTGTTCTTCTCTGGGTTTCCGGGTTTTGGTCGGAGCATTTCGGCCTGCTGACCGCCACCGGTTTTCTGGTAGGCGGGGTCGCCTCCGGGATCTCCGGTTACGTCGGGATGATGGTCGCGGTGCGGGCCAATGCACGGACGGCCCAGGCGGCCCATCAGGGAATGAATGCCGCGCTGCAGGTCGCCTTCCGCGGGGGCGCCGTCACCGGCCTGCTGGTGGTGGGCTTGGGTCTGCTCGGCGTGGCGGGTTACTACGCCGTCGCCATCCGCGATCGCCGGGGACCGGCGACAACCACTCGCTGCCCTTCTCTGGTTGGCGGTTCGGTGGGAAGCCTGATCTCGATCTTCGCCCGTCTCGGCGGCGGCATCTTCACCAAGGGCGCCGACGTCGGCGCCGACCTGGTCGGCAAGGTCGAGGCCGGCATTCCCGAGGACGACCCGCGCAACCCGGCGGTGATCGCCGACAACGTCGGCGACAACGTCGGCGACTGCGCCGGCATGGCGGCCGACCTGTTCGAGACCTACGCCGTGACGGTGGTCGCGACCATGGTGCTGGCGCGAGCTGCTCGACGCCGATGCGACGAATGCCGTGCTCTACCCGCTGCTGCTGGGCGGGGTGTCGATCGTCGCGTCGATCGTCGGCAGCTTCTTCGTCAAGGCGAGCCCGGGCGGCAGAATCATGCCGGCGCTGTACAAGGGCCTCGCCGTGTCCGGCGTGCTCTCGCTGGTCGCCTTCTACCCGGTGACCACGTGGCTCATGCAGGGGGTGGGGGCCATCCCGGTCATGAACTATTATCTGCGGCGCTGATCGGCCTGGCGCTGACCGCGGCGCTGGTGTGTGATCACCGAGTACTACACCGGCACCGAGTACAGCCCGGTGCAGCACATCGCGCAAGGCCTCGAAGACCGGCCACGGCACCAACATCATCGCCGGCCTGGCGGTGTCGATGAAGTCGACCGCCCTGCCGGTGCTCGTCATTGCGCCGCGATTCTGGTCAGCTACTCGCTGGGCGGCCTGTACGGCATCGCGATCGCGGCGACCTCGATGCTGTCGATGGCCGGCATCGTCGTGGCGCTCGACGCCTACGGCCCGATCACCGACAACGCCGGCGGCATCGCCGAGATGGCCGAGCCTGCCCGAAGGAGGTGCGCGACATCACCGACCCGCTCGACGCCGTCGGCAACACCACCAAGGCGGTGACCAAGGGCTACGCGATCGGCTCGGCCGGCCTGGCCGCGCTGGTGCTGTTCGCCGACTACACCCGCTCGGTTTCCAAGGGAGGGACGGCGATGGTCTTCGACCTGTCCGACCCGAAGGTGATCATCGGCCTGTTCATCGGCGGCCTGATCCCCTACCTGTTCGGCGCCATGGCGATGGAAGCGGTCGGCCGCGCGGCCGGCTCGGTGGTGGTCGAGGTGCGCCGCCAGTTCAGGGAGATCAAGGGCATCATGGAAGGCACCGGCAAGCCGGACTACGGCGCGGCGCGTCGACATGCTGACCAGCGCGGCGATCAAGAAGATGATCGTGCCGTCGCTGCTGCCGGTGCTGGTGCCGTTGATCGTCGGTGTGATCCTCGGGCCGAAGGCGCTCGGCGGCCTGCTGATGGGCACCATCGTCACCGGCCTGTTCGTCGCCATCTCGATGACCACCGGCGGCGGCGCCTGGGACAACGCCAAGAAGTACATCGAGGACGGCCACTACGGCGGCAAGGGGAGCGCGGCGCACAAGGCCGCGGTCACCGGCGACACCGTCGGCGACCCCTACAAGGACACCGCCGGCCCGGCCGTCAACCCGCTGATCAAGATCATCAACATCGTGGCGCTGCTGATCGGCGTGTTGCTGTTCGCCTAAAAGGCAGGGGTCGGGTGCTGGGGGCCAGGGGCCGGTAAAGCAAAAACAGAATAAAAAAGGGATGGAGAAAACCCATCCCGTTTTTATTCGATTTTTCATTTCTATTTTTTGTTTTTTATTTCCCCGAGCCCCGACCCCTGGCCCCCGACCCCCTGTTTCTCCTGGCTCTGCTCCCCGAGAAGCGCCTTCAACTCCGACATAAACTGATTAACATCCTTGAACTCCCGGTAGACCGAAGCGAAGCGGACATAGGCGACCTGGTCGATCGCGTGCAATTGCCTCATGACCTCCTCGCCGACGACCCGGCTTTCGATTTCGGTCTCCCCCATCTCCTGGATTTTTTTTTCGATCCGAGTGACGACCGCTTCGAGGAGATCGACGCTGACCGGCCGCTTCTCGCAAGCCTTCTTGAGTCCTGAAAAAATTTTATGGCGATCGAACGGCTCGCGCCGGCCGTCCTTTTTGATCACCATCGGAAAGATCTCCTCCACCCGTTCGTAGGTGGTGAAGCGCCGCTGGCAATGGAGGCATTCCCGGCGCCGGCGGATGACCTCCCCCTCTTTGCTGAGGCGGGAGTCGACCACCTTATCTTCCAGATGGCTGCAAAATGGACATTGCACGATGAGAGCCTTATTGAAGTCCAGTATGTATGGATCGCTGTTTAGTGCGGGAATCGCTTACAGACGGCTTGAACTTGTCGTCGAACCTCTTCCAGAACCCGCTCGTCCTTCCGATGGCGAACGACGGTATCGATGAAGGAGGCGATTTCATCCATCTCTTTCTCTTTCATCCCGCGGTTGGTGACGTTCGGCGTTCCCAGTCGGATGCCGCTCGTCTGGGCCGGAGGACGCTCATCAAAGGGGACGGCATTCTTGTTTACGGTGATCCCCGCCGCTTCCAGCGCATCTTCTGCCTCTTTTCCGGTAATTCCCTGCTTGGTTAAATCGACAAGCATCAGGTGATTGTCGGTTCCCCCCGAGACGATCTGATAACCGCGAGAGATCAATCCATTTGCAAGGGCGGCGGCATTGGCGACGATCTGCTTTTGATAAGTGACGAACTCCGGACGGAGCGCCTCTTTCAGTGCCACCGCCTTGGCCGCGATGACATGCATCAGCGGGCCGCCCTGGATGCCGGGGAAGATCGTTTTGTCGATGATCTTGGCGTGTTTCTGAAGCGAGAGGATCATCCCGCCGCGCGGACCGCGCAGGGTCTTGTGGGTGGTGGTCGTCACGAAATCGGCATAGGGCACCGGGGAGGGGTGGACCTCCGCCGCGACCAGCCCGGCGATGTGGGCCATGTCGACCATCAGAAAGGCGCCGATTCGGTCGGCGATCTCCTTGAAGCTCGGAAAGTCCAAGACGCGGGAATAGGCCGAGGCGCCGGCGACGATCATCTTGGGACGTTCCCGCTCGGCGGTCGCCGCAACTTCATCATAGTCGATCCGGCCGGTCTCGTTCCGAACGCCATAGGAAACCACTTTATAGAGCTTGCCGGACATGTTCACCGGGCTGCCGTGGGTGAGGTGGCCGCCGTGGGCCAGGTTCATGCCCAGGATCGTGTCGCCCGGCTTGAGGACGGCGAAGTAAACCGCCATGTTGGCCTGCGAGCCGGAGTGGGGCTGGACGTTGGCATGTTCGGCGCCGAAGATCTGCTTGGCGCGCTCGATCGCGAGCGGTTCGACCACGTCGACATACTCGCAGCCGCCGTAGTAGCGCTTGCCGGGGTAGCCCTCGGCATACTTGTTGGTCATGACCGAGCCCTGCGCTTCCAGCACCGCGCGGCTGACGTAGTTCTCGGAGGCGATGAGGATAAGCTTCTCCTCCTCGCGCTTTTCCTCCTGGCGGATCGCCTGTTCCACCTCCGGGTCGATCGCTTTTAAGCTGAAATCTTTTTGATCACTCATCTCGAAATCCTCAACGCTATTTTCTATTGTGGATGAACCGTTTCCTTCTTGGGCCGATCAATCGGGATGGACCTTTTCGATGGCGCGAATTTTATCAAGTCGTCGTTGATGGCGTCCCGCTTCGAAATCGGTTTCGAGCCAGATCCGGACGATTTGGACCGCCGTCTCCTCGTCGAGAACCCGCTCTCCCAGAACAAGGACGTTTGCATCGTTGTGACGCCGGCTCGCCTCGGCGGTGACGGCGTTATGGCAGAGTGCCGCGCGGACGCCGGGAAACTTGTTGGCCGTAATCGACATCCCGATACCGGTTCCGCAGATGAGAATGCCGCGGTCGAGCCTCCCCTTCGAAACCGATTCCGCCACCTGGATGGCATAATCGGGATAGTCGACCGAATCGCGACCGTCGGCGCCGAAATCGACGGCGTCCACTTTTTTCGGACAGGTACCGGAGGATCCGATTTTTCAGCCCGAAACCGGCATGATCTGAGGCGATCGCAAGCTTCATTATAGGTCTCTATCAAGTCCTGGGATGGTAGCGAATCCCTCCTCCTCCTGTCAAGGAGAATCGGGCCGTGAAAAAAGCGGAAGAGCAAAGGGGGTGCATGGAGGAGAAGCGGGCGGAACCGAATGGAGAAACGGGCGTCAGAGCATCTCTCGGAGCGCCTGCTCCGCCTCTTTCCTGACGAGCGCGACCACTTTGTCGCCGGGAATCAGCTCGGTGTCTCCTTTCGGAATGACGACTTCGTCCCCCGGAGAATTGAAATGAAGATCGCCCCCTCGGGGAGGTGGATCTCTCGGATCTTCTTCCCCATCATTCCAGAGGAGCGGGAGAGGTCGACTTCGATGATCTCGACATTCCCAGCGCGGAGGGTCACCAGCGGGATCACCATATCCTCCGCTTTCACCTGTTCTTCGATCAACGCATCGATCAGGCGGGTCGAGCTGACGGTGGCATCGATCCCCAGTGTGGAAAAAAGCGATTCGTTCCCCGGGTCGTTCACACGGGCGATGGTGCGCGGACATTTAAAAACCGCCTTGGCGACCTGGCAGATGACGAGGTTATCCTCATCGGTCCCGGTGACCGCCACGAGAACGTCGGCGCGATTGGCCCCCGCCTCTCGAAGAATGCTGACGCGGGAGCCGTTTCCCTCCATCAACGACTCCCCGAACTCTCTCGCCAGGCCGGCGGTTTTCGTCTTGTCTTTTTCGATCAGCAGGACCTCATGTTCTTCCGCCAGGAGCAGCTTCGTTAAGTTATATCCGACCTTTCCCCCGCCGACGATAATGATGTACACCGGTTAGACCCCCTTCTCCAACATCTTCAACATTTCTTGTAGGGCGAAATTTGTGGGGCAGACCGTCTCAAGGCCGAGATCGCGATAGACCGAAGAGAGGGTCGGATCGAATACCCGGATGAGGACCTTTGGAATCTTGTACTTCTTTTGCATCGCCTGAGAGACCATCAAATTGATATTATCACTTCCGGTCACGGCGATGAAGACGTCGACCGGTTCCGCGAAGACCAGGTCGGCCGTTTCCTCATTTAAAATATTCCCGCCGACCCGCTGGATGTTTTCATGTTCTTCGAGGTTTTTGAATTTTGTCTCTTCCGCATCGACAATGGTGATTTTATGCCCTTTTTGAACCAGGGCATTCGCCAGACGCGATCCGAGCCTTCCGGAGCCAAGAATCACAATATGCATCGTTTCCCCAAGGGTCGATTTGTCTACAGTATAATCGTTTGGCCCGGGAAGTTCAAAGGGGAGTCCCCGATCACGACCCGGCCTCATCATGTGATCTGTGCGTTATGTGCGCCGTTACTCTTGCACCCCCTTCGGCAACTTATCAATGAGCACCTCGCAGGGAGAATGCCGAAGGATGATGTCCGATGTTCTCCCCAGGATGGCGTCCCGTAATCCCGGCTCGGACCGGATTCCCAAGATGATCATATCGACATCCCGGTCTCGCGCAATCCGGGCGATCTCCTCTCCCGCCAGACGGGCCCGCTGAAGAATTTTCTGGGAGGGAAGACCGTGGAGCTTGACGATGGAGCTGGCCCGTTCCAACGCTTCGTTTCCCTCCTGCTCCGCATCAGGGAGGGGAATTCCGAGCGGCATCGTGCGCGGGACTTCCACCACGTAGGTCAGGAGAATCTCCGCCCCCTGTTCGGAGCCGAGTCGGCAGGCCAATTCGACCCCCCGTTCCGCATAGGGGAGGCCGACGGTCGGGACCAGAATTTTTTTGATGGCAAAAACCGAGTGGCGCGCTTTTGCGGCGGCCGCCGGGATGTAATCCGGAGGATGAAGCATCCACCAGAGGATCGAGATGAGCGAAACAACAAAGAAAAGGGCGATCACCCCTCCCAGGGGGTTGATCTGATCGATCAGCTCGATCATCTCTCCGCAACCTCCCCTCCCCCTTTCGACAATGCTTTATAGATGAGATAAAAACGATAACTCCCGATCAGCAGAAAAAGAGATCCGATCAAATAGGCCGGCCAGGAGGCGTGACGGAAGAAGGCGCGGTAGAGGATCGCGCCGCCGACTGCGAAGTAGAGGAACATATTAATCATCAGGACCTTGTCTCGAAGAGACAACGATCGAAGGGTCGTCATGATGCGCTCTTTATTGTGAAGCATGTTTGGCCTCTTTCTTATTCCGTTCCGCCAAGGCATGCTTGTATTGCTCCAGGAGATCAAATTCCTCCGCAGAGGTAAGGATGGCGATCTGCTCCTTCTCCCAGTCGCGTGGAATGTTGGAAAAGAGGGGGTGCCTGTTCTTCCACCGATACCAGAGATAAACCGCAAGCCAGAGGAGGACCCAACCGGGACCGGCGACCCGTCCGAGGGCATGCGTCCAGAGCACCACTCCCATCATCGCCAGGGTCGCAAAGGCGCCGACGATGCCGAGGATCGGAATATAGATCCCTTTGAACTTAATATTAAACGGCATCCGATAGGGCCGCGGGGTATAGGGGTCTTTGATCCGGAGCGCGATCAGGGCGATGAAGCTCAAAAAATAGGCGAGCGTCGCGCCGAAGGCATACATATTGACCATCGTGTCCATGGCGTGGGGGCCGGTGAGAAAGCTGAAGATCACCTGAGCCGCCGCCACAACCGAGAAAAAGACAACCGCCCGCACGGGGGTCCGGAATTTCGGATGGACCGCGCTGAACCAACGGCTCAAGAGGTGGCTCTCGCTCATGCTGTAGCTCAGTCGGGAGGCCCCCATGACACCCGTGTTGGCCGAAATAAGGACGATCGTGGCGCCGAGGACCGCGGCGGCATGACCGGCCAGAAAACCGATGTAAGGAATGGTGCTGGCCAAGACCGCCACCGGATCGGACTCCCGCTCGGCCAGGGCCTGCCAGGGAAGGACCCCCAGGGCCAAAATGGGAAAGGCCATCGCGAAGAGGAGGACGACACAGATTAATGACACCGATGTTCTCGGAATAATCGTTGCGGGACGGCGGGTCTCCTGCGCTGCCTGAGAGACCGATTCCAAACCGACGTAAGAGATAATGGCGACCGAGACGGCGTAAAAGAATTGCTCCGTCGACGGGAATTCAGTCTTGAATTGAAAGACGACCATCTCCGGTTTCCAGGCAAAGAGAAAACCGAAGACGATGATGATCGTTTCCAGGACCATATCCAGGCTGCCGATGAGCGAATTGAAGAGAGAAGATTCTCGAATCCCCCGGATATTGAGGATCATCAGAAGGACGATCAGGAAGAGCGATTCGGCCGCCCAGATCAGATTGATTCCTTGGAAAGGGCCGATATCGATTGCGAATTCGCGGATGGCCGGGAAGAAGAAGTTGATATACCCGGCGGAAGCGGTCGCGAAGAGCGAAATGCAGATGGTGTAGTCAAGCAGCAGCGCGGCGCCGGCGATCAACCCCCAGATGTCGCCCAGCCCCCGCGTCGTGTAGTATTGGCCTCCCCCCGCCACCGGATAGGCGGAGGCAAGTTCGGTATAGGCGAAGCCGATTAAGATGTAAACGAAACCGGCGGCGGCGAAGGCAAGCGGCGTCGCCCCATGGGCGGCGCCCATGACCAGGCCGAGCGCCACATAAACATCGGCGCCGACGTCGGCGTAGCCCCAGGTGAATGAGCCCCAGATGGAAACATCCCTTCGAAGCTCAACAGGGGTTCCGGGCAGCGCGGCGGACGGCGCTCGAACTTCAGATGCCATCGTCTATTCTCTAATCGCCGGAGAAACGGCCGCGGCCGCTCTCTTGATTGGGTCTGTCTACTTTATCCATAAGGAAAACGCGACATTCTGCTTGGGCGATTGGTTCCCGCGATCCAAAGAAGCGACCCGGCTTCCCCGTATAAAGGACGATAGTATAGGCCAGCATCCGGGGGAAGTCAACAATTGCGGCCTTGGGTCAAAGATAAGTATACCCGAATTCAGAGATGACGCGGGAGCCCCTCGAACCCCCCTCTCCGAAAGGGGAATAGGATCTCCTCCAAAAAGGGGATTGTATCGACGGAAAGAGAGACGGTATGATGGAGTAAATTCTGTGAGATAACCCGGATTGTTGTAACCCTTACCATGGAGGATCATCATGAGAGCGTATAAAGGTTATAAGACGTATAACGTGGGTGGTTTGGATCGCGGGGTTCGGTATACCATTGGTCTTCTCTTCCCTGTCCTCGCCCTCTTTTCGGGGAAGAGCCGTTGGGTGCGGACGGCGATGTGGATGATCGGACTCGATGGGCTTCTCACCGCTTTCTTCCGGTTCAGCCCGCTGAATCATCTGTTGGGGATCTCGACCTACCCGAGGTGGAAAAGACTTCTCCCATTTGCGAGATGATCCGTCGATCCATTGAAGCAGGCTCGCAGAGCGGGCTCGGAGAAACCGTATGGTTCTAGTGACCGGCGGGACCGGCTTTGTCGGCCGGAGCATCGTCCGCCGCCTCCTCTCTCGGGGAGAGCGGGTCCGGGTGCTTTATCGGAGCGAGCGGCGCCGCTTCATCCCGGATGAAAAAATCGAATGGATCCCCGGAGAGATCGGCTCGCGGGAGAGTCTGCTCCGCGGGGCGAAGGGGGTCGATGCGGTCATCCATCTCGTCGGCATTCTGGTCGAGCCGGGGGGAGAGACATTCGAGAAACTGCATGTCGATGGAACGCGAAATGTGGTGGAGGCGATGAGGCAGGCCGGGGTGCGCCGCCTTCTCCACATGAGCGCCCTCGGAACCGGTCCGAACGCGGCGAGCCGTTATCACCGGACCAAGTGGCAGGCGGAAGAAGTTGTCCGCGCCGCACCGCTTGATGCGACCATTTTCAGACCCTCGTTGATCTTCGGCCGAGAAGACCGGTCGATCAATCTTCTTGCGAAGATCGCTTCCTACTCGCCGGTGGTCCCGGTCGTCGGGCCTGGAGAAAATCGATTTCAGCCGGTCTGGGTGGAGGATGTGGCCGAGGCTTTCGTCCAATCGCTCCATAACCCGAATGCTTACGGAAAGCGCTACGAGCTCTGCGGTCCGCGTGTTTACACCTTCAATGACCTTATCGGTCTAATCCTCCGGATCAAGGAAATCTCCCGCCCGAAAGTTCATCTTCCGATCTGGGCGCTCAAAGGTCCCGCCGCCCTGGCCGAGCGGATCTTCCCCCGCCCCCCGCTCACCCGCGATCAACTGACGATGCTTCAGGAAGATAACGTTTGCAGTGAGAGTGCCGCCGCGAAGGAGCTGGGCCTCTCGTTTCAGGGGCTGGAAGAGATCCTGCCGACCTACCTCAGATAACGTTTCTTCCGCGTCGATCGATTAGGAAAGGGCTTCCTGCCGGCGCAGCCACCATCTCTTCATGAAGGCGGAGCCGAGCCGGAGAAGGAGAACGAACGAGAGGCCCCAGAGGAGCTGGGAGCTTTTCGTTTTAAAGTCGACGGTCCCTTGCAGAATGGCGTCGGAGAAGTAGGAGATCAGAAAGGTTCCCGGAAGCATCCCCAGCGCTGTGGCGAGAAGATAATTGGAGAGACGGATCTTGCTGGCGCCGGCGATAAAATTGACGACGGTAAATGGAAAAACGCCGATGACCCGGAGGATCAAGATCGCCCAGAATCCCTTCTGTTTGATCCAGTCGGCCGCCGCGGGGGCCCGCTTCTGGCCGAAGCGAAAGAGCGGCCTCCCGAGGTAGAGGCCGAGGAAGTAGGAGACGGTAGCGCCGGCGAGGGCCGCCGTCCAATTCAGCAGCGTCCCCCAATACGCCCCGAACAAGATCCCCCCCAGGACTAAAAAGAAAGTGATCGGAAAGGAGATCACACTTGCGATCACAGTCCCGATCATAAAGAGGGGAATGGTCCAGTGAGAGGCCCGTGCTTCGTCGAGGGTGGTCACCCAGGTGCGAAGATCAATTCCTTTTTTTCCAAAAAAAGTAGAGGAGAATGCCGATCAGGGGGGAGGAGAAACAACGGAATTCCCCTTAGAAAAGTCCTCTTTTTGGAACGTTCCGGATGCGCCTCCGGCTTCTGAGGCTCTCCCTGCTCTTTTTCTTCCAGGGCTTCCTCATCTTGAATGGATGGGATCGGCGGGAAAAAGAGTTTCTCAAAGAGATCTTCCGAACTGAGCGGCGATTCCGGATCAAAGCAGATCCCTTCGGGCAGAACCTGGTCGATCCAGGTTTCAGGAAACGTATCGTTGAGCTTGTGGAGCCGCCCGCTCTGTCCGGAGAGGGCATCCAGGGCGGTTACCCACCCCCGCTTTTGTTGAACGATTGATTCCACTGCCTCCGCCGGCTGTTCGAGATGCTCTCCCAACAGGGTATAACAGACCATCGCGATTTCCCGCCGTCGTTGATCCCCGTCGGCTTCAATATTGATGTTGCACTCGGTGTCGAGTCCCAAACTCCGGTTGCTGGTATTGGCCGATCCGATCGAGAGGATCCGGTCGTCGATCACCAGCACCTTGCTGTGAACGTAAATCGGCGTCGGCGGAAGGGGAGGATTTCCGGTTTTAATCGGGGTGTAGATTCCGAGCGGGCAATGATTGGCCTTTGCGGCCGTCTCCAGTCGTTGAAGCATGCGCCGTTGCTCGAATCCGATCGCCAGCTCTTCCTTCCAGTTTTGTGCGGCCTGGGGCAAGATCACAACCACCTCGATGCCGGGGCGGCTTGTGTCGGAGATCCGCTTATGGAGGGCGTCGAAAACGCGGCGCGAAGTGAAGTATTGGTTTTCGATCAAGATCAAGCGCTCGGCGGAAGCGATCGCGTCATCATAGAGCTGAGCGATCTCTTGCACCGGCGTTTCCCGGCCGCAGGTCCCCGCCGGAACGGTTCTTGAGATTGAGGCCGGCCCGCCGGAGAGGCGCAAGGTATGGGGAAGATCGAACCGGCGTGTGCGATCGGGCCGGACGGGAGCGAGGCGCTCTCCGGTGGCGGCCCCCACCGGTCGAGAAAGATCTCTTCCAAGACCGGGACCGCTTCTCCCTGAACGGCGATCTGAACGTCATGAAAGAGGCTGTACGGGGTGCCGTCCTCGTTTTTCCGAAGGGGATCCTGCCGCCGATGCTGCGGGGTGTCCCATCGATCGCCGCAGATATCGAGCCCGCCGCAGAAGCCGGCGATCCCGTCTACCAGAACGATTTTTTGGTGGTGGCTTCCTCCCGCAGGATGGAAATGGTCGAAGACAAAATGGATCTGATCTCCTGTCCCTTGTTGAAACCGGTACGACTGAAACCATTCCCGTTCGGGGGCGAAGACAATGGAGTGATCCCAGGCCAAGATGTAGACCTGGAGATGGGGGCGCTCTTCGGTGATTTTTTGCAGAAGAGGAAGGAACTGAACCGGATAACGGGCCCGGTCTGCCTCCTCTCCGCGAAGGAGGGAGACGCGGCTGTCGAATTGCCATCCCAAAAAAACAAGCCGCTCCCGCGCCTGCAGAATCGCGTGGTAAAGGGCTCTGTAATAAGCGGCGGCGTCGACCAGGAGATCGACCCGGTCAGCTTGGGCGATGCGATAACAGTTCCGTCCCGGTCTGATGGTTTTTTCGGCGTTCATCTCGATCCTTCCAGAGGAATTGTGCGATCAGCGGAAAGTGATCGGAAGCGGCCGAAGCGGTCTGCGTCCGGAGGACATGGGCCTTTACCGGAAGGAGGTGATCGGAGGCGTAGATGTAATCGAGCCGGAGGGGAATGCCGATTTTTCGAAAGGTCGCTCGGGGTCCGACCCCCGCTTCTTCGAAGACATCGGTATACGAAGCGCGAAATCGGCGCGCAATCGACGAGAAAGAGAAGGTATTGAAATCCCCCATGATCAAGATCGGCTCATCCGTGTAGAGCATTTTCAATTGATCCAAGATCGTCAAGGACTGCCGTTTTCTCTCCGCCATTCCAAGGCCCAGGTGCACCGATGCAACCAAAAGGAGGGAGGCGCCGTAATGCACTTCGGTTAAAAGACAGCCCCTCGGCTCCCGCCCCGGAACGCTCAAATCGAGGTTCCCCACAATGGTGACCGGCCATCGGGAAAGAAAGACATTGCCATAGGCGCCTTCTCCCAGATACCAGTTGTGTCCGGCCACATGATTCATCTCGAGCAGGTCGGCCAACTCCCGGCCCTGATCGAGCCGCTCGCTCCTTGTCATCCCCAGATCGACCTCTTGGAGGGCGACGAGATCGGGTTTTCCTTCTTGGATGACGGTGCAGATCCGCTTCAGATCAACCCGGCCGTCCCGTCCCCTTCCGTGATGGATATTATAGGTCATCACCGTTAAGAACCGATCGATGGAGGGGAGGACGGTCTCTTCCGAGCGATTTTCCTCAGTTGCTGATCGTACTTCCATCTTAGCAGAGTCCATTCGGCCGGGTCAAAAAAGGTATTGGGGTCATCAAAAGAGGACCGATGCGGGTGTCTGAATAATTCATTCGATTGAGGGAAATTCTAACATAGTAGGGGAGGTGAAACAAGGAGAGGTCAAGGGCCGGCGGCTAGAAGTGTAACACCTGGCCATCCCGCAAAAGGTGGACCGTTTTGCTTCGGAGTTCTTTGACCTGCCGGCGGATCTCATCCAGATAAGGCGGTTTCATATGGTAAATGTAGAGGGGGAGATCGGGCCGGTGAACCTTGTTGAATTCTTGGAAGGTCAACTGCGGTGTCAGATGCCCCGAGATCATCGCGAGCTCGGAGAGTTGATCGGGAAAGGACGACTCGACGAAGATCGCCTTGAGATGATCGATCTGAGCGGCCACCTTCCAGAGCTCATCGGTTTTCCATGTGTCGCCGCTGTAAACGATCGCCGATCGGTCCTCCTCGACGATGAACCCGACCGCCGGGACGATGTGGCTGACCTGAATGGCGGTGATCTTGAGCCCTTCCACCTCGACCGGTTTTCCGACCGGGATCACCTGATAGGAGAGGATCCGGTTCTCCGGGGTCGGCAGACGGGTAAAGTCGGGCCAGAGGTGGCCGTTGAAGAAATGTTTCCGGAGGACCTCGATCACCTCGGCGATGCTCACGATCACGACCGGGTTTTGAATTTTTCCGAAGAGAATTTCAGCCATGAAGGGGAGGCTTTGGATATGGTCGAGGTGGGCGTGCGAGATAAAGACATATCGGACTTTGCTCAGTTCCGAGAGGGTCAGCGCGCCGCAGAGGGTCCCTGCGTCGAGGGCGACCGACTGATTGATCAAAAAACCGGAGGGATTATAGCGTATCGCCTTTCCATTTTTCTTTTCGTAGAAATCAGCCCCGTAGCAACCGAGCACCTTCACTCTCACCGCTCTCTCCTCCACGGCCGTCGATAGGTGATCTCTTTCTCAGCGATGCAATGTAACCTTTTCACAACGCTCCCTTCGCGCTTTTCATCACATCGATCGTGATCTGCATCCGTTTGATGTACAAGCTCTCGAGAACGGCGCGGATGTGGGGATACTGCGCCAGAAGCGCATTGACCGATTCCCCCGGAAGCTCCAAGAGGTCGGTCTCGTGCGCCGTCACGACATCGGCCGTCCTCGGCCGCCCGGTCAGGAAGGCGACCTCTCCAAAAAAATCGCTCTCATTCAGGAGGCCGAGAACGATTTCCTGACCGCCGACCTTGGTCACCGCTTTGGCCTGTCCCTTCACAATAATATAGATGGAATTCCCCTTCTCCCCTTCACGAACGATAAAGGCGCCGGGGGGATAGCTTCGCGGTGTTGTTCCCTCGATCACTTTTGCGAATTCTTCCGGGGTTAAATTGGCAAAAAGCGGGATGGCATCGCCGGCGAACTTCTTTGCGGCGGAGAACGGAGCCGCCTCCGGCCGCTCCGTCTCTTCCCCCGGAGTCGACGCTCCGACGACGAGGTCCTCTGCGAAAGTCTCGCGGGACCCGACCGGCTCGGCCTCATCCGACAGAGAGGTCCGCTCAATCTCGAACGGCGGCGCCTCCTTCGGTTGGGCCGGAATCGACTCGGGCGGGGAGGTTTCGACGGCCGCCGAAGCGGACGGCGCCGCGGGGGGGGGTCTCCAGGATCATCATCGGATCGGTTTGTCCCCGCGCCTCTGAATGGACGCTTTGGAGCCGTTTCCGCGCCTCGGGATGGTTCGGCTCCAAATTGAGGATCATCTTGTAGGCCGCGATCGCCTTTACCAGAAAGCCGTTCTTCGAAAAGGTATCCCCCGCGCTCAGGTAGGCGGTCACCGCATCTTTTTTCGCGCCGATTTTGGCGGAGTAGTCCCCCACCCGAAGAAGGTACATCGTGTTCGTCGGCTCAAGCTTCATCAGCTTCTTGAGGATCTCGATCGCCTCCGACCAGTGGCTTTTTTTGATGCAAAGATGAAGGGCTTCGTTCAGGGTGTCTCGGGATTCTTTTTTGAACCGGCATAATCCTTTAACCTTCATACAAGGGGCGGGAAATCGCTTACAGCCTAACATATTCTTTACAAAATGCAATCGAGATATTCCTAGTTGGTACCCTTGAGGATAATAAGACGCTGGTGCCTGGGTTTCCCCATTTCTATGTAGGCGTGTCCCGTCGCATAATCTGCGCTATTTTAACCGATTTGTATCTTTCAAGGAAAGAGGTTAGATCAGATCGATCAGAATTTTTTGTAACACCATCCCTTCTTTGAATCGTTGCACTCATCGGGTGATTCCAATATAATGCTCGAAATGCGCCCCCTACATCTCACCGGTCATGATTTAAAACCTTCCGATTTTTATGAGGCCGTCCTGGGGCGAAGAACGGTTCGCCTGGCCCGGGAGGCGGTCGCGAAGATCGCCGCTCTCGCGGCGTGGTCGAGAAGATGCTCTCGGAGCATCGGATTGTCTACGGGATCACCACCGGCTTCGGGAAACTCGCCGATCAGAAAATTTCGGAGGGGAGATTCGCCAGCTTCAGGCCAACCTCGTCCGGAGCCACGCCTGCGGCGTCGGCCCTCCTCTTTCCGAGGCGCAGACCCGGGGCATCATCCTTTTGCGGGCCAACGTCCTGGCCGCCGGTCATTCGGGGGTCCGTCCGGTGGTGGTCGAGCGGCTGATTGAGATGCTCAACCGCGCGGTCCATCCGGTGATCCCGAGCCGGGGATCGGTCGGGGCGAGCGGCGACCTGATCCCCCTCGCCCATCTGGCCCAGCTGCTGATCGGGGAGGGAGAGGCTTTCGTAAATGGGAAACGCCTTCCGGGCCGCCGCGCGCTACGGCAAGCCGGCATCGCGCCGATCATTCTGGAGGCGAAAGAAGGGCTGGCCCTGGTCAATGGGACCCAGGCGGCTCTATCGCTCGGACTTCTCTCGTTGCAGGGGGCGGAGCGGCTGGCGGAGAGCGCCGATGTGGCCGGGGCGATGTCGCTCGAAGCGCTGATGGGAACGCCGACCGCCTTCGACGAGCGGATTCAGCGCCTGCGCCCCTACCCCGGTCAAAAAAATGTCGCCCGAAAAATCCGCGCGCTGCTCGCGCGAAGCGAAATCCGCGCCTCCCACATTGCTTGCAGCCGCGTCCAAGATCCCTACTCTCTTCGCTGTATGCCGCAGGTCCACGGCGCCGTCCGGGACGCGATCGATCATGTCCGGGGGGTGCTGACGATCGAGACCAACAGCATCACCGATAACCCGCTTGTCTTTCCGGAATCGGAATCAATCTTGGCGGGGGGAATTTTCATGGTCACCCGATCGCCCTGGTCCTCGATCTGCTTGCCATGGCCCTGACCCATTTGGGGGTGATCTCGGAGCGGCGGATCGCGCAGCTCGTCGATCCCGATCTGATCGACCTTCCCCGTTTTCTCACCCGGCGCCCGGGCCTCCACTCCGGATTGATGATGCCGCAGGTCGCCGCCGCGGCGCTCGCTTCCGAGTGCAAACTGCTGGCGCATCCCGCCTCGGTCGATTCCATTCCGACCTCGGCGAATCAGGAGGATTATGTCAGCATGGCGATGGGATCGGCCTTAAAGCTCGACCAGATTGTTTCGAACGTGGAAGCAATCCTCGCGATCGAATTGATTGCGGCGGCGCAGGGGATCGACTTTCATGCGCCGTTGAAGCCGGGGGAAGGGGTGGCGGAAGCGCTTAAACGGCTTCGGACAAAGGTTCCGCCGCTGGAGGAAGACCGCTCCCTTCAAAAAGAGATCGAAACGGTGAGCCGGATGATCCGGGACGGGGTTTTTTGTTTTTGATCGTAGGGGCGTATTGCAATACGCCCTTATCCCGCCCCTGCAAAAAAACGGCGAAGAAAAAAGAAATTGACGAGGATCAGCGCGACAAAAAGGACAAGGGAAAAAACGAAGTAATATTTCATCCGGTAGCGCCGCCAGAGCTTTTTCACCGCCGCGCCTCCCGCCGCAACGCGGCGATCTCCCGCTCCATCTCCTCCATCCGTTCCATCAGACCGAGAATAATGTCGATGCCGCCGAGATCGATCTGTAGCTGGGCGCGAAGCCGCTCGATCTTGGCGATGCGGCGAAGGGTCTCCTGCGAAAACAACCGCTCCTCGCCCCGAATCGGCGCAATCAAACCTTCTTCCTGCATCCGGCGGACCGATGTCATCGGAACATGGGTCAACCGCGCGAGCCCCTCGAGCGTGACGTAGCAGATCTCTTCACCCGAATCATCTTTCCGGTAGGTGATCCATTTTTGGATCGATCCCATTCTCCGCATCACGACCGCTTCTCCTTTGCCAAACGCGCGAGTTCCTCGTAAAGGCGCCGTTCTTCCGGCGTCACCTGCGGGGGGACATTGATCTCGAGTTGAACGTAAAGATCCCCCCGTCCTTTCCCTCGAATGGGAAGCCCTTTCCCGCGAAGCCGGAACCGCTTCCCCCTGCGACTTCCCGCCGGGATTTTCAGGTTTCCTTCACCGTCGAGGGTCTGAATCCGAACCTCGGTTCCCAGAACGGCCTCCCACGGCATCACTTCAATTTCCGTCTCAAGATCGTTTTCATTCACAATTTTAAAGCGAGGATGGGGGAGAAGCCGGATGCGGATGAAGAGGTCGCCCGGAGGGGCGCCGTTTTCTCCCGGCTCCCCCTGCCCGGCGAGGCGGACCCGATCCCCGTCCCGCGCCCCGGCGGGGATGTTGACCGTCAGCTCTCTTTCTTCGACGACCCGGCCGGTCCCGCCGCAGCGGGGGCAGGTCTGTTGTCCGACCACCCCGCGGCCGTTGCAGACAGGACAGAGGGCCTGTCCCTGAAGGCGGACCCGCCGCTTCGCCCCGTGGATCGCCTCTTCCAGGGTGAGCTCCATCTCCGATTCGACGTCGCTGCCGCGCCTCGGGCGGGGGGCGCCGGCGCGGCCGAATCCTCTCCCTCTCCGGCGGGCCCCCATCGTGTCGCCGAAAAGCGATTCGAAGAAATCGGAAAAACCGCCGAACTCCTCGAATCCTTCGAATCCCCCCTCGTACCGGAAGGTCCCCTCCCGGGGGCCCGCCCCGGGCGGCGGGGTAAAGTCCATCCCTTCCTGCCACTGCGGTCCGAGGCGGTCGTATTTCTCCCGCTTCTTCGGATCGCCGAGCACCTCGTTGGCTTCATTGAGCTCTTTGAATTTCCGCTCGGCCTCTTCCTTGCCTGGACCGGTCTGGAGGTCGGGATGATATTTCCGCGCGAGCTTTCGATAGGCCTTCTTGATCTCTTCCGCGGAAGCGGTCCGGGGAACGCCCAGGACCTCATAGTAGTCTCGATATTTTACCGCCATCGCAATACCCGATGTTCATTTCTCTTTAAGGAGATTTTAACATCATCGCGAGGCGGAAAAAAGGCTATTTTTCTGCGGAATCTTTAGAAAGGGCGCCGGTCAGAGAGATCGGGCCGGGAGAGGCGATCTGTGCCGCCTTCTTCCGAAGGGCGCGGCTGGTCCTCAATCCGAAGAGCATGACCAGGGCGCCCATCACCATATAGATGAAGGCCAGGTAGAAGTGGGCCTTCAGGTCGAGCGGGGAGCGGACGGTTTTGAGGACCAGATAGAGCCGGTAACTCCAGATCATCAGCAGGATCGATCCGGATCGGATCAACGACAATGCGCCGCGCGGGGTGATCTCCGTCTTGCGCAAGCCGACCCGGAGAATCGACGTGGCGATCCAGAGGGAGAGGAGCGTCACCAAAAGGTGGGGGGCGAAGAAAGGATCTTCGGAACGGGCGGCGAAGAGGGTATAGATCCGGCCAATCCCCCACCGCCAAAAGGATGAGACCCGATCCGATCAAGAATTGTTGCACGCGGTTTGACATCGCTCACTCTCTGATGGGAGGCAGATCATATCACGACTCCCTCCCCGCAGGCAAGCAGATCTGTCTGAAATCGATGTAGGGGTGATGCATGCATCGCCCGGGCGGGCGAACGGGGACCGGTGAGAGACGCCCCGGCGGGTCGTCTCTTACCGAAAATGATAACTGATCAGGATTGAAAAGATCGACTGTCTGATTTTGAAGAGGTCTTCCCGTGTCGTCCGGGTGGCTGTCACGCCGAGCTCCGGCGTCTCGCTGACCACCCGTTCAAGTGGCTCCGCCCTGCGATAGTTATAATGAAGGCCGACGCCGAAACCCGACCGGAAGACCTTCTCGATCCCGGCGCCGAACCGATAAGCCACCGAACTCTCCTTGATCATTGTTTTCCGGCAGGGGGTGGGGCCGATCCCGGTGTCGACAATGCAGATATCGTTCTCACCGGTATTCACGGAAGGATCAAGTTCATAGTGAAGGCCAAAGAGCCGATCGGCTCCGATTTCGACAAAGGTCACGAACGATTCGAAAAGGGGCGGGGAGAGCCGGAGGGTGAAGCCGACCGGGGTCATCTCCAGATCGCTTCCGATCGCCAGATTCCGATGATTCGCCGGGACGTTGATCTGTCCGACCCCGATTCCGGCGGCGAGATAGAGGGAGGGGAAGTGGAGGAGGTAGCGCAGATCGACGGCGGGACCTCCGTCCGACGCAGAATCGGGCGCCGTGTACCCCGGCAGGAACTCAATCGACTGGGGGGGAAAAGCATAAGCGGTTGCAGTGAACGTAAAGAAAAGGATAAATAAAAGGAGAGCGGCCGTTTTTTTTAAGTCCATCAAGAACCCTACACTTGCAAAAGATGCTGATCATGAATACCATGAAGTCGATCCAAAATATACCATACGAGGTGCGAATCCGCCACGGAACCGGCGGGCGACGGCCGATCGTTGATATTCCGAAACAGGGGCTGCAACGGAGGAGGAGAGGATGGAATTTAAATCGATCAAGATCGACAAACCGGAAGAGATTAATCTGATTCTCGGACAAGCGCACTTCATCAAAACGGTGGACGACCTTCACGAGGCGTTGGCGACGGCGGTGCCGGGGATCCAGTTCGGCCTCGCGTTCTGCGAGGCTTCCGGCCCCTGCCTGATTCGAACGAGCGGGACCGACCCCTCCCTGATCGATCTGGCAACGAAGAATGCCTTTACCCTTTCCGCGGGACATGTTTTCCTCATCCTGCTGCGCGGGGTGTATCCGATCAATGTCTTAAATGCGGTCAAGTCGGTTCAAGAGGTCTGCACGATCTACTGCGCCAGTTCAAACCCGGTGGAGGTGATCGTGGCCGAAACAGAGCAAGGGAGAGGGGTGATGGGGGTGATCGACGGATTTCGACCGAAAGGGGTCGAGACCGACGCCGATCTGCGGTCCCGCAAAGAATTACTCCGCCGTGTCGGATACAAGGTGTGAGGCATCCTCACTGTTGTTGTCGTTGAACTCTTACGGTCACCGTCTTCAATGAGGAGTGATATCCAATGCCGTCGAGCGTTCTCTTAACCGATCTTTATCAGCTCACCATGCTCCAAGGGTATTTCGAGGAGGGGATGGAGGAGACGGCAGTCTTCGAATTCTTCGTTCGAAAAAAACCGCCGGAGCGCAACTTTTTCATCGCCGCCGGTCTGGAGCCGCTGCTCCGCTACCTGGAGTCGCTTCAATTCAGCCCGGAAGAATTGGCGTGGCTCGCAAAGACCGGCCGATTCAGCAATCGGTTCATCGATGACTTGTCCCGGCTTCGGTTTGCCGGTGATGTCGATGCCATGCCGGAGGGGACAGTCTTCTTTCCGGACGAGCCGATCGTCCGGGTGACCGCGCCGCTTCCGCAGGCGCAGCTGATCGAGACCCGCCTGATCAATCTGCTTCACTTACAAATCCTGATCGCCTCGAAGGCGGCCCGATCGGTTCTGGCGGCGCCGGGAAAGCTGTTGATCGATTTCGGACTGCGCCGGGCGCACGGGGCGGAGGCCGGCTTGACGGCGGCGCGCGCCTCTTATCTGGCCGGCTTCGCCGGCTCGTCCAACGTCTTGGCCGAATTTACCGATGGGGTCCCCTCTTATGGGACGATGGCCCATTCTTTTGTCCAGGCCCATGAGGAGGAGACGGAAGCCTTCCTCCGGTTCGCCCAAGCACAACCGGACAACGTTGTCCTCCTGATCGACACCTACGACACGGAGGCCGCCGCGAAGAAGGTCGTCTCAATTGCGCCGCGGCTGAAGTCGGAGGGAATCGAGATCAAAGGGGTCCGAATCGACAGCGGCGATCTCGCCGATCATGCGAAAAAGGTGCGGCGGATCTTGGACGAGGGGGGATTGCCGGGGGTGAAGATCTGGGCCAGTGGCAATCTCGATGAACAGGTCGTGCGCGACCTGCTGGGGTCGGGGGCCCCGATCGACGGCTTCGGCATCGGCTCCCGCCTCGACACCTCGGCCGACGTCCCCTACCTCGACTGCGCCTACAAGCTTCAGGAGTATGCGGGGCGGGCGCGCCGGAAGCGGTCGGAGGGAAAAGCCACCTGGCCGGGACGGAAACAGGTTTATCGCCGGAGCGGCCCGGACGGACGAATCGCCGAGGATCTCCTCACGCTGGAGAGCGATCCGCAGGAGGGGGAAGCGCTTCTGCAGCCGGTGATGCGTGCGGGCCGGCGTCTCGCCCCGTCTCCCTCCCTTGCCGGATCGCGCCGGCGCGCCGCCGCCGAACTGGCCCGCCTTCCGGAGCCGCTGCGTCGGCTGGAAGAAGCGCCCCCGTATCGGGTGAAGATTTCCGAGGGGCTCCAGCGGCTGGCTGCCGAAGTCGATGCCCGAAGAGGATAAGGGGGGTTGGTGTCCGCTCTGTCAAGCGGCTTTGCAACGGGAACCGTTCCATCGTCAGCCGAGATCATTGTAGAATGATCCCCAAGGGAGGGGGTGGGGATCGAGATGATCGTCTACGGCGGACAAGAAGAGGCGGTGCACTTTTATAAAGTGGCCTACCGCCTCGGGTACGCGACCCTGGCCGCGGAGGCGCTCGGTCCCGCCCCCGGATGCAGCGCGGTTCAAATCTTTCTCTCAGCGTTACAGGGCTGCCCTTCATGGCGAACCCGGTTCCGTCTCCTTGCAAACAATGTGACGGGGAATACCCTTCGTGATGCTCCCTTTCTGATCGGCATCTCTTTTGCTTCTTTAGTGCCTGCATGATCGTCGCCTTGGACGGTGGCGATCAACAGGGGGCGTCTTACCTTAATAAAATAATCGAAAAACAGGAGCTCATGAAGAGTGGCGGTGTTCATGCAGTTGCAAACCGACCGATCCCGATGGAAAGGGGCTGCACTTTTTCTGCACTGCCGTGATGAAGAACCGGATGAGGACGAGTAGAGGAGAGTCGTATGCATTCAAGCTTTGATCCAGAGCGAAAGAAAATTTTGGTCACGGGCGGCGCCGGTTTTCTCGGCTCGCATCTTTGCGGGCGGCTCCTCGCGCAGGGGCATCAGATCCTCTGCCTGGACAATTACTTCACAGGGTCAAAGGAGAACATCCGTTCTTTCCTCGATCATCCCCGGTTTGAAGCGATCCGGCACGACATCGTTCATCCGATCGATCTGGAGGTCGATCGGATTTATAATCTTGCCTGCCCCGCCTCGCCGGTCCATTATCAGTTCGACCCGGTCCGCACCGTTCAGGCGAACGTGCTCGGCGTCACCCATATGCTGGAATTGGCGCGACGGACCAAAGCCCGCATCCTCCAAGCCTCCACCTCGGAGGTTTATGGAGACCCCGAAGTCCACCCCCAGCCGGAGTCTTATTGGGGAAACGTCAACCCGATCGGTCCTCGAAGCTGTTATGACGAGGGAAAGCGGGTGGCGGAGACCCTGATGATGGATTACCACCGGCAGTACCGGATCGATATCCGGATCGTCCGGATCTTCAACACCTACGGACCTGCCATGGCCCCCAATGACGGACGGGTGGTGAGCAACTTCATCCTTCAAGCGCTTCAAGGAAATGAGATCACGGTCTACGGAGACGGCGGCCAGACCCGCTCCTTCTGCTACGTCGATGATCTGATCGAAGGGATCATCCGGATGATGGAGACGCCGGGGGTGACCGGGCCGGTGAATCTGGGAAATCCGGAGGAGTTTACCGTGCTGGCGCTGGCCGAGAAGATCATCTCCCTCACCGGGTCCCGCTCCAAGATCGTTCATAAGCCCCTCCCTCAGGATGATCCGACACAGCGCCGCCCCGACATCACCTTGGCGGGGAAACTGCTTTCCTGGGAGCCGAAGATCTCGCTCGAAGAAGGACTCAAGAAGACAATCGCCTATTTTGAACAATATGTCTTTTCGAAAAAGACCCTTCCGATTCGAGCGGCCGGAACGAAACAAAACGGCCATGCGGCTTCACCCCTGCCGACCGGCGCGCTGCGCCGGGCCGGCTAAGCGCCTCCTGATCTACTCCCTCGTCAAAGACATCGAACCCCTCGCCTCCGGTGACCTTTGCATCGCCCTTCGGGTGCAAAGGTCCCTCTTTTGAACCGCCGGTTCGATCTTCGGAAACGGCGTTGCGTCATGTTCAACGCCCGTCGAGACCGACGGTTTTTTAAGGAGCAGGGGATTTCATGACAGGTTGGACAACAAATCCGAAGTGGCTTTTCGCAAGGACGGCGGGCTGCTGGCGCTGGGGCTCAGCCGTGAGGCGATCCTCGCCCTCTCCATCTGGCTCACTGGCGAGTCCGGCTCGGAGTCCACTACGGGATGTGTTTTATCGAAAAACGATATGCGAACGATCCGACGAATGGGTGGATTCCGAACCGCGCTTGCGCGGAAGCGATGCTCCGGAGCGCCGGGTTTCGGATCATCGATCATCCCGAGGCGGAGGTCTTCGTTTGCCGTCGAGGGACCCCGCCGACAATCAGTGGATAAAAACCTTCTTGCCGGACAGGACGGCGGAGAAAATAGATAATTTTATTGACAGATCGACCGGTGTAGGGGTATTTTCTTTCATAACTTGATTCATCCGTCTTTCTCATCTGCTGAGGTGTGGAAAGATCGGTGGGGATTCTGATCGGTCGGCGCCCCCTCTCCTCTCTTATCGCGAACGTTCGGGCAGGGATTGAAGCTGTCCGTCCGCTTTCACATCTCCCCCAAGGAATCGGAGACAGAATCCCGCATCGGCAGGCCCCGCCTGCTCGGCTGAATGTTGAATGTAAAAAGGAAGACCCTCTTGAAAATAAGAAATCAAATCGAAAAAAGAGAGAACGTTTTCTCCTGGGGCGCGTTCCTCCTCGGTCTCCTCCTCTTTTCAATGGCTCCTTCCGTTTCCGCCCAGCTGATCGATGTCGTGGCGCCGCGTCTCGATTACACCCCCCTTTTCCCATCATGGCGCTTCAGGAAATTGAAATGTCGGCGGTCGTCGCCGATGAAGCGGGGGTCCGATCGGTGCGCCTCTTCTATCGGAAAAAAGGGGAGGAAGCATATCAGAGCCTCTCCTTTGAAAAACTGAGAGGAGATGAAAAGAAGGGGGTCTATCGGCTTTCGATCCCCCGGTTGGAGGTCGGTCCGGAAGGGTTGGAATATTATCTGGTCGCCGAAAACGTGTCGGGGAATCGGACGGTGAAAGGAGAGGCGCTCCGTCCGCTTTTCATGCAGGCGATTCTTCCGAAGCCGACCCTGAAGGAAGCGCAGCGGCGCTTCGAATGGCTGAAGGAGGCGTGGGAGGAGAAAGATCTTGACGAGATGCGGGCGCTCTCCGAGATGCCGGCGCCGCGGGAGGAGTTCTTTCGGCTCCTATTCGAAAACTACCGGAGCGTTCAGCTGGAAATGACGTTGGAAGAGGCCGACCGGATCGCGGCGGCCCGCTTCATGATCAAAGGCTTGGTCGATGCGCAGGGAAACCGCGTGGTACCCGGCGCGGCCTGGGCGACGGCGCGGGTCCGTCTTCCCTTTCCGGGCAACGAGAATGAAACATGGGGAAAAATCATTTGGGAATAATAAAAGAAAAATATCGGCGTCGTCGGAGCGTGGCTCCGCTCCTCCTCGTCTCGGCGGCGTTTTATGCGTTTTTGCTCCACCCCTTCCTTTTGCTCGCGCAGGAGGCGCCGGAAATCGATCTGGTCGCCCCGAAGATCCTGCATGCACGGCCCTTCGGCCTTTTCCGCGGCGGGGAGGAGATTGAAATTGTCGCGACGGTCACCGATCCGGAATCGGGGGTGGACGACGTCCGCCTCTTTTTCCGGTCGAAGGGGGAGCGGAACTATCGGACGCTCGAAATGATCCCCGACGTGAATGATCGTTATCGGGCGACGATTCCGGGCGAGGCGGCGCAGGATCCCGGTATCGAATATTATCTGGAAGCGGCGGACCGGGCGGGGAATCGGGTCCAAACCCTCCGGCCGCCCGATCTCTCTCCCGCCTTCGTTGCGATCGACAGCCCATCCATGTGGGAGCGGTTTCAGGGGGACGACCGGCCGTGGTACAAGAAACCGTGGGTCTGGACCGTCGCCGGCGCCGTGGTCCTCGGCGCCGCCGCTTCGATGGGCGGCGGCGGGGGGGGTGGCGGCGGAGGAGGAGCCGGGGGACCGACCACCGGCACGATCACCGTGGACGGCCCGGTCCCTTAGTAAGGATTTAAAGCCGATTCATCAAGACGATTGTCTGCATCACACGAAAACCCCTTGAATCAGGTTCGGCCTGGTTTACAAGGGGTTTTCTGTTTGGAGCGTCCGCCGGTTTGGAAGCGGGTCTTAATAAAGAATCGTGAACATGAAGGCGATCGGGGCGGCGTCGACGCGGACTTCCCGGTCGAAGAGGCGCTCGTTTTCGTAGGCGACGATCTCTTCCTGGAAACGGACCGTGTCGAGAAGGGAGGAGGCAAACGGCTCCGGCAGATAAGAGGCGGCGAAGACGGAGAGGGCGAAAACCAAAAAGTAGCTGTTGATCTTGGTTTGGGAGGGGCGGCGGCCGAGGAGCGGATTGTTTTCCTCAAACCCCCGTCGATCCAGTTGCAGCGTTTGCGACCGGTCTTTCAAAAGCGGCGGCAGAAGCGCAAGGTACTTTGCCAGCTTGACCTGATCCGATGGGTCGGCCAGGTATTTCTCAAAGAGAGAAGGATCTCTCAAGGAAGCGTCCGTTGAAAAGGAGAGGGGCGAAAAAGAGATCGGCTCTTCGGCGGCGACGGCTTGAGCCGGCGCCCAGACCGCCCCGGTCATCAATGCGAGGATGATGTATATGTATAGGAGTTTGATGATCATCGACAATAGCCTGTATACCACAAATCTCCAGACCGTCAATCAGTGATCCGACGAGAAAAGCCTCATCGAATTCCTCAATTCCTCGCCGTTTTATCTCAATCGAGTGAGGATTCGTTCGCTCCCCGGTTTTCAATGAAGCGGACTTGATCTCTCTTTCCCATTTATCTACAAGGAAAATACGCCTGCATATTCCCATTGAATCTTTTTTCTGATTGTGGTAGGGTTTCCTCAGCAGAATACCCTAATATGTGTTTGGGTAGGGTATGGAGAAAGCCGATCCGGTTCGATGGGTCGGTGGGCGAATATTCGTATCGGATACTTATTCTTCGGAGAAGGAAAATGCTCTCTGAGCGCGGGCCGTTCGAAGCCGGTCGGCTCGTTGACATCATCAAGAAGGTTCTTCCTAAAGGGCGCGCTCTCCCGGAGGAGGAGTGGAGGGTTCGACATAGAGCGATCCTGCTTTTGACATGGCTTCACGCGGCGGGGCTTCCCCTTTTCGGGATTTATCAGGGTTTCGGGATCGTTCAAAGTTTTGCCGAGGGGGGGTGATTGCCGCCGTCGCGCTTGCAGCGACCTGGGGCAAGATCAGCCGCAGCGCCCGATCGGCGGCCGCTAGCCTGGCCCTCATCACCTCTTCCGCCATCCTCGTTCAGTTCTCGGGCGGCTACATCGAAGCCCACTTCCATTTCTTCGTCATGCTCGCCGTCATTTCACTCTATCAGGATTGGGGCCCCTACCTTCTTGCAATCATCTTTGTGGTCGTGGAACATGGGCTCACCGGCCAGTTCGTCCCCACGATGGTATACAATCATCCCGACGCATTCGTTCATCCCTGGAAATGGGCCGTCATCCATGCCGGCTTTGTCTTGAGCGGAAGTGTTGTCCTCCTCGTCAACTGGCGGATCAGCGAGCAGGCGCGGGCCCGCGTCGATCTGGTGCTCAACTCCGCGGGTGAAGCGATCATCGGATTGGATCTGAAAGGGACGATCACTTTTGCAAATCCGGCGGCGGCGAAGATGACCGGCTATTCTCTGGAGACGCTTGTCGGGCAGCCGATCGAGCGTATTCTGCAGGATGCCCCGGACCTCCCTCCCGATCGCGGGGGAGCGGGTTCCGGCACGGATAAGGTGGTTTTGCGCCGGGACGGCGCACATGTTTGGGTCGACTGTGTAAGCAACCCGATCCTGGAGCAGGATCAGGTCGTCGGCGCCGTCGTCACCCTCAAAGACGAAACCGACCGCAGACGCGCCGAGGAAAAGCTGAAGAAAACCTTCTCCTTACTCAGCGCGACGTTGGAGTCGACCGCCGACGGCATTCTCGTCGTCGATCAAGAGAGAAAAATCGAACGATTCAACCAAAAGTTTATTCAGATGTGGAATATTCCAGGCGACCTCGTCGCCCTCCGAGAGGACGATCGGGCGCTGGCCCATCTGCTCGATCAGCTCAAAGACCCGGAAGGATTTTTGAAAAAAGTGCGGGAGCTCTCTCAGCAATCGGACCAGGAGAGCGATGACCTGTTGGAATTCAAAGATGGAAGGGTCTTCGAGCAATATTCGAAACCGCAGCGGATCGGAGGGGAAAATGTTGGAAGGGTCTGGAGCTTTCGGGACGTCACCGAGCGGAAGCAACTTGAAGCGCAGCTCCGACACGTCCACAAGCTGGAGGCGGTCGGCCAGCTCACCGGCGGGGTCGCCCACGAATTCAACAACCTGCTGACGGCGATCACCGTCAGCCTGGAGCTGGCGCGCGAGCAGGTTCCTCCCGAGAGCGAAGCGTACAGCCTGCTCGACACGGCCCATGCGGCCGGCTGGCGGGCCGCTGGGCTGACGCAGCAGCTCCTCTCGTTCAGCCGGCGGAGCCCGATCGACCGGCAGCCGCTACATTTGGGGGAGGAGGTGGAGAAGGTCGCCCGCCTTTTCCGGCAAGCGATCGATCGCCGGATTCGGATGGAGACCGGGGTGGACGACGATCTCTGGCCCGTATTGGTCGACGCGGGACAGATGAACCAGCTGATCATGAATCTCTGCGTCAACGCGCGCGACGCCCTGCTGGAGCGGATGGAGAAAAACAGCGGCTCCCCGGCGCCGGCCGACTGGGAGCCGCGCATTTCGATCGATGTCGGGAACGTTCAGGTCGATGGGGCGCACCGCCAGGTTCACCCGAACGCCCGGACGGGGAAACATGTCTGTCTCCGCGTCGCCGACAACGGCGTCGGAATCGATGAGGAGATTCGCCATCGGATCTTCGAGCCCTTCTTTACCACCAAGAAGGTCGGGCGGGGGACCGGGTTGGGGCTGTCGGCCGTCTACGGAATCGTCGCCGCGCATCAAGGCTGGATCGAGATGCAGAGCGTCAAGGGGGAAGGAACCACCTTCTCGGTTTATTTTCCCCGGACCGAAAAAGGGGTCCGTTCGATCCCCGCTTCCCCCCTTGCCGAGAAGCCTCCCGCGGACGAAGGGAAAACCATTCTTGTCGTCGACGATGAGGAGGCGATTCGAACACTCGGACGCGCCGTTCTGGAACACGAAGGGTATCGGGTTCTGACGGCGGAAGACGGCCGGGAAGCGGTCGAGCTATTCGTTCGAAAAAAGCAAGAGATCGATCTGGTGATCCTCGACCTGACGATGCCCTACCTCTCGGGGGGAGAGGTGTTGCACCAACTTCGCCAAATCGAACCGAATCTGAAAGTCATTATCTCCAGCGGCCATCGCGCCGATCACTCCTTGGATTTCACCGATGTCTCCTTTCTTCAGAAACCCTACCGACCGGCCGATCTCCTCCAAAAGGTGATCGACGCTTTGCGGCAGGCCATTCAGGAGAGACCTCCCGCGGCCTCCTCCGATTTCCCGTCCTCTTTTCGTTCCAACGGTTGATCTTCCGCCTCTACGGTTTAACCGAAAATTGATCTGAATTTGATCCCGTTGTTGCCTGGAGATGGGATGCTGAGGGTGGCGAATCGATTCGCCCTCTCCCGGAGGGAGAGATCGGCCACTTTAAGAAAAGGGAGGAAAAGATGAATCAGGGATTTCTGGAATATGGGCTTCCGACGTTGATTGCCCTGGTCTTTGTGAATTTCGTCTGGGCCTGGATTGTGGCGGCGGCGAAGCCGCCCGGGGGCTCGGAGGACGAACCTCTTTCGGGTGAGGGGCATCCGGATTGGAAGTATCTGGAGGATGGGGGGCCGGAGGGAGTTCGAAAGAGCTTCTCCGAAGAGATCCGACCGAAGACCAAGGTGCCCGGGTGAAATGGACCTCAGGAGCGGTAGACCAAGCCGCAATTAAAGCGGCTTGGTCTCTCCTTGCTGTTATTCGATGCGCCGCTCCTGCGCGTTTGCCAATCCGAACGTCTGGACATTCCGGAACGCTTCGACCGCTTCCCTGAAGCGGCCGAGTCTTTGAAGGGTATGGCCTTTATATTGCCAAGCTTTTTGAAAATCGGGCTTCAGGGAGAGGGCCTTCTCGTACGCCTTCAACGCCGCGTCGTCCCGGCCCAACTCTTCAAGGGAGATCCCCGCGCTGACCCAGGATTCCGCATTTTCAGGAAACAGTGAAAGGGCCTTCTCGTATGCCGCCAGCGCCGCTTCATGACGGCCTAATCTGGCAAGAATGAGTCCTTTCTGATACCAGGGACCAGAGAGGTTTTGATTGAAGGAGGTGGCCCGATCATATGCGGCGAGCGCTTCTTCATCTCTTTTTAGACGCTCCAGGAGAAGTCCTTTTCTAAACCAGGGATCGGGATCGTTGGGCGCAAGGGCAATCATTTTTTCATACGCTTCCAGGGCTGTTTGGTAGCGTCCTAATTTTTCGAGGACAATCCCTTTGTTGTACCAGGCCTCTTGGAAGCCGGGCTTCAGCGTGATCGCCTTCTCGTTCGCTTTCAACGCCTCTTCCAGTCGGCCGAGCCGCTCCAGCGCAACCCCTTTCAACCGCCAGACCTCCGGCGCCTCCGGTTTGACCGAGGCGATCTTCTCGGTCCATTTTAGCGCCTCTTCGATCCGCCCCAATCGCATCAGGGCGATCCCTTTCTCTTGCCAGAGCTCTGTTTCATTCGGATTGCGCTGGAGGAACGTTTCGAAGGAGGCCACGCTCTCCCGGTGACGGCCGAGCCGCTCAAGGAGGGTCCCTTGGTCGTACCAAAGCTCCGGCCGACCGGCGTTTCGTTCGAGCGCTTGTTCGTAGGCCTTCAGCGCCTCCTCGAAGAGATTTATTTTCTCGAGGAGGCGCCCCTTCCGATGCCAGGCTTCCGCGGATTCACTTTTGAGCCGAATCGCCTCATCAAAAGCGGCCAGTGCTTCCGGATCCCGGCCGGATCGTTCCAGCGCAACCCCTTTGCCGAGCCACGCTTCGGGATGATCAGGTTTGAGCGCGATCGCCTTCTCGAAGTCGGCCAGTGCTTCTTTCGCTTGATCCAAGTTAACGATGGAAAGGCCCTTTGCATACCATCCCTCGTAGAAATCCGGTTTGAATCGGACGGCATTGCCGTAAGCAGCCCGCGCTTCTTCGTGCCGGTGTAATCTCTCGAGCGCATTCCCTTTGCTGAACCAGGCTTCTGCATGTTCGGGATGGAGTTGGAGGGTCTTTTCAAACGCGGCCAGCGCTTCCGGGTCCCGGCCTAATTGACCCAGCATCACCCCTTTGAGATGCCAGGCCGAGACATGTTGAGGATTTCGTTTGATCGCTTCCTCCGCGGCGGCCAGCGCCGCCTCATGCCGGCCCAACCGTCCGAGGGAGACCCCTTTGCCGAACCAGGCTTCCGAATGGGCTGGATTGAGTTGAAGCGCCTGTTCGAACGCGTCGAGCGCCGCTGGGTCCCGGCCCAATCGGCTGAGCGATCCTCCTTTTCCGAACCAGGCCGAGTCGAGCCGTGGATGGAGCATGATCGCTTGATTAAACGCCGCCAGCGCTTCTTCCTCCCGGCCCATGTGGGCGAGGGTGTTTCCTTTTTCGAGCCACGCTTCGGGATGATCGGGCTTCAGCGCCAGGGTCTCTTCAAACGCTGCCAGCGCCTCTTGATTCCGGCCGAGACCGGCCAAGGAGAGGGCTTTGTAATACCGGGCGTCTGTATTAAACATATTGACGATGAGCGCCTGCTCATGGGCAACGAGCGCTTCGCCGTGACGGCGCAACTTGTTCAGGGCGATGCCTTTGTACAGCAATGCTTCGGTATAAAACGGTTTGAGCGCGAGCGCCTGCTCAAACGCGCTCAAGGCCGCTTCATTTCGTTCCAAGCGGCTCAATGAGAGGCCTTGATGGTACCAAGCTTCCGGCGATTCGGGAGCGAGGCCGGCGGCCCGTTCAAACGATGCGGCCGCTTCCTCGTTTCTGCCGAGCTGATGGAGCGAAAAGCCGCTACTGTACCACGCTTCGATGAAAGAAGGTCTTATTTCGATTGCCTGCTGAAACGCTTCCAGCGCTTTTCGCTCATCGCCCAATTTATGAAGGGAAACCCCTTTGCCGAACCACGCTTCCGGATAATCGTGTTTATAGCGAATGGCCCGCTCGAATGCTCCGAGCGCTTCTTCATTCCGGCCATTGTTTCCGAGGACGATTCCTTTCGCGAGCCACTCGTAGGCGTCGCGGGAATGATCGGCCAGGGGGCGGCATGGATTTGAAAGGTCGGCGGGGTTGCAGGGGGTCGCGCAGCCGGGTAGGGTGGTTGCCGCGGAGAGGCCGAGGAGGATCAGCGTGATCGACAGCGGGACGGCTTTGCGGTGTTTTGTTTTCTCTGGGGTCATTTTGGTCTTCGATAAAGAAATGAGTTCCTAAGGGTAGCGTTTTTTTAAAATCGATTCAACGAAAATGTGGATGTCGATGAAACGTCTGACAGAAGTGACGCAGGAGGATGGGGGGCACAGGACGCCCTCGACGCGCGGGCGCTTTGCTCTTGGATTCCAAATTCCAAAAAACATCAAGGCCCCGTGAGGGATTTTACTCCTGGCACGGGGCCTTGAAAAAAAATGAGAGTCGTTGCTACCGGTTACAGGGTGGCGAAGCCGGCCTTTTCAATCGCGCTTTTTAGGGAGGCTACCGGCACCGCTCCTTTTTCTACCGTCACGGCGGCGAGAAGCTGGTTCGGATCGACCGAGGCTTCCACCACGCCGGGGACGGAGAGGAGGACTTGAAGGACTTTTTCGACGCGGCCTTGGGGCAATCGCCGTCTTCTTTCATAAACTGGACGGAGACCTTTTCGATGGCGGCCGTCCGGGCCATCGCCGGATTGCTCCCCGAGTAAGCCATCTGCATTGCGTTGTCCGCGGCGGAGTTGAATAAACAACTCATCCCGATCCCGCCTGCGACAAGCACACCCGCTCCGAGTGACATGAGAACCACTTTTTTCATCGCTTGTTCCTCCAATGAGAAGTGATGGAACACCGGCTTTGTTGAAGCATTAAAACTGGGAATTAAGGACAGGGTAGTCTTTTTTGTTTTTCTTTGTCAATTGAATTTTATCGGTCGCATGACTTCCCACTAAAAGTGATAGCCGTACCCAAGCGAAATACTCCAGTTGCGTCCAAGGGAACGGGTCGCAATTTGCGACCCGTTCGGAACTCCCCGTCGTGAACCTGCAGATTTTGAACTTGAGGTCGCAGATTGTGACCTCAAGTTGTAAACTCGGTTGCATCTCATGCCTAAAACAAAAAGGGGATATGTCTCACGGTTTGCGTTCTATGAGACATTGGCGGTTCAGGAATTCCGCCCGCCCCATTACTCCCCCCACCCTTTAAGAAAGAAAAAAGCTGGGGTATACTGGATCGATAAATCAATTAGGAATCTTTCAATTAAGAATTAGGAATGTGGAAAGACAGTTAAGAATCAGGCATGAAGAGTTAGGAATTGAAATAAAGGGGGAGTGATGGCAAATAAGAAACAAAAAGAAAAAGCGCGGGTGTCTAAAGAAGAGCGCAAGGCGCAACGGGCCCGCTCCCGGATGGCGCTGTGGATCTCGGTGATCGCCGGCCTGATGGTGCTGGTGATCGGCATTGTCTGGGTCGCGGCGCCCCCTTCGGGCGACGTCGCGGGCCGCCCCGATGCGAGCCTTACCGAAATTTCACAAGACGAGTGGATCAAAGGGAATCCGAATGCCCCGGTGACGCTGGTCGAATACAGCGACTTTCAGTGTCCCTCCTGCGGGACCTACTTCCCCCTCCTCAAGGAGCTGAACAGCGAATTCAATGACCGGCTCCGGATTGTCTACCGCCACTATCCATTGGGCTTCCACGCCCATGCGGAATTAGCCGCCCAGGCGGCGGAGGCGGCGGGGAAGCAGGGAAAGTTCTGGCAGATGCACGACCTGATATTCAGACAACAGAAGGAATGGTCGGAAAAGGTCGGCAGCGCCCGGGCGCTCTTCATCGGCTACGCGCGGGATCTCGGGCTCGACATGGAACGCTTTGAAGCCGACCTCGATTCGAAAGAGGTCCGGCAAGCGGTCGACGCCGACCGCCGCTCCGGCGACCGGCTGGGGGTTGATTCGACCCCGACCTTTTTTCTCAACGGGGTAAAAATCCAAAACCCGCGCGGCTACAATCCATTCAAGAATCTGATCGAGAAAGCGATGACTGATGCCTCCTAAGCGGATCATCGTCGCCCTGCTGCTGGCGGCAAGCCTGATCGGCTTTATCGATGCCGCGTATCTGACCGCCAAGCATTATCTCGGCGCGCCGCCCCCTGCGGGCGCTTCGGGGGATGTGAAACGGTGACCACCAGCGAATACGCCACGATCGCCGGGGTGCCGCTCGCGTTGCTGGGGGCGATCTACTATCTCGCCGTTTTTCTCTCGGTCATCGCCTACCTCGACACACGCCGCCCCGGAATCCTCCGAATGACCGCCGGATTCACCGCGATCGGCCTTCTTGCTTCGCTCTGGTTCGTCTACCTCCAGCTCTTCGTCATCAAGGCAATCTGCCCCTACTGCATGCTTTCGGCCTTCGCCTCGACGGTCTTGTTCATCGTGGGGATGATGGCGCTTCGAGAAGGGGAGGGACAAATCATTTCTAATCCGTAATTGCCTTCTTCTCCGCCTCCATCAGCATCCGCACCACCTCCGCAAAGCCCCGCTCTTTTGCATAGACGAGGGCGGTCCTTCCCATCCGGTCTTTGGCGCGGACATCGGCGCCCCCTTCAACAAGGGCCCGGGCGATCTCCAATTGCCCGCTGATCGCCGCCCACATCAGCGCGGTGCGCCCGTCTCTTCCCCGGACGTCGCGGTGCGCCCCCCTTTGAGGAGCAGCCGGACCATTTCCGCCTCGCTCGATTGCGCGGCGAGAAGGAGCGGCGGCTCCACAAAGCCGACGCCGGCATTTAAATCGGCCCCCCGTTCGATCAACAACGGCAGCATGTTTGTTTTTCTTCCGGCGATCGCGGCGATCAACGGCGTCTTGTCGGCGTCGACGACATTGACATCGACCCCTTTATCCAGCAACAACCGGGCGATCTCCAGATGCCCTCCTTGGGCCGCCGACCGAAGGGCCGTCGCCGTCGGCGTGGCCCCGCGTTCTAACAGCAATTTGGCGGTTTGCAGATGGCCTCCGCCCGCGGCGGCGCCGAGCGGGGTGCCGTAGACCGGGACCGGGCCGTTGGGATCGGCGCCGCGATCAAGGAAAAATTTCACGATCTCCGTGTGGCCCCGGAAGGCAGCGCTTCCGACCGGATTAAATTCGGGCGCCGTCTTCGCATCGGCTGCGACCCTGTGGTGGAGCAGCAGGTGAATGACGTCGAGATGGCCGTTGGCGGCGGCACGCTCCAGCGCGGAGATCTTCTCCCCCTCGGTGACGTCGGCGGTTTCCTCCAGAAATAACTCGACCGTATCGACGTAGCCGTTCTGCGCGGCCGCCACCACCGAGGTCATCTGTGTTTTATCTTGCTCGCACGCCCGCGCCCCCGCGCCGAGCAACGCCGCGGCGGCCTCCCGCCGGCCGTTGGCCGCCGCCCAGAGCAAAGGGGACTGCGAGCCGCCGCCACAAAGATCGGCCTTGTTTTGAAGCAACAGTTTCACAATCGCCGCGTGTCCGTTTCCCGCCGCCCAAACCAGCGCCGACCGGCCGTTCGAATCAAGGACGTTCGGACCCATCCCCCCTTCCAGAAACAAGGAGACCGTTTCGGCATTTCCTTCCCGGATTTCTTCGAGGAACGCTTCCTCGGAAAAGGGGATCTTGAGCGCTTCCAGGCGCGAGCGGATCGACGCCTCCTCCTGACCGTGCGCCGTCATAGGAAAAGAGATCAGCGTGAGCAGGGCGAAGAACCATCTAAAAACCATCGTTACCTCCAAAGAACCAGAGCGATTCGAACGTCTCTCTTTTCCCATTTGATGTTTCTCCCGGTCAATGTTCGCTCCAGTGGTCCAAAACAGGGAGGAAAACAGCCGGATTATAAAATCGCCGGGCACCCTCTATATGGAAGGATGCCCGGCGATGTAGTTTAAAATCTGGTGAGCCGTGAAGGACTCGAACCTTCGACCCGCTGATTAAGAGTCAGCTGCTCTACCAACTGAGCTAACGGCCCTATTATAGGTGGGGGCCTGTGCGGCAAGGAAGGAGAAAGGATCCTCCAATGCCCCCACGCCCCGCGGCTCGGACAAGCTCAGCTTGATCCTCGCCTTTATTCTATTTCGAACGCTCGTATCTGCTTCAAAATTGGATGGTGCGCCTGAAGGGATTTGAACCCCTAACCTACGGCTCCGGAGGCCGACGCTCTATCCAATTGAGCTACAGGCGCAGGGAAACCGGAATCCTACCACAAAAATAAATCGATATCAATCATCTCCTTCTTTCGAGCTATTGTCCAATATTGAGATCGGGCTTATATTCACATTGTAAGCGTTGTTACCATAAGCTCGCTTACAGAAGGAGGTTCGTTTGCGCCGTTTTATTTTTTTATTCGCTCTTATATCTTTAATCGGAACAACCACTTTGGTGGAGGCAAATATCAATAAAAAGCTTCGTGCTCCCAAATATCCGAAGCTGGTCGATCAACGTCCCGAAGCGCCCAAGCTCATCGCGCGGGATGATTATTATTCTCCCCGATTTTTGCGGGTCAAAGTCGTTGCCGGAAACGAGATCTCCTTGGAGAACAAGGGGGTCAATATCCACGGTCTCGTCATCCCGGCCTTATCACAGATCAACGTGATCCGGCCGGGAGAGTCGAAAAAGATTCCGGTCGAAGAAGAGGCAACGCCGGGGATGTATGACTTCTTCTGCCATCTTCATCCCAGGATGCGGGGAACGATCGAGATCTTGCCGAAAACTTAGCGGATTGGTGCGCCCAGAGAGATTCGAACTCCCGACCCCTTGGTTCGAAGCCAAGTGCTCTATCCAGCTGAGCTATGGGCGCGAAGGATATCTATTTACCAGATGTGAGGGGAGAGAAGCAAGGGCTTTCCTCGGGGGGGTGATGTTCATGTAGGGGCGACCCGTTGGGTCGCCCCTTTTTTATATGAATAGGGTGATATCGGCGTCGGCGGCATAGCTCAGAAAGGTGGCGGCGCCGACCGGCTCCGCCAATCCGTCGATCAATCCTTTCCGCTCGATTCCCATCATGTCCATTGTCATCTGACAGGGCCAGAGCTTCACGCCGCTCTCCCGCGCAAGATCAAGCAGCTCCGGAATCGAAACGATCTGTTTATTGGCAATGGTCTGCTTCATCATGATTGTCGCGAGCGCCGTCATCCCGGGAAGGGCCGAGATGATATTCGGCATCGGCATCGGGGTTGCCGGATTTCCCAGCGGGACGAACCGGAGCGACTCGGCAGCCCCTCTCTTTAAAATATGCAAGCCGAAGAAGGTGAAGAAGAGGGCCGCCTCCATGTCGAGGGCGATCGCCGTGGTCGCCAGGATCAACGGCGGATAGGCCGCCTCCAGCGTCCCTTTCGAAACAATCACCGCCAGCTTTTTCTTCCGCGCGGGTTGCTTCTCAAGAATCGACCCCAGTTTTGCCTCGATCCGCTCGTCAATCAACGATCGAAGCCGTTCTTCCAGCGCCGGGTCGATCCCTTCTTTTAGCTTCTGTTCCATCGGTTCTTTTTTATTTTGTTTTCCGGATGTAATAGGTATAGATCCCGTCGCTCTCTTTCATCGAGATCAACGTGTGGCCTGTCTGCTGGGCGAAGGCGGCCATATCGGGCTTCGATCCTTTATCGGTGGCGATCATTTCCAAGACCTGTCCCACCTGGAGCGTTTCCATCGCCAATTTGGTTTTTAAAACCGGCATGGGGCACTTCATCCCTTTGCAATCGAGCACCTTGTCTGCCTTGATTTCAGTCGCCACGAATGATTGCTTTCCGTCACAAACCAATTATGCCGCCCAGCGGCGATCGTTTCTCCGCCGGTCCGTTGAAGTGGGAGCTGCTCGCGCCGGCGGTCTCCCTGCCGTCGCTCTCCTCCGTTATAGCCGAGGACGAGGTCTTGAAAGGTCTTCAGCTCGTCTCGGTTCAAAAGACGCTCCGGTTGTTCCGCGGAGAGGATCTTTTCGATCTGATTAAAGGTTTGATAGATATAATTTTCGATCCGGTAAACGTCGGGCTGATTTTCAATCATCATTGCTTCCAATGCGAGAAGCGCCGTCACCTTGGGATGGATGGTTTCTGTCTGCATTGTGATCTCCTCCTTATCTGAATCGGACGCATCCTGGAGAGTTGCTATCTTGGGGCTTGAATAAAGCGGGGAATATACGATAATTGCAGTTTTTGGTTGGGGTGGATGAGGGGTTTCGAACCCCCAACCCCTGGATCCACAATCCAGTGCTCTACCCTTGAGCTACACCCACCACTCACCATGAAAAACGATCGGATTATAACATAGAGATTCGGTGAAATAAAAGAGTTTAATTCCAAGAGACGAAATCAGCTTGCGCAAAAAAGAAGAGGCCTCTATAGTGAAAGGCATGGCGCTTTTCGTCGATCATCTGTGGCATAAAATCGATCAGAGCCGGGCGGCGTTTCCCTTCCTGGCCGCGTTGGAAACGCACTTTCCGGAAGGGGAAATTTACCTCGTCGGGGGGCGGTCCGGGACCTTCTCCTGGGGCGCGAGACGAAAGATTTCGACTTTTTGGTCCGGGGGATTCCCGCCGAGAAGCTGAGAATTTTTTGAAGCTGCACGGCAAGGTCAACTGGGTCGGAAAGAATTTCGGGGTCTACAAATTCGCGCCGCACGGAGCGGTCCTGGAAGAGCAGATCGACATCGCCCTTCCCAGAACGGAGCGCGCTTTCTTGAAGGGGAGGAGGGCGCCGCGACTTTGAAGTGCAAAGCGATGCGGCGCTTCCCGTAGAGGAAGACCTGCGCCGGCGCGACTTTACCGTCAACGCTATCGCCGCCGATCTGAGGAAAAAGTCGCTGGTCGACCCCTTCGGCGGAGAGAACGATCTCAAAGCGGGCCTGCTCCGGGCGGTCGGCGATCCGGCGCAACGGTTTGCCGAAGATTCATCGAGACTCTTACGCGCCCTGCGCTTTGCCTGTCAGTTTCAATTTCGATTTGAGGAGAAAACCTGGACGGCGCTGCGCGCCGCCATCGGCGCGCTCAATGCCAAACGGGAGGATGGGACCGAGATCGTCCCCCGCGAGATCATCGCGAAGGAGTTCATCAAGGCGATCGTCTCCGATCCGGTCCGGGCGTTCGATCTCTGGGACGAGAGCGGCGCCTTCGCCGAGCTGATTCCGGAGCTGCTCCGGATGAAGGGCTGTCCCCAGCCGGAGATCTATCACACCGAAGGAGACGTCTGGACCCACACCCGTTTGGCCCTCTCCGTTCTTGCCTCGCCCGTTTTCCAGGCGGAGTTTCAGGAGCCGTACGATGCGGAGACGGCGCTGGCGGTCCTCTTCCACGACATCGGAAAGCCGTACACCCTTCAAACCCCGGAGCGGGACGGAGTCGATCGGATCCGCTTCAACGGGCACGATCTGGCCGGGGCCCGGCTGGTCCGCGAGATTGCGGCGCGTTTGAAGTTCTCGACCTTCACGAAGGGGAGCCGCTATCATGTGAACGAGGAGGCGCTTGCCTGGCTGATCGAGAAACATCTGATCCTGGTCCAGGGGGAGGTCGATCAGATGCGGGCCGCCACCATCGAGAAACACTTTCTCAATCCGCAGCGGCCCGGACACAAACTTCTGCAACTGATCTTCTGCGACGGGAGCGCCACGGTTCCGCCCTCCGGGAGCCCGCAATTGATTTCGTATCGCCGGCTTCGAGAGCGGATCACCGGGATGGAGGCGATGGCCGCGTCGCGCGCGCGCATTCCGGCGCCGCTTCTCTCCGGAGAAGAGGTGATGGCGCTTTTGGGGATCCCCCCGGGGGCCGGAGGTGGGAAGCGTTCTCGCTCTGGTTCGGGAAGAGCAACTCTCCGGTCGGTTGACCGATCGAGAGGGGGCGATCACATTTCTGAAGAAGCAGCGAACCGGCCCGACATGAGGGCCGGAGGTCCCTGAAATTCCTGCGGAATGCCCCGTCTTTCCGGGAGAACAATCGTTGACATCCGAAAAGTCGAATGTTACTATCGATCATCTTTCTTATGGAAAATAAAGCCGATTATAAGCAGACCCTGAATCTTCCGAAGACCGATTTCCCGATGCGGGCCAACCTCACCCAGCGTGAAGTGGAACAGCTGGCGCGATGGGAAGAGAGCGGACTCTACCAGAAAGTGCTACATGAGCGTGGGGGCCGGGAGAAGTACATCCTTCATGACGGGCCGCCGTACGCCAATGGTCATATCCACATCGGGCATGCCCTCAATAAAATCCTGAAAGACTTCGTCGTCAAATCAAGATCGATGAGCGGCGCTGCCGCCCTCTACGTCCCCGGCTGGGACTGTCACGGTCTTCCGATCGAGCATCAGGTGTTGAAGGACCTCGGTCCGAAGAAGCAGGGGATGAGCAAGGGGGAGATCCGAAAGCGCTGCCGGGAGTACGCCGACAAGTTCGTCAACATCCAGCGCGACGAGTTCAAGCGGCTCGGGGTTCTCGGCGACTGGGAGCATCCCTATCTGACGATGACCCCCGACTACGAGGCGGCGATCGTTCGTGAGTTCGGGAAGGTCGTTGCGACGGGGGATGTCTATAAAGGAAAGAAGCCGGTCCTCTGGTGCCCGAACGATGAGACGGCACTCGCCGAGGCGGAGGTCGAATATGCCGACCACACCTCGCCGTCGATCTACGTCAAATTCCCGGTCAAAGATCCGAAGGAAAAGTTTTCCGTCCGCCCGGATGGACAGACGTCTGTTGCGATCTGGACGACGACCCCCTGGACCCTCGTCGCCAACCAGGCGATTGCGGTCCATCCGCATTTTCACTATCGCCTTGTGAAGACACCCGCCGGGGATCTGATCTTGGCGCAGAACCTGATCGAAGCTTGCATGAAGGCGTTCGGTTTCGCCCCCGGTTCCTATGAAGTGGCCCCCGGGGGCTGGACCGGAAGCGAGCTCGAAGGAATCGTCTGCCGTCATCCGTGGCTCGATCGCGACGCGCCGATCATTCTCGGCGAGCATGTCACCCTCGAGCAGGGGACCGGCTGCGTTCACACCGCCCCCGGTCACGGACAGGAAGACTACGAGGTCGGTCTCCGCTACGGACTGCCGGTCTATGCGCCGGTCGATCATCGGGGCCGCTTCACGAATGAGGCGGGGGAGTTTGCCGGACAAAAAGTCTTCGAGGCCAACGAGGCGATCATTGCCCTTCTGAATCAGCGCGGGATGCTCCTGAAGAAGGAGACGATCAGCCACTCCTATCCGCACTGCTGGCGTTGCAAGAATCCGGTGATCTTCCGCGCCACCGAACAGTGGTTTATCTCGATGGAGAAGCACCATCTGCGCGAGCGGGCGATCAAGGCGATCGAGCAGGAGGTCCAGTGGATTCCGAAGTGGGGAAAAGACCGGATCTTGGGGATGATGCAGAGCCGTCCCGATTGGTGCATCTCGCGCCAGCGGGTCTGGGGGGTGCCGATCGTCGCCTTCGCCTGCCTCGACTGCAACGAGATTTTGGTCTCGAAGGAGATCGCCGACCATGTCGCCGATTTGATGGAGAAAGAGGGGGGAGCGACGTCTGGTTTTCCAAGGCGGCCGCCGAACTCCTTCCGAAGGAGACCGCCTGCAAAAAATGCGGCGGGAGCCGCTTCCAGCAAGAGAACGATATTCTCGATGTCTGGTTCGAGTCGGGGGTGAGCCACGCCGCCGTTTTGAAGAATACGAGAAGGTGGCCGCAGCTGACCTGGCCGGCCGATCTTTATCTCGAGGGCTCCGACCAACACCGCGGCTGGTTTCACAGCAGTCTGCTCGCGTCGCTCGAAACCGACGGCCGTCCCCCGTATAAGGCGGTCCTCACGCACGGGTTCGTCGTCGACGGCGCCGGAAAGAAGATGTCGAAGTCGGCGGGGAACGTCGTCGCGCCGCAAGAGGTCATCAACAAATACGGCGCGGAAATCTTGCGCCTTTGGGTCTCGGCGACCGACTTCAGGGAAGATGTCCGGATCTCGCAGGATATCCTCGTTCAGCTGGTCGAAGCGTATCGAAAGATCCGGAACACCTGCCGGTTCCTTCTTAGCAATCTCTATGATTTTCATCCCTCTGACGGACCGGTGCCCGACGCCGATCTGCAGGAGATCGACCGATGGGCGCTCTTCCGCCTTCAGATCCTCAATGAGAAAGTGCAGCGGGCCTATCGCGAGGCGGAGTTCCACACGATCTTCCATGCGCTGAATAATTTTTGCGCCGTCGATCTTTCCTCTTTTTATCTCGATATCTTGAAGGATCGACTCTATGCCTCTGCGGCCAAATCGCCCGAGCGGCGCGCGGCCCAATCGGTGCTGCTGGAAACGCTCACGACGCTAGTCCGTTTGATGGCGCCGGTTCTGTCGTTTACGGCGGAGGAGATTTGGGGGTACATGCCGGCCGATTTGAAAGAGAAGGAGAGTGTTCTTCTGACGACCTTCCCGATGGCCTCAAAAATGGGGCGGCCGCCGGAACAAAAATTTTCTGAAAAAGAGGAAAGTAATAAGACATTTTTAGAAACATGGGGTAAACTTATCGAAGTTAGAGAAGAAGTATCCCGTCTCCTGGAACAACAACGCAGAGAAAAGAAAATCGGAAGCTCTCTTGAAGCCAGCGTCACGCTCTACGCGGAAGGTGAGTCATGGGTTGTTGGCTTGGACAAACCGTATCCTCTGTATAAGCTTCTGCAGGAGAAGAAAGCGTTTCTCCCAACCCTTTTTATTGTCTCACAGGTTGATGTTCTCCCATTGGAGAGAAAACCGGAGGGGGTTGCGACTTTTCAAGTGAAGGAATCACCGCTTGCGGTTCAGGTTCAACCGGCTCGGGGAACCAAGTGTGAACGCTGTTGGATCTATCGAGAGGACGTCGGGACCGATGCCGGTTATCCGACCCTCTGCGGGCGATGTGCCGGGGTGGTGGGTGCCGATGCTGCTGGGCCAAATTAAGCTTATTTTCTTGACATTGATCGGGGGTGGGACTATCATTCTGGATCAAATTACCAAGCTTCTTATTCAAAATGCATTTCGTCTTCATGAATCCGTGGTCGTGATTCAAGACTTTTTTTCTCTGACCTACATCCGAAATCCGGGAGCCGCCTTCGGTTTATTTGCGGATCAGAGCGCCGGCTTCCGATCGGTCTTCTTCCTTGTCGTTTCTATTGTGGCCCTTTCCATTCTCCTTTATTTTCTCGCGCAGACCCCCAAAGAAGATAAATCGAGCTTGGTTGCAATCTCCCTTTTGTTCGGCGGGGCGGTTGGAAACCTGATCGATCGCGTTCGGATGGGAGAGGTCGTCGACTTTCTCGATTTTTATGTCGGCCAATTTCACTGGCCTGCGTTTAATGTCGCCGATTCGGCGATTACAATCGGAATCTCACTGCTGATGTTCAATCTCTTTTGGCTTAAGAAAGAGGTCCCGACGGCCAATCTCAGAGGTTGTGAATGAAGGACGGACCGGCGGCCTCACCCGGTCGGAAACAGAGAAGAGAAGCGATAGGGTCAGATCGATCGAAAAGAAAGATGCCGCCCAGATTCCTCGAAGCGAGGGGGCCGATCGAATGAAAAAGCGCCAGGAGGTTTTCGAGGGAGTTTGATCCGTATGCGGAAAGAATCAGAGAAGTTCGTAAATAAGGCGGTCATGGCGTTGGACCGGGGAAACTGGCTGTTGGCCGTGCAATTCCTCAAGAAGGTCCTCGCCGCCGATCCAAACCACCTCCCGGCCTATCACGAGCTGGCCGATATCTATCTCCACCTCGGTCATTTTGACGCCGCGCTGGAAGTGATTCAAAGAGCGGTTCATGTCTTCCCGCAAGACTATCAAAGCAGCTTTATTCTCGCCAACATTCTCCTTGTGCAGAACAAGCCGGATCAAGCGCTCGGCATCTATCGGCGGCTGGAGAAGCTCCGGTGTGACGAGCAGGAGGTGACCGATCTCTTCTTCAACATCGCCTTAGCGTATCATGCGAAGAACCAAATGGCCCGGGCCCTTCGGTATCTTCGACAGGCGCTTGATGAAGATACCGCCTATACGGAAGCGTATGAGCTGATGGGAAAGATCCTCTTTGAGAGAAAGGATCTGCCCGGCGCCAAACAGGCGTTCGAGAAGATCATCGATATTGAGCCGGGGCATCTGAATGCGCACCACATGCTCGGCATCATCTATTCAAAAGAATTGAAATGGGACGACGCGATCGGTGAGTGGAAGACGGTCCTCAATCTGGCGCCCGAAACGGACGAGGCGATGCGCGAGCTCGGCTGGGCGTTCAACATGATCGGCCAGGAGGAAGAGGCGGTCAGCTTCCTTCGGAAAGCGCTTGAAGTCAACCCGCAGAACATTCAGGCCCGGATCGATCTCGGCGCCGTCTTCATGGGGCAGATGCAATTTAAAGAGGCGATTGCAGAATGGGAGTGGGTTCGCCAATATGATCCGAACAATAAACTCATCCACAAGTTTTTGTCCCAAGCCCGCCTTTACGAGAAAAAAATGAAACAGGAGAAAAAAGGAGAACGGTGATTCCCCAAAGCACCCTTTGAGGAGCCGTTTGGAGTCGCACTGCATGTCCTTTTCCCCTCCCCCCTCTTTGGTGGTCTCATCCCAGACCCCCCCCGAACGGATCGATCTCTATCTGATCAGAAGGGGTATTTCTCTTTCCCGATCCCGGATTCAAAAGCTGATCGAGGAGGGTCAGATTCTTGTCAACGGCCATCCGATCCGGGCCAGCTATCGGGTTCGCGAAGGAGACCGGATCGATTTACAGATTCCCCCCCGCTCCGTTGGAGCTGATCCCGGAAGAAGTTCCGCTCGATGTTCTCTACGAGGATGACGTGCTCCTCGTCATTAATAAAGAAGCGGGGATGGTGGTTCATCCCGCCCCCGGTCACGATCGGGGAACGCTGGTTCATGCCCTCCTCCATCACTGTCGGGCCCTTCCGGGAATCGGCGGACGTGAGCGGCCTGGAATCGTTCACCGGCTCGATAAAGAGACCTCCGGCGTGTTGGTCGTCGCAAAGACCGACCAAGCGCATCAACGCCTCTCGAAACAATTCAAGCAGCATACGATCGATCGGCGTTATTTGACGATTGTTTCCGGGAAAGTGGCGAAGAATTCCGGCAAGATTCAGCTTTCGATCGGCCGGGATCGGATCGATCGAAAAAAGATCTCCGCCCGAACCGCCCGCCCGCGCGAGGCGGAGACGCACTACGTCGTTCGGGAGCGCTTCCGAATCGCCACGCTGTTGGAGGTCTATCCTCAGACGGGGCGGACGCATCAGATTCGGGTTCACATGGCCCATCTCGGACATCCTGTGGTGGGGGATAAGATTTACGGCGGCCGAACGGCGCGGATGTTCGAGATCAACGTGGAGCGGCAGATGCTCCATGCGGAGCGGCTCGGTTTTGTTCATCCCACGACCGGCGAGCCGATGATCTTCACCGCATCGATGCCGGCCGACATGCAGGCCCTCCTCTTAGCGCTCCGCGCAGAGAAGGAGAGTCCAGGGGCCTCTTCTATTGGGATGGGCGGGGCGGGCGGGAAGGGTCTTCGCGGCGCCGGAGGGTGAGATCGATCTGTCGTGCGATGTAAACCGGATCGAGCGGCGGAAGGATGAGTCGCTCCGCCTTTAATTCATAGCAGTAACTCCGGGTCACCTGCACCGGGAGGGGATGATCACAGAACAGAAAGACGGGGACCGATCCCATCCGACGATCCTCCTGCAACTGTCTGCATACCTCATAGCCGCTTGGCTCTCCCGGAATCAGCAGATCGATCAGAATCAAGTTGATCGGAAACCAAGCGACCGCAAAGTGCACCTCCGCCGGCGTCCGGCATTCGAAAATCAGAAAGCCGCTCTTCCGAAGCTCTCCCTTGATCGGGAGGAGATTCGGCGACGACTCGAAAAACAACAACGATCTCTCGTGGCGTTTAATCCGGGGTCCATCCATAAAAGGGATTGTCTTTTCTACAGAGCTATGCTAATGATAAAAATGTTTCGCGCGATCGCGCCAAATTTCGGTCACCTCTTTCTGAAGAATGGATGCAATGAAGTTCCGAATCCGTCTAGAGCGGGCACGATTAAAAATAATCTGGTGCACGGCCGATTGGGTGACGCCGAGCGAGCGGGCAATACGTGTCTGTGTCCACCCCCGCCGTTTCAGCTCAAAACAGATCTTCAGGCCGCGGTCTCTCTTTTTTTGAGAAAAGGACTTATGAATATTAGTGTTCTCCCAATTGAGAGTGTAAAGCCATCTTCAGTTTAATTCGTTAAAGCGACATTGTCAATGAGAAAATTCGCTAAGGCGACAGAAATCAACAAACGTGTGAAGCAGGTCCGAGAGCGGGTCGGGCTGACTCAAAAGGAGTTCGCGGCGCAAATCGGGGTTTCTCGCAGTTTTCTCTCGGAAATCGAGGCGGGAAAGGTTAAACCGTCCGTCGAGTCGCTGATCGGGGTCGTGACCCGCTTTCAGATCGATCCGCATTGGCTCCTGATCGGCGCGGCCGGGGAGCGGCCGGTCGATCTTGTCGCGGCGGAATCCGCTTCCGGATACGCTTCTTCCGCGGAGAAGCAGAGCGCCTATCCTACCGTCCCGCTCCTCGATGATCGCGCCGTATCGGGTTCTCCTCACCCGATCTCCGAGAACGACGTTGCCGCTTATCTTCCGGTGTGGGGGGCGATCTTTCAGAAGGAAATGTTCTGTTTCTACCTTCGCGACGACGCCATGTCGCCGCTTCTCCGCCAGGGAGCTCTGGTCGGCGCGATTCCAATTTCGATGCCGTCGAAAAAATGGGAAGGGAAGCTGGTTGTTCTCTGGCCGGCGAAGGGGGGGATGATGGTTCGACGGTTTCGAATCGACCAGAAATATTTTATTTTCGAAGCGGAGAATAAAAATTATTCGGTGATTTATCTGGAGCGATCGGCGCGACCGGTCCTTTTCAGCGTCGACTGGTGGTGGCAGAGTCAATAAAGTATCCGCCGGAGGTGGGAGCGTACGCCCCAATGTCATCTACCAGACATATATATCTCCATCTGAAGTTTTTCATCGCAAGGTGCTTGACTTTTAAATTTTAACTCACGTATACTTTTAGAAAATAGAAAAGTGGTATCCCGCCTCTGGATGTAGAACCATCCATAGTATTTATTCAACCATAAAGAGATCATCGATCATGAGAAGGGGGTCAACAATGGAAAAAGTATCTCCGCAAAAAGTCGGCGAGCGGATCAGAGCGGTGCGCGGCAACAGAACTCAAACCGAGTTTGCAAAGGCGCTCGGGGTGAAGAAACAAAACTACATCAGTCGATATGAACGAGGACGCATTCCCTCTCCGGATCTTTTGGTCCGTATTGCCGAGATGGGAAGGGTGAGCATCGACTGGCTGCTCACCGGAAAGAAGGGCGCGGGGCGCGCGACGCCTCCTCAAGCGGTTCGAGGAGCCCGGAGCCTGCGTCAGGCAAAGAGAAAGTAGCTCTTCTTCCGCGCAACTTCTGTCGGCCTGCTTACGGTCGATCTGCCTTGGTCGTTTTCTCTGAGGCAGATCGACCTTGCGTTTGAGCGACCAACGACGGTTCGGACGCTTCTCTCCGATCCCAGAATAATCTTCCTCTGCCTCGGCAGAAGGTCATCCGTTCGCCGTGATGACCGGTCGGTTCTTTTCAAAAAACCCAGTATAAACCAACGGATGATGAACGACTTGTCGATGACAAAGACATTGACAGGCCTGGATTTTGTTCTATATACTCCATCAAATGATCCGATTTGACGAAAGGAGAAAGTGTGCTGAAAGAGACCCCCTTTATTTGGATGGATGGAAAACTGGTTCCCTGGAAAGAGGCGACCGTCCATGTGTTGACCCACAGCCTTCATTACGGTCTGGCTGTTTTTGAAGGGATCCGTTGTTACAAGGGGAAATCCGGCACGGCCGTGTTCCGGCTGGCGGAACATGTCGAGCGTCTTTTCGGATCGGCTCACATCGTTCGGATGAAGATCCCTTTTGCCCAAAAGGAGATTGAGCAGGCGATTGTCGAAACCGTTCGTGTCAATCGTTTGGAAGAAGGCTATATCCGTCCGCTGGCCTATATCGGCTATGGGGAGATGGGGCTTTATGTGAAGGAAAATCCCATTCGTCTCTCGATCGCCGCCTGGCCCTGGGGGACATATCTCGGGGAAGAGGGGATCCGACGCGGCATTCGGGTGGCCGTTTCTTCCTTTGCAAGGCATCATGTCAACATCAGCATGACCCGCGCGAAGGTGGCCGGTTATTACGTCAATTCTCAGCTGGCAAAACGAGAAGCGAAAGAAGCCGGTTATGACGAAGCGGTTCTTCTCGACACCGAAGGGTTCGTTGCAGAGGGGCCGGGGGAGAATATCTTCATCGTTCGAAAGGGGGTTTTGAAGACGACGCCGCTGACTTCGATCCTTGAGGGAATCACGCGGGACACGATCATGCATTTGGCCCATGAACGGAAGATCAAAGTCGTTCAAGAGCGGTTCACGCGCGACGATCTCTACTTGGCCGACGAAGCATTTTTTACGGGAACGGCCGCCGAGGTGACGCCGATCCGTGAAGTGGACGGTCGAACGATCGGCAAGGGGGAGCCGGGACCGGTGACGCTTGAACTTCAAAAGGCCTTCTTTGATATCGTCCGCGGCAAAGAGAAGGCCCATCCGGAATGGCTGACCTTCGTATAACCACTACCCGACCGCCTAATACCTGCTTGGATCGGCGCCAATCGCGACGATGCTGCAGGTGTCCCGAATTTCAAGTCCCAGAGCGCGTCCTTTCCGAATCAATTCCTCGCTTTCAGAGCCGGGATTCAGATAAACAATTCGCATTCCCTCTTTTTTGCGCCACCTCTTCGATGACCTTCAGACCGATCGATGAGGGAATATAAAAGCTGGCAAGCGCAACTCGGTCGGGAATCTCTAGGACCGATCGATAGACCGGTCGTCCTTCGATCTCCTTTTCAGAAGGATGGACCGGGAAGACGTGATACCCCTTCTCCATAAAGGCCCGAACCGCCTTATTCCCGAATTTTGCGCGGTTGCGGGAGGCTCCTACAATTGCAATTTTCTTTTCCTCTTCCATGGTTTTCCTTTATTTCCTCTTCCTTGACAAGGAACCAGAGTTGGGGTATCCCTAAATTACATGACGTAGGGAACACTAGCATGGCACGGCATCTCACACTCTCTCTCCCGACATTTTCCGGTTTTGTTTTTAGACGGTGGCTTCTTTGGCTGATTCCCGTTTTTACCCTCCTGATTTATTCAAACACTTGGGATGCGAGTTTTCATCTGGACGATGATATCAACATCGTCGAGAACCGGGCCATCCGGATCAAAAGCCTCGATCTCTCAAGCTTGATCCAGGCGGGATTCCGAAGTCCTTTGCCGAACCGATTTGTCGCGAACATGTCGTTTGCATTGAACTATTATTTTGGGGGACTTCACGTTTTCGGATACCACTGGATCAACACGCTGATCCATCTCGGCACGGCTTTGCTGCTCTATTTTTTCCTTTATCAGACCTTTTTACTTCAACGGCTTCGCCGATCGATCTCCTTTCCCGGCGAGGCGGCGGCCGTCGCCGCCCTTCTTTGGGCGATCCATCCCATTCAGACTCAGTCGGTAACGTATATTGTACAACGGATGACCAGCCTCTCCGCTTTTTTTTACCTGCTTGCCTTTGTCCTCTATCTACAAGGTAGAAAGGGGATGGAAGCGAAGCGGCTTTCCGGTTCCCAATCGCGGTCCGGTTATTGGTATCTCGGCTCCGGACTGGCCGCCTTGATGAGTTTCGGAAGCAAAGAGACGGCGATTACCCTTCCGGCGATGATCGTCCTTTATGATTTTCTTTTTTTCACCGGCGAAGATCGGAAGAGGGTTAAAAAGGCCGTTCCAATTTATCTGGCGCTGTTAATTGGAACGGGTCTGATCGCGCTCCTTTATCTTTGGGGGGCGACAGGCGCGTTCGGCGCGCTTCAAGAAGGGGTCTCGAAGCAGTATGGTGTCGATTATATCCCTCGGGATCTTCGGTTAATGACCGGCGCGCGGGTTCTGGTTTATTATCTTTCCCTGCTTCTTTTCCCGCATCCGTCTCGCCTGAATTTGGACTATGATTTTCCGCTCTCCTATTCACTCTTGAATCCGCCGACCACCCTCCTTTCGGCCGTTGCATTGATCGGCCTCCTGTTCTTCGCCGCTGTTTCCTGGAAGAAAAAGCCGCTTCTTGCCTTTTTCGTTTTTTGGTATCTTGGAAATCTTCTGCTCGAATCGACTGTTTTACAGCTCGATTTGGTGTTCGAGCACCGTCTTTATCTTCCTTCCGTCGCTTTTTTTGTCTGCATCACCCTCGGATTACTCCGATGGGCATCGGCTCCCGCTCCGGAATGGGCCTCCGTTTTTATTTCCCTTCTCCTGGCCGGTCTGATTTCCGTTCAGGCATTCTGGACGTTTGAACGGAACCAGGTCTGGAGAGAGGAGATCACCCTCTGGCAAGATACTATATCGAAATCTCCCCGGAAAGCCCGCCCCTATGAGGCGCTCGGAGCGGCCTTCGCCGAACAGGGGCGGTTCGATGAGGCCATTCAGGTTTTCCTGACGGCGTTGCGGTTGAATGAAAAGGATGCCAAGGTCCATACCAATTTGGGGGTCGCTTATTACAAGAAGGGAAAAATAGAACAGGCGATTTCCGAATTAAAAAGAGCGATTGAAATCGACAAACGGGACGCACTGGCCTATTACAATTTGGCCAATATTTTTACCGACCGGGAAAGATGGGAGGATGCGATCGAGACTTACGAAAAAGCGATCGAGATCCTTCCAAACGAGACGATGATTCGACATAATCTCGCGTATGCGTTGAATCGAAAGGGGATGCGTCAGGAAGCCATTCACGAATATTTGGAAGCGATCCGGCAAGAAAATGATCTGGTTGAAAGCCACAAGAACCTTGCGGCGCTTTATCTCCAGGAAGAGCAGATCGACGAGGCGCTGCACCATTATCAGGAGGCCGCCCGAATCCGACCGGAGGACCCTGACATCCATCGCATCATGGGCTCCCTCTATAAAAAACAGAAACTGTTCGATGTGGCACTGCGGGAGTTTGAAAAAGCCGCCCAGCTTGCCCCGAGCCCGACGACCTACTATCAACTCGGGACGGTTTTGGATCAGAAAAAAGAGTGGAGAGAGGCCATTCGGGCCTATCAAAAGGCCATTGAGCTAAATCCCAAAATGGTGGAGGCGCACATCAACCTCGGGGTCGATTATCAGAAGGAGAATCAGCTCGAATTCTCTATGCAGGCCTTTCTCGAAGCGATGCGGCTTCAGCCGGAATTGGCCGAGGCCCATAATAACCTCGGCTATCTTTATCAACGGCAGGGTCTCGTTGATCTCGCCCGCCTTGAATACCAGCTGGCGTTGCGGTTTCGTCCTCAATGGGATCTTCCCCGGATCAACCTGATGCAACTGCAGGGTCCCGTCCAAAACATCGCACTCCAGCCTGAACAATAATAAATCTGATCCAAAAAAGAATCTTTTGTGCAATCGTTTGCAGTCGGTTTGCATCGTTTCGTGGAATATCCCATCCGAAACTCTCTCGTTATCTCCTAAAGGAGTCATTTAGATTACCCTTTTAGAACGGCCTTGGATTTGCAAAAAACACGTTCCGTTACGATGCATTATCGGAATGGGGGGCGGATCCGATGTCGGCGAGACAGAAGTATAGACGATATTGGGTATTAACCGGAACACTCAGCCTTTTTATTTTTCATCCTTTTTCCTCTGATTTATCCCTGTCCGATTCTCGCGGCTTCCCCTTTCATCAGCCGCCGGGGGAGTCTTCCTCGCACGAAGTTTCCGCAAAACACCCATCCCCCTCTTATCAAGGGGGGCTTCCCGGAAAGAGAAGAAAATATTAGAGATTCTCTCCGGATTCAAAACCGGACTCGATAAAAATCAGGAGAAGAAGCTGGCGAGTTTCATCCATCAGGAGAGCCGCCGTTACGGATTTGATCCGGAATTGATCATCGCCGTGATCTCGACGGAGAGTTCATTTTACAACTGGGCTATTTCTCCGAAGGGAGCCGTTGGATTAATGCAAATTATTCCAACGACCGGGAAGCAGGTGGCGGAGATGAACAACATCGTCTGGCATGGAAAGGATCCTCTGTTTGATCCGTTCCTGAATATTCGCCTAGGGATCCACTATTTGTGGATGCTCTATTTGAAATTCGGAGATATCCATCTCGCGCTGACGGCGTATAACCACGGTCCCGGGAAGGTGATTCGTTGGCTCAAGGCGGGTGAGACGATACCGACCCGTTATTCCGAAAAAGTGCTTTCTTACTATGAGCAGTTTCTGGGGATTGGCGGGGGTGGAAAAGGGGGCCCCGAAGAAGGGGGAGTCGGTTCAGATGGCGAGCCGCTCCTAACGCCTACGGTTTTTTATAAAACTGCGTCGGCATTTCGGTCACGATCATTCCATCTTGCGCCGGCGTTCTGCAGGCCCGTTCAGTGGTCTCTTCTCCCCCGGGCCGATCTTGAAAGTCACGACGCAATTCTTGCATTCCCCGTTCCAGCAGAATTTATTGGAAAAGCGAATCAGTCCCATCTCCTGAAAGATCCAGATGAGGTTGTCCTCCTGTACGTGACAAACCTTTCCTTGAAGGGTTATCTGTAGTGTTACGGGGCCGCTTTGAGGGGAGAGGGGTCGGTTCCATACGGTCTTTGAGTCTAGCATATAATGCAAGAAAGTAAAGACTCACCGCTTCTTCACGACGCCTATTTGCTTGCAATAGGGGGAGATCTCGCATCGGCTGCAGATCGGCGAGATCGGTTTGCAGATGAACTGCCCATAGGGGACGAGAAGATCGTTATAAATCATCCAGTAACGCTTGGGAAGTTTTTTCCGGAGGGCCGTTTCGCTCTCTTCAGGGCTCTTCGTCCGGATATAGCCGATCCGGTTTGAGATCCGATGAACATGTGTATCGACGCAGATCCCCGGCTTCCGAAAGGCCACCGTCACCACCAGATTGGCCGTTTTTCTCCCGACGCCGGGGAGGGTCAGCAGGACATCGATGGAATCGGGAACATGGCCGTCGAATTTCTCCATCAGGTCGCGACAAATTCCGAGGATTTGTTGGGCTTTGTTCCTGTAAAAAGAGACGGGATAGATCGCCGACTCAATCTGATCGGCCCGCAGGCCGAGCATCCGGCTCGGTGTTGCGGCCAATTGGAAGAGACGGGCCGAGGCGGCCTCGGTCGTTTCATCGCGCGTTCGGAGGCTCAGGAGACAGGAGATTAAGACCCGAAAGGGATCTTGGGTCTGCTGCGCGATCAGGCCGACGGCCGGCACTTTCAACCGGCGCACCTCTTTTTTCAGGATCGCCATGATCGGATGAATGGAATCGGCCGTGATCATGATCTGAAAATAACATAAGCTTTCTTGAGATGCAATTCTCCCGGTTCGGATCTAAAAATCGTTTTTAGCTTGACTTAGGTTGTGGCTTAGCCTACTATTTTTTTACGCTCAACTTTATTCCTCTTTAGGTCAGATGCGGTGGAGATGGATCAGGTCTGGTCCAACTATAAAGAAGCCCTCGATGAGGTCGAAGAGCAGATCAAAAAAGGCCTCGACTCCGAGGTCACGCTCATCAACAAAGTCGCCTACCATATCTTAAGCAGCGGCGGCAAGCGGATTCGCCCCCTCCTCTTAATCATCAGCGCCCAGCTCTGCCAATCGGTTGATAAACGCCATATCCACCTGGCCGGGATGGTCGAGTTTATCCATACCGCCACCCTTTTACACGACGATGTTTTGGACAATGCGGAGGTCCGCCGCGGTATTCCCGCCGCCCGCCTTCTCTGGGGAAACCAAGCGAGCATTCTGGTCGGAGATTACCTCTATACCCTGGCCGTCTGCCAAGCGGTGAAGATGGAGAATTTTGAGATCAACTATCTTCTCTCCACCACCTGCCGGAGGATGTCCGAAGGGGAAACGCTTCAATTGGTTCACAGCCGAGATCTTGATTTGACCGAAGCGACTTATCTCCAGATCATTGAATACAAAACGGCGGCCCTCCTTTCCGCCTCTTGCAAATTGGGAGCAATTATCGGGAATGAATCGGATGAGAAAAAGGAAGCCCTCTCCCGATATGGCCGGAATTTAGGGATCGCCTTTCAAGTGGCGGATGATACCCTCGATTATGTCGCCGATCGGGCGCGCCTCGGGAAATCTCCGGGGAAGGATATCAAAGAGGGCAAGGTGACCCTCCCGCTCCTTCATCTGCTTCAGCATTGTTCTTCAAAGGAAAAAAGAGAGCTCAAGAAGGTCATCAAGAAAGATGCCCTTCTCAAGAGAGATCTCTCTTTCGTGACCGGGTTGATGGAGCAATACGGCTCCATCACGTATGCCCAGCAAAAGGCGCAAGATTATGCCAACCGCGCGAAGAGCGATCTTTCCGTTTTTAGCGACTCCCTCCATCGCCAAGCCCTCTGTACCGTCGCCGACTACGTCGTCCGAAGAGATCACTGATCCCTTCTCGATCATCTTTTTCCTTTCGTATCTCCTTCAATGAAAAAAACGACCATCGTCATCCCGGTGCTCAACGAAGAAGAGGCGCTCCGCCGGACGCTCGATCGATTGGAGCAATTCCCAGAGGTCGAGATGATCGTCGTCGATGGAGGGAGCACCGATGAAACCGTCCCTCTCCTTCAATCCTGGTCGGACCGAAATTCCGATCAAACGCGGATTGTCCTTTATGGTGAACGAGGCCGGGCACGGCAGATGAACGCCGGGGCGAAGCGGGCCACGGGAGAGATCCTCCTTTTTCTTCATGCCGACTCTCTCCTTCCTGCAGGAGCGATCGATGCGGTTGCGGGAGCGGTCCGCTCGCCTCTCGTGGCCGGCGGCGCTTTTCGATTAAAGATCGATTCCAAACGTTTCTTTTTAAGAGTTGTTGGGAAACTGGCGAATCTGAGGTCTCGGCTTTTCACCCTTCCCTATGGCGATCAGGGATTTTTTGTTCGAAGGAATCTCTTCGAACGTTTGGGGGGATATGCAGAGTTGCCTCTCATGGAAGATGTCGATTTCATCCGCCGTTTGAAGAGGGAAGGGGAAGTCGTCCTGCTTGCGGAGGAGATCACGACCTCTCCTCGGCGGTGGCTTCGGGAGGGGATTTATTACACCACTCTTCGCAATCTGGTTTTGCTGGCTCTCTATTTCGGAGGCGTTTCCCCCAGAAGGTTGGCGCGATGGTATCCCTCCGGGAAGAAGTAAGTTCCCTGGTCCGGTCGGCAGTCCCTTGCCGCAGATCTCTACGAAGCGACCTAGGCCGCCTTGGGTCTCGAGAATTTCCCGAACAGGGCGACCTCGGGGGAAACCAGCCGGCGGTAGTCGTCCATCGACATCGTGACGATCTCGGTGTGGCTTCCCGCCTCGAAATAGAATTTGTCGTACTGGGCAAGCCGCTCATCGAGGTAGACGGGAACGTGATAGAGATTGCCGAAGGGGGGCATGGCGCCGACATCGCAATCGGAACAGAGCGCTTTAAACTCTTCCTCGGTCGCTAAACGGACCTGTTTGCTTCCGAGGATCTGTTCCAACCGGCCGATATCGATCAGCTCATGCGCCGGCAAGACGCACATCACCAATTGATCTCCCGCCTTCACCATGACGACCTTGGCCAATCGTTTTCCGGTTTTATGGAGGGTCGCCGCGACCTCTTGAGAGGTGTACGCTTCCGGATGGGAGGTCACTTCGTAGGAAATTTGATTCTGATCCAGATAATTTTTTAATGTTGGGCTCATCATATTACCTCTCTTTTATTGTAGCGAATTCGTTTCAGACGATTCAAGATGCCATAGAGGCGATAGGGATCTAAAAAAGAGGGAGAGTATCCAGCTAGAAAGTCTCTCGTTCCGGCGTGGCGGTTTCGGCCCCAACCATTTTAAGCGTGTAGAGGTGATAGTAGAGCCCCTGCTGCTTCATCAATTCCGGGTGGGTTCCCTGTTCCACCAGGGATCCCTTGTTCAAGACCAAGATCCGGTCGGCCTTTTGGATGGTCGTCAGCCGGTGGGCGATCACGAAGGTTGTTTTTCCCGCCATCAGTCTTTCCAATGCCTCTTGAACGAACAACTCCGATTCATTATCGAGATAGGCGGTCGCCTCGTCTAAGATCAGCAGCCGGGGGTTTTTCAGAAAAGCGCGTGCAATCGCGATCCGCTGGCGTTGGCCTCCCGAGAGGGTCAAGCCTTTCTCCCCGACCTGCGTCTCGTATCCTTGGGGAAACGCGGTGATGAAATCATGCGCGTGCGCGGCGCGGGAAGCGGCAAGCAGCTCTGCCTCGGTCGCATCCGGTTTTCCGTAGAGGATATTCTCGCGGAGGGTTCCGCCGAAGAGAATCACCTCTTGGGGAACATAGGCGATCTGGTCGTAGTAACTCTTGATCGAGACATCTTTCAAGGGATACCCATCGACCTGGATCGATCCGGAGAACGGATCGTAAAAGCGGTGAAGGAGGTGGATCAGGGTGCTCTTTCCGGCGCCGCTGGGGCCGATGAGGGCCACTTTTTCTCCCGGTTGGACCGAGAAAGAGATTCCTTGAAGCACCGGTTGGTCCGGAAGATAGTGGAAGGAGACCTCCCTGAACCGGACCTCCCCCCGAATCGGCGGAAGCGACCGGGCGTTCGGGGCATCGGTCACCAGCGGTTTGGTATCGAGAATTTCGAAGACCCGTTGGCTCGATCCCAACCCTTCTTGCAACTGTGAGAAGAGGCGGGCAAAACTCCCGATCGGCCCGGTGATGATCATTGCGTAGATGATAAAGGCGATGATTTCCCCCGGGGTGATGTTTCCGAGAAGAATCTCCCGCGCGCCGTACCAGAGGATCCCGGTCGCCGCGCTGAACCCCAAAAAAATCATCACCGGGCCGAAGGCCGCCGAGATCCGGAGCCGCGCCAGGGTGACGGCCAGTGTTTTCTCGATCTGCCGTGAAAATCGGATCTGCTCATACGACTCTCGGCCGAATGATTTGATCGTCCTGATCCCGGAGATCATCTCCTCCATCAGGGTGGTTGTATCGGCCAGATGGTCCTGCACCGAGATTGAAAATTGCTTCAGCCGCTTCCCCATCCATCGGGCGATCGCAACCACGATCGGGATCAGAAGGAGAACGAGAAAGGTAAGCCGCCAGTTCATGTAGAGAAGAATGGCGACGCCGCCAATCAAGGTCAATGTCTGCCGGGTGAGGTTCACCGGCAGCTCCGTCGAGAGGGTCTGAATGACCGCCAGATCATTGGTCAGCCGGGAGAGGAGTTCTCCCGTCCTCCGTTGGGTGAAGAAAGAGAGGGAGAGGGTTTGAAGGTGCGAGAAGAGGGAGGTTCGAAGCTCCGCCAAGACCCGTTGGCCGACCGCTCCGAGAAGATAGTTATGGCCGAACGAAAAGAAGGCTTGGATCAGAAAGAGGGAGATCAGGCCGAGCAAGAGGGTCAGGGTTACCATTTGGCGGTCGACCAAGATCGAATCGACCTGTCGGCGAACGATCCAGGGAAGTCCCAGGCTGATGAGTGAGGATAAGAGGAGAAAGAAGGTCGCCAGCGTCATCGTCCCCCAATGCGGGCGGGTGAAACCGAGGATGCGGCGGAGAGAAGGATCGCTTTGAATCTTCACGGCGCGGGCCTTTATTCGAATCGGATCAACGGCGGGCGAGAGGATTCGGTTCTTATCCCCTCTCTCTTTGCTTGTTGGATACTCTTTCGGGTCAGACTCCCGATGATAATGATGGGGGCGGCGGGGAAGAGAAGAACCCGGACGAGGTCGACGAAAAAGATCTCATAGCCGGCACGGAGGCGAACCAATTTGGCCATGCTCGGATGATATTCGATTCTCCCCTCGTTGAGGGCATCGGTGACGATTTTGTTCTGGCTGTTTTCAACCTGGGCTTCGGTCGGATCGACGCTGCTGCTGACGATGGCTTCATACCGGGGCGGGTTCCAGGCGTATCCGGCGAGGGCAAGAATCAGAGAGAGAACGACTCCGACCGCCCAGAGGGCGCCCAGATCCTTTTTGTCGACCACCGCTTCCCGGGTTGGGACTTGAATCTGTTGCTCCACGTGTTGTTGCATAGTGACTTTCCTGAGTTATTAAAGTGAATGTGGATGAGTATCATAACGGGGTCGGAAGAAAAAAACAAGGGGCTGTCTCATCTATATCATCCGTGTCACCGCGGCGACGATCACCTCTTTTGCTCCACCCTTCAGGAGGATTTTTGATCCTTCCCGTAGGGTGGCGCCGGTGGTGTAGACGTCATCCACCAGCAGGATCCGCTTTCCTTTGATCGGCGTTGGATCCGATAGGTGAAAGGCCCGCCGGACGTTCTGCGCCCGCTCTTTCCGCGAAAGACCGACCTGGGGGAGAGTGTCCCGGGAGCGGTTCAACGCATCGATCAGGAGCGGAACTTGTGTGAAACGGGCGATTCTCTGCGCCAGCAGGAGGGATTGGTTGAACTCCCGTGTTCGAAGGCGGGTGGGATGAAGCGGGACGGCCGCCACCAGATCAAACTGAACGGTTGTCAGCTGTTCCATGATCAGACCTGCCAATGGAGCGGCCAGGGAAGTCTGCTTTTGGTATTTGAAGCGTTGTATCGCATCGGCGAGGATTCCTTCGTAGGGATAGGGGGTGAAGGCGCGTGAGAAGGCTGGAATATCCTCGCGGCACTCCGCGCAGTGGTGATCGGGGCTGTGCGAGAGGGCCGATGGGGAGGGGAAGGGGGTTGCGCAGATGGAGCATTGGGGCCCGGTCAACGGCCGGATCGTTTCCCAGCAGCCGCGGCAATAAGGAAGGTCCGACGTTTCATCTGTAATCGAGTGGTCGCAATGGACGCAGGTGCGGGGATAAATTAAATCGAGGAGTTTCTTCAAAAACGGGGCCGACGGTCAGCGATGCCGGACATAATAAATGACCCCCGCGGCGCCGGAGAGAACGCCGGTGCTTAGAATGATCAGCAGCATCTTCCAAAAAGAGAGGGTTCCTCCCTGTAAGACGATCAGCACCATGATCGCTGAGAAGATCCCCCACGCGAACCACCACCCGAAGAACTTCGCCTGAATGGTTGAAATGTCGCCGTGAAAAAAACTCCAGAGAGTCGTTCCCAGGACGGTGCCGAAGGTATCGATGCCGACATCTTGAATGCTGCCGGTGCGGGAGAGGACAAATCCCTGGTGAAACTCGTCGATCCCGGCATAAACGATGCAAATGCCGACGGCGCCGAAAGCCGCCCGCCATGACCAGCCCTGTTTGCCTTGTTTGAGGGCATAAAGCCATAAGACCGAGAGAATGGCATATTCCACCACATGCGCCAGCTTCCGGATGGCGATCAACGTGAAGACCAGGTTTCTTCGGGAGATCTCGGGAGCAAAAATTTTAATGAGGGGAGCGATAAAGGCGTTGGTGTTGTCCATCGAGCCGACGTCGGTGGAGAAGAGGAACATCAATCCCATCCAGAGCATCGGGCCGAGGTAGTATTTCATGGCGACTGGGGGGCGGCCTCAATCGGTTCATCGAAGAGGACCAGCCGGATGAGTTTTCGTGAAATATCGGTGATGATCATCGTTTGCTGAGAGATCGTGAAAGAAAAAGAAAGATCGAGTGTCTGCATGATCTCCGCGATGTCGTTGCCGAACTTGAATGCGGGCGCCAATCGCGGATCCTCGAAGTTGGGATTGCGATAGGTGAGATAGTCGATGAAGCTGTCTTTGGAAGGAAGGGATCGGTAGATCTCGTAATGAACGGCATCGGTGAGCGCCGATGGAATAGGGGAATCGGGATATTGCTCGGAAAGCTCATTAAAGAAGGTGACGAGCATGAGGCCGGTCAGTTTGCGTAGGATCGCCGATTTCTTTGAGTCGTCGATCTGCTCCACGACCCTGCTTCCAAAACGGGTATCATAATGACGGATCTGCTCCTGAAGGACTTTCATAAAGAGGTAATCGGCTCCTTGGCGGACCGTTTCCCCCATCTTGGGAAGAAGGGTGATGATCTCTTCGATTTTGGGGTCGAGTGTTCCTTGGTTTCGACGGAGTGCTTTTACGGCGGGATTGGCGGTCGGTTTACGCTGGAATAAAGCATCAAGCCAGCCCAAGGTTTTCTCCCATCGTTAGCTAATTCGCCCGTACTATACAGGAATCATCGAAATCGGGCAAGTCTTTGAGCCGGATCGGGCGGGAGATCATCGTGAACGATCAGCGATTCAGCGCGCATCCGATCGAAGCCCGCGGCAGAGTAAAAATGGAAGGGAGTTCACCTTGACAATTCAGGTCGAATTCCCTAGAATCCACCGGATGGTCCTCAGAATTCAACCTCACTTGCATGCGCCCCACTGATCAGGATGAGCAGTACATGCGGCTGGCCCTGAAGGCTGCGGAAGCGGCCTTTGACGAAGGGGAAGTCCCGGTCGGTGCCGTCCTGGTCTGCAAGGATGCAACCATTACCGCTTACAACCTGAAAGAGCGCCAGCATGATCCGACGGCACATGCCGAGATGCTGGTCCTCCGGAAGGGGGGAGAGATGTTGGGGCGTTGGCGGTTGGGCGGGACCCTTTATGTGACGTTGGAGCCCTGCGCCATGTGTGCTGGGGCCTTGATCCAGGCCCGGATCGATCGCCTGGTCTACGGCGCGGCCGATCCCAAGGCCGGCGCCTGCGGGTCGGTGATCGAAGTGGCGCGGGAGCCTCGGTTCAATCATCGGATGGAGGTGCTCGGCGGGGTTCTCTCGGGTGAGTCGGAACAGCTGCTCCAGCGTTTTTTCGATCGTCTGCGGGGACGAGAGATCGTTAAACGTTAGTCGTTATTCGTTAAACGGGTCAGTGACAGAACCGCGATTAACGAATAACGATTCATGGTTAACGAAATAACGGAGAGATGGCCGAGTTCGGTTGAAGGCGTCTGACTCGAAATCAGATGTGGGGGTAACTCCACCGGGGGTTCGAATCCCTCTCTCTCCGCCAGTTCTATCGTAAGCAACGTTATTCGTTAAACGTGAATCGTTAAACGAGAAGAAAGCTGACGATTCACGAATAGCGAATAACGATTAACGAGTAGCGAATCCGGAGAGATGTCCGAGCGGCTGAAGGAGCACGACTGGAAATCGTGTAGGCGGCCAAAAGTCGCCTCGGGGGTTCAAATCCCCCTCTCTCCGCCAATTTTATTTTCTAAAGATGTGCTTGATGGAGGGACCGGGCCCTGTGCAATAGGAACCTATGAACCCCGCCAGGTCCGGAAGGAAGCAACGGTAAATAGGCCCTCCTATGTGCCGCAGGTTCACCTGGTCTCTCCATCAAACGCATCTTTAAATACGGCACAGATTCATCAAATAGGTAGGGGCCTATTGCAATACGCCCCTACTGTCCAGATCGTCGGGGGATCATCGGTCACATGGCGAGCGATTACCAAGTATCGGCAAGAAAGTGGAGACCGCAGACCTTTGAAGAGGTCATCGGTCAGCGTCATGTGGCGACCACCCTGATCAATGCCGTTTCTCGGGGGAAGGTCGCGCAGGCTTATCTCTTCTCCGGAATCAGGGGGGTCGGCAAAACAACCATGGCGCGGCTTCTTGCCAAGGCGCTGAACTGCGCCACACCGCAGGGGGCGAGCCCTTGCAATCAGTGCGATTCGTGCCGGGAGATCACCGAGGGGCGTTCGGTCGATGTGGTTGAGATCGACGGCGCGTCGAACACCGGGGTGGATGATGTCCGCGAACTACGCGAGAAGGTGAAGTACCTTCCGCTTCGCGGGAAATTGAAAATTTACATCATCGATGAAGTGCATATGCTCTCGAACGCCGCCTTTAATGCGCTGCTAAAAACGCTCGAAGAGCCGCCGCTCCATTTGGTATTTATTTTCGCCACGACCGAATCCCACAAAATCCCTGCGACGATTCTCTCCCGCTGTCAGCATTTTGTTTTCCGCCGGATCTCTCGCCAGGAGATCATTGCACAGCTCCAGCGTGTGGCGGATGAGCGAAAAGTTCGCTTCGCCGAGCGGGGCTTGGTGCTGATTGCAAAGGCCGCCGAGGGGAGCATGCGGGACGCATTGAGCCTTCTTGATCAGGCGATCTCTTATGGCGGTCAAGAGGTCAGTGAAGAGGATCTCTTTACCCTCCTCGGACGAATGGGGGAGGCGCGGTTTCACTCTTTGGTCCGGGCGATCCACGATCGGAATGCCCCCGCGGCGCTGGGGTTGGCGAGAGAGATTGCCGATCAGGGATATGACCTCCGGCAGTTCCTGGCCGATTGGCTGGAGCATCTGCGGCACCTGATTGTCGCGCGCAATGTAGAAGGGGCCGAGGCCTGGATCGATCTTCCAAAGGAGGAAATTGATGAGATCCGCGCGGAAGCGGCTCTCTTTACCGATGAAGAGCTGCAACGCCTCTTTTCCCTCTTTGCCCGCCTTCAGAGCGAGATTCGGACCGCGCCGCATCCGCATCTTCTTTTCGAGGTCGCCTTGATGAAGGGGATTTCACTGGCCCATCTTCAGCCGGTTGAAAAAATTCTGGAGCGGCTGGAAGTGTTGGGAGGGGGAGGTTCTTCTGCCCCTTCGGTGAGCGTGCTTCCGCCGAAAATGCCAGAAAAAGGAGTTCCTGCGCCGCCGTTTTCCATTCAAAGAGCGCAGGAGATTCCAAAACCGACCCCTTCCTCCACTCCCACCGATAAAAAGAAGGTATGGCTGCAGGTGATCTCGGAAATTAAGGGAAAACGGCCGAGCCTCGGATCGTTTTTAGAGCAGGGAACCCTCTTGGAAATCACAGAGCAAAGGGTTAAGATAGGCTATTCGGAGTCGTTTTTAATCCCCCTGATTCAAAAAGAAGAGAATCAGAAATTAATGAGCGCTTTGTTCAAGACCCATTTCCAAAGGGAAATGGCCTTGGAGCTGGTTGATTTGCATGGGGCGGCGATCTCCTCCCCTCCTTCCGGGAAGGACACCACGCAGCATTTACCGACACCGCATCCCTTCGTCCAAGAGGCGCTGCGGGTGCTGGGGGGAGAGGTGATCGAGACCAAGCAAGGGAAGATATTCTGATGAGGAGTGATCATGTCGAATAAAAAAATGCTCGGGGATATCATGAAGCAGGCGCAGGCGCTCCAGGAGCGGATGGCGAAGCTTCAGGAAGAGGCGGCGAAGAAGACGGTCGAGGCCTCTTCCGGAGGGGGGATGGTGACGGTGAAGGTGAGCGGGAGACAACAGGTTCTGTCGGTCGCGATCGACCCCGAGATCATCAAATCAGGGGATGTCGAGATGCTTCAAGACCTCATCATGGCGGCCGTTAATGAAGGGCTCCGAAAGAGCCAAGAGCTGATGGCAGATGAGATGAAAGGAATGACCGGGGGTCTAAATATCCCGGGATTATTTTAGAGAAGAGAGGGGTGGGGGCTTCGCGCACCTGGTAACAGAGCTCTTTCGGCGCGGGCCCACATATAATAAATGGACCAGAAGGGAAGATTCGCATATTTAATTGAACAGCTGATGGAACTCCCCGGCGTCGGGAGGAAGTCGGCGCAGCGGATGGCTTTTTACATCTTAAAGATGCCGGCCGAATCGGCAAAAAAATCGGCCAGGCCATTATCGACGTCAAAGACATGCTCTCTTTTTGTAAGATCTGCAATAATATTTCAGAAGGGGAAATCTGTACAATTTGCGCCAGCCCCAACCGGGACAGCCAAAGGGTGGTAGTTGTGGAAGAGCCGAGCACCCTTTATGCGATCGAGAGAACCGGAGAATATAAAGGGCTCTACCACGTCTTGCTTGGTGCCCTTTCTCCTTTATCGGAGACGAACGGCACGGAGCTCACCATCAAAAATCTCATCGAACGGCTTGAAAAGGGAGGGATTTCGGAGGTCATTATCGCCACCAATCCCAACATCGAAGGGGAAGCGACCGCCATTTACCTGACCCGCCTCATCAAGCCGCTCCACATCAAGGTCACCCGGATTGCCTGCGGTATTCCCGTCGGTGTCGATCTGGAATATGCCGACGAAGTGACCCTCGCCAAATCGCTCGAAGGCCGGCGCGAGATCGGATAAAATTCCCTTGACGAGTTAAATAGGGGTATGTTATCTTTTAAAAATACCTTCTGGCATTATTATTTGTATTTTCAGAAGTTTTTAGGATTTTGAAGAGGCCTGCAGAAAACTGCAGGCCTCTTCGGCCCGAATGGGCAAATAGGCTCTTTCTATTCGCCGGTTTATCAGATTCTCAAAGGGAGTTCTACTGATGGCAAAATATCGCGTCTTACCGGGTCCGGAAGCTTTCTTGCCCCCTTCAGCTGCCTGCGCGGGTGTCGTCCTTCCCGACCCGGGCCAGGGCCACATTCATGGAGAGATTGTCCACGAAGATATTGCAATGGAGGAAGCCGCAAAACAGCTCTTGTCGGCGAAGGTGCCGACGATCTTTCCCGGTCCGCTGGTTCTTTGGAACTGGAATGAGAAGGCGGCCAAAAAAGCGACCGCGATTAAGGCCCTCTATGATGAACTCAAATCTCATAACGCCGGGGCGTTGCTGATTCCGATGCCCGACTACCGGCCGAAATACCCCAAGATTAATCCTGAAGTCGAAATCAACCCCAACCATCCAAATCTGACCATCTGGCATAATAAAATCGATGCATGCATGTTTGTCGGCGTCCACTGTCACCAGGCAAATCTTTCCCTGAAGATTATCCGGGGGGGAACCAATTGTTATACGATTGCGATGTGCGCCCAAGCAGGCCACGAAGATGCAATGCTCTCCTTCCGTGATGCGACGCCCGATAAAATCTGGAAGTTGGCGGAGGTGGTTCGGAAGGCGAAGGCATCCGGTGTTTACGCAAGCCGGGGCGGGGTGGCCGTTTCAAAAGCTTAAAAGTGGTAAGACCCTAAATCCTATAAGGAGGGGACCCAATGGAAGCGAATACGATCATCGGTACCGTAAATAAGAAGGGCCAGAAAATTGTTGAGCCGGAGTACCTCTTTTTTGAAGCCCCTCGGCAGCAGTATTTCATGACAGGGAGCGAGGTCGTTCGAGAGGCGATCCGTCGGGCAAGCGTCGATATCTCTGTGGCCTATCCGATCACCCCTCAGAGCGAGGCGGCGGCGATGGTCGGCGATCTCTATGTGGAAGGGTATGTCGGGGATTATTTCCGAGGAGAGAGCGAATTCGCCGTGATGTCGCAGTGCGCCGGCGCCTCCTTCGGTGGAGCGCGTGTCTTCACGACCACCTCGGGACCGGGAACCCTCCGTGCTTATGAGAATTTCCCGATGTGGGCCGGCTCCCGTCTCCCGATCCTGATCAACGTGATGGTCCGCGGGATCAACTCTCCCCTCAACATTCAGCCGGACACGCTTGAGCTGGGGATGATTCTCGATACCGGGATGCTCATCTGGCACGCGGAGACCGCTCAAGAGCTTTTGGATTATCTCCTCAAAGGTTATATCGTTGCCGAAGAGCCCGATGTTCATCTCCCGATCGCTGTTGTCATCGACGGGTTTTTCGTCAGCCATACCAAAGATATGGTCATGATCCCTTCGGCCGATTTGGCGCTTCCTCCCTACAACCCATACCGCTCCCCGGTGCCTTGTATGGATATGGAAGTTCCGCCGGTCCGGATGATGCGGGATCCCTTCGTGATGAAGAGCAACTACATCAGCTATGCAACGCATGCAAGCTGGCAGCAGGAGATCCGCGCCGCCATCGAACGGTCCAGGAAGCACACCATCCGTCTAATCGGGGGATTGATCGAGGAAGAAAACAGCGATGCGGAGATTTTGATTGTTTCGTCGGGAACCGCCGTAGCGCAAGGGCGGGAGGCGATTCGTCTCTTGGCGGAGGAGGGAATCCGCGTTGGGATCGTGAAAGTAAAGACCCTCCGTCCGTTCCCCCATGAAGAGATTCGTCAGGCGACAAAGAATGCCAAATTGATTTTTGTGCCGGAGTTCAACGTGGTCGGGTGGATGGCGCGCGAGATCAAAGCGGTTATCCCTGATAACCACCGCGTTATCGAAGGGCCGCATGTGGCCGGCGGTATGACGATGCCCCCTGAAGTGATCGTGGAAGAGATTAAAAAAGTGCTGGCCGGTAAAAAGGAGGTGGTCCGTGGGTAAAGAGAAGATTAAAATTTGCGATGAATTTTATGACATCATGCCTCCCGAGTATCGCGAGCTGGTTGACAGCGCGACGTATGGCAAAGAGGGACGCGGCTGGAAAGATGTCGGGGTGGCCAAAGAGCTGATCGAAGAGCATTCGCTCTGTGCGGGATGTCCGGAGTCGATCGCTTTCCGGTATGTTTTGGCCTGTCTTCCGAACCCGGAAGATACCGTGATGGTCGGCTCTACCGGCTGCACCAGCTTGGTCTTCCCCCATGTGGCCGTTCACAATATTCACTCCTTGTTTGGAAACCAAAACGCCGTCGCCTCAGGTCTAAAGCGCGCCCTTGCTCACCGCTTTCCCGGAAAGATAAAGGATGTGGTGGTTCTGGCTGGTGACGGCGCCACGGTCGATATCGGTCTCGATATGACCCTTCAGTCATGGTTCCGTCAGGAGAAGTTCGTGACGATCTGCTTCGACAATGAGCTTTATGCCAATACGGGCGGTCAGGAAAGCGGACTGATGCAGAAGGGATTCGTCTCCAAGATGGCTCCCGCCGGAAAGAAATTTGACAAGGTGAAGCTGCCGGAGATTGCCCAGGAGTCGGGCTGTCACTACGTCGCGACCCTCACCGTCAGCAAGCCGAATCGGGTGGAGAAGGCGATTCGCCAAGCGGTCCTGATTGCACGCGAAGTCGGCCCCACCTATATTCAGCTTTACACGCCGTGTATCCTCGAGATTGGAAAGCAGGCGATGGAAGGGCTCCAGGAGATGAGAGACTCCGAAGGTCCCAATGAGCGGTTCGCCTTCAAAGAGTATATCTCCGAGGAAGCGAAAGCCTACTTGGCAAGTTTGGAGAAGGAAAAGAAACCCGCGGCGATCTCGTCGACCCAAGCATAAGGAGTCAGCCATGAGAAAGCGCGTTAATATTCGGATGTCCGGTTTGGGGGGTCAGGGAGTGGTGACCTCCGCCCATGTCTTGGCGACGGCGGCTTCCAAAGAGGGAAAACATGCGATTTCAAATCCCTTCTTTGGCGCTGAAAAGAGAATGGCTCCGGCCGAAAGTTATGTCCGGATCGCCGGCGAGCGGATCTATGATCGGGGCGAGTTGGTTTATCCCGACGTGATCATGGTCTTCCATCCCCAGGTGATCACCCTCGGAAAGTGCTACACGATGCCGTTCTACTCGGGAATTAAGGCGGGCGGTATTTTGATGATCAACTCGGATGAGCCGATTCCTCTGTCTGATGATGATCTCTCCTTCTTGGACAAACAGAATGTTCCTATTTTCACCGTTCCGGCGACGACCTTGGCGGTCGAAATTGCGGGGACGGAGTTGGCCACAAACATGGCGATGCTCGGCGCGTTGATGGGAGCGACCCGGATCGTCGCGATGGAAGCGATGGAAGCGGCGCTGCAAGATCGGTTCGGCAAGAAGTATGTCGCCTCCGGAGGAACGGCGACGTTGGATGAAGCCATCAAGAAGAAGTTCGCCAAGAAAGAGCAGCTTTTGGCGAAGAATATGGAAACGATCCGAAAGGGTTTTGATCTCGGTGTCGCCTGGGCTGAAACAATCAAGACCCCTATGTTGGTCTAAGGTACAACGGAGGAAGTGACTCGATGTATGCAGTTGCAGAAGTAGTTGACGAAGCGTGTGTCGCCCACAAGGGATGCCGGTTGTGTATTATGTACTGCCCGGAAGCCGATACGATTCTCTTTGATAAAACAAAAAAGGTCGCGGTGGTCGTCGAGCAGCGCTGCAAGGGGTGCGAGCTCTGCGTGGTCGTCTGTTCTGCGGCAAAACACAATGCCATCCGACTTGTGCATCGATAACGCTTGACCTCGTTTTAAAAACCCCATCGTTTCTCAGCGATGGGGTTTTTTGTTATATTTTGTTATAATGCGCCTTTCAGCTTTTTTAAACGAATCAGGAGGAACTATGTCGAGCAAAGTCAAGGAATCGTTGGCCAATGTGATCGGGGCGATGGAGCTTTTGAATAAAAATTTCGAGGATCAAATAGAAACGCTCCGGCAGAACGGAAAAGACGAGGAAGAGCTGCAGAAACTCGTCAAAGGCGCCATGGCGATGAAAGATGCCAGCGGAATCTACCTATCCTGGGCCAACCATTTCATCGAGCGGCTGATTCAAACGGAAGGGATGGAGCAGGAAGACGAGGAATCGATCATCGTCGAGGAATAAACTTTCCTTAAGGAATTTGGTCAGCCTTCCTCTTTCCCATCAAAAATCGCCTATCAACATTGCGCAAAAGTGGACTCCGTGGTATAAAATAATGTGTTCGGAGAAGCGCACCCCGCCCAGGATAGGTCGATGCCCGATTCCGGTTTGGTCATGTACGAGGAAGAGTTTAAGCAGGTTGATGCGGAGCTCTCAAAGCTGCATCAACTGGCGAACGCCAAAGTCACCTTCCTCGTCGATAAAAATGGACAACTCATCGCAAGCGTCGGAGAGACCCAAAATCTCGATACGACGTCGCTTGCCTCCCTCACGGCGGGAAATATCGCCGCGACGGGGGGAATGGCGAAGCTCCTCGGCGAGAAAGAATTCTCCATCCTCTTCCATGAAGGGGAGAGAGATAATGTCCATATCTCCCTGATCGGCGATCGGGTGATTTTGGTGGTTGTCTTCGATCAACGTTCCTCATTGGGTCTGGTTCGATTGCGGGTGAAGAAGAGTTCCGAGGTCTTCACGCAAATCTTCTCGAAAATTATCGATAAAGTAGAGAAAGAGAAAGAAACCAAAAACAGCAGATCTCCCTTTGCGGAAATTACGGAAGATGACATTGACCGGTTGTTCGGGTGATTTTCCCGTGAGCGCCGTCGGCTCCTCGCGGTGTGTCATCGATCTTCCAACGCGCTGCATCATGACTGATCATTCGTTAAGGACTCAGCATGTCGTTTATTAATTACTCGGCCCGTGAGATCAACTGCAAGATCGTCTACTACGGCCCCGGTCTGTGCGGCAAGACCACCAATCTGATTTACATCTACAAAAAGACGAATCCCGACAGCAAAGGAAAGATGATCTCGCTTGCCACCGAAACCGAGCGGACCCTCTTCTTCGATTTTCTCCCGTTGGCGCTGGGAAACATTAAAGGCTTCAAGGTTCGGTTCCACCTCTATACCGTTCCCGGGCAGGTCTTTTACGATGCAAGCCGAAAGCTGATTCTGCGGGGGGTCGATGGGGTCATCTTCGTCGCCGATTCTCAGGTGGAACGGATGGAAGCAAACATCGAGAGCATGGAAAATCTTCGGAAGAATCTAAAAGACCAGGGGCTGAATCTGGACGCCATGCCCTTTATCATCCAATACAATAAACGCGATCTCCCGAATGTGGTCCCCATCGAGGAGCTCAACCGCGTTCTCAATCCCCGGAACGTTCCCTCCTACGAAGCGGTCGCCGCGACCGGAAAGGGCGTTTTCGACACGCTCAAAGAGCTTGCCAAGCTGGTCATCATGGAATTGAAGAAGAAGTCCTAGATTTTTCCTTTTTTCATCCAAGATCGAATCAATCCGTACGGATCCCGCTTTCGAAGAAGAATCGCTTCCACCTCCTTCTCGTCGAAAGAAACCTTTAGAACCGATTTTCCGATCGTCTCCCTTAGAAGGGTCCGAAGCTCCTCGATAATAAAACGCTTCCGCCGCTCGCCTCTTGGCCCGGCGTCGGTCAGCGCTCTTCCGATCTTGGAGAGAAGAAGCGGGAGGCCTTCCCCCTTCTCCGCAGCGACTTTCACGATCGGCCGATCTGGGATCATCTCCTGAAGTTGGTAAAAGAGTCGGCGCGACTCTTTCAGATCCCCCTTGTTCACCACCACCACGTCGCCGATTTCGAGAAGACCCGCCTTCATCAGCTGCACCTCGTCCCCCATGCCGGGGGAGAGGACCAGGACCACCACATCGGCCAGGTCGGCGATCTCCACCTCGTCTTGGCCGACGCCGACCGTTTCGATGAGGATCGTTTCTTTTCCCATCGCATCGAGGATGTGAATCGCATTGAAGAGAGCGGGGCTGATGCCGCCCCAGGCGCCGCGTGTCGCGAGGCTCCGGATAAACACTTCCCGGTCGAGAAAATGGGGGTGCATCCGAAGCCGGTCGCCCAGGATCGCTCCTCCGGAGAGGGGGCTGGTCGGATCGATCGCCAAGACGCCGACCGATCGTTTCTCTTTACGGAGCGCGGTAATCAATTGGTTGATCAGGGTGCTCTTTCCGGCCCCGGCCGGACCGGTGATCCCGATGAGGGTGGCATTTCCGGTATGGCGGAAGAGGGTCTTCAAAAGGGGAATCGCGGTGGGATCTTGATTCTCAACGAGGGTGAGGAGACGGGAGGCCGATCGGACATCCCCCTCTAAGATCTTCCGGACCCAGGCCTCTCGATTTTTCACTCGAACTCCGGGGTCCCCAAGGAGCCTGCTCCTGTCACTGGAGGAGGGTTTTTGCAATGACCCTCCTCTGAATCTCAGAGGTTCCTTCGCCGATCTCGCAGAGCTTGGCGTCGCGGAAGTAGCGCTCCACCGGATAATCTTTTAGATAGCCGGAGCCGCCGTGGATCTGGATCGCCTCGGTCGTCGCCCGCATGGCGACTTCGGACGCGAAGAGCTTCGCCTCCGAGGCGGCCTGCTTGTGCTCTTCCCCCGCGTCTTTGAGAAGGGCGGCCCGATAAACGAGGAGCCGCGCCGCGTCGATCTCTGTCGCCATGTCGGAGAGCTTCCACTGGATCGATTGGAAGTCGCCGATCGGTTTTCCGAATTGGTTTCGCTCTTTGGCATATTTGATCGAATCTTCCAGCGCGGCGCGCGCGAGGCCGACCGACAACCCGCCGATGCCGATCCGGCCGCCGTCTAAAATCTGAATGACATCCTGAAAGCCGTGATGGAGGGTCCCGATCAGATTCTCTTTCGGAATTTTGAGCTGATCGAAATGAAGCGCCGCCGTGTCGGAGGCCCGAACGCCGAGCTTCTTTTCAACTTTTCCAACGACCAGGCCGGGCGTTCCCCTCTCAACGACGAAGGCGGAGATCCCCTCCGCCCCCTTGCCTGGATCGGTCGAGGCCATGATCACATAAACACCCGCGACCGACCCCTGTGTGATAAAAAGCTTGCTTCCGTTAAGGACCCAGTGATCCCCCTCCAGGGTCGCCCTTGTCTGCATCGCCGCGGCGTCGGAGCCCGATCCCGGCTCGGTCAGGGCCCAGGCGCCGAGTTTTTCTCCCTTCGCCAGCGGGACGACATATTTCTGCCGCTGCGCTTCATTCCCGAAGCGGTAGAGGTGCATCGTGCAGAGGGAGTTATGCGAGGCGACGATCAGCGCCGTCGCCCCATCGATGCGAGCGATCTCTTCCAAGATGATCGCCACCTCCATGGCGCCGAGGCCCGCGCCGCCGTACTCTTCCGGGATGGCGATTCCGAGGAGCTTCAGCGCCGCCAGCTTCGGGATCAGCTCGTGCGGGAACGCGCACGATTCATCCCGCTCCGCGGCGCCGGGTGCGATCTCGGCGGCGGCGAACTCCCGGATCGTCTGCTGGAGGAGTTTTTGCTCTTCGGTCAGGTCAAAATCAATCATCGAACGTTACCCGGCCAGTTTGTTGATAATCAGCTCCCGAATTTTTTCGGGAAGTTTTCGGGAGTAGGTCTGGTAGAGATTGGCCTTCTTGGTGAAATATTCACTTTCGGACAAAAGACCGGCCTCTCTCGTTTTTTCGAGAAGATCGAGCTTGGCCTGCAGGGCGGCTTGAAGCTCCCTGTCCAGCTGCGCCACGAGCATTTTGTTTTGCTCCATCTCTTTTTCGCGGAAATATTTCAACAGCTTCTGGACCGAATAGGCGGTGGTTCCGGCGGCGAAGAGGGGAAGGAGGACCGATAGGAATTTATAAGTGCCGCTGCTGACGACCCGCGTTCCCCCTTTCATCAATCCCCAGGAGGCAAGCGTCGCCGTGATCGGGGAGGTGGTGAAGGTGGAGGCGATCCAGCCACCAACCAGGAGGGCCGCGACGGCGCTGGCACCGGGGATCTGATTAAAGAGCTGTTTGAGAAGATAGCGGCCGACCTCTTTTCGTTCTTGCGCGATCTTTTTTTGGTCCCATTTTTTAACGCGGTTGACGATGTCGGTCAAGATGTCGGTGATCTTATCCATGAGGGTTACGTTTCTTCCTTCGGGACAAAGTAGACATCGGTCGCCTTAAATTTGCTGTTCCGAAGAAACTGCGCCTGCACCGGCATGCCGATCCGCGCCTGATCGGGTTCGACGCCGACCAGACGGGAGAGGAAGAGGGTGTCGATCCCGCGAAACTCCACCAGGATCAAGGTGAACGGCGTCTCTTTCAAAAAGGCCTCGCCGCCGAAGTAGCAGGTGGTGTGGGTGTGGACTTTCCCTTCGAGCGGCAGCGCAATCCAATCGGTTTTGGCCCCGCACTCCATGCAGTGGGCGCGCGGGGTGGCGTATTTGGTTTTACATTTTTTGCAGGCGCTCCCGAGGAGCTTTCCCTTGGAGAGCCCGTCGAAGAAAGGGGAGTCTTGGGCATAGGAGTGGATGTAGTCGATCTCGTAGTGCCATTTCATGATAATCGGATCGGTTTTATAGAGGATGGTTCCTTCGTCTGTCTCCGGAAGCCGGACTTTTTTGGCCATGAGGTCTCTCCAAAAGCGGGGCGGTTGAAGTGATTGATAGGAAATAGTTTACTTTGGATTTAGTCTTTGTGCAAGGCGGGAGCGAAATGGGGCAGTTGATTGTCGTGTGATTAAATCTGGCTCAGGATCTTCTCACATTCTTCAGGAGTGAAGTCTTGTCCATAAAAGCGAAGAAAGAGCTGCTTCCGGATTTCTTTTGAGTCGGCATTTGGATTTTGGTTGAGGATGGAGGCGAGGACCTGTTTGCGAGCCATGTCGAACATCGAAAAGCCCATCCGTAGCCGTTCCTCTCCGGTTTTTTTCATCATTAATTCGTTAAAGAAGGACTCTACTTCTGGAGAGGTATCGTTCATGAAGTGACCTTTCTGTAAATTACATTTAGTCCCAGTTTTTTTACCCAACTCTCGATGTATTGCCGATCTAGGTCAGGAATCGTTTTCATAAGGTTTTTCACATCTCTGATCTGCATTTCGGAGAGGCTGTCACGTGCCCAGTCTAGCTTAGACAGAATCAGGTCCTCCGGCGAGACGACATTGATGCTCAGCCCTTCAAAAAGGATGCTTCGTTTTCGTTCGAACTCAAGCTTGCGATATTCTGACTCCTTACGAATGATAAAGTCAATCTTGACGATCCCGTCACGATGAATGATATTAAAAATACTTTTTCGCCGGATGGCATCCTTGATCATATCCAGGTCGATGTAGAACTCATCCGAAAAGAGAGAGAAGAGCCTCTCGGCGTCATGTTCTTCGACCTCGATGACGATATCCGTGTCTCGGGTCATCCGGGGGGTGATATAAAAATTAGCTGCAACCGAACCGGTAACCATATATCGGATTCCAATCGATTCCAGCCGTTTTATAACTATTTTTAAAACGTCCTGTTCATTAGTCATCAGCGGTCGTGTTTTGCCTTTCTATGTCTGGCCCTTTTCTTTTTATCTGTCCCAACCGATTTAAGCTGATTCATCGATGGCTACACGCCGAACCCAAAGTGCTTTTTGATATGGTGCCGTTTCATATACGATAAAGTCTTGTACGAAATGAACGTACCAATCGGAAATCCTAAAAACAGGAAATACAGGAACATTTTAAAGAGAACGTAACCCCATCGGGTGCAACAGATTACGCCAATACCCGCAAAGAGATAGAAACTAGATGAGATAATCCAAAACCAAAAAAACGCAAAGGATTGATGAGGTTGGCTAAAGATATAAAGCGGCGAGTCCTTATCAACTAGAAAGGGTTTTATAAAAAATAAAATACCTAGCAAGCCTGCTACAGCCAGTACTACGCCGAAGATTTTAATTGGCCGTATATCATCTTCCATCATATTTATCGTCGGTCAGGGCCAGGTCTACAAATTGCGTATTAGAGTCCTATAGTCAAATTTGTAGACCTGGCCCTGCGTTTTCTCACATTGTACGAAGTTGATGGGCTTGTTATACATCTGCGTCGATGCCCCGTGCTGATGGTTTCCCCGTCGGCTCGCGAAGGAGCAATTTTCTTACTCCACCACAAGACGAGCTGAGGCCGGACCGAGATTCTCTCGCTCTGTCCACCGCTGCGCAAGACGCAGGGCTTCTTCCAAATTTCGCGCAGCCAGAGCGAATTGCACTCCTTTTGTTGATTGCGGTTCTTGATGTATATGCTCCGGAAGGGCCGGGCCTTTGGAGCAGGTGGCGCAAATGTAGCGAACGCTGGAAGACCAATCTTCTACGAAGCAGCCTTCTTCTTCTGCGAGAGCTGCAAGAGATTCGATGGCAGCCTGAGACGCGTTGGGTGCCCACAGTACGAAGGTTTTAAATTCGGAGGTCTCGAGCAGCGTCAGCATATTGAAGACCGGAACAATCTTGTCTCCGAGGCGTCGTTCACCGACTGCGGCCCCATCATGTAGTACGAGGTCGCCGAATCGATATCCGGTTTCGGGAAATGGGATGTTTGCAATGCGTGCCCTGGCGGGGTCGATGCGCCTAGCCCAGACGACCTCAGCTCTGCCCTGGGGATCTAATCGAATTGGCACTATACCATAGTTGATTAGAATGGGACCGTCACCCACTGGAAGTTCAATGCCGCAACGTGACCATGCCAGCCGCGCTGTTGCCCAGTCACCAAGCGCAGTGGCAGCGATTCCGAGATTCCATGCCGCCGCCTCATCCTGTGGATCAAGCTCACTAGCGCGTTTGTTGAACGCAAGAGATTCACTCCATCTTCCGGCATACTTGCACAGGAGCCCGAGGTTGTAATGTGGCACCGACCAGGACGGATCAGCCGCGATCGCCCTGCGATACATGTCTTCCGCTTCGGCGATGCGGCCAACATCGAAGAAGTCTTGCCCCTTAGCGTTAAATTGTATCGAGTCCCGTTGCTTGTCGCTCATGTTCTTTTCGGCTGCGAAACCAACATATAGTGTCTGTCCCGGTTTTTCGGTTTTGGTATCTCTTCGTATTTCATTCGCCGCGCAGCGCGGCTGTTGGGCGTCAGGTTGAGCGCAGGATTAGGCAGCGCTTTCATGGCCAGAGGCCGCTAAAGCTTGGTTGATGAAGCTACTGCAAGCTGGTTAAGCACGGTTGATTGTTCCATCTTCATCTCGTTGCCACCCGTTTTCGAAGATACCCGTAGTCAAGTTGAAATGGCTTTCAAATTCTTGTTCGAGAGAGCCTGCATCATTGAAGATGTAACCGTGAACCGTCTTAAGCGAAAGTTCATTGATTTTCTTCGCGTCATCCCAAGGATGGTCGCCGTCATAGTATTGGTGCACGCTCATGAATGCCGTGTACACAGATTGGCCTTTCTCGTTGTAACCAATCATTAGCACTTGATCTCTTAATTTTGCGGAGAACTGTTTTTTCTTTGCCATAGAGGTTTCAGAGTACGTTTGAATGGGAGAGACGTAGTCGCAACGCCTAACATATAAATAGATAGAAATATTTCTGCCTTATTTTACAGAATTTTTTCTGTCTACCTCTTGGGAGTTATTCATCAGATCTTAAAACATAAAGCAGTCGAGAACGCGTCTCGGAGATAGACAGAAAATTTTAGGATCTGAAATTCTGGACGGATTCGGTATACCACAGGAGTGACATTAAAAGCAACATCGTAGGGAGAGTTCTCCTTCGGTTCGAACCCCGCAACGAGACGGTTCGATCATTCGAGAAAGAATCACCGCTTGCGCGAAATGCGCCAAGCGTTCTCCGCCTTCTCGAAGGCAAGATGGGGATATAGCTCTCCGCCTAGGGAGCCGAGAGCAGAAGAATCATTGGGCCATACTGGCGGGGCCAGGTCTATAAATTGCGTATTAGAATCCTATAGTCAAATTTGTAGAACTGGCCCTGTTTTGTTTCTTCGCACCGGATGTTTTTTATGTGCCCTTTACCATGTCTAACAATGACGCATAATCACTTTCATAGAAATCAACATCTGGTTTGCTATTTTGGAGTAAAGGTGCCCTACCATTCACATATGTATCAAATAAAGTTTGTTTTAGGTCATGTAAAAACCAGATTATTTCTTCTAACTGATCAATATTGGTTTCAGCCCACAACTGATCGGCCTTGCCTATAAATTCCTTATCTTTGTGGGCGAAAAGTTTGTGCCGAATCGGCTGATAAATTTGTTCGAACACCTTACGATGTTTAGTAAGCTCACCTCTCAATTTTTGAAAGTCTGTTGGGGTAGGTACATATGCATCAGCTATGTACCCTTCAAGCCAAGCTGGTTTATCCCCGTTTTGGTCTTTAATTTTTCTATTCCTTAAGCTTTTCTTACTAAATGTGTCGATCTCTTCAATACAACATTTCAGTAGATCATCGGCAGAGAATGCGTCACCGTCTCCATCGAATATTCTTCCCAGCGTCATAAATAAAGTAACCTGTAATGCATGTTGTATAATTATCCAGCTTGTTGGCGTATTATTGAGGGCAGATAGTAACTCAGGTTCAGATGCAGCCCTATTATGTATCATCTTCCAGAAAAGGTAACTACCCAAAGTTTTATGAACTTCGTTGCAATATTCCTGATAGTACTTTTCGTACATTCTGCGTCAGCTCCTTAAATCACCGCTTGCGCGGAATGCGCCAAGCGTTCTCCGCCTTCTCGAAGCCGAGATGAGGATAATAGCTCTCCGCTTCCGGAGCAGAAAGAAGAAGGATCATCACCTCTTCGCCGACGATCTCTTTCACCCGATCGACCAATCCTTTTCCGATCCCCTGCTTTTGATAGGCGCGGTCGACGGCGATATCGGAGAGGTAACAGCAGTAGCTGAAGTCGGTGAGGGCGCGCGCAATCGCCACCAGTTTTTCACCGTCGCAGGCGCAGAGAATCAGGTTGGCATGCTCGATCATTCGGCCGATTCGATCGAGATCCTCCACCGGCCGGCGGATGCCGGACCGTCGGAACAGATCGGCGACCGCGGCGGGATCGATCTCCCGTTCGACTTGATATGAAATCATACCGGCCCTCCTTCTTTAATCGCCTTCAGACGAAGCCGCTTGTAATCGGCCTGCCAGACCCCGTTTTGGAACAGGGCGGGACGAAGGGTCTCTTCAGCTTTTTGAATGACGGCGGGCCGCCGATCGGGGGGGACATGCTGAAGAAGGCTTGCGGCAAAGGTCTCGATCCAGTCGCGCAGACCGGCTTCTCCCCCTTCGAGCGGGGTGGGACGCTCGAAGAGAGAGGCTTCGGTCACCGCAAGACCATTCTTTTCCAGCAAGGCGGCATATTCGCCGAGGCTGGGGAAGTACCAGGGGATGCTTTCCTCTTTCAGGGGAGAACCAACCGCTTGGCAGGCCGCTTTGATCGCGTCGACGATCCGCGCGATATTCCCTTTGCCGCCGAACTCCGCCACAAAGCGCCCGCCCGGTTTCAACGCCCGATCGATGCAGGCGATCACCCGCTCCGGCTCTTTCACCCAGTGCAAAGCAGCGTTGGAGAAGACGGCGTCGAAGGGGAGATCGAATTGGAACGCTCTGGCGTCTTGGATTTCAAACCGGAGATCGGGATAGTTTTTACGGGCCTGCGCGATCATCTCCGCGGAGGCGTCGATCCCGACCCCCTCCGCTCCCAGCGCAACGATCCGGCCGGTGAGATGCCCCGTCCCGCAGCCGAGATCGAGAATCCGCTCCCCCGGCTTCGGCGAGAGGAGATCGATCAGGTCGGCGGCAAGATTCCAGACGTAGGCATGCTTCTCATCGTATCGGGAGGGGTTCCACGTCATCTGAGTAGGATCATTGTTTGTAAACCGCCGCGAACTCCTCCGCGAACGCTTCGAACGAGGTCGGCGTTGTGTTTTTTGCGGAGCGCTTTTCGGTTGGTTTCATGATCCCGTCGTTGAAGGCCCGATACATCTCGATATAGCCGCGCGCCACGTCGGGAGAGAGCCCCATCCCGGTCATCGCCTTCTCGGCATCCCCATACGGAAACTGCACATAGGGGAGCGACGGCTTGCCGATTGCGCGTCCCAAGATCGCCGTCACTTCGGTCATCGTCAGCTCGCGCGGCCCCAACAGCTCCTTCACCGATTTCCCTTTGAAGTCGAGTCGGAGGAGCCGTTCGGCCGCTTCGGCGGCGATGTCTTTCGTGGCGATCAACGGAACGGCGATATCGGGCTTCATCGGGGTGCCGTGGATTCCCATGTTCTTGATCATCGGAACGTTCATCAGAAAATTTTCCATGAAGAAGGTCGGCCGAAGATGGAGGACGTTCACCCCCTCCAGCCGGTTGAAGCGCTGCTCCACATCGTAGAGCCCCGTCACCGGTCCGACCTTTTCCGAGAGGTGGGCGCCGACGCTGCTGAGATTCACGACGTACGGAACGCGGGCCTTGGCGATCGCCGAGGCGAGCGCCTCGCCGACCCGGTTCTGGGAGGCCCGGACGTCCGGCGCGGTGAGGGGGGTCGGGACCAGCGTATAGACCGCCTCGGCACCGGAGAAAGCGCGGGCCATCGCCTCCGTGTCTTCCAGAGAGCCGACGAACGGCTCGGCTCCCTTCGCCGCCAGCGGCTTCAGATGCTCGGCGCTCCGCGCGACCGCCCGAACCGGTTTTCCTTCGGCCAGCAGTTTTTCGACAATCGCTCTTCCGGTATGTCCTGTGGCTCCTGTGATTACATACATGGCATCTTCCTCCTGATTCTATCGTGGAATCATCTTTGAGTGAATCGATAGTTCATTAGATCGATTAGTAGGTTTTTTGAAAAAATATTTCTTTGTGTATTCGTCATTCCCGCGAAAGCGGGAATCCAGGAACTTTGGTTAATGCTCTGGATTCCCGATTAAATATTCGGGAATGACAGATTAAGAAGAGCGTTTGAGTGGATCACTAAAGAGATGGCCGGGAACGGCCGATCAGCCGCTTCAGGCCGTACGTCAGCGCCCGGAAGATAAATTTCCGCTTCGTCATGACCTGGAAAACCTGGCCGGTCGCCTTGTCATTCTCTGGGGAGACCATTTTCACCGCCAACGCCGCCGGCACCTCGACCGGGTTGGCCAACATGTCGATGAACCAGCCGACCTTTTCCCGGTGGGGGCGTCCTTCATCGGTGGCTTCGCCGCTCATCAGCAGATCGGTCCTCACCATCCCGGGGGAGAAGATGTTGGCGGTGATCCCGGTCCCTTTGTATTCCCGGGCGAGGGAGCGGGTGAAGGCGACGATCGCCGCCTTTGTCGCGCCGTAGGCGGTGACGCGCGGGGAGGGGAAATCGGCGCCATATCCTTTCAGGTTGAAGATCTTCCCCTTTCCTTGTTTCATCATGTGGGGAATGACGGCGTGGCAGCAGTTGAAGGTGCCGACCAGGTTGACGGCGATGACGTAGGCCCATCGCTTCGGGTCGATGTCGCCGACACGGCCGAAGGTCATGCTGATTCCGGCGTTGTTGATGAGGATGTCGATCCGGCCGAAGCGGGCGATGACCCGCTCGACCATGGCATCGACCTGGTCGAGATCCGAAACATCGCAATGCACCGCCATCACCTCGCCGAGAGGGGCCAGATCGGTCTCCGCCTTCTTCAACTGCGCTTCATCCCGCCCGCAGATAATGACCTTGGCCCCTTCGCGGAGATAAGCTTCGGCCACGGCATAGCCGATCCCCGGCTTGCGCCGGTGATCAGGGCGACTTGGTTTTCAAGAAGGCCGCTCATCGAGACTCCAGCATGAATAAGGCGCTGTCATTCCCGCGTGATCCAGGTCGATCTCAGTGAAAGGGACGTGCCTAACCTGTGTAATTTACTTTCACCTGCGACGCCGCTTTTACGGCGCGGTCGCGGGCTTCGAACGGATCTTTCGCGGCGGCGAGGACCACCCCCATCCGCCGATTTTTCCGACAGTCGGGTTTTCCGAAAAGGCGGATCTGGATCTCCGGCTCCGACAGCGCCGGGCCGATCTCGAATGTCGGAGCGATCGCCTCTTTTTCGGCCAGAATCACGGCGGAAGCGCCGGGAGTGCGGATGAGAGGAGGGTGGAGGGGAAAGCCGAGGATCGCGCGGACGTGCAGCGCGAACTCGGACAGATCCTGGCTGATCAGCGTGACCAGGCCGGTGTCGTGGGGCCGGGGCGAGACTTCGGAAAACTAGACTTCGTCGCCGTTCACGAACAGCTCGACGCCGAAGATGCCCCGCCCGCCGAGAGCCTCCGTGACCGCCGCCGCGATCTCCTTGGAGCGTTTCCGAGAGCGGCCTGCGACATCGGCTGCGGCTGCCACGACTCGCGGTAGTCGCCGTCGATCTGCAGGTGGCCGATGGGGGCGCAGAAGAAGGTCGCCGGCGACGGCGCGGACCGTCAGCAGGGTGATCTCGTAGTCGAATGCGATGAACGCTTCGACGATCACACGGCCGCCCTTGGCCCGCGCGGCCGTCGATGCGCGTACTCCCAGGCTTTCAGACGATCCGCTTCGGAGCGGACGACCGACTGCCCCTTGCCGGAAGACGTCATCACCGGCTTCACCACGCAGGGGTAGCCGATCGGCGCCCGCCGCCTCTTTCAACTGCTCGCGGCCGGTCGATGAACCGAAATTGACTCGTCGGAAGTTTCAGTTCCTCGGCCGCGAGGCGGCGGATCCCTTCGCGGTCCATCGTCAGCCGCGCGGCGCGGGCGGTCGGGATCACCGTAAAATGGTCCTCCGCCTCGAGCGCCAGCTGCTCGCGGGTCGCGATCGCCTCGATCTCCGGCACGATGCAGATGGGGCCGCTCGCGGTGGACCAGCGCTCGCAGGGCGCGCGGATCGAGCATGTCGATCACGTGTGCGCGGTGCGCGACCTGCATCGCCGGCGCATTCGCATAGCGGTCGACCGCGATCACCTCGACGCCGAGGCGCTGCGCCTCGATCGCGACCTCCTTGCCCAGTTCGCCCGAGCCGAGCAGCATCAGCCGAAAGGCATTCTTCGAAAGGGGGGTGCCGAGCATACGGACCTCCGAAGGAAGGAGAACGGGTTTATCGGGGTGAGAATAACCGTTTCAGAAAACCGGGTCAAGGGGGATTTTTCCCGCAGGAGGGCCTGTCTAATCCCTCTCTGTCGGGTCTTTCCCTTCTGTTTCAACCAGCGATTCCGGATACGGTTCAAAGAACGTCTGATCTTCAAGATATTCATTCTGGAATCGGACGACCCAGGCTTTGAGGATGGTCAATGCCGCACTCCGGGGGAGGCGCCCTTTACGGTAACGCTCCAGGGTTTGGAGAAAAAAGGCCTTCTCTTTTTTGGAAAGATTGTCTGAGAAATAACCGAGCGCATGCATCAGGACGTTGATGTTCGAAACGGACCGGGGAGGGCGGGCCAGCGCTTCCCGGAGGTGAGGCGCGTATTCGTTGAAAAGATCGGCGGCCGACCGTTTTTCCGAATTGCCGACGATCCGGCCGAGCCGCCGCATGGTTTTTTGGTGGTAGGCCATCAAGAGAAGTTTGTGGGTGGCATGAAAACGGACCAGGCTTTCCAACCGGTTTGTCTTCTTTGCTTCGCGAAAACGGGCGAGGGTGAAGAGCTTTGTCAGAAAGTGGTCCCGGATCTTGGGATGATGGAGCCGTCCTTCGTCTTCGATCGCAAGCCCGGGAAAACGGTCGAGAACTTCGCCGGCAAAGAACCCGGCCCCTTTCGCCATGGGAGCCTTGGCATCGATCTTAGAGAAGCGCTTCACATCTTTGATGCCGCAGGAGGGGGAGCGGTTTTTGAGAATGAATCCATCGACCTCATTCAAAGAGTTTAAAAACTGATTCGAGAAGCGCCGCATCTTTTGCGAAAGATCTTTTCCAGTGGCCGGCTGGAGGAGATGAAGGTCCCCCTTTTCGGAGACGATCCGGACCGGATCGCGCGGGACACCCAATCCGATCTCGACCTCAGGACAGATCGGAACGAAGGTGACGAAGGGCTCGAGTCGTTTCACGAAGCGATCGGGAATCATCGCGCCGTTATATCGGCAGGGCGCAAACTCAAGACATTTGCTGAGGACGACAACCGGTTTCATGCAAAGACATTTCTTGTAAAGGAGAAGGGTTTTTTCTACTGTCGCCCTTGGCGGGGAGTGTTGTCAAGGGGGCTGTTTCCAGTTCGGGACGCCGCGCGGCGGGTCATGCGCCACTTGGTTGCATTCTGCGGCGGTCTGGTGTAACATCGCCCCGTTTTGACGGTGGATCGATCGGAATTCCTAATCAAGAGGAGGGTCAATGAAAAGAGCGATTGGAACCGTTCTTCTGCTGCTCATGCTGGTCTCTCTTGTTCCGGGGGCGGCCCATGCGAGGAGAGACAACGCGATGGAGGAGGTTCTCATCGACGGTTTCTACGGCGGGCTGGCGGGGGCGCTCGTGGGGGCGGCTTTTATGGCCTTCAAAGAGAATCCGGGAGATCATCTGGACGACATTGCCATCGGGGCGGGGGTCGGGGTGATCGCCGGAACGCTCTACGGCATCGGGAGGGCGGCGCGCGCCTTCGCCGAGATTGAAGACGGCAGGCTCACCGTCCAGATGCCGACCCTCCGCTTCGATCTGGAGCCGGTTGGCAAGCATTTTCAACCGCGCTGGTCGGCCGATCTGCTCCGCGTCGATTTCTGAGCGGTCGGTTCCGGCTTTTTGTTTCAACCGCCGGCCAAAGGGAATCTTTCCAGCCCGGTATTATTTTTAATCTCCGTTTTGACGGGCGAAGTGTTTGCCGTCGTCCGGCGTCGCGGTCCCCTCCGCTTCCTTATGAAATCCCTTCTCTCGATAGGCCCTCGCAAAGCGTTTTCGGATCTCGGCGCGGTGGCGCGCTTCTTCTTCAGGGACAATGGAGAGGGCGCGTTCGTGCCAGTGCGCCGCCTTCTGGAGGGCTTCCCCCATCTCTTTTTCTTTTCCGGAATCGCGCGCGTCGGCCGCGATGGCGACGTAGAGCATCCCCAGCTCGTTGGTCCCGTTGATATAGCGGGAATCGAGGCGGACCGCCTGCTCGAATGCCACCAGCGCGGCGGAATAGTTGTTCTGGCGCTTATAGATCTCGCCGAGATTGGCATAAGAAAACTTATTATGGGGGTCGAGCGCCAACGCATGTTTAAAGAGAACCTCGGCCTCCTTGAGGTCGTTGAACTCGGTCATCGCGATGTACGCCCGGTTGTTCTCGGCGGAAGATTTCAAACGAAGCTCCTCAGGAGAGTCGCCGGGAAGGGCCATGACGCGCCAATAAGCTTCAATCGCCTCACGCGGCTTTCCAAGGAACTGAAGGGCAAAGCCGTGCGCCAGCCAGGTCTCTTCGAGGTCGGGTCCCAGTTGAACCGCCATGGCGCTCGCCTCTTCGGCCCACGCCATCCAAGGCATCTTCTCGTGTCCGTAGCGGTGAACCTGCTGACAGTAGGCGCGTGAGAGGACACCGAGGGAGAGCGCCTTGAGGGTCGCCTCACTCGCTTCGGCCGCTTTGCGCAGGTGTTCGATGGCCCGATCATTGTCGGTCGCGGTGAACCGGTTATAGAGCAGGGTCCCCAGATTGTAGTGGGCAAGGGCGTAACCGGGCTCGATCGTGACCGACTGCCGGTACTTGTCGATCGCCGCCTCCCGCTCGGCGGTGTTTCCGGTCCGGATATAACGGATATGATGGGTGTACCCCTCCATGAAGGCCCGATATCCGCGCCAGGTCTTCGCTTCACTCACCAGTCCCCAGCGGCGCTTGACGATTTCAAAGGCCATGTCGTCGATCAGCTCCAAGAGCTGATCGGGCCGCTCGATCAACCGGACCAGAACCATCGTGGTCGGCCCTCCCCGGTCGGTTGTCAGCGTGGTGGAGAGCCGGACGGTGTCGCCGACCTGATCGATCCCCCCCGGATGGTCCGGCGCGCCAAGAGGGTTCGCGTTTTATAAGAGAGGGCAAAGAGGCTGTCGGGCGAGAAGCTGAAGGAGCCGAAGCCGATGGCGCCGATCGCCTGCCCCTCCATCGGGTCGGAGAGGATCAACAGCTCCTGCTGGGAGTCGAGAAAGGCGTCGGGCTCGCTCCGGCCGAGATCGACCAGCATCGCCATGTTCCCCGCCTTGGCTGCCGCCTGCGCCTCCCGGACCTGCCGGCTTAGTCCCTGCCAGGCCGTTTCGATTTCGCCGAGCTGTTGGGCCAGGATTTCATTCAGGCAGAGGCCCGCCTTATCGGCCCCGCGGAAGGGGAGCACCAGGGTGGCTTTGCCCCAGACGGCACGCCCGACCGACCGCAATATTACGGCGGCGAGAAGGACGACGGCCAGGAGCGCCAGGGCGGCGCCAAGGACTTCCAGAAGACCGATGAGAATCCCGGCAAGGTTCCCGATCGCATCCCGTAGCGCCTGCATGGTCTTCCTCCGTATAGATGGCTCTCCGAGATTTTATGGAGAGACAGGTGGAATATATCAAAAAGGGGTGAATCGGACAAGGGAAATGGTCGATTGGTCGAGATAGTGACGACGATCACACTTGTTCCGCCGAATCCCCCAGCGCATCTTCGACGTAAAGCATTTTGATGATCACCATGATGCTGGCGGTGAGAGGGGAGGCAAGCATCATGCCGAGGGCGCCGATGAGGATGCCGAGAAGGAGCTGGATGGTGACCGTGAGCGCCGGCGGCAGCAGCACCGCTCGTTTCTCTACGACAGGCGTGACGAAGTAGTTATCGATCCATTGGATCACCATGTAGAGAAGGGCGACATAGAGAAGTTTTTCCGGTCTTTGACCGAGCGCAATCAGCAGGGGGGGGAATAGAGAGAGAAATGGGCCGATGTAAGGGATGAAGTTGAGGGCCCCCGCCAGAAACCCCAATGCCAGCGCCGGTTGAACGTCAAGGAAGAGGAGCCCGAACGTGCTGAGGAGACCGATGACGATCATGGCGATCACCCGGGCGATCAGCCACCACCGCAGCGACTCACCGACCTGATCGAGCACCTCCCGGATCCGCTCGCGCCGGTTGAATGGAAAAAGCCGGATCACGCCGTTTCGATAAGAGGCCGGGTCGATCGCCATGTGGATCCCGATGAAGAGGACGATCACGAGGCTGGCCAGAATCCCGAGCGTCGTCGAGAAAAGGCCGGCAAGCCGGGAGACCAGGCCGGAGGGCCTCATCATCTGTTCGGCCGCCTCCGGTGTTCTTGCGAGGAGCCGCTCTCCCCATTCGAATCGTGCAAGACGCTGGTTGAGCTGGTTGATCATTTGGGGAAGATTTTGAATCAACTGGTCGACCTGTCTGGAAATTTCAGGGGCGAGAGACCAACCGATCAATCCGACCACTCCGATTAAAAGAAAGATAACCGCCGCCAGCGACCACCCCTCCGAAAGGGGGGTGTACAATTTGACCCACTGGCTTAAGCTTCGGAGGAGGACCGCGACGAGAATCCCGGCGAAGACAAGAAGCGGAACATCGGGGGCGGCGGCGATCAATAGGAAGAGAAGCACAACCGCCGATGTGATGCCGACGACAATGAGGGTCTGTTTTGCGAAAGCGCCGGTATCAAATTTCGGCGTGGGAGGCATCGGCCGAAATCTTTTGACCGCTTTGGCCTGCGGTTCTCCTCTCATGCGCTCGTTCCTCTTTCAGATGTGGGAGCATTCCCGGATACTACTATCATATCTGAAAGAGAGGGTCGAATGCGACCCGTTGGAGGCAAGGAGACGAGTTGGGACGATTGCGTTAAAGAGACAAAATGACAACGACGAGGATGATCATGATCGCGACCATTGCGGCGATAAAGACGCCAGGACGAATGCCGCTCAAATCTGGCTCTTCAGGCAACATAAGATGATCGGGTGAGAGGGTTATTTTGATGAGCCTATTATAAAAGAAAAAAAAGGGGGAGAGGCAATCATTTTTTTCGTCACGCAGCGATCTTGAAGTGAGAACCGCTCCTTAGGTTCGCTCCAGGATGCTGACGGTGATGTAGGTGCCGGTGCCGGCGTGGCTGTGGATCAATCCCCGTTTGGGGTTTTTAATTTGGAGCCTTCCGCTTCCAAGGTGTTTCTTGATCGTCCCCTGCAACTGCCAGAAGGCGAAAACCGCCTGCATCAGGCCGGTGGCGCCGACCGGATGGCCGCAGGCGAGCAGGCCGCCGCTGGGGTTGACGGGGATTCGTCCTTGTTTCGGGAGGTTCAGGCCATAGTCGATTCCCGGCATGAAGGGGTTTCCCTCTTCGGTAAATCGCCCCCCTCGCCATATTTGCAGAGGCCGAGATCTTCGTAGGTCTGAACTTCCGAAGAAGTATAAGCGTCATGAAGCTCGATGAAGTCGAAATCGTCGATCGGGTTCCGAACCCCCGCCATCTCATAAGCCTGCTTCGCCGCCGCGCGTCCTCCCCTGAAAGAGTGGACGCCGGGATATTTTAGATTCCGGTAGTCGCTCGCTTTTTCGTGCGGCAGGAGCAAGACCTTTCCGTGCGGACGGTCGGCCATCCGCATCGAATCGCTCCCCGAGCCGACCCCGGTGATCTTGACCGGATTCGGGGAGAGTTTATGGGCCGCCTCCTCTGAGGCGAGGACGCAGACCGCGGCGCCGTCCGACATGGTGCAGATGTCGAGCATCGTCAGCGGGGTGGCGACCATCTGGGAGTTTCGGACGTCGGCCACCGTCAGCTTTCCGGGACGTTGGGCGTACGGATTGTAGAGGGCATTGGCGTGATTCTTGATCGAAACCATCGCCAGCTGTTCCGGGGTCGTGCCGAACTCGTGCATGTGCCGCTGAACCATCATGGCGTAGTAGCCGGTGTAGAAGCCGCCGACGGGGAAATCAAAATTGGTGTCCGAGGCGAGCGCGATGAATTCATTTCCTTTCCATGTGTTGACCCGCGACATCGTCTCAAAGCCGAAGGCGAGGCAGACATTCATCCGTCCCGAAGAGACCGCCTCCCAGGCGCTCTGGAAGCAGAGGCCGCCGGTGGCCCCTCCCCCTCGATCCGCTTCGACGGCTTGGGACAGAGACCGAGATAGTCTTGGACCATGCTGGCGGCCTTGAGTTGCCGGGTGAAGTGGTCGGAGAAGTAGGAGCCGACAGCGCCGTCAATCATTTCCAGCTTTAATTTCGGAAGATCGCCGAGGGCGTAGTCGAACGCCTCTTTGACCATGTAGCGAAAATCTTTTTCGGGGTTGGCTTTTTTGAATTTGGTGATTCCGCCGGTGATCATGTAGACAGGACGCATCGGGCGTAACCTCGCTGGTGGGTTTGGAAGGAACTGGGATCAATCGTAGCGGAGGATGGACAACCTGTCAAGATGATGGAGGACTTGTAGGGGCGATCCTTGTGATCGCCCGTTTTCCGGGTCATATCGAAGAAGGGCGAATACACGGTGGTACAGTGCAGGCGAGGTTCGCCCCTACACCTTCGTGTGTCGAATGATTTTCCCTTCCACCAGGTAGACCACCATTTCGGCGATGTTTGTGGCATGGTCGCCGATCCGTTCGATGTATTTGGCGATAAAGCTGACCCGGACGGCGCGGGTAATGGTCGTGGGGTCTTCGACCATGAAGGAGAGGAGCTCTCGGAAGATCTGGTGGGTGAGGTCATCGATGAATTGATCCTCGGAGCAGACCTTCCGGGCGAGCTTGGCGTCTTTGTTGACGAAGGCGTCGAGCGCTTCGCGGACCATCTTCTGCGCCGCGTCGGCCATGCGCGGGATGTCGATATACGGTTTGAGGAGCGGCTCTTCCGCCAGCTCGATCGATCGCTCGCAGATATCTTCGGCGAGATCGCTCATCCGCTCCAGGTCGGTCGTGATCTTCATGGCGGTGGTGATGAAGCGAAGGTCGCGGGCCGCCGGCTGGTAGAGGGCGAGCAGGCGGATACATTCTTCGTCGATCTCGACGTCCATTGCGTTGACAAGATGGTCGTTCTGGATCGTCTGTTTGGCCAGCGGACCATCCCGTTCGACAAGGGCTTTGATGGAGGCGGCGATCTGTGTTTCTACCAACGCTCCCATCTTCAGGATCTTTTCTTTTAACCGGGTGAGCTCTTCTTCAAAATGGCGGTGCATGGTTCTCCTTTAAGGGGTGACGTCAATCTCAGTGGCCTGTCTGCGATATTGATCAAAAATGTCTTTGGGGATCAACCGCAAGGCCGACATCAGTAAAGAGAGGACGATGAGGAGATCATCCACCTGCCCGATTCCCAACAGAAAATCGGGAATAAGATCGAAGGGGAGCAAGAGGTAGCCGAGCGCCAGGGTCAGAAACAACTTGGCTCGAAGGGGATTCGCGCGTTCTTCAGCGCGAGCCGATAAATCTTCACCACTTGTTTTACATACCTTCCGATATGACGGAGTCTCATCATGATACCTTCCTTTCTTTTCTTCTACTACTTATAAGAGAATAGCGGACATTATCCGAATCTTCCCGTGATGTAATCTTCCGTCCGGGAATCTTTCGGGTTGGTGAAAATCCGGGAGGTGGAATCAAATTCCACCAGCTCTCCGAGCAAGAAGAAGCCGGTCTTATCCGAGACCCGCGCCGCCTGCTGCATGTTGTGGGTGACGATCACGATGGTATAACTTTCTTTCAATTCGCGCAATCAGCTCCTCGATCCGTCCGGTGGCGATCGGGTCGAGCGCCGAGGTCGGCTCGTCGAGCAGCAGCACCTCGGGCTCCATGGCGAGGGCCCGCGCGATGCAGAGCCGCTGCTGCTGGCCGCCGGAGAGGTTGAAAGGGCCGATTGCTGGAGGCGGTCCTTCACCTCCTCCCACAGCGCCGCGCCCTGCAGGCTGTCCTCGACCTTGTCCTCGATCCTTGTCTTATCCTTAACGCCGTGGACCCGCAGGCCGTAGGCGACGTTCTCGTAGATCGACTTGGGGAAGGGGTTGGGCTTCTGGAAGACCATGCCGATCCGGCTGCGCACCTCGATCAGGTCCATGCCTCTGGAATAGATGTCCTCGCCCGGGTAGCAGAACGGTCCCCTCCGCTCGCGAATCCCGGGACCAGGTCGTTCATGCGGTTGAAGCAGCGCAGGAAGGTGCTCTTGCCGCAGCCGGAAGGACCGATCAGCGCCGTGACCCGGTCTTTATAACCGGGATCTCCCATGTTGACGTCCCGAGAGAGTCCAGCGCCTGTTTTTTTCCGTAAAAGACATTCAGGGTTTTTGAACGTGAATCGCGGCATCCATGGGCGCGATTACCACCTGATCTGTTTTTGCATAGCGGTGTCTTAGATAAACGGCCATCCCGTTCATGACAAAGGTCATCAACAACAGAACCAAAATCCCCGCCGCGGCATTGCTCGAGAAGCCCCTTTGGGGGCGGGAAACCCAGTTGAAAATCTGAATCGGCATCACGGTGAAGGGATCGAAAAGACCCTGCGGGTTGATGAAAGGGGCTCCGGCGAGATCGGCAGGGGCGGCAGGAAGGCGATAAAGGTCAACGCCCCGATCGTGATCAGCGGGGCGGTCTCCCCGATGGCGCGCGCCATGGCAAGAATGGTCACGCCGGTCAGAATGCCCGGCATCGCCGCCGGCAAAAGGTGATGGCGGACCATCTGCCACTTGCTCGCGCCGAGGGCGTAGGCGCCCTCGCGAATCGAGCGCGGGGATCGCCCGGATCGACTCGCGCGTGGCGACGATGACGATCGGGAGAACCAGCAGCGCCAACGTCATCGCAGCCGACAGGATGCTCTGGTCGAGATTCACCCAACGTGTAGACAAACAGTCCCAGCGCCAGGAGACCGTAAACGATCGAGGGCACGCCGGCGAGATTGGCGATGTTGATCTCGATGAAGTCGGTGAGCCAGTTCTTCCGGCTGTATTCCTCCAGGTAGGTGGCGGCGGCGATCCCGAGCGGAAAGGCAATCAGCGCCGTCACCACCATCAGCCAGGTCGGTTCCAACCCAGGCCGAGAGAATGCCGGCTTGCTCCGGTTTCCGCGACGGATAACTGGTCAGGAAATCCCAGCCGAGCCGTTGGGAAACCGTCGATCAAAACGTCGATCAGTAAGACCAGGAGAACGAGCAGGCCGATGGACGGTGCAAGGAGACCGAGGATCGAAAAAGCTTGATCGGCGAGTCGCGCCGATCTGTTTTCGATCGCTGATTTCAATTTGCACTGTTTCCGGCACGTTCATTCGTAGACCTCCCGGAAGCGTTTTCGGAGCGAATAGCCGATCATGTTTAAAACGAAGGTCACGACAAAAAGGCTCAGCCCGGCGGCGAAGATGGTCTGGTATCCGATCGTCCCGTGCGGGAGGTCGCCCAGCTGACCTGGACGATGTAGGCGGTGATCGTCTCGATCGGATCGAAGGGGTTGAGGGTCAGTTTCGGCTGCAGTCCAGCGGCGACCGCCACGATCATCGTCTCCCCCACCGCGCGCGAAATGCCGAGGATGTACGACGCGGCGACCCCGGAGAAGGCGGCGGGGAGCACCACGCGAAGCGCGACCTGAAGCCGGGTGGAGCCCAGCGCGTATGAGCCCTCCCGCAGCCCGAGCGGGACGGCGTGCATCGCATCCTCGGTCAGCGAGCGAGATAATCGGGATAATCATAATTCCCATGACGATTCCGGGGCTCAAGGCATGTTGAAGCCGGAGAGCTCCGGGAAAAATTTTTGGAGCAACGGCGTGACGAAGAGAAGCGCGAAATAACCATACACGACGGTCGGAACCGCCGCCAGGATTTCTAAAAAAGGCTTGATCGTTGTCGCGGACCCGATCGGAGGCATACTCGCTTAAATAAATGGCGCTGATCATGCCGATCGGAAGGGAGACGGCCATCGCAATCGCCGTTGTTAAAAAAGTGCCCGCAAAAAGGGGCAGGATGCCGAAGTGCTTTTCGGCGAAGAGAGGGGTCCACTGCGTGTCGGTGAGGAAATCGATGATGGAGACCTCGCCGAAAAAAGAGAGGGTCTCGAAGAGAAGAACCCCGATGATCCCGAGGGTGATGAAAACGGACAAGAGGGCGCTCAAGAGGAGTCCCCCCTCGATGAGGCTTTCACTCGCTTTTTGAAGACGTCTTGTGTTTAGCGTTTTTTACTTTCCTTCTTTTTGCAAAAGCGCTTCGATGCTGACGCCGACCTGTGATTTTCCTTCAAATACGGAACCGGCGACCCGCTTCTGGAATCGGCCGGCGCCAAGCTCATAGGCCCGATCCGGAAGGGCGATGTAACCGACTTCCTTGGTCAGGGCGGTTCCATTCTTTAAATAGAAATCGACGAAGCGCTGGACTTCCGGCCTGTTCGCCGACTTGATGCTGACATAGATGAAAATCGGCCGGGCGAGCGGCTGATAGGTTCCCTGGACGACATTGTCATACTCCGGGAGAACCGGTCCCTTGCCGTTGGCGTCGTTTTCATCGTCAATTGGAACCAGTTTGAGGCGATCTTTGTTCTCCCGGTAGTAAGCCACCCCGAAGAAGCCGAGGGCATATTGATCGGAGGAGATTCCCTGAACGAGAACGTTATCATCTTCGCTGGCGGTGAAGTCGCCCCGGCTGGAATGTTCTTTTCCGACAATCGCCTCGGTGAAATAGTCATACGTTCCGGAGTCGGCCCCCGCGCCGAAGAGATGGATCTCCTTATCGGGCCAGTTCGGCCGAATCTGGTTCCACTTCTTGATTTTGCCTTGCGCCTCCGGCTCCCATATTTTTTTTAATTCTTTCACAGTAAGATGGTCAACCCAGGTGTTCTTGGGGTTGACCATGATGGCAATGCCGTCATACGCGACCGGCAGCTCGACATAATTGATTTTATTGGCGGCGCACTGTTTGACTTCGCTCTCTTTGATCGGCCGGGAGGCATTGGAGATGTCGGTTTCGCCGCTGCAGAATTTTTTAAAGCCGCCGCCGGTTCCGGAGATGCCGACGGTGACCCTTTCTCCCCGGTTGGCTGCCTGAAATTCCTCGGCCACCGCTTCGGTGATCGGGAAAACGGTACTGGAGCCGTCGATCTTGATGAGGGTCGATTTGGCCCAAGCCGTCTGGGCAGAAGCAATTCCGATCCCCAGAAGGCCCACGAAAATCCATTTCTTCATATAAATTTCTCCTCACCTATTAATGAAGGAACCAAGTTTCGCCGGTGTTAATATGATGTTAAATTTTTGTTACATGATTGCAAAATGCGAGCGCCCCCTCTCATTGCTCAAACTCGACAACGGAGGGGGCGCTCTTGTGTTTCTCTGGAAATTGCTTAGAACTTCACAACCACGTCCAAGAAAAGCCGTTTGGTGTCATCCTCTCCCGGTGGAAGGGTTTCGTCCTCGACCTCGGTCACCACGTATTTGGCTTTAAGCTGGAGCGCTTTCGTCGGGCTATAACCGATCCAGGCGACATGTCCTCTTTGGTTTGTCCCTCCATTGGCGCCCCAGTCCGAATCGGAGATATCGGCCACAGTGGCATCTGTTTCGGAGATCCTGTAGAAATAAGCCACTTCCCATGTCCGAGGGTCAGAGGCTTTGCCGATTTGGAGACCGGCTTGATACCCCGTATCCTGATCGGTGGTCGTATCGGCCAGATTTTTGATGTAATCTCCATGAAGGGCCAGCGGAAGGTCGGCCACCTTGACGGCGAACTCGGCCGTGATATTGAGGACCCGGTAATTATTGACCAGGACGGTCGGGGTTCCGGTGGCGACAGGGACCCGGGTGTTTCCATCTTGAACGGTCACCTGACCAAAACTTCCCTCTGTGGCATTTTTGAAATTGTAAAATGCGCCGGCCAGGGTCACCGCGGTGTCCTTGCCAAGACCGACTTGGGCGCCCACCTGCTCTGCGAAGAGCCACTGGTCGTTATTGTCGGTGGAATCTTCGTCGAGGACCAACTGCCCGGCGTTGACGAAAAGAACAACCGTATCGGTCATCTTGAAAGTGAGATTCTCGGCCAAGCCTTCCGGGGCCAAGTCATCGTCCCAAACCAGTTCCGTGACCCGGAAGAACGGGTTTGGCATTTTCCCGCCGGTCAGCGCCAGCCACGGGGTTGTTTTCCATTGCAGATAAGCCATTCGGATCCAGATCGGTTTTTGGCTAAAGAGACTATCGAAGCTTTGATTGTTTGAAGTCTGACTGCCGTCTCCGGATGCGAGCTGAACGCCGACGAGAAAATGGTCGATCTTGAGCGTGCTTCCCAGCCGCAGGCGAAGGCGTTGACGATGCCGGTCGTTGTCGGGAGCGTCCCTGAGGGTCGAGTCGTGCCGGAGGCGGAGATCTCCTGCAAAGGTCAATCGATCAACCCACTTTGCAAGTTTGGTTTCCTGAACGGAAGCGGCCTCCTCTTTTGTAATCGTTCCTTTTTCAATCAAGAGTTCCTCGAGTGTTTTGGGCTCTTCCGCGAAAAGCAAGTTGTTCGATGCACTCAGAATTCCGAACGCGATGAACCCAATTACGATGAATCGTCGCATCTTTTTTTGTCTCCTTTCGCAATGCCTCTTCGGCGATATAGATGGTGAGTGGATGGGACTCTCTCCAGATCCAAGTCAAGGAATGCTGCGCGATGGACCGAGAGGGCTCTCGGTCCATCGCTTCAGCAAACTCTTCGTTTCTTTTTTGAGTGTTGCATTCTAAACTTTGATTGAATGGACGTTAGATCCTACATGCGGGAGGCTAAAGAATTCAATAGTTAATTGAATGATTCCGCATTGAGATATCCTGATCATCCGTTTTCTGAGCCACGCATCTGGTTTACAGAGTGAAATTATTAAATAGTTCAATGTAAAATTTGCAGACGAATATTCATGGAGGTCGCCGCAATGAGAATCGTTGGATAAAAGCGCTTGACAGGAGATGGTATAATAGTCTATAAATCCTATAGGAAATAAGGATAGATATGTTATCTAAAAAAGCGAAGTATGCCCTCCAGGCATTGACCCTGCTCACAAAGGAATATGGACGGGGTCCTGTCCTTATCTCGGATCTGGCTGAAAAAGAGAGGATTCCAAAGAAATTTTTGGAGTCGATTCTCCTTAGCCTAAGAAATAAAGGAATTCTGCAGAGTAAGAAAGGAAAGGGGGGGGGATATCTTCTGGGGAAGCCTCCTGACAGTATCACCTTGGGGGAAATTATCCGTATTTTAGATGGACCACTGGCCCCCCTTCCCTGTGTCAGCCAGACGGCATATCGAAAGTGTGATGAGTGTGAGGATGAAATCACCTGTGGGATCCGCCCCATCATGAAGGAAGTGCGCGACGAGACAGCTCGGATTTTAGATGGGACAACCCTTTCGGACTTATTAAATAATGTGGAGAAGATGACGAGCAGGAGAAAAGAGGCGCTCGTCTTCCACATTTAATTTTTTGTGATAATACTCTACTATTTTTATAGAATAAATAGAATATCTAAATGGAGAATCACATGGATCGGCGGAATAGCTTAATGGATGAAGACGGAAACATCGATCTCCAAATCCTGCTCGCGATCAAAAATATCCGATACGGATCGGTCGAGATCATTATTCACGACTCCAAAGTGGTCCAGATCGAACGTAAAGAGAAGGTCCGCTTTCCTGATCCGCCGGGTAGATCGAATAAAGCAAGTTAATCGCACTCTGTGGAAAATGAGGCCGACCAGATCTCTGGAGGCAGACACGATGAAAAAATTGAACGGCCGATTGGACAACCGAAGGGCGCTCAGATACAAAAGGAGAAATTGGAATGCGTCATTTCCGGTTGTTTATTTGGGTGGCCATAATGATTGAGTTACTTTTGCCGGTGCAACCTGCTTTGTCACAAGAGGAGGCCACCGCGCCACCGAAAACGGTCGAAGAAAAGTTCGACGATCTCGATCAAAAAGTTCGAATCTTGGAGCGGCGTTTTGAATTACAGCAAGAGGGGGCGGCGGAGAAAGCGAAAGAGGCCCCCGGTGTGGTTTCAGGAAAGGACGGGTTCTCTCTCAAGTCGGCGGATGGCCAATTCCAGTTGAAACTTCGCGGTTTAATTCATGTCGATACCCGTATATTAAAGCCGGACACCAACACCTTCCTCCTCCGTCGGGTGCGACCGATTCTGGAGGGGACTGTCTATAAAATTTTTGATTTCAGATTTACACCCGATTTCGGCGGGGGAACCGCGGCCATTCAAGATGCGTTCCTAAATATCCGCTTTCTGCCTGAAACCAAGCTGCAAATCGGCAAGTTCAAACCCCCGGTGGGATTGGAGCGGCTGCAGTCCGCGTCTGATATCCGCTTTGTCGAACGGGCCTTGCCGACCAACCTAGTTCCGAATCGAGATATCGGTTATCAACTCCATGGGGACCTTTATGAAGAGGTTTTCAGCTATGCCGTCGGCGTCTTCAACGGTGTTCCGGACGGCGGAAGTGCCGATGTTGATGCCGACGAGAATAAGGATATCGCCGGACGGATCTTTATCCATCCCTTTAAAAAAGTTTCCTTCGAACCGCTTCAAGGCTTCGGCATCGGTTTCGCCGCCAGTCGGGGCAGCGTCAACGGTACTCCTGCCGCACCGGCCCTTCCCAGTTACAGAACGCCGGCGCAGCAGACTTTCTTTCGATATCGAACAGCGCCTACCGGAACCGCTGCAGCCACCGCCAACACGGCTGTGGCCGATGGTGTCTTACGCCGCACTTCCCCTCAGGCCTATTATTATTGGGGACCGTTTGGCCTTCTCGGAGAGTATGTTCTTTCTTCCCAAGAGGTGACACTCGGCGCAACCTCCGAGAAGCTAAAGAACAAAGCTTGGCAGGTGGCGGGGTACTATTTGCTGACCGGAGAAAAGGAATCGTTCAAAGGGGTGACTCCATTCCGTCCGTTTGATCCCAGTCAGGGAAGATGGGGTGCATTAGAGCTGGTCGCTCGCTACAGTGTCTTAAAGGTGGACGATGCCGCTTTCCCCGTTTTTGCCAATCCCGCTAGCTCGGCGCAGGAAGCGAAGGCATGGGCCGGCGGGCTCAATTGGTATTTAAATCGAGGGGTCAAGTTTGTGGTCAATTATGAATTAACCAAATTTGAAGGTGGGGCTGCAGCGGGGGCGGACCGGGAAGAGGAAAAAGCGATTCTGGGCCGAACGCAGATTGCATTTTAATTTCTATACGCACAGCGAACCCTTACTCTTAAGGAGATCACCATGTCACAGAAAATTTGGATCAACCTCTTCCTCAGCTTTCTCTCCGTGATTGTGTTGTCTCAAACGATTTTAGCGGCGGATGTGAGCCTACTCAACGTCTCCTACGACCCGACGCGGGAGCTTTATCAAGACTTCAACGCGGCCTTCGCCAAACAATGGAAGGCGAAGACCGGACAGAACGTCAGTGTCAAACAATCCCATGGCGGCTCGGGCAAGCAGGCGCGCGCGGTGATCGACGGGCTGGAGGCCGATGTGGTGACGCTGGCGCTCGCCTACGATATCGATGCCATTGCCGAGAGAGGAAATCTGCTGCCGAAAGACTGGCAGAAGCGCCTGCCGCACAACAGCGCCCCTTACACCTCGACCATCGTGTTCCTGGTGCGCAAGGGCAACCCCAAGGGCATCAAGGACTGGGACGACCTGGTCAAGCCCGGCGTCGGCGTCATCACGCCCAACCCGAAGACCTCGGGCGGCGCGCGCTGGAACTACCTGGCGGCGTGGGGCTATGCGCTGAAGAAGAACGGCGGCGAATGAGGCCAAGGCGAAGGAATTCGTCGGCCGAATCTTGAACAACGTGCCGGTGCTCGACTCCGGCGCGCGCGGCTCGACCACCACCTTCGTCGAGCGGGGCATCGGCGACGTGCTGCTCGCCTGGGAGAACGAGGCCCTCCTGGCGCTCAAGGAACTGGGGCCGGACAAGTTCGACATCGTCGCGCCCGTCGGTCGATCCTGGCCGAGCCGCCGGTCGCGGTGGTCGACAAGGTGGTCGATCGACACGAAACGCGCGCGGTGGCGCAGGCCTACCTCGAATACCTGTACTCGCCCGAGGGCCAGGACATCGCCGGCCGAAACATTACTACCGCCGATCCCCGGCCGGAATCGGTCGCTGCCAAATACGCCGCGCAATTCCCGAAGCTCCCGCTGTTCACCATCGACGAGCTCTTCGGCGGCTGGCAGAAGGCGCAGAAGACCCACTTCGCCGACGGCGGCGTCTTCGACCAGATTTATCAGCCGAAGGCCGGTAGCTGTAAGGGAGTCACATGGTTCTTAAACGCCACAGCGTCCTGCCCGGCTTCGGCCTGGCGCTGGGCTTCACGCTCCTGTACCTGAGCTTCATCGTCCTGATCCCGCTGTCGGCCCTTTTCCTCAAGACGGCGACGCTGGACTGGAGCGCGTTCTGGGACATCATCACCGCCCCGCGGGTGCTCGCCTCCTACCGGCTGAGCCTGGGGGCGTCGCTGATCGCGGCGCTGCTCAATGCGGTCTTCGGCCTGCTCGTCGCCTGGGTGCTGGTGCGCTACGCCTTCCCGGGCAAGCGGCTGGTCGACGCGCTGGTCGACCTGCCCTTCGCGCTGCCGACGGCGGTGGCCGGCATCGCGCTGACCGCGCTCTACGCCGGCAACGGCTGGATCGGCCAGTGCCTTGAGCCGCTCGGGATCAAGGTCGCCTATACGCCGCTGGGCATCGTCGTCGCGCTGACCTTCATCGGCCTGCCCTTCGTGGTGCGCACGGTGCAGCCGGTGCTGGAGGACCTGCAGCCGGAGTTCGAGGAAGCGGCGACCACGTTGGGCGCCAACCGGCTGGCAGACCTTTCTCCGGGTGATCTTCCCGACCCTACTGCCGGCGCTGCTGACCGGCTTCGCGCTGGCCTTCGCGCGCGCGGTGGGCGAATACGGCTCGGTGATCTTCATCGCCGGCAACATGCCGATGGTGACGGAGATCACGCCGCTGCTGATCATCACCAAGCTCGAGCAGTACGACTACGCCGGCGCCACCGCGATCGCGGTCGTGATGCTGGTGGTGTCGTTCGTCCTGCTGCTGGCGATCAACGTGCTGCAAGGGCCTGGAGCCGCCGGCGCCAGGCAGCGCTGAACGAAGAGAGATTCCGATGTCTGCACCGAGCGGATTAAAGACGGCAGAGAGCGTTCCCCAAATCGCGCGCGGACGGAACCGAAGGCCGGTCCGCTGGCTGCTGATCGGGATGGCGCTGGCCTTTCTGGCGTTCTTCCTGTTGCTCCCGCTGATCGTCGTTTTCGCCGAGGCGCTGCAGAAGGGCTTCGGCCTCTATCTGGACGCGCTCAACGAGCCGGACGCCTGGGCGGCGATCCGGCTGACCCTGATCGCCGCGGCGATCGCCGTGCCGCTGAACCTGGTGTTCGGCGTCGCCGCGGCCTGGGCCATCGCCAAGTTCGGATTTCGCGGCAAGAACGCTGCTGATCACGCTGATCGACCTGCCGTTCTCGGTCTCGCCGGTGATCGCGGGCCTGATCTACGTGCTGCTGTTCGGCGCGCAGGGCTGGTTCGGGCCGTGGCTCCACGACCACGACGTCAAGATCATCTTCGCCGTGCCCGGCATCGTGCTGGCCACCGTCTTCGTCACCTTCCCGTTCGTCGCGCGCGAGCTGATCCCGCTGATGCAGGCGCAGGGCAGCGAGGAGGAGGAGGCGGCGCTGGTGCTGGGCGCGAGCGGCTGGCAGACCTTCTGGCGGGTGACCCTGCCCAACATCAAGTGGGGCCTGCTGTACGGCGTGATCCTGTGCAACGCGCGCGCGATGGGCGAGTTCGGCGCGGTGACGGTGGTGTCGGGCCACATCCGCGGCCTGACCAACACGATGCCGCTGCACGTCGAGATTCTCTACAACGAATACCAGTTCGCCGCCGCCTTCGCGGTGGCCTCGCTGCTGGCCCTGCTGGCGCTGGTGACGCTGGCGGCTGAAGCGATTTGTGGAATGGAAAGCGCATCAACCCGCCGCCGGGGCCCGATGACCGCCGGGCGGAATAAGGAGTCGGATTCATGAGCATCGAAATCCGTCGCGTGACCAAGCACTTCGGCGATTTCGCGGCGTTGAAGGAGATCGATCTCGACGATCGCCACCGGCGAGCTGGTCGCGCTGCTCGGCCCGTCCGGCTCGGGCAAGACGACGCTGCTGCGCATCATCGCCGGGCTGGAGTTCCCCGACAGCGGCGAGATCCTGTTCCACGGCGAGGACGCCACCGACCGGAGTGTGCGCGAGCGCCAGGTCGGCTTCGTGTTCCAGCACTACGCGCTGTTCAGGCACATGACCGTGTTCGAGAACGTCGCCTTCGGCCTGCGCGTCCGCCCCCGCAAGCAGCGGCCGGCGAACGACGAGATCCGCGCGAAGGTTCACGCGCTGCTGAAGCTGGTGCAGCTCGACTGGCTGGCCAACCGCTATCCGGCCCAGCTCTCCGGCGGCCAGCGCCAGCGCGTGGCGCTGGCCCGCGCGCTGGCGGTCGAGCCGCGGGTGCTGCTGCTCGACGAGCCCTTCGGCGCGCTCGACGCCAAGGTGCGCAAGGAGCTGCGCCGCTGGCTGCGCCGGCTGCACGACGAGCTGCACATCACCAGCATCTTCGTCACCCACGACCAGGAGGAGGCGCTGGAGGTGGCCGACCGGGTGGTGGTGATGAACCAAGGCCGGATCGAGCAGGTGGGCACGCCGGAGGAGGTCTACGACCACCCGGCGACCCCCTTCGTCTGCAGTTCCTCGGCGACGTGAACCTGTTCCACGGCCGCGTGGGGGAGGGACGGGTGAAGATCGGTCCGCTGGAAATCGACGCCCCGGAGCACGCCGCGGCCCAAGAGACCCCGGCGGTCGCTTATGTCCGCCCGCACGACATCGAGATCGAGCGCCACAAAAACGGCCAGCCGGCCATCGCGGCGAAGATCGAACATATTCAATCGGTCGGTCCGGTGGTCCGTCTACAATTAAAGCGACAGGATACCGGCCAGATGATCGAGGCGGAACTGAGTAAAGAGCGCTATCGGGAGCTGGGCTTAAAGTCGGGTGAGGTGGTCTTCATCAAGCCGAGACACTGGACGGTCTATCAAGGGAAGGGATCTGATCTCTTTTCCGATCTTCACCCCAAAATCAGCAATAACAAAATCGCCGCCGCAATGCGATACCACCCGAAGGGGCTCAGGGTGTAACGGGAGAGGAGCTGAATAAAGGTTTTTACGGCGAGCCAAGCGGCGACGAAGGAGACGACGAATCCCAGGGCAAAAAAGGGAATATCGGCGGCCTCAAGGAACGAGCGGCTTTTGAGAAGGTCGTAGCCGGTGGCGGCGAACATCACCGGAACGGCGGCGAGGAAGGAATATTCGGCCGCCGTTTTTCGTTCGGTCCCGATGATCATTCCTCCCAGGATCGTCGCGCCGGCGCGGGAGACGCCGGGCCAGAGGGAGAGGCACTGGAAGAGGCCGATCAGCAGCGCATCTTTGGGCCGAAGAAAATCGAGACCGTGTTTATCCGCCTTCGGGAGAAAGCGCTCCGCGAGGAGAATCGCAACGCCGCCGATTCCCAGCCCGATCGCCACCGTGGTGGTGTTGAAGAGATGTTCTTTGATAAAGCCGTGGGCGAGGAAGCCGAAGAGCAACGCCGGAACGGTCGTCAGCCCCAGAAGGACCATCCCGTTGAATCCGGCGAAGCCGCGGGTCCGTGAGAAATCGAAGAGGTGGAAGAAGCGCTCTTTGTAGAGGACGACGACGGCGAGGATCGCGCCGAGTTGGATGAAGACTTCAAATGTCGAGGCTTTGTCTCCCACGAAGCCGAGGAGGTGTCCGGCGATGATCAGATGACCGGTCGAAGAGACCGGTAGAAATTCGGTCACCCCCTCCACGACGCCGAGAATGACCGCGTTGAGCAGATCTATCATGCCGAGAACAAAACCTCCCGGTTCGATTGTACTTGCAACCTGCCCGATTCGTCAAATGAAGATTGCAACGGGAGGTTTGATCCAACCGGGTTTGGTCGTCCCGGGAGATTACCGACTCTGACCGACCAGCAACGATTCGTCCGCTTCCATCGACAGCAGCGGGCTGATCTGGCCCATTTTTCGGAGATCGCTCACCACCCGGTGGACCGATCCCCAATCGCTCCAGTAGACCCCCCGAACCGGGAGGACGGCGAGGGAGGAGGGGTCATGGAGCGGAAACCGCTCCAGAAGGTCCTTCGAAAAATTGATGGATGGAATATTTCGATAAATCGCTTGGGCGGCTTCTACCTCTCCGGGTGTCCCGATGGCGTCTAAAAGCGTATCGAAAGAACCGAGAAGCTCGGGGGCGACCGCTCTCGCCAACGCCAAAAGCCGTTTCGTCTTGACCACCATGACCATGGTGTTCCAAAGTCCGCCCCGCCGAACCAGTTCCGATGCGGCCCGCGGCTCCGGTTTTTCGATAAAACGAATCGCCTCCAGCACCCCCGACGGGCTCAGATGGCCGATCTCCCCTCCCGGCAAGATGTAACCATATTCGGGATCGGGGCCGGTCGGCTGCATTCCGAGCAGGATCAGGCGAGAGGGGTCTTCCGCGACGAGACGGCAGGCCAGATCGACATGATCGATGAAGAGATTTTCCTGGCGGATAAAATGGTCCGACGGAAAGATGACGACGGTGGAATTCGGGTGGTATTTATAGACCCGCATCAGCGGCAAGAGAACCCCCGGTCCGGTCTCTTTGTTTTCGGGTTGGAGGATGACGGTGCCGCGGGGGCGGTTTTCGATCTGGCGCCAGACTTCGGCGTACCCCAAGTGCTTCCGATCCACAATGGTAAAAAGACGGTCGGAAGGGATCAGCCGCCGGGCGCGGTCGATCGTTTGCTGCAACAGGGAGCGGCTCTCCGTAAATTGAACGTACTGTTTGGGGAGGTCATCTCCCCGCCATCGGCGGACCAGCGGCTGAAGGCGTTTTCCCTCGCCGGCGGCAAGAACGATTCCGCAGAGATCGGACGGCTGAAATCGGTCGGTCATGCTCTTTTCTCCTCATCAACTGTAAAGATCAACTGTTTTAGTCTACCCGATTAATTAAAACAGGACGTTGTTGCAGGGGAATAAAAGTGATGTAAAAAATCTGTTAACAAGTTCTGGGTAAGGGTCTGCCCGCCCGCGACGATGAGGCGTCGTGATCCTCTCTCTTGCCCAGCAAGACTTCTCTTCCTTCGATGCAACCGGTCTGGCCGGTATGACAGGCGTCGAGGGAAGAGAAAGATTTGCTGAAGGGCTTCCCGTCCTAATGGGACGGCATCGCCATCTTCGCTTCTTAAGGTAATAGCAGAATCAAAAAGGTGTTAAATGGATGTAAATTTGTCGGAAGGTCAGTGCGGAGCGAGAATGAAGAAACTAATGAACCCGCTGAGATTTGGGGGTGATGTCGTCTGCCGAAATCCCCTGGATCTCCTGTTTAATCCGATCCATCTCTTCGCGGGAGATGCGCCGAGCCGGGACCCCTCCCCAGGTCTCTCCGTCTCCAACCCGAGAGCCGGGCAGCAGCACCGAATGGGGGAGAATCGTCGCGCCGGCGCCGACCCAAACGTCCCCCATGACCGTGGCGTTTAAGCCGATCGTTGCTTTGTTCCCGACGAAGGTCGGCGCGATCACCAGCTTTCCCCCGCCGCCGTAGTGGGCGAAGATCCGAACGCTCCCCCCCAGGACGACATCATCCCCAATGGTCAGCATACAGGGATCGGAAATCAGGTAGGTATTGATAAATGCGCGCTCGCCGATCTTCATCCCCATCGCCCTCAGGAACCAGAGGCCGGGAGGGGTGAGGGTGACATATTGAAGAAAGGTGTATCGTACCAGGTAGAAGAGGCCGTTGTGGATGAACCAGGGAAGGGCCGCCAGGGTGAAGTAGGTCCCCTTAAACGGCCTGATCCGTGTCGGCAGAAACCAATTGTAAATCGGGATGACAATCAAAAGGGAAAAACCGGAGAGGAAAAAGGAGAGTCCCAAACCGGTGCCGAGAAGTGGCCAACGGAGCCAGCCGGGAAAGGATGTGGTCCAGGGAACCCAATGGCTGAGAAACCAGAGGGCAGGGGTGAGCGCCAAGCCGATGGCCGTTGAGACGACACTGTAGAGAACAATCAGCGCGATGAGATAGGCCGGGTATCGAAACTGCCGGATGAACCGGTCGAGCCGGTTGCGCGGCGGCGGATTTTTGGATTCGTCAAACATCGGATCGTCTCGGTTTTCTCAATATCGACCTAATGATACCATGTTTGGGTTGATCTCATCCAAACCGAAGCACATTACAATCGCTCGGGCACTTCGGTCCCGCCAGTCCCCTTCGTTTTATCTGAGGTCTCTTCCGCCGTTTCCTTTGCATGAAAGATCCGATAAAGCACCGGCAGCACCAGCAGCGTCAGCGCGGTGGAGGACAGGATGCCGCCGATGACCACGGTGGCCAGCGGACGCTGCACTTCGGCGCCGGTCCCGATCGCGATCGCCATCGGAACGAAGCCGAGCGAGGCGACCAGCGCGGTCATCAGCACCGGACGCAGGCGCGTCATCGCGCCCTCGAGGATCGCTTCATCGAACGCTTCCGCCCTCGGCGCAGCTTGCGGATGAACGAGATCATCACCAGGCCGTTGAGCACGGCCACGCCCGACAGGGCGATGAAGCCGACGCCCGCCGAGATCGACAGCGGGATGTCGCGCAACCACAGCGCCAGGATGCCGCCGGTCAGCGCGAAGGGGACGCCGGTGAAGACCAGCAGCCCGTCCTTGAGATTGCCGAAGGTGACGAACAGAAGGAGGAAAACCAGCAGCAGCGCGACCGGCACGACGATCTGCAGCCGTTTGGCGGCCGACTGCAACTGCTCGAAGTGTCCGCCCCAGGTGGTCCAGTAGCCCGCGGGCATCTTGACCCGCTCTTTGAGGATCCGTCTCCGCCTCGGCGACGAAGGAACCGATGTCGCGCCCGCGCACGTTGGCGGTCACCACGACCCGCCGCTTGCCGTTCTCGCGGCTGATCTGGTTGGGGCCGGGCGCGATGTCGAATGCGGCGACATCGCCGAGCGGGACGAAAATGGGGCCGCGACTCGGCTCGACGGCCCGGAGTTTGGTTCGGCCGGCGGGCAGGGGAATCGGGATGCGCTTGATCGCTTGAAGGTCGCCGCGAATCTCCTCGGGCAGGCGCACGAGGATGTCGAAGCGCCGGTCGCCCTCAAAATCCGGCCCGCGCTTTTGCCGCCGACGGCGATGTCGAGCGCTTCCTGCACGTCGGCGACGTTGAGGCCGTAGCGGGCGATCTCATTCCGGTCGATGTGGAGCGTCAGCATGGGCAGGCCGGTGGTCTGCTCGACCTTCACGTCGGCCGCGCCGGGAACCTTCTCCAGCACCTCCGCGATCTTTTCGCCGGTCTCGTTAAGAACGTCCATGTCGTCGCCGAAGACCTTCACCGCCACGTCGCTGCGCACGCCGGAGATCAGCTCGTTGAAGCGCATCTGGATCGGCTGCGTGAACTCGTAGTTGTTGCCGGGCACGCCGGACCGCGAGCGCTCCAGATCGCGCACCAGGTCGGCCTTGGGCTTGGGGTCGGGCCATTCCGCTCGCGGCTTGAGCATCACGAAGGTGTCGGCGACGTTCGGCGGCATCGGGTCGGTGGCGACCTCGGCGGTGCCGATCTTGGCGAACACGCGTCTCCACTTCCGGCAAGGCCTTGAGCGTGGCTTCGAGCTGGTTCTGCATGTCCACCGCCTGGGTGAGGCTGGTGCCGGGAATGCGCAGCGCGTGCAGCGCGATGTCGCCCTCGTCGAGGCTCGGGATGAACTCGGTGCCCATGCGGGCGGCGAGCAGCCCGCGCAAGACCACGAGCACCGCGGCCGAGACGACCACCGCGAACCCGGCTGGCGAGGGCGCGATTCAGCAAGGGCGCATACAGCGCTTGGCCCAGCGGACGCGCATGTTCTCGTTCTCGGCGACCGGCCCGGGCAGAAGGAGCGCCACCGCCGCCGGCACGAAGGTGAGCGACAGCACCAGCGCGCCGATCAGCGCAGCGACCACGGTGAAGGCCATCGGGTGGAACATCTTGCCTTCGACGCCGGTGAGCGCGAAGATCGGCAGGTACACGACGATGATGATCAGCACGCCGAACAGCGACGCCGCCGGATCACCTCGTTCGTGGCGTCGAACACCACGTCGAACCGCTCGGCGCGGGTGAGAAGCCGGCCGGCGCGATGCTGCGCTCAGCCAGCCGGCGCAGGCAGTTCTCGACGATGATCACGGCGCCGTCGACGATCAGGCCGAAGTCGAGCGCGCCCAGGCTCATCAGGTTGGCGCTGACGCGGTTCTGCACCATGCCGGTGAAGGTCATCAGCATCGACAGCGGAATCACCAGCGCGGTGATCAGCGCCGCGCGGACGTTGCCGAGCAACAGGAACAGCACCGCGACCACCAGCAGCGCGCCCTCGACCAGGTTCTTCTGGACCGTGGCGATCGCTTGCTCCACCAGCGTGGTGCGGTCGTAGACCGTCTTCGCGACGACGCCGGGCGGCAGCGTCCGGTTGATCTCGTCCAGCCGGGCGGCGACCGCGCGCGACACCGCGCGGCTGTTCTCGCCCATCAGCATGAACACGGTGCCGAGCACCACCTCGCGGCCGTTCTGCGTGGCGGCGCCGGTGCGCAGCTCCTAGCCGAGGCGCACCTCGGCCACGTCGCTGACGCGCACCGGCACGCCGCCGCGCTGCGCCACGACGATGCGCCCGATCTCGTCCAGGCTGCGCCACCTGCCCGGGCGCGCGGATCAGGTACTGCTCGCCGTTGCGCTCGATGTAGCCGGCGCCGACGTTGGCGTTGTTGCCCGCCCGAGCGCCGCCAGAACGTCGTGGAAGGCGAGGCCGTAGGCCAGCAGCCGCGCCGGCTGGGGCGTGACCTGGAACTGCTTGGCGTAGCCGCCGATGGTGTTGACCTCGGTCACGCCCGGGACGTTGCGCAACTGCGGGCGGAGGATCCAGTCCTGCACCGCGCGCAGGTCCATGGGCGTATAGGGGCTGCCGTCGGGGTTGCTCGCGCCGTGCTCCGCATCCACGGTGTACATGAAGATCTCGCCAAGGCCGGTGGCGATCGGCCCCATCTGCGGTTCGAGGCCGGCCGGCAGGCTGGCGCTTGGCCGCCTGCAGGCGCTCGTTGACGAGCTGGCGGGCGAAGTAGATGTCGGTGCCGTCCTCGAACACCACCGTCACCTGCGACAGGCCGTAGCGCGACAGCGAGCGCGTGTCGTCGAGCCGCGGCAGGCCGGCCATGGCGGTCTCGACCGGGAAGGTGACGCGCTGCTCGGCTTCGAGCGGCGAGTAGCCGGGCGCCTCGGTGTTGATCTGCACCTGGACGTTGGTGATGTCGGGCACGGCGTCGATCGGCAGGTGCTGGTAATGCTAGACGCCGAGCGCGGCGAGGGCCAGCGCGGCGGTCAGCATCAGGCCAGCGGCGGCGGATGGCGAATTTTAAGATCCCTTCAAGCATGTTCCATCTCCTTAATGATCGTGGGTCGCCCCCGCCTTACCGAGCTCGGCCTTCAGGACGAAGCTGTTCTTCGAGGCATATTTCTCTCCCGGAGAGAGGCCCGAGATCACTTCCACCCAATTCCCGTCGCTTCGACCTAATTCCAGCGGCCGCACTTCAAACTGGTTGCCGTATTGGACGAAAACGACCGGTCCATCCCGGAAGGTCTGAATCGCATCGGCCGAAACGGCCAACGGAACCGGCGCCTCTTCTTGAACCAGCTCGACCGTTACGAAGAGGCCCGGCCGCCAGAGTTCGTTTGGGTTCGGGATGTCGACATGGGCCGAAGCGGTCCGTGTCTGCTCCCCGACGAGGGATCCGATGAAGGAGACCTTTCCTGTCGTTTCCAATTCAAGCTCCTTCGATCGCACTGTCACTTTTTGTCCCATCCGGACGGCGCGCAGATCCTTCGGATAGATCGTCATCTCTCCCCAAACGATCGAGAGATCGGCGATGACGAAGAGCTCGGCGTCCCCTTTCACGGCCTCACCGGTTGAAATCCGTTTTTCGATGATCATCCCGTCGAGCGGCGATTTGACTTCATAGCGTGTCAGCGCTTTCGAAACAAAGGGGGCCCGGACCTCCCGCTCCACCACCGCCCCTTCCGGCTCAATCGCCAATGACATGAGGTCTGCATGCGAAAGTCCCAAGGCCAACAGTTTCTGCTCCGAGGATTGCCTGGCAATTTCGGCCTCTTCCAGCGCGTGACGGCTGGCGAGATAATCCTGTTCGGGGGAGATCTTCTTTTTCCAGAGACTTTCCTCCCGAACAAAAGCGGCCTGCGCAAATTCTAAACGGTGCACCGATTCGATGTACTCCGTTTTTGCCTCCGCCAATTCCCGGCTGTCGAGTGTTGCGATGACCTCCCCCTTCTTGACGTTCTCTCCCAGGTTTTTACGGACCTCCGTGACAACCCCGGATAGCCGTGGGACAACATGAGCCACCTTGTTTTGGTTGAGCCCGATCTCACCGGGAAGTTCGAGAATCGTCTTCATCCGGACCGGGCCGGCGGTCCCGATTTCGATTCCCGCCGCCTTCGCGGTCTCCGGGGACATCTCCACCCGCCCTTCGACCTGGGAATATTCCCAGCGATGGGTCCGGCCGTGATACCCCGCGGCGACCTTCACATCGAACGAGTGCGGCTCTTCGATGGTTTTATCGCCGCGGAGGAAGTCCCCCTCTTTTTGAAAGCCGATCTCTTCCACTTGTCCCCCGAGCCGGTGCAGCGCCGCCGTCAGATGGACTTCGCTCGGATCGATCTGCTTTCCCTTTTCGTAGGCATAGGCCCGAAATTGCGGCGGCACCCCCCGCTCATAAAGGGTCAGCTCGATCTGAAAATCGCCGTCCGACAAAAGCCTCCCTCCGTGAGGCCCTTTCACCACCGCGTCGGCATCCCCCTTTTCCTCTTCATGGGATTCGCTCCCCTGTGACTTTTTCTCCGTTCGCACGATCGTCAACGCCAGGACGATTCCCACCAGGAGAATGATGCCGACGGCGATGATATTTTTCACTTTCATTTGATGACTCCGCTGTTTTGACCGGTCTCTTTTTGAAGGGGTCTGTTTTCGACGCTATCCAGCGGCTCCCCGATCAACCGTTCGACTTCGGCCACCGCCTGGTGATAGTCGGCCAGCGCGCGCAGATGTTGCGCGCGGGCGCTGAAGAAGGTCCGCTGCGCATCGAGGACATCCAGCAGGCCGAACTTGCCAAGCCGATATCCTTCGTTCACCGCCTCGAAGGCGCTCTCTGCGCCGGGAAGCAGATGATCCTGAAGGGCCTGCGCCTCGCTGTGCGCACGAGAGAGGGCCCCGTAGGCTTCGCTCAATGCGGTGGCGACACGGACTTCGGCGGCCCGGCGCTCCTGTTTCGCCCGCTGCAGTCGATGTTGCGCTTCCTGAATGGCGCCTTGATTTCGATCGAAGATCGGCAGCGGGATCGTTACACCGACGACAAACGCGGTCTCCTCTATTTCGTCGAATCGCCGAATGCCGCCGCTGAGGGTCATGTCCGGAAGCGTTCGGGATTTTCCAGATCGATGACCGCCTGACGCTGAGAGATTTCCGTCGCCCAACGGGCGAGGTCCGGATTTTGGGAGAGGCGTTGAGCCAGTTGCTCCACCGGAGGAATCGCAGGGAGAGAACCGAGGTTTCCCGCCACCTTTTCAAATTGAGGGGTCGTGCTTCCCCAGGCGGCGGCCAGGCGCTTACGTGAGAGATCCAGACTTTGTCCGGCCCGCTCCAGCTCGATTTTGGCGGAAGAAAGCCCGACATTCGCCCGGGTCTCTTCAATCGGGGAGACCTTCCCCGCGCGCACCCTTTCCGAAACCACCCGCGCCACCTCTTCCGCGAGGCGCCCGCGCTCTTCGGCGAGGGTGATGTTTTGCTGGGCGCTCAACACTTCGATAAAGGTCTGGGACACCCGCGTCAAAACATCGATCCGTTTGGTTTCATAATCCCACCCCGCCAGGTCGCGATTCAGGGAGGCCACCTCGATTCTTGCAGCGCGTTTTCCACCCGTTTCAATCAGCTGGCTGAGCCGGAGGGTCGTTTCGGTCCCAACGCCGATATCTTCCATATCGGCCCCGAGATGTGGATTGGGGAGCCGCCTCGCCTGAAGGGCGGCCGCCTCCCGCGCGCGGATCTCCGAGGAGAAGGCCGACAGCTCCGGATTTTTCATCAAGGCCAGCGCGAGGGCCTGCCGCAGGGTCAACGTATCGGCCGGTTCCTCATCCTCAAAGGCCGATGGTTCCGGTCCCGTCGTCGACTCGGTGTGGGAGCGGAATGTGGGAAGGTCGCTTCCAAGGGGACGAGGCGCCGGAAAGGTCCGATCCGGGGGGGAAGCGGCGCATCCGATCAGTCCGAACACCAGCATCCCCCAAAAGAGGGCCGTCTTTCGGTTCATGAAATTTCTCCGCAAATCGTCGGCCCGGCGCAGGAGCATCGCAAAGAGAAATCGTTGCATTGGACATGCGTCGGGGCGTTTATAGGGGCGTATTGCAATATGCCCTTATAGGGTAAAAAAATGAAAAGAAGCGATTATTTCTATCCGAATGGATTCTAAAGAAGGGAGATGGGAGGGCGGAGGATGCCGTCGATCGGCGGTGTTTTGAGGAATTCCGTCGGCGTGGAAACAAAAGGCTGGTGTAGCGGAGCGCCTCCCACGCCGGCGTCATTTTCCGGCTGGAAGGAAAAGTGACAAAGACAGTGGCAGTCGGCCGTCTCCACATCGGAGGAACGGGATGCCGCAGAATCTCCCGAGAGGGAGAGGGGGTCGGAATGCGAGACGCTTTCCAGCCGCCACTCTTCAGCGCAAGGATCGTAGATTGTCCCGATCGAGAAGATGATCAGGAGGAGGGTTGTTAAAAGAATGAGATGTTTTCCTTGGCGGCGCATGTTTGCTCTCAAGAAGGCTGACAGGGCTTATATACCACAGCCGCCCGGAAATGACAATCGTCGAGGCCGTTAGAGACTGGCCCCGACCGCGCCGGCCGGGGTCTGATTCGGGAGGAACAAGATGAACCGCGACCCCTTTCCGATTTCACTTTCGACCGTGATTTTCCCGCCGTGCGCTTCTATAATATGTTTCACGATCGACAATCCCAGACCGGTCCCGCCGAGCTCCCGCGAGCGGGTCCGATCGACCCGATAGAAGCGCTCGAAGATCCGGCCGAGATCTTCCCGCGGGATGCCGATCCCGCTGTCCCGGATCTCAATCGCGACCCCCTCGCCGGTCCCGGAAGCGGTCACGGCAATCGTTCCCTTCTCCGGCGTATATTTGATCGCATTGTCCAACAGGTTGATGAAGACCTGGTTTAATTTTTCGGGATCGGCCGAAAGCGAGAGCCCCGGTTCGATAGAGACGGTGAGCGTCTGCCCTTTCTTCTCCGCAAGCGGCTTGAGCAGCAAAAGATTTTTATCGACCGCCTCGCGAAGATCGATCCGGGCCGGCCGGATCGGATCGAGTCCCGATTCGATCCGGGAGAGCTGGAGCAGATCGCGGACGATGTTGGCCATCCGGTCGGTATTCTTCTGGAGGATGGCGAGGAATTCTTTCGCTTCCTCCCGATTTTCCAACCCGCCGTCGGCCAGGGTTTCCAGATAACCTTTGATCGCCGCCAGCGGGGTGCGCAGCTCGTGCGAGACGTTGGCGACAAAATCCTTCCGCATCCGCTCCAGGCGTTTGATCTCGGTGATATCGTGAAAGACGAGAACGACCGACCGGGGCGTCTGCTCCGTCACGGAGGCTTGAACCTGTAGATGCGGTCGGTGAGCCGTTTCGAGCCGGACTTCCTGCGAGAGGGGTTTGCCGGTCTGGATGACTTCCTTGATGAGAGCGTTGAGGGGATGATGGCGCAGGCGTTCATAGTGATACCGGCCGATCCACGGATCGCCTGAGAGACCAAACATTCTCTCGAAGGAGGTGTTGGTCAGCACGATCCGTCCTTTATCGTCCAAAACGAGAACCCCCTCCGCCATGCCGGAGAGGATGGCAAGGGTTTTGGCGCGGTCATCGGAGAGATCTTGAATTTGCCTTTGGAGGTCCTCCGCCATCCGGTTCAGCGCGTCGGCGAGTGCTTCCATTTCGTCGCCTGATCGGATCCGGACGCGATGGCGAAAATTCCCGCGGGCGATCTTCTGGGCGGCTTCGGTCATTTGTAAAAGGGGAACCACGAGGCGCTTTGAGAGAAGATAGCTCAGGAAGACCGTCCCGAAGAGCGCAATTCCGAAGGCGATGAAGAGAAAGTGCCGTATTTGAGCCGTTTGAAAAATCAGGCCGCCGATGAGAAGGAGGACAAGAATGGTGGGAAAGAGAATGGCCGCGATCCACTTCCATTGAATCGGGAGCGGGCGCGAGATAATGCCGAATCGGAGTGCTCGGGAATCTTTCTGGACGGGTGTGTTACTCTTCATCGGTGAGTTTATACCCTAGAGAGGGGACGGTCTCAATGGCCTCTTCGAGCAGCGGGATCTTCTCCCGCAGCCTGCGGATGTGCACATCGACCGTGCGGGTGGTCCCGAAATAGTCATACCCCCAGACGGTGTTGAGCAGATGATCGCGCGTGAGGACGATCCCTCTGCTCTTGAGAAGATGCTCGAGCAGGGAGAATTCCTTCGCCGTGAGGGGAATCTTCTTTTCCGAGAGCCTCACCTCGTGGCGGGTGACATCCAACACCAGCTCCCGATACGCGTAGCTTGAGGCGCTCTCCTTGCGCTCGGTTCTCCGGAGCAGCGCTTTCACCCGCGCCATCAGCTCTTTGGGGGAAAAGGGCTTGGTGACATAATCGTCGGCTCCGAGCTCCAGCCCCACGATCTTGTCGCTCTCCTCATCTTTGGCGGTGAGGAAGAGAATCGGGATCGAGGCGGTCTCCTCCTTGGCGCGAAGCTTTCTGCAGACTTGCAGGCCGTCTTCTCCCGGCATCATCACATCGAGGATCACCAGCGCCACCGGCTGTTTGGCGATGATCTTCAGCGCCTCGGCGCCGTTCGCGACACACAGCGGCTCGAATCCTTCTTTCTGCAGATGATGCGCCACCAGTTTGCTCAAATCGGCTTCATCATCCACCACTAGGATTTTCTGCGGCATTTTTGCTCCTCGGAAATAAAACACGCTATTGTAACATAAGGCATTACGTGAAGGGTAGGGGCGTATTGCAATACGCTACACCGGAAGACGAGATGAAAACATCGGTTTTTCTCTCGGTTGAAGAGATCGTAGTCCTTTTAGGTTACCCGGTCTAGACATTTTGGAGGATTGATCTGCTCGAAGATAAAGTCCTATCCTGGGTAGGAAAGGGGGGCCTGACGTTGCGCAGGCGCGGCCGTGCCGCGACGCCTTAGAGAAGCAAGGGTGGAGAATGGTGTTCAAAGACAGAGCGGCCGCCGGCCGCCGACTGGCCGAGTCTCTTCAAGAATTCCGAAATGAAAATCCGATTGTTCTGGCGCTTCCGCGGGGAGGGGTCCCTGTCGGATACGAAGTGGCGCGCGCCCTGAATGTCCCGCTCGACGTCATGATCGCGCGCAAGCTCGGCGCGCCCGGCCAGCCGGAGCTGGGGATCGGCGCGATCGCGCCGGGCGGGGTGCGGGTTCTCAACGAAGAGGCGATCGACATGCTCGGCATTCGTGAGGCGGAGATCGAAGCGATTGCCGCCGAAGAGGAGCGGGAGCTGGCGCGCCGTCTGCGCCGCTTTCGAGGAGACCGTCCCCCTCCAGCGCTTCGGGGGCGGACCGTCATTCTGGTGGATGACGGCCTGGCGACCGGGGTGACGGCAAAGGCGGCGATCCGGGCGATCCGGAAGGAGGAACCGCGGCGAATCATCTTTGCCGTCCCGGTCTGTGCATCCGATACTGCCCGGTCGCTCTCGGAGGAAGTCGACGCGCTCGTCTGCCTCGAAGCCCCCCTTCTTTCGGCGCCGTCGGCCTCTGGTACCAGAACTTCGAGCAGACTTTGGATGAAGAGGTCTTGGAATGGTTGGAGCGGGCGCGGGAGAAGACGGCGGAAGTAGAGGGAAGAGAGGCGCCGGCAACGGGATCGAATTCGCCGGCAAGAAGGCCGAATTGGGATAACCCCCGTTCCGTGACTGTCACTGCCGGACGCATCCGGCTTCAGGGAGATCTCCGAATCCCGGCGGGGGCTCGGGGGATCGTTCTCTTCGCGCACGGAAGCGGCAGCAGCCGCTTCAGCCCCCGAAACCGGTTCGTCGCCGACGTGCTCCATCGCGCGGGCCTCGCGACCTTCTTGCTCGACCTGCTCACCGCCAAGGAGGAGTCGATCGATCGGGTGACGGCGGCGCTACGATTCAACATCGGCCTCCTTGCGGAGCGGCTCGTCGAGGCGACCGATTGGGTCGCCCGACAGCCCGAGACCGGTTTCTTTCGGGTCGGCTATTTCGGCTCCAGCACCGGGGCCGCGGCGGCGTTGATCGCCGCCGCCCGACGGCCCGACCGGGTCGGCGCGATCGTCTCCCGCGGCGGCCGTCCCGACCTCGCCGGGCCGGCGCTTTCAGAGGTCCGGGCGCCGACCTTGCTGATCGTGGGTGGAGAAGATCGTCAGGTGATGGAGCTCAACGAAGGGGCGATGGCGCGGATGCGGGCCCCTGCGGAGCTGAAAATCATTCCCGGCGCGACACACCTTTTCGAGGAGCCCGGCGCGTTGGAGCAGGTGGCGCGGATGGCATCGGATTGGTTTGTTCGACATCTGGACGCCGCCGGGCAGGCCAAGGCGGCATAGAAAGTCGTACGTCATTTCCGGAACACAGCGCTAAATTCCTATTTCAAGAGAACCGACACGGTTTCTGAGTCGAAGAAGCGTTCTTTACTGAAGCGGTTGTGATTGAAGGAGGTGGAAAATGAACAAAGGATTATCGATGATCGGCGGCGTCGGCCTGGGTGCCGCGTTGGCTTATTTGTATGATCCCGAGATGGGGAACCGGCGCCGCGCCATGATCCGCGATAAAGCGGTGAGAGCATTGAACAAAACGGGAGAGGCCGTTGAAACGACGGCCCGGGATGTCCAGCACCGGCTGATCGGAACGGTCTCGGAGCTTCGGTCGCGTGTGGAGGAGGCGGGCGAGGAGGTGGGCGACGAGCTGCTCGAGGCGCGGGTCCGGGCGAAGCTCGGGATGGTCAGCTCCCATCCGGGAGCGATCGAGGTCCGGGTCAACGACGGGGAAGTGACCCTCAGCGGACCGATCCTGGCCGAAGAAGCCGATCACGTTCTCTCCGCGGTCTCCTCCGTCCGAGGGGTCAAAGAAGTGGAGAATCAGCTGGAGGTCCACCAAACCCCCGATAATGTCCCGAGTCTGCAGGGAGGGACGCCGCGCAAGCCGCCGCAGTTCGAGTTGATGCAGGAGCATTGGTCGCCGACGGCGAGGACGCTGATGGGCATTACAGGAACCCTGCTGACCCTCTATGGTTGGAGGCGGGATGGATTCATCAGGACGATCGTCGGCACGATCGGCTTGGGGGCCCTTGCGCGAAGCGTCACGAATATGCCGATGAAGCGGATTGTCGGCGTCGGGGCGGGACATCGCGCGGTCGATATCCAGAAAACGATCAATATCGCCGCCCCCGTCGAGAAGGTCTTCGAGTTCTGGAACAATTTTCAAAACTTCCCCAAGTTCATGTCGAATGTACGTGACGTTCAAATGCAGGGAGAAAACCGATCCCATTGGATCGTGTCGGGTCCGGCGGGGGTTCCGGTGGAGTGGGATGCGGAGATTACCGAACGGATTCCCAACAAAACCATCGCTTGGAAGACCGTTCCCGGCGCGACGGTGGAGCATGCCGGGATCGTCCGGTTTGATCCAAACCCCGACGGGACCACCCGGGTCGAGATTCGAATGTCGTATAATCCCCCGGCCGGCGCCATCGGTCATGTCGTCGCCTCGCTGTTCGGCGCCGATCCGAAGAGTGAAATGGATGCCGATCTGGCCCGAATGAAGACCCTCATCGAAACCGGCATCCGCCCGCACGATGCGGCGGCGTAGTCCCCTTGTCGATGGATCCGATCTGTTGCCGGGTCCGATGTTGAAGATCCCCGGACGAAGCCGCCGGCTGTCCCGGCGGCTTCGCTTTCATTCTCCTCTGTTGTTTATCCTAATAATAAAATAATTGACTGAGCTTTTTCCTCTCGTTTCTTTTCAGGAATTCCCTGATTGTGCGGCAAAGACCTCCCTTCAGTGCCCCCCTTTCCGAAAAGAGCACGGATCGATTGATTCCTGTGATTTTTGGCGACCGACTCAACCGCATGCAGGATCGATCAGGTTCTTGTGCGGACCTCAAGAGGGTGATAACATGGGGAGAATCGATCAAAGAGGAGAGATTCGCGATGGAAAGCAAAGAGAAGACGAGACTCCTCACGGAGATTAAAAACCTGGAAGGCCGTCTGGAGCTGACGCTGCGGGAGTCCCAGCGGCTTTTCCAATCGGCTTTTGACGCCTTGTCGGCCCATATCGCCATTCTGGATGAACAGGGGGGGATGATTGCGGTGAATGCGCCGTGGCGTCGATTCGCGACAGCGAATTATCTGATGATGGCGGCCGAGGGGGTGGGGTGGAACTATCTCCGTCTCTGCGAAACGGCGGTCGGAGAAGGGGCGGAGGCGGCGCACGCGTTGGCCGCCGGCATCAAACAGGTGATTTCGAAAGAGCAAGACGAGTTTACCCTGGAGTATCCCTGCCACAGTCCCACCGCGCAGCGCTGGTTCATCGTTCGGGTCACCCGCTTCGAGGGGGAAGAGGAGGGCTCGGTCCGCGTTGTCGTCGCGCATGAAGATATGACCGATCAAAAACGGGCGGAGGAGGCGCATCAGCGGCTGGCGTCGATCGTCGAGTCTTCCAATGACGCCATCATCGGAATGAACCTCGACGGCACCGTCGTCACCTGGAACCCCGGCGCGGCGCAGATTTACGGCTACTCCGCCGATGAAATTCTCGGGGCCTCCGTCTCCATTCTTGTCCCGCCCGAGCATCCCGACCGGGTCGATGAGATCCTGGAGCGGATCGGCCGGGGGGAGCGGATCGATCCGTATGAAACGGTTCGAATGAAAAAAGACGGCACGCGGATCGACGTCTCCGTCACGACCTCCCCGATTCGGGACGCCGAAGGGAAAATCGTCGGCGCCTCCAGCATCACCCGCGACATCAGCCGGCGCCGGGCGGCGGAGCGGGAGCGCCGGAAGCTGTCGAGCGTCATCGAGCAGACCGATGACGTCGTCGTCATCACCGACCGGGATGGGGTGATCGAGTATGTCAACCCCGCCTTCGAGCGGAAGACCGGCTATACCCGAGAAGAAGCGGTCGGAAAAACCCCCCGGATCGTCAAATCGGGGAAACATGGGCCGGAGTTCTACAACCGGCTTTGGGAGACGATCCTTCGGGGCGAGGTCTTCCGGGGCGAGCTGGTCAACCAGAAGAAAGACGGGGCTCTCTACCACGAGGAGAAGACGATCACGCCGATTAAAAACCGAAAGGGAGAGATCACCCACTATGTCTCGACAGGGAAAGACATGACGCCGCGAAAGGAGATGGAGGCGGCGTTGGAGAAGGCCCGGGCCGCCACGATCGAAAAAGAGCGGCTGGAATCGATCCGGGCCCTCTCGATGACCTACGCCCACAATATCCTCAATGCCATCACGCCGGTCAGAAGTTATGCGGAGCTGATCGTTCGGCGGACGGAGCCTTCCGATCCGAAGGTGAAGTGGGCGCAAGCGATCATCGACGGAACGGGGGAGGTGGTCCGGATTATCCGAAAGCTGGAGGAGATCGACCGCTACCAAACGACCGAGCAGAGCGGGATCAAGCTCTTCGATGTCGATCCGATCAAAGAGAAACGAGAAAAATAAAAAGGGGATTCGGATGCGGGCCGCGTGATTCAAGACGATGTTTTCGCCCGGCTGCTCACCTTTCCGAATGTCCTGATCACCGCTATCAAGGCTTCTTCACCCAAGAAGCGATGGCGCGGATTGCCGAGACAACCCTCGGCAATCTCTCCGACTTCGAGCGGGGCCAAAGGTTAAACAATGCGATCCGCGCCGAGCAGGTTCTTCGATAAAAATCAAAGCCGCTTCTTCTGAACCAGCAGCCGGGTCGCCTCTTCGACGGGGAGGGGGCGGCTGAAGAGATAGCCTTGCATCTGATCACAGCCGATCGAACGAAGGTAGGCCAGCTGCGCTTCGGTCTCGACCCCCTCCGCCAGCGCCTTCAGCCGAAGCGAGTGGGCCATTCCGACCACGGTCCTTGCAATCACGGCGTCGTTTGGATCGGTCGTGAGATTCCGGACAAAAATCTGATCGACCTTCAGCTTGGCGATCGGGAAGCGCCTCAGGTAGGCAAGCGAAGAGTAGCCGGTGCCGAAATCGTCGATCGAAAGCTGAATACCCATGTCGGTCAGCTTGCGAAGCATCAGAAGGATGCTCATCTCCTTTCCCATCAGAACACTCTCGGTGATTTCCAACTCCAAATATTGCGGCGCCAGGCCGCTCTCCTGTAACGCGCGGGTGACCGTGTCGACGAGATTTTCCCGGTGAAATTGGCGGACGGAGAGGTTGACCGCGATCCGCGTCGGCGGGAAGCCGGCCCGCTGCCAGGCGACATTCTGGGCGCACGCGCTCCGCAGCACCCACTCGCCGATCGGCAAGATCAGCCCGGTCTCTTCCGCCAGCGGGATAAACTCCGCCGGAGAAATCGTCCCGATCTCCGGCCGCTGCCATCGGATCAAGGCTTCGAACCCGATGATCTCCCCGCCGTTCAGATCGACCTGAGGTTGGAAGTAGAGGAGAAACTCCTCCCGCTTCAGCGCCTCCCGGAGACTACTCTCCATGGAGAGGCGCTCGAACGCGCGGGAATTCATCGCCGGCGAGAAATAGCGCAATGTGTTTCTCCCCTGCTCTTTCGCGCGATAGAGGGCGATGTCGGCATGCTGTAAAAGGGTTCGTCCGTCGACCCCGGCATGAGGATAAACGGCAGCCCCGATGCTGGCGGTGACATAAAGGTCGCGCCCTTCCAAATGAAACGGTTCTCGAAGGGAAGAGGTGATCCGATCGGCGATCTGAAGGGCGATCTCATCGTTGTTTAAGTTCGGAAGAAGAACGGCGAATTCATCCCCGCCCATCCGGGCGATGGTGTCCCCCCTCCCGGACCGATCGGATGAAGCGGGCGGCCGCCTCCCGCAGCAACTCGTCCCCGGCAGGGTGCCCCAGGGTGTCGTTGATCACTTTGAATCGGTCCAGATCGATCAAAAGGACGGCCAGAATCTCTCCGCTCCGATGGGCCTGCGCCACGGCGACCGAGAGACGATCTTCCAGCAGAAGCCGATTCGGAAGGCCGGTGAGGGCATCGTGGTAGGCCTGGTGCTCGATCCGCTCCTCCGCTTTTTTCCGGTCGATCGCCATGGCGAGGACGTTGGAGATCGATTGAAGAAAGAGCACGTCCTCATTGCTGAAGGTACGCCGCTGCCGGGTATGCACTTCCAAGACCCCGTGCGGATGGTCCCTGCCCGGGATCAGAACGCTCATTCCGCTGACCACCCCCTGCTCCCGCAGCAGCGCCGGGGGGATAAACCGGGTCTCTTTCTCAAAGTCTTCCACCAACACCGGTCCGTTGCAGGCGAAGGTATAGGCGGCTTGAGAGTTTTCCATGGCACCGAGCTTCGCCTGTCCGACCCACCCCTCCTCCCAGCCGACCCCTGCCGTGAGCAACAATGCACTCCCATCCGGAAGCGGCTCCAAGGCCTGGCAGTACTCCACTTCCAGTGTTTCAGAAACCGACGCGACCGCCTCATTCATCAGCGCCGGGAGCGCCGTGCCCGAGAGGGCCCGCTGCCCCAGCTGCGCAATGACCGCCTGCCGACGGGCACGCGACCGGACCATCTCTTCCGCCTGCTTTCGCTCCGTGATGTCGCGCAGAATCGACAGGTACCGCCCCGGCACGATCCGGCTGGCGGAGAATTCCACCTCCACCTTGGCGCCGTTCTTCCGGGTCACCGTATATTCTCCCGTCATTCGACCGAGGCGCTTAAACGCGTCATATTGCTTAAGGCCTATTCCGATGCGCTCGGCGGGGGTGATATCGGCCAGCGTCATTCCGATGAGCTCGTCGCGGCGATAACCCAATAATTCCTCCGCCCGGTGGTTCGCGTCGAGATACCGGCCGTCATCATCGGCGACCAGGATGGCGTCGCTGGCGCTTTCAAAGAGCTGCCGGTACTGCTGCTCCGACACGCGCAGCGCCTCTGCCGCCCGCTTCCGCTCGATGGCATACGAGATGGCATGCGCAAGGAGGTCGCCGCTGATCCTCCCTTTGATGAGATAATCTTGCGCTCCTTTCTGGATCGCCTGCACGGCGGTCTGCTCGTCGCTCAGGCCGCTGAGGATGACGATCGGAACGCCGGGCGCCTGCGTCTGAACGCGGGAGAGGGAGTCGAGCCCCTGAGAATCGGGGAGGGAGAGATCGAGGAGGATGACATCGATCGGCCCTTGGTGAAAACGCTTCATCCCGGTTGAAATCCGATCGCTGCAGACGAGATGGAGGGAGAGCCCTTTCACATCGGAGAGAATTTCCCGGATGAGCCGGGCGTCGGCAGGGTTGTCTTCAATCAGCAGGGCGTTGATCTGTTTCAATTCCATTTTTCTCCGTTCCGGAAAATCCGCTGTCGTATGAGTTAGAAGCGTCGGGGAAGGCCGACTCGGTCAGGCGCTTCAGAGCACGGCCCCGCGGGCCAAGAGCCGTTCGGTCTCGTCGGCCGGGAGCGGCCGGCTGAAAAGGTATCCCTGCATCTCATCGCAGTCGATCGAATGGAGGAATTCCATCTCTTCTTCCGCCTCCACCCCTTCGGCGATCCCCTTCATCTGAAGGGAGTGCGCCATTTTGACGACCGTTTTTGCGATGGTTGCATTGTTCGAGTCGGTGGTGATGTTCCGGACGAACGATTGATCGATCTTCAATTTGCTGATCGGGAAACGCTTCAAATGGGTCAGAGAAGAGTAGCCGGTCCCGAAGTCGTCGATCGTGAGCGCGATCCCCATTGCGGCGAGTTCCCGGAGCATCGCAACGAGCGGCTCCTCCTTCCTCATTAAAATTTTTTCGGTCAATTCGAGTTCGAGATAACCGGGAGCGAGTCCGGTGTCGGCCAATACCCGGCTGATGGTGGCGGAGAGATCCTCCCGATAAAATTGTCCGGCAGAGAGATTGACCCCGACCCGGAGGGAAGGGAGGCCGGCCTCTTGCCACTTTCTGTTTTGGGCGCACGCGGTGCGCAGCACCCACTCTCCGATGGGGACGATGAGGCCGGTCTTATCCGCCAGGGGGATAAAGTCCGCCGCGGAGACCAGCGTCGCATCGGGTCGGCGCCACCGGATCAATGTTTCAAGCCCGACGATCCGCCGCGACTTCAAATCGATCTGAGGCTGATAATGAAGAAGAAACTCCTCCCGCTCCAACGCCTGCCGAAGGCTGTTTTCAATCGACCGCTCCCTGGTCATCTTCTCGTTTGGGGTCGGCGAAAAGAAGCAGAAGGTGTTTTTCCCCTGCTTTTTGGCGCGGTAGAGCGCCGTGTCGGCGTTTCTGAGGAGTGTTTCGGGATCGCGGCCCGCCTGCGGGTAGAGGGCGATCCCGATGCTCGCGCTGACCGGCAATTCCTGTCCGGCGATCCGGAACGCGGGAATGAGCGCCTCCAAGACCCGCTCGGCCACCCGGGTGACTTTATCAATGGTGTCGATTTCCGGAAGAAGGATGGTGAACTCATCTCCTCCCATCCGGGCGAAGGTGTCCCCGTCCCGCACGCAGGCCGCTAGCCGCTCGGAGACCGCCTTCAGCAGCTGATCTCCGATCGGATGCCCCAGCGTGTCGTTCACTTCTTTAAAGCAGTCGAGGTCGAGGAACATCAGCGCGACCATGTCGTTGTGCCGGTTGGCCTGGGAGATCGCCAGTGCGAGATGGTCTTCGAGAAGGGAGCGATTCGGAAGGCCAGTCAAGGCGTCGTAGTAAGCCTGATGCTGAATCGTCTCCTCCGCCCGGCGGCGCTCGATCGCCGTGGCCAGCAAGTTGGCGACCACCTGGAGAAAGCGGACCTCGGCTTGCGTGAAGAGGCGTCTTCGGGCGGTGTGGACCGAGAGGGTGCCGAACGGCCGGCGCGTGCCGGGGATGACGACGCTGAGTCCGCTGACGACGCCATGTTCGCGGAGAAGCGCCGGCGGGGTGAACCGGTCCTCGGTCCGTAGGTCCTCGACAATCACCGGGGCGTTTGTCAGGAGGGTGTAGCCTCCTTGCGACTCCGGATTCGCCGGCAGGGTGGCGGTTCGAATCAGCCCCTCTTTCCATCCGACGCCGGCCCGTAAAAGAAGGGTTTTTCCCTCCGGAAGGAGTTCCAAAATCTTGGCGTATTCCGTTTCGAGCGCCCGGGTGATCAGCGCGGCCGCTTTATCCAAGAGCGCATAGAAATCGAGCCCGCCCAGCGCATATTGGCCCAGCTCGGCGAGGGCGGTCTGCTGCCGGACGTGGAAGCGGAGCGATTCTTCCGACTGTTTCTGTTCGGTGATCTCCCGGCTGATCCCGATCAGACCGATGATTTCATCCTGAGGATTCCGCCGGAGAATTTTCGTGGTGAGATAGGTTCGGAGGATTCCCTCGCGCTGCTCCGTCTCCTCAAAGGTTTGGATCTCGCCGGCGGGGGTCATTTGCGGATTCGTTAATGAGGTGGTTGTATGAGAAACAAAAAGGTGCTCGTCCGTTTTCCCGATGATCTCCTCAATTTGTTTTCCGATGCGGCGGGCCCCGGCCGAATTGATCAGAATATATCGGCCCTGAAGATCTTTGACATAAACCGTGTCGGGAATTCCTTCGATGACCGCTTGGAAAAGCTGGTGGCTCTCCTTGAGGGCCTCTTCATCCCGTTTCCGTTCGGTGATATCTTGAGCCGTTCCCACCATATGGATCGCGCGGCCCTGCGCGTCGGTAACGACCGCGCCGGTCAGGTGGAGGAGCCGGGAGCTCCCGTCCAGCAGTACGATCCTGTGATAACAACTAAAGGACCCCCTATTTTCAAGAGATTGCTCGATCGTCCGTTTGACCTGCTCCCGGTCTTCGGGATGGATGTAGCTGAGATAGGTTTCAAAGGTGATCTCCTTCGATTGCGGCTTGAGGGAGAAGATTCGGTAGAGCTCATCCGACCAGGTTACCTGATTGGAGGGGATATCCCACCGCCAGCTCCCGAGCCGGGTCAGTCGCTCGGTTTCCGCAAGCTGCTGCTCGCTTCGCTTGAGGGTCTCTTCGACCCGCTTTCGATCGGAGATGTCGTGAGCCGAGATAAGCCAAGAGGTCTTTCCGTGAAAGGTCATCCGGCTCCAGGTGATCTGCGCGGTGATCAAGACGCCGCTTTTTGTCCGAAGGGTCCACTCGCCCGATCGACTGAAGCCCGCTTCGAAGTTCTGAGGGGAGATCTGAGAGCCGTATTTGAGGAGGCTGGCAAGCTCCTCCGGGGCCGAAGGGCTGCGGGGGGTCATCGAGAGGATCTCATCCCGGGAGTAGCCGTAATGGTGAATCGCCGCCTCGTTCACCGAAACAAAGGAAGCCTTGATCGGGTCGAACACCCACATCGGAATGGGATTGCTCTCGAAGAGGGCGCGGTACTGCTCGTTGCTCTCGCGCAGCCGCTCTTCGGCCTGTTTCCGCTCGATGGCATACCGGATCGAGCGGCCGAGATAGCGGCTTTCCTCATGTCCTTTGGTCAGAAAGTCCTGCGCCCCCCTCTGTACCGTTTGCAGCGCGAGGGCCTCATCTTGATGATAGGTCAGGACGAGGATCGGAAGTGCGGGCATGGCCGTCCGGACCTGTCTGAACGTTTCGAGGCCCTGAGAGTCAGGGAGGGAGAGATCGAGCAGGATGACATCGAATGATTCCTCCCGGAGCGACGCCAGCGCTTTGTCGAGCCGGTCGACGTGGGTAATCCTGAATCGGGCGGACGACTCCACCAAGACTTCTTGAACAAGCCGAACATCCGCGGGATTGTCTTCTACCAGGAGAACTCGGATGGAGTCTCCGTTCATCGGCCCTCCTTATGTTTTTGGAAGCTTTACCACCGTCAACCAGAAATCTTCAACCGATTTGACCACGGTGATGAATTGCTCGAAATCGACCGGCTTCGTCACATAGCAGTTGGCGTGAAGGTCGTAACTTTTCAGGACATCCTTCTCGGCGTTCGAGGTGGTTAAGATGACCACCGGAATCCGCTTGAGATCGGGATCGTTTTTAATCGCTTCCAGCACCTCCCGGCCGTCTTTTTTCGGGAGGTTCAGGTCGAGCAAGATGAGATCGGGGCGGACCGCGTTTTTATAAGATCCCTCCTGTCGGAGAAAGGCGAGCGCTTCCACGCCGTCCCCCACGACGTTCAAATTGTTCAGGACCTTTCCCTCTTTGAGGGCCTCCTTTGTCAGTCGCACGTCGCCGGGAGAGTCCTCGACAAGCAGGATCTCAACCGGTCTTCCGATGGCCTTCCCATTCATCATCTCTCTCCCGATTTTCCGACGGTGAAATAAAAAGTGGATCCTTTTCCGAGCGCCGACTCCACCCAGATGGTCCCGCCGTGGCGTTCGACGATTTTACGGCAGACCGCAAGGCCGATCCCCGTCCCCGGGTATTCGTCCTTCCCGTGAAGTCGCTGAAAAATAATAAAGATGCGGTCTTTATACTCCGGCTCGATGCCGATCCCGTTATCCTGGACGGAAAAAAGCCACTCGTTCTGTTTCTCTTTTGCGGAGAGGTGAATCCGGGGAGGGGGATCGCCGCGGAACTTGATGGCGTTGCCGATCAAATTCTGGAAGAGCTGACTCAGCTGGGAGGTGTCGCCCGGGACCGTCGGCAGCGGATCGCGCGTCACGACCGCCCCCGATTCTTCGACCGACATGCCAAGGTTGATCAGGGTCTGACGGAAGATCTCTTCGCAATCGACCGGCGCAAACGCTTTCCCCTGCGTGCTGACTCTGGAATAAGCAAGCAGGTCGTTGATCAACTGCTTCATCCGGACCGCGCCGTCGACAATGTAGGTGATAAACTCATCCGCGTCGGTGTCGAGGCGGCCTTGATACCGCCGCGATAGAAGTTGCGTGTAGCTGGCGACGATCCGAAGCGGCTCCTGCAGATCGTGCGAGGCGACATAGGCGAATTGCTCCAATTCGGCGTTGGAGCGGGCCAGCTCCGCGGCGCGGCGCGCCAGCTCTTTCTCCACCCGCTTCCGCTCGGTGGCATCCTCGATGGCAAGGAGGATCGTGCCGGTTTCGGCGGTGTTGCCCTCCGTACGGACCTGCCGGGCATTCAGCAGCATGGTCCGCCGTCCGATCGTCGGAAAGTCGTGTTCAACCTCGAAATTCTCGAACTGGCTGTTCCTCGGGAGAACCTTCTCCATTTGGGTGCGCAATGCCGGAATGTCCCACTGGCCGTTTCCGAGATCATACAAAGAGTGATGTTCCGTCTGGTCCGGAGAGACACGGAAGGTTTCGTAGAAAGAGCGGTTCGCCCGCTTGATCCGCATCTTCGCATCGAGGATCAGGAGCGGCTCGCGAATGGTGTCGATGATCCCGTCGGCATAGGTCAGCGCCGCTTGCAGCGCTCGCTCGACACGTTCCCGTTCCGGAGGCATCCGGCGCTCCTGGGGATAAGAAAGGTGAATCTTAAGCGGAAGATCGGATCCCGTGATCCAATCATCCCGGTCAATGCCGTTTGGAGAGATTCTTCTTGAACGCGTGCGCGCGTCGCAGTCCTCGCAGCTTGCTGCGGGGAGCTTCCATCTAATTTGTATCTACATGTCCTTCAACGAGAGGAGACGAATATTCTTTGGCGGTGATGCATCGGCATTCTTCCATAGGGCCTTCTAACGCCCGCATTATTTGAAACAAAGACGAGAACCAGGCAGTAAAGGTAGGTCCGGCGGGTGCAGAACTACGGTATCATTTTTAATGATCCTGTCAAGGTAAAGATCAATTAGTGATTCTTTGGTCCGGTCATTTTAGGATGGAATGAAAGGGAGAATGATACGGAGATACCGAAGATGGTTTTTAAACCGCGTGAAGCGGTCCGCCGTCGATCGAGACGCCCGCGCCTTTTCCCCATTGGCATAGACAGATCTCTCCACGCTTCGGGCGAACCGCTCCCCGGATTTATTTCCAAAAAGGTGAATGAGTTCCGGATGAGGGAATTACGAAGCCTTTTGCTCGCCGCTCCGCTTCCGGGTCGATTTCGCGCGCGAGGCCGGCTTGGCCGTGGGCGCGGGTGCGGGCGAAACCGCATTTGAGTCGTGTTCGGAGAGGACGCTCTGTTCGGCTTCCAGCCAATCGGCCAGGTCGTTTCCGTGATATTGTCCTCTACTCTGATAAAGCGCGTAGGCCCGTTCGGCAATCCGCTCTTGCAGCAGCCGATCGTCCGGCCTCCCGTTGACCTCTTCCTGGGGGAAGTTCTCATTTTTTTGGGGGTTGTTTTTTTCATGGGCTCCTCCTTCCTTATTGATGAAGTCATTCTGCCTGAGTGCGGAACGTAACGCAACCCCGCAAACGGGGTGTTCTCGGTCTCGTTCACCTGATTTTTTCCGATGGTTAATTATCGACAAGAATATAACAAAAACGGCCTCAGGGTAAAGAGGGGTTCGTGGTAAGGGGGAGGCCCCCTCTTTTTTTCGTTAAAAATCATCTGAAATGATTCCCTTTTTAGGGAAGTGGATTAGATTTTCTTTAAAACGGCGGACGACGTATTGAATTGAACGGCATTCGGAGGAGGTGTTTCCGGGAGATCCGGACTTCTTCTGATCGTTCGGTTGTCGTTTGACAGTCGGATAGAGGCGTACTATACTCCCCTTCATCGTCACCCTGAGCGGCTGAATGGTATATCCCGGATGAGTACACTCGACAAGGAATCGGTCTTTATTCTGCTGGTGGAGGACAATCCGTTGGACGTCGACCTGATCCGGCACTCCCTCGAAAAGGGGGGCATCTCGAATCTCCTCCACATCGCGCGAGACGGCCGGGAGGCGATCGATTTTCTTCATCAACGGGTTTCTCTGCCGGGTGTGTTGATTCTGGACATCAATCTCCCAACGCTCAGCGGCATCGACGTGTTGCGCGAGGCCAAAAAAATCGATTCCGAAATCGTGGCGATCATGCTGACCGGTCAGGCCTCTCTGGATACGGCGGTCCAGTCGCTCCGGAGAGAGGGGGCATTCGATTATCTTGAGAAATCGAAGGACGATTTGCCGCAGCTGGTCGAGGCGGTTCGACTCGCCATCGAAAAACGAGCCCTCCAGCTTCAAAACCGGTGGATCGTTCAGACGGAAGGCCGGATGGAGATTGTCGAAATGAGAAAGGTGCAGGAAACGTTTCATCTCTCGGAACGGGAGATCGACGTCGTTAAATGCCTCTGCCGGGGAGACGCCAACAAGGAGATCGCCGATCATCTCTTCATCAGCGCGTTTACCGTGAAAGATCATCTCAAGAAGATCTACCAAAAGATGGGTGTGCACAACCGGGCCGCCCTCGTCTCCAAAATCTTATCCAGCGCGATGCTCGACGCGTAGTCCCGCCTGCCGGAAGAATTGAAGAAATGAAATGAATGAAGGCCGCGCCGCGAACGGGCGTCACGGTGCAAAAAGGGCGGACACCCCCTCCGCAAGAAGGCCCCCCACGTCGATCCGGTTCGATTCATGAGGAATGGTGTTGCACGTCATCACTTGAGCGGCGCCCGACGCGAGGAGATCGGCATAGGCCCGGTCGGCGAAAACGGCGTGGACGCCGATGCAGATCGGCGGGGCGAGGCCGGCCCGCCGCACCTGGCCGACCGCTTCGATCATCGTGCCGGCGGAGGAGATGATGTCATCGACCAAAACCGGCGTCCGGTCGCGCCATTGATCGGCCATTGGAAGGGAAATTTCCACCTCCCGATCGCCGTGGCGAATTTTTTCCAGAATCAAATGGGGGGCGCCGGCCTCTGCCGCCACGGCGGCGACCCACTGCTCGCTCTCGCGGTCGGGACCGATCAGGAGCGGATGGGGGAGATGGGTGCGAACCCAATGGGCGATCGCGGGGGCGGCGCGCACCACGCGGGTGGGGATGGAGTAGACCTCTTCCAGCGACGGGTGGCGGTGGAGGTGCGGATCGACCGTCACCAACCCATCCAAGACATCGGAAAGAAGTTGACCGAAATAGACCGAAGAGAGTCCCTCCCCGGGTGAAACCGATGATCTTGCCGCATGTAGGCGAGATAGGGGGAGATCAATCCGACTTTTTCGGCGCCGAGATCTCTCGCCGTTTTCGCCAGAAAAAGGAGCGGCATGATTTTGTCGTCGGGCCTGTCGAGGGTGCAGCAAAGAAGAACGGTGCGCCCTTCCACCGGGCTTTCGATCCGGACATACGACTCGCAATCGGGAAACCGGCGGACGATCAGCTTGCCGATCTCCGCATCGATTCGGCCGGAGAGCGCATCGGCCAGCCCGGCATTGCCCGGAAAGGGTAAGAGAAGGGGTCTTTTCATGATGACTCCTGGAACGGGGTGATCACGGCCTGACTTTTAGTATACCCCAAAGTATACTGAACCTCTTCGTGTTCGACGATGATCTTCATCCGGGGCGGAGAAGATCTTTAATCAGCCGCAGCTCGTCGCGCAAGAGCCGCGGGAAGAGAAAATGTTTCCGGACAAGCTCCCGGCCGGCCCGTCCGAAATCGCCCCGCTCGCCGGGCCGCTTCAAAAGATGGAGGACGCGGTCGGCGCACTCCTCGACGGTGTCGACCAGATAGTGGTGATACCCTTCCGGAAACTGCATCGGAATGCCGCCGGCGCGCCCGGCGATCACCGGCTTCTCTTTCCAGAGCGCTTCGGAGACGACCAAGCCGAATCCCTCCCGGATCGACTTTTGAATGATCAGATCGCAGCCGCGCTGGAAGACGTTTACCTCCATGCTCCCGACCCCCGCGAGATTGGTGAAGACGTAGAGATCCCGATCGTTCGCCGCTTCCTCCTCGATCTGCTCCAAAATATGCCATCCCTCCGGATCATCCCCCGCCATCCCCCCGATCAGCGCGAGCTGCACCCCCGGAACGGCTTCCTTCACCAAACGGTACGCCCGGATCACGCCGAGCGGGTCCTTCCACGGATCGAACCGGGAGACCTGGACCAACAACGGCCGGGTCAGATCGATCCCGGAGTCGGCGATCGCCCGCTTGCAGAGCTCGATCGGGATCTCCATGTTTTTGGTGGCGAGGGGATCGATGGCGGGGGGGATAAAAGCGACCCGCTTGATCTGAAGGCCGGGGAGGAGAAATTCGGGCATCGTGAAGACCAAGGCATCGTACGCCTCGATAAACGGCTTGAAAAATTGGCTGACATTCGGATCGGGGGATGAGCTGTCGATGTGGCAGCGCCAGATCCATTTGGCCCGGTTTTCCCCGATGAAGTGTCGGATCGCCGCCGGCTGAGGATCATGGACGATGTAGACGTCGTACTCCCGGTCGATGAGCTTGGCGCTCTCCTCGTTCGCCTGAAGATAGATCCTTCGGTCCGCTTCCGTCAGATTGCACCGCGCCCCTTGCAGGGCGTTATGAAAAGCCTTGGTCACCGCGAAGAATTCCCGCGTTCCGTGTATGATCCGCCAATCGGCCGAAAGGCCGAAGGTCTGCAGAAGGGGGAGATAACGCGAGAGGAGCTCCGCCACCCCGCCCCCCAGGGCGGTGGAGTTGAGGTGGCAGATCCGAACCCCGCTTAACTCCCGCGCCAGCGTCATCAACTCATCGATCAATTCATCCCCGACGAGCGGACGGTAGCTGTCGACATTAATCGAGACGGCGCCGGCGTGGCGTCCGACGGAAATTTTGGACCGGATCGATTTTCTTTTTTCCAACATGGCCTAGATCTCCAGCTCGGCCGAGACCAACGGATCGCCCACTTCCCGCCGGATCTTGAAGCCGAGCTTCTTGCAGACCCGCTGCATGGCGGTGTTGTCGGGAAGGATGTCGGCGCGGATTTTTTTGAGGTGCTCGTCGCGGCCGATCCGAATGAGGCGGCGGAGCAGCTCGGTCCCCAGCCCCTGCCGCTGATAAGGATCGGCGATCAAGATGGAAAATTCGGCCTCCTCGGTTCCTTCGATCTTGGTCAGCCGGGCGGCGCCGAGCAGGTTCCGGGTTTCCGTGTCGGGATCTTTCCGCTCCGCGACCAGCGCCATCTCGCGATCATAATCGATAAAGCAGATCCGGGTCAGACGCTCGTGGGCGACCCGCTGGCTGAGCTTCAACGGTTGAAAGAAACGGAGATAGACGCTCTGGTCCGAGAGGGCCTGGTGGAACCGGACCATCAGCGGCTCGTCTTCCGGCCGGATCGGACGGATCGTCACCGGGGTGCCGTCTTTCAAGGCCGATCGGCTGACGTACTGGGCCGGGTAGGGGCGGACGGCCAGCTTCGGGAGATCTTCTTCGCGAACTTCTTTCCCATGAACGACGACGCGGGCATCGAGTGCGATCTGCCGATCCTCGGAGACGAGAAGGGGATTGATGTCGATCTCCTTGATCCATGGCTGCTCGACGACCAGCCGGCTGAATCGGACGAGGAGCTGCTCCAGCGCGGCGAGATCGACCGGCCCCTTCCCCCGCACCCCCTTCAGCGCGGTAAATATTTTCGTCTGCTCCATCATCCGGCGGGCCAGCGTGGTGGTCAGCGGCGGAAGGCCCAACGCCCGATCTTGGAAGACTTCGACCAGCGTCCCCCCCGCGCCGAAGAGGAGCACCGGGCCGAACTCCGGGTCTGGGCTGCTTCCCAAAATCAATTCATAGCCGTCGCGGGCGATCATCGGCTGGACGGTGACCCCGAGAAAATCGGCTCCCTTCACCTTCTTCTCGATCGCCCGATAGGCGCGCCGGACGGCGGCGGCGTTGGCCAGGTTCAACTGAACCCCCCCACGTCGCTTTTGTGGGTGATCGTCTCGGAGTGAAGCTTGAGGACCACTGGGTAGCCGATCTCGGCGGCGATCTCGGCCGCCTCCGCCTCGTTTTTTGCGAGCCGCGTTTCGACGATCGGAAGGGCATAGGCGGCGAGGAGCTGTTTCGATTCCATCTCGGTCAGAAGGGTCCGGCCCGACTTGCGGGCTTTTTGAATCAACCGCTCGGCCGCGGCGCGATCGATCCCCTCCTCGGCGGCCAGCACCGGCGTTTCGTAGAGGCTGCGGAGATTATAGCTGTAGCGCCACATGTAGTTGAAGGCGCGGACGGCGGTGTCGGGGTAGGAGAAGGTCGGGATTCCGGCGCGGTTTAAGATCGTCACCCCGGCGGCGACGTCGGCCCCCCCATCCAGCTTGCCAGCAGCGGTTTTCCGTCGAGCCGGGCGAGCCCCTTGAGCCGCTCGGCCGTCTGTGTCGGATCGGTCATCGCCTGGGGGGCGAGGACGGCGAGGAGGCCGTCGCTGTTCGGATCTTTCGCGGCGATCTCGACCGCCTGCGCGTAGCGCTCGGCGCTGGCGTCGCCCAAGATGTCGATCGGGTTGCCGTGGCTCCAGTGGGGGGGAGAACTTGATTGAGCGCCTGAATCGTCTCCGGCGCCAGTTCGGCCAGCGCTCCCCCGGTGAGAATCAACGCGTCGGTGGCGAGCACCGCCGGGCCGCCGGCGTTTGTCACGATCGTCAGCCGCGGTCCCTTGGGACGGGGCTGTTTGGCGAGGACCTCCGCCATGTAAAAAAGGTCGGCGATGCTGTTCACCCGCAGAACGCCGGAGCGGCGGAAGGCGGCGTGGAGCACTTCATCGCTTCCGGTGAGGGCGCCGGTGTGGGAGGCGGCCGCCTTGGCCGCCGCCTTCGTCCGTCCCGCCTTGATCACGATGATCGGTTTGGTCAGCGCGACTTCGCGCGCCGCCGAAATAAAAGAGCGGGCGTCTCCAATCGACTCCATGTAGAGGACGATGCTCTGCGTCCGGGGATCTTCACCGAGATAGCCGATCAGATCTCCCCAGTTCACGTCGAGCATCGATCCGATCGAGACGAAGGCGGAGAAGCCGACCATCTCCTGAAGGCTCCAGTCGAGGATCGCCGTGCAAAGGGCCCCGCTCTGGCTGATGAAGCCGACACTCCCTGCCCGCGCCATGGTGCCGGCGAACGTCGCGTTCAATCCGGTGAGGGGGCTCATCACCCCGAGGCAGTTCGGGCCGATGATCCGCATCTTTCCGCGGCGCGCCTCGGCGAGGATCTGCCGCTCCAATTCGACCCCGGCGGCTCCGGCCTCTTTGAAGCCGGCCGAGATGATGATCGCCCCCCGCGCGCCGGCTTGGACGCATTCGCGGATGATCCCCGGCACCGTCTTCGCCGGGGTGGCGATCACGGCGAGATCGACCCCCTCGGGCACTTCGGCAATGCTCGGATAGGCCTTTATCCCCAAGACGCTCGAACGTTTCGGATTGATCGGAAAGACGACCCCGCCGAACGGGTTGCCGATGAGATTTCGAAGGATCGTCCTCCCGACGCTCCCTTCGCTTTCGGTCGCGCCGATGAGCGCGACCGTCCGCGGCGAGAAGAAAACGTCGAGGGGGTGATGGCGCCGCCGAAAAATGTCGTGGGCCGGTTCCCGCTCCGGGATCGGTTTGATCTTGGACATCGGTTTTCGCCTTTGTGTTGTTTCGCTCTTATATCATATTACTTGATCCAAAAGCTTGCAAGCCGCCCGATCCCATATCCTGCCGCGGCGGCAAGACCCGCGATGCCGACCATCTCAAGCGCGCTGCGCCATCCCCTTTGGCCGACGAGGCGTCCCTTCAACCCGCCAAAGAGAAAAAGGGCGATAAGCGTGCCGGAAACGGAGAGGGGCATCGCCGCGTCGATCGAGAGGATCAGATAGGGGAGGACCGGAACGAGGCCGCCGAGGACGTAAGCGATCCCCATCACGAGCGCATTGCCGGCCGGCCCCTCCAGACTCGCCGGGGAGATGCCGAGCTCCTTGTGCGCCATGTCTTCCAGGAGAAGGGCTTTATCGCTCAGCAGCCGATTCGCAATGATCGCGATCTCCTCGTCGGGATAACCCCGCTCCCGGTACATCGCCCAGATCTCCCGCCGCTCTCCTTCCGGGTCTCTTGCAATCTGCTCCTCCTCTTCCCGGAGAAGGCGCTGAAGGTATTGCTTGTGCGATTTTGAAGAGAGATAGGAGCCGGCGGCCATCGACAGCGATTCGACGACGATGATCACCACTCCGGAAATGACAACCGCCGCCCGGCTCTCCGTCCCTTCCGCGATTCCGGTGAGGGCGCCGAGGGTCGAGATGAGACCGTCCTGGACCCCGAAAACCGCCTCCCGCAACCGGCTCCGGATCAGCCCGGAAATCCGCCGGGGTTCTTTTTCAGCCGACGGCTTTTTCTTATTTCGGTCCTTCGTCATCTGCGTCACGGTAGGGGCGCAATATGTTGCGCCCCTACCATGCCCCTGCACGATGGGTGGGTTTCATCACGCCGCCAACACGACCTTCAACGTCTTCTCCTTGGCGGCGTTCATGAAAGTATCATACGCCTTCATGATGTCGTTCAGGCCGAAGCGGTGGGTAATGAACTGCTTCGGCTGCAGCTTCCCGGACCGGACCATCTTGAGGAGCATCGGCGTCGTCTCGGTATCGACCAGCCGCGTCCTCAATGTGATGTTGTGCGACCAGAGGGTCTCCAGATGAAGGGGGGCCGGTTTTCCATGAACGCCGATGTTGGCGATGTGGCCGCCGGCGGCGACGATCTTCTGGCAAAGCTCGAAGGTCGCCGGAATGCCGACCGCTTCGATCGCGACATCGACCCCTTTCCCCTGGGTCAGCCCCATGACGTTCTCCACGGCCCGGCCGTCGCTGCTATTGATCGTCTTTGTCGCGCCGAATTTCTTGGAGACCTCCAAACGGTTGTCGTCGAGATCGATCATGATGACCTCGGCGGGGGAGTAGAGTTGTGCCGTGGTCAACGCCGCCAGACCGATGGGACCGGCCCCGACGATGGCGACGACATCTCCCGGTTTCACCTCGCCGTTCCGCACCCCGCACTCGAATCCGGTCGGAAGGATATCGCTCAACATCGTCAGCGCCTCCTCATCCATCCCTTCCGGGATTTTGTAAAGGCTGGTATCGGCGAAGGGGATCCGGACATACTCCGCCTGGGTCCCGTCGATCGTGTTCCCCAAAATCCAGCCGCCGCCATTTTCACAGTGCGAATACATCCCCTTTTTACAGTTGGTGCAGCGGCCGCACGAGGTGATGCAGGAGATCAGAACCCGATCGCCGGGCCGGAAGCTCCCGACGGCGTCGCCGGTCTGGTCGATCACGCCGACCCCCTCATGTCCGAGGGTCCGACCGTCGGTGACGGTCGGGACGTCCCCCTTGAGGATGTGCAGATCGGTCCCGCAAATCGTTGTCTTGGTGATTTTCACGATCGCATCGGTCGGCGCCTGGATCGCCGGCTTCGGTTTTTCTTCCAAGGCCCGTTTGCCGGGGCCGTGATACACAAGTGCTTTCATGATAGACCTCCTTTACAGATTTGCTTCTACAGTGTCCTCATTTTTTTGCAGCCTGCTCCACTCTTTTTTCTCGGACGATGAAAACCGGGCAAGGCGCTTCGCGCGCCACCCGCTCGGCGACGCTCCCCATCACAACGTGCGAGAGGCCTTTGCGGCCATGCGTCCCCATGACGATCAGGTCGGCGCCGATCTCTTTTGCCGTTCGGATGATCTCGATGGACGGGCTCCCTTCTTTAAAAATCGTCTCAACCGGAAGACCCTCCTTCCGAATTTCATTGCTGATGGCGTCCAGATTTTTTATCTCCTCCTGTTTGAAATCCTGGAGCCATTGATAGACCTCGGGGTAGGAGCCGAGCGACGTCTCTGCCGGGTAGAAGAAAGGAGATTCGAAGATGTGGAGGAGGGTCATCCGTCCCTTCGTTTTTTTAGAGAGGTCGATCGCGTATCCAATCGCCTCCTTCGAGCAGGCCGAGAAATCGGTCGCCACCAGAAGATGTTCCAGTTTGATCATTTGTTCCCTCCTCTTGTATGTGCGAGCAACCATTTTTCCCCCTCCACAGCGAAATAAACCGTCGAGGCGACCCCGATGCAGGCGAACAGCTCGCCCGCCGTCAGCGCCGTTGTTTTGAAGAGTTCCTGAAGCGGCGGCAGATAGGTGATGGCCAGTTGAAGAGAGAGGGTCAGAACGGCGGCTCCCAACAGATGTGGATTGGAGAAGAGGCCGATCCGCCAGAGAGGATCGCGCTCCGAGCGGATCGCCAAGACATGAAACATCTGAAAGAGCATCAACGTCAGGAAGGCGATCGTCTGCGCGTGCACCAGATCCCGCGTCCGAACCGCCCAGGCGAAGAGGGCGATCGTTCCGAGCCCCATCAGCAATCCGACCCAGACAATATGAAGGCCGAGGCCGCCGGCGAAGAGGCTCTCTTCGGGGGACCGCGGCGCTCTTCGCATGACGTCCCGTTCGGGGGGCTCCAGGCCGAGGGCGAGGGCGGGGAGGCCGTCGGTGACGAGGTTCGTCCAGAGGATCTGGATCGGAAGGAGCGGGAGGGGAAGGGCGAAGAGGATCGCAAAGAGCATGATCAAAATTTCGCCGCTGTTGGTGGAGAGGATATACCGGGTGAATTTCCGGATGTTGTCATAGATGATCCGCCCTTCCTCCACCGCCGAGACGATCGTCGCGAAGTTGTCATCTAGCAAGATCATCTCGGCGGCTTCCCGCGCGACGTCGGTCCCGCTCTGTCCCATCGCCACGCCGATATCGGCGGCCCGCAGCGCGGGAGCGTCGTTCACCCCGTCGCCCGTCATCGCGACGATCTCTCCCCTGCGTTTGAGCGCCTCGACAATCTTCACCTTGTGTTCGGGGGCGACCCGGGCGTAGATCGAGATCTTCTCGACCATCGGCTCCAGCGCTTCGGGGCTGAGCCGGGCCAATTCCTCCCCGGTCAGGACCTGCTCACCGGTTTCCTTGATACCCAACTGGGCGGCAATCGCCTCGGCGGTAATCCGATGGTCCCCCGTGATCATCACCGGACGAATCCCCGCGGCTCGGCAGCGGTGGACCGCTTCCGCCGCTTCGGGCCGCAAGGGATCGATCATTCCGAAGAGGCCGAGAAAGGTCAACTCTTCTTCGACCCCACGGAGATCGGAAGGGTCGATGTCGATCCGGTTTTTCACTTTCCGCATGCCGCATGCCAGAAGACGGAGTCCGGCGCCGGCGAGCTCTTGGTGTATCCGGGCGATCTCCTCCCGGTGATGATCGCTCAAGGGGACCGGCTTTTCATCTTGAATGATAAAAGCCGATCGTCGGAGAACCTCTTCAAGCCCCCCCTTGGTGAAGACCCAGCGCTTCTCTTCCAGATCTTCATGGAGCGTTGTCATCATTTTGCGGGACGAGTCGAAGGGAATCTCCGCGATGCGGGGATATCGGCGTTCGAGCGTCTCTTTCCAGAGGCCCGCCTTGCCGGCGACGGTGAGGAGGGCTCCCTCCGTCGGATCGCCGAGCACCGTCCACTCGCGCCCGCGAAGCTCGAGACGGGCATTCGAGCAGAGAACCGCGGCGCGGAGAAGATGGAGAAGCGGTTGATCGGTCAACGGATCGAACATTTTCCCTTTTTGTAAAGGTGCCCTTCCGGCCGGTACCCGCTTCCGGAGACCTGCACCCGGCGGCCGTCGACATAGATGGCCTCGACCGACATCACATTCTGCGTCAATGTCCCGGTCTTGTCGGTGCAGATCGTCGTGACGCTTCCGAGTGTTTCGACGGCGGGAAGTTTGCGGATGAGGGCGTTGCGCCGGACCATCCGCTGGGCGCCGAGGGCGAGGACAATGGTGACCATCGCCGGAAGCCCCTCCGGGATGGCGGCGACCGCCAGGCTGATCGCGGTGAGGAGCATCGTCTCCATTGGTTCTCCCCGGAGCAGTCCGGCGACGAAGATCACCGCCGTTACGATTAACGCCGCAGCGGCGAGCCTTTTTCCCATCGAGGCGAGCCGGCGCTGCAGCGGGGTCTTCCGGTCTTCCACCGTCTGGAGAAGGGAGGCGATCTTCCCGAGCTCCGTCCGCATGCCGGTCTCAGTGATCACAGCCGAGCCGTGCCCCGTCATAACGACGGTTCCCATGAAGATCCGGTTGATCTGATCTCCCAGCGGAACCTCCCTCTGGTTTAAAGGTTTGAGCTCCTTGCCGACTGGGACCGATTCGCCGGTAAGTTGAGACTCATCGACTTTGAGCTGAACCGTCTCGATCAGCCGCCCGTCGGCGGGGACTTTCTGTCCCGCCTCCACGGCGACGATGTCTCCGGGAACCAAGTCCCGGGAGGGAATTTGGAGGTAGGCCCCCTCCCGCCGGACGACGACCTGCGGCTGCTCCAGTTTTTTTAAGGCAGAGAGGGCCCGCTCGGCCCGGTATTCCTGGCTGAAGCCGAGCGCGGCGTTGAGGAGTACGATCACCAGGATCATCGCGGTGTCGGTAAACTCTCCGATCCACCAGGAGATCGCGGCGGCGATGAGAAGGATCAGAATCATCACGTCGGTGAATTGACTGAGGAGGATCGACCAGGGGCTTTTCCTCTCGGTCTCTTTGAGGGTGTTCTGACCGTAATCCGACAGTCGCCGCGCGGCCTCGGCGTGAGAAAGCCCCTCGGGCGCGCTCTCCAGCACGGTCAGCGTCTGCGCTGCGGTCAATTGATGCCACGGTTTTTCGTTCACGCCGGTCTCCTCGACTCAGCCAGGGGAATGGAGAGAACGGCACAAGGGGCGATGCGGACGACCTTTTCGGCGGTGCTGCCGAAGAAAATTTTCTCCAACTCGCCGCTGCCGCCGTAGCGTCCCATCACGATCAGGTCGATCTGCTCCTGCCGGGTGGCCCGGACGATCTCTTGGAACGGGAGACCGGTGACGATTTTCCGGTCGGCGGGGACGCCGTCCGTCTCCTTCGCCAGGAATTCCCGGAGGCGACGGCGCGCCGTCGCCTGGAGCGATTTCTCGTCGATTTCGTCGGGGGTCAGACCGATTTCACGGGCGGTCTCCAACGCCCGGCGGTCGATCACATGGAGGAGATGGAGGGTCGCTCCGGAGGAACGGGCCAGGGAGACGGCCGCGCGGTACGCTTCGAGCGAGCAGGGAGAAAAATCGATGGGGACAAGGATCTGTTTAAAGGCCATCTTGATTCCCCCGGTTGCGATGAAGATCATCGATCCACATGTTGCAATTCTCCCGCAACAGGGTCGGGGGGACAATCCCCCAAAGGGGGTATTTCAGGGACGTGAGGCGTGAAGCGTCAGGCGTGGGGTAAAAGAGAGCCGTCTTTTGACTTACCGTTTACGTCTCACCGATTTTGAGCCCCCTTTTGCAGCGGTCATCGTTAGGACCGGGCAAGGGGCGAGGTGGACGACCCGGTCCGCGACGCTTCCGAGAAGGAAGTGTCCGACCCCAGTTCGTCCGCGGGTTCCCATGACGATGAGATCGATCTTCTTTTTGCCGGCCCAGGCGAGGATTTCCTCATAGGGGACCCCGCGGGTGAGATGGGCTTCGACCGTGGCGCCGTTCTGCTCCAGCTTCGCGCGGGCGTTCTCGAGCAGAGAAGAGGCGATGGTCTTGAGCGCTTCGCCGTGGTTGATGACCGTCATCGTGTCGGTCACGCTGTAGGGGAACGGCTCGACCACGTGGAGGAGAACGATCTCGGCTTGAAAGCCGTCCGCCAGCATCGCAGCGTAATCGGCGGCCTGCTCGGAGTGGGGCGAGAAATCGGTCGGAACCAAGATCTTCCGGATCGCTTGCCGTCTGGACGGTTTTTCCATATCGGTCCTTTATTTTAAGAGCGTACACTTTGGTATCGTTCAATGAGATAGAGACAGTACCGCAGCGCATCGAGCTCGCTGAAGATCCCGACGACATGCTGCTTTGAATCGACGACCGGAACGGCGCCGATCTTGTGTTCTACCATGAGCCGGACCCCCTCGGCAAGAGGGGTTGTCTTCTCGACGGTATAAAGATGGGTCGCCATGATCTCCGTGACCGGAAGCCGAAGCTGGCGCCGCTCTTCCTCGCGGTGCTGGGCGGCGATGCTCGCTTTCCCGAGGAGCTGGCGAATATCCCGGTCGGAGACCATCCCGACCACCTTCCCGTGAGAGACGACCGGCAGATGGCGGATGTCATGCTCAAACATCAGGACCAGCCCCTCTCCGATCGTCTGGTCGGAGCGGATCGTGACCGGATCGGGGGTCATTCGGTCCTCCATGGTCATCTTCTCTTCTTGTTGCATGGGTAGTCCTCCCTTTTATGATTTCTATAGACGTTTCCAATGGACCCGATTTTTCCCCGGGTGTTTGCCCTGCGTCAAAAGCTGATCGGCCAAACGGATCAGCCCCTCTCCCTCGTCCGCGTCCCAAGGGTAGCTGGCGACGGCGATCCGGACGGTCAGGTGATTCTCCGGCTCTTCCGGCGCGTGTGGAAAAATTGAATCTTGGGCCGCAACACGGAGCCGCTCCGCCATGGAGACGGCGGTCTGCTTCTCCGTTTCGAGGAGGAGGACCAGGAAAGCCTCGCTGCCGTAGCGGGTGATGAGGTCGGTCTCGCGTGTGTGATTCAGAATCAAGGCCGCCGTCCGGTGGATGACTTCGTCCGCTCGGGAAGGTCGGTCGAGAGGATCCCCCTTAAGAAAATCGTCGATTGCAATCATCATCAGTGAAAGGGGGCGACGGTGGCGCTCCGCCCGCTTGATCTCGCGTCGGAGCTGATGCTCGAAAAAGCGGAAATGATAAAGGCCGGTCCGCTCATCCAGGATGGCTTCCATCACCCCGGCCTCTTTCATCTCTTTGGTTTGAGTGATCTCGCGCATCACGCCGATGGCGCACCCGGAGGGAGCGGCGGCGGGATGAACCGGCAGGGAACCGTAATGGGTCGAAACAAGGATCGCCTCTCCTTGCTTGGTCCGTATCTGGAGAGAGGCCTGCAGGGCCGATGCGGGGTGGGCGAGGGTCGATTGGCCGGGGCAGGTCGATTCACAGATCGCCCCCCTTCTTGGCGGCGGCATCCGAAAAGAAGAAGGCATTGTTGTTTGCCGACCACCTCTTCCCGGTTCCAGCCGGTCATCACCTCCATCGCCCGGTTCATCGCCTGGATGACCCCCTTCGCATCGACGAGGAAGAGGCCGTCGGGACAGAACTCGAAGATCTCCCGGAAGAGTTCGTCTCCACGATGCGTCACGTTGGACACCCTTTCCATTCGTTCCCTCCGGTCGATTGGCTCCTCAGAAACAACTCGGCCCAAGAAGTTCTTCCAAGTATCCGTTCAAAAGGTCGCGCCGCGCGACCATCCCGACCAACCGATTGTCCCAATCGACCACCGGCACACGGATCAAGTGATTTTGTTGGATAAACCGCCCGATTTCCAGGGCCGGGCAGTCGGTCGAGACGGAGTGGGGGTGCTTCATGATCTCCTCGGCCGAAAGGTGGGTGACATCGACGCCGGTCAGGAGGGCGTCGAGAAGATCATACTCGCTCACGATACCGATGAGCCTCATCTCGTCATCCACAACCGGAACGCTTCCGAAGTTTCCGTTGACCATGCACGAGAGGATCGCGTCACACTTCGTCTCTTTTTTAAAGAAGACCACGGCCCGCTCCATCAAATCGAGGGCTGTCGTCTGCCGGAGCGGCTTGGCTCCTATCTTCAAATCGTTCTTTCTCATGGCAGTCCCTCTCAAAGCTTCTTCCCTCATCTTTACATAACATAAAGAGCAAATAGGATGCCAACAGGACCCCGAAGGTAAAAATAGCTTTCACCTTTAAATACAATTGGTTAATAGATGATAAAGAGTTATGGAGAGGACTGCGTCCCGCCCGTTTGTCTACTTGAATGGACAGCGCATTGGATCGAAAGATCTCTAAGGACAACGATCTTGTATACTATTCAGTATGGACGATAAGAAGGATCAAATAAAGACGAGGCCTCCCCGGATTCTGGTGCTGGATGACGATAAAACCTTCCGGGAGCTTTTGGTCGACCTTTTCAGAAGCAACGGGTACGAGGTTGTTACGGTTGCCACCGGGGAGGATGCCCTTTGCAAGGTTCAAGAAGAGCAATTCGATCTCGCCACGATCGATTTCGACCTTCCCGGCTGGGTCAACGGGATCGATTTTCTAAAGGAGCTCAAAGAGATGGCTTCTCACACCGAGGTGATCCTCCTGACCGGCAATGCTTCCGAGGAGGTCGCCAAAGAAGCGATTATTCGAGGCGCCTACCATTATTACGTCAAACCGCTTCATCAAATCGATCAGTTCCTCCAACTGATCGCACAGGCGCTGGAATCGAGCCGTCAAAAGAAGAAAAACAAAGAAAATCCAAACGCTTCCAGCCCGGCCTAAGCAAACCGCTCAGACGATCAATAATCAACTAATAAAATTTGGTTTTAGTTTGGAAAGCGAAGCTTCACCGTGACGCGGCTGCTTTTGACCTGGGGAAGAAAGTTGCTGTTGATGTAGGAGTCTGAAACGACCTCGACGGTTTGACCCGGCGCGATCGTTTTATTGGCGACGTTGCTTGCCAGAGGGACATTGTCGGCGCTCAAGAGATCGTAGTAAACGAAGACCCTCCTTTTGGCGTCGGAATGATTGCGGAGGGTGGCGCTCCAGATGAATTTCGTCTTTCCGATCTTCTCCCAAACGGCGTCCGGACGCCACCGATGCTCCAGGACTTCCACGTCCGACCGATCGGGCGGGGCCGCTATGGCGGGGGCGACGACGGCGATGAGCACCGCTGCAATGAGGAGGCGGGAAGAGAGAGTCCGCGTCGATCGGATCGATTCACGTTTAATGATCGATGCCGCGGTGAAGGGGATTTTCATTCCGGTTCTTCGCGTTTGATGCTCCCCATTCCGAACGGCTGCTTTTTTTCGGTCTGTCGAGCAAGTTTCTTGTAGAGGTCGTGGAATTGCTCAGTCGTGAGGGAAGGATCGGTCAATTGGGCCAGCTCCTCCGGGCTGATCGGAATCCAGGTCATCTCGGAGGTGTCGGTCGTCCCGATCTTGACCCAGTGGTGGGGCATAATATCTTGCATAATCAGCCGGTCGACCCCGCCGTTGTGACGGATCGCCTCCCGGATGGCGAGGCGAGCTTCTTCGGCGGAGACACATCGGCCGATCCCGATGTTCGTGGGGGGATCCAAAAAGGGGAAAAACTTGATTCGAACCTTCAGCGATTCGTTCGAAGTGAGGAAGGATTGTTTGACTTCTGCATCCCGATTCTTCCATTTCTTTCCGAGAAGAATCTCGACGGTGGTCGGTTTGTCCCGATTTTCCGGGGCGGCGCAATCATACGTCCGTTCGACAGCGAAAGAAGCGATCGGCGTGAAACAAAGCATCGCGGCGATCGAGATTCCGTAAAATATCAGAGCGCGGTGGTCCATTCTATTCAACGCTTTTCCCCTTTCCCGTTTTTTCCGAAGGTGTTCCTTCTTTTTTTTGCGCCGGCGCCGGTTTCTCGGAGTTCAAGCGGTCCAGATATTTGCGGGCCTGCGCGTTTTTCGGATCGAGCTCGACGGTCCGTTGAAACGCCTGAATCGCCATCGCGATCAATTGTTGGCGCTCGTTTGGGTCGGAGAGACTTGCCGCCAGCAAGAGCTGGGATTCGCCGAGGGCGAGGAAAATGTCGGGTGAGCCTTGCTTGACCTGCGAGAGGGTGGCGTACTCCCGGGTTGCATCGAGATATTCCCCGCCGAGGAAATAAACCCGCGCGAGCTTCTCGCGCGCTCTCGATTCATTCGGATCGGCCTCGACCATCGCCTGCCATTGTTTCACCGCTTTGGAGATCTCCCCTTCTTCTCATAGATCAGACCCAGATTGTACCGCGCTTCCATGAGTGAAGGATCGATCGCAAGCGCCGCTTCATACTCCTTTTGCGCTTTGTCGAAATGGTTCCGGCGGTAGTGGATATTGGCCATGCCGGCATGGACGACTGCAATTTTGGGCGAGAGTTTGTTCGCCTGCGTGTAGGCTTCCAAGGCCTCTTTCTCTTTTCCGATCCGAAGGTAGACATGCCCCAGCGAAACAAAGGCGTGTTCGTCTTGGGGGGCCAGTCGGGCGGCCTCCTCGAATTCCTTCGCCGCCTCTTCCAAAGCGCGGCTCTCAAGATGGAACCGGCCGAGCCAGTAGTGGACCGTTGCATTCGTCGGGTGTTTCGCCGCCAGATCTTTGTAGAATTGCGTTCCTTGAGGACCGCGGCGCAGGGCAATCTGCGTCCGGTAAACCGCCTGGTGGTAGATATGGCTGTCGAGGCTCAATGTCGCCGCCTGGATAAATTTCTCAAGGGCCTCATCGTAGCGCCGCTGCTTGTTCAGCTCGATTCCTTCTTCAAAGGAAGATTTGGCGCGATCGGCGGGGGAAGAGGCGAACGAAAAACCGGGCAGACAAATGAGGAACAAACCTGCGATGTAAATTAGCCGCAGGGGTACGATCCATTTCACGCTTAAAAGACTCCCTTTCTTAAAGACGGCTGCATTCTATCATCCCAAAAAATAAAAAACAACTGACGGTACGGCGATCCGGTGTCTCGCTGGGCGACCGACCGGATGTGTCATGTCAATAAAATCTTGACACAGATTGGCCGTTTCAATAAGATAATCAAACTTCTTGGTATCAGCGAAGAACGGAGGCTTGTGACCGAGTCGAATCATCAAGAAAAGTGCGCTCCTGTTCCTTCGGAAAGGGAAGGGTGTTCCGTGGGTGAGAGCGGCTCCGCCGTCCCCCCGATCTCCGCCGAACAGTGTGCGGTCCCTCGTGATGGAAACGGCGTCCGGACACCGGTCGAAGAGAGAGGCCGCTCGAAGGGGCATCCGATAGAAGAGACGGAAGCGGGGGCCGCGCTTGCAGAGCGGCTCCGTGCCTATCCTATTTTTGATCGAGATGGAAAGGTGGCCCGGGTCATCGAGGTTGTTCAGGATGTCCCGATCCGGGAAGTCCCCCCTGCGGTGGATGGAGAAGAACCCTCCCCCTTTTTTTCGGGATGATCGGGGGAGCCGGAAGATGAAGGCCCTTTTTAAGACGATTCAAAGGGTCGCCCCCAGCAATGCGACGATCCTGATCTACGGCGAGAGCGGCACCGGCAAAGAGCTCGTCGCCAAGGCAATCCACCAGAACAGTCCCCGGCGCGATCGGCCCTTCATTGCCATCGACTGCGGCGCCCTTCCCGAAACGCTGCTGGAGAGCGAGCTCTTCGGCCATGTCAAAGGGGCTTTCACCGGCGCCATCCAGAACAAAAAAGGGCTCTTCGAAGAGGCCGAAGGAGGCACCCTCTTCCTTGACGAGATCGGCGATGCCAGCTTGGTTTTTCAATCGAAGCTGCTTCGGGTGCTGCAAGAAGGAGAGGCGCGGCCGGTGGGGGGCACACGGAGCATTAAGGTCAATGTGCGGGTGGTGGCCGCGACGAACAAGCCGCTCAAGGAAGCGATCGCCAAAAAGAGTTTCCGAGAAGATCTCTACTACCGGCTGGCGGTGATGCCGATGGTGATCCCCCCCTTACGGGAGCGGCCAGAAGACATCCCCTTGCTGGCCCGGCATTTTATCGAGAAATATTCCCTTCCCGACGGCAGAGCGCCGCTGCGCCTATCGGAGGAAGCGATTGCGGTGTTGACGAAATTTCCCTGGCATGGAAATGTGCGGGAGCTGGAGAATGTCATCGAGCGTGGCGTCCTTGTCTCCCCCGATTCCGAAATCCTTCCCGAAGCCTTCATGATCGGAGAGGGGGCCGATTTGTCGGGGACATCCCCCTTTGCCGCTCACTCTTCGAGCATGGAAGAGGCGCTTGCAAAGGTCGAGCGGGAGCAGATCATGCATGCCCTCGAAAAACATAACGGTAATAAATCGCTCTCCGCCCGCTTTTTGGGTATCTCCCGCGCTAGTCTTTATAACAAGATCAAGCAATATCGGATCGGAACCCGCCTCTAACCCGCTTGTCTTTCTCAAAGCGTTTGACCTAAGTTTTAATCACTGCGATCCATCTGTTTCCAATCAGATTATTTTAAATCGGCGGCGAATTTCAACCAGTCTGCTCGTCCTGTTTCCGCCGAGCGAGTGAATAAATTTCTAGTCAATTGTCTAAAATATAGACACACCGGCTGTGATCCAATCCCGGTCTCATTCCGCGTTTTTATAAAAAATCCCAGTTTTTTTCGGTTTTCTTCTGCGTCAATTTTTTGGCATTGCTCTTGCTCTGTAGCGAACCGCCATTGTCGCTTGCCGTGAAATGGAAGGTGTCAATACTTTTATTCACGGAGTGAGGATCACCAACCTCAGTTTAGAACGGATGGTTGAGACGCTTTCAAGCGTATCTCGGGCGAGGGGATATCGCTCAGCGCTCAATCGATGAAATGAGAACCAGATCATCACCTGTCATCGGATACGATCATTTCAGGAAGAAAATTACAAGAGAATGATGAGGAGAAGCGGAATGAAGAAGTCAGAAGGTAGCTTCTGGGGGGGATTTTTTGCGTTTTTAGCATTGTTTTTGTTCCAGAGCGGCGTGTTGAATGCCGAAGGGACACATCAGCACGACCATGACATGCAGGAAATGAGAATGCCCGAACGGGGTCAGGGAAGTCCGGTTCCCGCCGGGACCGTTCGCCAGGACGCCGGCGCGCAGATGTTGAACAAACTGACCGAGAAGCTCGATCACGAAATCACCCGGGCCGGCGGAAATCTCGGCGGATTCACGAACGCCTCGCAGGCCCACACGATGTCGCAGGGGATTCCCCTTCAGATCGCGAATGAAGAAGCGGTCACCCAGGGGGGACGCTGCCCGAGCAATGTTCCGGTGAAGAGCTTCGATATCTCCGCCATCAATGCGGAGATCACGATCAGCCGCTTTATGGATTACTATCCCGGCTACCTCTATGTTCTGACCGAAGATCTCGAAAAGGTCCGCGCGGAAGAGGCCAAAAACAAAGCGGCCCGCGAGAGCAAAGATCCTTTCCCGGCCGCGGCGGTCTCTGCCGGACTTCAGGGCGATCTGATTCAGCCGCTCGTCATCCGTGCCAATGCCGGTGACTGTGTTCGGATCACCCTCCGGAACCAGACCGAGAACGACGAGCCGGTCAGCCTCCACATTCATGGCTCCAGCATGGTTGTAAAGGCGACCGGTCAGGCCGCCACGATGTCGAATAAAGATTCGATGGTCGCCCCCGGCAAGACACAGGACTTTGAATGGTATATCCCCGGCGATCAGCCGGACTCTTCGCATCATTTCCATAGCCATGCTGTTCGCGATCAATGGTCGCTCGGCATGTTCGGTGCCCTCGTGGTCGAACCGCGGGGTTCTCGTTATCTGAATCCCTGGACCGGCAAGGAGATGAAGAGCGGATGGATGGCGATGATCGAAGATCCGAACGGGCCCGACTTCCGAGAATTCGCCATTTTCTATCATGAGATCGGCGACGAAGTTTTCCGGATCTTGGATCGCAACGGAGAGATGCTTCCGCAGCGTGACGCCTTCACCGATACCTATCGTCCGGGCGGCCGGGGATTGAATCTTCGAAGCGAGCCGCACGGAACACGGCTGGCGATGCAGGACAAGGAGCACCATGTCCACGATGAATCGATGGGGTACGGCTCCTATACCTTCGGCGACCCCGCCACCACGGTTCCCCGTTCTTATCTCGGCGATCCGACCAAATACCGAATGATGGGGGGATCGGAAGTCATTCACTCCCATCATCTTCACGGCGGCAGCGACCGTTGGCCCCGTTCACCCGGAGCCGTCACCGCGGCGGAGTTTAATTTTGCAGCGACCGCCAGCGGGACCGGCCCGGTGAAATTCCCGCCGGTCCGCACCAGCTCCGAGCGTCTGGACGTCCAAGCGATCGGCGCGGCCGAATCGTATGATCAGGTGATCGAATGCGGCTCCGGCGGCTGCGCCTATGGAGCGGGCGATTATACCTTCCACTGCCATATTCCGCAGCACTATGTCACAGGGATGTGGGGCTTCTGGAGAGTCTACAACACCCTTCAGGTCGCCGGCTCTCAGGATGACATCATGCCGCCGCTGGCCGAACTTCCAGATCGGAAGGGAAAGATGAAACCGGCGGTCGATTCTTCCAAACTCATCGGCAAGACGGTCGATTGGTTCGGCGGGCAGAAGTTTAAGATCACCGCCGACAAGAGCGATTGGAAGGCCAATCCACCCGAAGTGTCGATCAAAGAGTGGGTCGACATGATGCTTCCCGCCCAGGGAAAACCGGGCGGGACCGATGACGAGCACAAGCAGGTCGTCTCGATGGATGCGACGGTGCTCGATTGGGTCTGGGAAGGAAATGTCGCCATGTCCGAACCGGAGACGAAGCAGGTCTGGGTAAACTATAAGAGTCCCACACCCGGCAAGCGCTTCGCACTGCGGTTCGATCCGCTCACCGGAAAGCTCTCGATTCCTTATTTAAGACCACACATGGGGAAACGGGTTCCTTTCTCGCCCGAGCACAACCCGGCGCCGTTCTTTGAGCCGATCCGAAGGATGGCGAGAGAAACAGAGCCGGCCACCCCTGGAGAGCAGGGACCCTGGAGCCTCTGTCCCGGAAGAGCACCCCGGAAATACTACACCATCAACGGAATTACCCTTCCGATCACACTGAAGGCGGCGACAAAGAAAACGCCGGCAATTGTCGATCCGGATGGGTTGCTCTTTGTTTTGGAAGAGGAAGAAGCGGAAGTTCGCAAGAACGACGACAAGAAAGTGCCGCTGGCGATTCGTGCCAATGTGTACGATTGTGTCGATGTCATCTATAAGAGCAAGATGGTGGATGACGATCGGGTTGTTCATTCGAACAAGACCAACATTCACCCCCATTTCTTCCAGTTCGACATCACCGCGTCGGACGGGGTGATCATCGGCTTCAATTACGAGCAGTCGGTCCGGCCTTTCACCATTTTGAAGCCGGAAGACAAAACAAAGCCGCATGAGGGGCTTCCTGTTCCTCAGAACACCACACTCACCAAAGAAGCCAAAGCAGGCGATACCTCGATTGAAATTGCTTCGGCTGTCCGCAAAATCGACGTGCATGAGATTAAGTTCGATACCCCGATGTTCCACCCGGGAATCACCATCGGACTTTCTTTGGACGGCGTCGGGGAGTTCGAGGCGGTCAAGATCAAAGAGATCAAGGGAACCACGGTTGTCCTGACCGAGCCTCTTAAGGGGAATCATAAAAAGGGCTCGATCGCCAGCCCCGAGTTCGTCCGTTACCGGTGGTATCCGGATGTCGATCTCGGCCTGGTCTTCTGGCATGACCATGTCTTCGGTCTCGATGGCTGGGGCCATGGACTCTTCGGATCGACGATTGTCGAGCCGGCCGGGTCGACCTATCATGATCCGGCGACCGGGAAAGAGATCCGGAGCGGGATTGTGGCAGACATTCGCACCACCGATCCTGTTTCTCATCAGGTCACAGGTAGTTTCCGCGAAGTGGTGATGCAGATCATGGATTCCAATCCGAGAACGGCCGAGTTGATCACGGCCGATAACCCGATGGCGGGACGTCCTTCCGTGGATGGAACGCCCTCTGCGAAATATCCGGAACGGCTGAACAAGTCGGCGATGACCTTCCTCAACGGAGGAGAGGCCACCACCGGCGGAGGGTATGGGTTGCGGGTAGAGCCGCTTTCCGTGCGGCTGGCCAATAATCCAGATCCTTCACAGCTCTTCTCCAGCAAGGTGCATGGCGATCCGGCAACCCCGATGATGAAAGCGTATCTGGGGGACCCGATCGTCTTCCGCATCATTCAGGGAGCGGCGAATGAAGCTCACACCTGGCACGTCAGCGGCCATTATTTCCCGATGGAGCGCTTCAACCCAGGTTCGCTGCCGCGCACCACATTCCACATCGCCATTGCAGAGCGGCTCGATATGGTGATTCCGGCCGCGGGTGGACCGCAACGGATGCCGGGGGACTACCTCTACTATTCCGGGCGGGCCTCTCATTTCTCCGGCGGATCGTGGGGACTGATCCGGGTATTGGATAAGCCGGATAAGAGCTTGCAGCCGCTGCCGTCGCGGGAAGAAATCCCCGCCCCGGCGAAGGAGCTTTGCCCTGCGGATGCGCCGGTGAAGAGCTTCAGCGTCTCTGCCATCGACTACGCCATGCGCTTTAATCCCGGCATGCCGGAAATCATGGAGGTCGATCTCGGTCGAAGGGTGAACACGGCCAATGAACAAGGAAAGGCCTATGTCCTCGATGACGAGGTGACCAAGGTAAAAAGTGGGAACCTCAAGCCGATGCCGCTGACCGTGCGGGTCAACGTCGGGGATTGCATCAAGATCAAACTGACCAACCGGATGGCCAAAGAGCGGGCAGGTCTGCATATCGATGGGCTTGCTTTCGATCCGAAAGATTCCACCGGGGCGAATGTCGGCAACAACCCCGGCGATCAGACGGTGGCCCCCGGCCAGAGCAGAACGTATACTTTTTATGCCCATCCCGAATTTGGTGAAAACGCCGCCATGATTCAGGACTGGGGGAACGTCATCGATAACCCTCGGAACGGTCTCTACGGCGCGGTCATCATCGGGCCGAGAGGATCGAAGTATCGCGATCCGGCGACCGGCGAGGATATCACCCTGAAGAATTCCTGGCAGGCTGATGTGATCGTTGACCGGAACATTCCGGGCAACGAGAACAAGAAAAATTACCGGGAGTTCTCGCTGATGTTCCAGGATGAAGATCAGCTTATGGGAACCAGCTTCATGCCGTATGCTCAGAAAGTCGCCGGCCTCACCGGGGTGAACTACCGGGCGGAGCCGAAAGACTGGTATATCGACAACGGCGCCTGTGAGGTCGGGATGATCTTCCAGTGTGTGTCCGCCAGCAAGACCGGTCCGATTACGCCGGTTCTGCAGGCCCATGCCGGAGATCCGGTTCTCATCCATGTCTTCGGAGGATTCAGCGAGCAGGTCGGGGTTTTCGCTCTGGATGGTCACGAGTGGCCCGCCGATCAGTTCAAAGGGGCGCATCTGCACAGCTCTTTTGAATTCGGCGGAAGCTCTTACCTCCGTGTCGACCTCCGAGGGGGTGCCGGCGGACCGCATGCGACACCGGGTGATTTTGTTTATATGAATCACCGGGCGGCTTATATCGATGCGGGACAATGGGGCTTCCTCAGGGTGCTTCCGAAAGGGGACAAGAAGATTCTTGCCTTGTCGCCGACCGATCCCGGCTTCCGATTCGCGGGACAGGAAGGGAGCGCTCGACCGATCTCCGTAGAGGGGAAGGCTGAGTAAGCATTCTCTGAAATAAAATGCAAGACAGGTAGAGGGACTTTCGAGTCCCTCTACTTGTTTTTGCCCCTTGTTTCTTAATTTGTTCGACCTGTGAATGTGATAAGATTCAAAGCCGTGTTGGAGATAATTCATGGTGAGCGGAGAACGTCCTTTTCAGACAAGCGAAGAGAATCGTCGGTTTCGTTTTCGACCGGGAAAATGCAAATCGAGGATCGAGACATTTCTCTTCATTAACGTGGCTCTCGGAATAGGGTTATCGATCCTCTTTTTATTGCTTTCCGGCGGCATCGATCTCGGTTATGCCGCCAAGGGGGCGAATCCTGTAAAGTGGATCTACACGACCGGAAACACGATCTACTCCCGCCCGACGATCGCATCGGATGATTCGATTTATGTCAGCTCGACAGATACCTATCTCCACGCGATTGATGCCAGCGGAAAATTGCGCTGGAAGCAAAAGATCGGCCCGCTGAAACATGTCCATTTTATGAGATCGACTCCCGTCATCGCCGCGGATGGGACCATTTATGTCGGATCAACCGATTACCATCTCTACGCGGTGACCTCCAAAGGCGAATTGAAATGGCGGTACAAAACGGGAAGGGAGGTTCAATCCTCTCCGACCCTGGGGGGAGACGGAACGGTCTACTTCGGATCGGAAGACGGTTATTTTTATGCGGTTGATTCCCGAGGACAATTAAAGTGGCGGTATGAGATCGGCGGCTCCGTTCAATCCGATCCGGTGGTTGGGAATGACGGCGTCATTTATCTCGGTTCGGAGGGGGGATTCCTCTATGCCTTACAACCGGATGGGGCGCTAAAATGGCGCTTCAACGCGGAGAGCCGCATCGCCTCGCCGGCCCTCGGGCCGGATGGGACGATCTATGCCGGATCAACGGACGGTTCTCTTTATCATATATCAAAAGACGGTAAGGAGTTATGGCGATATCGGACAGCGCAGCCGATTTCGGCGGCCCCGACGGTCGGTCCGGACGGCGTTATTTACGTCGGATCATCCGATGGCCCGCTCTATGCCCTTGAACCGAACGGAAAGCTGAAATGGCAGGTTCAAGTAAAAAGCATTATCAATTCCACCCCGAGGGTCGGTCCTGACGGAACAATTTTCATCGGATCGAACGACGGATTCCTTTATGGATTCAGCCCGGAGGGGAAAAGGGTCTGGCAGTTCCGCCCGGGCCACGCCGCCTCTTCGATCCCGGCCATCGCAAAGGACGGCACGATCTATGTCGGTTCCCACGAGGGAGATCTCTACGCCCTGAGCGTGGAGCCGCAGCAGCAACATTTTTAAAAAGGTCGATCGCATCCTTCCTTTCCATCTCCATCCAGCCTCGGTTCCTTTGTGCGGCGGCGGTCATCTCGACGGATAAGCAGCCCGCCCTCCCATGCTCCAGTCCATCCCCAACGAATGACGGTGCCATTGCCTCATGATTGAGCGCACGCGGCAGGTCCGGTAGATCACGCGCTTCGATGAATGTAAGTGCAATTACTATTCTACGGTCCGGTTTGTCTCATATTCTCAGAATCAGTTCATTCCTTTGATTGACACTTCCCAAGAAGATCTACCATATGGCTGATATTAAAGTGTAAAAAAAATAGACAGACGTAAAAAATACTTGACACGTCAATACGTGCGTGCTAGATTCACGGCACATTTTGGCCGATTATTGTCACTACCAGCCACGACATTCAAATCTAAATTGATGATTGCCACACATCGAAAGACAAGATCTTTTCAGAACGATCCATTTCTTACGACCGGTCCGGTTTACAAAAATAACAAAGGTAGAAGGAGAGACACCATGAATACTGCAAGGCGGAACGTCTTCACATTATTCTTCGCTCTCTTATTGGTTCTGTCGGGAAGGGAGGGAGTCTTTGCCGGCGGGGCGGACCATGACCATGCCCATGCTCCCGATTCTCAGGCGGCATCGACCAATTGGGAAGAAAAGTTCAAAGCACAGCTTGTCCGGGAAGACCAAGCGGAGGGTCGCGCCGGTCATTCCGACCGGGTCGACGAAGCAATGAACAAGCTGATGAAAGAGATCTCCAAGGGAAACGGGTTGCATTCAAACCACGGTGAGGAGAGCGGTCCCTTCAGCGGAATGGCGATGATGCAGCAGATGGACCAGAGCTTCTTCCTCGGCCCGACCGGCGTGAGCGAAAGCGTCAATGCCGGCGGCCGTTGCCCCAAGAATGCGCCGGTGAAAGAGTATGATATCTCCGCGATCAATGTGGAGATCACGCTCAATCAATGGCTCGACTATCACCCCGGCTACATGTATGTTCTCACCGAAAACCTCGATAAGGTCCGGGCGGAAGAGAAGAAGAACCAAGAGGCCCGTTCCAAAGAGGGCTATGATCCGGGTGCCGTGACGACCGGTCTTCAGACCGACATGATCCAGCCGTTGAACATTCGTGGAAACCAGGGCGACTGTATCGTCTTCACGTTAAACAATAAACTGGACGGTGAAGACGTCAGCATGCACATCCACGGCTCCAGCACGATCGTGAGGACAAGTGGAAAAGCGGCGACGATCGCCAATCCCGAATCGACGGTGAAGCCGGGTGAGAAGCAGACTTTTGAGTGGTATATCCGGCCCGACGAACAGGAAGGGGCGCATACTTTTCATAGCCACGTCGGACGCGAGCAGGCGAGCCTCGGAATGATCGGAACGTTCGTCGTCGAGCCGATGGGATCGAAATATCTCGACCCGATCACCGGGAAAGAGAGCAAGAGCGGCTGGCAGATGATGATCGCCAGCGATAAGAAGATGCGGCCGACCTCGAAGGACTTCCGGGAATTTATCCTCATCTACCACGAGATCGGAGACGAATCGTTCCGTCCTTTGAACCGGCAGGGCGAGATGATCCCGCAGCGCGATCCGAACACCGATGCCTATCGTCCTTCGGCCCGCGCAATGAACTATCGGAGCGAGCCGTTCGGCGTCAACAACCTGGCGCTCCAAGAAAAATATTTCCACTTTGAAGACGAGTCCCTCAGCTATAGCTCCTACACCTTTGCCGATGCGCCGACGACCATTCCTCGGTCGTATATCGGCGATCCGGCGAAGTTCCGTCTGGTGCACGGCGGCGGCGAGGTCTTCCACTCCCACCACCCGCACGGCGGCAGCATCCGTTGGCTCCGTCAGCCGAAAGCCGATGGAAAGGGTGAGTTCCTTCTGACAGCGGCCGAGAACGGTCCGGTGAAATTTCCCGAAATCCGAACCACCTCCGACCGCGTCGACGTTCAGGTGATCGGTCCTTCCGAAGTGCTCGATCTTCAGACCGAGTGCGGGTCCGGTCTCTGCCAGCAGCTGGCGGGAGACTTCCTCTTCCACTGCCATGTGGCGCACCACTATGTGGCCGGGATGTGGGGATACTGGAGAGTCTACAATACCCTGCAGTCGGGCAACTATCCGATGGTCAGCACCGATATTATGCCCCCGCTGCAAGAGCTTCCAGACCGGAAAGGCCGCATCAAGCCGCCGGTCACTTCGGACAAGCTCGTCGGCAAGACGATGGACTGGTTTGACAAGAAATGGAATATCACCGCCGACAAGTCGGATTGGAGCAAGGCGATTGTCGATGTTTCAGTCAAAGACTGGGTCAAGATGATGCTCCCGCCCGCCGGCCAGCCGGGACATACCGCAGACGAGAAAGGGCAGATTCAAGCGTATGACGCCACCGTCTGGGATTGGGTTTGGGAAGGGAACAAGGCGTTGGGCGAAGCAGAGGTGACCGGCAAGTTCGATTGGCCGAAATACAAATCGCCGATGCCCGGCAAGCGGCCTCCAATTCTCTTTGACGCGACGACCGGAAAGCTCGCTTGGCCGCACTTCAAGCCTCATTTCGGTAAGCGTGTGCCGTTTGCCCGTCACCATGGACCGGCGCCCTGGTTGGAGCCGATCCACATGGATAAAGACAACGGTTCACTCCCCTCCGATCCGGGCGGAAAAAATGTGGCCGGGATGGAGACGACACAGCCGGCCAAACCGGGTGAGCAGGGCCGTTGGAGCCTCTGCCCCGAGAACGCGGGCCGAAAACAATACACACTCCACTTCATCCAGACCCCGGTCCAGTTGACCAAAGGGCTTGGAAAGGAAAAGCCGGTCATCGATCCGAACGGCCTCCTCTATGTTCTAAAAGAAGAGGAAGATCAGGTTCGCTCGAACCCCGGTCATGAAAAAACAATTCCGTTGGTCTATCGGGCCAACGTCTACGACTGCGTCGATGTCCTTTTCAAGAGCGAATGGGAGGACAACGACACGACCAATTTCCAAATGTCGAAGATCAACATCCACATCCACTTTATCCAGTTCGACAATCAGGCGTCGGACGGGGTGATCACCGGGGCGTCTTATGAGCAGTCGATCCGGCCCTTTACACAGATGGGCAAGAAGAAGCACAAGGGACTGCCGACCCCGATGAACGCCGTCCTCACCGAGGATACCAAGGCGGGGGCGACCTCCATCAAGATCAAAATGGCGGACGGGGCGACCCCTTTCCACGTCGGAACCGATCTGTTGGTCGGCATGGATGAGGTCAACACCGGAGAAGTCCGCTGGATCAAATCGATCGAGGGCGATACGGTGACCTTTACCGAGCCGTTGAAGCATGCTCACAAAAAGAATGAAATTGCCTCGGTCGAATGGGTCCGGTACCGCTATTGGGTAGACGCCGACAGCGGAACGGTCTTCTGGCATGACCATGCCTTCGGGGCCACCACCTGGCCGCACGGCGGGGTCGGCGCCATGATCATCGAGCCGCCCGGGTCGACCTATCATGATCCGAGAACCGGCGAGCCGGTCCGAAGCGGGCCGGTGGCCGACATTCGCTCCACCGAGCCGATTGGTTACGGCATCAACGGCAGCTTCCGAGAATTGGTGGTGATGCCGCATGACACCGTTCCCTACACGGCCCAGGTGGTCACCGAGGGAAATCCTCCCGGTCAGACCATTCAGGTCGCGATCGATGCGGGGCAGACCCTCTCGTTCCAGATGCCGTATGATCTCGACCTATCAGCGGTGAAAATGATCAACGGCGGCACCCACACCACTGGAGGAGGATTCAACTTCCGGGCGGAGTCGGTGGCGCGGCGGTTGCGGTTGAATCCTGATCCGACCGTCATCTTCTCAAGCAAGGCGCATCAAGATCCGAGCACTCCGCTTCTAAGGGCCTATTTGGGAGACACCATTGCCGTCCGTCTCCTCCATACCCTCATGAACGAGTCGCATACCTGGAAGGTGGCGGGTCATGCCTTCCGGACGGAGCGGTATGCCGAGCACTCCGACTTTAGAAATGCGCACCATGTCGGAATCGCCGAGCGTTATGATCTGGTCTTTAAAGCGGGCGGTCCTCAGCAGATGGCGGGGGACTACCTCCACTACAACGGCCGGGCCTCTCATCTCTCGGAAGGGAGCTGGGGAATCATCCGGGTGTTGGACAAAGAGGTCAAAGATCTCCAGAAACTCCCCGGAACGGGAGAGATCCCGCAGTCGGCGAAGTCGGTTTGTCCTACGGATGCGCCGGTGAAGACCTTCAACGTCATCGCGGCCGATCGGGCGCTGAAATTCAACACCAAAGCGAGCGATTTCATCGAGGTCGACTTCGACCGGAAACTGCAGGTGGCGAATCCACAAGGAAAGATCTTCATGCTTGAGGGCGAGAAGCGCAAAGTGGCCGACGGCGAATTCCAGCCGATGCCGCTTGTTCTTCGGGTCAACTCGGGCGACTGCATCAAGATCAATCTCAAGAACGAAATGAAGGCGAGCAAGGCGTCGTTCAGCGCCGATATGCTCTCGTTCGATCCGAAAGATTCACATGGAGTGAACGTCGGCAACAATCCAGGCGATCAAACCGTCGCCCCCGGCAAGAGCAGAACCTATACCTTCTATGCTCATCCGCAGTATGGTGAGTTTGCCTCGCTGGTATGGGATTGGGGGAATTTCATCAACAACGTTCGTGACGGGCTCTTTGGGGCGATCGTCGTCGGTCCGAAGGGAGCAAAGTTCCGCGACCCATTGACCGGTGATGATGTCTCCATGAAAAACGCCTGGGCGGCCGATGTAATTCTCGATCGCTCGATGCCGGACAGCATGGGCCGGTCGGACTACCGCGATGTCGCCCTCTTCTTCCAAGACGAGGACAACATTATCGGGACTTCTTTCATGCCGTACATCCAGCAGATTGGCGGACTGACCGGGGTCAACTACCGGAGCGAGCCGTGGATGTATCGTGAAGAACAAGGGTGCGAGCCGGGGAACATGTTCACTCCCTGTGTCGCGGCCGATAACGGTGGATTGGCGACGCCGATTATTATGGCGCATGCCGGTGATCCGGTGCGGATCCACGTCTTCGGCGCCTTCAATGAACAGAACCAGATCTTCAGCATCGAAGGGCATGAGTGGCCGTTTAAACCGAACATGGTCGGGGCCGACATGCTCAGCAGCCTTCAATTTGGCGGCGCCGAGTACCTTGACGTCTATCTCAAAGAAGGGGCGGGCGGACCGTTCGCCCTTCCGGGAGATTACGTTTGGCAGAACCATCGGATGCCGTATGCGGCGGCCGGACAATGGGGTTATCTGAGAGCGCTTCCAAGGGGTGATCGGAAAATCCTTCCGTTGAACGGCGCGGCGGGGCCGGGTGGAAAGACGGCCGAGGCGCCGACAGAAGAGGCGCCGGAAACAGTTTCGGAACTGAAAGACCAGGTCCCCGGTCCACTTTCAATGTTGACAAAGTAGTCCGGGAATCTGATAATCTTGGCATAGCGGGGCAGGGGGTGTCTACTTCCCCTGCCCCGTTTTGTTATTTGAAAGGAGATGCCATGAAGCTAACAACTTTTTTTCGGATTGGATTGACCCTCGTGGGGCTGATCGGCTTTTTCGGCTCGGCCAGTGCATCAGGCTACGAAGAGACCAAGGTGACAAATGGAGGAACCGTCACCGGAAGAGTCACACTAAAAGGCCCCATTCCGGAGCCAAGGATTTTCCCCTTGGTTCTTTATCCTTTCGGCCCCTTCTGTAAAAAAATATCGGACGGGCAGGGAAACGTCCGTCTGAAGGAGTTCATTGTGGGAAAGGGGGGCGCGTTGGGGGACGCGGTCGTCGCAATAAAAAACGTCAGTAAGGGAAAAAAGTTTAAGCCGATCCGATCGAATTTCGTCGCGGTTGATTGTATGTTCCATCCGGCGGAAGTGCCGGACGACGAGCAGTTTTTTGTCGCGGACGACGGGAAACTCCACCACGAACATCCGAACGTCACCGTATTAGAGAATCATGAACCGATTTCAATGATCAATAAAGATCCGGTCATTCACAATATCCAAGTTTTCCAGAATGAAAAGGGGAATATCATTCTCAATGTCCCTCTTCCTGTTTCGGACGAGCCGAGGGGAGGGAAGCTCAATTTTGCCCCCGGGAAGCGGATCTCCCAAATGATCTGCGGGATGCACGAGTTCATGCAAAGCTGGGGCTTCGTCGTCGACAACCCCTACTATACCAAGACTAGAAAAGATGGTTTATTCAACATCGATCAACTTCCTCCGGGAACCTATAAAATTACGGCGTGGCACCCCCACTTTGATATCGTAGAGAAAGAAATTACTGTTCCCGCGAATGGAAAAGTCGAGATTAACTTTGAGTTTGACGCCACAACGATTGAGAGGCCCCTTTACGAGACACAACATGAACGTCGAATCAGTCCGGCGACGCCGCATGATCACATGCTGAAAGAAGGGGATGACCGGATCATCATCGAGTAAGAGTAAGAAAGTCGGGGGAGGATGCTGTGAGGATCGGCGTGTTAAAAAGAAAGAAAGCGGTTGCATGGTTTTTTGTACTTTTTATCCTGCTCGGTCGATCGACCGGATGGGGTTATGAAGAAGGGCCGGTCACCGACGGCGGCGTTCTGGAGGGAAAGGTTGTCCTGAATGGAACACCCCTCCCGCGCGGATCTTTCACCTGATCTTTTCGCCGAACATCGATTTCTGCGGGAGGATCTCCGACGGAAAAGGAAACCGGCTGCTAAAGGACTTCCAGGTCGCCCCCGACGGAGGTCTTAAAGATGTGGTGGTGGCGGTGGTCGGGGTCAAGCGGGGGAAGCCCTTTAATTATACCCCTGAGATCACCATCGAAAACTGCCGGATGAGCCCTTGGGTGAGCCCGGTTCGCAACGGCCATCCATTCCGAATGGTGAACAAAGACCCGATCGCGCACGACGTTCAGGGCTATACCCTCAAGGACGAATATACCTTCGCGATGTTCAACAAGCCGCTCACTCCGGAAATGACCGCCTCCAAGACGGTTCGTCTTCGCAACGGTCATTATCTTTTCAGGACGCAGTGCGGGGTGCACGATTTTATGCAATCGTGGGGAATGGCGGTCGGTAATCCCTATTTTGCAGTGACCGGACCGGATGGACGCTTTACGATTCCGGATCTGCCGCCGGGAGAGTATGACGTGCTCGCCTGGCATCCGCACGTGAAAGTTCAGGCGGGTCAGATCAAGATCGGTCCGAATGGAAAGGCGGAATTAAATTTCGCGTTCGACTCCGAAGAGATCGACATTCCGCTCCACGATCTTCAGACGCAATTCCGGTTGGATACGGCCCTTCAGCCGCGCCATCTCGTTCCGCCGAGCGTCGAGCTTCAACAATATAATTAGTCCGTGTACTTGGGGAGTTGGACATCTTCTCCCGTCAGATGACGGTAGAGGGCGTGGAACTCATCGGTGCTGAGGCTCGAATTTAAAAGCTTCTCCACATCTTCTGAGGTCACCGGAATCTGTGAGGCTTCATCGAAGGCGGATGAGCCGATGACAATGTGATCGGGGAAATAACGGTATTCTGGGAGGAGATACTTGACCCCCCCGTTGTAAGTAATCGCCAATTGCAGCGCAACACGTGCGACCGGCGCCGGGATATTTTTCCCAATGGCGATATTCTGCGGTGGGTTTCCCAATCGGAAAAACTGGGGTCGGATCCGAGTGATGGAGAGCGCCTCCAACTCCTGCTTAATTTTGTCAATATCGCCCTTCCGTTCCCGCGCTAAGAAAAGTTCTACCAATATCTTCCGGTTTGCTTCCTGACCCTCTCCTGTATCCACATGGATGATGCTCCCCTGTTCCATAGCCTCGGCTTCCCCACCCATCAGGTGGAACCCGTTTATGCTGAGGCAGAGAAGCCATCCAAAGAGAGCTTTTAGAAAGAGGTTCGGTTTTTGCATTAAATCCTCCCAGAAAATATTGTATACTTGTTAGTATGATCCCGCATAGGGCGGGATTATATCAAAAACACGTTTCTTTGAAAAGGATCGCCCATGCGTCAAACATGCCGGTTTAATTTTAACTTAATGGCAAAGGGCCGATTTGTCCCCATTTTTTTGCTGGGGTTTTTCCTTTGTTTTGCTCCTTCCTCCGGTCTGCTGGCTCAGCCGCCTGTCAAAGAGCTTCCGATGCTGGTCACCCTCAACGACCTTAAGACGGAGCCGAACCAATATGATGGCCACCGTATTGTGGTGACCGGTCGGGTTCAGTCGATTGAGCTTCAGCAGGGACGGCGTGGAAGCGAGTATGTCATGCTCGTTCTGGAAGAGGAATTGGCGAACCCGAGCAGCACCAGGCCGACAATCAAAGTTGTCAGTCTGACCCTTCCCACGGTGAAGCAAGGTCATTTTGCACTTGTTCAAGGGACCTATCATGTGGAAGGGAGGCAAGCGGGTCGCCCTTTTGAGCATTTTATCGACGCCGAAGTCATTCTCAAAGAAAAACTGTAGGCGAGTGATTTCGAGGAAAAGTTTGTTTTTGTGACGACCGGTTTCACCGCTTCCGAATAGTCTGCGTTATTTCCTAAAAAGTGACTTTACATTCCGGCAGCGCCTGACGCAATCTGGCCAAGCCGACTTGACTGATCGCGGTGTCCTTGAGATCGAGCTCTTTCAGCTTCGAGAGATTGCTTAGATGAACCAGCCCTGCATCCGTGAGTCCCGTTCCAGGGAGATAAAGCCACTTCAAATTTTGTAAATCTCGAAGGTGGGACAAGCCGGTATCACTGATCCGAGTTCCTCCCAGATAGAGCCATTCCAGGGTTTGGAGATGTTTGAGGTGGCCGAGGCCTTCATCGGTGACCCATGTGGCGGCCAGGGCGATCCGTTGCAGCTCAGGAAGCTCGCGAAGCTGTGCCAGCCCCGTGTCGCTGATTTTCGTGCAGCCGAGAAACAACCCTTGAAGCGCGGTATGCTCCCGCAAGAAGGCCATTCCCTTATCGCCCACCTGTGTGCCTCCTAACGACAGCCGTCGCAAGCGCTGCATTCCTTGAAGATGCGCCAGTCCGGAGCAGGTGACCTGCGTCATTCCAAGATCAAGCTCTTGGAGAGCGGTGAACTCCCGAAGGTGTTTCAGCCCTGCATTATCGATCGGGGTTTCCCAAAGGCCGAGTTCGATCAGAAGTTTGAGATTACGCAGATAGACGAATCCTTCCCCGGTGACAGCGGTACTCTTCAACTCCAGCTCATTGAGCCCGGTCAAACCGCGAAGATGAGACAAATCCGCATCGGTGATCTTCGTATATTCAAGGCGAAGGCTCTGCAGGTCGTTCGGTTTTAGGCCGGTCAGTGACGACAGATCGACAGGCGCTCCATCTCCGGAGGCGACCTTCAATCGGAGCGCTTTATCGGCAGGGAGAAAAACATCCCCGGAGGCGGGGCCGATTTCTTTCCAGGCGTCTTCGGACCGGTTATTCCGGTCCCTCTGAAAAAGGATTCCGAGGGTGCGATCGGCGGGAAAGCGGACCGTCCGATTCTTCGGATGAAAAAAGGCGAGCCCTCGCCGGAAGATCCCGGAGATTCCAGGTCTTTTTTCGTCGCGGCTTTCCGGGTGATTATCTTGTTCCCGACCCTGGGTTTGGCTCATTGCGCTCTTTCGTGGCCGTCCGGGCCTGCGTGCTTATTCAATCGAATTTTCCTATAACTCTTTGAAACGGCGGTTGAAGGACCCCTTGCATGAAATTGTCTCATGATGATCGTCCCTCTGCTTGCATATGAGGCGTCAGACAACCTGACCGATCGAATCGGTGCCAAACGAAAACGATACTAAAAGCACCGTGAAACATCAAGCAAAATTCATTGTAAATTGATTATAGAATGAAGGGGGGTCCGTGATCTTCCTGTTTCGATCCGGACCCCCCATTGATCTGGAAATTCTGCGGTTATGAGGGTTTGTGAGCATCCATCACGCGGTTTTGTTCGTCGATCTCAAGTACGACTTCGGTTCCAGGCATCACCCCAGTGAGTTTGCTGATCGCCGGGTTTTTCAGCTGAAATGATTTCGATTGACCCTCTGTCGTTTTGATGGTCACTTTTCTCTCCATCGCATTAAAAGATTCCAGTGTTCCGGTAATCGAGCGGTGTTTCTCCGGAGAAAAGCCCCCTTTCCGTCATCGGCGCCATTTTGGTTTCCTTCAGCCACTTGTGCTTCTTTATGGATGTCTGCGATTTCATTCCCTTCATCCAATTCCAGCGTGACGCGGTCTCCGGGTTTCAATCCTTTCAGGCCTTCTTTTTTAGCATCTTTGACGCCGAACTTGCGAACGGTTCCCTCTTGAGTCTTCAAAGAGATCATGCCGTCTTCAAGCCGATCAATTTCCCCTGTGACTCTCCGATGGAACTCATCTGTGGCGCTCTCGTCTGCTTCATCGCTTTGACTGGCGGGAGGATTGCCCTTGCTCCGGTCGGCGGGCGTGTCGACCATATCTTCGTTGGCAGGGGTATCGATCATCGGCCCTCCATCGAGGAGATCGCCGGCATAGGTTGTCCTCACCGTCAATGCAAGAAGGAAAAGTGTTGCATAAAGCATCTTTCGATTCATCTCGTGCTCCTTCATGAGAGGATTTTTTTGTTTCTCACCCTCCCCCTCTCCAACGCTCAAATTCTCTGGGTGAACTGCCAGACCAGCCAACCATAATCGAGGTGGGGATACCTTGTGAAGCATTGCCTCTTAATTTTAGTATAGCCAATTCGGGAGTGCCGTAACAAGTGGTGCGGTCTATTCGCGCCTGGTGAGTGATGCTGTTGAGAAGGCTCAATCCCACCATTGGGGCGACCGGCGCTTGTTGACACCCCCCACCCCTTTTGTTATTCTACCGAAATGAAACTTGCCAAAGAACGGGTTGCCTCTCTCTCTAAGGTATTGGTGGAGACCCTCCTCAAAGAAGGGCTGATCGCCTCCTCTTCCAAAAAGAACTCTTAATCGGAAAGATCGAGTCGGTGATCCTGGATGATCTCCAGGTCGAAGACCGTCTGAATGCCGAAGTGAGGGAGATTTTGAAGGGTTACGAGAAGGAGATCGATCAAGGGAACGTCGATTATCAAAAGATGTTTCAGATGATCAAAAAACAGCTGGTTAAAGATAGAAATCTGGTGATATAAAACGATATGGCCCTTAGCGAAGAAAAGATCAGTCACCTCTCTCACCTCATTCTCCAGACGTTGGAAAGAGATCCCTCCGTCGAGCGGAAGGTGGAGAAGGAGTTGATCCTCCGGCAGATCAAGCGGACCCTCCTTTCGGAATTGAATCTCGATGTACAGATTGACGAACTGGTTCGGCAGAAACTCTCCTCTTATTCGCGCAGGATCGTCGAAGGAAGTCCGGAATGGGACATCCTCTATCAGAAGACGTTTAACGAGGAAATGAAAAAAAGGAGGAAGTAATTGCAGAAGTGCGCAACTGCCGTTGTTTTATTTTTTGTTTTGTTCCTCTCGGTGGGGGCCGCTGAGGCCACCGACGAAAAAGATATCATCAGCAGAAACCAGATCCTACGTGAACATCACCGCCTCCTGCATCAAATGTTGATGGCGATGAAAGATCAAGCCGAGGTGACCGAGCGGCTCCTTTCCGGCCAGGCAACCGCCGCCCAGAGAAAATCGATGAGAAAAAGAATGGTCGACACGGCCGCGGAGCTCGACGGAATGGTCAAGAAGCACGACGCGCTGATGAAGTCGTTTGAGGAGATGATTCAGAAACGTGAGAACCCCGAGCCCCCCGGAGGAAGCCCCGTAACATGATGAGGCGGACCCTCTTCAGTTCCGGCACGTCGACCGGCGTCCCCGCGATTGGCTGCCCTTGCCCGGTCTGCCTTTTTTCCCACCCCCGAATAAATGAACCCTCCGATTTCAACAAGACCGCTCGATTTTCATCCATACCAAAGGAAGAGACCGAGGTGCCGCCTTCCCGCTTTGCCGAGGGCCGCGGCTAGGGGAACGTTTTAGTTTATGTTATACTCAGGAGCGAGGAGCATGTCCGACTCCAACAAGGGAAAATGGTCTGGGGATATCCTGATCGCCCAGCTTTTATTGGGTATCCTGATTTATGTTGTTTTTAGCCTCTATCCAACCCAGCCGAAAATCGCGCTCATCATCATTTATGTTCTGCTCCTCGGAATTTTCTTTTTTTCTTGGAGAGGTTTAAAAAAACTGTGGAAGTAGATTTCCGATCGATCGTCACGGGGCATCATCACGAAAGCGAGGATCAGGAGACCTATCATCCTTGCCAAAATAGCTGTGGCCTTGACCTGGGGCATCCGCACAATCCCCAGGTCCAACCGATTTCATTTTCGTCGGTCTGGTCCGGTGAGCGGAAAAGGCTCCTGTCGGCGATTCTCCTCACCGGCGGGGTGATGATTGTAGAGGTCATCGGAGGATTGATGACCAACAGCTTGGCCCTTCTCTCCGACGCCGGGCATATGTTGACCCATCTCCTCGCGCTCTCGATCAGCTTCGTCGCGATGATCTTTTCGGTCCGCCCCCCCACCTCCAAAAGACGTTTGGCTTTTACCGCCTTGAAATCTTGGCGGCGCTGCTGAACAGTTTCCTTCTCTTGTTGGTAACCCTTTGGATCTTCTACGAAGCGTATCAACGCTTTTACAACCCGGTTCCGGTGGCCACAGTGGAGATGATCCTCATCGCCACGATCGGTTTGGTGACCAACCTGGTCACCGCCGCCCTGCTGAGCCGATCGATGAAGCGGAGCCTCAATGTAAAGTCGGCCTATCTGCACATGATCGGAGACACCCTCTCTTCCGTCGGGGTGGTGGCGGCGGCCGGGGTCATTTATTTTACCCAATGGTGGTTCGTCGATCCTCTCGTGGGGGTATTTCTCTCGTTCGTCATCCTCTACTGGGCGTTTCGCCTCATGATGGATTCGATCGATATTCTCCTGGAGGCGACGCCGAAGGGAATCGATCCGGTTCATGTCGTCGAGGCGGTGAAGGTGCTGGAGGAAGTCCGCGATGTCCATGATGTCCATGTCTGGACGCTGACCTCCGGTATGTATGCCTTGTCGGCGCACGTGGCGGTGGAGGACATGCCGCTGAAAGAGACCACGCATCTGCTGAAGAAGATCAATTTTCTCCTCTGTCAACGTTTCAAGATCGGCCACGCCGCCATTCAACTCGAAATCGACGGGGCCGCCCGAAAGTAGTTCGGGATGCGGATTTCGAAATAGGTAAAGTAGAGACGTCCCGCTGGGGCGTCTCTACCCACGATTGGGGCCGCATTCCGCCGTCGAAAAGGAGATCCTTCCATGTCCGAGAACGAGAATCGGGAGTGGCTCGGCGAGCTCGACCATCCGGAATACAAACTTGCACTCGCCCAGTTTGAGCGGGCCGCCGCGCGTCTGAACCTCGATCCGAACCTTTGCGAGCGGTTCAAAAGCCCGCAACGGACGCTGACCGTCAGTATCCCGATCCGGCGCGACGACGGCCATGTCGAGGTTTTTCGCGGCTATCGTGTTCAGCACGATTCGGCGTTGGGGCCCTTCAAGGGAGGGATTCGTTATCACCCCTCCGTCACCCTCGGCGAGACGGCGGCGCTGGCGATGCGGATGACCTGGAAATGCGCTCTCGCCGGTCTTCCTTACGGCGGGGCCAAGGGGGGGTCCGGTGCGATCCGAAGGCCCTCTCGCGCAACGAGTTGCAGCGGCTGACCCGGCGCTATACCGCGGAGATTTTTCCGATCATCGGGCCCGATCAGGATATTCCGGCCCCCGACGTGGGGACCAACGAGCAGGTAATGGCCTGGATCATGGACACCTACAGCCAGTTCAAGGGGTATTCCGTGGCGGAGGTGGTGACGGGAAAGCCGATCAGCATCGGCGGCTCGCTCGGCCGGGAAGAGGCGACCGGCCGCGGCCTTTTCGTAACGATCCTTGAAGCGATGCGTCATCTCAATCTTCCCGTCACCGGCAGCACAGCGATCATTCAAGGGTTCGGCAATGTCGGCCGGCACGCCGCGCGGATGCTTTCGGCCCACGGCATTCAGGTGATCGGCGTTTCCGACTCGAAGGGGGCGATTTATGATCCGAGGGGGCTCGATCTGGCAAGGCTCCTCCCTTATAAAGAGCAGACGGAGAGTGTGGTCGGCTTTCCCGGGGCCGATCCGATCTCTACGGAGGATCTATTGGAGCAGCCGTGCACGGTCCTGATTCCGGCGGCGTTGGCGGGGGCGATCCACATCAAGAATGCCGGGCGGCTTCGGTGCCGCATCCTGGCGGAAGGGGCGAACGGTCCGACCGATTTGGATGCCGATGTTTTACTGAACGACCGGGGGATTTTTATCCTTCCCGATATTTTGGCCAATGCGGGGGGGGTGATCGTTTCTTACTTTGAATGGGTGCAGGATCTGCAGAACTATTTTTGGAATGAGAAGGAAATACAGAATCGGCTCGCCGAGATCATCACCGAGGCGTTTCAGCGGGTCCTCGCGCGGTCGCTCTCGGAGAAAGGTCGATATGCGGTTGGCCGCGATGATGACCGGGATCGAGAAGATCGCCAGCGCCCACCTGGTGCGCGGGTTATATCCATAAGATAATGGCCGTGTCGAGGCACGACATGTCGTGCCCGACAAAAAGAAAGGACAAGATGAACCTCTTCGAACAGATGAAAACGGAAGGGCACGAGCGGGTGCTGTTCTGCTCCGATCGCGCCTCCGGTCTTCAAGCGATCATCGCCATCCACAACACCCAGCTGGGGCCGGCGCTCGGCGGCTGCCGGATGTGGCCCTATCCGGATGCCGCCGCCGCCCTAACCGACGCGCTTCGGCTCTCGAGGGCAATGACTTATAAGGCGGCGATGGCTGATCTTCCCCTCGGCGGGGGAAAAGCGTCATCTGGGGCGATCCGAAAAAGAGAAGAGCGAAGCAAAGTTGATCGCTTTCGCCAAAGAGGTCGCCTCGCTCGGAGGACGGTACATCGTGGCCGAAGATGTCGGGATCGGTCTTGCCGATATCGACCGGATGCATCAGGTGATGCCGCATGCCGCCGGACTTCCGGAAGAAAAAGGGGGAGCGGAGATCCCTCGCCGGCGACCGCTTATGGAGTCTTCTGCGGGATGCGGGCAGCGCTCGAAGAGCGCTTCGGAGACGGCTCTTTTCAGGGGAGGAAGATCGCGATTCAAGGAATCGGAAAGGTCGGATATGCCTTGGCGCTTCTTCTTCACAAGGCGGGGGCGAAGCTCTATGTCTGCGATATGGATCCCGAGCGGGTGGCGGCGATCTGTAAGGTCACCGGCGCCGATCCGTTGCTGGGGCATGAGATCTATCGGGTGGAGTGCGATATTTTCTCCCCCTGCGCGCTGGGGGGATTCTTAAATGAAAGAACCATCCCACGGCTGTCGTGCGAGATCATCGCCGGGGCGGCCAACAATCAGTTGGAAAACCCCAAGGCGGCGATCCTTCTCAAAGATCGGAATATCCTTTATACCCCCGATTATGTCCTGAATGCCGGCGGGCTCATCAATATCGCCGAGGAGCTGAACGGCTACTCGAAAGAGAAGGCTTATCAAAAAATCGAGGCGATCTATGATCGCTTAAAGGAGGTGTTTGCCTTTGCCAAGAAAGCATCGATCCTCCCGTCCGAAGCGGCCGACCGGCTTGCCGAAGCCCGGCTTGCGGCTGGAAAGTGAGGCTGAGCCGAGGAGCGCCACCCTCTGGAAACCGGTCACGGCGGCGCTTCTCTCGATGGTTTTCGCGGGGCTGGGCCACTTCCTTCTTCAAGAGTATGCTCGGGGAGGGGTTCTGTTGGCGGCGGGAGCGTTGATTTTCAGCCTGACCGCCTATTGGCCGCCCGCGACGGCGCTCAACATTATCCTTTTTGTCTTCGCCGCCTTTGATGCGTTTTCGATCGGTCGGCGAGGATTTGGAATCGTCTAGCGAATGCGGCGTGAGAGGAGGCCGGAATGCAGATAACCCCTGAAAAGAAGGAAACACCCCCTTCGGAAGAGGCCGGCTCTTCGTCCGAACCGAAGTTGGAGGAGGAGAAAAAGGCGGAAATTCGGATTGAATCGGATCCGGTCCGGCCGGTGATCGCCGCCGTGCTCTCCTTGGTTTTCGCCGGGCTGGGGCATCTCTATCTGCGGAAGTGGGGACGAGGGGTTTCGATCCTCTTTGTTGCCGCTTTTTTATTTAAGATTTCCGGTTACTCGCCTCGCGCCATGATGTTGAATGTGGTCCTCTTTGTTTTCTCCGCATTTGATGCCTTCTCGTTCGGGAAGAGAGGACATGGGATTGTCTGAAATTCGAATGACGAATTGGCGAAAAGCCGAAGTTGGAAAGGAATGATAAAATAGAACCATGGCAAGGAAATCGAAATTGAAAGAAGAAAAATGGTGGGCGGGTCTCAATCAGCCGAAGGCGGCGGCGCCCGATATTACGATCGTCGGCCTTCCCTATGACGGCGCGGTCTGTTATCGAAAAGGAGCGGCGAAAGGGCCGGATGCGATCCGCAAGGTATCGAGCGAGATCCCGCCGGTCTTGGAGACGGGGGAACTCCTCCGCGGGCTGGTGATCCGCGACGACGGCAACCTTCCGTTCGGGAAGAATTTTGTCGCCGCCTTCCCGAAGCTCGAGAAGAAGGTTGAGGAGCGGGCGGCCCGCTCGTTTGTTTTGACGCTGGGCGGGGACCACTCTGTCGTCATCCCGGTGCATCGGGCCTTCAGCAAACGGGCGACCGAGAAGATCGGCCTGATTTTTGTCGATGCCCACACCGATCTCTCCGACACCTTCGACGGCTCTTCCTACTCGCACGCCTGTCCGCTTCGACGGACGATGGAGACCGACCGGTTCGATCCGAAAAAGACGGTCCTGGTCGGCACCCGCTGCTTCGAAATGGCCGGCCTGCAATTCATCCAGGAAAACGAAATGAAGATGGTTCCGGCCTATGAGGTAGCGGAGCGGGGGATGAAGGCAGTCGCCGACGAGATCGTCAAGCAGTTTGCCGACATGCAGAATGTCTATCTCTCGATCGACATCGACGCGCTCGACCCGGCCTTCGCGCCGGGGACCGGCATTCCCGATGCGGGGGGACTGACCACGCGCGATGTCATCACCCTGATCCGCAGGCTCCACCCGCTCCCGATCATCGGGGCCGATCTGGTGGAGGTGGCCCCGCCGCTCGATGTCTCCGAGATTACCAGTTTCGCCGCCCTTCGGATCATTACTGAAATCTTCGGCCTGGTCCATCGGAGAAAAGAGCAGCGCAAGCGGTTGAGCGTCATCTAGATTGAACAGGCGTCGAGGTGCCGATCGCCGCCGGAAGAGGTTTTCCCATGAAGAAGAAAAATAACAATAAGATTCCCTCTCTCAAGGGGACCCCCCCCGGACCGAATGCCCAGAAGTGGGTCGAGCGGGACAACGCCGTGATCTCCCCCTCATACACCCGCGCCTATCCGTTGGTCGTTCAATCGGCCAAAGGGAGCGTCATCACCGATGTCGACGGAAACCGCTTCCTCGATTTCACCTCCGGGATCGCCGTGACGGCGACCGGTCATTGCCATCCCAAAGTCGTCAAAGCGATCGTCGATCAGGCGAAGCGGCTCATCCATATGTCGGGGACCGACTTCTACTATTCCTCCGAAGTCCTTCTCGGCGAGAAGCTCAACCGGCTCGCGCCGGGCCGGGAGCGGAAGAAGGTCTTCTTCACCAACTCCGGAACGGAATCGACCGAGGCGGCGATGAAGCTGGTCCGCCATCAAACAAAACGGCCTTATTACATCGCTTTCTTGGGCGCCTTTCACGGCCGGAGCATGGGGGCCCTTTCTCTGACGGCGAGCAAGGTGGTCCATCGGGCCGGCTTCGCGCCGCTCGTGCCGGGGGTGATCCATGCGCTGTACCCCAATCCGTACCGCCCGCCCGCCGGCGTTCCCGCGGAGGAGTGCGATCGCTACACGTTGAACTGGATTCGGGAGGTCGCCTTCCGGCATCTGGTCGCCCCCGAAGAGGTCGCGGCGATTTTCGTCGAGCCGATCCAGGGGGAGGGGGGCTACGTCGTTCCGCCGAAGCGCTTCTTGGGGGAGCTTTCCGATCTCGCGCGCGAATTCGGAATTCAGATTGTCGTCGATGAGATCCAGACCGGAATGGGCCGGACCGGAAAGATGTTCGCCTCGGAGCATTTCAACCTGGTTCCCGATGTGATGACGCTCGCAAAAGGATTGGCCTCGGGAATGCCGCTCGGGGCGATGATCGCCCGGGAGGCGCTGATGCGCTGGGCGCCGGGGGCGCACGCCAATACCTTCGGCGGAAACCCGATTGCCTGCGAGGCGGCGCTGGCGACGATCGATCTTCTGGAAAACGGCGGCCTGATGCAGAACGCGGAGAAGATGGGAAACCACCTTCTCTTCCGGCTTCGCGCCATGCAGAAAACGCATCGCCTGATCGGGGATGTCCGGGGCTTCGGCCTGATGATCGGCGTCGAACTGGTTCGAGATCGCGAAACGAAAGAGATGGCGATTCCGGAGCGGAACAAGATCATCCAGCGCTGCTTTGAGAAGGGACTGCTTATCTTAGGCTGCGGACAGAATGTCCTCCGCTTCGTTCCGCCGCTGGTGATCAAGCGTCCTGAGATGGAACGGGCGCTGGCGATCTTCGAGGAGGTTCTTGCCGAAGTGGAAGGGGAGCGAACGCCGAGATAATGGCCCTCTCGATCCGCCGCTGGGAGAAGCCGGGGGAGCCGGCGCAGAAGGTCGCCCTCGAAAAAGAATTAAAAGCGCAGGGCTACCAACCGGAATTCTGGGTCGATAAGCCCGGCACCAGCTACCCCAACCGAAAGTATCCCGCCGAAACGATCCTTTGGATCTTACGCGGGGAAGCCAAAATCACCGTCGGCGTCGACACCGACACCCTCCGCGACGGCGACCGCACGATCCTCCCTCCGAACACCCCCTACAGCCTCCAGGTCCTGGGCGACAAGAGCCTTCTCTGGTTGATTGCGCTGAAGAAGAAAAAAAGTAAGCGACCGTAAAGCCAAGCTCATCAATGGCGCATAGATCTCCACCGGAGCGACCGAACTCCTCTCTCCTCCCAACCCCTGATACCTTCAAGGTTTTGGAAATCAAGTTCCATTTCAGTTGATTGCACAAAAGCTGAAAAGAAGGTAAACACCGATGGGATGTTTCCTCCGTTGGATGCTGGCGTTTTCACCTGGTGTATTGTTTTTAACATTTTTCTGTGATATACCCTATCCGCTCAAACTTCCAAATAGAACTTTTCTCGTCTCAGTTCGGTACGCTCTTGAGATAACCTGTACGCCTCGGGTATAAACCGCTGCAAGGAATAGAAATTTTCCATGAGATATAGACTGCAGTCTGCCTCATTAATCTGTAAATATAAACATGTAAAAATCCTGCTCGGAAGGAACCTTTTCTGCGTTAAGTTGTAAGTACTCTTGCCGGGTCTATTCATTGCATTGATTACCTGAAACGCGGGGAGGGTATATGACGAAGGAGAGTGAAGAATGAAAAAGGAGAACGATGCATGATCGTAAAACAAAATTGGAAGTGGATGATCCCGATATTGGTTATTCTTGCCGTCGCCATGACCGGCTCTGTCTGGGCGCGCGGGTCCGCAGGCGATTTCGATGATGCCTGGGGCCGACGCTTTGACGACCAGTCGCAATTCCGCGATTCGTCGAGAGATCAAACAACGCGGAATGGAAATGACGCGATCAACCGCCTCCGTTACTGGAACGAGATCGCCATCAACACCAGCGGGCTCGATCACACCCCCGTGGCGCCGGGTGAGAGCCGCGTCTTCGGGGAGCAATTGGGTCCCGGGCGATCAAGCCGCGCGCTGGCGATCGTCCAGATCGGAGTGTTTGATGCAATTAATGCGATTGTCGGCGGGTATCGAAGCTACACCGGTCTTTCTCCGGTCTCCAGCAGCACCTCCATCGATGCGGCCATTGCACAGGCGGCGCACGATACGTTGATTGCCCTCTTCCCCTCGCAGAAGGCGAGACTGGACGGCCTGCTTGCCGAAGACCTCAGCCAAATTCGGACCTCGGATGGGCGCGCCAAAACAAACGGGATCAATCTTGGAAAGCGGGCGGCCGCCGCGATCCTCACGCTTAGGGCGAACGATCATTCGCACTATATCGAGCCTCAAATGGATACGGAGTACATCCCGAGCAACGAGCCGGGAAAGTGGCGCCAAGACCCAATCAGCCAGATTCCGATCGCAATGGGCGCCTACTGGGGCAAGGTGACCCCCTTTGTCCTCACGTCGGGGAGCCAGTTTCGGGTTCCTCCTCCGCCAGCCATGGACAGTCCTGAATATACGGCCGCTTTCGAAGAAGTGAAACGCCTGGGGGGAGACGGCGTTGTCACCCCGACGGAGCGAACCACGGCGGAGACCGAAATCGGCATTTACTGGGCTTATGATGGAACGCCGAGCCTCTGTGCCCCGCCGCGGCTCTATAATCAAATCGCGGTGCAGATCGCCGAACAGATGGGATCAAATACCATCGAGCTTGCACGGCTTTTGGCGCTGGTCAATGTGGCGATGGCCGACGCCGGCGTTGCCATTTGGGAGTCGAAATTCTACTACAATGTTTGGCGTCCGGTCACGGGCATCCGCGAGGCTGATGAGGGGACCGGCCCGACCGGCCTCGGCGACGGCAATCCCGCCACGGTCGGAGATCCGGAGTTCACGCCGCTTGGCGCGCCGGCCAGTAATCTCACTGGGCCGGACTTTACCCCCCCTTCCCGGCCTATCCTTCCGGGCATGCCGGGTTCGGGGCCGCCCTTTTTCAAGTCTTGAGGAACTTCTACCGGACCGACAATATTCCCTTCACCTTCGTGTCGGACGAGTTCAACGGCGTGACGCTGGACAACGACGGAAACGTCCGCCCGCTCCTCCCGCGCAGCTTCTCGACCCTCTCCCAGGCCGAGGAAGAGAACGGACAGAGCCGAATCTATCTCGGTATCCATTGGTCGTTCGACAAAACCGAAGGGATTACCCAGGGCCGGCGCGTGGCCGATTTTGTGTTCAGGAACGCCTTCGTGCCGGTGCGCGAGCGAAGTAGGGATGGGGAGGATAGAGATTCCGATTGGGATGGTCGAGACGGAGGTTGGCGGTAAGCGGTCGGCCTATTGCGAGCATCCCCTGTGATTGGGTTTTTCTATGCCGTCGATCGGAAGATCACCCCTTTTTCTGTGTATGAGTTTTGCATATCTAGAACATATCCTAAGTCGATTCTAAACATGCAAGGAGGTTACGCGATGCTGTTTTTTAAGAAAACGCTATTAGCCCTGGTCATGGTTTCCATCTTATCGTCACTTGTCGCCTGTGAGAGAGAGGGGCCGATGGAGCGAGCGGGCGAAAAGGTAGACGAAGCAGCGGAAGACACGAAAGACGCAGTAAAGGATGCCACCAACTGATCTTTCCAGATGAGAAGTTTTCTGCAGATTGAATGCAAAACGCGGCAGCGGGGGGAGGATGACTCTTCCCCTCCGCTGCCCGGATCTGTATGGAATGCCTTTGCCCAGGCGGCCTCAGCTGTTCAAGTCCGCCGCGACCTGTTTGACGAGGACTTCCAGCGGCTTGCTCGCCTCACCCATATAGAGCGAGCGATGGGGGAAGGGAATTTCAATCCCCTCGGCATCGAAGGCCTTTTTAATCTCCTTCGATACTCGCGCCCGACCGTCCATTGTTGAATCGGCTCTGTTTTGATCCGGGCTTTGATCGTCACCTCCGATTCTCCGAAATTGTCGACGCCGAAAATCTCGATCGGCTCGATGATCTTTTCTTTGTATTCCGCCTCCTTCGAAAGCGTCATTTGGGATCCAGCAGCGTAGGCGCATCCCGATTGTTTCTGAGACATCATCCATTTCTTAGGAGGGAAAATGATTTCCCCAGCTTGCCTCTAATAGAGGGTCAGAGTAGAATCTCTTATCGGCTGATTCTATACGTCTGGAGGGTTTTTACTTTCCGTCCTGACGCGCTGTCTCGGCCTCCATCATTAGGCCTCTTTCACGGAGACGCCCTATCATGAAAATCTTCATTCCAACACAGTCCTTCCAGGATTGGCGGCGTTTGCTGGCGAAGCCGAACCTTCACTGGAAAGAAGGCCATTCTGCAATGACGCTTGCCCGTTCATGGGAGGCAACGGCAGCGACCGGCTTTTCGCCGGAGATCAAGGCCGCGTTCGAGACCTCCGGTTCGCCGCTTTTGACAGACCTCGATCCGCTGCTGGCTCTTCCTGAATTTCAGGTTCCGCTTCCCGCCGGCGTTCAATCGTCGCAGATCGATCTGCTCGCTCTGGCGCGCGGGAAGGAAGGATTGGTCGCGGTGGTCGTGGAGGGAAAGATCGATGAAACATTCGGTCCCACACTCAGAGAAAAGAGGATCGAACCCTCCGACGGATTTAATGAGCGCCATGTGTCTCTGCTTCAGTATCTAGAGCTCCCCCCTCCATTCCTCAAACTATCCGATACCAGTTTTTGCACAGGACCGCGTCGGCGCTGATCGTCGCTCGGCAGTTTGACGCCAAGGCCGCCGTGATGCTGGTTCACTCTTTCAGCCCCACGAACAAAGGGTTCTCCGATTTCGAAGCCTTTGCGGGTCTGTTCAACGCAGAGGCAGAAATCGGCCGGATCGTCTCGGCGGGGATGTTCGAAGGGATGCCGCTGTTTCTCGGCTGGTGCGCGGGTGATCAGCGCTTCCGCTCCGGCGATGACGCCGAGCAAGCCGGTAAACTCTAAAGGGAAACCGCTTTGAGAGAAATAGAATGACGATGCGCTCTATACAAAAACAGAATCAACCCTCACAGCGGGCATCTTCCAACGTCGCGCGATCGAGTCCTTTAGAAAATCACCAAAAACACCCATCGCTTCATTTGCAGCGCACCGTCGGAAATCAAGCCGTTCAGCGAGTTCAAGCAAACCTCACGATCAGTTCCCCCGGAGACCTCTACGAGCAGGAAGCCGACCGCATCGCCGAACGGGTGATGCGCACCCCTGCGCCGCAACTCCAGCGCGCCTGCGCCTGCGGCGCAGCCTGTCCCAAGTGTCAAACGAAATCATTGCAGACGAAGCGGATCGAATCGGGCGACTCGGAACAGACCACAGCGCCGCCGATCGTCCACGATGCGCTGCGCTCCTCCGGCCAGCCGCTCGACCCGGCCACCCGTGCCTTTATGGAGCCGCGCTTCGGCCATGACTTCAGCCAAGTCCGAATCCACACCGATACCAAAGCGGCCACCTCCTCCCAATCGATTCAGGCGTTGGCGTATACCGCCGGCCGCGATATCGTCTTCAACAGTGGTCAATATTCTCCCAATACGGAGCATGGCAAGCGATTGCTGGCCCATGAGCTGGCGCACGTCGTCCAGCAGGGGGAAGGTCAACCGGCCAATCGGATTTCCCGGTTTTCAGACACCGATCATCATATTCTCGAAGAGGCGGCCTTGGAATTGACCAACCTGACGGCCGGAGAAATCAAACAGATCCATGCCGGCAATGTCAAACGGGACTACAGCCAAACGGGGGCGGTCGCCAATCTTCTTCTGTTGTGCGATGCAAACGCCTACGGCGGCTACAAAGCCGAAGAACATTTCGACAATTATCAGTGGAATGAACAGTTGCAAAAGTGGCAATCGAAGAAGGACCCGGGGGCATTCGGCAAGAAAAGTCCGATCTCTTATATCGACGAAGAGCTGGTCCGCTTTGCCGACGCGTTGCCTGATCCGACGGCCTTTGAGCATGTCGGGAATGCGTTCCATACGATCGAAGATTTCTTCGCGCACTCCAATTTCGTCGAGCTGATCCATGGCGATTTCCGGTTCGGCAAGAAGCTCGTGACCGGTGGAGGAGGGTCGGGAGATACCTCTGTCCTAAGAATTTTGGAATCGGTCAGCAGCGAAGAGACCGCTCCTTTTTATGGTCAACAAGCGGCACAAGAGACGGCCAAATCGCCCCCGCACGCCCACGCGCGGCTGGCCAAAGATTACAAGTCGAATCCTTATTACATGCAGGCGGTGGTGATGGCGGCCCTGGTCATCAAAGAGATCGGCGCGGAGATCAGCCTCCTCCAGGGGATGACGACGAAAGACGCGCGGGTGAAACAGGTGCGCGACGTGATCATGGCCAAGGTGAAGCGCTATCTTCGCCCGCCGGATGAAAGCGACAAATGGTGGGAAGGGCTTCGCGCTTCGGGCGGGAAGGAGATGGAAAAATCGATCAAAGAAAAAATGGCGAAAACGCCGGTTACGAAGAACCAGTGTATTTTAAGCCCGCTGAGATCGATCGAGGCGAGCAAGAATTCCAATCTGAAATTGTTCGGGCCTGCGATTCCGATCGAAACAAAACGGGGCCATGTCTGGGTCCAGGTCGGAACCGGATTTTTAGCGCCCCCCGCGTTCAAGGGAGCGTCCGGCGCAGTGGAGCCGCGAAGCTTTGACTTCGTGCCGGTAGGGGTGCAGATCACAGGGACGTTTGACCTGCTCAAGTAAAATGATAAAATGATTTCGTTTTCTACCGTCCGTCGCCTTGTTTGAAAGAGGGGTCTATTTTAGTTAAAGGTCTTATCGTCTTTTTTGTGCTTGCCGTGGTCTTTATCTCAAATGGCGTTGATCCGGTCCGAGGCGACGACGACCTCAATCAACGGCTCGTCGCCGCCGCCTCAAACGGCAACACCACCCGGGTGATCGCGCTTCTGCGGGAAGGCGCCGATGTGAACGCCCGCGGCTTACGGGGGCGAACGCCGGTCATGGCCGCCGCTTATGGAAATCACGTCGAGACGGTGGCGGCCCTCATCGATGCAGGGGCCGACGTCAACCTCCGTGACAACCAACTGAACAACCCTTTCCTCTATGCGGGGGCCGAGGGTCTCCTCGATATCCTCAAGCTCACCGTCAAAGCAGGCGCCGATCCGAAGCTGACGAACCGCTTCGGCGGGACGGCGCTGATTCCCGCAGCGGAACGGGGCCACGTCGAGGTGGTGAAATTTTTGCTGACGCATACCAATATCGACATCAATCACGTGAACAATTTGGGATGGACCGCACTGTTGGAAGCGATCGTTTTGTCCGACGGCGGCCCGAAGCATCAAGAAATTGTCATGCTGCTGATCCAACACGGGGCAAACGTCAATATCCCCGACAGTGCAGGCCGCACCCCCCTTCACCACGCGAGGGAGCGCGGCTACAAAAAAATCGAGGCACTCCTTCAGGCCGCGGGGGCCCGCCCTTAATATTTCTCAACGGTCTTCATCTCATCTGGGTGATCACCGAAATAATCGTCTTCGGGTACAATATCTTTAGAGCGGTTGCCTCAACGGACGGCGCAGGAGAAACCGGTGTGCCGATCTGATCGTTTCCATTTTTAATTTCATGAAAAAAATAAATAAAGACGACAAAAATGAATTAATCATTGAAGTGACCTCGCGGTTCGAAAAGTGGGTCGGCTATGGCGCCCTTTTATTCCTCGGCTTTCCAATCGTGCAGTTCTTCTTAGGTAAACGGCTGAACGAAGAGCGTCTCATGGGGTTTATCGGCGGAGCGGTGGTGTGCGGTTTGGTCTACCTGGTGGCGTATGAAGAAGCGCTTTTCACCTTCGACTCTCGGACCCGCCTGCTGATATGGAGACGAAAGCGTTCCCTCTCAACAAAACAAGGGACCCTTCCTTTCAGCCGGATCGATCAGGTTGTTCTGCAGTCGGCGATCGGAAACAAAAAATATTCTCCCAAACACCGCGTGGCGCTTCTGACGGGAGAGGGTGAGCTCCCTGTCTCCATTGCGTATGAGCATCATGAAATGAATCAGAAGATCGCGGAACGGATCCGGTCTCGCCTCGGTCTGTCGCCGGAGGAACTCGTGATGGACAGTGTCAAAGCACTTGTCCAGCAGGGCCATCCTGTCGGTGCGGTCCAGCTCCTTCGAGAGAAGCAGGGTCTTTCATTGACCGAGGCGAAAGCGGTCGTGACCCGAATGAAAGAACAAAAGAACAGATCTTAGAAATTCCTCGCAGTGAGCGTGTTTGCAGCTCCAGCCGCCTTCCTCCGGATGTTCATACCAACCCCCATCCCAGAAAAGTGGACCGTTGAAGGTTCACCGGTTCGACACGAAAAATGGTTGTGATGGCGGGAAGGTGTAAGCCGCATTGCATGGAATGAAAATTGCTCCCTAAGCCGATTAAAACTTTTAAATGGGGGAGAAGATGAAGCGCAATATTTTTAGTCTCGTTGTAATTGCCCTTTTATTGTTGACGACGGAAGAGACAAAAGCGATATTGATCGATCGAGATCAAAATCTTATTTACGACAGTGCTCAAAATATTACATGGTATGACTTTGCTTTTAATCCGAGCGCTGAGGATTGGGATTTTACAGACAATTGGGTCAACAATTTAACTTACTTGGATCTTACGGATTGGCGGTCGCCCACGATAGAAGAGCTGCAATTTCTTGGAAGAAATGAGTTTAGGAGCACCGGCGCCTATTCCACCGATCCGTTTGAATCGGTCGGGGCCGGTCTTGAATTTTATTTGTCATCGACCCTCTCCGGAGTGAACCAAAGACTGGTATATAGTCCCAGACAAGACAGAACTTTCGGCACTTCGCCGCCGACATCGGTTTTTGGAGTTGCCGTCCGGAACGGAAATACGGTTGTTTCTGTTCCTGAACCGGCGACCGCCGTTCTGATCGGCACCGGTATCGTTGGTTTTGCGCTTACCAGACTCAGGAGAAAGAGCCGCCCGATTTAAGTATGTTTAGAGAAAAAACCATTTTTTTAAAACGGGGATGAACACTTCGTCATCAACGAAATGATACGGTGTATCATTTTAGTTCCCCCCTTTTTCTCCCATGAAGTAAGCAAGCCAACGATGAGCGGTGATTGAATAAAAGAGCCGCCCCACCTGGGAACACGACCCTCGTAGAAGGACAAACTGTCTTTCTCCGCTCTAGAGGTCTCGCCTTGTTTAAACCGTCCCGGTTTGGAGGAGAGTAGATCTGGGATCTTCTTTTTGCTAATATTCACCGGGGTTGCGCCAGCGGCTCCTTGCCTCCTCCCTCATAGACTCCATGGCTGATTAAAATTTCATGCAAAAATTGACACGCGCATTTTATGATCGAGATACCACCACGGTTGCAAAGGATCTGCTCGGAAAATACCTCATCCATGTCTCGGACGGCGTGGAGCGGATCGGGCGAATCGTAGAGGTGGAAGCATACCTCGGCCCGCACGATCTTGCCTCGCATTCCTCCAAAGGGCGGACGGAACGGACGAAGATCATGTTCGGCCCGCCCGGCCACGCTTACGTCTATATGATCTATGGAATCTACGACTGCATGAACGTCGTGACCGAGCGCGAGGGACGGGCCGCCGCCGTCTTATTGCGGGCGATCGAACCGGTGAAGAATGTCGAGGGGCGAACTCAAGGCCCCGGCCTCCTCTGCCGGGCGATGCGGATCGACCGCCGCCTCAACGGAGTCGATCTGCTCAGCGATGATTTTTACATCGCCGCCGCGCCGGAGGAGAAGCCTCCCATCATCGTCAAAAGACCCCGCATCGGGGTCGAATATGCGCGTCACTGGGCGAGGCGGCTGTTGCGATTTTACATCAAAGGCAATCGGTTTGTCTCAAAACCGTAGCGCAGGGAGACAAGCGGTATTCGGTAGATGATGAACTCCGAGCCAATTCGGGGAAGGGTCCTGTTTCTTTTTTCGCCTCCCGCCTTATGATGAACAGAAGCACAACGTCCCCCACACGAAAACCGACCCGGAGCGTCCGGCAGCCTAGGCCGGGATGTTCTCTTCCCCATTTCGATTCTCGGATCAGGAAAAGAAAACCGGCAAAAACGAATGCGGCCCCTGCCGGAAGCGAATAAAATTGTCCATCCGCAGGGGGCCGCCATTGCCTTCTCAGCTTGCCAAACAGCTCGAACTCGGCAGTGACAGAACCCCGAATAATCCTCAAGCCCTTCTAAGGGTTTGACTAAAAACCTGAACGATTTTACCCCAGCGGCCTCCATTTTTTGTAATCCTTGTTACACTTCTCACAGGAAATTTTAGTGAGACACCGATATCCGACGTTACTGGTTTGTCATATTTTTACACCTGGTTATTTGGGTGAGTTTTTCCGGCTGCGGCACCTTGCCGAACGGGCGGGGCTGGGGGGAGGATGCAACCCTTTTCCCGGACGGCGAACGGGTTAAGAAGGCCGCCATCAATTCGTTGAAAGACCCGGACACCTGGGTGCCGGCGGCGGGGCGGCCGTCTTCAGCATCGGCGATTGGGATGAGCGGGTGTCGGAGTGGGCGTACGAGAAGACACCCGTTTTCGGCTCCGAGGAGAACGCACAGAAGGCGAGCGATGCTCTACTCATGACAACGGCGGCGGGGGCCGTCGGATCGGCCTTATTGACCCCCAGCGGCAACGAGCCGTGGCCCTGGGCGGTCTCCAAGCTGAAGGGGTTGGCGGTGGAAGGGGGCGCCCTTTTGTCGACCGGCCTGGCGACCCAAAGTCTGAAGCGTTGGACGGGTCGAGAGAGGCCGAACGGAATGAGCGACATGAGCTTTCCGTCGATGCACAGCGCCCATGCGTTTGGTTTTTCAAAGCTGGCGCTTCTCAACCTGGAGTCGCTGCCGCTCACCCGCCGGGAGCGACTCTATTTGGCGGTCGGCTTGAGGACCACGGCGACATTAACCGCGTGGGCCAGGATAGAGAGTCACATGCACTATCCGAGGGACGTGTTGGCCGGCGCGGCGCTCGGCTCATTTATTACCCGCTTCATCCACGATGCCTTTCTCGGTCTGGACACGAATCGATCGGTGGAATTCGCGGTCGCGCCGGGGGATCGCGGCCTCTACTATCTTCTCCGATTCAAATTCTAAGACACGTAGGGGCGCGCCGGTGTGTGCGCCCGTCTTTTTTCTTTGCTGTTTGAATTGTAAGATCAGGGCAGGCATGCAGGTCTGCCCTTACCGGAACTGTTTGATTAAATTGCCGCAGGTGGGAAGTCGTCTGCGGCATTTTTATTTTTGTTGAAATATGGTACATAGATCGTGTGTCCCGGAACGGTCGATTTGAATAGAAGAAGGAGTATTTTCGAATGAAAATGATCTCGACAGGGTTTTTCACCCTTTTTATCTTACTTGGTGTGTTTCGCCTTGATGCCGGCGCGGCGGAGTGGACGCCGTTTGTGGAGGATCAGCGATTTAAGCATTCTTACGACAAGCAGAGCATCTTTCACTCTCCTCAGGGGCTCGTTCGCGTTGCGATCAAGGTCGACCCAAAGGGAAAAGAGGGGCGCGACTTTTTGCTGAACGTCAGAAAGCAGATCGGCATGAATCTGGAGGGGTATGAGAACTACGGATTCAGTCTCACCGTCATGGAGATCGACTGCGTGAATGATGTAAAGCGCATCCTGCAAAGCGACGATTATACCAGCGAAGGGGAGCAGCTTGATTCCGTCTCTCCCCAAAACCCGAAGTGGGCCGCCATCGCCCCCGAATCGGTCCATGGCCTCTACAAAAAGGCGCTTTGTAAGAAATAGGATTTCAATGACGCTTCATTTTCCCCGGGCCGAATACCGGCGTGGAGCGGCTTCCGCCACATTCTAAACCGATTCGTCCAGCAACCATCAGAGGAACCGATCGTTGTCGCAGAGAGTGACCGAAGTGGCGGCGTTGTTTCTCAGGCTCGGCATGACCGCCTTCGGCGGCCCCGCGGCCCACATCGCCTTGATGCACGACGAAACGGTAAGGCGGCGCCAATGGCTCAGCGATGAAGAATTTCTCGATCTGGTCGGCGCGACGAATCTGATCCCAGGCCCGAACTCCACAGAGATGGCGATTCACATCGGCTTTCGTCGGGCCGGATGGCCGGGGCTGATCGTCGCCGGGGTTTGCTTCATCGTCCCCGCCATGCTCATTGTTCTGGCGCTGGCATGGGGGTATGTCCGGTTCGGCGCCACCCCGCAGGCCGAAGGGCTGCTCTACGGCATCAAGCCGGTCGTGATTGCGATCATTATCCAAGCCCTTTGGAGCCTGGGACAAAAAGCGGTCAAAGGCCCGCTGACCCTTGCTGTGGGAGTGAGCGTTCTCGCCCTCTATTTTGCGGGCGTTCATGAAATTGCGTTGCTCTTCGTAGGCGGATGGGTCGTGATGTTGGCGGAGAATGCTCGGCGGCTTCGCGGCCGGTCATCGGGCGCCCTGCTGATTCCGGCCGCGGCGGCGGGGTTGTCGGAGGTTTCGGTTCCTTTCAGTCTCCCCTTGTTGTTCGGGACGTTCCTCAAGATCGGCGCCGTGCTCTATGGGAGTGGGTATGTTCTCCTCGCGTTCTTGCGCGCCGATTTCGTCGTCCGCTTCGGCTGGCTCACCGATCGGCAATTGTTGGATGCCGTCGCGATCGGGCAGGTGACCCCGGGTCCCGTCTTCACCACGGCGACGTTCATCGGCTATCTCCTCGGCGGCACGCCGGCGGCCCTTCTGGCGACGCTCGGTATTTTTCTTCCCTCCTTCATTTTCGTTGCCGTTTCAAATCCGTTGATCCCTCGGATACGCAGCTCGGCCTGGGCGAGCGGCCTGTTGGACGGCGTCAATGTCGCATCGTTCGGTCTGATGGCCGCGGTGACCTGGCAGTTGGGGCGCGCTTCATTCACCGATCCCTTGACGGTTCTGATTGCCCTGGTCTCTTTCGGGTTGCTCGTTCGCTATAGAGTCAATTCGACCTGGCTGATTGCGGGGGGAGCGATCCTCGGCTGGATGACGTAAATCTACCGCTACCCAAAGGGCGTAGAAAAACGTTTGCAAATAAGGGATGAAGAAATTCCGTCCGGCGATATGTGAGGACGCTCACAAAAGAAATAACCGACGGTAATGCCGGGCACTGAAATTGCGTTAACCAAAAGCGCCGGGACCTTCGGGTCCGGTCAAAGTTGAGTTTGAGTTTAAAAGAATCAGGAGGAAACATGGACCCATTTAAACTGTTGAAAGAGGATCACGAGAAGGTCGCCGATCTATTCGAAGAGCTGGAGTCAACGACAGAGAAGGCGATCAAAAAACGGGAGACGCTTTTTAATAAGTTGATGACGGAATTGGAGATTCACGCCCAGATCGAGGAGCAGATCTTTTATCCGGCGCTGAAGAAGGCAAATGAAACGCGCGAAGTGACCCTGGAAGGGTTTGAGGAACACAAGCTGATCAAGCAGCTCCTGCACGAGATGGATGCCTTGTCGAGGGACAGCGAGCAGTGGACGGCAAAACTCTCCGTGCTTCAGGAAAACGTGGAGCACCATGTCGAGGAAGAAGAAGGGGAGATGTTCAAAAGCGCGCGGGAGGCCTTCTCTAAAGAGCAGCTGGAAGATCTCGGCAAGCGAATGGAAGCCCAGAAGAAAAAACTGGCGGAAGCGGCCTAGGCTGGTGAACACTTGCCGGTGAGCGACACGTCAGGGGGTGACATTGCGGTTGCCCCCTGACGAATGCGCGCCGCGTTCATCTCCTAATAATTCCCCGATCGGCTGGAGGCCCTCGATCCGATCACAAACGGCCTTGGCAACCATGATGATCGGAATGCCGAGGAGCAGTCCCCAGACCCCCCAAATCCAGCCCCAGAAAAAGATGCCGACAAAGATCCAAACCGTGTGGATCCGGCCCGCTTTGCTCGTCATCAAGGGACTCACGAGAAGTCCTTCCAGGCTTTTGAACCCCATCGACACCCCCCCGATCAGCAGCGCCATCGAAATGGTTCCGAACTGAAGATATCCGACCAGCGCGGTCCCTCCAATGATCGCCGTCCCCCCCAGGAACGGGATCGATTTCAAAATGCCGGCGGCGATTCCCCACATGCCGGCATTCTCCAGCCCGATCCACCGAAACGCCAGCCAGATGGCGACCCCCATCCACAAACTCGTGATCACCTGCACGTACAAAAACCGTTTCATCTGCAGGTTGACTTCATCGAGGATTTCCAGTGTCCGTCTTTTTTTGGCGAAAGAGGGGCCGGCCATTTTAACCAGCCTCCGCCTGAACGTATCGCCTGAAACCAATAGAAAGTAGACCAAAAAGAGGATCATGACCGCTTGCAGCGCCATCCCGACGAGGCCGATCGTTCCAACCCAGAGATAGTTGCGGAGATCCAATCCCGGCCGGGCGGCCTGCGCCGGTTTCACTTGGGGCGCAGCGCCGTTGGCTGCTTCTGCGGCCGCCTTCTCGATCTCAGTGGCCGCTTTCTGAACTTTGTTCAGCGTCCCTTCCTCGCTGCGGCCTTCCCGGAGCGATTGCCTGAACTTTTGCGCCGCCGCAGGGAGTTGTTCTAAAATCGCATCGGCCTGATCCCCCAACCCGTAAATTGCGGAGCCGGTCCCTGCGACAATCGCCGTCAGCAAAAAGGCGGTCCCGACCGCGCGGGAGATCTTCCATTTTTCCATTCGGGCGACGATCGGATCGAGAAAATAGCTGATAAAGAGAGCGATCACCAGCGGAATGAGGACCTCCCGCGCCCACCGCAATGTGAAGATCACGATCAACGCGGAGATCAGATTCAGGGGGAAGGCGCCGAGAGGACCGACGCGCGCAAAGACCGGCGGTTTCGGTGTGGAGCGGGAGGAAATAGGTTCCGTTGTTTTTTTGATCTCTACGGTTTTAATAGCGAGCGATATCCTTCCCAAGCGGGGTCAAACACCGGGCATGTTCAATCATCATCATCGTCGGGGCGATTCACGGTCCGAAAGGTCCAGCTGGTATGTTCGAGGCGATTCCCGGCCAAGTCTCTGATATCGTGCGTCAGGACTACGGTGTAAGTGGTGCCGTGTCTCAACCGGGAGGGGATCATCGTCGCCGTATTCGAGGAGATGTTAAATCCGATCTCGGCGGAAATCGCCCTCCCCCTTGTGGTGATCATGAAATTGCCCGCCAGTGTCTCAGGCCGGATCGCCTTGCTGAACCGGACGGTGACGAAACTCTCAAGGGGAATATCGATGCCGATCGGCTGTCGCTCGATGACTTCCGGACGATCGTCCCCCGGTGGGGTTTGGTCGTCGCTCCTCACGGTGGTGAACGACCATCGAACGTCGGCTGCGAGCGCGTTGCCGCTGAGATCGGAGACCCCCCTCCGGACGATCGCCTGATAGGTTGTTTCCGGTTGCAGCGCTACGCTCGGGGTGAGGGTCGCGCTCCGCGCGCCGGAATCGTAGCGGATCGACGAAGCGATCTCTCCTCCGCCGGGGCCTTGTAGAACAAAGTTGGAAGAGAGGCTTTGTTCGTCGATTTCTTTATTGAAGACTACTTGAATGGCGCTGTTCACCGCAACGCCGGTTTCTCCGTCTCCCGGGACCGTTGAAAGGATCGACGGCGGCGACAGATCGAGAACGGAGGCGGTGGTGAACGACCATGATTGCGCGGCGGGCAGGGGATTGCCGGCCCGGTCGGTGATCTGGTTGGTCACCGTCACCTCGTATCGGGACTGGAGCGCGAGCGGCGCCAGCGGCTGAAGCGTGGCGGTGCGCGTCGCCTCGTCGTATCGGGTCTCGCCGGGAACCCCCGGATGAAAAAGGTATCGGTCCGAAGGGTCTCGGGGCGGATCGGTTCGGAGAAAACCACCCGGACCGGCGCATCGATCGGGATGTTCGTCGCCCCTTCTCTGGGAGTTGCTGAAACAATTTCGGGCGGGGTCTGATCCGATCCCCCGCCGCCGGCGGCTCCCGTGGTGAAAGACCAGATAAAGTTCTCCGGAAGCGGAACGCCGTCGAGATCTCTGATCCCCGTCGTCAAGACCGCATGGTAGGTGGTTCCGTCGGCGAGCGGAATGGAGGGGGTAAAGACGGCCTTGCCGTTTTGATAGGTCACCTCTCCCGAAACACCGGTGAGGATAAAGGTATCGGTGTTGATCGTGGCCGGGTCGATCCCTTTCGAAAGAGTGGCCTCGATCGGTCCCGAAAGGGGAACCCCGGTTGCTTCGGGAGCAGGGTTGGTCTCCATCACCTGGGGCCCGTTGAGATCCTCCGTCCCATTCCCTCCGCACGCAGTCAGGGCGAGGAAAAGGAAAAGAAAAAGGGGGAGAGGAGAGCGTTTTTTTATGAGCATCGAGCGCCACATGGATAATAGAGTGAATCGATTCTGCATGATTGGACCCGGATTCATTTATCCAAGATCAGGGCAATTTCTGTACCATCTTTTTGAGATCGCCTCTTCCATCTAGGAAAGGAAAACATCGATATCACTACAATGGGATGAACCTGCTTGCATAGATTGATCACTGTCGGTTCTCTTTTGCATAGGGGAGTAGAACTGGTTTGCACACTGCGGGGCAGATTAGATGGATGCGTCGGCCGGGTGTTCTCCCACACCCAAACAGATCGATCGACTTGCGTCGATGCGCAACGCCGGGTATGATAGGAGATGTTTAACCTAATGTGAGGAGGGTGAATGGAACCGTCCCGATTTCCTCCCCCGTGCAGCCGGGGGAATTCATCTCGCCGGTCACGTCGGGCCCGGAGAACCGGATCGAGGTCGGCATTCTTTTCGTTGGGGCCGGTCCGGCGAACCTCGCCGGGGCGATCCGTCTGGCGCAATTGCTGGAGCAAGCCCCAGAGGTGAAAGCGGCCCTTGGCGAGTTCCCGATTGCGATCGTCGAAAAGGGAAAATATCCGGGGGCGCATCTTCTGGCCGGCGCGATCCTCAACCCGGTCTCGCTGAAAAGGCTTTTCCCGGATTTGAAAGAAGGAGAGTTCCCGCTCGAAGTCCCCGTCCAAAAAGAGGCGCTTTATCTTCTCTCCTCGGAGAAGGGATACAAAGTCCCCCTCCCGCCGACGATGCGCAATCATGGGAATTACGTCATCTCGATCAGCCGGTTCGGGAAGTGGCTAGCGGAGCAGGCCGAGGCGCTCGGCGTCTCGATCTTTAGCGAGACCGCCGGCGCGAAGCTCCTGGTCGAAAACGGCGCCATCCGCGGGGTGAAGAGCGGCGACAAGGGACGCGATCGAACCGGCGCGCCGATGGAGAATTTTCAGGAGGGGGCCGAGATCCTTGCCAAGGCGACGGTGCTCGGAGAAGGGGCGCAGGGGCACCTCACACAAACGGCCATCGCCCACTTCGGGATTACCCGCCCAAATCCACAAACCTACTCGCTCGGGGTCAAGGAGATCTGGGAGGTTCCCCATCCTCCTGAAGAGGTCATCCACACGATGGGGTGGCCGCTCCGGGGTGAAAAGAAATATAACGAGTTCGGGGGAAGTTTCCTCTATCCGATGGGGGGAAATCTGGTTTCGCTCGGCCTGGTCGTCGGCCTCGGCTACCGCAACGCCTGCGCGTCGGTCCACGATCTCCTTCAGTTGATGAAGACCCATCCCTTCTTCCGGAAGATCCTGGAAGGGGGCCGGCGGCTTGAGAACGGATGGGGGGCAAAGACGATCCCGGAAGGGGGCTATTATTCGGTTCCCGATCGTCTTCACCTCCCGGGGGGATTGCTCGTCGGCGATTCGGCGGGGTTCCTCAATGTCCCGGCGTTGAAGGGGATTCACTATGCGATGGCTTCCGGGATGCTCGCCGCCGAGGCGATCTTCGAGGCGTTGAAATCGGGAAAGGATCTCGGTCAGCCCGACGCGCTTTCGGGATACGATGCCGCCATTCGAAAGAGTTTCATCCTTCAAGATCTCCATCGTGTCCGGAACATGCGCCAGGCGTTCGACCACGGGTTTGTGCCGGGGGTGTTGCTCGCGGGGCTGATGACGGTCACCGGCGGGGCTTTTCCGGGATGGCGCTTTCAGACGCGGCGGGATGCCGACGAGCCGCTTTTTATCGAAAAGAGGGAGTACCCCAAGCCCGATGGAAAGTACATCTTCGACAAGCTGACCAGCGTCCATGCCAGCGGAAACAGCAGCCGCGACAACCAGCCGAACCACCTCCGTCTGGAGGTGCGTGTTCCGGAGGAGGTGGGGGAGGCCTGGATTCATATGTGCCCCGCCAACGTCTATGAATGGGGAACCGATGCCGAGGGGAAAAAGGTCGTCCGGATGAACCCGACCAACTGTGTCCAATGCGGCGCCATCGGAGCCAAGGGAGGCCGTTTAACCCCGCCGGAGGGGGGAAGCGGCCCCCAATATACCCTGACTTAGACTTCTATATTTCAGCAAATTCAATTTCTTATACACTATTTCGGGGACATCAGAAAAAAATCTCTTTTCCTCCTCAAGTTTTCTCAAGGCCTGCCGATAAGTAAGGTAAGGAGGAAAAGATGCTTTCACCATTAGGAGCTTCTCTTTCAGGTCTCCGTGCCGGTCTGGAAAAACTCGAAGCATCGGCAAATAATGTCGCCAATCTCAGCACCGACGGCTTCAAGAAAGATCGGGTCCTTTTAAGCGAAAGGGTCACCGGCGGCGTTGTCGTTGAGATCGGAAAGAGCACGAAGTCAGGACCCTCCTATCGATCCCCCCAGGGTGAAGTGATCGAAGCTTCCAATGTCGATCTGGCCGAAGAGGCCGTCGAGCAGATCCTCGCAAAATATACTTTCAGTATGAGCCTTGCCGCGTTCAAAACCACCGATGAAATGCAAAAGGGTGTGATCGATCTGATCGCCTGATTCCACCCTTCTCCTTTTTGCCGACATAAATCACCTGAAAAGTCTGACGCGTCGCTCAGGATGACATAAACGTCAGTCCATTTTTCCGGTCCTCCTTGAGAGCCTCTGTTTTTCAGGTATGAGCGTTCCGGCGGATGAAAATGGATTGCGAAGCGATTCAAGATAGGGTATATAGAAACAGTCCTGTGTCTCCGATCGACGGTGGGCGATCGTAAGATCCAAATGCCAAACCAGAGGATGAAAAATGAGGCGGTTTAGACTTCTTGAGCCGGAGGATGAAGAAGGCGACGAGGGAGAGGGTCGGCCGGGTCGCTCCATGAAAGAGTGGTTGAAGCTTCTCATCTGGACCCTGATTTGGGGAGGGGGAACGATCTGGTTGACGATCGCCATCATGAAAGTTTTCAAAGATAAAGCGAAATACTTTTAGCTTTTCTCAGCGACTTTGCGAACAGATTGGGAATTTGTTGGAAGAAGATCAGAGTCGCTTCAGACGTCCTTGACGACGTCGTTCTGTTTTGGAAAGTTTGCGCGGATTCCCCTTCTTTTCGGCCGGCCGAGGGGGCTCCGTTTCATCAAGCGGTTTTTCTGTCGGCGGGGTTCCCTGCTGATGAAGGGCGGCGTGAAGGCGGGCCTCGAATTCTCCCGAGTAGAGCGCGACGGCGCCGCTCCGCTCGACTTGATCCCGCACCGCCCGATCTGAAGAGACGACGGTGCAGCCTTCTCGGAGATCCTCGGCCATCCGGACAATCACCTCGTCTGCCGACTCTCCATATCCCGAGAAGATCACCTCAATCCCTCCGGTTCGTTCGGCCGCTCCTTTCCCGCTTCCGTCGAAGACGACCGTAACAGGGAGTTCTTTGATTCGGCGATAGGCTGTGAGCTGTTCGATGAGGCGGGCCCGTTTTCCTTCCAGATCCCCCCGAAGCCCCTTCTGCCGCCCGATGAAGTTGTAACCGTCGATGATCAGATGCATGAGACGATTGTATGCCGGGGACACTTCATTGGCAAGGAGGAATCGAACTACACGCCGGCGGCCTCCGGCGGTTTTTCGAAGAGGTCACATTGCTCGTTCGCGTGATGACGGCAGCCGGTGCAGACCTCTTTCTCCATCTGCTCCGAGGCCGCCCGGATTGCCTGGTCGGCGTGATCGAAGATCCGACCTTCCGGGATCCGTTCCATCAATCCCATCTGCGTCAAGACGAACCGGACCTGGGGCTGAAGGCTGCTGATGTAAAGTTTTGCGCCGATCCGCTCCGTATGATCGAGGATGGCCCGAAAGGCCATCGCCCCGGTGGCATCGATCATATTGACCTGCCCCAGGCGCAGGATCAACACTTTCATGTCGATCCGCTTCTTGATCTCATTCATGAACTTTTCCGCGGCGCCGAAGAAGAGGGGGCCGGCGACCCGGACGACAACGACATAGGGACAGACCTGAATCGGGGCGGCCTTCTCAGGAGATTGGACGATCTCATCCACCGATTGGTTCATGATGCCGAGCTCGCTCATCCGGCGGATGAAGAGAAGCCCCGCGGCAATCAAGCCGATCTCAACGGCCAGAATCAGGTCGAAGGCGACGGTCACCACAAACGTGATCAGCAGAACGATCCGGTCGGCCTGTGGGGCGCGGAAAATTGCCCGGGTGCTCTCCCACTCGACCATCCGGACAGAGGTCATCATTAAAATCCCCGCCAGCGCCGCAAGGGGGATATGCGATGCGAATTCGGCGAAAAAAAACATGATCAGAACCAGCGCCAGACTGTGGAAGATGCTGGAGAGGCGCGATTTGGCGCCGCTCCTCACGTTCACCGCCGTCCGGGCGATGGCCCCGGTTGCCGGGATCCCCTGAAAAAAAGCGGTGACGATGTTGGCCAGCCCCTGTCCGAACAGCTCTTTGTTGCTGTCGTGCCGTTCGGAGACCATCATGCTGTCGGCCACCACCGCCGAGAGGAGCGACTCGATGGAGCCAAGGGCGGCCAGCGCCAACGCCGGGCGGAGGAGCACGTGAAGGTCTCCCCAAGTGCCGGCGGGAAGATGGGGCATCGGAAGAACATGGGGGATGGCGCCGATCGTCGGCACATTCGGTTGGAAGAGGGCCGCGGCGGCCGTGGCGGCGGTCAGACCGATAAGAGAGGCCGGCACGCGGCGGGTGATGGAGACCGGCATAAAGAGCATGATGAGGACGACCGCGGCGGTGAGGAGAAGGGCTGAAAGATTCAAGCCGGGGAGGTGTGTCAGTGTCGTATAAAGCCCTTCAAAGAAGGTTGCCCCGCCCGCGGCGGGAATCTGAAGGCCGAAAGCGTTGTTCAACTGACCGGCAAAGATGATGACGGCGATCCCGTTGGTGAACCCGGCGATCAGGGGGTGGGGAATGTAGAGGGCGAACCGTCCCATCCGGGAGAGGCCGAGGGCGATCTGGATAATCCCGGCCAAGACGGCGGCGACCCAGAGCTTCTCGATTCCATATTGCGCGACGATTCCCGCAAGGATGACCGCCATCGCTCCGGTCGGGCCGGTGATCTGGACCTTCGATCCCCCGAAAACCGACGCCACCACGGCGGCGACGATGGCGGTGTAGAGGCCGTATTTGGCATCGACGCCGGAAGCGAGGGCGAAGGCCAGCGCCAACGGGAGGGCAACGACTGCGGAGGTGACCCCTCCCCAGAAGTCGCCGGAGATATCGACGAGGTAGTTCGATTTCAAAAAGGTCCAGAATCGATCGGCGGGGATAGCCGGCGGTGTGAAGAAGTGAGTCTTCATTTCTTTCTATTTCCTTTCTAACGGAGAATAAAACGGGCGGAGGGTTCTCTCCCGCCCATCATATAAGATACCATGTAATGCAACATGTCGCAATTAAATAAGTGTTGCATTTGCATGGCGAGTCATGTAGCATCTGGAAAGCGCATCGTCAAAAGTAAGCAGCCATAAATTAGTGCCGGAGAAGAGGCGATGAAAAAACATAAAGATTTAATTGCAGTGCTTCGTCACAATCAGCAACGGATTACCCCCGCCCGACGGTTCTTGCTTCAATATTTCATCGATCATTCCACGAGGCAGTTCTCCCTCCCGGAGATCCAGGCGCATCTTCAGGACAAGCTCCCCGGCATCAATCGATCAAGCGTCTATCGAAACCTGGAGATGTTAAAGCAGCTCAGCGTGATCCAAGAGCTGACCGTCCCCGGGCAGGGAAAGCGGTATCAATTCATCTTCGAGCAGCAGGTGCACCATTTCATTATCTGCAAGGCGTGTGGGAAGGTGGTCAAGGGGAATCGAGATCTCTTCGAAAAGGTCGAGAAGGCGTTGAAGGAAATTCACGACTTTCAGAAGGCGAATCTGTCGGTGACGTTTTATGGATTTTGTTCGAAGTGTCAGACGGCGGTGGAGGCGGGATAGCGCTACTTATTCAAGCTTTTCTTAATTGCATCCCAGTCATACGGAAGGGGCTCGCTTTTCCAGGGGCCGATCCGGTCGATTTCGGTCCGGATTGCCTCGGCGCGATTGGCGCTGGCGGGGTGGGTGGAGAGAAGAGCGATCGATGCTCCCTCTTTTTTTGAGAGCCGGTCAAAGAAGGTGATCATTCCCTTCGGGTCGATCTTTGCTCCTTTCAGAAGGGCGAGACCCTTGAGGTCGGCCTCGGATTCTTGATCGCGCCCGAAACTTAATATTTGCAGCTGGGCGGCCGCCTGGCCGAACTGGCCCCCTCCGATATCACCGAGGAGGAGGGCGAGAACGACACGCCATCCGAGCTGGTGAACCATCCCCTTCAGGCTGTGCCGTTGAAGAACATGTTCGGCTTCATGGGCAAGGATGCCGGCGACCTCCTCGGGCGACTCGGCCGCTTCAATCAGTCCGGTAAAGACGACGACATGCCCTCCCGGGATGGCAAAGGCGTTGATCGTCGGATCGTCGGCGACATGCCATTGAAAAGGATAGGGGGACGCCTGCGTCAATCGACTCCCGATCTCCTCGATCATCTTCGTTGTTTCCCCTTCCGGAAGAAGGGTCAGGCCGGGCAGGGTCTGCGCGTAGATCAGATCTCCGAACTTCACCTCCGAAGTGTGGGAAATGCGATGAACGGCCCATTGGGCGATTGCATCCGACTGCCACCAGAGCGCCAGGCCGAGAAGGAGGGGAGAGAGGATCAAAAGTCCGAGGAGAAACCAACCGAACCGCATTCCCCGTCCGACGCGGGAAGTCTGCTTTTGCCATTGTCTCAGCTGCGGTGCAAGAAAGGAGGGAGCGGCGGCGAGGAAGGCCGTTTTGGCGTGGGGATCGGAGAGGATCAGCGACCATGTTTCCTGTCGCTTCGTCCAGGTCAGTGTGATCTGGTCATGATCGAATCCGCCGGCCGTGATCCGGAGGATCTCGAAGAGAATGATTTCCTCATCCGGCCCGCCGGGACGTAGAATCACCCCTTCCGAGGTGATCCGAATGGAAATCCGCTCCCCCTGGGGGGATTCCCGGCCCGAAGCAGAGAACCTCGAATAATTCCGTTTGAGAGGTGGATGAAGACACGACCGGTCAGTTGTCCCCATCGAGCAGACCGCCCAATCCTCCGAGCAGCGAGCCCTCCTCGCGCCCGCGGCCGGCCCCCGGCATCGCCGAATAGAGCCGGCTGGCCAGTCGGCTGAGCGGAAGCGATTGCAGCCAGATCTTTCCCGGTCCCTGAAGCGTGGCGTAGAAAAATCCCTCCCCTGAAAAGAGGGCCGATTTGATCTTGCCGACATATTGGATGTCATACGTGACCGAAGGCTGCATGGCGACGATGCAGCCGGTGTCGACCCGAAGCATCTCGCCGGGAGCAAGGTTCCGCTCGCTCAACGTTCCCCCCGCGTGCACGAACGCCAAGCCGTCCCCTTCGAGCTTCTGCATGATGAAGCCTTCCCCGCCGAAGAGACCGACCCCGAGCTTCCTCTGAAAGGCGATCCCGACCGAGACCCCCTTCGCGGCGCAGAGGAAAGCGTCTTTCTGGCAGATGATCTGGCCGCCCAATTCTCTGAGATCCATGGCAATGATCTTTCCCGGATAAGGAGAGGCGAAGGCGACCTTTTTCTTTCCGCTTCCCCGATTGATGAAGATCGTCATAAAAAGAGACTCGCCGGTCAGGAGGCGCTTTCCCGCGCCGAGGAGGGCGCCCATGAACCCGGACTTTTGTTGCTGGGAGCCGTCCCCGAAGACCGTCTCCATCTCGATGCCGTTCTCCATGAACATCATCCCGCCCGCTTCGGCGACCGCCGCCTCGGCGGGGTCGAGCTCGATTTCGACATACTGCATCTCAGAGCCGAAAATTTGGTAATCGACCACATCCATCCGTGCCATTGTGACTCCTTATTGACGTTTTTGAATTTGCCTTTCCCGAACCCCGGGAGAGGACGCGTAGGCAGCATTATATCCATCCGTGGCATCAATCTCAAGTCCGACTTTTTCCTGCTTCCTCAGAAGAGGGAATAGACCGTTCAGGAAGGGCAGGCGTCAAAGTGACGGATCAGAGATTTTGGGAGGGTCTTTAATCAGGTTCTCGGCCGGCCGTTCGGCAAGGTCATTGATCTGTTGCTCGCGGAGGCCGTCGAGGCCTTCAAGTATTTGGGTCTGGACGACATCGAAGAGATGTCTGGCATAAAGGAGGCGGGGAAGAAGAACATAATCGGCCCCCTCTTCATAGAAGCGCCGCGTCTCGCGAATGGTTTCGGAGGTGACGATCACGGCGCTTTGCGGACAGAGTGTTCGGATCTGTTTTAGCAAACGGGAATTCGTGGTTCCCTTCAAGAAGGTATCGGGGATGGTAGAGAGAACAACCTTGGCTCCGCCGATCCCGGCATGCCGCAGGGTTTCCGGATGCGCGATATCTCCATAAACACAAGCAATGCCGTTCTTCTTTAAGATCTCCAACGTCTGCGGATTAAAATCGATCACAAAGATCCGCTCTTTCAGGGAGGGCATCTCATGATTGATCTTAAAAAGAAACGAGCTGGCCTCTTTGAAAAAGCCGAGGAGGACGATTTCCTTGGTGGTTCCTTTTAAGGAGACTGAAAAAGGCGATTCCGGTTTGATCGGTTTGATCCCTTTGAAACTCCCGATGATCCATCTGACGAGATGCTCATTATAGATAATCAGATAGGTAGAAAGAACGAGGCTGACAATCAAGCTGAGGATGACGACGGAGACAACCGTCTCATCGATCTGGTGATAGGCGGCGCCGAGCGTCACAATCACCAACGAAAACTCGCTGACTTGAGAGAGGTTCAGAGAGGTCACGAGACCGGTTCGAAGGTCCAGCTTCAGCAACCGAAGGGTCGGCAGCAGAATCATCAGGCGACTCACGAGGACGAATCCGGTCACCAGAAAGGACATTCCGAGTAAATAGGGGGTGATCGCCGGCGCTTTGAGTCCCAAGGCGACGAAAAAGAGGGTGATGAAAAAATCCCGGATGCCGGTGATCCTTGCAATCACATCGAGGCTATAGGGAAAGGCGGCGATCGATAGACCGGCGATGAGGGCCCCCATCTCTTTGGAGAGGCCGACGGCGCTCGCAACCCCCGAGACGAGAAAACACCATGAAATGGAGGTCGTCAGCATCAGTTCCGGCGACTTTGCGATGGAAGCAAAAAGCTTGGGAAGAAGATATTTGCTGATGAAGAAGCAGAGGGAGAGAAGCCCCGCCCCTGCGAGAAGAGAGGAGAAGACGGCCGAGATTTCAGGCTGAAGAAGATTGGGCTGGATGGCAAGGAAGATTACCGCCCAGATGTCTTGAAAGATCAGAATCCCCAGGGTGGTCCGTCCGGCCAGAGTATCAATTTCATACTTATCATAAAGAAGCTTGACCACAATGAGGGTCGAACTCAAGGAGAGGGCGAGGGCAAGATAACCGAGGTTAAAATCAATTTTTCCCGAGAGGAAGCCGAATGATCCGAAGAAAAGAATGCCGAGGGCGATGCAACCGAAAAATTGAACGGTCCCGGCGATGGCGGCGGTCTTGCCGGCATCGATCAATTTGGTCAGGTTGATTTCCAGGCCGATAATGAAGAGAAGGAGAATCAGTCCGATTTCCGAGATCAGCTCGATGCTTGTCTCGTCGGAGATGATCCCGAACCCCATCTTTTGGCCGAGGAGAATTCCGCCCAAAATATAGCCGAGGATCAGCGGTTGCCGGAACTTCCTCATCACCAATGCCGAGAGGGTCGCAAAAATGATGCTCACCGCGATGCTGGTCAGAAGATCGATATGCAGGTTTACTTGCATTAGGTATATCTCTAAATGGGATTGTTTTATTTTAGCAGATTCTTTTTGAAGTAGAAGGGTTTGAGTCAGAAGGATGGGGTTGTAGAATCGGAATGCGGCAAAAAGGGTGTAAACCCGTAGTTTGCGGCCCTGGTTTATTTCTGTCTGAGGGCCTTTTCGATAATCCGAAGTCCTTCCCGTAGCTCCTTCTCCGAGAGGGTCAGCGGAGGGGCGATTCGGACGACGGTATTCGTGTGGAGGGTCCAGCCGAGGATCAATCCGGCCTTCAGGCAACGTTGGACGAACCGGGCGGTTTCCTTCTGATTGGAAAGTTCCAGGCCGATCATCAGGCCCTTGCCGCGGACGGCGCGGATGGTTTCGATCTCTTGACCGAGCTTCCGCAGGGCGGACCGAAGTTTCTCTCCCATCCCGTCGGCCCGTCCGGGGAGATCGTTTTCGATGATAAAATTCAAGCTCGCCAGCCCCGCGGCGCAACAGACCGGGTGACCGCCGAAGGTGGTCACATGCGAGAGGGGCGGGTCGACCGAGAGGCTCTTCATGATCTCGGGGCTTGAAATGAAGGCGCCGAGCGGCATGCCCCCCCCCATCGATTTCGCGACGGTGAGAATATCGGGAACCGTTTCCGAGTGTTCCATCGCGAAGAGTTTTCCGGTCCGGCCGAAGCCGGTCTGGACCTCGTCGAAGATCAGCAGCGCGCCGACCTCGGTGCAGCGGGCCCGGAGCGCGGGAAGGAAGCGATCGTCGGGAATCCGCATCCCCCCTTCTCCTTGAATCGGCTCGGTGATGACGGCGGCGACCGAATCGTCGATCTGCTTGAGCGCGTCGAGATCATTAAAGGGGAGGAAGGCGACGCCGGGAAGGAGCGGCTCGAACGGTTTTCGGTAAATCTCCCGGCCGGTCACGGAGCAGGCGCCGTGGCTATCGCCGTGGAAACTTCCCTCAAAGCTGATCAGCCGCTTTCGGCCGGTCCATTTTTTCGCAAGCTTCAACGCCCCTTCGTTTGCTTCGGTCCCGCTGTTGGTGAAGTAGACTTGGGAGAGTTTTTTCGGCAGACATTGCGCCAATCGGGCGGCCAACTCCACCTGCGGCGATTGGATGTATTCCCCGTAGACCATGACGTGGAGGTATTTTTCGGCCTGTGTTTGGATTGCTTTGACCACCGCCCGGTTGGTGTGGCCGATGTTGGCGACGCCGATCCCGGAGATGAAGTCGAGATAGGCCTTGCCGTCGGTCGTATAAAGATAAGAGCCGGAGGCATGGTCAATTTCCAGCCCGATCGGGTGGGGGGAGGTTTGACAGACGTATCGTCGAAAGCGGCGGCGGAGGGTGGTCACGTATTCTCCCAGTCGACAAAACGGAGAAGATCGAGCAGCCGGAAGCGGCCGTCGTGGTGCCAGGTAAGCGGCGGCTTCTGCATTTTTCCGATCGCGCAGATGCGATTGACCCCCATTCTTGCCAGAGAGAGGATCACCTCCGTCTGACGCTCCTGCGGGATGGCAAGGCCGACCCCCTGAAGATAGGGCCGGATCGATTCGAGATGGCCCGCGATTTCCGAGAGATCCCTTACCGGCTTAATCCAAATGGTCCGCGCCAGGGGTGAGACGGAAAAGTGAGGATCAGGATCGTAGAGCACGGTCCAATCAACCCCCCGCGGGCTTGGGAAGACCTTGCCTCCCTTGAGCGGAATCGCCCCCCGGAGCTGCTGGATTTGCGCGGCTTCCGCGGATGAGGTGACTCCTTTCGGAAGCTGATAAGAGGCGACATAGAGTGATTGGGCGAGCCATTGGGCGAATTCGACCGGCGAGACGGCGCCCCCTTCCTCCACGTAATAGAGATGTGGCGAGAGGCAGCCGCGTTGATCGAACAGAGCGATATCGGTCGCCGCCTGCTCTGCGCGGTCTTTATCGATCGATTCCCGTGCAACCACCCCCAGGCTCAACCGATGGCCGTGAAAAATCGTTCGTGTCGATGGAGGAATTTCTTTTCGGAGGGTCTCGATCGTCTCGTCGCCCCCGTAGATGATCGCCAAGTCTGCCTTTTGAAAGACCGCCCGGGTGAGATCCAGCGCGCTGTTTTCCCAGGTCAACACCGCCAGACACTGCGCCAGATCGGGACGTATTTTTTCCAGCGACCGGGCGAAAAGAACCGGCAAAAGAAACGCTTCCCGGCTTACCTTCGCAAGGTTGGCCGATTTTGCCAGCAGACCGCAAACCAAGCTGAAGACCGCGGTGCCGGCCAGATTCCCCGGAAGGATGTGAGCGGTGAGGCGCGGGCCGAACGCCCGGGTAAATCCGACCCCCTTCGTTTTCGGACGAAACTGATCGAGCAGGGTCGGGTCGCCGACCTCCGCCTCCAGCAGTTGGAGGAGGACCGGACGGGTCAGGTGTTTGAAGAGATCATCCAGGGCGAATCGAACCATCTCGGGCGAATCGCCGGTGATGATCGGAAGGGTTGATTCGGCCTCTTGGCGGATCGAATCGGCCGGATCGGCCCAGCAACGGGCGGCGGCATCGATCCAGTCGACGATTTTGAAGATCGATTCCGCCGCCAGCCTTTTTTGGACTTCGATCAGGCGGTCTGAGATCTCGATGACATTTGATTCCGAAACGAGCGGCATCGCCAGCGGGATGCCGTGCGCTTCGTTCTGTTCCTCGGCGACGGAGCATTCGGGAAGATAATATCCTTTCATTTCTTCCTTGCCTCCACTTGAAGCAGTTCATCGAGGGTGATCGAACACCCTTTGGGCGTTGCACCGGAGACCCGGCCGAGGAGGACGAATCCCCCCGCCGCCTCTCGCCCGAGATCTTCGGTGAGAATCGCCATCACCGAATCGATGTTCGCCAGATCATAATGGGCGAGCAGTCCCACCCCTCCCTTTCGGACCGGCTGCAGCGTCTCCGGATCAAGCAGCCTGCTGCGCACCTGTGGCGGAGAAATATAGACGCGCGGCTCTTTCCGGCCGGCGACGCCGTCGTAGAACTGCGAGGTCATCTCGGCCATGCCGTATTCGTTGACGCAATTCTCCGGAGGAAGACCGAGATACTTCTCATAAAGCCGATAGAGCTCCTCGCGTGGAACCTCTCGCGATTTTCCTTTAAAGCCGCCGGTGTCCATCAATCGACTTCCCCCCGGGAGGGAGAGCGGTGCGGTTCGCGTCTGCAGGAAATCGAGAAGATGAACGAATGAAAACGAGGTTCCCAAGAGGGCGATCGGTTCCCGGAGGTTGGAGAGATCGGCCGCCAGCCGCTCCGCATCGAGCCGGCTTTTTTCAATATAGTAGCGGCTTTCGTTGGTCCCGAAGGCGTCGCGAACGACTCCCATCATGTGGGACAAAGAAGCGTCGGGGGCCTCTTCGGGAGAGGGGGTCAGGATCGCCATCCGAATCCGCTTCCCCTCCGGGACCAGGTGCGGTCCGAAGTGGGCGAGGATCGCTTCCCTGGCGAGGTCGAGGTCGAAAAGAGCATGCCGGCTTTTTTCCCTTCCGGTCGTTCCGCTCGATCGAAACATCCGGGCCGCTTTTTCCATGGGACGGCACGAGATCTCCGTAAGCTTAAAGGCCATGACCGGGAGGGGAGGGATCTCTTCCCAACCTCGGACAGCATCGGGGTCTTTATCCATGGAAAGGCAGAACTGACGGTAACGGGGATTGCGGTCGAATTGATAACGGAAGAGAAGCAACGCGATCTCATTAAAGTCCTTCTCCGGCACCGCCGTTTTCCTCGCGCGAATCAGCTCTACGATTTTATCTCTCATCGTATTGAGAGATACACCATGGGTTGAGCGACTGTCAAGGTCGAAGAAGAAATTAATCTGATCGAAGGGAAGGGCTCCTACCGGCAGGACCGAGAGAAAAGACTTTTTCTTTGCTAGGGTCGAATCCGAGAGGAAGGGAGATGGAAGATCTTCTTGACCGCCAGAAGAAAGATCACCGCGATCAGCGCCAGCATCTCGGCGGCATCCAGGGGACTTCTTTCTCCGTGCAATGGAAGGCGAAGGGCGCATCCTCCTCCGCCGCCACCGTCTCCACTGGGTGAGGCTGATGCGACACCGCTCATTTCTTTGGAGACCTCGTTTGAGAAACCGCTTTCATGATGGCCGAGTTTGTAGGCGGTGACGGCAAAGTAGTGGGTGCCCGGTGTGGTCACCGAGAGGGTATAGCTGGTCGCGTTCCCGACGTCGATTGAGTCGGCGTATTGACCGGAGCCCGTTCCATAATAGAGCTCGTAGCCGACGACATCGGCATCCGGGCTCGGGTCCCAGATGAGGAGGGCCTCCTCCGCAAAGAGAAGCGGAGCCGGGCCGAGCAAGATGATGAGCACGACTAAAAATTTCATCATCTTAGTTTTAAATGATCGGCGATGTTTATTCCAGAAATTCGGTTTGTTTTTTTTAAAGAAAAAGGGGACGAATTCCATTTTGAATCGACCTTCTTTTGGACGCGTCTATGACTGTCTACAACAGGTCCTTCAATGAAGCAATTCAAAGAAGCAATTCAAATGCCAATGGGGGATCAAATATTTTATGCCGCTATTTCAATAGTATAGTGAAAATGATCTCTAAAAATAAAGGACAAACAATCGAACACTATGTAGAAACATTCCGAGAAGGGTTACAAATATGTCAATGCGCCGGAAAATCATTTAAGGAAGGCCTTACTCCGTCGGAAGGACCGGTTTATTGATGCGATCGAGGAAAGAACGATCTAAGAAAGAGGGAGGCTCTTGTTGCCCTCTTGGGCGGTTGACAGGACCAGGCGGTCAGAATATAATCTGGATCATTTCAAAAAGCGGCGATGGAGTTCGCCGGAACCGCCCTCACCGAAACGGGCTGATGACTCCTACTTGAGTGTGCAACTTGGGTAGGAGTTTTTTTATATCCGATGAGGATCGCTTCGTGATAAATAAGGAGACGCATTGATTCCCTATTTAATGGTCGGGATCGGAGGATTTTTCGGGGCGATTGCGCGTTATATTGTCGATCGCTGGATCGGCGGGAGGATGGGGGGGCTCTTTCCTTATGGGACCTTGGCGATTAATGTGAGCGGCAGTTTTATCCTCGGCTTTTTTGCCGCCACGATAACCGAGCGGTGGATTGTCCACCCCCACTGGCGCCTGTTGATCGGAGTCGGTTTTGTGGGGGCCTATACGACTTTTTCGACATTCGGGTATGAAACCCATCAGTTGATGGAAGAGGGAAGTTTCGGGCTGGCGCTGCTCAACGTCTTGCTCAGCGTGACGGTCGGTTTGATTGCAGTTCGCCTCGGCATCCTTTTGGGGAGAATGGGTTGACAATCTCTTTGCCCCTCGGCTAGAGTTGGGAAAAGGGAAACAATGGTGAGAACACAAAAAGCCGCATTCATCTATCTCAACCCACTCTTTCTCGTCATCTGGTTTTTCATCTGGGGAATCTGTCCCTGGGACAATACCCTTTCCGCCGCCCAGGCGGGGAACCCCGGCGCGCATGGCCATTCGGAGGCGACTGACCCCCACCACGCCTCCAAAGGAACCGAACATTCCTGCTCCGGCTCCATTTCGTACAGCAAGAGTGATCTTGGTTCGGAGCGTTGTTTGAGCCAAACGGAACCGGTCGGAACAACGGTTGTGGTTCCCGATCGTCCCATCCGATTGAATGATCCCTCGTACTTTTTTGAATTGTCCTTCCTGCCCCGATTATTCACCGATTACTATCAACTTTATTCCATCTATCGGATTTGATTTTCCTCCAACCGAAGAGGTTCATCCTTATGGAGGGGGATCGTATGTTCTATTTCTTATCAATTTTCATTTTTCTGGCGAGCCTATCCGCGCCGGCTTTCGGACAAGCCGACTATCGTAATCTCGATCCGGGGCGGCCGATCACGATCGAAGACGCCCAGCCGATCGAGTTCCGGGCGTTTGAATTTTCATTCGGTTCCCGTTATGGCCGGCATCAGGAGGGGTATGAACTTTCCTTTGAGCCGGAGCTAAAGTGGGGGTTCGCAAAAAACTGGCAGGTCGGGGTGAGCGGAGAGCGCGCCGTTCTGGATGACGGGCAACGAACCGACGTGTTGGCCGGGACCGAGTTTCACTTTCTCTATAATCTCAATCAGGAGGATTTTGATCTTCCCGCGATCGCATTTCGCCCGGAGTTGACCTTCGGCGCCGGCGATTTGGGAACCGACCATCCGCACGGCGCCTTCAAAGTGATTGTCAGCAAAACGTTCGGATTCAACCGGGTTCACCTCAACGGTTCCTATACAATCGGCCCCACGGAGATCTCGGGGAGGGGGGGGATCTCGTCAACCGGTATTTGTATGGCATCGCCTATGAGCGGACCGCTCCCATCGAATTCTTCGTGCTGCTGTTCGATCTCTACGCGGCGGCTCCGATTGATGGGGGCTGGCGGGAGATCATCTATGACCTCGGGACCCGGATCCAGATGACACCGACCTGGGTCTTTGATGCCGGCTTCTTTCATGCAATCCGGTCGGAAGATCTCGATTTCGGCGTGACCGTCGGTTTTTCGTATGTTTTCTCTCCTCGGTCGATTTTCCCGAAAGGACTCTGATGGGAGGAAGGATGAAAATGTTCAAGGTTTTCACCGTCTCTTTACTTTTGTTTTGTGCGGTTCTTCCAGTCGAGGCGCGGATTGAAAAAAGGGAGTCGATCTTTTACCTGCCGGGACGCTACAATTTTGCAACGCAGCGGGTCTATCCCGAATTGAATGCCATGCTCAACGTCATCGACATCGGTCACGGAGCGCTTGCAGAAATCTTAATCACCACGAAAGACGAAGCCAGGGCGATCGAGTTGATCGAGAAAGATCTCTTCAATCAGGTTGCCCGGATGTTTCTCGGAAAAGAGCCCCGTCCCCGGTTTTCGCCCTCGGAAGAGACCGTGGCGCCGGAAGCGGTGAAGCTCGCATGGCGGGTGAACAAGGCGTTTGATTGGACCCATTACCTTCATCGTCAGGTGTATGATATTCTCTCCGACGATTGGGTGGCTGATAAGGATCAATCGATCCGCGAAGCGCTCGGCTACTATCTCACCGAGCCGGAGCGGACCTTTCCGCTCAAGATCAAATCGATGCAGTTGATGGAAGGACAGTCCTTCTCCGGCTACTGGAAGGAGAGATATCCCCGGTTCAACGGGGTGATCTGGGCCTATCACTGGCTGCAGCTCGCAGCGAACGAAGCGCTGCTGGAGCCCGACCCGGAGGCCCGCCGACGAAAGATCGACACCGCCGTCGGTGAATTCAAAAAAATGTTCTCCGATCCCTCGCGCCTTCCGAAGCATATGCCGATGGCGCACGAGATCTCGCCGACCTTCGCAAAGCGCTTCCCGGAGATCGCCGCCACCTTCGACAATCTTCACAGCTTCCACGACATCTACATGGACATTTTGACGAATCCGGCCGTCCGAAACAAACGGGACGCCCTCTACCGTCAACTCGATTTGATGCAGGCGCCGAGGAAAGATCTGGAGACGATGCCGCTCCACTCCCTGCCGCCGATCCCGATCGAGCAGCAACATACGTTGCTTCAGATGGATCCGGAGGAGGCGATGGCGATGATGATGATGACGACCGAGGAACAACTGGATTTCCTGGAGATGCCGCCGGAAAAGCGGAAAGAGAAGATCGACCAACTCAAAAAAGAGGCTGACCATTCCGGGCATTCGGGGAGTTGAGGAAGAAGCGTTTATCAGCAGATAAGATAAGAAGAGACCGCCGTTTCCTTTATCCGGAGATCCGGCGGATTTCCTCGAAGATATTTCCCATCCATCGATAGACGTTGTTGACCCGGATCTGCTCCCGCATCTCCTCCATCAGGACCTTCTTGATGGAGGGGGGCATCCCGAGCGAGGTCTTGATCGCTTCCGCGAGACCCTCCACGTCGTATGGATTAATCAAGAAAGCCCCCTTCATCTCATCCGAAACGCCGGCCAGCTCGCTGACGAGAAGCACCCCGCGCTCGTCGGTTTGGGAGGCGATGAATTCCTTTGCCACCAGGTTCATTCCGTCCGCGAAAGAACTGATGATCGCCAGATCGGCGGCGCGATAGTAGATCGCCAAGGTTTCAGGGGGAATGTAGATCGGCCGGTAATCAAGCGGTTTCCATCCGTCGACGCCGTGGCGCTCGTTGATTTCCTGGGAGGTTTTCAGAAGGGTTTCCCCATACGTCCGATAATCGGTCATCTCCGTTCGGCTCGGCGACGCGATCTGGATAAAGGTGAATTTTTTCTTAAACTGCGGATAGCGGGTAAAGAAGAGGTCGATCGCGTTAAAGCGCTCGACGAGGGCCTTGGTATATTCAAGCCGATCGACGCCGATCCCGATCGCTCCCTCCGCCCCCAGGACCAGCCGTTTCCGGAGCGTCTTCATCTCCTCTTCGGCTTGCGGGATGGTGGCGAGACGGATCCATCCCTCCGCATCGATGCTGATCGGGAAGGCCTTCACCCAGACGGTCCGTCCGCGATAGGAGATCGACCCCCGTCCGGAGTCGACCGGAAGGTTCAGGATTTGACGGACGCACTCGAGGAATTGGTCGCGGTAGAACGGGGTTTGAAAGCCGAGCAGGTCGCAGCAGAGGAGCGATTCGAGCAGCTCCTTCCGGCAGGGGGCGACCCGATAGACGTCGTACGAGGGCCAGGGGATGTGCCAGAAAAGGGAGAGGGTCGCGTTCGGCCGCTGCTCTCTTAAAATCAGCGGAGCGTGCGCCAGGTGATAATCCTGAATCCAGACGATCGGGTCGCGTCCTTTGGTTTCGGCGAGGACCGCCTCCGCGAAACGCTGATTGACCTCTTTATAGTATCGCCAGTCCTCCTCCATAAATTGAACCTTGTCCATCGCCTTATGGAAGAGGGGCCAGAAGAAACGGTTTGAGAAGCCGTGGTAGTAGTGGTCGATCTCTTCCTCGGTCAGCCAAATCCGCTTCAGCGTATAGGCAGGCTGGTGGGGAGGAACGACGACCTTTCCTTCCGCATCGGCCGCATCGCGATCGGCGTCTCCGCTTCCCCAGGCGACCCAGAGGCCGCGCGCCGCCTGCATCACCGGATCGAGGGCCGACGTCAAACCGCCGGCGGGACGGTCGCAGCGAATCTCTTCGTCCATCCAACGATGGACATACGGCTCGCGGTTTGAAACCAAGACCAGCATTCGATGGGAGAAGTTCGCCTCGATCCCCTGCCGTACTTTAGCGCTGTCCCAGATCTCATCGCGCGAGGAGGTGGTAATCACGCCATGCGCGATCCGGCGGTTGGGGATGAGATAGGTCTGTCCGGAGGGGGATTGAATCCGCGTCGTCCGCCAGGAGACCTCCAGGACGGTTCCTTCCTCGCCCGAGTGGAGACGGATCCGATCCCCGACCCGAAGGCGTCTTTCCGCGAGAAGGTGGTATCCGGCGGCCGTGTCGGAGAGGGTGTCTTGAAATGCGAGAACGGTGGCGAGGCCGCCGATCCCGATCACGGTGAGAATGGGGGAGACCGGGAAATCGATTTTCAGGAATAGGAGCAACACGCCGAGGAGAACAAAGAGGGCATAGACCCCGCTGAAAACCGATTTGCTGATCGGCGCTGCGATCCCCTTTTCCCTTAGAAAGCGCCGGATCACCCAAATCGAGAATTCGATCGCCATGAGGGTGCCGGTCGCAAAGAGATAGAGGTCGAGAAGTTTGTCGGCATGTTTCAACGCCCGAGGCTGATCTGGGAGGTGGGTCAGCAAGACATAAACGCCGAGAACCGCGGGCCAATAGTAGGAGAGCCGCCCCATCCGGCGGGCAAGATCCCCCAGATCTTCCGAAGCGGTAAGTTGCCGTAGGAGAAACTTCCGGAGAAAATGTGCCGCAATCATGACGATGCCGGCCAAACCGAAAAGAAAGGCCAACTCCCAGGGAAACGCTTCCAGCGGTTTAGACATTGCGATCCTCCCGGCGGCTCAAACAGAGCAGCGCCTTCCATCCATATTAATGGTCTCAACTTCAAAAAGCAAGAAAGGATTCGGCACAAAACGGGGGATGAAAGAAGGAGAAGGCTCCAATTGCATTCCGAGTGGCAGGGTCTTCCCCTTGCCTCGATCTGTCCAAAGTCGTTAGACTAGATACATTGGGAGTAAGCGCGGTGGGACTCAGATTACATACGCCGATCCGGCCGATTGCGCCGGTTCGCGGCTGGCTCAACAGCGGGCCGGTCGATGTGGCCCGTTCCGAAGGGCCGGCCACTTTGATTCATTTCTGGGGGCTGAGCTGTCCGTTCTGCAAAGAGCAGATGCCGAGCGTCCGGCGTTGGATCGAGCAATTCGGCCCGAGAGGACTCCGGGTCATCGGCGTCCATACCCCTTTGACGCGGGACGATCAGGATGACGTGATGGTCGAACGGATGGTTCGGGCGCTTGCGCTTCGACATCCGATCGCGCTCGATCAAGAGGGGGAGGCCGCATCGGCCTACCAGGTCGATGCGGTTCCGACCTATTTCATTTACGACCGCGATCGGCTCCTTCGGTATCGCCACACCGGTTATCAGGCGGAGAAGCCGGTCGAACGGATGATCGAACGGATCCTCAACGAAGCAGAACATCAAGCGGCCGGAGGTCGTCCTGCGGCGTAGAAGGGAATTGAAATGGAAATTAGGAAAATAAATGAAGAGGTGGCTTTTAGCGGCCGGCTGACCGCGGAAGAATTGAGCATCCTGCCGCGGCAAGGATATCGGATGTTGGCCGAAGCCGCTTTGCCGGAAGAAATCCAGGAAGGGGAGCGGCATAAGGCGAAGCAGGCGGGGCTCCGTTACGTCGAGATTCCGGTGAATCCTCATGCCTGGTCGAGAGAGAGTTTTTTGCTGCTGGAGCAGCTTCTCTTCCCTCAAAAATCGCGACCGGCGTTGATCTGCTCTCCCCAGGGAAGACGGGCGGGGGTCTTGGCGTTGGTTTGGGATGCGGTTCAGCGCGCCCGCACGGTAGAGGAAACCGAAGCGACCGCCGGCCAATTCGGCCTGAGTCTTCCGGAGATCGCCAAGGAGTACCTGCGGAAAAACAGCCCGGCCTATGAAATCCAGCCCAAAGCGCCCTTCCCCGAGGCGCTTCCTTTTCCAGAAGACGACGAGGTTCTTCCGGGTGACTTTCATCGTCCTCCCGGGGCGTAAACGGTGAGGGACAACCATTTCGTTATAGATAAATCAGTTTAAAAAGGAGGATGTTCATGGACAAGCCATTTCTGACCGACATCAAAACCCTTCGCGAGCGCGCCCGACAACACATTGAGAACGGGGCGATCACGCCGGTCTACCAAGGGGACGCGCAGACGGCGATCCGTATTTTGAATGAGGCGTTGGCAACCGAAATTGTCTGCACGCTCCGGTATAAAAATCATTACTACATGGCGAGCGGCATCCATGCTCAATCGGTGGCCCAAGAGTTTCTGGAACATGCCAATGAAGAGCAGATGCATGCCGATCAGATCGCGGAGCGGATCACGCAATTAAACGGCAAGCCCGACTTTTCTCCTCAAGGGCTTGCAACCAAGAGCCACTCGGAATATATCGAGGCCGATTCCTTGATCGACATGATTAAAGAAGACCTGGTCGCCGAGCGGATCGCCATTGAAAGCTATACCGAGATGGTCCGCTACTTTGGCGAGAAAGATCCGACGAGCCGCCGGGTGATGGAGGAGATCCTGGCGAAAGAAGAGGAGCACGCGCAAGATCTGGTCACCCTTTTGGAGACACTTGATCAGGGACGCTTCAAGGAGAAAGCGGCCTGACGAGGGGCTGGAATCGTGTTTGAGAAAAAAGAGGTTGGAAACAGATCGGAGGGAGCGGGCGGGAGGGGCGGTCGCAGTGACCGGCCTCCCGCCGCGTCGCGGAAAAGTATCGGGCTACTCCCACTCCCCCGTGCCCCAGCCGAGCCGCGCGCGAAGGAGATCGTGCCGAGTAATCGTTCCGATCAAGATCCCCTCCCGGACGACCGGCAGGCGTTGGAGCTGGAGGTTCTCCATGATCTTGCTCGCTTCGGCAAGGGAGGTCTCCTCGTCAATCACGGCCGGAACCCGGCTCATGATCTCTTTCGCCTTAATCTCCTCCAGCCGGCGCGGACCGGGAAGCAGGCGGAGGAGGTCCTGGTCGTTCACCATTCCGATGACGCGCCCCTCCCGGGTCACGACAGGGATCGCGGCGTGGCCGCTGTCGAGGAGCTCGGCGGCGATATCAAAGGCCGATTCGTACTCTTTGACGAAGCGCGGTTTCGCAAGACGAATCTGACCGACCTCTTGGGATTTGACCTTCATGATTCTCCCTCCTTTTGTTTTTCCGTTTGATGACGCTCTTTATCTGCTCGAAACGCTCAAGATTTGAGGATCGAGACGGAAAAGAGAAGGATCAATAAGCGGTAACGCATCAAGATGATTTCGATCGAAGCGGGATTGCGTTCCCCACCGGCATGTGCCAGAAGATGGGGGAGCCGACCGATGAGCGTGCCAACATCCCTGATCTGTTTTATCCCACTCTTCCGAATCGTGAAGACCGGGTGCAGAGAGAGGGAGGGGGGTTCGGGGGGTTTTCTCTCGCGGATCCATATCGGCTCTTTCATTTCTCCTCCTTATCGGCTGTTCCTGTCCGGAACGATTTTCCCGGCAAAACCAAAACCGGGCCTTCCATTCCCCTCCTCCCGCTGAAGCGGCGGGAAAGAGGTTGACCGGCGAGGCGGACGGGGAGGAAAAGCGACGGGGGTGCGTCGCATGCCGCCTCGCCGGTCGGCGGGAACCTGTAATGCTAAGCGGCGTCCAGGGTCAGGAAGAGGGTGTTGCCCCCGCGGTGGATGAGGAGGAGCGCGCTTTGTTCTTTTTTAAGTCGAGAGAGAGCCTGTTCGTATTCGCGGGTATTCCGGACCGCAGTTCGATTGACCTCCAGGATCACGTCGCCCGCTCTCAGCCCGGCCTCCTCCGCGAGACTTCCGGCCTCGACCCGACTGATGACGACCCCCTCGAGCCCCTTGGGAAGATTCATCTCCCTTGCGGCTTCCGGGGTGAGATTCCGGACCTGCGCTCCTTTTAGAGCGCTTGTTTCCGTTTCCGCCCCTTCTCCTCCGGCCTGGGCGACCTCTTGCGGCTGCTCGCCGGGGGAGAGCTCGATTTCCTTCTCCTTTTTATCTCTGAAGAGGGTAAGCCGGATCTTCTTTCCGACGGCGGTGCCGGCGACCCACTTTCGGAGTTGTGCGGTACTCTCAACTTCTTTCCCATCGATCGCGAGGAGAATGTCGCCCCGCTTGATCCCGGCCGCTTCGGCGGGACTGTCGGGGAGGACGTCGCTGACGAGGGCTCCCTTAGATTCTTTGAGGCCGAACTCTTTGGCCAACTGCGGGGTGACCTCCTGAATCGAGACCCCCAGCCAGCCGCGGGTCACCTTGCCGGTCCGAACCAGGCTCTCCTTGATCGATTTCGCCATTTCGCTCGGCACCGCAAAGCCGATCCCCATGTAGCCTCCGGTGCGGCTGAAGATCGCGGTGTTGATTCCGACCAGTTCGCCCCGCCGGTTGACCAGAGCCCCGCCGGAGTTGCCGGGGTTGATGGCGGCGTCGGTCTGGATGAAGTCTTCATAATCGGCGATGCCGAGGTTGGTGCGGCCGACCGCTGAGACAATCCCCATCGTCACCGTCTGGCCCAGTCCGAACGGGTTGCCGATCGCCAAGACATACTCGCCCACCTGCAGTCGGTCGGAGTCGCCCCAAGGGACGGTCGGAAGATTCTCCGCGTCGATCTTCACAATGGCGAGATCGCTCTTCGGATCGTTGCCGATCACTTTTCCTTTAAATTCCCGCTTGTCTCCCAGGAGAACTTCCACCTCGTCGGCATTTTCGACCACATGGTTGTTGGTGATAATGATGCCGCTCGGATCGACGATCACGCCGGAGCCGAGCCCCTGCGATCGCCGCTGCCGCGGCGGGCCCTGCCGTTCAAAGGGGCGGTCGCCGAAGAATCGTCTGAAAAAGGGATCGTTGAAGGGGTCGTCGTCTTCCCGGCCTTTGACAACCCGCGTCGTTGAAATATTGACCACCGCCGGCGTGACCCGCTTTGCAATGTCGATAAAGAGATCGTCGGGCGGAACGGCGACCTGCAGCGGCGCACCCTCCCGATGGATCTCGACCGCCTGACCGAGGGAGAAGAAATCGAGATGAGACGTAAGAAGACTCCCGAGGATCAGACCGAAGAGGAGGAGCGAAGTTGAAACGAAAAACTTCCTGCCTTTCATAATAAAAGAAACCTCCCGATAAAAATGAATGATCGAAATATCATCATGGTAATGATGACTGTAAATCATTCAGGTTAAGAGAGGATTAATTGAAGATTAAAAAACTCTAATCGTTGCGCAGGGGAAAACGGAGGGTAAAGAGGGTCCCGAGACCGGGGGTGCTGTCGACCTGGATGGTGCCGCCGTGTGCGTGGACGATCCATCGGCAGATCGAGAGCCCGAGACCGCTTCCTTTCGGATGGATCTCACGGGCGGAATCGGAGCGATAGAAGCGGTCGAAGATCTTGGAAAGATCTTCTTTCGGAATGCCGATCCCAGTATCGGAGACGGTGACCCGCGCGTGGCTTCCCTCCCGGGAGAGGGTGACGATGATTCTCCCTTCCGGCGGGGTATAACGGATGGCGTTTTCGACGAGGTTGAGGAGGAGCTCCCGCAGCCGATCGGAATCGCCTGTGATCGTCGTTTCTTCCCGGCAGTCAAAACGGAGCGAGATCGCTTTTTCCTTTGCGAGAAGCTCCATCTGCGTGAGGGTTTCTTTAAAGAGGGGGGCGAGGGCGACCGGCTTTCTCTCCAGCCGGGCTTCGCCGAGATCGGCCTTTGAGAGAAGGAAGAGCTCCTCGACGATCCGCGAGATCCGGTCGATCTCCTCCAGCGAGCTGGCGAGGGTCTCCTGATACTCCTCCATCGTCCGGGCCTGCCGCAGCGCCAGCTCGGTCTCCCCCTTGAGGATCGTCAAAGGGGTTCGAAGCTCATGCGATGCGTCGGCGGAGAACTGGCGGAGGCGCTGAATCGACTCTTCCAATTGCGCGATCATGGCGTTGAATGTCTCGGCCAGCCGGGAGAGCTCGTCTTGGCCGGCATGGACCGGGATCCGGCGGGAGAGATCGCCCGCCGTGATTCGACGCGCGACTTGCGCCATGGCATCGACCGGCTGGAGCGCCCGAAGGGTGAGGAGCCATCCGCCGGCCACCGCCAAGAGGAGGGTGGCGGGGAAGAGAAAAAGAAGGATCAGTCGAAGCCGCTGCAGCACTTTTTCCAAATTTCGGAGCGAGCCGCCGACCTGGAGAATGTTGACCAGCCGCCCATTTTGGATCACCGGGTAGGTGACCCATCGGATCTTCCCCCGATCGGGATCGATAAAGGTCTCATAGGTAAATTTCCCCTGAAGGGCGTTGTTGAGGGCCCCTTCCGTCAAGGGATAGGTCCGTTTGGAGAGGTTGCGCGATCCGGCGCCGAAGCGGCCGCGGGGATCGAAGAGCTGAAAGAAATTGCTGGTGGGATCGGGGTTGTCGAGCTGTTGTAGAAGGGCTTCGATGTCGAGCTCCGGAAGGGGGGCTGCGGTCGAGGGAGGCGCGCGCCAGGGCTTCCGCGGTGGAGCGAAGCGAGAAGTCGAAATCGGAATGAAGGTTTCTCGACAGATAAACGAAGAGGAGCAGTCCGACGAAGAGGAAAGCCACCCCCAGAATGGTGCCGTACCAGAGGGCGAGCCGCCCCCGGATCGATGCGGGCCAGCCCCATCGATTGAGATTAGGCTTTGAGGACATAGCCGACCCCCCGGACGGTCTGGATCAAGGGGCGCTTGAAGCCGCGGTCCACCTTGTTCCGAAGGTAATTGACGTAAACATCGATCACGTTGGTGAAGGTATCGAAATGGATGTCCCAGACATGCTCCGAGATCATCGATCGCGTCAGGACCCGGTTCGGATTGCGCATGAAATATTCGAGAAGGGCGTACTCCTTGGTGGTCAGTTCGATCTTCTGTCCTGCGCGGCGGACCTCGTGCGTCACCGGATCGAGGGTGAGATCGTCGGCCTGGAGCAGCGGCGCCGTCACCCCTCCCCGTCGCAGCAGCGCGCGGACGCGGGCGAGGAACTCCTCAATCGCAAACGGCTTGACGAGGTAATCATCGGCGCCGAGGTCGAGCCCTTTCACCCGGTCGCCGATCGCCGTCCGGGCGGTGAGGATGAGGACCGGAACCTTGAGCCCCTTTTGCCGCAGCCACTGCAGAACCTCCAGCCCCCCTTTTTTCGGGAGGGTCAGATCGAGGAAGATCATATCGTATGGAACCACCTCGATCTGATCGAGGGCCGCTTCCCCGTCCCCGACCACGTCGACGGCATAACTTTCCTCCTCAAGCGCCCGCCGGACGAATCGGGCGACCTTCTCCTCATCCTCCACGACTAAAAAACGCATAGGGGCGAGTATAACACATCTTATTTTGCGTTGAAACGGCGGGCCGAGGAGCCGCCCGGTCGGCCGGTTCCGGAAGATGACTGCGCAAGATTTTGGGATTGTATTCCGCCGAAGAGTTCATTATATTGAGGCCGTTTGTCCGAGTCGATCGCCTGAGCGCGATGAAAGGAGGAAGCGGTGTGTCGATTATTGTTGAGTGTGCTCTTGTTCGTCTGGATGGTCTCCCCCGCCTTTGCGGGGGGATTAGAAAAACGCGGCGGCGAAGCGACCCTCGATTTGACCTTTCAGGATGAAGAGGATATCGGAACGTTCATCTCCGTGAATGGGTCGGTTTTGTTTATCTTGGCCGGCGGTTACTTCGAGATCGGGCCGGTTTATTCATACGCCCGTATTGAAGGGGATGATGGGTCCTTTTTCGACGGTTATGGTTTCGGACCTCGCGCGGAGATCAATTTTCTGCCGGATCTTTCGGCGACGCCGTTTATCACCGGTTCGTTCCTTTTCTTGGGCGGGGATTTGGGCGATGTATTCGATGATGAGGTGTCGGTCGGGGTCGGGATTAAGATCTTCATCGGCGATTCTGCAGCGCTTCGGATTACCGGAAGCCGGATCACCCGTTCAGGCGAGCCGGGATTAGCGGATCAAGATGCAACGTTGATCACCGCCGGTTTCTCTGTTTTTCTTGGGGAGTGATAGAGAAAAAATCGATTACTGAAGCGATTCAAACCGTGTCCATCCCTTGCCGCCGTCTTCCGTTTTAAAAAGCCCGCTCCCGGTGCCGATGTAGATCACCTCGGGCCGGTTCGGATCGAGGGCGATCGCTCGGACCTCCTGCTCGCTAAGCTTTTCCCACCCCCCTCCTCGTCTCGACTCACATAAAGACCGCGGTTGGTCCCGGCGTAGAGGGAGGTCTGCGTTCCGGGCCGGACCGCGACCGAGAGGACAAAGGGATCTGGAATCTTCCGGTCGATCCATCGCTCTCCGCCGTCTCGACTTTCATAAAGGCCCTGCGCCGTTGCGGTAAAGAGGCGGCCCGGTGTGACGGGATCGAAAGCAAAGGCATTGACGCCGAGCGCCATCGCATGTTCTCGCTCCCTTTCGATGATCCCGTTGTTCGAGGGGGTCCAGCGGTGTCCCCCATCGGTGCTTTTATAAACCCCGCCGCTTGTGCCGGCATAAACGCGGGAGGGATTTTGGGGATCGACCGCCATGCAGACGACGAAGACGCTGTTGAGTCCGGTGCTGATCCGCTCCCACATCACGCCGTTATCGACACTCTTGTAGCTTCCCATGGTTGTCCCGGCGTATAAGATGTGTGGATTTTTCTGGTCGATCACGACGGCGTTGACGACCGAGACATAATCCCGCATCCCGGCGTTGATCAAGAGCCAGCTCCTTCCGGCATCGGTGCTTCGGTAGACGCCGTCCGAGAAGGTGCCGACGTAGAGGATGGAGGGGATGGCCGGGCTGATCGCGATGGAGAGGACCGGAAAGGTCCCAAGCCCCCCTCGACCCGGTTCCAGAGAGTCCCGCCGTCGACAGTTTTATAGAGCCCTTTTTCGGAGGAAAGGTAAATGACCTCGGGCCGGGTCGGATGGATCGCAATCGAGTAGATCGTCCCGACCCCCTTCTGGCAGCCGGCCATTAAGAAAAAAGAGAGGAGTAAGAGGGCGATTGCCGATCGGGGATTTCGGATTGCGGATTGAAGAGCGAAAAGATTTTTTCTTTTAATCCGCAGTCCCCAATCCGAAATCCGCAACGCCTCTACTCTGTCATCTTGCTGAGGCCGGTCCAGGTGCCGAACCATTTGTTCCCCTGCGCGTCGAAGGCGATCGAGAAGACGTTGTTGTCTTGAAGGCCGTCGGCGGTGGTGTAGGTCCGCCATGACTGGCCGTCGAATCGGGAGACGCCGCGGTCGGTCCCGGCCCAGAGAATTCCTTTGGAGTCGATCTCCAGCGCGTGAACGAAATTTCCGCCGATCGTCCCGCTGCCGGCGGTGTAGGTCGTCCATCGCCTTCCATCGAATCGGGAAAGCCCCGCCCCCCACGTGCCGACCCAGATATGGTTTTCCCGATCAACGGCGATGTCGAGGACAAAATTGGGATTCGCGGTTTGGTTCTCTTTGTTTCCTCGGCCGTGATGGCCTTCCTCGTACGCTTCATCCTTCGGTCGTGCGATGGCGGGGGGACCGATCTCCGCCCCCAAACCGTCGCGATGGGTGAAACCGGTCCAGTTCTTTCCGTCGAAGCGGTTGATTCCCCCTTCGGTTCCGAACCAGAAATTTCCATCGTGGTCCTTCGCGATGGCGTAGACCCACTTGTCGAGGAGACCATCTTCTTCGTGATACGTTTTAAAGGTTTTTCCGTCGAAGCGGCTGACCCCGTCCCAGGTGGCGATCCAGGCGGTGCCGTCCCGATCGAAATAGATGTCGTAAACCCACAGGTCGCCCAACCCGTTCCCGGCGGGATAAATCGTCCAGGCCGCATCATAAGTAATCCGACCGCCGCCGTACGGTGTGTAGGTGACCCACTCCCTCCCGTCAAATCGGGAGAGACCGCCGCCGTAGGTGCCGACCCATTTTCTCCCTTGAGGATCGACCGAGACCTTATAGATCCCTTTGGCGAGGAGACCCTGCGTCGATCGGACGGTGAAGATCTCGTGGCGATCGGGGGTGCGGGTGTCGTATCGGATCAGACCGCTTGCCAGACCGAGCCAGAGATCATCTCCCTCGAATGCGAGGCTCTTCACATTCGCGCCGGTCTCAAAATTGACGAAGCGGGGAGGGAGGGCCGGCGGGGCGGTCGAAGCAGGGGGGGCGACGGGAGCGGGCTGGGAACAGGCCATGAGAAGAAGGGTAAGGAAAATGAAAGAAAGTCGCATTTTCAATGCGTCATCGGCTCCGTTTTTGTTGACAAACAAAAAAGTTGGTAGTATTCTACAAAAACATTGCTCGAATAACAAGCACGTTGCGCTTGTTATTCAGGCGAACGTCGGGCGGATAGCTCAGTTGGTAGAGCGTCGGCCTTACAAGCCGAAGGTCACAGGTTCAATCCCTGTTCCGCCTACCACTTCGGGAGTGGCGGTGGGGATCGGGACCGGAGGCGCAGTGAGGCACCCGGTTCAGACGTTGCATCATCAAAATTTGGAAAGGTCCTGGGGGGCCGTAGTTCAGCTGGTTAGAACGCCGGCCTGTCACGCCGGAAGTCGCGAGTTCGATCCTCGTCGGCCCCGCCACCTCGCTGTTATCGAAAGCGGCAGGCCATCCCCATCATGATTGAAATTCTTTCCGCCCATCCCGAAGGTGGGCGCGCTTATCGAAGGGAGAACCCACTGTTTTGCCTCTGAGCGCAGGTTCACAAGTTTCTATCTTTGATCTGGTTCTTTCCGCAGGTATTGTCGCAAAGATTGTCCTCTTTCTCCTCCTTCTCGCTTCGATCGTGACCTGGGCAATTATCCTATATAAGTGGATGACCCTGCGCAAGGCCGAGGCCGAGAACCGGCGATTTTTAGTTCTCTTCTCGAAAATCGACGACCTGCTTGAGATCCAACAGAAGGCCCTCCAACGGAATGAGGGTCCGATGGTGATGATCTATCAGGCGGCGATCGATAAAATGCGCCCCTACCTTGAGAAGGACGGGGAAAATGCTCCCCCCGCCATCGATGGAAACCGCCCGATGCTCTTGACCAGCCTTCAGCGCACCCTAAGAAGCGGTGTGCAAGACGAAATGGCCCATCAAGAACGCTACCTTCATTTTCTCGCGACCGTCGGGAACACCGCCCCCTTCGTCGGACTGTTCGGAACCGTCTGGGGGATCATTAATGCCTTTCAGGAGATCGGCCGGCAGGGGAACGCCAACATTGCGTCGGTCGCCCCGGGTATTTCCGAGGCCCTCGTCGCCACGGCAGCCGGCCTTTTTGTGGCGATTCCGGCGGTGATGGCATATAATATCTTTATAAACAAAATCCAAAAAATGGAAGTTCAGTCGGAAGTCTTCGCAGCAGAGCTCACCTCCCTGGTGGAGGAGAAGCTGTTTAGCCTGCAGAGCAGCCGGAAGGTAAGATAGTTTTTTTCTTGCCTCCGAATCGCGAAACCGTGAAGGAGAGAGTTCTTCTACGGGAAGCGAATAGGGCAAAAGGCTGAGCCGGGTGCCCCTTCAATCGATAGAGAATGCGCAAGAGAGAATACAAATGATGTCGTCGTCGACAGGCCGCCAGCGAAAATTGCTGGCCGAGATCAATATTATTCCCCTGGTCGATGTCGTTCTCGTTTTGCTCATTATCTTTATGGTGGCCGCCCCGCTCCTTTACCGGGGGATGGACATCAAGCTCCCACAGGCGGCGACGAATACCATCAAGCCGGAAGAGCGAAAAGTACTGACGATCGAAAAGAACCAAGCCATTTATTTAGATAAGGAAGAAGTCGGATTGGCCCGTTTGGAGGGAAGGCTCCAGGCGCTGAAAGGGAGCTCTCCGGAGGTGTCGATCTATCTTCGTGCCGATCGGGAGGTTCCCTATGGTACAGTTGTCCAAGTGATGGATTTGATCAAACGCGCCGGAATCGACAAGCTCGGCATTGTGACGGAACCGCTTCAGCAAGATTCTCCTTCCCGTTAGACTCATGTGAGGCCCCAGCGCGCGCTTTATCCGTTGCGCCAACGCGCCAGTATGATAAAAGCGCCCGGCGCGCAAGGACAAAGGCCTTCTCCGCCAGAAACGAAGAGCACCTCCCTTTTAAGGGGGGTGAACGAGCGGAATCGGCGGCGCATCCCCCGGTTCGCCGTTCACGATCAGTTGAAGCAGCGTCATTGTCCCACAGGCGTTCCGTCCAGAGATGGTTCGGAGTTCCCAGTGACCGACGCTGCGACCGCATCGGCTGTTTTTCAGGGGATTGAATGGGTGGATCGATGTCAGCCGTCCGTTGGAATTCGGATTGGGTCTCCGGGAGTGGGGCGATCCTCCGCCGTGCGGAGGGTCTTTCCAAAATGATGGTCCTCTCTTTGGTCCTTCATGTTGCATTTTTTTCCTTTGCATTGTATGGGCGGTCTTTTTTGGGATTCTCTCCCTCGGCATTCCAGAGCTATCAGGTGACGTTGGTTCCCCCGTCGTCCGCGCCGCCGATGGCCTCCATCGCTCCCGCGCCGCGCGCGACGGCGCCGGCAGCCCCTGTTTCCCGGCCTCCTTCTCCGCCCGTTGCTCCGCCGGCGGAAGCGTCAAAGCCCCTTTCTTCAAAAGGGGTTCCCCCGGTCAAAGAAGATCCGGAGCGATTACAAGACTGGTGGAAAAAAAAAGCAGGATCAATTAAAATACCAACGGTTCAAAAACCGAAAAACGATCCGGCCCCTCCGGCGCCGGCACAAACGGTGAAACGACCCATGGCCACCCCCGCTCCCGTGGAAACAAACCCGGCGGCGCCTCAAGGAGAAACCGCCGCGCCGCCGCAACCCGTCGCGCCATCCACCTCGGCCCCGAGTGCCGCGCCGAGCCAGGAGGCGAGCAATCCGTCGCTCATTGCGACCGGAAGCGCTTCGCTTAATACATCCTTATTTAAATATCCTTATTACCTCAAAAGTCTCGAGAATAAAATCAGCGGGCAATGGTCTCCCCCGCCTGTCCTCCTCGATGAACGGATCGTCGGGGCGGTTGTCCAGTTCAACGTCACCCGGAGGGGCTCGATCGAATCGGTTGAAATCGAAAAGAGCTCCGGCAACAGTCAGTTCGACCAGGCCGCTTTGAGGGCGGTCTATAACGCGAATCCGCTCCCGCCGCTTCCAGAGGGGCTTTCGGAGGATCCGTTGAAGGTCCATTTCAGTTTTACCCTTCAGAAGGGATCGTGAGCGTGCGGGTCAGGATTTTCGTTTTACTTCTTTTAGGGTTTTTTGCGGCGGCGGGGGCAAGTGATGCGGCCGATGTCTTCATCGGGACGACCCGCTCAGGCTACGAGAAAATTCCTTTAATGATCGTTCCATTTCAGGGGGAGGGTTCGAGCGCCGAGCAGCTCTTGCTCGCCGAAACGATCCTTCGCGCCGATCTGGAGCGATCGCAATTCTTTACCATTGTCGAGCGAAGCAAGGTGGCCTCCGCCACCGGAAAGACCGGCGCGCCGGAGGCGGCCCTCATCGCGGATGCAGGGAAAGCAGGTGTTCAGGTCTTGGCCTGGGCCAAATTGATCCCTAAAGGGGACGATTGGGCCCTGGAGAGTTACGCCTATGAGACGGCCAAGGGGGAGCAGGTGGTCGCGGTGCGGATGGTCGGCGATCGGAAATCGGTCCGGATGATGGCGCATCGCTTCGCGGATAAACTTGTCTCGCATTTCACGGGGGAGCCGGGGATCGCTCAGACAAAAATCGCCTATGTTTCGGATGTCACCGGCAAGAAAGAGGTCTATTTGATGGATTACGACGGCGCCAATGAAATGCGGATCACCGCCGATCGAAATATCGTCATCTCTCCCCGCTGGTCGTCCGATGCCGGGCAGATCGCCTATACTTCTTACCGTGAGGGGAATCCCGATATTTATTTTCTGGATCTTGGAACCGGGCGCCGCCAGCGGATGGTTTCCTTCCCGGGGCTCAATATCTCGGCCGCCTGGTCGCCGAAGGGGGACCGGGTCGCCTTCGCGACGACGAAGGACGGCAATGCGGAAATTTATACGATGCGGCCGGACGGCACCGAATTAAAGCGGATCACCTTCAATACGGCGGATGACCTCTCTCCCTCCTGGTCTCCAACCGGAAGGCAGATCGCTTTTACCTCCGATCGGGGGGGAACCCCTCAAATTTATGTGATGGATGCCGACGGATCGAACGCCCACCGGTTGACGTTCAACGGGAACTACAATACTTCTGCGTCATGGTCTCCGAAAAGGGGATTGGATCGCTTACGCCTGTCGGAACGAAGAGAGATGGCTGAAGATTTGTATCGACAGCGTCGATGGTCAACAATCGATGCGGCTGACCGAAAGCGGAGCATGGGATGATGAATCTCCCTCCTGGGCCCTCAATGGGAGGGATTTGACCTTTACATCGAATCGGACCGGGAAAAATCAGATCTACACGATCCATGCAGATGGAACCGGATTGATCCGCCTGACCTCGAACGGGGCCAGCAACACCGCCCCGGCTTGGTCGCCCAAGTAAGGTAAAGAAACGTTCGGAACGAGGAATGCGGAATGTAGGTTATTTCGACCCCGCATGCTCTGCACCGAACGCCGTATTCGAAATCGTTCACGGAGGAAAATAAATGAGAAGAAGTCTCTCAACCTTTGCAGCGCTGGTTATCTTATTCTCATCGGTCGTGTTAATGGGATGTCCTAAAAAAGTCCCCTCGACCGAAGGGACGGCCGGGCTCTCGAGAGAGCGGTCGGGGACGGAAAATCAGGGGGAGCCGGGATCGGACGGCCGGTCCCTTCCTTCCCCTCCGACGGAAGAGCGGATTGACCCGATGGCAAAAGAGGCGCCGATGCCCGATGGAGGGCCGTCCGGCGGGGCCGAAGGCGGAGAGCGGGGCACTTCGCTTCAGGATGTCTTCTTCGAATTTGATCAGTGGGTGATCCGGCCGGAATCGCGGAAGCTTTTGGAGGCCGATGCCGAATGGCTTGCAGCCCATCCGGAGGCGAAGATTCAGATCGAAGGGCATGCCGATGAACGGGGGACCGAAGAGTACAACCTGGCGCTCGGTGAGCGGCGGGCCAAGTCGGTGATGAATTTTCTGGTCAATCTGGGGGTCAGCCCCTCCCGGCTCTCTTCCATCAGCTACGGCGAGGAAAAGCCCTTCTGCAGCGACCCGTCGGAGAGCTGCTATGAGAAGAACCGCCGGGCCCATTTTTTGATCGCCCCGAGATAGATCGATTGATCTATGGAGCCGTCGTGAACGGGAGGAGGAATGTGATGCGTTATTCCGTATTTTTGCTGGCGGGGATGATCTTGCTTCAGGGATGCGGATATTCTCTCCGAATGGTCGATGTCGCCGAGGAGAATCGCGAGCTTCGCAATAAGAGAGAGACGGAAGCGCTGGTTCTCCAGCTCGACGGTCAAATGAAGGAGATGCAAGCGCAGGTGACGAAGCTTCAGGCCGAGTTAAAGCAGACCCGGGAAGAGAGCCGAAAGGCCGTCGCCGACATTCAGAAACGAAGGGCCGACATGGATGTCCGTTTCGATGAGAGCGACGTCCAGCTTCGAATGGTTCAGGGGCGGCTGGAGCGGGAGGAGCGCCGGCGCGCCGACCTCCTTCAGCAGGTCGATAACGCAGCCTTCCGCCTAAACGAGCAGGAAAAAAAGTGGGAGGGTTTTCAAAAAAACCTCCAGGCGCAGATCGAAGAGCTGAAGAAGGTCAATGCCGTTCTTCAGAAACATTCCGAAGAGCAGGAGGGACGGCTCAAGGAGATGACCGGACAGATCGGACGGCTGACGCAGGAGATCCCCTCCTCCCTCACCGCCCAGGCGGCGCAGCTCGACGAGTTGGGGAGGCAAATGCAGCGGGTGAGCCAGAATGGAGAGGTCGAGCAGCTGGGGAAAAGCTTGGCGGATCTTTCGGGCGCGCTCAACCTTCTCGGCGAGAAGATCACGGCGAAGGTCGATGAACAGGAAAAACTGTTGAATAAAACGACCAAACGGCTCCAGGCGCTGGAGTCGAAGCTGGCCCCGAAGGGAAAGCAATCCTCGGTTCAGGAGGAGACCCCGAGCGGGGCGAGCCCGGCAGAAGCCGGTGAAACGATCAACGCCGCCTGGCATGAGTAAATCGTTTTAATCGGTCATTTTCGGCTGATCCTTGTTCCTAGGGACGGCCGCTGGACGGCGGGGCGATCGAAAAAGATGCGCGTTCGAGCCCGTCGGGGTAACATCTAAAGAGACAAAAAAATCGGGTGGCGATACAATCGATCATCAGTTTGTCATAGGAGGGTCTTTAATGAAAATGAGATCAGGTTTTTGGGTGTTGGTCGGAGTCGGTCTGCTGTTGGTGCAAACGGGATGCGGGAAAAAAGTCACCCCCGTGTCGGGCACGGCGGCGTTGAGCGAGGAGGGCGCCTCTGGCAGTCTTCCTTCGGGAGGGGTGACGGAAGAAGGAATTCGGGAAGAGCGGGTTCAGAGCGATTCCATGGCGATGCAGGATGGCGCGGGTGATCCGACGGCCCCGTCCGCGAATGAAGAGGCCGGCGAGCTGCTCGATATCTTTTTTGAATTCGATCAGGCGGTCTTGAAGGAAGAGTCGAAGATGAATCTTCAGAAGAACGCCCAGCGTTTGATGACCGAAAGGGTGAAGATTCGGATCGAGGGACACGCCGATGAGCGGGGGACCGAAGAGTACAACCTGGCGCTCGGTGAGCGACGGGCCCAAGCGGTGAAGCGCTTCTTGACCGCGCTCGGCGTCGATAAGAACCGGATCAACACGATCAGCTTCGGCGAAGAGCGGCCGTTCTGCAAAGAGCCGAGCGAGAACTGCTACAAAGAGAATCGCCGGGCCCATTTTGTGTTGACGCCATAACATGTCACGGAGGAGACGCTTGGATTCTCTTCGAAACGGTTTTTTGGGGGGGATGGTTTTATTCATCTCTCTGACGGGGTGCGCGCTTCAGTCGAGCATGGTCGAGATGGAAAGTGACGTCGATACGATGCGGAGGCATAATCGAGAGCTTCAAGGCCGCCTCGAGCGGCTTGAAAAGGGGGCGCTGACCCCCGGCGCCCCCGCCTCCGGTTCGAAGCTCCCGGCGGATATGGTCGTCCGGATGGACGGTTTGGGGACCGACCTGCAGATGCTGACCGGCCGGGTGGACGAGGGAAATCATCTCCTCTCCTCCCTGGCGAAGCGGATGGAGGACCAATCGTTCCGAACGGAAGAATTGTTGAGCCGGCTCGATGCCTTGGAGGCGCGGGTTCAGGCGTTGGAGAAGGGGGCCCCGGTCAAGGCCCCCGATCCCAACGAGGGAAAAACGATTCTGCCGGGAAGGACGATCGATCCGAAATCGAGAGGGGCCTCTCTGACGCCGACCGAGGCATATAATCTCGCCTATAACGACTATCTCAGGGGGAATTACGACCTCGCTATCAGCGGGTTCCAGACTTTCGTCCAGCAATATCCCGACTCGGGGCTGATTCCGCAGGCGATTTATTGGACCGGCGAGAGCTACTATAATAAGCGATCGTACAACAAGGCGATCGAGCAGTTCGAGCAGGTTCTTCAGCAATATCCGAAGAGTGAAAAAGCCCCGAACGCCCTCTTAAAAGAAGGGTTTGCTTACCTGGAAATGGGTGACCGGATCAAAGGGAGGCTCTTTCTGAAAAAGGTCATCGAGAATTTCCCCAATTCCAACGAATCGAACCTCGCCAAGGACAAGCTCGCCAGCCTCCGGTAATCCGCAATCGATTCAGGAGCATCTATTGCCGAAGATTAATATCCTTCCAGAAGGCTTAGCCAACAAGATCGCCGCCGGCGAAGTCGTCGAGCGGCCCGCCTCCGTCGTCAAGGAGCTGGTTGAAAATGCCATCGACGCCGGGAGCCGCCGGATCTTCGTCTCCCTATTAGAGGGGGGGATCCGCCGGATTGCGGTGCAAGACGACGGCGAGGGGATGACACGCGAGGATTCGCTCCTCGCCTTTCAGCGGCACGCGACGAGCAAGGTGGCGGAAGAGGCCGATCTTTCCACCATCGCGACCCTCGGATTTCGGGGGGAGGCCCTTCCGAGTATCGCGTCGGTTGCGAAAATCCGGCTGGTCACCCAAGCCGCAGCGGAGACCGAAGGGACCGAAGTCCTTCTGGAAGGGGGGCAGGTGTTGGGGGTCAAAGCGGTCGGCGCCCCGAAGGGATCGCTCTTCGAGGTGAGCGATCTCTTCTACAACACCCCCGCGCGAAAGAAGTTTCTGAAGTCGGCGCAGACCGAGCTAAGCCATGCCAGCGATGTGCTCTTCCACCTGGCGCTTTCTCACCCGATGATCCATTTTCGACTCACCCACGGGAAGAAGGTCCTTCTCGACGCTCCCGCCGTCTCCGATCTGAAAGACCGAATTCTCCAGCTCTTCGGAGAAGACGTTTTCGTGCGGCTGATGGAGGCCCAAGGGGAGGGCCACCTCTTCACCGGAAAGTCTCTTGAGGAGGGGGAGGAGAAGGGACTCTACGTCGATGCTTTTTTCTCTCGCCCGCCGCTTCGGGGGAACCACCGAAAGGACCAATATCTCTTCGTCAATCAACGTCCGGTCCGAAGCCCCCTTCTCTCCCACGCCGTTTATGACGCCTATGGAAGCTATTTGATGAAGGGAGAGCATCCGTTCTTTATCCTCTTTCTCTCGATCGATCCGGCGGCGGTCGATGTCAATGTTCACCCGATGAAGCGGGAGGTCCGCTTCCAGCAGTCCGATCCGGTCCATGAGGCGGTTCGCCGCGTCATCCGAACGACCCTTTCCTTCGCCGGGATGGATGAACTGCCGGTGGCGGTGCCGCTCGAGCGGCTGATCCCGATCCAGCCGAATCGGGCGGACCGCAACCCGCCACCTCCATCGCGATGGATCGGATGGCCTGAGCGGGCCGCCGAGAAGGGGCGACCTATGGTCGAGAGAGATTGCGGATTGCGGATTTCGGATTGCGGAATGAAAAAGAAATCAGCGCGTCTTTCCCCTTTCAATCTGCAATCCGCAATCCGAAATCCGAAATTCCTTTGATTCGCCCCTTGGGGCAGATCTATGGAACCTTTCTCCTGGCGGAGATCGAGGGGGAGTTTGCCCTGATCGATCAGCACACGGCGCACGAGCGGATTCTCTACGAGCGTTTCCTCGAGCGATGGCGCGCGCTGCAGCATCCTCCGATCGAAGGAAAAGGCGATGCCGGCCCGTTCAGCGCCGTGCAGCCGCTGCTCGTTCCGCAGCAGATCGATCTCCCCGTCACGAAGGCGGGTCTCTTGAGGGATTATCTGAAAGATCTGGCCCTTTTCGGATGGGGGATCGAGCATTTCGGGGAGACGACCTTCCTGGTCCGCGAGGTGCCGGCGTTGATCTCGAAGATCGGTCTCGAATCGTTCCTCCACGATTTGACGGACGATCTGGCGCAGACGGAGGTCTCTTCAAAGCCGGAGCAGCCGATCCTGAACGTCATCGCTTCGATGGCCTGCCACGGCGCGATCCGGGCGAACCAGCCGCTGACCCCGCCGGAGATCGAGGCGCTCCTGAAAGATTATTTCGAGATGAAGACCCCGCCGACCTGTCCGCACGGCCGGCCCATTGTCCTCCGATATCCCCTGTTAGAACTGGAAAAACTCTTCCGAAGAAAATAACCTGCCTCGGTGTCTGCCGGGGATGGAAATCATCCCTCATGACAGCCCCAATGTCCGAAGAAGCGCTTCCAAAACGCGCTCCGCGCTGAAATACTCTTTCGCGATCTTTCGCGCCGCGCGGGCGTGCCGGGGATAGTCCGATTCAATCGCCTCCACCGCGGCGATGATCTCATCGAGGGTGTTGAAGGCGAAGAGTCCCTCTCCGGTGGGGAGGCGGTCTCGAAGCCGGTGTCTTGCGTGATCACCGGACGGCCGGCGGCGAGATAACAGGCGCTCCGCTCGCTGAACCAGCCGCTCCGAAGCCGGACGTTCTGATCCTTGGCGACGGTAAACTCCCCCGGGAAGCCCAGAGGTAGTCCCGATAGCGCCAGGGATCAAGGGTGAAGGCGTGCGCGTCGGCCAGCCGCCATCCTTTTGTTTCAAGGAGCGAGCGGCTCTCGGCGTCGAGACCGGCGAGGCCGAGCGCAATTTCGACCGGCGGGAAGATCCGGCGGGGAAGGTCGATGAACTTCAGGAATTCGCGATCTTTGCTCCAATAATAGACCTCGCCGCAAAATTCGATTTCCCCCCGCTGCCGCCAGTTCGCCACCGTGGTATACGCCCCGCCGGGGGGAGGGGCCTCTTCCCAGAGATCGAGGAGGACCGGCTGGCGGGTCCGGGCGCGAAGGCGGGGGAGGGGGGGATCGGGCAGTCGGGATCTCCAATCTTCTCGCCGTAGGTGACGAAGTCGTCATGTTCCTCTAAGAGCCATTTTTCTCTCCTTGAGCGACCGCAATTTCATCGCCGACCGGATCGGTCCCGAAATAGATGAGCCGGCCGACCTTCAGCCCCTCTTCCGCGAACTTCGTCGCCCCCGCCACATTCAGCACGGCGTCGGCTTCGGCCAAAAGGGTCTCCGCCTCGGCCCGCGACATCCCGAGCCACCCTTTGTCCGAGTAGCTGCGGCGATAGGCCCACCGCCCCTTCATCCCAAACGCCTCCGCCACCCGCGCCAGGTACGGGGCCGCGTAGTCGGAATCGTTCACGTGCATTTGACGGAGCGGATCATACGGCCACTGCGAGGTCGTCTCGAAGTAGTAGACCTCGTGGCCCAGGCGGCGCAGGCCGACCGCGATCTGCATGTGCATCCAGGCCATGCCGGCATAGGGATTGTTGGCCAGCGTTCCGACCACGATGAGACGCTGTTTCCTCACGGCATCTCCTCTTTCAAGGGAATCTTCGGCTCGCCGAAACGCGACGCCGCGGCGACATACTCGGCGGGATCGGAATGGAGATAAACCAACCGTCCCCGTTCGATCACGAGGAGCAGATCGCAATGCCGCAGGGTGCTCGGCCGGTGCGAAATCAAGAAAGTGGTCCGCCCTTGCATCAGGCGCCCCATCGCCTCCATGATCTCGGCCTCCGTCTCGGTGTCGACGGAGCTGGTCGGCTCATCCAAGATCAGCAGCGGCGCATTTTTCAGAAAAGCGCGGGCGAGCGAGATCCGCTGCCGCTCCCCTCCCGAAAGACGCATCCCCCGCTCGCCGACCAGGGTGTCGTACCCCTCGGGAAGGCGGGTGATGAAGTCGTCGGCATGGGCCGCTTGAGCGGCGGCGATGATCTCTTCCCGGCCGGCGTCGGGACGGGCATACGCGATGTTCTCCGCGATCCGGGTCGAGAAGAGGACCGGCTCCTGCAGCACGATCGCGAACTGGCTGCGCAGGTCGGCCAATCGATAGTCGCGCAGATCGACGCCGTCGAGCGCGATTTCACCCTCGGTCGGGTCGTAGAATCGCATCAGCAGGCTGATCAAGGTCGTCTTACCGGCGCCGGTTTTGCCGACCACCCCGACCCGCATCCCCGGTTCGATGACAAAGGAGATCTTTTGGAGGATCGGATGGTCCCGATCGTACCCAAAGGAGACCTCGCGAAAGATCACCCCCCCGCCGGCCCGCCGGAGGGGGCGGGCGTCGGGGCGCTCGATCACCTCGGGAAGCTCATCGATCAACTCAAAGGCGCGCTGCGCGCCGGCGAGCGACGATTGGACCGTCGCCGCCTGCCGGATGATCGACCGCAGCGGGCCGTAGAGTTGCGTCAGATAGGTGATCACGATCAACAGCTCCCCCAGCGTCAGCCGCCCCGACAACACGTGCCGGGCGCCGATAAAGAGGACCGCCGCGGTTCCCGCCGCGATGACCAAGTTGATCACGAGTCCGAAGAGCCCTTCCGCCAAGGTGAGCCGAAGCCGCGCCCGCATTCCGGCCCCCGATTCTTTGGAGAAGCGTCCCTCTTCCCGCGCCTCCTGCCCGAAGGCCTTCACCACCCGGACGGCGGTGAGGACCTCTTGAACCACCTTCAAAGCGTTGCTCTCCAGCCCTCGGACCTCGTGATAGTCGGCGCGCATTCGGCGGTTGTATTCCAGGGAGAGGAGAAAGAGAAAGGGGGAGACGGCCAGGGCGATGAGCGCCAGGGAGCGGTCGATCTGGGCAGTGATGAAGATCATCGAAATCAGGGTGACGATCGAGGTGACGAGCGGGATGGCGCCGTGAATCGTGACCCACTGGATCGAGGGGGCATCGTATTGGATCCGGTAGATCGAGTCGGCGGTTCCCTTCGCATCATGGAAGGCGAGCGAGAGGCGCTGGGCATGGCGAAAGAGGGCCGATCGGAGGCGGAGGGTGAGCGCCTCGCCGGTATAGGTCTTTAAAAAATAGGTCGCCAACTCCTGTGCTTGGCCGAGGAGGACGATGACGATTTGCAGGACTGCGACGGTTCCGAGAAGGCGTAGCGGCGTCGCGGCGGCCCAATCGGGGAGAAGAACGTCGATAAATCGGGGGAGCGGGGCCGCGCCGATGACGTTGTCGATAGCGATCTTCAGCGGAAGGGGGGTCAGAAGAAAGAGCGGGGAGGCGAGGAGGTCGACGATGAGAATCAAGACGAGAAGGGGCCAGGCCGGGCGGGCCTGGCGGAGAATTCTTCCATAAAGCTTCAGATCGGTCGATCGGAGCCGTTTCATCTGCTACAGCGCTCCTCCCCGGTTCGCTCGATGGCGGTGAGAAAGGCCGAGAGTCTCCGGCCCCCTTCCCGGATCGTCCGCCAGAAGAGGAAAAGGGTCGCCGCGCCGAAGAGGCCCGCGGGGATCCAGGCACCGTCTGCCGCGGCGGCGGCGGAGAGGAGAAGCGCCAGGATCAGGAGAATTCCCCCTTCCGATCGGATTCCGGGTTGGAGACGGTAACGAACGAGCTGTCTTCCCCCGCCATGTTCTTCGATCACCATTTGCAGCCGGGCGGTCCCCAGAAGCCCCCGCAGCTCCAGGTCCCACGGATCAAAGTCCCCGCCGCATCGAAGATGGGGTGTTGCGCCGCTTTCTTTCAAGGCCGCCTCTAGGGCGCCGAGCCGCGATTCGGCCGATTTCCAGGTTTCACTCCAGGAGACCACCTTCCGGCGAAAGGGGAAGAGCCATCCTTCTCGACCTTTTCTCTCTTTCCCGTCTTGGCGATCCCCCTCCGGACGCCGCCAGGGGGAGAGGCCGTGGCGCAGCCGGCCGATCAGACGCGCCAGCGGTTGCACCAGGTGAAGCGAGGCGGTGATCATCCGCAGCTTGAACCGGGCCGCTCCGCGGGGGCGCTATGAAAGAGTGCACGCCCGGAACTGAACCAGGCCTGGAGGAGCGGGATGCCGGCCGCCAGAAGAAAGAGGGGAAGGGCCGCCAGAAGCGGGCTCCAGAGGGGGCTGAGCAGAGAGAGCCCGCCCAGGAAAAAGATCAGAAGGAACCATTCCGGCATCAGCGGAAGCGACGCCAGGGTGGTGGGGTGAGGCTCATAAAGCGATTGGAACGGGGCGCTTCCCCAGGTGCCGTGGTAGATCCGGGCGCGCCATCGGCCGAGCGGCGCGGTCCAGCCTCTTCCGTAGAGTCGTCCGGCCCAGGTCAGATGGCCGGCGGCGTTATATTTTTCCGGCCACTTTCGCGCAAGGAGCGCCTCCGCCTTGCCGTACCCCTGTTGCTGTTTCCAATACCGGACCACGGAGTTGCGACGGTGGTGCCAGACCATCGCCGCGGGGCTGAAGCCGAGGGTCCCCCCCCCGTTGCTGCAGCCGCCAGCAGAGATCGACGTCATCTCCCGCGGCGCGAAATTGCGGATCGCAGCCGCCGATTTCCAGCAGCGCCGATTTCCGAAACGCCATGTTGCACCCCGGAATGTGTTCCGCCTCCTGATCGGAGAGAAGGACATGCACCGGGCCGCCCGGTGCATTGGCGACGCATTCGGCGATCGGTCCATCCCCCGGCGGGGGGAGATTCGGTCCCCCCACCCCGACATGGGTGGTCCGCATAAAGGTAGAGGCGAGGTAGGTGAGCCAATGGGGATCGGGGTAGGCGTCGTCATCGATATAGGCGACGATCTCCCCCTGTGCCGCCGCGAGGCCGGTGTTCCGGGCGCTTGCCAGGCCGCGGTTCTCCGTCCGGATCAATTGAAAGCCAAACTCTTTTGCGATGGCGGCCGTTTCGTCGGTGGAGCCGTCATCGACGACGATCACTTCGAAGTTCGGATAGTCGAGGCGTAGGAGCCCTTCGAAGCAATCGCGGATCGTTCCGGCGCCATTATAGCTGCAGACGACGACGGAGATCATCGGCCAGGGAGATCGGGCGGGAAGGGTATCTCCGCGAAAGCCTTTCCGACGGCGGCCAAAGCTTGCTTCGGCTTTCTCTCCCGGGTGGTCAGGCCGAAATCCCAATCTTCGATTTCATATCCGCCGCGGTGCCACTCATCGGTCCAGGAGAAGATGAAGGCGCCGGCGCAGCCGGCGGCAAAGGTGGTCCGGATCTGCCAGTCGAGCGTCCGCGCCTGATTTTCCTCCCCATTGCGGCGACTGTCGAGGCCGATCTCGGCCATCAACAGCGGCCGCTCCCCCGCGATATTCTGGAGGCGGGCCAGATAGGCATCGAGAGAGGTCTGTGATTCGAGGTAGACATTGAAGCAGACCAGATCGAGAAACGGGAGCTGAAGATATTCGGTCGTGGGATAGTTGACATAGGTGACCAGCGCCCCCGGATCTTCCTCCTTGGCCGCGAGGTAGAGCCGCTCCAGATAACGCTCCACCCGGGCGGGGCCATGCCAGCGGACGATCGGCGCCGGGATCTCATTGCCGATGGAATAACAAAGGAGCGCCGGATGCCCTGCGCAGCCGGCCACACCGGAACGGAGACGTTTTTCGATCTGCGCGGGCCAGTCGAACTCATCGAGGAAGGCGACATGTTGTTCCCAGGGGAGGCCGACCATCACCCGCAGGCCATGCCGCAGCGCCGAATCGAGAAGCCAGCGGGGAGGAACCGTATAAGTCCGGACCGCATTGATCCCGTTCGCAGCCATGAGGGCGAAATCGGCCTCGGCCCGATCGGGAGAGTACTCTTCTTGCCGCGGCTCCTGCGGGCGAAAGGTCCCGTAGGTCACGCCGCGCAGAGACCACTTCTCGTCTCCGACATAAAGGAATTTTCCTTTGATCGTCGGCCGCTGAAACCGGGAATCGGCCGGAACGATCCGGTGAGCGATCTGGGCGCCGGTTTTCGGGGGGTGAAAGGTTTTGATCTCAGGCATCATCTTCTGCTTCCCTTCTCTTTATTCAGCTTCGGTTCTGCATTTAGGCTCAACATGTAGGTGTACACTCCGCCGGCACCGGTTGAAGTGTGACGCATCGCTTGATGCGGAAGTCATCGTGCCGATGATGTTGGATCATCGGTAAACGGGACTCGGGGGTGAACGACGGTCTGCAAGGGGTCAGGTGATCTGCATCACAAGAGGACCTCTTCATTGGTATGATTTCGGCCGGAAGGACCGGTGGCGGGGGTGGCGCAGATCGGTATAAAAACGGGAGAGGCCGGGAAGATAAGAGGGAAATGGACCATATCATCCTTTCTACAGACGGGTTTACGGGAAAGAGGCTGGCCTCCATAGAGCGAAGATGGTATAAAGGGGCGACGCCGGCCGACACTTCAGTCCGTTCGCCGCATCGCCTCCCTCTGCACGCGATGCAATCGTTTATCACTATGGTAGGCTTTGCGTCCAAGCTGTGTCAAGGAGGGGAGATCGATTTCAGCTTCAGGTGACGAAAAGAAAGATCTTTGGTTGATTCTCGTCGGCCCGACCGCCGTCGGCAAGAGCGCCGTTGCCGAGCGGCTGGCGCTGGCGCTGGGGACCGACATCCTGGTAGCCGACTCCCGCCAGATCTACCAGGGGATGGATATCGGGACCGATAAACCGTCGCCCGAGTCGCGGGCCCGGGTGCCGCGTCACTTGATCGATCTCGTCCCTCCCGACGGTTCCTTCTCGGCCGGGAAGTTCAAGAAACTGGCCGAGGAGAAGATCACCGCGCTTTCCCGGGAGGGAAAGCCGATCTTTATCGAAGGGGGGACCGGCCTTTATATCAAAACTCTCTTGTACGGATTGTGGGAGGGGCCGCCGGCCGATTGGGATCTCCGGCGGCGGCTGCTTCAAGAAGAGAGCGAGAAAGGAGAAGGGATCCTTCACCGGCGGCTGGCCGAGGTCGATCCCGCGGCGGCGGAGCGGATCCATCCGCGCGATCTCCCGAAGCTGGTTCGGGCGCTGGAGGTTTATCATCAGACCGGCCGCCCCATCTCCGAAGTCCATGCGGATCATCGGTTCGCCGAGCCCCCGAAGGGGGCCTACTGTCTGATCGGATTGCGGCGCGACCGTGAAGACCTTTATCAACGGATCGAGCAACGGGTTGAAGCGCAGATCGCAAAGGGGCTGATCGAAGAGACGGCGGGTCTTCTCTCAGCCGGTTTTTCACCGGAGCTTCCTTCCATGCGGGGATTGGGATACAAGCAGATGACCCGGTACATTCGGGGCGAGCAGACGCGGGAAGAGGCGATCGCGACGCTGAAACGTGATACCCGTCACTACGCGAAACGGCAGATGACCTGGTTTCGGGCCGACCCGAAGATCGAGTGGATCGATCTTCGTCCGGATGAAGCGCCGGAAGAGGCCGCCGACCGGATTCTGCGCTTGAAGTATTTGAAGAGTATGCTATAATCCTGTTCAATTTTGGCCGTAGCAGATCAATCATGGGAAGAGGACGATGGCGGAGAAGCGAGGTTCGAAGAAGCGCTCAGTGAGTCGATCCAAATTGCCGCAGGCGCGGATCGGCGTCATCGGCGGAAGCGGTCTATACCAGATGGAATCGCTGAAGGAGGTCCGGGAGGTGGCGGTTTCGACCCCGTTCGGAAAGCCCTCCGGGAAGTTCATCCTCGGAACCCTGGAGGGGGGTTCCGATCGCTTTCTTGGCGCGGCACGGCCAGGGCCATACGCTTCTCCCCTCGGAGATCAACTATCGGGCCAATCTCTTTGCCATGAAGAAGCTGGGGGTGGAGCGGATTCTCTCCGTCAGCGCGGTCGGCAGCATGAAAGAAGCGATCGCCCCGGGCCATATCGCGATCCCGAGCCAGTTTTATGATCTGACAAAAGGAAGAAAGAGCACTTTTTTCGGACAGGGGATCGTGGCGCACGTCAGCCTGGCCGACCCGATCTGCTCCGAGCTGGCCGGCATCGTCGCGGAGGCGAGTGAAGCGGTCGGAGCGACGATTCATCGCGGGGGGACCTATCTCTGCATGGAGGGGCCGCAATTCTCCACCCGCGCCGAATCGGAGGTCCACCGCAGTTGGGGGGTCGATGTCATCGGGATGACGAACGTCACCGAGGCCAAGCTGGCGCGAGAGGCCGAGATCTGCTATACGACGATTGCGCTGGCGACCGATTACGATTGCTGGCACGTCTCCGAGGAGCCGGTGACGGTCGAGATGGTTATCAAGACCCTTCTGGAAAATGTCGCCCTCTCAAAGAAGATCATTCAGGCGGCGGTGGTTCGGATGGGAGAGGGAGGCGGTGCGCTTGCGCCGAAGCGCTGAAGCACGCCATCGTGACCCCCTCCTCTGCCGTTCCTCAAAAGACCAAAGTCGATTTAAAGCCAATCATCGGAAAGTATATTTGAGGCGCCCGCGGTTCGATCGAGGGCTTCGAAGGGGGGAGGTCCAAGCCTCTCCCGTGAGCCCGGCATCGGCATCGGATCGACGGGGCCGCATCTGGGGGATCGGCGCATGAAGCACACCCTGCTTTTTTCTTTTGTCCTCTTTTCATTCGGCTGTGCGGCCCTTTTGTCTCCGCCCGCCGCCCGTTCCCCCGTTCACGACTATTCTGAAACCGAGTTTGTCTCCCCCCATCTGACCAAGGAGGGGCTGGCGTCGGGGAAATTGGCGATTCTGGCGGTCTTCTCTCCGAGCGATCCGGAAGGAATGGAGCAGAACGCCGCCTATGAAATCTTCCAGGGGTTGCGCTCCTCGTTTCGCGATGTCCATATCATCCCGCGGTCGGATGCCGTCAAAAAGATTGCCTCGGCCGATCAGCTCCCGGCTTACGAGGCTTTTGTGAAGGAATATGAAGAGGAAAGAATCATCGACCTAGACGCGCTCAAAAAGTGGGGCGAGTTGGAGGAGGTCCGTTATCTTTTCATCGGAGAGCTCGGCGTGGTGAATAAACATACCGAGGCGCGGATGATGCAAGGCAGGGAGAATCTGGTCGCGGGAAAGATCTCCGTTTTTGCCTCGGGGCCGAATATGATTCCGGAAGAGGTGAGCAAACAGGTGCGGCTGCGCGGCGAAATCTGGGACAGCCGGTGCGGACGGATGGTCTGGATGGGAAGAGGGGAAGCGGAGGTGTTGGAAACGGTGGGGCATGAGCTGACCCGCGTGGAAGACATCTTCATGGCTGCGGGGAGAAACCTGATCGCTTCCCTGACGAAGTCGATTAAAACGACGAAGGCCCCCGCAGCGGAATGCCCGTAAAAGACGATTGGGAATCGTTCAATTAGGAATGAGGAATCAAAATGCAAAAAGCCCGGTTTCAATTCCTAATTCGTTGTTCCTAATTCTTAATTGAATTCAGGAGGCGTTATGAGTTTATTGGTAGTCGGTTCGGTGGCGTTTGATTCGGTCAAGACCCCGTTCGGTGAGGCGAAAGAAGTATTGGGAGGATCGGCGACCTACTTCTCCACGGCGGCAAGCTATTTTACCGAGGTGAAGCTGGTGGCGGTGGTCGGCGAAGATTTTCCGGAGTCCCACCTGGCATTTTTAAAAGAGAAGGGGGTCGATTTCGAAGGGCTGGAGCGCCGGCCGGGCCGGACTTTCCGATGGCGCGGGGAGTATGGCTATCAGCTCAACGAGGCGAAGACCCTCGATACGCAGCTGAATGTCTTCGAGTCGTTCCGGCCGAAACTTCCTTCATCGTACCGCGACGCCTCCGTCGTTTTTTTGGCGAACATCGACCCGGAGTTACAGCTTGATGTTCTCAAACAGGTGAAGCAGCCAAAACTCGTTGCGTGTGATACAATGAATTTCTGGATCGGGGGAAAACGCGACGCGCTCATTAAAACCCTCGGAGAAGTCGATATCTTGATCATCAACGACGGCGAAGCGCGCGAACTGGCCGGCGAGTTCAACCTGGTGAAGGTGGCGAAGAAGATCCTCTCGTTCGGTCCGAAGATCCTCATTATCAAGCGCGGCGAATATGGGGCATTGATGTTCAACGGGCAGACCACCTTCGCCGCGCCTGCGCTGCCGTTGGAGAATGTGTTTGATCCGACCGGTGCCGGCGATTCGTTTGCGGGGGGATTTATGGGATACCTCTCGCAGAACGGGACGATGAACGAAGCGGCCCTCCGGCAGGCGGTCATTTACGGGAGCGTCATGGCCTCTTTCAATGTCGAGGCCTTCAGCCTCGATCGGATGCGGACCCTCACCCGAGAAGAGATCAACGCGCGGTATAAAGAGTTTCAGTCGTTGACCTTCTTTGAAAGTGCCTAGAACGGGCTCCCCGATTTAAACGACGGAGGAATGTGGATGCGTTGGAAAAGGGCGATGATTTGGATTCTCATTCCGCTTTGCACCGCCTGCGGGATGGGCGAGGCGCAACTCAAGAGAGAAAGGGAGGCATCGGCCCATTACAAGCTCGGCATCTCGTATATCAACGACAATTCCCTCCAAAGGGCGTTTATCGAATTTCAGAAGGCGATCGAGCTCGATCCGCGTTATCGCGACGCGCACTATGCCTTGGGGCACGTTCATTTTATGCAGGAAAACTACAAGGAAGCGGTCCTCTCCCTGCAGAAATCGCTTTCAGCCGATCCGGAATTCTCCGATGCTCATAATTATCTCGGAAAGGTGTACGAGGCGCAGGGAAAATTCGATCAGGCGATCTCGGAGTATCAGGCGGCCCTCAAAAATGTACAATACGCGACCCCTGAAAAACCCTATCTGAACCTCGGGCTGGTCTACTTGAAGCAAGAAAAATACGATGAAGCGGTCCGCTCCTTTGAAAGTGTTCTGAGGATCAATCCCCGTCCCGAGTTTATCGCGCTGACCCAGAATGGGCTTGGAAGAGCCTATTTCCAGATGGGAAAGGTCAAAGAGTCCATCGCCTCTTATCAGGAGGCCATCCGTCTTGCGCCCGATTTCGTCGATGCCCATCTCAATCTTGCCTCTGCGTATTTGAGAGAGGGCTCGAAAGGGCTTGCAGCGGGTTCATTTAAAAAAGTCGTTGAGCTCTCTCCCAAAAGTTCACAAGCGAAAGAAGCGCAGAAATTTCTGGATGCGCTTCGCTAAACCGCTTCTCCCGCCGGCCGTCGCGCGTGTTGAATGGGGATTTTTCCTGTGACGTCCCGATTCAACCTTCCAGCGCCGCGGATCGATTCGATGCAAAAAACATTCGGCGGCGCCCGGTTCAATAAAGCAGGCGAGTGGAGAGCGTTTCGAAGAGGATCAGGTTTACTGGATGGAAAATTTAGGCGAGTTCCTTCGGCAACAAAGGGAAGGTAAAAACATTTCAATAGAGGAGTTGGCGACCCGGACACGCATCGGGGTCCGGTTTATCAAGCTGATCGAGGAGAACCAATTCGACCAGCTTCCCAACCCGGTCTCGGCCAAGGGCTTTTTGAGAAGCTACGCCCGCTGCCTCGGTCTTGAGGAAGCGCCCATTCTGAACCGGTTTTCGCAGACCGTTCAGTCGCCGGAGACCTCGGCCGCAAGCGGCACCGAGGAGAAGGTCCCTTCTTACATTCAGAGGAAGCAACCCGATCACCTTCCCTTTCCGCTTTGGGCCGCCCTTGCGGTGGTCGGCGTGATCGTTCTCTTCCTTGTGCTCGCTTTTTTAATGCCGAAGAACAAAGAGGTCGCACCCCCTCCGCCGCCCGAAGAGATCCTCTCCGACGAGCCGGTTCCCCCGGAGCCGTCGCCGATTCCTCCCCCCCGGAGGGTGGAGGGGCCTCCTCCTCTGAGCCCCCTTCGTCCTCTTCCCCCGCTCCAACCCCCTCTTCGGCCGCCAATCCCTCGCCACCCTCGCAGGAGTCCTTTGTCCCGTTGGTTCTTCTGATTGAGGCGGTGGAGCCGTCGTGGGTCCATGCCACCCTCGATGGGACCGAGATCAAAGAGGCCCTTCTCCAGGCGGGTGAGAGCATTCGCTGGGAGGCAAAAGAGAAATTCGCGCTTACGGTCGGAAACGCCGGCGGGGTCCGTCTCTTTCTTGATGGGAGGGAGCTTGGCTCTCTGGGTCCGAGCGGAAAGGTGGTGAGAAGGGAAATTGTGGCGCAACGGTAAAGCGCGCACAAAGGACTTGATTTTCCCGATTCCTCCGTGTATTAAGAAGGGCGACGCCGGCGTAGCTCAGTGGTAGAGCAGCTGATTCGTAATCAGCAGGTCGTCAGTTCAATCCTGACCGCCGGCTCCAGCAAAATCAACGACGCTGTCCCCGGGCAATATCCCCTCCGTCTCTTCCTCCGAATTTTTGGCTGCGGCCGGTGCGGACCCTGTTTTCCTCGTAAGGGCTTACGCCTTAATGTTGGCTTGTATTAGGCGTGTCAATGTAGTACTATTTCTACATTCTTCATCCGGAGATTTAGAAGGAAAGACGCATGCCGAAGCAGATCCTGATTGTAGACGATAATGAAGATTCCTCCCAGGTCTTCACACGCCTTCTGACGAAAGAGGGTTATGCGGTGACGCTTGCGAAAGATGGCGCGGAGGGATTACAGCGGGTTTCGCAGTCCCGGCCGGACCTGATCCTGCTCGATGTGATGTTGCCCGGAATCAACGGCTTTGAAGTCTGCCGCACGATCAAAAGCGATCCTTCATTACGCTCCATCCCGATTCTGATCATCAGCGCCGGTATCGATCCCGCCTTGCAGGAGCAGGGCCTGAACGTCGGCGCGGAGGCGCTTTTGACCAAGCCGATCAGACCCCCCGATCTGATCGCGAAGATCAAAGGATATTTCAATAACCAACATTCCTCTCTCTCCACCCCGTAATTTCTCCTCACGCCGGCGATATGCGATCCGGGACCGGCCCCTTGACACTGAAAAATGAATTGTATAATTTACACGATTGCAACGCATTGTAGGGAGTCTTAAGAGATATGATTGAGGTGGTGCATTTAGGAAAACGCTATGGGGAAATCGTGGCGATCGATGATGTGAACTTTTCGGTCGCCAAAGGGGAGATCCTCGCTTTTTTGGGGCCGAACGGGGCGGGGAAGACGACGACGATGCGGATTCTCACCTGTTTCATGCCGGCCACCAGCGGCACCGCGAAAGTGGCTGGGTTCGACATCTTCGAATCGCCGATGGAGGTGAAGCGCCGGATCGGCTATCTTCCCGACAACCCGCCGCTCTATCCCGAGATGACCGTCTCGGAGTACCTTCAGTTCGTCGCCAAAATCAAAGGGGTCCCGAATCAAAGGATCAAGGCGGCGCTCGCCTCCGCTTTGGAAAAGTGCAATCTCGGCGACGTGGCCCGCCGCCTGATCGGCAATCTCTCCCGCGGGTATCGGCAGCGGGTCGGATTGGCGCAGGCGATGATTCACAATCCCGACGTTCTGATTCTTGATGAGCCGACGGTGGGGCTCGATCCCAAGCAGATCATCGAGATACGGGAGTTGATCAAGGGGCTCGGCGGAGAGCATACGATCGTGTTGTCGACCCACATTTTGCCCGAAGCGACCGCCGTTTCTCAGAAGGTCGTCATCATCAATCGCGGCAGGATCGTCGCAGTCGACTCGCAAGAACGGCTCTCGGCGCAGGTCCGGAAATCGGAGAAGATCTCGGTCCGGGTCCGGCGGGGAGAGGCGGTTGATCCGGAAAAGATCGTCTCGATCGAGGGGGTGCAGCAGATCCTCCCGCAACCGGCGCAACCGTCGATGAATGGGGAGGGGGTTTTCATCGTCGAATCGGAGCTCGGCCGCGATATCCGTGAAGAGTTGTCGAAGCGGGTGGTCGAGTGCGGGTGGGGTCTTCTTGAGATGAAACCGCTGGCGGTCAGCCTGGAAGAGGTCTTCCTCCAGCTCACCACGGAGGAGAAGGGGTAGAGGAAGCGGCCGCCGTGCCGGTCGCCCCGGGAAGGGTGCCCGCATGAAAAACATTCTGACCCTGGCCGGAAAGGAATTAAAGCTCTATTTCATCTCCCCGATCGCCTATGTCTTGGCGATGGTCTTTTTGATGGTATCGAACTACCTCTTCCACAGCCAGGTTTTTTTCTATTCGAGGCTGTCGTCTCAGGCGATGCAGTTTCAGGGAAACCTTCCGCAGCTTAATCTGCATGAAATTCTCTTCCGGCCGACCTTTTTAAACATGGCGATCATCCTCCTTCTGATCATGCCGCTGTTAACGATGCGCCTCTTTGCCGAGGAGAAAAAGGGAGGACGACGGAGCTCCTAATGACCTCTCCGTTGACGATCACCGAAATTGTCCTCGGGAAGTTTTTGGCCGCCTGGGCGATCTATGCCCTTCTTTTGGGACTCACCCTCCATCTGCCGGTGATGTTGTCGACCTTTACGCAGGTCGCCTGGAAGCCGCTGGTCGCCAGCTACCTGGGGCTGTTATTGCTGGGAGGGGTTTTTCTCTCGATGGGGCTCTTCGCCTCCTCGCTGACGGAAAATCAGATCGTCGCCGCGGTGATCTCCTTCGGGATCTTGATCGGCTTCTGGCTGATCGGGCTGACCGCGCAGACAATGTCCGATTCTCCCGCCGGGGAGCTGTTCAGCTATCTCTCCCTGCTTGAGCATCTTGATCACTTCGTAAGAGGGTTGATCAACACGCGCGACCTGACCTATTTTATTTCACTGACGATCTTGGGGCTTTTTCTAACCCACCGCGTGGTTGAGTCGCAGCGATGGAAATGATGAGATGATCTGTTTTGAGGTTTTAACATGAGACGAACGTTAAGCATTGTTTCCGGAGTTTTGGGAGCCATCTGCGCTTTCGCCGGTCTTTTTCATTTCTTGATCTGGGGGACACCGGTCTGGGTGGTCACCGTGCTGGAGAGCGCGGCGGTGATCTTCCTCTCCTTTTTTCTCTTCACCCATTTTGAATTGGTGAAAGATTTTTCCACCCGGCGGTCGACGAAGTTCGGGGTAAACAGCTTCTTGATGGCGGGGATCTTCATCGCCATCGTCGTGATCCTCAACTTCATCCTCGCCCGGCATGAGGTTCGCTTCGACCTCTCCGGAACCGGCGCCTTCTCGATCTCTCCCCAGACGGTGAGCGTCCTTCAAAATCTCAAAAACGAGGTGAAGGTGATCGGCTTCTTCGGGGAGCAGAGCAACGCCAAGCGGCTGGCGAAGGATATTCTCGAGAACTACCGGTATGAGACCGACAAAATCCAATATGAGATGGTCGATCCCGACAAAAAGCCGACCCTGGCGAAGCAGTACGGGATCACCGAATACGATACGGTCGTCATCGAGTCGGGGGGGCAGAAGGCGACCCTTCGAACGATTTCGGAGGAGGAGATCACGGGAGCGCTCATCCGGATCAGCCGGGAGTCGAAGAAGACCTTCTACTTCGTCGAAGGGCATGGCGAGCACTCCGTCGATGATCCGGAGCGCAACGGCTTCTCTTTTCTAAAAGAGTCCCTGGAGAAGCAGGGATTTTCCGTCAAGAAGCTGTTGCTTCTTTCGGAGAAAAAAGTCCCGGACGATGCGGCGGTGGTGATCATCGGCGGTCCGCAGCGCCCCTATACGGAGGAGGAAGGAGCGGCGCTCGATACGTATCTTTCGCGGGGGGGCGGCTCTTCGCCCTGGTGGACCCGTTGGTGAAGACCGATCTGGAGCCGATCCTTGCGAAGTGGGGGGTTCTGCTTGCGAACGATATCATTCTCGATCCCGCTTCCAGCCTCGGCGGGGTGGTCCCGATCGTCAACCCCGGCACTTATCCGCCGCACCAGATCACCGACCGGTTCAACCTGGGAACTTTCTACCCGGTGACAAGGTCGGTAAACTTTGATCCCGCCAGGGAAGGAACACTTCTCTTCGAGCCTATTCTAAAATCGGGACAAGGAACCTGGTTGACGACCCAAGTGGAGGGGGATCTGGCGATCGATCCGAGCCGCGACAAGCTCGGCCCGATCACCTTCGGCGGGGTGGTCCGCTACAAGGAGGAGCCTCCCCCGATGGAAACCGGCGACGGGGGAAAAGCGATCGATGCGTCGAAGAAAATGCGGCTGGTCGTCATCGGCGATGCCGATTTCGCCACCAACAGCGCCGTCCGATCGGCCGGCAACGGGGACCTCTTCCAGAATGTGGTCAGCTGGCTGGCGGAAGAGGAGGATCTCATCTCGATCCGTTCGCAGGAAGCGAAGACGAGCACCCTGCTGTTGAGCAATGCGCAGCACCGGTTTAACTTTTACAGCTCGGTGATTATTTTACCGCTCGCAATTTTAACGGTCGGTCTCACAGTGTGGCGAAGGAGGCGTCGGCTGTGAGGTTTAAGGCAACGATTCTCCTCTCGCTCGTTCTCATCGCCTTGGGCGGGTATCTCTACTTCGTCGAAATCCCCGGAGAAAAGAAAAAACAAGAGGCGGAAATCGAAGAAAAGCGCCTTTACGGTTTTTCTCAAACCGCCGTTACCAACCTAAGCATCCAAACCCGGAACGGCGCGTCGATCGACTTTCTTCACGAGCCGGCCGATCCCGACAACCCCTGGCGGATCACTCACCCGGTCGAGGCGATCGCCAATGAGGCCGCCGCTTCTTCTCTTGCCTCCCAAGTGGAACGGCTTCAAGCGAGCCGGATGATCGAGGAGAAGGCGGAGGATCTGAAGGAATTCGGCCTTGATCCGCCGATCTACACCGTCATCGTCACTCTCAACCGAGTCGATACCGAGATTTTGGAAGTCGGGAGTGAAAACCTGACCGGCAGTGAAGTCTATGTCCGGAAGGGGGCGGGGACGCCGGTCTATCTTGCCCCGGTTTCAATCAAGCAGACGTTGAATAAAGAGCTGAAGGATTGGCGACGACAGGAGCTCTTCCGGTTTGCTTCCACCGACGTCAAGCGGGTTCAAATCGAGTCGCCCCGCCAGCAGATAGAGATCACCCGCGAAGAAGAGGGTTGGCAGATCAGATGGCCTAGTGAACGGAGCGGCCACCAGAAACCGATTCAGGCCAAGGGGGACCCCAATGAAATCTCGAATCTGCTCGGCAGTCTTTCGAGCCTTCGGGGGGACGATTTCATCGACACGCGGAAAGCGGATTGGCTCAAAGGGCTCGGTGAGCCGATCCTGAAGCTCACGCTCCTCGTCGGCGCTCTGGAGCACCCGGCCGTTTTTTACAAAGCCCCCTTCGAACCGGATGCGGTTTACGCGGTCACCACACCGGCGGCGCCGATTTATAAACTCTCCGAGCGGGAGTTTAAGATTCTAGAAGAGCCGGCGTCGTCTTATCGGGACAGGCGGGTGGTCGATCTGGTCGATCCTGTTCTGATTGAACAGATTTCAATCAAGAAAGGGGGGAGAGTCGGTATTTCTTGAGAGAAAAGAGGGGGAGTGGTGGATGAAAAAGGGAGAGACCCCGAAGAAGGTCGATTCCACCGGCATCAACGGTCTGCTCTTTGAGCTGAATGAGCTGCGCGTCGACCGATTTCCGGAGCCGGCGCCCCCGCCGGCGAAGGCCGGTCTTTCGAATCCAGATTGGTCCGTTCAGCTCAAAGGAAAAGAGGGAAAATCGCTTGGTCAAGTCTCGTTCGGCCGAATCGAAGGAGACCTCGCCTACGTCCAAAGCAGCAACCAACCGGGTCCCGTTCTGTTGAAGAAAGAAGAGGTCGATCGGGCTCAAAAGGCGAGGGATGAGATCAAACCTTCCGAAGCCCCTGTTACACCTCCGGCCCCACCCGCATCGCCGGCCGGTTCGATCGAGCCGAAGAAGGGGTAGTTCCTACCGCTTCAACTTCTCCAGAAACTGCTTCCGCGCTTTTGCGACTTTGGGGGCGATCACCACCCGGCAATATCCCTGACCGGGGTTGTTTTTATAGTAGTCCTGATGGTAATCCTCGGCCCGATAGAATTTTTCAAAGGGGGTCACCTCCGTCACGATCGGCGCGTCCCAGACTCCCTTCGCCGTGAGTTCATTGATCACCTGTTCGGCGATTGCCTTCTGCTCCGGCGTGTGATAGTAGACGGCCGAGCGGTATTGGGTTCCCTCATCGGCCCCTTGGCGATTCATCGTCGTCGGATCGTGGATCGTAAAGAAGACCTCCAGCAGCTCGCGAAAGGTAATGACCTTCGGATCGAAGGTCACCTGCGACACCTCGGCATGGCCGGTCGTTCCACTGCAGACCTCACGATAGGTCGGGTTATCAACCGTCCCCCCCGCGTAGCCGGAGACGGCGCTCTCGACCCCCTTTAAGTCGGCGAAGACCGCATCCAAACACCAGAAACAGCCGCCGCCGAAGGTGGCGACTTCTTTTGTTTCGGTTTCACTGCTCATCGATGGACCTCCTCCTGTGAACCGCACGGCAATGATCGATATAATGACCATCTGATCATAACATATTTGAACAAATACAACAGTCATGGAGCGATTTGTCATTGAAGACAACTCATTCTCAGCCCCTTTATAGAGAGAGCCACACCCTTAATTCGCCTGACTTGAAGCGCTCTTGACGAAATCTGTATAATTGAACACAGGGTTTCACAACCTTAAAATGGCCGCATAATCGATGCCCCCGCGAAAATTGAGCGACGTCCGTCCCCTCATCCAGCGCCTGCTTCTTCGGGCAACTCAGCAGATACATATTAAAGATAAGGATCGCATCCCGTGACATTTTCTAAGATGATTGTGACTGCTTGCCTCCTCCTTCTGGTTGCCTATACCTGGCCGATTTTTTCACAGGGGGCGGGGAGGTCGTCACCGACCCTTGTCATCTACGGCTTCAGTATTTTGGAAGAGGTGATCTCCTCCGGAATTCTCCCCGTTTTTCAGAAACGCTGGCGGGAGCAGACCGGAGAGGAGGTCCGATTTTACACCTCTTTTGCCGGCTCGGGGACGGTGACCAATCAGATCCGGTTCGGCGCGCCGGCCGATGTCGCCCTCTTTTCTCACACGCTTGACGCGCATCGGCTCAAGGAGGCGGGATTGATTCAGCACGATTGGACCGGCTCTCCCTATCAGGGGATCATCAACCGCACCCCCATGATCCTCATCGTCCGGAGGGGGAATCCGAAAGGGCTCTCCAGTTTTGAGGCGCTCGGACAACCGGGGGTGGGGATCGTTCATCCCGATCCGCAGACGTCGGGCGGAGCGCTCTGGGCCCTCCTGGCGGAGTATGGCGCCTTTGCCCTCCCGGAGGGGGAAGCCCCGACGCCGCTCATGCGGGAATGATCGATCTCTGGAGAAACGTGATCATCCTCGGATCGTCGGCGCGCGCCGCCCGCACTCAGTTTGAGATGGGGTTCGGCGACGTCCTGATCACTTACGAGCAGGAGGCGGTGAAGGACCTCGCCCGCGGAAAATTCAATCATGAAATGGTGGTTCCGGAGTGGACGATCTACACCGAGCATCCAGCCATCGCGATCGATCGGAACATCTCTCCCGAGGAACGGCCGCTGGTGGAGGCTTTTCTCGACTTTCTCTGGACGGAGGAGGCGCAGCGGATCTTTGTCGAATATGGCTTCCGGTCGATCACCGATCCCCGTCTGGATGCCGAGAACCCCCTCTTTTTCGAAAATCCCCCACAGCTTCACCGTGGACGATCTGGGGGGTGGCCGCAGGCGTATGCCGAGATTGTTGAGGGCTTCTGGAGAAAACGTATTCTGGAGGAGGTGCGCCCGTGATCAATCCGCTGCAAGCTGCGCGTGTTCGGCTCCCATGGCGGGGGCTTCTGATCGCGATGGTCTTCATGGTGTTGTTTCCCCTGCTGATCATGCCGATCGGCGCGATCTTCGTTTTCGCCACCCGCGACGGACTCTCCCGGTTCATCACCGCGTTGATCGGGGAGGGGGCGCAGTTTGCCCTTCGCTTAAGCCTCTTTGTGGCGCTGATTACCAGTCTCTTGAACTCGGTTTTAGGGACCCTTACCGCCTATATTTTTGCAAACTATCGCTTCCCGGCGAAGCGGCCGCTCGGCATCTTGATCAACCTGCCGGTTGCGATTCCGACCGTCGTCGTCGGAACTTCCCTGCTGCTCCTCTGGGGACCGATCGGTCTGGTCGGCCGTTATCTCGACCCGATCGGTTTCCGGCCGATGTTCGCAATCGGCGGCATTCTTTTGGCGCATGTCTTCGTGACCTTCCCCTATATGCTCGGCGCGGTAAAGCCGGTGCTGGATGAGCTGGAGGTGACCTATGAAGAGGCGGCCTATACAATGGGGGCGGGTCGATTGAAGACCTTCTGGTATGTCATTCTCCCTTCGCTCCGCGGGGCGCTTTTTACCGGGACGTTGCTGACCTTCGCCCATTCCCTCGGGGAATTCGGGGCAACGGTGATGGTCTCAGGGAATTTGCGGCTGCGGACCCAGACGGCGCCGCTTTACATTTTCTCCCAATTCGAAGCGGGAAACATTGAAGCGGCCAATGCCGTGGCCGCAGTCCTCGCGATGCTTTCGTTTGTTATCTTTTTTATCCTTCTCCGTGTGACGGAGAGAGAAGAGCCGGCGGAGGCCTGATCAGAGGGAAAAGTCCCTTTCGCCGAGAGGAACATTAAACGATGTCCATTTCACTCAAAAATATCTCGAAATTATACGGCGAGCAAGCGGTGGTGGAGGACGCCACCCTGGAGATCTTCCCAGGAGAGCTCTTTGTTTTACTCGGAGCGAGCGGCAGCGGCAAGACGACGATCCTCCGGATGATCGCCGGGCTGGTCACGCCCGATCAGGGGGAGATCCTGCTGCAGGGGAAGGTGGTGAACGATCTGACCCCCCAGGAGAGAAACGTCGGCTTCGTCTTCCAGAACTACTCCCTCTTCCGTCACATGACGGTCGCCGAGAACATCGGATTCGGACTTCAGCTCCGGCGGGTTCCCCGCGAGGAGCGGGATAAGAAGATCCATCATCTTCTGGAGCTGATCGGGCTTCCCGGCTTCGGCCATCGTTATCCCTCTCAGCTCTCTGGCGGCCAGCAGCAGCGGGTCGCGGTGGCACGGGCGCTTGCTTATGAGCCGAGCGTGCTTCTGCTCGACGAGCCGTTCGGCGCGCTCGATTTGAAGACCCGCACGCAGCTCCGGCAAAGCCTCAAGCAGATCCACCGGCAGCTGGGGGTCACCACGGTGATGGTGACCCACGATCAGGCCGACGCTTTCGAGCTGGGCGACCGGATTGGGATCATGGATCGGGGGAAGCTCCTTGCCACCGGCGCTCCGGCCGATATCTACAAGCGGCCCAAGTCGGAGTATGTGGCGCAATTCCTCGGCTCTGCGAACTTCTTCACGGGGGTGATGCAGGAACGGCATATTCAGATCGGCTCGGCTTTCCTTCCTCTTCCGGAGGGGACCGCGGCGCCGGAAAAAGGAGAGCGGGTGCAGGTGTTGATCCGGCCGGAGCAGATCGAAATTGCGCCGAGCCGGGAGGCGCTTCACGGCACCTTCATCGGGGAAGGGGAGATTCGGGATTTTCTCTTTGTCGGGGGATTCCACCGGATGACGGTGCAGGTTTCCGGAGTCGTCCGCTCCCTGACCGCAGGTTTCGGGGATACCGACCCGACGGTTCTTTCGGTACAGATGGGATTGGCGCAAACGAGCTTCCCGATCGGATCGGGGCAGAAGGTTGCCGTCGGGGTGACCTCCTTTCATATCCTTCCGTATCAGGGACTGCATATCCTCGTAGGGATCGACGGGTCGGAGCATGGGGAGCATGCGCTTCACTTTGCCTCTTATTTGGCGCAAAAAACCCAGGGACGGCTGACGATTCTGGGGGTGGCCGAGCGCTATCTGGAAGAGGCCAAGGCGCGCGAGGGACTGACCCAGGCGAGCCAGGCGGCCCAGCAGGAGCTTCAGGAGGTGGAGACGGCGTATCGGCGGGGACATCCCGCCGAGGAGATCCTCAACGAGACGGAGCAGAACCGGTATGACCTGGTCGTCCTCGGCACCCGCGGCCGCCACGCCCCGGGCCGCTTTCTCGGATCGACCGCCGCCCGCGTGTCGGTGAACGCGCCGGTGCCGACGCTGCTCACCCCGACCCCCTTCCAGGACTTCAAGAAGATCCTCGTCTGCATCTCGAGCGAGAAGGTCCGAAAGTCGGATATTCGTTTCGTGGGGCGGATCGCCCGGAGCACCGGCGCCAGCGTCACCCTTTTCCACGTGACGCCGGAGGGAGAGGAAAACAGCGGGGCCTTCTACCTTCAGGGGGTTCTTCGGGTTTTGGAGAGCCTCGGCCTGCGGGTGGAGACAAAGGTAGGGGAGGGGGAGATCGTCAGCTCGATCTTGAAAGAGGCCTATGAGGGAAGCTACGATCTGTTGGTCCTCGGCACCCGAATCGGGAATCTCCGCGAGGCCTTCCTGACCAACAGCGTCACCAGCCAGGTCCTCTCCCAGGTCGACCGACCCGTGTTGATCCTACATATCCGTCCGCCGAGTTAAGCTCGGTTACGGCGAAGGGCGCACCGACCCATCTGTGCGCCCTTCTTTGATGAAAACATTTTTCGCTGGGAGGAGGTTAGAATCGCCGCCCGCCGCCACCCCCCGGTCTTCCGCCGCGGTCTCTGCCCCCTCCACCGCCGCCTCTCTCTTCGCGAGGACGGGCCTCATTCACATTGACCGCTCTTCCCTTCAATTCTTTTCCGTTCATTCCGCTGATGGCCGCCTGCGCTTCCGGTCCCGACGACATTTCCACGAACCCAAACCCCCTCGACTCTCCCGAGAATTTGTCTTTTATGACCGTGGCAGAATCTACTTTCCCGAAGGCCTCAAACGCCTTCTGTAAGTCCGCATCATTAACGTCTCGAGACAAATTGCCGACAAAAATTTTCATTCGACGCTCCTCTCTTCTGGTTGTGTGATAAGAAAATGGGGTTTTGGGTGCTTTTCCTTTAAAGAGAAGAGGGGCTCTTGCTCTTTGTGATATGGACAGGAAGGCGAGATTCCCTCTTTAAAGGCAGGGTGTCGATGGATACGGACGGAAAGGTACGGGGGGAAACCATCGGATTTGACCCAGGGATTTATCCTTGAAGCGTAAGGCAGAGTCGTGCAGAAGTCAAGATAATTGTGCTCTGGTCTTTTTTCATTGAGATCAGGTTTGAATGGAGTTCTATCAAGCGATATCATACGGTAGGCTGAAAATAAATGTGGAGCCGATCCCTGGTATGCTGGCGACCCGGATCGATCCTCGAAGGTATTCCACGAACTTTTTCACGAGACCCCTTTTGTCCAGGCGGCCGTCACCTTCTCCAGATCTTCCGGGAAGAGTTGCTCTTTCCGGAAATTCGGCTCAGGCGACCGGATTTGAGGGGCGCCCTGTTTTCGCGGCGCCCCTCAAAGAGATATCCGGCAGGACGAAAGCATCGGTTTACACGCCGATGCCGGCGATGACGGTGGAGGAACGAGCGGAAACCGGGGAACCCGAGAGGCTGACTTTTGCATAAACTTCATCTTGCCGAGGAAAATAGACCGGCGTGTTGATGTCCGCGTCGGCTATTTTGACATTTCCCGGGTCCTCATCGAGCTTTTCGTTGCTGATTGAACGGGTCTCCGTGAAGGCTTGCGGTCCCGCCGTCATGACGGTGAATTGCTTGTACGGTTTCTTGGGGAGCAGAAAGCCCCATTGAAAGGAATAGAGCAGGTCGTCGCCGACCGGATCCCCGGCCGGGAGCTTATCGCCCGATTTGTCTTCCCCGAAAATTCCGATCTCCATCCGAAAACTTTTTCCCACTTCGCTCGCTTCAAAGGTCATCGTTCCGGTGACCGTCACGTTGGCGGTGCTCGCGGTGGACCCGGCCGAGAGCGACATTACGATATTGGATACCGAAGCCATCTTTTTCCCTCCTATTTACATTCATGTGGACGTTTGATATTTCCCCTTTGATGATCATCACAGCGCCTCTCTGACGCCGTGCTCCCTCCACATGAGCAATCGGCGTGCCGACGCAGATTGCTCATGGGTGTTGACGAAAACGCCGGCCATTTGCAGGAAATCGTGTGGAGAGGATCTGATCGGGCGCGACGCAGCAGAGGGATGTTTCTTTCAGGATACAGAGCGTATCCAAAGTTCATCAGCATCAGTCGTGACCGGATTCGGACTTTGCCCGGCGGCGCGTTCACGTTTAACAAAAAATTAATCTGAATTTAATGCGGTAATGGCTTGGGAGTGGTATTCATAAACGTGGCGAAAATTCCGCCCTCTCACGGATGGAGAGAATCAGAAACCTGAATGTAGGGGAGAAAAGGATGTACAGGATTGTTTTAGAGTATGGACTTCCGGTAATGATCGGTCTGGTCTTTGTCAGCTTTCTCTGGGCGTGGATTTTGACGGCGGTGAAACCGCCGCAGAAATCGGAAGACGAACGGATCACGGGGCGGGTCAACCCGGATTGGAGGTTTCTTGACGCGGGCCCTGAGGGGGTGAGAAGAAATATTTTCGAGAAGATCGAGCAAGCGGGTTTTTTGAAAAAACACGTATGAGAATTCTACGAATGACCGATCCGGACCATATCCTATCGCAAGCGTTCGCGGCAGGCTGTTTTAAGCCGGATCGGTCTTGTTCAGATGGGTTTTGATCTTCGCCAGAAGATTGGATGGGTCGATCGGTTTGATGAGGATTTCTTCTGCACCGGCTTCGATGGCTTGTTGACGGGAGGCGGGATCGGCAAATTTGGCGCTGATCATCAGAATAGGAATAGGGCGATAAGCGGGGTTTTGTTTAAGCGCGCGGCAGACCCTCAACCCATCGACGCCGGGCATCATGAGGTCAAGGAGGATCAGATCCGGGTGTGTCCACCCGACCTTTCTTAGCGCTTCATCGCCATCGTTCGCGAGAGTGACCTCATAACTTTCTCCACTCAGCGCCTGAGCAAAGAGCTGACGCGTATCTTCGTTATCGTCGACGATGAGTATCCGCTTCGGCATGCGCGGTTCTCCCTGGGTGAGGGCTCGCATTATCTGAAAGAGGTCTGCTCGAGATATAGTGTGACTTGGGTCGCAAGTCACAACCCAAGCTTTTGCTCAGGCTCATCTCTACTCTTTTTTTAAAACGTAATCAATCCCTTTATTCACCTACAGAGGACCTGTCCGTATCCCCAACATCTGAAGGGTGATGATTCGAACGTGAGAAAGCGCTTCAGCGCCACCCCTTGATCAGGGCGAGCGTCTTCTCCCATCCACGATAAAGCATCTCCCGCTCGGCTTTCCCGATCCGGGGAGAGAAGGTTTCTTTGAGCGGGGAGAATTGAAAAACCCTCCGGTCGGCGGCGCCGATCGCCTCGCCCGCCAGGAAGGCGGCGCCGCGGATCGTCGATTCGGGATCGTGCGTCGCCGTGATCGGCTTGCCAAAAAAGTCCGATTGGATCTGGAGGAGGCTTTTGATTTGCGAGCCCCCTCCGCTCGCGATGATTTTCCGGATCGGGATCGGCGCCTTCGTTCGAAAGGCTTGATAGATGTCGGTCATTAAAAAAGCAACTCCTTCCACGGCGCCCCGGACGAGATCGTCCTTGCGAGACGCGCCGGTCAGCCCGATGATGCTCGTGGGAACCCGATTGTCCCAATGAGGCGCCCCGAGGCCGATCAGCGCCGGAAGAAAAAAGATCCGCTCTTTCGATCGGCCGCAGGCGTCGTCGATCTCCGCTTCCGACCCAATCATGCCAAGATCGCGCAGCCAGGTGAAAAGAGGACCGATGCCATTCACCGTACCTTCCACCAAGTACGTTGTCTTATTTTCGTTTGACCAGGCGATGCTGGTGAGGAGTCCGGGGACGGCGCACCGTTTCGGGCCGGTGTTGATGAGGAAGAAGCCGCCGGTCCCGTAGTTGACGTTCGCCATCCCTTCTCGGAGCCCCCCCAACCCGGCGAGTGAGGCTTGCTGATCGCCGATGCTGCAGGTGATCGGAAGATGAACCCGGTCGATCACCGCCTCGCCGAAGGCCGACTGCGTCGGAGCCACCTCGGGAAGGATCGCCCGGGGAACGCCGAAATGATCGAGCAGGCCGTCGTCCCAATCGCCCCGGTCGAGGTTGTAGAGGAGCATCCGGGCGGCGTTGGTCGGATCGGTCCGATCGACCTTCCCCTCGGTGAGATGCCAGATCAAAAAAGCATTCACCGTTCCGCAGAGGAGTTCCCGGGTGGATTGCCGCTCTTTTTTAAATCGATCGAGGAGCCAGGCAAGTTTGGTGGCGGAGTAGTAGGGGGTCAGGGGGAGGCCGGTTTTCGCGACGAAGTCGGGGCCCTCCCAGCGGGAGATTTGATCGCCCGCCCGCCGGTCTTGCCAACTGATCGCGGGGGAGAGGGCCTTGCCGCTTTTCCGATCCCAGCAGACGAAGGTGGAACGCTGGTTGGCGATGCCGAGGGCGATCGGCACCCTTTCCAATCGGCGGGTCTCGCGAAGGACTTTCCGGAGAACGGTTCGAACACCCTCCAGCATCTCCTCCGGATCATGCTCGACCCATCCCGGCTTGGGCGTGTCGGTCCGAAGCGGGGCTTCGGCGCGGGCGAGCGGCTTGCCTTTCAGATCGAAGAGAACCGCCCGGGAGCGGCTGCTCCCCTGGTCCAACGCGACAATCGCCCAGCGAGAAGAGAGGGGGCGCATTCGTTAACGGGTCCCAGAGGCGGTGAGTAGGTGAAAGCGCGCCTTGTAAGCCCAAAGGCGATCTTGTCTCTTCTTGAACGAGGGGGAGAGCTTGAAGATCTCGATTGCCTTTCGGAAGCTCTCGGCGGCCCCGGCCCGGTTGCCGACCTGAAGCTGAAACTGCCCGAATTTATAGTAGCCCTCCGGGCTCGAGGAGTGGATCGAGAAAAAGCGACCGAAGAAGGTCTGCGCCTCCTCCGTCCGTCCTTTCCTTCCATAATACTCCGCGAGGCGGAGCGCCGGCTCGCCGTACCGGAACTTGGGGTTCTTCTCCAGCGCCTTGAGGATCAACGCCTCCCCTTCGGACTCGCGACCGGTCACAAGAAAGGCAAGGCCAAGGTAGTAGGTCGTCTCCTCGGTGTCGGAGAGCCGTTCGTAAGCGCGTTCCAGATAGGGAAGCGCTTGATGCTCTTTGCCGCGCATGACCAGAAGGCGTCCCAGATCGCTCAGGGCGGCGGCGTTGTGCGGATTCAGCGCCACCACTTTCTTCAATCCGGAGATCTCCGACTCCAACCGAAAGATCTGAACCCCCCGGCGGAGAAACCCGGTGAATTGGTAGTCGAAAGCCAAATAAATGCCGAGGATGACGAGGATTGCGAGGAGGGGGCTTCCGGTGAAAAGCATGACGACGTAAAAAATAAGAAACCGTGACAGCATTGACTCTCCTAAGTTGTCAATGTCCTATCCTATTCAATAAACATCGGTTTGTCAAAAAGGGCGGAGATCCTGATTGTATCCGGTTTGTCGGGGGGCGAGGCGCCGCCTCGCCCCTACGATAGACTGACTACATCGGAAAGTGGATCATTGATCTGGTCTGTCATTTAGAGTACGATAATAAAGGGGTTTAACGTGAGATCGGACAAAGATGCGGTATATCGTTTTTTGCGATGATTCCTTTTTTTATCAAGTATTAAAGAGCCACCGCGAGGCCGGAAGCGCCTGGCTCTTCGTTGTGCAAGAGCCAGAGCTTGCAGACTGGCTTGAGAAGAAAAAGATCCCGGTGATCCGGGGTCCTTTCTCCTCCCAATCGACCTATCAACGGGCGAAGATCGGCCGCGAGGACCGCGTGATTATTGCGCTCTCCAAGACAAAGTTATTCAGCCCGATTTTAAGACTCCTCTCGAAAGAAGGGGTCCGGCCTTCGCTGCTGCTGTCCAGAAACAAGGAGGTGGTCGATCTCGGCTCTCCCGATCTGAAGGTGGTCTCCTGCACCGATCTTCTCTCCTCCCCGCTCTTCTGGGAGCTTCGCGCCATCTCGCTCCGCGAAAAGACTCGGGAGATCCACCGGATCTTGGGAGAAGCGGAGCGGGTCTTGATCCTCGTCCAGGATGATCCCGATCCCGATGCCATCGCGTCGGCCCTCGCGCTCCGGACCCTGCTGGGCCGGAACAAGCTGACCGCGCCGATCGCCTCGTTCGGGGTGGTCGATCGTCCCGAAAACATGGCGATGCTCAAGCACCTCGAGATCGAAGTCGACCGGATCGATGCCAAGCGCCTCTCCGGATACGATCGGATCTGTTTCGTCGACACCCAGCCGAGTCGCTTCCCGGTCAAGTTTCCGCGGATCGACGTGGTGATCGACCATCATCCGGAGGAGAAGGGATACCATGCGGCCTATCGGGAGATCCGGTCGAATCAAGGAGCGACCTCGACCGTGATGACCGAGTATCTGCGCGCCGAAGATGTGAAGATCAGCCAGCGCCTCGCCACAGCCCTCCTCTATGGAATCGGAACCGACACCGCCTTCCTGGAGCGGGGGACCCATCCGGGCGATGTGGAAGCGTTCTCCTTTCTTTATCCCTTGGCAAACCATGGCCTCATCCGGCAGATCGAGCGTCCGGAGTTCCCTCAAGAGGAGGCCGGTTTCGTTCAGAAGGCGATCCGGCGGTGGCGGATCGAACATCGCCTTTTGGTGTCGCACTTGGGGCAGGTTCCCCGCCAGGATATCGTCCCGCGATTGGCCGACTTCTTCACCCAGGTGGAGGGAATCGACTGGTCGGTTCTCTCCGGGATCGTGGGGGGGAATCTCATCATCTCCGCGAGAAACATGGGGAAGAGCGGAAACGCAGGGAGCCTCATGAAAGAGGCGTTCGGTCCCTATGGACGGGCCGGCGGACATCGGTTTATGGCCAAGGCGGTGATGCCGTTGAAGGGTTTCAGGGAGGTCTTCGGACGCGCGGACGAGCGGTTTGTTCGGGACCTGATCTTCGAGCGATTGGTCGATCTTCTCCAGCGGGAGGCGGTGGCGGTATGAAAAAAATCCTCCGCGGCAGAAAAGCCGAGCTTCGATATGAACGACGTTTTCCTCTCGGCCGCCTCGGACGTGGCGGCCGGCGTCGGGGCGCAGGCGCTCCTCCTCTATGCCGACCTGTTGACCGATTATACGCCGCTGAAGATCCTTTCAAAGGAGTTGAACCTGATTTTGGTGGCTCGCGGGGAGCGCGCCTATCAGCGGGCGCAGCGTTATTTTGAAAAGGTGGTCCGGGTGCCTCAGATCGAATTGACCCGGATGGGGCAGATGAAGTTGGGGGTGATGATGAGTCTCTCCGCCGGGCTGGTCCGGGTGGGGGATCGGATTGTCTGCCTCTCGGGGATCGGCCGCTTCGGCTTTCTCGACAGCATCGTGGTCCTCGACATCGGGAGGAGTTCGAGATCTTGACCTCGACCGACCTGACCGATCTTTCCAGTGAGATCCGGTACGACGTCTTCGAGGCGGTCCTCAGCCTGGCGGTGGAACTGGCCTATCAGGGCCGTGCGGGGAAAATGGTTGGAGCCCTCTTTGTCCTGGGGGACCATGAGCGGGTCTTGCAGCTTTCGCGTCAAATGATCATCAACCCCTTCCACGGCTATCCCGAAGAGGAGCGGAATCTCATCGATCCGATGCTGAAGGAGACCCTCAAGGAGTTCTCGGCGATCGACGGCGCGTTTGTGATCCGGGAAGACGGGGTGATTCTCTCCGCCGGGCGGCATTTGGACGCCTCCTTCGAAGGGAAGGAACTCCTGCAGGGTCTCGGCAGCCGGCATCTGGCGGCAGCCGGCATCACGGCGGTGACGCAGGCGCTGGCGGTGGTGGTCTCCGAATCGACCGGCACGGTCCGCATTTTTAAAGGGGGCGAGATCATCCTGGAACTGGAAAAGGCGGTGCATCGAGACCGGGGAAGCACCTGAGGCCGGACGAGGGAATCTAATGTAGGGAAGAGGGTTTGTCGGGCGCGCCGATTGTGCGCCTGTTTGTAAAGATAGGGCGGATACACAGGTCCGGGGTCCCCAAAAAACCTGCTTTTTGGGGTGGAGATCCGCCACTACCCGGGGAACCAGGTCCTCACCATAAAAGGCACTTAACAGCGAATGGCGGAAGCGAGGCGGGAGACGCGTTGGGGATGGTTAGTCATCCTGTTGCTCGGGATCGGGATCGTCTACTTAGCCCGCAGCATTCTCATCCCATTTCTGCTCGCTTTTCTTCTGGCCTATGCCTTTGATCCGGTCGTCGGCTTCCTGGAACGGAAAAAGATCCGCCGCTCTTTAGCGATATGGTTTGTCATCATCCTTATCGCCGCCGCCCTGGCCCTCTTCCTGCTGGTGGTGATTCCCCTGATTCAGGAAGAGACCACCCGTGCCTTGGAGCAGCTCCCGCGCTACTTCGAACATGTCCGGACCAATCTCTTTCCCTATCTCGAGCAACGGTTCGACATTCACATCCCGAAAACCTATGAGGAAATTTCGGAAGCCTTTCTCCCGCGACTGAGGGAGGAGGCCCCGAACATTTTCCGGCCGGTGACGGCGATTCTCCTCTCCGTCTTCTCGAATACGGCCTACCTCCTTGCCGTCATCGCGAACCTGATCGTCATTCCGTTCGCTTTTTATTATTTCCTAAAAGACTTCGAGACGCTGAAAGCGAAGGTGTGGGAGTACATTCCACCGAGGCATCGGCCGGAGGTCTCCCGATGGCTCCGTGAGCTCGACCGGTCGCTGGCCGGATTCATCCGGGGGCAGCTCCTCGTGATTCTCTTTCTTGCGATCTTATACGGGATCGGCCTGACGCTGATCGGCGTTGATCTGGCGTTTGTTCTGGGGATCATCGGTGCCTTCGGCGAAATTGTCCCCTATGTCGGCTTTATCGTCGGGCTTTCCCTCGCTGTCCTGGTAAGCCTCCTCCAGTATCAGGACTTTCTCCATCCGCTCTATGTTGTTTTTCTCTTTGCGGCGGTGCAGTCGGTCCAGGGATTGGTGATCGCCCCGCTGGTTATGGGGCAGCAGGTGGGGCTTCATCCGTTGGTCGTGATTGCAGCGATCTATATCGGGGGGGATCTCTTCGGTTTCGTCGGGATTCTCCTGGCGGTCCCCGGGGCGGCGGTGGTCGTCGTTCTCCTCAAAGCGCTCGCCGAACACTATCGGCGCTCTCCGCTCTATAGAGCGTAGCGCTTAATTCGGAATGTATTCCGCCAGTCCCCAGACCCGCTCTTCGATGGTCCCCGTTTTGAGCACCCCTTCGATCGACATGAGGTAGTATCCCCCCCAGATCCAATTTTTGGAGGCATTTCCACGCGACCAGATGAACAGGGTGCCGACGGAGGGGGCATCGATCTTCCATCGCTGCGGCAGGGTGTAGAGGGCGAAAGGGGGATGGGTGCTGTCGAGGAGGGAGAAGGGGATCGGCGGTTTGAAAAAGTAGGTCGATTTGGGGCCCGATCGGATCAGCCCCCCTCCGGAAGGAAGGTTTCCGAAAGGCCGTGTTTGTTGAGAAATTCCTTCGGGTTCGATTTATTCTGATGCAAGTAGATCTCGCGTCCCTTCTCGGTGATGAGATAGAAGGAAAGGTACTCTTTGAAGAGTCCCTTGTAGCGTTTTAAGCCGTTGAAGCCTTGCCAGATGACCGTCTCGTGAACCACCTCTCCCCAATGCTCCTGCCCGCGAATATTGAGAACCGCCTCGGCTACGCCGAGCTGTTTTTGCAGGGTCTTCCCCGCATCGGGGGTGTAGAGCGGCTGGGTCGGCCCGCTGGAGAGATTGAGGGTGAAATCTCCCCCGTCGTAGCGAAGCTTAAATCCGGAGACGGCCGATCCGTCCGCCTTCGCGAAATAAGAGGGCTGAATGACCTCCAGGTTTCCCGGTTTATAGAAATATTTATCGTTTCCCTCCAGAAACCACCATCCGGTCTGGGTAAAGACCGCGCCGAAGAACTCCCCATAGTACTTCTCTCCCTCTTTCCCTCGGCTGAAATTCAGGATGACCAGGGTGAGATCATCAACCTCCTTGCTCCGGAAAACAAAGCGATCGGAATAGTAGAGGGTCTCCGGCTCGCCGAAGGAGAAGGGGGGAGCAAGAGTGTAAAACTGACGAGGATCCATAGAGCGGTGAGCTTGCGTTTCATTTTTTGATGTTGCCATGGTGGGAAGAGCAAGTCAACTGATTTGCCGTTCTCGGGAGAGAAAAGTCGGCATTCCGGATCGGTGTCCCAATGTTTTTTTACGGGCGGTTCTTTCGCAGGCGTCGGGCCGTTAACGCCAGCGCCAGCAGGGCGACCCCGCCCCAGGGGTAGGCGATCAAGAGGACCAGCGGGGTCAGCGTCCAACGGACGACCGTTCGGAGGGAGTCATGCTTGCGGATGACGTCGGCGATCGGCGGCGAGGCGCGGTAGTAGGCCTCGACGAAGAGACGTCCCGGAAGATTCGTCAAAAGATAGCGGTCTCTGAAGTCCCGAAGGACCTTGACGTGCGGGTCGAGATAGCTGCCGTACGCTGCGGTGGCGATAAAGCAGCCTCCGCCCCCGCCCCCTCCTCCGCCGCCGGGGGGAGGAGGGGGCGCCGCGCCCGCTTTGAAGGCCGGGCCGGCGACATTCTCGATGACGCCGTTCGCGGCATGATCGCCGTCTCCCATGCCGCCGTCCTTCAGCGTCATGCGGATAGTGTTTCCGCCGGAGAGGAGCGACCCGGTCGCTTCGACCGCCACAAACTGATTGTTCTGTGAATCGTACCAGAGCCACTGGGGCTGTCCTTCGCCGGAGATCGGCTCCGGGAAGGTGGCGCTGACGACCGCTTCCTCCCCGGGGGCCAGTCCCTGGAGTTTGAAGGAGAGGACGCCATATGGGAAGGTCGTGTCGGCCGGCGGCACGGTCAGATTCGCAAGATCGCCGATGTCGATCCGCTCAAAGGCCCCCGCGGAGGTGGTCATGACGATCGCCCCGCGCGGGCTCGATAACGTGACGGTTTCCGAAGCGCCGACCTGCGGCCCGTTCAAGGGGACGGTCGGCGTCGGCGCGGCCGGAGAGGCGATCGCCTGCAGCCCGGTGGCGTCGACGCCGTCGAAATAATAGGTGTAATCGAATCCCGCTTGAAGGAGGCGGCTGTAGTTGTAGACGGCCCCGGCCGCGGGGGTTCCTTTCTCAAAGAGCATTTCGAACGGACTCCCGGCGATTTCTTTTCCACCCTGCAGAAGGTGAACCCTCGGATAGCCGGGGAGCGGCGGGTTGTTGTCGGGATCGGTATACGTCACGCGGAATTTGAAAGACGTGCCGTTGACCGTGCCGGTTTCCGGATCGAGACCGTCGGTCTGATAGTTCTGCTCGCCGGTCCATTTCAGCGTCGGAGGGGCGCCGGACGATTTCGGGGTGGTCAGATGCGATTCCGGGATCACCTGCCAGCCGATCGAATTCGACGACCAGTTGAGCTGAAGGAGGGCCTGCCCCGTGTTTTCGGAATATTCGAGCTTGATGTCGTGCAGGCCGGAGGCGTTGAACGCCACCCCGTTCTCCAGGGAGACGAGATGGTCGGTCTGCTCCCAATGGTCGATCACCAACGCCCCGTCGATCCAAAGGCGGACGCCGTCGTTGGTGATGATGTTAAAGAGGTAGGGCTCGGCGCGATCGATCTGGATCTGCCCGGTCCAGCGGACGGAGAAGGTCTCCGGATCGATCCCTTGGATAGGGGGTCCCGAGCCCCATCCTGTGAAATCGATTTTCGGATCGGTCTGCGTCAACATCGGTCCGGTCAGATCGGGGGTGTTGAAGTATTCCCCTTTCAGGCCGTTGCAGGTAACCGTCAGGGTCAGCCCCACCGATTGGCTCAGGAAGCCGCCGGCGCCGGTGACGGTAAGGTTGTAATCGCGGCATTCAACGGTCCCATCGATGTTGAGGGTCAAGGTCGGTTTGATCGATCCGTTGCCGGGGGGGCGGCGGGATTGGGAGAGAAAGTGCCGGTCACCCCGGAGGGCGCGCCGGTCAGCGTCAGCGCGACCGGCGAGGTGAATCCCTGCGTTGACGCGATATTATAGGAGATCGACCCGGAAGTTCCTTTCTGAATGGCGACCGAGGCGCTGTTCGCGGAGAGGGTAAAGCCGGTAGCGAAGGTGGCGCTAACCGTCTTGTCGCCATCGAGCGTCAGGGTGCAGGTGGTCTGTGTGCCGGAGCAGGCCCCTCCCCAGTTCTGAAAAGGAGCGCCGGCGGCGGGAACGACGGTCAGGGTGATCCGGGTGCCGGGGTTGAGCGGGCCGGAGGTGCAGGTCGTCCCGCAATCGATTCCCCCCGGAGTGCTGGTGACGAGGCCGTTCCCGGTCCGGTTCACGGTGAGGGTGAAGGTCACCGGCGCGGTGAAGGTGGCGGTGACGCTCCTGGCGGCATCGGTGGTCACCACGCAATTGCCGGTTCCGGTGCAGGCTCCGGACCAGCCGGTAAAGGTGGAATTGCCAGTGGGAGCGGCGGTCAACGTCACCGTCGACCCGATGTTAAATGAGAAGGAGCAGGTTGCGCCGCAATTGATTCCGGAGGGGTCGGAAGTGACTGTCCCGGTTCCGGTTCCCTCCTTGACGACAGAGAGAGCGAAGGTCTTGAGGGTGAAACCAGCGCTGACCGACTTGGCCGCATCCATCGTCACGACGCAACTTCCGGTTCCACTGCAGGCCCCCGACCAGCCGGTGAAATTCGCGTCGGCCGAAGGAGAAGCGGTCAAGGTAACGGTTGCGCCGCTGTTAAAAGAGAACGAGCAGGTTGCACCGCAGGTGATCCCCGCCGGTGAAGAGCTGACCGTTCCGCTTCCCGATCCGGTTTTGGTGACAGTCAGCGTAAAGGTCTGGACGCCGAAGTTGGCGGAGACCGACTTGGCCGCATCCATTGTCACGACGCAGCTTCCGGTTCCACTGCAGGCCCCGCTCCAACCGGTAAAGGTGGCGTGGGTATCCGGGGTTGCGGTGAGCGTGACCTGGGCCCCGCTGTTAAAAGAGGCCGAACAGGCGTTTCCACCCGTGCCGCAAGTAATCCCGTCGGGGTTGCTGGCGACGGTCCCGTTCCCCGCGGTGTTGATGGAGAGGGTAAAGGTACTCAATGCGAATGTGGCGGTCACATTTTTCGCGGCATCGATCGTCACGGCGCAGGGGCCGGTTCCCGAACAGGCGCCGGACCATCCGGTGAAGGTCGAATTGGTTGCGGGAGCGGCGGTCAAGGTCACCTGTGTTCCCGAATCATAAGACTGGTTACAATCTGTTCCGCAATTGATCCCGGCCGGGTTGCTCGTCACCGTCCCGGTCCCTGTTCCGTTTTTGGCCACGTTCAATCCAAATGTTTTGAGCGTGAATGTCGCGGTGACCGACTTTGATTGACTCATCGTGACGGAGCAGGAAGTTCCATTGCTGCTGTTGCAGCCGGACCAGCCGGTGAAGTCGAAATTGGGGTCGGGCGCGGCGGTTAGTGTCACTTGGGTGGTGAAGTTGCCAAAGGATTGTGAGCAGTCGGTTCCACAGCTGATCCCGGCGGGGTTGCTGGTAACGGTTCCGCTCCCGGTTTTCGTCACGGTCAGAACCGGCTTGAGAGTGAAGGCGGCCGTCACCGTCTTCTCGTCATCGATCGTCACGATGCAGGCTGCGGTGCCGCTGCAGGCCCCGCTCCAGCCGGTAAAGAGGGAGTCGGTGTTGGGTGAGGCGGTCAAGGTCACCTGTGTTCCGGAATCATAAGACTGGTTACAATCTGTTCCGCAATTGATCCCGGCCGGACTGCTCGTCACCGTCCCGGTTCCTGTCCCGGTTTTATTCACCGTCAGCGCAAAGGTCTTGAGTGTAAATGTGGCGGTGATCGATTTCGCCGCGTCGACGCTCACGTTACATGGAGCCGTTCCGGTACAACCTCCGCCGGACCAGCCGGTAAAGTTGGAGTCGGGGTCCGGCGCGGCGGTGAGGGTCACCGTTGTGTTGATCGTATAAGGTTCCGAGCAATCGGTCGGGCAGTTGATCCCGACGGGGTTGCTCGTCACCGTCCCCCTTCCGTTCCCCGTCATGGTGACAGAGAGTCCCAAGCTCTTTAGGGTAAATGTTGCCGTGACGCTCTTTGCCGCATCCATGGTGATGACGCAGCTTCCCGTCCCGGAGCAGCTTCCGCCGGACCAGCCGGTGAAGTTCGAGTTGACGTCGGGCGCAGCGGTGAGGGTGACCGAGGTGTTGACGGTGTATGTCTCGGAACAATCGACCCCGCAATCGATTCCGGCGGGGCTGCTCGTGACCGTGCCGGCGCCGGTCCCCGCTTTCGAAACGGCGAGCGGGAAGCGTCTTGTGAAATTCGCCGTTGCGGTTTTGGCGACGTCGAGGGTGACGGAGCAGGTCACCGCGCCTCCGCTGCAGGCGCCGGACCAACCTGAAAAGACCGAGTCCGAGTCGGCGGTGGCGGTCAGAAAGACGAGGGTGTTGAAATCATAAGTTTCAGAACAGTCGGTCCCGCAATTGATCCCGGCCGGACTGCTGGCGACGCTGCCGGTTCCGCTTCCCGATTTTGTAATGGTGAGGGTGAATGTTTTTAACGTGAAGTTGGCCGTGACCGATTTGGCCGCGTCCATCGTTACGGAGCAGGCTCCGGTTCCCGAGCAGGCCCCGCTCCAGCCGGTGAAGTCGGAGTCGACGCCCGGCGTCGCGGTGAGGGAGACAGAGGTGTTGATTGTGTAGGTCTCCGAGCAATCGGCCCCGCAGTTGATCCCGGCCGGACTGCTGACGACTGTTCCGGTCCCCGTCCCGTTTTTAATCACGTTGAGGCCGAAGGTCTGACGGTTGAAGGTGGCGGTGACCGATTTGGCGGCGTCCATCGTCACGACGCAACTGCCGGTCCCGCTGCACGCCCCCGACCATCCGGCGAAGACGGAATCGGCGGCGGGGGCGGCGGTGAGGGTGACCGCGACGCCGGTTGTGAAATTAAACGAGCAGATCGTCCCGCAGTTAATCCCGGCCGGACTGCTCGTGACGGTTCCGCTCCCCGTTCCGGCCTTCGTTACTGCGAGACTGAAAGTTTGCACATTAAAGGTCGCGGTGACGCTCTTCGCGGCGTCCATTGTGACGAGACAGGTTCCGGTTCCGGAACAAGCGCCGCTCCAGCCTGCGAAGATGGCGCCGGCCGAAGGGGTGGCCGTTAATGTGACCGAGGCGCCTGAGCCAAACGAGGCGGAGCAAGTTGCGCCGCAGTCGATTCCGGCGGGGGAGGAGGTGACGGTCCCCGTACCTGTTCCGGTTTTGGTGACTGAGAGATTGAAGGTTTGTAGGGTGAAGTTGGCGCTGACCGATTTGGCGGCGTCGATGGTCACGATACAATTTCCGACTCCGCTGCAAACGCCCGACCACCCTGTGAAGGACGAATTTGCCGCGGGGGCCGCGGTCAAGGTGACAACGGTGCCGCTGTTGAAGGAGAATGCGCAGGTGGCGCCGCAATTGATCCCCGCGGGGGAGGAGGTGACCGTTCCAGCGCCGGTTCCCGTTTTGGCAACTGAAAGAGTGAAGGTCTGAAGATTGAACGTCGCGGTGACCGATTTGGCGGCGTCCATCGTCACGACACAACCGCCGGTTCCGCTGCACGCCCCCGCCCATCCGGCGAAGACGGAATCGGCGGCGGGGGAGGCGGTGAGGGTGACCGTCGCCCCGGTCGTGAAGTTCGCCGAACAGGTCGCGCCGCAGTTGATCCCGGTTGGGCTGCTGGAGACGGTTCCCGTGCCTGTACCGTCCTTGGCCACCGAGAGGCTAAACGTTTGCAAATTGAATATCGCCGTGACCGACTTGGCGGCGTCGATGGTCACGGAGCAGGTACCGGTTCCCGAGCAGGCGCCGCTCCACCCGGCGAAAAGAGAGTTGGCCGACGGGGTTGCGGTTAATGTCACCGAAGCGCCCGCGTTAAAAGAGGCGGAGCAGGCGGCGCCGCAATTGATTCCTGCGGGAGAAGAGGTAACCGTTCCGCCTCCGGTCCCCGTCTTGGCGATCGAGAGGGTGAAATTCTTCAGGGTGAAGGTGGCGGTCACCGACCTGGCCGTATCCATCGTGACGTTACAGCTCCCGGTTCCGCTGCACGCGCCCGACCAGCCGGTGAAATCGGAATCGGCCGACGCCGCGGCGGTGAGGGTCACGGCGGTCCCGGCGTTGAAGTTGGAGGCGCAGGTGGCGCCGCAGTTGATCCCGGCAGGGGAGGAGGTCACGGTTCCTGTGCCGGTTCCCGCTTTATTCACGGTCAGCGCAAAGGTTTGAATGTTGAAGGTGGCGGTGACCGATTTGGCGGCGCTCATTGTCACGGTGCAGGAAGTGCCAGTGGCGCTGTCGCAGCCGGACCAGCCGGTGAAGTTTGAGTCGACCGACGGGCTGGCTGTCAGTGTGACGGTTGCCCCGCTGTTAAAGGAAACCGAGCAGGTGGCGCCGCAGTTGATCCCGGCCGGGGAAGAGGTGACCGTTCCGGTTCCCGTACCCGTTTTGTTCACGGTCAGGGAGAAAGCTTGGAGGTTGAAGGTGGCGGTGACCGATTTGGCGGCATCGATCGTTACGACGCAGTTGCCGCTTCCCGTACAGGCGCCGGACCAACCGGTGAAGGTGGCGTTGGCGGCGGGGGTGGCGGTGAGGGTGACCGAGGCGCCTGAGTTAAAAGAGGCGGAGCAGGTGGCGCCGCAGTCGATCCCGGCGGGAGACGAGGCGACCGTGCCTGTGCCGGTTCCCCCCTTGTTGACCGTGAGCGAAAAGAGCTGGATATTGAATGTCGCCGTCACGCTCTTGGCGGCATTCATCGCGACGGTGCAAGAGGCTCCCGTGGCGCTGTCGCATCCGGACCAACCGGCGAAAGTGGAATTGGCCGACGGCGCGGCGGTCAGCGTGACCGATGTGCCGCTATTAAACGAGGCCGAGCAGGTCGGGCCGCAGGTGATTCCGGCCGGGCTGCTTGTCACGGTTCCTGTTCCCGACCCGTTCTTGGCGACGGTGAGGGTGAAGGCCTTTAATGTGAATGTCGCCGTGACCGATTTGGCCGCATCCATCGTGACAACGCAATTGCCGGTTCCGGCGCAGGCGCCGGACCAACCGGTGAAATCGGAGTCGGCGGCCGATGCCGCGGTGAGGGTGACGATTGTGCCGGCGTTGAAGAACGCGGAACAGGTGCCGCCGCAGTTGATGCCGGCGGGAGAAGAGGTGAGGGTTCCGGTTCCGTTACCGAGCTTGTTGACGGTGAGGGCGAAGGTCTGGATGCCGAAGCTGGCGGCGACCGAGCGGTCGGTGTTCATGGCGAGGTCGCAGGTATTCCCGGTGGCGCTGTCGCAGCCGGACCAGCCGGAGAAGGTGGCGCCGCCGGCGGGGGTGGCGGTCAGCTTGACCGCGGTTCCGATGGTGAAGGAAGCCGAACAGACGGTTCCATTCGCGCCGCAGTTGATCCCGCCGACATCGCTGGTCACCGTCCCGTTTCCGGCGGTGGCGACCGAGAGAGTAAAGGTTTTCAATGTGAACGTTGCGGTGGCCGACCGGGCCGCATCCATTGTGACGGTGCAGTTTCCGGTTCCTGTGCAGGCGCCCGACCATCCGGTGAAATTGGAATCGGCCGACGGCGCGGCGGTCAACGTGACCGATGTTCCGCTGTTAAACGAGGCCGAGCAGGTCGCGCCGCAGGTGATGCCGGCCGGGGAGGAGGTGACGCTGCCGGTTCCGGTGCCTGCTTTGGTGATGGAGAGGACAAACGTCTTGAGCGTAAAGGTAGCCGTGACCGATTTGGCGGCATCCATCGTTACGACGCAACTTCCGGTTCCGGTGCAGGCCCCGGACCACCCGGTGAAGGTGGCGTCGGCGGCGGCGGTTGCGGTGAGGGTGACCGAGGTGTTGATGTTGTAGGTCTCGGAGCAATCGCTCCCGCAGTTAATGCCGGCCGGGTTGCTGGTAAGGGTGCCTGTCCCCGTTCCATTTTTAGCGACGGCCAGACTGAATGTTCTGAGGGTAAATGTCGCCGTCACATTTTTAGCCGCCGTCATCGTGACGGTGCAAGCCGTTCCGTTCGTGCTGTCGCACCCCGACCAGGAGGTGAAAGTGGAGTTGGCATCGGGCGCCGCTGTCAGGGTGACCGGGGTGTTGATATTGTAGAGCTCGGAACAATCGGCGCCGCAGTTGATTCCGGCCGGACTGCTGGTGACGGTTCCCCCGCCGTTTCCCGATTTCGCGACCGACAGGCTAAAAACTTTTAATGTGAACGTCGCGGTGACCGTCTTTGCCGTATTCATTGACACGGTACAAGAAGTTCCGGAAACGTTGTCGCAGCCGGACCAACCGGTGAAGTCGGAATCTGCAGAGGAGAGAGGAGAGAGGGTCACGACCGTTCCACTGCTATAAATCGCGGAGCAGGCGGCGCCGCAGTTGATCCCGGCCGGGGAAGAGGTGACGGTACCGGTCCCCGTGCCGCTCTTTGTGACCGTCAGAGGGAAGGTCTGAAGGGTGAAGGAGGCCGTCACCGATTTTGCGGCGTTCATCGTCACGGTGCAGGAGGTTCCCGAGGTACTGTTGCACCCCGACCATCCGGTGAAGGTGGAATTCGCAGCCGGCGTCGCCGTGAGGGTGACCGAGGTATTCATATTAAAGGGGGCGGAACAGGTTGCCCCGCAGTCGATTCCGGCCGGAGAGGAGGTGACGGTTCCCGTTCCGGTGCCTGATTTTGTGACCGACAAGGCGACCGGCGGCTGATAGATGATCTCTGCAAAAAGTTCGGTGATCCGAAGGTCCGACGATCGGTTGCCGTTGTCCACCAGTGCGTTTAAAGCATTCACATCGGCCCAGTTCCAGGGGCTCCCCGTGTTGGGATTCGACGAATGGAGAACACCGGAGTAGAGCTGGTAGGAGTCGCCTGCGTCGAACGTACTACTCCAGTAATCGGTTCCGTTGGTCCTCAGGCCGATACGAAATTCGCCGTCTCCGCCTCCAAAACCGCCGCCGAAGCCGCCGCCACCGCCGTCGCTTCGGAGCACCGCTCTGATTCGCACCGAGGTGATCGTCCCTAAACTTACCGAATCGTCCAATGCAAGATGGGCCGTATCGTCCTCTCTCAGAAGCCCATAAGAGGTGTTTCCTTCGTTTGTGTCGAGGGCGGTGGCGGCGGTGCCGCCGACGTATTGGCTGGTCTGATCGCCGGATGCGGCGCCGGAAGGATGGAGGATGAGGGTATCGGCGTAGGCGGAACCGCTCCAGAAAAGAGCGTCGCCGAGACGAGCAGGGCAATCATTGTAAAAGGAGAGTGTTGCTTCATGGACCTTGTTTTACTTGTTTTTCTTGTCTGGTTCTTTATTCCTTTTACGGAACATCTCCAGATCGGCATCAGTGATGACGACTTGAGCGCGCTTCATTCCTAAAAAGGGGATTCTATATTATGGGATATCCCCTGACCTGGCAATGCCCTCATTAGAGGGGTGTCTTGTGTTGTTTGGGTTCTTCGAACATGCGTGGTGAAGCAATGAGAGACGGGACGCAAAGGCATGATGATTGTGAAATAAGGATGCCTGCGGGATAAACTAACCGGAAAACGGTCGAAGGATAAAACCCTTTCAGGGGTATGTTGTGATCGGTTCTTGTTATCCTCCTTGGTTTGGTCCTTTAAGGTGCAAAAGATACTTAGAGTATTATCCTAAAAGTCCCTGAAATACCTTCTTACATTTCCGGTCGGAATGCAAGCAAAAATTCATTAAATATTGAACTTTTTCATTTTGGCTTCCTCGGAGACGAGCAGCCCCGCCTTAAGTACATGCCGCCGACGCGGGCGGCAGCGATTTTATTGACAACTTAGGGTTTGGCATCTATCCTTCTTTATGGGAATAGAGAGGAGCGCAAATGGGTTTTCTAGACTTTATCCAAAGTACGTTGCAGGCGGGGGTGAACCAGACCGGCCTTTCCCCGCTGGCGGCCAAGGGGGTCGGCGTGGTGCTCTTGCTGCTCCTCCTTCTTTTTGCCGTTCGCTTTCCCGGAAAATTTTTGAAATTCTTGGTTGTTGTTTCTATTTTTTTCGCCCTCAGCTATGTCGCTTTCGATGTCATTCAACTCGGTTCTGAACGAAGCCAGCAGATCGAGAAAAATCAACCGAGTCTCACCCCCGAGTAGTCCTTTTTAGAAACGCTGGTTTCTCCCGAAATGATCTGATATACTCCGCCCAACAAGATTCGGTTGGGTCATGTGGAGCGGTCAATTCTTATTCGGCGGAACCGTTGTGCTCTTCTCGGCCTTCTTAAGGGCGCTGGCGAATTTCCACCTTCGCCATCCGGTCTACGCCCGGCCACGCGCTTTTCAAAGCCAGCGGTTTCTTTCGATGCTTTCTATCCTTTCAAATGCCCTCTTTGTTCTTGGTTTCGTCTCCCTCTTTGTGACGAAACTTTGGATCGGTCTTACGGCGCTTCTTCTCTATCCTTTCCTTTTCATTCCCGGTTTCGTTTTTCTCCTCAGCAAGATCTATACGTGACGAGGCCAGAATGATGTTTCGAGACCCGGCGGGGTTTATTCAGGAGAAGCTCTCCAAGAAGATCCTCTCGGCCAATACCGTCCGGGATGCGATGATGGCCTCTTTTATCTTGACCCTTCAGAAAAGCGAGGAGGGGGCGGGGGCCTCCATCCCCGATCCGGCCTCGTGGCGCCAGGAGAAGGCGCGGGAGATGCGCGAAGTTGCCAGCGGCGCCTTCGCCGGCATCGGTGCCCCCTTCGAATACCCCACCCTCCCCCAGATGGAGCAGGTCAAAGCCGAGATCGAACGAAAATATCGATGGGACCAGCTTGATGCCGGTCTCGGGAAGAGCACGAACGAGTCTGCCGGATGCTTTTCGCAAAATTCGAAGAACCGTTCTGACGCGTCTTCTCCTCTTGCGCCGTTCCATGAAATGGACTATGATTTTTCCCAATGCAAAAACATCCCTCCCATACGGAAGACTTGGCCGCTTCGGGCGCGCTCAGCAGCCGGGAGATGCTTTACGAAGGGCTGGCGCTGATCGCCGATCCGATCCATAATTACATCAGCTTCACCGTTCCTTTCGGAAAACGAGACGAGGCGACTGAAAAAGAGCTGATCGACTCTCGCTGGATGCAGCGGCTCCGGTATATCAATCAGCTCCAGTCGGCGCGCTGGGTTTATCCTTCCGCGGAGCATTCCCGGTTTGTCCATTCTCTCGGGGCGATGCATGTGGCGGGGCGATTCGCCCGCCACCTTTATCCTTCCCTCAAAGAGGTGATTCCAGGTGTTCCCTCTTATCCTTTTATCGAAGCGCTTCTGCGGGTGTCGGTTCTCGTTCACGACATCGGCCATGGACCGTTCTGTCATTTCTTCGATGATAATTTTCTCGACGAATTTTATTTGACTCACGAAAAACTCGGCCAGGCGATCATTCGGCAGGAGCTGGCGCCGATCATCCGGCGGATTCGAAGAAGCCCCGGCGGGGAGTTCGCTCCGAGGGAGACGCTCGATCCGGAACATGTCGCTTTTCTGATTCACAAGGACAAAGATTTCAAGACGCCGGAAAGTTATCCCCGCTGGCTGGTGATGCTCAAGCCGCTTTTTTCGGGGATTTTCACCGCCGACAATCTTGATTATGTTCTCCGTGATTCGTACATGTGCGGCGTGGCGATCGGCCCGGTCGATCTTGATCGCTTGATGCATTACACGTTCTTCACCGAGCAGGGACTGACGCTGCACAAGGCCGGACTCTCCGCCTTGACGATGTTCTTGAACGCCCGCTCGTATCTCTATTTCAACGTCTACTATCATCGGACCACCCGGTCGCTCGACATGCACCTGAGAGATATCTTCCGGGAGACCCTCAAGGCGATCTTTCCCCACAATCCGCTGGAGCGGCTGGATGCTTATGTCGATCTGACCGATTGGTCGCTTCTTCTGGAGGTGAAGTCGTGGAAGGAATCCAAGTCCAAAACCAAGCGCTCCCTCTATGAAGAGTGGGAGAAGATCCTCCTTCGGGACGTGAAGTGGAAGATGGCCTATGACACGAACTTTTCGATCGAGAAGGCCGAAAAGGGGAGATGGATTATGAATCCGGCCGATCTGGAGGCGGAGATGCGAAAGCGCCTTCCCGCCGAATTGAGCGACCTTCCCTTCCGGGTCGATATGGCGAGTCAGGATCCAAGGCCGATGAACCCGCTGATGATGGGGGAGCGCCAGGTCTATGTCTTTAATCCATCAACGCGCGTCGTCTCCAAGGAGGCGCTCACCGAATATGTCGACTCCATTCCGGCCAAATTGATCCAGTGCCGCATCTTCGCCCTCAATCATGACAACGACGCCCTGTTGTCCCGTATCGCGGAGGAGGCCCTCGCCGGTCTTCCTTCCAGCATCCAGACGAGCGTTTAAGCACCGCCTCTCCTCCCGTCCTGCGAGCGTTGACAAAAAGGGGGACATCTTCTATTCTAGTTTTCTAGTTTCTATATTTTTCATGCGTCACGCGTTTCCCCTGACCAAGAACGGAAATCCGGGAGCGCCTTGAACGGGGGAGGGTTGTTTGGAAAGCCGAAGAATCTTTTTAAAATCGCTCTTCCCGCGGGTGCTCGGATGGGGCGCCCTCCTCTCGCTCGATCTTTCCCAGGCCGATTTGATCCTGGCCCACGCTGAACCCTCTTCTCCTTCTTCCCTGAATCTGGACGATCCGCGGTATGCCTCCTTAATAAAAGATCTGACACAGCGCCATCAGTTTGGGGCCGCCGATTTGAAAGCCATTTTCGGCAAGGTGGTCCTTCAACCCGAGATCATTGAAAAATTTGAGCGACCGCCAGAGATTCTCCCTTACTACGCATACCGGAAGCGATTCATCAACGATGCCTTGGTCGTACGAGGACAGGCCTACCTTCAGGAGAACGCCGAAGTCCTTCAGGGAGTCGAAGCTGAATTTGGCGTTCCGATGGAAATCATCTGCAGTATCCTCGGCGTCGAAACAAAATTCGGTCAACCTGGGATCGAAAGGTACCGGGTCTTCGATATTTTGAATACCGCCTATTCCCTCTATCCACGACGAGAGCGTTTTTATCGGGAGGAACTGATCGCTTATCTTCTCCTCTGCCGGGAAGAGGGAATGGATCCGTTCTCCGTCAACGGTTCCTATGCGGGGGCCTTCGGGGTGCCTCAATTTATGCCGACCAGCTTTCGAAAACATGCCGTCGACTTTGATAAAGACGGGAAGAAAAATCTCTGGACGTCGAAAGAAGATATTTTTGCCAGTGTCGCCAACTACTTAAAAACATTCGGATGGAAACGAAACGGGTTGACCTATCTTCCGGCCCGTTTTGCGGGCGATTCTCCGGAAGCACTGAACAAGGTGGAGATGGGAATTCGCAAGACCATTCCGATCGCGAAGGCCGTCGAGTTGGGAATTCAAATCCCGCTCCCTGCATCGATCCAGAAAGATGAGTCGGTTTCGTTCGCACTCTATCAACCGCAGGAGGGGACGGAAGCGCTGTTGGCGCTCTTTGGAAATTTTAGAACGATCGCCTCCTACAACTATTCTCTTAATTACGCGTTGGTGGTCTCCGATCTTTCGGAGATGCTGATCAAGAGAGAAAATTCGTGAAGATGCTTCTTTGGGCCTTCTTTTTCTTCTTTTCCTCACAGGGATTGACCTGGGGTGAGACGGCTCCCGAATCGGATCTGGCTTTTCTCCTGGCGGAGGGGGACCGGATGTATGACACGCGCGATGAGGCGGGCCATTCCGATCGGGCGGTCGAGCTTTATAAAAAAGTTCTGGAAATCGATCCGAAGAACGAAGCGGCCCTCTGGAAACTCTCCCAGTCGTTTAGATGGCAAGGGGATATCGCTTCTTCTTCCGAGGAAAAACTCGGCCGCTATAAGGAAGGGGAGCGCTGGGCAAAGCGTGCGATCGAAGTGAATCCCCAGAGCATCGGAGGACATCTGATGCTCGGCATCGCTTATGGACGGATCGGGGAGACACAGGGGGTCATGAAGTCACTTTCATTGATCTCTCCGATCAAGAAAGAGATGAATGCCGTGCTGGAAAGAGATCCTTCCAACGATGTGGCGCATCATGTCCTGGGGGTTCTCTACCGGAAGGTCCCCGGCTTGATGGGAGGATCGATCAAAAAATCGATTGAGGCTTTGCAGGAGGCGGTCCGATTGAACCCTGCCAGCACCCCTTCCTATCTCGATCTGGCCAAGAGTTATCTGGAAAAAGGGGGAGAAAGAGAAGGCGAGTGCGACCCTGGAGAAACTTCTCTCGATTGACCACCCTTCGGATCGTGTCCAATCGAAAATGGATCGGGCCGAGGCGGAGAAGCTCCTTGCAGAGCTTCAATCTCCCTAGCTTCTGCTTGCAATCACCCCGTTATTTCGGGTAGAATGATCCCACTTCAGTCTCATATTCAATTAAATTAGATAGTTATGAAGAAGAGTAAAATTACAATTGTCGGCGCGGGACAGGTCGGCGGGACGACGGCGCAAAGGCTCGCAGAAAAAGAGTTCGCCGATATCGTGTTGCTCGACATTCAGCCGGATCTCCCTCGGGGGAAAGTTCTTGATCTTTTGGAGTCAGGCCCCATTTATGGCTATGATACCCGCTTGACCGGGACAGCGAATTACGAGGAAACGGCGAATTCGGACATCGTCGTGATCACCTCGGGTGTTCCGCGGAAGCCGGGAATGAGCCGCGATGATCTTCTACGGGTCAATGTCGGGATCGTTAAAACAGTGACAGAGCAGGTCGTCCAGAGATCCCCGGAAGCAATTCTCATTGTTGTTTCCAATCCGCTCGATGCCATGACCTACGTGGCGCATCGGGTCAGCCGATTTCCAAGGGAGCGGGTCCTTGGAATGGCAGGGGCGCTCGACTCGGCCCGGTTTCGCGCTTTTATTTCGATGGAATTGGGGGTTTCGGTCGAGAACATACATGCGTTTGTGCTCGGCGGCCACGGCGACAGCATGGTTCCGCTTCCTCGGTATACGACCGTCGCCGGCATCCCATTGACGGAATTGTTGCCGAAAGAGAGATTGGATGCGCTCATCCAGAGGACACGCGACGGCGGCGCCGAGATCGTGAAATTGTTCAAAACAGGGTCGGCCTTTTATGCTCCGTCGGCGGCTGTTGCCGAGATGGTCGAAGCGATTATAAAAGATAAGAAAAAATCCTTCCTTGCGCCGTCCTCTGTCAGGGGGAATATAAAATCGACAATCTTTTTGTCGGTGTGCCTGTGAAATTGGGACAAGGGGGGATCGAGGAGATCATCCAGATCCAATTGACCCCAGAAGAAGAAGCGAACTTCAGGCGCTCCGCCACGGCCGTCCGGGAGCTTTGTGAAGCCGTCGATAAGATGATCTGATCGCTCTATCATCCGAATTCTTTCCGCTTTAAAGCACATCTGTAGTAATATCTAATCTAATTTAACGTCTTAAGTGAGGTCTTATTTTCCATGACCAAGGTCGCCATTATCGGGGGGGGAGGGGCGGAACCGCCCTGGTCGAAATCTTACATAAAGATCCCCTCGTAAAGGTCGTCGGCATCGCCGACCTCAATCCGGATGCCCCGGGGCTCGATCTGGCCCGGCGCCTTAAAATTCCGACGACGACCGATTATCGCAAGTTGATCCGAGACGGGACCGACCTGGTTATCGATGTCACAGGGAGCAAGACCGTTCGAGAGGAATTGGAGACAATTACCGGCCAGGTGGAAGTGATCGGAGGGCTTTCCGCCAAATTCATGTGGCAATTGATTGAAGAGCGAATTAAAAGCAAGGCGATGGAGGAGGTGCTTCGGGAGAGATATTCTTTCGAAAATATCATCGGGAAAAGCGAGAAGATGCAGGAGGTCTATCGCCTTCTTCCCAAGATTGCAAAGACGAATTCGACCGTTTTGATCGAAGGGGAAAGCGGCACCGGGAAAGAGCTGATCGCGCATTCGATTCATCATCTCAGCCCTAGGGAGGATAAGGCTTTTATTCGCGTCAATTGCGGGGCGCTGGCGGAAGGCCTTTTGGAGAGCGAGTTGTTCGGCCACGTCAAAGGGGCCTTCACCGGCGCAATTACTCACAAACTGGGTCGATTCGAGTTGGCGGATAACGGAACGATTTTCTTGGATGAAATCGGAGATATCAGCCCGGCGACCCAGGTGAAGCTTCTTCGCGTGATTCAGGAAGGCGAATTCGAGAAGGTCGGTGACTCCCGTCGGGTTAAAGTCGATGTTCGAATCATCGCTGCAACGAATAAGGATTTGAAAAAAGCGGTGGAGATGCGGGAATTCCGGCAGGATCTCTACTATCGGCTTCGTGTTGTGCCGATTCATCTTCCGCCGCTTCGGGAACGCAAGGATGATATTCCGCTTCTGGTCACCCATTTTATTTCCCGGTTTAATAAGGAGACCGGGAAAAAGGTGACTCATGTCTCGCCGGAGGCGATGGAGATCCTGATGGCCTATGACTATCCGGGAAATATCCGGGAACTCGAAAACATTATTGAACATGTCATGGTTTTCTGTTCCGGGGACACGATTCAGGCGGAACATCTCCTCAAGGATATTCAGCCCTCCCGTAATGACATCATCGGAAAAGTCATCGAAAAGGAAGATCCGCTAAGGGCGATGGAGCAGGAACTCATCCTGAAAATATTAAATCAAACCGGCTGGAACTATAAAAAAACTTCGGAAAGATTAAAACTCAGCCGAACAACCCTTTGGCGAAAGGTAAAGGAATATGCGATAGCTAAGCCGTCGGATGTTTCTTTTTGAAACTTGTTTAAAAATGAAACGTTGTAGTATAAGTATTTGATTATAAGATTAAATATTAAATAATAAAGAGTCTAAAAAGAGTCTAAAGCGAATAGCCGTTTCTTTTTTAAACATATTCCTTGCCAGGATAAAATTACATAAGTTTTTGATTTATATAGTAAAAATAATTAAAAACAGCTTGGCACCTCTGTTGCAATCTATGAAGGTAAGTTCACAACGAACCTTTACTAAGGAGGCAACAGATGAACTGCCCGAGATGTACGGGGAATATGATCACGGAAGTCTTTGAAGATATGAAGGATGATACCGGCCGTATCTGTTTTTACGGCTACCGCTGTCTGATTTGCGGTGAAATTCTTGATCCGGTGATCATGGCCAATCGAGAAAATCGTCCTCATATGCAAGCAAGAAATCGAAAATTGATGGCCTCTTCAAGGGCATAAGCCCTTTCTAGAGGACCGTTTACCCTCGGTATAAGGAATCGATTGTGCAGAGCCGGCATATTTTGACCGATGGCGATCTTCCCCTCGAGCAGTTGTCGACGGTTCAGCCGATCAGTTATGAGGAATATCTTCGCCGCCGAGGCTACACGGCACTCCAGAGAGCGATCCATACCCTAGGGCCGTCCGAGGTCCTGGAAATGATCAAGCGCTCCGGGCTTCGCGGCCGCGGGGGCGCCGGTTTTCCAACCGGGAAAAAATGGGAGATGGTCGTTCAGCGGAAGGCTGATCGAAAGTACCTTTGCTGTAATGCAGCCGAGGATGAGCCCGGAACATTCAAGGATCGCTATCTCCTCCGATTCAATCCCCACCAACTGATTGAAGGGGCTATTCTCGCCGCGTTTGCCATCGGTGCCGCAGAGGTTTACCTTTACATCAACGGCCGTTATGAAGAAGAGATCGAATTTATGGAGCAGGCGCTCCAAACGGCGAAAGAAAAGGGACATTGGGAAAACAGGTTGAGGGAACCGCTTTTTCCGTAGAATTAAAGATCTCTAAGAGCCCCGGCACCTACGTAGCGGGGGAGGAAACGGCGCTTTTGGAGGTCGTCGAGGGTCGGTCGGCCAAACCACGCCAAAAACCGCCCTATTATCCAGCGATTCAAGGACTTTACGGCATGCCGACCGTGGTCAATAACGCGGAGACCCTGTCGAATGTCACGCACATCATTAGAGAAGGGGTCGATTGGTTTCGAACGTTTGGGACCGCGACTTCACCTGGGACATTGGTTTTTACCCTCACGGGCGATGTGAACCGGCCCGGCTTATATGAGCTTCCGTTAGGGACTTCTCTTCGGGAGCTAATTGAAGAGTATGGAGGCGGGGTCTGCGGTGGCAAACAGCTGAAAGCGGTCTTCCCAGGCGGGCCTTCTAATACGATTATTGCCGCCAATCAGATCGATGTGGCGCTTGATTTCGATGCTTTGAAGGCGATTGGATCGGGCCTCGGAACCGGCGCCGTGATCGTGATGTCTGAAGATGCCTGTATGGTTCAATCTGCGATCCAATATGCCCGGTTTTTTGCGAGAGAAAGTTGTGGCCAATGTCCCCCCTGCAAGCTCGGCACGGCCCACCTCTCCGAGATTTTAGAAAAGATCGAATCGGGCCAGGGAGATGAGAAAGACCTTCAGCAGATTGAACAGGTCTGTGGAATGGTCAAGGGAAGAGGTTATTGTTACCTATTAACAGGCGCTTCCATCGCGGTCGAGAGCATTTTTCGTCGCTTCAGGGAGGAGTACGTGGCTCACGTTCAGCAAGGGGCGTGTCCTCTGGTCGGAACGGCTTAGTTTTATGTGCAATTTGCGTAAATTTTTGTTATAATAAACCTACTTTTAAAAAAGAGACAGCGGAGGGAAGAATGGTCACATTGACTGAAAGAGCCGGCTCCAAGGTGAAGGAAATCATGGAGGCCGAACAAAAGGCTGGATATGGGTTGCGGGTCTATGTCACCGGCGGCGGGTGTTCGGGGTATCAGTACGGAATGGCTTTTGAGGAAAAAGAGACCGAAGAGGACAGCGTCCTTGAAATGCACGGCGTGAAGCTCTTTGTTGATCCGTATAGCGCGCCGATGCTCCAAGGGACAGAGGTCGACTATTTGGATAGTTTGCAGGGCGCCGGTTTTGCGATTAAGAATCCGAATGCCAAATCGACCTGCGGTTGCGGGTCGTCGTTCAGCGCCTAACGTGCATTGCGCGCGTTTTCTGCTCCGATAAGATCGAAGGTACGATTCACTACGAAATGGGCCGGTTCTTCAGATCGGCCCATTTTTTTTGTCTTAGCGTCGAGCTTAAGATTGCTTGACAGCCAGGGAAACGTTTCATATAATGCGATTTTTTAAAGGAAAGAGGAATGGAAATTAAAATTCACGATATTCCGGAGGAGGGGCTTCTCCTTTCTTATCAGGAGGACCCGAAAGATTGGGACCTATCGGAAAGCGGATTTACAATCAAAGGTCCTGTCCAGGTTCGAGTGAAGGCGGTTAAACATAATCAGGAAGAGGTCTACGTCCGAGGCGCGCTCTCTGCGGAGGTGAGTGCAGAATGCAGCCGCTGCCTGAAGCCTCTAACGAGTCGGGTGGAAGCCGACTTTCACGCCGAATATGTTCCTCGAAACGCGGTTCCGACCGAAGGGGAACGGGAATTACTGGAAGAAGATCTCGACCTTCTTTTTTATGAAGGGGATACCATCGATATCAGTGAGGAGGTGGAGGGCCAATTGATTTTGGCCACGCCGATGCGGCCCCTCTGCAGTGAAGAGTGCCGCGGCCTTTGTCCTCAGTGCGGACAAGATTTAAATCTCAAAGAGTGCAATTGCGTGCAGGAGATCCCTGATCCGCGCTGGGCTGAATTAAAGAAATTAACCGAAAAGAAATCATCGCCAAAGTAAGGAGAAGCAATGCCGAATCCAAAACACAAAATATCGAAAGCCAGAAGAGACAGCAGAAGGACGCACAAAAAGCTCCAGGTCCCTGTCTATGTACTTTGTCCTCAATGTCATGAGCCGAAGTTGCCCCACCGCGCCTGTCTGAGCTGCGGAACGTATAAGGGCCGCGAGGTGATTGCGGTCGAGGAAGTCTAGTCTAACGGATCATTCCCGGTTGACATGTTATGAAGATTGCGCTGGATGCGATGGGGGGAGATGATGCCCCCGCCGCCATTGTGGAGGGGGCCGTTCTGGCCGCCCGAGAGTTCGACGTTGAGATTATCCTCGTTGGAGATGAAAAGGAGATTCAAAAAGAGCTCTCCCGCCATCCCGCTCAAGGACTCCCCCTCTCCATCCATCATGCCCCGCAACGGGTTGCGATGCATGAATCCCCTCCTCGGTCATCCGAAAGAAGCGCGATTCTTCGATTTGGATCGCCACCGAACTCGTTCAAAAATCCCAAGCGGTCGCGGTGATCAGCGCCGGAAACACGGGGGCGAGCATGGCAACCGCGCTTTTTATCCTCGGTCCGATGACCGGGGTCGAGCGGCCCGCCATCGCCACCTCTCTTCCGACGCTCAAGGGAACGTCGATCTTGATCGACGTCGGCGCCAATGTCGATTGTAAGCCCCAGCATCTTTTTCAGTTTGCCATCATGGGAAGCATCTATGCCAAAGAGATCTTGGGTATTCCGGAGCCGACGGTCGGCCTCTTGAGCATCGGTGAAGAGGATACCAAGGGGAACGAGCTGACCAAAGAGGTCTTCAAGATGTTGAAAGCGAGCTCCCTCCGGTTTATCGGGAACGTCGAGGGGAGAGATGTCTATACCGGCGGCGCCGATGTGATCGTCTGCGACGGCTTTATCGGAAATGTCGCGCTGAAGATCTCCGAGGGGCTCTCGGATGCGATCGGCCAATTCCTGAAAAAAGAAATCACCGCCTCTCCTTTTGCAAAGCTCGGCTACTTTTTGTTGAGGCCGGCCTTCTCCCGATTCCGAAAGAAGGTTGATTACGCCGAATACGGCGGCGCGCCGCTGTTGGGGGTCGACGGCATCAGCATCATCTGCCACGGCCGCTCCTCGGGAAAGGCGATCAAGAACGCCGTCCGTGTCGCAAAGGAGTCGCACAGCCGGGGGGTCAATCGACTCATCAAAGAGCAGATCGAGACCCAGATGGCGCTGACCTCCTCGAAGGAAGAGGGGAGCCCTCGCGGATGAAGTCCGAAAAGCCGGCCGGGAAATCCCAAATTCGCGCCGAGATCATCGGAACGGGATCGTACGTTCCGGAAGCCCGGATGACCAACAAAGATCTGGAAGGGAAGATTGAAACCACCGACGCCTGGATCGTGGAGCGGACGGGAATCCGGGAGCGACGGATCGCCTCCAAAGATGAAGCGGCCTCCGACCTTGCCTTCCAGGCGGCACGAAAGGCCTTGGAAGCGGCTCAAGTGGCCCCGGAAGAGATCGACCTGATCGTTCTGGCGACCTCCACCCCCGACATGTTTTTCCCCTCGACCGCCTGCATCGTCCAAGACAAATTAAAAGCGACCCGCGCCGCGGCGTTCGATCTCTCGGCCGCCTGTTCCGGATTCGTCTATGCCCTCGCCGTCGGCGAACAGTACATCCGGAGCGGGACCTATCAAAAAGTGTTGGTGATCGGCACGGAGATCATGTCGCGTCTGATCAACTGGACCGATCGAACCACCTGCGTCATCTTCGGAGATGGGGCCGGCGCGGTGCTCCTTGCCCCTTCTGCTTCGGAGAGCGGCATTCTTTCCACCCATCTTCATTCCGACGGATCCCTTTGGGATCTGATCTGCGTGCCCGGCGGGGGCTCTGCGATCCCTCCTTCTGAAAAGATGCTGGCGGAGCAGCTCAATACCATCAAGATGAAGGGAAATGAGACCTTTAAGGTTGCCGTCCGGAGCCTGGAGGAGGTCGCCTGGGAGGCCCTTCGGGCGAATGACTTCCTGCCGTCGGACGTCTCCTTTTTGGTTCCGCATCAGGCCAACCTTCGCATCATCCGCGCGGTGGCCGATCGCCTTCAACTGCCGATGGAGCGGGTGGTGATCAATCTCGATCGTTATGGGAATACTTCAGCGGCGTCGATTCCACTCGCACTGGATGAAGCGGTTCGGGAAGGCCGGATCAAAAAGGGCGACATGCTCCTCTTCCTGGCATTTGGAGGAGGCCTGACGTGGGGCGCTTCTTTGGTGAGATGGTAATTCTCTTTTTATGGAGGATAGGGTGAACGGACAATTTCTGAATGGATGGGCGCTGATTCTGGGGGCCTCCAGCGGTTTTGGAGAAGCCTGTGCCTTGGAGCTGGCCGATGCGGGGCTGAACATCTTCGGTGTTCACCTCGATCGCAAAGGAACCCTCGCCAACGTCGATCGGATTACCTCCCGGATCAAAGAGAAGGGACGCCAGGCGGTCTTCTTCAACGTGAACGCGGCCGATCTCGAAAAGCGCAAAGCGGTCCTCGATGAAATTGAGAAGACCCTCTCCACGGGACCGGAACGATCGCGCATCCGGGTCCTGGTTCATTCGCTGGCGTTCGGGACGCTTAAACCGCTTATTGCCGACTCGCCGAGCGAGGCGATCGCGCAGGCGCAGATGGAGATGACGCTCGATGTGATGGCGAACAGCCTCGTTTACTGGTCGCAAGATCTGGTGGCGCGCGGTTTCATGGCGGACGGCGGGCGGATCTTCGCCATGACGTCGGCCGGCAGCGCGCGCGTCTGGAGAAGTTACGGCGCCGTCTCCGCCGCCAAATCGGCGCTCGAATCGCACGTTCGCCAGCTCGCCCTCGAACTCGGACCAAAAGGGATCGCGGTGAATGCCATCCGGGCCGGGGTGACCGATACCCCCGCCCTTCGCAAAATTCCGGGGCATGAAGAGATGATCAAGATGGCCAAGGCGAGAAATCCGATGGGACGCCTTACCACCCCGGAAGATGCGGCGGGGGTGATCGCGCTTCTTTCCCATTCCAAGGCGCAGTGGATTACCGGAAATGTCATCGCCGTCGACGGGGGCGAGTTTATCGTCGATTGACCGCTTCTTTTTTCAGAAAATCCCGAGTGATTTATCGGAAATTTTTTGTTGACTTCACGTTTCTTTTTGATCAATATCATTGGACTGAAATGAATTTTGTCTCCTCATATCCCGATAAGCGCATCCTCTGCCGCAGCGGCTCAGGCGCAACGGTGAGCCGATAGATGGCGATCGCATTTCTCTTTCCCGGGCAGGGATCGCAGTATGTCGGAATGGGAAAAGATCTCTGCGACCGGTTTGAGACGGCGCGGGAAACCTTTACCGAAGCCGATCGCGCGTTGGGATGGGAGATCAGCCGGCTCTGCTTCGAAGGTCCGGAAGAGAAGCTGAATCAGACCGAGTATACACAGCCGGCCCTTCTCGTCTCCAGCATCGCCGCTTGGCGCTGCCTCGGAGCACCGATTCAAAAGGCAGCGGTCGTCGCCGGACATAGCCTGGGGGAATACACGGCGCTGGTCGCCGCCGGAGCGCTCCCCTTTGCAGAGGCGGTCCGATTGGTCCAGCAGCGGGGCCGCTTCATGCAGGAAGCGGTGCCGAAGGGGGAAGGGGGAATGGCGGCCCTTCTCGGGCTCGATCGGAAGAGTGTCGAAGAGGTTTGTGAGAAGGCCTCCAACGAAACCGGCCGGGTGACCGCCGCGAATTACAATGCCCCCGACCAGATCGTGATCGCCGGCGAGTCGAATGCAGTCCAGCGGGGAATGGCGCTGGCGCAGGAGCGGGGGGCGAAGCGGGCCATCGCGCTCGCCGTGAGTGTTCCTTCCCACTCGCCGATGATGAAAGAGGCTTGCCGCCGTCTCGCCGCGGAGTTGGAGAAAGTTCAGGGTCGCGATCTCGACATTCCCCTGATCAACAATCTCCAGGCGAAGAAGATCACGACGTGGAATGAGGCGAAAGCGGGTCTGATCGATCAGCTCTCTTCCCCGCTTTTATGGGAGGAGACGATCCAGCGGATGCGGGAAGACGGGGTTGATCTCTTCATCGAGGTCGGGCCGGGGCGGGTCTTGTCGGGACTGCTGAAGAGGATCGATCGCCGGCTCTCGACGGCGAACGCGGAAGATGCCGCCGGCGTTGAGAAGGTGAAGGAGCTTTTGGAGAAATAATGGGGGATTTCATCGATCTGCAGGGGAATGTTGCGCTGGTCACCGGAGGGGCGCAGGGGATCGGAAGGTCGATCGTCGGACTTCTTGCGGATTGCGGCGCGAGTGTGGTAGTCTCCGACATCAATCGCGAAACGGCGGAGAAAACCGTCGCCGAACTGACCGCCCAGGGGAAAAAAGCGATGGCGGTCCAGGCCAACGTCGCCCGCGGCGAAGAAGTGAAGGCGATGGTCGATTCGGTTGTTTCGCAGTGGGGAAAAATCGATATCCTGGTCAACAATGCCGGCATCACCCGCGATACCCTCCTGCTCCGGATGAAAGATGAAGACTGGGACGCGGTTCTCTCGGTCAACCTCAAGGGAACGTACCACTGCATGAAGGCGGTTCTCTCTTCGATGTCGAAGCAGCGTCGGGGAAGAATCATCAACATCTCCTCCATCGTCGGCGTCATCGGAAATGCGGGACAAGCGAATTACGCGGCATCGAAAGCGGCGGTCATCGGTTTAACCAAAACGGTGGCGCGGGAATATGCCAGCCGCGGCATCACGGTAAACGCGGTCGCCCCCGGATTTATCGATACCGCCATGACGGCGGTCCTTTCCGCAGAGGTTAAAGAGAATTTGATGAAGCAGATCCCGTTGGCGCGTCTGGGAAGTCCTTCGGATATCGCGAACGCGGTGGTTTTTTTGGCTTCGGATCGCGCAGGTTACATGACCGGCCAGGTACTTCATGTCAACGGCGGCATGTATATGGGTGGATAAGGGACCCGAGGGTCCTCTTTCCAGTAAGACAATCAAGACCATTGAGTGTTTACTCAATCTATAAGGAGGAAAGCGTTGGCAGTCGAAGAGCGTGTTAAAAAAATCATTTCGGAGCAGTTGGGTTTGGAAGATGAGGATGTGACTCCGGAAGCCTCCTTCGTCGAGGATCTCGGGGCCGACTCTTTGGATACCGTTGAGCTGGTGATGGCGTTCGAAGAGGAGTTCGGGATTGAAATTCCGGACGAAGATGCGGAGAAAATCCTCACCGTTCAGAATGCAATCGACTACATCAAAGAGAAAGTGTAGTCACGGTTGAGATTCTTTTATCGAATTGGATCCTGCTTTTGTGATCCAACCTGTTTTTATTTTTTAAGCAAGGGGGTACGTTTCTGAGTAGAAGGGTTGTCGTGACCGGTTTGGGGGCAGTCACCCCGCTGGGCGTGGGCGTGGAGAAAACATGGAAGGCCCTCCTTTCTGGAGAATCGGGTGTCGGTCGAATTACCCGATTCGATCCCACCGACTATCCCTGCCAAATCGCAGCCCAGGTCAATGATTTCAACCCGGCCGATTATATCGACGGGAAAGAGATCAAGAAGATGGACACCTTCATCCACTACGCGATGGCCGGCGGACAGATGGCGATGGATGATTCCGGCTTGAAGGTGACCCCCGAGAATGCGGAGCGGGTCGGCGTCTACGTCGGATCGGGCATCGGCGGGCTCAACGCGATCGAAGCCTGGCACAAGGTCCTTCTCGAAAAAGGCCCCAAGCGAGTCACCCCGTTCTTCATTCCGATGTCGATCATCAATCTCGCCCCGGGCCAGCTCGCCATCCGGTTTGGCGCCAAGGGGCCGAATTCCTGTGCGGTGACCGCCTGCGCCACCGGCAATAACTGCATCGGGGACGCCTTTCGAATGATCCAGCGCGGCGATGCCGATGCGATGATCGCCGGCGGAACCGAAGCGGCGATCACCCCGCTGTCGGTCGCAGGTTTTTCTTCCTCCCGCGCCCTCTCCACACGAAACGATGATCCCAAGCGGGCGAGCCGCCCCTTCGACAAAGATCGGGACGGATTCGTCCTGGGAGAAGGCTCCGGCATCCTTGTTTTGGAGGAGTTAGAGTCTGCGCGACGCCGCGGCGCCCGCATCTATGCCGAGATCGTCGGATACGGCATGTCGGCCGATGCCTATCACATCACCGCGCCTTCGGAAGAGGGAGAAGGGGCGGCGCGCTGCATGCGGCTCGCCTTGAAAGATGCCGGAATTCAGCCGGGCGAGGTCGGCTATATCAACGCCCACGCCACCTCCACCATGGCCGACGCCATTGAGACCAGAGCGATGAAAACGGTCTTCGGCGAGGCAATCGGCCGCATTCCGATCAGCGCCACCAAATCGATGACAGGCCATCTTCTCGGCGCTGCCGGCGGGATCGAAGCGGTCTTCAGCATTCTTGCCATCCGGGACGGCATTCTTCCCCCGACGATCAACCTCGACAATCCCGATCCCCTCTGCGATCTCGACTACGTCCCCCATCAGGCGCGGAAGGCCGATGTGAATGTGGCCCTCTCCAACTCCTTCGGCTTCGGCGGAACGAATGCCACGATCATTTTCCGAAAGTATCAGGAAAACTAAACTCCCCTTTCTCGCAGGCGAACCCCACTGAGAGAACCTCTCCCCATGTCCCCTTCAGACCTCTCCGCGCTTCAGCAACGGCTCGCATATACCTTCCAGATGACGGAGCGGCTCCGGCAAGCGGTCACCCACAAATCGTACATCAACGAAACGAAAGACAAGACGGTCGAGGACAACGAGCGGTTTGAGTTTCTGGGAGACGCGGTTCTCGATTTGATCATCAGCGAAGCGCTCGTCGCCCGCTTTCCGAACGCCCCGGAGGGGGATCTCTCCAAGATGAAGTCGCGGGTGGTCAGCGAGGGAACGCTCGCTCGGATCGCCAAAGAGCTCGCTCTGGGACGATATCTCTATCTCGGAAAAGGGGAGGAGCGGACCCTCGGCCGCGAAAAGAGCTCGCTTTTGGCCGATGCGCTCGAAGCGTTGATCGCCGCGGTTTATCTTGACGGCGGCCTCTCTCCGGCGCGGGAGGTCGTGATGCGGGAATTCGAGCCGGCGCTTCAAGAGCTGACCCGCCCCGAAATGACGGCCGACTACAAGACCGAGCTTCAAGAGCGTTGCCAGAAAGAATTCGAATCGCTCCCCTTCTATCAGGTCATCCGCGAAACCGGTCCCGACCATCAAAAGCTCTTCGAAGTGGAGATCCGGATTCAGAACACCCCCTACGCCACCGCCACCGGCCGGAGCAAGAAGGAGGCGGAGCAACGGGCGGCGCAGATCGCGCTCGATAAGTTGAAGAAGGGCTGGCCGCCCCCGGCCGATTAATATTTCTCCTACCGATTGAAAAGCCCCGACATCCAGAGATCCTTCACTTCGTTCAGGATGACATCAAACGACCGGGCTTTATCCCTCTTCGAGATCCTTCATTGACTTTCGTCATAAATCTGGAATATAAAGGTGGCCATGTTCTTAGGAGGTTGATGGTATGTTGGGTGGGCAGGCCAAGCAATGGAATCGGAGCCGCGAAGCGGAACAGTCTGAACAGGTACAGGTCCTTGTTCCCGATCGTCGGAGTCACCTCATCGACCTCGGTTTATCGGCGGTCGGCGCCGCGATCGGCATTGCACTTACGCTCTGGCTGGTCGCCAATGAGCAGTCTCCCTTCCTCCTCGCCTCGCTCGGCGGAACCACCGTCTTTCTCTTTGCTTTGGGCCACACCGAGCCGGCGCAGCCGCGCGCCCTCTTCGGCGGACATCTCGGCGGGGCCTTCATCGGCATTGTTTGTTATCAGCTGTTCGGCGATGCGCTTTGGGTTTCCGTCCTCGCCGTTGTCCTGACGATGATCTACATGGTCATCACCCGAACGATCCACCCCCCGCCGGCGCAAACCCCTTGTTCATGGTTCACAATCACGCCGATTTTATGGTTCTCCTCAATCCGGTCGGCGCCGGCATTCTCGCGCTCTTTCTGGTTGCGGTGTTCTGGAGTCGCCTTCGGCCTGGGAAGGAATATCCGATGAAGTGGTGGTGATAAGAATCTGAGGCCAGAACTCTATAGGATGCTTCTAATATGTCTAACGATACTCCTAAAGATGAACTTGTAGTCTCTGTCCAGAAGGCAGTCAAGATTGAAGAGATTGAAGGTAAGAAAGTCGCTCGCTTTTCAGTTGACCCTTTGCTGCAAGGGCATACCTTCTCTATAGAGTTAACCCCCTCTGGAGATGAGACCCCACCAACGGGACCCTTTCGAATAGAATACGTATTGGGAAGCGAGTTCGTAATTCATGAGAACAAGCTGCCCTTGATCTCTTTAGAGGAAGGGTACTCGCACTTGATCATTGGACCTGAATTTGCCAATATCGCTATAACCTTAAAGTACATTGATGATAGGGGTTCCAACGTTACAAAAGAAGCAGCCCTCTCTATTAAAAGCACTGAAGGTGTGGTACAAAGATTTGTTGTAGAGACACCCGAGATCGACCTTTCACTCGCTGTCCGCTACACGGGACAAATTGTGGCTGATCTTCTAGATGCGCTCTCGTTCATAAAGAAAGTGCCCATTGCCGTCCGACATATCGAGGTACATGCTCTCGGGGGAAAACACCAACGGCGTTACGTAACACTGCCATATGGACACCGACAGCTAAACACACAGGACATTGCTCAGACTATAACTATACTCTCTCGCCTCAGAGCTGCGCTTCGTTTGTTCCGCGAAGGTTTAAGTTCCAACAAACCTCATTATCGCCTTCTTTGTCTGTACCGTGTTCGTGAAGTTTTGGAATCCGTACGACGTCAAAATGATCAGGAGGTCATTGCCCGTGGTGGAACCCCAGATAGGCCTAGCCGAGTACTTCCTGACAATAAATTGACCCGTTCTTACTTTCCAAATCACATCGGCAAAAAGGTTGGTAGCTTTCTTGATCATGTACGGTCAGATTATCGTCTACCAGTGGCCCATGGAAACATGGATGAATACTTCAAACTGATTCTTGATCCGGCAAATGTTCAGGTTGAACATCGAGTCGATTATACGAACGCCGCACTGATTCCGGTAATTGCGGAACTGATTAAAGATGAAATCGACTTTATAGCGCGATATGAACTTTCCTCATGACAAAGTGTATTTGGTGTAAACGCAGCGACGGACTTTTATCTCTTGAACATGTCTTCCCTGAAGGGTTGGGTTGCCCTGACGGGTTTGTCTTACGTGCTGGTGAGGTGTGCAAAACTTGTAACAATGAGTTGGCTCATTTGGATCAAGCGGTAATCGATGAGCTTGACGTCATTGGCTATATGAATGATGTGCCCCGTAAGAGGGGCCGGCAACCGGCGATCCGAAATCGAGGGAATGTTATTGGTACAATGGGACCTAATGGAAAAGAGATTTCTATTAATATGGAGGCCTATTCAGTCCAAACGCATGATGGATCCAGGCTTGGCGCGTTTGGAAAATCGTCGAGGAATATTCGGACATCATTTACACGAGACGGTCACTTAGCAACAGTATCATTCTCCGTGCCTTTCGGGCAGAATCCTAAGTTCATACGTGGTATCGTCAAGATTGCCTTTTCATCTCTGGTTTATTATCTCGGGACAGATCTGGCCCTGTCTGAATACTTTGACTCCATTCGTCTTTTCGTGAAAAATGGTCAAGGCACCAGAGCCATTTTGCTTAAGTCGAGTCGTGATGGAGAATATAAGAACCAAGCTTGGCCACCATTCAAATCTGATTTAGGAGAATATCTAGTTGTGTTTCGACTTGCAGATACCGAATTTATTGTTGATTTGAGTCCTACTTTGACACTCTTCCCAACTCTTAAAGAAAGAGCATTTGAAATCTATGGTAAATCGGATTGGACTTTCTTACCAGTCAACATCTAACATCATGAATAAAAGTGATGTTTAAATTTAATACAGAAACTTTTACAGACCGGTTCCAAAAACTGGAAAAAACAAAACAATGGCTCACCAGTTTAGGAATTCAAACTGCTGGTACAAGATTCGATGAGGTCTTACAGTTAAACAAGGAACTGGTTGAACACCACAATAATAATCAAATTGACAGCTTAATTAAACAGTATGGACATCTAAGACTGTGGGCGGCCTTAACAGAAGCTTCATCATTTAATCAAGTACACTACGCTTTCAAAAATCAAAAGAGTCATATCTCTCCTAGGGCAAAACTGAAAAAGATGCTTGAAGGTCCGTATCATTCATGGGATGAAGATGTTCATGAGGGTAATATTGAAGGCAGAAATACTCTGTTTGAGTTAGAAAGCGCGTCCATATTTAAGAGAGCTGGCGTTAAAATAATCGGGTTTGATGATGTTGATTTTATCTTTAAGAGGACCAAATTTAATATTCAATGCAAGAGACTCCATAGCCAAAAGAAGATCAAAGACAATATAATTGAAGCAAGCAATCAATTTTACAAGAGAATGAAATCCAATTCGAACCTTAAAGGGATCATTTGCCTCTCCGTAGATAAAGTAATTGGAATAGAGGAAATGGTTTTGAAAGTTAAATCTCCAGAGGAAGTCCGTCCAAAGTTAGTTCAACTTTCTAACTCTTTTTTAACAAGTTATAGGAGTTTCTGGCACAGCTTAATTAACCCCAATGTATTGGCAGTTATGATATTTTTTCATTTCATAGCAATCATTGAAGAAGAACCGTATGATCTTCTTACCACATGCCGAGATATTGCATTTGACGTAATTGTGCAGCAAAACTTCATTCAAATTATGGATCATAACTTGATAGTTGAGTTAAGTAAGAGACTTCAAACTGGCGAGTAGCGAAAGGGGGAGTCAGATTTGTAGAATCGACTTAAGAACATACACGCTGGAGGACTCAAGAGCGGACCTCTTCTGAAATGAAATTTCTTGAAGCCATTCTCCTAAATCCATAGTCTTAAACTAATCTCATGTCAAACATAACTAAAATCAAAATAGTATTTCTTCGTGATCGCGCATTGACTTCCAAGTAAAAACTACACTATAAAGAGTAGCCAGCGTCATAAAGATATCCACCCAATCGGAGACTCCAAAGCATGGACGCGCAAAAGGTAGTTCTTGTTCTTGCGGGAGGGATTGCGGTCGGACTTCTCGGCTATAATCTCAATGCGCTCCTGCCCGAATGGCAGCGGACGATGCGGTTCGTCGTCCTCGGATCTCTCGGCGGCCTGCTCGGCATCGCGGTCAGACACTTCAAAGAAATTTCGGGGGGGCGATTGAGCAAAGATATGTTTCAACGCGCCGCGCTCGGCTTGGCGGCCGGCGCCGCCCTGGGCGTGGGTTTGGCGGCCAATCCCCACGTCCATCTCTACCAGCATTATTTCAGAGGGACGGAAGGGGTCTGGCTTCTCTTCTTAGGCGCGCTGGCCGGTCTTCTCGGGGTGGTGCTCGTTCGGGTTCTCAGTCGCGTTTCGAGTAAGGACGGTGCAGATGCGAACCTTTAGAAAAAAGCAGAATCCCTCTCATCGATCAATCTCCCCCAGCCTCGTTCAATCAAATCATCATTCAGATCTGATCCCAAACCTGCAACGCAGCATCGGCAATCAAGCCGTCCAACGGTTTATCCAGCGTAAGCTTACAATCAACACGCCGGGAGACCGCTACGAGCAGGAAGCGGATCACATCGCCGATCAGGTGATGCGGACGTCTGCGTCTCCTTGCGCCTGCGGCGCATCGTGTCCCGGGTGTAAGCAGGATGGGCGCGGACAAGTGCAGACGAAGCGGGTCCACGAACACGACGCCGGCAACATGACCGCGCCGCCGGTTGTAGATGAAGTCATTTCTTCCTCAGGCCAGCCGCTCGATGTGAGCACCCGCCAATTCATGGAGACCCGTTTCGGTCATGACTTCAGCGGGGTGCGGGTGCATGCCGATGCCAAGGCGTCCGACTCCGCCCGGCAGATCGAGGCGCTTGCTTACACGGCCGGGAGCAACATCGTCTTTGCCGCCGGCCGCTACGAACCGGCAACGGCGGCGGGACGGCATCTGCTCGCCCACGAGCTGGCCCACGTCGTCCAGCAGACCGGCGGGGGAGCGGAGCGATTCAACGTCAGCCGGATCCTTCGATGGAGAGCGATTTTCAGCTTCCCCCCTCCGGCCGACCGATCTGCGGGAGAATGCGTCGCCCCTGCTGGCGAGCGCCCTCGGATCGACGACCATCGATCGCTTCCCGACCGGCAGCGCCAAAATTCCAAAAGAGGGCGAGGATGCGCTCCGTTACGCCGCGCGGCAGATTCTCTATTTCATTCGCACGTATCCTCTCTCCACCGTCCACATCGCCGGCCACACCGACCGGGTCGGCAAGGACGAGAAGAATCTCACCCTGGGACAGGATCGGGCCGATGCGGTGAAAGCCTTTCTGGAGGGCGAAGGGGTTCCCGCCGGCCTGCTCAGCACCGAGAGCAAAGGAGAGAGCGAACCGGTGGTGCCGACCAAGAATGAGCAGCCCGAGCCGCGCAACCGGCGGGTGAACGTCTTCTTCCGGGTGCAGAAAAGCAATATCTCATTCGGCATCGATTATACTCTCAAGCCCCTCGAGCGGCCCACGTTCGAAAAGCCCACCGTCACCTTTCCGCCGAAGCTGCCGCCCGGTTACGACCCGAACCAGCGGAGAATCCCATACCGCGATCCGGCCGAGACCAAAATATGGGATCGGATCAAAGAGAATCAACGGATCATCGACGAGATCGACCGCAAATATCCGAGAAAGGATAAAAGCTTGAGCGAAGCGGCGATCGACGTGCTGATGGATGAAATATTCAAGCCGATCCTGAAAGAGCTGCCGATTTCCGACGATTTGCGCAAGAAAGCCGAAGGGGGCATTCGGAAAGGTCTGGAGACCGGCAGCGAGAAAGCGTGCGAGGGGGTGATCGATGCAACCGGCGCCGGAAGCACCGAAAAAGAGGCGCTCAAGGCGGCGTGCAAAGCGGCGCTCAAGCAAAAGCCGGCTGAGACTGGGAAAAAATAGAATCGCGCGGCATTCATTGTCAATAACCTGATCCACGCTGAAGCCGCATCAACGCAGCGTATTGAGGGACATCGTTTCGCGGCGACGCGATGTCTTGTCCATCCGCCATCACAAGGAGACCATCATGAGCGCCCCGAACCTCGAGATCAAAGTGGAACCTGTCGAATCTGGAAAAGCGGTCTACCTCCCCCTCGCGGCGACGACCGCGACCGGAAAAACAATGGTGAAGATTGTTCTCCGCCTGCTGATCAAAAACAAGGGGACCAAAACGGCGAAAGTGAACAAGATCCAGTTCTCGTTCCCCGGCTCCTCCCATGCCGCCGTGAACATGCAAGGGGTCAATCTGGACGGCAACCTCGACCTCGCCGCCGGCGCGAGCGCCTATTGGTCGAACGGCCGGGTCGATCTCGACCTCGATCCGGATGTCGATAATTTCGTCAACAACTCCGTCTACCTGAACACGCCGGCGCCGACGCAGGTGAAGGTCTCTGTGAGCTGCAAAGATTTTACCGATCCGGCGACCGTGACGATGGGGCTCGCCGCCCATAAAAGCCCGACGCCTGAGGGGGCCTACCGGTTTCCCTATGCGGCGGGAGAGCTTCGGACCGACGAGTATTATTCGACCTCGGCGGTTCATTGGGCGAACGGCGGGGCGAAGGGGCCGCAGATCTTCGCGCACGACATCGGTGTGGTCGGCTGGGATTCCAAGGCGAAGAAATGGTCGAGCCTTCTCCCGGGGGGCTCGGACAAAAAGAATGAAGACTATCGGATCTACAACAAGCCGCTGCGCGCCGTGGCCGACGGTGTGGTCGAGAGCTGGTCCGACGGCATGGACGACAACACGGTCCTCGGCGAGTTTCCCGATCCGACCCCGTCGCCCGGCTCAGGAAATCATGTGTGGATCAAACACGGGACGGAGTTCGTCAAATACGCCCACCTGCGAAAGGGAACGATCCCGGCGGAGCTGATGAAGAAGGGAGCGCCGGTGAGCGAAGGGCAGATGGTCGGTCGGGTTGGCAACTCGGGGAATTCCACCAATCCGCACACCCACATCGAGTGCGTGAAGAGCTCCACGTCGGGAGCGCTCCGCCCGCTTCCGTTCCGGAGCGGCTGGGTGGTCGATCGGAGCAAATTGAGCCCGCCGGGGGCGAAAGGCCCTTGGTTCCGGCTCCAGCATCACGGCATCTCCAAGGACACCGTCGCCATCTGGCCCGCGTCCACTTATCCGGGATATCCGGTGCCGACGGTGGGAATCTCGATGCAGGGCACCTGGGCGAATTCTTATTGGATCAGCCCCGATCTGGGGAGCTTCGAGAAAACGGCGCAAGATCTCTTCGACAAACAGGGGCGGCGTCTCATCAGGATTGCAACCTTCGTCGAGAACGGCGTCCGGCGGTGGGCCGGCATCTCGCGCGCCGGGACCTGGGCCAACCGGTGGTGGGTCAGCCCCGACCTCACATCGTTCCTGAAAAAGGCCCAGGAGTTTTTCGATAAAGACGGTCTGCGCCTGATCCAGGCGTCAAGCTATGTCGAAGGGGGGAAGCGGAAATGGATTGGGATCGCGCAAGGGGGAAACTGGGCGAGCCGGCTGATCGTGAAGCCGGACCTTGCAAGCTTTGCGGCCGAGTCGCAGAAGCTCTTCGACGACAACGGTCTTCGCCTGATTTATGTTACGACCTATCTAGAGGGAGGAAAGCGGAAATGGTTCGGCATCTCCCGCTCCGGCGACTGGGCGAACCGCTGGTGGATCAGTCCCGACTTCGGCAGCTTCCGGACGAAGTCGCAAGACCTCTTCGACAACGAGGGGAAGCGGCTGGTGCATGTAACGACCTACGTCGAGGGAAGCCAGCGGCGGTGGGTGGGGATTTCCCGCTCCGGCGATTGGGCGAACCGCTGGGTCTTCCGGAGCGATCTCGACTCTTTTAACTTAGAAGCACAGCGACTCTTTGATGAAGAGAAGCTCCGGCTGATCCACGTCGAAATGCTTGAATAAAGTTAAGAAGGTGAGGGTAACCGGATATTGACCGAGAAGACCGAGCAACGCCGGTCGCAGAGGATGCGGCCGGCGTTTCCGATACCGTCAGGAGATCTTTATGTCAAATATAAAACGGGTCCAGGAAATGTATGCCGCCTTTGGGCGCGGGGATGTGCCGGCGATTCTCAACAAGTTGGCGGAGCGCGTCCAGTGGGAGTACGGTGTCAATTCGACCGACGTCCCTTGGCTTCAGCCAAGACAGGGCCGTGCGGAGGTGGTGAAGTTTTTCGAAGCGTTGGCAGCGGTGGAGATTTCAAAATTCCAACCGAAGACATTCCTCGAAAACGGAAAGATCGTGGTTGCGCTGATTGACTTCGAAGCGACCGTTAAGGCGACCGGCCGGAAGGTTCTCGAAGAAGACGAGGTGCACATTTGGCATTTTGACGATCAGGGAGAGGTGGTCCGCTTCCGGCATCGCGCCGACACACATCAACATTGGAGGGCCCTCAAGGGGTGAATGGAAGGAAATCTTCAGGAAAGAAGCTGATGAGATCCCCCCGGGTCCCCGCAACGCTTCTACTCCTATGCGGCGCGATCGCGATTCTCGTTGCAGGTTGCGCGACACGCCCGAGCATCCCGCCGACACGGAACTGGCCGGCGCCGTGCGACAGTTGTATCGCCGGGGTTCCCAACTTTTCGAAGGTCTCTGTCCTCCTCTGGCGAGGGGCGCAGCCGACGGAAGAAGGATTCCGCAACCTGGAAACCGAGGGAGTGAAGACGATCATCAGCCTTCGGGAGCACCACGACGATCTTCCGCTGTTGGAAGGGACAAAGCTGAAGTACCTGCGTATCCCGATGGATGCCTGGGACCCCGAAGAGGCGGAGCTGGTCCTGTTCTTGACGCAGCTTGAGAGAATTCTGAAAGATCCCGACAGCGCGCCGGTCTTCGTTCACTGCGCCGAGGGGAAAGATCGAACCGGGTACAGCATCGCCGCCTACCGGATGCTCTTCGAGAACTGGACCGCCGATGATGCGATCCACGAGATGTTCGACTTTCGCTTCAACACCGTCTGGTTTCGCAACCCCGGTTTTCTTAAGCGCCTGGATATTGAACGGGTTCGAAAGCGGATGCAACGGGCGCCTTAACGGGCCTTCCTCTTCCATTGACACTTCCCCTCTCTTCCGCTACATTAAGGCGATGCTTTTTCCCCGGATGGAGGCCGCTTTCCCTCCGAGGTTCAAAAGCGAATCATCCCCGCGAAGGGCTTCAATCAACTGAGGTGTAAATGAAAGACGTACTTAAATTCAGTATCCTGGTGATCGGATTGGCGATCGCCGGGTACTATATTTTCCATCTGGTGACTTTCCTCTCCCCCGCGACCGACATCTTCGCTCCGATCAAATAAGGAGGATCTGTGGCGCGTCGCGTCGCAATTCTCGGTTACGGGACCACCCCCTTTCGAGCCCGCTGGATCGACAAGAGCTATTATGAGCTGGCGTTCGACGCCGCTAAGGCCGCCTTAAAAGATGCCGATCTCTCCCACGATCAGATCGAATCGGCCGTTTACGGGATCTACAACGATCTTTTCCAGCGGCAGTTCATGCCCGATGTCTACGTCCATGACTATCTCGGCCTCGGCCTCAAACCGTCGCTCCGGGTCACCACCGGCGGAGCGACCGGCGGGGCCGCCGTCCACACCGGCTTCGCGCAGATCGCCTCCGGCCTTTATGATATCGTCCTCGTTCTCGGCGTCGAGAAGTGCTCCGACGCCTTCAACCCCGAATTAAAAAGCAGTACTCCCGAGGTGCTGAAGGGGATCATCTACTCCGCAGACATGACTTTTGAGGCGCCGCTGGGGTTGACCCCCGCCGCCTCCTACGCGCTCCCGACCGTCGCCCACATGGAAAAATACGGCAGCCCGACCGAACTGCAGATGGCGAAGGTCTCCGTCAAAAATCATAAAAACGCCCTCAACAATCCTTTTGCTCAGCGTCCGGAGCGGATCACCGTCGAAGATGTCCTCCGGTCGAAAAAGATCTGCCACCCGTTCAAATTCTACGACAACTGCCTCTACTCGGAAGGGGCCTCGGCACTGGTTCTCGTCTCGGAGAAAATTGCGAAAAAGGCGAAGCGGCCGGTCGCCTGGATCACCGGGGTCGGCGCTTCGACCGACATGGCCTTCACCGGGAACCGGCCCGACTACGCCGAGTTCGGCTCGTCGATCGCGGCAGGGAAAGCGGTTTACCGGATGGCCAAGATCAAGAAACCCAAGGAAAGAGCTCGACTTCGCCGAGCTGCACGATGCCTTCACCTCCGCCGAGATTCTTTCTTATGAAGCCTTCGGTTTCTGTAAACCGGGGGAGGGAGGCCGGCTGATCGACGACGGGGTGACCGAGATGGAAGGGGATCTGCCGGTGAATCCGAGCGGCGGGTTGATCGGCTGTGGTCATGCGGTCGGCGCGACCGGCGTGATGCAGGTCGGAGAGGCGGCGCTGCAGGTGACCTGCCGGGCGGGGAAACGTCAGGTCAAAGGGGCGAAGCGAGGCTTGGTTCAGGGAATAGGTGGACCGGCGACTTCGTGGACCTTTGCATTTATCGTGGAGGGATGATCATGCCTCGAAAGAAAAAAGAGGCCAAACCGGACTTTGTCCCCTTGGAAATTCCCGACCGGATCGAGATGAACTACCGCTACAGCTACGGCGGGATCTCCCCTTTTTCCGGGCGATCAAAGAAGAAGCGAAGCTCCTCGGCAGCCGCTGCGCCCGCTGCAAAAAAACCTATCTTCCCCCGCGCATCAACTGCTCCCAATGTTACCTTCCAACGAAGTGGGTACCGCTTGGAAACGAGGGGACCGTGATTACCTGCACCACCGTCTACTATGCAACCTCCCGCTTCTTCTCCAAGACCCCCTTCGTCTGCGCCTACATCCGGGTGGACGGCGCCGACACCCTCCTCCTTCAAAACATCATCCTCGATGACGTGACCCAAGCCCGCCCCGGCATCCGTGTCCGCGCCCTCTTCCGCCCGGAGCGCAAAGGGGAGATGGCCGATTTTTATTTCGTGCCGGTGTAGCCGGATTCCCGATCCCTTTTTCTTCAAGTCGATAAGGTGAGGGCGGGCTGGTTGCGGGTTTTTGTCTTCCGTTCCTTGTAGCGCGAATGGACCCATGCCGGAAGGTTTAAGCTGAGGATAAATAACATGGAAAGGAGCAAGGCCGGACCGGTTCCATATGAGGCGATCGGTTTTCGGACGAAGAATTCGAGTAGATAAAGCATCAGGAGGTGATAAGTAAACACCGGCAATGAATGCGCTCCCAAAAAGGCAAACCAACGCCACCGAAAAAGGTGCGGATAGGCTTGAACAAGCCGGGCGGTTAAGTAGGTGATGAGAAGGACGTTGATTAATCGGAGCCAGCCGAGATGGCTCTTTTCGGTTGCGTGTTGAATCGAGAAGGGAAAAACGGCGTCGAGCAGCACAAGTTGATGGCGAACCAGGAAGAGGAAAAAGCCGATCGTGAGTGCAATCGCAATAAAACAGGGATGGTAAAAAAGACGCGGGGTGGAACCCTCTCTGCCGTTGAATCCCAACCAGGTTCCGAGAACAAAGGGAAATTGCCAGGCGAAGAGGTCGAAGTAGCCGAGCTCCGATTGGGTGAGGGGCAGAGACGGCGCCTTGAAAATTTCTTTCAGGCCGGTTTGAGAAAGTCCCCAGAAGGAGAGACTGAACAACAAGACCGCCGCGCCTCTTCCGTTTTGATAGCGCCGGATCAAAAAAGGGACAAACAGCACCAGAAGGGTGTACATCGGAAGGATATCAAAAAAATGCGGCCGGTAAAGTGTCGCCGCGCCGAGAAGAAGGACTGAGAGCGGTTCCTCGCGGATGATCAGGAGGCGATCGGTCCACCGGCTCTCCGCCGCCGCCAGGGGGAAGAGCAAGACCAGCGCGAAAACGAAAAGAAACGAGAGGAGATGATAAAGATAAATGCGCCGGGCGTTGTGGAAGGCACGTTGCGCAATCGACGAAAAGGAGGGGGCTGTATAGGCCAGTCCGGTCGCCAGGCCCGATAAAAGAAAAAAACCTTCGGCCGCCGAGACGAAACCGAACGGCTCATGCGTGAACCGGCGAAGCGGGCCGCCGTCGTGATTGAGGGTCATCACGACAAGAAAAAGTCCCCGCAATGCATCCAATGCGTCGTTTCTTTTCATGGAAAGGTGCCTCCGTCGGACCCGGGCAGGGAGTAGGGATCTAGATCTATTTTATCTTTTTGGAGGATTCCGCCACAAGGCTGGACCGGTGTTGGAAGGGGTGGATCGCTTGACAGCGCATCATCTTCTGCTATCTTCTCATTAGGTCCCTGCGCCGGTAACGGACCTATTCAGAAGTGAAGGAGAAGGAGATGGATAGTTTTATTTTGGCCCTTGAGAATCGAGACGATAAACGGAAACATCCCCGGCTTCCGGTGGTCAGCAAAGCGACGCTCCTCTCAGAGCTTCCCTTCGTCAAGGTGATGATTACCAACATGAGCCTTTCCGGTCTTCTTTTTCATTCCCGCAAGTGGTTGGATTTCGGAAAGACGGTCGCGCTTCAAATCGAGGGACGGTTCCGAAAAGAGTCCTTCCGAGAAGTGGTGACGGGAAAAATCGTAGCGGTGAATCGGGGGGGCGTCGGCTACTCTTACGGCGTACAATTCGACGAGGTCCTCACCTTGGAGAACCAGCCCTCGCTCTACCGCTATCTTCAAGCCAGCAAACGCTCCGCAGTCAGAGAGTGATGTTCCGCTGAACCGATCCATCGGAGGAGAGGATGCCCAATTTTTTTATCGGAATGGAAGGGCCGGACGCCCCTTCTCTGGATCAACGAAAGCAGCCCCGCATCGCCTTCTCCGGGAAGGGGAAGCGTCGTTTTCGGGCCGCGGCCGATCGAAATCACAATCAGCAACATCAGCCTCTCCGGTCTTCTCTTTCATACGAAGGAGCGGTTTGATCTCGGGAAACTGCTCACCCTTCGGATTCTCGGAGAGGAAGAAGGAAAACCGTTTGAAGAGAAGGCGGCCGGAAGAGTCATGGCGGCGCATCGGGGCGACGGCAGCCATTCCTACGGATTGCAGTTTCTCGCTCTCCTGACCGCCGAAAAACAACCCTGCCTCTTTGCAAAGATCCAACGGGTTCTTCGGAATAAATCGTGACGTCAAGCCCTGCCTCGCCAACACCCCGTCCCTTCCTAGAAACGTTGCAGCGGAGACCAGCTTGCCGGGGCCGGTCTCCTGTGTTAGACTCGCGCCAGGATCAAACCAGGTCCACCTAAACCATCGACCGGCTGAATGATGGCCATTCCCGATCCGCTTCGCTCCATCCCCGCCCTTCTCCGCCGGCAGGCGGAGCGCTTTTCCAATAAAGTCTTTCTTTTCTTCAAAGAGCAGGAGGTCACTTACCGCCAGCTCGATGAGCGGACCGAGCGGATCGCCGAGAATCTCGCCCGGTTCAAAATCCGGCCGGGGGAGAAGGTCGCCCTCTTCCTTCCAAACATGCCGGAATTTCTCTTCGCCTTTTTCGGGACGTTGAAGCTCGGGGCGGTGGCGGTGCCGATCAACACGCAATTGAAGGGTGAAGAGGCGGCCTATATTCTTCAGAACTCCGAAAGCCGCGTCTTGATCACTACCCCCACGCTTTATTCCGTCATCGCGCCGAAGCGGTCCGGGCTGCCGATGTTGGAGCAGGTTTTTCTGGTCGGTGAGCGGGCAGGCGAGGGAAGAGTCTTCTCCTCTCTTTATGTGGCCGGCGGCTCGCCGTTGCAGATCGATCTCCGACCGAACGATCCGGCGGCGCTGATTTACACCTCCGGGACGACCGGATCGCCAAAGGGGGTGATCCTGACCCATCGGAATTATCTCTCCAACGTGGCGCAGTTCGTTCAGCCGACGCAGATGACCGAGCAGGACCGCCTCCTCTGCATCCTCCCCCTCTTCCATGTCAACGGCCAGGTCGTGACGACGTTGGGTCCTCTTTTCATCGGGGGGAGCATGGTCCTGATGGAAAGATTCTCGCCGAAAGATTTCTTCATCACCCTGGAGCGATTTCGCGCAACCGCCTTCTCCGGTGTCCCGACGATCTACGCGATTCTCCTCGACGCCGAGGAGACGAAAGCGCATGACCTCTCATCGCTTCGTTTCTGTATTTGCGGGGCGGCGCCGATGCCGGTGGAGCTCTTTGAAAAATTCGAGGAGAAATTCCATGCGTTCATTCTGGAGGGGTATGGACTGTCGGAAGGAACCTGCGTCTCCTCGGTCAATCCCTTGGGGGGCCTGCGAAAGATCGGCTCGATCGGCCTTCCCCTTCCGGACCAGGAGATGACAGTCATGAATGACCGTGACGAGGAGGCGCCGGTGGGGGAGGTCGGCGAGATTGTTGTCCGAGGCGAGAATGTCATGGCCGGTTATTTCAAAAATCCTGCGGCGACCGAAGAAGCGCTGCGCGGCGGCCGGCTCCACACCGGCGATCTCGGCTATCGTGACAAAGAGGGTTTTTTCTTCATCGTCGGCCGGAAGAAGGAGATGATCATCCGGGGAGGGGAGAATATCTATCCGAAAGAGATCGAGGAGCGGCTTTATCGGCACCCGGATGTCTTGGAGGCGGCGGTGGTCGGGCTGCCTGATCCGGTGTGGGGGGAAGAGGTGGCCGCCTTCATCATCCCGAAACCGGATGCCTCATCAACCGCCGAAACGATCATCGCTTATTGCCGGGAACACCTGGCCCGATTTAAATGTCCCAAGGAGGTGATCTTCATGGACGCTTTTCCAAAGACGGCAACCGGAAAAATTCAGAAGGGAAAACTGAGAGAAACCTATCTACAACGGGGAGAAAAATGACCCGCCGGTTCTTCGATGATTTTGAAGTGGGGGAGAGGTTTGCCACCGAGACGCGAACAATCACCGAGAACGATATTGTTCAGTTCGCGGATCTCTCGGGAGATCACCACCGGCTCCACCTCGACGAAGCCTATGCGAAGAAGAGCCCCTTCGGCGGGCGGATTGCGCATGGGTTGCTGGGGCTTTCGATCGCATCGGGTCTCTGGGTACGGCTCGGTCTTTTGGAAGAGAGCGTCATCGCCTTTCTCGGCTTGGAGTGGAAGTTCATCGCGCCGGTCCGGATCGGTGATGCCGTGCATACCGATGTCGTCGTGAAGGAGAAGAGAGCGAGCCGACAGCCCGATCGGGGCATCCTGACCCTGGAGGCGGCGGTTCTCAATCAACGTAATGAAACGGTTCAAGAGGGGAGCTGGACGCTTCTGTTGAAGCGAAGGCAAGAAAAGCGATCATCTCGAAGCGTTTAAAGGTTCAGTTGATAACCGAACGCTGCGTCAGATCGCGTCTTCGACAATCCAGAAAAAATGATTCGGAAAGATTTTTGCCAGAAAGAGATTCTTGTCCTTATCGTGATCGAAGATGCGCCGATCGAGGAGATGGTTTGCGAAACGGTTGTGAAAAATCCGGAGGTGTTCTTGACCCGGCCTTCCCTCCAGCAGAGCGATTGCGCTCAGCTCCGGAAAGTGTCCCTCCTGAAGGGCTTCCTGAAGGTAGCGGTGTTCCAGACCGGGCAGGCCCCCCTTGTGGAGGACCGGCATAAAAGGGGTTTTCTCCTTCTTGAACTGTTTCGACCGTTTTTGAGCCTCTTTCAGTTTTTCCCGGATTTCCGTGGAGGCATCGTATTCGAGGACCACTGCAAAGAGCTTCCCGAACGGGCTTTCGATCAGGTAGTCGGAAGGGGCCTTTTTTGTTTTCGATGTTCCCTTGTAGCGGAGAGAGAATCGTTTTAGATAATCCTGAAATGAGGACTCACCTGTTCTTTTTTCTTTTACTGCCTGCATCCACCATCCTTAATACGGCGACCACTCTTCCCAAAACCTGAACCGATTGATCCTGTCGAACGCCGATCGGTTTCATCTCGGGATGGGCGGGAGATAAAATGATTTCTTTCTTTCTCTTCGTAAAATACTTGAGCGTCGCCTCTCCGTCGACAAGCACCACCGCCATCTCCCCATTTTCCACGGTTTGCTCTTTTTGCACCACCACGTAATCTCCGTCGACGATGTGGGCGTCGATCATGCTCTCCCCCTTCACCCGAAGGACGAAGGCCGATTCCCGGGCGGCGATCATCGAGTCGAGCAAGAGCTCTCCCTCCATGTTTTCTTCGGAGAGAAGGGGAAGCCCGGCATGGACTTCGCCGAGAATCGGAAGAAGGCGGCCCTGCCGAAGGGGAGGGGTTTTAATACGGATCGCTCGCGGTTGTCCGGGGAGACGTTGAATAACCCCTTTCCGGACGAGGGTGTCGAGATGTCTCTTGACCCCCATCGGTCCGGCCAGCCTGAAATGCCGCGCGATTTCACGGAGGGTCGGCGGAAACCCGTGTTCATCCAGGAAGCGTTGTAGATACTGATAGATCGCTTGCTGTCGTTTTGTAAGAGCGGTTCCCGCCATTCCTTCCCCCGGAAGTCTACGTGTGTAGACCTCCCGCGCGATCCTCATCGTAATCATTTTTTCATCCCTTGTCAAGGCGGAGTTCAGAGCAGATCACCCGCTTCGCGTGAACCCTTAAGTTGTTATCACACGCTCGGTTTCGTTGACAAAAAACCCTTTTGTGTTATCCTTTTTCCACCCGGAGCAGCCAATGAAGAAGATCTTAATCGCCGACGATGAAGTCCCGATCCGCCTCCTCATTCACAGCACTCTGGAAAGCGAGGAATACCACATCATTGAATCCGAAAACGGTCCCGACACTGTCGCAAAGTGCTTAGAGGAAAGACCGGACCTGCTGATCCTCGATTTAATGATGCCGGGGATCAGCGGAGAAGAGGTTTGCAAAAAGGTTCGGTCGGATCTCGGACCAAGGCGATCCCCATCATTATCTTGACTGGTAGGGGGAAGCTTTCGGAGAACGAAGCAAAGAGCTTCGATGCAAATGTCTACCTCACCAAACCGTTCAGCCCTCTTGAACTTCTCGACTGCGTCAGCAAGATCTTAACCCGAAAAAAATGATGAACTTCATCCCCAGTCAAAGACCAGGCGAATCGAGGGAGCTTTCTTCCGTCGATCGAGATCTGGAGCGATACCTTCGGGAAGAATTCGGTTATTCCGGAACGCAGCTCGCCTATGTTCTCCGAGATCTGAAGATTCTTCTTAAGAGAGAAAAACTCAAGACGCGAGAGCTGGAGACGGCGTACCAACAGATGTTGCGGTATGCTGAAGATCTTCGGAAGAGCTATCTTCATGAACGCCGGCAGAGGGAACAGCTCATCCAGAGCCAAAGAGCGACCGCCATCACGCTCGCCAAGGCGATCGAGAAGCGCGACCGCTACACCGGCGGGCATACCGACCGGGTGACCGAATATGCGAAGCTCACCGCAAAGCAACTCGAATGGCCGGAGGAACGATTGGCGGTGCTGGAGCTGGCCGGGCATCTCCATGACGTCGGGAAGATCGGCGTCCCCGATGCCGTTCTCAATAAGCCCGGAAAGCTGACGGTCGAGGAGTTTGAGATGATGAAGGCCCATCCGGAGATCGGCGAGCAAATTATCCGCGGGATCGATTTTCTGGAAGCGCTGGTTCCGTATGTCCTCTATCATCACGAGCGGTATGATGGAAAAGGATACCCGAAGGGGCTCTCCGGAGAGGCAATTCCGATCGAAGGAAGACTGTTGGCCGTCGCCGATACCTTTGATGCGATGACGAGCAGCCGGCCCTACCGTAAGCAGCTCGATCCCGAGCGCGCCATTGAGGAGATCAAACGTTGCTCGGGGACCCAGTTCGATCCGAACATCGTCGTCGTTTTCTTGGAAATTTGGAGGGCCGGCTTACTCGACCCGATCCTTCTCGGAACCTCCCCCTTCCACCCCATCCCGTTTCTTAATTGAGATTTCCGTTTCGAAAATCGCGATCGTCTTGTCGATATTCCACTGTGGTAGCTCAGGAGAGACCCGAAAGCTGCGACGCCTTTCCCATCCCTGAACGAACCTCAAGCAGGTCAAATTCCTTGACAATCGAAACGGCGACCTGATAACCTGAAAAACGGACAGGGGTTGCGGATGTGGGCCATTTCACGGATAAAAAGGAGATTCGGGCCGGTTTTCTTCTCCAGAGAAAGGCGCTCTCCTCCGAGGAATGTCGGCTTAAAAGCGGGGAGATCGCAAAGCGATTTTTGGCTTCCCCTGAATTCAACGCGGCGCAGACGATCCATTTCTATTTGGCCATGGCTGCGGAGGTTCAGACCGACGAGATGATCCGGGAGGCGCTCCGTATGAAGAAGCGGGTTGTGGTCCCTCTCGTTCAACCGGAGACAAAGTCGTTGACCCTTTCGGAGCTGATCGAACTTCATCCCTCCAAGTTGCAGCCCGGTCCTTATGGCATTTCCGAACCGCGGCTCGAATACCGGAAAAAGGTCGATCCGAGGGAGGTCGAACTGTGGGTCGTTCCGGGAGTGGCTTTTGATGAGACGGGGAATCGGCTGGGGTTCGGGGGAGGGTATTATGATCGGCTTCTTTCTTCGGCAAGGGGGGAGGAAAGTCGGGGTGGCGTTTGAGTTTCAGGTGCTCAATCGGCTTCCGATTGAAGAGACCGATCATCCGGTTGATCTGATCATGACAGAAAAAAGAACGATACACATTCAGGGAGACGAAAGTGTCGGCGAAACGAATTGACGGAAAGGCGATCGCGCAGGAAGTCCGCGCCCGGGTGAAGACCGAGGTCGAGAAGCTCGGTCCGAGGCACCAGCCCGGCCTGGCGGCGGTCTTGGTGGGAGAGAATCCCGCTTCGAAAATTTACGTTCGAAACAAACGAAAGGCCTGTGAAGAGGTTGGGATTTATTCGGAAGAGCATCACCTTCCCGAGGAGACCACGGAGGCCGAGGTTCTTTCTCTGGTAGAGCGCCTTAATCAAGATCCGAAGATTCACGGCATCTTGGTTCAGCTTCCCCTGCCGAAGCAGATCAACGAGCGCAAGGTGCTCGATACGGTGATTCCGGAGAAAGATGTCGACGGGTTCCATTATATCAATGTCGGGAAATTGGTGGCCAACGAAAAGGGGTTCGTCCCCTGCACGCCGCTCGGCATCATCGAGCTTCTCCTTGCTTCTAAAGTTGAGATCGCCGGAGCGAATGCGGTTGTCGTTGGACGAAGCAATATCGTCGGAAAACCGGCGGCGCTGCTCCTGCTTCATCACCATGCCACGGTGACGATCTGCCATTCGAAGACGAAAAATTTGCCCGAAGTCTGCCGCCAGGCCGATATCCTGATCGCGGCGATCGGCAAGCCGCAATTTGTAAAAAAGGAAATGGTGAAAGAAGGTGCGGTGGTGATCGATGTCGGGATCAATCGCCTTCCCGACGGCCGGATCGTCGGCGATGTCGATTTTGATCCGGTCCAGGAGCGGGCCGGGGCGATCACGCCGGTGCCGGGCGGGGTCGGTCCGATGACGATCGCCATGCTTCTTTTAAATACCCTTCAGTCTGCGAAGTGGAAGAAAGAAAAAGCGTGAGGGGAGACGCGGTCGGAGAAAGGCAAAGGGCCTTATGAAGACGCTCAGAGACGCGCTGGAATCGGGAGAGTTTATTTTAACGGCGGAGTGTGTGCCGCCGAAGGGGACCGACATTGTCGAGTTCTGCAATCACGCGCGGCGGCTCTTGGGAAAGGTCCATGCGGTCAACGTAAACGATAATCCGGCGGCGACCCTGCACGCCAGCCCGCTGGCGCTCAGCAAGGTCCTCCTCGATATGGGGCACGATCCGATCTGCCAGATCACCGGACGCGATCGGAATCGGCTCGCCATTCAGTCGGACCTGTTGGGCTTACACATTCTTGATATCCGAAATGTCCTCTGCCTGACGGGGGACGATATCATGATGGGGAATCAGAAAGAAGGGAAGGCGGTTTTTGATCTCGAATCGGTGGAGATCCTTCAGGTCATCCGCAGCCTCAATGAGGGGAAAGAGATGACCGGGAAGCCCATCCAAGGGGCAACCTCTCTTCTGCCGGGGGCGGCGGTCTCTCCTGAAGCGGAGCCGCTGGAGCCAGTGTTGATTCAATTTAAAAGAAAGATCGAGGCCGGCGCCCGATTTTTTCAAACTCAAGCGATCTTTCAGCCTGACCGTTTCGAACGATTTATGGAGCAGGCCCGGAAGTCGAACGTCAGCATTCTCGCCGGTGTTCTCCTCCTCCGCTCCCTCAAGATGGCTCGTTATGTGACGGAGCATCTCGGGATCCGCGTGCCGGATCGCTTTGTCCAAAAGCTGGAGCGTGCCGGAAAAGAGGGAGAACTGGAGGCAGGGATCGAAATTACAATTGGGCTGATCGAGGCGATCCGAGGGAAATGCGACGGGATTCATCTGATGGCGATTGGCGCCGAGGAGCAGATCCCGGTGATCTTGGAACGGGCGGGGCTTTTGCCCAAGGGTCCCGGGTTAAAAAAGGCCGCCGGAGGAGCGAATGGATAAAATCACGGTTCCCCGGATTCGCGAGAAAAAAGAGAACGGGAAGAAGATCACCGTCCTGACGGCCTATGATTTCCCCTTCGCCAAGCTGATCGATGAGGCAGGGATCGATATCCTTTTGGTCGGGGATACGGTCGGGATCGTCGTTCAGGGGGAGGAGAGCACCCTTCCGGTGACGCTGGATCAGATGATTTATCATACCCGAATGGTCTCCCGGGCCGCGAAGCGGGCCTTGGTCGTCGGCGACATGCCGTTTTTATCCTATCAGGCGAGCATCGAGGAGACGATCCGAAATGCCGGACGATTCCTGAAGGAAGGGGCGCCGCGGCGGTGAAGCTGGAGGGAGGCGCGCGGGTCGCCGATCGGATTGAAGTGCTGACGCGCCACGATATTCCGGTCATGGCGCACATCGGATTGACTCCGCAATCAGTTCATCGGATGGGGGGATATAAAGTTCAAGGACGAGGGACCTCTCAGGCCAAGCAACTCCTCGCAGACGCCAAGACGGTCGAGTCGGCGGGGGCTTTCTCATTAGTGTTGGAGGGGATTCCGATTTCCCTGGCGAAGAAAATCACTCAATCGATTAAAATCCCGACGATCGGAATCGGCGCGGGTCCTTACTGCGACGGCCAGGTCCTTGTTCTGCACGATCTCCTCGGACTCTTCACCCGCTTCCATCCCAAGTTCGTCCGGCGCTACGCCGACCTCACCTCGACGATTACCGAGGCGGTCCGTCGCTACAAATCGGATGTGGAGTCGGGCAAATTTCCCACGGAAGAAGAGGGATACGAGTAGAACGTTCGAAAGGCTTATTTACAAGATGAGTCCGGATGAAATAAAAAGGCTGGGAGAAATCCCAGCCTTTTTGCATTCTTGAGGGGATTATTCTCGAGCAAAGACAATCTCGAGATTGCCGAGGGTCGCATCCTCCCAGGAGGCTAACAAGGTCCCATCCGCGGCGGCGATAATGCTCGGGTTCGCTGCGGAGCCTGCCGTCTCGATATTGGAAGAAGCGCTGAACGTATCCCCGCCGTCCTCTGATTTTCTAAATGCCATCCCTGCAAGGTCGGGAGTGCTCTCCATCCAAACGACATAGACAGATGATCCCGAGACAGAGATCCGAGGACTATTGGAGCTGCCGGCCGTGTTCGAAAAATTGCTCTGGGTGCAATCGTTGGGATCCGTGAATTGATCTCCCTGATTGCTGGACCGGACGAAAAGTATTTCCGATCTGGTTGAGGCAGCAATCGCGGTATTATCTTGGACCGCGGGACACCGCTCAGGAGAGCCCTCCCATATCAGATAGACATTATTTCCTTCCGCAGCGAGACTCGGCCGGCTCGATCCTTTGATGAAACCGGAGAGGACCCTGGCTTGCTGACTGAGTGGGGGACTGAAAGACGAACCGAGCGGATCGGATAGCTTTCTAAAAAAAACTTTTGAATGCGCGACCGGTAGAGGCTGAGGCTGCGGCACGTCTTCCCAGGCGATATAGATTTCGTCTGCCGTTGCGGCCAGGGTCGGGGCAAATGAAGGGGAGAGGGTGCTGTCATCCTTTGGGCCTGAGATGGTGAAGATCGTTGGATCGAATGTGGTTCCATCGTCTGTCGATCTCCTTAGTAGAATTTCCGAGTTGATGATCCGAAATGTTTTGGAGGGAGGATTGAGTGAGTTATCGATCTCGAACTGATAAATAGTTGATTCCCCCCATGCAACGAAGACGTTCGCGCCGGAAGCAACAACGGTCGGTAATTGCGAAGGGCACGGATCGTCCCCCGGTGTGTCGGTGTTGTTTCTGCAATTCTGGATCGGACTCGAAAGTCTCAAGCCGGTCTCACTTAAAGGAGGAGACCAGGTGAAGGTGCCGTTCACATCTTCGCCGCGCCTATAAAAAATGTCGAATTCGTTGGCCTCCACATTGGTCGGAACGGTTTCCTCCCAGACGATATGGACGAAATTCCCCGACGCAGCGACCTGGGGATTGCCCGAGAAGACGGAGGTCTGAGAAACATTGACCGGTGCGCCGAAGGTGGCGCCGCCGTCTCCGGAACGGGAGAGGAAGACCTCCATGTTCTGACCGCCGACATGTTCCTGCCAGACGACATACAGGGTTTCTCCCGACGCAGCACTATCCGGCGCGATGGAGAGAGCCTCGGTGTTGGAAAGGTTGATCACATTGGCCGGAAGCTCGGGAGGCGAGGGCTGATTCTCCCCTTTGCAACCGGAGAGGGTGAAGAGAAGAGCGATTAGCAGAGGAGAGAGTGCGGAATAAAAAAAGCCGGAAGGGCTTTTGCTCCGCGCTTCGCTCTCCGCATTCCGCATTCGGATGGTCCTTATTCTTTGTCGATTTGTGCTTTTTGAAGCCGGCCGCTGTAGTCGCGGTAGATGATCTTCCATTGGGTGTAGAGATCGAGGGCGCCGCCCCGTCCGCCGGCGTCACGCGGTCCAAGGCCGGTCCGTTTGGTCCCGCCGAACGGCAGCTGGATTTCGGCGCCGATGGTGGAGGCGTTGATGTAAACCAAGCCGGTATTCAAATCGCGCTCCGCCACGGCGGTTTTGTTGACGTCTTGTGAGTAGATCGCAGCCGAGAGGCCGAAAGGGATATCGTTGGCGACGTCGATCGCTTCCTGGAGATTCCGGGCGCGCAGGATGGCGACGACCGGGCCGAAGATCTCTTCCTGCGCGATCCGCATCTTCGGCTGAACGTCGGTAAAAATCGTCGGCTCGATGAAATAGCCGTTGGCGTGCTTCCCCTTCTTCAGGGCATTCCCACCCAGGATCAGCTTGGCTCCTTCCTTTTTTCCGACTTCGATGTAATCGAGAATTCTACGATATTGGGCTTCGCTGATGACCGGACCGATCTGCGTTTTTTTGTCCGACCCCGGCCCGACCCTCAGCTGCGCGGCCCGTTCGGAAAACATCTTTACAAAGCGATCGTGAACCGCTTCATGAACGATCAGCCGGCTGGCGGCGGTGCAGCGCTGCCCGCTGGTTCCGAATCCTCCCAGATCGCTCCTTCGATCGCAAGCTCGAGGTTGGCATCGTCCATGACGATGATCGGATTTTTTCCGCCGGTCTCCATCGTGAAGTGCTTGTGCAGGCTGCCGCAAATGCCGGCCAGCCGCTCGCCGACCGGATTCGAGCCGGTGAACGAGACCACATCGACCTCCGGATGGCGAACCATCGGCTCGCCGGCGGTCTCTCCGAACCCGTGAATCATGTTCAGCACCCCCGGCGGGAGACCCGCTTCGATCAGGATCTCGACAAATCGGGTGGCGCAAACCGGGGTTTCCTCGGCCGGTTTAAAGACGACCGTATTCCCAGTGATGAGGGCGGGAGTCATTTTCCAGGAGGGGATGGCGATCGGGAAATTCCAGGGGGTAATCTGAGCGACCACACCGATCGGGACCCGAACCGATTTCGCGTCTTTATTCGGAAGCTCCGAGGGGACCGTCTCACCGGAGAGGCGTCTCCCCTCGCCGGCCATATAGTAGGTCATGTCGATCGCCTCTTGAACGTCTCCCATCGCCTCCGGCATCACCTTGCCCATCTCCCGGCAGACCAGCTCTCCGAGCTCCTTTTTCCGCTTGACCAGAAGCTCGGCCGCCCGGTAGAGGATCTCCCCCCGATGGGGAGCCGGTGTGAGGGACCATTCGCGAAATGCCTTACGGGCGGCGGTGACCGCTTTATCGACATCGGTCGCATCGGAGTCGGCGACCGTTCCGACGAGATCGCGGGTATCGGCGGGATTCCGGCTCTCAAAGGTCTTCCCGCGCGCCGCATCGACCCATTTTCCATTGATGTAATTTCGAATCTTCTCAGCCATTTTGATTTCCCTTTCAATTTGTTCATTTTATCCAAAAAGGGCCGAAATGACAATGGGGGAAGAGAACGCGTGAGGGGTGAGGCGTCAGGCGACCTCATCCCTCACGCCGCCCGTTATTTATCTTTTTTGATCGTTTGCTTTTTGAAAATTGATCGATTATCATGAGAAAAAGGAAGAGGAATGGCTAAAATAAAAACAGTCTTTTATTGTCAGGAATGCGGCTACCAATCGCCCAAATGGCTCGGGAAGTGCCCCGACTGCGGCGTTTGGAATTCGCTGGTCGAGGAGCGGGTCGAGCCGGCTCTTGGGAAGAACCAGGAATCCCGGTGGCTGGCCCAGGGAGAGCTCGACCGGGAGATTTGGGCGCCGAAGCCGATCTCTCAAATTCTCCCCGTTTCCGAAATGCGGGCGAAGACCGGTTCGAGCGAATTTGACCGGGTCTTGGGAGGGGGGATCGTCGCCGGATCGGTGGTCCTCATCGGGGGGGACCCGGGAATCGGAAAATCGACCCTTCTGCTTCAATCGCTCGATCAAATCGGGGCGGGCCGCGGAAAAGTCCTCTATGTCTCCGGGGAAGAATCTCCGGCCCAGGTGAAATTACGGGCCGACCGGCTCCGGATCTCCTCCGATCACCTTTATATTCTTGCCGAAACGGCCTTTGAAGAAATCATCCACCATGCGCAAGCGGTCCAACCGGTTGCGATCGTCATCGATTCGATCCAGACGATGTATACCCGCCAGATCAGCTCCGCCCCCGGCAGCGTGACGCAGATCCGAGAGGTCGCCTCTCAGCTGATGTTTTACGCCAAGCGCGCCAACGTGGCGGTTTTGATTGTCGGCCATGTCACTAAAGAAGGATCGATCGCGGGGCCGCGCGTCCTCGAGCACATCGTCGATACGGTTCTCTATTTCGAGGGGGACAAGGGGCACCCCTATCGAATTCTCCGGGCGATCAAAAATCGCTTCGGGTCGACGAACGAGCTGGGGGTTTTCGAGATGAAAGGGGCGGGTCTGGCCGACGTCGATAATCCTTCAGGTCTCTTCCTCGCAGAACGGCCGCGCGACGCGGCCGGCTCGGTCGTCGTCGCCGCGCAGGAAGGAACCCGGCCGATCTTGATCGAGCTTCAAGCGCTGGTCAGCGCCTCTTATCTCGGCACGGCGCGCCGGATGGCGTTGGGGGTCGACTCGAATCGGGTCTCGCTCCTCCTCGCCGTTTTGGAAAAGCGGGCGGGGCTTCATCTCGCGGGCCAGGATGTTTTCATCAACGTCGTCAGCGGGATTCAGGTCGAAGAGCCGGCGATCGATTTGGGGATCGCGGCGGCGGTCGCTTCCAGCTTCCGGGAACGCCCGGTCGATCCGGCGACGGTGATCTTCGGGGAGGTCGGTCTGGCAGGAGAGATTCGCGGTGTCCAGCAGCCGACCCTCCGGATTCGCGAGGCTGAGAAACTCGGATTCAAGCGGTGCATCCTTCCGAAGCGGAATCAGGAACTGCTTCGGGAAGAGGGAGAGATCGGGAACACACTGGAAGTGATCGGCGTCTCGCATCTTGCCGAGGCGCTCGAGTTGATCTAGTTCTTCTAGGAGAAGAAGTTGGTCCGTTCCTGGTTTCGCCTTGCGTTGGTGATGTTGCTGCTCGTATCGGGTTGCGCAAAAAAAGAGATCCGGCCCGTCGATGAGGCGGTGAAGAAAGACGCCTCTTTGGAAGAGCTTCTGACCCTCTATCAACTCCGCCGTCAGGAGTGGAGCGGGTTTAAAGGACTGTTGGAGATCACGGCCGACTCCGAACGTCAGGGGCGCCATACCTTTCAGGCGAGCTGGGTCCACCGGAACGGGGAGACCCGGATCCGGGGATTTAATCTTTTGGGAGGGACCCTCTTTGAATTGCGGCTGGCCGGCCCCAGGGTGATCCTCCATCTTCCCTCGGAGCAAAGGACGATCGAGGCGACCCGGGAGGAATTTGAGGAAGAGGTCCGAACGGCGATCCCGATCGGATCACTGGCGCTGATCGACTGGGTCAATCGGGGAGCCATCCCCGACACGGCGCCGCCGTCGCTTCCGGCCCTGGAGAAGGGGGAAGATCGCTTCATCCTTTATCTCTTGAGGGCGCTGCCGGGGAAGGCGGTTCTGGAGGAGAAAATCTGGATCGAGCGGACGGCGTTTCGGTTAGAGCGGGTGGAGCGATTTGCGATGATGGGTGAGCGGAGCGGCCGCCTGATCTTCGGCGATTACCGGAAGGTCGGACGACAGGAGTTTCCCTTCGAAGTTCGGGGGGAGAGCGAAGGGGAGAAGGTGACGCTCCGTTTCAGGGAGGTCTCTCCGACCGTTCCATTGGAATAGTGGAATGGGACAGAGGGTAGAGGATGAAGCTCTTATCGATTGAAACCGCCACGTTGGCAGGGGGGGTCGCGCTGATGGAGGAGGCCGGCCTGATTGCGGAGTATCGCCTTCATGTGGAGGTGCGCCACTCGGAACGCCTTCTCTTGGCGATCGATCGGCTCCTCACCGACAGCGGAACGGCGGTGGCCGATCTCGATGCGATTGCGGTTTCGATCGGTCCGGGGTCGTTCACCGGGCTGCGGGTCGGTCTCTCCACGGCGAAGGGGCTTGCGATGGGAGGGCGAAAGCCGCTGGTGACGGTCCCGACGCTGGAGGCGATGGCTTGGCTTTTCCCCTATTCGAATGCGTTGATTGCGCCGATGCTCGATGCGCGGCGGCAGGAGGTTTATTGGGCGTTGTTCGATATGCAAGAGGGGAGACCTGTTCGGCTTCATCCCGATGCGGCGACTTCGCCCGAGGCGATGCTGGAGGCGATCGGCCGTCTCGATCGACCGGTTCTCTTCGTCGGAGAGGGGGCGGAGAAATACCGTGAGCTTCTCCTCACGCGCAGACCGGGGGGAACCCTTTTCCCTCCGAAGGCGCTCCGATTTCCCTCCGCAGCCGGCGTGGCGGAGTTGGGCCTCGCGCTCCTGAAAGGAGGGGAAGTTCATCCCCCGGAGGAGGTGACGCCGTTTTATCTCCGGGCCTCGACCGCCGAATTGAACCACCGCGCGAAATCAAGCAGCCAGGGGGCCGGATAAAATGATTCTCCGGCAGAGGCGATGGAATCGGAAATGAATAAAAGAGCGGCGTCGGTTCCTCTCCTCTACGATCGGATGACTCCGAAAGATGTCGAGACGATCTTAACGATCGAGCGCGCCGCCTATTCGTCTCCCTGGACAAGAAGAATGTTCGAGTCCGAGCTGTGGGAGAACCCGTTTTCATTCGCCTATGTGGCGAGGGAAGAGGAACACCGTCGGATCGTCGGTTATGTCCTCTTCTGGGTTGTCTATGATGAGCTTCACTTGATGAATGTGGCGGTCGAGCCGGCCTGGAGAAGACGAGGGATCGGAGAGGGGCTGGTTCGCTTCGCCCTGGAGAGCGGCCGAAGGCGGGGAATCCGGATGGCGACGCTCGAAGTACGCGCCTCCAATCTTCCGGCGCAAACGCTCTACCGGAATCTCGGATTTTATCAGGTCGGGGTTCGGCGAAACTACTATCGGGAGCCGAGAGAAGATGCGCTCCTGCTCCAATGCGACTTCGGCGGAGGGGGAGAAGAAGAATAAATTCATTTCACGTCACCTCATGAGGGGGGAATCGATGGAGAAAGAAGAAAAGATCATCGAAATGCTCCGCGAAAAAAATTGGCATTTTCGTCACCTCGAGAAACTGCATGGGGAACTTGACCAATCGCTTCACAGGATGGGGCGAAGAAGGGTCTTGACTCCTCAAGAGGAGGTTCAAAAGAAAGAGTTCCAGAAGAAGAAATTAGCCGCCAAAGATGAAATGGTGGAGATGGTCCGGCAGGTTAAAATCGCCGGAAAAGCCGATGTCGAAAAAGGGGCCAAGTGGCTCTCCAACATGACGGCTGGAAGACACTGACAGATTTCGGAGTGCGGAGCGAGAGGGAACTGGCTCCGCACTCCGGAAAAACACACTCTGGATTTTTTTAGAATGAGGGGCCTTTGTTTGGGATTGGTTTTCCAGAATTGCTGCTGATCCTCGCGATTGCGCTTGTCGTCCTCGGTCCCGAGAAACTTCCCCAGATCGCGCGGATGATCGGAAGGGGGCTCGGCGAGGTTCGCCGTGCGACCGAGGAGGTGCGGGCGGAGATCGAGAAGGGGGGATAAAGAAGAACCGGTCAAGCCTGCCGCTAAACCTGAAAGCGCCTCACCCGAAATCAGTGACAAATAATGTGTATAGACGTCATCTCACATCTTTCCATTCAGAGGGTTTTGCCTTGATCAAAATCGGGGAAACTGTTTTAAGCCTCGCTGTAGTGTTCGCGTGCGTCGGCAAGAGGAGCGGAGGAAAAGGGAGAGTTGGAAAAAAGTGAAAAAGCCGGCCGGGAGTAGTAAAGGGGGGGGCGGAGATGCCGATCTCCGGGCATCTTCAAGAGCTTCGGAGCCGACTGATTCGGTCGGTCCTAATTATCTCTTTTGCCTTCGGGGCCGCTTTTTATTTTTCGGACAGCCTTCTTTTTTTCCTGAAGCGCCCCCTTCATGCCGAATTGGTCTTCCTCGCCCCCGCCGAAGCTTTTTGGGCCGACCTAAAGGTCTCCCTCTTCGTCGGTTTTTTGGCGGCGCTCCCGGTGATTCTCTATGAGATTTGGCAATTCGTCGCGCCCGGCCTTCTTCCGAATGAGCGGGGATATCTCTTCCCGTTTCTAATCTTTGCGACGTTGCTCTTTTTCGCCGGGATGGCTTTTTGTTATCTCTTCGCCTTGCCGTTCGCGCTCGATTTCTTGATCGACTACGGACGTCGAAGCGGCATCACCCCCCAGATCTCCGTTTCAATGTATATCGATTTTAATCTGAAGTTCCTCCTCGGGTTCGGTCTTGTCTTCGAGCTTCCGTTGGTGATGCTCTTCTTATCGAGGATGGGGCTGTTGACCCCCGCCTTTTTCAGACAAAATCGGAAGTACGCCGTTCTCTTGGCATTTCTGATCGCGGCGATTCTCACGCCGACCCCCGATATCTTTAACCAGTGCATCATGGCGATCCCGCTGATTGTCCTTTACGAGGTTGGGATCATCATCGTTCGGATTTTCGGAACCAAGATCTCACTTCGCAAGGAAGAACCGGGGGAGATGTCGCCATGAGCCGCCCGAAGGCGTTTTTCCTGATCCTCGGCATGGTGGCCGTCGCCGGTTTTTTTATCTCTCCAACAAACCGCAGGCCTCCACGATTCCCTTCGCATCGATTATCCAAAGAAAGGCCGATTACCGCCCCCCGATGGAGGGGGTCACCCTTTACCCGACCGACGGTCCCTACGGCGTGGGAGTGATCCAGACGATTGCGGCGGGCTCCGGAGAGACCCTCTTCGTCGGAACCTACGGGGAAGGTCTTTTCCGAAGTGAGGATGGCGGAAAGCATTGGGCTCCTTCCAATCTCGGCCTGGGGGATAAATTCATCGTCAATCTAATGCGCGTGGATGGGGGAACCCTCTATGCCGGGACGATTCGGGCCGGTCTCTTCAAAAGCCGCGATGATGGACGGCACTGGGTCTCGATCAATCGGGGATTGGAGAATACCAGCGTGGAATCGATGGTCTCCCTTCCCGGAGGGGTGGTCTATGCGGGGACGGGACAGGGGGTCTACGTCAGTAAGGACGAGGGAGTGCATTGGGAGCCTTTTAATGACGGGATCGGATCGGTCTTGGTCCGGAGTATCGTTGCGACGAAAGACGGAACCCTTTATGCGGGGACGCAAGGTAAAGGAATTTATAAACGGCGCCCCCGGGATTCGCAATGGACGCAGATCATCCGCGCGTTCGATTTTCAAGGGATTGAAGAGCAGGTCATTCGAGCCTTGGTTTTGGGAAAAGATGAGGCGCTTTATGCAGGCACATTGGGAGCCGGTATTTTTCGAAGCCGGGACGGCGGGGTCCGTTGGCAACGGGCCAATGCAGGTCTTCCCAATATTTCTATCCGCTCGCTGAGTGTGGACGGCCGCGGGATCCTCTATGCCGGGACCGGCGAGGGGGTTTTCTACAGCGAAGATGACGGGGCGCGTTGGCTTCCGCTCGAGGCAGGGACGGAGATGACCGATATTCAGATCCACTCGTTCGTCGCCGGCGAGCGGGGCGATCTCTATGCCGGGACCGGCGGAGGGCTCTTTCGGGGGAGAATTCGATCCCCCTGGGAGGCGCTGCATCAGGGATTGCTGATCGCTCCCGTCCGGACCCTCGATTATGCAGAGGGAGAGATCACCGTCGGTACCGATGGAAAAGGGGTCATCACCGGTCAGGGAGGGAATTGGATCGGGGAGAATGTGGGACTGGTCAATCTCTCTGTCCGCGGAATGGCCCGCGGTAAGACGTTCCTCTATATCATCACTGAAGATGGAATTTCCAGAAGGCAGCATGGTCGGGGCACATGGGCGGCCGCGGAGGGTTCTCTCCCGGCCCGCGTGCTCTCCATTGCGGTGGACGGAACGGAGCGGATCTACGCCGGGACGGAGGCGGGTCTCTTTTATTCCTCCGATCACGGAAAGGGCTGGGAGAAGGTGGAGGCGGTCGAATCGGGCGCGATCTTGGCGCTGGCGGTGAAAGGGGAGATGGTTCTCGCAATGATGGAGAACACTCTCTGGTCAAAATCGAATGAGGGTTGGAAAAAAGTTGTTTCCAAGGAAGGCGCCCCGTTTCGCTACATCGCTTGGAGAGACGAGGGGCATTTCCTGGCGGCCAATGAACAAAAAATATGGGAAGGCGATCTTAATGGCGAGTGGAGAGAGATGAAGGGGGCTCTTCCGAATGAGGTGAGGATAACCGCTCTGTCGGTCGATCCGAAAAACCGGGAGATTGTCTACATCGGCACGGAGCGGGGCCTTTTCTGGAGCAATGACGGGGGGGCCGAGTGGCATCCCGCCCGGCTTTATCAGGGGGAGCGCTTCGAGAAGCAGGTCAATCAACTCCTCCCGCTTTCAGACGGCTCCATCTGGGTCGCCACCGAGGAGAACGGGGTTTTGTTGGGAGTGGATCGGATTCCCAAAGGAGGACTTCTCGCCACGCTTCGGAAACGTTTAGGGTAAGACCGAGATCGTCGCTTCTGTAATCTTCTGATCGATAATCCGGAACGTGCGAATTTCCGGCTTCTCCTTTTCCAAGGAAATGATCAGATAGTATGTATCAGAATAGAAGGCCAGGCGGACATCGGTGGCCGAAGGGTAGGCAGGAGAATGTGGATGCGAGTGGTAGATCGCAAGGAGCTCGGTCCCGCTCGTTCGCATCGTCTTGAAGGCCCGGAGTTGTTCCTTGGGATCCATCACATATCGGAATCGGCGGTCCGGCGGGACCTTCAGATCGGCGACGGCCGGATCATCCGACTGCAGGTTGCCGATCTTGTAAATTTCACTCACCACATTTTCTTTCCCAGACAGTAGACCGCAGCACTCGTTCGGCGCCTCCGCCTGCGCATGGGTGATCATTTCATCGATGATGTTTTTTGAAATTTGAAGCATTACCCCTTCCTTTGTCTCTCCTATTCTCGATCGGTGCAATTTATTAGTGAAAATATGGATGATTTTCGTCAGTACAGACGGTCCCGCCGTTGGAACCTCCTGATAGTATTGAAAACTCAAAAGAATGTCAAACAGACTGTTTGACATTTTCCGGTCACGTGGTACCTTTACCAATGACACTCCTTATTGACGGTCATCGAATGACAACGGAAAACAGTGAAAAAAAGAGAAGGAAGGAGCGCGTCCTGGTGGTCCAGGAGGTCGAGATCAACGGCACTGCCTCCGGCCAGGCGATTGATCTTAGCACCGAAGGGATGTATATCACGACGCATGAAAAATTCGAGAGAAACGCGACGATCACGCTCCGTTTTTTCCTCGAAAAGCATGAAATCGAGGCGAAAGCCAAAGTGGTTTATCTCCATGAAGGGGTGGGGATGGGGGTGCGGTTCGTCGGACTCAAACCGGGAGATCTAGACTCTCTGAAGGGGTACATTGAGAGGCTCTCCCATTCGCACAACGCTTCAAGCTCGAACCACAAGAAGATCTTGATTATCGATGATACTCAATTCTACCAGGCGGTCTATCGGCAACGTCTCCTCTCGGAGGGCTTTTCTGTCCTGGTGGCCAATAACGGAATTGAGGGACTCAAGATTTTGTTCAAAGAACGTCCCGCGCTTGTCCTGCTCGATCTCGTGATGGATGGGATGGACGGCTATAAGGTTCTCCACATCATTCGATCTCAACCGGAGGTCAAAGACATTCCGGTTATCGTCTCTTCAGTCAAAGGGGCGTCTCACGAGGTGGACCGCGCGATCGGTTTAGGCGCCGTCGATTTCCTCGTTAAGGCGACCACCTCTCCCAACAAGGTCGTCGAAAAAATCAAAGAAGTCATGCGTCACCGGCGTCCGGCGCATTAATCCAAAAAATTGATCAGAGAGAATTTTGATGCGGGACCGATTTGTCCTGCGGGAGCGGCGCGCTTATTTCCCCGGGGGGGGAAGGGTGCACGAGATTTCGTAGTCGAGAAGCTGTGTGATGGTGGGGTTCGGGCCGCAGAGATGGCACTGCTTGTTCTTTGGAACCTTCACCGTCCGGAACGACATCTCGAGAGCGTCATAAACGAGGAGTCTTCCGGCGAGGGAGGTCCCGATTCCTAAAATTTCCTTCAGCGCTTCGGCGGCCTGGAGTACACCGATTGTTCCGGCGAGGACGCCGAGCACCCCGGCTTCTTGGCAGCTTGGGACCAGCCCCGCGGGGGAGGTTCCGGATAGAGACACCGATAACAGGGTTTCGGTTCGGAGGTCTCGTGCGGTTTGAGGGTGGTCAGTTGCCCCTCGAAGCGGAAGATGCTTCCGGAGACAAGGGTCTTCTTGAGGAAAAAGCAGGCGTCGTTTACGAGGAATCGGGTTGCGAAATTATCCGAGCCGTCGAGAACGATGTCGTAGTCCTTGATAAGATCGAGAATGTTTTCGGACGAGATCTTCCCGACGTAGGGGACGATCTTGACGTCCGGGTTCATACTTGAAAGGGTTTCTTGGGCCGATTCGACTTTCGGGCGATGGAGTGTCTTTGCGCTGTGCAGGACCTGGCGCTGAAGGTTGGAGAGATCGACCACATCGCTATCGATGATGCCGAGGGTTCCCACGCCGGCCGCTGCCAGATAGAGAGCCGAGGGGGAGCCGAGCCCGCCGGCCCCGATCAAAAAAACCCGCGCAGCGGCGATTTTCTTCTGTCCTTTTCCGCCCACCTCGGGGAGGAGAATGTGCCGGCTGTATCGCTGAAGTTGGTCTTCCGTAAATGCCATTTCTGAAACTACTCCCGTGTTATTCGATGATATTTCTTTCGATCGGATCGACCTTCACCCCTTTTTGCTTGAGGCCGGCGATGGCCCGTTCGATTTCATCGGGCTCTCCCGTCAATTCCAAATCGACCCATCCCGTTTTCTCGGTCACGTCGGCCCGCCGGATGTTGGTGATGAGTTTATAGTCCTTTCCAATCTGATAAATAATCGGCTCTCGAATTTTCTCTTCCGGAAATGTAATATGAACCTTTAGACTGGCCAATTATCCCTCCCTTGGTATCGTTATTACAAAACTATCCTCCTGCGATGGCCGGGACGATCGAGACTTCGTCCCCCTTTTTCACGGGGGTCATGATCCCCTGGTGAAAACGGATGTCTTCTTCATTGACATAGATATTGACGAACCGGCGGAGCTCCCCCTGTTCATCGCAGAGCCGTTCTTTGAGGCCGGGATATTCTTTGTCCAGAAGATTAATCAATGCGGCGATGGTTTCCCCTTCGGCGGCGACCTCTCCCTGACCGCCGGTCAGTTTACGCAAAGGGGTCGGAATGCGAACCTTGATCATTGGACTCCTCTTTCCCTATTCTGCTCTATTCTGGGCATCGGCCGAGGAGGCTTTCAGCGCCTCCTGGAAATTCGCCAGGCTCGGCTGAATCAGCCAGGGAACGCCCAGGGCTGGTGCGACCGCTTCCTGAGTCTTGAGGCCGTTCCCGGTGATATAAGCCACCACCGATTCCCCCTTCTTGAAAAGACCCTTCTTGGCCAGCTTTTTCAGAACGCCGATCGTGACCCCTCCTGCGGTCTCCGCGAAGACCCCTTCGGTCCGAGCGAGCAGGGTCATTCCCTCGACGACCTCCTCATCGGTCACATGCTCGATCACCCCGCCGCTTGCGAGGACAACCTTGACTGCGTAGAAACCGTCCGCCGGGTTTCCGATGGCGAGCGATTTTGCGATCGTCTTCGGTTTGACCGGTTTAATGAAATCTCGCTTTTCTTTAAAGGCGGCGGCGACGGGGGAGCACCCTTCTGCCTGGGCCCCATGAATCTGTGTCTTCACCGGTGAAACGAAACCAAGGTCGGCGAACTCGTTGAAGCCTTTTGAGATCTTCGTGAGAAGCGATCCCGATGCGATCGGCACGACCACGTGATCCGGCGTTCGCCATCCAAGCTGCTCCATCGCCTCGTAAGCGAGGGTTTTCGATCCCTCGGAGTAGTAGGGGCGGATATTGATATTGACGAACGCCCACGGATACTCTCCGGCGATCTCGCTGCAGAGGCGGTTGACGTCGTCATAGTTCCCATGAACGGCCACCACGTTCGGCCGGTAAATCAAATTCCCGAGGACTTTTCCCGCTTCCAGATCGGCTGGGATGAAGACGAAACAGCGAAGCCGCGCCTCGGCGGCATGTGCGGAGACCGAATTGGCCAGGTTCCCGGTGGAAGCGCAGGCGACCGTGTCGAAGCCAAGCTCCTTCGCCCGCGTGAGGGCGACGGCGACGACCCGATCTTTGAAAGAGAGGGTGAGGCAATTCACCGTGTCGTTTTTCAAATAGAGATAATCGAGCCCCAACTCCGCGCCGAGATTCTTGGCGTGGATCATCGGCGTAAAGCCGGCGTTCAGGCCGACCGTCGGCTCCCCCTCGATCGGGAGGAGATCCTGATATCGCCAGAGGCTCTTCGGTCCTTGAAGAATTTTTTCTTTCGTAATTTTTGTTTTGATGTAGTCGTAATTGTAGGAGACCTCCAACGGGCCAAAGCAGAATTCGCAGACGTGAAGGGCCGCGGCGGGATAGGTTTTGCCGCACTCTTTACATTTCAACCCTTTCATCTTGCTCATCTTGTTCTATCCTAAGTTGAGGCTGATCGTGGATCGTTCATCACTAAGAAATGTTTCTCATCGTCACGCTCCCACACTGGCGCGCCGATTTTTTCTTTGGATTTTATGGCTGGTGATTCATTCCCTGTGATCGGAGGGGGGCCGGATCTGTATCACAGACCGGCGATTCCTGGACCTCCAGTGTTCTGATTGTCGGATTGCTGCCGCAGAGAGGACAGTTTGGATTCCTTCGGATCGGGATCTCTCGGAACTGTGTCCGGAGGGCATCATATTTCAGGATTCGGTCGGTCAACGGTTTTCCAATCCCTAGAATCAGTTTCAAAACTTCGGTTCCTTGAAGGGTTCCAATCAATCCGGCGAGCGCCCCGAGCACCCCGGCCTCTTGGCAGGTCGGAATCAGACCCGCCGGGGGAGGCTCCGGGAAGATGCAGCGATAACAGGCGCTGGTACCGGGAAGGATCGTGAAGAGCTGTCCCTCGAATCGGAGAATCCCCCCGTGGATGAGCGGTTTCTTCGCGAAGTGGGCGGCGTCGTTGATTAAAAATTTGGCCGGAAAGTTATCGGTTCCGTCGATCACATAGTCGAAGTCGTTGAAAATTTTCAGCGCATTGTCGGCATCGAGATTCTCCTGGTACGGAACGACCTTCACATCGGAGTTGATCGCAACCATCTTTTCCTGAGCCGAAAGGACTTTGGGCCGGCCGATATCGGAGGTATGGTGAATGATCTGGCGCTGCAGGTTGGAGAGATCGACGACATCGGCATCGATCAGACCGATGGTGCCGACCCCCGCCGCGGCGAGGTAGAGGGCGATCGGAGAGCCCAAACCTCCGGCGCCGACGATCAGAACCTTCGCCTGTCCAATCTTCTTTTGTCCCTTGCCGCCGACTTCTGTGAGAATAATATGCCGGCTGTACCGGACGAGTTGTTCTTCCGTAAAGGCCATTTTCTCGCCGCCTAAATATTAAAATATTTCTCGATGCTGATGTATCGTTCCCCGGTGTCGGGAAGGATCGTCACGACCGTCTTGCCTCGGCCAAGTTCCCGTGCGATCTGCTGTGCGGCCAGCGCGTTGGCGCCGGAGGAGATCCCGACGAGAAGTCCCTCTTGGCGCGCGAGCAGCTTGGCGGTTTTGTAGGCGTCGTCATCGCTGACGGTGATGACCCGGTCGATGATTTTCCGATTGAGAACATTCGGAACGAAACCGGCGCCGATCCCCTGGATTTTATGCGGACCCGGCTCCCCGCCGGAGAGGACCGGCGAGGCGGACGGCTCGACCGCCACAATCAATGTCTTCGGATTCTTCGCCTTGAGCACTTCGCCGACCCCGGTAATCGTCCCGCCCGTCCCGACCCCGACGACAAAGGCATCGACCTGTCCGTCCAGGGCTTCCAGGATCTCCGGCCCGGTCGTCTTCCGATGGACCTCAGGATTCGCAGGGTTCGAGAACTGATTCGGCATGAAGTAATTTGGGTTTTGCTCGATAATGCTTTCCGCTTCTTTAATGGCGCCGCGCATCCCTTCCCAGGCGGGGGTGAGGACAAGTTGGGCGCCGTAGGAAGAGAGCAGGCTGGCCCGCTCCATGCTCATCGATTCGGGCATGACGAGAATCAACTTGTATCCGCGGACCGCGGCGACCAGGGCGAGACCGATTCCGGTGTTGCCGCTGGTCGGCTCTACCATCGTTCCCCCCGGCCGGAGCTTCCCGGACTGCTCGGCCGCCTCGATCATGCTGAGGCAGATTCGGTCTTTCACACTTCCACCGGGATTGAAGAATTCGACCTTTGCAAAGAGGCGGGCGCTTTCATCGTCGGCGAACCGGTTCAATTGAACCAGCGGGGTTCGCCCAATTAATTCGGTGACATTCGGATGTGATTTCATAAGATTCCTAACTGGAATGGTTTAAAGCAATTCTGTCTCGGATCCGCCCCCCATGAAAAAGAGGAATTCGATCTCATCTCCCTCGCGGATGCGGGTTTGATCCAGGCTGGATCGATCGACCATTTTGGCGTTCAATTCAACGGTGACCATTCGGGGCTCGATATTCTTTGCCTTGAGCAGATCTGAAAGCGTTGTCTCTTGAACTTCTTCTTGTTTTCCATTGATTTTAACGCGCATCATGCCGCTTTCTTGACAGCCATTTTAAATCAGTGTTATATAGTAGCCAACTTATTGAGGAATATGGAAACTTATCAAATAAGCATCTCGAATGTCAAGGCATTTTAGCCGCTTTTAGATGACGATGAAGCTGCATGGAGCAGGGAGCTTCATTTTATTTTAAATCGTGCCGCGAGAAGAAAAATATTTGACGATTAGAGGAAATGACTAAGAATATCTCGGAGAGTAAGGATCGATGTGAGAATGTCGAGAATATTTTTGGAGGACGGTTCTAACGCATACTTCAATTTGGGGTTCTACCTATAGGGGGAGCTGATCGGCCAACGCCCAACAGCTGGTCCCTCATCCACCGCCTGAAAACGCCCGATCGTCTCAGAACGCTCAGAAAAAACACTTCCGAATCAAATATTTCGATAACATCCTGGTCGCTTTCTGTCAGCGCCTCCCTCCTCATGTCTACCCGGTATAACCTTCTGGGACATCGGCCCTTTTTCTCTTGACAAAGTGGAAAGCTAGGGTATAATTTCCCCCAAAGTGGGATGAAGTGGAGTTTCGCTGAGGGGGTAGCGTGTTCCTGGGGAAATACCAGCATACGATTGACGCGAAAGGGCGATTGAGTATCCCGGTAAAGTTTAGGGAGTTTTTGAACGCCTACTCCAACGGCACCGTCATTATCACCACCGATCTCGATCGGTGCCTGGCGGCATATCCGCTTCAAGAGTGGAACGTAATGACCGAGAAGGCGAAAAAGCTGCCGACCATGGACAAAGGGGTCAAGAATTTTTTAAGATTTTTTTATTCCCGCGCGACCGAATGTCCGCTCGACAAACAAGGGCGGATACTTCTTTCTCCGCCGCTCCGGGAATATGCGCAGGTCAACGGCGACGTCCTCGTCGTCGGAATTGAAAATCGATTCGAGATTTGGAACCCGCAAAAATGGCAGGAGAATGAGGCGCTCGTCACCGATAACAGCGAGCGAATTCAGGAGGCGTTGGCCAGCTTGGGGATGTGAGCGGGCGAGCCGACATCCACGATTCTCCTGAAAATCAGTTTTGAAATCGCTTTCCACTCCGTGTAAAGATTTCGATAGAATTTGTGATTCGAGCGCCATCGAGAAGTAAAACCCTTCAAGGCGATTCAGCAAGTGCTCGCAGCAATGGTCGAACCGAATTTCTCGGAAAGAGAAGATGAATGGGGGCGGGTCCACCAGCCTGTTCTCGTCGAAGAGGTTCTCATCGCCTTGGACTGCAAACCAAACGGAAGGAAGCGCTATCTCGATTGTACCGTCGGATTGGGAGGCCATACGGAGGCGATCCTTGCCGCAACAGGTCCCGAGGGACGGGTCGTCGGACTCGATCGCGATGAAGAGGCCCTTGCCTTGGCGGAAAAACGGCTTCGTCCTTACCGCGACCGGATCATTCTTCGTAAAAGTTCATTCAAGGAACTCTCGAACATTGCGGCAGAGCTCCATTTGAAGGAGGTTGATGGTCTTCTTTTCGACCTCGGGATCTCTTCTCTCCAATTGGATCGGCCGGAGCGAGGATTCTCATTTCAGAAACCGGGTCCCCTCGATATGCGGATGAGCCAAACGGAAAAAGAAACGGCGGCCGATTGGGTCAATCGCGCCACCGAACACGAACTGGCCGAGATTATCCGGACGTATGGAGAGGAGCGATGGGCCAAGCGGATCGCCTCCTCGATCATCCGTTTTCGATCGGAGAGCGGACCGATCACCCGAACGGAAGAGCTGGAGGGGGCGATTTGGCGGGCGTATCCTGCAAAAGAGCGCCACGGCCGAATCCACCCGGCGACGAGGACCTTTCAGGCGTTCCGGATGGCGGTCAATCAGGAGATGGCGCAACTGGAAGCCGGCCTGGAAACGGCCGGCTCTCTGCTGGCGGTAGGAGGGCGGCTGGTCGTCATTTCATTCCATTCCCTGGAGGATCGGCTCGTCAAGCAGACGTTCAAGAAATGGGCGATGCAGGAGCCGCGCCGTTTCGTGAATCTTTACAAGAAGCCGATCCAGGCGGGACCGGAGGAGATTGCGCGGAATCCGAGGGCGCGAAGCGCCAAACTCCGCGCCCTTGAGAGGGCCGCATGAACGAGTGGTTTCGCCAATTGGAGTCACGAATTGCCTTCTTCATTCTGGGAGGGGCGATTCTCTTTTTTGTTTTTCTCTCCCTCTGGCAGCGCAACCAGATGATCCATCTCGGCTATGAGATCGAGCAACTCCACCAGCAGAAGGCGGAGTTGCGCCGCATCCATCAAACCCTTTTGGTCGAGGCGGAGAGCTTAAGCGCGATCGAACGGGTTGAGCAAATTGCCGCGCGTCAGTTGAAGATGTCTCCGATCCTTCCTGAACAGCGCGTTTATATCCGGCAAACAAAAGACGGAAGGGAAGCTCCGGAAGGGAAGGGAGGAAGAGCGCAATGATTTTCAAACGCTCCACCCCCGGGGAGAGGCTTGTGCCCGGTTCCTCCAGAAATAAACGTGGGGGAATGGCTGCATTGTTTCTGGTCTCTTCTCTTTTGACGGTCGGATTTCTTCTCGTTTCTGTTCGCCTCATCGTGTTGCAGGTGTTCCAGCACGACGAATGGTCGAAGAGGGCCGAACGCGAGCACGAGAAAAATGTTTCGATCGAGGCGGAGCGGGGGGCCATTTACGATCGAAACGGGACCGTTCTTGCCATGAATGTCGAGGTTCCGTCGGTTTATGCCGTTCCGGGCGAGATCCGGAATTCCGCGGCGGTTTCCCGAAAGCTGGGGCCGATTTTAAAGATTGACCCGAAAAGCCTGGCGAAAAAATTGGACGATGGAAAGAGCTTCGTTTGGCTGGCCCGGAAAATCGACCCGGCGAAGGCGGAGGAGATCCGGCGTCTTCAATTGGACGGAATCGGATTCGTCATGGAGAGCCAGCGCTTTTATCCGAAGCGGGCCCTCTTCGGCCATCTCTTGGGGTTCGCCGGACTCGACAACCGCGGTCTGGAGGGGATCGAGCTGAAATATGACACCACCCTTCGGGGAGATAAGGGATGGCTGGTCTTGGAGAGAGACGCTCACGGCAAATCGATCTTCCCGAAAGATCTGAATTATATCGCCCCCTCTCGCGGCAAAGATCTCTACCTCACGGTTGATGAAGTGATTCAGCATATCAGCGAGCGGGAACTCGACCGGGTGGTCGATCAGACGCGCGCCAAGGGGGGAACGATCATCGTGATGGACCCCTGGAGCGGTGAGATCCTGGGGATGGCAGTCCGGCCGCGCTTCAATCCCAATACGGTCCGAACGCATCAACCCTCCGAGTGGCGCAACCGGGCGATCACCGATGCCTACGAGCCGGGCTCTACCTTTAAAATTGTGACTGCCGCCGCGGCGCTCGAAGAGAAGGTGGTCGATCCGAACGAGATGATCGACTGTGAGGAGGGATCCTATCGGATCTTCGGAACGGTGATGAATGATCACGACCCGGTCGGCGTGGTTCCTTTTCGCCAGGTCATCGCGAAGTCGAGCAACATCGGGACGGCGAAGGTGGCGCAGCGTCTCGGCGAGAAACGGATGTTCGACTACATCCGCGCCTTCGGGTTCGGAGAGCGCCTGGGAATCGATCTGCTCGGGGAGATGCCCGGCCTGGTCCGAGACCCGAAGCAGTGGTCAAAGCGCTCTCTCGCTTCGATCTCGATCGGTCAGGAGATCGGCGTCACCCCGCTGCAGGTGATCACCGCGGTCTCCGCCATTGCGAACGGAGGGTGGTTGATGACCCCGCATCTGATCCGGCAGGTCAAGGAGATCGATCTTCAGCGCGTCGGCGGCGAGGGAAGAGTGGTCAGTGAGTCGTCGCCTCAGGTCCGCCGGCGGGCGGTTTCGGAGGGGACGGCCCGGGAGATGGTTCGAATTCTCGAAGGGGTTGTTTCGAAATCAGGAACAGGGCTGCTGGCGGCGATTCCGGGATATTCGGTTGCGGGAAAAACAGGCACGGCGCAAAAGATCGATCCCGGGACGGGCCGCTACTCCCGGCATGCTTTTGTCAGCTCCTTCGTCGGGTTTGTGCCGGCGGAAGATCCGGCCGTGGCGATTCTTGTGATGATCGATGAGCCGGAAGGGGAGGGATGGGGAGGGACGGTCGCCGCGCCGGTTTTTTCCGCGATCGGCCGGGAAGTTCTCCACTATCTGAAGGTTCCGCCGCAGCCGTCGCTGAACGAGCAGGTCTTGACCGCTTCACTGAAAGCGCGAAGCGCTCCGAAGGTGCGGGGAACCGCCTCGGCCGTAAAGGTATCCGATGCGGTCGCGTCGAGCGGTCTGGGGGCCCATCGCGCGCCGAGGAACGTGTTTGAAGCTGAATGACTGGTTGACCCTTTTTTCGACTGTGGCGGTCTCCGGGAAAACCGATCTGGAGATCGGGTCGATCGCGTCCGATTCAAGGAAGGTGGCGCCGGGGGGCTTTTCGTCGCTGTGGCCGGGTCAAAGCAGGACGGCCGCCGGTTTATTTCGGAAGCGATTGAGCACGGTGCAACCGTCGTTGTCGCGGAGGGGCCGGTGACTACCCCGGCGAATGCCATTAACGCGACATCTCGGAAGGAAGATCGCCCGATCACTTATATTCAGGTGTCCGATGCCCGGCAAGCGCTCGCTCATCTTTCCTCTTATTTTTACGGGAATCCGACCGATGGCCTTCATCTTATCGGGGTGACCGGCACCAATGGAAAGACGACGACGACTTTCCTGATCCAGGCGCTTTTGAGAACGGCCGGTTTCAAAACGGGACTGATCGGAACGGTCCGGTTCGACTTGGGGAATGCCATCCGGCCGGCAACGCACACCACCCCCGGGCCGATGGAGCTACAGGCCCTTTTTGCGGAGATGAGAGGGGCCGGCGCGACCCATGCGGTCATGGAAGTTTCCTCTCACGCGCTCGACCAGGGACGGGTGGAGGGATGTTGGTTCGACACGGCAATCTTTACGAACCTGACCCAGGACCACCTCGATTACCACGGAACGATTGAGGCCTATTTCGCCGCGAAGCGAAAGCTCTTCGATCAAACCGGGATGACGCTGGTGAACCTCGATGATCCTTGGGGAAGGCGAATCAGGGAAGAGATCCCGGGCCGGTGCTGGGGCTACGGGATCTCCGAGCGAGGCCAATTCTATCCGACGTCGATGGAGATCGGTCCGGGGGGAATCAGGATGACGGTGGCAAGCCCGATGGGAGAAATGGAAATCCGATCTCCTCTCGTCGGGCGCTATAACGTCTACAACCTGTTGGCGGCGATCGGGGCGGGGGCGGCGTTGGGATTGTCAAAGGAGTCGATCATCGCCGGTGTGGCGGTGATGGCCGGGGTGCCGGGGCGGTTCGAGAAAATCGACGCCGGCCAGCCGTTTCTGGTCATTGTCGATTATGCGCACACCGAAGATGCGCTCGATCGGCTGCTCCAGGCGGTGTCGGACCTGCAGCCCCGCCGGATCATCACTGTTTTCGGCTGCGGCGGCGACCGCGATCGGGGAAAGCGGCCGAAGATGGGGGCGGTTTCGGCCCGCCACAGCGATGTGACGGTGCTAACCTCCGACAATCCGAGGAGCGAGCCGCCGATGGCGATCATTCAAGAAATTGAGGCCGGGCTTCGATCGGCTGATGCCGCGGCGCAGTATCAAGTGATTCCCAATCGGCGCGAGGCGATCGAGCGGGCCGTCGACTTGGCCGAAGCGGGGGACGCCGTTGTGATTGCCGGGAAGGGACATGAAGATTATCAGATCATCGGGGGGAGCGATTTCCCTTTGATGATCGGGAAGTCGCCCGGATCGCCCTGACCGCCCGAGTGAGACGAGGATGAAGGTTCAGGAGCAGGCAGTGTGGAGCGTTGAGGAAATTACGATTGGAAGCGGCGGCGAGCGGCGGGGGAACGCCTCGGTGGAGGTGACCGGCGTCTCAATCGATACCCGCACGCTCCGTCCGGGCGACCTTTTTGTTGCCGTCAAAGGGCCGCGGTTCGACGGACATGACTTTGTGGCGCAGGCGTTGGAGCAGGGGGCCTCGGGCGCCATTGTTTCACGCCCCGAATTTCAGGCTCGGGAAGAGGCTTGGGGGCCGCTTCTCGATCGCCATTTTTTGACCCTGGTGGATGATCCCCTTACGGCGCTTCAGGCGTTGGCGACCTGGCACCGGATGCGATTCGACGTTCCGTTGATCGGGGTGACGGGGAGCAACGGGAAGACGACGACGAAAGAGATGATGGCCGCCATCCTCTCTCGAAGAGGGCCGGTCTTAAAGACGGAAGGGAATCTCAACAATCACCTCGGTCTTCCCCTTTCCCTTCTTCGTCTCGACGCGGGCCATCGGGCGGCGGTCCTGGAGATCGGAATCAGCCTCAAGGGGGAGATGAGGCGCCTCTGCGAGATCGCTCGGCCGACCGTCGGTTTGATCACCAACATCGGCCCGGCCCACCTGGAGTTCTTGGGAAGCATCGAAGGGGTGGCCGAGGAGAAGGGATCGTTGTTCGAAGCGGTTCGTTCCGACGGAACGGCGATCATCAACCTCAACGATCCGCATCTGGCTCCCTGGGAGAATCGGTTTTCCAATAATCTGGGGAATAAAGCGCCCCGCCCGGAAATGGACCTTTGCGCTCGATGCGCCGGCCGATGTGACGGCGACCGAGATCCGGCCCGAGGGGGCGGAAATCGGTTTTCTCCTGACGCTTCGCCGGACCGGGGAGGCGGGGAGAATTCATCTTGCGACCTCGGGGCGGCATCAGGTGGCGAACGCGCTCGGCGCGGCCGCGGTCGCCTGCGCGTTGGGATACCGGCTGGAGGAGATTCGCGAGGGGCTCGCCGCCTTTCGGCCGGTGGCGCTCCGGGCGGAGGTGCTGGAGGCGGAGGGAAAAACGATCCTCCTCGATGCCTATAATGCCAATCCGGCCTCGATGAAAGCGGCCATCGAAATGCTCGCCGCCTTTCCTCGGCGGGAGGGGTGGTTCTCCGGAAGATTGCGTTGCTCGGCGACATGCTCGAGTTGGGAACCTTTTCCGAGGCGGCCCACCGAGGGGTCGGGGAGGCGGCGGCACAAAACGGGATCGATCTGCTGATCGCCGTCGGGCGATGGGCCGGCGCGATGGCGGAGGGGGCGCGTCAGGCGGGAATGGCCGGCGAGAAGATTTCGGCGCATGCCGATCTTCCGTCGCTTCAAAAAGCATTTTTGTCTTCTGTTCGGAAAGGGGATGTGTTGTTGATTAAAGGATCGCGCGGAATGCGGATGGAAACGGTCCTGGCGTGGCTCGGGGTCGAGCGGTCGGATCGGGGAAAGCGGGCGGAGACCCTCCCTCCGGAGGGGGGAAAAGGTTAATGCTCTATCATCTCCTCTATCCGCTCCATACGACCTATTCGTTCTTTAACGTTTTTCGATACATCACTTTCCGGACGATTTATGCCATCGTGACCGCCTTGGTGATCTCGTTTCTGATCGGGGAGTGGTCACCGAATTACTCCGACGGTATCAAATCGGCCAGCAGATCCGGAGCGACGGGCCGAAATCGCACATGAGCAAATCGGGGACCCCCACCATGGGAGGGATCCTGATCCTCATCGCGATGGTCGGTTCGACGCTCCTCTGGGCCGATCTGACAAACCGATATGTTTGGCTGGTTCTGATCGCAACGGTGGGGTTCGGCGCCATCGGGTTTATGGATGATTATCTGAAATGTATTCGAAAAAATACCAAGGGGCTCCTTCCACGATACAAATTCAGCCTGCAAATCCTGGTCGCGCTGATTATCGCCCTGGGGGTCTATCGCTCTGCCGCCTACTCCCCGATTCTCTCGGTTCCCTTTTCAAGAATATCACCCCCGATCTGGGGGCGCTCTACATTCCGTTCGCGATCTTGGTGATCGTCGGGGCCTCGAACGCGGTGAACCTGACCGACGGTTTGGACGGGCTGGTGATCGGGCCGATTACGGTGACGGCGGTCGCGTATATGATTGTCGCCTATGTGACCGGCCACAAGCCTTTTTCGGAGTATCTTCTGATTCCATACATCGAGGGGGCGGGGGAGCTGTCGGTCTTCTGCGGCGCGATGATCGGGGCGAGCCTCGGCTTTCTCTGGTACAACGCCTATCCGGCGTCGATTTTTATGGGGGACGTCGGCTCGCTCCCCTCGGCGGCGCGCTGGGGACGGTGGCGGTGATTTCGAAGCACGAGCTGCTGCTTGCGCTGGTCGGCGGCATCTTTGTCATGGAGGCGCTATCGGTGATCTTCCAGGTCGCCTCATTCAAATCGAGCGGGAAGCGGGTCTTTCTGATGGCGCCGATTCACCATCACTTCGAGCTGAAGGGGTGGAAGGAGCCGAAGATCGTCGTCCGGTTTTGGATCGTCTCGATCATTTTGGCCTTGTTGAGTTTAAGCACCCTCAAGCTGAGGTAGCATGTCTTCTTCTAGCGGCCGCCCTATTTTCCAGGCAATCGGTCTTCGGCGGCCGGAACGAGTGATGCGTAACGGGGTTGCATTGAAGGAGTCATTCAAAGGAAAGCGGATCACAGTCGTCGGGATGGGAGCCAGCGGAATTGCCGCCGCCTCTCTTTTGGTCCGCGAAGGGGCCGACGTGCTCGTCGTCGACGATCGTCAAAAAGCGGTCCCGTCTTCTCTCTCCTCTCTTTCCCAGGAGGCCGGGAGGCCGGCTCTCTCCACTTCCGCCTCGGCGGCCGACGCGAGGAAGATCTCCTCTCCTCCGAGTTGGTTGTTCTGAGCCCCGGGGTTCCATTGAAAACCCTCCCGTTAAAGGAACTCCAGGCACGCCGCGTCCCAGTCATCGGGGAGATTGAGCTTGCTTCGACCTTCCTTTCGGCCCTCTCGGCGCCGATCATTGCGATCACCGGAACCAATGGAAAGAGCACCACCACCACCCTTGTCGGAGAGATCCTCAAGGGATGGGGGTGGAAGGTTTTCGTCGGCGGGAATCTGGGAACGCCGCTGTCGGAGGCGGTCGCCGGAACGTGGGATTTCATCGTGGCGGAGTTGAGCTCTTTTCAGTTGGAGACGATCCAAACCTTCCGGCCCCGGATCGCCGCCCTATTGAACGTCACCCCCGATCACCTCGACCGTTATCCCGACTTTCAGTCGTACCAGGCGGCGAAGTGGCGGCTCTTCGAGAATCAATCGGAGGGGGATTATGCGGTCCTCAATCAAGATGATCCGGCCACGATGCCGCCGACGTTGAACGGTTCGGCGGTCTCTTTCAGCCGGCTGGTGATCCCGAAGCGGGGGGTCTATCTTCATTGGCGGGAGGGGGAGATCGTCTCCAACCTTTGGGGAGAGCCCGATCCGGTGATTCGGGTGGAGTTCCTGAAGATCAAAGGGTCTCACAATATCGAGAACGCCATGGCAGCCATTGCAGTCACCCTTCTCTGCGGTTGTTCCCCCGAGGGGATTCGACAGGCGCTGATGAATTTTAAGGGGCTTCCGCATCGAATGGAACTGGTCCGGGAGGTGCGCGGGGTTAAATACATCAATGATTCGAAGGGGACGAACGTCGGGGCGGTGATCAAGTCGATCGAGGGATTGACCGTTCCGGTGATCCTGATCGCCGGGGGGAAGGACAAGGAGAGCGACTTCACCCCGATGCGGGAGTTAATTTTGAAGAAGGTGAAGCGGCTGATCTTGTTGGGAGAGGCGCAGGAAAAGATCGCCCGCTGTTTTTCGGATCATCCCGCCGTGGAGCGGGTTGGGTCGATGGAGCAGGCGGTCGAGCGGGCCGCCGCCTCCGCGGCGGCGGGCGAAATCGTCCTTCTCTCCCCCGGCTGCGCGAGTTTTGACATGTTCCGAGACTATCGGCACCGGGGCGAGGTCTTCAGGCAAGCGGTGGAGGGACTGCCGTCGTGAGTACAAGAAAAAGAGTGGATGCAGAAAATCATTCTCTTTTCGCCTCTATTCCGCAATCTGAAAGAAATCTGAAATCAGTGCGAAGACGCCCCGCTGCAGGCGACCGCCTTTTGCTGATGATCGTCTTCTTTTTGGGCATTGTCGGGCTGGTGATGATCTACAGCGCCAGCGGCATTTTGGCGGGGAAGAACTATCAAGATTCGGCCTTTTTCCTGAAGAGACAGTTCCTCTGGATGGGGATCGCGCTTCTCTCGTTCTTGATCGTTTCCCGCATTCCGCTCGATCGTCTCCGGGAATGGGTCGCTCCGATGACCATTCTTGTTTTTGCCCTGCTGATTGCGGTGCTCCTTCCGGGGATCGGGTCTGAAGTGAACGGCTCTCGGCGATGGATCCGGCTTGGGCCGGCCGCTTTTCAGCCTTCGGAGGCGGCCAAGCTCTTCACTGTGATTTACCTGAGCCACTATGTGGTGAAGAAGGGGGAAAAGATTCGCGATTTCTTAGAGGGACTGGCGCCGGCGCTGGTCGTCATCGGTCTACAGGTTGCCTTGATTTTGGTGGAGCCCGATCTCGGAATGACCGTGACGATTCTCGCTCTCGCGACGCTCCTCCTCTTTCTAGGCGGGGTGTCGTTCAAACATTTGGCGTCGCTGGGGTTGCTGATGATCCCATTGGTTCTCTACTGGATCTTGAAGACCCCCTACCGGCTCCAGCGGGTGATGTCGTATCTGAATCCCTGGAGCGATCCGTCGGCGAGCGGCTTCCAGATGATCCAATCGTACCTCGCGTTGGGAAGCGGCGGGATCTTCGGGAACGGATTGGGGGAGGGGCGGCAGAAGCTCTTCTTTCTTCCCGAACCGCACACCGATTTTATCTTCGCCCTGATCGGGGAGGAACTGGGGTTGATCGGGACCCTCTCGCTTCTCCTTCTCTATGTCTTTCTTTTGTGGAAAGGAACCCGGATCGCCTGGTTGGTCGAAGATCCCTTCCATCGGATGCTGGCGATGGGAACAACCCTGATGATGACCCTGCCGGCGCTGATGAACATGGGGGTGGTGACCGGGCTTCTCCCGACCAAGGGATTGGCCCTTCCCTTCGTGAGTTATGGCGGTTCTTCTCTTTTAATGAACTGGGTGGCCATGGGGCTCCTCTACAATGTCTCGCGGAGCGCCGCCCCTTATCGGGCGAGGACCGGCGCGAGGGGACTTGCAGCGGAAGGGGGACGGGCATGAGGGTGGTGATTGCGGGGGGGAGGAACCGGCGGTCATCTCTACCCGGGGATCGCCCTGGCGCAGACCTTTCAGAAGATTGAGTCGAACGCCAAGGTTCTCTTTGTCGGAACCGCGCAGGGGATGGAGGCAAAGCTCCTTCCCGAGAAAGGATTCTTATTTGCCGCGATCTCGGCCAAGGGATTCGTCGGAAAAGGGATTACCGGCCGGCTCAAATCCCTTTTCCTTGTACCGGTGGGGTTAATCCAGTCGATTTCGATTCTGAGGGATTTCTCTCCTCAATTGGTCATCGGGATTGGCGGGTATGCCGCGGGGCCGGTCTTGTTGGCGGCGGTCTTGCTGAAGATCAAACGGATCATCTTAGAGCCGAACTTGGTGCCGGGGTTGGCCAACAAGCTGGTTGCCCCCTGGGTCGATCTGGCGGTGATCGCCTTTGAGGAGACGCGCGCCTATCTTCGGACAAACCGCTTTCTGCGCGCCGGCGTTCCGGTGCGGCCGGAGATCGTCGAGGCGGGGGTCGGTAAGAGCGTATCGCAATACGCCCCTACAGATACAAAGACCCTCCTGATCCTGGGGGGGAGCCAGGGGGCGCAATCGATCAACCGGGCAATGGTCGCGGCCCTTCCTCATTTGGGGCAAGAAAAAGGATCGTTTCAGATCATCCATCAGACCGGCAAACGTGATTTGGAAGAGGTAAAGGAAGCTTACGAGCGCTCCGGACTCTCGGCCCGCGTCGAGCCGTTCATCCACGACATGGCCGCCGTCTACTCAGAAGCCGATCTGGTCATCAGCCGCGCGGGGGGCGGGAACCCTCTCGGAGTTGGGAGCGGTCGGGAAGCCGTCGCTTTTGGTCCCTTATCCGCTCGCCACCGGCCATCAGGAGAAGAATGCGGCGGCCTTTGTGTCGGCGGGGGCGGCTGAGATGATATTGGATCGGGATCTCGACGGGCGAAGGCTGGCCGAGCGGATTGTCTTTCTTCTCTCCGATCCCAAGCGGCTTTCCGAGATGGCCGGGGCGGCCCGGCGTCAGGGACATCCGCATTCGGCGGAGGAAATTGTGGAAGCCTGTTATCAGCTGGTCGGGGCCGAGGGCCGGGATTGAAACATGTTTCGTAAGGTTCAACATATTCACTTTGTCGGGATTGGCGGGGTCGGGATGAGCGGGATCGCGGAGATTCTCCTCAACATGGGTTTCCGGGTCAGCGGATCGGACAGGGCGGAGTCGGAGCAGACCCGCCGGCTGGCGTCGATGGGGGGGACCATTTACGTGGGCCACGACTCCCGCCACATCGAAGGGGCGGAGGTCCTCGTCTACTCTTCGGCGGTCCGGCCCGACAATGTCGAAATCGTCGCGGCGAAGCAGCAGAAAGTTCCTGTGATCCCCCGGGCCGAGATGCTGGCGGAGTTGATGCGGCTTCGATACGGAATCGCCGTCGCCGGCGCGCATGGAAAGACAACCACAACGACGATGGTCGCAACCGTCCTGGCCGAAGGGGGACTCGATCCGACGGCGGTGATCGGGGGAAAGGTGAACAGCTTCGGCGGCCATGCGAAGAAGGGGAGGAGACTTTCTGGTGGCCGAGGCCGATGAGAGCGACGGGTCGTTTTTGAAGCTTTCGCCGACGGTGGCGGTGGTGACGACGATCGACCGGGAGCATCTCGACTACTACCGGACGTTCGAGGCGATCCAGGCGACGTTCCTCAGCTTCATCAACAAGATTCCGTTTTATGGACTGGCGATTCTTTGCGGCGACGATCGGGCGATCGCCGAGCTGATCCCGAAGGTCGAAAAACGCTACCTAACCTATGGCACGGCGACCCATCTTGATCTGGTCGCGGAAGAGATGGCCTTCCAGCCCTGGAAGACGACCTTCCATGCGCGATTTCACGGCGAAGCGCTCGGCCGCTTCACGCTGCCGGTGCCGGGCCGACACAACGTGCTGAATGCCCTGGCCGCGATCGCCGTCGGATTGGAGCTGGAGATTCCGGTCGAGTCGATCCGAAAGGGATTGGAAGGATACCGGGGGGTCGAGCGGCGCTTTCAACTGCAAGGGGAGAAAAACGGCGTCTGGGTCATCGACGATTATGGACACCACCCGACCGAGATCCGGGCAACCCTGGCGGCGGCGAAGCGGGGGTGGGGATGCGAGCTGGTCGTCCTCTTTCAGCCGCACCGGTATACACGAACCCGAGATCTTCTGGATGATTTAGCGGGTTCGTTCACCGACGCCGATCACCTGATTCTCACCGACATCTATGCCGCCGGCGAGCCGCCGATTCCGGGGATCGACGGGGAGCGGCTCTGCCAGGCGGTCGCCGCGAGCGGTCATCCCGATGTGATGTTTCTCCGCAACCGCGCCGAGATGCTCGCCGCGGTCGAAAAGAAGGCAAAGCCGGGGATGATGGTGATCACCCTCGGCGCCGGCGATATTTGGAAGCTGGGGAAAGCATTTCTCTCCGGGTCGGAGGGAGTGAAGTAGGATGAGATTGATGCAAATGGAGCCGGATAAAAAAGAGGGCCTTCCGCTGAAAGAGGCCTTGAAAGATTATCCGGGGGAGGTCCGCTTCGACGAGCCGGTCGCGCCGTACACCTCGCTCAAGGTCGGCGGGCCGGCCGAGGCGATGGTTTTCCCGAGATCTTCGGCGGAGGTGGTTCTCCTGATGGAGCGGATCGGGCAACATCGGCTTCCTTATTTTATCCTCGGCGGAGGAAGCAACCTGATTGTGCGCGACGGCGGCATTCCGGGGGTGGTCGTTCACCTGAAACATTTAAGCCGGATCGCCTTCCAGGAGCCCGATACCCTTCTTGCCGATGCGGGGGTCTCTTATCCGAAGCTCTCCACCGAAGCGATGGCGAAGGGTCTTTCCGGATTGGAGTTCGCCGCCGGGATTCCGGGGACCGTCGGCGGGGCGATCGCGATGAACGCCGGCATTCCGGGAGAAGAGACGGCATCGGTCTTGAGCTCCATCACCCTTGTCGATGAAGAGGCAAGAGTAAAAACCCTTCCGAAAGAAGCGATCCAATTCGGTTATCGGACCGCGGCGCTTCCCAAGGGGATCGTGACCTCCGCCTCCTTTCGGCTGACGTTGGCTGCCCCCGCGGAGGTCGAACAGAAATTGAAGCGGCTGCTGAAACGGCGGCGGGAAACCCAGCCCCTCTCCTTTCCGAATGTCGGTTCGGTTTTTACGAATCCGCCGGGAGATTATGCCGGCCGGCTGGTCGAATCGGTCGGGCTCAAGGGGTTCCGGATCGGCGATGCGCAAATCTCCGAGCGGCACGGCAACTTCATCATCAATCTCGGAAACGCCAAAGCCGGCGAGGTGCTGGCCCTCATCGCAGAGATGCAGACGCGGGTGAAGGAGCGGCACGGGATCGATCTGGAATTGGAAGCGAGGGTGGTGGGAAGGGATTAGCGGTGCCTTTAGATCAATTTCTCGGAAAACGGATCGGAGTGCTGATGGGGGGGATGTCGGCGGAGCGGGAGGTGTCGCTGAAGAGCGGGCGGGCGATCGCCGCTTCGCTCGACCGGCTCGGCTACACCGCCGTCCCGATCGATGTCGATTCCGAGGTGGCGCAGGCCCTTCGGGCCGAGCGAATCGAGATCGCCTTCAACGCGCTGCACGGCCGGTATGGGGAAGACGGCGCGATTCAGGGGACGCTGGAGGTGATGCGGATTCCTTACACCGGCTCCGGCATCCTGGCGAGCGCCCTCGGAATGGATAAGATCGCCTCGCATGATCTCTTCCAATCGCATGGGATTCCGGTTCCGCCGTTTCAGGTTTTGACGGAGGAAGCGCTCTCCGGGTTCCGCGCAGACGGCCTCTCGTTCGGGTTTCCCGTTGTGGTGAAGCCGTCGATGGAAGGCTCCAGCGTCGGGGTCACGATTGTCTCGGGGCCGGGAGAGATCGATTCCGCGCTGAAAGAGGCTTTTCAATATGGGCCCCGGATTTTGATCGAAAAGTATATCTCAGGGATGGAGGTCCAGGTCGGGATTTTGGGAAGCAAGGCGCTCGGGGCGATCGAGATCCGGCCGAAGACAAAATTCTATGACTATACCGCCAAGTATGTTCCCGGCATGTCGGAGCATTTCTTCCCGGCGCCGCTCCCGGCCGATGTCTACCAAAAGGTGCTCGACTGGGGGATGAAAGCGCATCACGTATTAGGGTGCACCGGCTACAGCCGGGTTGACCTTCTGGTCGATCGGCAGAATCACCCCTTTGTTCTGGAGGTCAACACACTTCCGGGGATGACCGAAACGAGCCTTCTTCCGGAGATTGCCCGAGGGGTCGGGATCGATTTCGACGCGCTGGTCGAACGCATTTTAGAGACGGCAGGATTAGACAAGTAGGGGCGACGCATGCGTCGCCCCTACAACCAATATGGATATTGTTTGAATGAAGGCACTTGCGATCCAGAGGAATAAAAGAAGAAGAGGCCGGCTCTCTTGGGCGCGACTGATTACCTGGCTTCGGCCGACGCTCTGGGCCGTTCTCCTCGGTGGAAGTCTCTTCGCGCTTTATCTTGGCGGACAGCGATTGATAGCCTCCCCTGCATTCCAAGTTCGGGAGATCCGGTGGACCGGCCTTCATCATCTAAAAGAGCCGGAGATGGCGGCGCGTTTTCAGTCGATTGTGGGACGGAGTCTCTTTCGCGTCGACATCGCCCAGATCCAACGGGAGATCCAGGCGAATCCATGGATCAAGGAGGCGGTCGTCCGGAAGGAATTTCCCGATCGGCTGCGCATTCAGGTGATCGAACGGATTCCGGCGGCGGTCGAGATCGACTCGGCCCGCCGGCCGCTCCTCCGGGATGAGGAGGGAAAGATCTTACAGCAGAACGGAGAGCTCCCCGAAGAGTTGCCCCGGATCATTCATTATAATCCGGCTGCTTATGCGCAAGGGCTCCAATTGGCCTCGCTCATATCGGACACGCTGGAAAAAGAGGGGACCGAGCCCTCTCTTTTCGTGATCGATTTGGCCGATCCGGAGAACCTGATGGTTCATTTCCCTGAAGGGGTTCTCCATTTCGGCAAGGAAGAGTATCCTGAGCGGTGGCGGCGGTTTCTTGAAATTAGAGAAGATCTTGAACGGCGGGGAATTTCCGATCGGGAGATCGATCTCCGATACCGGCGAAAGGTGATTGTGAAGGATGGTTTCATCCCCGATGAGGGGGAGCGCGGATTGTGGCCCGGCGAGAAAGAGGCCGGGCGAGAGTCTCAGTTCTAAATCGGCAATACAGCGCCGCTTCTTCGGGCGGGGCTGAACGAGAAGGTCGGACGACCTTCTCAAGGAGGATCTCTTGGCGAAGCGTGAAAATATTTTGGTCGGCCTCGATGTCGGAACGACGAAGATCTGCGCCATCGTCGGCGAAGTCGTCGACGAAAAGCGGATCGATATCATCGGCATTGGGACCCACCCCTCGAAGGGGCTCAAGAAGGGGATGGTGGTGAATATCGAAAGCACCGTCGATTCGATCAAGCGAGCGGTCGAAGAGGCCGAGCTGATGGCGGGGGTGGAGGTCAATTCGGTCTATACCGGCATCGCCGGGGGGCATATCAAGGGGCTCAACAGCCGCGGGGTGATCGCTGTGAAAGATCACGAGGTGACCCGGGCCGATATCGCCAGGGTGGTCGATGCCGCGAAAGCGGTCGCCATCCCGATGGACCGGGAGATCCTGCATGTTCTCCCGCAAGAGTTTATCGTCGACAGCCAGGATGGGATCAAAGATCCCCTCGGCATGTCGGGGGTCCGCCTGGAGGCGGAGGTCCACATCATCACCGGCCTGGTGACGTCGGCCCAGAACATCGTCAAGAGCATCAACCGGGCGGGGCTGCAGATGGCGGAGATGATCCTTCAGCCGCTCGCGTCGAGTGAGGCGGTGCTCACCCCGGAGGAGAGAGAGCTCGGCGTCGTCATGGTCGATATCGGCGGCGGGACGACCGATATTGCGACCTACATCGAAGGGAGTGTCCGCCATACCGCGGTCTTGGCGGTCGGGGGGACCCACTTTACCAACGACATCGCCATCGGGCTTCGGACCCCTCCCGCCGATGCGGAGAAGATCAAGGTCAAATATGGCTGCGCTTCCACGGAGATGGTGAAGGACAATGAGACGATCGAGGTTCCGAGCGTCGGCGGGCGTCCGCCGCGGGTTCTCTCGCGCCAGCTTCTCTCCGAGATTATCGAGCCGCGGGCCGAGGAGATTTTTATGCTGGTCGCGCGCGAAATCGAACGAATGGGTTTTGAGGAGCGGGTCGCCTCCGGGGTGGTGATTACCGGGGGAACCTCTTGTTTAAACGGGATGGTCGAGGTGGCCGAGCGGGTGCTCGGTCTTCCGGTCCGGCGGGGGGTGCCTGCCGGCATGGGGGGGCTGATCGACGTCGTCGGAAGCCCGATGTATGCCACCGGTGCGGGGCTCATCCTCTACGCGTTTCGGAATCAAGAGAAAGAAGATCATCGAAGAAATGGAAAAGGGCAGCTGTTTCAGCGGATCAAGAGCCAAATGAAGAGCTGGGTGAAGGAATTTTTTTAACCAGGATCGGCGCCCCGTGAGGCGCCTAAAAAGAGGGAGGTCTGAATGTTTCTCTTTGATGAGGAGGAACAAGAGTCAACGTCGGCGAAAATTAAGGTCGTCGGTGTCGGAGGAGGCGGTTGTAACGCGATCAACAGCATGATCCAATGCGGTCTCCAGGGGGTCGATTTCGTTGCGGCGAACACCGATATCCAGGCGCTGTACATGAATCCGGCGCCGAATAAGATCCAGCTCGGCACCAAGCTGACGCGGGGTCTGGGGGCGGGGGCGAAGCCGCAGATCGGACGGGAGTCGGCCTTGGAAGCGGTCGATCAGATCCGGGAGATGCTCGCCGGGGCCGATATGGTCTTTGTCACCGCCGGTATGGGGGGCGGGACCGGAACCGGCGCCGCACCGATCATCGCCGGCATCGCGAAAGAGATGGGGGCATTGACCGTCGGGGTGGTGACCAAGCCGTTCCAATTCGAAGGGGCCAAGCGCTCCCATCAGGCCGAAGAGGGGGTCCATGAGATGAAGCGGGCCTGCCATACGGTCATTATCATTCCGAACCAGCGACTCTTGAATGTCGTCGAGAAGGGGACCCCGCTTCGCGCGTCGTTCCTCGTCGTCGATGATATCCTCCGCCAGGCGGTTCAGGGGATCTCCGACCTGATCACGACCCCCGGATTGGTCAATGTCGACTTTGCCGATGTCCGGACGATCATGTCCCACACCGGCCGGGCCGTCATGGGGATGGGGGTCTCCAAAGGGGAGAACCGGGCGATCGAAGCGGCGCAAAAAGCGATCTCCAGCCCCTTGCTCGAAGACAGCTCGATCGAGGGGGCGCGGGGGGTGTTGATCAACATCACCGGCGGACTCGACCTCTCGCTCGGCGAGGTGGATGAAGCCTCGTCGATTATTCAAAAGACGGTCGATCCCGATGCGAACATCATCTTCGGATCGGTGATCTCCGAGTCGTTGACCGACGAGATCAAGGTGACCGTCATCGCGACAGGGTTTGAAGAGAATGAACGTCACGAAGAGCCGGTCGATGGAGAGACCCGGCCGGCCAAACGGGCGCCCCAGAAGAGCCTCGATCGGACCGCTTACCTGAGAAAGGTGGTTCGTGAAGGGGGCAAAGAGGTCATCCGCATGGAAGGGGATGACGAATGGGATGTGCCGACATTCTTAAGGAAGCAGGCGGATTAGAACCCTTCTACCAATAGGAGGCACGGACGCCATGGAGATCCTGACACAGATGCAGCCGTATCAGTGGGTTCAAAACAGCGGACAAGGGTATATCGTCCTTCCCCGGCTCAGCGCGCCGGGGGTTTTCCATTTCTTCGGGACCCGTCTTCTCTCCGAAAGCGCGCTCTATGAGGCCGGCTCAGGGAGGCCGGGGAAAGCAATCCGTGTGCGCCAGGTTCATGGGGATCGGATCTGGCCGGTCTCCGAAGCGGACGCGGGAAGGGGGGAAGGCCCGGAACCGCGGTTGATCGGTGACGCATTGGCAACCGATCGTTCGCATTTGTTGATCACCGTGTCGACGGCCGATTGTGTGCCGGTCCTCCTCTTCGATCCGGTCCAGAGGGCGGTCTCCGCGATTCACGCCGGGTGGCGGGGGACCTCCTTGAACATTTCGGGGAAAGCGGTTCGTGAGATGGCATCACGGTACGGTTCGGAACCGAGCGCGCTTCTCGCCGGCATCGGCCCCTGCATCGGCCCCTGCTGCTATGAGGTGGGGGAAGATGTTTGGGGGGAACTCGAGAGAAAATATTCTCCCGGTCCGGAAGTGGTGATCCATGAAAGGGAGGGAAAAGCGAAGCTGGATCTGGCCCGATTAAATGCGCTGCAACTTGCCGAGGCGGGTCTCAATCCGGACAAGATCGCCTTTTCCGGCCTCTGTACCTCTTGTCTTCCCGGTCTATTCTATTCTTTTCGCCGGGATAAAAAGAGGGTGGGGAACATGACCAGCGGGATTATGCTGATTGATGGGACCTAATCGAGAGGGAAGCCGATTTCATGGGGGAGATTGCCCGGGCTGTCGAGCGGATCGCGGCGAGGATTCAGGAAACGGCGCGCCGTTGCGGCCGAAATCCGGCGGAGATCACGCTGGTTGGGGCATCGAAGGGGGTTGGGCTCGATCGGGTCCGGGAGGCGGCGGAGGCGGGAATAGAGATCTTCGGAGAGAACCGGGTTCAGGAGGCCCGCGCCAAGTTTCTGGAGAGTCGATTTCTTGAAGAGAACAAATCGGCTGCGGTTCATCTGATCGGTCCGCTTCAGACGAATAAAGTGAAACAGGCGGTCGGCTTTTTTTCTCTGATCCACTCGATCGATTCGGTTCGTCTGGCCGAAAAGGTGGCACAGGAGGCGGAGAAACGGCAGATCACCCAGCCGGTATTGATCGAGGTGAACGTCGGGGAAGAGACGACCAAACGGGGGATTTCGATCAAAGAAGCGCCGGCGCTGATCGCGCAGGTTCGAAAGCTCGCCCCGCTTTCGTTGAAAGGATTGATGACCCTGCCCCCCCGACCCCCGAGCCGGAGGGGGCGCGTCCCTATTTTTCGATGCTACGCAAACTGGGACAGGATCTGGGGTTGAATCGCTTCTCAATGGGGATGTCGGCCGATTTCGAAGTGGCCGTTGAAGAAGGGGCGACCTGGGTCCGTATTGGAACGGCGATTTTTGGGGAAAGAAAAAAAGAACAAAAATAATAGGACCTAGAAGGATAGGACGTATATTCTGTGAAAAAACAGGCTGCGAAATTGCCGACCCGCCTCTCTTTTCTTGGATCGGGGAACATGGCGGAGGCGATCATGAAGGGGGTGCTCGCCGCCGGGCTCTTCAAGGCGGGCGATCTTCTTGCCTCGGATACCTCCGAGGCAAGGCTGAAGTCCATTCATCAAAAATACGGCATTCGAACCACCCGGAATAATCGGGAAGCGGTGCGCGAAGGAGATCTTGTGATCCTCGGGGTGAAACCGCTGGGGGTCGACGGGGTCTTGGCCGAAATTAAATCGGAGTTGAAAGAGAAGGTCCTCGTTTCGGTCGCCGCCGGCGTGCCCCTCGCCCGATTGGCCGCCGGCCTGGAGCGGGAGGCGAAGATCATCCGCGCCATGCCGAATGCGCCGGCGCTGGTCCAGGCGGGGGCGACGGTGCTGGCGCCGGGAAAAGGGGTGGAGCAAGAAACCCTCGATCTGGTCCTTCAGATTTTTGATTCGATCGGGAAGAGCTGGATTCTCGAAGAGCGCTACCTCGATGCGGTGACCGGTCTCTCCGGGAGCGGGCCGGCCTTTGTTTTTGTGATGATCGAGGCGATGGCCGACGGCGGAGTAAAGAGCGGACTGAGCCGCGAGGTGTCTCTCGCCCTGGCGGTGCAGACGGTTCTCGGCGCCGCGCAGATGGCGCTCCAGACCGGGGATCATCCGGCACGCCTGAAAGACTTTGTCGCCTCTCCGGGGGGGACGACGATCGCCGGGCTCCATAAACTTGAAGAGGGAAAGGTCCGGTCGGCGTTTATTTCTGCTGTGGAGGCGGCGACACGGCGGTCCGAAGAGTTGGGAAAGGCAAAATAAAGAATTTGCGTCTCTTGGTAAGAGCAACAAAAAAGGGGACCTCATTCTCACATTGAAAGTGGTATAGTATTTTTTATTGCGAGCCATCGAAAGAAGCAGGTTGCTCCGATTGGAATCGATGAGGAGAGATCATGTTCATTGCGGCAAACTTCGTCTCGGCGCTTGCGACGATTCTCAATTACGTTCTGGAAATCTATACATGGGTCATTATCATTCGCGCGTTGATCTCCTGGGTGAATCCGGATCCCTATAACCCGGTCGTCCAGTTTCTCTATAAGGTGACAGAGCCGGTCCTCTATCCGCTCCGGAAACTGATGCGGACTTACAGCACCGGAATCGACCTCTCCCCGCTGGTGGCGATCTTGATTATTATGTTTTTAAAACAGTTCCTGGTCAGCTCCCTTTTTGAATTGGCCAGCCGACTGCGATAGAGAGGTGAATATGAAATGGACACCGATCGATATCCGCCAAATGACCTTCTCCTCCGGTTTCCGGGGTATGCTCCGGGCGAGGTCGACGCTTTTCTGGAAAATCTGGCGAGTGAAATCGAAGAGATCCTCAAAGAGAATGCCGACCTCCGGGAGCGGATCGACGATCAGGGACAAACGATCGCCGAGTTGAAGAAAACCGAGGGGGCGCTAACGAACACCCTGCTGATGGCGCAGAAGGCGATCGAGGAGATGAAGCGGACCGCGCAGAAGGAAGGGGATCTCATTATCCGCCAGGCCGAGCTGCGGGCGGAGGAAATCACCCGGTCGGCCATGAAAGAGGTTAGCCAGGTCCAAGGAGAGATCCTGAACCTGAAACGGCAGCGCGATTTTTTTGTTGAGAAGATTCGATCTTTGATGCAGAATCTCGAAAAGACAATGCAATGGGAAGATGAAAAAGCGGATCAAAGGGAAGAAGAGGCCTCTCTTTAACATCTGAGAAGCCGACGGTTCGGTCGTGCCGTCCGATTTTGTCTTCATCGGATCGCCGACCCATGAGCACTGTTTCGAAGTAAGCAATTCGGTTGGAAAGAAAATTTTCGGTTCGGACGGATGGAATTTCATCCACCTTCACATTTGCACAGGAGGAGAGATGAGTTACTACGTCTATATCACTCAGGTCGATCACTGTTTTATCGCCGACGTTCCCGCCCTACCGGGGTGCCGCACTTTCGGTCGAAGCGAGGCGGAGGTTCTGGAAAATATCCGGGATGTGGTTCGAGGGTATCTTCAAAGCCTGCGGAAGAAAAACCGCACGGCGCCGAAGGTCAAGGTCGTCAAGCTTTCCGAGCATTTGACTGCTTTCCCTCGGGGCGCATCAGGCCGTTCGATGGTGAACGTCCCTTCCAAAAATGGAATCGCCGTTCCGCCCCTATAAATCGGGCGCGCTCCTCCATCTGCGCGTGACGCCGAATGCATCCCGGGACAGCATCGAAGGTTGCGTCGCGGGAATGCTTCGGTTAAAATTAAGGGCGATCCCGGCGGAGGGGGCCGCGAATGCGGCTTGCGTTCGATATTTATCCGGGTTGTTTTCTCTCCCGAAATCCCGGCTTGAAATGATCCGTGGGGAGAAATCCAGAGAAAAATGGATTTTGTTTAAAGAGGCCGATCCGTCGGTTCTGAATCAACAGCTCGATAAAATCTTGGCGGGGTAAACGTGGGGGTTGAAGGGCGTCGGTGGGGGTGGGTAACAGGCCTGGTTGTGTTCGGCCTTGTCTTTATTTTTTCCGTGGAAAGCGGGGTGTTGGGGGAGCTGACGGAGGATCCGTTGAGAGAGACCCCCCTTGCGCTGGTCGAAGACGGCATTCGAATCCGGGGCGCGATTCCTCCGTATGACCATACCGAGCAGGGAAAATATGTCTCGCGCTTCGAGAACGGGGTGACCGCCGTCTACACCCTTGATCCCGACCTTCAAACGGCGATGGAGCGCTACTTCAAGCGATACCGGGTTCCCTATGGTGTTTTTGTCGCGATGGATCCGAAAACCGGAAAGGTCCTCGCCTCCGTGGAATATTCCTCCATCGATCCCAACGCCGACCGCCTCGCCCTTCGGGCAACCTATCCCGCCGCATCGATTTTAAATTGGTGACCGCCTCCGCCGCCTTGGAGGAAGGGAAGGCCCGGCCGGAGACCGAGATCGCCTTCCACGGCGGGCTCTACCGCCTGGGGCCGAAGAACTGGGTCGATAATCCGAAACGGGACAAACAGAAGATGTCGCTGGCCGAGGCGATGGCGAAATCGAGCAACGTGATCTTTGCGAAGACCGCCCTGCGTTGGCTCGATGTACCGACCTTGTTGAGCTACGGAGAGCGCTTTCAGTTCAATCGCCCGATTCCGTTCGAGCTTCCAGTCCAGGTTAGCCGGATGGAGATCGACGACAGCGAGCGGGGATTGGCGATGTCGGCCGCCGGGTTCGGCGATGTGGGACTCTCTCCGCTTCACGGGGCGATGATCGGCGCGGCGATCGCCAACGACGGCGTGATGATGGCTCCCTGCATGATCGACGCGGTCCGGGACGCCGACGGCACGCCCATCTACCAATGCGAGCCGAAGGTGTTCGCCACGGCGATCGCCCCCGAGACGGCGGCGTCGCTCCGGGAAATGATGGCGATGGCGGTCATCAAGGGAACCTCTCGGAAGGCGTTTCGGGTCAAGCGGCGCGAGGCGAGTCTGCGGGGCATTACCATCGGCGGAAAGACCGGCTCTCTGACCGGGGAAGATCCTCCCGGAAAATACAGCTGGTTCGTCGGAATGGCCCCCATGGAAGATCCCGAAATCGTGGTGGCCGCCATGATCATCAACCAACCCAAATGGCATATCAAAGCCTCCCAGGCCGCCAAAGAAGGATTCACCGCCTACTTCCGGTCGGAAAACCATCGTAAGGTTGCCAGTCAGTAAACCCGGTTTTCCCCGGTCGCGCCGCCGCCTTCTTCCTCTCGTGATCGTTGTTTCTTTCCGCTTGCCCCTTTTTCGGGGGTCTTATCCCTTTCATAAAAAACGCTTGACAGAAAAATGCAGAAGGGTGTATTCTCCTTCTAGTATTGAGAATGATTCTCAATCGCACTCCGTGCGGCTCGCGCCATCGCGATGTTAGGCCCAAGCCCGAAGGTTCATTAGATTGTCTTTGGGTTTTATTGGGTCGATGAAGAAGCCTTCCAATAAGAAAGAGGATCCAAATCATCTTCGATGTCTCTGTGGGAGCCTGGTCGCCCGGATTGTGGATGGGAATTTGGAACTGAAATGCAAACGATGCAAGCGGATTCACCTTTTGCCGCTCCGGAAGTCTTCTTCGGCGTCGGGAAAAGAAACGAATAAAGGGGATGCCTCTTGAGACGGTTCCGACCGGCTCGTGTTTTTTACAGAAAGGGAGAAAGATGCAGCGTGATGAATTTCCGTTGGGAGTTTTAGATGGAAATCATTCCGATGAAAAAATCGAAATTGTCCTGATCGACGAGGCCGATCGAAGCGGGGTGGAGATCCGCCGGATGGGTTGGGGAAACGGAATCGGATGGTATCCTCAAAAGCGTTTTTTCATCCCGACCGGCCAGATTGGAACGGTTCAACATCTGCTTCAGCAGGCCGAGCAGCTCTCTCGATCTCAAAGAAAAATCACGCGCGCGGTCGGTGGTCGCGTGCTGCGGCTCGTCCCGCCCGTTCAATCAACCTGATCGGGGCGCCGCATCCGCAGGTGTCTTTATTATATAAGAATAATGATAGAGCGGCTCGAGGTCATTTACCCCACGCCCGGAATGGAAAATCATTCCGGGCGTTTTTGTTTCCCAGGGAGTGTGCCTGTTGATTCTCTCCGGCCGCCGTGAAGGGGAAGAATTGAGGTCTTTGAAGCGGGAGACCAAAAAATGGCGGCGCTTACGGCTTTTCCATTCAAAAGTGGGGGTAAGGAATGCAGTTTGAGAGAGTGTTTTTTCATTTTGGGGCGGTGTTTTTCCTTTTGGGTATTGTCTTCGCCGGTTGCAGCCGTGGATCGGGAAACCTGAAATCGGATGCGAGTCCATCGGAGGTTCAAGTCACCCTCAGGGAATGGAGCGTTGCGGTCGATCGGGGGACGGTCCGACCCGGGCGGATCACCTTTCAGACGGCGAATCGCGGCACGGAGGATCACGAACTGGTGATTCTGAGAACCGATCTGCCGGCCGATGCCCTCTCTCTGAGGGATGATCGGGTCGATGAGGCGACGGCGGGGAGAATCCTGGGAGAGATCGAGCCGTTTGCGCCGGCAACGGAGAAAGAGCTGACCCTCGATCTGGAGCCGGGGTCCTATGTTCTTCTCTGCAATATCGTTGAGACGGAGAATGGACAAAAAGAAGGGCACTATACGATGGGAATGCGGATCGCGTTCAAGGTCGAATCGTCGCGTTCCCGACCGAGTGAATAGATATCCAGCGGAAAGGACCGGCGATACGCCGGTCCTCCCTCCAGACGAATCGCTATGCGCTCTTCACCTTCTTGAGCTGAACCTCTTTTTCCGTCACGCTGACCTTCTTCTGATCCAGCAGTTTTTCCAGTTCGTTGACATCTTTGTATTCGTGATAGGCCTGATCCTCAAAGAAAAATTTCAATGGGGCATCGTCGCCAGCGGCCTTGATCCCCTCTTGATAAATTTTTAAACCGGTCCGTTCGAGTTCAAGATCGAGCTGAAGCATTTCTTTCAGATCGGTGCTCTGTTTGATCGCGTACGGCTCCACGGTCGGGAGCCCTCCCAAATTGACGATGTGGTCGCCGATCTGCTTGGCCTGGTTGAGCGAGCTTTCGCTCTGGCTACGGAAATAGTCGGCGAAGACGCGCCGGTCGATCCCCTGCACAAGAAAGCTGTGCTGCAAATATTGGATCCCCGCGGCATATTCGATCTGGAGCGCTTGGTTCAGAATCTGAAGGACCTGTTTCGTATCCATAATATGTGCCTCCACGTTTACTGTTCTATTTTATGGGAAATCTCCGTTACATTCAACCGAGCTTCTGTGATTTTGTTATTTGACTCCTCTGACTCAGCCTCTCTATCATAGAAGGAGAACATTTCATCGCTTCATCATTTGATGGATGGGAGGGGATTGTTATGGGGAAGAGGCTGTTCTGGAGTGTTTCGGTCGTTTTGATTTTTGCTTCCGCCGCCATGGGGCAGACGATCTGGTGGGAAACCGGCATGGTGAAACTCCGGATGGAAAATGGGGGTCCGGAGGGGGATCCGGTCCCGAAGAATGCCGATCTCTGCCAGGAGGAGAAGTGCACAAAGGGAGGGGTCCGAATTGCCGCGGCGCAGAATGAGTTTGAGCCGTTCCAGATTTTCATCGCCGCGGAGAAAGACGAACTTCGCGGTGTCGATGTGGCGGTGAGCGATCTTGTGCACGAGACAGAAAAAGAGGGCTATCGAATTTCGTCGCGCCTGCCGGGGCCGATCATGATCTACCGGCAGCATTATATTTTGATCGAGAAGCCGACCACCGCCGAGGCGCAGCCGGGCGCCTGGCCCGATGCGCTGATTCCGAAGGTCGACGAATATTTCGGCGAGCGGCGGTCGATCCCCGGCGAGGGGCGGCCCGCCTTCCCCTTCGATGTCCATCGCGGAATGAAGCAGGGGATCTGGGTCGATGTGTATGTTCCCCCCGATGCGCCGCCCGGCCTCTACGCCGGCACGGCGACGGTGACGGTCGGCGAGAAGAAGGCGGCGGTGATCCCGATTCGCCTCACCGTTCAACCGTTTCGTCTCCCTTCAACCTCCTCGCTGAGAAACGCGTTTGCCGTCGGGATCACCGAGCTGGGAAGGGGGCACGACTGGGACGATCCCCGCTCGAATGCCAGAGGCTTCATCAGCGATGACCGGACGAGCGAGCTGGTCTGTCTTTATACCAAGGCGCTGCTGCTTCATCGGCTCTCCAACGAGAACGCGATCTGGCCCCCTCCGCGGTGGGACAAACAGGGGGAAGGATCAAATGGAATTTCCCGGAGGGGAAAACAGGTTGCCGGGAGAAGTACCCCGAGTTTATGAACGGCATCAACTCCCTCCCGGGCGGGAAGCTGAAGGGGGCGCGGCTGACCTCGCTTCGCCTGCGCGACGGCTACGGCTTCAACGATCCCGAGCGATACGATCCGGAGAAGCTCAACCCCGATTATTATCAGGAATATGTCCGCTACTTTAAGGAGCAAGGCTGGCTCGACCGGCTCTTTGATTACACCCGGGATGAGCCGAAATTTCTCTACCAGCGGCTCACGAAGCAGCGGGAGTGCTGGAACGTCGAGGAGATCGCGGAGCGCCCCGATACCGACTGGGACAAAATCAAGCGCCGCTCGGAGTTCCTCCACAAGCACGCCCCCGGTCTGAGGCTGCTGGTGACGACCGACCGCCACGCCGCCGAGTCTTGCTTCAAACGGCTCTTCGAGATCAAGGAGGTGCAAAAGTTCATCGATATCTGGGTCGTCAGCATCAAGCGGATGGATGGGAAGCCCGGCAGCGACCTCTATAATCGCAACTTCCGGGCGGTCTACGACGGATCGTTCATCGGGCCGGGACAGGAACTCTGGTGGTACCATGCCTGCGGCTCGCACGGCTGCGGCGACGGATCGGAGAAGGGATGGCCGACCGTGATGGTTGATCTTCCCGCCGTCTCGACGCGGATCTTCGAATGGCTGACCTACCTCTACAATACTTCCGGGGAGCTCTACTATGAAACAATCTTCCAATACCCCTACTCTTATAAAATGAAGAAAGGTTCCGGCGGGAAAGAATCCAAGGTCGCCGACCGAAATCCGTTCGAGCACGTCCACTACTTCGGAGGCCATGGCGACGGGGTGCTCTTCTATCCGGGAAAGCCCGATTACGTCGGCGGTAAGAATCATATCCCGATCGAATCGATCCGCCTAAAGCTGGTTCGGGAGGGGATGGAAGATTATGAATATCTCAAGCTGGCCGAGGCGAAGAAGGGGCGGGAGTGGATCGAGTCGAATGTCCTCACCCTTTTGAAGCAGGATGACCAAACCCCGCTGAACGTCTATCGCTGGACCCGCCGGCCGGAGCGGCTTTTGGAGGCGCGTGAGAAACTGGCTTCAATGCTGAAATAAAAAATACGGGAGGCGTTGGGGCGGCAGGCACCTCCCCTTCCGCCTCCCGGTCCTTATTGCCATTGTTGTTCTTCCCCTCCGCTTCGGTTATAATAACCGAATGTGTGCAAATCGAATATTCACGGGGGGGATAAGAAGGCTTGAAAAAATTAAATTTCACATCGGCTTTTTTTATTTTGTTTCTCATGCTGTCCGGCTGCGGCTACAACCAGATTCAAATCAATGGACGAGCAGGTGAACGCCGCCTGGTCGGAGGTGCTGAACCAGTACCAGCGTCGGGCCGATCTGGTGCCGAACCTGGTCGAAACGGTCAAAGGTTTCGCGACGCAGGAGCGGGAGGTCCTCACCCAGGTGGTGGAAGCCCGGTCGAAGGTGGGTCAGATGAAGATCTCACCAGAGATCACCCAAGATCCGGAGGCGTTCCGAAAATTCGAAGAGGCGCAGGGGCAGCTCTCCGGGGCCCTCTCCCGCTTGATGGTGGTGGTGGAGCGCTACCCGGAGCTGAAATCGAACGAAAATTTCCTCACATTGCAAGCTCAGCTGGAGGGGACCGAAAACCGGATAACCGTAGCTCGGCGCGATTACATTCAAGCGGTCCGCGATTACAATACGTCGGTCCGCTCCTTTCCCACCAACCTCACCGCCAAGTACCTTCTTGGCTTGAAAGTCCGTGAGAATTTCAGCGCACAGCAAGGGGCGCAGGAAGCGCCGAAGGTCCAGTTTTGAGCCGGATTAAAATGCTCAGATTGGGCTTGATGGCACTCGTTCTGATCTTCGTGGTTGCCGCTTCCCCCGCCTCAGCCCTGAACGTTCCCCCCTTGCAGGGCCGCGTCAATGATCACGCCCGCCTTTTAAGTCCGGAACAAGCCGCTGCCTTGGAGGAAAAACTCCGTGCTTACGAAGCGAAGACGACCAATCAGATCGCGCTTCTGACGGTGCCGAGCTTGGAAGGGGAGGCATCGGAGGATTTTTCAATCCGGGCGGCCCGCGAGTGGCAGCTCGGCCAGGAGAAGCGAAACAACGGGGTCTTGATCTTTATTGCAGCCGAGGAGCGGGGGATCCGGATCGAGGTCGGCTACGGCCTGGAGGGGGCGCTGACCGACGCGCAGAGCAGCATCATTATCCGCAACATCATGATCCCCGCCTTCCGTGAAGGGGACTTCAATCGGGGAATCGATGCGGGGGTCGATGCGATTCAGGCCGCGATCGCCGGAGAGTTCACGGCGCCGGAGACCCCCACCCCGCGCCGATCCCGGGACGACTCCAATGAGGTCTTCTCGCTCGGTCTGATCCTTCTGATTCTTTTCTCCTCTTTTCTCTCTTACCTCCCTCTGCCGGTCACCGGATTGGCCGGCGGGATCATCGGAGGGGTGGTCGGGTCATTTCTAGTTGGGTCGATCTTCCTGCCGGCGCTGGCCGGGGTTTTTCTCGGCATTCTGCTCCCGCTCCTCTTTCGAGGGACGGGGGGCGGGCCGGGAAGAGGGATCGGGGGGAGAGCCTATCGGGGAACCGGATGGGGGACCGGAAGAGGGTGGGGCAGCGGCAGGGGCGGCTTCGGAGGGGGAGGTTTCTCCGGCGGCGGGGGGAGTTTCGGGGGGGGGGTGGCGCGTCGGGACGATGGTGAGAGTACAAGAGCGATGAAAAAAGCGGAAGATTTTTTTACAGCGGATGAGAAGGAGCAAATTCGGCAAGCGGTGGCTCGGGCAGAGAGCCGCTCTGCGGGTGAGATCGTTCCGATGGTGGTCGACCAGAGCGGGCATTATCTTCAGTTTGCATTAACCGGCGCGATTTTTTTTGCCTTCTTTGCCGCGGTCATTTGGATGAGCGTTCAGCCGCGGGTGACCGCGCCCCAAATTCTGTTCATCGAGTTTTTTACCTTTTGGGTCGCTTTCTTTTTGATCCAACGGGTAAACCTGATCTGGTCGTGGCTGGTTCCGGAGGCCTTGAAAGACCGGGTCGTCCGGCGGCGGGCGGAGGAGGCCTTTTATTCAAATCGGCTTCATGAGACCCGGGAGAAGAGCGGCGTGTTGATCCTTCTCTCCTTGATGGAGCACCGGGTTCAGATCTTGGCCGATGCCGGCATCCACCAGCGGGTTCCGCCGGAGACCTGGGAGACGCTGGTGCAGCAGATCGCGTCCGGCGTAAAAGAAGGACATCCTTTCGAGGCGCTGCGCGGCGCGATCGATGCGTGCGGCCAACTGCTGGCGGAGCATTTCCCAAGAAGACCGGACGATACCGACGAGCTGTCGAACCAATTGCGGATCGGAGAATAGTCCTCAGTTCCCGGTCGCTAAGATCAAGTCTCCCGATCCGGAGATCCACCCCTGCTGATCGTTCACGAAGTGAATCCCGAAGAGGTCGTTCCGCGTTCCGGCCGAAACCCGCTGCCAGCTTTTTCCCCCCGTCGCCGGTCTCCAGAAGGGTCCCCATCCATCCGGCCAGCCATCCTTTTTCTTGATTGATGAAAAAGAGATTGTTGATCGTCAGTGACGTGCCGGTCGGGACCCGGGTCCAGGTCGCTCCCCGGTCCTCCGTCCGCATCAACACGCCGCCGCGTCCTGCGGCCCAGCCGACATTTCCGATCATCTGAAAAGAATGAAATCGCCCCACTTCGGGGAGAAGCCGGTCCAAGGCGGTGATCCTGTTTTCAACCCTTGCGTCCCACACCACCGAGGTTCGGAGATCCCAGGTGAGTCCTCCGTCGGTTGTGTGGGCGATGATCGCTTCGGGGTTGCACGGGGCGCAGCAGCCGCCGGCGACGAAGAGGTCGTTGGGATCGGCGGGGTTTACCGAGAGACCGAAGAGATGCCCTCCCATCCTCGGCAGGGTGGTGCCGCCGGGGGTGGTGCAGGTGCCGTCGATCGTCGTAAACCGCCAGTTGTTCGAGAGGAGCCGCCAAGTCCTGCCGCCGTCGGTGGTTTTGTAAATCGTACGGAAGCGTCCGACGGCCCAGCCGTTGTTCTCGTCGGCGAATTGGACCTGCCGGAGGTAGACCCCCGCCTTGGCGCACTGGTAGCAATCTTCCGCATAGGGATCGACGTTCTGCTCGGTCCAGGTGAGGCCGCCATCCTCCGTTGAGAGAATCAGGCTCGGCTGGCCGACCGCCCATCCTTTGAGCGGTGTGAGAAAAAAAACGCTGTAGAGATGGATATTGCTCGTCCGGATGCACAAAGCGGTCGCCGGATCTTCGGCCCAGGTGCCGTCTGCATTTTTAGTGCAGAGACGGGCGGGGTTGGTGAGATGGGTCCAGCGAATATCCCACTTCCAGTCGCGCAGCTGCTGAGACCAGCTCGTCCCGCCGTCTTGGGTGCGGAAGATTCGGGCGTTGCTTCCGACGGTCCATCCGTTTCTCGAATCGATGAAGAAAGGTCCATAAACCTCGGAGGTATTGGTCGAGTTTTGAACGCGCGGCGTTTCTTGGGATGAGGCGAAGGTCACCATCCCGTAATCACCGACCCCCCACGCGGCATTTTCGCCGGAAGGGGCGACCCCCTTGAGTGAGATCGTTGTTCCGGAAGGGACAGTCGTCCACCCGGTCCCGTCGAAGCGAAGAAGCGTTCCTCGGTCGCCGACGGCCCAACCCTGTGTGGCGGTCGCCATCCGAATGCCGGTCAGGTTCGCCGTCGTGGCGGAGATCGGTGTCCAATGTGTCCCCCCGTCGACGGTTTCGAACAGCGCCCCTCCATCCCCGACGGCCCATCCCCGATTCCGATCGATGAAGTCGATCTGCCGGATCGGAGAGGAAAAGGTAAATTGGGGGGTCCATCGGGTCCCGCCGTCGTCGGTCTTCAGGAGGACCCTTCCCGGTCCGGTTGCCCAGCCGTAATCGGCATCGACGAAATCGACCGCGGTCAACTCTGAGGTGACGCCGCTCTGCAGAAGGGACCAGCTTTCCCCGCCGTTTTGCGTGGCGATGATCGTCCCGCCTCCTCCCACGGCCCAACCGTTTTTTCCCTCGAGGAAGTGGACCGCCTTCAATACCCCCGGGAGCGGCGGGAGCGTTTTCCCTACCCAGGTCTGCCCGCCGTCGGCGGTTTTTAAAATGGCATTGGTAAATGAATTCGATCCCGCCGGATCACCTCCGACGGCGAAGCCGGTTTGAGCATCGATGAAGTCGATTCCATACAGCGGCAAGGATGTTCCGCTCTCCTGAAGGCGCCAGCTCGCTCCGGCGTCGGAGGTGGCAACGATCAGCCCCCGCTCTCCAACGGCCCAGGCGCGGTCGGCTGAAATGGCATCGGCCCGGTAGAGATGCTGGTTGAAACGATTGCCCATCCCCTTCGACCAAGGAGAGGGGGGAGGGAGCGGCCGGGGTCGGGTAACGAATTGACCAAGATAGGGGGCGGCCAGACGATTGCCGGCGAGATCGGCGATCTCGGTGGTGGCCTCCACGCGGTAAATCGCATTCAGACGAAGCTGAACGGCCGGGGCGAAGGTGACGACGGTGCAGGAAGGATCACAGCCGTGGGTGCCGAGGATCGGAACATTTTCACCGTCCGGGACCAGTTTAAAGGTGGTGCTGTTCATTCGATTCGGGTCGATTCCCTCATCGAAGGTGAAGGTGACCAAGGTCCCCTCATCGACCCCGGTGGCGCCGTTTGAAGGGGTGATCGAGAGAAGGCGGGGCGGCGTTGTATCCGATGTGGGGGCGGTCGGTTGTGTGGTAAAGGACCAGCTGATCGGCGCCGGAAGGAGGTTACCGGAGAGATCGCCGATCGGATCGATCGTCACCGTATAACGCATGTTGTAGCGAAGCGGCGTTTGGGGGGTGACAGTGATTTGAATGCAGGGACTTTCGCAGTCAACTTCAATGTGGGCGATTTCTCCGTTAGAGGCGGTCAGTCGAATATGCTCGGCCAGGCCGGTGAAATCGATCGGTTCGTCAAAAACGATTTGAACCGAGGTATCGGGAGCGATCTCTTCTCCTTCAGGTTCAGGAGATTGAGAGAGTAACCGAGGGGGTTGGGCATCGCTTGTGGGGGGATGTTCGGGCGGGGGATGGCCGGGAGGGGTCGGAGAGGAGGGTGATCCGCCGCAACCGGAGAGGAAGAGCCCGACATATAGGGTTGAGAAAAGGAGAATGGATTGTCTGTTCATTGCAATTTCTCCAATCGATCCTGCAGGGGATTGCAACTCTTCTGCAAAACGAGGAAGCAACCCTGTGGCGAGATGCCGCCTTTAGGAAAGAGAAAGGGGCTCTTTTGAACGAAACTTTATCTGGACCGATGAAAAGAGCAAGAGTTGTACCGGCTGAGTGTGAGGTATGACTAGAGAATAAAAAAGGGCGCCCCGATGGAAAACCGGGGCGCCCTGAGGATTTTGAAACAGCGAATATTTTATAAGTCTACAAAGTCGTCCTCGACCTCGCAGCCGCTGAAGAGTTCATCGCAGCTGGCGAAACTCTGGGTCTCGCTGCCGACGGTGATATCAACACTAGAATCATCGTTAAAGTCTACTCCGGTGTTGCCGTTGATCACGATGCGTCCTTGCACCGGGCAGCTCTCCCCTTCGGTGTAGCGGATGGCGGTCTCGGTGACGAAGGAGAATGTTCCTTCGATGCCGCAGTCTTCGTTGGGTGTGAAGTCGGTTGCCACCGTGCCGGAAAAAGTCAGATCGGTGGTGCTGCTGTTCTGATCGTCGATTGCGACGACCGTCGAGTCGAAGTTGGTGAAGGTGATTGCGACACTATGGGTTCCATCTTGTTCTGTTGTCGATTGGGTAATCCCACCGTCCAATTCATTCGTGAATGTCGTGGTGCTCGTGTCGATGCCAGTGATGCTTCCGGCATTGGCGAAATTATTAAATGCAATGGTGGTCGTCTCATCGGTTGTTCCACTCTGATCGACAAAGGACATACTTCCATCCATTTCGAGATCAAAGCTCATCGCGGTGGCAGAACTCATCGTGATTTGTTCCTCGATGGTGACGGTTGCCGTCATCACTCCAAGGACGGTGGTGAACGGTGTTGTGTCGGCCGGGTCATAATCGGTGATTGTGAATGCATCGAGAACCATATCCATATCCAATGTGGTATCGTTGGTAGCTGTTGCGGAAAGGCTGACCGTCCCGTCCGTTTCCGAAAAATCTTCTCGGCAACTATCGAAGACAACATCCAGATCAATTGCGCCGGTTTCACTGTCGATGGTTCCGCTTAAAGTAATTGATCCAGAATCGGTGTTTTCGTCGAAATTATCGCACGGGGTGACCTCCGGACCGAAAGGCTCGGGCGCGAAGGTGATCTTCGACTTGCTGGCTTTCATCTTGGCAGATACTTTCTGCATTGCTTTGCTTCGAGCGACCTTGTTGTTCATTGCGATCATCTTGGCGTATTTCGCGTTTTTCAACGTGAGTGGATTCACCGGCTTGGTGATGCCGAGCCCGCCGGAGGCGACCTGTCCGAGAGAGGTCGCAAGGTCCGAAAGACCGGTCCCTGCCTGCGCCGCTTGGGTTCCGGAACTGGCCGCCTGAGATCCTTGGGATGCGTTGCTGATGGTCGTCGTTCCCCCTCCGCCGCTGCTCGATCCGCCCCCTCCGCCGCAGGCATAAACCAACAATGACGTTGAAAGGAGCATCCAAAGCGTCAGGCCGAAATGTTTTCTAGAAACGAACATGGTTTTTCCTCCAGTTGATGTTGTGTGTTCTTTCTTGATATGAATGGACGTGGATACCGAAAAGGGTTACTCGCTCCGAGCAAGTATAGCAAAGAAAGGAATGCCGTCAAGGCAAACGGAAAGGGCCATCCGCTTCGCAAAGGGGAAGGAGCGGCGTTTTGTTCAGTCGTTGATTGCCGCCGGGATCGGCCTTGCAAACGAGATGGAGAGTTTCGTATAATCTTGGAAGATTCCGAGTTGCCTTTTTTCGAGGTGGTAAGAATCGATGAAGTTCAATCAGGAGAGATCGATGAGGAGATCGCGATGAAACAGAGGAAACCGGAAGGAGCAATCCTCATCGGAGAGGATCACCCTGATACCCTCCAGATCTTAAAAGTGGTTCTTGAGTCGGAGGGATACCGGGTCGACACCGCTCTTGACAGCGAAACCGTTTTGGCGAAAGCGACCCGCAATAAGCCGCTGCTCATTCTACTCGATATGAGGTTGCCTAACATCGGCGGGGTGGAGGTTTGTCGTCGGCTGAAACAAGATCTTTCTACCGCTCACATCCCTGTGGTTATTGTCACGGCGAAATCGGACCACGAAGCGAGGGCAGGGGCGGTGGCGGCGGGAGCGGATGCATACGTGCTGAAACCGTTTGATCCAGCCGACCTTGTCGAAAGGGTGAATAAGATCTTCGACCGGATCGCTCTTGCTACGCTGCCTCAATCTACTTAAATCGTTGACAACTTTTTTGCATCTATACTATACTGAAAGCCAATCCTACAGCGGTTCTGGCGGCTGCCGGCAACCCTGAACCGCCTTCTTCGTTATCATGCCCAGCTCTCCTCATGTAGTGCGGATTTTTGACGTAGGATGTCCCGTCATCTCCGAGGTCGAATGCAGGTTGTTGTCAACGGAACCCGGCAAGACGTCCCGCCGGGCATGAATCTTTCCCAGCTTCTTGATCAACTCAAGGTACAGCCGGAGCGTGTTGCAGTCGAAGTAAATTTGAAGATCATTCATCGTCAGCGGTACAATCAGGTCCCATTAAATGAAGGAGACCAGATTGAGATCATCGGTTTTGTGGGAGGGGGAAGTTCATGCCGATAGACCGACCTTTGGTCGTGGGAAATCACGAGTTCCGATCCCGTCTGATCGTGGGGACCGGGAAATATGCCTCTTTTGAAGAGACCAAAAAAGCGATCGAGGCATCGGGAGCCGATTGTGTGACCGTCGCGGTGCGGCGTGTCAATATCATCGACCGTTCCCAGGAAAATCTGCTCGATTACATCGATCCGAAGGTCTATAAGATCCTTCCCAATACGGCGGGCTGTTATACGGCCGAGGAAGCGGTTCGGACGGCGCGGCTGGCGCGTTCGGCCGGGATCTCCGACATGGTCAAATTGGAAGTGATCGGCGACCCGAAGACCCTTTTCCCCGACAACGAGGCGCTCCTGGAGGCGACCCGAATTCTCGTGAAGGAAGGGTTCACCGTCCTTCCTTACACAAACGACGATCCGATCATGGCGAAGAAACTTCAAGATGCGGGAGCGGCGGTGGTGATGCCGCTGGCGGCTCCCATCGGATCAGGTCTGGGGGTCCGGAACCCTTACAATATCAGAATCATCTTGGAAACGATCTCCGTCCCAATCATCGTGGATGCAGGTGTCGGAACCGCTTCGGACGCCGCAATTGCGATGGAACTGGGCTGCGACGGCGTTTTGATGAACACGGCGATTGCCGGCGCGGAGAATCCGATTCAAATGGCTGAAGCGATGAATTACGCTGTTCGTGCCGGACGACTCGCCTATCTGGCAGGGAGAATTCCGAAGAAGCTCTATGCTCAAGCGAGCAGTCCTGTTGAAGGAATGATCGAGTAAGCTCTCTCCTCTCTTGCGGCGTACCCTGTTTGATCCAGCATTGAAATTGGTATGCCTTCAATCGACTTTAAAGTCTACCTGATCGGTGATCGCACAAAAACGCTCGGCCGTCCCTTGTCCCAGGTCATCGGAGAGGCCGGCCGCGCGGGCATCGCGGCGGTTCAGTTCCGAGAAAAAGATCTCACGCTTCGGGAGCAGTTCGAACTCGCCTCGGAGATCCGCTCTATCGCCAAGCAGCACAAGATGCAGTTCTTTGTGAATGATCGAGTCGATCTCTGCCTGGCCCTCGATGCGGAAGGGGTGCATCTTCCTTCCTCGGGCTTTCCGGTGACCGTTGCGAGAGAGATTCTGGGGGGGAGCAAATTGATCGGCGTCTCTTGTCACTCCATGGAGGAGGTTCAGCGGGCGGAGTGGGAAGGGGCTGATTTCGCCCTCCTGGGGCCGGTGTATGACACCCCTTCGAAACGTGCTTACGGTCTTCCTCTCGGAATCGACGTCTTTAAAAAGGTGCGGCGGTCCGCCGCGATTCCACTTTTTGCGATCGGCGGCGTGGATCGCTCAAAATTAAAAGAGGTGATCGATGGGGGGGCCGATGGAGTCGCTGTGATCTCGGCGATTCTCTCTTCGCCCGACGTTTATCGAGAATGCCGACAGCTGATCGACGAGATAAAGCGGCTGCAAGGTGTGTAAGCTTATGCACATTGTGCGAGAAGCTTTGCTCGTGGGTCGGTTCTCTGCCAAATTCATGTCGCAAATCTGTCTCAGTCGCGTGTTTGTTGCTCCGAATCTTCCTCGTATAGTTGACCGTCCCAGAGAGAGATGATAAAATTAGCTCCTGAGAGAAGAGGGATCTAACCTTCATCATCTCGGAGTGTGAGAGGAGCATTGATGGGTGAATCAAAAAAGAACCAGGGGAAGTCAAATCCATTCAAAAATACGATGAAAAAACTCTCTGAACAATTCGGCGGCGGCGACTCGGAAACCAAGATCATCGAGTACGAGCGGGAAATAGAGAAACTTCTCGTTCAAGTGACCTCGATGGAGCAAGAGTTGAAGGAGCTTCGCCAGTCGCGCACTCAGCTGGAGCAGGCCTTCAAACAAAATGAAAAGCTTGCGGCGACCCTCGTCGAAGCAAAAAATCAGATCGAGGCGCTGAAGAAAGAAGTCGAAAAGCTGACGACCCCTCCTTCCAGCTATGCGATCTTCTCCGGGGCAAACGAAGACGGCACGGTCAATATCTTCGTCGCCGGGCGGAAGATGAAGGTGAATATCCATCCGAACATTTCGATCCGGGATCTGAAGAAAGGACAACAGGTTCTGCTGAACGAAGCGCTCAACGCCATCGAGGCGTGTGAGTTCGACGTTCAGGGAGAGGTTGTCCGGATCAAGGACCTTCTCGAGAACCATCGCGCGATCGTCACGCTCCGGGCCGAAGAGGAGCGCGTGGTTGAATTGGCCGATCCGTTGATGCGGGAGCGTTTGTCGGTCGGCGATCATCTCCTCTATGATGTCCGCTCCGGCTACGTTTTGGAGAAACTTCCGAAATCGGAGATTGAAGAGGTCGTTTTGGAAGAGATTCCCGATGTGACCTATGATCACATCGGCGGACTCGAAGAACAGATTGAATTGGTGAGAGACGCCGTGGAGCTCCCTTTCCTCCACCCGGAAGTCTTTGCCGAGCATAAGTTGCTTCCTCCGAAGGGGATTTTGCTCTATGGCCCTCCCGGATGCGGTAAAACGCTGATCGCTAAAGCCGTGGCCGCCTCTATCGCCCGGAAATTGGGAGATCGTTCCGGGAGAGAGATGCGAAGCTTCTTCCTCCACGTCAAAGGTCCTGAACTCTTGAATAAATATGTCGGCGAGAGCGAGCGTCAAATCCGAGAAGTCTTCAAGAAAGCGAAAGAGCGCGCCGAGGCGGGGCACCCGGTGATTGTCTTCTTCGACGAAATGGACGCCCTCTTCAGAACCCGGGGAAGCGGCATTTCTTCGGATATGGAGGCGACGATCGTTCCGCAATTCTTGTCGGAAATCGATGGGGTCGAGCGCCTTCGCAATGTGATCGTCATTGGAGCAAGCAATCGGCAAGATCTACTCGACCCGGCGATCCTTCGGGCGGGGCGGCTTGATATTAAAATTAAAATCGAGCGGCCCGATAAAAAGGCGGCCGTCAAGATCTTCCACAAATACCTGACCCGGGACCTTCCCTATCATCCGGAAGAGCTCGAACGCAACGAGGGCGATTCAGTCAAGGTCGCCGAGCGGCTCATCCACGAGTCCGTTGAAGAGATGTACAGCGTCCGCGAGGAGAACAAATTCCTTGAGGTCACCTATGCGAACGGTGAGAAAGAGACCTTTTTCTTCAAAGATTTCTCGAGCGGAGCGATGATCGAAGGGGTTGTTTCCCGGGCAAAGAAACATGCCATCAAGCGAATGCTTGAGTCCGGCGTGAAAGGGTTGAAGCAAGAAGATCTGATCCGTGCGATCAAAGATGAATTTAAGGAGAACGAGGATCTTCCAAACACGACGAACCCGGATGATTGGGCGAAAATCGCCGGAAGAAAGAGTGAAAAGATCATCCACGTTCGCACCATGGCTGGAAGAGCGACCGCCGATGCCAAAAAGATTGAAACCGTGACGACAGGACACTATCTATGACCGGCTGAGAGCAGCTATCGGAGGCCTCTGATCGATGAAGAGAATATTGGGCACAGAGACGGAGTTTGGAATCGCCTCCAAAAATTCTGAATCAATAGATCCTGTTTCAAATTCCATTTTTTAATCAACAGCTACCCTTACCTTCCCTCCTCGTCTGCGTTTTGGGATTACGAGAATGAGAATCCCCTGCTCGACGCGCGCGGTTTCGAAGCCGACGGCGAACGCGAGCGACCCGGCCCGGAATATAATCGTCTCCTCAACAAGCTTTTACCAAATGGCGGGCGGCTCTATGTCGACGGGGCGCATCCGGAATACTCGACCCCCGAGTGCACCAATGCCAGAGATCTGGTCGCTTTCGAAAAGGCGGGCGAGCGCATTTTGGAAACCTGCCTCGAGATGGCAAGCCGCTTGAAACCGGGTGAGAGTCGTTTCTCGATTTACAAAAATAACACGGACAGCAAGGGGAACAGTTACGGCTACCATGAAAACTACCTGGTGTCGCGGGAAGTCCCCTTCGAGAAGATCGTGGCGCAGTTGACCCCCTTTTTGGTGACGCGACAGGTGTTCGCGGGGGCGGGGAAGGTCGGCTCCGAAAACAAAACCGAGTCGGCCGCTTATCAGATTTCGCAACGGGCGGACTTTTTCGAGGTCTGGGTCGACCTGAATACCATGGTCAAGCGGCCGATCATCAATACGCGCGATGAGCCGCATGCCGATACCGCTCGTTTCAGGCGGTTGCATGTCATCGTCGGCGATGCCAACATGTCGGAATTTACCACCTATCTCAAGGTCGGCACCGCCGCGCTGGTGCTCGCCATGATCGAAGAGGGGCGGGAAGTGCAAGGGGTTGAACTTGAGAACCCGGTCCGATCGATTAAAGAGATCTCTCGCGATTTGACCCTGAAGAAAAAAATGAAGCTCTTGCGGGGGGAGGAGTGGAGCGCGATTGAAATTCAGAGGGCCTACCTGGAGCAGGCGGAGGTCCACTTCGCCAAGAGCGACGATCCGGTGACCCACGATCTTCTTGAAAAATGGCGGATGGTGCTCGATAAGCTGCAAGAAGATCCGATGCAGCTTTCAAGGCATATTGATTGGGTAATTAAGAAAGAGCTCATTGAATCATATATGCAGCGGAAAGGATGTGATTGGAGAGATCCGCGCGTGTCGATGATGGATCTTCAATATCACGATGTGACGCAAGGAAAAGGATTATACTATGCGCTCGAGCGGGGCAATTATGTTGAGCGCATTATTTCGGAAAACACCATTTCCGATGCCCAGAACAATCCGCCCGAGGATACACGTGCTTACTTCCGTGGGAGCTGCCTCAAAAAGTTTCCGAAAGAGGTCTACGCGGCGAGCTGGAGCTCCATCTTATTTGATATCGGAAACAGCAGCATTAAAAGAGTTCCTCTGATGGACCCTCTCAAGGGGAGTCGCGCCCTGGTGGGGCCTTTGTTGGACGGGGCCAGAACCATCGAGGAATTGCTCGCCATTATCGCAACATAAGGGGGTTTCAATGGCTAAGCAAGACAAAAAAAGAGAGAAGAAGAAGGAGTCGGACAAGAAAGAGGAGGCGGTTGCGGCCAACCCGGAGGTTGTCGATAAGGGGAAAAAGATCAAGGAAGACCTGGATAAGCTCATGGACGAAATCGACGATGTTTTGGAGGAAAACGCAGAAGAGTTTGTTAAAAATTATGTTCAAAAGGGAGGAGAATAGTGACCGAGTTCCGATTCCACGACCCGGGTTCCAGCTTCTATCAGTTACTCACCTCGCAACACCCTCAACTTCTACCCTCGCTTCCAGGAATTCTTCCTTCTGAAAAAAGATCTCTCTCAAATGGTTCCCCATGGAACAACCGTCCTCGCCTTGCGTTACGCGGATGGGATCGTCATGGCCGGAGACCGAATGGCAACGGAAGGTTATGCCGTCTCGGAGCGCCGCATCGAGAAGGTGCATAATGCGGACAAATATTCGGCCATCGCGATCGCCGGCGCGGCCGGTCCCTGTTTGGAGATGACCCGTCTCTTCCGGATTGAATTGGAACATTATGAGAAGCTGGAAGGGGCCGAGCTCTCCATGGACGGTAAGGCGAATAAACTTGCGCAGATGATCAAGGGAAATCTCCCGATGGCCGTGCAGGGGCTGGTTGTGATTCCGATCTACGCAGGATATGACGCCAGACGCGGAGTCGGCCGAATCTTTAAATATGATATCGCGGGAGGGCAGTACGAAGAGATAGAATACTACGCCATCGGCTCGGGCGGAAGAGACGCCCGGGGAACGTTGAAAAAAATTTATAAGGAAGATCTCGACCAGGAGAGAGCGATTCAAGTCGCGCTGGAGGCGTTATATGATGCGGCGGAGGCGGATGTCGCCACAGGAGGACCCGATCTCATCCGTGGAATTTTCCCCACGATGAAAGTGATCAACGCACAAGGCATTACCGATATTCCGGATGAAAAGATAAAAGCGCTTCTAGAGCGGATGATGCAGCGACAAGGGGGAGGATAAGCGGTGGCAATGCCATATTATGTTTCACCTGAACAGGTGATGCAGGACAAGGCGGAGTACGCCAAGAAGGGGAATTTCCAGGGGCAGATCGATCATTGCAATGGAATATGACAAGGGAATTCTTCTTGTTGCGGATAATCCGAGCTCATTGAGCAAGATCTCGGAGATCTACGACAAAATCGCTTTTGCGGGAGCGGGGAAATACAGCGAGTTCGAGAATTTGAGAAAAGCCGGCATCCGGCACGCCGATATGAAGGGTTATCTATACAGCCGAGACGATGTCACTGGCAAGTCGCTGGCCAACTCCTACTCACAGTCGCTCGGAACGATTTTCAGTCAAGAGATGAAACCGCTGGAGGTAGAGATCTTGGTGGTAGAGGTCGGCAGCGCGACGGAAAAAAACGAAATGTATCGGATCTCATTCGACGGCAGTATTTTTGATGAGACGGGGTTTACCGCCATCGGAGGCAAATCGGAAGCGCTCATTACGTATCTCAAAAGCCGGTACAATCTTTCTCCTTTAAAAGATGCCTTACGGCTCTCTGTCGATGCGCTCGAAGCGGGGTATAACCAGACTACGACGCCGGAAGGTTTGGAGGTGGCGGTTTTAGATCGAGATCGCACCGGCCGGACGTTCCAGCGGCTTGGAACAAAAGAGTTAACGGAGTACCTACGCAAATAAAGCTTTAGGTAAAATGAAAAATAGAATCTTTGGTCTTGAAAATGAATACGGATTGATTTTTTCCCCCAACGGAAAAGTGTATCTTCCGATGGAGAAGATTTTGGGTTATATCTTCGAGGGACTCATTCCAAACAGCTGGCCGTCGAATGCCTTCTTGGTGAACGGCGCCCGTTTCTATCAAGACACCGGTTGTCATCCGGAATATTCGACCCCGGAGTGCGATAACGTTTTCGATCTGGTTGTCCACGATAAAGCGGGAGAGCGCCTCCTGGAATCGTGTCTTCCCATCGCGGAAAAACGGTTGAAAGAGGAAGGTCTCTCCGGGGAAATCTACATCTTCAAGAACAACACCGATTCGATGGGAAACACCTACGGCTGTCATGAGAACTATCTCATGCGCCGCGATCTTGATTTCTGGAAGGTGACAGAACAGTTGATTCCCTTCTTCGTCACCCGGCAGATTTATAGCGGTTCGGGAAAGGTCCTCAAAGTCTCAGGGAAGAGCCACTACTTCATCTCGCAGCGCGCCCAACATATCCATGAGAAGACCTCTTCTTCCACCACCTCTTCCAGAAGCATTATCAACACGCGCGATGAGCCTCATGCCGACGCGGAAAAATACCGGCGGCTTCATATCATCGTCGGCGATTCCAACATGTCGGAGTACGCCACCTATTTGAAGGTCGGAACGACGGCGCTGGTCCTCTCCATGATTGAAGAAGGGTTCAATGTGGTGGGGTTGGAGCTGGAAGATCCGGTTAAGGCGATGAGAGAGATCTCCCGCGATCTGACGATGAAAAAACGGGTTCGTCTAGAAGGGGGAAAAGAAATGACCGCCATCGAGATTCAGCGGATTTATCTCGAAAAGGCCAAGGAGTATGTCGCCTCGGAAGACGAAGATGAGGTCAGCTACGATATCCTGGAGCGGTGGGAATATGTGCTCAATGAGCTTGAAGAAGATCCCAACCGTCTCTCCCGCGAGTTGGATTGGGTGATCAAGAAGGAGTTGATCGGCTCTTATATGGAGCGGAAGGGATGCGGCTGGGATGATGCCCGTGTGGCGATGATGGATCTGCAATATCACGACGTCAATCAGAACCGGGGACTCTACTCGCTTCTATGTCGGCAAGATATGGTCGAGCGGATTGCAACCGAGGAGGATATCCAAAGAGCGATTCAGACCCCACCGCAGACGACCCGGGCGAAGGTCCGTGGCGATTTCATCCGGTTTGCCAAAGAAAAAAACCGCTCCTACACCGTCGATTGGACTTATCTTAAGTTAAATGGGTATTGGGAAGAGACCATCCTTTGTATGGATCCCTTCTGTTCAGCCAACCAACGTGTGAAGGAACTCATTGCCGCCGCAGCGCCTCCTAAATAGTCCGGTCCGGACGATTACTTCTCTTTCAATTCTCTTTTTTTATTTCCTCTCGATTCCCCTCCAAGCACAGGAAACATCCGCGCCGATTCAGGTGAAGCAGGGCGAGATCGCTCTGATCACGCTGACACTCGAGTCGGACATCCCCTCCGTCGTCGGAAAATTTTTGGACCAACCGATCCCTTTTTTCAAGAAAATACGGATGAATATGCCGCGATGATCGGAATTGATCTTGATCAAAAGATCGGTCTGCAACCTCTCATCGTCACCTGGAAAAAGGGGGAATCGACCGATCGGCGGGAGATTCCGATCGAGGTGGTCTCAGCTTCGTTCGGAACTGAAACGTTGAAACTTCCGAAGGCCATGGTTGATTTGGATCCTCCCCACACTCGCGCGGGTTGAAAAGGAACAAGCGAGGATGAAGGAGATTTTCAACAAGAGCGCCGATCAAAGGTTGTGGGAAGCGGCGTTCATCGTTCCGGCCGAGGGGAAAGTGGCAGGGACTTTCGGCCTTCGGCGGATCATGAATGGTCAGCCGAGAAACCCTCACACCGGGGAGGATATCAGCGCCCCGCTCGGCACCCCGGTCTTGGCGTCGAATGGCGGGAGGGTGATCCTTGTCGGCGAATTCTATTTTAACGGGCACTCCGTCATTATTGACCATGGTCTCGGTCTTTTTAGTATGTATTTTCACCTTGCGGAGACGACCGTTAAAGAGGGCGATGTCGTGGCAAAGGGACAAGCGATCGGATCGGTCGGGCAGTCGGGCCGGGCGACCGGACCGCATCTTCATTGGGGGGTGCGGCTTAATGGGGCGCGTGTGAATCCCTTTTCGTTGATCGAAAAGAAACTCGGCTGATTCAAAAGATCGTGAATCGTTATTCGTTAAACGTGAATGTGAACCATTCTCTTTTTTATTTTACGATTCACGAATAACGATATTTTCGGGGTTCTGATGTTGGAAAGTGGCATTCCTGAAAATCATCCTTTACGTCTTCATTTCCTGATCCTCACCGAAAAGAGCTTTCATCAAACATTGAATTGGTCCGACCCGGTCGTCACCGAATATATCTCGAATCTTCTTTTCTATTTCACCCGAACCGATTGCCTCTATGCCATTCGAAACAGCCAGGGGAGTCGGATCGATACGGTCGCTGAAATGTTGATGGAAGGGGATATCCTGCTCCGGGCCCAGACCATTGAGCGGGAGTGGGAGGTCCACCGACATATCGGCGATTATACCCTCTTCATGAGCGGTCTCTTCCCGGAGTATCTGAAGCGGTTGAAATCCGGGGAGAAGATCGAACATCCCGACTTCCTGATCGATTATGTGCGGGTCGGGAAGAAGTCGTACCGGCGGGCGGCCGAGTTCAACTATGGCCGATTTAAAGAGTGGACCCCTCTTTATCGAAAACTGGCCGAGCACTTTGAGATCTGCATTGCAGGATTAGGTTTGATTCGTGAGGAGTTGGATCGTTCCAGAGAGTGGCAGTCCAAAAAGAAAATCTTAAGCTGAGACATGGAAAAAAGAGGAAAGAAACGGGTCCTGAAGCGGCTGTCGGTCCGATTCGGCACTCAAAAACCGGACCACACTGCGTTTACCCATGATCTTTCCTCAACCGGTATTTTTCTCAAAACGACCACTGTTTTCCCACCGAATACACGACTTCAAATCGAGCTGACCCTGCCCGATAATAAGGTGATCCATGTGCGCGGCATCGTCATGTGGGCGAAGCGGATTCCCCCTGCCTTTAACAGGGTCATCCAAAAACATGGAATGGGAATTCATCTTCTCAACATTCCGGATGAATACAAAGCGCTGATTGAGCGTCTGCATCTCTAGACTTGTTATTCGGAGAGAGCGGGCTATTCTGTTCTTTTCTGAGGATAAGGAGGGACGATATGGGTGATGCGACAGGCTTTAAAGGAGTTCTTCCTTCACATTGATCGCCGCCTTTTCGCGAAGGGCGAGGGTGTAGGCGTTCAGCGCTCTTTGCTTTTTCTGAAAAAGCAGGTCTGAGGCGGTCCGATCCGGGTCTGGGTTGGCGGGGTTGCTCTTTTTTGCATCTTCTTCCTCTGAAGGGGTCAGCGCGACCGACTCCTTCACGATCGTTTTCACTTTTTCAATCAATAATTCTTCCCGATGTTGCCGTTCGAAGCCTTCGGGGGTATAATGTTCTCTGGCGAGAACGAGACGGTAAACCGCCGGGTCGAATTTGCCCTCTTTCTGGAAGCCGGGAAGCTCGGTGATCGAGCGCTTGAGCTCCTCATCGCTCACCACAAGCTTCATCCGACGCGCCTCCTGCAGCCAAAGTTTTCGGTCGACGAGCTCGTCGATCACCCGTTTTCGCAGGTCTTTATCGTCGAATTTATCCTGAAAGACCTCCCGGTAGAAGTCGGACGCGTTTTTATAGGCGCGCTGATACTCTTCAATGGAGACGGAGGCGCGGATCCACTTTGGCGATGGCTTTGTCTTCGGTCTGCTCGAAGCCCCACCATCCCATCGTGGCGGTGAACACGACGGCGAGTATGAGCATGACGAGCCGGAAGAACCAGGGATTTTCGATGGCCCCTTTACGAATGACCTTTAGCAAGTGACCCTCCTTTTTGCGGAGGTTAGGATAACATCAGTCGGTACAAAAAGCAACCCCGCCGGCCGCGCGGCGGCGACATTTTTCTTCAACTTTTTTTTATTTTTTGATGTATAATGGCATCTATTTTATGATCGGACGAAAGGTCCTTGTGTTGACGGAGCTGGGTGAGGAGGTAGCAGGTTCTTGGGTCTATCCTAAAGCGAGTGTCCTCCATCGGTTTATCGCTAAATTCCTCGATTTATTGGTTGTTGCCGCGATCTATGAAATACCGCTTCGAATCAGCTTTCTGGCAGGGCTTTCCTACCTTTTGATCTCAGACGGTTTTGGCGAAGGGAGAAGCATCGGGAAACAGCTGATTGGTCTTCAGATCATTACCCCTGCAACGCGAAAAAAAGCTTCCTTCAAGGAATCGATTATCCGCAATTTCCCGCTGGCGACCGCCTATTTACTTTTTTACCTTCCTTACATCGGTTGGCTGTTCTCATTGATGGTCATCGGTTTTGAAGCGTTGTTGATGATCGGCAATCCGAAAGGGTTGCGGGTTGGGGACGAATTGGCGAAGACGCAGGTGCTCGATCACGCTGTGTTCGAATCTTTAGAAAAATAATGAGGGGATGATGGGACTGACAAGCAGCATCTTGGGGTGGTTTTCAAACGACTTGGCCATTGATCTGGGGACCGCCAACACGCTGGTTTACGTGAGGGGAAGGGGATCGTCATCAACGAGCCTTCGGTGGTGGCGATCGAGCGAAAATCGGGAAAGGTGGTCGCGATCGGGGCGGAGGCGAAGAAGATGCTGGGGCGCACCCCCGGGAACATCGTCGCCATCCGGCCGATGAAAGACGGCGTGATCGCCGATTTCGAAATCGCCGAGAAGATGCTGAATCACTTCATCAAGAAGGCTCACAATCGGAACACTTTCGTCCGCCCCCGGGTGATCATCGGGGTTCCTTCGCGGGTCACGCAGGTGGAGCAGCGGGCGGTGCGCGACTCGGCGGAACTGGCGGGGGCGCGCGAGGTTTATCTGATCGAGCAGCCGATGGCCGCCGCCATCGGCGCGGGGCTGCCGATCGCCGAGCCGTCCGGAAACATGGTGGTCGACATCGGCGGCGGGACGACCGACATCGCCGTCATCTCTCTGGCCGGCATCGTCTACTCGGAATCGGTGAAGGTGGCGGGGGACAAGATGGACGACGCCATCGTCCACTACATCAAGCGAAAATATAATCTTCTCATCGGAGATCACATGGCCGAGCAGATCAAATTCGAGATCGGCTCCGCCTATCCGCTGGAAGAGAAGAAGACCTATATGATCAAAGGACGGGATTTGATCTCCGGAATTCCAAAGACGCTGGTGATCGATGACGGGGAGATCCGGGAAGCGCTCGCCGAGCCGATCTCCGCCATCGTCAATGCGATCAAGGTCGCCTTGGAGAACACCCCCCCGGAGTTGGCGGGGGATATTATCGATCGCGGGATCGTTTTGACCGGGGAGGATCGCTTTTGCGGGGGATGGATATCCGCCTGCGTGAAGAAACAAACCTCCCGATCATCACCGTCGACAATCCGCTCAATACCGTGGCGCTCGGAACGGGAAAGGCGCTCGATCAGCTGAGTCTCCTCCGACGGATTTCAATCGCCTCGCAATAATTAGAAGCGGGGCGTTTTTATCCAGTAAAGGCACGTTGTTTTAGGAGGTTTTCAATCGCACAGCTAGGTCAGCGGATGCTTCGCCGCAGAAATATCTATAAACGTTTCCTCATTCTCTCTTTTATCCTCGGTCTGACGATCGTCTTTATCTCTCCCGAGCTTCAAAAAAGGCCGTTGCGATGGGTGGAGGTCCCGATCGGAGGGGTGGTCTACTACGTCCAGCAGGGAACCCATGCGGTGCTCGACGGGATCGGCGGTGTCTGGAACGGCTATATCGACCTGATTCACGTTCAGCAGGAAAACCAACAGCTTCGCGAGGAGATTGGTCGGCTTCGGGGGGAGAACAATCTGTTAAAAGAGGAGGGGGTCCTCGCCGAGCGGCTCCAGGCGATCCTCGATTACAAGCAAAGCGCTCCCTTCAACCTCGTCGCAGCCTCTGTAATCGGTCGGGAGCCGAGCCATTGGTATCAGACCGTCATCGTCAATAAGGGGGAAGCCGAGGGAATCAAAGTCGATATGGGGGTGATCACTCCGGAGGGGGTCGTCGGGAAGGTGATCAAGACCGGACCGCGCCATGCGCAGGTCCTCCTCCTGACCGACCGAAACAGCGCCGTCGCAGCGATTGTGCAGCGGACTCGGGATGAAGGAATCGTTCAGGGGATCGAGGAGGGGAATGTTCGTCTGAAATACCTCCCCCATTTCTCGGAGGCGGTGGTCGGAGATGTTCTCGTCACCTCCGGGCTCGAAGGAAGTTTCGCGAAAGGTCTTAAGATCGGGGAGATTGAAAAAGTGGAAAAAAAGGAGCATGAGCTCTTTCTTCAGGTAAAGGTGACCCCTCAAATCAATTTCTCAAAACTCGAAGAAGTCCTGATTATTACTTCAACCGACGAGAGAGATGAATGAAATGGTTTTTCCGAATCACGATCTTTCTTCTTCTGATTCCGGTTCAGACCCTTCTCTTGGAGAAAATTCAGATCGCAGGGGTCAAGCCCGATCTTGCTTTGATCTTGGTTTATTGTTTTAGTTGGGCCAAAGGAGAAATTCATGGTCTGCTTTGGGGGGTCGCCCTGGGGGGGCTGATCGATCTTTTTTCCGTTGGACTCCTCGGCGTGAATTTTATCTTGAAAACAACGATCGGTCTTACGATCGGAATGCTGGGGAGATCTTTCTTGAATCTCTCCTTGCTCTGGAATGTGCTGATTTTCTTTTTTATTTCGATTTTGCATGACTTCCTCGGAACCCTCTTGGTGGAAGGAATGAGAGAGGGAGCCTCTTCCTGATGATTCAACCCGATATGGTTGGAAGAGCCCTCTATAATTCCCTTTTTGCAGTCGGGCTTTTATTTCTCTTCTCGAAGAGAAGAGGTGAGAAAGGATCATTCGATCATGCGGGAGTCCTATTTTCCGCAGGAGGAAACACGAGATCTACAGAGTAGGATCTATTGGCTCTTCGGTCTGATTGTCCTGGCGCTCTGCGCCCTTCTGCTTCGGGCGTGGTACCTGCAGGTTGTTAAAGGGCAGTTTTACTACGAGCTCTCTGAAAACAATCGGATCCGGGTGGTCGAGACCCCCCTCCCCGCGGCCTGATCTACGATCGGAACGGCGCCCTCCTGGTGAATAATGTACCCAGCTTCAACCTCTACGTCGTTCTCGGCGACATGCCGGATCAGACGGCGGTTCTCTCGCGTCTGGCCGACCTCATCGGTATGCCTCAGGAAGAAATCGTGCGAAGGGTCACTTTCAAAAAGGAGGACCCTTTCTTTCCGATTAAAATTAAAGACGACCTGACAATGAAAGAGGTGGCCCTGATCGAGGGCCATGGGCTTGATCTTCCCGGCGTGAAGATTGAGGCTGAATTCAAGCGAAATGCCATCCATGGAAACCTTGCCGCCCACCTTCTCGGCTACGTCGGCGAAATCACTCAGTCGCAGCTTGAATCGGGAAGTTATCAGAACCTTAAACGGGGGGATCATCGGCCAGTACGGCATTGAGCAGAGCTTTGACGCGGTCATCCGCGGAATTCCCGGCCAGAAACGGATCGAGGTCGATGCCCTCGGCCATGAGATTCGCGTCTTGGAGGTCAATGAGCCGCAGCGGGGGAACGATGTTTTTCTGACGGTGGATCTCAATGTCCAAAAGGTGGCGGAAGAGGCGTTGGGAGGTCGAAACGGAGCGATCGTGGCGATGGATCCCAAGAACGGCGAGGTCCTCGCCATGGTCAGCCATCCTGCGTTTAATCCCAACCTTCTCTCGCAAGGGGCCTCGTCGGCGGCCTGGGAGGCGATTCTGAAAGATGAGGGGCGTCCCCTGACGAACCGGGTGATCCAAGGGCAGTACCCGCCCGGATCGACCTTTAAGATCGTGATGGGCGCCGCTCTCCTTGAGATGAAAGAGGCCTCGCCCGCGAGCCGGGTCGAGTGCCGCGGATTTCTCCCCTTTGGAAATCGAAATTTCAGGGATTGGAAAAGGGGAGGACATGGGACGGTCGATCTTCACAAAGCCATGGTCGAATCGTGCGACGTCTATTTCTATGAAATGGGAAATCGCCTCGGTGTCGATAACATTGCCAAGTTCTCTCATCTCTTCGGCCTGGGACATCCCACCGGGATCGAGCTTGCCTCCGAAAAGGGGGGATTGATTCCGAGCACCGAGTGGAAACGGCAGGTCCGCAAGGAGCCGTGGTATCCGGGAGAGACCCTCTCCGTTTCGATCGGACAGGGCTATGTGACGACGACGCCGCTCCAGCTCGCGATGATGACCACCATGGTGGCCAATAAGGGGATTTCGTACCCTCCCCAGCTTCTTAAGAAGATATGGGATCGAGAAACCGGATCGATGCAGGAGATCCCGACTGCGGAAGGAAAACGAATTCCCATCTCGCCGGAGACCTTTCCGGGTTTTGCATGCCGCTCTGGCCGGCGTCGTTTCCGATCCTCAGGGGACCGCCAATGCGTCGAAATCGGAGTTCGTCTCAATCGGAGGGAAGACCGGAACGGCGCAGGTGATCGGAATGAAGGGGGGGCGCACGGAAAACTTCCCGATAAATTTAACGATCACGCCTGGTTCGTTGCGTTCGCGCCGGTGGAGAGTCCGAAGATTGCCGTCGTTGTATTGGTAGAGAATGGAGGCCACGGCGGCTCGGCCGCAGCGCCGCTCTCCAAAAAATTGATCGAGGCCTATCTCGGTATCGCTTCTCCATTGGAGCCGATCACCGTTAAAAAGCCCGGCGTCCCCTCCGAGTGCCATTCCGAGCGAGGGTTAAGTGAGCCGATTGGTAAGGATTGTAAAATGATTGATCGAAGAAGCATCGCAGGTTACGACTGGCTTCTCTTTGTCGTTGTGATTCTTATTTTGGGGATCGGCGTCGTCTCGATCTACAGCGTTACGTCCGCCTCCGAGGCGAGCTCGCCGCTCTACATGAAGCAGATTTATTGGATCATTCTCGGCTGGGTTGTCTTCCTGGTGATGGCCTGGATCGACTACCATGAGATCGCCCGATTCGCTTACCCGATTTATGCGGTGACCCTGCTTCTTTTGGTCCTCGTTCTTCTGATCGGCCGAACCGTTCTGGGGAGCCCAACGGTGGCTCTCGTTCGGGTTTTTTAACATGCAGCCTTCTGAACTAGCGAAAGTCAGCCTCTTGCTGGTCTCGGCGAAATACTTCTCCGACTATTTTCCGAAAAAGGGGTTGAATCTCCGGCAGCTCTTGGTGCCGGGAGGCCTGGTCCTTTTGCCGATGCTCCTGATCCTTAAGCAGCCCGATCTCGGCACCGCATTGGCAATCTCGTCGGTCTTCTTCAGCATGGTCTTAGTGATCGGGTTGCGCTCCAAATTTTTGATCTATTCTTCCCTTATGTCCCTGATGATGTTTCCCTTCTTATGGCAGTTTTTCTGGAATCGTCTCAGGGGTTATCAGCGGGAGCGCCTCCTGACCTTCGTCGATCCGACCAACGATCCGACCGGAACCGGTTATCACATCATCCAGTCGAAGATCGCCATCGGGTCGGGGGGGCTCTTTCGGGAAGGGGCTCTTCGGGGGGACCCAGAGCCAGTTGAAGTTTCTTCCGGAGAGCCACACCGACTTTATCTTCTCGGTTTTCTCCGAGGAGTGGGGCTTCGTCGGAATTTTCATTTTCTTCATGCTCTTTTTCTTTTTGCTCCTTTGGGGGGTTGAGATCGCTTACAAGGCAAAAGATGTGCTCGGGTCGCTCCTGGCGGTCGGGATCATCGGCCTGATTTCGTTTTATTTCCTGGTGAACGTCGGGATGACGTTGGGGGTCATGCCGGTTGTGGGAGTTCCGCTCCCGCTGGTCAGTTACGGGGGAACCTCCATGGTCACCACGATGGGTTTGCTTGGCCTTCTTTTCAATGTTAAACTGAGACGATTTATGTTATTTTACTGATTCATGGGGAAACTCGGTGTTTCGTTCCCGGTTGGGACGATGCACGATGAGACACCCCTACGTATTGAGGATTCTATGTCAATTGAGATTGTGATCAATTCAACCCGCGAAGAGACGCGGGTCGCCCTTCTCGAAAATAAGATTGTTACCGAGCTCTATTTCGATCGGAAAAAAGATCGCGGCATCGTCGGCAACGTTTACAAAGGGAAGGTCGTCAAGGTCCTGCCGGGAATGCAGGCCGCCTTTGTCGATATTGCCACCGAGAAAGCCGCCTTCCTCTACGTCGCCGATGTCATGACCAACATGGACGATTACGGCCATATGATGGAAGAGGCCGAGGAGGTCGAGGAAGAGCCGCTTGAGTTCGAAGAGACATCCGAAGCCACGCAGGTCCCGGTCATGACGCGGCCGAAGAAGGGCTCTTCTCAGACGATTGAAGATCTCCTCCAGGAGGGGCAGGAGGTGGTGGTCCAGGTTTCCAAGGAACCGATCGGAACAAAAGGTCCGAGGGTGACCACCTACATTTCCCTTCCCGGACGTTACCTCGTCTACATGCCGACGGTCAACCATGTCGGGGTTTCTCGCCGGATCGGCCGGGAGGACGAGCGTCATCGGCTGAAGGACATGATCCTCCGGTTGAGGAAACCGGGGGCCGGATACATCGTTCGAACCGTGAGCGACGGGATCACCGAAGAGGAGTTCAAACAGGATATCGAATTCCTGGAGGTGGTTTGGCAGAACATTCTCAAGAAGCGGGATAAATTGCCGGCGCCGGCGTTGCTTCATACCGACCTCGACCTGGTCTTCAGAACGGTTCGAGACCTCTTTACGAAAGATGTCGACAAGCTGACCATCGACTCCAAGCCCGAATATGAGCGGATCAAAGAGTTTGTCGGCACCTATCTTCCGAGCTTTCTCCCCCGTGTGGAGCTCTGGGATAAGGATGAGCCGGTTTACGACGTCTACGGTCTTGAGATGGAAATCTCCAAGGCGAAGAATCGGCGGGTCTGGCTGAAATCGGGAGGATACATCGTTATCGATCATGCTGAAGCGCTGACGGTGATTGACGTCAACACCGGCCGGTTCGTCGGGAAGCGCGATCTCGAAGAGACGATTTTGAAGACCAACCTGGAGGCGGTGAAGGAGATCGCCTACCAGCTGCGCCTTCGGAATATCGGCGGGATCATCATTATCGATTTCATCGATATGGAAAAGGAGAAGAACCGCGAGAAGGTCTTCAATGCCCTCCACGACGCGGTCAGCACCGACAAGGCCCGAACCCATCTCTTGAAGATCTCCGAACTCGGCTTGGTGCAAATGTCCCGGGAGCGAACCCGGGAAGATATCCTGCGGATCCTTTGCGAGCCCTGTCCGTATTGTGAGGGGAGAGGCTATACCAAGTCGCCCACCACCATCTGCTACGAGATCTTTCGGGAGATCCGCCGGATCGGCTCTTCTCCCCGGGATAAAAAGATCATCATCGGGGTCCATCCGACCGTCGCCAACCTTCTCTACGACGAAGAGCGGCATGGGGTGGAGGAGTTGGAGCGGGAGTATCATAAGAAAATCATCATCAAGGCCGACTCCAATCTCCATATCGAACAGTATGATATTGTGACCCTTTGATTCCCACGTGACTCATACCAAAAGGGTGGGATGCCTTCGCATTCCCACCCTTTTTATCTCCTCGTCATAAGTATTTACCCTACCGGTTTCGATACTTGCCTGCATATTTTGGGATCCGGTTTGCACACTTTCCTCATCGTTCTTCGAATCTTTTTTTAAATCCTGCTAAATCAGGCGAATAAAGAGACGGTCCTGTTATTGCAATTTTTGTCTCCCACCGAAGCGCCGAGACGGCCTCGGGTTATTGGGGGCCTTCCATTGATTCAAAAGATGCAATTCCAGCCACTGCTGTTGTTCGTTTTCTTGCTCCTTGCCGCGTGCGGCAGCGGAGGAGGGGGGGGGAGATTGGGGCTCCGACCGTTTCAGAAACGACTCCTCCGAATCAGGCGACGAATGTCGGGGTTGATTCTCATATCACTGCCAAGTTTTCTTCATCGATCGATCCGGTCACGGTGAATGACAAGACATTCATCGTGATCGATATGACCGGAACAGTCGACTATCGCGATAAAACAGCGATTTTCACCCCTTCCTCCCCCTTCGAGAGGGGAAGGCGGTACAACGCGATCCTCACCACCGGGATCAAAGACCTCGACGGCATTCCCTTTCATCCAACTTCACCTGGGCCTTTGAAACGGAGGGTGGTCCCGATACAACCCCTCCTTCGATTGAGGCGACCGTTCCAAGGGACCAAGCGAACGAGGTATCCTCCACCTCTTCGATCCGGGTTGTTTTCTCGGAGCCGATCGATTCCGCCAGCATTCATGAAGGGACTTTTTCGTGAACGGAGGGGTCACGGGGACCTATAGTTATGACGAGCCGAATCGAACGGCGATATTAATTCCCTCGCGGCTTTCTTCTTCGGCCGTGATCACAGTCACTGTGACAAGGGGCGTGACCGATCTGGCCGGAAATCCATTGGAGAGCGACTTTACCTGGTCTTTTACGACTGCCTCCGGCTCCGACCGGACCCCTCCCCGCATCATTACGAAAACCCCCGGCGAGAACGCCCAGAACATTTCAGTCAACAGCAACATCTCGGCGACTTTCGATGAGGATATCGATCCGGCGTCGCTTCAGTCTCATTTTATTTTGACGGGACCCTCCGGAGAGGAGATTCCGGTCCGCCTCTCGTATAATGTGGGATCGAGCACGGCGACCCTTGATCCGGAGGCCGATCTGGCGTTCGACACGAGGTATCAGGTCTTTATAAGGGGAGGGGTTAGAGATTTGAGCGGCAATGCCACCTCTTCGGATGTCAGCTGGTTTTTCACCACCGGCCGGGCCCCTGATATCACCCTTCCCGTGTTGACTGAACAGCAGCCGGGAGGGGACGGCGTGCCGGTCAGAAGCTTGATCACGGTCACTTTCAGTGAACCGGTCAAACCTGAAACATTGAGCGGAAACTTTATCGTCAGCAGCAATCAGGGGAGCCTCCCCGGCCAGATCAGCTACGATGCCCGCTCCCTCCAGGCGTTCTTCAACCCCTCCGGGCCGAGGCTGGAGTACAACACCACTTATACCGTTCTTCTCACGCAGGGAATCGAAGACCTCGCCGGGAACCGCCTCACGCAGGTCAGTTGGACATTCACCACAATCGATCCCCCGCGTCTGGAGGAGATGTCTCCCGCCGGGCAGGGGGTCTCGACCGATCCACCTCCTCCCATCCGGGCCGTCTTTTCTCGCGAGATGAGAGGGAGCAGCATCACTCAGAGCAGCTTTCAGGTTGTTCGTGTCGACCCGTTCACCCAACAGGGGGTCACCGTTCCCGGGTCGATTTCCTATGCCAATGCGATTGCGACCTTTACCCCGAACATTCCTCTCTCGGACAACACCCTTTACCGGGTGACCGTCACGACGGGGGTCGAGGATGCCAATGAAAACCCGCTTCCTGCGGAGGTGACTTGGACCTTTCAAACGGCGGCCCCGCCCGATCCGGCGCCGCGCGTCGCTTCGACGGCGCCGGCCAATGGAACCGTCGACGTTTCAGTCAATATTTCGGGTCTCTCCGCTCAATTTATGCGGCCGATCGATCCCTCGAGCCTTCTGGGCCAATTTGAGGTGCGGGAGACGAACGGGGTCTGCTGTCTGCCGAGGAGAATAGAATACGACGCCGACCAGCAACGGGCGATGTTGGTCTTCACCGGAGGACCGCTGGCATACAATACCTCCTATACGGCGGTGCTCGGGGCGGGGATTCGATCCACCTCCGGGATGCCGATGGGGAGTGACTTTGTCTGGACCTTTACCACCGAGGCGGCCCCCGACGCCACACCCCCTTCGGTGACGGGGGCGATCCCACCGACGGCGCTCGCGAAGTTCCGGCGACCGATCTCTCCGGGCAGCCGTTTCAGATCCGCGTCGATTTCAGCGAGCCGATTCTCTCTTCCACGGTGACCGCCGCAACGTTTGTCGTGAGGAGAGTCGAGTCGGAGTTCGATAAACCGGAAATCTCCGGGACCCGTCGAACGGAATCATCCTCTCTCTTTTTCGTCCCTTCCTTCCCTTACGATCCAGGAAAGACGTATGAGGTGACCCTGACCACCGGGATCACCGATCTGGCCGGAAACCCCCTTCCATCCGATGTTGTTCGGTCGCTCACGACGGCGCCGTAAAAGCTTTCCATGCCGGGGTGCGGTCGCCGTTTCTTCCAGACGCTTGTTCCCTTATACTTCGTAGCTATTGATTTTAATCGATTTTTATGGACGCTGTCTCCTCCATGATCCCCCTTTGGCTTGACAGTCCCCCGATCTTCTGTATAATGAACCCCCATTTCTGGCGAGGGGGATGGAACGCTATCGATCTTGGTTGGCGTTGAAACGGGTGACCGGCGTTGGGAACGTCCTCTATCGACGGCTGCTCGACAGATTCAAGACGCCCGACGCGATCTTCGCCGCAGGTGAAGAGGCGCTTCAGACGGTGGCCGGGGTTTCCTCGACCTTGCCAAGGCGATCTGCTGTTTTTCCGCGTTCGATCAGGTGGACCGTGAGATTGAGAAGCTCGATGCGTTGGGGGTGACGCTCCTCTCCCTTCAAGATCCCGATTATCCGCCGCTGCTTGCGGCGATCTATGATCCTCCCCCGTTTCTCTATGTGAAGGGAGACCCTCAAACCGCCAATCCCTATCCGGTGGCGGTGGTCGGAAGCCGGCGGGCGAGTCACTATGGGAAGACCGTGGCCGAACGGCTCAGCCGGGAGTTGGCGGAACAGGGGGTGACGATCGTGAGCGGCTTTGCGAGGGGGATCGACACCATCGCCCATCAGGCCGCTCTGGCGGCGGGGGAGAACGATCTCGGTGCTCGGTTGCGGGATCGACCAAATTTATCCCCCCGAGCATCGGTCGCTCTCTGAGGAGGTCGCCGAGCAGGGGCTCATCCTTTCCGAGTTTCCGCTGGGAACGCCGCCGGATGGGCGCAACTTTCCTCAGCGGAATCGGATCATCAGCGGGCTCTCGCTCGGCTGTCTTGTCGTCGAAGCGACCCTGGAGAGCGGATCGCTGATCACCGCCCGGTGTGCTCTTGATCAGGGGAGAGAGGTCTTTGCCATCCCGGGGTCGATCCTCTCCGAGACCACGGCAGGAACCCACCAGCTCATCCGATCGGGGGCCAAACTGGTCGAGCGGGTGGAAGATATTTTGGAAGAGATCCTCCCTCAGGTAAGGAGGGTCCAAAGAGAATCGGCCTTTGCCCCTGTGCTGGAGGGGGAGGAGAAAAGCTTTATGATCTCTTGGGTTTCGAGCCGAAGCACATCGATCAGCTGATCCATGAAAGTACTTTATCCATTGCTGTCGTCTCCGGTTTGCTCCTGGCGTTGGAGCTGAGGGGAATCGCCCGCCAACTCACCGGAAAGTTTTATGTTAGAATATAAAGGAATCAAAGAAGGAAAGAGAGGCTCGTATTGGCCAAAGCAGTGAAAAAGAAAACGGAATCGCGGAAGAAAAAGAGCGCGGATAAAGCGACGCTCCCCAGCAGCCTAGAAAATGGGGCGGCCACCGACGGCCCAGGAAAGGGAACCACCCGTCGCCCGGGGAAGAAGTCGGCCGCGAAGACGAAGTCGCTGGTGATTGTCGAGTCCCCTTCCAAAGCGAAGACGATTAAAAAATATTTGGGAAGGCAATTTGATGTCATGGCCTCGGTCGGCCATGTGAAAGACCTGCCCAAATCGAAGTTCGGCATCGATATCGATCACGATTTTGAACCGGAATATACCGTCATCAAAGGGAAAGCGAAGGTTCTCTCCGAGATCAAAAAGGCGGCGAAGGAAGCCGATAAAATTTATCTCGCGCCCGACCCCGATCGGGAAGGGGAGGCGATCGCCTGGCATATTCAGCAGGAGCTTAAGTCCCGGAACGGGAATGTTTATCGGGTTCTTTTTAACGAGATCACCCAGAAGGCGATTCAACGTGCGATGGAGTCGCCCGGCGACATTGATATGAATCGGGTGAACGCCCAACAAGCGCGCCGCGTTTTGGATCGAATCGTCGGCTATCGAATCAGCCCCCTTCTTTGGGAAAAGGTCCGCCGAGGTCTCTCCGCAGGCCGGGTCCAGTCGGTTGCGGTCCGTCTGATCTGCGAGCGGGAGGCGGAGGTCCTCGCCTTCGTTCCGGTAGAATATTGGAGCATCACGGCGAAGCTTCTGGGACCGAATCCCCCTCCATTCGTTGCCCGATTAATCCAGCGCGGGGGGCAGGCGATTGAGATGGGAAATGAGGCCGATGCGCAGGGGGTCCTCGAAGCGCTCCGTCCCCTTCCCTTTGTCGTCTCCAAGATTGAAAAGAAAGAGCGGAAGCGAAACCCGACCCCTCCCTTTACCACCAGCCGGTTGCAGCAGGAGGCGGTGCGCAAGCTTCATTTCACCCCTAAAAAGACGATGATGCTGGCGCAGCAGCTCTATGAAGGGGTCGAGACCCAAGCGGAAGGGGCGGTCGGTTTGATCACCTATATGCGAACCGACTCGGTCCGTGTCTCGCCTGACTTTCAGCAGGAGACGGCGGCGTGGATTCGCGGAAAATATGGAAACGAGTACGTTCCGGAGTCGGCCCCGGTTTATAAAAGCAAGAAGGGGGCGCAGGAGGGGCATGAGGCGATTCGTCCCACCTCGCTTGCGCGTGATCCCGAACAGCTGAAAGCCGATCTGACGAAGGATCAGTATCTCCTCTATAAATTGATCTGGAACCGGTTTGTCGCCAGCCAGATGACCCCGGCTGTCTTCGACGTGACCCGGATCGATATCACCGCGGGGGATTTCTTGCTGCGGGCCTCCGGAGCAATCATTAAATTCGCCGGCTTCTCTATCGTCTATATGGAAGGGAAAGAAGAAGGGATTCCGCAAGAGAAAAAGGAGGGAGAGGAGACGGAAGATGCCTCCGAAGAAGCGGTGATCCTGCCGGAGTTGACTGTCGGGCAGCGTCTGACCCTCCAATCGCTCGATCCGAAACAGCACTTTACACAGCCTCCCCCTCGTTACAACGAAGCGCTGCTGATCCACGATCTGGAAGAGAAAGGGATTGGGCGTCCCAGCACCTATGCTGCGATCATCTCGACCATTCAGGATCGAAAATATGTCGAGAAGCGGGAGGCCCGTTTCTATCCGACCGAATTGGGAAAGGTGGTCAACGAGCTCTTGATCCAGCATTTTCCGGATGTGGTGAATGTCGAGTTCACCGCCCAGATGGAAAATGAGCTCGATGGAATCGAAGAGGGAGAAAAAGAGTGGGTTGAGACGGTCCGCGGGTTCTACGAGCCGTTCAGCAAAGAGTTTAATCGGGCGCAGGTCGAAATGCGGGATGTGAAGCGGGAAGAGACGCCGACCGACCTCACCTGTGAAAAGTGCGGCAAGCCGATGGTGATTAAATGGGGCCGCTTCGGCCGATTCATCGCCTGCTCCGGTTATCCCGACTGTAAGAACACCAAGGAATTTGCCGAGACCGCCAATGGGATCGAGGTGGTGGAGAAAGAGACCGCCACCAACGAGGTCTGTGAAAAATGCGGCAAGCCGATGGTGATCAAAAACGGCCGCTTCGGCCGCTTCATGGCCTGCTCCGGCTATCCCGAGTGTGAAAATACCAAGCCGATCAGCACCGGCGTCGCCTGCCCCGAAGAGGGGTGCGGCGGTGCCCTCATCGAAAAGCGAACCCGGCGGGGAAAGAACTTTTTCGCCTGCAATCGCTATCCCAAATGTACTTTTGCCCTCTGGGAGCGTCCTGTTCCCCGGGCCTGTCCGGAATGTAAGGCGCCGTTCCTTATTGAACGGCGCGAACAGGGGGCGGGATGAAGGTGGTCTGCCGAAACGAGGGGTGCGGCTTCGAAGATGCCGGTTGATTTTATCGCGTTCCTTCCCTTAGAATAACCCAACGTTATTCATTCAACGTGAATCATTAAGCGTAAGAGAAAAATAACTCCTTCGTTACCGCTCTGTCTATTTTTGCGTTGAACGAATAACGATTCACATTTAACGTCTTTTAAGGATTAATGCATGTCTGAAAAAAAACTCATCGTCATCGGCGGAGGCCTGGCCGGTTCCGAAGCGGCTTGGCAGGCGGCGCACCGAGGGGTTTCCGTCGTCCTCTACGAGATGCGGCCGGTCCGTCCGACCCCGGCCCACAAGACCGGAAATCTTGCAGAGCTGGTCTGCAGCAATTCGCTCGGCTCGCTCGACCCGAACAGCGCCCCCGGTCTTTTGAAAGAAGAGATGCGACGGCTCGGGTCGTTGATTATCCGGGCCGGCGAGGCGGCGCGTGTTCCCGCCGGGGCGGCGCTGGCGGTCGATCGGGAGATCTTCTCGCAGCAGATCATGGAGGCGATCCGAAATCACCCTAAAATTACCGTCTTGCACGAAGAGGTGAAGGAGATCCCGGCGGACGGGGTCGTCATCATGGCGACCGGCCCGCTCACCTCCGACGCATTGGGAGAGTCGCTTCGCAGCCTGACCCGGTCCGATTATCTCTATTTCTTCGATGCCATCTCCCCAATCATCGACGCGGAGAGTATCAACGATGAGATCACCTTCCGCGCCTCCCGTTACGACAAGGGGGAGACGACTACCTCAACTGCCCGATGGATGAGGCGCAATATAATGCCTTTTATGATGCATTGATGTCGGGCGAAAAGGTCGAGGCGAAAGAGTTTGAAAAGGTTCCCTACTTCGAGGGATGTCTTCCGATCGAGGTACTGGCGGAGCGGGGACGGTTGACCCCGGTCTTCGGTCCGATGAAGCCGGTCGGTCTGGTGAATCCCAAGACCGGGAAAGAGCCGTTCGCCGTCGTTCAGCTGCGGGCGGAGAACCAGTTCGGAAGCTGCTACAACATGGTCGGCTTCCAGACCAAGCTGAAGTGGCCGGAGCAGAAGCGGATCTTCCGGATGATCCCCGGCCTGGCGCAGGCGGAGTTCTTAAGGCTCGGAAGCCTCCACCGGAATACCTTCATCAACTCCCCCGCCTTCTTTCCGAGACCCTCCAGATCCGAACGCGGCCGGGGCTCTTCATGGCGGGCCAGGTGGTCGGGGTGGAAGGGTATGTCGAATCGGCGGCGATGGGGGGGCTGGCCGGAATCAACGCGGCGCGCCTGCTTCACGGCGAGAAGACCGTCATTCCGCCGAAGACGACGGCGCACGGAGCGCTCATCCAATACATCACGCAGAGCCACCCGGCCTTCTTCCAGCCGATCAATACCAATTTCGGCCTCTTCCCGCCGCTGGATGAAAAAGAGAAGGGGCCCGGGAAGGGAAAAATGAATAAGCAGCTTCGCCACCAGAAGGTGGTCGAACGAGCCCTTGGAGAGCTCTCTCAATGGATCGCGCAATCCGCGATTTTGGCCGATACCTCCAGGTAGAGGAAAACGTCTCGCCCCATACTTATCGGAATTATCTCTCCGATTTGGCCGCGTTTAAGGCGTTTCTCGTCGGAGCGCCGGAGAAGGAGTCGATAGCGCCTTCTCTTGAGTCGATCGATCATCTGATGATCCGCGGCTACCTCGCCTTTCTCCAGAAGCGGGGGGCGAAGAAGTCGACCATCGCCCGGAAGCTCGCCGTCCTTCGCTCCTTTTTTCAGTATCTGGTCCGTGAGGGGCGGCTTTCGTTGAACCCCGCGAAGCGGGTCCTTCGCCCCAAGCTGGAGAAACGGCTGCCGAAGTTTCTCACCGTCGATCAGGCGCAGGCCTTGATGACCGCCCCTTCCGGGGAGGGATGGATCACACGGCGGGACCGGGCGATCCTCGAGACCTTTTATTCGACCGGAATCCGGATCTCGGAGCTGGTCGGATTGAATCCCGACGATATCGATTTCGATTCGGGGATGGTGAAGGTCTTCGGCAAGGGAAGGAAGGAGCGGATCGTTCCGATCGGGCAGAAAGCGATCGACGCGCTCCGCGCCTATTTAACCGCAAGGCCTTTTTCGGCGGAGGCGCTTTTCAACAATACGCGGGGAGGCCGGCTGACGGTGCGAAGCGTCGATCGGATCGTCAAAAAGTATGTCCGTCAGATCGATCAACCGAACATGGTTCCCCATGGCCTGCGGCATACGTTTGCAACACATCTGCTCGAAGGAGGGGCCGACCTCCGGTCGGTCCAGGAGATGCTGGGGCACGCGAGCCTCTCGACGACACAGCGGTATACGCACCTTCAGATCGATCATCTGATGCAGGTGTATGATCGGGCTCATCCGAGGGGAGACGGGAATGGTATTGGGAGTAAGGAGTAAAGCGTGACAGGTGAAGAAAACAAGGTCCGATCGACCACGATTCTCTCCGTCCGCAAGGACGGACGGGTGGCGATGGGCGGAGACGGCCAGGTGACGTTCGGCCAGACGGTGATGAAGCACAATGCCAAGAAGATCCGGCGGATCTATAATAACTCCATCCTTGCCGGGTTTGCGGGGGCGACGGCCGACGCCTTCACGCTGGTGGAGCGGTTCGAGGGAAAGCTGGAGCAGTACCACGGCAATCTCACCCGCGCGGCGGTCGAGCTGGCCAAAGATTGGCGGACCGATCGGATTCTCCGGCGGCTGGAGGCCTTTTTGGCGGTGGCCGACCGGGAGCACTCGCTGATTATCACCGGCACCGGCGACGTGGTGGAGCCCGACGATGGGATTCTATCGATCGGATCGGGCGGACCCTATGCTCTTGCTGCGGCACGGGCGCTGATGGAGGCCTCCTCTCTCGATGCCCGCGGCATCGTCGAGCGGTCGATGGCGATCGCCGGCGATATTTGCATTTATACGAATCGAGAAGTTATTATTGAAGAGTTATAAAAGGAGTCTTACTCGAAAATGACATTCAACGAGGAATACGGCCATTTGATTCCGCGGAAGATCGTGGAGGAGCTCGACCGGTATATCATCGGCCAGCGCGAGGCGAAGCGGATGGTGGCAATCGCTTTGCGGAACCGCTGGCGCCGCCAGCACCTCCCGCCGGAATTGCGGGATGAGGTCCTTCCGAAAAACATCATCATGATCGGCCCGACGGGCGTTGGGAAGACGGAGATCTCGCGCCGATTGGCGAAGCTGGCGGGCGCCCCGTTCGTGAAGGTGGAGGCATCCAAGTTTACCGAGGTCGGCTATGTGGGCCGCGACGTCGAGTCGATGGTGCGCGATCTGGTGGAACTGTCGATCAACATGGTCAAGGCGCAACATGCCGAGACGGTGAAGGAGAAGGCGGCGAAGCTGGCAGAAGAGCGGCTGCTCGATCTCCTGCTTCCCCCCGACGACGACACAGGCCCCGGGCATCTTCAGCGAGACGCGGGAACCGGTCCCCGTCTACTCCGAGTCGTACGAGCAGAGCCGTGAAAAGCTGCGCCAGCAGCTGCGCGAGGGAAAGCTCAACGAGCGGGCGGTGGAGCTGGAGGTGAAGGATAAAAACTTCCCGCCGGTCGGGGTGATCTCGAACGTCGGCATGGAAGATCTGGAGATGAATCTGCGGGAGATGCTCGGCAACATGATGCCGGGGCGGAAGAAGAGACGGCGGGTCAAGGTGCCGGAGGCCCTCTCGCTCCTCGGCCAGGAGGAGTCGCAAAAGTTGATCGACATGGACGAGGTGACCCGGGATGCGGTTCAGCGGGCCGAAAATGCCGGGATCATTTTTATCGACGAGATCGACAAAGTGGCCAGCCGTGAAAAGGGGGCCGGCCCCGACGTTTCCCGGGAAGGGGTCCAGCGCGATCTGCTCCCGATCGTCGAAGGGTCGACCGTCAACACCAAATACGGCGTGGTGAAGACCGACCATATCCTCTTCATCGCCGCCGGCGCCTTTCATATCGCCAAGCCGTCCGATCTGATCCCCGAGCTGCAGGGGCGGTTCCCGATCCGGGTCGAATTGACCTCGCTCGGAAAGGACGATTTCGTCCGGATCTTGACCGAGCCGCAAAACGCCCTCACCCGGCAATATGTCGCCCTGATGGGGACCGAGGGGATTCATCTTGAGTTTACCCGGGACGGAATCGAAGAGATCGCCGCGACCGCGGTCAGCGTCAACGAACGGGCTGAAAATATCGGCGCGCGGCGGCTTTTCACCATTATGGAGCGGCTGCTCGATCAGGTCTCGTTCGAGGCCCCGGAGATGACCGAAAAAAAAGTCATCATCGATGCAAAGATGGTCCGGGAGAAGATGCAGGATATCGTAAAGGATGAAGATCTCAGCCGGTATATTTTATAGACGATTTGAAAGACCTTGTTCGTCATTCCCGCTTTCGCGGGAATGACGTATAGAGCTATGGCGACGACGCAACCCCGATCCAGGCCCCAAAAGAATATCCCGGTCATCCTCATCGCGGAGAACGCCCCGGAGCGGCTCGATTCGCTCCGCGGCTGCATCCGCCATCTCTATTTCCTCTCCCCCTTCGAGAGCACTTTCAGGGAGTTTGTCCTTGCCTTCTCCGTTCGAAAAAAGACCGTCTGGATCTGGCTGGTCCTCCGAAGCGCCACCGCGGAGGCGCTCCAAACCATCGGAGAGGTCGCCCGGAAAGAGGGGATCGGCTGGATCGATTTAAGCCACCTGAGCGAAGAAGAGAAGGAGCGCCATCGGGAAACGGTGGTGAAACACCAGGAGTCGTACCAGGTTTTTTCGGCGGAGGATATCGATTCCCTCCTCGCCGTTTTTATGGAAAGGGTCCAGGTCGATGAGCAAACTCCACGATAAAGCCCAGATTCTCGTCGAGGCGCTGCCGTATATCCGCGCCTTCTTCGGAAAGACGATCGTCATCAAATACGGCGGGGCGGCGATGACGGAAAAAGCGCTCAAGACGCAGTTCGCCGAAGATGTCGTCTTGATGAAATATGTCGGGATGAACCCGGTGATCGTTCACGGCGGCGGCCCGCAAATCTCGGGGATGATGAAACGGCTCGGAAAAGAGCCGAAGTTCGTCAAAGGGGTGCGCGTCACCGATGCCGAGACGATGGAGATCGTCGAGATGGTCCTGGGAGGAACGATCAACAAAGAGATCGTCTCCCTCATCAATCGGCATGGCGGGAAAGGGGTCGGCCTGACCGGAAAAGACGGCGCGCTGATTCAGGCGAAGCCGATGAAGGGGGAAGAAGAGATGGGGCAGGTCGGCGACGTAAAGACGATCGATCCGCAGATCATCAAAACGTTGGAGGGAGGACGATTCATCCCGGTGATCTCTCCCATCGGCGCCGATGAGGAGGGACGGAGCTACAATATCAACGCCGATCTCGCCGCCGGCGAGGTCGCCTCGGCCCTCTCCGCCGAGAAACTTTTCATCTTGACCGATGTTCCCGGAATTCTAGACGACAAAGGCAAACTCCTTCCGACTCTTTCCCGAAAAGAGGTCCAGCGGCTCATCAAAAAAGGGGTCATTAGCAAGGGGATGCTCCCGAAGGTCGAGGCGGCCCTCTCGGCCGTCGAAGGAGGGGTCCAGAAAGCCCACATCATCGACGGCCGCGTCCCCCATGCGCTGCTTCTTGAGATTTTTACCGATCAGGGGGTTGGGACCGAGATCATCGCCTAAGGCGGCGATTTGAATCCCCTTTTTCCTTCCTGTTCCCGACATCTTGAAAGAGCTTCGGCATTTTTCTTATAATAAAGGCTGGCTTGTTTCGCATTCTATTTAAAGGCGAAAGCCGCAGGAGCGTCGAAGCAGAAAGATGAGGTCTTTCCGGTCGCTTTCTCTCCCCCGATTTCTCTTTCCGATCGTGCGATATGGACGTCGAGTGATCATCCCCCGCTTCTGTATTTTTCATTTAAAGTTTTTGTTCGCAGATCTATGCAGACCGATCGATTGATCCAGAGGGGGATGTCATGAAGCCGTTGACGGACGACCCGGCGGCGGAGGCCGCCGGAGAGGATTTAAACCGCAGCTACGAAGCGATGGCGCACTTGATCGCCGTGGTGCAGGAGCTCTCGCATGCGCGCGATTTGGACACCGTCCAGGCGATTGTCCGCCGCGCCGCGCGGGCGTTGACCGGAGCGGACGGGGCGACCTTTGTGCTGCGGCAGGGGGATCTCTGCTATTACGCCGATGAGGACGCCATCGCCCCGCTCTGGAAGGGGAAGCGCTTTCCGATGGCAACCTGCGTTTCCGGCTGGGCGATGTTGAACCGACAGCCGGCGGTGATCGAAGATATTTATGCAGACCGCCGTGTTCCGGCCGATGCCTATCGGCCGACCTTTGTGCAGAGTTTGGTGATGGTACCGATCCGGGCCGCCGCCCCCATCGGCGCGATCGGAAATTATTGGGCGAGACGGCATCGGGCCACTTCGGGAGAAATAAAACTCCTGCAAGCCTTAGCCGACAGCGCCTCGATTGCTTTGGAGAATGTCGCCCTTTATCGCGAATTGACCGAACGGGTGGAGGAATTGAAGGAGGCGAATCGACTGAAATCGCAATTTCTCTCGAACGTTTCACACGAGCTGAGGACGCCGCTCAACGCGATTCTCGGTTACACCGAACTGCTCATCGATGGGACCTATGGTCGGCTCAAGACCGATCAACGGACCCCTCTGGAAGGGGTTCAACGGAACGCCGGCGACCTTCTGAGGCTGATCAACGATGTTCTCGATCTGACCCGGATTGAGGCGGGAAAGATCGAGATCCGGACGGAGAAAATCGATCTCGTCACCCTGCTTCAGGAAATTTTTATCGATATACAGCCGATCCTCGATCAAAAATCGCTTGCCCTTTGGCTCGACATCCCGGAGGGGCTGCCTGTGATCGAATCGGACACCGCCAAGGTCCGGCAGATCCTCGCCAATCTTCTCTCCAACGCGGCGAAGTTTACCGATCAGGGAAAAGTGATGGTCTCAGCCGAGGAGATTCCGCATCGGCCCGGCGTGGAGATTGCCATCCGGGACACCGGCATCGGCATTCCCAAAGAAGCCCTCCCCAAAATATTCGAGCGGTTTCATCAGGTGGATGGATCGGCCACCCGCGAGTTCGGCGGGGTTGGTTTAGGATTGTCCATTGTGAAGGAGCTGGTCGGCCTGCTCGGTGGAGAGATCCGGGTCGAAAGCGAAGTGGGGAATGGATCAACCTTTACCCTCTTTTTGCCCTGTCGTTAAGGAGTAGATAACCTTCCCTACTTTGCCCTTGTTCACCAGCGTGCATCTTTCCTTCGAGAATAGATGAAGAAGACTCCAAAAGTGAGACAATCGAATTTAGCCGATCCGTCGCAGGATCTGTTCGTCGGGGGGGGCGAGATGGGGGCGCTGATGCGTTCGATCGATTGGTCCAAGACCCCTCTAGGCCCGGTGGCCTCTTGGCCGCAGAGTCTGAAATCGGCCCTCAGCATCGGCTTGAATACCCGCTTCCCGATTGCGATTTATTGGGGAAGCGATCTCGTATTGCTCTACAATGACGCGTGGAGCCCGATCCCCGGAACGAAACACCCCTGGGCGCTCGGACGTCCTGCGCGCGAGGCCTGGCCGGAAATTTGGCATATCATCGGCCCGCTCTTCGAGCAGGTCATCCGGACCGGCGAGGGAAGCCGATCCGAGGACCAACTTCTGCCGATGCGCCGGCACGGCTATACCGAAGAATGCTACTTTGATTATACCTTCAGTCCCATCCGCGGCGAGTCAGGACAGGTCGTCGGGATCTTCAACGCGGTGACGGAGACGACCTACCGCGTCCTGAGCGAGCGGCGGATGTGGCTTCTCCGGGAGCTCTCGGAACGGGTCAGCGCGGCGAGACGGGTCGATGAGGCTTGTGTGTTGGCGACGCAAGCGCTTGAGACGGCAGCGGCGGATGTTCCCTTTGCCCTTATCTATCTGACCGATCCGAACGGCCGGGAGGCCCGACTGGAGGCGGCATTCGGCATCGAACCGGGAACCCCGCCGCCCCCCGCTCCATTGATTTGACCGGCGCGGGAGACTCCCCGTGGCCGCTCGGTTCGGTATTGCGCACAGGGAGGGGGAGGTGGTGCGGGAGATCCCGGTGTCGGTCGGCGTTCTCCCGGGCGGACCGTGGCCTGAGCCGACCACAGAGGTCGCTGCTCTTCCATTGGAGATGGGCCGGGCAAACATCGTCGGGTTTCTTGTCGCGGGGGCCAGCCCCCGCCGGGCGCTCGACGAATCTTATCTCGGGTTCTTTCAGTTCGCCGCGGGTCATATCGCCAAAGCAATTTCGAACGCCCGGGCCTATGAGGAGGAGCGCCAGCGGGCCGAAGCGCTCGCCGAGCTGGATCGGGCGAAGACCGTCTTCTTCAGCAACGTCAGCCATGAGTTTCGCACTCCGCTCACGTTGATGCTCGGACCGATCGAAGAGGCCCTCTCCGACAACGAGAGACCCCTCCCGCCGGAGCAGCGCGAGCGGGTGGAGCTCCTCCATCGCAACGCGTTGCGCCTGCTGAAGCTGGTGAACACCCTGCTCGACTTCTCCCGGATCGAGGCCGGCCGCCTTCAGGCGGTCTATGAGTCGACCGATTTGGCTTCCTGACGGCCGATCTGTCGAGTGTTTTTCGCTCGGCGATCGAAAAGGCCGCTCTTCGCTTCGTCGTCGAAACTCCGCCGCTGCCGGAGCCGATTTATGTCGACCGCGAGATGTGGGAGAAGATCGTACTGAATCTCCTCTCGAATGCCTTTAAATTCACCTTCGAAGGGGAGATCGAGGTGGCGCTGCGCTGGGCGGAGGATCGGGTGGAATTAACGGTGAGGGATACCGGCACCGGCATTCCGAAAGAGGAGCTGCCGCATCTCTTCGAGCGCTTCCATCGGGTCAAAGGGGCGCGCGCCCGCACGCATGAGGGCTCCGGCATCGGGTTGGCTCTGGTGCAGGAGCTCGTCCGGCTGCATGGCGGCACAATCGGCGTGGAGAGCGAGGTCGATCGGGGGACTACTTTTAGGGTGACGATTCCGGCCGGCGCGGCGCATCTTCCGGTGGATCGGATCGGCGGAACCCGAACGCAGGCTTCGACGGGGACCGGCGCCGCCCCCTATGTCGAAGAGGCGCTGCGGTGGCTCCCGGAAGCGCAGAGCGCCCATTCCGGAGTGCGGAATGAAGAAGCGGCGCTCAGTGGGACGTTGCAGTCGGCCCGGATTCTGCTCGCCGATGACAACGCCGACATGCGGGAGTATGTGAAGCGAATCCTCTCGCGGCATTGGACGGTCGAGGAGGTTGAAGATGGGGCCGCCGCCCTCGCCGCTCTCCGGGAACGAGCGCCCGATCTGGTCCTCACCGACGTGATGATGCCGGAGATGAACGGCTTCGAGCTGCTCCAGACGCTGCGGGCCGATCCGAGGACGCGGGAAATACCGATCATCCTCCTCTCCGCCCGGGCAGGCGAGGAGTCGCGCGTAGAGGGGCTGGAAGCGGGGGCCGACGACTACCTGGTGAAGCCCTTCTCCGCGCGCGAGTTGACGGCGCGGGTGGGAGCCCATTTGGAGCTGGCCCGTCTTCGACGCGAGACCCTCCGAAGCGAGCAGCAATTGCGTCTGGAGGCGGAGGAGGCCAACCGGTTCAAATCCCAATTCTTCTCGAGCGTCTCCCATGATTTGCGCACACCGCTTAATGCCATCGTCGGTTATCTTCATCTTCTTGAAACCGAAATGTACGGCCCGGTGGCCGAGGATCAAAAGAAACCGCTCGACGGCATTCAGAGAAATGTCCGCGAATTATTAAGACTGATTAACGACGTGCTCGATCTGGCCCGAATCGACTCGGGCAAGATGTCGCTGGAGCTCTCCTCCGTTCGTCTTGCCTCCATCATTGAAGAGATCACCATCGAGATGAAGCCGCTGCTGGAGATGAAATCGCTCTCGATCCATTCCCATGTCCCCGAGAACCTTCCGGATATTGACTCCGACGCGATGAAGATCAAGCAAATCGTGACGAACCTCGTCTCGAATGCCGTCAAGTTCACCGAGAAAGGGGGGGGGTGACGATTCGAGTTGAAAACCTTCCTGAAGAGGGGTGGATTGAGATGACCGTCAGCGACACCGGGATGGGAATTGAACCGGAATCGTTGCCGAAGATCTTCGAGAGCTTCTATCAAATTGAAGAGAGCCGCGCCTTCGGAGGAAGCGGCCTCGGCTTGACGATCGTCAAAGAGCTTGTCTATCTCTTGCAGGGTAAAATCCGCGTCACCAGCGAGGTCGGAGTCGGCTCCACCTTCACGATTTTCCTGCCGTATCGGTTTCCAACGTAACCGCTCTGTTCTAGAGTGGGTCTTCCATTCAAAAGCCGTTCAAGACCCTTCTCTCCTGCGCTGGATGGCAGACGTACATAATTTCCTGTTGAAATGCCATCTTGAGATATTTTACGCTAGAAGCATTTACAAGAGATAGAGGAGAGCGATTCAATGAATGCTTTACCCAGTCCACGTCGGCCCGCCGCCAAGAGTTGGTTTGTCGGAGGGGGAGAGATGGGGCGGTTGATTCGGTCGAAGGACTGGTCGCGAACTCCGCTCGGCTCCATTGCTGTATGGCCTCAAAGCCTCCGAAGCGCCGTCAGCATCCTCCTTCCTTCAAAAGCCCAGATTATTCTCTTCTGGGGGCCCGACTTGATCGCACTCTACAATGACGCCTACCGTCCTGTCTTTGGCGCCAAGCATCCCCGGGCGCTCGGCATGCCCGCCCGAGAGTGTTGGTCGGAGATCAGGGAGGTTTTGGAACCGCTCCTTTTGGGGGTGATGAAGAGCGGTGAGGCGTTCTGGGCGAAAGACCATCTTTTCTACCTTGATCGACAGGGGTATCTGGAGGAGACCTACTTTGACGTTTCATACGATCCGGTCCGGGGCGAGACCGGCGCCGTTGCCGGCGTTTTCTGTATTGTGAGCGAAACGACCGGTCGTGTCATCGGCGAACGGCGCCTCAGAACCCTCAGCAAGCTGGGCGCCCGTATCTCCGCCGCCGGGACGATGGATGCCATCTGCCGGGCGGCGACCGAGACGCTGTCGTCCGAGAATCCGGCCGATCTCCCTTATGCTCTGTTCTACTCTTTTGACGGCAAGAGTGCGCTCCGGTTGGTCTGCTCTTACGGCGTCGAGCCGGATGGAAAGACCGACTCCATCGATCTTCACGCCGAGGACCCGCGGACGGGACCCTTCGCGCACGTCTGCAAGACCGGCATGGCCGTTGAAGCTCCCGCTGAGCCGTGGTCGGCTCGATTCTTACCCCCTTCTGCGTCGGAGCGAATGCTGATCCTTCCCCTGAGTTCCGGCAATCTCCTGGCCGGGTTTCTCGTCGCCAGCGTCAGCCGATTCCTGTCGCTGGAAGGGGGCTACCGCGACTTCCTGGTCCTCGTCGCGGGTCAAGTTTCGACGGCGATCGCGACCGCTCGGGCCTTGGAAGAGGAGCGTAAACGAACCGAGGCCTTGGAGGAGCTCGACCGCGCCAAGACCGCTTTTTTCAGCAACGTCAGCCATGAATTCCGCACCCCCCTCACCTTGATACTCGGACCGATCGAAGATGCCCTGTCCGACAAAGAGAGACCCCTTCCGCCGGAGCAGCGCGAGCGGGTGGAGCTTCTCCATCGCAACGCATTGCGCCTTTTGAAATTGGTAAACACCCTGCTCGACTTTTCCCGGATTGAGGCCGGCCGCGTCCAGGCGGCCTATGCGCCGACCGATCTGGCTTTCTTTACAGCCGATCTGGCGAGTGTCTTTCGCTCGGCGATCGAGAAGGCCGGTCTTCGTCTCATCGTCGACTGTCCGCCGGCGCCGGCGCCAGTTTATGTCGATCGCGACATGTGGGAGAAGATCGTCCTCAATCTTCTCTCCAATGCGTTTAAGTTCACTTTCGAAGGGGAGATCGAGGTGGCGCTCCGCTGGACCGAGGACCGGGTGGTGTTGACGGTGCGGGACACCGGCATCGGCATTCCGCAAGCGGAGCTGCCCCATCTCTTCGAGCGCTTCCACCGGGTGAAGGGGGCGCCCGCCCGTACGCATGAAGGCTCCGGAATCGGGCTGGCGCTGGTGCAGGAGCTTGTCCGGCTGCATGGCGGCACGATCGGAGCGGAGAGTCAGGTCAACCGGGGGACCACTTTTACGGTGACGATTCCGACCGGCATGGCCCATCTTCCGGCCGACCGGATCGGCGTGGAGCCGAACAGGAGGCCTCGACGGCCATCGTCGCCGCTCCCTATGTTGCGGAGGCGCTCCGTTGGCTCCCTGAAATGCGGGGTGAAGAGGCGTTGCTCCGCCCCGTTCCACACCCGGCCCGGATTCTCCTCGCCGACGACAACGCCGACATGCGGGAATATGTAAAGCGGATTCTCCGGCAGCACTGGACGGTCGAGGCGGTTGAAGATGGGGCCTCCGCCCTCGCCTCCGCCCGGGAACGAACGCCCGATCTGGTTCTCACCGATGTGATGATGCCGGGGATGAACGGCTTCGAATTGTTGCAGGCGCTGCGGGCCGATCCGCGCACGCGGGAGGTGCCGGTTATCATGCTCTCCGCCCGCGCGGGGGAGGAATCCCGCGTGGAGGGCTTGGAAGCGGGGGCGGACGACTATCTCATCAAACCTTTCTCCGCGCGCGAGCTGATGGCGCGCGTCGGGGCCCGTTTGGAGTTGGCCCGTCTGCGCCGTGAAGTCCTTTGTCATGAGCGGGAGTTACGTGCGGAGGCGGAAGCGGCACGGGAAGAAGCTCAAGAAGCCAACCGGATGAAATCTCAAATTTTCTCCGGCGTCTCTCATGATTTGAGGACGCCGCTTAATGCCATTGTCGGTTATAGTCATCTTCTCCTGGACGGGTCGTATGGCCCGGTTGCCGAGCGTCAAAAGGGGCGCTAGCTGGGATTCAAAGAAATGCCCGGGAGCTGATAAAGCTGGTCGGGGATGTCCTTGATCTGTACAAAATAGAGTCAGGCAAGATGTCGCTGGATCTCTCCTCCGTTCGGATTGTTCCTCTCCTTGAAGAGATCCTGATCGAAATAAAGCCGCTTTTAGAAATGAAGTCGCTCTCGATTCAGTCTCATCTTCCGGAGAACCTCCTGAGATTGAGTCGGACCCCACGAAGATCAAGCAGATCGTGACGAACCTCATCTCCAATGCCGTCAAGTTCACGGAGAAAGGGGGGGTGACGATTCGGGTTAAGAACCTTTCTGAAGAAGGGTGGGTGGAGATTGCCGTGAGCGACACGGGAAGGGGGATTGAACCGGAACTGTTGCCGAAGATCTTCGAGAGCTTTTATCAGGTGGAAGAGAGCCGCGTCTTCGGAGGCAGCGGCTTGGGGTTGACCATCGTCCAAGAGCTTGTCAGCCTGCTGCACGGCAAAGTCCGTGTCGTCAGCGAGACTGGAAAGGGTTCCACCTTCAGCGTCTTCCTGCCGTATCGGTTTCCGTCTACCGTAGGGGGCGTGACTCATCACGCCCTTTTTTTCTTTTAGAACCAGTGATAAGAAGGGCGCAATGAATTGCGCCCCTACGGTGATTTCGCGCAGCGGAATCCGAGATCGGCGTACGCTTCTTCGGGTGGAATCGACGAGCGGTAGGTCGTTCGATAAAAGAGCGGCAGCGAGAAATGTCCCTGTCCCCCCCATCCCCCTCCCCGGAACACTTTCTGTTTCTCCCCGAAGTTGGGATGTTTGTAGGTGGAGCCGGGATAGGGCTGATACCAGTCGGCGGTCCACTCCCAGACGTTCCCCGACATGTCCATCGCGCCGGGGCTGGCGCCCGCCTTGAAGGAACCGATCGGCACGATATCCCCGAAACCGGAGTCCCCCGCATTCAGTTTTTTGTTATCGTACGCGTTCCCCCACGGAAACTCCCTTCCGTCGGTCCCGCGCGCCGCTTTCTCCCACTCCGCCTCGGTCGGAAGACGTTTTCCGGCCCATTTGCAGTAGCGGTCGGCATCGTACCAGTTGACGTCGGTCACCGGATGGTTCTCCCGCCCCGGCGGAACGCTCCGGATGAAGAAAGAGACCGGAGGGCGCGATCGGGTGGCGTCGATGAAGGTTTTGTATTGGGCGTTGGTGATTTCGTAGCGGTCGATATAAAATGCGGGAAGGTGCATCTTGTGCTGCGGGTGCTCGTCGAGATACCACGGTTTTGCAGAGCCGAATTCTTCTCCCTGGCGGTCGGCATCGACCTTGTCGCTTCCACGAATGAACTCCCCGGCGGGGACGGCGACCATCTCGGGGGAGGGGGCGGAACCCGGAGAAAACAACTCGATAAGATCATCCCAATAAAGACGATGGCGGGAAAACAAGCTGAACCATGGCGGGGATTATAGAGATTTTGCCGGAGAGGGTCAAGGGGGACGGATAAGAAAAAAGGGGGGTAGGGTGTAGGGGGGCAGGGGGTAGAGAAAAAGAAGATAAATGTCGGCGATAAGTTTCTACCCCCTATCACCCTACCCCCCTACACCCTCTCTTTTCAAGGTTCGGCAAGAACACCGTAAAGATCGACCCCTTCCCATAGATACTCTGGACCGCGATTTTCCCCTCGACCAGCTCGACCGCTTTTTTTACGATCGTCAGACCGAGGCCGGTGCCGCCGACGTGCCGGGTCAACGATCCGTCGATTTGGCGGAAAGGATCGAAGATGGTGGGGAGATCTTCTTCTTTCATCCCCATGCCGGTATCCTCCACCGAAAGATAGAGGCCTTTTCGCCGGGGGGCGGCGGTCACCGAGATCGTGATCGATCCCGCTTCGGTGAATTTGATGGCATTGGAAAGGAGGTTCAAAAAAATCTGCCTGATTTTTTGAGCGTCGCTTTGAAGGGGCCGGAGCTGTTTTCCGATCTTCCAAAGGACCTCGATCGGTTTTTCTTCCATCAGCGGCTTGATCTCGTCGAAAAGAGCGGGGAGAAAATGCTTTAAATCGATCGTCTCAAGAAGAACCGGCATCTTTCCCGCCTCGATCTTCGAGAGGTCGAGCAGATTGTTAATGAGGCCCAAATGGGCGCGGGCGTTTCGATGAATGCTCCGGAGGGCCTCTTCCTGCCGCGGGCCGATCTCTCCGAAACTCCGATGGAGAAGGAGCGAGGTGTAGCCGATGATCGCGTTGAGCGGGGTCCGAAGCTCGTGGGAGACGTTCGAGACGAACTCCGACTTCAAACGATTGGCCTCTTCCGCCTCGATCTTCTTTTGCTGTAGCTCTTTTTCGGCCCGCTTGCGCTTGGTGACGTCGCGGATAACGGCCAGAACCTCTTCCTTCCCGCTCACGGCGATCCGCGCCTCGTAGTCGCGGGGCTCCCCGTTGATCCAGAGCGGGTATTCGAAAATCTGCACTTCCCCTGTTTTTTTAAAGCCTGCGCAATATGGCGCAGGGTCGGACCGGCGACTTCGGGCGGGAGAATGTCAGCGAGGTTCTTTCCGAGGAATTCGCCCGGCGGAACCAGCGGCTCGATATTCTTCGCTTTTTTAAAATCAAGGATTGTCCCGTCCCGACGAAGTTGAAACATCATGTCCGGGATGGCGTTGAGGAGGGCGCGGTTTTTCTCCTCGCTTCGCATCAACGCCTCCTCCGCCTGTTTTCTCTCGGTGAGATCGAAAGAGACCCCGATGATTCCGATGATCCGCCCCTCCTGGTCGTACACCGGAGAGTCGGTGACCATCGCGGTGAAGGCCGTTCCATCTCGGCGCCGAACGAGGAATTCACCGCTCCAGGCTTTACCCTGCCGCAGATCCGCCATGATCTCGGACGCTTTCTCCGCAGAAGCGGGAGCGGCCGTGATTTCCAGCACGTCCCGGCCGAACGCCTCCTCGGACGACCATCCGTAAAGCTTCTCGGCGAAATGGTTCCAGTAAATGATCCCCCCGCGCAAATCGGTGGCGATGACCGCCTGGCCGATCACGTCGAGGAGATGGGCCTGAAAGCGGACCTTTTCCTCCGCCCGTTTCCGCTCCGCCAGCTCTTCCTGCGCTTTCTGATAGAGCCGGGCGTTGTCGACCGCCAGGGCGGCGCGGCGCGCCAGCTCCACCGCGAAGGGGGAGCTCCGATTCCCGGTAGCGGCGGTTCGAATCGGCCATCCAGAGCGAGAGGACCCCCATCGCCCGCTCCCGGCCCAAGAGCGGGGCGCAGATGCCCGATCGAAGGGAGAGCCCGCGCAGGATCTCCATCAATTCGGCATGCGCGCCGGCGAACTGGGCCAAGACATTCTCGGTGACCTCGGGGAAGAATTTCGGCTCGCCGGTCCGGAGGACCTTCGGGATGCCGTGCGGCGCGTTCATGTCGTGCGGATATCGCCGCCGGATCTCGCCGATCTGCGCCTCCCGCGTTTGATCGACGTGGGCCACGGCCAGCCGGCGGATCGATCCATCCTTCTCCAGAATATCGACGATGCAGCAATCGGCGAACCGGGGAACGGCGAGGCGGGCGACCCGCTTCAGCGTGGTTTCGTAGTCGAGCGACGCCGAGAGGACCATGCTCGCTTCGGAGAGAAAGGTGAGGCGCTGCCGGGCGGTCTCCGCCTCGGCGCGCGCCGTCCGCTCGGCCTCGTAAAGAAGGGCGTTGTCGACCGCCAGCGAGGCGCGGTGGGTCAGCGCCTCGGCGAAGGTGAGATCGGCGGGCCCGAATCGGCGGCCCGATTCCGCGGAGAGAAAGGTAATGGTTCCCAAAATTTGATCGCGGGCGCAGAGCGGGATCACCATCGCCGATTTGAACGCCATTTCACGGAGGGCGTGAAGGTGAACGTCGTCCTGGGAGGCCGCCTGGAGCATGGCATCGGTCACCTGGGGGTAGAGCTCCGATCGGCCGGTCATCAGCGCCCGTTCCAGTCCGCTCGACAGGTTGATCCCGATCGGGCATCGTTCGCTCAAGGAGCAGGCCATTTCGACCCGGGACGGATCGGTGTGGGCCGTGGCGAGTTGGGAGAGGACGCCGTCCGGGCCGAGCATGTGAATGACGCACCAGTCGGAGAGAAGGGGGACCGCCAGGCGCGCGACGCTGGCGAGGGTGGTCGGATAATCGAGCGAGGAAGAGAGGATCGCGCTCGCCTCGGAGAGAAAGGTCAGTCGCCGCTGCGCCGCCTCCAGGGCGGGATGGTTTTGATCGCCGGGATCAGGCAAGCGCTGCGCGCCGCTTTGATAATGAACGGAAGGGCTGGAAGGCTGCTTTTTTCTTCCTGGGATTCAACGGTCTTCCTTCCTTACTGTGTGGCGATTCGTCCGGGCAGAGGCCGGCTTTGAGGATTTTGATCCTTTTTTGATGCGAGGTAGGGGAGGAAAACGGTGAAACGAGAGCCTTTCTCGAACGCGCTTTCGACTTCGATTGTTCCCTCGATCAGATTCAGCGCTTTCTTCACGATCGTCAGGCCAAGACCGGTTCCTTCGGCCGACCGGGTGAGGGAGCCGTCCACCTGCCGGAAGGGGTCGAAGATCATGGGAAGATCCTCCTCCCGCATCCCGATTCCGGTATCTTCGACCGAAAGGACGATCCCCCTCGGCATCGATTGGTTCGCCGCGGAGATGGTGATCGATCCGCGGTCGGTAAATTTAATGGCATTGGAGAAGAGATTCAGAAAGATCTGACGGACCCGCTGCGGATCGCTCCAAAGGGAGAGAGCGGCCGGGCCAGACGCCAGTGAACCTCGACCGCCTTGTCGTGAAGGAGCGGTTTGACGTTTTCGAAGACCTCCTGCAAGAGATCCTCCAGATCGAATTCCTCCAGGTTCACTTCGACCTTCCCCGCCTCGATCTTCGAGAGATCGAGCAGATTGTTGATCAGCGATAAAAGCGAAGCGGCGTTCCGCCGGACACTGCTCAACGGTTCCCGCTGACGGTCCCGCAGGGGGCCGTAGATTTCATCCTGGAGCAGGTGGGTATAGCCGATGATGGCGTTCAACGGGGTCCGCAGCTCGTGCGACACGTTCGAGAGGAACTCGGTCTTCAGACGGCTTGCCTCTTCCGCTTCCCTTTTTTTGTGGGTGAGCTCCTGAAAAAGCCGGGCGTTTTCGATGAAGGGAGCGAGGTGGTTCGCAAAAGGGAGGAGCGACTCGATCAGGGTGTCGGAGTAGGCGCCGGGCCGGTCGCTCTTGAGATTGAGCGTGGCGATCACCACCCCCTTCAACACCACCGGAAGGATGGCGTAAGAGCGGATCCCTTCTTCAAAGAGAAAGCGATCCTCGACATAAATTTGAGAGGCGCCGAGATCGGGGCGGATCAACGGCCGTTGATGCGCAAGGACCCAATCGATGGCCGATTGCTCCTGCGGCCACTGGGCCGTCCCGATCCGGTTCTGCTGCTCGATCCGGAGGAGTTGGATCTCTTTGAGCGATTCATCCCGAAAGCCGATGCTGAGCCGGCTGTAGGGAACATGGCGTTTGGAGCCCCTCGGCGATGTGGAAAAAGACCTGATCGAGATTCCGGCTGAGGCTGATCTCTTTGGTCAGGAGGGCGAAGCGCTCGTGAAGCGCCGCCGTCTCAGCATGAAGCCGCTCGTTTTCGATGGCGATGGCCGCGTAGCGCGCGAGGATCTCGATGGTTTTTCCATCCTCGCTGCTGAGGCTTCTTCCCCGTTGGGCCGTGAGGAAAAAGAGGACGCCGACCGCTTCTTCTTTGACCAGGATCGGCGTTCCAATCGCCGACTGAATGGACCTTCCGCGGAAAAGGGGGAGGGCTTCGAAGAAGTCGGGGTGATCTTCGATCGTGATGTTTTTCTTCTCCCGGAGGATCGGGCCGATCATCTCATCCGGCACGACCCGCTCGCCGGCCTCCGGGGAGGAGGGGCCGACGGCGACCTGCATGACGTACGAAGCGCCGTCGCGGTTTTGCAGAACGATCCCTCCTTTTTCCATCTCCATCAGAGAACATCCCCGTTGCGCCACCAGTTCGAGCACCGCAAGCCAGTTCGATTGAGCGCCGATCTCCTGGGCGATTTCCCGAAGCGCCTCGGTCCGGGCCAGGTGGCGGTCGCGCTCTTCGAGCCATTTCAGATAGTGGACGGCGGTGGCCGCTTCCGAAGCGATCGCGGAGAGGATCTCAATTTCGTGCGGCGGGAAAGCGCCGGCCTCGCCGGAATAGACCACCAGGGCGCCGCTGCTCTCCTCCTGGAAGAGAAGTGGGACGGCCACGAGAGAGAGAAAGCCGAAGCGGGTCGCCTCTTCCCGCAGCGGGAGGGGGATCGTCCGCTCCGATTGAAGCTGGGGAATCGTGACCACCCGCCGCTCGCGAATCGCCGTGATGCCGGGGCTTTCCTCCTGGACCGTGGCGATTTTAAATGCCTCGGTGAAGAAGGGGATCTGGACAGGCGGAACCTGGTAGGCTCCCTTTGGAATGATCTCCTCCCCCTGTTTTAATAGTAGGACGGAGAAGGTCCCATGCACCGCCTCCGCCGCGATCTGGGCCAATCGATGGAGAATTTCCTGGGGGGGGAAGGTTGGAGGAAACGGCGCTCACCACTTTATAGAGGAGCGCCTGCCGCCGCGCCTGCTCGACCGATTGCTGGAACAGCCGGGTGTTTTCGATCGCAACCGCGGCCTGCTGCGCCAGCATTTCGCCGAGCTTCCGGTCGGCGTCGGTGACCGTTTTGTTCGGCTGAGAGGTCGCCAAATTAAACGCGCCGATCACCTCCCCTTCCAGAAGATCGGGATTCCGATATACGTTTTCAACTGAAGGGCGGCGATCTCCGCAATCGGGCTCCTCAAGGAGGGATCATCATGAACCAGGAGAATCGTCTTTTCTTCGGCAACGCGGCCGACAAGCCCTTCTCCTCTTCGAAATTTCTGTCCAATAAGGGACGGAGGGAGGTTTGCGACGGCCCGGAGAACAAAGGCCTCCTCTCCCTGCCGCCAAAGCAACAACCCGGCCACTTCGAAATCAAGGAGCCGCAACCCCTCGAAGAGAATCAGCTGAAGAAGCCGATCGATCTCCGATTCGGCCGTCAGACGGTTGCTGATCTGCTGGAGCGTTTCGAGCTGGGAGGCGAACCGCGCCCGCTCCAGGGAGGTTGCCTTTTCCTTTTGATAGGCCTCCTCCCTTTGGTTGGAGAGGAAGTTAATGATCCATCCGATCGGGAAATAGAAGAAGGAATAAATCCCCTCCAGGGTCATGGTGTTCGAGGAGAATGCGGCCGGATCATAAGAAAAGGGGAGCAGTGTAAAGAGGAAAGCGCCGATCATGACGGTGAGATTCTCTTTCCGGGAGAGAAAGAAAGAGGACCAGAAGATCACGAGAAAATAGAGGAAACTATACGGGCTGGCGGCCCCGCCGCTAAAAAAAACAAATCCGGCGATATAAAAGAGGGTCAACCCCGTGGTGAAATAAAAGGCGCGGATGGAGAGATGTCTCCAATCGAGTATCAGGAAGAAACACCCGGTGACGGCGGAGACCAGACAGATCAGATCGAGAACCAGGGGGACGCTCTGATCCGACTGGGGGAGAAGGTGGATCGTCGTCCAGACGACAGCCGTCGAAAAGAAATAGAGGAGACCGGCCGACTTGGCCATGGTGACCCGCTTTTCCTCGCCGGGTTGAGGCAAGATCCATCCGGCTGCGAGTTGCTTCATAGGTACTGAACCTTAAGATGCGGAATGAAAATGGGGTTTCGTCATTATAGGGAAATCACGATGGACGATGCAAGTGGGGATCGATTATCCCAGCGTAGACTGAAAATGCCGGAGCGCCGTGGAGCGGATGTAGGGAAGGAAGAGCCCGGCGGTGTCACGGCCGGCTGGGAATTCGGTAGTGGGTCAGTTTGGGTGAGCGGTTTTTTTGTCGTCATTCCCGCGAAAGCGGGAAAGCGCCTGGGACCGACTTGATGCGCATAGCGCCTCCGATCGCTTCGCGGAACGCAATCCAGTGCTCTTAAACCTCTGGATGCCCGCTTCCGCGAGCATGACAAAATTTAAACTGACCCACTACCGGGAATTCGATTTTCTTGATAATTAGGGGAAGATATGTTAAATATTGGGAGCTTTCAGGGGCGCGTGGCGGAAACGGTAGACGCAGCAGTCTCAAAAACTGCCGAGGGCAACCTCATGCCAGTTCGATTCTGGCCGCGCCCACCAATTGAATTCAATCGGTTAGACTTTCAACTCCTTCCTGCTGTTTACAGTATTTTCTCACCCAGGGTTTCAACTCAAAATAGATTTCTTCAATATCTATTTCTCCATTGATTCTTTTTAGGCATTAGGGGTATCCTCCTGCCTAATGTGGCTATCACTTTATGCTTCATGAAGGAAGCGATGCTTACTACAAAACAAATTCTGCTGGTTGGGTTCATTTGCACTTCAAACAGTTCTCATTATTTTATTGGGAACGACAGCAATCATTTTCCGAAATGAAGCGAAAGTAACGAGGAGTCTTGTTAAGAAAGAGACAATTTGAGTCAGATCTTGGATATGGTGTTATCAATGGGGATTAGAAAAATGAAAATCCATAAATTAATTCTTACCTCAATACTAATGTTTGTTCTATTCTCCGGCTGTATGAAGCAGCATTTCGCCCTTTACGATATTGGTCTAAAAGAAGTTGAACGTCCTGCAAAACTTAAGGAAATATCTGGCGAACATAAAATATCTAAGATAGATGAAAATGGAATTCATGTAAAAACGAGATGAAGAAACTTACAAAGGGATGACAGTTCTGTGGTGGTAAAGAGTATGTTCAATTGGTAGATCGAAATAGAAAAGAAGAACGAGAAGTAGAAGAGATATTTGAGCGGATGAAAAAAAACTAGTTTAAGGCCCAAGTAAACAATCGTTGACCTACCCAAAAATAACTACCATAACCAACTCTTAATGTCAATATATAGTATCTAATAATATAGGACCTACTCTATAGTGTGCTTTTTTATTGATAAAGTTTCTATAGTCTATTAGAATAGAAAATCGTGAGGAAAACCCAAGAGCCGACTCTCCCGGCTAAGGATAACGGCTCCTGGGCTAAGGATACTCACAAGGATGGAGCACCCGTATGTTTTTTATATCAGCGGTTCTCCTCCTTTGTCAATTAAATAAACCAACCAAATTGATGAGGAGAATACCTATGGTCAGAATCACGTGTATTACAAAACAAGGTGGATATCACGAAGACCCGCATCACGCCATTGAGAAAGTTGGTTGGATCGACGAGAGCGATGGGCAAAGAGGAATAAGCACACGTTTACAGATGTATGACTTCATAGAGAACAAAAAGGGAGCTGTGTATGTAAAAGATCAATCTGGCAACACGGTTTATGTTGGGACCGCGATTTCAGCTCATGGAACAAAATACATCCGTACCTATGCAGATAAGGTATGGACCAATAACCTTTTAGCTCTCTCCGAGTGTTCGTAAAGAAAGATAAAAGGGCCAGGTTCTGCAATACCATATTAGGATATTGTAGGGCTTGGCCCACTTTATAAAACTTCTACCGAGTAAATAGTTGGCCGAAATAAGTTCAGAGGAAAATGATTATAAGGCTAAAGAGTTAGCTTTTTATGAAGCTACAGTCAATGCATGGATTACAACTAAATTTGAAAAAGACAAACATTTATTAACTCTATCTTTAGCTGCTATTGGTTTACTCATAACTTTACTAACAACTGTAGGTGCCGCTACAGTATGCCAGGCATTAATTTATGGAGCTGCTATCTTCTTTTTCTTAATTTCTGTAATATCTGTTCTATTTATCTTCGATCGGAATTCCACTCACCTACAGAAAATTTTAAAAGGAGATGAAAGCAACGATCCGATTCTTAAAGTATTGGATAAATCAGCCAGTATTAGTTTTTTTATAGGCATCATATTCATACTTTTTCTTGGTGTAAATACAACAATCGCTAAATTAGCGGAGGAGAGAGCGAAAATGGGTGAAAGCCAAAAGAATAAAAAGATGATTCAAGATACCACTGAAACTATAAAACATAGTGTAGATGGTATTGCAGAGATGCGACCTGTCAAGCCTGAACCCCCTAAAGAGAGTCAGAGTGATCCTAAGGGTTCTGGAAATAATAATCAGGGCAAAAAATAAAATTGTGACTAAAATGGACGTAGAAGAATTTTAACGGTGATGTTTACGGTTAACTGGAAAATTTCGATCTATCCAGCCCATGAACTCATCATCGATGCGTTTAAGTTCTTCTTTCGAGTCCTTGTATTCCTCAATCTCTATTAACACTGTTTCGGAGGTGTCTACGATGATCCAGTCTTTGAACTGAAAATATAAGATCACGTATTCTTTTTTTAAAATATCCATCCTGTCTGGACGTGAAAGCGCTTCACATAAAGCCGTAATTGCTGGGCCTATGCTATCCATATTCTCTTCTTTTAGATTGCTCCTATTTTTGTGAAGAATTAAGTATCCAATTACTTAACCATTGAGCAATCAAAGTTCCTACCACTCCTAAAGCTCCTCCTAATAGCAAAAAGAGAAAGTCATCTTTTAGTCACTCTCTTCCTAAATTCCCAAGGGTGGTACTGGGTTATGATCTTTCCACAAGCCTCTTTTAGCTAAACGCGCTTCCTTTTCCAGTTTCCCTAACTAGCTCTAACCAATTCTCGGTTGAGACTATGAACAAGGTATGTAACTCCGCTCAGCAAGCATTTGGCTTTGTAAAATCAGGATCGTTTATGCTAAAGGAGGTAACAGAAATCTTACGGCATTCTTTTTCTAAAGTGAATTCAGTTTTTCCACCCGTTCCTCCTCCAGCACTAATGAAGTACTTCACTTCGGATCTGAGGGTTGGCTTCTCATTATTCGGTGGGTAGTATTGGTTAAAACCTTCAGGCACAACGCCAAAAGTAATCTGCCGAATAGGCACAGTTTTCAATTTACTAAAATCAATATCCCGAGGATTTTTCGGCATACGGCGACCATCCCGTTCTTCAAAAATCAACGACGGATCAAAAGTACGAATCTGCCACACAATAAGAGCACTTTCAGCCTCTTTAATTGTCAGGTCAGATAAATAAACTTTCCCGCTTCCTCTAACATATTTAAATCGAAAAGCCGGACTATCTCCATTAGGTATCATTGTGATTTTGATCTCGTCAGTGACACATGAAACCAGCAACAATGTTAATATGAGAATTGATATTGCTTTTCTCAACATGGTTCCTAGAATTAACCTCTGAAATCATCAGAAGCCGGTCATACAGAGGACCTGTTAAGCGGCTACCTCATTTGCCATTTCTCATTACTTTGATGGTATCGCCATCTGATACCCCAACTACTTACCTGTGAAGCAAGTAGCATAAGAGAGTGAGGGGAGAAGCATGAGCAGAAGTAAAATAGAACCAATACGTGCTTTCTGCTTTATCAAGTTATGATAGGAAAAGGTTGCCACAATTCCACAAAGGAACGCCCCAATGAATATCATACTGGCATAATTAAAGAACACACTCAGATTATTAGTGGTGTACCAAATATTGATCCGATCAAGAAGATAAAATGTAAATAAGATCACTGCAAACGACCTACTTTTCCTATAAATTCCATAAGCACATCCCAAGATAAAACCTAGAAGATTGATATAGAAAATAAGATCAAGGATGTCCATCATTGTAGAAAGGTTTTGAAGACCTGCAATTCCATAGATCAAACCGCTAAGACTTGCAACGCTGATAAATCTTTCCGCCAATTCCTGGTTAATTAATCTCTTCATCATTATTGAATACAGTTCATACCGGCCAATGATTATATCCTTGATTCATTAATGTCGCCATGGGAAAATAGCGCCCAAGACTTGGGAGATCTATCGGGGTTTGCCAACGCTATGATGATAAGAACAGAGCGCTTGCCTCACGCGGAAGCGGCTTTTTTCTAAAAGATAAATGAAAGTAAAATTTTTCAGAATTTTATTCCCAATTTTGTTGTTTATTATTTCCCCTTGGCAGGCCCAAAAGGCATTCGCTCAGGAAGAGGAAGTGCATGCCGTGATGATCGGAGGGACTCATTTAAATGGCTATAATACTGATGAAGTGAAGAAGCTACAAGCGGGAGACACTAGGGTTTTTAGAAATGCCAAAGAAATTAATGAATTTTTAGGAATTAAAGGAACAAGGGATCTTTTTTCGGATTTCGATTTCAGCAAGAAAGTACTCGTTTTGGTTGTAGCCAATGCCGATGATCCATGCCAATATTCGCATTTTAAGGCGATAGAGAGACGCGGAGATCATATAAACATAACCATAATAACTCAGAGAATCTCGCTTTCTTGCAAACCGGAACAAACATTAAGAAAGGGATTTGGATTTTCTTTATTTCCAGTTAAGCAGCCCGTGGAAACAGTAGAGGTCCTCTTTGATTCATTCCCAGAATTGGTCCAAGATATCCCGTATGTGGACCAGGACGAGTGATTTGCCAAAAAAAGAAAAATTCAAAAATTAGCTCGCACGTTTCTTTTACCTCCCCTACATATGCAGATGGGGGGTACGGCATGGGGATGGGTGAGTTTATAGACATAAGAACTTTCACAATTCCTATCACAATTGATTCACAGTTCGGATCACAATCAGAGGTATAAAAAATACTTCTCAATCACAAAGGAGTAACATAAAAGCCTTGTGAACAAAAGGCTTTGACACACGCTATATCACTCCATCATCATAGATCCTTTTTACTCTTGGGATTCTCAGAAACTGCCGAGGGGCAACCTCATGCCAGTTCGATTCTGGCCGCGCCCACCAATCCAATTCAACCCCTTTTTTCTTCATCTTTAGTTTAGCTTTACGTAACGTTGTAACCCACATTTTTGAACCTACCCGTTACAAAAAACTGATGGACTTTCTTCACGCCGACCGATTTTTCACCAGCTGGCGATAGCGTCATCACAAATTAATCGGTCCCAGCGCCAGGCTGCGCACCACGAGGGGCCGGTCTATAGGTGTCTCAATGGAGCTTTTGTTCTTGACGATTTTATAACTTACGGGTATCTTCTTTAGACGTTACGGCTCATGGAAGGCCGGTACTGGAGTTAAAGATAGAGAGAGCATGATCGAGCAGTTGTTGGACCCGGCCTATTACGCGTACAGTCTGTTTTCCGTTCCGACTTTTCTCTTGGCCGTTGCGTTGCTCTTCCTCGGAACGTTCGTCTGGGTGCATGAGCGGGGAACGCGGGTCAGTTTTTTCTTTTTTATCATGGCGCTCGCCGCCGGCATCTGGCTCTTCGCCTTTTCGGGAATGTACGCCGCGACCGATAAAAAGGTCGCCTTGCTCTGGGCGAAAGGGGCCTATCTGGGGGTCCCTTTTATCCCCTCCGCTGTCTATTCTTTCGCCGTGACCGTTCTGCGCATCACGGAGCGCAGGAAAATCATCGTCTGGATCGTTTCATTTCTTTCCCTCGTCTTTTCTTTTTTGCGCTCGCCACCGACCTGTTGATTTCCGACCTTCATTATTATCCGTGGGGATACTATCCGAAATATGGGGTGTTGGGTCTTCCCTTTTTGGCCTTTTTCTTCGGAACGATGGCCCTCAGCCTCTATGAGTTTTCAGCCGAGTTCAAAAAGACGGGGCCGGGAACACACAAGCTTCGCGTGAAGTCGTTCATGGTCGGGTTCGGCGTCGCCTCGCTCGGTTCCATCGATTACTTCGCGAAGTACGGCGTTCCGATTTATCCTTTCGGATACCTTCCGATCTTCGTCTTCTTCATCATCGCGGTCCAAACGATCCGGCGCTACCGGTTGGTCGACATCACCCCCGCTTTTGTGGCCGATCAGATTATCGCAACCATGGCCGACTCCCTCATCGTTTGCGACGCCGAGGGGAAGATCCGGCTGGTCAATCCGACCGCTTGTTCGATCTTAGGCTACAGCAGAACAGAGCTTCTCGGAAAACCGATGGCCTCTTTTTTGGCCGCCGCCAGAGCGCATCGGTTCGGGGGGAGGCGCTGCAGGGGACGACCATTCGAGACGAGGAAGCGGAATTCCATGCAAAAGGGGGCCGGCGGGTCGACGTCAGCATTTCCGTCTCCCATCTGCGCGACCAGGACCAGAGCGCCCAGGGGGTCGTCATCATCGGCCGGGATATCCGCGAGCGAAAAAGAATCGAGGAGGAGCTTAATTTTTTGGCGAAGTTCCCGGCGGAGAATCCGAATCCGGTGCTCCGCATCTCAAAAGAGGGGATGATTCTTTATGCGAACCGTGTGGCGCAGGCCTTGCTCAAACTGTGGGATTGGAAATCGGGCGAACCTTCTCCCTCTTTTTTTTCGGATGGAGGTGTCGAAGGTTTATCGGGCGGGTGTGAATCGGGAATTGGAAGTCACGGTCGGAAGCGCCATCTGGTCTTTGATGTTCAACCCGGTGCCGGAGGCGGGATATGTCAACGTCTATGGAACGGAGATCACGGAACGAAAGCGGGCCGAAGAGCGGCTGAAGCATATGGTGCATTACGACGCGTTGACGAACCTTCCGAACCGGCTTTTATTGACCGATCGTTTGAATCAAGCGCTGAGCCGATCGCGCCGGCATCAGCAATTCGTCGTCGTGTTGTTTCTCGACCTGGACCGTTTCAAGATGATCAACGACACGCTGGGGCATCATTACGGCGACTTCCTGCTCAAGGGGGTCGCCGACCGACTCGTCGCTTGTGTGCGCAGTGTCGATACCGTTTCGCGTTTAGGGGGAGATGAGTTCGTGGTGATTTTGGACGACATCTCCGATACGGAGATGATTCCGAGAATGACCCAAAAGATCTTGGAAGCCTTCTCCAAACCGTTTAATGTCCAATCCGTCGAGCTGTTCATGACCCCGAGCATCGGCGTGAGCATTTATCCGAATGACGGCGAGACCGCTGAAGAATTGCTCAAAAACGCCGACGCCGCCATGTACCGGGCGAAAGAGCAGGGAAAAAATAATTGCCGTTTTTATTCTTCCGAGATGCATCTGAATGTGATGGAGCGCTTGGAGCTGGAAACGAGCCTCCACCACGCGTTGGCGCGGAACGAATTTGTATTGTATTATCAGCCGGTCATCGATCTTCGGGCGGGCCGGGTCGTCGGGATGGAGGCGTTGGTCCGCTGGGAGAAGCCTCATTCCGGAATGATCTCCCGGGGAAGTTTATCCCTTTAACGGAAGAGACGGGGTTGATCATCCCGATCGCCGAATGGGTTTTGCGGACCGCCTGCGCCCAAAACAGGTCGTGGCAGGAGGCCGGATTGCCCCCGGTGAAGATCGCCGTGAATCTTTCGGGCCGCCAGTTTCAGCAAAAAGATCTGTTGGAAACGATCACCCGGACCCTTGAAGAAACCGGTTTAAGCCCCGACTTTCTGGAGCTGGAGTTGACGGAGAGCATCTTGATGCAAAAAGGGGATGCGACGATTGCGACCTTGCGGGGATTGAATGCGATGGGGGTGCGGATTTCGATCGATGATTTCGGGACCGGCTACTCCTCTCTCAGTTACCTGAAGCGCTTTCCGATCGACAAGTTGAAAATCGATCAGTCCTTTGTCTCATCGGTCATGGCCGATTACAACGACGCCGTCATCGCCAAAACGGTGGTGACGATGGCGCACGGTCTCGGCCTGAAAGCGATTGCCGAGGGGGTGGAAACGGCGGAGCAATTGGCGTTCCTGCATTCCGTCGGATGTGATGAAGCGCAAGGATATTTCTTCAGCCGGCCTTTGCCGGCCGAAGAAGCGATGAAATTATTGACCGAAAAATTTCACTGTTGATCGCCCGTCCGCTCTGAGTAGAAACGGCCCACCGGCGGTCTCTACTCGTTTTCAAGGACTGTGAGGTTTTTGATCATTTTGTGGAGGGCCGATTCCATTTCACCCTGGTCGATGATTCCCGATTGAACATGGGTGACATCGTATAAAACAGAAGCCGCGGCGCTGGTCTTCACGGGTGAGATGTTTTTGTAGACGGCGCTGATCGCCGTATTGTCTTTTATCAGATAAGTTTTCATGTCGTAGGGCTTCTCTCCCTCCAAGAGCCGCTGCCACCGATTCAAATCGATCTCGTCGAGGTCTTCATCGGCCCGCATATTCCGTGTGACGGCGAAGCCGTTATGCTTGAAGTTATTTTCGTTGAGAAATAATTTCGAGACATCCCAGACGATCGCATTCCCGCTTCGGTAATAACTGAATCCGAGGGTCAGCATGCTCTGGTCGGTCAGCTTGATGATGTCGGAGCTGCATGAGAGCTTCAGCCGTTTCGATTTGTATCGGAAATCGTCAGGATCGACGGTGAGCTCGATCGTGTTGAACAAGGGGGGAATGACCTCTTTCATTTCAAGATACTCGCGCCATTTTTTGAAGGTGCCGTCAAAGGAAACGTAGACGAAATCGGCAAGGACCTTCAAGTCGGGAATGTGGCCGTCGTACGTCTCTCCGGTTTGGCCCACCCTCAGCATCGTGACGGCGCCGCCGGGCACCGGCAAGGAGAAGGTCACGACCTGCTGATCAATGTATGGAATCGGCCACGTTCTGACCATCCACTTCCGGCCATAAGAGTCGATATGAACAGATTCATCCTGCGCCTTTCCGAACGAGAGAATTCTCACCCGCTCCGGGCCGACGAACCGGTACCACGGCATCCCCTTCAAGACCAAATCGATGAATACTTTTGAATCGGCGTAAAAATCGGCCAGGGAAAGATTCTCCGGCTTTTGAATTTTTAAAAAGATCGAATTTCGTATCTGGCCCAGCGTAATCGAGCCCTTGTTTCCCAGATCGGCGCGATCGACCTTTTCGGGCGGAACCGCGTCCCAATGGCCGTCCGGGCGTTTCATGATGAGCTGAGGGAAGTCGGAGAGGGCGTTTTTGTAGAGCAACTTTTTCGAGCCGCGGCCGTTCGGGAAAAGATCGGCTTGATTTTCGGACAAGAGCTCTTTCAACAGCTTGGCGTTGAATTCACTTTGGATGCGGATATATGCATTTCTGAAATCGTCATACGGCATCGGCAATTTTATTTGGGTGTCGAGCGTTCCGGTTTTGATCGAATCGAAAACGTCCAATTGATAGGAGCTCTTTTGGTAAATCTCCGCCGAGTTGCTGTCGGCTTTCCGGACCTCGGCGATCGGCAGGGCCATATTCAGATTTTCGTTCGGCGATTTCCGGGTGATCACGCCGATCACTTTTCCATTTGAGTCGAGAAGCGGGCCGCCGCTGTTTCCCGGAGAGGCGGCGGCGGAGAATCGGATCCAGCTCCAAGCCCCTTCGACCTCTTCCGGCGTATTGGAGGTGTAGAGACCGTCCCTGATCACGATCCCTTCTCCCAGTGCATTTCCGACGGCATAAACCGTTTCGTTGATATGCGCGTTTGGATTAAGATCAAAATATTCCGACGGCGATTTGTCCTTCACCGTAAAGACGGCAAAATCGCGCCGGCTGGAAAATTTGATCATCCGATCGACGGCAAAGACCTTTCCCTGATTGTCCCGCACGAAGGCCTCTTTAAATTGGCTTTTGACCCCCAGATTCAGCACATGGGCCGCGGTAATAAATTCGGTGTCGTTGATCGCAAACGCGGTCCCGATCGAATAATATTTGTCGTTCCGGATGACGAAGGGGAGAAAGTCGAGCGGCAGCTCTTTTTCATAGGTCAACGTGTCGTCCGGCGGCTTCGGCACGATTACTTCGTAAACGGCGCTGTTGATGCGGCTTGGGACGATTCCTTCCGTTTGGGAGACCCCGCTCTTGGGAAGCGCAAGGATGGAGACCATGACGGCCAGCCCGATCAGTTTATAAATCAAGACGGTTGATACCTCCTATCCGGTTGGTTAATGAAGGCGCTCAGGGCATATTGCAATACGCCCCTACGGCAATCCACATCCTATCACAAAACCGCGTGATTGCATCCACCGGGAAGGTCACCGATTAAACGTGATTCGGCTCACTGTTTTTTCCGGTAGGCGGCAAAGCGTACAGAAATTTTCTGACCGCAAGAATCCATAAAAAAGGGAGATTGTTCAGGTCGGAATCGACCGTGCTTCTTCTTCCTTGACAGATCGGATAGTTCTGATAATTTTACATTGTCGTTCACGAATTTCCTCTGGAGGTGAGAATGTTTTTTTCAAAAAATAATCCGGTCGATTATCGGCGATATCCCCGCATTCCGTTGTCCGCCCGAATTCATTACACCCACCAAGGATACCAGCAGTGGAATGAGGCGCTGGTCCGGTCGGTCTCCACGCATGGGATGGGGATCTATACTGAGAAGCGGATGCAAAAGGGAGATCAGATCCTCATTGCACTCTCTTTGCTGACCGACGATAGGGAATCGCTTCATGAATCGATTCTGGGGGAAGTGACCTGGGCTGGAACCGGAGATGATAAGAAACGCTACAGCGCGGGGATTTTTTTCGGAGAGATCGAAGAGAAACACCCCAAATTATATGCCTACCTAAAACGCCTGGAAGCCGCCGTCGTCGCCATCCCCTGAGTTTTCAAGCAGCCGAAAAAGCAGTGGAGGGGAAAATGGAAGCGGAGAGGGTCGTTCTATGCAGCGGCTTCCATTTTAAGAAGCCTCTTTAGTTTGTCTTTGATATAGTCTTCGGCCGATTGATCTTTTGAATCGAGATAGTCGTCGATATACATTCTGCGTATCTCTTTATAACCGTATCCCTTCCGGGTCACTTTATAGGAAGCCCCGCTGAACCAGTCGGATCCAAAGTGGAGCTCTTCCCGGTTCCCGCCGATTTCCTGATAAAAACTTAAAATCATCTGTTTTGCTTCTTCTTGATCCACCTATTCCTCACCTTTTGGATTGAAGATCAAATCACTTCGACTCTTTTACCTCAAAGAACCCCGGGTTTCCTTCTCGGACCGCTTCGCGGCTTTTTTTTCTTGCATCGTCTTGGCCGGTTTTTTCTTGGTCTGTTTTTTCGTGTCCCTGCCCTTGCTCATTGTTTCTGCTCCTTGTGTGTTCGATTTACATTCGGAACTCTTCACAAACCCTCAGCTCCGTTTGCTCGATAATATCATCCAGACAGGTAAAGCAGGTAAAGGGGAAATCTTCAGCCGGGAATGTGCGGGTTTCAGATTCGAGGGAATTGGCTTCAAGGGCCGGTCCACTGCAGACTTTATGAGTGATCAGAATCATTTTCACATCCTCTCAAAAGGTTGGACAATCTGGAGCAATCAAGAGGACGCCGACATCTCGATTTTGTATCTGGACCTCTGTAGAGTCTACTCGCAATGAGCGAGAAGCGCAATAGCTTAAACTAAAGAAGGGGGTACAGGCCTTGACAAAAGATCACAGTGCTTTTATAACAGATCCAACCCTATGGCGCGTAAACGAACCCTTCCTTTTAATGCTAATACCTTCCTTGCCATCGTCGGCGGCGGAAAAACGATTCTAAACTCCCCGAAGAAACAAAGCCTCTTTTTGCAAGGGGATGCGGCGGACGCCGTATTCTATATCCAGTCGGGCAAGGTCAAACTTACCGTTGTCTCCCCGAAAGGGAAGGAAGCGGTTGTGGCGATCCTGGGACGCGCCGATTTTTTCGGCGAAGGGTGTCTTGCCGGACAGGTGGTCCGCATGGCGACCGCGATCTCGATGGAAGATTCCACGATTGTCCGGATCGAAAAAGCCGCCATGATCTCCGTGCTCCATGAACAGCCCGCCTTCTCCGAACTGTTCATGGCCTATCTGCTCTCCCGCAACATCCGGATCGAAGAGGATTTAGTCGATCAACTCTTTAATTCAAGCGAGAAGCGGCTCGCCCGGGTGCTTCTTCTGCTCGCTCACTTTGGAAAAGAAGGCAAAGCCGAACTGGTCATTCCGAAGATGAGCCAGGAGACGCTGGCGGAGATGGTCGGCACCACCCGGTCCAGGGTCAGCTTCTTTTTGAACAAGTTCAAGAAGCTCGGCTTCATTGAATACAACGGCGAATTGCGTGTCCACAGCTCCCTTCTGAATATCGTCCTGCACGATTAGCGCTCATCTCTCTTCTATACCATGTCATTCATTTGATCTTCTCGATTCTCAAAACTGAGCAATATTGACCAGACTTTCTCTGCTTTTCCCGTCAGAATATCACCAAGGGAAGTGATGTCCGGTGAGAACGCCGGAGCGGAGGCGGGTCGCGACTTTTCTTTCGAAAGTCGAAACAGAGTGCTCTTCAACGGATATAGATGGCCGGAGGTTTCTAAAATGATGATCACGACAAAAGATCTCCTTCAATATCTTTTTATTTTTCTTGTTCTCCTCTGGCCGGTCTGGGTTCTTGGCCTGGTTTTTCTCCGATGGCTGCTCCAGACAGCAGGGTCATTCCTGGGGATCTTCAAAATAGAGAAATTGGCTCCCCGGGAAAAAGGGCTATCAAAACCGGCCGAGCCGTTGATCGGGACCTCTTAGACGATTCCTGTCCGGGTCGACAGGGGCGATTCCAATTTAAAGTGAACGAATCCATGTCCGAATGCAATAAGACATGGTGCATCGCTATCGGCCGGCGCACCCCCCGCGCCGGCCGGTAGCGGGCTTAATCGTTTTTCGAAAGGCAAGACTCATGTTATGGACGATCGCTCTGTTTTTAATGGTTCTGTGGCTGTTCGGATGGGTGAACGGCTCGATAATGGGAGGGTGGTTTATTCATGCCCTGCTCAGCAGCATCATTCAAGGCCGAAGACCGCATCACCCGCGGCAGGCCATCAACAAACCGGCCTTGTAAAGGCGAACCGAAATGAAAAAGGACAGGCTGCTCGCCATTGTCTTGATCGCCGTGGGGGTATTGGCCTTTGTTTATCAGGGGATTACTCTCACGCGACAGAAGGGGGCCGATCTTAATTCCGAGAAGACATCTGAGAAGACGAGAGCCGTCCCGCCGCCGCCGATCGTGGGGGTCATCGCATTGGCCGGCGGCATCGTGCTGCTGCTCACGGGAAGCAACAAAGAAGAATAGAAAGGGTAAGATGCTACAGAGTGTAATCGGCACAGTGAGTCAGGCCTCGGAAGAGGCGATCTCTTTGGAAATGGAGGGGGGACCACCCGTCACTTTACCATGAAAGGCCCTGGAAAATCGGGGGCGATTCCTCATCCGGGCGATCGTATTCTGTTGGAGTTTGATGAAGGGAACCAGATCATCGACATGATTCACATCGGTGGAAAACATCAATTGGCGCTGATTCATGGCGAGGTCATTTCCGTCGATTCAGACAAGAAAGTCGTCACGTTGAAGCTTAAAAATGGGACCTCGCAATTCTACAAGATAAAAGAAGAAGTCGCCGAAAAGATGACTCATATCGAAAAAGGGACGGCCATGACCGTCATGGTCGACCAACAGAACCATTCCATCATTGATGCTCATGTTGCCTGAAGGGGGGAAGGAGAGATCAGATGAAAAAGCGTCGATACCTTTTGGTGATAGCCCTGCTTGGGCTGACCGCCTGTTCCGGCGGCGGGGGGGCCGCAAGCGCTCAAATCCCGGTGCTTCTCTCTCCATACGATATGAGCAACAAGGAGGCGGCGGCCAAGAACAATGAAGGGGTCGACCATCTGGTTCAGAAACATTATGAGGTCGCCTCCCGGCACCTGAATGAAGCCATCGCGGCCAAGGGCGATTTCGCCGAGGCCCATTTTAACCTGGCGATCGCCTACGACGGCATGGGAAAACATCCGGAAGCCACAGAGGCCTTTAAGAAGGCGAAGCGGTTCGGGGGCGACAATCGGGAAATCACCGAAAACGAAATTCTAAAAAAACACCTCAGTCCATAACAGTATCATCGAAGAGAAACACTCAACGCGATATACCTCCCTGAAACGTCTCGAAGCAGCCCTTACTTTCCAACAGAATCCAAGCTAAAAATAAGTTAGATTCAGTTCGTTTTTTCACGGCAGAAGTTTTTTCTGCCCGAATCGATCCGGCGGGTCTGGAAAGAGGACCTCCGCCGCCTGGATCAGGAGCGACTCGTATTTTTCGGCGTCGAACCCCCACGACCCGTCGATGAATCCGAGCGCCCGGGCGCGGTCCGATTTCACGCGCGATTTGGCGTCGGTGATCACATACGAAATGCTCTGTCCGGGGGAGAGACGCACCCCGCGGCCGGCGAGCTCTTTGGCGACGATCGCCGTGAGGCTGTCTTTTTGGTATTCCGAGGGGGACTTCGAAAGGGTTTTGGCGATCGCCAACTCCCAGAAGGAGACCCGCCTCGCTTTGAGCCGCTCCCGATAGGCCTCCCGGATCGCTTCGATCTCGGGGAGGAGCGCCTCGTACGCTTCCCGATTTTTCGCCTGAGAGAGGATCTCGATCATCTCGGTCTGGGCGGCCCGGATGAACGGCGGGGTGTCGCCGCGGCGGGCTTCGATCCCCCGAAGTTTGACTTCGCCGTTTTGGAAGACGCCGAGATAACGGTTGGGGACCCCGATCTCCGGATCGGACTTCGAGGGGGGAAAGAGGACCCAGCGATAGACCCCCTCAAACGCGATCGGGATCTCGCACGCCTTCGAGATCCGCTCGGCCAGCGCTTCATAGTCGGCCTCCGTCGTTCCCGGTTTTTTGATCCAGAGGGAGTCGACGATCGCATGGATCATCTCGAATCCTTCCGCTTCGACGATTTCCTTCGCCTGGAGCAGCTTCTCCCGGGCATAGGCGGTGATCGCCTCGTGGGCTTCGATCTTCCCGAACCGGGCGTTCTTGTATCCTTGATAGCCGAAGGTGGTGACCATTCCCCACTTGAGCGCCGACTGCCGCGCGTCATACCGCGCCTTCCACTCCGGATCGGTCGCGGTTTTCTTGAGCCGCTTGTACTCGGCGCGCTTGGCCAAGAAGGGCTCCAGGAAGCGGGGAATCAATCCGCGGCGCTTTGTGCAGAGGTGGTGGCCGATCTCCGGAACGAGATTGTGCGGGCAGCAAGGACAGTTGATCGTCTCGGGGGAGATGTTGTAACGGGCCATCATCGCGGGGTACATCGAGGCGAAGTCGAGCTCCGCGACCGCTTCGTGAAAGCCGAGCTTGGGGGCGTAGGTCAGCCCCCCTTGTCGGTCAGCAATAGCTGGTCGGCGCTCTTGAACGCCTCGCTCTCCTGCTTTCGCCAGGGGATCAGAATCCCGTCCTCAAATGCCAGTGCCATCTGCATCGAGGTGATTCCGGTGCCGGTGGTGGTCCGCGCCATCTGCTGGACCGGGATCCGCGAGAGGCGGGCGAATTCAAAGAGCCCTTCGAGCTCGGTTTGATCGACCAAGAAAGAGTTGTGCAGATCGATGTGCCAGCGGCCGAGGAGCAGGTGCGCCTGCGCCTGGTGGACGACTTGGCCGTAGGTGAAGTAGGAGCGCTCGCGCCGGGTGATCACCCCCGTATCCGGCTCTCGGTTGAGCAGAAGCGGGAAGCGCTTCTTTTTGGCCATCGCCATCAGCTGGGGGAGGAGGTACGGATCGCCCCATTCGGAGAGAATCAGGTCGGGATCGTGCCGCAGCAACATCCGGTCGAATCGGTCGATCAGCCCGGCTTCATCCTCCGCTTCCAGGCAGGAAGTTCGTCCGTCGATCGTGACCTCCAGCCGCCGGGGACCGGTGTGATCGGGGCGAAGGCTTCCCCCTTCCATCTGGAGGATCAGGGTCGTCAGGGGGGTGGTGTAATCGGTCCGCCAGATCGAATCGAGCAAGCCGACCGTTTGAATGGTCCCGGAGGGATCGACCTCCACCTCGCAGAAGGCGAGCGGGAAGCTCTTGCGCTCGAAGAAATAGAGCTGCGGGAGGGAGAGATCGCAGTTGTAGAGCGAGATTCCGCTCCCTTCCGGTTTGATGGCGGCGGAGGTGCACCAGCGGACCACCTTTGTAAAGTGGATTGGATTGAAAAGTTTTACCCGTGTGACCGGGATTGTCTTCCCCGAGTAGAACTCTATCCCCACGGCGCGGGTGACCTCCATCGGCAAGTTCAAGCGCGAGAGAAAGGTCAGGAGCGGGCGGACAGAGGCGGGAGGGCCGCCGATGTAGAAAGCGGGGGAGAAGGGATCGAGCAGCCGGTGTTTTCTCCCTTGCGCGTCGATGATCCAGACCCGCATCCCGCCGTCGACCGCATAGACATCAAAGATCCAGCCGGTGATCTTCATCGACCCTCCTTCTATTCAGAAACGCTTCCAGGTGGGAGACCCGCGCTTCAAGCAGCGCATTTTTTTTGTACGACTCGATCAACATCGCCACGATCATCGCTTCAAACGGCGAGCTCTTCGAGGCGTAGCTGCCGGAAGCGACATGGTATTTCGCCGCGCGAAAAAGCGCGTCGAAATATTGCTGATCCTCCTTGCGCAACGCCCGGTGAAACGACTGCCAAGCGCTCCGTTCCTGCTCGATCAACTGCGTGAAGGTGGAGAGGGTGCGGCCCATTAGCGCCTCCCGGTCCGGTGTGGCGATGCAATTGCAGCACTCTCTTCGCGGATGAGGATCGATTGCGCATCGGTGCGGACGGAGAAGAGCCGATCGGCCGCGTTGCGCACCATTGAAAGGAGCGACGCCGGCTTGTGCGAAGGGGGGGGAGGGGAGGTCAGCACCACGATCCAGGTTCCTTCCCGGGCCTGCCGCACCAGGGTTGATACGGCGCGGGAGAGGAGCGTTTTTCTTTCGGTGAAAGAGACCGCTTCATCATAAAAGGTGGCGAGCGGCTCCGCCAGCAGCACCAGGCGGGGACAGTGCCGCGCGATTCCAATGCCGAGCTGCCGTGTTATCAGGGTGGTCATTTGGTGACAGGTAGCCGCGCGGGAAATAAAAATCGACGAGAGAAAAAGGCGCGGATCGTGTCCGATCCGCTTCGCCAGATTTGTGATCGGATAAGGGTTAAAGCAGTTGTCCCCATCGAGAAAGAGGACCCGCTCCGACTGGGCCAGCCGCCAGCCGATCATTTCTGAAGCAAGCGGCCAGAGCGCGGCATCGCCGCAAAAAAAGATCACACCGCCCGGCATGCCGGAGATCAGGGAAACCGGCGGTCCGGAGAAGAGGGGGGTGTCGATTTCGTAGGTCGTGTCCACAAGCGTGCTCCTCTTCTACGATCAAACGACCGGCCGAATGAGACTGACGACTTTTCCGAGAATTTGAAAGGAGGCGTCTTTCTCGGTGATGACGATCGGATCAAAGTCGGTGTTCTCGGGCTGGAGGATCAGTCTTCCCTTTTTCTTGATCAGCCGCTTCACCGTCGCCTCCCCCTCGACCATCGCGACGACGATCTCGCCGGAATCGGCATCGGCCTGCCGCTTGACCAGGACCAGATCCCCATCCAAGATGCCCGCGTCGCGCATGCTCTCCCCTTTGACCTTCAGGAGGAACGCTTCCCTCCCTCGAACGAGCGAAGAATCGACCGCCAGATGACCGAGCAAGTTCTCTTCGGCGAGGATCGGCTGTCCGGCGGCGACCCGTCCCAAGATCGGGATCGCCCGGCCGGCGCTCTTCGATTGCACGGCCCGCGCTGTCTGCGATTGCGAGATGACTTCCAGCGCCCGGGCTCCCTGGCCTTTTCGCAGGTGTCCTTTGCGAATCAGCGCGGCGACATGCTTGAAAGCCCCCCGCGTCCCCACCATCCCGAAGTGGCCTGCGATTTCACGCAAGGAGGGAGGGTAGCCTTTCTGCTCTACCGTTTGCTGGATGAAGGTGAGGATTTCTTGCTGTCGTGCTGTCATGGTATCCATATGAATACCATTCTAGCCGAAGGAATTGGAAAGTGTCAAGCGGAAAGTCTGGAAGGGGATATTGAAACGCGTCTGGACGATATTGCAGCCGCGGCGAAAAACGTAAGGAGTGCAGGGCTGGGAAAGGAACTCAGCGCCTTCTATGGGCAGATTGAGGCGGTGATGGGTCGTACGAGGAAATTGAGTCGTTCTAGAAAACGGCGCGACCACGACTCTAAAAAGATTAAATCTTATTGACAACATGATTGGAGTCGTGATAATCCTAAAAATGTTTTTTAGATCGCTCAAGCGCCGTCGAGCGGTTTAAGCCGCGTTGATCATGAAGGATTTGTGATTCCCTTTGTTCAGAGCAAACCTGTCGAAAGATGGGGACGCAGAGCAACGGGGCTAAAGCTGTAAAGCCATGCCCGCCGAGCCGCCAAAGGATTTTGTTTTGGCGGCTTTTTTTGTGCATGGGAGATTTGCAGCGATGCGAAATCGGTCAAAAAGACAAAACATTCCCCGGGCGCTTTGTTTGGTTCTCTTATTCCTTTTTTGTAAGACCTCTCCCGCTTTTGCAGGCGATGCAATCTTATCCTGGACTCCCAACACAGATTCGGATCTGGCCGGATACAAGGTCTATTACGGAACCGTCTCCAGGCGTTACGGAGCACCGATCACGGTCGGCAATCAGACCGCGTACACGGTCACCGGCCTTGGGCTGGGAACCTACTACTTCGTCCTCAGCGCCTATGACGCTGCCGGAAACGAGAGTGCTTTTTCGAACGAGATCAGTAAAACGTTTTTTGATACGTCTGCTCCCTCCGGTAACACGCCACAGGAGGATGCTCAACCCTCCGATACGACGCCTCCGGCGGATGTTCAGCATTTCTCTGCGGTTCCCGGAGACCGAGAGATCACGCTGCAATGGATCAACCCGCCGGACGTTGATTTCGCGGGGGTTCTCATCCGCTATCGGACCGATCGCTATCCGAGCGACCTGAACGACGGCGAGCTTCTCGGAGAGTTCACGGGAGAACCCAATCAGAGCATGAGCGTAACTCAGTCAAGCCTGGAGAACGGCGTCACCTACTACTATGCCGCCGCTTCCTACGATCTCCATGAGAATCGTCAATCTACCGCCCACGCTTCCGCTTCCCCCTTTTCTTTAATCAGCCAAATCGACGACGAACAAAATCAGGCAGCCGCCGGCGGGGAGGGTGTGCAATGCGCTTTCCGCAGCAGGAAAATCTTCCCGGCCCCATGCAAGCCGCCGAAATACAGCTCTTGCTGGGCGTTCTCCTTTTCATGCTTCTGAAAAGGAGATTCAGATGAGCATGCGCTTCCATATACGAAATGAGGCTGTGTCCCGATCATCTCAGAGGGGGCCACTTCTCAACGACAAGCATTCTTTCCCTTTTCCTGATTGTTCTCAGAAATCCGGAAGAGGGTAGAGATGAAGATCGGTTTTAAGGAGAGAAAAGAGGCTATACAGTGCAGAGTTATTTTGATGACGTTGGAATTAGCATCTCCGGGGTGATTTATAGATCAGTGCTGGTGGTGGAGTTTGCAATCTCGCTCAGATTTTCGAAGTAGCGTCGGTGAGTTTTACGAAGGGCGTCTTCGCTCGCTGCTTCTAGCAGGACCACCTCATGGTCTACTCCTCGGCGGTTTAGCTCCAACTCGATCTCAAGCCGTGCGTTCTCAGCTTTCCGCCGCTCCGAGTCATTAAAGATTTTAAACGAGATAATGCGGCCCTGAGGCCGGTCGTATTCAATTAAAAAAACATTGCTCCTGTCCTTTTCGTTCTTCCAGGTCAGAGATCGTACCGCCTAATATTTCTATTAACTCTTCTTTGGCGCGAACTATTTCTTGCCACTCTTTTAGTTCTTCAGGATGCTGTTCATTCATAGGTCGTTTCTCTGATTCTTCTATCATCGCCAGAGCGTCAGAAGCCTCTGCAAGCATACTGCGTATTAGTTCCTCCGCTTTAATCCTCTTCCCGGTTCCCCCCCACCACCAGCGTAATCTCCCCCTTCATCGTCTTCTTCCCGATCCTCTCCAGCACCTCCGTCACACTTCCCCGAATGAACTCCTCGAACATCTTGGTGATTTCCCGCGCAACGACAACGGGCCGGTCGCCAAGGATCGTCTTGATCTCTTCAAGCAGCCCGACGATCCGAAACGGCGATTCGTAGAAGATCAACGTCCGCGGATCGGGCTTGAGTTGCTCCAGGCGCCTGGCGCGGGCGCCTTTCTTTTTCGGGAGGAAACCTTCGAAGACAAATCGGTCCGGGGGAAGGCCGGAGACGGCCAGCGCCGCAAGAGCGGCGGAGGGGCCGGGGATGGGGCTGACGGGGAGGCCGGCGCGGATCGCTTCGCGAATCAAATAAAAACCGGGATCGGAGAGGGTGGGGGTGCCGGCGTCGGAGACGATGGCGATCGAAGCCCCCTCCGCCATTTTGGAAAGGAGAACCGGCGTTTTCTCTTCTTTATTGAAGTCGTGATAGCTGGTGAGCGTCGTATGGATGTCGAAATGGGAGAGGAGCTTTTGGGTGTGGCGGGTGTCTTCCGCGGCGATGATCGCTACCTCTTTCAGGATGCGGAGCGCCCGGAGGGTGATGTCTTCGAGATTGCCGATCGGGGTGCTGACGACGTAGAGCGTTCCCGACATGGAGGTCCGAGGGTTAGGTGATCTGCTGTTCCAGCAGCAAGCAGAGGAGGTGGCCGATCATGATGTGCGATTCTTGAATCCGGGCGGTGTTCGATGAGGGAACTTTAAGACATAGATCGGTTTGGGAGGCGAGTTTCCCCCCCTTCTCGCCGGTCAACCCGATCGTCTTCGCCCCCTTTAATTTGGCGGCGGCGATCCCTTCCAGGACGTTGGGAGAATTCCCGCTGGTGCTGATGCCGATGACGACATCGGTCGGCTGGACCCACGCCTCGACCTGCCGGGAGAAAATCTTGTTGTAGCCGTAATCGTTGCCGATGGCGGTGAGGGTCGAGGTGTTCGTCGTCAAAGCGATGGCGGGGAGGGCGCGCCGTTCCCGCTCAAAGCGTCCGACCAACTCCGCCGCGATGTGCTGGGCATCCCCGGCGCTTCCGCCGTTTCCGAAAAGGACAAGTTTTCCGCCGTTGCCATAAGAGGCAACGATCCAGGCCGCCGCTTGGGCGATCTCCGGGATCATGTTCCGGACGATGGCCTCTTTGACCTGGATGCTCTCCAGGATCGTCCGCCGAATGATCTCACCCGACGCTTCGAGAAAGTCCCATCGCCGACTCCTTTTTATGCATGTCTAAATGGGCTAAGACTACACTTTTCCAGGGGTGGAGTCAACGAACAAGTGGTCAAACATCATCTTTCGTCTTGTCAATTTTCGCTCTTTCTCGTATACTCTTTAGATCAATCACGGAGGAAAGGCGATGAATATTGCGGTTATCGGCTCCGGCTATGTCGGCCTTGTCACCGGGGCCTGTTTTGCGGAGTTCGGCGTCAATGTAACCTGCGTCGATAAGGAAGAAGCGAAGATCGCGGCACTCAAAAAAGGGATCATCCCGATTTATGAGCCGGGTCTGGAAGAGCTGGTCAAAAAGAACGTTCAGAATAAACGCCTTTCCTTCAGCACCAACACTATCGAGGCGATCCAAGGGGCGCTGGTGATTTTTATCGCCGTCGGGACCCCCGATCGGGGCGACGGATTTGCCGATCTCTCCTATATTGAGACGGTTGCCGAGACGATCGCCGAGCATATGAACGGCTATAAGGTGATCGTGACCAAGAGCACCGTTCCGGTCGGAACCGGAGACCGGCTCCGTTCCATTATCGGCAGCAAGCAGAAGGAACATTTCGACTTCGATATCGTTTCGAATCCGGAGTTTTTGCGGGAGGGATCGGCGATCGAAGATTTCCTCCGTCCCAATCGGGTGGTGATCGGGGCGAACAGCCAGCAGGCGGTCGCGATCATGCGCGATCTTTATCGTCCGCTTTACCTGATCGAAACACCGTTGCTGATCACCGATATCCCGACCGCCGAGATGATCAAGTATGCCTCGAACGCCTTTTTGGCGACGAAGATTTCCTTCATCAATGAAATTGCCAATCTCTGCGAGGGGGTGGGGGCCAATGTCCAGGACGTCGCCAGGGGGATGGGGCTCGACGGCCGGATCGGCTCGAAGTTTTTACACCCCGGCCCCGGTTTCGGCGGCTCCTGTTTCCCGAAGGATGTCTCCGCGCTGTCGCAGATTGCGCAGAAGAACGGCTATGAATTCAAGATCGTCAAGGCGGTCATCGAGGTGAATCGGCAGCAGCGGGAAAGAATGATCGCGAAGATCGAAAAGGAAATTGGAAATCTCAAGGGGAAGCAGATCGGGATCCTCGGCCTCTCCTTCAAGCCGAACACGGACGATATGCGGGAGGCCCCCTCCGTCGCGATTATCCGCGCCCTTCAAGAGCGGGGGGCCAAGATCATTGCGCATGATCCGGCCGCGATGGAAGAGGCGAAGAAGGTTCTGAAAGAGGTGACCTATGCCGCCGATCCTTACACGGTGGCCGACGGATCGGATGCCATCATCTTGATGACCGAGTGGAATCCCTTCCGGAACCTCGATCTCGATCAGATCAAGAAGAAGTTAAAAGCACCCGTCTTCGTCGACCTTCGGAACGTCTATGAGCCGAAAAAAATGGCCGCCCTCGGTTTCAAATACACCAGCGTGGGACGGCCGTCCTGACTAAAAGAGGGGCGTCGTTCATGGCGCCCTTCTTTCATTGACTCTGTTTGTATCAATCTCCCCGGTACTGTGCGACCCCTCCAAACGTTCCAAACCATTTGTGGCCCTGGCGATCGATGGCGATCGCATACACGGCGCCGATCCCTTCTTTCTCGGTAAAATTCTTAAATTTCTTGCCGTCGAACCGGCTGACCCCGCCGTCGGTCCCAATCCATAATGTCCCTTTCGCGTCGAACTTGAGAGCATGGATGATATTTCCGGCGAGGCCGTCTTGGATCGTATAGCTCTTCCATTTCTTTCCATCGAACTGGGAGAGCCCCCCGCCGAGGGTTCCGACCCAGAGGCGATTTTGTGAATCGATGACGGAGGAGACGACGTAGTTCGGATTATATTCGAGCGGTTTGTCCCCTCCCTGGTGGTGTTGTGGAACAAACTGTAAATCCGCGACCTCCGGGGGTTTTACCCGGGCGACCTCTGCGCCGACCCCTTCCTTGTTGGTCCAGCTCTTCCAACTCTTGCCGTCGAACCGGCTGACCCCCCCTTCGGTGCCGAACCAAAACGTTCCCTTCTGATCCTGCGCCAAGGTGTAGACCCATTTATCAATCAGCCCGTCGTCGGTTGTGTAGGTCTGAAAAAACGTGCCGTCGAATCGGCTGACCCCTTTCCATGTGGCGACCCACATGGTTCCTTTCGGATCGAAATGAACCCCGTAAACCCAAAGATCGCCCAGCCCTTTGCCGCTGCCGAAGCGGGTCCAGGAGGCCTCTCCATACGAAGCGGTGGAGCCGCTGCCGTAGGGGGTGTAGGTCGTCCACTGTTTTCCGTCGAACTTGCTCAGTCCTCCGCCGTAGGTTCCGATCCACTTGTTTCCCTTGGGATCGATTGCGACCGTGTGGATGATGTTGGAGAGGAGTCCGTTTTTGGTCGTGTAGGACTTTTGTTCTTCACGGACCAGGTCGTATCTGAGGAGACCGTTCGAGGTTCCCACCCAGAGGACATCCCCCTCTATCGCCAGCGCCCGAACGATCGAAAAGAGAGTAAAGTGCGTCCACAATTCTTCAGGGGAAGCATGAGGGTTGGCCTGCGAATAAGCGGGACGGGGAGAAATCGGTTGTAAAGCAAAGGGAATCGAGACGAAGAGAATAAAAAGGAATACTAAGGTGGTTTTCCGACGCATCAAATGAGTCTCATGGAGAATAGTACTGGAAGGTCCGATACGTTACACCGGTCGGTTCGAGCACGGTTTTGCCCGATCGCGTGATCCATTCCTCGGCCGTCTGGGAGATCCAATTGCCGACCGAATCGAATTTGTAACTGTATTGCTTTTTGAACTTCACCGCGCCGGCCGCGTCGAAGCGGGTCTCCTCGATCACGTTTCCCTTGGCGTCATAACGGTAAACCGTCTTGAAGTCGAGTGTGCTCACGCGGACCTGTTCGTGCGGAAGGCCCTGCATCTGGACGAGGTAAAAATTCTCTTCGGTCTTTCTCCCCTCCGCGTCATAGAGGTAGACCCATTTGAAATCTTTCGTGCTATGGACCTGATGGCGGAACTCTTCGGCGAGGTTCCCGTCTTTGTCGTAGGTATAGGTCGCCTTGGAAAAGAGGACGCCGTTCACCTGGGTGCGGGTCTCTTCGACCTGGTTCTGCGCATGGGTGTAGGTCCATTTAAAAACGGGAAACTCTTTGTAATCGTATTCGACCCCGTCCTTCAAGTTTCCATTAACATCATAATTGAAGATCGATTTGAAGTTAAGGGAGACGTCGTCATAGAGTTGATCCTCCTGGATCTTGTTTCCCTTCAGATCGTAGGTGTTGGAGAGCCAGGGGATGCGGGGGCTTTCGATCCATTTCCCTTCCTGGTTGGAGATATTCGTCAGTTCAATGAGGACTGTCTTCACCGGCCCGATCAGGCGCTCTTGCTCTCTGTCCGTTTTCGTGCCGGCCAATGCAGGATCAATCAGGAGGGTAACCAGGGCCAAAGCGATCAGGGAGGTTTTCATCGGTGTTTTATTGAGTGTGTTTAAACGCATGGCAAGACGGACTTCTTGGGAGGAGACAGAAAGGGGACCTGAAGCGAAGCAGCCGTCAGGTCCCCTTCATCTCTTCTAGCTTTTTGGTTTCACGTGGCAGCGGGTGCAGTTGGCCAGAGGGAAAGCGACCCGGCCGTGGCAGCGTCCGCAGAACTCTCCGTTGACGATCTTCACCATCGAGATCGGATTGCCCCCCTTCTTCATCATGAAAATGCCGGGGTGGCAATTGGCGCAATCCAACCAGAAAGTATGGGGGAAATGAGGGAAGATCACATTCGGCATGGAGCCGATCGCCGGAATTTCGATATCGAACATAAAAGGAGGGGTGGGAGGTTTATTAAGATCGAGCGACTCGTGCGGCTTGATCAGGCTTTCCTGGAAAGACTTGACCCAGTCGACCTGCCCGGAGGCATCGACCGGAAAGTCCTTGAGAACCACATCCCCATTTGAGTTGTCCGGATTATAGGGAGGACCCGGCGTGGGAAGCTTGGTCGGATCGGCGAATTGCGGAACGCGAGTTGAAGGGGGTGGGGCCACCAGGGGAAGGTTGTGATGCAAGATCTTTCTCTTGGGCCTGGGCCGGGGCCTGAACCGGAACCGCTTGGGCCGGCGCACCGGCGGCGGCAGGTACGGCGGGCGGATTCGCCGGTTCACTCTTGGCTTGTCGGATGCAGGCATAGAAGGTGGTGAGGGAGAGGAGTATGAGCAAGCATCCGGCAAAGAGATATCTTCTTCGTTGTTTCACCCAAGCCATGAGAACCCTCCCTAAGATTCAAAAAAGTCTTAATGTAAGGGCGTATTGCAATACGCCCCTAACATTGGAAAACAATAGACCCCTACTTTGGAAAGCCTTCCAGAACCCCTGTTGTCATCCCCGGTGTTCCGGAGTGGCAGCGGGCGCATTCGATCGGCTTCCACGAAATCGTTCCATTGTGGCATTTCCCGCAGAATTGTCCATCAACGATGATCTTCTTCATATCGATATCATTCGATCCCGCCCGCATTTCAAAAATGGCGGGGTGACAGACCTTACACTTAAATTCCGCGCGATGGTACCAGTGAGGGAAAACAACCGGCGGCATCCCTCGTTTTTCCGCCTTGCTGTTCAGGACCATATCGCCGTAGTAGCCTGACACCTTGTCGCCGCCCCAGAAATATGCCAGCAAAAGGCCTAATCCGAGTATGATGCCGATCCGAACACTTTTCATCTTCCCTCCCTCTCCCATGCCGAAGTGGAATCCAACCGATTGATTATCACACCGGTTTTTTTTTGTCAACAAATTTTATTCAAACCGTTCAACTAAGTGAAAAAGGAAAGCTTTTCATCTCGCGTTCCCGATTTTTTTCTTGACAAAAGTGTAAAAAAAACTATAGTTAGGCATTGGATTTTTCGTATTCGTATCCGCGATCCGCTTTCTCTTAAAGATTTCCTTGTTGACCTCATAAAGATCCGACCTGCCGCATGAGTTGGAGACGCTTCGGGAGTCCGTTCAAGATGACCTTTAAGAGAATTCACATTTTCATCTTGTTGGGAAGCGTCGGCTTTATTCTATTTCTTTCCGCTTCCGCCAAAGGCGGCTCCATCATCCGATCCCGGCATGATCTCTCCGCGCTGAATTGGCGCGGATATCAGAACGAGACCGGCCCGATGCAGGGAGGGACCTTCGACGATCTGCGCGAGGCGTGTGTCTATTGTCATACCCCTCATAACAGCAGCAGCTATGCCCCCCTCTGGAATCGAGAGCTTCCCCAGGAGCGGGGCTATCAAATGTATTCCAGCCCCAACTTCGATTCAGCCCCGCGGCGGGCGCCCGACGGGATCTCCCTCGCCTGCCTTTCTTGCCACGACGGGTCGGTGGCGGTCGATTCGGTCCTCAAGCCGCCGCAATTTCATGACATCGTCCAAACCGGCGGCGATTATCGGATGACCCTGGAGGGAGAGGCAGGAAGCGATGCCTGCTCAAAATGCCACAACCGGTCGGAAGGGGCCTACGGCGGTCTCTCCGGCGCTCATGATGCGACCATCCGCTACTTCACGAAGGATCTGCGGGACGACCATGCCATCTCGATGGTCTTGCCGAGCGCCGATGTCGACCCGCAGTTCAATCAGCCGACGATTTTGAAGCCGGACGGCGGCCGCATGTTCGCAAACGGGGTCCAGACGTTTGCGGGGGACAAGGTCCAGTGCGCCTCCTGCCATGACATCCACAGTCCGGACGAGAAGAACCTGCAGGGGCGGGATCCCTTTTTGAGGGCCTCCAATCGAGGGAGCGCCCTCTGCTTGACCTGTCACCAGAAATAAAACCCGGGGGCCAGGGATCGGGTGTCGGGGGGCGGAGCAAAAATAAAAGCGAAGGGAACGATAAAGTGAAGAGAGTTTTACTGGTTGCTTTAGCGATGTTGATTTTGACCGGATGCGGCGGAAAGGGGAAAGCCCCGGATGGGGGCTTGATTTGGCCCGCCCCCCGAAACGCCCCGGATCAAGTTCCTCACGAGCATCGATTCTTCAGAGGATGTGGAGAAGAAAGGATGGGGGGAGCGGATCAAGGCGGCCCTCTTCGGCGGCTCGGGAGGGGCCAAGCTGGTTAAGCCGTATGGTGTTTCCGCCACGTCGGACGGGCGTATTTACGTCGCCGATTCGGGCTGGAGAAAGATCCTGGTCTTCGACACGCTGCAGGGCCGCTTCTCGATGATCGGTGTCGATGGTCCGGGAGCGCTCGCCGGACCGATGGGGGTGACCGTCGACAAGGAGGGACGGGTCTACGTCACCGATACGATTCTCCGCAAATGCCTCGTCTACGATCAGGAGGGGAAATTTCTCCTGTCGATCGGCGATTTAAATCGTCTGGAGCGGCCGGTCGGGGTGGCGGTGAACGATGCCTTGAAGCAGGTTTATATCGCCGATACCCGGAAGCATCAGATTTTTGTTTATGATTTTGAAGGGAATTTTCTTTTTGAATTCGGAAAGCGGGGAGCGGAGGATGGCGAATTCAACTTCCCGGCGAACCTCTTTGTCGATGCCGCCGGGAAGGTCTACGTCACCGATCTGAATTTCCGGGTCCAGATCTTTGATGCCGCCGGAAAGTTTCTCTCCAAGTTCGGCAATGTCGGGACCGGTTTCGGCCAATTCTCCCTTCCGAAGGGGGTCGGGGTCGACTCGCAGGGACACATTTATGTGGTCGACTCCCGCTTCAACAACGTCCAGATCTTCAGCCCGGAGGGGCAACTCCTCCTCTTCTTCGGCGAGTTCGGAAGCAAGAACGGTCAGCTCTGGCTGCCGGCCGGCCTCTCGATCGACGATCAGGACCGGATCTACATCGCCGATCAGTACAATCATCGAATCGATATCTTTCAATATATCGGTCCCACTGAAAAAAATGAGAAACCGGAGGAATCTCCTTCATGACGACGCGTCGCAGCGCCTCTGATCGGCAGAGGATGATCCTGAAACGGATCGGACGCATTTTCAGGCGGCCAACCGCTTGCTTCCGGCAGGCTTCTCCTCACGAAGGCGGAATTTTATTTTGATCGTCCTGGCGCTGACGGGGACCGCTTTCTCCCTTCTGAATGTCTTCGCATCTGAAGATGTTCGGCATACCAAACATAACCTTGCCGTCAATCCGGATATCGCCGCGAGGGAAGGAAGCGACTTTAAAGCAGGGGAGTTGACCTCGCTTCGCGGGGCGCGAAATCCGGAGGTCCGCGGCGTGGAAGGGGACATCCGCCTGAACGAAGAGGTCTGCATCTTCTGCCATACCCCGCACGGCGCGCAGAGCAATGTCAACGGGCTGGTCGGCCATGCCCCGCTTTGGAATCGCCGTCTCTCCAATCCGATGTCCTTCACCCCCTATACCAGTCCGAATTATGATGCGCAAGATATGCTCGGGACGCCGGGCCGGCCGAAGGGGGTCTCGCTCGCCTGTCTCTCTTGCCATGACGGTGCGGTGGCGTTCGACGCCTTGATCAACAGCTCCGGTTCGGGCGGTTTCTTCCCGAGCAACCGGGTCTTGAGCGGGGCGGGGGGAAGCGTCGGGATGACCTTCATGGGACCGGCGGTCGATGCGACCGGCAGCTTCCGCGAGGGGCGCCGGGATGAGACGTCGCGAGGATTTATCTTCTTTGATGCGTTCGGCGGAGGCCCGAATGCCTCGTTGGGAGCCGAGCCGTTCCCGAACCTGGGGCTCGATCTGCGGGATGATCATCCGGTGAGCATCGAGATCCCCCGGACCGATCCGCAGTTCCGGGAGATTCTAACGAATATCTCTTCCAAAGGAGGACGCATTCCGGGAAGCGGGAGCGTGATGTGGATCGATCGAAATCCGAACGGCGCCTTCCTGCCGTTGGATAAGCGCGATCGGATTCGGGCCTATCCCTCCGACCCGGGCCGTCCCGATGCGCCGTACATCGAGTGTGCCTCCTGTCACAATCCGCATGAGGCGAGCCGTCCCGGCGGGCAGCCGGCCCTTTCGGAGCCGGTCAACCCTCAAACGGTCAACAACAATCTTTTTTTTAAGGATGGCTTCGATGCCGGGGGCCAACTCACAAGACCGGAATGCCGGGAGCCTGGTCTGTTTGAGCTGTCATAAGAAGTAAGGAAAGTCGGAAGTGAGAAGAGGAGATCGGAATCGGGCGAGAGAAATCAGAATTCAGAACAGGGAAGCTCCTAAAGCTGTTCTTCTGGATTCTGTCTTCCGGATTCTGTCTTCTTTTTCTCCCGCAGGTTTTGCTTGCGGATGACGCCGCGCCGGTCGCGGAGGTCAACCAGGTTCCGATTACGGCAGACTCGGTCGAAGAAGGGGTCCGGAATTATCTTCGCCAGATCGGCCACAAAGAACTTTCCCCTCCGAGGATGATGAGCCTACGCAAAGAAGTGCTGGGGCGGCTCATCGACGAGGAGTTGATTTACCAGGAAGCGCTGAAGCAGGGGGAGAAGATTGCTCCCGAGGAGATCGAAGCGGAGGTGGACCGGATCCGAAAGCGGTTTACCGCCGAGGACGATTTCAACGCGGCGTTGGTCCAAGAGGGACTCACCCTCGAAGAGGTCAGACAGGGGGTGCGTCGGTTTATTTTGGTTCGGAAAATGTGGAATGAAATTTCTCCGTCCGACGAGGCGGGGAAAAGAATTGGTTGGAAGGGGTTCGGAAGAAATCAGAAATTAAAATTTATTAAATAACGGCGGGTTATTTACCGTCGATTTGTCGAAGGCGATCGAAGGATCGCCCGTGGGGAACGCCTGGGGGGAGGAACGCTCCGTTTGGAGAAGAAACGCTGTCTTTGGACCGGAATGCTCATATTGCTCTTCCTCCCGACGCTTTTCTACCCCTCCCGGGCGGACGGACGGCTCCTTAATTTAGGAGGGAGCGTCGATTTATCCTATGGGCACATTCGGACGACGCAGGAAGAGGACGTCGCGGAGACCGATTTTCTGCAGCAGCGTTACAACCTTCATAATTTCGGAGAGATTATCGATCCCCGAATCGGGACGTTCTCTCTCAGCGGCACGTTCCTCAGCCAGGACACCGAGACGAGCGGCAATTTCACCGATCAGAATTTCAACTTCACCGATTATTCACTTGGGTTGAATCTCTTTCCATATGTCTCTCCCTTCAGCTTTTACGCTCAACGGGTCACCCGCTCCAACCAGCTCGATACCGTTGTGAAAGATACGATCACCACCTACGGGGCGAATTGGTCTCTTTCGATTCCCCGGTTGCCGCGCCTGGCCCTCTCCTACAACCAATCGGAGCTGAAGGCGAACGATCGCGACCGCCTTCCGGATACCGTCAGTCGGTACTTCAACGCGGAATCGAGCGGCCGGATCGGGGAGACGACGGTGATCGGCCGGTATCAATACAATCAAACCGATGTGGCGCGGATCGACGGGGAGGTCGATTCGATCGACGGCCATTCGGTGAACCTGAATACAGAGAGCCGTCTTGCCTCCGCCCTTTCGTTGAGCACCTTTGCCCGGTATGCCGACGTCGGCGGAACGAATGCGCCGGGGCTGACTTTCGCCCAGGAGCGGGCCGTCGGCGCCTCCGTCTTCTACACGCCGAGTGTTTTTTGGGACACCCACGCGCGAATCGAATATGCCGAGACACCCGATACGATCGACTTCAACCGGCTGAATGCTTTCTGGAGCGCGTCGATCCGGCCGACCGAGCTCCTCGACATGGTGACGAGCCTCCGGTATTTCCAATTCGAAGTGGGGGGCACCAAGACCTCCTCCCCTTTCGCCGACTACAACCTCAACTACCGTCCCTTCTTCGGGCTGAGCACCGGCTTGGGGGCCTCGGTGGGAATGACCGAGACCGAGGGGAATGGGGCCGAGCTCTCTTCTCTCTATCAGCGGTATCGGGGTTATGCCAATTACACCCGGTCGGTCGAGATCCTCCGCTACAGCGCCAGCTACGCTTTGAGCTATGGGACCGCCGATACTTCCCGGGCGAATTTGGCAGGTCCCCAGGAAGACGACCTCCGCGATTTGATGAACACCCTCACGCTGGGGGTTGAAAATACCCAGATCCGAATCATCCATATCGCCCTGGCGTATACCTTCAACGATATCAATCGGGACGGTCCGACCGTGCAGGAAGAGGACGACCAGCGCTCTCACACCTTCCAGCTCAACGTCGACAGCAGCTACTTCCGCGGGGTGATTTTCAGGGACGACAGCCTCTTTCTTCAGGGCTCGGCGAGCCTCACCCGGATCGAGGGCTTCGGGCCAGCGGGAACCTCTTTGCTCTACGATGCGCGTGGAAGCTACTATTTCCTCGGCGGCGGGCTTCTCGCGGCGGGGTGGACCCGGCAGGATTACCCGGAAGGTTTTTACTTGGATTCGGATATTTTCTTCGAAGAGATCCAATGGAGCTTCTATCTCGGAAATACCAATCTCACGCTGGGGGCCCGCGACAGCCACCAACGGGGAGACGGAAACAGCTCGCTTGATCGGGATACGCTCGAGTTCACCACCGTGCTGGCTTATCAGATCGGGAAGTTCCTCTTCAATCTCGACCATCGCTGGGCCAATGACCGCTCGGCGGGGGTCACTTACCGAAGCGAGACGATTTTTGCAAGAGCGACGAGGGTGTTTTAAGAAACGGGAGGCGTGAGGCGGTAGGGGTGAGGGGGAAAAGATTAAAATCAAGAGGAGCGCTTCGAAACCCTCTGATCGGGATCATCCTGTTGGGATTGGTGGCTTGCGCGGGGGCGCCTGTTGAGAAGCCGCCGGCGATTTTTTGGCCGGAGCCGCCCGATCCGCCGAAGATTACATTCGTTCAAAACCTCACGCAGCCGAAAGATGTCGGGGTGAAGCCCTCTTGGTTTAAAAAAGTGATCCATTTTTTGTTCGGGGAGCGGCAAGCCCCCTACGTGATTCGCCCCTCCGGTGTGACGGTGGATGAAGAGGGGGGGGTCTATATCGGCGATACCGGGTTGCAGGTGGTCCATTATTTCAACGGGAAGAACCATGAATACCGGCAGTATTTCCGGCTTCCGGAGCCGTATGGGCGGTTGAAGAATCCGATCGGTGTGGCAATCGACGGATCGAAGCGCCTTTATGTGACCGATGCAGACCTCAACCGGGTCTTCGTCTACGATCCGGAAGGAGAGGCCGTCCGGATCATCGGCCGGGAGGGGGAGATGCAGCGGATCTCCGGAATCGCGATCGATCGGTCGCGCGAGCGGTTTTATGTCGTCGATACGATGGGTCATCGTGTCCTGGTGTACAACCTGGAGGGGGAGAAGCAGGGGGAGATCGGAAAGCGGGGGGTCGGAAACGGCGAGCTGAATTTTCCGACCTACGCCACCGTCGATCACGACGGCCGGCTCTACGTCTCCGACTCGCTGAATTTCAGGGTTCAGGTGTTCGATGCAGAGGGGCAATTCCAATCGCAGATCGGGAGCCTGGGGGCGACATTGGGACAATTTTCCCGGCCGAAGGGGATCGCGGTGGATGGGGCGAACCATCTCTACGTCGTCGATACCCTTTATGATAATGTCCAGATCTTCAATTCGTCGGGAGAGCTTCTCCTTCATTTTGGAAGGTCGGGGGTTGAGCCGGGCTTCTTCTGGCTCCCCTCTGGAATCGCCGTCGATCGGGAAGGAAAAATTTACGTCGCCGATTCGTACAACCAGCGGGTCCAGGTGTTTCAGCTGCTGGAGGGGGAAAGCGTTCCGTCCTCGTAGGGGCGACGCGTGCGTCGCCCAACATCAATTCCGTTGACAAAGAAACAAACGATCATTAAGATTATTCGCCGAATGGAGAAACAAGTTTAATGAGGGGAAAGTTTAGATCAAGTATCGGCGTTTGGGGATTATCGATCGTCCTCCTCATCACCTTGGGGACGGTCGCCCTGTCGCTTCTCGGCATTCCTTTCCGCTCTTCCTCCTCCGCCCAACCGACGCCCGATCCGTTTAACGAAGATGTCAGCAACACGAAACATAACCTCTCGGCGAATCCGGTTCCGAACCCGACCCTTTTCCAGCAGCTCTTTGATCCCGATATGGAGCGGAACATCAAGTCGGTCGAAGGTCCCCAGGGGACGACCGAGGTCTGCGTCTTCTGTCACACCCCGCACGGCGCCAGCCAGGAGGGGGTGAAGATCCGGGCGCCGATTTGGAACCGGAACCTCTCCCCGGCCCATTATCAGATGTACGATCAGGTCTGGAGTAAGTCGTTCGAGGCGAAGCCGAACGATCCCGGCCGCCCGACCGGCTACTCGCGGCTCTGCCTCTCCTGCCACGACGGGACGATCGCCCTCGGCAGCTTGATCAACAAGCCGGGGAGCGGCGGATTTGATCCGGACGGCCGCAATCCGATTGAGATGGAATACCCGACCGGCCAGACGCCGGCCGGACCTCCCGGGAGTATCCCGGTCGGAGACGGCGCGACGCAGCAGGCGACCCGCGTTTTGGGCCGGGACCTTCGGAACGATCATCCGATCTCGATGCGGTTTGACACCGAGCTGCTGTCGAAAGACCACGAGTTCGTCGATCCCGGCCCGCCGATCCGGCGGCCCTTCACCCAGAGCACGCCGACGCCGCTCTCCCCCCTTCGGAGGGCCACCGGGAACAGCGTCGAGGTTTTTGATTCGGTTCAGTGCACCTCTTGCCACAACCCGCACCAGGTCGATTTCCCCAAATTCCTTCGGGCCAACCGTCTTCAGTCGTTGACCTTCGCCACGACCCAGGCGGCGAAACAGCCCGGTCTGCCCGGCACATCGGCGCCGCCGCAGGGAGGGGGGGCGATCATCTGCCTCTTCTGCCACGACAAACCGGGATGGCCTTATAATGAGGCCGATCTCAATTCACATTTCGGCGACCGCCAGACGGGACAATTCGATGATTCGCGGCTGAAGCCGGGGGCGACCAACCTTCACAACAACGAAACGCCCGCGGTCGCCGAGCGCGCCTGCCTCATTTGCCATGATCCGCATACCCGCCAGGGAGCGGTCCGGATCATGCGGGAAGGGGTCGATCATTTCGGCAACGTGGCGATTGAGCAGACCTGCTTCCAGTGCCATCAGCCGCAGGAGACCTCGATCCTCCAGGCGCCGACCCGCGCCCCCGACATCATGACCCAGTTCTTTAAAGACAGGGAAGGGAACGGCAGTCACGGGGTTTCGCCGACCGGGAGCGCGATGGACCTGAACCTGGCGCTCGGACATCAGCCGGTCTTCGTCGATCAACCGAGCGAGGGGGTTCAACTGGGGAGCGACAACCGGCTCCCCTCCTTCTTCGGCGGCCCTTTTTTCGAGCCGCCCAACAACAAGATTCTCACCGAGAACGCCCCGCCGACCCCCGACACCTCCCATGTCGAGTGCGTCGACTGCCACAACATGCACCGGGTCACCCGGCGGAATCGGTTCCAAGGGATGCCGGGGATCACGATCCGGAGCGGCATCGTCGCATCGACCTTGAAGTCGGTCGATGAGCGTCGCGAGCCGTACATCTATGAAGTCTGCCTCCGCTGCCACGGGAACACCTTCAACAACCATGTCCGGGAGGCCCTCTTCACCGCGGTCGGCACCGGCAAGGTCGTCCAGGCGCGCGGCAACAGCCCGGTCAATCCGGCGCTCGGCGTCAATGCGCACGGGAGCAACAAGCGGAAGGAGTTCGATCCGACCTCCGTCCCCTTTTATCCGGAGAACTTCCGCATCCAGCAAAATCCGACCGATCTGAGAAGTCCCCTAATTCCTGACCCTACTTACCCTCGATTCAACCACTCATTTCACCCTGTTTTTCAGCCGGGGAGAAATCAATCTGGGGTTTTGAATAACTATACTCTCTTCACATCGGTCCCGACGCAGCAGGGGCAGTTCCTTGGGAGAATGGGACTCAGCCGGGAGAAGACGATTCACTGCACTGATTGTCACAACACAGATCTATTTGGAACATACGAAGGAGGTATCCCCCTCCTACGAGGATTCAATGGGCTCTTTCCAGGTTTTCCGCCCCTGAGAAGCTGCTGGGATGGCAGCCAGAATGTAAATTGCCCCGATTATCCCGGCCCCATCACTTTCGATGACACGCGTGGGACCGCTTATCGCCGCCTGACCGATGTTCCTCCTGACATTCCAATCAATCCAGAAGGAACACGAACGGCAAGCCTGAACGATCCGAATAAGGCCCAGGGGCCGCATGGATCGATTTACAAGAGAATCTTGCGGGCCAACTATGATACGAAGGTCGGAACGGCAGAGGAAAGACTGTGCGGAGATTCACGCGTCATCGGTAGCTGTCCGGGCGGTGCGCAATCGACCTACAATCCACAAAATTTCGCTCTCTGCTTCAACTGTCACGCCGAGGCGGCGTTCATTACACCGGCATGGAACGATTCCGGCCCCGGACCTGAGGATTGCGATGGGGATGCTCTCACCGGCTTTATTCCCCCCAAGGGCGTTTGACCAATTTTTATCGGTGCAACACAGCCAATATCGACGGACAAAACCGTAATGGGGGCAATCTCCATATGCTTCATCTGGTGGGCCGGACGAACGCCCGCTGCCACGAGTGCCATAATAATGTCCATAGTAATATCGAGGCTGGCAATACCATCTATGTCGGCTTTAATGATCCGACGTTTGTTTTGGAGAACCCGGGCCATAATCTTGATACCCACCTCATCAACTTCCAACCGAATATCAAAGGAAGCCGCATCCCGGATCAGCCGATGTGGGGTGCCGGAAGACTGGTGAATGGGTTCAATCAAGCCGCAAACGGTATAAATGGGCCAACGGTTAATGATTATGCAGCCGGCCACAGAGGCCCCGGCTGCAACCTCCGATGCCACGGGCAGCCAATGATGCATAACTATGATGCCCACTCCGTCATCAACGGCCAGAAGTAGATAATGTCTTTTGTCAAAAAGTTGATTTTCCTCTTTCTCTTCCTCTCTATTCCAATTGCGCTCTTTATCTCCTTTTTCTCCGGTCAGCAGGAAGTTCCTCCCGAAATGGTCCTCATCCCCGCCGGCGAGTTCATCATGGGGAGCAATGAGGTCGACACCTCCGGCAACAACCAGGCGGAATTCGGAAATAAGAAGCCGTGGTATCTCGATGAACATCCCGAGCGAAGGATCTTCGTCGCCGACTTTCTGATAGACCGATACGAGGTGACGAACCAGGAGTATGCGGCGTTTGTCGAACAGCGCCAGCGACGGCCACCCCCGTCTTGGAAAGAAGGACGCTACCCCAATGGGCAGGCGAACTTCCCGGTGACCGACGTCAACTGGTTCGAGGCCGAGGATTATTGCGAATGGCGGGGAAAGCGTCTTCCGACCGAGGCGGAGTGGGAGAAGGCGGCGCGGGGACCGCACGGCTACCTCTACGTCTGGGGAAATCAATTCGATGCAACAAAGGCCAACGTCAGCGCCGGCGGCCACGGCGGAATCACCCTGTGGGCCGATGGAAAGAAGACCGAAGCTTTTACGGCGTGTTTGATTTAAATGGAAACGTCATGGAGTGGGTCGCCGACTGGTACAAACAGTATCCGGGGGGAGATCATCAGAGCCCCGACTTTGGAGAGTTATTCAAGATCGCCAAAGGCGACGCCTTCGGGGAGTCGGGCCATTACTCCCTTCCTATTTTTTCCCGTCTTCCCTTCCGGCAAAACGTCGCGCCGACCGACCGCTTTCCCTTCCTGGGGTTTCGGTGCGCGAAGTAAATTCATCTGCCGAGATATTAAAGAAGTGATCTCAGACCTGCCTTATGATGTCGCTTTGAAAATTTTCTTGACACGTTTTTTTTACTTTGTTACTATCCCTTCCACTTTCATACCGACATATCATAGATTAATAGGGAATACCGACCCCGCCGATTGAAACAGCTTCTTTGTTCCCATCGTCCCGGTCATTGCTTCAGTTTTTGGTTTCTCGTTTCGTTCTTTTGATTCGAAGTGGGATAGTGAAGGGGCCATGACTGGGGAATGGTTGCGCCGCTTATTTCCCTGATCCTTTGAATAAGTCTTTTCTACTTTTCTGCATGCTCCACGCTTGAAATCAAGCCATATTGTCCATTTTTAGTTTAAGACTTCAAGTTGATCCAGATGAGTATGAGTTCTCTTAATTGGTATCAATTTCATATGCCTGGGACAAAAATAATAGATATGGTCAGCCTCGCCAAGCAAGGAGGTTATTTATACATGGATGAAAGTTTCTATTCTTGCCGTCGATCTAAAGTTTTAAGCCTAAGTATAGTGTCTTTGTTGTTTTTAAGTGATCTCGTCCTTTTACTTTTTCTAATTGTATTCCTCCCATCCTATGGGTTCGCTCAGGTTGAAATTTTCGAATATGAATATGATATTGGACAAAATGGTGTCGGGCAGCTTCATTCAGTTATAGAGAGGATGGGGGGCACAACCGTAGGTAGCATGGTTTTTTCTTACGACGTCCGAGGCAATATTACTCAAACGGATAGGATCATTGAAGGCAATCCCACTCCATACACTATAAAATCAACATATGACAGCCTCAATCGTCCTGTCGATTTGACCTATCCGGACAACGATACTCTCCGCCATAGCTACAACTCACAGGGACTTCTGGATAGTGTTGTTTCTCTAACATCGGGAACGAATTATGTTTCGCTCGATTATAACGTGTTGGGTCAGATCACCAGCAAGAAATTAGGAAATAACAGGACGACCACCTATATTTATCATCCGCAGAATTTTCGCCTTACAGATCTCATCACACCTGGAATCCAATCGTTCCGTTATAAATATGATAACGTCGGCAATATTGAAGAAATTAATGATAATAAGGATCCGGCAACGCCTAAAATTCAAACCTTCGGATACGATACGCGACACCAGCTTACTTCGGCAAGCAGCGGGGCTGCTCCTTCATACGGACACACCTATCAATACGATACCATCAACAACATGAAGATTTTTACCGCACAATCATCAAGCGGGCCTATTGAGACCACCTTTATATATCCGATCCCATTTAACTTTTCATCTCGTCCTCATGCCGTGCAGGGGGACGGTACTAGCAGTTATGGTTATGATTCAAACGGGAACATGACCTTAAAAAGGACCGGAGATATCGACCGGATCTTCGTTTGGAATAACAATAACCAGTTAATAAGAGTAGAGCAAAGCAATACTGTACTTGCCGAGTTCACTTATGATCATGCCGGCCAACGCATGACCAAAAAAGCGGCAAATCAAGTCACACTCTACGCTGATGGGAGATATGAATGTGTCAGTGATGGAGTAAATTTTACTCCCGCCTCGAGCACATGTACGAAATATATTTTTGCAGGGAATCAGAGAATCGCTTCGAGAATTGCCGGTTCCACTACGTCGCCAATACATTATTACTATAGAGATCATTTAGGATCGACGACTTTAGTAACTAACTTTTTAGAGAATAACCCGGAGACAGCGCTCAAGGAGCTTGCTTATTTTCCCTATGGCAGCCTCCGTGTAAATCTTCCTCCGGATACTGAGATCGCTTACAAATACAATGATAAGGAATTGGATGAAGAAATAGGTCTTTATTATTATGGAGCTAGATACTACGATCCAGCGCTGATGCGCTTTATCTCGCCGGATACGGTCGATCCCGACCGTAATTATCCACAAACACTCAATCGATACAGTTATGTTCGAAATAATCCTTTAAAGTTTGTCGACCCAACAGGAAAAGCCGAAAGAGATTTTCATTATTATATTTCAGGCTATCTTTTTTACAAGGGAGGTTTTCCTGCAGAGATTGCAAATCAGATCGCACGTGCTAATCAAGGAGTGGATGATTCTTGGGGCACAAACCCGCTGCTGAATTTCTGGAGACCTAGTGTCATGATTCATCTTCACGCTTTCCATCCTGACAATGGGGACACAAAATACGTGGAACGATATAATCAGGAATTCTTGGGTCGTGCGCTTTTAGCTGCCTCCCGACATGATTGGAAAACTGTCGGGGATTACATGCATTTTAGGATGGATATGCCTTTTCATTCAGGGAGCAATCTCGTATCAGGTGGCTTTAAGTTTCCTATCGGTCACATAGGCGTTTGGCACAAGGCCGACTGGCCATTTATGCAGATCCCCAAGGCTAGACAGCTATATAGAGATGCTTATGAAATAGTAGGGTTTTTCTGTGAGGCGGCTAAAATCTGTGATAAAGAACGACCAGTCGAGTTGATGTTACTAGAGAACGTTATCAGTACTGCTAATCCAGATCCTAATATCCGTGCGACACATTTATTTAACGATCCTGATACGCACAAAGTTTTTCCGAATGATCCGACTATGGACTTTTTGCTTCCGCAATATCAATGGGATTTTTCTACTTCATCCCCAACTCCGCAAACAAGTTGTAATACCCTGTCATGTCCATGATTAAGTTATTCGTATGTGACTAGGATAAAGGTTCATTAGCTATCATGAAAGTATCCCTTTTAATCATGTTGATAACTGTTTTCTGGAGATTGGAAGCAATCGCATTGCAAAGTTCAAACGTATTCGAGGTTAAAGAGTATGGCCTAGCCATTGTACCCCCGGATGGCTGGATACTCGATAAAAGCTATTCAAAAGATTTAACTGATTTAGAACGGCGTGACCATAAAGACGCAATGGCCTTCTTTTTTTGATCCGGAAAGAAAAGAAGGCACTGGATTCAGTCTGACGATCTCTCTTATGCCGCCTAACCCATTATTTAGGGGAATTGGAGGGAAACAGGAATTTTTTAAAAAGATTAAAAGTCAAATGGGGCCGACTGATCGAATAATTAAGACAGAGGAATTGACCATTGATGGCCAGCCTGCAGCCCAAGCCACAGTTTGTGTCGGTCATGGAAGCTCAAAGGAATGTCAGCTAGTTTACCATACGACCTATATTATTGGGGCTAATTCGGATATTCGCATTCAGTTTACTGTGTTTGCTAACCTCTATTCTCAATATGTTCAAACATTTGAAAAGAGTTTGTCCACGATAAGAATTAATTCTAAAGTAACCCCACCAATGACATCAAAGTGTATGGAGTCGGAGATCCAGGAAATAGAGCGCCGCTGGCAGGCAGGCCGGACCCTCTTTGGGCAAACTGATATTAAATGGGAAGTAATCCTCAAGAATACGGGTTCGTACCCATGCACCGTCGCTGTGGCCTTTGAACTTTTAGATCGGGAGAAGAAGGTTTTATTTAGCCATGATCAAAGTCGTGAATTTGGTTCCGAACAAATTATTGAGCCACAAGGATCAAGAATATTTAAGGGGATAGATGTCCTTAAAAAGGAAAATCTATCACAGGTCGCATCCGATCGTGTCAGAGTTACAAAGATCGAGTGAAAGAAAATAGATCTAAAAGGATTTCAAATATTCCGACCTTCCAATAATATAGGTGTCCATCGAGATGACTTCCTACTTCCTACGATTGAAGGCAATCATAAGTTTTGTGTCTCTTTCTATGCTGTTGCTTGCTGGTATCTGTTACTCTGCTGACGTAGATCTCTACACTGGGACAGCAATTCACAGAGTACCAATCGAAGTGCCTCCTGGTCCTGGTGGTTTTTCTCCCTCCTTTTTCCTTGTCTATGACGGAAATGAAGTCAATGATCGGTTAGGCATCGGTTGGCGGCTCGAGGGCGTCTCCTTTATTGAGCACAAAGGTAAAAAGGCGCTTGGGACACCTGATACTTTGAGCACTGTCTATGAATTAGTTTTAGGAGATATTTCACAACGACTGGTCAACACTACTGGTAATTATTACAGAACGGAACAGGAAACATTTTTGCAGATTCTGAAGGGTTCTGGTAATACGTGGACCGTGACTAATCGGAGTGGTGTTCAATATTTCTTTGGGGAGAATCATTCCTCTAATAAACCGAGTATCCTAGGAGATCCGGGGAGAGTTTATCTTACTCGCATTAGGGATACTCATGGTAATGAGATCAACTACTCCTACCGGATCATTTCACCCGGAGGTGATCTCTATTTGGATCGTGTTACATACGGCCCAGGGGGAAACGAAGAAGTAGCATTCCAATGGAATTCCAGACCAGATCATCCATTGCGCCCTGTTTCAGGTTACGGGTATCAAAGTATCAGTATAAGTCAACGTTTGACTGCCATTGAGGTTCGCCTGGCGAATGACTTGGTACGGCGATATGTTCTAAGCTACTCGGATAGTGATGCGACCGTACTTGGCCACGCGAAGGTTTCACAGCTAACGAGTATCACTCTTCAGGGCGCCGATGGAACATCTTCCCTCCCTAAAACTAATTTTAAATATCATAAACCGTCCGGAATAGTAGAAACAGACGGTTTGATAACTAACTTTGTCACTCCATGGAACAGAGTTTTTATGGAAAACGACCCTTCGGAGTTATTGGACGAACCCTGTATAAGGCTTATCGATTGGGATAGGAATGGTTTGACGGATGTGCTTGTTGGAAATCCGGGTGCATATAAAGTCTACACCCGAGCTGGATCTGCCCCAAATAACTTCTGGCCTTCGGAGTTGATTCCGAACCCTTCTTCTGGGCCGGGGCTTCCTACCCTGTGTGCAAGGGGGAATGAAGCTAAATATTTTGGAATGAGGAATTCGCCACATCTAATTATTGTGCCGATCCATGATACAGAATTAGTCGACATAGACGGTGATGGTTGGGAAGACATATTACATGGGCCCAATTATGGAGAGTGGTATTGGTGGAAGAATCGGGGAGATGGATCGTTTGACCCGAGGGAAGCAATTGTAAATCCTCCGCCCGCCACACTTCATGACCCGTTTGCACGTGTGTGGCTAGCCGATATGAATATGGATGGGCTGGTTGATATTTTCTGGTTTGTCCAGGAAGGTAGTGTCGTTAAGATGAATTGGTGGGCCAATACTGGGAATGGGCGTTTTAGGAATCCTTTATGGCCGATTTCAGAGGCATGTGGGCCAGGACCAGATAACCCTCCTGACTGTAGCAATTGGGCCACTGTAATAGTTCCCCAGGGTGTCCGAGTCAATCGTGACGATGGAATATACCCGTTCCGTCTTGCTGATTTCAATGCGGATGGATTACCAGATTTTACATTCGTTTGGAGGCCAGAGGGGATCCCTACGTGGGAGTATTTCCCAGTTTTATTTAATGGAACTGAATCAGTGATCCATGTCGGTACTCGTACTCTAGTCGGTAATCCTTCTCCGGCTCCAGATTATAATCCTTACTTCCCAGGGATCCATCTGGTTGATTGGAACGGAGATGGCCTACTCGATGTCTTCGTGAGTGGAACCGTAAGTGACTCAGAATTTAAGACCCTTGTCTACCCTGGTATTTATTCGGATCCAGTCAATGCTTCAAGGCTAATAGGTCAACCCTTTACGCTTTATTATGCTGGAGCGGTCACGCTAGAAATTGCAAAAGCACTGGTGGATATGGATGGCGACGGATTTCTAGATATCTTGGATGGAAACACTTTTAATGGTGTAAGTGCATATGATTATGTAACCCACGATCGGACTGATCAGCATCGCCTCCTTGAAGAAGTAGCAAATTCTTCTGGAGGACGGATTACTTTAAACTATTCTCGTTATCAGTCTGTGAATAATGATCCTATCTATTCGGGTGCCCGTTGGGTTGTAAACCGAGTCCAAACGAATGATGGGCTGGGACAGAATACTGAAAAGAGGTATGAATATTTGTTGGGAAGTTATGCTCGGTGGCCTTGGTACGAATTTAGGGGATTTTTCTACGCGAAGGCGATTGACCCGGCGGGTCACTATACGGAGACACTTTTCCATCAGGATGATTGGAAGAAAGGGAGGATCAAAGAAACAGATACTAGAGATAGCACTGGCTCGAAATTTGCTTCAAGCAGTTATAGTTACCATACCAGCAACCCATTCCCTGGCGTTTTTCGCGTGGATGATACCGGAGGATCTGTCACCACTTTCGATAAAGCTCAAGACGGAAAGATCGCGACAACTCAATTCGGCGATTTTGATGAGTATGGTCAGCCGCGCCTAAAGGTCGTCTCAGGTGTCGATATTAAACTCCAAACTACCTACACGACATTTGTCTACAATACGGATGCATATATTGTGAATCGTCCTTCCAGAATACAGGTGGCAAACGATACTGGGATTACAATTGGTCAGACCTGGTTTGCATATGACGGAAAGCCCGAAGGAGAGGCCCCGAGCAAGGGAGATTTAACACGGGAAAGACGATGGCTATCTGGAGGAGGCGATGCAGACGATCCGGTGATTCAATATGCGTACGATGGTTATGGTAATCGAATCGGAATATTGGACGCCAACAAAAACGAGTGTACAACGACCGGTTACACAACAGAGGTCAAATTTGACAATATCGTTCATGCCTTCCCTATCTCTGAGATAAATGCCCTCTGTCAAGAGGTTAAAAAGAGCTACTGGAAGATCAATGCACCCTCCAATCTGAACCCTGATAACGTCGGTGCCTTCGCCGTGCCCGGCTTTCCTGCAACGACTCTTGACCTCAACGGTATCGGAACAGAGAGCTACTGGGATGCTTTGGGGCGCCCCAAGGCCACTGTCATTCCGCCTGATAATTCAGGAGCTCCGACTGTGCTGTGGAGCTATTCCGATTATGTAGATACAACACCAACCAACCCGGATCTTACTACTGATATTACCGTTCCGAGCCGCACGGTCGAGTCTAAACGAGAAGCGGTGGGCGGAGGAACACTTGACCAGTTTACATATGTTGACGGTTTCGGGCGCACCATTCAGACCAAAAGTGAAGCAGAGAGAGAGGCAGAGAATCCAGTACAGTGGATTACGCGAGATACTTGGTACAATAACCGAGGCTTAGTAGAATCAGCCTCTGTCCCTTACCTTACTAACGCCAGCGCCTACAACTCCCGTACAACAACTCAACCCAAGGCGACGACTCTCTATGATGCGGTTCAACGGAAAATCGAAATCCGCAATCCTGACGATACGGTCCGTAAGACTGTGTATGATCGTTGGGTTGTTACCGAAATAGATGAAAAGAATATTCCCATCATTCGTACCTATGATGCTCTGGGACGTTTAATTCAGGTTCGTGAGCAAGAAATACTCGGCGAGACTCGAACTGCTTCTTATATTTATGATACCTTTGACGCAAACGGCAATCGCACGGAAACAAGCAGTGATAATCACTTTAACAGAAACTTCGTCGAGTATGACACGCTGGGACATAAAAAAGGCATAAGGGATCTTGACCTTGGAAATTGGAGCTACACTTACGATGCTAACGGAAACCTTTTGGTTCAGACCGATGCCAGAGGGAATAAAACAAGATTCGTTTACGATAAGTTGAATCGGGTGAAAACCAAAATAATGACCGGACCGGACAGCACAGCGCCGGTCCTATCGACGCCCTACGCCGAAGAGATTACCTCTACAGGGGCCGTCATTAGTTGGACGACGAGCGAATATGCCGACTCTTTAGTAGAGTACGGAACTACTACAGCTTACGGAAGCACTTCTGCTGATCCTGATTTTGTAACTACTCATGCTATCGTTCTCTCCGGCCTTTCCAACTCGACTTTGTACCATTATCGGATAAAGAGCCGCGATCCTGCTGGAAATTTGGCAACCAGTGCGGACTTTACATTTAACACCGATATAACACCCCCTATCATCTCAAACATCACCTCCAGTAGCATTGCCTCCACGTCTGTAACCATTAACTGGACCACCGATGAAGCTTCTGACTCTCAGGTGGAGTTTGGAACCACAACAACGTATGGCAACAGCAGCCCTATAAATACATTTTCCATGACCAGCCATGGTGTGAATCTGTCCGGCCTCTCACCTTCAACGCTCTATCACTATCGGGTAAAGAGCCGGGATGCGGCGGGAAACTTGACTGTCAGTTCGGATCTCACTTTCACTACCGCAACCGCGCCATATACCCTCACACAGGAGCCGTTCGCCTGGGTGGATGCCCCCACTCCGTTATCATTCGCTGGAGATGACAACGCAATTGCCCTCTCCCTTCCCTTCGATTTCCCATTTTACGGTCAGAGCTATCAGCAGCTCTACCTTTCTACCAACGGGCTGATCACCTTCGGGGGGGCTAACACCGCCTACCTTCCCCAGCCGATTCAGAACCCCATTCCGCCGAACGGCTTCATCGCCCTCTTCTGGCGGGATCTGTATGTAGCTCTGCACCAGGTCAGCATCTCTTCCTCGGCTTCGGAATATGTGATTGCCTTCAATGGAGTGAGGGACCTCTGCTGCAGCGTAATGCACACCTTCCAGGTGGTTATCCGTCCCGACGGAACGATTCTCTTGCAGTACGGGGCGATCGTTTTGAATGTCCCCACCACGTTCGGCATCGAAAACCAAGACGGCAGTGAAGGGGTGGCGCTTCCCTCCGTTTCTTCTAACACCGCTTTCAAACTCACACCGACTGATACCACCCCTCCGACAATCTCTAATGTGGCCGCCAGCAGCATCACCTCCAGCGGGTCCACGATCACCTGGACGACCAATGAAGCCTCCGATACGCAGGTAGAATACGGAACGACAACCTCTTACGGCAACAGCACCACTCTGAACACGTCCATGGTGACCAGCCACAGTGCGACCCTCTCCGGCCTCTCGCCCTCCACACTCCATCATTATCGGGTAAAGAGCCGCGATGCGGGTGGGAATCTGGCCACAAGTGCCGATTTCACCTTTACCACTGCGGCAAATCCTGTTCTCACCCTAACAAAATCAGGGACTGGAGTGGGAACAGTCACCTCCTCCCCTGCGGGAATTAATTGCGGGGCGACCTGCTCGGCCTCACTTGCTCCAGGTTCCGTGCAACTCACTGCCACGCCGACTGCGGGCTCCACCTTTGCCGGATTCAGCGGCGGCGGCTGCGGTGCAACGAGCCCCTGTACGGTCACCCTTTCCGCCAACACGACCGTCACCGCCACCTTCAACGACACCCAGGCCCCGACCGCTCCATCAAGCCTGACAGCGACGGTGGCGAGCAGCACCCAGATTAATCTGACCTGGACAGCCTCGACGGATAATGTGGGAGTCACAGGTTACCGGGTCGAGCGCTGCCAGGGAGCGAGTTGCACCAATTTTGCCCAGATTGCCACCCCGACAGGAGCAAGCTTCAACAATACTGGCCTGACAGCTGGGACGACCTATCGCTATCAGGTGAGAGCGGCGGATGCAGCAGGAAACTTAAGCGCCTATTCAAATATCGTTAATGCGACAACCACGGCGAATCCAGTCCTTACCTTGAGCAAAGCTGGGACAGGTGCTGGAAGTGTCACATCTTCACCTACAGGGATTAGCTGTGGAGCCACCTGTTCGGCTTCCTTTGCTTCAGCTACGTCAGTAACATTAACCGCCACGGCGACTACAGGGTCTACCTTTGCTGGATTCAGCGGAGGGTGCACCAGTGTGACAACAACCTGTACCTTCACCATCACAACCAACGCCACAGTGACTGCCACCTTCAATGACACTCAGGTTCCCACCGCGCCGACAGGCTTGACGGCAGCGGTAGCGAGCAGCACCCAGATTAATCTGACCTGGACAGCCTCGACGGATAATGTGGGAGTCACAGGTTACCGGGTCGAGCGCTGTCAAGGAGCGAGCTGTACTAATTTTGCGCAGATCGCAACTCCCACAGGAGCGAGCTTCAACAACACCGGACTGACATCCGGGACTACTTATCGCTACCGGGTCAGAGCAGCCGATGCCGCAGGTAACTTAAGCCCCTACTCAAATATTGTTAGTGCCACCACGATCGCAGGCGATACCACCCCTCCGACGATCTCCAGTGTCGCCTCCAGCAGTATTACCTCGACTGGTGCAACCATCACCTGGACGACCAACGAAGCTTCCGATACTCAGGTAGAGTATGGGACGACTACTTCTTACGGCAGCAGCACCACACTCAACACAGCCATGGTGACCAGTCATAGTGCAGCTATCTCCGGCCTCTCCGCTTCTACCTTGTATCACTATCGGGTCAAGAGCAGAGATGCTGCGGGTAATTTGGCCACCAGTGCGGATTTTACATTCACCACTTCCGCTGGGACAGCTGGAATAGATCTGATTATGACCATTGTCAGCGGCCCAACCAGTGGACAGATGGGAGGCAGCATCATTATTTCCAACACTGTGAAAAATCAAGGGAGCAGTGCAGCGGGACTCTTTGAGGTTCGTCTCATGCTCTCTACGGATCAGACGATTACCTCATCCGATACAGTCTTAACTTATCGGAATGTAAATAGTCTGGCCGCAGGCGCCAGCAACAGTGCCAATACCACCGTCACCCTCCCCAACGGAATGACTCCAGGCACCTACTACCTCGGGGCCCTTGTAGATAATCAAAATCTTGTTAGCGAAACGAACGAGACGAACAACAGCCTGGCTGGTAATGCCATCGCAATCACGATCGGAGAAGACTTGGTGATTACAGCGGTGAGTGGTCCAAGCAGTGGACAAAGGGGAACAAATATCATTATTACTAATACAGCCAAGAACCAGGGAACGGGTCAAGCGGGACTCTTTGAGGTCCGACTATTCCTCTCCACTGATCAGACGATTACCGCTTCGGATACGGTGCTAGGCTTCCGGAATCTCAGTAGTCTGGCCGCAGGCGCCAGCAATAGCGCCAATACCACGGTGACGATTCCCAGCGGACTGACTCCTGGGACCTACTATATTGGGGCCATTGCAGACACCGCAAATGTTCTTCCAGAAGATAATGAGACGAACAACAGCCTGGCAGGGAACACCATCAACGTAACACCATAATTAGAGTCAATTAGACTGCACATCTGCAGCGAGAGGGTCTTGCCATTAATTTGACATTTCACTATAACCAAGCCGGATGCACTCTGCCCTTTCTGGTGTTATTTTAAGGATATGTCGGTCGGATTAGTTTGACGATTCAGAAAGAATCGGTGACTGGTGCGGGTGCGGGAAATCAATACCCATATGGGTGCCTATCATGGCCACCAGTAAGCAGCATAGTTAAATAGACAGTACGTAGGATTCTATTTGGACCCGATTAAGATCATCTTTTTCCGCCTTTCCTAATCAAACCTCTTCGGATTTATCTCGCCGTATCAACTGCCAATCCCACCGGCTGATTGAGGCCTGTGTTGACCCCAGTGATCGTTTTGTGAGCAGCCTCTCCGTCGGCTCGGCTGGCGTCTGTGAAGATGTGGACCGCGTCCGCTTCCCGATCGGCCACATAGAGGAGATCCCCCTCCGCGTCGAGGAAGAGGAAGGAGGGGGTCTGTATGAAGTTCCCGGAGAGGGTACGGGCGGGGGCGCTGTCTCCGTCCAGACTCGAAGCGTTCTCGAAGACCAAAATTTCCGACGTTCCCTCATTCAAAACATAGAGGATGTCTCGCTCCGGATCGATCGCAACGCCGATCGGCTCATCGATCCCGGTGGCGGCCCCGCCGATCTCCGCGTCCGGACTGACCTCCCCATTCAGATCCCCCACATTCTTGAAGACCAATACCGAATTGTTTCCATGATTGGCGACGAAAAGGGTCTGTCGTCCTAAATCGACGGTCAGGCCCCGCGGGCTATTGAGGCGATCGCTCGTGATGACCTGGTTGGGGACCGCGTTGAAGCTGAAATTGCTGGCGGCGTGGAAGACGAGGAGACTGTTGCACGGCGCGGCGGGATCGGCGCAATCGGTTCCGGCGTTCGAGACATAAAGGCGGTCTTGATCCGAATCGACGAAAAGCCCGGCCGGATTGTTCAGCTTGGTATCGGGACAGGAAGAGGCCTCGGGGTTATAGATCGGGCTGCAAGGGGTCCAGGGAAGGCGGAGGGCCAACAGGCCCGACGCGGTCTCTCCGGGGTAAGGCGAAGTCAATGTCAGCGTGGTATCCGAGTGGATCGTCGAAACGATCAATGCGTTCTCCTCGATTTTGATGTGGTCGCCGGGGGCTAAATCGGTGGTAAAGGAAGTTCCGGTTCCGGTCACGATCACGCTTCCTTCCGTGACGGAAAAAGTGCCGTTGAATGGCATCTTTCCATCAGACCTGCTTGCGTGGGTAAAAAGGAAGAGCGAGTCGTCCGAAGTGATCGTCGGATCTCCCTGGTTGGCGACATAGACGAGGTCCCGTCTTGGATCGACGGCAACGGCCGAGGGTCCGACCAGCTTATGTTCTCCTCCGCTCCAAGCCTGGCCCGGAGGGATATCTCCTTCCGCGCTGAAGAGGAGGAGGGAGCCCCTCGGGCATTGGTTTGTGGGGAGGGTGCAGGTTGGGTCTCTCGGTTGGCCGATGAAAAGCCGTTCTCCGCTGCGGCTGGTATCGATCCAGAGGGCTCCGGTGCTACCGAGACCAACGTCGAGGTTTTGATTTGGAAAGGCCAGAGCGGTGTCGCTTCCTTCAATCTTCCGGTCGGGTTCGATCTCCCCGCTCGGCAGGGTACTGACCTTATCAAAGATAAAGATGGCGTTTGTTCCCCGATTAATCATGAAAAGACGGTCCTTCTCAATATTGAGGCCAGGGGCGAGCGGCGTGCTGAGCCGGTCTCCCGCGGCGAGATTGGTGGATGAGGAGAGGATTCGAATTTGATCAGGGACCGACTTACTGGCACCGTTGAATGCAAAAAGGGTGTGGCTGCTGGTGTCGGTTACATAAAGGATGTCCCGTTGATTATCGATGGAAAGTCCGCGTGGACCCGTCATTGTGCTGGGAAAGTTAATAATCCGCTTCGGCGGAGCGTCGGTGATGGGGTTGCTTAGATCGTAGACCCGGATGCTCCGGTTTCCTCCGGAGAGGATATAAACCTCGTTTTTGATTTGATCGACCGTCATTCCACTGGGTTGGCTAAGTCCGGAGTTGGAGGTATAAGTTGCTTTTGGTGGAGGAAAGGTTGTGTTTGTGCCGAAAGGGGGATTGAAGTTGGCCAAATCGTAAATCCGAAGCTGATTGGTGTCGAGAACGAGAAGAAGGTCGTCATGTATAAAGAGGCTGGTAGGAGTGGTGAGCCCTCCTCCGGAGATCGTCCAACTCGGCGGGGTACTGGAAAGGGCTGCGGTGCTGACGTTGTGATAGACGGTGATCGCAGACGTGGAGAAAGCGGTGCTGGATGAGTTGGCCACATAGAGACGATCCAGACTGCTGTCATAGAAAAATGAATTCGGCTGCCCCAGCCCGGTATTGGCGCCGGCAACGATCTTGATCGGTGCGATATTCCCCTCCATCCCGAACAGTAGGATCGAGTTGTCCAATGTGTTCGAGACGTAGATCCGGTCGAGCTGGGAATCGACCGCGATGTCGGTTGCGTCGGTGAGCCCCGTTTGGTCGCCGGTGATGATCCGGCTCGGGGAGACGTCGCAGACGGCGCAGTTGGCGAATGGATCGGAGAAGATGAGCAGGGCGCTGTCGCCGTCTGCCGTGTGGTCGTTGTTGACGACGTAGATCAAATTCTGGTCGATGTCGACATCGATTCCGATCGGAAACACAAGAAGGGTGTTCGAACCGGCCAGCGTCCGATCGGGGGAGGTCTGACCCGCCCGGGTGGAGGCATTCTCATAGACCAGAACCGCTGCCTGGTCCTCGCTTTGAACGACGTAAAGCCGGTCGTTCGTGCTGTCGATGAAGATCCCTAAAGGAGATTGAATCGATGAAATCGTCCGGGTCGGCGGAAGGTTTCCTTGAGTCGATGATTGAGAAGCATTTTCGTAGACCAGGATCGAGTTGGTTCCCTCGTTCGAGATGTAAAGGATGTCTCGCGCCGGATCTACGGCGAGCTCCCCCGGAGCATCGAGCAAGGTCGAAGCGCCTGAGAGGACTTGGCAGGGGGGGATATCGCCGTCGAGAAGACCGGTTTCCGAGCAGCCGGCGTGAAAGATCAGAATGGATGCGTTCCCTTCATTCGCGACATAAAGCCGCTGCCGTGTCGCGTCGTAGGCGACGCCGCCGGGAAGGCGGAGGCCGGTTTGCGGCCCCGAAATCACCCGGTCTGCCGAGGCCAAGCCGTCAGGCAGTTCGAGCGTGCTTGCATTCTCATAAATGAGGATGGCGTTCTGGCCGGTGTTGGCGACGTAAAGGGTGTCTGTCGTTTGATCCAAAAAAAGGCCGGTCGGTTCGGCGATGGTTTCCGGAAAGTGGCGGTCGGGGGAGAGATCTCCCTCGGCGGTCGAGGCGTTGTCGAAGGCGAGAAGGCTTCCCGTTCCGTTGTTAGCGACGTAGAGATTCCCATCGCCGCGCGGCAGGTCCGGCGCTTCCTGCGTCTGACCGGAGCCGTTACTGTTGTCACTGCACCCCTGAAACCCTCCTGCGCCAAGAAGGACAAGGAGGAGCGTTATCCAGCGCACGTATCTCAATTCGGATTACCTCGTGGTGTCGACGGAAAGCGCGACCGGCTGGTTCAGGCCGGTGGTGTTTCCGGCGAGCGTTGTGTGATGGGCTTCCCCTTCAGCCGAGCTCGCCTCAGTAAAGATGTAGACCCTGTTCGCCCCTTGATCGGCCACATAGAGCAGGTCGTTTTGCGGATCGAGGAAAAGAGCGGAAGGCTGAACCATGAACCCCCCTGAGATGACCCGGACCGGGGAGGGAATGACGCTTCCGCTGAGTGTGGAGAGTTGGTCGAACACCTTAATTTCCAACGTCTCCTGATCGAGGACATAGAGCAGCTCGTTCGCCGTGTCCACAGCGACCGCCACCGGCTGGCCCAGCCCGCCGATCTCGGCGTCGAATGCGACTGAACCGTTCAGCGCCTCCAGGTTTCTGAAAATCAAGACGGAATCGCCCCCGGCATTTGCGATATAGAGAACCCTTCGGTCCAGGTCGACGGCCAGGCCCCGCGGCGTATCGAGCGCGTCGTTGGACAGGATCTGATCGGGGGTGACCGGACCGGCTGCGTCTGCCAGGTCGCCGGCGTTGTCAAAAATTAAAATGGCGTTGCAAGGGGGGTCTGTGATGATGCAGATCCGCCTGGAAGCGACGATCCCGGTGGCGGTATTCCCCGTGTAGGGGGCGGACAGGGTCAGAGAGGTATTGGAGCCGACGGCGGAGACGGTAAAAAGTGTTGTCCCGATTCTTATCGTATCGCCGGGCGCTAGCTCCGTCGAAAAGAGGGTTCCGGCGCCGGTCACAAAAGGGGATCTTTCGATCACGACGATCGTTCCTGTCAGGGGAACGTCGTTGCTGGTGTTGGAGATGTAAAGCCGGTCTTGAACGGGATCAACGAAGAGTCCGGCCGGATTATTGAGCGCCGGGATCGTTACAGCCAGCGGAGGATCGCCATCCGTATTGACACGGCTCGCCTCCGTCAGGATTGATAGGGTGTCGTCTCCGGTGACCGCCGGATCTCCCTGGCTCGCCATATAGAGGACGTCTCCGTCGAGGGCGATGGCCGATGGCCCGAAAAAGGGTGCCCCTCCTCCCGACCAGATGCGGCTTGGAGCGAGATTCCCCTCTCTGCTGAAGATGAGAAAAGCGCCGCGGAAGGCGACGCAGGTTGGCGAGGAGTCCGGACAGGTGGGGTCTCTCGGCTGACCGACGAAAAGTGTTTCATTTCCCCCGCTCGTATCGACGAGGAGGGCGCCGGTGATGTCGGTCCCGTCTCCATTGGGCCCTCCGAGGAAGAAAAGAGAGGTAGCGCTGCCGGCGATTTTCCGATCGGGGTTCAGCGCGCCGTTCCGGCCGCTGGCGTTGTCGTAGACATAGATGGAGTTGTTCCCCCGATTGATTAGATAGAGGCGATCATCGTCCATGTTTACGGCGGGAGCGGTCGGGGTGCTCAGGATCTCGTCCGCCGCGGCGCCGCCGGGAGAGGAAATGACGCGGTTTGGGGCGATGTTTCCGTTTGTGGTGCTGGCATCGTGGAAGGCCAAAATTGAATTAATAGTGCTTCCGATCGAGCCGGTGTTCGTTACATAGAGGATGTCTCGCTCGGTATCGATGAAGACGCCGAAGGGGCGGTTCAATCGGGTGAGTGTTCCGCTGATCGTCCGAATGGGGGCCGTGAGAGTGAGATCGTTCAGATTGTAGACGACGATTTTGTTGCCGTCCTGTTGGACCCCGGGTGGTGGTGATGGTGATGGAGGACACTGGGTCTGGACAGCCGCATCGCAGTCCTGAACGATGTAAACGAAGCCGTTTTCTTCATCAACCGCCATCGCCTTGGGACGATGGAGCCCCTCGGCGGTGGCGAAGGTTTTCGTCGGCACGGGGAGGGTGATCGTTGTTGTCGTGGGATCCGAATCGAGGGGAAAATTAGGAATGGTATCGATGTCGTAGATCTGAAGTTCAGGATCGGTGGGGTTTCCACTCAGAATGATCAGCAGGCCCCGAGTCCGGTCGAGGTAAACCGCGCGGGGGCGTTGAATGTCGGAGGTCGGGCCGGTGATTGTCCAGCTCGGCGCATTGTTCAAAAAGAACCGGCTGCTGACATCATCGTAGACGGTGATGTTCGGCGTGCTCGGGATAACCGATGTCGAATTGAAGTTGGCGACATAGAGGCGATCCATCTCGCTGTCGTAGAAGAAAGAGATCGGCTGTTGCAGCTGGGTGTTCCCTCCCGAATTGATCTTGGCGGGGGCCAAGTTCCCTTCCAGGGAGAAGACAAGAATGTTGTTGGCGGTCGGGTTCGAAAGGTAGATCAGATCTCTCTCCATATCGACCGCGACGCCGACGGGGTTCGTCAGGGTGGTCTCGTCATCTCCGGTGACATCCCCGCCGATCCGCCAATCGGGGGAGATATTGCAGCTATTGAGAGTGGCGGTGACGGGGCAGCGTTCGGTATCGTCGGCGTCTTTCAGGCTAAAGGCGATAAGGGCTGTGCTGCTGGTGCTCTTGCCGCCGGTCACGTTGACGTTGTTTGTGTTGTTGTTGTTGACGACGTAAATCCGCGATCGGGCGACATCCACCTCAATTCCTGCCGGGTTCGTCATCTGGGTCGTGGCGCATTCCGGGAGAGCGGGGGTGTTGTTACATTCCGGGGGGAGCGCGCTGAAATGGGTGGTCAAGATCCGCTCCGGCGCGGTGCCGCATAGTGATGGATTCGATGCGCAGGCGGCGGGAGTGTTCCCTTTGAGGCTCGCCGTCTCGTAAATGAAGATCGCCGGCAGGTTTCCCCCGATTTGACCACGTAGAGCCGGTCGTCGGCGCTGTCGATAAAGAGACCGAAAGGGAGCTGCAACATGCTCTCTGTCTGGCCGGCGTCGGCATGGGAAGTGATGACCCGGCTTGGCGTGACGTCTCCTTGGGTCGTCTGCTGGGAAATATTGTTGAAGGCCAGGATCGAATTTCCCCCCATGTTTGAGACGTATAAGATATCTCGCGGGGTCTGAACGGTGCCGGTATCCAAGGCGAGCGCTCTGGGGTAGTCGAGTAACGTCGAAGTCCCTGAGATCGTCCGGCAGGGGGAAATGTCTCCGTCTAGGGTCGCCGGTGCGCCGGGACAGTTCTCATCGAAAATGAGAATTCTGTAATCATCCGTGTTGGCGACATAAAGCTGTCCGTTCTCAGGGCGATAGATGACCGCGAAGGGACGATTCAACCCGGTGTTCGGTCCTGAGATCGTGCGGGTTGCGGCGGCCAAGCCAAGCGACGGGTTCAGCGTGCTGGCATTCTCATAAATCAGGATGGCGTCCTGACCCGCGTTGGCGACGTAAAGGGTGTCGGTGGTCGGGTCGAGAAAGATTCCGGCGGGCCCGGTCACCCCTTCGGGGAAGCGTCGTCCGGGGGAGACATTTCCCTGCGGGAGAACAGATTGGAGATTGTTTGCAGCGTTTTGGGGAGGATCAAAGGCCAGCAGGCTTCCATCGCCTGCATTAACGACGTAGAGGGTGCTCCCTTTGCTCTCTCTGGAGGAGGAGACCGTCTTCTTTTCGGTGACTTCGCCGCAGCCGCCGAGGCCGTTCACCGATAGAAAAAAAAGAAGCAATATCCCGAGGAACGAATACAATTTGATCGGCTTGTCCCTTCGACGGCTTTTTTTCATACGTCGCCATTATTTGAAAAAAAAAGGGATTCTGTCAAGCTAAAAAACGCGACAAAACAGTCAAATGCGAATGAGAAGGTTATCGATCAGGCGGACCGATCCGATTTTTACCGCCAGAAGGAACACCGCCTCTTTTTGGATCTTCTCAACCGGCTCCAGGGACGCCGGATCGCAGAGGCCGATGTAATCGATTTGGGCGAGCGGCTCGGATTGAATCAACGCCGCCACCTCTTGGAGAAGGGGCCGGCTTTCATGAATTCCCTGCCGGACACGCGTCTCCGCCTGTTTGAGGGCTCTAAATAAAATGGGCGCCGCCGCCCGCTCGGCGGGGGAGAGACGCTGGTTGCGGGAGCTCATTGCCAGGCCGTCTTTTTCCCGGACCGTCGGAAGGATTCGAATCGAAACGGGAAAATGAAGGTCCTTCACCATCTGACGAAGGACCCGGGTCTGCTGGTAGTCCTTCTGGCCGAAATAGGCCCGGTCGGGCTGGACGACCTGAAGGAGTTTGGCGACAACGGTCGCAACGCCGCGGAAATGACCCGGCCGAACGGCTCCCTCCCAGCGCCGGGTGATTTCTTCCACATCGACAAAAGTCCGGTAGGGGGGAGGGGTAGATCTCCTCCGCGGTCGGTGTCCAGAGGAGATCGACCCCCGCCTCTTGAGCCATCTTCCGGTCCGAAGGAACCGAGCGAGGGTAGGCGGCGAAGTCCTCTTTGGGTCCGAATTGAAGCGGATTCACAAAAAGGAGACGACGACGAGATCGCATTCGCGTTTGGCCCGGCGCATGAGGGCCAAATGCCCTTCGTGAAAAGCCCCCATCGTCGGGACAAACCCGATCCGCTTCTTGCCGCGTAAGGGCGCCAGGATTTTCTGAACGGCTTTGATGTTGGAGAGGGTTCTCATCGTTTGAATGATCAGGGGCGACGCATGCGTCGCCCCTACAGGGCGATCTCCCTAACGTGTCGGATGGTAATATTCCTTGCCGCGTCGCATCTGTTTGACTTGGGTGACCAGATCGGTCAGATCGGCTCGATTCCGGACAAAGTCGATGTCGCTGGTTTCGACCACCAGGAGGGGGCTCTCATCATAATGGAAGAAAAAACGGTTGTACGCGTCGTTCAGGGCGCGGAGATACTCCGGCCGGATCTCCTTCTCATAAGGCCTCCCTCGCTGTTGAATCCGATCGATGAGCGCATCGGTATGCGCTTGCAGAAAGATGACCAGGTCGGGCTTCGGAATATGGGGGTTCAAGATCTTGTAGATCTGCTCATAGAGGACCAGCTCCTCTTCGCGCAAGTTCATATAGGCGAAGATCCGGTCTTTGGGGAAGAAGTAGTCGGTGATGGTCGTTTCTGCATAGAGGCTCTGTTGGACGAGTTCCTCCAGCTGGCGGGCCCGGGAGAGGAGGAAAAAAAGCTGGGTCTGAAAGGCCCACTTCTCCGGGTCGTCATAGAACTGGGGAAGAAATGGATTCTCTTCCGCTTTTTCCAAAAGAAGGTCGGCCTTCAGCTCCTGCGCCAGGAGCTGCGCAAGGGTCGTTTTCCCGACCCCGATGGCCCCTTCGATCACAATTAGTCTATTTGAACCCATCTTGTCTCAGCCTGTTTTTTAAATAAATGGGCGAATCTCAGGACGGTCCGTTCGACACCAGGGGGATTTTCTCCCATCCCGGCGCGGCGATTCTTTCAATCTTTGTAGAGACGTCCCGGCGGGACGTCTCTACATTCAAACGGCGGAGGGTCTCCGTGACGGAGGTATGAAGTGCCGGGTGGATGAAATCGGGTGCGATTTCAGTTAAGGGGACCAGGACAAAAGCGCGATTCGAAATGGCCGGGTGAGGAATCTGAAGTCCGGGGGCATTCAAGATCTGATCGTGATAGAAAAGAAGGTCGAGATCGATCGTACGGGGTCCCTTGGGAATGAGAATTGTTTTCCCTAACTGCCGTTCGATCTCCTGGCACTCTTTCAAGAGAGCGTCCGGGGAAAGGGGAGGTCTCGACCGCAACGACGGCATTGTAAAATCGATCTTGTTCGAGGTAGTCGACCGGGTCTGTCTCGTAAAGGGAGGAGATCTTCTTAATCCGAATGCCCGGCGTTGATCCAAGCCGGCGGACCGCCTCGCGGCAGGAGGCGAGCCGATCGCCGAGGTTCGAACCGATGCCGATAAAGGCGGGGGTCAGAGGTCGGAGGTCGGGGAGCGGTTTTAAAATGGGTTTCTTTTTCCCTGACACCTGGCCCCTGGCCCCCGGTTCCCTTTTACCCACGGATTCCCGATTTTTCCATCCGGTCGAGCGCCTCTTCAAGCCGCTCCGTCCCGACGGTGAGGGTCATCCGGATATAACCTTCTCCGGCATCGCCGAATCCCTTGCCGGGGGTCGTGACGATCGCCGTCTTCGATAGAAGCAGGGCGGTGAAATCGGCGGAGGCGACCCCCGCGGGGGTTGGAATCCAGACGTAGAAGCTGGCGGGGGGCGGGGTGACCTTAAAGCCGAGCTTCTGAAGGCCTGGAATCAGGGTGTCCCGCCGCTCTTGATAAATTTTGCGAATCGTATCGACAACGCCCTCTTCCATCTCCAACGCGGCGATTCCCGCTTCTTGAACCGCCTGGAAGACGCCGGAATCGAGGTTGCTCTTGATCTTTCCCAGCCCGGCCAGAACCTCCCGGTTTCCGACGACGAACCCGATCCGCCAGCCGGTCATATTGTAGGTCTTCGAGAGGGAGTGGAATTCCACGCCGACCTCCTTGGCCCCCTCGACCTCCAGGAAGCTGGGGGGACGATTTCCGTCGTAGAACATTTCGGAATAGGCGGCGTCGTGGGCGACGATAATGTTGTAGCGCTTGGCAAACTCGACGACGGCGCTAAAGAACCCCCGATCGGCGGTCGCGGCGGTGGGGTTATTCGGCGAGTTGATAAAGAGAATCTTGGCCGCCTTGGCCACCTCGGTCGGAATGGAGGCCAGGTCGGGAAGAAATCCCCGTTCGGCTTTCAACGGGATAAAATAGGACTTCCCGCCGGCAAATAAGGTTCCGGCATGATAGACCGGATAGCCGGGGCTCGTCATCAGGGCGACATCGCCCGGGTTGATGAAGGCGAGCGGGAAATGGCCGATCCCTTCCTTCGATCCGATCAGGGTCAACACTTCGCTCTCGGGATCGAGGGTGACATTAAAACGCCGCTTGTACCAGTTGGAAACGGCTTTGCGGAAGGGGAGCATTCCTTCATAAGAGGGGTATTGGTGGTTCCGCGGGTCCTCCGCCGCCTTTTGAAGGCGATGGATGATCGGGGCGGGGGTCGGTAAATCCGGGTCGCCGATCCCGAGGTTGATGATATCTTTCCCCTGGCGGATCGCCTCTTGTTTCATCTTGTCGATTGCCGCGAAAAGATATGGGGGAAGATGTTTGATCCGCTCTGCCATCTGTACGTCGATTTTGCTCACAATGATCCTAGCTCCTGTTCTTCAGATTCAACACGTCCATCATGTCGTAAAGTCCGGGGGGTTGTTGGGCCACCCAGCGGGCGGCCAGCAGCGCGCCCCTCGCGAAATTATTTCGGCTGTGGGCCCGATGGGTCATCTCGATCCGTTCTCCGGGGCCGGCGAAAATGACGGTATGGTCTCCGACCACATCTCCGCCGCGCAGCGTTTGAATGCCGATCTCGCCGCTGGGACGCGGGCCGATGTTCCCCTGCCGGGAGAAGCGGCCGACCTGAGAGAGGGGTTTTTCCGCGCGCGGGCCAATACGTCTCCCATCCGAAGGGCGGTTCCGCTCGGGGCGTCTCTTTTCTGCCGGTGATGCATTTCGACGATCTCGATGTCGTACGCCTCGCCCAGCGCTTCCGCCGCTTCCGCGAGCAGTTTAAAGAGAAGATTGACGCCGACGCTCATATTCGGAGAGAGGACGATCGGAATTTTTTCGGCGGCCTTTGCGATTTTTTCTCTTCGTCGCTCAAGAAACCGGTTGTCCCGATCACCATCGGTTTTCCCTTGGACATCGCTTCTTGCAGGATGGCCAGGGTGTTTTGGGGCGACGTGAAGTCGATGACCGCCTCTCCCGCCGGAATCGCCTTCTTCATCTGGTCCGTGATGGAAACCTTCCATTTCCCGACGCCGATCAGCTCCCCTGCATCTCTCCCAATCGCCGGGTGGCCTTTCTTTTCCAGCGCCGCGCCGAGTTCCAGATCTTCTTCGTGATAAAGAGTATCGAGAATGGCCCGACCCATTCGACCCGCCGCACCCGAAATGATGAGTTTCATCTCCCTCCTTATTGTAGGGGACAAGGTTCAGATCTTCTTAAGAAGTCCGTACCGCTTCAGCGCCGCTTTCAGTTTCTTGAGGTTTTCGTCCGACATGTGCCAGAGGGGAAGACGGACCTCGTCGGCGCATTTTCCCATCAAGGCCAGGGCGGCTTTGACGGGGATCGGGTTTGTTTCGACAAACATCACCTGGTGCAGCGGGTAGAGTTGGTCATGTAACTTTCTCGCCCGGCCGTAATCGCCCCGCGCGGCGGCTTCGATCATCTGGGCCATGTCTGCGGGGGCGATGTTGGCCGTGACGGAAATGACCCCCTTGCCGCCGACCGCCATCGTCGGCAGCGCGGTGAAATCATCCCCCGAGAGGATCACGAGTCGCTCGCCGCAAAGTTGGACGAGATCACTGATCTGTTGAAGCGAGCCGGTTCCCTCTTTGATCCCGATGATGTTGTCGAATTCCATCAGCCGGGCCACGGTCGCCGGGAGCATGTTGACCCCCGTTCGTCCCGGAATGTTGTAGAGGACCAAGGGGAGATCGACCGCCTTTGCAACGGCTTTATAATGTTGATAAAGCCCTTCCTGGGTCGGCTTATTGTAGTAGGGGGTGATCAGAAGAGCGCCGGCGGCGCCGGCCGCTTTGGCGTGCCGGGTGAAAGCGATCGCCTCTTCGGTGCTGTTCGATCCGGTCCCGGCGATCACCGGAATCCGCCCGCCGGCCATCTTTACCGCCAGCTCCACGACCCGTTTGTGTTCCTCGTGGGAGAGGGTGGCCGATTCCCCCGTCGTCCCGCACGGGACGATCCCGTGTGTCCCCGAACGGAGATGAAAATCGATCAACTCGCCGAATGTTTTTTCATCGACCTTCCCTTTTTTAAAGGGGGTCACGATGGCGACGATGGAGCCGTGAAACATGGGATACCTCGTTTTAATCTTTATAAAAGTGCTTCTTCCAAAATTTCTCCCTTGTAGACGATCCGCGCGTCTCCTTCAAGGGTAATGTTTTTAAACGTCCGGCCTTCCTGGGTGAAATCGACCCCCAAGCGGATTCCGCCTCGCGTCAGGAGGGAAACGGGGGAGGCTGTTTTTTGGAGGGCGGTCGTGATAAGCGCGGCCGCAATCGCCCCGGTCCCGCAGGCAAGGGTCTCGTCTTCCACCCCCCGTTCGTAGGTCCGGATCTTCAGATTCTGCCGGTCGGTCACGCTGATGAAATTGGCGTTGGTGCCGCGCGGCGCGAAGAGAGAATGATGGCGGGTCGCGCGGCCCAAGCCGATCACATCGACCGCATCCACATCATCCACAAAGTAGACGACATGCGGCACGCCGGTGTTCGCGAAGTGGCCGGTATAACTTTTCCCGTCGATCTCAATCTTCAGATCCAGCCGCAGGTCGGTCGGATCGGGGAGCCGGACGCGGACACGGTCGCCGATCACTTCGGCCTGGACGATGCCGGCGAGGGTATCGATCGTATGCTTTGCCGAGGCGATTTTGTTTAGATAAGCAAACCGCGCAACACAGCGGCTGCCGTTGCCGCACATCTCCACCTCCCCGCCGTCGGCGTTGAGGTAGTGCCATTTGTAATCGGCCTTTGTCGACGGCTCGATCAGGATGACCCCGTCGGCGCCGACCGAGAGGCCCCGGCGGCAGACCCGGGAAACGAAATGTTTCATCTCCTTCGGATCGATCAAGGGGGTCCGATGATCGATCACGATAAAGTCGTTCCCGCTGCCGCTGATTTTCCAGAAAGGAATCGGTTTCATTGGTTTGGTCTCTATATTTGTAGGGGGCGATCCTTGTGATCGCCCAGGGGGCGAATACAAGATTCGCCCCTACGTTTAATCGGTGGAACCCGGTTTGGCCTTCTTCTCTCCGATCAGCGCCAACAACCCCTTCGCTTCTTCGTCCGTGATTTGGTCGTCGGTCATGATCGTCTGGATCCGGTTGCTGACTTCCAGCAGATCGGCGTCGCTGATCTGCTCGGCCTTGGCATTGTCATAAAACCGGTAGACCGTTTCGCGAACATGCTCCGCCTCTTCCAGCGTATACTCCGAGGGGAGCAGCGCCACCAGCGCCTTATTGATGACGAACTTCTTGAACGTGAAATTATGAATTTCACGTCCCTTGACCGCCAGCACGGTCAGAAAAACGATCACCACCCCGCTTACGATGAGGAGGGTCAGGAAAAAGCCTCTCCCCTGTTTCCGGGGCTTCCGTGTGGTTGCGGTCTTGCTTTCCAGGGGAAGAGTCCCTTCCGAGGGGTGGGAGGGATTGTTATGACTGCCCAAAATCTAAAAACTCCGGGATCCGCTCGCCGCGGATCAAATCGTCCATGCTTTCGCGTTCGCGTATTGTAGCATATTTGTCGCCGTGTACAAGGACCTCGGCCGATCGGGGCCGGGCGTTGTAATTCGACGCCATCGCGAAGCCGTACGCCCCCGCGCTCAAGACCGCCAGGAGCTCCTCCGGCGCGACCTGCGGGAGGGTTCTCTCCTGCGCCAGGAAGTCGCCCGACTCGCAGATGGGCCCGACCACATCGACCGTGGCATTTCGGCGTTTTTTCTTCACGACCGGCACGATCTCATGATAGGCCTCGTAGAGGCTTGGACGAATCAGGTCGTTCATTCCGGCGTCGACAATGACAAAGTTTTTGGTCTCCCCCTCTTTCGTATAAATCACCCGGGTGATCAGCGCCCCGGCATTCCCGACCAGTGAGCGGCCCGGCTCCAAAATAATGGTGCAGCCGCTCTCTTTCAGCAGGGGAAGGATCGCCGCGGCGAGCTCTTTCGGGAGGGGGGCTTTTCGGCATCGTAGGTGATCCCGAGCCCGCCGCCGATGTCCCAGTATTTGATCTCCATACCGCGCCCGCGCAGCTCTTCGATTAATTTTGAAATCCGCTTAAGGGCATCGACGAACGGTTTGATCTGCGTCAGCTGCGAGCCGATGTGGGAGTGAATGCCGACCACCTCGATATTCGAAAGGCGCGAAGCGAGCTGATATTGCTCGACCGCCCGGGTGATCTCGATCCCGAACTTGCTCTTCTTCAACCCGGTGGAGATATAGGGGTGGGTCTTCGGATTAATGTCGGGATTGACCCGCAGCGCCACCGGCGCTTTGGTTCCCAGCGATTTGGCGACTTCGTCCAGAGCGGTCAGTTCCTGCGCCGATTCGACATTGAACATCAAGATTCCGGCGCGCAGCGCGGCCGCCATCTCCTTGCGGGTTTTGCCGACACCGGCGAAGACCATCTTTTTCGGATCGACCCCGGCGGCCAGGGCCCGGTGAAGCTCCCCTTCCGAGACGATATCGATCCCGCCCCCTTCTTTGGCGAAAAGGCGAAGGACGGCGAGGTTGGCATTGGCTTTCATTGCAAAGGCGATTAAGTGCGGAACCTTGGCAAAGGCCTTCTGGTACGCGAGGAAGTGCCGGCGCAACGTGTTGTGGCTGTAGACATAGAGCGGGGTGCCGACCTTCTCGGCCAGCGCCTCGATCGAAACATCTTCGCAGTAGAGCTTTCCCTTCTTGAAACGAAAATCGTGCATGATTCAAACTCCTAAAATTCGGTGTTCCTACATTTCCATGTCGAGTGCAAGCAGCGCCGGGTCGACCGACTGCTGGAAAGACTTCTTCAGGTTCATGAACTTCACATTGGCGGCGGCGGCGATCTTCGCAAGAAACTGGGGATCGGCCAGGGTCGAAAAGGCGGCCGGCGTCGCATGTTGCAGGTGTTCGAAATTGAGAACGATATCGACCTTCGCCCGCTCCGTCGCCTGAAGGATTCGCTTCTTCAGTTCCTTTGCATTCAACCGATCGAGCGTCCCTTCCAGATTGACCCGAAGCTCGCGGAGCCTTTCCGTTTTTTGAGCCCGGATCTGGAGAAAGCGGTCGATCCGGCCGGAGACCTGACCGGATACTTCCTGGACCTTTTCCCGCAGCGAGTTTAAGGCGTTGGGGATCAGGTTCTCGGTCTCAACACTCGGCAGCTTCGTCTGCAGGTTCTGGATCACCTGCGAGAGGGGGGAGATGCTTCCCTTCGGGGCGGTCCGCTTGATGATGCTCCGGAAGGCCATGTTCATCATCCACCGCGCGAGCAGCCGCTGGTTGGTGTAGAAGAGACGCCGCATGATCGAGTCGTGCGAGTAAAACCGATGATTGGCCCAATAAAATCCTTCTTGAAGGGTCTCCACCGACATCCGTTTCGGTTTGAAGACAACATGTTTTCCGTCGTATTTTTCCCACTCGTTGTGAAGGATTCTCCCCTCGGCCTTCATCCGGTCGAAGAGGGGGGTTCCCGGAAGCGGCGTCAGAATATTGAAGTAAGCAAGCTCCATATTGTTTTGGATGAGGAAGTCGACCGTTTTCTCGAAGACCGTATCGTCGTCATGATCGAACCCGAAGATCACCCCCGGATTGAGCATGATCCCATTGTCGTGAAAACATTTGATCTGCCGCTCGTACTGCTCGACCCGGTTGAACGGCTTGTTCGTCTCGTCGATGCTTTCTTCGAAAATCGATTCCATTCCGACGAACATCGCAACACAACCCGAGTCGGCGGCGAGCTTCACCATGTCGGGCTCGTCTCCGAGAAAGAGGGTACATTGCGCCCCCCACTTGATGTCGAGCGCCTTCAGCGCCGTCCAGAGCTCCTTGCAGTAAGTCCGGTTCGAATTATGGAGATCGTCGACGAAGGCGAAGAAGGTTCCGTCCTCAATCCCGGAGTAGAATCGGATCGAGGTTTTAAAACGCTCGAAGATCGGTCCCTTCAGCATTTTATCGACGATCTTGCTCTGCCGCCATTCCTTGACCCGCTGCATCTCGGCAATCACTTCGGGAACCGGCCGCCGGCGGGTGGTTTTCCCGTTGAAGGGAGAAACCGAGCAGAATTCGCATTCAAAGTGGCAGCCGCGGGTTGTCATCAAGCACTGGCCGGTCATGTAGGCGTCTTGTTTTAGCAACTCCAGCCGGGTTTGGCGATACCCTTCCATCGCCGGAAAACTTTCCATTCGATAAAACTTTTGAAGCTTTCCCTCCTCGAAGTCTTGAAGGAGTTTCGGCCAGAGATCCTCGGCCTCGCCGATGACGACGCTGTCGGCATATCGGGCCGCTTCCTCCGGCATATAGCTGGGATGCACCCCTCCGAGGACGACGGTGATCCCTCTGGCTCGGAAGCGCTTGGAGATCTCATATGCGCGCGGGGCATAACAGGTCATCGCCGAGATGCCGACCAGATCGACCTGGACGTTATAATCGATGACATCCACGCTCTCGTCGACGATTTGAATGTCCCAATGGGAGGGAGTATAGGCGGCCAGACTCGGGAGGCTCAGCTTCGGAAACCAGAGGACCTGGCGCTCTCTGGGGGCCATCCGATAGATGTTGTTTTCCGGATAGGGTTCGATAAATAAAATCTTCTTCCGCTGCTTCGCAACCGGCCTTTTATTCGCGGCTTTTCCGAGCTGTATCAGCTGCATGGTACCTCCTTGCGTCTCGCTTCAGTCAAACACAGGTGGATTATGAGGGGCTGGATTCCGGGTTGTTCTTAGGGGTCGATCGATCTTGGCCGGGTTCTTCATCCGGCGCAACGGGATTCCCCTTTCTACCACAAGCCGATAGAAATAGAAAGCATAAAAAAAAGACCAAAATGTAGTATAACGGCTTTCGAATCACGGTTCAATTCCTCTTTTTCTGGAGTTTTACCGGTTTTTTGTTACTCTTTCAGCTTTCGTTTTATCTTTCGGATTTCGGCTTCGATCGATTGGGGAGCGGTCCCGCCGACCCCCCCTTTCGTTGCAAAGAGCCGGTCAACGAAAAGCATTCGAAAACATCCCCCGCGAAGAGGGGAGAAAAAGTCTGAAGCTCGGCCAAGGTCCACCCTTCCATCGGCCTGCCCTCTTCCAGGCTCCGGCGGACGATCTTCCCGGCGACCTTGTGCGCCTGCCGGAAGGGGAGCCCCTTGGGAACGAGGTAATCGGCGAGATCGGTGGCGGAGGCGAAACCCCTCAGCTGGGGCGCCTCCAGCATCCGCTCCTGGGTTCTGAAAGTGACCTGCCGGCACCATGTCGGCCAGTAGGCGCGCACGAGGCGCTTTTGCACCGTGTCGACCGTGTTAAAGAGCGGCTCCTTGTCTTCCTGATGATCCTGGTTGTAGGCGAGCGGGAGACCCTTCAGCAGGGTCAGCAGGGCCAGGAGCGACCCGTTGACCCGTCCGGTTTTTCCCCGAATCAGTTCCAGCACGTCGGGATTTTTCTTCTGCGGCATCATCGCCGCTCCCGGTGCAGAACCGGTCGGGGAGATCGATGAATCGGAATTCGGAAGAGGCCCAGAGGATCCAATCTTCCGCCCATCGGGAGAGGTGCATCATTAAGATCGACGCCGCCGAGAGAAATTCGACGATAAAATCGCGATCGCTCACCGTATCGAGGCTGTTGGCGGTGACCTCGGAGAATCCGAGCGCTCGCGCAACGACCTCCCGATTGATCCCGAAGCTGTTCCCCGCGAGGGCCCCGGCGCCGAGCGGCATCTGGTCGATCCGCTTCAGACAGTCGGTCAACCGGCCTCGGTCCCGCTCCAACATCTCATAATAGGCAAGCAGCTGGTGCGCCAGCGAAATCGGCTGGGCCCGCTGCAAGTGGGTGTAGCCGGGGAGGACCGTGCCGATGTGGGACTCGGCCTGCGTCGACCAGGGCGCGTTGAACGGACCGGATCAATTCGAGCAGCGCTCGGGTCTCCTCCCGAAGATAAAGCCGAAGGTCGAGGGCGATTTGGTCGTTTCGGCTCCGGCCGGTGTGAAGTTTCCCCCAACCTCGCCGACCTTTTCCACCAGCCGCCGCTCGATGTGCATATGGATATCTTCATCGGCCGCGGCGGCCTGGAGTCGATCCCCCTCCGCCGCGATCTCCGCTTCGATTTCTTTAAGGCCGCGAATCAGGGTGTCCCGCTCCCCCTCGGTGAGCAGTCCGGCCCGGCCGAGCGCTTCCGTATGGGCGATGCTCCCCTGAATGTCATACCGGTAGAGACGCCGGTCGAACGAGAACGACGAGGTAAACCGTTCCACCTCCGGATCGGTCGCCTCGGTAAACCGCCCTTCCCAGGCTTTCGTGAAGACAGGGGCTGGGGGGCGGGGGACGGGTGTCACCCCCCTTGCCCCCCCTTGTCAGGGAGGGATTTTCTAGCCTTGTCTCTTCCCTGGCCTCCGGCCCCCGGCCCCCAGCCCCTGTTTTTTACTTTTTCTTGCCATGCGGGTTTTTCGATCCTTTTCGACCCATTGCCATCAGCTTCAGCCGGAGGGCGTTGAGGCGGATGAAGCCTTCGGCGTCTTTAGGAATGTAGACGGTGTCTTTCTCGAACGTCGAGATCTCCTGGCGGTAGAGGGAGCGGGGCGATTTCCGTCCGGCGAGCGTCACGCTTCCTCTATAAAGCTTCAGCCTTGCTGTCCCGGTGACCCCTTCCTGCGCCTTGTCAATGAGCCCTTGGAGGAGTTCCCGCTCCGGGGAGAACCAGTAGCCGTAGTAGACCAGCCGGGCATACTGCGGGATGAGGCTGTCGCGCAGATGAAGCACTTCCCGGTCGAGGGTGAGCGATTCGATCGCCCGATGCGCCGCATGGAGAAGGGTCCCGCCGGGAGTTTCATAAACCCCGCGCGATTTGATTCCGACATATCTATTCTCAACCAGATCGACCCGCCCCACGCCATGTTCGCCGCCGATCCGGTTCAGCTCGCCGATCAGCTTCGCGGGGGAGTATTTTTTCCCGTCGATGCTGACCGGATTGCCGTCGACGAACCCGATTTCAAGATAGCGCGGTTCATCCGGCGCCTTCTGGGGGGAGGTCGTGAAGGTAAACATCGACTCCGGCGGCTCCGCCCAAGGATCTTCCAAAATCCCCCCTTCGTAGCTGACATGGAAGAGGTTACGATCGATGCTGTACGGCTTCTCCAGCGTCGCCGTCACCGGAATCCCATGCTGGTGGGAGTAGGCGATCAGCTCCGAGCGCGATTTGAATTCCCAGTCGCGCCAGGGGGCGATGATTTGGATCGAAGGGTCGATCGAAAGGTAGGTCAGCTCAAAGCGAACCTGGTCGTTCCCTTTTCCGGTTGCGCCGTGGGAGACCGCATCGGCTTTTTCTTTTTTGGCGACCTCCATCTGCCCCTTGGCGATCAGCGGGCGGGCAATGGAAGTTCCGAGGAGATACGATCCCTCATAAACGGCGTTGGCCCGGAGCATCGGGAAGAGATATTCTTTTGCGAAGATCTCCTTTAGATCGGTGATGACGACCTTGCTCGCCCCGGTTTTCTTCGCCTTCTCGGCGACGGCGGCGAGCTCTTCCCCCTGGCCGACATCGGCGCAGAAGGCAATCACCTCACACTGATACCGCTCGATCAACCATCGGATGATGACGGAGGTATCCAGCCCTCCCGAGTAAGCCAGCACGACTTTCTTTATTTTCTTCTCCATCGTCCCTTTCCTAAAACGAATCACTCAACTTTCTATTATCCGACCCACCGCTCTAAAATCGCCTCCTGCATCGGGAGGCGGTTGTCGGCCTGATCGAAGATGACCGAGTGCGGCCCTTCCATCACCTCGGCGGTGATCTCTTCTCCGCGATGGGCGGGGAGACAATGCATCACCAGGACGTCGGGCTTTGCCTGGGCCACCAGTTTCTGGTTGATCTGGTATGGCTTGAACGTTCTGACCCGCGCCTGTTTTTCCTTTTCCTGGCCCATCGATACCCACACGTCGGTGTAGAGGATGTCGGCCCCCTCGGCGGCCTTTACCGGATCATGAATGACCTCAACGTTCCCGCCGTTCTTTCGAGCGACCTCCTCTGTTTCCTTCACGATGTTGTGATGCGGCAGGAACTTTTTCGGGCAAGCGATCACGACCTTCATTCCCACCTTCGCTCCTCCCTCCATCAAGGAGTGGGCGATGTTGTTGCCGTCGCCGATGTAGGCGAGCTTGAGCCCCTTCAACTTCCCCCGCTTTTCAAGGATGGTGAGGAGATCGGAGAGGATCTGGCAGGGATGGTGAAGGTCGGTCAACCCATTAATGACCGGGATCGACGCGTTTCGGGCCCAATCTTCGAGCTTCTCCTGCTCATAGGTCCGGATGACCAGGCCGTCGAGATAGCCGGAGAGAACCCGCGCCGTATCGCCGATCGTCTCGCCCCGCTTGATCTGAATATCGTCGAACGAGAGGAAGATCGGGTGCCCCCCGAGCCGCGTGACCGCGACTTCGAAGGAGACCCGGGTGCGCGTCGATGATTTCTCAAAGAGAAGTCCGACCGACCGCCCCACCAAAGGGAGCGATTCCTTCGACGCGCGCGAACGATTTTTATAATACTGCGCCCGTCGGAGGAGCCACTCGATCTGCTCGACCGAGAGGGAGGCAAGGCTTAAGAGATCACGCTTCGGCATGGGAAAGCTCCGTGAGAATGTCGGTCAGCAAAGCAATCATCCGATCGATCTCGGTCCGGCGAATGGTCAAGGGGGGAACGAACCGGAGGGTCTGATCGGAGGTTCTGTTGAGGAGAAGTCCTTGCGCCATCGCTTTGTTGATGACATCGATGGTCGGAATCGTCAGATCGACGGCGACAATGAGCCCCACCCCCCGGACTTCTTTGACGACCGGCGTCTTCCGCTGAAGCTGGGCGAGCTTCTTCATCAGATAAGCCCCTTTGTCTCGGACCCCTTTGAGAAAGGCCCCCTGCGCCACCTGTTTGATCACGGCGACTCCCGCGGCGCAGACCAATGGGTTTCCACCGAAGGTCGAGGCGTGGCTTCCGGGGGTGAATGACGCGGCGACTTCCGCGCTCGCCAGCATCGCCCCGATCGGAACCCCCCGCCGAGACCTTTCGCCAGGGTCATGATGTCGGGGGCGATCCCTTCGTATTCATACGCAAAAAGCCGTCCGGTCCGCCCGATGCCGGTCTGGACTTCATCGAGGATCAGTAGAAGGCGGTGCCGGTCGCAAATCTCTCGGACTTTCGCGAGATATCCTTTCGGCGGGACCCGAACCCCCCCTCTCCCTGGATCGGTTCGAGGAGGATGGCGGCGGTTTGCGGCGTGACCGCCTTCTCTATCGCCTCCGGATCTCCGTAGGGGACATGCCGAAAGCCGGGGAGGAGCGGATCGAACCCTTTCTGATATTTTTCCTGCCCGGTGGCGGTCACCGTGGCAAGCGTCCTCCCATGGAAGGCGCCTTGCGCCGCGATGATCTCGAATCGGGAAGGGTCGCGCTTTTCTTTGGCGAACTTTCGGGCGAGCTTGATCGCCGCTTCATTCGCCTCCGCGCCGCTGTTGCAGAAGAAGACCTTGTCGGCAAACGAATGGGTGACGAGGAACTTGGCCAGTTCGATCTGCGGGAGGTTGTAGTAGAGGTTTGAGACGTGGAGAAGCTGCGCCGCCTGCTTTTGAATCGCCTTCACCAGGCGGGGATCGCAATGGCCGAGACTGTCGACCGCAATCCCGCTGACGAAATCGAGATAGCGATTTCCATCGACATCGACGACCGTCGCCCCTTTCCCCTGCTTTGAAACGAGTGGAAAGCGGGCATAGGTCGACATCAAATACCGGTCGCCCTCTTTCATCCACGATGAAGTTGTTGATCGCTTTTTCAAGGAGCTTGCTCCCCTCGGCAAAATAGGAAAATTCTTATATAACACAGAGTTCCCGCTGGAAGCAATAAATATTGAGAGATTGCGGCGAAGGATGCCGGCCTTTCACTCCGGCATCCCTTGCCGGAAGCGGTACGGAAATTGCTCAAAGCCTCCTTCGGGATGATCGTCGGATTCGAATGATGGGCTCTTCACGGCGCGATTCGGTAAGAGAGGCGGTGGACCGCCTATTTCAACGATCGGATGCGCGGGTAAGCGCTTGCAACCTTTTGACAAGATTTTGCGAATTCAAACCTTACTGTAGGGAGACTCGGAATGAAACGGCGCTGGTGCGGTTTTTCTCTTTTTTTTGATGCTGGGGTGGGTGGCCGCGGCGGGTGCGCAGACGCCGCTTTTCTCGGATGACTTCAACCGGGCCGGAAGCAATCTGGGACCGAATTGGTCTGCCGTCGTCGGAAGCTTTTCGACCGATGGGACGCAGGCGGTCTCCCAGTCGGCCCAGAACTGGGCGAAGGTGACCGCCGCCATCGGAACCGACGACTACCAGGTCGAGGCGCGGATTACGCCGCCGGCCGGGAGCAACTATACCGGTCTGGTGGCCCGCGGAGATGCCGCTTTCTTCTACAAGGATCTCTACGCCGTCCAAATCGATGCCGTCAGTCAGAAGGTAAACCTTTATCGCCGGAACGCCGGGACCTGGACCTTCCTGAGAGGGGGGCGGCCCCGGGGGGAATCGTGGCGGGAACCGCTTACCTATTGGCGATGAAAGTCTCCGGAAGCAATCCCGTTCAACTGGAAATTCTTTTCCAGGGAGCCCTTCTTTTTTCCTACAGCGACAGTGCCGCAAACCGCATTCTGAACGGCGCTCCCGGAATTCAGAACTATAACAGTGGCGTGAGATATGATCATTTCGTCGTTTCTTCATTGACCCCTCCGACCGGCAATCAGCCGCCGGTCGCCTCTTTTTCGGCCGGCCCCACCTCGGGGAGTGCGCCGTTAGCTGTTTCCTTTAATGCCTCGGCTTCTTCCGATCCGGATGGCTCGATCGCGAACTTCTCCTGGAATTTCGGGGATGGAACCACCGGGAGCGGGGTGACGACCGGGCATACTTATCAGACCGCCGGAACTTTCACAGCCACACTGACGGTAACCGACAACGGCGGCGCCCAGAACAGCACGACGAGGACGATCTCGGTCCAATCCACGGGAGGGGGGAGGAGAGACGATCCTCTTCGAAGACAACTTCAACCGGACCGGAAGCACCCTGGGGACGAACTGGCGGCTCGACGGGGGAAGCTTCTCGACCGATGGGACGATGGCCGTTTCGGGCGGCTCGGCCAACTGGGCGGGGGTAACGACGTCGATCGGCACCTCCGATTATGCCGTTGAGTCGATTTTGATTGTTCCGGCGGGGAGTTTCTACTCCGGGATCGCCGCGCGGGGACAGAGCACCGCGGTCAACAGCGACAACTACAGTCTCCAGATCAGCACCCAAGGCACCGTCAATCTCTACCGCCGAAACGCCGGCGCCTGGACGCTCCTTAGGTCGATCGCTGCGCCTGGCGGGATCGTGGCGGGGACCCCTTACAAACTCAAACTAAAGGTGAGCGGCGCGAACCCAACGAACCTGGAGGTCTCATTTCAGGATGCGCTTCTCTTCACGTACGCCGACAATTCCACCGGCCAGCTCTTTTCGGGCCAGCCGGGGATCTCCAATTATAATGCCGGGGTGAAATACGACCAGTTCCGCGTGATGGGGCTCGGAGGCGGCGGCAATCAGAGCCCGGTCGCCCGATTCACCTGCACCCCGAGCAGCGGTACCGGGCCGCTGACGACGACTTGTGATGCGTCGGCGTCGTCCGATCCGGATGGCTCGATCGCGACTTTCTCTTGGAATTTCGGCGATGGGACCACCGGGAGCGGCGTGACGACCGGTCATACCTATCAGAACACCGGCAGCTATACGGTCACATTGATCGTGACCGACACCATGGGGGGCGGGGGACGGCCAGCGGAACGATTACGGTCAATCCGGCCGCCGGAACAGGGTGGACCGCTTCAAGAGTGCCCGGTGATTTAAAGGGGGTCCACTTCGTCGATCGAAACATCGGCTGGGTCACCGGCATGGACCTGGGAATCTTCAAGACAACCGACGGCGGGAAGAGCTGGACGAAGCAGACGAACATCGTCTGGAAGAGTACCCCGCCGGAGATCCTTCCCGATGTGTATGATGTTTTCTTCGTCAATAGCCAAGTCGGCTGGGCCGCCGGCTGGCCGGAGTTGATCCTCGGGACCACCGATGGCGGGGCGACCTGGCGGGAGCAGCACCTCAACCGCGCATATACCACGCCGACGAACTACTGTGAAGCATTCGACGCGGCCGGGACCTGTCTGAAGAAAAAAGGGCCGTATATGCGCCGCGTCCGCTTTGCCGATGCGTCGAACGGCTGGGTTGTTGGCCGATACGGCTACATCTTTAGGACGACCAACGGCGGGACGACCTGGACGTTCCTCCGGCAGGACTGGCCGCTGCCGGTTCCCTGTCCGCCACGGATCGCGTACACCCCTCATTGGTTCGGTCTCGATGTGGTGAGCACGAATGAAATCTGGATTTCGGGCGGGATGGACGACGGGAACGGCTGTCCCGGTTGGAACCGGGTGATCGTTCACTCGAACGATGGGGGGGCGACCTGGATTTATCAAAACGAGCTGCCGGAGTTCGGCGGCCTCGGCGGGAGCGGCCGGTACCACGATCTTCATCTGATCGGCAATCTTGGCTGGGCGGTCGGCGAGATCGGGGCGATCCTTCGGACGACCGATCATGGGGCGACCTGGAGACAGGTGACGAACACCGGGGCCGGAAACATCTCGCTCTGGGGATTGGCCTTCCCCGATCCGCAGCATGTCTGGATCGTCGGCACGGGCGGTCTCATTCTCCATAGCGCAGACGGCGGGACGACCTGGGTAAAGCAGAACGGCAACACCACAAACCGGCTTCACCGGGTTTCGTTTGTGGATGCTTTCTTCGGCTGGGCGGCGGGACATCTGGGGGTGATCACCCGAACGACGAGCGGAGGGCGCTAATCCGATGACAGGGCCGGGGAGACGATTAGGACGGATACGTCGCCCCGGCAGGCCTCGACTAACTGCTGGGAAGAGCGCCGGAACATCTCCTCCCAGATCGAGCCGGTCTCCTCCTGGAAGAGGAGATCGGCATCTCCCGGGAGGACCCGCCAGTCGCCGCGATCGATTTCGCCTTGAAGCTGACCCGGCGCCCAGCCGGCATAGCCGGAATAAACTCGAAAAGGATCTTTAGAATCGTCGTGCGAGAGGAGGTCGGTGAGTGTTTCAACCGGGGGGGCGACATAGACTTTTTCAAAAACCGGAACGGCCGCTTCGGGCGGCTTCTCCGTCCGCAAAAGGAGGATCGTCACCTCCCGCTGAACGGGTCCTCCGATAAAAAGGGTGTCAGGCCGTTTTTCAAATTTCTCGATCTTGGGAAAGGCGCGTGAGAGCGGCGTCCGTGTCGGCCGGTTGATGACCACCCCGACGCTCCCTCCCGGTCCGTGCTGCGTGATCAGCACGACCGTCTTGGAAAAATTCGGATCGAGCAGCCGGAGATCGGCGACGAGGAAGACCCCTTTCTTGATTTTCGTTTGTGGCCGCGCAGCGAGAAGGGAGGGGGGCGTCGCCGTGACGAAGAGCATCGAAAGCAGAAGGGATAAAGAGATCATCCGATACCAGCTAGACATGTCCTTTTTCTCTTGGGTCAGCCGACTGTCTGCGCGGCTGAAAAGCTCTCGCTGGCCCACTCCAATGCCTTTCGATAGAGCGGGGGGATTTTTTCTTCATCGATCTTTTTCCGGGCGGCCAACTCCGAGAATCGATTCCATTCTCCCTGTTCGTAGGAGCGCATCAATTCATAAATGTCGCCCAGCGGCCCTTTTTCTCCCATCAGGGCGGTCTTGATATCTTCGGCGATCGGCATCTCGACGAGGATGTCGAGAAGCGGCCGGTCGACGATGGCATCGATCAAGGAGAACATTCCCATCAGAAAGAGATCCTGTGCGCGTTCGGAGAGGCGGACCATCGGCGCCAGCTCCTCCATGTATCTTCCCCTCAAGATCGCTTGAAAGACCAACTCGTTCGGTTTGTCTTTCGCCATACTCGAGAGGGAGATGAACGAAGCCCAACGCTTGAAATCGCTCTCGCCCAACATGACGAGCGCATGTTTGATCGAGCGAATTTCGACCCGCCAGCCGAAAAAGGCGGAGTTGATATAACGTAGAAGTTTGTATGAGAGCGACATCTCCATCTTCATGATCTCTTCGACCTTTTCGTAATCGAGGTCGGGCCGATGGATTTCCTGGAGGATTCGAAGGTAATTGACTTTGAAGCCGGGAATCTCCTTCCTGAAATAATGGTGGGCTTGCTGAAGAAAAAGCCTTGGAAATAGCTGTATCCCATCTCCATCGCTTCTTGAAGCGTCTCGCGTGTTTCCACCTTTTCCGCCGCAAGGCGGATCCCCCGGGGAGCATATCGTTCGATCAGCCGCTTCTGCTCATCTTTCTTCGTCGTCAAGAAGTCGATCTTGAGAATATCGGCTATCTCCACCAGCGGCTTGTATCGCTCCTCGTCAATGAAGTCGTCGAGGGCGATCAGGTATCCCGCTTGCTTCAATTTTCGGCAGGCGGCGATGACCTCCCGATCGGGCTCGACCGTTTCCAAGATCTCAACCACCGCCATTTCCCGGGGAGAAGGGCGATGTAGCCGTTGACGAGCATCCCACGGCTGGTGTTGATGAAGGCCTTTTTCCCTCCCGTGATGGTATCGATTCCAAAGGTAAAGAAGGTGTCGAGGGCGACTTTGCTCGAGGCGTGTTCAACATCGGGGTGGTTAAAAATATTTTCAAGGCTGGACCGGAAGAGGAGTTCGTATGCGTAGACCTGCTGTTGCCGGTCGAAAATCGGCTGGCGGGCGATAAAGATTTCCACCGCTTACCTCCAGGATCGTTTCAAAGGGATACCATGGAACCGGAGAGGGGTCAAGCCTTAAGTAGGATCGGCCCTCCCCTTTCTAGCCCCCTCAATTCGAAAGGCGGGTGGGGAAATCCCTTCATGCCGGCATTGGGGGCATCGGCTGGGACTTGAAAATTTTCGACGATCGGAAAAGGTGAACTGACATTGATTACAAAAAGAAGGGGCGATGATCAGCCGCTTCGGCGGCCGCACGCTCTTCGCCACGTGCTCCAGATGTCCGAGGATCTCTTTCTCGGTGGCGCGCAGGCGCTTCGAGAGATCGCGCGCGGTCATCATCCGGCTTTCCAATTCGACCATGATTTTTTTTCGGAGGGTCTCCGAGGCGGGACGGTTGGACGAGGGGAGGTTTCGATCGGTCATCGAACGGCCTCCGGCGGAGGAGGGGAGAGGATTGCTTGCGGCTTTCCGAACAGAAAGCCTTGCGCAAAATGAATCTCCATCTCCCGCACGATGCTCAATTCCTCTTCGGTTTCAATCCCCTCGGCAATGATTCCGGAGGGCTCATGATTCCGCAGCGCCCCGACCAGCTCTTTGAGAAACTGGCGGAACACCTTCGATTCGACCGCTTGGAGGATGGCCGATCGGTCGATTTTGATGTAGTCGGGAACGAGCTGGGAGATAAAGGGAAGGGAGACAAAACCGGCTCCGAAATCATCCATGGCAAATTTAAATCCTTGTTCTTTCCAGCTTCGAGCGATTTGCAGGCGTTGGTCGATATTATGGAGGGCCTCCGATTCGGAGATCTCCAAAATGACTTCGACGCCTGGGGGTTTGGAAATCAGGCCGACCTGATCGAGGAGGTTGAAATCGACATTGATGAAGACGCGCTGCAGCCGGAGCCGTTGCGCCGCCTTGAGCTGCAATTGAAAACAGATCCGTTTTAACTCGCTCAATTGGCCGATCGCCTGATACTTTTTGAAAAGTTCGGCGATGCTGAGCTTCCCCTGAGGATCGCGGCTGAGCGCTTCATACCCGATGATCCGATGGGAGGAGATCTCGATCACCGGTTGAAAGACGGTCGTCACCGCGTTTTCATCCAGATCATACTCTTTGTCCCCGATGTGGATCTTGTCTCCCCCCTTTTTGGCGATGTAGAGGGAGCGGTCGGCCATGCTGATCAATTCGTCGACCGTCCGGCCGTGCTCGGGATAAAGGGAAATGCCGATGCTGACGTCGAGGGGAATATCCGCTTCATTCCCAATTTTGAGAATTCCCTCCCTGATCCGGTTGGCCGCCGTGAGAACCCCGTCACGGGTTGCTTTCGAAAGGACCACCACGATCTCATCTCCTCCCCAACGGAAGATTAAATCGATGCCGCGTGTGGAGTCAAGGATGCTTAACGCCACCGCCTTCAACATGCGATCGCCGACCTGATGGCCCAAGGTGTCGTTCAGCACTTTAAAGAAATCGAGGTCGCACATTAAAATCGCGACGAGATATTTCTCCCGGTTCGCCCGTGCAATTTCATCTTCGGCCCGCTGGTCGAAGTAGCGCCGGTTGTAGAGGCCGGTGAGGGAGTCTCGGATGGCTTGCTCCTGCAGCGCCTTCTCGTTCCGCCGGCGCTCGGTGATATCGCGGAAGCTCCAGACGCGTCCGCTGGCCTTCTCGATCTGTTGCGGCTTGGAATAACGCTCGAAGATTTTTCCATCTTTGAATTCAAGGATATCGTAACTTTCCGCCTCCGGTTGAGCATAAAGCTCCCGGATCTTGGCGATGAACTGTTCCGGTTCTTTCAATTGCCCGAGGACATAATTGATGGATTGGTTATCGTCTTGGGAAGCGATAATCTCGGGGGGGATCTGCCACATATCGATGAATTTTCGGTTAAATGTTCTGATTTTTCCCGTCTGGTCGACCACGAGGAGTCCGTCGGTGGTCGACTCCAAGGCGGCGTTCACCAATGAAAGAGCGGTCTTCAGCTCCTCTTCTTTTTGTATTCGATCGGGCATTTTATTTTCAAGATCTTTGCCGGTTGTTTCAACTGTTCCAGCATGCTCCGAGATCGATTGCTCCATCTTTCTGAGAAGCTGTTGATTTTCTTCTTTCGTTGCCTCTGCCCGATGTCGCGCCGATCCCCATGCGACTGAAAGAGAGGTGATTAAAAAGGCTTTGAAGAAGAACCACTCGGATGTTGGAAGAGAGTCGCTTGGGGGGGGGAGACCTCCGTGAAGAAGCATGGATGAAAAGGAGGCAAGGAGACCCGGTCCGACCCCTCCGTACCAGGTGCTGACGATGGTGGCTGCGGAGAAAAGAAGGAAGGAAACCTCTCGACCGATCAGGGGGATCAAAGTCGTTTTGAGAGGAAAGGAAATGGCAACGACGGCGAGAGCAAAGCCGTAGCGATAGACCGAATTTTTACGAGTTGTCATCTTTGTTGAGCGGACATAAGTCGCCAATTGTTTTTTTAAGTATATCGGCTAAAGCTGTTTCGTCAAGAAACGAGGGGAGAGGCGCTGCTGATGGAAAAATTCATTGCGAGCAATTGACTGCTTAAAACAAGTTTTTGATCGATCAAAGGGAGGAAAAATGGAAGTGAACGGGCCTATGGAGCGGTTCTGATTCCACGAGTAAGATCTCCTCCATGTTAATTAGATGAGCTCTAATCTTTATGACAAATTGCGCTTTTTCGTTGAATCCTGTGAAACATTATTCTATAGTGATGCGCAACTAAGGAAGACGATGGTCGTCTTGACGGGATCTGGTGTAGAAACGAAGCGGGGATGAATAATGCGACACGCAATGGTCCGCCTTGTTCTTTACTTCGGCCTTAGGAAACAAAAAAGGCTAGCTTTTCAGCTAACCTCTATATTAAATAATTTAAAATTTGGCGGTTTAGTTGGTAGCGGGGGCAGGATTTGAACCTACGACCTTCGGGTTATGAGCCCGACGAGCTACCAGGCTGCTCCACCCCGCAAATGCATCCTAACAGATGGGGATAGTGAAGTCAAGGTTGAATCTCTGAGGAGGAGACATGAAGCGCGTTCCATCCCTGACATTCGATTTCAAAAACATGATGACCGATCAGATCGGACCGGTGCACGGCATGGGAGAAGAGGAATGCGCGCGCGCCTTCCCTTTGTTGGATGATGTTTACCGCACATTCCGGGAGAGTCGAAACAAAGGGAACTTAGCGTTCCTGGATCTCCCTTATCAACCGACGGAGAAGATCAAGACACTCGCCAAAAAAATCCAAGGCCGGTTCGAAAACTTTGTTCTTCTTGGAATCGGCGGATCGGCGCTGGGGCCGATCGCCATCCAACAGGCGCTCCATTCCCCCTACTACAATCTCCTCTCGAAAAAAGAACGGGGCGGGCCGAGAATGTTCTTCCTCGACAATGTCGATCCGACCGAAGTCGCCTCTCTTCTTGAGGTGCTCGATCCCTCCAAGACCGCGGTCAATGTGGTAACGAAGTCGGGGGGGACGATCGAGACGCTGGCGCAGTTCCTGATCGTTCAAAAGTGGATTTATAAGAAGGTTGGGAAGGAGAAGGGAGCGGCCCATTTCATTGTCACTACCGATCCCAAAAAGGGAACGCTGCGTGAAATCGCCCAAAAAGAAGAATATGCGACCCTCGAAATTCCGGAGCCGGTCGGCGGCCGGTTTTCCGTCTTAACGCCGGTGGGACTCTTCCCGGCGGCGGTTTCCGGGATCGACATCGATCTGATGTTGCAAGGGGCGGCCGACCTGGATCAGGAGTTTCAAAAAGTACCTCCTCATGAAAACGCTGCGGTTTGGGGGGCCTTCGTGCATCATTGGGCCTACTTGATCAAGCGGCGGAATATCCTGGTGCTGATGCCCTACTCGGAGGCGTTGGTGGGAGTGGCTCAGTGGTTTGTACAGCTCTGGGCCGAAAGCTTAGGAAAGGAAAAGGATATCAGCGGCAAGAGAATTTCCGTCGGACAAACCCCGGTGGTCGCGGTCGGGGCCACCGATCAACACTCTCAGCTTCAACTCTACATGGAGGGGCCGGTTGATAAGACGATTCAGTTTCTCGTTGTCGGATCGTTCGGGAAGGATCTTCCCTTTCCGACGGTTCGGTCCGACACCCCGATCGGGCTGCTTGCGGGTCACACGTTGGGAAGTCTTTTAAAGATCGAACAGCGCGCGATTGAAGCATCGCTTGTGGAGTCGGGCCGGCCGAATTGTAAACTCATTGTCCCGGAGATCAACCCCTATTATTTGGGGGCTCTTTTTTATTTCTTTGAATTTCAGACCGCTTTTGCAGGGAAGCTCTACGGAATCAATCCGTTCGATCAGCCGGGTGTGGAGGCGGGAAAAAGGATCATTCATAAATTGTTGAAAGAAGAAGGACAGAACCGCACCAAAGAGGCCTCCAAGCGACGTTAAGCCGGGGTCTGTTCATCTGCCGCGCTCGCCGATGATACAGCGGCGCGGCAGACATAAGGCGAACGGATTCAGAGGCCGTCGTTGACGGAAAACCTATTTTATCTTCTTCGGATCTTGATAGATCATCAGATGGGCGTAAGGGGTTCCATCCCACATCACATAGGTGCCGAGCTTGTTCGGCATGGACGGAATTCCGGATGCTTTCGAACCTAATGGCCAGAGGAGCATCCAATGGGGAGGTTCCTGGATGGGTTTTGCCCCCTCTTCATTTTTCATGAGGATCTTTCCATCCTTTTCGAAATGCCAACCTCCGCGTGCCATGTATGCAATACCCGGTGCGGTATTCGTCGGGTTGGGCGCCCCGCTCATCAGGTCATTGATCCATTTGCCCGATTGCTCATCGTAACAAATGGGGTCAGGCACCGGCATTCCATCGACATCGGGGATACAAGTAAAGCCGTTGGTTCCCTGCTTCGCCTCGACCATTTTGCCGTCCGCGCCCGGCACCATGACGGCCGCTTCCTTTGAGATGTGTTCGGGTGCGGCGCTCAGCGCCAGCTTGACCAACTCTTTTTGAGACATTTCCTTGATTCCCTTCTTTTCCTTCTTCCCGTTCCCCTTTCCCTTCTCTGCAGCATCGAGAGAGAGGGTGAAACTGAGAGCAAATACGATCATACCGATTGTAACGAGAACGCGCTTCATCATTTTTCCTCCTTTGTGTTTCTGAGTAGTAAGCAGGTATTCGATTGAGGTGCCTCCGTTCTCCAGGCGCGAGCGCCGATTCAGAAGGCGCACGGCTAAGATTATTTTTCTGTGGAATACGACGGGATATTATCTGAGCACGTAGGTAAGCGCAAGCAAAATATTAACTTAGTAAAATTTATGTAATTCATCATTTAAGTAGATCGCAGGTCGACGCTCTGAGATAGGGCTTGATTAGGCCTCAGCGAGCCGGTATAATTTTTATTTCGGATGGATGGGAGTTCTATTGATGGCTGTTCTGGAAATTGTGAAATATCCGGCCACGGTTCTGCTTCAGCGTGCCGAAGAGGTTCGAGAGGTCGACGGCGCGCTTCAAAAGCAAATCGACAAGATGATCGAGACCCTCTATGCCGCACCCGGTCTCGGGCTGGCCGCCCCTCAGGTAGGCGATTCCCGCCGTTTTTTTGTCTACGATCTCTCGGTTCAAGAGGAAGAGCCGGTTGCTCGCAAAGGACCGCTGGTTGTTCTCAATCCGGAGATTTTGGAGATGGAAGGGGAAGAGGTTTCCGATGAGGGTTGCCTTTCCATCCCGGGCTATCATGAGAAGGTGAAACGGGCCTATCGTGTCCTTCTCCGGGGTCTTGACCGGGATGGGAAAGAGATCCGTCTCGAAGGAGAAGGGCTCCTCGCCCGGCTCTTTCAACATGAAGTGGACCACATCAACGGCGTTCTGATGGTCGACCGCTTCAGCAGCCTTAAAAAAGATATTTTCTTCCGCAAGTTCAAAAAAATGCTGAAGCAGGGAGAGTCCTTTTGAAATGCCCGCACCGAACCCAAAACGGCTGCGCGCTGTTTTCATGGGGACTCCCGACTTTGCCCTCCCCACGTTCGAGGCGCTCGCCGAGTCTGAAGAGATTATTGCCGTCGTCACTCAGCCTGATCGTCCGAAGGGACGCGGCGAGATCTTAACCTCTCCTCCGATTAAAATAGCCGCTCTCAAGCGGTCGATCCCGGTTTTACAACCGGAGCGGATTCGAAAAGATCCCGCTTTCATCCAACATCTCTCTCAACTCGCACCCGATGTCATCATTGTCGTCGCCTTCGGCCAGATTCTTCCGGAGTCGGTGTTGAAGATCCCGCGATTCGGCTGCATCAACGTCCATGCGTCTCTCTTGCCGAAGTACCGCGGGGCGGCGCCGATTCAGTGGGCGATCATCCGGGGAGAGCGGGAGACCGGGGTGACGACGATGCAGATGGACCCCGGGATGGATACCGGACCGATGTTGCTTCGGCGCTCTGTACCGATCGAGCCGAGCGATACGGCGGCGACCCTTTCTCCGCGCCTGGCGAAGATCGGCGCTTCGGTCTTGATCGAAACCCTCTCTATTTTGAAGGAGGATAAGCTCGCTCCGATCACGCAAGATCATTCGCAGGCGACTCTGGCGCCCCTTCTTAAAAAAGAAGACGGCCTCATCCGTTGGGAGGAGAGCGCCGAGGCGATCTCCCATCGGGCAAGAGGGGTCGATCCTGGCCGGGAACGACCACTTTCTATCAGGGAAAACGCTGGAAGATCACAAAACTTCATATCGGAAGCCGGGAGGGAGAATGGGGCCAGCCGGGTGAAATCATCCGTCTTTCCGAGAAAGGACTTGAAGTGGCGGCGGGGATGGGTTATATCTTAATCAATGAATTGCAGCCGGAAGGGGGTCGGAGGATGACCGCTCAGGAGTATGCGGCGGGCCATCCGATCCAAGAACGGACTGTTCTGCACCAATAAGGAGGTGTCTACGTGAACGCACTGAAAACAACCTTTTTCCTGACCCTATTAACGGTCCTGCTTGTGTTTGCGGGGAAGGCGTTGGGCGGAAATCAAGGGATGGTTCTGGCGTTTGGTTTTGCCCTGGTCATGAATGGAGTCAGCTACTGGTTTTCGGATAAAATCGTTTTGAAAATGTATCGGGCTCAACCGGTCACCGAGGCCGACGCGCCGCAGCTTTATAATATCGTGGCCGACTTGGCGATGCGGGCGAAGATGCCGATGCCGAAGGTCTACCTCATCGACAATCCGACCCCGAACGCCTTCGCGACCGGCCGCAACCCGAACCATGCCGCGGTGGCGGTGACCACCGGGATCATGCGGATTCTGAATCGGGAAGAGTTAACCGGTGTCTTGGCGCATGAGCTTTCCCACGTTCGGCATCGCGATATTCTTATCTCCACCGTGGCCGCGACAGTGGCCGGGGCTATCTCCATGATCGCCAACATGGCGCAGTGGGCGATGATCTTCGGCGGTTTCGGCGGCCGGTCGGATGATCGCGAAGGGGGGGATGAGCGGATTAGGGGCGATCGTCATGATTATCCTGGCGCCGATCGCGGCGATGCTCATACAGATGGCGGTCTCCCGTTCCAGGGAATTTGAAGCCGATGCCGGCGGAGCGAAGCTCTGCGGTAATCCGCTTTGGCTGGCCGAGGCGTTGCGGAAGTTGCACATCGGTGTTCAGCGTGTTCCGATGGATGCCAACCCGGCGACCGCGCACATGTTCATCGTCAGCCCCTTGCGAGGGGGCGGGATGATGTCCCTTTTCTCAACCCATCCTCCGATGGAGGAGCGGATTGCTCGGTTAGAAGCGATGGTTTACGGCCGCCGATAATGCCGGCTTCAAAAGTCCATCTGCTGCGTTCTCGGTCGCTCGGAAATCCTCACGTACGATACAGTACGCTCCGGTTTCCTCGCTCCCTGCGAGCTTGCGACCCACTTCAAGCAAATAGAATGCTGGAAGTCCCCGGAGGGGGCAGCTGGAGCTTTTTAAGCTCGGCGCGTAAAGTGGATTTTTAAACTGTCTAATCAAAGACTCATACGTTCCAATAAAAAGCCCCCGGCCGCCCGGCCGGGGGCTTTTGTTTCTCTTGGCTGAATCGGAATCGAGCCAGGAAGATTTGAGCGCCTTGATCGATCGCTATCTCACCGCTCATCCGATGGAGCGGCGCGATCGGGCGCTGCTGACCGAGCTGGTCTACGGCATCCTCCGCCAGCGAGGCTATCTCGACTGGCAGATCGATCATTTCTCCAAAGTCAAAAAAATCCACCCGGCGATTCGGAACATCCTTCGACTCGGGCTTTACCAGCTTCTGTTTCTTGACAAGATTCCTCCTTCCGCAGCAGTGAACACTTCGGTAGAGCTGGCGAAGGAGGAAGAGGGGATCGCCGCCTCCCGGCTGGTCAACGGTTTGCTTCGAAACATCCTCCGGCAGAAAGATCATCTCCCGGCTCCCGATCCGAAGGGCGATCCGGTCACGTTTATTTCGGTCACCACCTCCCACCCGGATTGGATGGTCCGCCGATGGCTCGCCCGTTGGGGCCGAGAAAAAACATTCCAGTTCTGCCAATCCAATAACGAAGTCCCACCGACCACGCTTCGAACCAATGTCTTAAAGATCAGAAGAGAAGACCTGGTGAAGCGGCTGGAGGCGGAAGGGGCGACGGTCGGCCTCTCAACGCTTTCTCCCCATACACTTTTTGTTCGAGGTGTTTCTGTCTCCTCCCTTCCTTCTCATCGGGAGGGGCTTTTTTATGTTCAGGACGAAGGGGCGCAGTTGATCTCCGATCTGGTCGATCCAAAACCGGGAGAGAGCCTCCTCGATTTTTGTGCCGCGCCGGGGGGAAAGACGACCCATCTGGCCGAGTTAGCGGGCGGACGTGCACGCGTGACGGCGACCGATATCCATGCCGATCGACTTCATCTCATTCGGGAGAATCTCAGCCGTCTGCAGACACCCGGTATTGAGATAGAAACGCTCGCTCAGGCAACAGCCGCTGAACGGCGTTACGATCGCATTCTAATTGATGCCCCCTGCTCGGCCCTTGGAATTCTGCGGCGGATTCCCGAAGGGAAGTGGCGGAAGAAGCCGTCGATCATCCCCGACGATGCCAAGGAGCAGCGGCAGATTCTGGAGCAGGGGTTGAAGCATCTAAAAGTCGGCGGCCGATTGATCTATGCGACCTGCTCCACCGAGCCGGAAGAAAATGAAGAGCAAACGGCGGCCTTTGAAGCGGCCCATCCGGAGCTAAGAGAGAAGATCCCCGGGAAAGTCTTCCCGAGGGTGCCCGGAAGTATGTTGATGAGCGGAATCATTTTACAACGCGCTTCAATTCGGATAAAATGGACCAGTTTTTTGCCGTCCGTTGGATCCGCATCGCGTAGGAGAAAAAGATGACACCATCCGGTCGATCCGGTTCTGGAAGCAAGGGAAGGAAGATCGCGCCGTCGATTTTGTCGGCCGACTTCTCACGGCTGGGGGAAGAGATCAAGGCGGTTGACGCGGCGGGGGCCGACTGGATTCATATCGATGTGATGGACGGCCGGTTCGTTCCGAATCTGACGGTCGGGCCGTTGATCGTCGAGGCGGCAAAAAAGGTGACGGCGCTCCCGCTCGATGTCCATTTAATGATCGTAGAGCCGGATCACCTGATCCCGGAGTTCATCAAAGAAGGAGCCACTTCGGTCACGGTCCATGTGGAAGCCTGTCCGCATCTTCACCGGACGATTCAGCTAATCAAGCAGCAAGGGGCGCGCGCGGGGGTTTCGTTGAATCCGGCGACCCCGATTTCGGCGATCGAAGAGATCATCGACGAGATCGATCTTCTCCTTTTGATGTCGGTGAATCCCGGTTTCGGAGGTCAGAAGTTTATCCCGAAGGTTCTCGATAAAATTCGGGCCGCTCGGAAAATGATCGACGCGCGAGGACTCGCGGTTGATCTGGAAGTCGACGGCGGAATCAAGGCAACCAATGCGCGGCAGCTCGCCGAGGCGGGGGTCGATATCTTCGTCGCCGGTTCTGCGATTTTTGAGAGCGAGGACTATCGAGCGACGATCCGTCAATTTCGCGAAGAGATAACCTAAAGGGTGAGTTGTGGAAGAGAATGAAATTTTAAAGCTGGCGGAGAGCCTCCATCCCCTTGGAGCGGAAGGTCCTGCCCATTTTTCAGGGGCAGGAGCGTTTGGGGGAAGAAGAAATCCTCCGCAAGGAACCGTTGCTGCAGCCTTCCCAACTATCGATGGCGCTCGGATGGCTCCTTTCAAAAGAAGTGATCAAGGTGATTGAGGAGCAGCGGCAGGAGCTGGTTTCGTTGACCGAGGTCGGCCGGTCGTATGCCACGCAGAAAAACCCGGCGCTCCGAATGGCCGACGAGATCCGCTCGCGGGGCCAGGTTCCGATCCGGGAGCTTCAGCAGCGGACCGACATGGAGCCGGATGAGAAGAGCGGGGCGATCGGCGCCCTCAAGGAGACCGGCGCCGTTCGCGTTGTTCCCGGCGGACTGCTGGAGATCGCCGACCCCTCCAAGCTTGCAGAGTTCGAGCAACTTCAGGCAGTGATTGGGCGACTCTCTCAGACCTCGGAAGAGTCGGAGATGACGGCCCTCTCTTCTGAAGACCAAGCGACGATTGCGGCCTATCATCGGAAGCGGGGGAAGTCAAAGGGAATTTTCCGGGTCAATGAGCGGATCACCCGGATTTATGCGCCGACGGAGCGTTTTGGCCCGCTCTACGCGCGGAGTCAGTCGGTGGGGGGGGCTGAAGAAGTCGGTACCCTCACCCCCGAAATGCTGAAGGAGGGGAATTGGAGAGGGAAAAATTCAGAAAATATAATATCCAGCTTCCCCCTCCCCGAATCGTCGGCGGCCGGAAGCATCCCTATCGAAGCTTCCTCGATCAGGTCAAACAGAAGTTCATCTCGATGGGTTTCGAAGAGATGCGCGGCCCGCTGGTGGAGAGCGAGTTTTGGGATATGGACGCCCTCTACATGCCGCAGTTTCATCCGGCGCGGGAGATTCACGACGTCTACTTTGTTGAAGGGATCGACAAGCGTATTCCAGAGAAGGTGGTGGCGCGGGTGGCCGATGCGCATCGAAACGGCGGGGAGACCGGCTCGCGGGGCTGGCGTTATCCCTTCGATGTGCAGCGGACCCGGCGATTGGTCCTGAGGAGTCAGGGAACGGCGGTCTCGGCCAGGACGCTCGGGGGCAAACCGAAGATTCCCGGAAAGTACTTCTCCATCGCCCGTTGTTTCCGGTACGATCAGGTCGATGCGACCCACGCCCCCGACTTCTTTCAGGTAGAGGGGATCGTTCTGGGACAGGAGATCCATTTCCGCACCCTGCTCGGGCTTTTGACCCTTTTTGCGAAAGAGGTGGCGCGGGCGGAGGAGATCAAGTTTCTCCCGGCCTACTTCCCCTTCACGGAGCCGTCGGTTGAGATGCATGTCCGGCATCCGAAGCTCGGTTGGATGGAGCTGGGTGGGGCGGGACTCTTCCGCCCGGAGGTAACGAAGCCGCTGGGGGTCGACGTTCCGGTGATTGCCTGGGGGCTCGGGTTGGATCGGATGGCGATGGTGGCGCTCGGGATCTCCGATATTCGCGATCTCTTCTCGCCCGACCTCGGATTGATCCGCGAAAAACGAACGGTACAGGAAGGACTGGGTTAGACGCGATGCCGACGATTGAGATCAAAATCAGCGATTTTGAATCGCTCCTGGGAAAAGGAAAGATCAGCGAGGCCGAGCTTGAAACACTTTTGGAGCGGGTGAAGGGGGAGGTGAAGGAGTTTCTCCCGAAAGAAGATACCGCCAAGATCGAATTAAACGACAGCAACCGGCCTGATCTCTGGTGCTCGGAGGGAATCGCGCGTCAGGTCCTCCTGATGGAATCGAAGCGGAAGAACCATCCATTCTTTACCGATCGGAAGGGGACAGCGGATCGGAAGGTGACGGTGGCGAAGGAATTAAAGTCAATCCGTCCCTATCTGGCGGCCTGTGTCGCACGGGGAATGCGGGTGACCGATCCGATCCTGGTTCAGCTCATTCAAACGCAGGAGAAGCTGGCGGAGATCTTTGGGCGAAAACGCCAGACGGTTTCGATCGGCCTCTATCGTCTTCCGAAAATTGTCTTCCCGGTCCGGTACGAAGTGGCCGATCCGGTGAAAACCCGCTTCACGCCGCTCGGCTTCGATCAACCGATGAGCCTTGCCGAAATCCTCACACGCCATCCGAAAGGGGTGGCCTACGCCCACACGTTGAAGGGGGCCGATCGTTATCCGATCCTGATTGATGCGAAAGAGCAGATCCTCTCCTTCCCGCCGATCATCAACAGCCGCGAGATCGGGGAGGTCCATGTGGGGGATTCCGAGCTTTTTGTCGAAGTGACCGGCCATGATTTGAGGATGGTCTTGCTCGCACTGAATATCTTTGCCGCCAATCTTTCCGACCGCGGGGCGACGATCGAGCCGGTGACCGTCCAGTTCCCGGAGGAGACCGCGTTTGGCAGGGAGATCGTGATGCCGCTCGATTTCTCCGCTCCCTTGGAGGTGACCCTCGACGATTTCAACCAGGTGCTCGGGGAGAAGGTGACAAGAGAAGAGGTCACCTCTCTTCTATCGCGCTACGGTTACACCCTCTCCGGCGAAGGGAAACCGTTCCGGGTAACCGCCCCGCCCTATCGGGACGACATGATGCACCCGATCGATGTGATCGAAGATTTCGTGATCAGCCGCGGCATTGCGCATTTTGAGCCGGAGATGCCGTCGACCTTCACCGTCGGGTCTCTCTCGGCTCTGGAGCGGCTCTCCGACCGCCTTCGGGAGGAGATGGTCGGGTTGGGGCTTCAGGAGGTCTTCTCGAATGTCCTTGGTTCCCGCCAGGAGTTTGTGGAGCGGATGCGAGTCGAGCAGGTGGGGAAAGAGCGGCCGGAAGGGCGACTGATCGAGATCAAAAACCCGATGACCGAGCGCTTCTCAATTTTGCGCCCTTGGCTTCTGCCGTCGTTGCTGCGGGTGGAGAGCGCCAGCTCCAAGGCTTTTTATCCCCATCGTATTTTCGAGGTCGGAGAGGTGGCGCGATTTACGCCGTCGGGAGAAGAGACGGAGACCCGTGTTCATCTGGCGGCGTTGATGGCGCATCCGACCGCCAACTTTTCGGAGCTACATGCCGTGCTGGAGGCGTTTTTTTACAACCTCTCCGTCCGTTATCGATTGGAAGCGATCTCTCACCCGACCTTTATCGAGGGGCGGGCCGGGGCGATTTTCGTCGGGGAGCGGGAGGCCGGAATCATCGGTGAGATCGATCCGGAGGTCCTGACCCGATGGCAGATCGGAATGCCGGCGGCGGCGTTTGAGATCGACATTGAATCTCTCGACCAAAATAAAAAGGGATGATGGACGATCGATCCATCACCCCTTCCCTTGAAATCTCTCTTGAGATCCTTTTTATCCTTTGATCTTTGCCTGGACGGTTGCGAGGATTCGGCTAAACCCGGTTGCATCGTGAACCGCCATTTCGGCGAGGATCTTTCGATTCAGCAAGATCCCTGCTTTCCTCAACCCCTCCATAAAGCGGCTGTAGGTCATCCCCTCGCTTCGCACGGCGGCGTTGATCCGCGCAATCCAAAGGGCTCTAAAGTCACGCTTCTTCGCTCGCCGGTCTCGGTAAGCATAAAGAAGCGACTTATCGACCGCTTCGGTGGCGCTTCGATAGAGTTTGCTCTTGCCGCCGTAGTAGCCTTTCGCCATCTTGAGGCGATCGTTCCGGCGTTGTCGGGTTTTGGGACCCCCCTTTTGCTCTGGGCATTTTATAACTCCTTCTGTTCTGATTTTCTAAGTGAAACTAATTTCCGTACGGGAGCAGTCGCGCGATCGCGGAGACCTCTCCGGGGTGAACGGGAACATCCCCTCCCAGGCCCCGTTTCCGCTTGGCCTCTTTATGGGTGAGCAGGTGTCGCTTTCCCGCCTGCTTCCGCATAATTTTGCCGGTTCCGGTGATCTTAAAACGTTTGGCTGCGCCCCGATGTGTCTTTAATTTGGTTCTCATTTACTCTCCTTTGTTAATTTGGGGATCAAGAGCATCACCATGCTGTTCCCCTCCATCCTCGGGGGATTTTCAGGCGCCCCCACATCCTGGAGTTGCTGTAAGATCTGGGCCATGATCTCCCGTCCCTTTTGCTGATAAGCCATTTCCCTTCCCCGAAACATCAGGGTGGTCTTCACCTTGTTGCCCGAGGAGAGGAAGTCTCTGGCATGTTTTATTTTGAAGTCAAGATCATGCTCCCCGGTAAAGAGCCTAAATTTCACCTCCTTGACGTGGGTTCCCTTTTGATTGAGTTTTGCGGCATGCTCTTTTTTGCTCTGCTCATACTTGTACTTGCCGAAGTCCATGATCCGGCAGACGGGGGGCGCGGAGGTGGGAGCGACTTCAACCAGATCGAGTCCGTACTCCTCCGCCTTCTTGGTGGCGTCGCGCGACGACATGATTCCCAACTGCTCCCCTTCGGGGCCGATGACCCGAACTTCCCTTGCCCGGATTTCTAAATTGATCCTTAGTTTTGCGACGATAGAAGCCTCCGTTATTTATTCGTTTGGTCGCCGTAGGGGCGTATTGCAATACATCCCTACGTGGTTCGAGTTGTGATCTCTTCCGAAATTTTTTTCTGAAAAGTTTCCAACGTCATGGTCGTGCTCTCTCCGGCGCGATTTCGGACGGCGAGGGTCTGATCAGCCGCCTCCCGATCACCGACCACCAGCATATAGGGGACCTTCATCAGCTGCGCTTCACGGATCTTCAACCCGATTTTCTCGTTCCGATCATCGACCTCGCATCGGATGCCCGCTTCACCGAGCCGTTGCTGGATCTGTCCCGCATAATCCCTCTGCCGCTCGGTAATCGGAAGGATCTTCGCCTGAACCGGCGAGAGCCAGGTCGGGAAGGCCCCTGCATAATGTTCGATGAGGATGCCGAAGAAGCGCTCAATCGATCCCATCAGGGCCCGGTGGATCATGATCGGCTGATGTTCTTTTCCATCTTCCCCGCGATAGGTGATGCCGAATCGTTCGGGGAGGTTAAAGTCAACCTGTATCGTCGTGCATTGCCATGACCGCCCCAGGACATCTTTGATCTTCATATCGATCTTGGGACCGTAGAAAACCCCCTCTCCCGGGTCGATCTGATAGGCCAGGCCCTTCTGCTTCAACGCACTCTCCAGCGCCGCGGTCGCTTGTTCCCACCGTTCAAGGCTTCCGACGTATTTCTCGGGACGGGTCGAGAGATAGATATCATAGCTCTCAAACCCGAAGGTCTTCAAGACGAATGTGGTGAAGTCGAGGACTTTTAAGATCTCCGATTCGATCTGATCCGGGCGGCAGAAGAGATGGGCGTCATCTTGCGTAAAACCGCGCACCCGCAGAAGACCGTGCAAAACCCCGGAGCGCTCGTACCGGTAGACCGTTCCCAACTCGGCCCAGCGAAAAGGAAGGTCCCGGTAGCTTCGAAGGTGCGACTTGTAGATCATGATGTGAAACGGACAGTTCATCGGCTTGAGCTCGAAGGGCATCCCGTCGATGTCCATCGGCGCGTACATGTTCTCTTTGTAAAACTGAAGATGGCCGCTCTGCTTCCAGAGATCGAGCCGGGCGATATGGGGCGAATAGACCAACTCATAACCCGACTTGACGTGGGCCTCGCGCCAGAAATCTTCCAGCGTCTTTCGGATCATCGCCCCCTTCGGGTGCCAAAGAACCAATCCAGGGCCGATCTCGTCGGCGATGGAGAAGAGGTCGAGCTCTTTGCCGAGCTTCCGATGGTCCCGTTTTTTGATTTCTTCCAGCTTCTTCAGATGGGCGTCGAGCTCTTCTTTTTTCGCAAACGACGTCCCATAGATCCGCTGGAGCATTTTGTTCTTTTCGCTGCCGCGCCAGTAGGCCCCGGCGCTGGAGATCAGCTTAAATGCCTTTACTTTTCCGGTGGAGGGGACATGCGGTCCCATGCAAAGATCGATGAAGTCTCCCTGGCGATAAGCTGAGATCGGGGGCTCGATCTCCTCGATCAGCTCTACCTTGTATGACTCGCCCCGCTCCTCAAAGAGCCGGACCGCCTCTTCTTTCGAGAGCTCCATCCGAAAAATCCGGAGATCGCGTTTCGTGATCTCCACCATCTTTGTTTCGATTTTCTCAAGGTCTTCCGGGGTGAAGGGGCGCTCGAAATCAAAATCGTAATAAAAGCCGTCTTCGATGGGGGGGCCGATCGTCATCTTGGCTGTCGGGAAGAGTTCTTTGACCGCCTGCGCCATCAGATGAGCGGAACTATGGCGGTAGACCTCTTTCCCCTCCGGCGAATCGAAGGTCAGGAAGTCGATTTCCCCATCGCTCTCAACCGTTGCAGAGAGATCCCGCGGCTGACCGTTCACACGAACGGCGATCACCTCTTTGAGTTTTCCGAGCGATTTGACCAGATCAAAAAAGGTGGTTCCGAGAGGGACCTTTTTCTCAGTTTGGTTTTCTAAACGAAGTGTTGCTTCAGCCATCTAAACACATCTCTAAAAGTAAAAAACAAATAAAAGGCATCCGCATTGAAAGATGCCTTTTATTTGCAAAGGAGTCGGTCTTTCGAATGGAGGCGGTAGAATCGAAAGGCCAGAAGTGGTAGGCACGGGCGGTTTTGAACCGCCGACCTCTTGCGTGTCAAGCAAGCGCTCTCCCCCTGAGCTACGCGCCTATCTGAGATATGAACACGTTCGCGCGTCGCACCCCTTGCCTATAGGGTTAGACGCGCGAGTACAAATAGATATTCTCTCCATTCGGGTCGAAGCTCCCCCAAGCTTACCGCAAGGAGCTTCAAATTTTCCCTAATCCTATAGAAATGAGGTCAGATTGTCAAGTCAAAAGGAGGAGTTCGGAGATTGCGGCCGGCGTGAAAGGGCCGAAGCCGTGCGGGTCTCTCCCCCTTATTTCTTCTTTGTGACTGTGATTTTGAGTTCCTTGATTTTTTTTCGAAGGGTATTCCGGTTCATCCCGAGAAGGAGGGCCGCCTGGATCTGGTTTCCATTGGTCTCTTTAAGGGCCAACGTGATCAGGGGCTTTTCAAACTCTTGTATCAGCAGGCTATAGAGGTTCTTGACCTCGCACTTTTTGATTTTCCCGACGAAGTCGGCCAGTTTCTTCTCCACGAGCTCGGCCAGGTTGGGCTCGTGCCCATTCGTCTTCTCGAAGCCATCCCGATGGGGGGGCGTTTTGGAATGAAGGCTGAGCGCCGTCTCCCGGATCTGCCGGGTTGTCTTCTTCAACAACGGGGTGGAAGCGATAATGGCATAAAACTCCTGCCCCTCTCCCCTTAACTTCTCGAGCGCTTTGATCTCTCGGTCCCAATCTCCTTCTGAATCGATGATAATCAGAGGGTGGCCGTTCCGGGCATGGGATTTCAGCGAGGCGGAAGAGGTCACCGTCGTGTTTTTACTCACCTCTTTTTGAAAGAGCGCAAGAAGCGCTTCATCTTTGTGGACGAGGAGGATATCAGGGGCCATGGGATGCTCCGCGTGGGGGATTGAGGGATGCCGGATTAAACGATGCGAAAGTGATCCCCCTGTCTACCACAGCCCTTTATTTCTTGTCAACAGATTTATCATATTCCGGAACGGTACGGAATACGATTTTATCATCCGCGACGTCGACCTCGATATGATCCCCGTCTTTGAGGGCCCCTTCCAAGAGTTTGACGGAGAGCGCATTGAGGATATCCCGCTGGATGACCCGCTTCAACGGCCGCGCCCCAAAAACCGGATCGTATCCCTCCCGGGCCAGGTATTGTTTGGCCGATGGGGCGAGGGAGAGCGTAATCCGTTTTGAAGCGAGGCGCTCTTGCAATCGTTTCAATTGAATGTCGATGATCTTCTCCAGGTGTTCCCTCTGAAGCGGATGGAAAATGATGATGTCGTCGACCCGGTTGAGGAACTCCGGTTTGAACGCGGTTCTCAGGATGCGAAGGACCTCGTTTCTCATCTCCCGCTCATTTCCGGTCAGCTCCTGGATCTGCTGGCTCCCGATGTTCGAGGTCATGATCAGCATGGTGTTCTTGAAATCCACCGTCCGGCCCTTGCCATCGGTCAATCGCCCATCGTCCAGAACCTGCAACAGAACGTTGAACACGTCGGGGTGCGCCTTCTCGATCTCGTCGAAGAGCATAACGGAGTAAGGCCTGCGCCGCACGGCTTCGGTCAGTTGCCCGCCTTCGTCGTAACCAACATAGCCCGGAGGCGCGCCGATCAACCGCGCGACCGCATGCTTCTCCATGTACTCCGACATATCGATCCGGATCATCGCCTGCTCGTCGTCGAAGAGGAATTCGGCCAGCGCCCGCGCCAGTTCGGTTTTGCCCACGCCGGTCGGGCCCAAAAAGATGAAGGAGCCGATCGGGCGGTTCGGGTCTCGAAATCCCCGCGCGAGCGCGCCGCACGGCGTTCGAGACCGCCGCGATCGCCTCGTCCTGGCCGACCACGCGCGTTCGTGAAGGCGATCTTCCATCTGGACCAGTTTCTCCATCTCGCCTTGGAGCAATCTGGGAGACCGGGATGCCGGTCCACTGCGCGACAACTTCGGCGATGTCCTCCTCGTCGACCTCCTCTTTCAGCATTTTCGTTTCTGACTGTGTCTCCCGAAGACGACGATTCTCCTTCCTCGAGTTGCTTTTCCAGGCTGATCAGCTGGCCGTAGCGAAGCTCGGCTGCTTTGCCGAAATCGCCCATGCGTTCGGCCTGCTCCGCTTGAACCTTCGGGACTGCTCGATTTCTTCTTTGCAGAGCGCCGATGATTTTTTTGGATCGCCTCCTTCTCGGCTTTCCAGTGCGCCGAGAGCTGGTTTGCTTCCTCCTTCAGATCGGCGATCTCTTTTTCGATTTTTTGGAGGCGTTCCTTCGAGGCCTGGTCGTTTTCGTTCTTCAACGCCTCCCGCTCGATCTCGAGCTGCATGATCCGGCGCTCGACCTCGTCAAGCTCGGTCGGCATCGAATCGATCTCCATGCGCAGGCGCGACGCGGCCTCGTCGATCAGGTCGATGGCCTTGTCGGGCAGGAAGCGGTCGGTGATGTAGCGATTGGAGAGAGCGGCGGCGGCGACGAGCGCGGTGTCGGTGATCCGCACGCCGTGGTGCACTTCGTATTTCTCCTTCAGGCCGCGCAGGATCGCGATGGTGTCCTCGACCGTCGGCTCGTCGACCAACACCGGCTGGAAGCGGCGCTCGAGCGCCGCGTCCTTCTCGATGTACTTGCGGTATTCGTCGAGCGTCGTCGCGCCGACGCAGTGCAGCTCGCCGCGCGCCAGCGCCGGCTTCAGCATGTTGGAGGCGTCCATCGCGCCCTCTGCGGCCTTGCCGGCGCCGACCAGCGTGTGCATCTCGTCGATGAAGAGGATGATGCCCTCTCCTTGGGAGTCGACGAGCTCGTTGAGCACCGCCTTCAGGCGCTCCTCGAATTCGCCGCGGTACTTGGCGCCGGCGATCAGCGCGCCCATGTCGAGCGCAAGGACCCGTTTGTCCTTGAGGCTCTCCGGCACGTCGCCGTTGACGATGCGCTGCGCCAGCCCTTCGACGATGGCGGTCTTGCCGACGCCGGGCTCGCCGATCAGCACCGGGTTGTTCTTGGTGCGGCGCGACAGCACCTGGATCGTGCGGCGGATCTCGTCGTCGCGGCCGATCACCGGGTCGAGCTTCCCCTGGCGGGCCAGGTCGGTTAAATCGCGAGAATATTTCGCCAGCGCCTGATACTTTTCCTCCGGATTGGGGTCGGTGACCCGATGGGATCCGCGGACTTCCACCAAGGCGGCGAGAACCTTGTCCCGCTGTATGCCGAACGAGGAGAGGATCGGGTAGACCGAGCTCTTCGGATCGAGGAGGCCCAAAAAAGATGTTCGGTGCTGATGTATTCGTCTTTCAGCTGTTCCGCCTCTTTCTCCGCCCGTTCCACAAGGGAGGCGAGGCTCTGCGTGATGTAGACTTGGCCGACCGATCCGGGACCGCGGACTTCGGGAATGGTTTTCAGCCGGTCATTCAGCTTGGCCCGGAGCGCCTCTAAGGGAATACCCATCTTCTTCAACAGGGTCGGAACGATCCCCTCTTTCTGCTCGATGAGGGCGAGTATCAGGTGAACCTCGTCGATCTGCTGATGATAAGACGATTCCGCCTTCTTTTGTGCCTCCTGAAACGCCTCCTGGGCCTTCGTCGTCAACCGGTCTAAGCGCATCGAAACCTCCTCGTAGAATCAACCGTTTAATTTCAATATAAGCTTCTCCCGGAGTCAATTCAAGGTCAACCTGAATTGACAGAAGGGTCGCCAAATGGTACCCTTTTCAACAATACGGAGGTCAAGCTGAACGATATGAAGTTACGGATTCTTCTACTGATTTTATTGCTGGTTCCCACCCAGGTTTTTTCCATGGAGGTCTTCCAGTACGTTGATGAGTCGGGCACCGTCCATTTTACGAATGTTCCGACCGATCCCCGATACCGAAGACTCCAAGGCGGCCTAAAGAAAAGATCTTATATCGGAAAAGATCAGCGGCAAAAAATCCTCGGTTTTATTGAAAAAGAGGCGGCGGAACAAGGGATGGAACCGGCCCTGATCAAAGCGGTCGTTCGGGCGGAGTCCGATTTTAATGCCTTTGCGGTTTCATCGGCCGGCGCGCTCGGGCTGATGCAATTGATGCCCGCGACGGCGGCCGATCTCCGTTTGAGCGATCCGTTCGATCCGGAGGAAAATATTCGGGGGGAATCCGGTACCTTCGATATCTGCTCGGCACCTTCAACAACGATTTGGTCCTATCGTTGGCCGCGTATCATGCGGGGATGGGGAATGTTTTGAAACACGGCCGCATCCCCCCGATTGAAGAGACACAGATTTATGTAGAACGGGTTCTGCGTTTCTACAAGGATTATTTAGGAAAGAAAGGCCGCGGGCTGTCGGTCTATAAAGGAACGCGACCCACCGGAGAGATCGTTTATACCAACCGTCCGGAGAAATACGCCACCCTTCCCCTGAAACAATTCAGCGAATAACATCCCGCTTACAACTTCATTCAATCTCTGAAAACCGCTTTCTCAAGGAGGCGCGGGTCAGGAGGACATGCCCCCGCGAGGAACCTTCATCCGGCAACGGGAAGTCTTCCCGGTAGTGGGCGCCGATGCTCTCTTTTCTTCTCAAGGCCGCCTCCATCATGGCAGCGGAGGCAATCAGCATATTCCGGGTTTCCAATGCCAACCTGGAAAGAGCCGGTTTCCTTAAGACCCAATCCCATCTTTTCCATCTCTCGATCGCCTCCAGGAGAGAGGATTCGCTCCGAATGATTCCGACGTGATTCCACATCGTCTCCCGAAGCTCTTTTTGGACCAGGAGGTATCGGTCGTCGGAAGCCGGTTTGAAGCGCTTCGGCGGGATCTCCGGCCTCTCCCCGGCGGAAGGGGTCGTCTGCGCGACCGCCTGGCCGACCCGCATCCCGAAGACCAATCCTTCTAGAAGAGAATTGCTCGCCAGTCGATTGGCGCCATGAACGCCGGTGCAGGCCACTTCCCCCACCGCCCAGAGTCCGGGGAGGGACGTTTCACCGGAGAGGCCGGTTTTAATTCCTCCCATCAGGTAGTGGGCGCTGGGAGCCACCGGGATCCGATCACGCGTGATATCGATGCCGTACTGGAGGCAGGTCGCATAGATCATCGGAAAGCGTTCTTTAATAAAGCTTGCCTTCAGATGGGTCAGATCGAGGAAGACGTTTTGAATTTTCCCATGCTGCATTTCATCCCAGATGGCCCGGGTGACGACATCGCGCGGGGCCAGCTCTTTATCGGGATGATACCGATCCATGAACGGCTTTCCGTCGGCGTCCCGGAGGACCGCCCCTTCTCCCCGCATCGCCTCGGAGAGAAGGAAGCAGGGGGCCGAAGGGAGCGAGAGAGCGGTGGGGTGGAATTGGAAGAATTCCATGTCTTCGAGGGAGACGCCGGCCCGAAGCGCCATCGCGAGGCCGTCTCCGGTGGCGACCGGAGGGTTCGTGGTGCGTCGATAGACCTGGCCCGCTCCCCCGGTGGCCAGAATGACGGCGCGGGATTTGAAGAGCACCGGCCGCGCCGCCCGTTCATCCAGGACCCAGGCGCCGCCGCAGACCCGTTTTCGGCCTTTCGTCGTGATGAAGAGATCGAGGGTGAAGTGGCCGTTTCGAACGGAAATGTTCGGCCGTTTCTTGGCTTCCTCGACGAGCGCCCGGACGATTTCATTTCCGGTGGCGTCCCCCTTCGCGCGCAGAATACGGCTCTGCCGGTGCGCCCCCTCCCGGGCGAAGGCATATCGATCGCCCACTTTGTCGAACTCGGCCCCCCACGCGATGAGCTCGTGGATCCGCTGGGGCCCCTCTTCGACCAAGATCCGGACCGCTTCCGGGCGGCAGAGCCCTTCCCGGCGTCGATCGTGTCCTCGATGTGGGACTGGATCTCCTCCCCTTCTTCGCTGAGGGCGGCGGCGATCCCCCCTGCGCGAAGGCGGAGTTCGATTCATTTCCCCACCCTTTATTGAGAACGATCACCTCTCCATATCGGCTCGCTTCAATGGCCGCGCGAAGGCCCGCCACGCCGCTTCCGATGATTAAGAAATCGGTGGTGATCGGGGGGGGGCGATTTAGAACGTCCGGTCACTTTAAATCCCTCCTTGGATAATCCCGAAGGGGGGATCGCCCCGGATCTCCAAAAGAAGCGGGGTTTCTCCGGTGGTCCAAACAAAAAGGGCGTGCCCTTTCTTCTCAAGGGGAGGGGCGCCCGGTTCCCTCTTCCAGACCCCTCCCCAATGAACGGCGGTCGAGATCGATTCTTGGCGAACTTCAACACGATCAATCTTCATGTCGATCTTCATCTCGGAGAATGTCGCCAAGTCTTTGAGGATCTGTTCCTTGAAGGAAGGAAGCGACTTGAAGGAAGGGTCGAGGCTCGAGAGGAACTTTTTTTCATCTTTTTTCTCATACGATTCTGTTATACTCACGACGGCTTGCCGGATCCGGTCGACCTGCTCGGATACGGGAGAGGGCTGCGTCGGGGTGGTCGCGCACCCTGCAAGGAAGAAGAAAAGCAGGGAGAGGAAAAACCCGGCCCGACGAATCAGCAGGACGGGCGCGAATATCGCATCGCGGCGGTCGCGCGCAGGGTGATCTTTGGTTCGAATGGGTTGGATTAGGGAACGCCGATGCTTCTGAATGGTCCTCCTCCTCTCAATGTAATGAATTCGCTATATTGTTTATAATCGTCCGATTATAATGTGGGATAGAGAAGGGGGTCAAGTCATCTTTGTCGGTTGACTTTTTCGGCCATTCTTGTTACAAAAAAATTTTCCTGCGTTTCTTGGTCATTTGAATGGCATTGGTGTCGGAACTCCTGAAACGGAAATGGATCTTCATCGGTCTTGCTGTCGGTTTTGTGATGTTGATGATCCCGGTTCCGGAGGGCCTGACGCCGGTCGGAATGAAGGCGCTGGCCTTGGTGGTCGTCGCCTTCATCTTCTTCATGACCGAGCCGGTGCCGCTCCCGGGGGTCGCCCTTTTTATTGCGGTCTCTCAGGTCCTCCTGGGGCTTGAAAAACCGACCGGCGTGGCTCAGTCGTTTATGAGCGACTCCGTTTTTTTATCATGGGGTCGCTTATGATCGCCGCGGCGATCGTCAAGCAGAACCTCGACAAGCGGATCGCCCTGGCGATCGTCCGGTTGACCGGCCCCCGGATCGAGCGGATTGTGCTCGGCTTGGTTTCCGTTTCCGCCGTTATTGCGTCTTTCATTGGAGAACATACCGTGTCGGCCATGATGTTGCCGGTCGGGGTCGCCCTGATCAAGTTTACATCGGACGATCGGAAGAAAGTGAAGAATCTTTCGATTCTCCTGATGCTCTCCATCGCGTATGGGGCGATGATCGCCGCGATCGGGACCCCTTCCGGAGGGGCGCGCAACGCGATCATGCTTGCTTATTGGAAAGAGCTCTTCGGGTTGAATTTAACCTATTTTCAATGGGTGGTCGCCGCTTATCCGATCATTCTGTTGGAAATTCCGTTCGTGGCCTATCTCCTTTATCGTTCCTTTTCGCCGGAGGTGAAGGATCTCTCCCCGGCGATTTCGGCCCTTCGGGCCAAGGTAGAGGAAGAGGGAAAACTGACCCGGCAGGATTGGGTGACGATCGGCATCTTTTTGATCACCGTGGTGATGTGGATGACGATCTCGGATCAAATCGGCCTCGGCATTACCGCCCTGATCGGTGTTCTTCTTTTCATGGTGGCCGGGGTGGTGCGCTGGGAGGATCTGAATAACAACGTCAATTGGGGAACGATCCTGGTCTACGGCGGGGCGATCTCCCTCGGCATCATGATGAAGCAGTCCGGGGTGGCGGAGTGGATTGCGAAGTCGTTCCTGACCTGGGTGGAGCCGATCGGCATCCATCAGGGTGTCCCCCTGCTGGCGGCGATGAGTCTGTTGACGGTGGTGCTCTCCTCCTTCATGAGCAGCGGGGCGACGGTGGGGATGCTCGGTCCGATCACCCTTCAGATCGCGAGCCTTTCGGGGACCTCGATCGTCCAGGCCGGATTTGTCACGGTGATTTCGACGTCGTTCGTCTATTTGACCTCGGTCGCGTCGCCGGCATGCAACATCATCTACGGCGGGGGCTATCTGAATCGGACCGATTTCCTCAAGGCCGGATGGAAATTGGTTTTGGTCTCTTTCCTTCTCCTCCTGTTGATCAGCGCGGGATATTGGAGGATGCTTGGGATTTGACGGTCGATCATGAAATTTTTAATGTGCACCGACGGGGAAGATGAAGCGGAGGCGGCGATCCGTTTTGGGGGAAGGCTGGCGAAGGAGATGAATGCCGACGTCAGCGTGCTCCACGTCCGCAGGCCGGTCTCCTCGTCGGAGCGGGTGCAATTGACCGCCACCCGTAAGAAGCTGTCGTCGTGGGACCTTGATATCCCCGGCGTCGATTATTTGACCCGGGCGCGGGAGATCTTGGATGAAGTCGGACTCACCCCGGTCCCCTTGTCCAAAGAGAAGCACAGCCGGGCCTTTGAGGGAGGGGTCCAGGGGGCGACGGAGCTCTACCTGGTCGGGGCCGGCGGCGAAAACGTCCGCCTGCGCCTGCGCGAAGGAGATCCGGTTGAACAGATCTTGGAAGAGGCGCAGGTCGGAGATTACGATCTGATCATCCTCGGCTCCCACGGGCGCCAAGGGATCGGAAGTTATTTTGTCGGAAGCACCGCGCTCCGCGTCGCCGATCTGGCCGCCTGCAGCGTTCTGATCGCGAAGAACATACGGCAGGATCATAATTTCCTTCTCTGCACCGACGGTTCCGAGCTGGCCGAGAAGGCGGAGATTGCAGGGGCCGAGATGGCCCGGGTGTTGGGGGCGAAGGTGACGATCCTCTCGGTGGCGGAGGAGGAGAGCCGGCGCGAAGAGGCGCTGCAGAGCGCGCGCCGGGCCGAAATGATCTTGGCGCAGATGGGCATTGAGGCGAAATTGAAGGTTCGGGTCGGTCCTCCTTCGCAAGAGATCATCGCGGAGGCGAAAGACCATGATATCGTCGTCATGGGGGCGAGCGGCAGCTCCGCCGTGAGAAAGTTTTTCTGGGGAGTGTTCCTCTGAAGGTGATGGAGTATGGCGCGTGTCCGGTCCTCATCGTTCGGGAAAAGCGAGGAAAAATTCCGCTACAGGCGGGTTGATGAGATCCGCAATTTAATCAAATAAGGAGACTGTATGTCGCGTGTCGTTAAGAAGAGAAGAAAGAAAATGCGAAAACACAAATATCGGAAGTTGCGGAAGAGAACGAGGCACTCGAGAAGGTAAGTTTCGCCGACGCAGTCGGGACGATCTCTGTCGAAAGGAATCGTTCACCCGCAAGGGATCGAATGACCCCGATATCCGGTGAAGTGTCACGCGCCAACATCACCGATCTGATTTCCGACGCTTCCTCTTTGACAAACGCTCCTTCTCGTGTGTTATACTGAGGAAAATTTTAGCTTTTAAGGCTGCGGGAGGGATCATGGCAAAAATAACCGAAGAGCAGGTGATGAAAGCGCTCAGTCATGTGATTGAGCCGGAGTTATTCAAGGACATCGTTACCTTGAACATGGTCAAAGAGGTCCAGGTGGATGGGAACAATGTTTCCTTCACCGTTGTCCTGACGACCCCCGCCTGCCCGCTGAAGGATGAGATCACCCACCGCGCCGAGAAGGCGTTGCGACAACACGTTCCGGAAGTCGGCAAGATCGACGTCAACTACACCGCCAATGTGACCGCCGGAAAAAGCCAGGTGAAAGAGAATTTCATCCCGGGGGTGAAGAATACGATCGCGATCAGCAGCGGCAAGGGGGGGTCGGCAAATCGACCGTCAGCGTCAATCTGGCGGTGGCCCTGGCGCAGACCGGCGCCCGGGTGGGATTGATGGATGCCGACATCTACGGGCCGAACGTTCCGTTGATGATGGGGATCAAATCCCCTCCGAAGCCGGAGGGGAGAAGCTCTTGCCGGCCGAAAGCCATGGGGTGAAGCTAATCTCGATGGCCTTCTTTGTCCCGGACGATACCCCGATGATCTGGCGGGGGCCGATGGTCCACGGCGCCATCATGCAGTTCCTCCGGGATGTGATTTGGGGGGATCTCGATTATCTCCTGGTCGATCTTCCGCCGGGGACCGGCGACGCGCAGCTCTCCATCGCGCAACTGGTCCCGCTGACCGGGGCGGTCATCGTCACGACCCCTCAGGAGGTCGCGCTGCTTGATTCCAAAAAGGGCTTGGCGATGTTCCAGAAGGTCCATGTTCCGGTCCTCGGGATCGTCGAGAACATGAGCTTTTTCGAATGTCCGCATTGCCATGAGAAGACCGAGATCTTCAGCCGCGGCGGCGGGAAAGCGGCGGCGGAGAAGCTGGGGGTGTCGTTCTTGGGAGAGGTCCCGATCGATCCCGCCATTCGAGAAGGGGGAGACACCGGCATGCCGATTGTGGTGGCCGACCCGAAGTCCCCTCAGGCCCAGGCGTTCATGAATATTGCGAAGACGCTGGCGGGGCACATCTCGGTGCGGAATTCGAATGAGATCAAGTTGACGATTATTCAGTAGAGAAATTTTTTCCTTTAAATAACGAAGGCGAGAGGAATTTTTTTCCTCTCGCCTTTTTTTGGATGTTCGCATACTTAAATTACCTCGACTTTCTATTCCCCTCCAAGATCTCTGCCGAATTTATTCGTCCGATTGCGACCCTTCTTCAATTTGTTCATGCCGGACTCATTTTTCCCGCCGCCCTTCACGGAACGCCAAAAGAGAAAAAAGAATGTCAAAGAAATGTCGGCCATGCTCTGGCGGGAAGTGACGCTCCGCCAATAATCTGATCGATTACGGTTTTCGTAAGGGCAGGCCGGCGGGCCTGCCCTTTTTTATTGCTGTGTGTTGTTCCTCGTTTCAGTCCCCACCTAAGCACCCAACCTTCCTTGACACCTTTTGGCTACGCCGATATCCTTGAGTGGGATTTCTGAGTTGAACCGGGTTATTCCACGGTGAACAGTGCAGTGGGGAGTTTGTAGAGATTGGGAAAGGATTGTCAGCCGGTATCGATGCATATAACAACTGCTCAAAGATGAGTCAAGAGCAGACTGGACCCCTTTGGATGGATATTTTTGTGCGGTAGAGAATAATCGTAGATATTTTCCAGAAAAGAAATTATTCGGCGGAATCTAAATGAACTTATAAGGTTGTTAAGTTACAGCCACCACATACTGGAGGGTCGCTGAACCGTACAGGTCATAGTAGTACTCTTTCTGGCCGAAAATAAAGCGGGTAAGGAGATATTCGATGAATTGTCTTAGGCTATGGAATTATCTAATTATTATTTTCCTCCTCCATATGGGAACCTTAACCGCCTATTCAAAGAGTTTGAGGGTAACTGCCGAAGAATTAAAAACAGAAGTTACATTGGAAGTTATACCGACGAAGGAGAGGTTTGTTGCTAGCGATCGACTTTTTCATATCAAGGTCATTTTTAAGAATCGCTTATCGTCCACATTGTGGTTAAACAAGGCATATAATTATTCCTCATCTCTCTCTGAACTAAAATTTGAAGCTTTATCCCCAAGCGGGAAACGAATACCTCAGGCTTTTCATTTTGAACCACGACGGTCGGATTTAAACAAGGGAGATTTTATAAGAACTAAAAGTGGTGAGGCTTATGAAACAATAGAAGATGTCCGATGGGTTTACCTTTTTGCAAAGGAGATTGGCACATATAAAATCACAGCTACTTATAAGAACAATCATAATGGTAAAGAGTTTGGCGTGGATGCCTGGATAGGGGAGGCGCAATCTAACACGGCCACATTTGAAGTGGTTTCAGATCAAAAATGAAAAAAGGGTCAATAAATTATAACGCATAAGAGTTTGTTCATGGCAACTTTTAGGCATCACGAAGGTGAAGAGGAGATGAAACGATTCGCATGTCCCGTCCACTTCGCATAGAGTTTCCTGATGCCTACTACCACCTGATGAATCGAGGCTAGCCGGGCAGGAGTTCTTTACTGAGTGATTTCTAATTTATGATTAAAGTATTCATTTCATCTTTGGCTTTGATTATATTTTTGTCTCCTCCCTTGCCCACGCCGAGCAGCGTGATTTTCAAAAAATCCTCAGCATTCTTGAGAAGGATGCAGAAGTAAAGGCCTTTATACCTTGTTATTTGAATGTCTATACGAATGCGGTTTGTCTCGTCACCGAGAAGGTCGTGGTTGAAGGGGAAAGTGAATTTCATAAAAGATCATTTCTTGTCTACAACATTGAACGCGGTAAGGCAGATAGAATTTTCCTATACGAACAAGAGGAATATAGCGGTCTCCTTGAAATTACTCAAGTAGATCATTTAACTACTATGGCGATTTGGGCAACTGGGAGTGCGACGATTATTACCTTGTTTCGCGTTATTGATAAGGAGATCAAACTTGTGTTGGAGATTGGCAGCAAGTTTTCACCTGAAATCGTCGATCTCAGTGGAGATTTTATCCCTGAAATTTTGATAAGTCGTGGTGAATGGATTGTGGAGAAGGATGGCCATCGAGAGTTTAGACCGGTGAAAACATCAATCTATAAATTTCAAAAGGATAAAAGCAAATATGTAGAGACCCAAGTCGTTCCATGGAAGGACCGATTTACTATTTCTGAGCAAAAGCCAAAGTGAGAAGCGAGCAGGGGTCAAGTGGGGGTTTGAATGAAAAAAATGGTAGGCAGACCTGGTTTCTGGGAGATACATGTAATGGTCCGATTAGCTCTAACTTTGTATATTATGATGGTCATCATAAGTGCCGCTCTAGCTGATAAACCTGATATGTTTGAGTTCGAGAAAATGGTGATTAAGATTGTCAACTACAGCCAGAGCTTGGAGTATCTAATAACAACTCCAACTTTAGAGCCAGTGCTGATTGCGACGCAGATTCGAAAGGCTGGCCCTGGTGATCCACTGGCTGAAGTGGTTAAAAATTTAGTCCTTTCGAGAGATTCTCGGAGAGAGTCGGCTGCAAGGTTCAGAGACAAATCTGGGAAGCCGATTAAGTGGGCGAATTTGAGTCCAGATAACAATTACGCTTTGGTTGGATTCCAAGATCCTTCTTTTGAAAATATGTATTCTGCTGCTCTTATGAGAGTTTCCGACCGACACGTTTTGTATGAAATAAAGGTTCCCGGCTCTATTCTCGATTCTCTATGGTCGCATGACTCAAAAGTGATAGCGATACTTGAATCGACAGAGTATATGAAAAAGACTCCATGGGGATTATTGGCAGCCCTAAGTGGACACCCTATTAAAATTCAAACTTTTTTTGTTAGAGCCGTGGATCCAATTTCTCAGCGTGAGACGAGAATTAAAATAGTAGACGGTATTGAGAATGCATCAGCCCTTTTAGAGGAAAGGAATGAAGGGGACGTCAGTGAGAATTGAAGTGTCATTTATCGAGTATCTATCAAGTGTCAACAGGGGGTCAAGGGTCATGTCAACAGGAGGTCAAGTCTGCGCATGGCTCAACTTTGAGTCATTATGAAGATGAGTGAAGGTTTAAATCGTAAACTTAGCGGGAGAGATATCGCTAGAGTTGTGGTAATGGTCATCTTCGCATTAGTTCCTTATTCTCTAAGACAAATTTATCCTGATAGTGTAATCATCCAAGGTCTTTTTGGAGGTATCAGGCTCCTAATTTATTGGATGATCCTTTGTTACATAGCTTGGAGAATGGACAAAGGATCTGCAGGTAAGTAGAGAGCCGGTGGCAATTCTGAAGGGGATTAGGGGTCAAGTCTGCTCATGGCAACTTTTAGGCATCACGAAGGTGAAGAGAAGATGAAACGATTCGCATGTCCCGTCCACTTCGCATAGAGTTCCCCAGTGCCTACTATCACCTGATGAACCGAGGCTTATCCCGGCAGGAGATCTTCACGGACCGATACGACCGTGAAGCTGGAAGTGAGGAGTCGATGAAAGATCTATGGGATCAGATTAAATCGAAAGAGACATGGGAGAGAATAAGATGGTTTAACAAAATGAAGTCATGGAAGGAAGCTCCACCCACCACAGAAGTTACGAAAAAAGATTTAATTGCCGTAACAATTATCGTGGTGATATGTGCGTTCATTTTAATGCTAGGAATTCCCGTTGGGCTTAAAATAATAAAATTTTTTTCAAAGTAACGAGATGAACTGGATTAGTAAGTCAAATCAGTGGTGGAAACTTCTCGTGTTTTTCATTTTGATGGTCCTTGATGCAAGCTTATTTATCCTGTTTGTTAGGCAGATTAATTCCTCTGGTAGTTCTGGAGATGAGGGAGGTTTCTGGATGAAGTAAACCTTGGTGCTCCTTTTTGTTAGCTTAGGCGGGGGTGCTTTCTGTTGGTTATGGTTCTCAATTAGATGTTCAGTATGTAGGAAGAGCGTAGCGGGTCATATAATTAAATCTACACCAGCAAGTGAGTGGTTCTCTGCGCTGATCTCCATACAAGGGTGCCCAAACTGTGGCTCTAATGGGATATCAGGTAGAAAAACTTGATTGAGAAGCGAACAGGGGGTCAAGTCTGCTTATGGCTCAACTTTAGCCATCACGTGAAGACCATGAAGCGCACTATTATATTCTTCGCAATAGCAGGTGCCGTCATTCCGATTATTCTTTTCACAGGTAACCTGATTGAACTGTATTTAAATGTAGAGAGGGTTCCTACTTCTAGAATAATTTCAGATTATTTATGGCCGTCCTCGATCTTTTTAATTGGAGGTTCAAATATAAGCATGATTAATGCGTTGATAATTTTATTGGTAGCTGTGCTTGTAAATGTATTTCTATATGTGTTGATTGGTTTGGTTATGGCGTCTGCCTGGGCTCTTGTTTCAAAAGTACGTATGCATTAACTGTCCTTAGGTTTGAGAAGGGGCACTGGAAAGGGGTCGAAAGGGTTCCAGTCTGTCCATGACTCAACTGTCAATCATTATGAAAGTTGAAGAAAGTGAAGACAAAAGTGATCACTCACCTAACCAAGTGGTTTGCTATTTCGGGTGGCGTTATACCGATTATGTTGATATCGATTAAGGCGGTTGAATTGTATGTTAGCGACGGACAAAAAGTTCCATACTCCTCCCTTTATGGGTTTTACTTATGGCCGACATCGCTTTTGCTCCTTGATTCGAGTCATCTGTCTATTGTTCCTGCGGTTTTGGGACTTGTGATCTCTATTTTTACAAATGTACTTTTATACACGATTATTGGTCTTGTAATCAGTAGAGCATGGAAGGTGTTTAGCGGTTTGATGGTGTTCTGAATCCAATGATGACTAAAGCATTAACAACCTTTCTAGCGATATTTCTAATCGTCTCCCTCGCCCATGCCGAGCAGCGCTACTTCTACGACAGCTTGGGGCAGCAGGCGGCGGAGAGGAGGAGAGATTGTCAGCCGGTATCGGCGCATTCAGCAACTGCTCCAAAGATGAGCCAAGAGCAGACTTGATAATATGAGCCGATTTCTTTGTGGGACTTTAGGCGCTTTGTTTCTTGCTGTAGGAGTTCTTGTAATAGTTGCCATAATAATTGGAGCTAGGCAAAGCCATTCAGCACTATTTATAGTTCTGCCTGTTCCTGCTTTACTTGTACTGATTGGTTTCCTAGCGTTGAAGGTGTTTGCCTGTGAAGTACGTTGTGATGATAAGGGCTTGAAACTCTCATTTGTATTCCGAGAAAAATGGATAAACTGGGATGCAGTGGAAGGGTATAAGAACGTTGCTTGGAGGGGAAATTTTAAAGGCGGGGCTAATGTGTGGATTACATTAAAATATCACGATGTCTGGGATGGGAAGAAACACGAGCACAAAGCGATTCTGCTGCTTCCAAGTATTGGCTTACCATCTGGTATGTCTTCTAAAGACTATACCACTGCGCTTGATCAGTATATTCCGGATAAAAAAATCGGAGGCCGCAAGTAACTCTTATTTATGTAAAGAAGGAGGCTGAGAAGGGGTCAAGTCTGGTCATTGCTCAACTTTAGCCATCACGAAGGTGAAGAGGAAACGAATATGTTTGGCAGAACAGATTTTAGAATCCACGGAGACAACCAATATCTTAATTTTAGCGCTTCGAATGGATGCATTATTTTACCTAAAAACATTAGAGAAAAACTTAGTAAAAGTAACGATCGTGAATTGAGGGTAGTGCCATGAAGAATAAAGTAAATTCGATTGCCACTCTGATATTTATTATTGGATTATTTTTTTCTGAAGTTTCATTTGGTGCTAACGCAAAGTTTTCAAAGGATCAGGCTATCATAGAAAACCGTCTTTCTGATGGAACGGTGATAAAAGTAGTGGTTCATACGGTGAAGTATCCTTCTAACTTTCCCTATAAAGGAATTCGACGGTGGTGGGGAGCAGACTCGGGAAAGCCTCAGTTTTTGATAGAAAAGTTTGAAGTTAAAATTAACGAAGAAAACATCTTTATACCTTTATCCGTATATATGGATTTAGCAAATCCCAATGAAATGTTTTTGGACGCAAAGAATCAAGAAGCTCAACTTGTCATTATTGGTGGAGATGCGGGAGGGTCATATCGAACTACAATAATTTTTGAAAAGGGGGATGTTAAGAAAAGAAAAGTATCTCATGGAGAATTTCCAGAAGTTGGCGAAGAAACGGTTTATTCCTTCAATACAAGCACAGAGAATTAAAAGCGGAATCCGGGGCTGTGAAGAGGTCAAGTCTGCTCATGGTTCAACTTTAGTCATGACGAAGGTGAAAGAAAGATTAAACGATTCACATGTCCCGGCCGCTGCTCCCCGGCGCCTTACTACCACCTGATGAATGATGAATAAGGAGTTGGCTTGGCCGAAGTTCTCGAGTGGGTGATTTTCTAATTTATGAAAAACGTATTCATTTCATCTTTGTGTTGTGATCGTCCTTCTGATCTCCTCCCTTGCCACGCCGAGCAGCGCTACTTCTAGGACAGTTTGGGACGGCTGGCGGCGGAGGAGGAGGGATTGTCAGCCGGTATTGACGCATTCAGCAACGGCTCCAAAGATGAGCCAAGAGCAGACTTGACCCCTTTGAGACCTAATCCCTTATCCAGTCTGGAAACTTGCATCAGCGACTTTTGCTGCAAGGGAACCGCGGTTAAAGTTGGCGTAGAAGCAGGTAACATTTGGAAAACGATTGAGCAACCGATTTTAATCTTTAGAAACATTCCTATCGTATATGTTCCGTAGGAGAGGATATGTCAAAGGTCAAAATATTTGAAGATGGGACTTCCATCAAATGGATAGATAAGGAGACATTAAAATATATTGAGAATGAGTATAGCGTTGACATTTGGGTTGACTTTGAGCCTGATTTTTTTAATAACGGTCGGATCATCAAATCTTCATCCTTAGTTCATTGGCAAACAAAACCTGATGGAGCATCAGATGTAATCAATGAGATCAAGAAGGCTGAAATATTACAAAAAATCAGAGAGTATTATAATTCTGATCGTATTAGATGTCGGGTCGAGTAACCTTATTTATAAGGAGAATGAGATTCCGACGGTGTGATTTCTGAGAGGAAAGGGGTAGCTCAATGCGACCCCATGCGACTTATTGGAGACAAGCATGATCTTCTTGGGAGAATGCACCTTGGGCAAAATAATTTGGGTTTGTTGCAATTGGTTGCTTTTAGTTTTTGCGAGTTTGATCTTTATGGGGTTTTTATCTGGATGTTCAAGGGAACTAGCCATAATCGAGGGATCTACTGAAGTTCTAGAAGAGCCATTTCCAAAGGAGTACCCAGGAGTTTCTAACAAAGTTATAGAAGTACTGCAGTCGGGTCAGGAGGTCGAAATAACTGGTTCACAAACAGGGAAGGATTTTAAAGCGTATAAAATGCATCTGTCCGATGGAAGGAGTGGATATATCATAGCAGGGGGTAGATTTAAAGTAATTAAAAAATGATTTGGCTCTATCCATAGAATAACAGCGTTTCGAAATCGCGGGGTCGTATCTTTACTTTTGACTTTTTGGTTTGAGGGAGAATGGCGCGATCATTGAGGATTAATTGCTCATACAAGAAGGGGTAGCTCAACTTGCCCCCTTTTTTACAAAAAGCGGGAGGTTTCCTCCCGCTTTTGTTTTTAAGGGGCGGCGGCCGGTTGTTCCGGCGAGGGCGAGGAAGCGGCGGCCCGTTTTGCGGCGATTTTCCGTTGCAGCTCGGCGAGGTGGCGAAGATCGGCCAGCTGCTTCTTCACCTCCGGAAAGTGAGGCCGGCGCTCCAGCACCTTCTCGAAATGAACGATCGCCTCAGGCACTTTCCCCATATCGTTATAGACGTAGCCCAAGTGATAATAGGCTTCCCAATCTTCGGGACGGAGCGGGATCGAGGCTTCTAGGACTTCCGCTGCGCGGGGCCTCTGTCCGTTAAAGCTGAGCGCCCATCCAAGCAACTGATAAGCTTCGTAAGTCGGACGTTGTTCAATGATTGGTTCGAGAATGGCAATTCCGTCGGCATAGTTTCCGCTGACGTTCAAAGCACCGGCGACATTCATGGCAAAGGCATCATCCGAAGGATGGATCTGAATGTATTCCTGCGCGGCGGCGCTCGCCTCCTTCCAGCGTTCATGATCGAGATAGAAATTGATCAGTTTCTCCAGGCGGCCGTCGCCGTGGGGGAGAGCGCGAGGGCTTCGCGGCTGTATTTTTCTTCGTCCCGCTCAATCTTCGCGATCCAGGGGAGTCGAAAATAACCGCGGCGGGTCTGTAAAACAACGGACTCTCCTCCCCACAATTTTCTCGCTTCATCCCACCGGAGGAGAACACGCGTGACCTTTTCGGGATCGGTCGGAGAGCGCAGGTTTGCCCATCGAAGGGGAATCGGAGCATGAAGCTCGATCTCTCCGCCGGTAATGGCTGCAATCTCCGCGGTCTGGTCGACCGGCGGCGAGGTATCGAGCTTGGCGTTTGCGTAAAGAAAGAGGCTGTAATAGATAAAAATGCGGACCAGCAAGCCGGCTCCTCCTTCGAGAACACGAAGGGACTCGCGAATCGGATTCTGAGAGTGTTCCTCTGAATCGGACTTGCTGTGTGAGAAGAGCTGTTTCAGAAAAAAGAAAAGGCTTAGGAGACTCAACGCCGTACCGATCCAGGGGATGATCAAGAAGAGGAGCCTGCTCGGTACGCGAAATGCCATCTGGATGTACAAGGCCCAGAGGCAAGTTGCGACGAGAAGCATATGTTTGAAGGTCAGGAGACTCCAGAAGGTGCACCAGACGATCCGAAGCCAGAGCGGAATCATTCTTTTGTCCTCCCTGGCTCAAGATTTGCCATCGCATAGGAGAGGAGATGTTCCGCCAAGGCGTTGCGCGGATCTGCGGAGAGGACCCGTCTGAAGCAGACGACAGCCGCTTCGAACTCCGACATTCGGTGATATAAGCTGCAGAGATTCGTCATTACTTTAGGGTTGCGATATCCTAACTCGAAAGCGGTCTCATAGGCTTCTATCGCTTCCGGATACGCTCCTTGATTATTGTAAAGGACGGCCAATCCCAGATACGCCCGCGATCTGAGCGGGTCGATCGACAGGGCGGTTTCGTATGCCGCGAAGGCCTCGTCCGGCCGCTTCAGTTCATTGAGGTTGTACCCGATCGCCTCGAAGAGGCCGGGATTTTCCGGATCGACCTTCAGCCCTTGTCGATAGTATTCGATGGCCCTTTCCCGGTCTCCGATCAGCGAGGCGAGATATCCGGCCCGCTCAAGAAGGGTCACGTTGTCGGGCTGGCCTTCAAGGAAGTGTCGGGCCAGTGCGAGTGCCTGATGGTAGTCGCCCATGGTTTCCGTGAGGAAGACACTCAATGCATCGGCGTAAAAACTGTCTTGAGGGGCGCTCAGGTACGCCTTCTTCATCATCCGGTATTCGCTCGCCAGGTCGCCCCGGTCGGAGTAAATTTGGGCGGCGCGCCGGTGGGCCTCGGCGTGGCTTGGGTTGATCTCGATCGCTTTGAGAAAGAAAGCGAGCGCCTCATCGTTTTTTCTCTTCTTGGATGCGATCACGCCCAGGGTCAAATATGCATCATCGGCGCGGTCTCCCGCGGCGATCGCCTGTTTTGCATAGGCGACCGCTTTCCTTTCATTCGACGAGTCAAAAATTCTCAGGTATCGGTAGAGATGCGCGAGAGTGGAGAGGGGACGCTCTGCTCCGGACAGTTGGGCTAATTCTCCGGTTGTTCTCAAGGCCCAAAGGAACGAGGTGAGGCGGGTTTCGACCTTCGATGTTCGAAGGGCCCGATTGATGAGATCAATTGATTGGGCAAACTCCTGCCGGCGCGCGCGAATCACGGCGGAGAGGAGGAGGGCGTCGAATTGATCGGTCTTCTTCAGTAGAACCTGATTGAATTGCCGGAGGGCTTCCTCCAGGTCGCCCTGCTCCAGGGCGATCTCCCCCAGGTTTAGAAGCGGGTTGATGTCGGACGGATTCTTTTCCAGCGCCGCCTTTGAAAGCCAAGCGGCCGTCTCGAAATCTTTTCGCAAGAGCGCATCCCAAGCCGGGCCAGCCTCCACCCGCTCCTTCGTATCGGTTTCCTGGAGGTGCGCTCGGTAGGCCAGCGCCGCTCCGCGAAGATTGCCGATTTCATACAAGACCAGGCCTTTGATTCCGGAGAGGGAAGGCTGAAAGAAGCGCCCGTCCATCTGTGAGAAGTGGCGGTAGACCAAGGTCCAGATCAAAACGAGGGATAAGACCGCAACGACCTGCGTTTGGACGCTCATGTTTTTCGGGAAGAAAGGAATTTTCCCCATTCCGAAAAGGTATCAGGAAAGTCCGTTCTGTCAAATCCGGAGGACATTCTATTTCCAGGTGATTCATTGGGGACAATCTTGCCGGATGCTCCTCCCGGGTCCCGTGGGCTCCATCACCGCACCCTCCGGGCGGAAGGGGGCAATCCGGGTGCTGCATTTAAGTCTTGACATGCGATAGAGCGACGTAACATAGTATTCCTGTTGTTCGAATGATCGGAATTCTTCGAGCGGATCATCCCAATGATCCATTTCTACCAATCCTAGGGGAAGATTTTTAGAAACGCACCACAAACCAACATTAAAGGAGGATCATCTTATGGCAGTACGCACTTCGGAAGCATCTTGGGAAGGAAATTTGAAAGAAGGAAAAGGAAAAATGAAGGTCGGCGCCGGCGCTTATGAGGGGCCGTTCTCCTTCGCCTCGCGCTTCGAGTCGGGGGGCGGGACCAATCCGGAGGAGCTGATCGCCGCCGCGCACGCCGGCTGTTTCTCCATGGCCCTTTCCGCCGGTTTGGGCAAAAACGGATTTAACCCGAAGCGGGTCAAAACCGTCGCCAAGGCCCATCTGGAAAAGGTCGGCGAGGGGTTCAAGATCACCCGGATGGAATTGAATTCCGAGGCGGAGGTTCCCGGCATCGACAAGGCGAAGTTCAATGAAATCGCCGAGGCGACCAAGAAAGGCTGCCCGGTCTCTCAGGCGCTCGCCGGGACCGAAATCACCTTGAACGCGAAACTTCTCTAATTTTGTTTTGATCGGCGGGCGCCCGTCCGGGCGCCCGTCCCTTTTCCCCCTAGTTTTTCCTGATCCCCGGCCCCTGACCCCCGGCCCCTGCTTTCGAAGAAAGCCCCAGCCGCTCCAGCGTTCCCTGTTTGAGAAAGAGCCGATCGAAGATAAAAATGTGAAGCGCGATCGGACCGGAGGCGATCGCCGGAATGAGCGCTCTCACCACGAAACGAACGATAAAACTGGTCGGACCGCGAAGAAAGCGAAAGAGAGGGAGAACCCGGCTGATGACCGGAAGGAAACCGAGGGCCAAAATGGCGCCCGAGAGAAGAAGCCCTCCGATGGTGACCTGCCGGGCGAGCTGCGCTAGAATGGTCGGCCCCAACACCTTCCAGAGCCAGAAGAGAAGGCCGACCAAAACAATCCCTGTGACGGCCGCGACAGGGATGTTCAGCCTGAATATTTTCAAGACCCGCTCCCCTCCGACCTTGAGCTGTTGAAGGAAGGCGGGCGTCGGCTTGGCCATCAGCGGCGCGATCTCTAAGAAACGGCGGGGGGAGGGGCGATCGGGGCCGACCCGGAGAGAAGCTCCTTAAAGGCCTTGCATTTCGGAATCTCCTGCTCGCTCATTTTATAACCGTCATACATCAACGCGTAAGCCTCCACGTCGCTGAACGAATCGAGGTCGGTCCGAATCCGGAGAGAAGATTCTGCACCTCGCAGTCGACGCCGAAGCTCTCGGAGGTGGTCTCGGGCAGCCGCTCTTTCTTTTCCGGCTCGGCCGGTTTTTCATCCGGGCCGATCCATGACACCGCCTGTCCCGAGAGCCCCGCAACATGTGCATAAAGGCGACCGGCGCATCTTCATGTTGAATCAGCCGGAAGAGCTCCTCCTCCCGGACCCGGTCCATCAAGATGCTATTAGCCCGGCCGAGGACGGCGGGGATCGACGTCGTCGGCTGGGTTTCATCCCGCATCTGTCCCGAGGCGTCGCTGACGACGAACCGAGTGCATCCCATATCGAGCAGCCCCCCGACCCCCTGATTATCATGCACCCCGCCGTCGACAAGCTGGACCCGAATGTCATGTGGATAAAGACCGCTGATCGCCAGCGGCGGGAAAAGCCCCGGAACACAGGCGGAGGCGGCGACCGCGAGGCCGAGTTCGATGTTTTGCTGCTTTTCGGTGATCGCGTCGTAGGAGGGAGGACGGCGCAGCCGGAGGTTCTTGTCGATCTCTTTGGCGATGATCCCTTCCCGGGGCGGCTCTCCCATCCGGACCGCTTCGAAGCGCCAGTTGTGGCCGGTGTTCAGCGAGGTTGCGTTGAGAAGGAGAATCGGCGCCTTCGCCCGGCGGCCGTCGTTATCGTCCTGCGGGTTGAAGTCGGGTTTGGCCCCTTTGGGCTGAATCTTTAACTCTCGCATCGCAATCAGCGTGGTCCGGTTGGGATCGAGGACCGGCCGGTAGAAATATTCATCGTAGAGCTCGCCGATCCGGTCGCTCCGGGAGTAGTTCGGCAGGGCCATCCGGAGCGCTTTGAGCGGATTGATAAAGGTCCGCATCCGGAGGTTCTGCTGGACGCCGCGCAGAAAGTCTTCTTCAATCCGCGTGATGATGGCGATGTAGTCTTGATCGGTCACCTCTTCGTCCCCCTTCGCTTCAAGGAGCCGCTTCACATGAAGGTAGTAGAGGGCGCCGACGATCGAGCCGCCCGAAACAGTCGAGATTACCTCTACATGCCGGAGTAGGCCGAGCCGCGCCATCTGCGCGAGCACCCCGATGTGAAAGAAGGAGGCGCGAAAGCCCCCCTCCCGATAAGGCGAGTCCCAGCCGATCCTGCCTCTGCGTGCTCTCCCCCTTCGGAGTTTCTTTCTCTTCTTTCTTTTCCATCACCGCACCTCCCTCTGCTCCCGATCTTCTTAAGGAGAATCCATTTCCCGCACCGATGATGTATCACAAATCGCATCATTTGCTCCAGATCTTTTTTTTACAAAAGAGGATTTGGTTTGACAACTTTCCTCCCTCCGCATATCTTTTAAAAGCTTGATTGATTTCGATCGGCCGGTTTGGAGCTGCATGCCGCAAAGACCTCATCGATTTTATCGGCTCTTCTTCTTGATCCTGGTGCTCCTGATCGCGAGGGCCGCCGCGGGACAGGAGCTTCCCAAAATCGCTTTGACCGCCATCCCATTGAGGGAAGAGACGATCACGATCGACGGCGCGCTCGATGAGCCGGTCTGGCGGTCGGGGGAAGAGGCGACCGGGTTCATCGCATCGGAGCCGGTCGACGGTCTTCCGGCCACCGCAGAGTCGTTCGTTCGGGTCGCCTACGATCAGAACAACCTCTACATCGGGGCCGACCTCCACGATCCCGATCCTCTCCTGGTCTATGCCGATGAGCGGCGGCGCGACGCCCTCTTCGATCGAAGCGACGCCTTCTCGGTGTTGATCGATCCTTATCACGACCACCAGACCGCGTTTCTCTTCGAGACGAACCCCCTCTCGGCCCTCTCGGACGCTCTCGTCAGCCAGCAGGGGGCGAGGATCGATCGGGATTGGGACGGCCTCTGGGAGGCGGCGGCGCGGCGGACCGAGACCGGCTGGTCGGTCGAATTCCGGATTCCTTTCTCGACGATCCGCTTCGAATCGGGCGCTTCCCAGATCTGGGGCCTTCAATTCCGACGGCGCGTTCCCCATCTGAAAGAAACCTCCTTTTGGAGCCGGGTGAGCCGCGAACATCCCGACTTCGAAATCGCCCTCGCGGGACACCTCACCGGGATTGAAGCGTTTCATCAGGAGCGCCGCCTCTGGATCAAGCCGTACGGGCGGGGATCGTACGAGATCAACCGGACCGAGTTAAGCGACGATCGGCACATCGACACCGACGCCGGCGGCGACCTTCGCTATAAATTTCGGACCAACCTCACCCTCGATTTGACCTACCGGACCGACTTCGCCGAAACGGAAGCCGACCTCTTCCAGACCAACCTCACCCGTTTCCCCCTCTTCTTCCCGGAGAAGCGGGAGTTTTTCTTGGAAGGGAAAAACTTCTACGACTTCGGCCTCTCGGGCCGGGTCCAGCCTTTTTTCAGCCGGCGGATCGGCCTGGCACAGGGGCAGGTCATCCCGATCCTCGGCGGCGGGAAGCTGACCGGGAAGGTCGGGCCGTATGGGATCGGTTCGCTTTATATGCAAACGGAGGCCGACGAGGCGGTTGGTCTTCCGGCCGAGCGGTTCGGCGTGGTCCGGTTCTCGCGCGATCTCGGGGTGCGATCCAACGTCGGGCTGATTGCGACCGACCGGGCCGAGCGAACCCACTCGGGGAGCCAGACCCTTGGCTTCGATACGGTCTTCGCTCCGAACGAACGTCTGAGCCTCGACGGCTTCTGGGCCCGCTCCGGCGGGGCCGACCGAGAGGCGCCGGGCCAGGGGCACTATCAGAATTTCATCTGGCGCGATCCCTTCTGGCGGATCAATGTCAGCCACCTCCGCGTCGATGAGGCGTTCGATCCGGCGCTCGGGTTCGTCCAGCAGACCGACCTCGACGAGAGCTTCGGTTACGTCGATATCCGGCCGCGTCCTTCCTCCGGCCCGATCCGCGAGATCGGCTTGAAGACGGAAATGACCTATCAGATGGAGACCGACGGCGACTTCCTCTACAAGAGCAACTACAACCGGGTGCAGGCCGACTTCTGGTCGGGCGATTTCCTCCTGATCAGCGTCGACCCGCAGCGGGAGCGGCTGCCGGAAGATTTCGAGATCCGCCCCGGCATCGTCATCCCGGCGGGGACCTATCACTACACCCACACCAATATTTACTTCAACACAGACGTGCGCCGGCCCGTCTCCGGGATTGTCAGCCTGCTCTGGGGCGGGTTTTACGATGGAAGCCGAACCTCCCTGACCCTCGACCTGACCGCCGCCCCCGGCCCCGGCTTGAAGCTTGGCGCCGGATGGCAGACGAATTGGGTCGATCTGCCGCAGGGGGCGTTCACCACCCAGATCATCAACGGCGATTTTTCCTGGTCTCTGACGAACTGGATGCTCCTTCAAGGGCTGGTTCAGTGGGACAGGGAGGCGGATCTGCTTGCCGCGAACGTCCGATTTTCCTGGGAATACCGGGAGGGGAGCCGGCTTTATCTGATCGTCAATCCCTCGCACCAGGGGGATGAAAATACGCTGCTGGTGCTGACGAAAATTACCTGGCTCTGGCAGCCGCTTTAACATGAGCAACAGAAGTATTCTCCGATTGCTTTGGGAAGCGATGACAGGTTAATCTCTCTTCTATCCGAATTCTTGAGGAGGATTGAAGATGACGACATCTGCATTTCAGGTTGGTTTCGTCGGCGTGGGGCGGATGGGGGCCAATATGGCGCGCCGGTTGAAGGACAAAGGATACCGGCTGACCGCCGTCTACGACATCGATCGGGGGAGGTCGGCCTCCCTGGCGAAAGAGCTCGGATGTTCACCGGCTTCGACCCCGGCCGAGGTGGCGAAGGGATCAAATACGATCATCACGGTTGTGACCGACGATGCGGCGATTCGCCTCCTTTTTTCAGCGTCGGACCCGGCCGGCCTCCTTCCATTCGGCGACGGCCGCCTCTTCATCAATTGCGCCACCCTCTCGCCGGAAGTGCATGTCGAAATCGAAGCGCGGGCCAAAAAGAAGGGAGCGCAGACGCTGGAGGCCTGTATGGCGAGCAGCATTCCGCAGGCGCGGGAGGGGACCCTTTATCTGATGTGCGGGGGAGAGCGGGCGGTTTTCGATCGGGCGAAGCCGCTGCTCGAAGATCTCGGCCGGTCGATCCGCTACATCGGAAAGGCGGGGGAAGCGGCCAAGGTCAAAGCGCTGGTCAACATGGTGATGAACATCAACACCGCCGCCCTGGCCGAGGGGTTGGGGCTCGGCGCGGCGCTGGGGCTCGATCTGACCCTGCTGCGGGAGGTTTTCTCGCAGACCGGCGCCGCCTCCCGGGTGTTGGAGACCGACGGCGCCGACATGCAGAACCGGGAACATGACTGTTATTTCTCCGCCGCGCACGCGGCGAAAGATTCGGGGATCGCGCTGACGCTTGCGGAAGCGCAAGGGATGGACCTCCCGCTGGCCAAAGCCACCTATGCGCAGTACCGCCGCCTCATCGACATCGGAAAAGGGGAGTTGGACAAGTCGGCGGTGGCGGAGCTGACCTTTCCGGGGCGGGGCAAAGGATAAAAGAGGGCCTTCGCCGGACCGCTTCAACGGTATTTCCGATCACATTTTGACGTCGATGACCGACTTTTATATTGACTTTGCCTTCCGCGGAACGATAAACTCGCAACCGTCTTTATGAACACGCACGCGCGTCGCATTCCTCGCAGCTTGCTGCGAAGGTTAGACGCGCGAATGTGCAGATGTATATAGATCGCGAAGCCTCCGCCCACATCGTTCGCGGGGCGAACCATACAAATAGAGTCTTTCCATCCTTTCGGGTCGAAGATTCCCCGCAGCTTGCTACGGGGAGCTTCAATTTTCTCACACCGCCGGCGCCGCTCCGGCCCGGTGGTTCCTTCCTGTCGAAGACACCGAGAAGGTAACCGAGAAAGCGTAAAAGGATAGAGAAGGCGCCGGCCTCTGGAGCGTTCTAATTCAGGGGCCGGCCGAATGATTGCCATGTTATCGAAACCATTTTGCCTCTTCAAACCGTTCGGCCGCTTCTTCGTGCCCCTCTTTTTCCTCCTCTCCCTCCTCATCATCGGGGGATGCGGCGGCGGAGGCGACTCGAAGGGACCCGCCGCACCCGTCGAATCGGACCCTGCCTTCTCCATGCCGTTCCCGAAGGGGATGTGGGCCCCTCTGCCCGACTCCGATCTGGTGATGACGGCCCAGGCGGTGATCGATCCGGGGACGGCCGGAGAACGAACGGTCGATCTGACGGTCGATCTTTCGACCGACCGGGTCACCGGCGCGATCGAGGGGGTTCCCGCCGGCCCGCACACCGTCGAGATCCGGTATTTCATCAATCAGGTCCAGGTCGCGGCCGTCACCCTGAGTGTCGACGTCGTTCCCGGACAGAACAACCCGGCCGAAATCGCCCCGGCGGCGATCCGGTATATCGAGGCGGTCTCGGACACCCTTTTCGTCGCCGACGCCGCCGACCCGTCGATCAAAATGTTCGATCGTTATTCAACCCTCCCGGGGGGCCGCGTTTCCACCGCGCCGACCCGCACGCTCCAAGGGGAGCGCACCGGGATCGGCGCGCCGTCCTCAGGCAGTCTCTTTGTCGATTCGATCGGAGGCGGACTTTATTTCGCCGACGCGGCGGACAATTCGGTGAGCGTCTGGAACAATGCCGCAACGGTGAATGGGGATACCCCGCCCGATCGTGTTCTAAAAGGACCGGAAACCCGGCTGCTCCACCCGACTGGGATCGCGGTCGATCCTTTTCGCAACCGCCTCTACGTCGTCAACAACAACGGTGAAATCCTCATCTGGAATCTCTCTTCACTCGAAGGGGAAATCCCACCCATGGCCGTCCTCACGGGGAGTTTGGTTGCAGGCGACCATCCCGTTTTTCTCGATGTGAAGAGAGATACCCTTTATGTGGCCAACGGCCGAGAGATCAGTGTCTTCAAGAAACTAAGCGGGCTGACCGGGGACATTCAAAATGTGACGCCGGTTCCGACGATCCGGATTGCAGGGGAGAGCCTTTCCCAGGCAGGGCTTGTCCTCGATGATAGTCAAAATCTTCTCTTCATCTCCTCTCGCGATCCGAATGGAACGATCTATCGGGTCGCGGAAGCCTCCGCTGCTTCCGAAGAGGTTGTGCCTGCCGCGACGCTGGCCGGGCCCGAGACCGGTCTTGACCAAACCGCGGCGGTCACCCTGGCCGGCAATGTGTTCATGGCCCTCAATCTGGCGGGAACCGAGATCCGGGTGTGGCATCAAGCCGATCAGAAGGATGGCGACCGCTCACCGACGCAGATTTTAGAGCTGGATCCGAATGCTTCACCCGAAGCCCTCTTTTACGTGGCGACGCAGAATGGGGAGCGAGACCAGGCGGAAGAGACGTTACAGGTTGAGAAGCCGGGGAACGGCCATGGAACGATAACGAGCGACCTTCCCGGAATCAATTGCGGCACGACCTGCTCGGCCCCTTTTGCGGTCGGAGACACAGTGACGCTGACGGCGGCGCCCGAAGACGACTCCACCTTTGACGGCTGGTCCGGTTGCGATAGCGCAACCGAGACCTTATGTACTGTTGCGATGAACGGCGCCAAGACGGTCGCGGCGACCTTTACCCTGAAGCCGTATTCTCTCTCGGTAAGCAAAGTCGGCACGGGGAGCGGCGCGGTCAGCGGGCCGGGAATCAATTGCGGAGAGGATTGCTCGGAAACGTATAATGCCGGCACCCAGGTTACCTTAACCGCCGCGCCGACGGCCGATTCCAACTTTACCGGTTGGAGCGGGGCCTGTTCCGGCACCGGCAACTGTGTCGTAACGATCGACTCCGTGAAATCGGTTGTTGCCAGCTTTACCCTGAAGCCGGTTCTGACCGTGACAAGAACAGGGACGGGAGGCGGAACGGTTACCAGCAGTCCCGTCGGGATCAACTGTGGCACCGATTGTAGCGAGGCGTACAACAACTTTACGACTCAGGTTACCCTGACCGCCGCTGCCAATAGTACCTCGATTTTTACCGGCTGGAGCGGTGCCTGTACGGCGGCAACGGGAACGTGTGTGGTGACAATGGATGCGGCAAAAACAGTGACCGCTTCCTTTACCCTGCGGCCGGTGCTTACGGTGACGAGGACGGGAACGGGAACCGGCACTGTGACCGGCACCGGTATTAATTGCGGGCCGAGCGGGACCGACTGCACACAGTCGTACACGAACTTCACAACCCAGGTGACCCTCACCGCCAATGCTTCCGCAGATTCTGACTTCACCGGCTGGAGCGGCGCTTGCTCCGGCACCGGAAGCTGTGTCGTGACGATGGACGCCGCGAAGACGGTCACGGCAACTTTCACCCTCAAGAGCTTTGCTTTGACGGTGACAAAGACGGGGAACGGCACAGTCACAAGTAGTCCGACCGGCATCAACTGTGGGACCGATTGCTCCGAGTCATACACCATTAATTCTTCCGTGACCTTGACCGCGAACCCTGATGCAGACTCCGACTTTACAGGATGGTCTGGGGCCTGTACAGGAACCGGAAATTGTGTTGTCACAATGGATGTTGCTAAATCGGTGACCGCGACGTTTACCTTGAAAACCTTCTCTCTCACCGTAACGAAGACCGGAACCGGAAACGGCCCGGTTACCAGCAGTCCGACCGGAATCAATTGCGGGAGTGATTGCAATCAGACATACAACATAAATACGCAGGTCACATTGACCGCCAGCGCCAATAACAGTTCGATCTTTACCGGCTGGGGCGGCGCCTGCACGACGGCGACAGGGACCTGTGTGGTGACGATGGATGCGGCAAAGACGGTGACTGCCAACTTTACTCTCCGACCGGTGCTTACGGTGACGAGGACAGGAACGGGAACCGGCACTGTGACCGGCACCGGTATTAATTGCGGGCCGAGCGGGACCGACTGCACTCAGTCGTACACGAACTTCACAACCCAGGTGACCCTCACCACCAACGCTTCCGCAGATTCCGATTTCACCGGCTGGAGCGGCGCTTGCTCCGGCACCGGAAGCTGTGTCGTGACGATGGATGCGGCGAAGACAGTGACGGCCACATTTACCCTCAAGAGCTTTGCTTTGACTGTGACCAAGACAGGGAATGGAACGGTCACCAGCAGTCCAAGCGGGATTAATTGCGGTGATGCCTGCCAGGCTAATTTCAATTCAGGGACTGTGGTTACGTTGACGGCAGCACCCGGGGCCGGTTCTACTTTCGGCGGGTGGACCGGAGATCCTGACTGCACGGATGGTTCCGTCACGATGAATGGAAATAAGAGTTGCACTGCTACATTTACCCTCAATCAGCAAACCCTGACGATCACTCAGGCAGGAAACGGCAGTGGCGCGGTGACTGGTGCAGGTACCTATACCTTTGGAACCACGGCGACGGTCACAGCGACGGCGAACTCGGGGTCAACGTTTGCCGGATGGAGCGGTCCGAACGGGGCAGAATGTGCCACAGGTTCGGTCACGATGAATGCAAATAAGAGTTGTACCGCCACATTTACCCTGAATCAGCAAACCTTGACGATTACTCAAGGGGGGAATGGCAGTGGTACGGTAACCGGTGCTGGGACATACAACTTTGGGGCAACAGCGACCGTATCTGCGGCGGCGGCAACTGGGTCTATATTCAGTGGCTGGAGCGGTCCGAACGGGACGGAGTGCGCGACCGGTTCCGTGAACATGGTGGCCGATAAGAGTTGTACTGCAACCTTCACGCTGCAAGCGTTGCAGGTCGCTGTAACCAAAGCAGGTAACGGGAGTGGCACCGTGACCAGTAGTCCCGCCGGGATCGATTGCGGCGCCACCTGCCAGGCAAATTATAATTTCGGAACGGTTGTCACTCTAACCGCCGCCGCCACCAACGGTTCCACTTTCGGCGGGTGGAGCGGGGATGCCGATTGTACCGATGGCTCCGTCACAGTGAATGCGGCTAGGAATTGTACCGCGACGTTTACCCTCAATCAGCATACGCTGACGATCAGCCAGGCAGGAAACGGCAGCGGGACGGTGTCCGGTGCGGGGACCTACAACTTTGGAGCCGTGGCGACAGTGACAGCAACGGCCAATACAGGGTCTACTTTCAGCGGTTGGAGCGGCCCGAATGGAACAGAGTGCGCGACCGGTTCGGTCACGATGAATGCGAATAAAAGTTGCACGGCCACCTTCACCCTCAATCAGGAAACCTTAACGATCACTCAAGAGGGAAATGGTAATGGCACGGTTACTGGAGCTGGGACCTACAACTTCGGGACCACAGTGACAGTATCAGCAACCGCGGCAACCGGGTCTACCTTTAGTGGCTGGAGTGGTCCCAATGGGGCGGAATGCGCTACCGGTTCTGTCACAATGAATGCCAGCAAGAGCTGTACTGCAACGTTCACGCTGCAAACATTCCCGCTCACCGTTACAGTCTTAGGGTCAGGGATTGGGGTGGTTACCAGCAGTCCTAATGGGATTAATTGTAAACCGACCTGCCAGGCGAACTTTGAATTTGGTACGGTCACGTTGACTGCGGCACCTAATCCGGGCTCTGATTTTACGAGTTGGTCTGGCTGCGACACTACTAACGGGACTTCTTGTACCGTTAACATGAATGCAGCGAAATCGGTAACGGCGACATTTACCCTGCAAACATTCTCACTCACCGTTACAATCGGGGGGACCGGCGGCGGCACAGTCACCAGCGATCCTATCGGTATTAATTGTAGATCGACATGCCAGGCGGAGTTTGAGGCTGGGCCCGTTATACTGACGGCGGCGCCTGACCTGGGCTCTGACTTTAGTTGGTCTGGCTGTGACAGTGTAAACGGAGCGACCTGTACGGTTAACATGAATGCGGCGAAATCGGTGCAGGCCAACTTCGCCTTGCTAGGGCTATAGCTTCCTGAAGTGTTCGTCCCTTTTGACTTCCATTTGGCGCCTAAGCCGTAGACCTCCCGCCCTCGATCAGTTATAATTGCCCCGATGCGAAAGTACTGGACGGTTTTTTGGGTCAATTGGCAGAACGCCTTGCAATATCGGGGGCCGACGTTTATCTCCGTCCTCGGAAACATCCTCCGGATCGGCGTCCTTCTCTATCTCTGGAACGCCATCTATCAAAGTGAGGGACGTCTCGGCGATTACTCCCTCCCGGATCTTATTACCTATTACCTGCTGCAGTTGATCATCAGCAGCGCGGTCCTCTCTTACGCCAGTTGGGAGATCGTCGACCAGATTCGGGAGGGGACCTTCTCAAGCTTCCTCATCCGGCCGGTCAACTACCTGCACTATTGGTTCACCCTCAACCTCTCCTGGAAGGTCTTCGAGGGGCTGATGGTGGCGGTGGGGGTCGGCCTGCTCTCGTTTATCCTCATCGATTACATCTCGATCCCGTCGCGGCCATCAACCTACCTCTTCTTTTTTCTTTCATTGCTGCTCGGGATGGTCCTGGCGTTCGAGTTCGACTTTGCGATCGCCCTCCTGGCGTTTTGGCTGGTGCAGGCGAACGCGTTCAAATACATGCTGCAATACGTCGTTTTCTTTTTCGCCGGGGCGTTGCTGCCGCTCGATCTTTTTCCGAAGGCGATTGAAGCGATCGCCAACGTTTTGCCGTTTCGGTATCTTGCCTTCTTTCCCAGCCAGATCTTTCTGGAAAAGGAGGCCCATCCGGTCGCGGGGCTGATCGGGGCGCTGGCCTGGTCGGTCGGCCTCTACCTCTTTCTGCGGTTTGTTTTGAATCGGGGGATCAAACGATATGAAGCGGTCGGCCACTGAAGTGAAAACGCAACCGTCAAAACAGGGTCTGATCCGGTCGCTTCGCCGCTATCTTTTTCTCTATCGGTCGTTTCTCGTCCACAACCTGAAGAACGAGATGATCTACCGGGCGAATTTCGTCCTGGCGGTCATCATGGATCTCTTCTTCATGGGGGTGAACGTCGTCTTCTTCGCGATCCTCTATGCGAACGTGGAGACGATCGGGGGATGGACCTTTCACCAGACGCTGGTCCTCGTCGGGAGCGTCGGGGTGGTCCGCGAGATCGCCTATCTCACCTTTCGGCAGGGGTTTCTGGAGCTGGGGGATTACGTCCGGACCGGGCGGTTCGATGCGATGCTGACCTCTCCCATGGCGGCGAACGCCCATCTCGCCTTCCGGCATGTTTCGCTGACCGAGAGTCTGGGGGAGGGGCTGATGGGGTTTGCGCTCGTGGCGTATGGCTTCGCCCATCTTGAGAACGCGGCCTGGAGCAGCATTCCGCTCTATCTGTTGATGATCGCCGTCTCGCTTCTGCTCTACTACGCCTTCTCCCTGATGATCAACAGCGCCGTCTTCTGGCTGGTGAAGTCGCAGGAGCTGAATACGATTGTCTATTATTTCATGGACACGGCCCGTTACCCGCGTGAGATTTATCGCGGTTTGGGGAAGGCCTTTTTCACATTCATCGTTCCGAGCAGCCTCATCGCGACGGTCCCAGCCTCGGTCCTCACCGGCCGGGCCGATCCCGCGCTGATCGCCCTCACGATCGGCGTGATGGTCATCTCGTTGTCGTTGGCGCTCGTCGTCTGGAATTGGAGCCTGCACCACTACAGCTCGGCCAGCAGTTGATGGGGGAGAAAAGAAGGGCGAACACACCGGTTCGCCCCTACGGAGGGGCAATCCGATGTGATTGCCCGCCCTTTTGGAAAGGATTCATTTCGCGTGCCGATCATCGAAGTCAAAAACCTGACCAAGACCTTTAAAACCCATCGGAAAGAACCCGGCCTGCTCGGGTCGATCAAAGGGCTCTTCTGGCGGGAGGCGTTTTACAACGAGGCAGTCAAGTCGGTTTCCTTTTCATTGGAAGAAGGGGAGCTGGTCGGTTTTCTCGGGCCGAACGGCGCGGGGAAAACGACCCTCCTGAAAATGCTCTCCGGAATTCTCTACCCGACCTCCGGGGAGGCGCATGTCTTGGGATTTGTCCCCTGGGAGAGAAAGCGGGCCTATCAGGAACGGTTCGCCATCGTGATGGGGCAGAAGAATCAGCTTTGGTGGGATTTGCCGCCGGCCGAGTCGTTTGCGCTCAACCGGGATATTTACGAAGTCGATCCAAAAGCCTTCCAGAAAACGCTCGACGAGATGGTCTCGCTGCTCGATCTGAAAGATCTTCTCAATGTGCCGGTCCGGCAGCTCTCGCTGGGGCAGCGGATGAAATGCGAGCTGGTCGCGGCGCTTTTGCACCAGCCGCGGGTTCTCTTTCTCGATGAGCCGACGATCGGGCTTGACGTGATTTCTCAGGAGAAGATTCGAGGCTTCATACAAGAATACAATCGGCTCAAAAAGACGACGGTCCTCCTGACCAGCCACTACATGCGCGACGTGGAACAGCTTTGCCGGCGGGTTTTGGTGATCAACCACGGCCGGATCGTCTATGACGGGTTGCTCAATGACCTCTCCCAGCGTTACATCGACCACAAGGTGGTCAAGATCCGGTTCGCCTCTCCTCAAGCGGCCGCCGTCCTCTCGGGGGAAGAGGGGGTGGTGGAGCTCGATGAGCACCACGCCGTCTTGAAGGTCAAGAAGAAGGAGATCGCCCAGACGACCCACCGTCTCCTCGGACAACTTCCGATCGACGACCTCTCGGTGGAAGAGGTCGAAGTGGAGGAGGTGATCCGACGGATCTTCGACGAGCAGCCTTCGAAGGAGGGTGGATAGACAGGGTTTACAGACTCCGATTGATCGAAGTAATAAATGGTCAGGCTCCGGCGACGGTTGACAAATCCAATGCACTTCAATACTTTATACGGAGATCAACATCAGAATATGAAAAGGAGAAATTGATGTCTGAAGAATCCCCCTCGGCGACAAGCTGGCCGAGTGTGCCGGGGGTTGCCTCTCAAACCCCCGTCACCGCCGAAGAGCTGAACGCGTTCGCGGTCGGCAAAGGATATACCGATGAAGCGAAGGAGAACTATTATCTCTCCCATTGGACGCACATTCTCGACGGCGCCTCCCGTTTCTCCAGCTTCAACTGGGCGGCCGCCCTCTTCGGCCTCTCTTGGTGCTTCTGGCGAAAGCTCTACTTAATAGGGGCAGCCGTTCTCGCCGCGTACCTCGTCGTCTCTTTTTTCCTCGCCCATCTCTTCCGGGCCATCAATCCGGCGCAGGACCCTCGCGCCGTGTTGCTGGTCACAGACGTCGCCTGGGCGGGGCTGCTGGTTGTCCAGATCGCGCTGGGAGTGGTCGCCAACCGGCTTTACTTGCGCCATGGTCTTGCGACGATCAACAAGCTGCGCGAGGCGGTTCCCGACCGCCCCGCGTATTTAGAGCGCCTCCGAAAAAAAGGGGGGACCAGCTTTCTTCTGTTTCTGGTCGGTGTGATGATCCTCGCCTCCGCATATGTCCGAAACCCGTTCGCCGGCCCCTAGCAGGTTATTGAAATCGTTCTTTGCACGTTTCGTCGTCTTCCGCAAGCTGCATCACGGGCCGGTCGGCGCTCACCTGAGCATCCCTCTTTTTATCATTGTCTGCGTCTGCGAAGATAACAATCATGTCATCTTTCGGTCAGGTTTCCGTCAGCAATAGACCTTTAACATAGTAAGAAATGCTTTAGACCCCATCTTCTCTCGTAAATCAGAAAATCGTTTGAGTTTTCTTCTCATATGCTTCAACCTCATGCCGTAAGGGTGTTCTATGAATATCGCAGAACAGGAGATGGAAAATTACTCCCGAGTTAAAAATGCCGATTACACAAGAGAGGCCGACGTTTATGATTCAAAACGTTTTGCATCTGACCTCGGTCGATTTTATGTCGATTTAACCAATGCGATTCTTTATGACCTCCTCCAAGTTAGAAAGGAAGAGAAGATCCTCGATTTAGCGACCGGCACCGGAAGGGTCGCTGTCGGGCTGGCGGAGAGAGGGGTATCGATTTCAGGGGTCGATCTGACCTGGAAGATGTTGCAACGGGCCAAAGAGAAAGTGGAAGAGAGGAAGCTGAAAAATGTTTCCTTTCATGTCGCAAACGCCCTCCACCTTCCTTATAAAGACAACACCTTTGACAAGATTGTTTCGATCCGGTTTTTCCATATCCTTCCTTTTGTCATGCAAAAGGCGATTGTCCGGGAGGTCGCCCGTGTTCTAAAGCCGGGGGGATTCTTCGTCGCCGAGTTCAACAGCCCTTTCGCCGGATTATTTCTCTGGGCCGCTCGCCGGGATCATCAAGTGATTTGGCCGCGGCAAATCAAAGCGCTCTTTAACGAGATGATCGTCGTCAAGAAGGTGGGGATCATGTTGCCGGGTGTGGGCCGGGTTGCGCGGATGAGTCGAAAGGCGGGGGAAAGACTCGGCCGCAGCCTGACCTTTTTCCCGTTTAATCATCTGAGCAATCAGATCTTGATTGTGGCGAAAAACCCGGCCTCGGTTGCGTCGCATGCATCGGCGGGTCTATAATCAATTTCTTGAAACCGATTTCTAATTTGTTGATCTAATCAAAAATGCACATCCTCATTGTTGAAGACGATTCGAAAACCGCGGTCTACCTTCACAAGGGGCTGACGGAAAACAGCTTCGTCGTTGATCTTTCCGATAAAGGAGAGGATGGACTTCACCTTGCCCGCACCGGCGAGTACGACCTGATCATTCTCGATGTCATGCTGCCTGATATAGACGGCTGGCGCATCCTGCAGTCGGTCAGGGCCGCGGGCAACCAGGTTCCTGTCTTTTTCCTGACCGCACGCGGCCATGTGGATGATCGCGTGCAGGGGCTGGAGCTGGGAGCCGACGATTACCTGGTCAAGCCGTTTGCCTTTGCGGAGTTGCTCGCTCGCGTGCGCACTCTGCTGCGTCGCGGCGCGACGCCCGGCCATCGCGAAATACTCCGCGTGGCAGATGTGGAACTCGAACTGGGCTGGCAGGCACCGGGCGATCCGCGGCGGAGCGGCGTATCAATCTGACCAACAAGGAGTTCGCGCTACTTGAGTTGTTGGCGCGTCGTCAGGGTGAAGTTGTTGCCGCGTTCGCTGATCGCGTCCCAGGTCTGGGACATGAACTTCGACAGCGACACCAATGTGATCGATGTCGCGATTCGTCGGTTGCGGGCAAAGATCGACGATGACTTCGCGAACCCAAGCTCATTCATACCGTCCGGGGCATGGGCTATGTCCTTGAAGATCGCCGGTAGCGGCGGGCGCCGGGTCGTTTCTCAAGCGGACGGCGCTCTCCCGCCTGAGAAAACAAGCGCCGATCAGTCCCGGGCGCCACGATCCATCTCCCGTCCTAAACGTCTTCCCAATGCCGGATCGATCACCGCAAAATTGACCTTCTTGTTTTCCCTGTCGGCGTTTGTGATCTTCGGGGCAGCCGCCCTTTTTTTTAACTGGGTGGTCGAAAGAAATCTCCACAACGAAGACAATCAGTTTCTCGCGGACAAAATCCACGTCTTGCGACGGATTTTGCAAGAGCGGCCCGACGATCTCGATTTTCTGAGAGCAGAGGCGGAATGGGAGGTGGCCGCGCGTCAATTTGTCCCCTATTACGTCCGGGTTCTGGACGACCAAATGAGGACCGTCATCGAAACCCCCGAGATGGGTGGACGGGTCCCCTCTTCCGCTTTTCCCCCTGCCGTGGGGGCGACCTAGACGCCGGAGGAAGCGGCGGAGTGGAGGGGGGAGGCCGGCCGGCTCTATTTATTAATGTCGGCGTGGTCAAAGCTCGGACAGGGGGTCGAAGGGGGGCGATTGATCCAGGTGGCGATGGATGAGTCTCATGAAGAAACCCTCATGGCCGGCTATTTCCAGAACATGGGAGTCGTTCTCTTTTTCGTCGTCCTTCTCTCGGCCGGAGCGAGTGTGGCGATCGCTCGGAGGGGGATGCGTCCGCTGGAGGAGATCACGAAGGCGGCTCAAAGGATCACGGCCGACCAGCTTCATGAGAGAATCGATCCGGCGCGCTGGCCAAAAGAGCTGACCCCTTTGGCCGTTGCCTTTGATGAAATGCTCACCCGGTTGGAGGATTCGTTTGCCCGGCTCTCCGGATTTTCCGCCGACCTGGCGCATGAATTGCGGACCCCCATCAACAGCCTCATGGGGGAGGCGGAGGTCGCCCTCTCAAGGGTGAGAACGCCGGAGGAGTATCGGCAGGTTCTCGAATCGAGCCTGGAGGAGTATGGAAAGCTCAGCCGCATGGTAGACAGCCTCCTTTTTTTGGCGCGGGCCGAGAGCACGGAGATCCGGATCGAACGATCGACACTTGATGCGGCGAGAGAGCTCCAAGCCGTCCGCGACTTTTACGACGCGGTGGCCGAGGAGCAGGGGTTGCCGTTCGGTGTGAGGGTGAGGCGTTTTTAAACGCCGATCCGGCCCTCTTTCGGAGGGCGGTCAGCAATCTTCTCTCCAATGCCCTTCAATATACTCCGAGCGGCGGAACGATTCTCCTCTCCGTCCGGCCGTCGGAAGATGGAAGCGTCGAAGTGCATGTAAAAGACTCCGGCGCCGGAATCGCGCCGGAACACCTGCCAAGAATCTTCGATCGATTTTACCGGGCCGACCCCGCCCGATCGAGACACCCTCAGGGAACCGGACTCGGGCTCGCCATCGTGAAATCGATCATGGACCTCCATCGCGGCACGGTCCGGCTCTACAGCCGTCCTGGCGAGGGAACCACCGCCGTTCTCCGCTTTCCTTCTTAAAATCAGATAACCATTTTGTCATCTTGCCGTCATCGTTTCGTCCCCTTCATTTTGTTATCGTCATCCTCATGGCGAAAATGGAAGCGACGGTTCATATCATTGCAAAGGACAATGTCGATGCAACCAACGAGAGATAATCTGTTCCGGAGAGAAAGGCGTCAGGCGAAAGACTTCGACTTCGGCGAAGAGACCGCCAAAGTCTTTGACAACATGCTCGACCGCTCCGTGCCGTTCTATGCGGAGATCCAGCGGATGATCGGAGAGATGGCGGCCGACTTTGCCGTCCCCCGAAGCAACCTCTATGATCTCGGGTGCTCTACCTGCAACACCTTCGTACAAATCGATTCTCTCATTCCCCAAGGGGTGAAATTCATCGGGACCGACGCCTCGGAGGCGATGCTCGCGAAGGCGAAAGAGAAGCTGTCGGTCTATCCGATGACACACCCGGTCGAACTGATTTGTTCGGACCTGAACAAGACCGCAGGCGTTGAAAACGCATCGGTGGTTCTGATGAACTTGGTTCTTCAGTTTGTCAGACCGCTCCGGCGCACACAGGTGGTGCGGGAGATTGCGTCCGGCATCAACAAGGACGGCTGTCTCATCCTTGTCGAGAAGGTCCTCAGTCCCGATTCGACGGTGAACCGGTTGTTCATCAAATACTACTATGAGATGAAGAAAAGAAACGGCTATTCGGAGATGGAGATTGCTCAGAAACGGGAGGCCCTCGAAAACGTGCTCATTCCCTACCACTACTTCGAGAACAGGGATCTCTTGATGGAGTGCGGCTTCAGGCACTGCGAGATGTTCTTCAGGTGGTATAACTTCTGCGGGATGATCGCAATCAAGTAAAGACCATGTCGAGACCACGAATCAATCAAGTCCTCTGCGCCGCCGGCGCTTTTTTCTTTCGATTTCGCAACGGATTGTTTCCGGTGATTTTCCTGTTGGTGGCAATTTTTGTCCGGCCAGCCTTTTTCGCGGAAAGCAGAGATCTGGACCCTTTCATCACCGGGATCGGCCTGTTGCTGGCGCTCTCGGGAGAAATCGTCCGATGTTTGACGATCGGCCTGGTCTACATCGTGCGCGGCGGTCGCGGGGGACGGGTATATGCAAAAAACCTCGTCACCGAAGGGATCTATGCCCACACGCGCAACCCGATGTATGTCGGCAACCTTCTCCTCGCTTTGGGATTTTGCCTGATGTACGGATCGCCTTGGATGTATCTGATCGTCTTTCCTTCTTTTATTCTGGTTTATGTCAGCATTGTGTTTGAGGAAGAGCGTTTCCTGGGAGAGCAGTTTGGGGAGCAATATGGAGAATACGTACGAAACACGAACCGCTTTCTGCCGAAGTTAAGCGGGCTGTCGGAGACCCTGCGGCAACACCGGTTCGATTGGAAAAAGGTGATCACCAAGGAGTATGGGACGCTGTTTGGGTTTTTCGTCGGTGCCTCTATTGTTCTCATGGCCAAGTATCGTTATCTGATCGGCCCGGTCGGCATACTGGCCCATCCCGGTCGAGCGCTTCTATTCACCGCCCCATTTTTCATCTTGTATGGCGTCGCTCGTTTTCTCAAAATCACAAGACGCCTGTAGCCTCTTCAAACGAGGCCTTTGCCAAATTTAGTGACCCTCAATTGTGAAATTTCGTAAATCGCTCCATTGCATTCAAAATCAGCAAACCGCTTATCTTCTCAGAAGAAAAGAAAGATCGACCCCTCGGCATCCTCCGTGCAAAAGACGGTTCGCCGGGAATCTCATTGTTCCAAAGTCGATCGACTCGGCGTCGGCGGCGGTGGCGTCCCCCTCCGAAGAAACAGCGGCATAAGTCCGCATCGGATGGGACGGGAGGTGAATGATGAAGAGGATTTTAGAAAAAGTTCGAAGCAGGGTGGAGGCCCAGGGGTTCCTGGGCCTCTCCGATTCAACCTCGCCCGGATCGCGTTATCCCGGACCGTTCTTGTCCTCCCTCCAGCGATAAGGCAAAAAGAGGGTAAAGGTTGTTCCCTTGTCCAGTTCGCTTTCGACGCCGATCCGGCCGTTCAACAGGCCGGTCAATTCTTTCACGATCGCCAGGCCGAGCCCCGTCCCCCCGAATTTGCGCGTGGAGGTTGCGTCGGCCTGATGGAAGGCGTCGAAGATCCTGGCGAGCTCGTTCGGCGGAATGCCGATGCCGGTATCTTCGACGGCGATTTCGATTCCTTCTTGCTCCGGTTTGTCGCTTGCGAGAAGGGTAATTCGTCCTTTCTCTGTAAATTTAATCGCATTCGAGATCAGGTTGACGAAGATCTGCTTCAGCTTATTCGGATCGGATTCGATCTCTGGAAGCGGCGTCATCCGATATACGACCGAAAGCGACTTTTCGTCGATCAGCGGATGCATTCCGGAGACGATCTCCTCCAACAGGGGGACCAAGTCGATCTTCTCTAGATCGATCGGCATTTTCCCCGATTCGATTTTCGACAGATCGAGAAGATTGTTGATGAGATTAAGAAGCTCCTTCCCGTTTTTAAGTATCCCCTCCACCGGTTGTTTTTGATCATCGATGAGCGCGCCGAACGTTTCGTCCCGCAGAAGGCTCGAATAACCGATGATGGCGTTCAGCGGGGTTCGGAGTTCATGCGAGACGTTCGACACAAACTCCGACTTGACGCGGCTGGCTTCCCGCGCCTCGGCTTCGGCCCGCTTTCGGTCGTCGATGTCGGTGCAGGTGCCGAACCACTTGATGATCCGGCCGCTCGCGTCCTTTAATGGAAGGCCCCGGGAGAGATACCATCGGTATCCGCCGAACGGGCTTTGAAGGCGGAACTCGACTTCATGGGGGGTTCCGGTCAGAATGGCCGCTCTCCATCGGTCCTGTGTCCTCTGCCGGTCGTCGGGATGGATCGCTTTGAGCCCGCCCGACCCGAGCGTCTCTTCCGCCGTCAAGCCGGTCGCCTCGTACCATCTCTGATTGCACCAATCGACCCGCCCCTCCGGCGTGGAGGTCCAGACCAGTTGGGGCATTACTTCGGCCAGGAGCCGGTATTGCCGCTCGCTCTCTTCCGCTTTCTTTTGCTCCTGCTCCGCCGTTTCGATCAGCCGCGCCTTATCGATGGCGATCGCCGCATGGGAGGCGATGCTGAGGAGGAAACGTTCGTGTCTCTCCGTAAAGCGGCCGGAGACGCTGTGCCCGAAGAAAAGGCCGCCGAGGACGGTCCCGGAGCGGGAGAGAACCGGAACGGCGAGATAACTTTTGACCGGCAGATGTCCTTCCGGCATACCGGCGTAAGGGAGATTCTTTCCATAGCGGGGGTCTTTCGTGACGTCATCCAGCCGGACCACCCCCTCTCCTCGAAAGGTCGGGCCGAAGACGGCGGTGTTCCTCGGCATCGGAAATTTGGCGAAGGCCTCCCGGGGGACGCCGGAGAGGGTGTAGAGCGTGTACGTCTCCCCCTTTGAGTCAATTAAGTTGTAGAAGAAGGCGCCGAACGCCGCCCCGCTCAATTTGGTTCCCGCGTCGGTGACGATCTGAACCAGCTTCTGAAGATCCCTCTCGGCCGAGAGGCTGATCGCCACCTGATTCAGGGTCTCCAGCTCCGCCGCGTTGCGATCGGCCGCCGCGCGCGCCTTCACCTGGGAGCGGGTGATGCCGAAGAGGGTGAAGCTGACGATCAATCCGACGACGAAAATGGGGAGGGCGACCCCTCTGTTCGAGCCGAGGTCGAACGCGGGCCGGGTGGTAAAGAGAAGCGTCCAGGTCTGCCCCCAAACGTTGAGCCGGGTGGTTGCGCTGTAGCGCGGGGGATGTCGGCTTGGATCGGCCGGGTGGGAGCGGTAGAGGAGATTTTCCAGACGCGGCTCCAGACCGTCGAAGACCTCGAAATCGAGCCGCGGGTTTGTCTCGCCGCCGAAAATGCCGACCAACAGATCGCCGGCCCGAAAGGGGCTGTAGACAAAACCGGTCAGCGCCGCCCGCCGTTTATCGACCGTGTCCAAAACGGCGCCCGGCTCGTAAATCGGAAGATAGATCAAAAACCCGGCCTGTTTTTCGGGATCGATCTCTTGAACCAGGGTCACTTTTCCGGAGGCGGCGGCCAGTCCGGTGTCGCGGGCGCGCTCCATGGCGGCCCGGCGAACCGGCTCGGTGAACATGTCATAACCGAGCGCCGCCATGTTGCGGCGGTCTTGCGGCTCCAGATAGAGAATCGTGTGGTACTCATCGCGCGGCGTCTCCGGCCAGAGGTTGAAGTTCGGGATCTCTTTTTTAATGTCGGCGACCGCTTTTTCGACCTGATCGGGCGCGATCCGTTTTGTGAAGCCGATCCCCTGGATGCCGGGATAGTGATTCTGTAATTCGAGTCGGGAAATGTAGTCGTGAAACGTTTTCCGGTCGGTCCGGCCGGTGGCGGCGAAAAGCGCCGCCGTCCCGCGAAGCGAAGAGATGTAGGTGTCGATCCGGACGGCGATGGCATTTTGGGAGTGTTGAACGATATTCTGGAAGCGCTCTTGGTCTTTGACCTCCGTGAGCGAGAAGACATACCATGTCGCCAGGCCGGTCAAGGCGAGCGAAATAAAGAGGACGCACCCGGGAAGGAACGCGCGATCAGAGGGGAGCTCTTTTGATTTTAGATCGGCATGAAGTTGATTTTTTAAGTTCACTTTATAGAAGGGGTTTAAGTTCTTAATCGACAACGGACCCCCCCCATCATAATACGTGTGCGAAAGAGAAGTAAAGCCTGACGCTGTAGGGGCGAGGCGGTGTCTCGCCCTCCGGCCGGGCGACGCATGCGTCGCCCCTACGTTCAATCGATCTATCTGTGGATGATCGGTGGAAAGGAGTGTTATACTGGGCCTCTACTCGAGCGGCGGGTGGTTCGATCAAACGGAGGAAGGTGCGTGGATGGCTTCAGTCATGCGACGTTAACGGCGATGCTCGCCCTGGTGGGGGCGGTGATCATCATCGCCGCGCTTCTCTCCGGGCTCATTGAGCGAAGCGGCCTTCCTCAGGTCGCCGCTTTTCTCGCCTTGGGGGCGGTCTTGGGGCCGGGCGGGCTGAATTTGTTCGACGTAAGATTAGGGTCCCCCCTTCTTCAGATCGTGGCCACCCTCAGCCTGGTTCTCGTTCTTTTTACCGATGCGGTCTCGCTGAACCTCAAAGAGGTCCGGCGCCATCTGAATTTGGCCCTGCTGGTGCTCGGTCCGGGGACGTTGCTCTCCGCCCTCCTCATCGCCTATGCCGCCTGGCGGTTGCTCGATCTTCCCTTCGCCGCCGCCGCGATTCTGGGGGCCGCCCTGGCGTCGACCGATCCGGTGCTTCTGCGGGGGGTGCTCAAAGGGGAGTTTCTTCCCGCTCCGGTCCGCCAGGCGCTTCGCTTGGAGAGCGGGCTCAACGATGCGGTGCTTTTGCCGGTAGTGTTGATCGGCATGGTCTTTCTCGGCGATCGTTCTTTGGCTGTCTCCGATTGGGGGAGTTTCGGCCTCTCGCTTTTCTTGCTCGGTCCCGGCGTCGGGATGGCGGTCGGTTTTCTGGCGGTCAGCGCGTTAGTGATGATGCGGAACCGGTTCGGCGTCCGGCGCGACTACGAATCGATCTATTCGTTGGGGGTGGTTTTTGCGGCGTATGCCGGGGCCGAAGCGGTCCATGGAAGCGGATTTCTTGCGGCCTTCGCCGCCGGAATGACGATCGCGGCCCTGGACGTGGAGCTCTGCGACTGTTTTCTGGAGTATGGGGAGACGACCGCCGAGATGACCCTCCTCTTTACCTTCATCCTTTTCGGCACGTCGCTGATTTGGAGTGGCTTCACCGTCCTGGATGGGCGCATCCTCGTCTTTGCCGCCCTGACGATTCTGATCCGGCCGATCGCTTTCCTCTCCTCGCTCGCCGGCTTCCGATTGGCTTGGAAAGATCGCCTTATGATCGCCTGGTTCGGGCCGCGGGGATTAAGCTCGCTTCTTCTTATTCTGCTTCCGGTGTTTGCCGGTCTTCCAGGGGGCGATCGACTCTTCTCCGTCACCTGCGCGGTGGTGCTGTTGTCGATTGTCCTCCACGGCGGCTCGTTGATGTGGCTTGGGAAGGGTGCGCGCCCGTCGCGTGCGCCTCAAGCGGTAATCGAGCCGATTCCCCCCGCCCCCTCCTTCCGCGGGATTGGAAGAGCAACCTGGTCGGGATCTGATCTCGATCGCGGAGATGCGGCAGATTCAAGAGACCGGAGCGCCGGTGGTCATCCTTGATGCCCGGACGGAACGATCCTATCAAGGGAACAATGAAAATGCGGTGGGGACGATTCGATTTTTACCCGAACAAGCGGTGGGGCCGCAGGCCAAAGCGCTCGGTCTCCCGCGGGAAGCGTTGCTGATTCCGTTCTGCGCCTGCCCCAACGATGAGACGAGCATTCGCGTGGCGCAGGAGCTTCGGCAGGCGGGGTGGCCCCGCGCCCGTGCTCTCGAAGGGGGATGGGAGGCCTGGAAGAAAAGCGGGCTTCCGACCGTGGAACGCAAGTGAAGGGATCTCCCCCATCGCGAGAGATCCCTCCATCCGAACTACAATGCCCTCATGAAGGCGACCAGGTCTTTCTTCTCTTCCTGATTTAATTTCAGCTCCAAGACCAGATTGAAGAACTCAACGGTATCTTCCAGCGTCGGCAGCCTTCCGTCGTGCAGGTACGGGGGAGAGTCTTTGACCCCCCGGAGGGCGAACGTTTTGATTGGGCCGTTCCCCTCCGCTCCGAATCGCTCCAGCTTCAGGTCGTGCATGTTGTGATTGGTATAGGCGGGGGGCTGATGGCACTCCGCGCAGCGGGCCTTTCCGAAGAAGAGGGCCTCTCCCCGGACCTCCTGCTCCGTCGCCTTGCTCTTGTCGAGCCGTCCGACCGGATCGAGCTTCGGCGCCGGGGGAAAGTCGATCATGTTCTGCATCTGCGCCATGTGGGGGATGAGCATCCGGTCGAAGACGAACATTCCTTTTTTGGCCGCACGGATATGATCGCCGTTGAAGTAGGCGGTCCGCTGCTCGAACTCCGTAAAATCCTCCACCGACCGGAGGCTCCGCTTCGATCCATGGATCTGCTGGGCGAACATCCCGCGGAGGGAAACGGTATCGATCCGGAGCCGGTCTTTTTGCGGACGGGTGTCGGGATTGAGATGAAACTGTCCCGTGGTGTGAAAGTTCACGTGGCAGTCGAGGCAGGCGACCCCGAGGCTCGGTTTGTCCGATTTCCGGTCGTGCGTCGCGTTGAACTCCTCCTGGGGAAGCTGCGTCACCAGCAGCCGGAGACCGTCGAGCTGCACCGGAGTTACTAGTCCGCGGAAGAGCCGGTCGAAGTTCTCGATGCTGAGGACCTCCCCCTGGGAGACGTCGCCGAGCTCCGGGTGGGTGGTGAGAAAGATCGGGGGAGGAAATTCCGGCAGGAAACATTCGGGAAGGTCGAAATCGACATCAAACCGCTCCAAGCGGGGGAACTGCTCGATCTGGACCTGCGGGAAGACCATCCCTCCCACCTCGTGTTTCACATGCAGCAGTCGGTGGAAGCCGGCCGGAAATAATTTTTTCTCCTTGATCTCTTCGGGCGTCATCTGTCCGAGCGTCTCCCAGGTGACCCCCTCTTTCAACCGGACGGCCGGACCGATCGGCTGCGGCTTCCCTTTGGTCATCACCACGCCGGAAGCGGTTTTACAGTCGGTCTGATACCGATCGTTGAGGCGCTTTTTCTGCCGCTCCATCACCTTCGGCTTGTCGGCGATGTCTTTCTCCTTCACCTTTTGGGAGATCTCCTGAGGATCTTGTCCCGGCGGGGCGCCGAAAGCGTCGTAAGAAAAATCGACCCCGTCGAATCCCTTTTTCTTGGTCTCTTCAATGGCGGGGGTCGTTTTTCCGGCGGGCTTTTTCTCTTTGGGGGCTTTGTCCTCCATCTTCTCGACCGGCTTCTCTTTCGGCGTCCGGTCTTGGGCTTCGCTCTGCATCATCGGCAAGGCCGACCATACCCCTAAGGCGGCGGTCATCGACAGAACGAGCCAAAACGTTGATCTCTTTTTTTTCATCTTTGGACCTTTCTCTGCAGCAGTTTTACAACAAGGGTGGGAGTCTCTCGTTTTATACCGAATCATCAAGGCAAGCTTGAACCGTTTTCTGAATCGGTTTCCGTTGGAGTTCCTGTCTGATCGACCGGTTGAAAAGGCCGTGATCTGATCCCATAGAAGAATGTTCTTTGTCACAGGAGCAGCCGGACCTCTTCTATAAAGATTATGACACTTCGGCCCGCCGGCGGTCTGTCAGGGTGATCACGCTCGGAAGGGTTAAGTGGTTTTACTTGGCGGCTGGATCGGCAGGGACCGCACACCTTCTTTTGATTCTTTTCCACCCGAGATAAATCACAGCCGCGCCTAAGAGACCGATCAATGTCGGATCGAATTTCCCGCCGACATTCACCGCGCACCCGCCTGCAGTCTCTGGAGCTTCCTCACCTTCTACGGCGGAGAGGGTCTCGGGGGCTCCCTCCGCTTTCGTAAATGCGCCGGCCGACGCGCTCCCGAAGGCATCCTGGGCGACCCCGGCACTGAAGTTGTCATACACGGTGGTGAAAGCGGCGGAGGCGGAGGATCGAATTCCGGCAAAATCTCCGGCTGTCAATGAATTGTCGGAGGCGGTGAAAGCGGGGCTGGTCTCATTGTTGAAAAAGACCGCCAGAGAGCTCCCCTTTGCAATCAGACGAAGCCGGTAGTAGGTGTTGAACTGCATCGGGCGGGCGGCGACACCAAGCTGTGTCGTCGCGCCATTCACTGTTTTAAAGAGCGCGATGTTCTGCTGACCCGCGTCGAGCCGCAGGCGATAGAAGTTGTTGGCGTTCAACCATCGGGCCATCACCCCGCAGGCATTATTGGCGGCGGTCACCTTGCAGTGGACCGCCACGTTCTGATCGGGTCCGACCGGTTGGAGAAAGAGGGCCGCTTTGTTTCCGGCGTCGACGTTTCGGAGCTGGCCGGAGAAGATTTCGAGGTTCGGCATGTATTCGCTCCAATTCGATCCCAAACTGCTCGAATCGGAGCGGCTGAAGGTATCCGAGAGGGGGGTGGTCAAATTGAAATTGTCGAACCAGGTTGTATTGGCGGCGGTGGCATACGAGCGAATGCCGGCAAAATCGCCGACACTCAATGCGCCGTCCGAAACAGTGATGATCGGATTCGTTTGATTGGCAACGAAGACCGCCAGCGACGTGCCGCTGACGACGAGGCGCAGAGGGTAATACGTGTTCAATCGGAGAGGGTAGGAAGCTGACCCGAGGGCCGTGGTGGTCCCATTGACCGTTTTGAAGAGGGTGATGTTTCCCTGGCCGACATCGATCCGGGCCCGATAGAAATTGCTATCGGAAGACCAGCGGGCGACCACCCCGCAGCTGTTTCCGGGGGCGGTCACCATGCAATCGACGGAGACGACCTGATCGGGCCCCACCGCTTGTCTGAAGATCGCCGCTTTGTTGTTGGCGGTGACGTTCCGAACCTGATTGTTGGAGATCTCCAGATCGGGAAGCACTTCATTCCATGAAGCGCCGAGGTCGGTCGAGGCGGGGCGATCGAAGTTGTCGGCAAAAGTGGAAGAGGGGAAGATCACCTTGGCCACGAAAGCATCGCTGAAGCCGTTGGGGGTGGTATCATACGCGCCGGGCGTCGTCGGGAAAAAAGCGTGGGTGTTTCCCGTCACATAGGCGCGTCCCGAAGCATCGACCGCAATCGCATTGCCCGATTCCGACTCGCTGCTTCCCAGAGCGATGGCATCGACCAGGGCCGAGCCGGCCGGGTTTAATTTTTTTAAAAAGGCATTGAAATATCCGGGGTCATTCCCAAATTCATCACGTCCGGTGAGATACGCATTCCCTAACAGATCGACGGCGATGCCAAGGCTACGATTGTTCGAGTCATTGTCTCCCAAGTAGGTGGAGTAGAAGAGGGCGGTGCCGGCGGCGTTTAGCTTTGTGACAAAGGCGTCCACGATGCGAAATCTGCTGAGGCAGCTGCTTTCGCATCCCGCGTCCGACGGAGGGAAGCCGGGGTTGCTCCGATCATACGCGCCGGGCGTTGTCGGGAAGTCTGCCGACCAGGTCTCTCCCGTGACATAGGCATTTCCTGAACGATCGACCGCGATCCCATAGCCGAAGTCTCTGTCGCTTCCGCCCAGGTAGGTGGCATACAGGAGCGTTGCGCCGGAGGAGTTTAATTTCACCGCAAAGACTTCCTGCACACCGGACAGCGTTCTATCGAATGCGGCCGCGGAGACCGGAAAGTCGGACGACGCGGTACTTCCGGTGATATGGGCATTCCCGGAGCCGTCGAGGGCGATGCCGGCCCCTTCATCGCTGCCGCCGCCCCCCAGGAACGTGGAATACAAAAGGGCCGTTGCGCCGGAATTCAGCTTTGCGACGAATACGTCACTTCCAAATTCTTCAGACGGCTGATTGAACGTAATATCAAAAGCGCCGGGGCTCGCCGGAAAATCGGCCGAAAAGGTCGATCCAATGACATATGCTTGCCCGGCGGCGTCCACGGCAATCCCGTTTCCGAATTCGGGCCGGCTTCCTCCCAGATAAGTGGCATTCAGAAGGGCCGTACCGGAGGGATTTAACTTCACCACAAATGCGTCCGATTCGTTCAGGGTCCTGTCGAATGCGCCGGGGGTCGTCGGAAAATTGACTGAATCGGTTGTCCCGGTGACATAGGCATTTCCTGCACTGTCCACGGCAATCGCGTTCCCTGCATCGACTCCTTCTCCCCCCAAATAGGTGACATACAGGAGGGAGGTGCCGGACGGATTTAACTTGGCTACAAATGCATCCACTGGTCCGCCCAGCGTGCTGTCAAATGTGCCGGCTGTTGGGAAGTTTAAAGAGCTCGTTCGTCCCGTAATATAGGCATTCCCTGAAGCGTCGACGGCAATGCCGTTGCCTTGATCGGCGTCGCTTCCTCCTAAGAAGGTGGCGTAGCTCAAGACCGGGTCGATGATGAGCGGCTTTGTTCTGTCGTAGGCGGCGACGTGGAAACCGACCTTCCCTTTTCCTTTGAGCAGATAATGTCCCGGAATGAATCTTCTCTGACCCGCCTGCTCCTGATAAATCACCGGCTTGTGCATCCGGATTTTTTCTCCTTGGACGGTGAGGACCAAATTGCCTTGGGAATCGATCTCCACCCGGTCTGCCCCTTCAAAGCGAAGCTCGATTTTCTTCGGATCGATCCCCGGATCGACGATAAAGTCATATTCCAACTGGCGCTGATTGCCGTAATAAACCAGATCGATCCCTGGATAGACATCCTGATATTTCACTTTTTGGTAGGCCGGAATATTGCTCCGCCATTTCTTCGGATCATTCCCGATGAAATAATTCTGTGTGCCGGGAAGAACTTCTTCTCCCGAAATATCCGGCGTTTGGCTCGCGCCCGAAAGTCGCATCTTCAACACGGCCGGAGGATTTTCAATGTTCCGGTTGTCAGCGCGTTCCCCTTTCTGGAGGGACAACACCGCTTCGTTCGAGGTCAAAAAGAGGGTGTACCCTTTCCCGCGGGAGAAATATTTTACTTTAGAGTCAGTCTGGCCATGGTTGGCCTCAAAGCTGAGGGGAATCTGTCCATAAGCGGTTTGGATCCGGTCGGTCTCGGTTTTCGGCTCGGGCAAAGCGGCATAGCCCGGCGAAGAGATCGATAACAATAGGGCGATCAACACAATGCGACTTTTCATAGGGGGTGTCCTTTTAGAGACAGTTTTAAGGGATAGGGCCTGTCCGGAATTAAAAGGGTTTAATGGGAACTTCTAATTGCACTTATGGTATATGCTTTTTTGAAATCGAGTCAATTAAGCCGAAGGGATTATTCTGCAGAGAGATGAGTCTAAGCGGGATGTCGGGAATTCCGATGGGGTGACCCGGAGTCAGGCCTCTGAAAGGCGATGGTTGAAAAGTTGGACGGTCATCGTGAATAAAGAGCGAACCTTCGTGTGGCGGCTTTATCGATTTGCCGGATTACGTGAGCCGCTCGCGGCCGTGTGGAGAGGTCAGATCGAGCGCCGGCCCCACCGGGACGATCCGTGTCGGGTTGATGTCGTCGTGCGTCACGTAATAATGGCGCTTGATATGATCGAAGTTCACGGTCTCCGCAATGCCATCATATTGATAGAGCTCCCGCAGGTATCCCCAGAGGTGGGGGTAGTCGACGATCCGGCGGATGTTGCACTTGAAGTGCCCATGGTAGACGGCGTCGAAACGGATCAACGTCGGAAAGAGCCGCCAGTCGGCCTCGGTGATCTGTTGTCCCACCAGATAACGCTGCTTTGAGAGGCGCGCTTCGATCCGGTCGAGGGCGTCGAAGAGCTTTCGGACCGCGGCCTCATACGATTTTTGTGTCGTCGCGAAACCGGCGCGGTAGACGCCGTCATTAATATTCGGATAGATAAAATCGTTGATTTCATCGATCTCGGCGCGAAGCGGCGCCGGATAGAAGTCGGTCTTCACATCGGTAAAGGCATTAAATTCGCTGTTCAACATCCGCATAATATCGTCGTCGGAGTTGCTGACGATCCGTCCGGTTTTCTTGTCCCAAAGGACCGGGACGGTGACCCGGTCGTTGAACGTCGGGTCGGTCTTCTTATAAGCTTCGCTCAGGTAGCGAAAGCCGTTGATCGGATCTTCCGAATAACCGGGGCCGTTGCGGAAAGCCCACCCCTTTTCGTCGCGGATCGGATCGACCACCGTCATCCCGACAACATTTTCCAGCCGCTTCAGCTTGCGGAGGATCACCGTCCGGTGCGCCCAGGGGCAGGCGAGGGAGACATAGAGATGGTAGCGGCCCGGCTCCGCCGGATAACCGGAGGAACCGTCGGCGGTCACCCACCCCCGAAATCGATCTTCCTGCCGGACGAACGCTCCTTCTTTGCTTTGCTCTTTTGGAAAAGGCATCCGATTCCTCCTGTTTGATTCAGCTTATGGTAAAGTTGTTTTCAGACTCCGCAAAAAGCGATCAGATTAGGTATAACCAGATTCTTGAGCCAAGTCAAACGCCCTTCCGGTTTCTTGACGCGTCCTTCGGGCGCGATATACTACAGGTGTGGAGGAAGATGAAATGAGCGACGTGCTCAAGAGTTTTCAGCGGGTTCGTCATCAAGGATTGGCGGAGAAATTTTATGAGGCGTTGCTCCAGGCGGATCCGCGGATCAAGATGATGTTTAAAAATACGAATTTCGAGCGGCAGCGGGAGCTCTTTGTCCATGGCGTTCTGATGCTGATCGAATACGCCAACGGAAAGACGCTGGGAGCAATGGCGATTAAACGTCTCGGCGAGCTTCACAGTCGGAGAAAGATGAGTGTGCCCCCCGATCTCTATCCGATCTGGGTCAACTGCCTCGTCGAGACGCTGGCCAAGCTCGATCCCGAATTCTCTCCCGTGCTCGACCGGCAATGGCGCGAGACCCTGCAAAAAGGGCTCGATATCATGACCCGGATGTATTAACGGATCGGTCTGCAGCCTTACGGGGCTCAAGGGGGATATCCCCTTTTCCGCTTCCGGCGACCGGACGGCACATCTATTAACATTTATCCTCTCGACCACATTCCTATCTAATCCCATCGTAGTGTTTCTTCTATCCCCCATTCAGGTTAATTGATCCCCTCTGAGACATATTGCTACACTTTGAAATGCAATCCGAATGAGAACGAGGCCGCCGTTTCGATGCGGGCGGCGGCTTCGCAGGTTGGGGTCGAATTTAATGTTAATGCGGAATTCGGAAGCAAGCAAGGTGTCGATAAGGTAAAGATGATTCCCGATTATGAAGAAGGGTCAAGGAGGTAAATGATGAGATTGAAAGCAGTCGGAATGAGCGTTATCGCAGGAATGTTATTGGTTTCCTCTCTTCACGCTGACGAAGGGGTCGGCCAGGGTGGAAGCGGCCAGCAGGGGCAGGGGATCGAGCAGCAGCAGAGCGGCCAGCCCGGGGGTGACCAGGGAGCCGGCGGAGCCCAAGGGGGAATCCAAAGCCCGGACCCACAGCAGCAGGGCTCCGACCTCGGCGGGACCAGCCAGCAAGGCGGCGCGATGCAGGGAGGGATGCAAGACCAGGCCTCGGTGAAGCAGGTCCAAGAGAAATTGAGCCAGCAAGGTTACGAAGTGGGCCCGGTCGACGGCATCTTCGGACCGAAGACGCAGCAGGCATTGCGTAAATTCCAGCAAGACAAAGGGGTCCAACCGACCGGCCAAATCGACCAACAGACGATGACCGCTCTGGGTATCCAAGGGCAAGGGGGAACCCAGCCGGGCGGCGCGCAGCCGGGCGACATGGGCGCCGGACAACCTCAGCCCGACACCGGGATTGAGGGAAGCGATCAGCCGGGATCGGATCTCGGCAGCGGCGCTCCGCCCGATGCCGGAACGCAATCCCCGGATGCCGGAGGGCAGGGGTCCGAACAGCAAGGCTCCGACGCGGGGGCCCTTCAGCAGTAGCGATCCGTGATCAGTTGGAGACAGAAGGGGGAAACCCGCTTTTGTCTCCTAAAAAGAAGAGAAGGCTGAACTCACACTCGGCCTTCTCTTCTTGCATCTGATCAATTTAATCTGCCGGCTTTCCATCTGCCGGTTCACGAATAGGCCGATCTCTGTAGAGGCAAGGATGCCGAATAGCGATGAAATTCACCTTCCTTCTTTCGAAACGATCCCCCCCGATTTTTCGCTCGGCTCCGTCTTTTTTGTCGGCACCGCGACGGTGCTGCTCCGTTATGCCGGCTTCACCATCTTGACCGACCCGAATTTTTTGCACGCCGGGGACCTTGTCTATCTCGGCTACGGATTGACCTCGGAGCGATTGACCCACCCCGCCCTCAATATTGAAGATCTGCCGCCGGTCGACTTCTGCATTCTCTCTCACTATCACGGCGATCACTTTGACCGGATCGCCGAGGAGAAGCTGAGCAAAGCGCTGACGATTGTCACCACGAAAGAAGCCGCCCGCGCGCTCAGTGGGAAAGGTTTTACGGCGCCGAGGGCACTCGACACCTGGAAGTCGGTGACGCTGGAGAAGGACGGCGCGCGGGTGAAGATTACCTCCATGCCGGGGCGGCATGGCCCGCCGGTTGTCGCAAGGCTTCTGCCCGAGGTGATGGGAAGCCTCCTCGAGTTTCAGCCGGGGGAGGGAGGAACCGCTCTGCGGCTCTATATCACCGGCGACACGCTCGTCTTTGATGGCTTGAAGGAAATCCCCAAGAAGTTCCCCGAGATCGATCTGGCCCTTTTCCATCTGGGGGGGACGCGGATCATGGGAATGCTTCTGACGATGGACGCCGACCAGGGGGTTGAAGCGATCCGAATCATTCAGCCGCGCCGGGTGATTCCGATCCACTACAACGATTACACCGTTTTCAAGTCGCCGCTGGAGGATTTCAAAAAGTCCGCGGCCGATGCCGGATTTGAGGACCGGGTGATTTATTTGGGACACGGCCAACTTTACAACTTTGAAGTCCCCGAGAGCCGGACCCGACGGGCCGCTTAGCCGCCGGCCGATGCATCAAGGGCGCATGATTGATGAAAGGACTTCCAAAACAAATGTCGCGAGGTAGGGGTTGTTAATAAAGCGCAACACACCTTCAACCGAGAAATCAAGTTATGATCAGGAGGAAGTAGAATGAAGAGAGTTCAACTGTTCGGAACGGCGTTTTTTTTCACGGTCCTGGTAATGTTTGGAGGGATATCGGCTTTCGGGCAAACGGCCGAAGGGGGAGGCGGGGGTTCGACCCCTCCGGGAGAGACGAGCCCGGAAATGGGAGATCAAGGGGCGGGGGGAGGAACGACCGATTGCCCTCCGAGCGCATCAGACCAACAGCAGCCGCAGGGGGATCTCGGCGCCGGAGGCGGCTCCGGCTCGGGTGGTGGAGATCTGGGCGCGGGTGGAGGCGGTTCGGGCTCCGGTAGCGGAGACTTAGGCGCGGGTGGAAGCGGATCCGGCTCCGACCAGGGTGCCGGCGGTCTCGGAACAGAACCTTGCCCGCCGGGATCGACCGATCAAGGTGATCAAGGCGCCGGGACACCTCCCGGCGGAGAATCGGGCGGAGATACCGGGACCGGCGGGCCGCACGGCGGCAGCCCCGAGGGGGGATTGGGAGATTCCGGCACCGGCGGCGCCGGCGGAGGAATGTAAGCCGGAGGAATCACTCCATACGGATTCATGTTGACGTCATGGCCGCGGCCGGGATCAACCCGGCCGCGGCCTCTTTTTGAGATGCGGGGAAAAATGGCGCGGGAACTCATGGCAATGGGATCTTCGCGATCGCGCTCTGTCCCTCCTCGTTCACCCCGTTGCACGAGAGGACGGCGGAGAGCTGGTCGGTTTGCGGATCGGTCACGAAGAGGGCATGCCCCGGATTCGTGCAGCCTTCCGGGGCCGGTCGCGTGGCGGAGGAGAGGATCCGGCCGGTTCGACCGACTCGGGTCAAGGTCCAGTTGTTGTTGACGAAATCGGTCGAGAGAATCTCCCGATCTCCTCCCGCCGCCCGCACATCGATGCCGACCGCGTTGGTTGTCTCCGGAATCGCGTCGATGATCCGCGGCGCGGTGATCCCATCCCAAACCAGGATCGTGACCCGGCCGCCGAAATGGCTCACCGCGCAGATCGGAATCTCGCAGCGGATCTTCCGCGTGTCGTTCTCCAGCGTCCCGACGAAAGTTCCCCCCTCCGAGTTCGGCCGGATTCCCCCACCAAAGCTGCCCCGGTCCGGACGGCTCTCCCCGCGCCACCACCGCCAGCATTCGGGCGCCGCCGCCGGTGAAGAAGGCGCTTTTGGCGTTTCCCGTCGGCGTGCCGCCGGTCGCGAACCAGGCGCGCTCCAATTTTCGCTCGAAGATAAGAGAGCCCGACCCGCCGGGTTGATGCTCCTGATGGACCCGGTCGGCTTCGACGAACCAGAGCAGATGCCGCGTCCCCGACGGGGTCTCGACCGGCGTCTCCGAGACGAGTCCGGCGTCGTGATACGGGCCGTCGTCGCTGCTCTCCGGCGGCCCGAAGTCGTTGATCTCCGGAATCCGGCAGGAGAGGAACCGGCGCTCTCGATATCCGAAGAGGCATCCCCTCCCGTCACGCAGGTGCGCCACCGTCCCGAGCAGCGGCCCCAGGCCATCCGGCTCCAGCGCCTTCGTGAGGACCACCCGGTTCGTGGTGAGGTCGAGGATGCTCATGCCGAGATGGTGGCCGACCGTGGCGTAGGCGCGGTTTTCATCCAGGCCGAAGAGGGAGAGGAAGGGCGGGGGGATCGCGCGGGAAAGGTTAAAGATCGCCTCGGGTTGAGAGAAGGGAACCGTGATCACCTCCGCCTCCGGCGCCGGGAGGAGGGTCGGCGCCGCACAGGTGTGTGTCGTCCGGAAGGTGATGAGAAGATCGGGGGTGAGAAAGCGGCCGGAAGTCTCCAGCGCCGGGCGGACATCGAGGGAGAAAATCGCGGCCGGGGCCGCCGCTTCACAGAGGTACGACCCGATCCCGTCCAAAACAAAGGCGCCCTGCGCCGGCAGAGGAGAAAAGCCTTGGAGCGCTCGAAAGCCGGGGGGATCGGGATCTCCGAGGGGAAGGTGTTTGAGCGGGGCCGGACTCCGATCCCGATAGTCGAACGATCCGGCGACCGGCGCTTCGTCATCCCATCCGTCGACCGAAACCTGAAGGCCGGCCTGGTATTGTTGCCCCACGGTTATTTTTTCCGGCAGGGGGGTCAATTCCAAAAAGATTTTTCCGGGGATGTCGGCGGACGAATCGGTGAGGCTCGAATACACCGCCAGGGGGGAGAAATGGGTCAGCGTGCCGTCGATCGCCGCCCTGTTTGCCGCGCCGTCGACCGTGAGGGTTTGATTGCCGAGCGCTTCGGCGCCGCGCCGGCCAGCGTGCGGAGGAAGCTGAGGGGAATGCGGAAAGTCCCGTCGGCCTGAGCAGGGGACTCCGGCAGGGCGACAGACACCTGCACCGGCTGCGCGAACTGGAGGCCGTCGGGCCGCAACTCCCAGGCGAGCTCCGCGCCGGCCAATTCAGGAGGGAGGGAGGCCGGGTGGATCGATCGGATGACAATCGTCTCCGTATTTCCGAGCGCGCCGGCCGGGACGGTTAACGTGACCATCCCGTCCGCCGACGTCACGGTTCCCCCGTCCGTCCCGATGTTTGCGCTCCCGGGGCCGGGGCTTCCCGCCCCGCTTCTGTTCTCGGGGTTTTCATCGCTACACCCCCACACCGTCAGCCCGATTCCAATCACCCACAGAAGCCACCCCCCCCACCGCATCCCCCGAATGCTCATCGGCCTGCTCCTTATGTTGTCGCTTGAAGCCTGGGTCACTGCGCTGTTGCTGGAATAAAGCCATCTTATCCATCATACTTTTTTTCGAATTCAAGATGCAAAGCGCGTGAGGGGATATCTGTTTTTAGGGTGAAAAGGGGGACGATCGGTCAATCGGGGAACGGGTTGTTTCGTTTAATGAGTCGCCGGAATCTCTGTGGCCGTCGAATCGGATTCTATATCTCAAAAGAGATAAACCAGCCCCCCATGGCCGCAGGCCGATTGCGGATTGACCTGAAGGTTCGGCGCCGGGTCGTTATGGTTCTGGAAAGGCCCATGAAGGTGGACGAATGAGCAATCATCGGGCTCGGCCCAGACGGCGCCCGAGAGGTCGGTCAGAGGGTCCAACACCAGCAGCCCGTCGGGGTTGGGGGCGCCGGGGAGGGCGAAGGGGCCGTCCTCATGGCCGATCTCCGGGTTCACCACCTTCCATGCGACGGCGCCCAAGGGGGGAGGCTCTTCGAGGTCGGGGCGCTCGAATAAGAAAAGGAGTCCGCCATGTTTGCAAGGATCCTCGTCCGCCGAGTGTCCCTGAAAGGATCCCGCCAGATGAACGTAGGCGCAATTCGCATTCGACACCTCCCAGAACGCCCCCGACGGCGGCTCCTGAGGGGCAAGGACCGTCAGGTTGTTCGGGTTTGGGGCGCCAGGAAGCGCGAACGGCCCGTCGGTATGGCCGGTTCCTTCATTGTAAGCGACCCATGCCGCCGCTTTGGTGGGGGTGGGATTGTGCGGCATGAAGAAGCCGGTCTTTTTCCCTTCGGCCGCCTTGCACTCGATCTGTACCATCAGAAAACGGACCGGAATGTTATTCCCTCCGTCCGGATCATGGACTACCAGCTGAATACCGAGAATGGTATTTCCCGCCTTTTCACATTTGTATTTCAGATTCTGCGCGTTTTTGCCGTTATCCGGACGGATCACCCTCAGTCGAGAAAATGGAGCTTCGGTCTGCAACCGTACATCCTGCGCTCCTTCCGGGGCGCGGGGGTCGCCCAAGGCGGGAGCCGAGACGATCCCCGGATTGCTGTCGTAAACGAAGATTTCAATCTCTTCGATCAAGGCGACATCGAGCGCCTGATAGTTGATAAATTCTTCCCTGAGGGTTAAGGTAAACGTATCGCCGACCTGCTCGACCACCACGGGAGGATTCACCGTAAACTCGAACGTGCCTCTGGCGTCCGTCCAGGTGGTTTTTCCCGAAGCGGTGTCGGGCCCCTGGCAGATCACCACCTTTTTAAACTTAAGGACGTAGCTCTGATTTTGATTTACCGGAGTGTAAAGGCCGTTTGCGGCGAGCTCTTCGAACCGCACCTCGACGTTGTAAAATCCAAGACCCGCTTGCGTGCAGGTGTAGCTAAAAGTGTCCTCGCGGGTCCGGCTCTCCCCTAGGATGAGGTTCCCCAAGTTGATCCCTTTCTTAAACGTATCAATGTCCAAGTTTAATCTTGCCGCCGAATCGTCGGTCATGTTGAAGACCTTGTTCAAATTCTCATTGACATAGATGACGCGGGTCGCCCTGAGATCCGACTCCGCCTGATGCTTGACGGCCACTTTGATCGATACGGTTGTGCCGACCTGAATGGGGGCGTCGGGGAGTCCGGAGATGGTGACAACGTCGTGGATCGTCGCCGCTTGGACCAGCTTTGAAAAATGGGCCAGCTCTCCGCTGAGGCTTGCTGTTTTTCCGTCTGCATCGACGGTCATCGCCAGATTGCCGAGCGGCTCGACCTGTCCATTCGCCGAGGTCAGGAGAACGGCGATTCCTTTCTCGACCGCTCCCGCCGCCGGCTGCGCCGGAGCATCGAGTTGGAGGCTGATCTGCGCCGGCGGGTTGAACTGCAGCCCGTCCGGTTTCAGCTCGTAGGCGCGTTCCGCAGCAATTCCGGCGAACTCTCCGGGGAGGGTGGCCGGATCGATCGATTCGATCGTGATCGTCTGTGTGTTCCCGAGCGCTCCAGCCGGGATGGTCAGCGTGACCTTTCCATCCAGGGAGGTTATATTCCCGCCGTTCGGCCCGATGCTGGCGCTTGCGACGGCCGGGTTGCCGGCCCCGCCCCCGCCGCCGGAACTTCCCCCGCCGCATCCCGATACTTTCAGGCCGATCCCCATCACCAACAGGAGCCACGCCGCCCATCTCATCGCCCGAGCATTCATCTATTTGTTCCTTATGTTGCCGCGTGACGACCCGGCTGCCGCGCGGTTGAAATGTTACTTAAGCTTCTCTCCATTATTTATTTCTAGGTAAATGAACCTGAGGATACGAAAGATGGCGTTATGGTGTCAAGATGAAAAAATGCGTAGGAGGAATATTAGAGAGGTTACCAAAAGATTCGACGCGAGCCGCGCCCGGGCGGTTCGATGAGGTTGGCTTGTCGTACTTGGGTGTGAGTATTGCTTTGGAATTCCCTCCATGGGGTTGATTGATTCCTCCTCCCTTGGAATGTTAACTTAGTAGTATCGATATGCGTGTGTCTGCATTCCGGCTTCAGGCGGTTTGGGACACTTAATTACCAAAGGAGGAACCAATGGCAAAGGGACGTGTAAAATGGTTTAGCCGCGAAAAGGGGTATGGCTTTATTTCTCAAGAGGACGGTGAGGACGTTTTCGTCCATCACACCGGGCTCAGCGGCGAGGGTTACCAGAATCTCGAAGAAGGGGAAGAGGTCGAGTTCGACGTGACCCAAGGGGTGAAGGGCCTTCAAGCAACAAACGTCCGGCGGATCTCAAAAGCCGCCTGATGCGCGGGGCTTCGGTCCTGTTCGGAGCGTGGGGGATGTCACCTTCATCCTCGGCGACGATCAGGGCCGCGCCCCCGCCAACGGCCGGCCGAGATTCAGAGCCGTTGGATCGATCGGTTTAAGACTCTTCTTCTCCGATCTGTTCGGCGACCTGTTAACGCCCTTTCGGCTGCCACAGTCCCAAAAGTGCGCCGGTCGGATCGGCAATGACGCTGAACCAGCCGGTCATCGGGACTTCGGTCACCTCTTTTATAATCTTTGCTCCCAGTGATTCCGCCTTCTTCGTTGCGGCATGAATATCCTCCACCTGAACGTAGGGACGCCAAGCGGGAGAATGGTCGGAATCGACACACATCCCTCCCGCCGTTCCTTCGCCGACATTCACCATCGTGTACCCGAAACCGGGGATATCATGAAGCTTCCAATCGAAGAGGGCGCTGTAAAACTGCTTCACCGTTTTGAGATCGGTGGTATGCAATTCGACATGGACAAAGGGGTTTCCCATTCAAGTCTCCTATTTTGTGCTCGGTGTTTAACAAATTTTTGCAAGGCATCGCCGAAGCGACGCCATAAAAGAGCCACGCTCCCGAACGAGATCCCACCTTCGTCGGGTAAAGAGGGCGGGGGGCTTCTCTTTCCGAGGGGATTCTAATAGCGGATAGGTCAGGCCCCTGCGCAGGCGAAGGATCACCTCCAGCCGTTTTGCCGCCTCCCGGGTGTGGCATTCGTCGCAAACGGCGCCCCATCGGGAGTCGTAATAGAGGACGTTGGGAGGCCGCCGGCAGCGCCGGCAGCGATCGCCGAGGAATTGGAAACGATTGTTCCGGGTGCGATAGAACTGAACCACGGGAGAGCCCCCTGGAGGGGTCTCCATCTTATGAATCAGATGATGACCGAGGATCTTCTCCAAATCGGATTTCTCTTCGCTCATCGCTTCCTCCTATGCAAAGCCTATGCAAAGCGACCGCCGGTCAGGCGCGGTGCTCCCACGATTTGATTCAGGAAATTCGCCATCGCACCGCTCAGGGTTCCGGACGGTGACGAAGGCGGTCTCGGCCTACTTCGCGAATCAACAACTCGGCGGGGAGCGGGCCGTCGAAGGCACCGTGGCAACGGCTGTTAAAACAGTCTATCGAGGTAGTGTGAATTTTGGATCAATTCTTGATAAAGGAGTTGTAAATTTTGTGCGCTGGGGGAGGGCCTGACGGAAATCTTATTCGGTTGCGCGCTTATGCGGTGCAGGATAAGTTGAGAACCTCGTTTTGCTAAGGGAGCATTCCAAATCCAGTATCAGTATAGGTACTTGTCGGGGGCTCGGGTGCGGACGATCCAGGAGGCGCAGGTTACATTCCCTTTGTTTTTTTTCGAATTAAAGTTGCGCGATCGTCTAAGGTCTTGGCTTCAGTCTCTCGCCCAGTTTGTTTCAGTATTCTAGAGAGACTCTCAAGAGGAAGAAGAATTTCAGGATGGTCAGGGCCGAGGAGGGTTTCCCTCAAAGCCAACAACTTTCTATAATTTAGTTCTGCCTTATCGTATCTTTTGTTCGCTTCGTGAATCACCGCGGCATTATTAAAAATATCATTCATTGTGGGATGAGACGGCCCCAAGGTCTTTTCGAAGATCTCTGCCGCACGAAGATAAAGGGGTTCTCCCTCTTTATTCCTTTTCTGATCAAAATAAACCATAGCAAGTCCGGCTAGGCTAAACGCTACGTCATACCCCTGAGGACCAAGGACTTTTTCCCTGATCGCAAGAGATCTTAACATTTCCTTTTCAGCCTCATCATATTTCTTTTGAAAAAGGTAAACCCATCCCAGATTTCCAACAACAACTGCCGTCTTCGTATCTTCCGGTCCCAGGCTTTCCTCGTGGATACTCAAAGAGCGCTGTAAAACCTGTTCTGCTTCATAATATCTTCCTTGATCCTGATAGATTGAACCCAAGTTATTAAGGCTCATTGCGACTTCAATATTTCTAGATCCAAGGACCCTTTCCCGAATCATCAGTGCACGGATGGCCGGAGGTTCTGCTTCTCTATACTTTCTCTGATCGATGTACAAGAGAGAGAGATTATTTAAAGTCTTCGCGACATCGAGATGGTCCGGACCCAACATTCGTTCCCGAATTGAAAGTGAGCGTCTTGTCTTCTCTATGCCCTCAGTATATTTCCCTGTCACACGGAAAAAAGGGAGCATGTCGCTGAGAATTGAGGCTGTAGTAAGATTGTCAGGACCAAATTCAGCGTCTGCGTTTTTGATAGCAGCCATATATTTCTTCTCGGCTAAGAAGTAGCGCCCTTGGCCAAGAAATTTTTCTGCTTCTTGTAAATCTTGCTGCCAATTTCCTCTAGTAGAGGGCAGGGTTGAACAGGCTGTTTGGGATACCAACATTATCAAAACGATGAAGATCTTGGACCGTTGCGAAAGAGTCATTTTTTGCTGCTCCAAAGTTTTCGAAGAAATCGCCTAGAAGGAGATGTTCATCGAGAGGATCATAACTCCGGCGGAAAATGAGTCATAAGCAGATTTGACCCCCATGCTTTCTATTCTTCTCGGTCGAAATATGGAAATTTATATTCTCGTGCTGGGTCTCGATGTAATAATGCAAACGCAGTTTTCTCTTCGTCGTTCCATATCCCTCTTGTCGACCTTGCTGCAATCAAAAAATCTAGATATGAGATCACTTCACTTTTCGCCTTGAACCGTTGAGCCAAATGTGAGTACTCGCATAAACATACTAATGCGAGCGCTAGAGAAGTGTTGGCAATTGCGCTGCCACTTGGCTCCAAAGCTTTATGAACATAAAGATGTCGAGCCCGTAGCACGTCATTTCCTTTGTAATAATTGAAGTTAGTTTCTCCAATCAATGACAGAATGCGGCCTTTGATAGATTCAAATGAATCCCCTTGATTAGCAATCAGGATTTCAATTGCTGTAACAGCTCCAAGGTTTTGATTAGCTGGGTCTACACTATGCAAGGCATTCGAAAGACAGATCGCAGATTCTGTAATAGCACGATGCAATGACTTCCCAAGTTGTCTATTTTGGTCTACTAATGAGGTCATTAAAGTACCAGTATAGCTATCACTAAGAAGGCTGAGTGTTTTGCGGGAAAGATAAATAATGGAATCACGTGACCTGATAGTTCGAGCGTTTCCAAAGCTGCCTCCTTGAAGGGAAAAGCTGCCGTCTTTTAGGCACATCATGGCCAGTGGTCTTGTACCTTCGCGGAGTTGCTCAACCATGCCGCACGTTTGCCAAGTTTTAGATTTTGCCAATATAGATAGAGCGAGAGCGGAAACGAGTTGTGAGGCGCGAAGTCTGGCCTTCTTATCTAAACCCATTGAACTGACGAAGTCTCCTTTGCCCTTAATTAACCTTCGAGGAGGTGAGGATCGACAAACCGCCATAAATGAGTGAAATTCTCCGTCGATACCTGCATGTTCCATTAAAAAAATAAGGCTTTTCTCGTGATCATGTTCAGGCGTTTTCTGCTCGTTTAGCTTAAGCGACAACACAATGTCCTTTATATGATTCTTCGATATGATTGTTGCATCTCCAAATAGAGGATCATTGAGGAGATCATTAACCGGACCTGTAACATCTATTCCCTTGAGGGGATAGAAAACCCACCAGAGTTCCATATTCTGTTCCATTGATCCTCTACCCCACGTCCCAAGATTTAAGTGTTTATCCTCGTCCTCTAACTCGCTTAATCTGCCTCCTCCACCACCCCGCCCGTCTTCGCCAGATCCTCCATCTTAATCTTCTCCGGATTAAACTTCGCCAGCGCCTTGTTCATTCGCTCCAGCGTTTCGTTAAACGAGAGCGGCTCGGCGTCTTTGGGGCGGAAGCGGATCGGGTTGATTCGGGCGACGACGAAGCTGCGAAGGTAAGGGCTGGTCAGTCCGCGGGCTTTTAGAAGCTCGACCTGGCCGCTGACGGTCTCATCCAATCGTAGCAAGGTGTCGGCCCGTTCTTGACGGAGCGCCGTTGCGTCGCCGATCGGCTTCTTGATGAAGGTGTCGACGCGCCGCAGGATCGGATGATACGCCCCGCCGGAGAAACGGGGGCGCGCTTCGTAGCAGAAGCCGAGGGTGATCAGGGCCGCTTCTTCGAATTCGAGCTGATAGGTCTCCTCCGTGGCGTCGCCCAGGCCGGCCAGTTCCCGGTACATCCGGACCACTTCCAGCGCCCGCTCGCGAAGGTTGTGCGCCTTCTCGGTATTCAGGGCCAGAATTTGATAGGCGACCGATGCTTCGGGCGCCACGATCGCGATGATGCTTTTGGCGCCGAGGGTCCGCATCGCCGAGAGCCGGTGATGGCCGTTGGGGGTCCAGTATTTCGCGATCCCCTCCTTGTCGATCCGAACGGTGATGATCGGGTCGAGGAAGCGGCCGATCTTACCGATCACCCGCTCCAATTTGAGGACATGCGTTTCGGAGAGATTGCGCTGATAGGGGGTCGGTTCCACTTTCTCGATCGGAAGCGCCGCCATGACCAGCCAATGGCCGCCGTAGGGCTCCCGGTAGATCGACAAGACCTTCCCGCCGTCGGCTTCGATCTGCTGATGGAGATCGATCACATTTCCCGGCGGTCGGGCAGCCAGCAGCTCGGTCGCCTCCAGCCCCACCGACACCCCCGCCGGCTTCCGCCGTTTTCGAACGGCGCCCGGCGCGCGCGGCTTCTTCGGTTTTTTCTCCGGCATGAGAAATCCCTCTAAGGAGAATGGTCCTATCATAGCCAAGCCGGCATAAAAAGGGAAGTCCTGCCGGCTGAACAACAGGTAAGCGGTCGTACCTGCGAAGTGATTAATACAATGGAGGGCGGACCCCCTTCCTTCGAGTGGATTGATCGCCTGTGAGAGGCGCTGCTACGCTAGGTTTAATCATCGAAGGAGTCCTCAGAGGGGAGCCGCGATGATCCTGTGGAACGCAAGAGAAGGAGGTATGTGATGAAATTTAAAATAATCGCAGTCAGCGTGATGGCAGTTCTCTTCTTGGTCTCCCCTGTTTATGCGCAAGGGGCCGTTGAGCAAGACAAAAAAGAACAGGGAGGTGCGATGCAAAACGGCGGCGCGGGCCAAGAGGAGGCCCCGGTCGTGGCCGAGGTGGTGATCATCGAAGTCCAAGAAAAACTAAATGACCAGGGATACGACGTCGGCGCTCCCAGCGGAAAATTGGATTCCGGCACGCAACAGGCGCTCCGCGACTTCCAGAAAGAAAAGGGGCTCCCGCAGACCGGACAGCCCGACGAGAAAACGAGGACCGCACTCGGCATTCAAGAAGACGATACCGGGATGGGGGGCCAGCAAGGAGGCAGCCAGTAATCGAAACAGCCGCAAGCACCCACTCCACCGGGCCAAATAGCGAACGCGCTCACGAACAGCGAAGGAGAGAAGGCTGAGGTTGGTTCAGCCTTCTCTCCTCATGATGGTTTCGGCGGTTCAATGGACATAGAACGGAGAACTTACCGTTCGTCTTTCATTTATTCATTTAAACGCCTCATCTCCCTCCGCCCCCGCGCGCGGCTTCCACTCCAGTGAATAATACTCGCCGCGGTCACGCCCCCACGGATCGAACGCGTTGACCACATTCGACAACTCCGGCGCCAGCTCCGGCGTGGCCCGCAGCAACACCCGTTTGAGCGGGGAGACCTCCACCAGATGGCCGTTGGGCGTTCCCTTCTCGATCACCTTGCCGTCCGGTCCGTTGTTCGTCACCCACTCGACGCCGAGGTGGGTGTAGAACTCGGGGCGGAAGCTGGAGGTGAAGAAGCGATCGCTGAAGAGACGCCGGGAGGCGTTGAGGATGAAGACCTGGAATTGGGTCTCCGAGATCGCGAAGCCGTGCGGGCGGGCGAATTCCGAGAGCCAGCCGACGACGGTGTCGACATCTTCGATATTGTCCACCATGCTCCCGTCGGGATGTCCGAGGCAGTCGGTGATCGGTGTGCCGTCGTCGTTGACCTGAGCGGAGGTGATGACCTTCGACGCATCGCAAATGTGCTGGCCGTAGACCTCGCGAAGGAGTCCCACCAGTCGTCTTTGTTCAACCGCTTCCGGCGAATCTTTCGGAAGGCGCGGATCGATGAAGTCGTCGAAGCGGGTCAACTGCTTCAAGCCGTATTGCCGGCGGAACTCGTTGAAGCGGGGGACCCCCCGCTCGCGGTCGCGAATCAGATCAAGCGCCGGCACGTCGAGCGTGTTCGTCGCCGTCTGAAGGCGAGGCATCGGGAGATTCTGCAGAAACTGCGGCTGGTTCTGGAGGGTGAGGAGACCCAAGCGTTGCCGCCCCATCGAGAGGGCCCAGTTGGCGAGGCCGCGGCTCTCCATCGCCGCCGTTGCTTTCCCGCGGAAAGTTTCGATCACCGGAATCTTGTTTCGGATGACATTCGGATTTCCGGCCTCGCGGAATTCGATCAGGTCGGGGACGAGCGCATGCAACCGGTAGACGGTGACGAACTCCTCCGGGAAGTTGAAGGGGGAGCCGAAGTGGTTGATCCCGCCGTTGACATGGTCGGGGTTCGCGACATTCCAGATGTCGGTCTTCTCCGGATCGAACTTGGCGAGGATTGCGTCATCCGAATAGACCCGGCTTCCGAGACCGAAGATCCCCGGGCCGGAGGCGAAGACCGAATACCACTGTCCCGCTTTCCGGGCGTTTTCCGAGGCGCCGAAGTTGTCGATCACGATCTTCTCCAACGCCCGGGAGACGAGGTTGTCGCCGTGGATCAGCCCGCTCCAGTTGGAGTTCATTCCGAGGAAGAGCGGCTCATCATAGAGGAGCTGCGGGGTCCATTCGATCGTGTGGATCTTGGCGATCTCCGCCGAGACGACCAGCCGCGCCGCCTCGAAGAGCTCCTCGTCGGTGACTTCCTTGTTGCGGATCACCGCATCGGGCCGCGCGGGGTTGCGAAGGCCGGAGTCGGCCTCCGGCATCTCCGCCGCCTGCGTCCGGAAGGCATCGACGAAGAGGTTATGCTCGCGGGCGAAAAGGTTGTGGTAGAAGCTCATGCCGATCGACCAGTTGTCCGGAAAGGCGGTCGCTTCCTGGCCCGACCAGGCGGGATGAATCGGATCGCCGGGCGAAAACGGGGGAAGGTAGCCGTTCTTCTCGCCGGCCGCCTCCCGCTGCGGGATCGAAACCAACAAGAGCTTGGCCCGATCGGCCGGATCGCGCTTCACCCGGCGGCGCGACCTCTCGTCATAACCGTAGATCTGAGAAGCGTCCCACCAGGCGGTCACGTTGTTGCGTGTGGTTTTGTAGGCGCGTGTGGGGATCGTCTTTCCTTTGTGGGTGAAGGTTGCGGGATCGCTTTCGTCGGCGATGAGCGATTTTTCCATCCGATCGTCCGGCCGGCAGCCGAGCTTCGCAGCCTCTTCCGGTGTGAGCGGCTGCTCCACATTGGCTACCTTCTGCGTCGCGCAGCCGACGGCCATCATCTCCGGCCCGTTCTCTCCCTCTTCCAGGTGGGAGAACCAGTCGTGCGTCATGAACTGAATCCAGAACGCCGCCAGGACGTTGAAGAAGGGGGCCTTCTTGTAGTCGCAGTTCGCTTCGGGCGAGTCGCCGGGGAGTCCCTGCCCTTCTCGGCATTTCTCCGGCTGCGACTGCGGGCGGGTGAAAAGCTTCCGGCTGATCACCTGCGGATCGGGGGTGAGCAGCCCGAGACGATCGCCGTGGCGGTTCCGCGCGAGTTCGTCTTTGCCGAGGTCGGGGAAGGTCGCCTCGAATTGAACGTTTCGGGCGAACGGCATCTGTGTCGATCCCATCGCCGGGTTTTTGAGATCGTTGCAGATTCCGGTCAGCGTGCGATGTCGGATCAACTCTCCTCGGCAGAGCTGCGGGCCGTCCCCACCGACGATGGAAAAATTCGGATCGCTCTGCGGCAGACGCATTGTGTCCCAGACCTTCAATGCCGCACCGGGAATGCCGTCGCGGCCCTGGACATAATCGGGATAGGTCCCGCTGTTGTCGAAGAGATTGAATTTGACCAGCTCCACCCGCTGATATTCCAGATCGAGGAGGGCGCCGTCGATCCCGCGGCCGTTCGGATCGAGATGCCGATTGGTCCTGTCGGAGCCGGGGACGCGGCTGTTCAGATCGCCGGTGGCCCAGTAGTTCGACCAATCGAGCCAGGGGGCGCTCCGGAAGGCGGCGGCTTTTTCTCCGCCGCGGCAGCGGGCGGTCGCTTCCTGGACCTTTCCGAGGAACCGATCGGTCCGCTCGCCCGCGACGGGACGGAACCCGCTCGCCGCCATCTTCGCGCAGCTGTCGAGATCGCGCTGCCCCTCCAGCCGTTTCTTCGCGCCGGCGCATCCGCCCATCACGATTAGGATCAACAATAATGCACAGACCGCTCTTCTCATTCTCCCCTCCTTGGTCGAAGCCGAGACGTCTCTTCCGTCTGCTTGTTCAATGCCGCCTGGTATATCACGCAATGAGATTCAATTCAATAAAAAACAGGGAGAGTCCCCGTGGGCTTGGGCGCGGGCCGATCCCTCCGGAATGTATGCCGGGCGGAGCGCTCGGCTCCGGAGGAATGCCAGGTGCCCCGAGAGGGTCCCTTGCTTCCCAAAGCCCACGGGGAGGGGATGCGGCAGCAGGTGGGTGGGAATCCCAACGGCGAAGAGAACGCCGAAGGAACGGCTGCCGCAGGTTCTGTATTCATCTCTCATTGGGACTTTGCAACAGAGATGCCGCAGCGGCTTATCCGTTTCGAACAGAGACTTTTCCCCGGAAAGTAAAGAGATTCTGAGAAGAGAGGGAGAGCGACCGCTTATTTCAAGAAGAGGCGGAGAGATCTTTCGGATACACTCGACTTAAAAAATACACCCGGTCGGATGAATCGGCTCTCGTGGGGGGAACCGATGTGTGCGTCCGTCCTTTGAAAGACAGGGGCGGACACACAGGTCCGCCCCTACTGATCAATTAATTCCTCGGACGACTTTCTTTTCGAAGGGAGATCCTTTTTTAGTACGGCCCTCTGCTCGGATGGTCACGCTTTGAGGCGGCGGGGCGGTCAGGGTGAAGGAGAGCTCAAGGACCTGTTCCCCTCCGGCCGGGAGGGTCCCCTGCCAGTGGGGATCGCCTGCCGTGAGCTTCAGACCCTTTGAGGCTTCGACGGTCAGGTGGGTCAAATCGAGATCGGCCCGGCCGAGGAGGGTGACGGTGAGGACCCATCCTCCCCCTGGCGCCGGCACACCGTCAAACAAGATTTCCAGAGAGATCGGCTCCTCGGCGGAAGCGGAGGAGGGGAGGAAGAGAGTCAGCAGAACAAATCCGATGATGATGGCTCTCCGGAGGTTCACGGAGTTTTCTAGGTCGATTGTTCTTTCGCGTCGGGATGATCTGATCATAAATTATCCTCATTCCAATTTCCATTAAAAAAAAAGGCCGATCAGTCGGAGAAGGGGAGGAGATTGAACTCAGTCCGCCGGAGGATCTCCCCCGCCTCGTTGGTGACGATCAACTCGTCGCCGTCCCAGGCGATCGCCTCGGCTTGACCAAAAAAGAAGAAGATACTCCGGCGTTTGCCGGCGAGATAACGATCCCCGTCTTTCGGTTTTTCGAAGAGATGGATGGAATTGTAGGTGAGAACGGCGAGGCGAGATCCGTCGGGGGAGAGGTCCGCGGCGGTGACCGGGCCGTCGATCTCGGTTTTGCCGGCAAAGGAGACGGTCTGCTCGCGCTCCGGACGCGACAGGTCGAGCCGATAAAGGAACGTCTCGTCGGCGCCCCGTTCTTTGGTGAGGATGTAAATGGCACCGTCGGCGAAGAAGCAGGCTTCGGCGTCGGGAGAGCGAAGGCCGGGGTAGCGGAAGGGGAAACGGGCGGCGACATTGACGGTTCGAACGCGCCTTGGATCGACCTCCGGCACCCGATAGACGACGAGATCGGTCCGGCGGTTTCGGTTGTTTCCGATGTCGCAGAGATAGAGGAACCCGACATCATCGATCGCGATGTCCTCCCAGTCGACGTTCCGCGCGTTCAGAACTTCGACGGCGCCGATCGACCGGCCCTCTCGGGTGACGGCGAAGAGCCGCGGGCGGTCTCCCGAATCGTTATGCGTCCAGAAGACGCCGTCGAGACGACGGCTCTTCACCAAGCCGGACGATTCGCCGATGGCGGGCTCTTCGAACCGGGCGTCGGGTGTCTCAAAGAGCTGGCGGCGCGGCCGATCGAAGCCGATCCGGCGAGGAGAACGAAGAGGGCAATGAACCGGACGGCGCGGAAAGCGAGGCGGTTCATCCTTTATTTCTTGAAGACCTTCCGAAACCCGCTCAGGAATCCCTTCGGTTCTTGGGCCTGGAGGAGAATTTCGAGCTCGCCGTTATCAAAGAAAACACCTGAGCAGTTGCTGCAGCGATCGATCTTGATCCCGAGATGCTCCACCTCCTGGAGGTCCGAGCCGCACTTGGGGCACTTCATCCAGTGGGTGTTTTTTCGGGCCAGGGCCTCCTCCTCGGCCCGGCGGGATTCGCGCTCTTTCCGCATCTTTTCGATCAGCTCTTGGTTCTTCTTGAAAAAATATTCTTCTTCCTGGTTGTAACCTTGCTTTCTCATATCCAATTCCATATGCCTCTTCCTTTCTCTGCGAAGATCCGGAGTTAAACGGTTAGAGGGAAACGCCGGCCTGTTTGAAGCGCCGATCGGTTTTCGCTTGCTTCATCCCGGTGGGATGATAACCGAATCGAGGCCCGGAATTCAACGGGGGCCCGGCGCCGGAATGCCGAAGAGCGATTTGAAATTCTGCGGCTTAGGGCAATACGATCAGCCGCTGATGGTCTTGATCCCAGCGCCAGGCCGATTCGCTCCCATGAAGATGAACCCCCCGAGCCGGCGGTCGATCCCGTTCAGCCCGATTGAATCGGCGTCGCCGGCGAGGACGGCCCGGCCGCTGCCGGTGACCTCAAGCATCTGCTCCGTCATGAGGAGCGGCGAGGGGCCTGCGGTGAGCCGCTTGAGCGCGGCGTAGAAGATCAGGTCGGTCATCCAGAAGACCTTCTCGCGGTGATTGACTTCCCGGAAGATTCGATCGGGCCGGTTCTCCCGGAGGCGATCACCTCGAGCGCCCATTGCTCGGTCAGGTTCAATCCGTTCTTCCGTGAGGGAAACTCTTGGAGATGACGGAGCAGGGCGTCATGGAGGAAGGGGAGGGGGGGCGGTGCCGTCGCGAAGGAGCCGCTCGATCCCGGTTGGGTCGGGGGAGCAGAAAGCGCTCCAGGCGCGGCGGGCGAGATCGAGCTCCGCCGCAGTCACCTCGTGTTCGGTTCCGAAGAGCCGGGTTAATTCTTCGCCGCTTAAATGGCCGAGATGTTTTCCGATGCAGATTAAGAAGAGTTTCGTCTTGCCGAGTTTTTGCCGGGAGAACCAGTCGAGCAGGTAGATGAGATTGATCTGGCAGAAGAGGTCGTGCTCGAACCAGAGGAGCACCCGGTCATGTTCGCGGAAGCGTTCAAGGTTTTGATCTTGTTCGGCGAGAAACGAGAGGGCTTTATCGAAAGGAAGGTAGCCGTTTTCCGCGGCGAACCGCGCGCGGAGTGTTCGCCATTCCTCCTGCGGCAGACCGGCCGGAGTCGGTCCCTGACAGAGCGCATCGGCCCACCGGATGAATTCGCCGGGAAGGCCCGCTTCCTTCAGTTTCGGGAGGATATCATCACCGGGCCGAATGTGAAGCATCGGATTATTCCGACGGCTGCTGAAGCGCTTCCGTCACCCTTCGAAGAAGATCGTCGGGGCGGTAGGGCTTCGGGAGGAAGAGGACGTTCGTGAAGTCGAAGGAGTGATCGGTCCGGTGGCCGCTCGACATGATGATCTTCAGCTTCGGGTCGATTTGACGAAGCTGACGGAGGACTTCTCCCCCCGATCGATGAGGCATCATCACATCGAGAATGACCAGGTCGATCGTTTCTTTCTTTTTGGAGAAGATCTCTATCACCTCCCTGCCGTCCCCCGCCGTCAGAACCTGATAACCTTTCTGCTCCAGAATCGCTCTCCCCAGATCGCGAATCGCCTCTTCGTCGTCCACGAAAAGGATCGTTTTTCCGCCCCCCATGGCCGGTTTTTCGGACGAGGGAGCAATCGATGAAATCGGGGCGGCCTGCTTTGTCCGAGGAAAATAAACCGAGAACCGGGTTCCTTCGTCTCTCGCGCTCTCCAATTCGATCCAGCCTTGATGCGCGGCGACGATTCCGTAGACCGCCGACAGTCCCAATCCGGTCCCCCGCCCGACCTTCTTGGTGGTAAAGAAGGGCTCGAAGATCCGGTGGCGAATCTCCTCATCGATTCCAATGCCGTTGTCGGAGATGGAGAGCCGGACATGGTCTCCGCTTTTGGCGTTGGGGTGCGCTTGGCAATGCGCGTCATCGACGACCATATTTTCGACGCGAATCAGAATCCGCGGCTCCCAGTCGGGCGGCGCGGAAGCGTCCGCATTTTTTTCGATCTTCTCCAACAGGGCATCGCGCGCGTTGACGCAAAGATTCATCATCAGCTGGTTCATCTCCCCCGCATCGGCCAATACAGACCAAAGATCGGCCGCGACGTCGATCTCCATCCGGATCCGCCGGTCGATCGCCTGCCGGAGAAGACGCGCCACCTCATTGGCTTCCATCCCGAGATTTTGCGGTCGCCGGTCGATCGGACTTCGCCTGCTGAATGAAAGGAGTTGTTTGGTGAGCGAGGCCGCCCGCCAGGCGGCCTGTTCGGCCGTATTTACGAGGCCGTGCAATTCGCCGCCGGGAGGAAGCTGATCGAGAACGAGATCGAGGCTTCCCGTAATCGCCGTCAGGAGATTGTTGAATTCGTGGGCGACCCCGCCGGTGAGCTGGCCGACCGCTTCCAGCTTATGGGCGTGCCGGAGCTGATCTTCCAGCTGTTTCCGTTCGGTGATGTCGTTTAAGGTGCCGAAGAGTCCGGTCAAAGCGCCCTTGGCGTCGCGGGCGGTTTGAAGATAGGCTTCGATCCACCGGACCCCTCCCTCCTTCGTCCGGTAGCGGGTCTCATACCGGGCCGACTCTTTTTGCCCGCCGTGAGCGAGCGAAGACGCTCCTCATTTTTTCGCTTGTCGGGAGGGTGAACGTATTTCCAGAAAGGGGCGCCGAGGCTGGCCTCGACCGAAAAGCCGGTCATCGTTTCCCAGGCGGGGTTGAGAAATTGAAAGCAGCCGTGGATGTCGGCCTGAAAGATGACCTCCTTTACATTTTCCACGACCGAACGGTACTGCTCCTCCGATCGGCGCAGATTCCGATAGAGAATCAGGTTGTCGAGCGCGTCGGCGATTTTTCGGGAGAGGTCTTTGAAGAGCCGCTTCTCGTTCGGGCACCAGACGCGCGGATGGGAGCATTGGTGCAGACCGAGCATCCACGGTTTGCCGAGCTTGGGCCGAAGGGCGGTGGAGATATGGGACTGGATGGCGAATTCCTGCTGCCAAGGACGCTCTCCCGGGAATGGGTGGCCCGGTCCATAGGTCACCGGCTCCGTTTGTCCGAGCGAGGCTTGACAGATTTCCCGGATGACCGGATCCCATGGTAGTTCTACATTTCTGGCGAATGCGCCGGGATATTCCGGAACGGTGCTCTCGACGGGGATGCGCCAGGTGGGGGCGTCCGGATCGCAGGGATAAAAAGCCATGCGCGGTCCGCGTTGAAGATCTGGCGGATCCGCTCGATGACCCGGGTGATCATCTCTTCCACGTCGTTCGTCTGCTCGATGATTTCGGAGATCTGCTGCATCGCCGACATGTATGCCAATGTGGCCCGCCGGGTCTCCTCCAACCGCTTGCGCTCCAGGGCGGCGGAGATGATCTCTCCGACCATCTTCAAGAGGCGGATATCCGCTTCGGCCCACCTCTTTTCGGCGCGGATTGAGTCGAAGCCGATAAACCCGACCAAGGCGCCGCCGTAGGTGACCGGGACCGAAAGAACCGAGCGGACGCCGTCTTGCTCGAAAATCAATTTTTCGGCCGCGGCTTCGGGAGGGAGGTCGGAGATGCGGGGAATATGGATGCTCTCAAAATGGCGGAGTTGGTCCATCCACCAAGGAAAGATGTCGACCGAGAGTCCTTTGACATTGTCGATGATCGAGGCGATTCCTTCTGCGCACCACTCGTGGGTGTTCTCGATCCTGGTCCCCTGATCGGTAAAAAGGTAGAGGTAGCTGCGGTCGTCACCGGCGAACTCGCCGATCGTTTTGAGGGCCCAGTTGATCCCGCGGTCGGTTTCTTCCGGGGGAAGGTTAATGAAGTAGGTGGAGATGGCCGTAATCTGTTTTTCAATACCGATTCGATGTTGAAGCGCCTCTTCTGGCTTGAATCGATCGGTCATTGAATGGCCCTTGCAGAGTTGTCTAAAAGAATGGCGCAATCATAACATGACTTTTTTGTTTGATCCACCCTGGATATACCTACTGATATCTAAGCGCCTCGGCCGGATCGAGATTCGACGCCTTGAAGGCCGGGTAGAGGCCGAAGGTGATTCCGACCGCCATGGCGAAGAAGAAGCCGAGGAAGACGGCGCTCGGCAGGAGCACGGCGTTCCACCCGGTGATGGCGCGGCTGGCGAGCCAGCCGAAGCCGAGGCCGAGGCTGGCGCCGAGCAGAATTCCGATAATCCCTCCGATGAGGCTGATGGCGACCGACTCGATCAGAAACTGGGTCAAGATTGCCCGGCGGCTCGCACCGATCGCTTTGCGCAGTCCGATCTCGCCGGTCCGCTCCGTGACCGTGACCAGCATGATGTTCATGATTCCGATCCCGCCGACCAGGAGCGAGAGGGCGGCGGTGCCGCCCAAGATCACACGAAAGGTAAAGATAATCAGCTCGGTGTTTCGGACCAGCTCGTCCTGGCTTCGAATCACGAAATCTTCGACCCCGTCGTGCCGCTGCAGGAGGATCGACTTGATCATCGTGTCGGTCTTCTTCATGTTCCGCCGCTCGTCCACCTTTACGATGAACGAGTTGAGCTCATCGTTTCCTTTAAAGAGCTTCATCGCCGTCGTCGCCGGGATCAGGATCGTCTCGTCGTAATTGACCCCATGTAGGCTCCCCTTCTCCGCAAGGATGCCGACCACGATAAAGCGATGGTCGCCGATTTTGACGTCCTGGCCGAGCGGGTTGGCGCTCCCGAAGAGCTCTTTTACGATCTCGGTCCCGAGCACCGTCACCTTTTTGAATTCGGCGCTGTCCTCCGCGGCGAGGAACCGGCCCCGATCGACGTCGTAGTTTCGTATCTCCCGGTAGGTCTCGAGGACCCCTTCGACCATGCCGCTGTAATCGCGGTCCCCGTATTTAAGGTGGGATTGGAAGTTGATGACCGGCGTGACCTGCTCGGCGTAGGGAACCATCGCTTTGACCTGCTCGATGTCGCCGTAACGGAGCCCTTTGGAGCGGCCCGGGAATTGGCGGAGCTCCTCTTCATTCAACTTCTTGGGACGGATCGAGAGGAGGTTGGTCCCCATTTTTTCGATCATCTCGACAGTCATTTTCTGGCCCCCCTCTACGATCGACGACATGGCGATCACCGCCGCAACGCCGATGATGACCCCCAGCATCGTCAGCCCGGAGCGGAGCTTATTGGTCGAGAGATTCTTGAAGGCATCGGTAAAGATTTCGAAGAAATTCATCGGAATGATCCTTCTTTGTAGGGGCGACCCACCGGGTCGCCCCTGTTTCGCGAACGAATCAGGGCGAGGCGCCGCCTCGCCCCTACGAATTCCGTTTCACATCATCCACGATCCGGCCGTCTTTTAATACGATGGTCCGCTCGGCCGAATTGGCCAGCTCTTTGTCGTGCGTCACCATGATAATGGTGTGGCCGTCCCGATGGAGCTGGCGAAGGAGGTCGACGATCTCATGGCCCGATTTCGAGTCGAGATTTCCGGTCGGCTCGTCGGCCAGAATGATGTCGGGGCGGTTGACCAGCGCCCGCGCGATCGCCACCCGCTGCTGCTGTCCGCCGGAGAGCTGGTTCGGCCGGTGGTGGATCCGATCGGCCAGGCCGACTTTGGCCAGCGCTTCTTTCGCTCGGGCCGTCCGTTCTTCTTGCGGAAGACCTGCATAAAAGAGGGGGAGCGCCACGTTCGCCAGGGCGCTCTGGCGGCCTAAAAGATGAAACGTCTGAAAGACGAAGCCGATTTTCCGGTTGCGCACCCGGGCAAGGTCGGGATCGGAAAGATGCTGGGTCTCTTCTCCCTTCAGAAGGTAGGTTCCCGAGGTCGGGCGGGAGAGGCAACCGAGGATATCGAGCAGGGTCGTTTTCCCGCTCCCGGAAGGCCCGATGATCGAAATAAAATCTCCGCTGTCGATCGTAAAGCTGATCCCGGCGAGGGCGCATACCGCGACCTCTCCCATTTGGTAGGTTTTGGTGACCTCTTTCACTTGGATCAGCATGGGTCGGTGCCGGCTAGAAAGTGTGGTGCCGAAGTTAGAATAACAAAAGGAGGATGAAAATTCAATTTTGATCGATGTGGCATGTCCGATCCGGCCGTTGACGCTTAATCACTTTAAGGTATACTTCATTGGGTAAAGAAAGATGGAGTTATTCCATCCAGGAATTTAAATAAAAACGTGCTCAGATCTCCCGGAAAGGGGTGCTTTGTGCAACACTTCGATCGCATATTGTCCGTGGTTTTGACCGCAGGGTTTCTACTCACCGGCTGCGGCGGGGGCGGCGGAAGCTCCGACGCGTCTCCGACATCCCCGGAAACGACCACCCTGCGCGGCGTCATTTTGGAGACGGCGGGGACCGATCAGACCAAGGTGGCGGAGAGCGCCACGATTACCGCGGAGGTGGTGACCGCGGAAAAGCCCGGACTGGCGAAGACCGACATCCTGACGGCCCAAACAAACTCGGATGGAAGTTTTGAAATCCCGGAGGTTCCTGTCGGGGCGACCGTGACGCTGACGATGAGCAAGGAAGGTTATACCTTCACAAAAAAAGAGATCGCTGTTTCCGAATTGACATATATCGGTGCGTCTCTTCAGAAGAAGAATGAAGCGGCGGTGACCCTCGCCTCCTCCGGCGGGACGTTGACGACGGTCGGTTCGGATCTGGAGGTCCCGGCCGGCGCATTAAACGGGGATGTCCCGAATGTCACGATTACTTCTTATCATACGGCGCAAAACTTTCCGGTCCCGCTCCCCGATGGTGCCACCCCGCTGGCCGGGGCCGATGTGAGCGCGCCGTCCGAAGTTGTTTTTAACCCCGGATTCGGCGCCGCCCTTTTCACCCAGCTCCCCCAGAACCTGGCTGCCGACGATCTTCAAAACGCCGATATCCGTCTCTTTGAATTTACATCGCTCGGCTGGCAAGAGCGTCCCGGAAAGGGCGTTTTGCTGACCACGGGAGCGCATGCCGGTTTTCTCGGGCCTGATCCGGACGATCCCGCGACCCTTTCCGGTCTTCTTCCGGCCGTTTATGCCCGGAAAGGGATCCTGCCGGGATCGGTGAGCGGAACGGTCCGTAATACCGCCGGCGCGCCTCTTCCCGGCGTCTATGTTTTTGGAGGAGGCGATCTGGCGATTACGGACAGCAACGGAAACTATCAACTGCAGCGGGTTTCTGTTCTAAAGGAAGCGGGAGAGAATATTCCGCTGATCGCGGCGACTTCCGGATTTTTGGCGGGGGCTCAAGTGGCGACGCTCGCTCCGGGAGGGACGGCGGCCATTGATTTCACGCTGACCAGTTTGATTCAAATCCCTACGATCGGGTCGAACGCGGCGAATTTCGCCGTCGGGACCATCCGAGTCACCGTCACTGCGGCGCTGTCGAATCCGGAGCCGCTTCCCGCAAATATCGTCCAAGGAGGCGTTTCATTGGGGACTTTTTCGCTTGACCCGGGCGAGTCTGTTTTTATGATCTTTATCACGGATGGAAGTTTTTCGACCGTTTACGCGCTCGATATCCTCGTGTTATCAGGGGCGGTCGATTTTACCATACAGGGCCAGGCCAGCACGTTGAATGCCGGCCAGGACCAGCTTTTTATCCTATAACGTTCAGGCGTTTCTCCCACCTTTATGCCCGTTCCTTGGAATTCCTTTTTGGCAGGATAACTTGATCCCCCTCCTTCAGGCCTTCGGTGATGGTGATGACACTCTCATTCCGAAGGCCGAGGACGATGGGGCGGAGCTGATCTTCGCCGGAGGGGAGGCGCAGGGTGACCGCACTCTTCCCGTCGTTCTGGTTCAGCGCGATCAGGGGAAGGTAGAGGACATCTTTGGCGACATCGGTAATGATGTCGATATTGGCAGTCATCGACGGTCTTAAGCGTTGGTCGGAGTTGTCCAATTCGATCGTGACCTCATAGGTGACGATGTTGTTGTTTTTCTCCCCCTTCGGAGAGATTTTGACGACGCGTCCCTGGTAGATCTGGTTGGGGATGGCGTCGAGGCGGATTTCGGCCGGCTGGCCGGCTTCCACCTGGCCGATATTCACTTCGTTGATCTTGGTTTTCACCCACATCTTTGAGAGATCGGCGATCTTCATCAGCGTTGTCCCCCCCGAAAAACCGGAGGTCCCGGAAGAGACGATCTCGCCGACCGAAACGCTCAGCTCCAGGACCGTTCCGGAGAGGGGAGCGTGGATGGTGAAGTCGTCCGGTTCATCGCTCGTCAAGTCCCGTTGTAGATATTTCTCATAGAGCGCTTTGTTCCCACTGAGGGTGAGGAGAAGCTGGCGTTTGGAGAGGTCGTACCTGATCTGCGCGTTGCCACGCAACTTCTGGGCGCTCTCCAGCTCCTTTCGGGCGACGAACCCCTTCTCGAAGAGCTCCTTCATCCGGTTGTATTCCCGCTCGGCCTCTTCGAGGTTGAGCCGTTCCTGCTCGATCGTCGCCCGTGCCTCGGCGACCCGCCGTGCCTGACTTGATTCCTGCTGGATCCTCGCCAGCGGCTGCCCCGCCTCGACGGTATCTCCGGAACGGACGAAGAGTTTCTTCACCTCGCCGGCCTGCTCCGACTTGATCTCGACGATGTTGGTCGGCTCCAACGACCCGGTCTCGGTCGCCTTGGCGACGACATCTCCCCGCTTGACGACGACGATCTCCTCGTCGGCCGCCGCGTGCCGTCCCTTGCCGCGGAAGGTCGCAATCCCGGCGATCAATACAAAGATGACCAGGGTGAGGGTAATCGTTTTTTTTCTCACCGCTTCTCTCCCGCGGCCGAGACCGTCTCGATGTTAAAGCGCTCCAATAAGAGGCCGGTGACCCGGTCGAGATTAATCAATGATTTATTATAATCGGTGATCGCCCGGATCTCCCTCCCCCGCGCGTCGGCGAGCTCCGTTTGGAATTCCAGAAGGTCGTGGCTGCTGATCAAGCCTAGCGTTGCCCGTTCGTTTCCGGCCGAGAGCTGCCGCTCGGCGAGGATCCGAGCGCGCCGGTTTGATTCGATCCGGCGATAGTCGGTCTCCACCCGCCGAAGGCCCTCTTTGGTTTCAAGGGTGATCTGCTGGATCGTCCGTTCTCGATTGAGGGTCGCCCGGTTCCATTCGGATCTTTCCCTCTGAACATTGGCCCGCGCCGAGCGGTTGCCGAGGGGGAAGCTCAAGACCACCCCCGCCTCCCAGCGGTAGAAATCGCCCGATTCGATCTGGTCGAGTTCGGTCGAGTAACTTCCGCCGATTCCGTTGAGGCCGACACTTCCGACCAGATCGAGGGAGGGATAGAGCTGATTTTCTGCGATCCGGATGGAGAGCGCCCGATTCTTCAGCACCATCTCACTCTGTTCGATCTCCGGCCGTTCTCTCAGCGCGGTGGCCAGGAGGAATGCCTCGTCGAGCTCGATGCGGGTGTCGATCGGCGCCTCCGTCGGAAGAAGAGGGGGTGGGGCGCTGAACGATTGCTCCGGAAGGTTGAGGAGCCGGCGCAGTTGGTCTTCCGTATCCTCGATCCCTTTTTCGGCGACCACCACCCCTTCAACCCGTGAGGCGACCCCCGCCTCGGCGACCAAAATTTCGATCGGCGCCAAAAGTCCCAGCTCGACTTTGTTTCGGTTGAGCTCCAAGAGCTGCTCTGCGGCCCGTAGCGATTGTTGCTGCACTTTGAGGTTCTCCCGTTGGAAAATCAGATCCCAGTAGACGTCGCTGATTTCCAAGATGATCGCCATCAACTGTGATCGAAAAACCGATTGTGAGATCTGCAGTTGGGTTTGAGCGATCCGAAGGAGGCCTTGGGTGACCTCCCTCCCGAATCCGCGCAGCAGCGGCTGTGTGAAAGTCAGGACAGGCTCGCCGCGAAACGTGGGGTTGATCTCCTGGAGGGTTGCGCTGGAGCGGCTTTGTGAAAAGGTGACGTCGTAATCGCCTCCCCAGCCAAAGCGCTGATTCAGTCCGAGGCTCAGCCGCTGCGATTCCTGATCTACCTGACCGGTCTCTACAAAACCGGCTTCGATGACGGAGGTGCTCTCCTGAACCGATTTGCCGACGCGGGCATCAAGGTGAAGGGTTGGATCGAATTGGCCTTGTTCAAAGAGAATGTCCGATTCCTGGAGACGGATGTTTTCCCGCTCTACCTTGAGATCGACGTTGTTTTCGAGCGCGATGCGGATAGCCTCCTTCAGTGAGAGCGACTGCGGGGTCCTTTCCGCCGCTTTGAGAGAGGATGTCTGAAAAAGGGGAAAAGAAGCAGGGTAAAAGAGAGCATGACCACGATCCTGGAAGGGAAGTTCGGCATAAGTGGATCTTAAGATAACAAATGCAGGATGAAAATTCAACGAGCGAAGGAGGATGTGCTCATTTGAAATTTTTGGGATAGTGTCGGGGCGAAGCGCCGCTACGGTACTGTATCCAGAAGAGAAGGCTTTATCTCCGGAGGGCTCTTTCGGAGAACTGGTCGTCTTGCAGACCGACGTTGATCTTCACGTCGCTCACCTCGACGAAAGTCTTTCTGGAAGATTCCGCGTTGACGACCTGAGAGCCCTTCCATACATATGATTTATCCACCAATTGCCAGTCGATCCATTGCGTCTTCAGCAGGGTTCCATCCTCGGAAAAGTAATCGACCTTTCGAAGGGTTCCCTCGTTTTTGGAGAGGTGGAGAATCTTCTTTCCATAGAGATGGTGATCCTTGAGCTTGCTCTCAACCACGTAACAGGGCTCGCCGCGGACCTCGCTCTCCGGAAGAAGTTGATGCTCATCCCATTCGACAGGACGCTGGTGCATGTCTTCAAAAAGAAGATCGGAATCAGGCTCGTTGTCGTGCTTGTGCCGTCCCGGTTGAAGACGCCTGACCTGACGCAACTCGGGGAGATAAAGCCAGAGGTCGGCTTGATTTTCTTGCGCCCGTTCCCAGAGAAGGAACTTAATCCCCTTGTCGCTCACCGGCGATTCAGTAACGAGGAGCGTCTTGCTGTGGAGATTCTCCTGACCGGCGTAATTCTTCCAGTAGAGCCGAAAGATTGTTTTCTTCTCGGTTCCGTCGGTATCGACGATCCGGAAGGTCACCTGCGAGGTCTGATCCTTGATCCCATACATCCGCTTGTGAGCCGCCTTGAGGATCGCTTCGGCGGTGGGTCCTTGTTTGGGGGGAGCCTCCTGGGCGATTACGAGGGGGGCGGAGAGGAGCAAGAGAGAAACAAAGAGAAAGAATCTACCGATTGCAGGTTGCATCGTCATAAAGCGACTTCCTTTCTCCGCCGGAAAGAGGGGGAGAGGGCGCTTGTTCCGGCAGCCGAAGAGGAAGCGTATCAAAAACCCTGTCATCCGTCAAATCGCCTTCCATGATTCTCCTAGGTAATGAAGGGGCGTGTCGGCGCTTGCCCTTGTTTTCCTCGGTCGGTCCCGAGCGATCGGTGAGATCGCCCTTCCTAAGTTCTAATCGGAGACGGTTGACACGGAGGGCTTTCTGTCATTATGATCAATTCCTCTTTAATTAAATGGAGCCGCTCCGTGGCCGATACGTCGGACAAACGAAAATCAAATCAGATCGCGTTTATCCTCTCCGGGATTCACCCGGGGCTGGGGCAGTTTTACAATGAGGATTGGGGGAAAGGGATCGCCTTTTTTGTTTCCTTTTTCTTCTTGAATGGTTTGCTTCTCCCTGAAAGTTATCTTGATATTTTGCGGATGAAGGTGCCGATGAGCTGGAATCTCTTCTTGCGATTGCTCTTGCTCGGCGCCTTCTGGGCGGTCTCCATTTATGATGCGGATCGATCCGCAAAAAGAAGGAACGCTGCCCTTTCCGCCCCGTCCCGGACTTAGTTTCCCTTACCCCTGAGCACTGTCGATCCGAGGCTTTTTCCCTTCCCACTCCGTTCAGAGGCAATTTCCCGTCGACAGGTGGCAAGTTGAGAATTCATCTGGTAAACTGAGGCGATGATGGGGAAGTGGTTATCGGGATGACTCCCGATTCCCCCCGTTGAGACGGTTATTTGACCCAGCTTCTTGGACAAATGCAATACAACGTTTCTGAAATACAACTTGCCAGCGGAATGAAGAGAAGATTATAATTAGTCACAAGAATCGGTGTGCCAAAGGAGTCGCCCCGGTGGATCGATTACAAATGCTTCAGGGAAAACAGGTCGAAGTCGTTTATCAAGGGATCGTTTACAGGGGGACGTTGGTCGGCGCGAGCGAGAGTGAAGTCTATCTTCAAACGCTGAACGACTGGGTCACCCTACCGATGGAAGATGTCACCGACGTTCGAGAGGCGAGCGGAAATGGAGCGTGAAAGCGAAGGACCAAAGATCCCTGAAGTAAAAGAGGTTTTCCACGCCGGCCCGATCGGAAACGGGATGGCTCCTCCGATGCAGGAGGAGTCTTGGATCGCGGCGGGAGAAGAGGAAAAGACCCGGTTTGCTCTTCCTGCCATCCTCTTTCTCATCACCATTTTTACCACCCTTTTGGCGGGAAGCTACCAGGAGGGGGAGAGCCCTTTCGCCGTCCCGCCGACCTGGTCAAGGGGATTCCCTTCTCGTTCACGTTGATGTCGATCCTTTTTGTTCACGAGATGGGTCATTACGTGACGTCAAAGTTTTACGGGGTCAAAACGACCCTCCCCTATTTTATTCCGGGTCCCTGGGCGCCCTTCGGCATCGGAACGTTCGGCGCGTTTATCCGGATGAGATCCCCCATTCTCCGAAAGAACGCCCTCCTCGACATCGGTGCCGCCGGGCCGATCGCCGGATTTGTAGTCTCCATCTTTGCCGTGGGGGTCGGCCTTTATTCATCGAAGATTGTGGAGATTCAAGAGGGAAACGCCTTGCTTCGCCTGGGCGATCCGCTGATGTTCACCTTCTTGGCCCATTTCCTCGGGAAGGTTCCTCCGGCCGGTTATGATGTGGCGCTCAGTTCCGTCGCATTTGCCGGATGGTTCGGCTTGTTTGTGACCTCCATGAACCTCCTTCCGATCGGTCAACTCGACGGGGGGCATATCGCTTACGCCCTGCTCGGGCGCAAGCAGCGATTCCTCTCGATCGGGATGGTTGTGATCCTGATTATCTTGGGGGTGATCGGATGGCCCGGCTGGTATATCTGGGCGATCTTGATTTCATTCCTGGGCCTTCATCACCCACCGACGATCGACGAAGATGTGCCGCTCGATCTGAAGCATCAATTGATCGGGTGGGGATCGATCGTCCTCTTTATTGTGACCTTCATGCCGGTTCCGTTCAAAGTCTAGCAGACTGCTGAAACAGTCCACCTGCTTCGTGGTTCGCTTCGCTCACGGTTTGAGCGGAGATGCTCCGCATAAGATACGAAGGCATACTCTCAGTCGCTCAGAAATCCTCACGTACAACAAAGTACGCTGCGGTTTCCTCGCTCCCTGCGGCCTCGCATCTGGAACTTTTTGAGCAGCCTGAAGATATTTCAAACTTATTAAACGATTGGGTTGTATCAGGTTTTTTGTCGAAGCCCGGGGTTATCCTGAAAGGGCATCGAGATCGGAGAATTCCGGATCGAGGAGGGTTTTTTCTTCAATTCCCAGGAAAATGTCTACCAGATCCGGATCAAATTGGCTTCCCTTGAACCGCCGGATTTCGTCCCGCGCTTCGGCCAGCGTGACCTCTTGTTGATAGGGGCGGGGGTTGTCATGGCGTCAATCGTATCGGCGATGGCAATGATCCGAGAGAAGAGCGGAATCTCTTCTCTGGAGAGGCCCTTCGGATATCCGCTTCCGTCCCACCATTCGTGATGGTGGAGAATCGAGGAGAGAATTTCCTGGGAAAGGCCGATTGTCTCCAGAATTTTGACGGCATTGCCGGGATGCGACTTCATTAATTCGAATTCGTCCTCGGAGAGCTTGCTCCCCTTTTTTAGAATGTCGTCACTGCTGCCGATTTTTCCGATATCGTGCAGGATCGCGGCAATGATCAAGTCTTGCATCCGGCCCTTTGAGAGTTGCAGCGCTTTCCCGATGACCGCCGCGTATTGCGCCACCCCGGAGGAATGGCCTTTGCTGAATTGGTCTTTGATCTCGATGGCGGCTACAAGGGCTTGCAGCGTCCGAAGATAGCTGTTCCGGATGTCGCGGTAGAGGCGCGCATTTTCGATTGCCACCGCTACCTGTCCGCAAAAGATCGAGATCAGCCCCAGATCGCTTTCTCCCAACGGCTGCCCGCGGTTGAATTTAGAAAGATTCAGAACGCCGATCACCTTCTTTCGAATCATAATCGGAACAGACAGTCCCGACGCGACCTTTTCATCATCGAGGAGACCCTTCAAATCCGGGTTATCTTCGATCCCCCCCTGCACTAAAATCGGCTGTTTTTTCTCCACAGCCAATCCGGCGATTCCTTCTCCCACATGTTTTTTTAGCTTATTTTCATCCAAATTCTCGAAACCGGTGGTGGCTCTCACGACAAGTTCGCCGGTTTTTTCGTTCAGAAGCATGATGCTGGCGCGATCCACTTTGAGTTCCTTTTTCACCAAATCGACGATCAGGCGCATCAGATGGGTGAGATCGGTCTGCATCATCAGCTGTTGGTTGACCTGAAAGAGCGGCATGAGCGATTTCATCCGGACATTTTCCTGACGCAACCGGTACTTGTCGAGGGCGTTGTGGATGGCGGAGAGGAGCTCCTGGCGCGTGAACGGTTTGAGGATAAATCCCATGGCGCCCATTTTGAGCGATTCGATGGCGGTGGTAATCGTTCCGTGGCCGGTGATCACGACCATGATGATTTCGGGCCGGACCGATCGGGCCATCTTCATCAACTCCAGGCCGCTCATCCCCGGCATCCGAATATCGGTGAGAAGGATTTCATAAGGGCCTTGCTCCAAAAGCTTCATCGCCTGCATCCCTTGAGAGGCGGTTTCAACGTTGAATCCTTCAGAGGAGAGAAAACGCTGGCCCAGTTCCAGGATGGTCCTCTCGTCGTCGACCACCAAGATCCGCTCTTTAGACATTTCGGCTCCCTTGATGCGAGAGCGCAGGGAGCTTGATCATGAAATTGCTCCCCTTCCCGAGCTCGCTTTCGACTTCCAGCCTCCCGCCGTGTTTCTCGATAATGTTGTAGCTGATGGAGAGGCCGAGTCCGGTACCCATTTGGCGGCCTTTGGTGGTAAAGAACGGATCGAAAATGTTTTGAATATTATCCGGATGGATTCCCATACCGGAATCTTTGAATTGGATCATGACCATCTCTTCGGACGGACTCTCATGGAGGGACGTTCTGTTCAGCATGAGCGGTTTCTCCGGGAGGGTCGATGTCTCGATCGTGAGCATGCCCCCTTTGGGCATCGCGTCAAATGCATTCTTAATCAGGTTGATGAAGACCTGCTTGAGCTGATCGGCATCGGCCTGGACTGGAGGGAGATCCTTTGCAAACTTCTCGACGATATTAATGTTGGAAGTTTTTGCTTGATACTGAATCAGGGTGAGCGTATTTCTGATGACGCCGTTGATGTCGATCGCTTCTTTTTTGGAGCCGTGAGAGCGGGAGAAATCGAGCAGATTACGGACAATCTGCCTGGATCGCAACGCTTCGCTCTCGATGACTTTCAGATCTTTCGTCCGCGGATCTTCAGGGGGCATTTCGGAGAGGAGGAGACTGGTAAAGCCGAGAATGCCGGTGAGCGGATTGTTGATCTCGTGGGCGACGCTGACCGCCAGTTCTCCGACGGAAGCAAGCTTGGCCGACTGCATCAGCTGTTCGCTCTGGTTCTTTTTCAGCTCTTCCATCTGTTCCTGGACCCGTTTATAAAGTCGCGCGTTCTCGATGGAGGTGCCGGCCTGAGAAAAGATGATCTCCAGCATCGAGAACTCATCTTCCGTATAAATATCTTCCGACCGTTTGTCGTCGAGAAAGAAAAGACCGATGAGGCGTCCCTTAATATAGATCGGGCCGACCAGCGAAACGCCCAGTTTCTCCATCTCCCGGATCAGCACGGTCAAATCACGATCGCTGGGATCTTCTTCAGACTGTTTTGCGATCTCATTATACACCAGAAGTTCTTTCTGAATACCTTGAATGTTGAAATATTCGATCAGAGGATTATTGGAAGAAAGGGCAAGGGTTGCTTCGTCAAAACCTTCTTGAGCGCCGATAATGACAAAAGGGGATTCCTCTTCCACCAAGAGAATCGCCATCTTCTTCGCCGTCAGCTTGGTCATCAATGTGTAGGTGAGATCTTTGCAAAGCTTTTCGAGGTTGATCGTGTTCCGCATCATGGTGGAAAGCCGGGAGAGGAGGAGTTTTTGGTCGTACTCGCCTTTAAAAAAATCCGATCGGTCGCCCGCTGAAAGAAGCGCTTCAACGGTTCGAAACCGATGGCCACCAAAAGGGCGGAGAGGAACATCCGGAAGGTCGGCTCGGATTTATCCCCCAAGGTATTCTGAGAAAAAAGAATCATAAAGACATAAACGGAAAAGGTGATAATCAAGAGCATGGAATAAACGAGGGTGCGTTTGAGGATGATCTTGATGTCCAACAGGCGGTAGCGAACGATGGCATAGGCGATAAAACTGCTCATAATGATGGTGAGGATCTGGCCGAGCCAGTTGAGGGAGAAAATGCCGAGAGTCGGAAGGATCAAGTTGGTGATCATTCCGAGATTGGCCGAGATGAATGTGCCGAAGAAGACGTAGCGAATCTGCATCCGGCTGATTCCGGAGGAATTGAAATATTGCTTGCTCAGAATAATGAAGGACCAGCAGAAATAGGCGATGATAAAGATGAAATAAATCGGATAAGCGGGCCCGAAAACAATTTGTTTTTCGCCGGAGGCGGTGTGGAGCACGGCCTGGATGACCATCTCCGGCAGCAGGGTGAGCCCCAGAATCCCCAATGCGGGTACAAGGGGGAGCAGATAGGCAAGTCGAGAAGAGCGCTCCTGAGAAAGAAAGGTGAAATTGAAGAACAAGAAGGAGGTCACGATGGAAATCGGGCTGATATATAAAATCTTAGACCAGAGAAGCGATTCAATCGGATCGACGGCGGAACGGAAAGGAATCACCGAGAAACACCAGGAGGCGACGCTCAGCGCCACCAGACTGTACAGCGCGTTCAGGGTGTTCTTACGGCCTCGGGACCAAACGACAAAACCCAGCGCCAGATTGGTGATTCCCGCCAAAAAGCTAAGACTATTTTGGATGTCCATCTTGTTCCCGCTCTACTTGGGAAAGAGCTCGGCCATCGGCTGGTGGAATGTCTTGATATACTCTAACTTTTCTTGAGAGACCAATTCATTGAAGCTTCGGAGGGGAGCAATTTTAAATTTCATTTCTTCACTCCATCGGGTCATTTGATGGACGAGCTGGTCGTCGAATTGTCCGACGGCGAAGTGTCCTTTCCAATTGCGCGCGGCTAAAATCATCACCTCGCCGCAACAGGTAAAAACATCGTCGGACTGCGGAAAACCGAATGAGAAATGGGTATCCACGCCGGGAGCCTGAGCAACCACATCCAGGATGAGAACGTCGGGCCTTGTCCAGACGAGGTCCTTGGAGGTGTTCCGGGGCTGCGTGTCGTCGAGTACGACGGCGCCGGGCTTCAAGTGCTCCGGCTTGATGAGAACCTCGACCGAATTCGTGACGACAATGACGATGTCCGCCTGGCGAAGACTATGAAGGGTGGTGGCCACTTCGATGGTGACCGATTTTATTTCTTGCTGCAGAAGATCCAACGCGACTCGCTTGGCCGGGCGATCGACGAGGAGTAATTTCCCTATTTTCCTCTTTTTCGGAAAGGATCCGCGTGCAGGGGACGCCCATGTAGCCGGCCGCGCCGACGATCGCCAAGGTTTTTTGCTCCAGGTCCATGTTCAAGACGTGGGCGATTTCATCCAGCATCTGGAGGATGACCGAAGTGGTATAGGCATGTCCTGTGGTGACGCCGATATTGGTTTTGTCGGTCAGGTATTCACCCCCCATGCTCATCGAGGTGGAAAGCGCGCCAAGGCCGATGACTTCGCAGCCGAGCTTCTCGGCCAACCGGGCCGTTTGAAGGATCCTTTTTTTAGCAAGGCGCTGATTGTAGTGCATCTGCTCAGGGGTCAGCGGACAGATGACGATATATCCGGTCTTATCCTCCCCGTCCGCCGACTTCAGGCCGGTAATGCGGGAGCCGATGATCGGCCACAACATCCGTGTGGCGCGTTCCACCCAGTGGGGCGGAAAATAAGACGAAAAGGGATACTTTCTCGAAACATCGGTGAGATCTCTTGGATGAATGAGGAAGGCATAATCCCCCTTGCGGATCACGAGGCGAGCGATGATCCGAGGGAACCACAAAATAAAGAGGTCTCGAATGGCGGCGAGAAAGAGCGTCAATGAATTGACGGTGAGTTTAAAAAAAGAGGGATTCTTCCTGGATTCTTTATCGCTCATCTGACTCCTGCTGAAAAGTTCGAATGTGTTGAACAAAACTGAACAGCGCTGTCGATGGCTAAAAAGCAATTTTTATACCAACAGTGTATTGTAAGATAGATTAACTATGCCATTCAAAATCAATGACTTATAAAAATTTTAAGAATGCCCGGAAAAAAGTAAGACCGAAAAGAGGACGAAATTACCCATAAGTTGACAAAAAATGTCACTCTGTCCTGGTATTCAGAGTACTGCAGCAAGGGCTTTCCCTGCTTATCCATGGACCGAAATTAAAACGTGATAGATCAAAAAGAGGGCCAGGGAGCGGGTTCCCTGTTTTCGCCTGCCGGTCAGCAGGGGGTCTTCATCGGACCTTTTGCAGCACGTCGATCATCTCTCTATGAATTTTCGCGTTGGTGGCGAGCAATTCCGAATCATAAATGGAATAGGGTTTCCCGGAGAAATCGCTCAATCTCCCGCCGGCTTCGGTCAGAATCAAACTTCCGGCCGCGGTATCCCATGGCTGGAGCTTAAGTTCCCAGAAACCGTCGAGCCGGCCGGAGGCGACATAACAAAGATCGAGCGCCGCCGAACCGGTTCTGCGGACCCCCTGGGCCTTCATGCTGAAATTGATAAAATGATTGAAGTTGTTGATCGGGTCGGTTCGAACATCATAGGCAAAACCGGTGACAAGAAGACTCTTACTCAGGCGGGTAGCCGAGGAGACGGAGATCGGTTTCTCATTGAGGAAGGCTCCTTTCCCCCTTTCGGCGAAGAAGAGTTCGTTCCGAATGGGATCGAGCACCATGCCGAGCTGCACCTTCCCCCGCATCTCCACCGCGATCGAAACGCAGAAAAAAGGAAACCGATGAGAGTAGTTGGTCGTTCCATCCAACGGATCGATAATCCACCGGAAGGGAGAAGGTTCGGTTCGATCGTGGCCCTCCTCCGCCAGGACCTGGTGGTCGGGGAACTGTTTGTTGACCATTGCCACAATCGCCTCTTCAGAGCGATGATCGATGTTGGTCACCAGATTGAGGTCCCCCTTATAGGAGACCGTGACCTCTCCTTCCAGTCCTTTCTTGAGAATCTGTCCCGCCTTTTTCGCGGCGCGAAGGGCGACTTCGCGAATGCGTTTCATTTCCGTCATGGCTGCAATATATCATGTTTTATATTGAAAGTTAAAAAAATGTGATCAGTTGCCGATCCGAACCAAAGCGGATATAATCATTCACATCCATGAAAGATCGATTTGTTTTCCTTCCATTTCCTCAGTTTTCGTCTTGCCGGCCGCGCCGTTTGCACACAGAAAAACATCTCCGGGCTGTCCCGCGATGAGAAGAGAGGTGCGCCGAAAGATTTTGGCACTGGCCCTGCCTGTGGTCGCCAGCAGCCTCTTGGAGCGGGCGGTCACGACCACCGATATTTTCTTGGTCGGCGGGCTCGGAGCCTCTGCGATTGCAGCCGTCGGCCTCTCACAGTTGATCATCGTTTTCATGATGAGCCTGATTGCCGGGCTATCGGTCGGAACCACGGTGGTCGTGGCTCAACTGGTCGGCGCGCAAAGAGGACAGCAGGCTTCGGAAGCGGCATTCAGCGCGTTATGGGTCGGCTTTGCGCTCAGTTTTTTGATCGGCGGGGTCGGGCTTTTTTCCGCCGAGAAGCGGCCGCTCTCCTCGGAGCGGAGCCGGCGCTCATCGAATTGATCGATGCATACCTCTTTTACATTTTTCTCTTTTTGCCAGTCAGTGTGGGGGTCGATCTTCTTTCAGCGATCATGCATGGAAGAGGGGATACGCGAACTCCGATGGTCGCCATTATCGGGGTGAATCTTCTCCATCTCGGCATCGCTTACGCGTTGATCTACGGTCATTTCGGATTCCCGGCGATGGGCGTTCGGGGGGCTGCGATTGCGGTCGGTATTTCCGAAATCTTCGGTGCCGTCTTCCTTTTGATCAGGGCTTTTCAGAAAGGTTTTCTCCACCGAACCCCGCTTCGCCTCGATTTGATCCGGCAGGTTGTTCGTGTCGGTCTCCCTTTTGCGCCGACCGGCTTGTCCAGCAGGTGGCCCAAATGTCGTACGCACGGGCCGTGCTGGTCTATGGGACGGTCACCTATGCCGCGCATCAGGTCGGGCTTGCGATCGAGGCCTTCTCCTTCATGGCCGGAAGCGGGTTTGCGATTGCCGCCGTCACCTCCGTGGGGCAGAGCATCGGCGCCGCGCAGTACAAGCGGGCGAAGGCTGAGAATTGGGAGGCGAATCGACTCGCCGTCTTGGTGATGGCCTCCATGGGAGTCGTTTTTTTCTTCTTCCCCTATCTTTTGCTTCGGCTGTTTACGGAAGATGCGGAGGTCGTTCGTCTGGGGACCCTCTTCCTGAAGATCGTTGCGCTGATTCAGATTCCGCTGGCGATCACGATGGTCCTCTCCGGATCCCTCAAGGGGGCGGGGGACACCCGCTTTCTCCTGACGGTCACCTTCGTCGGCGCCTGGCTGATCCGGGTTCCCCTCGCCTTTTATTTCTCTTTCGTCCAGCCTCTTGGGATCACTTACGTCTGGGGGGTGATGGTGGTCGATTGGTTTGTCCGCATGACGTTGACCCTCCTTCGATATCGCTCCGAAAAGTGGCAAAGCATCCGTGTCATCAAGCAGGAAAGATCGTAATCATCCGTTTGCCAAAATGGGATCTCGGCAGTATTCTTAGAGTAAAGAGGTGCCGGGATGCCGTTTTCAAAAAAACTTATCTTTTTATTGATTCTTTCTGCGCTCTTCGGCTGCGGCCGGAAGGAGGCGGATGACAGTGTCGGTGTCGCGGTGGTCCCGACGTTCTTTAAGCTTCCGGCCGGGGGAGAGGTGCAACTTTCGGCCGATGTGTTTGGGACCCTGGACAAAGGGGTGACCTGGCAGATCAACGGACCGGGAAGTATCAATCCCGCGACCGGCCTCTATCGATCGGATCCTAATTTCGATTCGAATAGACCGACCGCCACGATCCAGGCGGTCAGCCAGGATGATCCGAGTGCGATCGGTTTCGCGGCGATCACGATGACCTCTTCCTCGAAGTCGTCGAGTGATCCGGCCGTTCCGGTCGGATCCCGCAGCTTGGTCATGGGGGGATACACGGTCCGCGCGGGGCAGACGATTGACCTCAATGGGGATAGCCTGCTCGACATGGTGTCGGTGAGTCGTTCAGGAAATCTCGCGGTGGTCTTCCTGGGGGTCGGCAACGGTCTCTTTCGAAAACAGGCCGAGATTTCATTGGGCGATCCGTCCGGCGTCACCGTCGGCGATTTTGTTAATTCGGAGGCCTTTATTGCCGATCTTGCGATCGGAAGCCGAGGCGAGCGGGCGGTCAAGATCATCTCCGGAGAGGCGGGGAGCCCCCACGTCGCTTTCCCGGTGACCGTCACGACCCACTTACTCCCCGGCGGAGTAACCCCTTCGGCCCTGGCCGCCGGGCAGTTCCATGGCGATGTCGCAAGCCGAAATTCGGATCTGATCGTCGGAACTGAAGAAGGATCGATCATCCTTTTTCTGCAGGACCGGTCCACGAATCAATTTAGTCCGCAGCCTTCCATTGCCGTCGGCGGAAAAGTGACTCAGATGGTCACGGCCGATTTTAATGGGGATGAGCTTCTCGATCTGGCCATTCTCCGTGAAGGGGCCGGCGATGTCCTCGTCTTCCTGGGCGACGGGGCCGGCGCCTTTTCCGAACCGGTCTCCGTCCCATTCTCATCGCCGCCGACGTCGCTTGCGGTGGGAGACTTGAACGGAGACAGCATTATTGATTTGGCGGCGGCCCATCAGGCCTCCAGCCAAGTTTCGACCTCGAATGGGACAGGGGACGGGACGTTTTTGCCGGCCGTTTATCTCTCCGTCGACTTTCCGCCCGGAGCGATCGTCGTGGAAGATTTCAATCTCGACAGGATTAATGAAACCCCCACCCGACCGGGAAACCCGATGTTGGACATCGCCGTGACCCTTCCCTCTTTACGTGAAATTTTGGTTCTCTTCGGAGACGGCACCGGGAAGTTTATCGGAAAGTTTAATCACAGCACCGGCACCACGACCCCTCTGACTCTGATCTCCGGATTCTTTCTCACCGGCGGTTTCCAGAGCCCCCAAGGTTTTCAAAGCGTCAGCCTGGTCTACCTCAGCGAAACGGAAGACAGATTTCACCTCCTCAACAACATCAGCTTCTAGTCTAGGCGTAAACCGCCCTTCACCAAATTCTTTTCGTCATCCGTTCAATACCACCCAATCATTTGTATATTGACATGGGATAAACCCTGAGGATATGATCCGATTCCAGTAAGCGTCGGGCCGCGTCCAATCTTCAGAATAAGGAGAACTGAACATGTTTAAAGAGTTCAAAGAATTCGCCATGCGCGGGAATGTCCTCGACATGGCGGTCGGGGTGATCATCGGGGCGGCCTTTGGGAAGATCGTGAATTCGTTCGTGGCCGATATCATGATGCCGCCCCTCGGCCTGCTTCTCGGGCAGGTCGATTTCTCGAATCTCTTCATTAATCTCTCCGGGAAGCCGCTGGCTTCCCTGGCGGAAGCAAAAACGGCCGGCGCGCCGACGATCAACTATGGTATTTTTGTCAATCAGGTAATCGATTTTGTCATCGTCGCCTTTGCGATCTTTCTTCTGATTCGGCAGATCAATGCAATGAAGCGACGGTCTGAAGCGCCGCCGGCCGTGCCGACGACCAAAAGCTGCCTCTATTGCCTGTCGGATATTCCGCTCAAGGCAACCCGGTGTCCCCACTGCACATCGGAGCTGAAGGCCGCGACCTAGGGTTTGCTCTTTTATTCGGGAAAACAACACTTCCGCTTCCCGTCCCTCACTCAATAGGAGAATACTTATGAAACATCCGATCCGTCTTGTCGTCACGTTTTGTCTTGCGATTGCGATTGCCGTTCCGTTGTATGCTCAAGAAACGCCCCCTGGATGGGAAACCTGGAGCTTTCTTATGTTGAGACCTCCGGGAACACGAACGCGGAAACGATGGTGGTGGCCGGCAAGGTAGAGCGCACCTTTGCCGCTTCGAAGCTATCGGGCGAGGTGAAGGCTCTTTATGGAAAAAATGAGGAGATCACCTCCGATAAGAACTGGATCGGCATCCTCAAATATGATCGGAACATCACCGAAAGTACATACGGCTTTCTTTCGCAGACGGTCGAGCGGAACACGCCGAAGGGGATCGAGGCCCGTTATATCACGCTCGTCGGTTTGGGTCATTATTTCGTGAAGACCGCCTTGGACACCTTGCGGGTGGAGGCCGGTCTTGGTTATACCCGAGAGAACCCGGTTTCTCCCTTGGCGGATGAAGGTTTTCCGACAGCCCGCCTCTTCGGCGGTTATATCCATGCCTTCACGGAGAAGACCCGATTCGAGCAGACGGCGGAGTACACGCCGAGCTTACAGGAGGCGAAAGATTACCTGATCAACGAGGAGTCGGCCTTCATCACGAACCTGATGGGGAACCTCGCCTTCAAAATTTCCTACGCCGTCGTCTACGACAACCAGCCTCCCGTCGGGTTCGGGAAATATGATCGTCTTTTTAAGACGGCACTGCTCTATACCTTCTAATATTGCAGAAAGAGGTTGCCCGGCGCGGGTCCGCATTGCCCCGCCTTGGCGTCGCCCCCGACATCTGGTATGATCCTCCTATCTTTTTTCAGGGGAGGCTGTGATTCGATTTTCCCGATGGAACATCGGTCTTCAGACGAAGATTACCCTTTATGTGATCGGGATCGTCGTCTCGGTCCTTTTGATCGCAATTACCGCTTCCCGGTTGGTTATCGAGCGGCAGGCCCGCTTACTCCTCCGGGAAGAATACATCACCCTCGTCAGGCAGATCGGGGCCGGCATCGGAACCCTCGGAGAGCTGCGAGATCGCCCGGTTTTAGAGAAAGAACTGGCGAAACTCCGGGAGATCGATCCGGAGATCGTTCTGATGGAGATTTTCGATTTGGGGCCGAACGTGCCTCAGATGACTGCCCAAAGCGGCACGGCGGTCAGCGGATTGAATCCCCTTCCGAGTGAATCCGAAGTCGAAACGATCCGCCGGGGAAATCCCGTGGCGCATTTGGCGGAGCGAGAGGGACAGCTTTTTTGGGAAATCCAGGCGCCGGTCCGGATCGGACCGCAGGTTTCCGGCTTGGTCCTTGCTCAGATTTCCATGACGCGATTCGAAGCGCTGGTGGCGCGGGACCGCCTCCATGCCTTTCTGGTGACAGGGGCGGTCGCGGCAGTGATCCTGGTTTTCCTGGTCTGGTATCTGCGCCAGAGGATCGGACGGCCGATCGGGTCGCTGGTGGCCGAGATGGCCCGCGTGGAGGCGGGCGACCTGGAACGGCAGGTTTCAATCGAATCCCAAGACGAAATCGGCGCACTCGCGGCGCAATTCAACCGGATGCTTCTGAGGGTTCGGGAGGGAACCGAGGCGGTCCGGCAGCTAAACGAGTCGCTGCAGGGGAGAATCGAGCAGGCGACCGCCGAGGTGAACCGGCGCTATGAAGAGCTGGCCCGGGTGAACCGGCGTCTCTCCGAAATGCAGCTCCGGCTGGCCGACAGCGAGCGGCTGGCCGCGGCGGGGCAGATGGCGGCGGCGCTGGCTCACAAGATCGGGACCCCGCTTCACTCGACCCTGGGGCACCTGCAACGCCTGAAGCGGGATACCTCGACGGAAAAGCGGGAGGAGCGGCTGAAGATCATCGAGTCGCAGCTGGAGCGGATGGTTCAGAGCATCCAAGAGGTCCTCGAAAAGGTCCGCAAGCCGACCCCTCGGATGGCGCCGGTGGAGATCAATCCCCTTTTACAGGGGCTGCTCGATCTGGTCATGCCGGGGCTGTCGTTCCGCGGCATCGAGATGCGGACCTCTTTTGAGGCGCGGCTGCCGGCGACGCTCGGGGACAATGGGGAGCTGCAGGAAGCGTTTCTCAATCTTCTCACCAATGCAATGGATGCCATGCCGAACGGCGGGCTCTTGCGTTTGGAGACCCGATCGAATGACGGGACGATCCGCGTCACGATCGCCGATACCGGCATTGGAATCGCCGAAGCCGATCTGGAAAAGATTTTCGAGCCGTTCTTCTCGACGAAGGAGCCGGGAAAGGGAACCGGTTTAGGGCTGAGCATCTGCCGGAACATTATCAGAGCGCACGGCGGGGAAATTGAAGCGGAGAGCCGCCGCGGCGCGGGGACGACATTGATCATTACACTGCCGGTGAGGGATCATGAGACGAAATGAATCCGCTTCCGCCCGAATGTTGGCCGTGGACGACGACGCCGTCGCCTGCCAGCTGCTGGTCGAGATTTTATCGGAAGAGGGGTACACCGTCGAATCGGCCTCCGGCGGCCGGGAGGCGGTCGACCGTCTGGAGAAAGCATCTTACGACATGATCATCACCGACCTGAAGATGCCCGGCCTGGACGGTCTGGAAGTCCTGCGCCGTTATAAAGAGCAGAGCCCGGAGACACTGGTGATTTTAGTGACCGCCTTCGGATCGATGGAATCGGCGATCGAGGCGATGAAGGCGGGCGCTTTCGACTATGTCAGCAAGCCGTTTCGGGAAGACGAGATCAAGATCGTCGTCCGGCGCGCTCTCAATCAACGCCGTCTGAAGAAAGAAAACGAGCAATACCGGCAGGAGTTCGTCCGGACCTACGGCCTCGATCAGATCGTCGGCCACAGCCGGCCGATGACCGAGGTCTACAAGACGGTCGCGATGATCACCGGCCAGAACAGCACCGTTCTCATCCAGGGGGAGAGCGGGACCGGAAAGGAGCTGATCGCGCGGGCGATCCATTACAACGGTCCTCGCGCGGGGAGGCCGTTCGTCGTGGTGAACTGCGCCGCCCTTCCGGAGCCGCTCCTCGAGAGCGAGATGTTCGGTCATGTGCGGGGGGCTTTTACCGGGGCGGTCGTGAGCAAAAAGGGGCTCTTCGAAGAGGCGGAAGGGGGAACCCTCTTTCTCGATGAAGTCGGAGAGATGAGCCTTTCGCTTCAGGCCAAGCTGCTGCGGGCGCTTCAGGAGCGGGAGGTCCGGCGGGTCGGCGCCAACGATCCGATCCGGGTCGATGTCCGAATCGTCGCGGCGACCAACCAGCCGCTCGATGTGAGGGTGAAAGAAGGCCGGTTCCGGGAAGATCTTCTCTATCGCTTCCGCGTCGTCACGATTGCCCTTCCCCCTTTGAGGGAGCGGAAAGAGGATATCCCCTTGTTGGCAGACTATTTCTTGAAACAATATGCCGCCGAGACAAAAAAAAACGATCTCTCTTTTCATCCCCAGACGATTGAGGCGATGTGCCGGTACGACTGGCCGGGAAACGTCCGGGAGCTGCAACATGCAATCGAACAGGCGGTGGTCTTGACGACCGGCCGCATCATCCTTGCGGACGACCTCCCTCTGTCGATTCGGGATGTGGCGGTTACGGGAGAGGCGCTTCCTCCCTTTCCGCTCATGTCGCTCGATGAGTTGCAGCGGCATTATCTGATCCGGGTTCTTCGTGAAATCCCAAACCGAACCGAAGCGGCGCGGATCTTGGGAGTCGACCGAAGGACCCTCTACCGGATGGCGCGGCGGTACGGGATTTCTCTTGCGGACGAACGGGGCGAAGCGTCCCCCTCGTCCGAATAACAAGCAAAGACGCCCCACCCCCTGTGGCCGTTTGGCTTCTCCTCGCCCTGATCCTCTTTTCTCCCGTCTGTTCTTCTTTCATGCCGAACGGTTATTTCTTCTTGAAAGAATAAATAGATACGCGGCAGTTCTCAATTTTCCTTCAATCGGAATGCGGACGGCATCCCTTCTGCAATATGCTGCGGCGTGAGTCGTTTCAAAAGGCGGGGGTTCATTCTTAATGAAGGAGGTTTCATGGCTGGATCAACAAAAACGGAGTTTCAGGCGAGTGTCTATGCCGAGCAGGGTAAAAAAGAAATGCCGCGCTCTTCCACCGAGCCGTTGGGTGAGCGGTCGGGCGGTTCTTCGATCATCGCGCCGGGACTCGATCAATTTTATGAATTTCTTTACCGATACGGTCTCGCGCTCGTTCTTTTCGCATCGGTGGCCTTCAGCTTTTGGATGATTTGGGCGGTCGATTTCAGCGGCGGGTAAAGGGCGGCGGCGTTCTCCGAATGATCCGGCATGCGGCCGAGCGGGTCACTGGGGCGTCCGTCTGCCGATTTGGGAGGACCATTGCCCACAGGAGCCATCGGGCCGACTGACGAGTTCGGCCCGATGGCTCCATGAAATGTCCCCCTTTGTCACGCATTCATCCCACCCCTTCTCAGGCAAGATCTGGTTCATCAGGCGATTGAATCTCTTCTCACTTAAAATCCTTCCATATTTTTTCCCCGACGAAGGGCACGTTCAATTATAAGAGAACGGTTTTCCCATTCCCTTCCATCTTGATCTCACCGATTCTTCCCTCATTGACCTCGCTCTTTCTACCGGGTTAGAATAAAAAACTGTTTTCTCATCCGCCTGAAGTTTCCGCGGTCGTGGGACTTCGTCGCGCGATGCGTTAAAGACTTCCGGTTCACTTTCTGTTAAGATGAATGGGTTAAAACCGTTGGGAGGAGGAGAGAGCCCCCAGGCGGTATTTGAGAGGGAGGATCACGATGACGCCCCGCCGTATCTTGGTGGCCACCGATTTTTCAGAGTGTTCAAAAGACGCGATCGACTCTGCCGCGCGTCTGGCAGCGTGCTTCTCGGCAGAGCTTTTTCTGCTTCATGTGTTTGAGCCGCCGTTTTATACGCTGGAAGGAAAGGAGGCCCGCATTCACCCGGAGGTCGACCGTTGGGTTCGAGAATTGAGGGAAAAGGAATCGAAAAAACTGGATGTAGAGGTGGAAGCGGTGAAACGCCAGGGGGTCAATGTCCGCCCCTATTTTAAGGAAGGGTCGCCGCTGGTCGAGATCCTGAAAGTCGCGGAAGAGATCGGGGCCGATCTCGTCGTCCTCGGAACCCATGGACGGACAGGGATGGACCGTTTCGTCATGGGGAGCGTGGCGGAGCGGGTGACGCGGAAGGCCCCCTGCTCCGTCCTGATCATCCGGGAGAAACATCCGGGCGGCGGCTAGCTTTTATATCAAAACCAGAAAGGAGATAATCGTTAAATAAATGTGGCCATGGATTCTTTTCAATCTTTTCGTTCTTGCCATGTTGGCCTTGGACCTCGGTGTGTTTCATCGAAAGGCCCATGTGGTTCGCCTCAAAGAGGCGCTGGGGTGGAGCGTGGTCTGGATCTGCCTGGCGCTCCTCTTCAACCTGCTCATTTATTTCTGGCTCGGTCCGGAGACGGCCCTCCAGTTTTTAGCTGGTTATATCATTGAAAAGTCGCTGAGCGTCGATAACCTCTTCGTTTTCCTGCTGATCTTTTCCTATTTCTCCGTCCCCTCGGTCTACCAGCACAAGATCCTATTTTGGGGGATTCTCGGCGCCCTGATCATGCGCGCCATCTTTATTGCCGCCGGGATTACGCTGATTGAAAAGTTCCATTGGATGATTTATCTCTTCGGCGGTTTTCTGATTATCACCGGCATCAAGATGGCCTTTCAAAAGGACAAAGAGCTTCACCCGGAAGCGAACCCGGTCCTCCGGCTCTTCCGCCGGTTCGTCCCGGTCACCGACCAATATCACAACGACCATTTTTTTGTTCTAAAAGAGGGAAAGCGTTGGGCCACCCCCTTGTTCGTCGTCCTTCTTCTGATTGAGACGACCGATGTGATCTTCGCCGTCGATTCGATTCCCGCCATCCTGGCGGTGACGCGGGATCCTTTTATCGTCTACACCTCGAATGTCTTTGCCATTTTGGGACTGCGCGCCCTTTACTTTGCGCTGGCCGGCATCATGCAGCTCTTCCATTATTTGCATTATGGTCTCTCTCTCATCCTTGTTTTTGTCGGGACGAAGATGTTGATCTCCGACATTTACAAGGTGCCGATCGGCATCGCGCTTGCGGTGATCGCCGGAATTCTCATCGTTTCCGTCGTTGCGTCGATTCTCCGGCCCCGACCGGAGGCGGTACCTACCCCTCCACCCGGTCAGCCCGAGGAGCAGGGCGGCCACCATTGACATCATCGGCTCTGAGGGCTGCTCGATCCGTGTCTTTTGCCGGTGATGGTATCCGATCTTTCACTGTGATAGGATGAAAATAAGAATCATGTGAAGGAGGTGTCGATGGAAAAGTTGCCGGAAGAGAACGAAGAGGTTTACCAAGTCATCGTTGAAGATCGCGAATGGCGCAGGGGGCCGGTCTTCCGCCCGTTGAGCCGGATGGAGCGGTTGAAGTTCAGCTTGATGACCCTTTTCGGCCTGACGATTTTCCTGGCGGTGATTGTTTCCGCCTTCTTCATCGGGCTCGTTTTGGCGATTCCGCTGACGGTGATCTGGATGATCTGGCTGGCCCGGATCGCTTGGCGCTTGCGGATGCGATCGCGCGCAAACCGGTTTTAGCGGAACCGGTGAAGAACGCCTCCTGTTTCACTCCGTTAACTGCGCGATCCTCTCTGGGGGGATCGAGTATTTTTTGGCGCATTCCCGCCTTTTCCTTTCTTTGAGCAGTCCACTCCTGTATAATCCATCCCGAAAAAAGATCAAGGTTTCGGGATGGATTATCAAATGCCCAAGACAGAACGTTCGAATTGCGGTTTCTGCAAAATCATCCGGGGAGAGGTCCCAAGCCATCCCGTTTTCGAGGATGAGGTCTCTTTCGCCTTCCTCGATCATCGCCCCCTCTTCGCAGGGCATCTCCTGCTTGCGCCCAAGGTCCATTATGAGACGCTGGTCGATCTTCCGGCCGCTCTGATTGCGCCGCTCTTCGGCAGCGCGCAGTTGCTGGCCCGCGCGGTGGAGGAGGGGATGGCGGCCGAGGGGACCTTTATTGCGATCAACAACCGTGTCAGCCAGAGTGTCCCGCACCTTCACATCCACGTTGTCCCCCGCCGAAAAGGGGATGGTTTGAAGGGATTTTTCTGGCCGCGCCATGCCTACAAGAACAATGATGAGATCGCACAGGTCCAGCAAACCCTCCGATCGGCGATCGAACGAATCCGATCGGCGGGTGCGGTCTAGTCCGAACTAGCATCGGATTTTTCGTCCTTAATTTCCATTGACTTCCTCGGCGGCTTTCTTTACATTTTCCAAATGGAACCCTCTTCTCTTCTCGGATCGGAAGCCGGCACCCGTCCCCTCTCGCCGAAGCAGAAAGCGGCGGTGGAGCATGGCGAAGGGCCGCTCTTGATCATCGCCGGGGCGGGGACCGGAAAGACCCTCGTCATCACTCGCCGGATTGCCCACCTCATCTCGACCAAAAAAGCAAAGCCGCATGAAATTTTGGCGCTCACCTTCACAGAGAAGGCGGCGAAAGAGATGGAGGAGCGGGTCGATCTGCTGGTTCCCTACGGCTATACCGGCATCACGATCTCGACTTTCCATGCTTTCGGCGATCGGATTTTGCGGGAGCATGGCCTGCGGCTGGGGCTTACCCCCGATTTTCGGGTGTTGTCTCGTCCGGAGCAGGTGATCTTTTTCAGAAAGCATCTCTTCTCGCTCCCCCTCAAGACCTTTCGCCCCCTCGGCAACCCGACCAAACATATCGAAGCGCTCCTCTCCCTCTTCTCGCGCGCCAAGGATGAGGATGTCGGCCCGGAGGCTTATCTTGCCTACGCCGACCGGCGGCTGACGAAGGCCCTCGCCACCCCCGAAGATCCGAGCCTCTTGGAAGAAGCGGCCTTTGAGAAGGAGCTGGCCGAGACCTACCGGCGTTATCAGGATCTTCTGATGGAGGAGGGGTGCATCGATTTCGGCGACCAGGTCTCGATGGCGCTGCGCTTGCTTCGAGAGAACCCGACCGTTCTTAAAAAAGTCCAGTCGCAGTTCCGGTATATCCTGGTCGATGAGTTTCAAGATACGAACTTCGCCCAGTTCCAGCTGGTTCGCCTCCTCTCCGAGGGCCACCACAACATCACCGTCGTCGGCGATGACGATCAGAGCATCTACAAGTTCCGGGGGGCGGCGATCTCGAACATCCTTGGCTTCGGTAAGATGTATCACGACGCGAAGCGGGTGGTCCTGACCGAGAATTACCGGTCGGTCCAGCCGATCCTCGACGTTTCATATCGTCTCATCCAGCAGAACAACCCCGACCGTCTGGAGGTTCAGGAGAAGATCGACAAACGTCTGATATCCCAGGTCGAGGAGACCGCGCCGTCGCTTTTAGAGCCGCCGGTGGTCCATCTCCATTATGACACCCTCTCGTCTGAGGCCGACGCGGTGGCGCGGATCATCGCCGAGGAGCACGAAGCCGGTCTCGACTTGGGTGATGTTGCGATCCTCGTCCGAGGGAATGCCGACGCCGATTCGTTTCTCCGGGCGCTGAACGTCCGCGGGATTCCCTATCGGTTCACCGGCAACCGGGGCCTCTACTCGCGGCCGGAAGTCCGGCTGCTGATCGCCTTCATGCGGGCGGTCGCCGACTTCCACGACAGCAGCAGCCTCTACTATCTCGCGACCTCGGAGCTTTACCGCTTGCCGGATGAAATTTTGGCCCGATGCAATGCGTTGGCGCGCCGGAAGAACCAGAGTCTTTATGACGTTTTTAAGACGATTGAATCGGTAGGCATCTCCGTTTCGCCGGAGGCGGCGGCGACCCTCGAGAAGTTGCTGGCCGATTTACAGGCCTCGCTCCAGCGGGCGCGGGAGGTCGATGCCGGGGTGGTCCTCTACGAGTTCATCCGCCGCAGCGGCCTACTGGAGCAGTATGCCGAGCGGATGACGACGGCGCAGGAGGTGAAGATCCAGAACGTCGCCCGCTTCTTCGAGGAGATCCGCCGTTTCCAGCAATTGACCCCGACCGCGGCGCTGCATGACGTTGTCGCCTATCTCGATCTTCTGATCAAGGCCGGGGAAGATCCCCCCGCCGCCGAGGCCGATGTCGATGCGTCGGCGGTTTCGGTCCTGACGATCCACAAGTCGAAAGGGTTGGAGTTCGACACCGTATTCATGGTCGGCCTGGTCGACGGGAAGTTTCCGAGCCGGGAGCGGAGCGAGCGCATCGAGCTGCCGGTGGAGCTCATCCAGGAAGTGCTCCCGCAGGGGGATTTCCATATCCAGGAAGAGCGGCGGCTGTTTTATGTCGGGATGACCCGCGCGCGGCGGCGACTTTATCTGACCAGCGCCCGCGACATCGGCGGGGTGCGCGAGCGGAAGGTGAGCCCCTTCGTGCTGGAGGCGTTGAATCTCCCGATTCAGGCGGTGCCGACGACGAAAGCATCGGCCCTGGAGGCGATCGCCCGGCATGGGGCGGTGGAGCAGCCAGATCTGTTCACGCGCCGCGCTCCGGCTTCGGATGAGCCGCTTTATCTGACGCATTATCAGATTGATGATTATTCCACCTGCCCGCTGAAATACAAGTACACGCATATTCTCCGTGTGCCGATCTATCAGCATCATGCCGTCCTCTACGGCAATGCGATGCACCAGGCGGTGGCGGCCTATCTTTCGGCGAAGATGACCGATCAAACCATCCCATTCGAGGAAATTCTCATCGTGTTCAACCGTGCCTGGCGGAGCGAGGGGTTCTTAAGCCGCCAGCATGAGGAGCAACGTCTTGCCGCCGGCCACGCGGCGCTCCGGCGGTTCTATGACGAGCAGGAGCGGGGCGGGCGGAAGCCGACCTACATCGAAAAAGAATTTTCATTCACTTTTGAAGGGAACCGGATTGCGGGGCGATGGGACCGGGTCGATGAGACGCCAGAAGGAGGGGTGATTATCGACTACAAAACCGCCGAAGTACACGACCAGAAGACCGCCGATAAGAAAGCCAAAGAGAATCCGCAGCTCACGCTCTATGCCTGGTCGTACCGGGAGCGGTTTGGGACATTGCCGGTTCGGGTGGAGCTGCACTTTCTCGATTCGGGGTTTATTGGAACGGCGGTGCGGAAAGAGAAAGAGATTGAGAAGATGCAGGAGAAGGTTCACGTGGTCGCAGAAGGAATTCGAAAGGAAGATTTCGAAGCCCGGCCGACCTATATTGCCTGCCAGTATTGCGCCTACCAGGATATTTGCCCGAACACCGCGGGAGCGGAGTAGAAAGCTGAGAGATTAAAAATTCTCCCTTCGTCACCGCAACGCCTTTGAATGGGTGGCCAGTCTTTTCTTGCCGGGGAGGGTTTGAATTAAATCATAAAGGCAGGGGTCGTTTTTACTCTCATTCAGAGTGAAAGGCTGTGGTGGATTTTTCTGTTATAAAGTTGGATATCTTGCGTCGCCGCAGTGAGAATAAAGACCTTTTCATTATTCGTATATCGATCGGACAAGAAGAGGAAGAAGCCCTTCCTTTCCGGGCTTACTCCGTATGTGTGGCCGAATACCCTCTCTCCGTCTTTGAAGCAGACCATCACCTTTGTACCGAGGCCCGGCAGAGAAAGATCATAATTTTTACGTATTAACGGATTCCCCTCGAAGGTTTTCACAAAGAAGATCCCTTTGAGGAGAGAGGAATCCACTTTGATTGTCTCACCTGTCGAGCTTTGCGTGAGATGAAACCAAGGTCTTTCAGCCGAGAAATCGAAAGTGGTTCCCTTGAGGATTTTTCCGTCCAAAAAATGAAGGACAACCTTTTTCATAAATGCAACCGGACGTTTATTGAAATCGAGAATGACTATAACTAAGACAGCCAGCTTAGGATCAATATCCAGGGTAGAGATTACATCAATTTTTGCATCAAGTAAAGCCTAATCGGTATATACCGATAGGATATTTTAGTCGAGATGTACTGTGTCTGGTTCATTCATCTTGCGGCGATTTCAGTTTTCCCGTCGATTTCACAAAACGGCGAAACCCTCTTAAATCTCTGAAATATTTTACGAATATGGGAAATGAGATCATCTTTTGGGTTAAAACGATCTGTCCAGCTTTCTGTCATGAGAAAAATAGGTCCGTCAGGCACTAATCTTCTGGGCGGAGCAGCACTTTTAACACCCCCTTCTCCGCCGCCTTCAGGAACGCTTGTTTTCCTCGCTTCAGCGGAAAGACTTCTGTAATGAGCGGATAGACATCCACTTTTTTCTGACCAAGCGCTTCGAGCGCCGGCTCGAACGGCCCGCAGCGGGAACCGACCACGGTGACTCGTCGATGACCACTTTCGGTCTGCCGGCGCAGGTCGTTTTCAAAACGATCTCGAAGAGCATTGGGAGCGGTTTCATGCATTGAAGAGGTGTCTATAAATAAAAAACAGGAGAATTTTGAAGGTGTCGTGGCTTACGGCAAGCGAACGCCAAACCAAGTTAAAATTAATTTAGGGTGGCAACCCAAGGTGCCAAGAATTAAATGAAGCAAGAGAATGAGTTTAGCTCTAACAAGGGCGGTCAAGCGGACAGTCCTCCGCGGTGTTCGTTTGTGCTTGATAGCACAAGCCTCACCCCACTCCGGCCTACAGCTTCCCGCCAACGTTAGCGGGCCATGTCCGATGAACCCGCCGATCGCCCAGCGATTCAAGCGATGGCCGCAAGCCGTGATGATCGGCTTATGGGTGATGCTGGCCGCGGGTTGCGCGACCCGTTCGAAACCGGCCCCATTGATGACGGAGACGAAGCAGGCGGAAGTCACCCGCAAAGAGATCAACTACCAGCTTTTCGACTTTGTGGGCCGGTATTCGCGTCGTATCGAATTCGCCGCGGACCAGATCGCCGGGGCGACCTCCGATCCGAAAGTCCAGTATCAATCGCTGTTGTGGAAACTCCACGCGGTCCCGGCTGCCTTCCTGGCGATCGTGCACCAGGATCCGGTGGCCATCCTGGTTGACCTGTGGGCGTTGTGCGCGCAGCAAACCGCCTATTTCGCCTCTGGTGCTGGCAAAGATTTGTTTGGCGACCAGCAGGGGGTGGCGGTAACGACCGCGCGGCAACTCGAGACCGAGGTGATGGAGATGGCGACGGACTTCCTGCGGCCGGAATCGGTTGTGGCGGCGCGGGAGGGGATTGCCCGGTGGACCGCGGAACATCCGCTGGAAAATCATCAGTTCGCACGAACCTCCATCATTTCGATAATGGCCCGGATTTTTCCGGACGGAACGGCCGGGCCGTTTCAGACGCTGAACTCGATGCCAGCAGAGATAGCCGATTTGAAGGTCCGCCTGACGCTGCAGATGGATCAACTCCCGCGGCAGGCCCGGTGGCAGGCCGAACTTATGGCAACCGATCTTGCAGGCCGGTTGGTGGCTCAACAACTCACGAGTGCTTTTCAGTGGGTCAAGACCGAGCGGGAAGCGGTGCTGGCCGACATCGAACGGCAGCGGCTGGATACGCTCGAAGCGATCCGCCAGGAACGCGGAATCGTCTTGCAGAGCATCGAAGAGATGCGGAAGGCGACGCTCGCCGAGTTGCGGGCTCAGCCCCTCGCGCTGCAAATTGATGTTGAAAAAACGGGGTCGGCCCTCGTGGACCGGGTGTTTGCGCGACTGATGGTACTGTTTGCGGTGGGATATGGGGTGGTTCTGGTCACGATCCTTCTGGCGTATGTATTTCTGCGCCGGCAACAACGTCCGCAAGCACGGGATTGGAGCAAGGTACAATACCGAAGCACAAGACAGAAACGAAAAGAGCCATGACTAGAACTGGTTTCATCACTGATTTCCTTATGAAGCCGAGCGAAACGTTTTCAGGCGCCCTTCGGGCACTTCCTCTATGCCCCGCGCTCCGCCCCTTTCCGAAACTCTTCTTTTCTTCAACGGGAATACCTTATGTTACTATCGGGAGCGGTTTGGACGCTGCCGGTGCGATAGGAGTGTGCTCCAATCGTGTGTTGTAGCATAAGCTAAGCTTTTTCGGATAAAGCCCGATTAGACTTTGCTTCAGTCGTTTTAGGAGGAGGTAGACTCTCCGGTAGGAAGATAGTAAAGGTTGATCCCTCTCCGAATTTGCTTCTCACTTCGATTTTTCCGTGAAGTATTTCAAGTATATTTCTGACAATGGTCAGGCCCAAACCGCTCCCGCCGACTTTTCGTGTCGTCGAACCGTCGATTTGCCTGAAAGCATCGAAAATGGCGGGGAGGTCTTCGTCTTTGATCCCAATACCGGTATCCTCAATCGACAAAAGAATTCCTCCATCCGCATTGGCCGCAGAGATGGTAATCGACCCTTCGTCCGTGAACTTAATCGCATTGGTGAGAAGATTCATGAAAATTTGCCGGATCTTTAGCGGATCACTTTGAATCCTCTTTAGGTTGTCCTCGATTCTCCAATTTAATTCAACTTTCTTTCCATTTAACAGCAGCGCTACCTTCTGAGCCGCTTCCGGAAGAAGGCGTCTTAAGTCTACTGATTCGATGGCGATCGACATCTGGCCCGATTCCATTTTTGAGAGATCGAGAAGGTTATTGATTAACTCAAGCAGTTCGATGGCGTTTCTTTGGATTCCATCCATCGGACTTTTCAGATAGTCGGGGATTTCGCCGTAAGTTCCTTCTAATACAAGAGATGAGTAGCCGAGGATGGCATTCAGCGGGGTTCGCAGTTCATGGGAGACGTTGGAGACGAATTCCGATTTTAGACGGGTCGCCGCCTCCGCCTCCTTCTTTTTTTGCTCCAATGCCTCGATGATCTGCTGTAATTTCTCCTGCCCCTGCTTTTGATCATTAACATCGGTTGCCGTTCCTAACCAAGCGAGAACCCGCCCCTGAGGATCTCGCTCCGGATAAGCGCGATAGAGATGCCAACGATAGACGCCATCGGCCCGCTTGAGCCGGCACTCCATTTGATACTCTTTCTCTCCTCTGAGGGCTTCCGTCCACTGATCGATCGCCGCTTGATGATCTTCCGGATGGATCACCTTTGTCCATCCCCACCCCTCGCTCTGTTCAAAGGTCAGACCGGTATAGTTAAACCAGGGCTGATTGAAGAATTCGAAGGAGCCGTCCGGCTGGGCAATCCAGACAATCTGTGGGATAGCCTGGGTAAGGTTTCGGTAAGGCTGGGAGAGCGCCGCATTTTCCAGAGGGAGGGTCTCAGCGGGTCGGGGGAGTTCCTCTTTTTTGTGCATTCCGGTCAGGACCGCCACTTTCGCCTTGAGGGAGTCTGGATCGAACGGCTTGATGATGTAGTCAACAGCTCCGACCGAATATCCTTTCTCCACATCTTCTTCGGATTTGTTAACGGCCGTAATGAAGATGATTGGAATATCGCGGGTCTTTGGGCGCTCGCGAATAAGAGCCGCCGTCTCATAGCCATTCAGCCCCGGCATATGGACATCGAGCAGAATGAGGGAGAATGACTCTTTAAGGAGAAGTCTGAGCGCTTCCATCCCTGACTGTGCCCGGACCAGGTGATAGTCGGGGGAATCCAGGACCGCTTCAAGGGCAAGAAGATTCTCCGGATGATCATCGACCAATAATACATTCAGTTCTTCTTTCACTTTGGACATCCCCCCATTAAAGACTTTTTTCTATTTTACAGAATTCTTTTTACCGTATACAAGGGGGAGCTCTGAAAGAGCTGTCTGGAGCGGAGATGACACTTATTCTTGGTAAGAACGAGGTTTATCCAGAGGGAGAAATAAGTTTTTGACGAATATAAGCATCCAAATGAGTGAAGAAAGCAGAAGACCAATCGACGCCCAAGATCAAAACAGGTGGAGGATTTCTAGGGGCGAAGCATTACCTTCAATGCCCCCCGCGCCGCCGCTTTCCGAAACGCTTCTTTTCCTTTCTTCAGCGGGAACACCTCCGTAATTAACGAGCGAACATCGACCTTTTTCTGAGCAAGCGCTTCGAGCGCCGGCTCGAATGGCCCGCAGCGGGAACCGACCACGGTGACCTCGTCGATGACCACTTTCGCCAGATCCACTTTGGGGCGGCCGGCGCAGGTCGTCTTCAGGACAATGGTCCCTTGAGGGCGGACCAGTTGTTGGGCGAGGTTGAAGCCTTTGGGAGAGCCGGTGGCGTCAATTACGATGTCGGAGAGATGCTGGAGCGGGATGGTTTGGTCAGGGGAAAGAGATTGGATGCCCCACTGTTCCAGCATCTTGTTCCGCTCTGGGTGTCGTCCGACGACGACCAACCGGCAGCGTCCCTTCAAGACTTGTGCGATCAAAAGGCCAAGCTTGCCGTCGCCGAGGAGGGTGACGCGATCTTCGGGACGGATCGCAATCTGCTCGGTGATTCGAAACGCGGCGGCGAGCGGTTCGGTGAAGGCCGCTTCTTCGTCGGTGAGGTTTTCCGGAACAAGATGGAGATTCTGGATCGGCAACGAGAGCTGCTCGGCGAAGCTGCCGTCTCTTCCCAGGATGCCGAGGACGGTTCGTTGAGAGCAGTGGTTTCGCATCCCGCGAACACAGAAGCAGCAGCCGCCGCAGGCGGCGTTGATCTCGCCGACGACCCGCTTCCCGATCCAGGCCCGATCGGGGGCCGCTTCGACGACGCCGACGAATTCGTGTCCCAGGATGCCGTGGAAACCCATGTAGCCCTTGGCAATTTCAAGATCGGTGCTGCAAATTCCGGCGAGGGAGACGCGGATGCGGGCTTCATCGGGTATGTTGGGGGGCGGAAGATTCTTACGAAGGGTCAGGGTTTTCTTAAAAGAGAGGCCTTGCATCGTTTACAAATAGAGTCCCTGGTACGGGGGATTGTTTTTGTCCGGCTCGCCGGCGACTTTGATCGTGCCGAAGCGCTGCTCATAGCGCTGGATATTCTCTTGAAGGGCCGCCAGAAAGCGTTTGGCGTGGGCGGGGCTGGTGATGATGCGCGATCGTACCTTCGCCTTCGGCGCTTGCGGCTGAATGTAGATGAAGTCCATGACAAATTCCGTCTCGCTGTGGGTCAACAGGGCGAGGTTCGTATAAACTCCCTGAGAGGTGGCATCGTCGATTTCGACCTGAACTTGAACAGGGGGCTGCGATTGTTGTCCGTTCGACATGAATGCGTCCTTATTTTAAAAGTTGATTTAATCGAATAAAGCGGGTCGGGCCAGCTCTTCCTTTGGTAAGGCGACCTTCACCTTCGGGTCGGCGATCTTTGCATCCGCGCTGTCGTGATCGATCGTGACGAGGCGGTCGCCGAGCCGGTCAAGCTTCTTGGAGGCTTCTTCGTATTTTCCGCGCGTGTTGGAGAGGTGCTTCCCGATGACGTCGAAGTCTTCCTTGAATTTGAAGAAGTCCCCCGAGAGCCGTTGCAGCCGCTGGTGGATCTCTTGCGCCGATTTCTCGATCCGCAATCCGCGGAATCCGAGGACGATCGCCTGAAGATAGGCATAGAACGAATTAGGGGAGACCGGGATCACCCGCTTCGAGAGAGCATAGCTGCAGAGGCTCTTGTCGTCACCGAACGCTTCGTCTTTGATGATCGTCTCGTAATAGACATTTTCGGCGGGGATATACATCAGCGCGAAGTCGTAGGTTCCCTCGTCGGGAAGGATATATTTCGCCGCGATCGCGTCGATATGCTTTTTCACATCGGTGAGGAACCGCCGTCGATGGGCCTTCTTTTCCTCGTCGGCGTTGGTCTCGATCAGCTTCTTGAAGTTCTCGAGCGGAAATTTCGAGTCGACCGACACCAGTCCCGGTCCGAGCGTGATCACGGCATCGACTGCTTCATTGCTCTTAAAACGATATTGCAGGCTGAAATGCGTCGGCGGGAGGACCTGGGCCAGGAGCTCGCCTAAAAAAAGCTCGCCGAGGCTGCCGCGCAGTTTCGGGGCGCGGAGGATCTCCTGCAGTGAAGAGATATCTTTCCCGACCTCATAGACCTGCTGGGTTGCTTTGGTCAGCTCCCCCAGGTTTTGCTTCACCTCTCCGACGACGCGCGCGGCGTTATCGAGACGGGTGCCGATCTGGCCGGTGGCCGAAGTGAGCTGCTGATTAACCGATTGAAGTTGGGAATTGACCTGTGTCGTGATCTGAGAAAGCTGCTGCTGCACGACCTGGGTGTTGGTGGCCAGCGCTTCCGAGAGCTGCTGGCGCAGCTGATCGACCTGCTGCTGCATCACCAGCATCCCGGCGTCCGGCCCCTGCACCGGCAGCTTGAAGGAGCGGACGAGGAGCACCAGAAGAAGAATCACCAAGACCGCAAGGAGAACAAAAATCCCCAGTTCCATAAAGAAGTGCTCCTGTTTGGTATCTGTTGATCATTACTACCGGAATCGAGGGGTGAAGTCAAACAGATTTTCAGATGTAGTGGGAGTAGAGATGTGGTCGAGTTTAATGTATCGGCGGAGGGGTGCCGAATTATTTAAACCCAATTTTCCGGTTTGTGTTTTCCGGCGGGGCCATCAATTGCCGGATTGCTTCGAAGAGCACCTGGAATTGCTCATCATATTTCTTTTCGAGTTCATCCAGTTTTTTCACCAGATCTTTGTGGGAGGCAATCATCTCGCGTAGTTTGACGAAGGTGCGCATGATGAGAATGTTGACATCAATAGCCCGCTCGCTGTTCAAAGCGCTGGAGAGCATTGCGACCCCCTGTTCTGTAAAGGCATAGGGGAGGTATTTGAGGTGCTGACCGCGCCCTGTTTTTAAGGTCGCATTTTGCGTCCCTTTGCCGTGCTTCCTTTACAACCCCTTTCCCCTATGTTACCTTTCCTTACCATGGACAAAAAGATCATCATCTGGGCCCATCGGGGCGCGTCGGGCCATGCGCCGGAAAATACCCTCGTTGCCTTTCAGAAGGCGATGGCGATGGGGGCCGACGGCATCGAGTGCGATCTGCGCGAGAGCCGAGAGGGGGATCTGGTCGTCTTCCACGATCCGACGATCAAACGGCTGACCGGACAGAGCGGCCGGGTCGTCGATTTGACCCTCTCCGAATTAAAGCGGCTCGACATCGGGAGCTGGTTTGCCCCTTCGTTTTCAAAACAGACCGTTCTCACGGCGGCGGAGTTGATCGACAAAATTCCCCCTCCCTTTCTGCTGAACCTGGAGATCAAAGCGGCCTCTCCCCAGAAAGTCGTCGACCTGATCCAAAAGAAGGGAATCGCCGATCGGGTGATCGTCTCCTCGTTCGATCATATTCTCCTCAAAAAAGTCCGCTCCCTTCATCCCACCCTCCCGATCGGCTACCTGGTCAACCGGGAGCCGTGGAAAAAGATGCTGCAGGAGGTCCGGCGGCTGGAGGCGGTCTCCATCCACCTCGCCTCCAAACAGGTGACGCCGGCCCTCATTGAAAGCGCCCACAAAGAAAAACTGAAAGTCTACGTCTACACGGTCAATGATCCGGCCCAGATGGCGGCGTTTATCGAAATGGGCGTCGATGGCCTCTTCACCAATTACCCCGACCGGTTGGCCGAGGTTCTAAGTAAAAAGAAGGAGTAAGGAAGCTTTCTCGCCCTAAAATCTTACTTGCGGATCGGCTTCCGGCGGTGTTATCATCAAATCATTGTCTTTGGAGAATTTGACATTGTCCAAGGCCTTTGAGCCTCCACCTGACCCATCGAGAGACGCGCCCATTCAAAAAAAGAGCCATTCGATCCGGGGCACCCTCGTTCAAGAGGGGCTTTTTAGGCCCGAAGGGACTTCGGCGGCCGGAAACGACCTCTGGCGGATCGCGACCGAACCATACTGGATTACAAAAGAGGAGTTGGGTTTTCTAGAAACGCTTGGAAACCAGCTCCTTTCTTTTTACCAGGCGGCGAACCGGCTCTACCTCGACAGTGTCCATGGCCGGGCGCCCCGTTGGGTCGCAGGTTATCTCGATCAGGGAAAACCGGAATCGGTCGTCGAATATGGCCGGATGAACCGGTTTAAACAGGATCTGCCGGGGATCATTCGACCCGACCTCATCCCGACCGAAGAGGGGATGATTGCGACGGAATTGGATGCCGTTCCCGGCGGCATGGGGCTGACGGCGGGACTCTCGATTGCTTACGCTTCGGAGGGAGACCGTCCGGTCGGTGAGCGAGACGGGATGGTGGCCGGTTTCGAGCGGATGATCCGGGCCCATGCTTCCCAAGAGGATCCCCTTCTGGCAATCGTCGTCTCGGATGAATCGAAAGATTACCGCCCGGAGATGGAGTGGCTGGGGCGGGCGCTCCATCAACGCGGGCTTCGGACGCGGGTGCTTCATCCGAGAGAGATCTCTTTTACAGAAGAAGGACTCTGGGCCGATCGGGAGCGGATCGATATCCTTTATCGTTTTTTCGAGCTCTTCGATCTAAAGAACATCCCGAAGTCGGAGCTGATCCTCTATGCCGCCAAGAAGAAGCAGGTGGCGATGACGCCGCCGCCGAAGGCGTTTCTGGAGGAGAAAAGTCTCTTCGCTCTTTTCCATCATCCTGTTTTGCAGGAATTCTGGTTGGGGCATTTGGGGGAGGGGACGATGTCTCAGCTCCGGCGGATTTTCCCGAAAACCTGGATTATCGATCCGCGCGAGGTCCCTCCCCATGCGATCATTCCCGACCTCACCCTGGAGAGTCGGCCGGTTACCAATTTCCGGCAACTGGGGGAGGCGACCCAAAAAGAGCGGCAGTTGATCATCAAGCCGTCCGGTTTTTCGGAATTCGCTTGGGGAAGCCGTGGGGTCATCGCGGGCCACGATCATCCGGAAGAAGCGTGGAAAGAGGCGATCGATCGGGCGCTACAGAGCTTCCCGACGACCCCCCATATCCTCCAGAAGTTCCACAAAGGGAAAAAGGTGACGGTCCGTTATTACGACTTCGAAGGAGAGCGAGAGGTTGCGATGGAGGGGCGTGCGCGGCTGTCGCCCTATTATTTTGTCGATGGAAAGGAAGCAAAGCTCGGCGGGATCTTGGCCACTGTCGTCTCCACCGAGAAGAAGCTGATTCATGGGATGGTCGACGCGGTCATGGCGCCGTGCGCCGTCGCGGTATAGAGAGGAGATTTGGCAAGTAAACAATGGAAAAAATGAAACTGTATGATCTCGATTCATGTCCTTATTGTCGGATGGTGCGGGATAAATTAGAGGAGCTTGGGCTGGAATACGAGAAGATCGCGGTTCCTTCTTATCGGCCGAACCGGAAGGAGGTCTTCGAGGTCTCGGGGCAATATTTGGTGCCGGTGTTGGTCGACGGCGATGTCGTCCTGGACGACGAGGATGAGATCATCGCCTATCTGGAAAAAAGTACGGACAGCAGCCCTGACGAGGGGGCGGGCCTTTCTATTCCATTATGAAGAGGGGAGTAGCGCTGTGGAGCAGTGGCAGAAAGATATCAAAGAAAGTATTGACGACGTCGAGACGCTGGAGAAGGTGTTGGGCGTCCCTGCGGAAGAGGTGCGCGAGATCGTCGAGCAGTACCCGATGCGGATCACGCCGCATGTCTTTAAACTAATCAGAGAGAAGGGGGATTCCATCTGGAAGCAGGTGGTTCCGACCGCCGAGGAAGACCATCCCGACGCCGCCTGCGATTCTGAAGACCCGCTGCACGAGGAGAAAGACAGTCCCGTGCCGAATCTGGTCCATCGCTACCCTGACCGGGTGCTGCTGGTCATCACCAATCAATGCCCGATCTACTGCCGATTCTGCACCCGAAAACGGTTTGTCGGCTCGCCCGGCACGTTGACGCCGGAGAATCTCAAGCAGGTGGTCGATTACATCTCGGCCCATACCGAAATCCGCGACATCATTCTCTCCGGCGGCGACCCGTTGATGGTGGTCGACATGCTTCTGGAGCGGGTCTTAAAGGCGCTCCGCGCGATTCCGCACCTGGAGATCATCCGGATCGGCACCCGCGTGCCGGGGACCCTTCCCTCCCGGATCACCGAGAACCTCTGCAACATGCTGAAGAAATATCACCCGCTCTACATGAACCTGCATTTCAATCACCCAGACGAAATTACCCCCGAAGTCGCCAAGGCTTGCGGGATGCTCGCCGATGCCGGGATTCCGCTCGGCAGCCAGACCGTCTTGCTCGAAGGGGTCAATGACGATCCGGAGGTGATGAAACGGCTGATGCAGAAGCTCCTCTCGATCCGGGTGAAGCCGTATTACATCTATCAAGCCGACCTGGTGAAGGGGACGCATCACTTCCGGACCCGTGTGGAGAAGGGATTGAAGATCATCTCCGCGCTGCGCGGCCATACTTCCGGGATGGCGGTGCCGCATTATGTGATCGACGCCCCCGGCGGCGGGGGAAAGGTGGCCATTCTCCCCCAGGACACCCTCCTCTACCTCGATGACGACCAGGCGATTGTGAAGAACTACGAGGAGAAGACCTTCAAATACCCCCAGCCGAACGCTCCCAAAGAGGTGAACAAGGACGCGGCGTCATTCTGGGTGGTTCCGCACGATACCGACTAAAAAGTTAATGGTTTTGATTGCAAGCAGTCCCCATTTGTGGTAGCGTACTTTCAATCGAACACATTATGTGGGGCACTTAGCAGGAGGGATCGGATGATCAAGAGCGATCGGTGGATTCGGCGGATGGCAAAAGAGCACGGAATGATCCAGCCGTTTGAGGAGAAGCAGGTCCGCGCCGGAGGGATTTCCTACGGTGTTTCTTCTTACGGTTACGATATCCGGATTGCCAACGAGTTTAAAATCTTCACCAACATCAACAACACCCTCGTCGACCCGAAGGAATTCGATACCAAATCGTTCGTCGACTTCAAAGGGGATGTTTGCGTGATTCCGCCCAACTCTTTTGCGTTAGGTAAAAGTGTCGAGTTCTTCAAGATTCCACGGAACGTCATGACGATCTGCGTCGGAAAGTCGACCTACGCCCGCTGCGGCATCATCACCAACGTCACCCCGTTCGAGCCGGAGTGGGAAGGGTTCGTCACGCTGGAAATTTCAAACACCACCCCGCTGCCGGCGAAGATCTACGCCAATGAGGGGATTGCCCAGGTCCTCTTCTTCGAGTCGGATGAAGTGTGTGAGGTTTCCTACGCCGACAAAAAGGGGAAATACCAATCTCAAGTCGGGATCACCCTTCCCAAGATATAGTCTGCCGAAGATGAGTCTATTTGCGATCAGAAAACCGGAGGGAAGCGTGAGGAAGAAGCCGTTTGCGACCGACATGAAGACCCTCGAACGCGAAACCGAAGTCTCATTTTACAAAAGCAGCGGACCGGGCGGGCAGAAGAAAAACAAGACCGAGTCGTCGGTCCGCCTCCACCACCCTCCTTCCGGGCTGATCGTCATCGCCACCGAGCAGCGCTCTCAAGTCCAGAACCGTCTCGCCGCGTTCCGCCGCCTCCAGCGGAAATTGTCGACGCTGAACCGGGTGCCAAAGCCGAGGGTGAAAACCCGTCCTCCAAAAGCCGCCAAGGAAAAAGTCCTTACCGCCAAGAAAAAACTCGCCGAAAAGAAACAGCTGCGCCAGTCAAAAGATATCCAGGAACAGATCTAACCGTCCGCCTTCTGCAACGATCGAACCGCTCCCAAATGATCTACGACGTTCTTCAGCGACTGCCGGATGGTCTTTTATTGCTCGTTTTCAGAGAAGGAGCCTTCCGGGGGATTGGATTTGGGAACAAAATAGGGGAACGGTTTCTTGGGGGCCAAGGCCGGGTGGGATTGATCGAGGAGATTTTTCCCGCACCCGTTGCAATGCGCCGTGCCGCTCTTATACGGTGATCCGCAAGAGCGGCAATGAAGCGCGATCATAAACCGGCACTTCCAGCAAAAAGAGCGATGATCTCCATTTCGAACCTTGCACTTTGGACATTCCATACCTAAAATCTACCAGATCGCGCCGGTTCGTCAATTTGTGAGTCAGCCGCTTCCTCATCGATCGTCTTCGGCGTTTAGAGACCCCGCGTGACACGGAGAATCTCTTCAATCGTCGTCAACCCTTTGGCGATCTTTCTCACTCCGTCGAGCCTCATGTTGATAAATCCTGCCTGCGCGGCCTGTTGGCGAATCGCCGCCAGGGGGGCTTGTTCACCAATAAGCCCGCGAATGGTTTCATCCGTCACGAGGACCTCATAAATGGCAATTCTTCCCTTGTAGCCGGTCCCGTTGCATTCGGCGCACCCCTTCCCGCGGAAAAATGCGATTTCGACCGACCCGTCCAGCAGTCCCAGCGCATCAAGATCGCTCTTTCCGGGGGTATGCGGTGTTTTGCATTCCAGGCAGATTTTTCTCGCCAATCGTTGCGCCACAATCCCCAATAAAGAGGGGGCGAGAAGATAAGGTTCGATTCCCATTTCAACGAGACGGACGATCGCGCTGGCCGCGTCGTTTGTATGAAGGGTCGAGAGGACGAGGTGCCCCGTCAGGGCGGACTCCGTCGCGATTTCGCCCGTTTCGGGATCCCGAATTTCACCGACCATAATGATGTTCGGATCTTGCCTGAGAATGGCCCGAAGCGCGTTGGCGAAGGTAACGTTCTTCTTAACGTTGACCTGGACCTGATTGATCATCGGAATTTGATATTCGATCGGATCTTCAACGGTGATGATGTTTCTCTGTTCGGAGTTAATCACGTTGAGACAGGCGTAGAGGGTGGTGCTCTTTCCGCTTCCGGTCGGACCGGTGACCAAGATGAGCCCATAGGGCTGCGTGATCATATTTCTGATCGAAGCGAGATTCTGCGGGGAGAGTCCCAGCTCTTCAAGGCTGAAGCGAACCCGCTTCTGGTCGAGCAGCCGGAGAACGACCTTTTCCCCGTAGTAGGTCGGGAGCGTGGAGACCCGCGCGTCGATCTCCTTTGAGCCGATTTTCAATTTGATTCGTCCGTCCTGACACTTCTGTCGTTCGGAGATATCCAATTTCGAGAGGATCTTGAGACGAGAGAGAATGGCCGGTTGCTGCTTTTGAGAGAACGTGCGGACTTCCTTGAGGATGCCGTCGATTCGAAAACGGACCGAGAGTTTGTCCTCCCTCGGCTCTACATGAATATCGCTGACCCCTTCTTGAACGGCTTGGATGAGGATGTCGTCGACCATCCGAATGATCGGAACCTCTTTCCCCGCCTCTTCGAGAAGCTTCAATTCTTCCGCAGAAAGGGGAGCCTCGTCCGATTCAACGACCATCTGTGACTTTTGCGCGCTGTAATTCGATTCGATGGTCGCCAGGATTTCTTTTTCCAGGGCCAAGACCACCTGAATCTTGCAACGGGTCTGCCGGGCGAGCACATCGAGCACTTCTATCTGAGTGGGGTCGCTCGCGGCAATGGTGAGATCCTTTTCGTTGAGGTAGAGAGGAAAGATTTTGAACCGGGTGGCCATCGCTTCCGGGATAAGTTCCAAGACCTTGGGATCGATCCCGATCCCTTTCAGTTGAATGATCGGAAGATTAAACTGGACGCCGAGGGCTTTTAGAACATCTTCCTCCGAAACGAATCCCATCTCCACCAAGAAGGAGCCGATCTGCTTCTGCTTGAAGCCGCGTTTCTCCTGCTCTTCCAGGGCTTTCGCCAGTTTTTCCTCTGTAATGTGTCCTCCGGCGACAAGAATTTTTCCGAGTTTTTCGTGAACGGCCTTCAGCATGAGTCGATCCCTAAAGATTGAATAACTTGTTGATTTCTTCCTGGGTCATAATTCTCTTCTCCTCTTTTTTCTCCATTTGGGTTTCGGGGAAATCATCCCGGAGGAGGTCGGCAATCGTAATAGAGGAGGACGGTTTGGAAGAGGCGGTCCGAACCGATTGGTTGTCCGTCCCAGGATCGGTGTGTAAAGCGGATGAAAGTTTTCGTCCGCAGCCGCCACAGTAAAAATCAGCGGTCATCTCGTTGCCGAAACCGCATTGCGGACAATGGACTAAAATCTGAATGCCGCATTGTCGACAAAACGATCGATGGCCTTTATTTTCCGTATGACATTGCGGACATTTCATGCGGATCACTCCCACATTTCACATGAAATGACTCTAACACACGACTGTGTATTGTCAAATGGGATGAGGGGTATGGCAGGCGGACAAACGATGTAACGGTGAGGGGGAAGGGGAGGGTTACTTCCCTTCGATGTCCTTCAACCGGGTTTCGGCCTGCTTGGCCGTTTCGGTTTCCGGATACTCTTTCAGAATCCGCTCGTAAAGCTGCCGCGCATGTTTGAAGTTCCGCTGCTGCTCTTCGAATTGCGCGGTGTCGTAAATTTCTTTGCTCTTCGCCTCCGGGTCGCCGCATCCGACCGCCAGCAACAGAAGGCCGATTGAAAAGATTTGATTGATTCGATGATGCCACTGCATCTGTCACTCCGTCAATAAGCCGATCTGTTCCATCTCCCCTTCGCCCTCTTCTCCCGGCTCTTCCGGCGCCAACAACCGGCCCGACGTCAGGGTCCGCTCGATCTGCCGGGCGGTCTCTTTCTGGAGCTTTTCGGAGATCCAAATTTCCTTTCCCTCGCGCGATCCGACGAAGGCGCCGCCGTGAAAGGCGACGGCGTTCGACGGCTGGGCCGTCACCCGCCGGCCCGGGGTCAGAATGCCGATCAGGTTCAACGGGTCGACCGCGGAGAGGAAGATCGTCTCCGGCTCCGGCGGATGCTGTTTCAGATGACGCAGCGACTCGACCGCCTCCGGCAGACCATACTGCTCGCCGCCGACGTCGAGGACAAATCGTCCGCCCCGGACCTCTCCCCGTTGTTCCAGCCGCCGCAGGATCGGAAGAAGTTGATACCAGGGAGGCGCTCCCTCTTCGCGCCCCATGAGATCCCTGAAGAGAATCCCATATCTTTGAAGAAGCTGCCAAGCCCACGCCTCAACATGTTCTTCGGGTGGAATGGTCTCGGGAGCAGAGGGAAAGATGGTCCATCGGCCGCTTCCGCGCGCGCGGGGCGTCCGCTTCCATCCGCGGCGCCGGCGAGAGAGGGCAGCCCGTTCCGTGCGATTCGGATCGGTCAACAACCGAACCGCCGAGAACCCATCGCCGGTGACGAGACCGGCGGCGACCAGCTCCCAGAGCGCCTCATCAATCTGCGCCGGGAGGAGACGGGTGGCGGTAAGCAGGTCGGAGACAAACGAGGCTCCCTGCCTTCGAAGGACGTCGCGGACCGTCTTTGCATTCTCGCTCAGGAAAGGGGTCTCTTCGGAGGGAGCGCGAAGCCAGCCCAAGTCCTCCCGAGCCATCAGCGAGATCGGAAGGTTTCGCGTCGCCTGCCGGGGCCGGCCCGGCTCATCGCCGTTGCTCTTCTTCGCGACGGGAGGACTGAGGCGTCCCCAGGCGACCTCGCCGTTCAAGCAGAGCTCATCGAGCCAGACCGGATTGTAGCGGGCGATCCGGGAGGGGAGGATGATCCGCTCCCACGCGCTGGCCGCAATCTCAAATCCCTGAAGCTGCTCGATGACCGAGAAGAGCCCCTCCCGGCCGTGTAGCTGCGTCTTCGGAAGGAGCCGGTGCCACTGCAGGAGAAATTGGAGAAAAATTTCCACCGAGGCCGGCTCGATCTGACGCCGCAGGCGGTCGAGGGTAAGGCGATGAATTCTGGAGAGGAGCCTTCTCGCACACCATTCGGTTTCGGCTGCATTCGTCGTAAAGTGGCCCCGCAGGACAAACCCTTCCGCCTCCAGTGCTCCGAGCGCCGATTCGACATGATCCGGGTCCAATCCAAGGTCATGGGCGATCTGCACTGTCGTAGCCGGGCCGACCACTTCCAGCCGTCCGCGCACCAATGCTACCCACCCTTCGGAGGCCGACCAGTCCTGTCGAATCCCGTCCGGGATGATCGGCGTCGTTTGCGGCGTCAGATCGGGCCGGGCGGCATGGACCATCGGCCACTGCTCGACGGCGATCCAGAAACGTCGGCCGTTCGGATCGCGTAATTCGACCGCGCGGCCGGAAAGATGCAGCGTATGAAAGAAGGGGAACCAATCGGCTCCCTCAGAGATCGGGAGCATTCCGATCAACAGCAGGGCATCGTGCAGCTCATCGGCGTCACGGACCAACGGCCAGGCCTCTCTCCGGACCTGCTCGATGGCGAGCGGGTCGAGACGGCCGATGTCGCGGACCGATTCGACCGTCAGTGTCCGCCGGGTCGCCACCGCCCGGGCCCGCCGCTCTTCCAGCGGCGCGTCATCCAAGAAGGCGTAGGGGCTGGCATTCAAAATCTGATAGGCGAACGGGGTTGGCTCGCGTGTGTCGGCGGCGGTGATTTCAATCTCGCCCCGTTCAATCGCACGCAGCAGATCGAGCCAGCCGTCGAGGTCCATCGCCTCATGCAGACAGTCGACGATTGTCTGCTCGACCAGGGGATGATCGGGGACCGGGATATCTCCCGGCAGATTTTCCCGGCAGGCCATCTGCTGCGGGAAGACGGCGCAAAGCAGGTCGTCCGATTTCATCCGCTGGAGCGCCGGCGGAACCCGCTTGCCGTTCCGCTGCCGGAGAATCGCGAGCGCCCGGTTGGCGTTCCACCGCCACCGGGTGTTGAACATCGGCGCGGCCAGAAGCGCTTGTACCAAAATCTCCCGGCCGTTTTCGGCGCGGAGCATTTTTGCGATCTGCTCCAGGGGAAAGCTCTGCTGCGGTCCGAGCGAGAGGACGATCCCGTTGTCGTCGGCGCTCGCCTGTAGTTCGAAGTCGAACGTCCGGCAGAAGCGCTTCCGGAGCGCCAATCCCCAGGCCCGGTTGATCCGCCCGCCGAACGGGGAGTGAATCACCAGCTGCATTCCCCCCGATTCATCGAAGAAGCGCTCGAAGAGAAGATGCCGCTGGGTGGGCAACAGGCCGATCGCGGCTTTCTGTGCCTGGGCATAATGAACCATCTGGCGCGCGCCGAATTCATCCAGCGCCGCTTCTTCCATCAACCAGGTCGCCGCTTCGTCGGGCCGATCGACCCGGTCGGAAAGTTCTTCGCGCAGATCGGAAAGCTCCGCCGACAGCTCCACCGTCCGCGCCGGCGCTTCGCCGCGCCAGAAGGGGATCGTCGGCGGGGCGCCGTGGGCGTCGGTGACGACGACATCGCCGCCGCGGACATGAACGACCCGCCAGGAGGTGTTTCCCAAGAGAAAGACATCTCCCGAGAGGCTCTCGACGGCGAAATCTTCATCGACCGATCCGACGACGACTTTCTCCGGCTCCGCGACGACCCGATAGTCGGCGAGCTCCGGAATGGCACCGCCGGAGGTGATCGCCGCCAGGCGGGCCCCGCGCCGGGCCTTGATCTTCTTGTTCACCCGGTCGTGATGGAGGTACGCGCCGCTTCGGCCGAGCCGGGTGGCGAATCCCTCGCTGAGCATCTGAACGACTTCGCCGAATTTCTCTCGCGTCAGCTGATGATACGGCCAGGCGCCGCGGCTCAGATCGAAGAGGGCCTGCTCGTCCATCTCCCGGTCTGCCGTCTCGGCGATGATCTGCTGCGCCAAGATATCGATCGGCGCCTCCGGTGGAATGATCCGATCAAGGCGTCCGTGACGAATCGCCCGGATCAGCGCCGCGCATTCGATCAACTCATCCCGCGTGAGGGCGAAGAGCCGGCCCTTTGGGGTGAGGCCGAGCGCGTGTCCCGAGCGGCCGACCCGCTGCAAAAATGTGGCGATCGATCGGGGCGAGCCGACCTGGATGACGAGATCGATGAAGCCGATATCGATTCCCAGCTCCAACGAGGCGGTGGCGACGACCGCTTTGAGCTCGCCGGTTTTGAGGCGCTGCTCCGCTTTGAGCCGGATCTTTTTCGAGAGGCTTCCGTGATGGGACGAAACGGCATCTTCTCCGAGGAGGTCGGCGAGCTGATGGGTGACCCGTTCCGCCAGCCGCCGCGTGTTGACGAAGACGAGGGTGCTTCGATGCTGCTGGATCAGCTCCGCGAGACGATGGTAGACCTCGGCCCATTGCTCGTTCGAGCAGACGGCGGAGAGCTCGCTCGGTGGGACCTCAATCGCCAGATCGAGATTGCGCTGATGGCCGACATCGACAATCGCGCAGCGGGGCGTGCTATCCGGCGCGACCCGCTTGGTCCCGATCAAAAAACGGGCGATCTCGTCCATCGGTCGCTGTGTGGCGGAGAGGCCGATCCGGACCGGACGTTTGTCGGCCACCCCCTCCAGCCGTTCCAGCGAGAGGGACAGGTGCGATCCGCGCTTATCCCGCGCGACGGCGTGGATCTCATCGACGATCACCGTCTCGACCGTCCGCAAGATCTCCCGGCTTTTCGGCGCGGTGAGTAAAAGGTAAAGCGACTCCGGCGTCGTCACCAGGATGTGCGGCGGTTTTCGGACCATCGCCTGCCGCTCATGCGAGGGGGTATCGCCGGTCCGGACCAGCGCCCGGATCTCCGGCAGCTTCACCCACTGTTTGACGGCGCGCTTTTGGATCTCCTCCAGCGGGGTCTGAAGGTTCCGCTGGACGTCGCTGCTGAGCGCTTTGAGCGGGGAGACATAGAGGACCTTGACCTCATTGGCGAGCCGCCCCGCGATCCCGTCGCGAACCAGCCGGTCGATGGCGCAGAGAAACGCCGCGAGCGTCTTCCCCGACCCGGTCGGCGCGGCGATCAGCGTATCTTCGCCCGAAAGAATATGCGGCCAGCCGAGTTTCTGCGGCTCGGTCGGCTCGCCGAATTTTTCTTTGAACCAGTCGGCAATGATGGGATGAAAGGGGGTTAAAGACATGGGGGTTATTATACGCTTTGGGAGGTGCTTAGGGAAGAGGTGGGAGTCGGATGAAGTGCCAAATATTTTCATTGCGGCGGGATGAGCATCTCTGATATCTTTCTCCTACTTTATCCTTAATTATGCTCGTGGTCGCTCAGTAGCCGTCTTCCCTGGCCTAATTTTTCAGAACTGGATGAGGATGAAAACAGTGGTAGAGTAAGTTCATGGAGCACTGAACCGGCTTGTCGTGTCCTTCTTTCCGTGGCCGGCCACCCTTGAGTTATGAAGGGCAGATGCGAAGAATCTTTCTCTTGGTTTTCATCATTGCACTCTCCGGCTGCAGCGCCCTCCGGAGTGCCAAGCTTTTTGCGCCGACGTGGTTCGGATTCGTTCAGATTGCAGACGGCGTCTATGTCGATGACGCGATGCACGCTTCGCAGCAGGAGGAACTGCTTAAAACCATCGCTGTTGCGAAGGGGCGCGTTTCGGACTTCTTCGGTCATCTTGAAGGGGATCCCACCATTTTTGCTTGCTCCACCGAAGCCTGTTTTGCGGCTAGCGGCGGCTTCACGGCGAAGGGGACCGCGTACGGTTCATCAAGGGTGTTGCTCTCTCCACGCGGCCTCGGATTGGTGACCATTTCTCATGAATTGACGCATGTCGAGCTCTACAGCCGGGTCGGCGATTTCAGAGCGTGGCATGCGATTCCCCCCTGGTTCGACGAAGGGCTGGCGGTTCTGGTCAGCCAGGATCCCGACTACACCATCGATACGTGGCTTCGGGCCACCGATAACGGCCGCGGCGCGCCGGCGCTCAAACTCCTGGGGAATGCCGTCCCCTGGGCAGAGGGGCAGCTCAGCTACGGCACCGCAAGACACGTCGTCGGGGAATGGTATTCACGCGTCGGCTCGGAAGGGTTTTTCCGCCTTCTCCGCGGGATCAAGGCCGGGCGCGATTTCGACTTCCTGTTCGGCCGCACGCCGTTCATCCCGGGCCTCGCCGACCCGCTGCCCCACGCCGGCGGACCGCCGGGAGCGAGTTGACCGCATGGACCACACCTCCCTTCCGCGGCGCTCCGGTCCGCGGCCGCGCACGACCGACACGAATCCCCACTCCCAACTCGATCAACATCCGCCGGCTTCCGTCATTGAAGCGCTCTGCTCTCGCCTTTTTGCATTGCCCGGCGTGATCGAGCATCCGTCGGCGGTCTCAGTGCCGGGCGCCCGCGCCCTCCGGCTGCTTCCCGAAGCGGTGAACGGGCCGCGCGAAGCGTTTATGATCTCGACCGAATTCGCTCACGTCCATCCTTTGCCGGACGGCAGCCTGCATGTGGCGCTTCCACCCGAGGTCGCCCAAGAAGTGATCCGGCAGGGGTGGGGAGAGCAGCACCCGGTCGCGAAACGTGGACTGATCCCGGCGAATGTCTGCATGGTCTATGCGCCGCGAGACGAGAACGAAATTGAGATCGTGACGGGACTGGTCACGGCGACCCTCCGTTTCGCGAGCGGCATTCAAGCTTAAAAATTTCTCCTGCCGGCCTGCCATTCATTCTCAAAAAAAGATGTTGACAGGAAAAACAGAAATAGGATATCTTGTCGATGATATTGAGATTGATTCTCAATTGCACTGAGTGAGGCTCGCGCCGCAATTTTTTTAGGCCCAAAGCCCAAAGCCGAAGTGATTTGGCTTTGGGCTTTTTTATTTTGAGGCTGAATCATGAAGCGTATCGTTGAGAAAAATTCAGACTCGGAGGACCTTCGCTGTTTGTGCGGAAATCTGGTTGCCCGGATAATCAAAGACCAGATCGAATTGAAGTGCAAACGGTGCAAGCGGATTCATCTAATCCCGCTGCAATCGGGGGGGCGATTTGAGGGCTGCAAAAAAGCATCCGAAAAGCCAGGAGAAGAAGGGCACGGAGGGAAGGAAAAAACGGAGGTACCCCGGCCGGAAAGTTAGGGCACCGGGTCCTTCTCCATGAGGGGACGTTTCGTGATGAGATGAAAGCGGCGCGCGGTTTTTTGCGCCAACCCCGAATGGGCCTGTTTTGTTCGGTGAGTTTTATCGGAAAAAGATCAACACTAAAGAGCGAGGAATGGTATGGACGAGATATTTCATCGGTTGGCCCTCTTGGGGGATATATGGGTGCTCTGGCTGCTCGTCGCCGCCAGCGTGGTTTCTTTGGGGGTCATGCTGGAGCGGGGGTGGGTTTTCCGGAAAAACCGGCTCGACTTTCCGCGTTTTCTGGAGACGTTGGCCGGCCGCTTGGAAGAGGGGGACTTGGCGGGCGCGCGGCAGGTGGCGGAGAACGGACGAGGGGTGGAAGCCCGGGTGGCGGCCGCGGGTCTGGCGCACTTTGCCAAGGGGCCGGCCTCCGTGTCGGAAGCGATGACCTCCCGTTTGGTGTTGGAGCGGGCCGCGCTGGAGCGCAACCTGATTATTCTCGGGAGCCTGGGGAACAACGCGCCGTTCATCGGATTGTTCGGCACGGTCCTCGGCATCATCAAAGCCTTCAACGATCTCGCGACGAGCGGCCAGTCGGGGGTCGGCGTCGTGATGGTCGGCATCTCCTCGGCGCTGATCGCCACGGCGTTCGGGATTTTCGTGGCGATCCCGGCCGTGGCGGCCAACAACGCTTTCCACACCCGAGTAAAAAGAGTGAACGCCAATGCTCAAAGCCTCATTCACAGGGTGCAGGTCTATTTGCGGGATGAAACGAAGCGGGGCCCACATCGTCTTATCGGTGCAACGGAAGAAGAGAAAGAGGAGGTGCGCGCATGAGCGGATCAGATTCCGGCGATGACGGGGTGGTGACCGGCATCAATGTCACGCCGCTGGTCGATGTGGTCCTGGTGCTCTTGATCATCTTTATGGTGACGGCCCATTTTACTTCCAACGGGGAGCTGAAGATTAATCTTCCCAAAACTGCCGCGGCGGAGGCTCCTCCCACTCCCGCCGGCCTGATCGTCTCGCTTGACGGCGAGGGCCGGCTTTTTCTGATGGAGGAAGCGGTCGATCTCAACGGCCTGAAGGCGAATCTGGCGCGCGAGGCGGAATTGAATCCCGGCGTGCGGGTGACATTGGCCGCAGACGGCCGGATCCCTTACCGGCAGGTCGTCGGCATCCTCGACGCCATCAAACAGTCGGGGGTGACGCGGGTGGCATTGGCCTCGGAGCAAGGATCGGAGAGGTAAGATGATTTTCCTCAAGCAGATATTGAGCGGTACAAAGACTGGGATCTTCCTTTCAACACTCTTCCATGCGGGATTGGGCGGCGGGCTCTACTATACCTTCACCGTCGAACCTCCGCCCCGCATTGTGGCCGAACTCGATCTCTCCATGACGTCGCTTTTACCCGTTCCCCCCGCCCCTCCCCCGCCGCCGGGACCGGGAGCCCCGGCAGCGGAAGCAACGCCCGCCCCGACCCGGACCGTGGCGAAGCGGCAGTCGGCGGCGTCTCCTCTCCCGCAGGAGGTGACGCCGCCAAAGCCGGAGATGGTTACGCCGGTGGTCTCGAAAGCGCGCTCCGATGTTCCAGAGATTCCGGAAGTGCACGAGACCCCCTCCACGGAAGAGCCCCCCGCCATTTCTGATGAGGTTCAGGATACGGAAGAGGAAGGAGCCACCCCAGGGGAGGTGGTCTCTGTCGACGGAACGGACTCCGGCGAACCTGGGGGTGTTCCTGGAGGAATTTCTGGGGGTGTTCCCGAAGATATTCCAGGAGGGATTCCCGGCGGGCAAGCGGGCGGAGTGCTCGGCGGCGCAGGCCGGTACCGCTCCGTTTCCGAGGTTACACGACTCCCTCGATGGGTCGACAATTTCATCGGTCCTGGCGATTATCCTCGGAAGGCGCGACGAAAAGGCAAAGATGGCCAGGTTCTGCTCTCGGTCTTTATCGACGAAATCGGACGGGTTCGGGATGTCCGGTTGATGCAGGGCGCCGACGAAGCTTTAAATGAGGTAGCCCTTCGCAAAGTGCGGGAGGCCCGCTTCACTCCGGCCTACGACGAGAAGGGGGAGCCGGTCGCCTGCAAGGTGACGCTGCCGATCCGATTTCAACTGCAGTAACGACAGACAAAAAACATCGCTTAATACAAAAGGAGGGAAATCTGAGGATGAGACAACTGCAACGCACCTGTCGCCGCAACCGGCGCTTATTGAAAACGATAGCGAAGGAGCAGAGCGCCAAACAACTTCGTTTGGAGGTGAAACCGCGTCAATCGCATTTTGCGCAGTCGATTGTCAGCGCCATCGGTGCGGCGGCATTAATCGGGATGGGAACGCTCGCCTGGGCTCAGGAGAATGAAGAGCAGGCCGTCCTTCCGGAGGTGGTGGTGCCGGGGCAACAGGAAAGAGATGAGGATTCTTACAAGCCCGAAGCGCCCGCCTCGCCGAAATTTACCGAGCCGCTGGTCGATATCCCGCAGACGGTCACCGTGATTCCCGAGGCGGTGATCGAAGAGCGGGGAGCGACGACGCTGCGCGACGTGCTGCGCAACGTCCCCGGCATCTCCCTCCAGGCCGGCGAAGGGGGTGTTCCGGCCGGCGACAACCTGTCGATTCGCGGATTCAACGCCCGGACCGACCTCTTCATCGACGGCGTCCGCGATTTCGGCGGCTACTCCCGCGATCCGTTCAACGTCTCACAGGTCGAGGTCTTCAAAGGTCCGGCCTCTTCGTACGCCGGCCGCGGCTCGACCGGCGGCGCGATCAATCTGGTCAGCAAACGGCCGCTCCTCGATCCCATCTACGTGGGGACGATCGGTGTCGGCACCGACAATTACAAGCGGGCCACCCTCGACCTCAACCAGCCCCTGGAAGGATTACAGGGAACCTCCCTTCGCCTCAATGCCCTCTGGCATGACGCCGACATTCCGGGCCGGGACGTGGTGACCGATCAGCGTTGGGGAGTGGCCCCGTCGATTGCCTTTGGACTCGACACGCCGACCCGTTTGACCCTCAGCTACTTCCGTCTCGATCAGGACAACATCGCCGGCTACGGCATCCCCTGGGTGCCGCAAACGAATACCGACCCGAGCCTCGCAGCTTATATTAATGACGCGCCGCCGGTCGACTTCAGCAATTACTACGGCCTCAAGGATCGCGACTTCGAAAAGGTGATCACCGACATCGCGACTGCGGAGATTGCGCACGACTTCAATCCCTCCATGACCCTCCGCAACCTCCTCCGCTACGGCCAGACGCGGCGCGACTCCATCATCACCGCACCCCGCTTTGGAACCACCGGAACCCAGGTCACCCGCAACCCTCAATCGCGAGACCAGACCGACACGATCCTGGCCAACCTGACCGACCTGACCCTCCGGTTCCGGACCGGCGGGATCGATCATGCCGTCGCTACCGGAATTGAATACAGTCACGAGACTTCGGTGAATTACCTCCGGACCGGACCGCCGGCCCCGCCCGCCGATCTCTTCAACCCCAACCCGGACGATCCCTATCCCTTCTCGGTCCGGCGGACCGGCGCCAAAAACGATGCAACCGGAAAATCGCTCGCCCTTTATCTTTTTGATACCCTCCATGTCGGGGAGCGGTGGGAGGTCACCGGGGGGTTGCGGTGGGACTACTTTGATCTCGACTATCAGTCGCGCGCGGCCGATGGTGTCGTGACCCCGTTTGAGCGGACCGACCGGATGCTCAGCTGGCGGGGGGGCGTCGTCTTCAAGCCGGCGGCGAACGGAAGCCTCTACGCCGCCTACGGAACGTCGTTCAATCCCTCCGCGGAAGGGCTGACCCTGGCTAGTACCGCGACGGCCACCAACAACGCCGATCTCGAGCCTGAAGAAAGCCGGACCTATGAAGTCGGCACCAAATGGAATCTGTTCGAGGAGCGCCTTGCCGTGGCGGTGGCCCTCTTCCGGACGGAGAAAACCAACGCGCGGACCGAAGACCCGGACGTTACCACCGACGTGATTGTCTTAGAGGGAAAAGAACGGGTCGACGGTGTGGAGCTGAGCGTCGCCGGAAACGTCACCGATCAATGGCAGCTCTTCGGCGGCTATGCCTTTATGGACAGTGAGATCGTCGAATCAGTGGATCCGGACAGGGTCGGGGCCGAGCTTCCGAACACTCCGAAGCAGACATTCAGCCTCTGGACGACGCATCGGCTGCCGTGGAACTTCGAAGTAGGCGCCGGCGTGCAATTCGTCGACAGCCGTCTGAACACCACCGCTCCGCCCAATACGCGGGAGGCGCCGAGTTATTGGCTCTTTGACGCCATGATCGCATACGACGTGACGGAAAACCTCACCCTTCGGCTGAATGGATACAATCTGGCCGATGAGGAATATATCGAGTCGCTCGGCGGCGGCCACTTTATCCCCGGCGCGGGGCGGTCGGCGATCGCCGCGGCCGACTTTCAATTCTAAGACGAAAGGAGAAGAGAGATGTTATTAAGCATCCCCGACATATTAACGAAGGAGCAGCTCGTGGAGGCCCGGAGAGTCCTGGAGCAGGCCGAGTGGGTCGACGGCCGCGTGACTGCAGGATATCAATCGGCTATTGCGAAAGACAACATGCAGGTGCGGGAAGGGCATCCCGCCGCCATCAAAGTCGGCGAGATGATCCTGGAAGCGCTTTGGGAAAAGCCGGCTCTTTATGTCGGCGGCGCTGCCGCTGAAAGTCTTTCCCCCGCTCTTCAATCGTTATCAAAACGGCCAGTCATTCGGCACCCATGTCGACAATGCCATCCGTCAGGTTCCAGGGACCCCGTATAAAATCCGGACCGATCTTTCCGCCACCCTGTTTCTCAACGGGCCGGATGAATACGAGGGGGGTGAGCTGGTGATAGAGGATACTTACGGCGTGCAGCGCATCAAGCTGTCGGCCGGTCATCTGGTTCTTTATCCTTCGACGAGTCTTCATCATGTCCGGCCGGTGACGCGCGGGACGCGCCTCGCCTCCTTTTTTTGGATTCAGAGCATGGTCCGCGACGATGCCCGGCGCTCGATCCTGTTCGATCTCGATTTGGGGATTCAGCGGCTGGAGCGGGATCCGGGCCATCCGTCGGTCGTGCAATTGACCGGCGTTTATCACAATCTTCTGCGGCATTGGTCGGAGGTGAGTTAGAGGAGGGATGGAAATGGAGAAGATTTCGACCCGACAAGCGATCACGTTCCGCAATATCCTTTTTTGGGTCCATCTCGCGGCGGGGACCGTCGCGGGTCTTGTGATCCTGGTGATGGCGCTCACCGGCGCGCTGATCGCCTTCGAGCCGCAGATCGTCGATTTCGCGGAGCGGGGGGTTCGGAATGTGACCCTCCGGCGCCGGACGCGCAAAGATTGAACATGGAGACGATCGTGACGAAAGCGCGGGAGGCGTTTCCGGAGGTCCCTCCCAGCGGCGTCTCCATGGGCTCCGAGCCGACCTCCTCCGCCGCGGTCAGCTTCGGGCGGGAGGGGACGATCTTTGTCAATCCCTATACCGGAGACGTGTTGGGGAAAGGCTCGAAGGCCCACAAGCTCATGCATGAGATTGAAGATTGGCACCGCTGGCTCGGCTCGCGCGAAATCGGAAGGCCGATCACCGGCCTCTCCAACGCCGCATTCTTGATCCTGGTCGTCACCGGTTTTTACCTCTGGTGGCCGAAACGGTGGGCCGGCACGACCCTCAAAACGGTGACCCGTTTCAACCCGCGCTTGCAGGGAAAGGGGCGCGATTGGAACCGTCACAATGTCATCGGTTTCTGGTGCGCGCCGGTTCTTCTCGTCATCACCCTGACCGGACTGGTCATGTCGTATCGATGGGCCAACGATCTCCTCTACAGGATCGCTGGAAATGAGCCCCCTCCGGCCCCGCAAGCGGCTCCCTCCGGACCACCCCCTGAATTTCCGCTCGACAGGGTTGATCCTCTCTGGGCGCGCGCGGAAGCGCAGTCGCCCGGTTGGGTGTCGATCCGGCTCCGCTTCCCGCAAAAGCCGGAGGGGCCGGTGACCGCCACCATTCAGGAGCCGGCGGCATGGCATCCGAGTCCGCGCTCGCTGCTGACGTTGAATCCTGTGACGGCGGAGGTGGTGAAGTGGGAGCCGTTTTCCGAATACAACCTCGGAAGAACGTTGCGCGCGTGGGTCCAGCCGATCCACACCGGCGTGGCGGGGGGAATTCCGGGTCAAATCATCGCTCTTATCGGGGCGATGGGAGGGATCATGCTTGCCTGGACCGGACTTGCCATGGCGTGGCGCCGGATCTTCCAACGCAGGCGGAAGTCGGTCGCGGCGCCGGCCGTCAGCACGGCGGAACCCCCCTCCCAGGTCAAGATTCTGGGAAACTGATCGAGGAGTGACTTGTTATCGGCTATGATTCCCGGTAACTCGCAAACGACTTCGGCGTTTCCCACAAACGGACCTCGGAGACCGGAAGTTTTTGCGAGACGGCATAGTCGTAAATCAGCTTGGAGATTGCCTCGGCGGTGGGGTTTTCATCGATGAGGAAGTATCGTTCTTTCCTCTCTTCGAGCGCGGGGATCAGCGGGTCGCGGCGGCAGAGGATCATGTTGTGGTCGAGGTTGTCATCGATCCAGACCTGGACAACCTGCTTGATCTCTTCAAAGTCGCGGACCATTCCGAGGTCATTTAGTTTTTCCGAGAAGAGCTCGATCTCGACCTTGCCGTTGTGGCCGTGGAGATGGCGGCACTTGCCGCTGTAGTTGAGAAGCCGGTGGCCGTAGCAGAAGTGGATTTCGCGGGTGACTTTATACATCCATTGTCCCTTTCAAATTAAGCAATCAGCCTTCCACCATCGACGACAATCGTCGCGCCCGTCATAAAGTCGGTCCCCTCGATTAAAAAGAGAATGGCATTCACAATGTCCTGCGGCGATCCGACCTTTTTCAACGGCGTATTCCGTGAGATCTCCTCCTCTTCCACCGGATCGAGGTTCTCGGGAAGGAGAATCGGGCCGGGGGCGATGGCGTTCACCTCGATCTTTGGGGCGAGGGTCTTGGCGAGGCCTTTCGTCATCGCGATCACCCCTGCCTTGGAAATGCAGTAGGGGAGATAATCGACATAGGGCCGAAAGCCCGACCAGTCGGCGAAGTTGATAATTTTCCCACCCTCCTTTTGCATCGCTTTTGCGGCCGCTTGCGCGCAGAAGAAACTTCCCTTTAAATTCGAATTGAGCGTCCGATCCCAGTCTTTTTCGGTGACCTCGAAGAGCGGCGTTTTAAAAAAGACCGCAGCATTGTTGACCAGGACGTCGAGGCGGCCGAGGACCTTGACCGTCTCCTGAACGATCCGCCCGCAGTCGCGCGCCTTGGCGAGATCTCCCTGAACGGCATGCGCGGCGCCGCCCCGCTTTTCGATCTCTTTGACAACCGTCTGGGCTTCCTTTTTGGAGCGATTGTAATGGATGGCCACCCGCGCCCCTTTCTCGGCAAGCGCCAGCGCGATCGATTTCCCGACCCGGCGGCCGGCGCCGGTGACGAGAACCGTCTTTCCTTTGAGTTTCATTCGAGTATTGCTCCCGTTTGCAGAATTTCGCTATGATAGTATGCGGGGCGGAAAAGATCAAGGAGGGATCGGGTCTTCTCTTTTTTGCCGGGTGTCAAGATTTCCGTCGGTATCGGACAATATTGTGCAAGAAAAATTTGATCGAAATACAATTTCGGAATTGATTTGATGAAAGCACTTTGTTAGAATCGGCTCCTATCTCGGAAGTCCAGGCTGGTATGAAAGGTCGGAAGGGAAGAGGCAGAGAAGAAAAGGTGCTTGCTTTAGTCAGCGGCGGGATCGACAGCGCGGTGCTGGTGTCGGAACTGTCGTCTCAGTTCACATCGGTGATTCCCTTCTACATTCGAAACGGATTCGCCTGGGAGAAGGTCGAGCTTCACTGGCTACGCCGCTACCTCAAAAAGATCGCCTCCAAGACCATCGCCCCCCTTAAGATCGTCGACCTGCCGCTTCGGGATATCTACCCCGATCATTGGAGTTTGACCGGAAAAAAAATACCGTCCTTTGAATCGGAGGATGCGGCCGTCTACCTTCCGGGAAGAAATATCATTCTTCTCTCGAAAGCGTCGGTGTATGCGGCGCTGCAGGGGATCGCGTTTATCGCCTCCGGCATCCTCAAGGGGAATCCTTTCCCCGACAGCACCCCCTTTTTTTCAGGACGATGGAAACCTCCCTGTCGGAAGGCCTCCGGGCCCCGCTGACGGTGATCACCCCCTATGCGCAGATCACCAAACGCGAGGTGCTGGAGCGGGGGCGCGCCCTTCCCCTCTCCCTCACCTTCTCCTGCATCGCGCCGAAGGGAATGGTCCACTGCGGAAACTGCAACAAGTGCGCGGAGCGGATGCGGGCTTTCCGGGCCGCCGGCCTCTCAGATCCAACCACGTATCGATCGATGCCAAGCGTGAAAGGAAAGTCTCATGACTGACAATGCCGCAACCTTCCCAGACCCGTCCGGTTGGGAGCGACGAAGCCGGACCTTCCCGAATCGTCTTCGCCGAAAACTGAACGACTATTGGTTGATCCCCCTTCTGATCTGCTATCTTCAACTTTCGACCCAGTTCATTTACCCGGCCGAGCCGCCTCTGGAGCGGCTTTATAAAGGAAACCGGACCTTCGTCCAGGGAATTCCGATCTTCTACAAAATCGCGACCCACGAATTCCCCTACACGTTGATGGGGCATTTTTATGAGATCGCCGACCATCATCTTTATCGGTTCGACTTAAACCAGGTTTCCCACCGCGATTTGAGGGTGGCGCTCGAATCTCCGGGGATCGGTCAAGAGATTTACGATCGCCTGGCGGCCTCCCGCCGGCATCCCCAAAGCGAGCTCGGAGGAATCTTGACCCTCTCCTACCGGCAGGGAAATCCGTCGATCCGTCTCTATGAGATCACCTCTCTGAATGAGGTTTATCTCGGCCGGCTTCAAGAAAAAGGGGATTCGGTGTCGCAGTTCATCGCATTCCTCGATGATAAAGAGGCCCAAGAGGTGTTCGAAAAGGTCGGTGTGGAACGGAAATGGAGGGGCGATCTGATCTCCGCTCTGAAAAGTGAACGGCTGACCGCTCAGATCAAGCAGAGCCTCATCGACAACTTCATCGATACTTACAAGGCCCTTTCCGAGTCGCGTTATCTTCTCTCCCCTTATCAATTCAAGGAGGCGCTTGGAAAAATCCCCTTCGGGGAGCGTGTGGTCGGTCTCTATCACTTCCATAACGGCTTTAATGAGCCCCCTTCCTCCATCGATATCGAGCAGAGCCTCCGGAAGCGGCAGATCGTGATGACCCTCAATCAGAAGGGATGGACCCTCTATGATGTCGCCAAGGAGGATCTCAGGCGGATCGATATAGACGTTGACAAGACGGCCGCGCTTCAATAAAATAGCAAAATTCGGCCCGGCGCTCCGCCGGGCCTCGTCTTGCAATCTATCCGGCGAAGGGAGAAGCGCTTTATGAAAGTGATTTTAAGAGAAGATGTCGATAAATTGGGAAGAATGGGGGACCTGGTCAACGTGGCGGACGGTTATGCCCGAAATTTTCTCCTTCCGAGGAATATGGCGGCGCTGGCGACGACGAAGAACATCAAATCGCTCGAGCACGAAAAAAGGGTGATCGCCGACCGGATCAAGAAAGAGAAGATGGCGGCGGAGGAAGAGGCGAAGAAAATCAGCGCCGTTTCCGTTTCCATTCCGGTCCAAGTTGGCGAGGAGGGAAAGCTCTTCGGATCGGTCACTTCCAAGGATATCGCCGACGCCATTGCGGCTCAGGGTTTTGAGATCGACAAACGAAGGATCCAGCTTGAGAAGCCGATCAAAGAGATCGGGACGTTCATGGTTCCCGTCAAGGTCCATCACGACGTGACCGCCCAGGTCAAGGTCGAAGTCATCAAGTCGGAAGAGGCCGCTCCCGAAGCATAATCGCGCGGGGGTTCTCCCCCGCGTCGTTTTTTCCTTTCATGTCGGGACGATCCGCCGGTTACTCAGGGCGAGGCGGCGCCTCGCCCCTACACCCCATTCCCTTCCTTGACTCCCCTCCGGCAAAGGACTAAGATTTATCCCATGCGTCCTTTACGTCAATCCCTCTTTTCTCTTTTTCTTTTTTCTTTTTTTATTTCTCTTTTCCCTCTGATGGCCGAGGCGAAGCCGATTCATGTGATCACCTATGACGGGATCATCAATCCGGTGTCGTCCGAACTCTTCACGACGGCGATCACGCAGGCCGAGCAAGCCGGCGCCGAGGCGTTGATCATCCAGCTCGATACCCCCGGCGGGCTCGATACCTCGATGCGGGATATCATCAAAGCGATGGTCGCTTCGGAGATCCCGATCGTCGTTTATGTCGCCCCCAGCGGCGGGCGGGCCGGATCGGCGGGGGTCTTCATCACCCTCGCGGCGCATCTCGCGGCGATGGCCCCCGGCACCAATATCGGCGCGGCCCACCCGGTCGCGATGGGGGGGGAGATGGATGAGGAGATGAAGAAGAAGGTCACGAATGATGCCGCCGCTTATATCCGATCGCTGGCGGAGCGGCGAGGCCGGAACGCCGAGTGGGCCGAAAAAGCGGTTCGCGAATCGGTCTCCATCACCGAGCAGGAAGCGGTGAAATTGAACATCGTCGATCTTGTCGCGGACGATCTTTCGGATCTCCTCAAAAAAATAGACGGCCGGACGGTCGCGACCTCCCGGGGGAAGCAGACCCTCTCGACCGAGAACGCCGAAGTGGTCAAGAACCCAATCAGCCTGCGGCTTCGAATCTTGAAGGCGATCTCCGATCCGAATGTCGCCTACATCTTGATGCTAGTCGGCATTACCGGCCTGATTGCGGAGCTTTACAGCCCGGGTGCGATCTTTCCCGGCGTGGTCGGCGCGATTTCGTTGATCCTCGCCTTTTATTCCTTCCAGACCTTGCCGATCAACGATGCCGGGCTTCTATTGATTCTGCTCGCCGTCGTTCTTTTTGTTGCGGAGGCCTTCGTCCCGAGTTTCGGGCTTCTGGGACTGGGGGGAATCACCGCGCTGCTCTTCGGCTCGCTGATGTTGATGGACACCGATCTTCCCGCCCTGCGTATTTCACCGGCTGTGATTTTTTCGACGGTGGCGGTCATCCTTCTCTTCTCGCTCGTCTTCATTCGCGCCGCCTGGCGCGCGCAGCGCGGCGGCACGGTGACCGGAAAAGAGGGGATGGTCGGAGAAATCGGCGTGGCGATCGCCGATCTTGCGCCGCGCGGGATGGTTCGCGTCCACGGGGAGATCTGGCAGGCGGAGGGCGACGAGCCGATCGCGAAGGGAGAAGAGGTGGCGGTGATGGAGGTTATCGGGTTGAAATTGCGCGTGCGGAAAATCAAAAAATAAGGAGGATGAAATGCCATTGACCTTTCCGGTGGTCGCCCTGTTGTTGCTGATCTTTTTCATCCTGATCAACGGCGTGAGAATTCTCAAGGAGTACGAACGGGCGGTCGTCTTTCGTCTGGGACGGTACTCGAAAGAGGGGGCCCTCTACGGCGGGAACGGGCCGGGGCTGATCATCTTGATCCCCTTTTTGGATAAAATGGAGCGGGTCAGCCTTCGAACCGTGACGATGGATGTTCCGGCGCAGGATATCATCACCCGGGACAACGTTTCGGTGAAGGTGAACGCCGTGATCTATTTCCGCGTGGTCGATGCGCCGAAGGCGATCCTGGAGGTGGAGAATTTCCTTTATGCCACCTCTCAAATTTCTCAGACGACGCTGCGGAGCGTCCTCGGTCAGAGCCAGCTGGACGACCTTCTTTCCAAACGGGAAGAGATCAACGCACAACTGCAGGTGGTCATCGATCAGCAGACGGAACCGTGGGGGATCAAGGTGTCGACGGTGGAGGTCAAGAACGCCGATCTTCCCCAGGAGATGCTCCGAGCCATTGCGCGGCAGGCCGAGGCGGAGCGGGAGCGGCGAGCCAAGGTGATCCATGCCCAAGGAGAGTTTGAAGCGGCGCAGAAACTGGCGGATGCGGCCCGAATCATCAGCACAGAGCCGGCCACCCTGCAGCTTCGCTATTTGCAGACATTAACCGAGATCGCCGCGGAGAAAAACTCGACGATTCTCTTCCCGGTCCCGATCGACCTGATCTCTGCGTTTCTTAAAAAATGATCCGCGTAGGGGCGAGGCATGCCTCGCCCCTACCTTCGCAGCGTCTCCAAGTAGACCGAGCTGGTGATTAAAAAAAAGCCGATGAGGATGCCGGCGACGCTGATCTCCTTCCACTGGATGATGTAGAAGAAAAGACCGACAATCAAGAAGACCTTTCCGCTGTAGACCAGCTGTTCTTTATGCCGGCGGGAGGGATCGATCAGTCTTCGCTGGAACATCCGGTGGAGGCTTCGAAAGTTAAACATCCCCAGAACCCCGCCGATCATCATCGACGCCCCGAACGCACCGAAGAAAAGAAGGGTCACCAGTCCGATCACCGCCAGAATAATCAGCCCGTTTCGTTCAATCCGGTGAAGCGCCTGATTGCTCCGCGTCAGAAATTGTTCGCGGTCGAACGGAGGGGGAGACGGGCGGGGCTGCGTCGTCATTAGAGCTTTTTGAACGCCCGGTAGGCCGCCGCAACGGTCTGCTCAATATCGGATGGACTGTGGGCCGTTGAAAGGAAGAAGGCCTCGAATTGAGAAGGGGGAGATAAACCCCCTGTTCCAGAAGGGCGAGGAAGAACTTCGAGAAGCGGTCACGGTCCGACTGGAGGGCGGTCGTGTAGTCGGCGACCTTGTTACTGTTGAAGAAAAGGGTCATCTGGGAGGCGACCCGGTTGATTTGAACGGAGATCTTAGCCTTCCGGGCGGCGTCGGCGAGCCCCTCGGCCAGATCGGCGGCGCGGCGTTCGAGTTTTTCATACACGCTCAAATCTTTCAACAGGGAAAGGGTGGCCAGCCCCGCCGTCATGGCCAAGGGATTGCCGGACAGCGTGCCCGCCTGATAGACCGGGCCGTCCGGGGCGAGTTGGTCCATCAGATCGGCCCGACCGCCGAAGGCGCCGACCGGCATGCCGCCGCCGATGACCTTGCCCAGCGTGGTGAGGTCGGGCCGCACGCCATAGCGCGCCTGCGCCCCGCCCAGCGCCACCCGAAAGCCCGTCATCACCTCATCGAAGATCAGCACGCTGCCCTGCGCGTCGCACAGCGCGCGCAAGCCCGCCAGGAATACCATCGGCCGGCGAGCAACGTTCATGTTGCCCGCCACCGGCTCGACGATCACCGCCGCGATCTCCGGGCCCCATTGCGCAAAGGCGTCGCGCACGGTGGACAGGTCGTTGTAGCGCAGGGTCAGCGTCTGCGCCGCCAAGGCCGCGGGAACCCCAGGAGAGGTCGGCACGCCCAGCGTCAGGGCGCCGGAACCGGCCTTGACCAGCAGGCTGTCGGCGTGGCCGTGATAGCAGCCCTCGAACTTCAAGATCTTGTCGCGCCCCGTGGCCCCGCGCGCCAGCCGGATGGCGCTCATGGTGGCCTCGGTGCCGGAGTTGACGAAGCGCACCTTCTCGATCGACGGCATGAGCTGGCACACCCGCCGCGCGAGCTGGGTTTCCAGCGCCGTCGGCGCGCCGAAGCTGGGGCCCCGGGCCGCCGCCTGCTGCACCGCGCCGACCACCTCGGGATGCGCATGGCCGACGATCATCGGGCCCCACGAAAGGACATAGTCGATGAAGCGGTTTCCATCCGCATCGACGATCTTGCTTCCTTTCGCTTTTTTAATAAAGAGGGGGTTTCCGCCGACCGATTTAAAGGCCCGAACCGGCGAGTTGACCCCGCCCGGAATCCGCTTCTCCGCCTCTTGAAAGAGGGCCGCCGATTTTTCTCGTTTCATCCGCCAAGCTCCAGAAATGTTGCTTCATTCTAAGGAAAGGGGGGAGGCAAGTCAAGTCGAGGCCGAACGCGTTGACAGTACTGGACTCTTCGACTATCCTTTTGATGAGTATTTCTAGGGATAATGATGAAAAAAGGATGGCAGAGCGGTATTTTTTTCCTCTTTTCTTTTCGCGCTCTTGGCAGGTTGCAGCAACGATCCCCGAAACACCGGCCCGCGCGAGTCGCCGGAACCGACCGGTTGGAGCGACACAAGCGACTTATCCAAGGGGATTTTCTACGCCTTGGCGGCCGATCCGACCAATCCAAACGTCATTTATGCCGCCAGTTCCACGGTCAGCGTCTATAAAACGACCGACGGAGGCGCCACCTGGAGCGCCGCCAACCGGGGCCTTCCGGGACAGCCGGTCCGCTCCCTGATCGTCGATCCGATCAATCCGCTGAAGATTTACGCCGCTTTGGCGGGGGGAGAGCTCTTCAAGACCGAGGACGGCGGCGCTTCCTGGCAAATCATCGGGTCGGGTCTGGTCCAGAACACCGCCTACGCGGCGGTCTTCAATCCCTATGCCCCGCCGAGCAACATGGATGTGAGCGCCGGAAATGCGAGCAATTCATTGAGCTGGAATGCAGTCCCCAATGCCACCGCTTACAAACTCTATTTCCGGGCCTGCCCCGGCTGCACGACCCCTCCTTCATTCGATACCGCCACCTGGACCCTGCTCGATCGGCCCGATCCGGTGGCGCTCAGTTATGTCCATACCGGCCTGACGAATGGAATCCCCTACTATTATGCCGTGATCGCCGTTGTGAACGGAGAAGAAACGACCCCCTCGGCGATGGTTTCAGCCGTTCCGGAAAACGTGACCGGCCAGAATCCTCCCCCAGCGCAACCAAGGTGACGGTGGGAGACGGCCAGAATACGATTCGGTGGGGAACCGTCTCCGGCGCCGGGACATATAGCATCTATCGTGATGTAGTCGCAGGCGTTGATGTTACAGATCCGTTGAATCTGATCGAAGATGGGATCACCGGGACCTCCTTTACCGATACGAACAATATCTCCAACGGGACCACCTATTACTATGTTGTAACGCAAAACGGGAATCCGACGACTCCTTCTCCGGAAGTGTCGGCCACCCCCGCGCGAATGACCGCCCTTTATGTCGGAACCGGCGGGGGAGGGGTCTTTTCCAGCGGGCCGGCCGGTGAGTTTCGCAAAGCAAGCAATACCGGTCTTGGGACCGGAGACGGCCTCGATCTCTCCGCCCTGTTGATCGACCCGACCGTGTCGCACACCAGCCTCCCGACCCTTTATGCGGGAACGCGGGGAGGGGTGTATCGCAGCGGAGACGGCGGCGATCACTGGGTTTTAAATAACACCGGTCTGACCGGGTTGGGGATTCTGAGTTTGACTCTCGACGGGCCGAGGGGTATTCTCTACGCCGGGACGCCGGAGGGGATCTATCAGGGGAGCGCCGATGGAACGGGCAGCTGGGTTTCCATCGGCGCTCCGTCCATGGAATCGGTGACATCGATTATGATCGATCCAAGCGATTTCCGGATCCTCTATGCGACCAGCGCGACCGGCGGGATCTTCAAAAGCACCGATGGAGGAGCCGCATGGTCGACGATCAACCAGGGGTTGACGACGACCGATATCCGGGCTATTCTGATTCATCCTCAAAATCAAAGTCTTCTTTATGCGGGAGGGGTGGGGACATTGTTTAAGAGCACCGACGGGGGAGGCCAGTGGACGGCGATCGACCTCGGAAGTCTGGAGAACGTCTCGAACCCCCTTCCAGACGCATCGATCAAATCGATGATTTCTACTTCCGGAAATATCTTGTACGCCGGCGGCTCCGCAGGGGTCTTCAAGAGTGTGAATCAGGGAAGGGCTTGGACCGCCGTGAACACGCGGCTCGCCTCCCGGGAGGTTCAGGCGTTGGCCTCTCACCCCGATCAGCCGGGAATCCTCTATGCCGCGCTCTCCGGCGACGGCATCTATAAAAGTCTCGACGGCGGCGCCAGCTGGCGGGAAGAGAACGGCCCGGCCAGCCAGCCTGCCCAGCAGATTACGAAGTTCGTCAGCAGCTTGATCGTCGATCCGGGCGATCCGACGCGGCTCTACGCCGGAACCTCCGGCGGCGGGGTGTTCCGGGGGACGGTCGGATCGGACGGGCATCTTACCTGGTCGCCGATGAATACCGATGTAAGCGCGACATTGCCGACCGGCGGCGTCCACAGTCTGGCGATTCTTCCGGGAAGTCCGCCGACCCTTTTTGCCGGGATGTTTCAGAACGGTATTTTTAAGGTGGTCGACGACGGCTCCGACGTATGGGTCCGTGTCACGGAGGAGAATCCCAGCGGGGGGGACGACCTCTCCGCCCGGAGCGTTTTTGCCCTTGCCGTTCATCCGGAATTTCCGTCGGTGCTCTTTGCCGGAACGACGGCCGGACTCTTCAAGAGCAGCGACGGCGGCGCGAGCTGGAATGGAGTTTCCGATTTGAACGGGATTCGTGTTCACGTCATTACCTTCGACCCGGCCCTGTCTCCGTTCGGATCGGGGATGTACGCCGGCACCGACGCCGGCGTTTTTAAGAGCCTCAACGAGGGGGTCCACTGGAGTCCTCTCGATGACGGGATGGCTTCCCCTATTTATGCGATTCTGGCCGATCCGCAGCAGAACAGTATCGTCTATGCCGGCACGGTGGCGACCGGGATCTATCGGAGGACCCGGTGATCGCGGCAAGCCGCTCCGGTTCGTTTCGACCCAGTCAAGACGGTTTTACTTTTTTGACGGTGATGTTTTCGATCGTCCTGATCGGAACGATGATTGGCACCGCCGCCCGGCAGTTGACCACGGTCGCCAAGCGGGAGAAGGAAACGGAGCTGTTGTTCCGGGGCCAGGCGATCCGGCGGGGGATCGAGCTCTATTATCGAACCAGCCGGGCCGGTTTTTCACAGTATCCCCGGACGCTCGAGGATTTGATCAAAGATCCCGGCTCTCCGGGAATCCGGCGTTATTTGAGGAAGATTTATCTCGACCCGGTCACCGGGGGGAGTGGGTTCTCCTCCGGGACGGAAGCGGCCGGGTGAAGGGGGTTCGCAGCGCCAGCGAAGAGACCCCCCTCAAGATCGGAAATTTTCCGGAAGAGCTGAAAAGCTTCGAGGGAAAGAAGAAATACTCGGAGTGGCTCTTCGAGTACAATCCGCAGCAGGCGATTCACAACCCGCCGCCGTCGAAAGCGCCGGTCCCTCCTGCAACCCCGTCGTCCCCCCCTTCGTCATCCAGACTCAATCCGCCCGATTCGGCGCCGCCGTTTTAATTCTCATCAAAACGCATTTCCCAGGGTGATAAAGACCAGTGTGATTCCTTCCTCGCTGAGCCCTCTTGCAACCCCCCCCTGAAGACGAACGGGAATATAATAACCGAGATAAAAATCGGTTCCAAGACTGCCGCCGACCCCGCTTTTAAAGGAGGGGCCCCCCTCTCCCTCGTCCCAGGCATCTCCCAGATCTCCGAAAACGGTTCCGTGCAGGCGGCGAACGAAGAAGGGAAACGTCCCCCATCCCCGCTCGACGTTTCTGAGTGGAAAGCGGTATTCGACCGAGAGGGAAAGGGCCCGCTCGCCGCGGAATTCCCGCGCCGGATATCCGCGGAGGAGGAACGGCTCCTCCTGAAAATCGGCAAAGGGGGCGGTCAGCCCGCCGAGCTGAAAACTCCGCTGAACGAGGAGATCGCCGCGCGCAAGCCCCCGGAAAGCTGGGCGGCGACGATCTGGTTGGGCCAGGGGAGATTATAATATTCGCGCCACCCGCCGATCGTCCGCCGCCGATTGAAATCTCCCCCGAATTTCCGACTGAAAATTTCTTGAGTGAGGAAGAGACGCCGCCCCTCTTCCGGGCTGATCGAGAAGCCGTATTCATGGGCGCTGTTATAGATCCAAGAGAAACGAAGCCCGCTTAAGACCCCCTCTTCCGGAATCACCAGCGATGCGCCGAGATCGGTCAACGACGTGAGCGCCTCCCGCTGATAACCGACCGAAATAAACGACTGCCGCTCGAAGGTGAGGAAAGGAAAGATCGCTTCGAAACGAAACCGCCGGTTCCGCTCCCAGTAGGTTTTCTCATCCCCGTCCGGCTCGATCAGCAGATCCCAATGGGGGTCGGCCCGGTCGAGCCACTGGAAATGAAGGGTCGGGGTAAAATGATCGTTCCAGTAATCGATCTGATAGGAGAACCGGTCGCTCTCCGAACCGTAAAAGAGATTGAGAAGGTAGCGGTCCTTCCCGAGCGGATCGACCCCGCCGGTCAGCGCGCCGACGGTCAGCCCCTCTTCATCGACCCCAAAGAGGGGGACCCAGAACCGGGGGAGAAGGGTCGCCGGCTCAAAGTAGGAATGGACCCGGCCGGCCTCCTCGATCGGCGGCGCATTCACAGGGGAAGCCTCTTCCGCCGGCGCCGCGGCCGCGATGGAGATCGGTTTCCAGGAAGATCGATCATACGGGATCGACGCAATCTCAAATCCGTCCGAATGATAGGAGGAGAAGAAGATCGACCTCGAATCGGGGGAGACGAAGGGGGTGAAGGCCGCTCCCAGGAGACGGGTGACCCGATAAAACTGCCCGTCGGAAAGAGTGTAGGCAAAAATATCGAAGACCCCTTCCCGGTCCGAAACAAAGAGAAGCGCCTCCCCGTCGGGAGCCCAGACGGGGGTGAGGTCGAGCGCGGCGTCTTCCATCAGCCGTTCGAGATGATTCGATTCGAGACGATAGAGCGCGATGTCCTGATTTCCCCCGCTCCAGATGGAGAGGACCATCCGCTTACCGTCGGGCGACCAGCGGGGGGTAGCGAAGAATTGATCCCGCTCGCCGGCGAGGAGGAGACGGCTCTCTCCATTTTCCCAGATCCAGAGATCGCTCCGATCGATCTCCTGCCGGACGAAGAGGACCCGTTGTCCGTCCGGCGAGAAATCGGGGTCTTTTGCGCGCAGTCCCCGGGTCATCCGTTGGAGCTTCCGATCGTCCAGATCAAACCGGTAAAGATCGCTATAGGTGGAGAAATTTCCGAATACCTCCATCTGGGAAAAGACGATCGATTTTCCGTCGGGAGACCAGGAGAGCCCCGCATCGGAGTTTCGCCGGATCGAATTCTCATCCGATGTATTCCACGTCGATTCCCCTTCGGAAGAGAGAAATTTTATTTTTGGATGTTCCCGCCGGTTGATCTCGGTGTAAGCGATCCGTCTCCCGTCGGGGGAAGGGATGGGAGCGAGCTTCCAAAAGTCCGAACGGCTCAGGGGGCGAGGGGTCGTGATCCCCTCTTCCTTCAAACGCGCGGCTTCCCGGCGATATTTTTCCTGAAGTGAATCTCTCCACTCCCACCAGAGCGCACCGAGGCGCCTGCCGAAGACATCCTCCGCGTTGCTTTCGACGAAAAAGGGAATGAGGCGGCCGCTGTACCGGTTGCTCCACTCGGCGATCTTCTCCTCTCCATAGCGCTCGCGCAGGAAGCGATGAAAGGCGGCCCCGTAGTAATAAGGGGTCATTCCGGCGGGCCAGCTGTCTGGAAGATGCGCCTGATCGATCGATTTGAATCGATCTTCCAGAACGGCGGTTCGAAGGAGCATTTCCGAGAAGGTCCCGTCGGACCGGTCGGTCGTTCCGGCCTCGCTCTCCTCGTATGTCGCCAGTCCTTCAAGCAGCCAGAGGGGCTGCCAGACGTTCGGCAGAATGGCGCGGCCGAAAATATACCGGAACACCTTGGGGAGTCGATGCGCCTGATCGAGCTGGACGATGTGGGTGTATTCATGAAAAATAATCGCCCGGAGCCAATTCCGATACCGGATGGGGGTGAGGATTCCGGCGGCGGGGGGATAAGGGTTGATGTAGATCGTATTATAGGGAAAAGGGGTCGCCTCTCCCTGGACCCGGTCGGCGTGGTCGATCAACACCAGCTGTGTTTTTCCGGAAGGGGTCCAATGCAGCCGCTGCGTCAAACGGGTGTGGGCCTCCTCCGCATGGCGCGCCGCCTCTTCGGCGGCCCGCTCTTCCCCCTGATGAAAGTGAATCGAGAAATGGGGGGTCTCGAATGTCTTCCATGTCAGCGAGGGATCGAATTTGGGAGGGGTGAGCGGAAGGGGAATACATCCGGAGAGAAGGACAAAGAGGAAGAACCGCCTGAGAAAAAGGGTATGCCTCTTCACGCGGTCCGTCGGCGCTCCCGCCCGTTACCAATCGCGGTATTTGGTTTCATCGATGGCGGTTTCATTACTTGTCGTATAGATATCGTAGACATCGTCTTCGCACCAGGTGTCGGAATCGGGGGGATCGGTATAACAGCGCAATCCCCACTCGCCCGATTCGGTCATCGGATCGGGAAAGGGCTTCCGGAGATAGCGCCGGGTGGTCGTCTCGACCTCTCCCGTCAGCTCCACTCTAGGAGGAGCTCCAATTTCTTGGGGTATCCGAAGGGGCTGCTCACCTCTTTGCAGGTGAGTTTGTTCTGCTTGCAGAGCTCCCCAGAAGGTTGTCCCCGTCCCGGTTCCAGTCGCGATTGAAATCGTCGATTGCTTTCCGGAGGATTTGGAGACGTTGTTTCAGCTCCGTCTCTTTAGCCCGCTTAGCGATATTTTTTGAAAGGGGAAGCGCCATCATCGCAAGGACGAAGATGATGACCATGGTGATCATCAACTCCAGCAGGGAGAACCCGGCCTGACGGCCTCTGCGCGGCTCACGATCAGGGTGTAGAAAAGAAATCAGAGCGGTCCTTGCCTCCTTGGGTTTTCAATCCGATCCCACGCCGGACCGGCTTCCATCCGATGCGATTGAGATTATAGCGGATCGTTTTAAAAGGTCAAGGGATGAAGGAGAGAACAGGTGAGGCGCTGGGCGGGAGCCGTGAGGGAAGAAGATTTATTTCTTGTTTAAGACTTGCAAGGAGAGACCCCCCCGGGTTCGTTGAACGAACGGCCGGACTTGGGGGGGATCCGGTGGGGGGGCTCCCCTTGGGCTTCCCTGCGCTCCCGGAGGAGTGCAAGTGGGCCAAAATGAAAAAAAGTGCGAAACGTTTACAACCCGGTTCAGAAATCAGACGCGCGCTGAGAGGGGCCGCCGATGGAAGCGGCCGCTGCGCTCTTTCTTTTGTGATCTGAAGCACTCCCGCACACATTGGTCTCTTGTAATGTGCAAGTGCGGTGCCCAAGTACAGCACCCAAGTACCGTTGATCATTCGTCTCCGAGATTGGTGATCCGACCGAATTTGGATATAATGGTCGGAGACGGGAAGCAGATCTGATTCATCGGGAGAGCGCTTTGGAGCCATTCGATATTTTGATCGTGGGGGGCGGGATTATCGGGAGCAGCATTGCAATGGCCCTCTCGGAACGGGGGGGCGGCCGGATCGGCGTGGTCGATATCGACCTCTCCGGGACGTGGGGTTCGACCGAGCGGAATGCCGGCGGGGTTCGCGCCACCTGGGAGCAGCCGATCAACATCGAATTGGGAAGGCGATCGATCGCCTATTACGAGACGGTGGCGGCCGAGGTCGGGTTTCAACAGAAAGGTTACCTCTGGCTCTACAATCCGGAGCAGTGGCGGCGGGCCGCCGAGCGGTTGGCGGCGCAGCGGCGGTGGGGGGTTCCGGTGGAGGAGTGGACCCCGTCCGAGGTTCAAGCCCGATATCCTTTCCTCGATCGGTTGGAAGGGGTGGAGGCGGCGACCTTTTCCCCCGCGACGGCCTGATCAACCCGAATCTCTTAAAACTACATTATCGCCGGATCGCGTCGGAGCGGGGGGTCGCCTGGATCGACCGCCATGCCGTGGAGCGGATTGCCATGGCGCAGGGGCGGATCGACAGCCTCCTCCTGCGCGAGATCCGATCCCAAGAAGAGGTGACGCCGTTCCTCACAGAGGGGACCCTCCCGGAGGGGAGCGCGACCCAAACGATCTCGGCGCGCATCGTGGTGAACGCGGCCGGGCCGTGGGCGCCCCGGCTCGCCCGGCTTTATGGAAAAGAGATCCCTTCCGCTCCGGTCCGGCGCCAGGTCTCCGTCGCCCACAGCCGGGAGGTCGATCTGACTCCCTTCGGAATGATCGTCGATACGACCGGCCTTTATTTCCATGCCGAGGCGAACAACCTTTTGGCGGGATACTCGGTTCCGACCGAGCCGAAAGGGTATCGTTTCGAGGACGAGGGATACGACTTCTTTTTACAGGAGATCTGGCCCCGGCTCTGGGAGCGGGGGAGCCGGTTTGAAAAGTTGAAGTATGTGAGCGGGTGGGCCGGGCTTTATGAAGTCTCCCCCGACAAAAGCGCCATCATCGGCGCGGCGGCCGGCCTGGCGGGGGTTTTCGAGGCCCATTCTTTTTCAGGCCGGGGGGTGATGCAGTCGTACGCCACCGGCCAGGCGCTGGCGGAGTTGATTGTCGAAGGACGTTATCGGACGATCGATCTCGCCCCCCTCGCCGGGGATCGATTCGAGAGGGGCGCGCCGATTCCGGAAGGACTGCATATATAAGAGAGAGGGTGTAGGGGGTAGGGGGTGGGGGTAGGGGGTAGGTTTTGGGGGCAGTTCCCTTTACCCTACACCCTACCCCCTATACGCTACACCCTGGTCCTTTAGGCGGCTCTTTCGCGGAGCTGGGCCATTTTGTCATGGAGTGATTTGAGCTTTCGTTCGATCTTTTTCGCATCCGCCAGTTTTTTCTTGATCGTCGGATCGGAGACCGGGTTCTTCGCGCCGTTCGCCTCGGCGAGCTCGAAGATCCGCTCGCCGATCTCGGAGAAATTTTTCTCCGCCTTTTGTTCGAACAAAAAAATCTGGTAGCGCAGCTTTCCGATCTGCGCCAAGTGGTCCGCTTTTCGGAGACCGATCCCGGCCGCCGTTTGACGCGGGGAATTTCCCCCCGCATCTCCCGGGTGATATCCTCCTTCATCTTCATCCATGCATTCATGCAATACTCCTTCCGAAGAACCTTCTTCTTATTGTAAGATTTTCCGGAGAGACGATTCAAGCCGATCGGGGCGGAGGCCTGCCCGACCGCCGGAATTTCCGGTTGCCTTTTTAAATCCGTTTCGATACCGTGCCGCCATTGCCCATCATCCTCTGAGTAAAAACCGCATGCGCGCCGATCAGCCGATCCGCCAATGGACGATTCTCAAGCTGCTGGAGTCGAACGGGCGGGTGACCCTTCGACAGATCGCCGACGCCCTCTCCGAGACCTGCCATGAGCGGACACTCCGGGGCGCAGGTGGAGGTGACCGCGCCGGCGCGATTGAGACGGATGGGAGAATGGGGCGTGGAAGGTGGCGGGAAAGTATCCGAAGGGGGCTCGCGCGAAGAGTCTATCACAGGGTTGCTAAGGGTGTGGCGTCTGTTTAAGGAATGGCTGATATGTATCCGGATGGGGATGCTCGCAAAGGATGTTGCAAACGCTTCTCCGGCAAGGGGTTGAATAGGGGTCTCCTTCCGATACCGCGAGTTCAAAGACTTTGAGTCGGCGGCCGGCCCGCTTTCGGGCCGGCGCCGTATATATCATCCTCTGTATCTTTCCAGCCGGTCAATCTCTTTGAGCCGCTTCTGCATCTCTTTGTTCGGGTTTCGCTTTGCGAACTGGCTGACCCGGTGGATAATGAAGTAGCGTCCCCCGCCCCGATTGAGGCAGGAGGTTTCTCGCTCGGGCTCTATCTTCCTGCACTTCGCGTTCGGCATCTCTTTCAGAGTCATCGCGTTCTCTCCTTCGGGCTATAAAAGTTTCGTCACATCGACAAGACGGTTCGAGAAGCCCCATTCGTTGTCGTACCAGGCGAGGACCCGGAGCAGGTGCTCGCCGACGACCATCGTCGACGGCGCGTCGATCACGGCGGAGTAGGGGGAGCCGATGTAGTCGATCGAGACCAGCTCCTCTTCGGAAACTTGCAAAATCGGGGCGAGGCGGGGGTTCTGCTCCGCCTTCCGGAAGGCCCCGACGATCTTCTCCACATCGACCGGCTCCCGCGTCTGGGCCACCAGATCGAGGATCGAAACGTCCGGGATCGGGGCGCGGATCGCCATCCCGTTGATTTTCCCCGCCAGCTCCGGAAGGGCCTGGGTCGCCGCGATCGCGGCCCCGGTGGTGGTCGGGATGAGGGAAAGGGCCGCGGCCCGGCCTCTTCGTTTGTCTTTTTTCTTCGGGCGGTCGAGGAGGACCTGGGAAGAAGTATAGGCATGGACCGTGTTCATCAGGGCATGCTCGATCGTAAAGGCGTCGTTCAGCACCTTGGCGACGGGGGCGATGCAGTTGGTCGTGCAGGAGGCGTTCGACACGATGTGATGGCGCCGGGGGTCGTATCGATCCTCGTTGACCCCCATCGTGATTGTCAGATCGGCGTCGCGGGCGGGGGCGGAAACAAGCACCTTCCGGGCGCCGGCTTGCAGATGTTTCAAGGCCCCCTCTCGGTTCGTAAATTTCCCGGAGCATTCAACCACCCCTTCCACGTCCCACTCTTTCCAGGGAAGCCGGGAGGGATCGGCCTCGCTGAGCACGGCAATTTTCTTCCCATCCGCGACAAAATGGTTCCGCTCCACCTCGAAGGGATGTTTCCATTTTCCGTGAACCGAATCGTATTTAAACGCGTAGGCGAGGCTCTCCGGATCGGAGATGTCGTTCACGGCGACGACCTCCAAATCGTTCTCCTCTCTTTGGAGGGCGATTCTTAAAAAGGCGCGGCCGATCCGGCCGAATCCGTTGATTGCAATCCGTCTCATGCAGACCTCCTTGCGGAGCAGGGGACGATTCGAAGCGCGTTCTCGACCGCCAAGACCCCTTCGGTAAAGCGGACGGCGTCTTCGATCATTGCTTTTTCGGCGAGCAGGAGGACAGACCCTTCCAGACGGACCACCCCGGCGGAGACAACGATCCGAAGGTCGGGGGGAATTCGATCACGGCGCTGCGCTTCAGGCTGTTTAAGATGCGCGCGCGAATCTCCTGATCGTCTGTTGAGAGGAGCCCCTCTTTCTTCAGAGTCATCCTTCGCTCCCGATGAAATAAATCTCGATCATCGCCGATGAGATCTTGTTTTCCGATGATCTGCTAAAAAATCCTAATTCATAGCGGAGCAATATCTGTACCAGAGGAGGTTATCCCAAAGCCGGAAGATCTTCATGAAAAAGGAGAAGGCCCGGGCGTTCCCGCTAGACGCGTCCGATCCCTTCCGAGAGATCCGCCACAGGGTGATCTGGAAATGTATAAAAACCCCCGTTCTTCCGTGATCGCTTCGTTCATCTGTGCAAGCTTTTTTACAAAGGGAAATCGGGGCGCCCGAATCGATTCATTTTTAATCAAGTGGAAGTGCTCCGTTCTCCTTTAAAAAGGCACTTTTCTTGCTATCTTATCTTTCTGATGGATATCAATAGGCATATCACCTCTGCCCGGACGAAGCTCAATCAGATCACGTTATATCGCGAATCCTATGGAGATGAAAATGTTGAGGATGATCAAGAAATATCTACCCGCTTTTGGGACTTTATTTGCCATCACATTCTTTTTGGTCATGGCGCTTACCGCCTTGGCTCACGTCGAGCACGCGCAGCAAGAGAAGCAAGATCAGAAGAAGAGCCGAAGCGCGATCGGAGCGACCCGGCCGCGCGGGAGCGTTTCGGAGCGTCAACCGGTTGTTGGACAAGAGGGCAGGACGCTCTCGGAAGAGGTGGCCCCTATCGGGTCTGCGGACGGAAATGATCGAGCCGATCAGCAATCAAGGCCAGACCCGGACCGATCGTCAAGAGAGCGAACCATATCGACTGTTTTAGCCGGACCCGTCGGGCGGTAGGAAGGCCGTTCGGGTTTTTATTTGTAAGCAAGGGAGGTATTGTGATGAAAAAAGGATTCTTCGTCCTATTTGGATTATTGATAGGAATGCTCGTCATGGGACCGATCACGTCTCATGGGCAAATGACGCAACCCGATCAGCAACAATCGGAGCGTGATCTCAATCAACAGCAACCGCCGTCCGATCTGGAATTTGAAGAGGGAAGAGGGGCGGCTCCCGGCGGCGGGGTGACCCTCACGCAGGGAAAACTCTCCGGCGAGGTCGTCAGCATCAATCAACAGACCGGGACGATTGAGATTAAAACGGAGGAAGGGGTGACCAACCGATTCATGGTCGAGGAAGGGGCGAAAGGCCAACTCAATCAGATCAAAAAAGGAGATCAGGTTGATCTGGTGATGACCCTTCGCGCGACCCCCCAACAAGGAACACAAGGGGGATCGATGGAACAGCCGCCAATGACCCGATAAGATGACCCGATAATCAGTGTCGCTGTTTTCCGATCATCGGCGACGCGCATAATCTTTTGAACGAACCCCGGCGGTCCGAGGTAATGCGGCCCCGGGGTTTGCATTGATCGATAAGGAGAGATGGGTGATGAAAAAAATATTTTTAGCGCTACTTGGATTGATGATGATCGGTCTCTTCGCTCTGACGGGGCCGATTCCGACCGTTGCGCAAATGGCGCAGCCGGATGAGCAGGGTCAACCGGGGCGGGATCTGAATCAACAGCAGCCCGATCCGGGGATGGAATCGGAGCAGCCGGGGATGGAATCGGAGGAAGGGCCGGCCCCGGGTGGAACGCCGATGACCCCGACGCGAGGAACGGTTTCGGGAGAGGTGCTCGATGTCGATCCGGCGACCGGATTGATTGCTGTTCGGACCCTGGAGGGGATGGTGAATATCTTTACCGTTGAGGAAGGGGCGAGAGGCCAGCTGGATCAAATCGAAGAGGGGGACCAGATCGACCTGGTCGTGGTCCTCAACGCGATCGAGGTGACCCCGCAAGAGGAAGGGGGGCCGATGGAACCGCCGGCCGGGTAATCAGCGTCTCCTCATTCTTCAGAGCCCCGAGGGTTCGGATCATTCCGATCGTCGGGGCTCTTTTTTTGACGGTCGGGAGCTTCGCGCATCGAACGGCCCCTCCCAAGCCGATCTCTCTTTCATCTTCCATCGTCATTTTGCCGTAGATTAGATAGGGATATCGCGCGTTCTCCCGGGCATAACCCATGTTGATCATCGAGAAGATCGTAAAGAGTCCGAGGACGATCAGAAGCGCTTGAGGGAAACGGCCGCCTCCCCCCACTCCGACTTGAAGCGCAGGGCGCTGAGATAGAAGCCGTAATTGAGGATTCCCAATCCGATCAGGACCCCCATCGCAATGTATTTATGCGGCTGCATCTTTCCCAGGGGATTCACCGCGGCCGAGGTGAAGTACTCGGCGAAGGGAATGTAGCGGATCTGGTAGGGCATCACGAAAACGATCGCCGCGATGCCCATCACGATGAAGGTGATCAGCCGGTACCGCTTGAAATGGGGGTTTTCTTTGTATCGAAAATAGGCCATCCGGAACATGTACCAGGTTCCGGCGATAAAGAGAACATTGATCAGGAGGACCTGGAGAACGAAGATCCACGATTTCTCGCCGAGCATCAGCCGGCTGAACGCCCCCTCGGAGGCGAAGCGGACCGCTTTCAGATAGGAAAACCCGATGATCGGCATCAGAAGAAGAAATCCGAACCCGACAATCACCGAAAAGGCGCCGACCCATTCATGATAGGCTCGCTCTTCCGGATCTTTCGTCCGCAAATAACGGATGGCCGAAAGCGCGGCGATGCCGAAGCCGAACCACGACAGATTTCCGGCGAACCGATGAAGGGTCAGTTGAACCATCGTCGGGTTGATGGCCCGTTTGAGAAACGGCTCGACCGGGCCGGGGGTCAGCAGGAAAGAGCCGACGATGTCGATCATCACCATCGCGATCACCCCGAAGGTCGCACCCAGCCAGGCGATGAACAGATGGGTCTTCCGCGGCCACTTCCCCCAGCTGTAATACCAGGGATAGAGACAGGCGGCCTCGCCCAAGAACATCGATGCTTCGAAGATCAGCGGCCAGAACATGATCCGAAAAAGAAGGGTCCAGAAGGCCGGCCAGAGGATCGTCAGCAAGAAAACGAGGATCACCCCCAAAAACGCCACCGTCGCGCTCATCAACACCAGGGTGCGGGCGATCGAATGGGAGAGCCGCTCGTAGCGCGGCTCATGGGTGAGCACCCCGACCGATTCGGCCGTGGCGCCCAAGAGCATCCCCCCGACGATGAAGGTGGCGAAGAGGGAGTGAAACGACGCGGTGACCGCGATCGCCCATCGGCTTACGAGCAACGACTCCTCCATCCCGATCCTCCTGTTGCGTCAATAGTTGAAAATCCGCGCCCCCGCCATCAGGGCGAGGAAGATGATAAAAAGATAGACCCACGTTCCGATGATCGTCGGGACCGGCCTTCGGATGGGGCTGACCTCCGGGTGGCGCTCGACAAACGGAACGAGGGGGAGAAAAAGAAAAAAGAGGGTGACGAGAATCAGCCCGATCGGGATCAACCGCCCCGGAAAGAACATCAGCCATTCGTCCACCGACCAGAAAAACCACTCCGGTCGGGGAATGATCTCGGTCGGCGGCGGCTCTTCGCCCCGGTAAGGGGAGAAGGGGAAGAGAATCGAAAAAAGCGAAACGGCGGTGATCAGGCCGAAGGCGACGATCGAGTCCCGGAAAACCTGGGCGGGATAAAAAGGCTCCGTCTCGTCGGGGGTCATCTTCGTCACGATGATCGATTCCCGCGGGACCCCCTTCGCCGTCAGCGCCGCGATCTGATCGCGGTACTCGATGACCGACCCGAAGAGGCCGTGCTTCCTGATCAGGTAGAGGTGCAATGTAATCAACATTCCGAGGACCAGCGGGAGAACCCAAACGTGCAGGGCGTAGAACCGGGTCAATGTGAGGGTCCCGACATGTTCTCCTCCCAGGAGCGCGCTGCGAAGAAAGGGGCCGATCAGGGGAAAGTAGGAGAGGGTGTTCCCGAAGACCGTTCCGATCCAATGGGCGTTGTCGTCCCACGGCAAAAGCCCGCCGGTCAAGCCGATGCCGATCACCGTCAAAAAGATCAACGCCCCGATCACCCAGGTCATCTCCCGCGGCCGCTTGAACGAGCCGCTCACGAAGACGCGGAACATGTGAAGTCCGATCACGATGAAGAGAAGGTTCGCCGACCACCGGTGCATGCTCCGCAGATACCAGCCGTAGCTCACCTGCTCCGTGATGTACCGGATCGACTGCTCGGCGTATTCCCCGTCGGGGACGTAGTAGAACATCAAGAAGGCGCCGGTGACGAACTGAATCGTGATCAAAGACAAGGTGGCGCTCCCGAGGGTATAAAACCAGGCCCCCCGCTTCGGGAGCGGCTTCTGAAGCATCCGCTCGAAAATATCGAGCCCCACCCGCTCATCGAACCAATCCCGGAGCGATTGTCTCATTCGCAACCTCACACCTGTTTCCTCGGATCTTTCCATCCGACTTCGTAAACGTTCGCCGGGTCTTTCAGATAGACCAGCCCGTTCTCCACCTTATATTCAAGCGCCGCCAGGTTCCGGGGCGGGGGCCGCCGATCACCTCCCCGAAGTTGTTGTAGAGTCCGCCGTGGCAGGGGCAGATGATCATCCGCTTCGCCTCGTCCCAGCCGGTCGGGCAGCCGAGATGGGTGCAAAAAGAGGAGAAGAGGACCAATTTCCCTCCTTTCTTCACCGCGAAGAGCGGCCGCGAGGTCTCCCGCGTCCGCCATCCCTCTTTCACAAAATAGGGGACCTGAAACATCCGGGGGAGATCTCCGATCGACTCCATTTCCGCCAGGGAGGCGATCGGCGCCCACCGCGTCGATTGCGCGAGGTCTTCCCGGACGCGGAAAATCGGCGAGAGGATGTAACCGATGATCGGCGCCGAGAGCATCAGGCCCAAAGCGCCGAAGATCCCAAGGATCGCCCGTTCCATGAAATGCCGCCGTCCGATCGGCTCTTCCGTTGTCTGATTCATCGTTGTGCGAGCTCCGATGCCGGTTGTTTTTCATCTTCAAGATGGATCTCTCCATAGACTGTATACGGCCGCCGGGCCTGCTCCCGAATCACCCCCATCACCAGAAAAGTCGCCACGGCGCAAAAGCCGACCGAGATCGCCAGCCACGCTCCCCGGGGGTGCGGCGGTGTTTCCCGGAGGGGAACGTGGCGGAGATGGTAAAGCGTCATCAAGATCAGAACCAGGGTCAGCCCCCGCCGGATCCAGACCTGCTGCGCGGCGAGGATCATGAAGAAAGCCGCCAGAAGGAGCGCTCCGATCAGAATGCGGGAGCGCCGGGGATGGGAGGAGATCTGGGAAAAAAATGGTTGCTCAAGTAGAAAAGAAGTCCGATCAAGAGAAATTGGATCCGCAGCAGCCACTCCAGTTCGAAGAGAATCCGCTCGTAGGCCCGCGGATTGGCCCGCCCGATCTGAAACGAATAGAGCATCCCCGCGATCGGCTGAATCAGGAGCAGACCGGTTCCGATCACCATCCCCAAGTGCATGACCCGCGTATAATAGGCCTCTTCTTCCCCTTTGGGTTTTCTCCAGAGCAACTGCAAGCCGCCGTACAGGGCGATCGCATAGAAGGAAATGATCAGGACGCCGAGGAACCGGTGAAGCATCAACGGCGCCCAGGTCGGGTTCGTCAGAAAGGTGAGCCGGATAAAATCCGATCTCCCCGGGCCCCCCATGTCCCCCTCGCCCGGCGTCAGCATCGAAGAGCCGATGCCGTCGAGGAGCGCGCCCCACATCAGAATCAAAACGGCCGCCGCGGCGCCGAGTGCGATATGCCGCCGGATGCTTTTTGCCCTCGTTTTTTCCCATCGATACCAATAGGTATAAAAAAACCAGATGTGAAGGAGGAAAACGACGGCTCCGATATAAACGACCGGCTTGAACCGTTGAAAAATATAGACCGTCGACACCGGAAAAAGCCCGATGAACAGCTCGACCATGACGACGGCGAAAACAGCACTGACACTGAAGACCACCGCGACAAACCGGACCAGCGACCGGCCGAGCCGGGTGTAGAAGGGGTCTTTGATCCCCAGGTATTCCAGCGCCGGAGCCAGGACGATAAACCCCGCCGTGAGACCGGCCAGGGCGATATGAAGCAGGCTGAATAATCCGACCGCCCCGCTGTTGCCGAGGATCGGGAACTGAGTCGGAGGAAGGAGAAGATCACTTTCAGGCATTGCGCTTCTTCCTTGCCGCGCCGACCGCGCCGTTTAATGTGTGCGCTGCGAATGTCGGGGAGAGGATTCCAATTCCGTCAGGAACTGGTAGAGCTCGCCGCTGCTGATCGGCTCTTTTAAAAAGCAGACGTTCGGCATCTCCGGAAAGGCGAGGGGGACGCGCTCTCTGCAGAGGACCACCGCCGTCGCCGACGGCCGGAGGTCTTGCAGATTCATCAAAAACTCCAGGGCGTCCATCCCCGACATCTGATCTTTCAACAGAACGACATCGACCGGAAGTCTCTTGATGAAAGAGAGGGCGTCCGCCGCCTCGTGAATAAGGACGATATTATAGGTTGCGCCGAGATAGGTGAACCGGTCGAACCCGTCGTAACCCTGATCCAACACCATCAGATTTTTTTGATGCATGGCCCCTCTCCTCAAATAATCTATTGGGATTGTGGAAAAGCAATATCCGTACCCCTTCCGGCAGAGGGGTTTCCGATCTATTTTAAGGGGAGCGGAAAGATATACGAAGGTAAGAAGGATGATCCTTTTGAACGAGTCGTGAAATAACTGCTCATCCCCCCTTTCCCGGCAGAAGGATGGTGTAGAATTTACGCATGAAAAAGAGAAGGGTGTTTCAGAGTGGAGAAGGTCTCAGACTTTGATATTCAACTGCTGGATCTTGTTATAAAGCGACCTGCGGCTGATCCCGAGAATCTTCGCCGTCGCCGTTTTGTTCCCCTTCCGGTCTTTCAGCGTGCGGATGATGAGGGTCTTCTCCGCGTCTCCGAGAGAGGTTCCCACGTCGAAGACGATTTTATTGTTGGGAACGCTCTTTAACTGGAAACGCCGGGGAAGGTACTCGGGAATGATGACGTTTCGGGGGGTCAGCAACACCGCGCGCTGGATGACGTTCTTCAGCTCTCGGACATTTCCCGGCCAGGGATAATTGACGAAGAGGTCGAGCGCCTCCGTGGAAAACTCGGTAATACTTTTTTTATACTTCTCGTTGTACTCGCGCAGGAACTCCCGGGCCAGGAGCGGGATATCTTCCTTCCGTTCTTGGAGCGACGGCAGACGAATGATGAACCCCTCCAGACGGAAGTAGAGATCCTTTCGGAAGGTCTCTTTCTGAACGGCCGCCTGTAGATCTTCGTTCGTGGCGCAGAGAATCCGGACCTCGACGTGAATCAGATCTTTTCCTCCCACCCGGTAGAACGCTTTGTCTTCGATCGCCCGCAGCAGGGTGACCTGCGTTTTCTGATCCATCGTCCCGATCTCATCGAGAAAGAGGGTCCCGCCGTCGGCGCGCTCGAAAGCCCCAGAGGTCTGCGCATGCGCTCCGGTGAAGGCCCCCCGCTCATGGCCGAAGAGCTCGTTCGAGACCAGATCGGGGGTCAACGCGCCGATATTCACCGGGATAAAGGGGCCCTTTCGGCGGATGCTGGCGTTGTGAATGGCGCGCGCGACCAACTCCTTCCCCGTGCCGCTCTCTCCGATGATCATGACGGAGAGATCGGTTTCCGCGGCGAGCCGGATCATCTTGAACACTTCCATCATCGGCTCGCTTTTACCGATGATCTCTTTCATGGAGAATGCTCCTTCCATTCGATCGTTCTTTTCTTCTATCATCAATGAAGTCCCTCTCTCGACCGCCGATTGATCTCGGCGGTCCTTAGATGGCACGCGACAAAATGCTCCGGCCCCGCTTCAATCAATCGAGGCGATTCGTCCTGGCGGTGATCGCAATAGGATTTGAAGGGGGTCCCCGGCGCGCCGGGCCGCTCTTGTTTCTTCCGAAGGCGGGGATCGGGGACCGGGACAGCCGAGAGCAGCTCCCGGGTGTAGGGGTGCAGGGGATGTTTGTAGAGGGCCTCGCTTGGGGCCAGCTCCACGATGATCCCCAGATACATGACGGCGGTCCGGTCGGCGAAGCTCTCCACCAAAGAGAGATCGTGGGCGATGAAGAGATAAGAGAGGCCGAAGGTCTCCTGAAGATCGGCAAGCAGCTCCATCACCTGCGCCTGGACCGAGACATCGAGGGCGGAGACCGGCTCATCCGCGACCACCAGCTCGGGGTGGAGGATCATCGCCCGCGCGATCCCGATCCGCTGCCGCTGCCCTCCCGAGAATTCATGGGGGTAGCGGTTCAAAATGGAGGGCCCGAGCCCGACCCTTTGGAGGATCGACGACACCCGCTCCCGCCGCTCCTCCCGTGAAATGGAGAAGTGGATGTCGAGCGGTTCCGCGACGATGTCCAAGATGGTCATCCTCGGATTGAGGGAGGCGTAGGGATCTTGGAAAATGATCTGGAGTTTCTGCCGCATCCGGCGCATCTCTTCCTTCGGGAGGGTCAAGAGATTTGTCCCGTTGAAGTAGACTTCTCCCGCGGTCGGCTCGATCAGACGGAGGATCGATCGGGCCAGCGTGCTCTTGCCCGAGCCGCTTTCGCCGACCAGGCCGACGGTTTCCCCTTTCCGGAGGACCAAATCGACCCCATCCACGGCGGGGTGAACCCCCTCCTGCCGTTTGAACAATCCCCCCTTGTAGATCGGGAAATATTTTTTGAGTCTTTTAACTTCGAGCAGCATCATTATTTTTATAGGGGTTGTAGGGGCAATCCTCGTGATCGCCCGGATCTAGGTAGGGCGAATACACGGTGGAACAGTGCAAGCACGATTCGCCCTACGTTGAAGCGAATTCCTTTCTCTTTTTGGACCATTTCTTTGTTTCGCCCAGACGGGGGACCGCCGCCAGAAGCTGCCGTGTGTAGGGATGCTGCGGTTTTTCGAAGAGTGAGAAGACATCGGAGGTCTCGACTACCCGTCCTTCTTTCATCACGACCACGCGTTGTGCCGTCTCTGCGATGATACCGAGATTATGGGTGATTAGCAAGACGGCCATCCCGATATCCTCTTGCAATTTACCGATGAGGTCGAGGATCTGCGCCTGGATCGTCACGTCGAGCGCGGTCGTCGGCTCGTCGGCGATCAGAAATGTCGGGTCGCAGGCCAGCGCCATCGCGATCATCACCCGCTGCCGCATGCCGCCCGAGAGCTGGTGCGGATACTCTCGAACGCGCCGCTCGGGGGCGGGGATTTCGACCTTGCGCAGCATCTCGATGGCCTGGTTCCTCGCCTCGTTTTTCCCGACGTTTGCATGCAGCAACGATTCCTTCGGCGATCTGCTCGCCGATCGTGAAGACCGGGTTGAGCGAGGTCATCGGCTCCTGGAAGATCATCGCGATCCGTTCCCGCGGATCTTCCGCATCTCTTTTTCCGGAAGCGCCAGAAGGTCTTTCCCTTCAAAGAGGATCCTCCCTCCGACGATTTTCCCCGGCGGATCGGGAACCAACCGGAGAATCGAAAGGGCGGTGACGCTTTTTCCCGATCCGCTCTCTCCCACCAATCCCAAGGTTTCGCCCCGGTGAAGATCGAAGCTCACCTCCTCCACGGCGGGAACAACCCCTTCCATCAGATAGAAGTGGGTCTTAAGCTGTTGGACTTGCAGGATCGGCTCCGGCATTCGGATCTCCATATGTATGAAATCGTTTGTTCGTAGGGGCGAGGCATGCCTCGCCCCTACATTGAAAACCGTCCTTCCTCCAAAATCTCCTTCACCCGGTGGAGAAAGGCGTTCCCGGTGGCGCCGTCGATCACCCGGTGGTCATAGGAGAGGGCGAGGTACATCATCGGCCGGACGGCGATCGACTCGTTTCCGTCGACGTCGATGACCACCGGCCGCTTGACGATCTCCCCCATCCGGAGAATCCCGACCTGGGGTTGAAAAATGATGGGCGTGCCAAATAAGTTCCCTTCCCTCCCGGGGTTTGAGATCGTAAACGACCCGCCGGTGATCTCATCGGGACTCAGCGTTCCCCGGCGCGCCTTCTCTGCCAGCTCGGCCGCCGCCCGGGAGAGCCCGGCGAGCGACATCTCGTGGGCCCGCCGGATGACCGGAACCATCAATCCCTTCTCGGTCTCCACGGCGATTCCCATATGAATCTCTTTCCGGATGATGAGGCTGTCGTCCACGACGGCGGCATTCAGGGTCGGGTGCTCCCGGATCGCCTGGACCGCGGCCGCGATGAGGAAGGGGAGATAGGTCAGCTCATGACCGGTCTGCTCTTTGATCGACCCCTTCTTCTCTTTTCGCAGCCGGACGACTTTCGCCATGTCGACCTCCGCCACGGTGGCGACATGCGGCGCGGTCCGCTTGCTGTAGACCATATGCTCGGCGATCATCTTCCGGAGGCGTGAGAAGGGGATCACCTGATCTCCCTCTTTCGGCTCGTACCGCGGGATCTTGAACTCTTTGAACTGGAGCGTTTCGGCGGGGAGCGGCGCCGACGGTTTGGCGGCCTCGTGAGAGGGGCGAGCGGGGGCCGGAGAAGCGGGCGCGCGCTGTTCCTCCGCCGGCTGGGTTTCCTCCTCCCCGACGTAGCGGAGGATGTCTTGCTTGGTGATTCGCCCGCCGAGACCGGTTCCCTGCACCTGCGAGAGATCGACCCGGTGCTCCTCGGCCAGCTTTCGGACGAGCGGGGAGATCCGTCCGATCTCCCCGCCGTCCCGTTTCGTTTCGTCTCTGTCTGACTTTTCCGCCGGTTTTTCCGGAGAAGGCGCCGTCGGCGGTGGGGCGGGACGGGCCGATGCGGCCGTCGTCGGAGGGCGTTCCGTCTCCGGGGGACGTCCCGGCGTCGTGGCGGGGGGACGTTGCACTTCCGGGGGCTTGGCCGCTTCCCGCTCCGCCTCTTTCCCCTCTCCAATGACGGCGAGCTCGGCCCCGATCGAAACGGTCTCTCCCTCGGGGACGTAGATTTTGGTCAACGTTCCGGCGCCGGGAGAGGGGATTTCCACGTCGACCTTATCGGTCGAGATCTCCGCGATCGGCTGGTCGGTCTCGACACGGTCCCCTTCCCGGACCAACCACTTCGCGACCTTCCCCTCGACAACACTCTCTCCCATTTGAGGCATAACGACTTTGGTAGACATATTTCCCTCTGAATATGTGGGAGGGACATTCCTGTCCCGACTCTTCAGAAAATCAGTAAGCCGCCAGCGTCCTCGCCTTCGCGACGATCTTCTCGACGTTCGGCAGAATGAACTCCTCCAGCGGGGGGCTGAAGGCATAATGGGTGTCTTCCGACGTCACCCGCATGATCGGGCCGTCGAGCGCATCGAAGCACTCTTCGGAAAGCCGGGCGGAGATCTCTCCGCCGATGCCGCCGGTCCGCCGGTCTTCATGGATAATGACGACCTTGCTCGTCTTCCGGACCGATCGGAAAACCGCGTCCCAATCGAGCGGCCGAAGCGATCTCAAGTCGATCACCTCCACGCTCAGGCCATCCTCCTTCTCCAGCCGCTCCGCCGCCGCGAGTGAAGGATGGACCATGGCGCTGTAGGTGATAAAGGTCATCTCCGATCCTTCGCGGCGGAGGGCCGCTTGGCCGAGGGGGACGATGTAATCCTCTTCGGGAAGCTCCTCCTGGATGCGTCGATAGAGATATTTGTGCTCGAAGAAAAGGACCGGATCGTTGTCCCGGATCGCCGCCTTCAAAAGCCCCTTCGCGTCATAAGCGGTCGCCGGCGCGACCATCTTCAGACCGGGGACGGAGAGAAAGTATGATTCGGGGTTCTGGGAATGGAAAAGGCCGCCATGGACCCCCGCCCCGGAAGGCCCCCGGATCACGATCGGGACCTGCGCGCCGCCGCCGTGGCGGTACCGGAGGGTTCCGGCCATGTTGATGATCTGATCGTAGGCGCAGGAGATGAAATCGGCGAATTGCATCTCCGCGATCGGCCGCATTCCCAAGACCGCCGCGCCGATGGCGGCGCCGACGATGAGCGATTCGGCGATCGGCGTGTCGATCACCCGCTCCGGCCCGAATTCTTGTAGAAAGCCTTCGGTCGCCTTGAACGCCCCGCCGAGGATTCCGACATCTTCCCCTAGGACGAAGACATTTTCGTCCCGCTTCATCTCCTCGAACATCGCGTCATGAATGGCTTTGATATAAGTAGTTGGCATTGTTTTGTCAAAAACCTTAAACGTTCATCGTTATTCGTTAAACGTAAATACATCACCAACCACGGTTCACGAATAACGTTTAACGAATAACGTCTTTCATCAGCTAAAACGGATTTGCATAAAGATCCTCAAGCGCCTCTTTTCCCTCCGGCCAGGGGCTTTCTTCGGCGAATCGGACCGCTTCGTCGGTGATCTCTTTGACCTCTCTCTCCGTGTCGGCCTTCATCTGATCGACGTTGTACCCTTTTTTTTCGAGATAAATTTCAAAGCGCTGGATCGGGTCGCGGCTTTCCCATTCGATCAGTTCGTCTTGAGGGCGATAAAAGGGCTGGTCATGCTCGCTGTGGCCGTGATAACGATAGGTCTTGCATTCGATCAGGGTCGGCCCTTCTCCCTGGCGCGCCCGCTCGACGGCGGCATGGGCGGTCTTCATCACGGCATGGAGGTCGTTCCCGCTGCAGACCGCTCCCTTGAAACCGTATCCTTCGGCGCGGATGGCGACATCTTCCACCGCCATCTGCATGTTCTGGGGGGTCGAGTAGGCGTAAAAGTTGTTTTCGCAGACGAAGAGGACCGGCAATTTGTGGATGCCGGCGAAGTTGAGCGCTTCGTGAAAGTCTCCCCGGCTGCTCGCCCCCTCGCCGAAGAAGGCAACGGCGACGTGTGATTCTTTCTTCATTCTAAATTTCAGCGCGGCGCCGGTGGCGACCGGCAGGGTGGAGGCGAGCATGCTGGTCGCCCCGAAGACCCCCCGCTCCAGGTCCCCGGCGTGAAGAAAAGAATCTTTTCCCTTGGAGAGTCCGGTCTTTTTTCCGAAGAGCTGCGCCATCAAGCGATTGGGATCGACCCCTTTGACGAGAAAAGCCCCCATGTCCCGATGAATGGGGGCGATAAAGTCCTCCCGGCGCAATCCGTAACAGACGCCGACCACGATCGCTTCTTGACCTCTCCCGGAGTAAACCCCTCCCAAAATTTTCCCCTGGCGATGGAGCTTGGAGACGCGATCTTCAAACTCGCGTGTCAGCTTCAAATAAAAATAAAGCTCCCGATCTTCCTTATTTTCCATAAAATTCACCTTTAAATTTTGGTGTGACTCCATTCTAACACAAATGGGTGGAGACCTTGTAGAGAGGGCCGGACGGGGGGGGGAAAGACAAGGTCAATGGCGGTAGAGACGTCCCGGCGGGACGTCTCTACAGGGAACGTATGTGACGTGTTTGAATGGAGGGGGACGGGGATTGGACGAGGGGGGCGCCGGATCGAAGCCGGCGCCGCTTGAACACGCACGCGCGTCGCATTCCTCGCAGCTTGCTGCGAAGGTTAGACGCGCGAATTCAAATAGAGTCTTTCCATCCTTTCGGGTCGAAGATTCCCCGCAGCTTGCTGCGGGGAGCTTCAATTCTCGCCGCGGATGAAAGGGGCCGCTCCGCGCAAGGTGGATTCGGCACGGAACGGTCACTCCAAGATCATGTATCCGTTTGTTTTGTGGAGACGGTCGGCCGGGCACGGATACAATTTATTTTCAATGTCGGTTTCTTTATAAAAGAGTGAAGGACCTTCCAAACCCTCCCTTTGGAGGCGTGACGTCGGGAGAGGGATCTTGATTCCGACGGAGGCCGGGGAACGAAGGCCCGCGCGATCGAATCGCGGATCGATCTTTGCTGTCTGGACCGCTTCTCAGGAAAGGATGTCAGCATGGCTTGCTCGATCAAAAGTAAGTTATCAATTCAATATTTGTGTTCATCGAGATAAATATCTCGGTCTTCGAGCAGAAACGGCCGATCAGGCCGTTGCTCTCTGAAGGGGTTATCTCCGATTGGTGACGATCAACGGGTCGATGATCTCACCGCAGTGGATGCAACGAAACACCAGAAGCGATCCTTGTTGCGTATAAATTACTTCCTTGTACATCAACCCTCCACATTTCCTACAAGTCATTCTCCCCTCCTTCGCTGGATGATCAAGATTCGTTAATCGTCATTCCTGCCGCATCCGGCAGATCTAAAGTGCGGCCTTGCACCTGTTTTATCGAATTGCCCCTTGGCGCCAATAAGCGCTAATAAGAAAGAGAGGCTTTGATGTAGCTGTAATCCGATGAAGATTCTGTATCTGTATATGAAAGTGATCTGTCTTGATTTTCCCTGCCGATGGTGCCGATCCAATCCCTGAGCAGCCATCCAATCCGGCCGCTGCACATCGGGCAGAAAGGGTTTTCCCGATCGTAGATTTCGTCGCAATCCAAACAGATCTTCGCTTGTTTGATGTTCATCCTCCCTCCTTTGGTTTCGCAGTACGATGAGAATGGGTCTCATCCTAATGGCACGGGCAGAGCTCTTTGATCTTCTTTTTGATCTTAAAGAAGCTGGCGGTGTTCATGACATAGGCCTCCGAGACCCACCAGAGGTTTTCATCGCTGCTGGTGTCGTAGGCCGACCAGATCACGACCGGCGGTGAGGCGTTCCCTTCACGAAAGCACCGCAGGACGTCGGCGCTGTCGATGTCCGACAAGACCGTATCGATCAACACGAGGTCCGGGAAGTCTTGCCGATATTTAGAGAACGCTTTTTCGCTGGTATCTGCGAGGGAGGTCTGATATCCCTCTTCCATCAACTCGGCTCGAAGCAGCTCTCCGATATAGTTCTCTTGGCTGACGACCAGGATCTTCTTTTTCATCATGGCTCTACCCCGTTCCTCTGTTGGGTCTGTTCCCCTTGGGATTGCCTTGATGGCTTCAGAGAGACGCCATCCTCGTATGCTAAAAATAAAGACGAATTGACGAATTTCCGATCCGAATTAAACCGCTTTGCTTTCGGCCACGGCGTAGGAGCTCTCTTCCCGCCCGACCTCTTTCGTTTCCTGAAAGGGGGTCTTGCCGATCTTCTGAAGCGTTTGGAGGACCCGATGGCTGCTCCCCCAGTCGCTCCAAAAGACCCCCTTTACTTCCAATACGGCGATCTGATCGGGACAGCGCTCAAAAATTCCGCGCGAGAGGGTCGCCGACTCCATCGTGCGGTATTCCCGTTCGATGGTCGAGAGCTCATGGACCGTCCCGATCGCCCCCCTGATCCGCTCGAAGCGCTGCCAGATGCCGTGCAGGTACCGCTGGGTCAGGGCCAGCAGAGTGGAGGCTTTGAGCACCGAGACGAAGGTGTTCCAGAGATAGCCGCTTTCATAGAAGGCCGCAGCGGCTTCTCGGTCCGGTTTTTCCAGAAAACGGCCGACTTTCCGGGCGCCCATTTCGTCGGCGTTCGGCAGCGGATCGCCCGGAGCGATCCAGCCATATTCCACCTCGGGGCCTTCGGGTTGGATACCGAGCAGCGCGATCTGATCTGGGTGGCGCTGCACAACCTGATCGGCGGCGGCCACGTAGCGCATAAAACGATCTTCCTCCTGGATAAAATGATCGGAGGGGAAGAAGGCGATCCGGGCCTCCGGATCTTCTTTGACGATATAGGTCAGCGGCAGCAGCGCGCCGGGGGCGGTTTCACGGTTATAGGGCTGAAAAACCAGGGAATGGTCCGGCAGGCTCGACAGCTGAGAGCGGATTTCCTTGATATGGCTTGGGTTGACCACGATACGGGTGCGCTCGGGGGGAATCAGCTGCGCCACCCGATCCAGCGTATGCTGGAGCATGGAGCGCTTTCCGGTAAACGCGATATACTGCTTCGGCGAGCAAAGCCCATACGATGACCGAATGAACTGGTTCATCCGCGTCCCTTCTCCCGCCGCCAATACAACCGCCCATAGATTTCCCTTCTCAGAATTTACATCACGCATCAATATTCTCCCTTCTTTGCGTTGTCACAGGACAAACCATTCCGCCCCAATAGCGTTTACGAAACAGCCGACTTACGCGGCATGCGTTAAGGTTAGCGTCTTTTCCGGTTCTTTCGGTGAACTCTGGTTCAGGCTGAGTGTTTTCAATGATTGGAGATCCTTTATCTGGATATTCCCTTTACTCTTGTGGATAATTCCCAATTTTTGGAAACGGTTGAGAATCATGGTCGTCGTCTCCCGGGTGGTTCCCGCGAGGCTGGCCAGAATCTCATGAGTCAGTCGGAGCTGAATGGAAGAGGGGAGGAGCGGCGGGAGATTTCGCCTGTTTTGTCGCGAAGTAAATCAGCACTTTGGCTAACCGAGAATGAACCGGCGCGTAAAAGAATTGAAGCAGCCGGTTCTCCGATTCACATCTCCTCGTTCCGATCAACCGCATGATGCCGAGCGTGAAGAGGGGATTTTGCTTCAGCGGTTCGGATAATAGATCGGTCTTGAGGCTGATGAGGACCGATTTCTCGTAGGCCACGGCCATTTCAACCCGTGCCATCTCCCCGGCCATGCTCAATTCGCCGAAGGTTTCTCCGACATGATAAAGGGATGAGGTAAATTCTTTTCCACTCTCCATCAGGGTTGCGATCCGAATCGACCCGGAATAGACCAGATAAACCTGATCGCTCGGATGCCCCGGGAGGTAGATAGACTTACCCTTCTCAAAAACAAGGATCTTTGACTTGGTATGAATTGTTTCCAATTCATAATGGGATAGGACCGAATAGGGGTCACAGCTCTGAATAAACGGAAGCAAATCTGACTTTTCCATATTTACCTGAGATGAAAGTGGTTTCATAATATGCGCAAGAATATGCGTTCTACCTGAAAAACATTTCCTATGTTCAGGCAACCCTCAGCTAATGAATTGCTTTAAAGTTCAGGAAATTGTGAGGAAACCAGACTTTTGTGAAAAACTAGTAATTCTATTGAGCAAGATCAATGCCAGTAGAAAAAAAGGCATTTTAGGGAAAAAGGGTCATCTGGATGACACCTTTTCTGTGTATAAGGTGTGGATATACGGCGGGAGTGTAATGGATCGTTCAATCAAATTGAAAAAATGAACGGAATGTTTAGTACTCTACGGTAAAGGTCTTTCGGAAGAATTCGGTGAGATGGTATTTCTTGATCTTTCGGTCGAGGGCGGGTCTTGAAATTCCTAAAATTTCGCAGGCTTTTCCTTTGTGTCCCCCAGTGTGACCGAGAATGTTTTGGATATGCAGCTTTTCAATCTCGGAAAGAGAGGCAATGATATTTCTAGGCTGGGCGGAGGCCGGTGGCTGGGTAAGGGGGAGAAGCGAGAGGGACTCTTCCAGAATCACGTTGCCCCGGGTGAGGACGACCGCCCGGGTGAGGACATTTTCGAGCTCCCGGATATTGCCGGGCCAGGGATAGTTCATCAAGACATCCATGACTTTGGGGGAGACGCCGTTGATGTTCTTATGCATATTGGTGCTGATTTTGTTGAGAAGATATTGGACGAGCGGGGGAATGTCTTGCATCCGCTCTCGAAGCGGGGGAACTTTGATGCTGATGACCTTCAATCGATAATAGAGATCCTTCCTGAATTTTCCGACCTTGATCAATTCTTCCAAGTTCTTATTCGTCGCCGCGATGACCCGCACGTTTGCTTTTATTTTTTCTTTTCCCCCGACCCGCTCGAATTCCCGCTCTTGGAGCACCCGGAGCAATTTCGCTTGAAGGTGAATCGACATATCGCCGATTTCGTCGAGAAGGAGGGTTCCTCCTCGGCCATTTCAAACTTCCCTTCCTTCTTTTGGATGGCCCCCGTGAAAGATCCCTTTTCGTGGCCGAACAGCTCACTTTCCAGAAGGGTCTCGACCAGCGCCGAGCAGTTGATCCCGAGAAAAGTGGTGTTGTAGTTGGCATGATAGTGGATGGCGCGGGCGATCAGTTCCTTCCCTGTCCCGCTTTCCCCCTCGATCAGAACCGTTGCGTTGCTCTCCGAAGCAATGGCGATGGTTTTGAAGATCTGGAGCATCTGCGGCGTTTTCCCGACGATGTTGCCGATCTTCATCGAGGAGAACTCGTCCGACATCGGTCCGAGTGGTGACCGTTTCAGGGCGACGATCCCCTTGATCTTTCCGATCACGGCGTTCAGCTCATCGATATTGATCGGTTTATTGATGTATTCGAAGGCGCCCGACTTCATCGCCTGGATCGTTGTGTCCATATCGATAAAGGCGGTCATGATAATGATGAAGGTGTTGTCGTCGATGGAGCGGATCTCTTTGAGGACCGACAGCCCCGTCATGTCTGGGAGGCGGTTGTCGAGCAGAATGATTTCGGGAGCGAAGGTCTTTACCTTGTCGAGACCCTCGCGTCCCGTCAATGCGGTTTGGACCTCGTATTTTTGATACTGAAAGTGGAGAGACAAAAGCTCGCAGTTGGATGAATCGTCGTCGATCACCAGTATCTTTTGCACGTTCCCCCTCCCCATCCTTGGAGACGCGCCGGCGCGTGGCGCGGTTGAGTTGTCCAGTTCAGTTGATTCGTTTTCAGAAGGGACACATTAGACATTAAGTGAAAATAGTAGCAAAGAGCAAATATAAAATTCAATCATTATATGCTTGAGATCCCGTGCGGCGCTATGACAGATCGCAAACCGGTTCACCCTTGGGGCCCCGCCGGAGGTCTCTGCGGCGGCAACACCTTCTTGCTCTCATCTGTAAAGGCCCCTATAATCGGGGGATGAAGAAGTATATCTTGAGGAACCAACCGAAACAGGCCGCGCTCGATTCCTTTCGGACGGCCTACCAATCTTCTCTCAATGAACAGCAATTCCAAGTTGCCACCGCCCCCGACAGCCCGGCCTTGGTGATCGCCGGGGCGGGGAGCGGCAAGACACGGACCCTGATTTACCGACTCGCCTGGCTCGTTCACTGCGGGGTCAAACCGGAATCGATCCTCCTGCTCACCTTCACCCGCCGCGCCGCGCAGGAGATGCTCAAACGGGCGGCAGAATTGCTGGATGAACGATGCCGGCGGGTCTCGGGCGGCACCTTCCATTCGGTCGCCGCCGCCATCCTCCGCCGGTACGGCAAAGCGCTCGGCCTCTCTTCTTCCTTTACCATTCTCGACCGCTCCGACGCCGAGGACGTGATCCAACTCCTCCGTGGCGAAATGGGCTTGGCGGAGAAGGGGAAGCGCTTTCCAAAGAAGGGGACCCTCTCCGACCTCTTCAGCAAGGTGCAAAACAAACTACTGACCCTCGATGAGATCGTCGAGGAAGAATACCGGCACTTTACCGATCAGATCGAGCTGATCCGGTCCCTCTTTATACGTTACCAAAAATACAAGACCGACCGCCACCTGGTCGATTATGACGATCTTCTCGTCGATCTTTATGCGCTTCTTTCGGAGCACGCGCCAATCCGGGAAGCGCTGGCCGAGCAGTATAAACATCTCTTGGTCGATGAATATCAAGATACCAACAAGATCCAGGGGGAGATCGTCCGCCTGCTCGGCCGGGACGGGCGGGTGATGGCGGTGGGGGATGACGCCCAGAGCATCTACTCCTTCCGCGGGGCCGATTTCCAAAACATTCTGCGGTTCCCGCAGTATTTTCCCGGAACGCAGGTTTACAAGCTCGAAGAGAACTACCGATCGACGCAGGCGGTCCTCGATCTGGCCAATACCGTGATCGCCGAGTCGAAGCAGCAATACCCGAAGCGCCTCTTTACCCGGAAGCAAGGGGGGATGAAGCCGGCGCTGGTGCGGGCCCAGGAAGAGTCGGAGCAGTCGCGGTTCGTCGCCCAGAAGATCTTGGAACTGCGGGAGGAGGGAATCCCCCTTTCCGAAATCGCCGTCCTTTTCCGATCGAGTTTTCATTCGTTCGATCTGGAGATCGAGCTTGCCCGCCGCAATCTCCCTTTCGAGAAGCGGGGGGGCTTCAAGCTGGTGGAGACGGCGCATGTCAAAGACCTGATGAGCCACCTTCGCATTCTGGTCAATCCCTCCGACGCCGTGAGCTGGAACCGGCTTCTTCTTTTGATTCCAGGGGTCGGGCCGCGGACCAGCCAAAAGATGATCGCGAAGGTGCAGCAGGAGGGGAGAGAGTCGCTACGGGGGTTCGCGCGGGGGGCGCAGGCCGAGCCGATCGGGCGTCTGTTGGAGGCGCTCTTACAGGCGGAGTCGTCCGATTCGATGACCGGCCAGATCGAGCGGGTGATGGAATATTATCTCCCGCTGATGAAAAACAAATATGACGACCACCCCAAGCGGACGAAAGATCTGGAGCACCTGCTTCTCATTTCAGAGCGGTATCGGAAGCTTTCCCGGTTTCTCTCGGACCTGGCCCTGGAGCCGGACGAGTCGATCGTCGACGTGGCGCCAGCCGACGGGGATCGAGAAAAGCTGGTCCTCTCCACGATCCACTCGGCCAAGGGGCTCGAATGGCGGGTGGTCTTCATTCTCTGGGCGCTCGACGGTTATTTCCCGTCGATCTATTCCTTCACCAACGAGGCGGAGCTGGATGAGGAGCGCCGGCTGATGTATGTCGCCATCACCCGGGCCAAGGAGCAGCTTTATCTTTCTTACCCGATCCGGGTCTTTCATCGCGCCAGCCATGCCGTTCTCACGAAACCTTCCCGATTTATTGAACCGGTGCCGGAGGAGATTTTGGAGCCGTGGGTCTTGTCGGAGGAGGGTTAGAAATGCAATTAGGAATCTGGAAATTAGGAATGAGGAATCAGGATCAAGATCAGGATGGGCGTTCTTTATGAGTAATCCGCTGATTTCGTTTTTAACCGGTCTCGGGTCGCGGCGTGTCGTCGAGACCGTTCTTCCGAGGCGCACGTTGGAAGAAGTCGTCCTTCCCCTCAAACCCGGCGAACGCTCGAGCAAGCGCTGGCCCAAGTTCGGAATCATGCCCTGATCTTCGGCCGCTGGGGTCTCGGGGAGCGCCATACGGCGGGGCGCGGTTTGGTCTTCAGCTTTGCGGGGCCGCCCGGAACGGGGAAGACGATCTGCGCCGAGGCGATCGCGCATGCGCTCGGCCTGAAACTTCTGGTCGTCAACTATGCCGAGGCGGAGTCGATGTGGGTGGGCCAGACGCCGAAAAATATCGTCGCGACCTTTCAGGCGGCGGTGGAGCAGAATGCCGTCCTCTTTTTTGACGAGGCCGATGCCATCGCGACCCGCCGTTCGGCCGGCGCCCCGACGCCCCATTCCCGCGAGATGAACCTGACCGTGAACGTGCTTCTTCGCGAGCTGGAGTCGTTTAACGGCATCGTGATCTTCGCGACCAATCTCGCGGCCAATTTCGATCCGGCCTTCGAGCGCCGCATCCGGACCCATGTCCTTTTCGAGATGCCGGGAGTGGAAGAGCGCGCCAGGATCTGGGAGTTGCAGATTCATCCGAAGAAGACCCCGCTGGCGCCCGACGTCGACTTCCGCCGCCTCGCAGAACGTTATGAACTGAGCGGCGGCGATATCAAGAATGCCGTTATTAAGGCCGCCTCCGCCGCGGCGGCCGAGCCGGGCGCGGACCTCGGCAAACAGATCCATCAGCGCCATTTCGAATCGGCCGCGGAAGCGGTCCGCTCGGCCAGGTCCATCATGCAGCAGTCGCTTTTTTTCGAGGAGGATGGCGCCGCACCCGATCCGGTCAGCACATGGCTCAAGATGCAGGCCCACTGGCAGACGACGATTCTTGTGGCGATCGGTCTTTCCGGCGCCGCATTGGTGGCTGCGCTGGTGGCTGTCGCATTGGTACTCCTGCGTTAACGCCTTATCACGCCTGAAAAAACACCTGATCATCACTCTCTTGTACTCTCTTCTTCGGAGGCCCCAAGGTAAGCGCGCTGCCAGCCGCCGATCACCCATTTTTTGTAAGATGATCGGTGTCGGCAAGGGGCGGCTCAATGGCCCGCCCAAGGGCCCGCGATGGATCGCGTCCTCTTCCGCAGATCCAGCATTCCGAACGGAGAAACGCGTTGAGTGATGAGGAAGAGCAGCCCGCCCCTGAAATTCGCGACGTGGATCGGGCCGCGTCCGGGGGGCCGCGCGCCGGCTGGGCGATCGGCGATCGCTTCTCGTGGGAGGAGATCCACCAGCGGCTGCTGGCGAGCGCCGACGAGGAGATCTCCTCCAGCGTCCGGGAGCTGTTTTTCAGCGGTTTCACCGCCGGGTTTGCGATTGCGCTGACCTTCGTCGCCTACGCGGTCGGTCGCGTGCAGTTTCCGGAGAACCGGTTCCTCGCTGCCCTGCTCTATCCGATTGGATTTCTCTATATCATCTTGGGCCGATACCAGCTCTTTACCGAGAACACGCTGCCTCCCGTGAAGCTGGTGATGACCCGATTGGCCAGCCTCCCGCTGCTGTTCCGCTTGTGGGGGGTCGTTCTGATCGCGAATGTCGCCGGCGCCGCGCTCGGCGCGTACATTCTCGCCCACACGCACGTTCTCTCACCCGACGCGATAAAGGCCGGCGCCACCTTCGCGCAGCAGGGTTTCGAGATGGGAAGGTGGGATGCCTTCTTCAAGGCCGTTTTCGCCGGCTGGCTCGTCGCCGGCGTGGTATGGCTCAACGTCGCGGCGCGGGACACGATCTCACGCCTGGTGATCGTCTATGTTGTCTTCTACATGGTTGCCGTCGCGGATCTCTTTCACGTAATCACCGCCGCCGCCGACCTCTTTTTCTTCGTCTTTCTTCAGGCGCCCGGTCCCGGACTCATCGGGCTGGTTCATCGGTTCTGGCTTCCGGTATTGCTCGGCAATACCGTCGGCGGCGTGATGCTGTTCGCATTCATCGCCTATGCCCAGACCGAACAGCGGCGCTACCCCGAGGTCCGTGTCCTCACCCTGCGGGAGCTGCTCTTCAGCATGAAGGGGGAGACCTTTTAAAACGCCGCGGCCGCGGCCTCCGTGGAAGAAAGGGTCGTAGCAATCCGATATCAGAGAAAAACAGTCAAAGAGACAATCATCACGAGGAGGAGCACGATGGCAAAAAAGGGTGAAGGTCGGCGGTATCCGGCCGATAAAAAGAAGGCTCCAAAGGCTAATTTCCTTTTTCCGCTGAGACTTCCGATAGTGCGATCCGAGCCCGACCCATTGGTCCGACGTCTCTGTAAAAGTATCGGTCGTTCGGTTCGATCTCCGGCGTTCACCGCCGAAAACGGCGCGGTCGTCGGCCGCTTCGGCGGGCCGGAGCCCCAGGGAGGATTTCCTCCGATTGATGACGTGGCGGCGACGCTGCCGGCGCACCTGCGCGTCTCTTTTATCCTGCAGCAAATGGAAAATGAAATCGTCTCCGGAGGGGGTGTCGATATCCCCTGCTGGGCGCGATGGGAAACGCACAGTTCCGCCGCCACCGAAGAGTTTGAAGACGGGGGGCCGTTCAGCCTGCCGGCGCCGGGGCCCGGCGAAATATGGCCTATTCCGCACGCGAACGGGATTTATGACGCATTGGTCGGGGACGGCTGCGGCAGCACGCCGGTTTTCCCGGTGGGGTTCCACAGCTCGGTCGGCGAGATGCCGGACATCCTGAGTCCCTACGTTCTCATCGGCCAGTTCGACGCGGTGGACGATTCCACGCTGCAGCCGAACGGCTTCTGGACCTTTGCTTATACCATTCGCGCGAACGGGACCAACGGCGGGGTCTCGGATTTCAAGTTCAGGGGCATGGTCAGCGTCACCTGCACGAACATCGAGACCTTTTCTCCTTAACTATGGAACGAAGCTCCCCGTTTGCGACGGGGGAGCTTCCACCGCGGATTCAGAGGAAGGATGAGGGGAATGTCACCGACTGCGAGACACATCCGAACCGCTTCTATCGCGGGATTCTTCTTGGCAATCGCACTGCTCTTGACGGCCTGCGCCGCGCCGTTCGAGGCGATGATCCAAGACGACCTCCCTCCCGAGAGCCCGCGGGGCTATCTGGAGTTCTATTGTACCGAGTGTATCGCGGGGTGGGGGATCTTCCGGATCGAGAATGGCAAAGAGGTCCCTGTCGGCCAGCAGCCGTTGGGGGTGAGAATCGAGGCGTCGATCGAGAACCCGGTGAGAATAAAACGGCTTCGGATCGCCCAGGAGCCGGGCGTCCATCTCTATTCGATTCGGTTGTTGCCGTATGCTTTTTTGGAGAACGACCATGCCGGGAGTATGCATATCCGTATCACCGAAAATGAGCTGACCCCCTACCGCATCGTTTTTACCAGGGAGACCAGTTTCACCTTTCGGTGGAAGGTCTGGGCCGGACCGGCCACCCCTCTGGTGGTCGATTCCGACTCCCTTCAAGCTTTGGCCTCGGGTCTCAACGATTCGGCGTGGGACAGCCGGTGGTATGCGGTGCAGGCGCTGGGACGTTATCAAGGGAGTCTTTCGCCGTCGATCCTGGCCCGCCTCGAAGAACTTTCGAGCGATGACGCCTATCGCCATTGTCGCAAAACAGCGACAACGACCGAATGTGACGAGCTCCGCAAAGAGGCCGCTCAAGCGGTTAAAAATTGAAAGCAGCCCAGCCCAAGAGGCGTAACTCCTCTCTGAAATTGAGCCATTGACATTAATTGGCGATCTGGACTATACCAGGGGGACTAACCGTAAGAAGGGTCTCTGCTTCCAAATAAGTGATGCCTACTTGTGAATGAGTGAGGCTAGAAGATGAAGCCACGGATCAAGATCATCACGTTGGCCGTCCGCGATTTGGAGAAGTCGATGGCCTTCTACCGGGACGGGATGGGGTTGAAGACGGAAGGAATCATCGGCACCGAATTTGAGGATGGCGCGGTGGTTTTCTTTGAAATGAATGATGATCTGATCTTGGCGCTCTGGCCGAAGACGTCGTTGGCGAAGGACGCCAAGATTCCGGTCACCCCGGCCAGCCCCTCCGAATTCTCCATCGGCCACAACGTCCACTCCAAAGAAGAGGTCGACGCAGTGGTCCGGCAGGCGGAGCGGGCGGGCGCCACCATCACCGACCCGCCGCATGACCGCTTTTGGGGAGGTTATGCCGGATACTTTCAAGATTTGGACGGGCACCTGTGGGAAATCGCTTGGAATCCCCAGTGGGTTGTCAAAGAGTGAGGTTGGATGGAAATTCCTGTCGTCGATATCGCCGGGTTGGTTTCCGGAACGGAAGCGCGTCATGCTGTCGCGGAGAAAATCGGCCGGGCGTGCCGCGACTTCGGCTTCTTTTACATCGTCGGTCATGGGGTAGACGAACCCCTGCAGCAGCGGCTGGAAGCGGTCAGCCGGCAGTTCTTTTCGCAGGATCTTAAGACAAAGCTTGCAATCGGCATGGCGCGGGGAGGCCGGGCCTGGCGGGGATACTTCCCCGTCGGCGGAGAGCTGACCTCCGGCCGGCCTGATCTCAAGGAGGGGATTTACTTGGGGGCGGAGCTTCCGGAGGACCATCCCCTGGTAAAGGCGGGCACTCCGCTGCACGGCCCCAACCTCTTTCCGTCCGGGTGGCCGGAATTTAAAGAGACCGTTCTCGACTATATGGCCGCCATGACGCGGGTTGGACATGCGTTGATGGCCGGCCTCTCCCTCAGCCTCGGTCTGGAGGAGTCGTATTTTGCCGACCGTTATACGGCCGATCCGCTGGTCTTGTTCCGCATCTTCAACTATCCCGCCCCTTCAGGCAGCCCTGAGGAATCCGGCTACGGGGTCGGCGAGCATACCGACTATGGATTGCTGACGATCCTCAAGCAAGATCTGTCGGGCGGCTTGCAGGTCAAAATCAATTCTCAATGGATCGACGCCCCGCCGATCCCCAATGTTTTTGTCTGCAATATCGGAGACATGCTCGACCGCCTGACGGCGGGGCGCTATTTGTCTACCCCGCATCGGGTGTGGAATCCGGCGGGACGAGACCGTTTGTCTTTTCCGTTCTTTTTCGACCCCAATTTTAATGCCGAAGTGAAGCCGATCGAAACGGGTGTGGTGAATGATAATAAAGAAGCGCGTTGGGACCGCGCCAGCGTTCACGCGTTTCGCGGCACCTATGGGGATTATCTCTTGAGCAAGGTGTCGAAGGTCTTTCCGGAGCTGCGCCGGAAGGTGCTTTAACGTTCACTTGGTGAGAAAAGATGCGTAAGGTGAATCTGAAAGATATTCCTGATGAGACCTGGTCGTCGCCCAAAGGGAAGTTCGGCGGGGCAAGCAAGGAGATCTCTATCGCGTTGGGGCGCAAGCCATCATCTACGGACCTGAAGGACCGGCATCCCTTCGATGTGGAGTTGTGCCGCCTTCCTCCGGGAAAGATCCACTCCCCCTATCACTCGCACAGCGCGCAGTGGGAGTTTCATCATGTGATCTCCGGCGCGGGGCTGGTCCGACACCAGGAGGGGACGACTCCCATTGGACCGGGCGATGCATTTCTCTTCGAGCCGGGCCAGCCGCATCAGCTGATCAATAACGGTGCTGAGGATCTGGTTCTTTATGTGGTGGCGGATAATCCGATTGGGGAGTCGGCCCATTATCCGGACAGCAAGAAGTGGCTTGTGCGCTCACCCGAGCGTAGGGTAATTCGGCCGGATGGGCCTGAGGAGTTGGATTATTACAGTGGGGAAGAATAAGTTTCTAGATCTCGGAGTTTAGCTTTGTAGGGGCAGGCCCTCGTGTCTGTCCTGTCTTCATCCAGACTCAATCAATGCGGGCGGCCACAAGAAATAAATCTGTCCCTTTCCGTCCTAGAGGTTAACTTAAAACACATATGATTTCCGATTCAACAATTATTAAGACGCTCCAACAAGATTGGCAAGGGGTCCACCACATGGTAACTAGGATAGACGTCCTAGTGAAGGCGTCTTTTGCCCAAGGCGCATCAGCCATAGCACGTCTGGCAGATATCCCGCATAATTTGCCTTTCCTACTCGCTTGCGGCGTATTCAATGATGCTCTTATATACATACGTGACGCAGGACATTTCAGTAGTAAGCAGCGGACCTTGGGTGCGCTCGTCAAAGACGGCGAGAAATCTCTTAAATGGCTTGACTACGTTCTCATTGAGGAGATTGTAAAGAAACGTAATGATCTTGCACATCGAGCTGTGATCATCCCGCGCGGTGATTGCCAGCGTTATATAATAGCTCTCGAAGCACAACTTAAAGCTTGGAAAGTGCTTCCTTAAATATCAAATGTGTTGGGTAAGTTGAGAGATTTCTTAGAGATGCAGGATTTACCCCGACTTCAACTCCCCCCGTTTTGTAGATCCTTAAAAAATTGATGTCTTAGCTAACCCGATTGTCGATTTTTGTTTCCTCCGACGACTATTGAATGTTCATAGACGATACGTCACAATTTGGAGCAAGCCATGAAATATATCTGTCTCATTTATTTCGATGAAAAGAAGCTGGAAGCAATGTCCAAAAGCGAATTGGACGCCTTTATGGAGGAGTGCCTGGCCTGCGATGTGCAACTCAAGAAGAGCGGGCACGCCATTGCCTGCCAACTCCTCGAACCGATTCAGACCGCCACCACCGTCCGGGTCCGAAAGGGAAAGATGTCGATCATGGATGGCCCCTTCGCCGAAACAAAGGAACAGCTCGGCGGGTTCGTCCTCATCAATGCCCGGGACCTGAACGAGGCGATCCAGGTCGCCTCGAAAATTCCGCCGGCGCGCCTCGGGAGCGTCGAAGTACGGCCGATCAGCGAATATCAGATTGAGGGAAGTGAATGATCTTTGTACTAGACAGCGGGCGGCCCTCCTATGTATTTTAGCCGTATCGTTAAAATCACTGGGGGATTAATACCACTTGCACTTGATCGGCCCAGTCTTCCTTTTGTTGCAATCACCGACCGGTTTGACCGGGGCGGGCTGGAGCGAATCGTTCGATAAACTCGCGGAAAGCTTGAAATAACTTAGAAGGGGAAAAATTGTCGATTTTGGTCCCGCCCAACGACTAGATAATGAATCATGAAGCGGTGGCTACTTCCGGCCGGAACCATCCAAAAGCCGGGTTCAAACTCTAACCCAGAAGGAGAATGAAGATGCGATACATGATCATCGTCAAGGCGAGCAAAGAGTCGGAAGCAGGCGTGATGCCGGAGGAGAAGCTCATCGCCGAGATGGCGACCTACCACGAGGAGCTGGCGAAGGCCGGCGTCCTGGTCGACGGCGCCGGCTTGCAGGCAAGCGCGAAGGGGTTCAAAATTAAATATTCCGGAAACAAACGGACCGTGGTCGACGGCCCCTTTACCGAGACGAAGGAGATGATCGCCGGCTACACGATCATCAATGTAAAGTCGAGGGAAGAGGCGGTCGAATGGGCCAAGCGATTTCCCAACCCGCACGGCGAAGGGGCGGAGACGGAGATCGAGGTTCGCCGTTTCTTCGAGCTGGACGACTTCGCTCCGAGCGAGGCGGTGGATCGCCATCGCGAAATTTGGAAAGAGGAGAATCTCTCCAAGAATAAGTAACTGATCAAATGGATGAGGCCTCGAAAGGAGAGAAGATGGCGACGAAAATTTTCGTGAACCTACCGGTCAAGGATCTCAAGAAGTCGATCGAATTTTTTACCCGGCTCGGCTTCACCTTCAACCCCCAATTCACCGACGAGACGGCCACCTGCATGATCGTGAGCGAGGAGAACTTCGTGATGCTCTTGACCGAAGAGAAGTTTAAAGCATTTACGCCGAAACCGGTTTGCGATGCCACCAAAAGCACCGAGGTGCTCCTCGCCTTATCATTGGAGAGCCGCGCGAAGGTCGATGAAATCGTCCGCAAGGCGGTCGCCGCGGGGGGAACGACTTACAAGGAGCCGCAAGACCACGGCTTTATGTACGCGCATGGGTTTCAAGATCTGGACGGCCACATCTGGGAGCCGTTCTTCATGGAGCCGAGCGCGATCAACCAGGCGAACGAGGGATCGAGATGAAATACATGTTGCTGATTTACCTTGAGGAAAAAACGTTGAGCGAGACCGAGCGGGAGGCGTGTTACAAGGAATCGACGCAGCTCGCGCACGATTTGAAATCGAACGGGCAATATCTGTCCGCCAATCCGTTGCATCCGGTTTCAATGGCGACCAACGTCCGGGTCCGCAACGGAAAACGTCTGGTGACCGATGGGCCGTTCGCCGAAACGCGCGAACAGCTCGGCGGCTATTTCCTCGTCGACGCGAAAGATCTCGACGAGGCGATCGGCATCGCCGAGCGGATTCCGATGGCGCGCAAGGGGACGGTCGAGGTCCGGCCGGTGATTGAGATGCCGGGCCTGCCGACGGAATAACGTCTGTAACCGATTCGATGAAGGATGAAGGAGGTAGAGAAATGGCGAAGAATAAAGTGGTGTTTTTCGAGATCCCCGCTTCGGATTTTAAGAAGGCCAAAGCGTTTTATGAAAAGGTCTTCGACTGGAACGTCGAGCTCTGGGGGGACGAGGGGGCGATGGCCTACACGACGCCGGTCGATCAAGAGCACAACCCGACCGAGCCGGGCGGGATCAACGGCGGGTTCTATCAACGCAAATCCAAAACCGACCAGCCGTCGTTCGGCGTGGAGACCGGCTCGATCGATGAGACGCTGAAGGCGATCGAGAAGGCGGGAGGGAAGGTCGTTACGCCGAAACACGCCACCGGAGAGTGGGGTTTTATGGCCGATTTCGCCGATCCGGAGGGGAACGTCATGACCCTTTGGGAAAAGGCGAAGAAATAAATCGGCCACTGGCGCGCTGAACTTTGGAAAGACGCAAATAAGCGGCCTCCCTCTGCGGATGAAGATGCTCCGGGTTGAAACGGATAAGGGGTCGTTCATTTTTAAACGAAGGAGAAACGCATATGGCGAAGTATGTCGACGGTTTTGTCATACCCATCCCGAAGAAAAACCTGCAAGCTTACCGCCGGATGGCGCAGAAGGCGGGGAAGATCTGGCGGGAGTACGGCGCTCTGGAATACCGGGAATGCGCCGGAGACGACCTGAAGGTGCCGATGGGGGTGCCGTTCACCCGTCTGGTAAAACTCAAGCCGGGTGAGACGGTGGTCTTCGCGTGGATCGTTTACAAATCGCGCGCGCATCGCAACAGCGTCAACGCCAAGGTGATGAAAGACCCGCGCCTGCATATGGACCCGAAGGCGATGCCTTTCGATGTCAAGCGGATGTCCTACGGCGGGTTCAAGGCCTTGGTCGATCTCTGAGGCGGCATGGGGTAAATTTCCTAAAATGATTTCAATTGCCGATTTCTAACATCGCGGAACAATGGTAGAATCTAGAAACCATTTTCACGAACAGATGGAACGAAACGGGAGGAACGATGAAATACATCTGTCTTGGATACCTAGATGAGACAAGGTGGAAAACAATGACCGAAAGCGAGAGGGACGCCCTAATGGACGCGTGCTTCGCCTACGATAACCTGCTGCGGGAAAACGGTCACTTTGCCGGTGGAGAGGCGCTCCAAGACACCCGCAACGCTGCCACGCTGCGGTGGCGGAACGGCAAGGTATCGGTCACCGATGGTCCCTTCACGGAGACCAAGGAGCAGTTGGGGGGGATCTTGATTCTCGAAGCCAAGGACCTGAACCACGCCATCCAGTTGATGTCGAAGCACCCCGGCGTGAAGGCGGGGCCCTTCGAGATCCGCCCGGCGGCGGACTTGAGCGAAATGATCCGCGAAAGCGAGAAGCGGCGTGGAACAAGCAAAGGAGAAGATGGATGAAGGATACAAATAACTTCCAGGGAGCAAATGGTGACCGGGAGGGCGGCATGAAGAGATTTGCCTGGTTCATCCTCGGCGTGATCATCGTTCTGCCGATTGCCGGCGGGCTGATCGGCATTAAGGTGCTCCAGTTCAAGGCGATGGGAGACGCCGCCGCCCAAATGGTCATGCCGCCGGAACGGGTGAATGTCGCCGAGGTGCGCGAAGAGCCGTGGCAGCCGCGCATCTCCTCCGTCGGAACGGTCAATGCCGTTCAGGGAACGGTGGTCCGGGCCGAAGCCGAGGGGATCGTGCGGGAGATCGCGTTCGAGGCAGGGGGCGTGGTGAAGGCCGGCGATCTGCTGGCGAAACTCGACGTCGACATCGAGCAATCACAGTTGCGCGCGGCCGAAGCGGCCGCCGAATTGGCGCGCCTCTCCTTTAAACGGGCCAAAGAGCTCATGGAAAGCGAAGGGATCTCCCAGGCCCAGTATGATACGGCCGCCAGCAACCTAAAACAAGCCGACGCCCAGTTGGACAACATCCGGGCGGTCATCGCCAAGAAAACGGTGCGCGCCCCCTTCTCCGGAAAGCTCGGCATCCGGCAGATCAGCGTCGGCCAGCTTCTCCAAAGAGGGAGCCCGGTGGTGTCGCTTCACTCCCTCGATCCGGTTTACGTCGAGTTCTCGCTGCCGCAGCAGCAATTGGGTGACCTGGCCGAAGGGCTGAAAGTCGCCGTGTCGTCCGACGCCTTCCCGAAGCAATCGTTCGAGGGGAAGATCACGGCGGTGAATCCCGACATCGATCCCGCGACGAGAAGCGTCCGCGTCCAGGCGACATTGGCCAACCCCGGCGGACGGCTGCGGCCCGGCATGTTCGTCTCGGTCGAGATGATTCTCGAGCGGTCGGAAAAAGTGTTGCTCATCCCGGCGACCGCGGTGATTCACGCCCCCTTCGGCGACTCTGTTTTTGTCATTGAAGAGGGGCCGGCCGGTCCGGGCGGAGCGAAACCGCTCGTGGTCCGGCAGCAGTTTGTCCGCCTGGGGGCGCGACAGGGGGACTTTGTCGTCGTGACCGAAGGGCTCAAGATCGGCGAGAGGGTCGTTTCTACCGGCGTCTTCAAACTCCGGCCGGGAATGGCGGTGGTCATCGACAACACCCTGGCCCCCCCTTTACATTAACGCCGAAGCCCGGCAACAGCTAAGAAAACAGGGGCCGGGTGTCAGGGGTCGGGGAGAAGAATTTTTAAATAAAATCTTTTAACCGGCCCCCGGCACCCGACACCGTCTTTATCAATTTGAGAGGACCGATTCATGAAAGGCTTTACCGATATTTTTGTGCGCCGTCCGGTGCTTGCGGTCGTGGTCAATCTGCTGATCATCATCGCGGGACTCCAGGCCTGGAAGACGCTGAGCGTCCGGCAATACCCTCGAAGTGAAAACGCCTCGGTCACGATCGCGACCGTCTACATCGGCGCCAGCGCCGATGTCGTGCGCGGTTTCATCACCACCGCGATCGAGCGTTCGATCGCCTCCGCGGACGGCATCGATTACGTGGAGTCTAAAAGTCTCCTCGGCCTCTCCCTCGTCACCGCCCGCCTGAAACTCAATTACGATCCGACCCGCGCGCTCGCCGACATCACCGCGAAGGTGAACCAGGTTCGCAACGAGCTGCCGGCGGAGGCGGAGGTCCCGTCCATCAGCGTGCAGTCGGCCGACTCGGAGTTCGCGGCCGCTTACCTGAGCTTTTCGTCGGACGTCCTGACGCAGAGTGAAATCACCGATTACGTGGTGCGTGCGATTCAGCCCCGCCTCGCTTCGCTCGCGGGGGTGCAGAAAGCGGAGTTGATCGGCCCGCGCACCTTCGCGATGCGGGTCTGGCTGAAGCCGGCCCAGATGGCGGCGTTGAACGTCAGCCCCGCGCAGATCCGCGCCGCGCTGGCGGCGAACAACTATCTCGCCGCCGTCGGCAGTACCAAAGGGGCGTTCGTTCAGGTCAATTTAACCGCCAACACCGACCTGCACACCGTGGAGGATTTCAAGCAGCTCGTCATCCGGCGGGAGAACGACACCATCGTCCGGCTGCGGGACGTGGCCGACGTCGAGATGGGCGCGGAAGACTACGACACGGAGGTCCGATTCACCGGGCAGACCGCGATCTTCATCGGAATGTTTCCGCTCCCCCACGCCAACACCATCGACGTGGTCAAACGGGTCCGCGCGGAGCTCGATTCGATCCGCCGCGATCTGCCGAAGGGTCTTGAAGCGAGCGTCGCCTATGACGCTTCCGAGTACATCAGCAGCGCTGTTCACGAAGTGCTCGGCACCCTCACCGAAACGTTGATCATCGTCGTGATCGTGATCTTTTTCTTCCTCGGCTCCTTCCGATCGGCGCTGGTTCCGATCCTCGCGATCCCGGTCTCTCTCATCGGCAGCGTCTTTTTGATGCAGTCGTTCGGATTCACACTGAACCTCCTCACGCTGCTCGCCATCGTGTTGTCGGTCGGTCTGGTTGTCGATGACGCCATCGTCGTGGTTGAAAATGTCGAACGCCACCTGCGCGAAGGGCGCACGCCGTTCCAGGCGGCACTGGTCGGAGCGCGCGAGCTGATCGGGCCGGTCATCGCGATGACGATCACCCTCGCCGCGGTCTACACGCCGATCGGACTGCAAGGGGGCTTCACGGGGGCGCTGTTTCGCGAATTCGCCCTCACCCTTGCAGGCGCCGTGACCATTTCCGGCATCGTGGCGCTGACCCTCTCGCCGATGATGGCGGCGAAGCTGCTCCGCAGCGCCGATCGGGAAGAGCGCGGCTTCGCCGGTTGGATCAATCACCGCTTCGACCGGCTGCGCGAGGCTTACGGGGGGATGCTCGACGGCACGATGCGGGCCCGTCCCGCGGTCTACATCGTCTGGATCGCCCTCAGTCTTCTGACGGTCCCGATGTACCTCTTTTCACCCAAAGAGCTGGCGCCGGTGGAGGACCAAGGGGTGATGTTCGGCATCATCAACAACGCGGCGAACGCGTCGGCGGACCAGAAGAGCCATTTCGGCCGCGCCGCCGAGAAGGCGTTTCTCTCGACGCCCGAGCGGGATGTGACCTTTCAGATCCTCATGTCCCCTTCGGATCCGTTCTCCGCGGCATTGGGGGTCGGCGGATTCAGCGGCATGGTCGTCAAACCGTGGGAGCAGCGGGATCGTTCCATTACTCAAATCCTTCCCGAGGTGCAGGGCAAGCTCTCCGCCATTCCCGGTCTGCAGGTATTCGCCTCCAGGCCGCCCGCGCTGCCGGGCGGCGGGAACTTCCCGGTCGAATTCATCCTTGCGTCGACCGCCGAGCCGGAGCGGATGCTGGAGGTGGCGGAGAAGCTTCAGATGAAAGCGATGGAGAGCGGTCTTTTTTATTTCCCGCCGATGATCGACCTCAAATACGACCAGCCGCAGTCGGAAATCGTCATCGACCATCAGAAGGTCGCCGCCCTCGGCCTAAACAACGCCCAGATCGGCGCCGATCTCGGCGCCGCGCTCGGCGGCAATTACGTGAACCGCTTCAACATCGCGGGGCGCGCTTACAAGGTGATCCCGCAAATCGCGCGCGCCGAGCGGCTCAATCCCGATCAACTGAAGGACCTCTACGTGACCGGCCCGGACAACCGGCTGATTCCGCTGAGCGCGATCGCCACCATCCGAGACAGCACGGTGCCGCGCTCGCTCAACCGCTTCCAGCAGATGAATGCGATCAAGCTCTCCGGAATGACCGCCCAGCTCGACGAAGGGCTGAAGGTTCTCGAAAACGCCGCGCGCGAAATATTGCCCCCCGGCTATACGATCGACTATACCGGCGAGTCGCGGCAGCTCCGGACCGAAGGGGGAAGTTCCTTCCGGCGTTGGGGCTCGCGATCCTCATGATCTTCCTGGTGCTCGCGGTGCAGTTCAACTCCTTCCGCGACCCGCTGGTGATCCTCCTGGGATCCGTCCCGCTGGCGATGTTCGGCGCGCTCATCTTCACCGTCCTGAAGATGCCGAACCCCGACCTTCCCTACTGGACCGACGGTTGGACCACGACGATGAACATCTACGCGCAGGTGGGGCTGGTGACCCTCGTCGGTCTGGTGGCCAAAAACGGCATCCTCATCGTCGAATTTGCCAACAAGCTTCAGGAGGAGGGGGCCGACAAGCGGTCGGCGGTCAGGGAAGCGGCGATGACCCGTCTGCGTCCCATCTTGATGACCTCCGTGGCGACCGTCGCGGGACATCTTCCTTTGACGCTGGTCAGCGGTCCGGGGGCCGCGGCGCGCAATTCGATCGGCCTGGTCTTGGTCGGCGGGATGATCATCGGCACGATCTTCACCCTCTTCGTGGTGCCGTCGCTCTACATGCTGATGGCAAAACAGCACCACGCCGACCGCGCCGCCGCGCCGAAGCTCCAAGCGGTTGAGGCGGCGAAGTCCTGACCGGCAGGTTTGGAATTTGGATGGGTCAAGATGCAGCCGAAAAAATGCGCGAGGTCGTGGACGGTGTTTACCGCACCGACTCCCGGCGTGTCCTCGCCACCCTGATCCGGCTGCTCGGCGATTTTGATTTGGCCGAGGAGGCGATGCACGACGCCTTCGCTGCGGCAGTGGAGCAGTGGCGGCAAGAGGGGGTGCCGAAGAATCCGGCGGCGTGGCTCATTTCGACCGGCCGCTTCAAAGCGATCGACGGGATGCGCCGTCGCGCCCGGTTCGACAAATCGCTCGGGGAGATCGCCAGGAGTCTGGAGGCCGCCGCGAGTGATACGTCCGGATGGGAAAACGAAAATGTCGAGGACGACCGCCTCCGTCTGATTTTCACCTGCAGCCATCCCGCCCTCCCCCCGACGCCCGGATCGCGCTGACGCTGCGCGAAGTCTGCGGCCTCACGACGGAAGAGATCGCCCGCGCCTTCCTGACCACCCCTCCACGGTGGCGCAGCGGATCGTGCGGGCCAAGAGAAAAATCAAGGACGCGGGCATTCCCTATCAGGTGCCGTCCCAGCGCGATCTTCCCGATCGGCTTGACGCCGTCCTTCGTGTCATCTACCTGGTTTTCAACGAAGGGTACTCGGCGTCGTCGGGGAGCTCGCTGACGCGGCACGATCTTTCGGGCGAGGCGATCCGGCTCGGAAGGCTCCTCATCGAGTTGCTCCCGGAGCCGGAGGCGATGGGGCTCCTGGGACTGATGCTGATCCAGGAGTCGCGGCGCGCGCGCGCGCTTCCCCGGAGGGGGATTTGATCCTGCTGGACAACCAGGACCGCTCGCTCTGGAACCGGGATCAGATCGCGGAGGGGACGGCGCTGGTGGAACAAGCGCTGTCGTCGCGCCGGTTCGGCCCCTACACGCTTCAAGCGGCGATCGCGGCGGTCCATGCCGAGGCGCCGACCGCCGCGGCGACCGACTGGGCCCAGATCGTCGGACTCTACGACGTGTTGATGCGGGTGGAGTCCTCCCCCGTGATCGAGCTGAACCGCGCCGTGGCGGTGGCGATGCGCGACGGCCCATCGGCCGGTCTCCCCCTCATCGACGCTCTCCTGGCAAGCGGCGAACTGGAGGAGTACCACCTGGCGCACTCGGCGCGCGCCGACCTCTGCCGCCGGCTCGGGAAAACGAAAGAAGCCCGCGCTTCCTACGAACGGGCCCTTTCCCTCACGCAGCAGGAACCGGAACGGCGGTTTCTCCAGCGGCGGCTGGACGAGCTGCCGAACTGAAAAATAGAGTCCGTTGCCTTTCCGATCGGCTTTTTTCTGCGACATCCGACCCGGATCCTTCCCGAAAACAAGTCGTTGACATCATCGGTAAACTGGATTATACAGAACAACCGAAGGGGAAAATGTTCTTGTACGGTCGGTCGCGGGAACGAAATCCCTTTGAACAGGGTAGGAGCGCTTAAATGAGTGTCAGGAGAGTCCTCAACGGTTTCTTAAGGCCGTTCGGTTATAAGGTTGCCAAGTTTACCCCAGAGGCGGACATGGAGCCTGAAATCCATCATGGCTTCACGTTGTACAATTACCGCACGGAAGACGGAAAATTCGACTACGAGAAATACCGGCAGATCCAGACGGAGGGGAACAAAAAAAAGATCGATCGCGTTTGGGTGCAGGAGGAAAACATCGACTTCCTCTCCCGTTATATCGCCGAGCGGATCGGAACGCCCCAATTCGGTATTTGCCATGGAACGCGGCGCGGTCTGGAACAGTCGTGGTTCGGCGCGCGCCTCAAATGTAAAGTGATCGGGACCGAAATCTCCGACACCGCGGCGCAGTTCCCGAATACCATCCAGTGGGATTTCCATGAGGTCAAGCAAGAATGGGTGGGGGCCGTCGACTTCATCTATAGCAATTCGTTTGATCACAGTTACGATCCGGAGAAATGTATCAATGCCTGGATGTCTTGTGTCAAGCCGGGGGGCTTTGCATCCTGGAGCATAGCTCCGGTCATGCCCCGTCCCGCGCCTCTTCGCTCGATCCGTTTGGCGCCGATCTCCGCCAGATGCCCTACCTCATTTCGATTTGGGGAAAAGGGGCGTTTTGCGTCCGCGAGATCCTTCAAGCGCCGTTCAAAAGACCCGATCTTGCCTATTCCTACTTCATCGTGATCCACAAATTTTAACAAACGGCCGGAGCCCCGTGTCCCCTTCGATTGTGCGGTTTGGCCGGGGGAATTGTTAATTGCGCGCAAAAGGTGTATTTTAACGGCTGTTGCCTCCGGCGGCCGGGTTTTTTGCGGCGTGATGATGCATTCGGTCGCAGGGCAAACGCGAATAAGAGAAGGATCCATACGGATCAGATTGATCAAACAAAGGAGCATGTATGTTATTTCGATTCATCGCAATTGTTGGTTTAGGACTTCTGTCCGTTTCGGTTTACGCGGCCGATAAATCGGATCTTAAAACGCAAAAGGACAAAGTCAGCTACAGCATCGGATTGGATATCGGGAGAAATTTAAAAGACCAATCGATCGAGGTCGATCCGAAACTATTGGCGCAAGGGATCCAGGATGCGACCTCCGGAAAACACCTTCTGACCGACGAGGAAATCCAGAAGGTCATGTCGACATTTCGGGAAGAGATGCAGGCCAAGGCGGCCGCGCAGGCGAAGGTGATCGGGGATAAAAACCTGAAAGAAGGGAATGCCTTTCTGGCTGAGAATAAGAAAAAAAGGGGGTGGTGACCCTTCCAAGCGGCTTGCAGTACAAAATCATCACCGCCGGCACAGGAAAGAAACCCAAAGCTACCGATACCGTCAAGACCAATTATAAAGGGACCCTCATCGACGGGACCGAGTTCGATAGCTCGTATAAGCGAGGAGAACCGGCCAGTTTCCCGGTGGAGGGGGTGATCCCCGGTTGGACCGAGGCGCTGCAATTGATGCCGGTCGGCTCGAAATGGCAGCTTGTGGTTCCCCCGTCTCTCGCTTACGGCCCCCGCGGCGCCGGACAGGCGATCGGGCCGAATGCGACACTGATATTTGAAGTGGAGCTGCTCGCGATCGAGGAAGCGGGAAAAACACCCCAATAAGGACCTTGTCCCATTTGGGGGAGCTGTTCTCCACAGTCCTTTTTAGACGTTAATGAACACGCATCGCACGTCGTACGGTTCGTTTGTAGGGGCGTATTGCAATACGCCCTACAAATTGCCGACCGGCGCAGCGGCTCTCTTCACCCCCCTGGAAAATTTATCCCGTCTGGAAATCAATGCGAACATAAAAGCCGGCGATGCGCTCTTACGCTGGACTTACTGATGTAATTTAACATCGAGTACGAACGCGAGGGGGCGGAGAATGCGTTGGAGTTCCAGCTCCTTTGGAAGAGTACGAGCTCTTGATTCTGTTGCCCTGTTACCGGCGTCCCCCGCGAATCCGCAGCGCAATCCTCCCCAGCACATGTCCCTTCTCGAGCCGTTCATGCGCCTGGGCGGCCTGCGCCAGCGGATAGACTTCCGCGACCGGCACGCGAAGCGTCGCCTCTTCCACGGCGGACGCCAGCCGCGCGAATTCACGCGGACCGGCCGCCGCGTCATAGGCGCGGACGCGGACGCTGGGGCGCGGCCTCGGTTCAGGCTCCACCCCGTTGGGGTAGGCGACCCATCCGCCGGCGCGGACGAGATCAAGAAAGCGATCGAGCGCCCGGCTCCCCGCGAGGGCCAGGACGGCGTCGAGCCCCTCGGGCGCAAGCGATCGAAGCCGCTCGACGGCATCGTCGCTTCGGGCATCGATCACGCCGTCGGCGCCGAGGCGGCGGACGAGCAGCGTCGCATCACGTCCGGTCGCCGTACCGAAAACGGTTGCGCCCCGGTATTTCGCGAACTGGACGGCGAGTGTTCCGACCGCGCCGGAGGCCCCGAAGATCAACACGGTTTTTCCGGGGCGGACGCGAAGGACGTCGTCGACTCCCTGGAGCGCCGTCAAGCCGGTCACCGCCGCCGCGCCGGCCTTCAGAAGATCCAAGCGTTCCGGCGCATGCCCGACGGCGTCGGCGTCGACCGCCACGTATTCGGCGTAGAACCCTCCTTTCGGATTGGCATACGCATAGGCCCAGACCCGGTCGCCGATCTCAAAACGCCGGACGCGCCCCCTTTGCCGCGATGATTCCCGCGCCGTCGGTCCCCGGCACGATCGGAAAGACCGGATCTTTCGTCGGCCACCAGGCGCCGTCCCGCATCCGCGCGTCCCAGATGCCGACGCCGGCGGCGTGCAGCGCGATCAACACTTCATGCGGACCCGGCTCCGGGACCGGAAGGGTATGCAGCGTCAAGACCGACGGCGGACCGAACCGGTCGATGGCGGCGGCCTGCATTGTTTCAGGAATGTGGGGTGTTCTGAACATTGTTTTCTTTTTTATCATGACGCACCTCATCGAGCGCGGTGCGGCCACAGGGGCGCACCGCGCCGTTCGTTTTCCGGACGCCGATTGATCTCATCATCCACCTGCATGAGACCGGCCTCAAGACGCCGGGGGGACGTGCCGGTCCCGACTACGCCGCGCGCCTTCGATCCTGCATTGCCGCTCTGACGGCGGCGATCGCGGCCGTCATCGATTCGTAGTCTCGGGGCCCGTCGTAGCGGAGGCGATTGATAAAGAGGGTCGGTGTCCCGTTGACGCCGTCTCGGATTCCCCGGCGGAAATCCTGCTTGACCTCTTCCCGATGCACATGTGCCTTCATCTCCCGGTCGAAGCGGTGAAGATCGAGGCCGATCGCGTCGGCATAGTCGAGCAGGTCCTCATCTTCAAGCCGATCCTGATGGGTGAAGAGCATGTCGTGCATTTCCCAGAATTTTCCTTGCGCGCCGGCCGCCTCGGCCGCCTCGGCCGCCGGCAGGGCGTGGGGGTGAATGTTCGTGATCGGGAAATGCCGGTAGACGAGCTGGACCGTATCGGGGTTGTCGGCCACCAGCGCTTGCAGCACGGGATGGGCCATCCCGCGGTAAGGGCATTCGAAATCGCCGTATTCGAGAAGGGTGATCGGCGCGTCAGGCGGGCCGAGAATCCAATCGTCGTCGGCGATCGGCGTCTTTTGTATTTGGTCGTTAAGCATAACGAGCCTCCTTCGGGCGCGCTCCACGGATTCGTTCGAGCGCATCGAAAATAATGTTCAATCCAGGCGCGATCGCGGGATCTTCGGAAACCCAACGCTCGCGGAGCATCCCCGTTTCGTCGAGTAAAGAAAAGGGCGCGCTCGCTGATTCCGTCTTTTTCGCGAAAGACCTCATATTGGCGGGCCACCTCGCCGTGGGGCCAGAAATCGCTCAGCAACGGAAAGGTCAAGTGCTGGCGCTCGGCCCACGCGCGATGCGAGTAGGTGTTGTCGACGCTGACCCCCAGGACCTCGGCGTTGTAGCCGCGGATGTCGTTGAGAACCTCTTGTATGAGCGACAGCTCGCTGGTGCAGACGGGCGACCAGTCGGCCGGGTAGAACGAAAGGACGACATTTTTGCCGCGATAGCCGCTCAGCTTGACCGGCTGCGCCTCGCCGTTCGGCAATGTGAAATCGACGGCCGGTTTGTTCGGATAAGAGAGAGAAGCCATGGTATTCTCCTTTGCTTCCGGAATTTTTTCTGGATCTTATTTTTTATGCCGTATATATTTTATTCTACGCCGATGCGTTCTACGGGACAATACTTGGAGAGCGACCCGAGCGCGGCGGCACACCCATCGTGAGGGCTTAATGAAAATTCGACCTGCCGTCATTGACGACGCCCCCGCGATCAGCGCGCTTGTCAGCGCGCTGGCACGGGAGTTCGTTGTGACCGAGTTTACCAAAGAGGCGGCCGACCGGCTGCTCGGAGAGATGGACAAGACATCGATCCGGAAGTACATCGCCTCCGGTTGCCGCTATCACGTTGCCGAAGAGGGGGGAGATCATCGGGGTCATCGCCGTCAAAGAAAACAGCCATCTCTCCCAGCTCTTCGTCTCGAAGGATTTCCAGCGGCGCGGTATCGCAAGGGCGCTCTGGGAGGTCGCAAAAGCGGCCAGTCTCGCCGACGGAAATCCGGGGCGGTTTACCGTGAATTCCTCCCTTGCGGCCGTCGGCGTGTATGAAAAGCTCGGGTTTGTAAAGCAGTCCGGACCGGCCAGCAAATCGGGCATCCTTTACATGCCGATGTATCTGGACGTGGAGATCGGCCGGAAGGATGAAGGGCTCCGCATCCGGGACGCAAAGGAGGGGGATCGTGAGGCGATCCGGGAGGTGACGCTGGCGGCCTTTCAAGAATATGCGCCACAGATGCCGGTCCATTGGGAAGGCTACCGGCAGGGCATATTGGCCACCCTTGCGAATGTCGAACCGGCCGAGCAGATCGTTGCGGAGCGCGAGGGTGTGATTGTCGGCGCCATTCTATTGTACCCAGCCGGGAGTGTCTATTCTCCGCCGAACAATCCCCCGATGACGCGAGCGTGGCCGGAGATGCGCTTATTGGCGGTCGCGCCGGCGGCAAGGGGGTCGGGGATCGGGGCGGCGCTTGTGCGCGAGTGTATCCGGCGCGCGCGCCGGTCGGGGAGTCAGGCGCTGACACTTCACACAAGCGATGTGATGCAGGTGGCGATGCGGATGTATGAGCGAATGGGGTTTGTGCGGGATCCTGAACTCGACTTCCGCCTGTCTGAAGTGGTGACGGTAAAGGGTTACCGCTTCAACCTGGATGTTCCGACATCCTAACCGGCATCGCCGATGGAAGCGGGGTCCGCTGAAGCTACGAAGGGAGATCGGAAAGGGGGTCGAAAGGCTGTCCGGAGAGTTCGCGCAGGAACTTCATCTCGTTTTCGAGGGTTCGCACGCGCTCTCCCAGGCTCTCGCGAAGTAGGCTCTCCACGCGGCAGTTCGCCAAGAGATAACGCACCATCGTCTGAAGACAGCTGATTCGCCATTCCGTATCCGCTGCTTCTTCCGAATCCATCTGCGTCTGTTTCTCGACCGCTGCGGATGCCTGATTCAATTCATCGATCGCTTCGCTCAGTTTTTCTTTGATAGACATCTCCGCCTCCAACGCCAATCCAAAGTGCGAGAATCAAGCCTAGCACTTTTTGGAGGAGAAAGTTCAATCCCGATTCAAGGGGGTGAACGGACATTCGCGCGGTGAACCTTTTGTAGGGGCGTATTGCAATACGCCCCTACGCTCTTCCGAGCGCCCGGTCGAGGTTGAACGCGGCGCTGATCAGGCCGAGATGGGTGAACGCCTGCGGAAAGTTTCCGAGCGCTTCCCCGACCGGGCCGGTCTCTTCGGCGTAGAGACCGAGGTGGTTGGCGTAGCCGAGCATCTGCTCGAAGATCAACCGGGCGCTTTCGAGCCGCTCCGGATTGAAGCGGCCGGCGCGGGCCATCGCCTCCACCAGCCAGAAGGTGCAGATGTTGAACGTTCCCTCGACGTCGTCGAACCCGTCCGGAAGGTCCCGTATATTGTACCGGTAGACGAGGCTGTTGGAGACCAGCCCCCCTTCTTCGGGCGATTTGAGAATGGCATCGAGGGTCTTTCGCATCCGCGGGTCGTCGGGAGAGGTGAAGAAGACGAGCGGCATCATGAGGAGCGCCGCATCGAGCGCGTGGCCGCCGTAATACTGAACGAAGGTTTGCCGCTTCGCGTCCCATCCGCGGGTCATGATCTCTTGATAGATCGTGTCGCGGCAGGTGAGCCACCGCAAGCGGTCGGCCGGAAAAGAGCGCTTCTCGGCAAGCCGGTGCGCCCGATCGAACGCCACCCACGACATCAGCTTCGAGTAGACGAAGTGGTACCGGCCGGCGCGGACCTCCCAGATCCCCTCGTCGGGCTGGTCCCAATTTTCGGCCAAATAATCCATCAGCCGGCTGAGGCTCCGCCAGAAATCGTACGAGATCGGCGCGCCGTGCTTGTTGTAGAGATAGACCGAATCCATCAGCTCCCCGTAGATGTCGAGCTGGATCTGGTTGTAGGCGCCGTTGCCGATCCGGACAGGTCGCGACCCGCGGTATCCTTCGAGGTGATCGAGATGTTCCTCGTCCAATCGGTGGCGGCCGTCTATCCCGTACATGATCTGGAGCGATCCGTCCGGCTTCAGCTCTGCGCAGCGCGCTTCCACCCAGCCCATGAACGCCGTCGCCTCCTCCGTGAGGCCGATCCGCATCAGGGCGTAGAGGGTGAAGGCGGCGTCCCGAATCCAGGTGTAGCGATAATCCCAATTCCGCTTCCCGCCGATCACCTCCGGCAGAGAGCAGCTCGGCGCCGCGACGATTGCTCCGGTCGGCCGGAAGGTCATCAGCTTCAAAGCCAGCGCCGAGCGGTGGACGGTCTCCCGCCAACGGCCGCTGTAGGTGCACTTGGAGAGCCAGCGCCGCCAGTAGTCGACCGTTTTCTTGAAAAGCGCCGTCGCCTCTTTCTCGGAGAGCCCGATTCCGCACCCCTGTCCCAGCTCGGTATCCTGCAAGACGAAAGTGACGCTCTCTTCCTCCCGGAGGCGGAACTCGGCGATGACCCCTTTTCCGTCGGGCGTGAGCGGAACGGCGGTCGCCAGCCCCAGCGTCAGCAGAGGGACTCGAAGCAGACCCCCTCGGGAGAAGATGCGTCCGGTGTTCGTCCCGGGCGTAGTTGAAGGCGGGCCGGCACTCCATCCGGAAGGGCATGCTTCCCCGGACAACCCGGACGCGGCGAACGAGCTGATGGCTTCCGTGGCCTTCCCAGTCCAAATCGACCGGCATATAATCGGTGACCTCGCCGACCCCGTCGGGAGAGTAGAAGCGGGTCACCAGAATGTTGGTGTCGGGCCAATAGGCCTGCCGCGACCGGATCTTTTCCGGCGGCTCGGCCGGGGCGATCTTGAAGCGCCCCCCGATCCGGTCGTCGAGAATTGCCGCAAAAAGGGAAGGGGAGTCGAAGTGGGGAAAGCAGTACCAGTCGATCGAGCCGTCGATCCCGACCAGCGCGGCGGTGTGCATGTCGCCGATCAGCCCGTAATTTTCAATCGGTTGATAGGGCATCTAGAAATCCGCCACGTCGCAATAGATTTTGATCGTCTCTTTCCCTTCGGTCAGGAGTTGAAACAGGCGGCCGTAGTTTTCCAGCCCCTTCACCGGGTGGGTCAGAAGGCGTTTCAGCCAGCCGGGATAGGCCGCTTCGGCGCAGGCGAGGTCGCGCACGCCGGTTTTGAAGTGCTCGCGATTGGCGCTGACGGTCCCGACGATCACCTTGTTTCCAAGCACGATTCCCAGGTTGATCTGATCGGCCGGAATCTCGCTCCACTGCTGCCCGCCGGTCACGCTGGAGAGGATCAGCACCCCGTTCTTCCCGAGCGCCTCCGTTGCCTCGAACGCCATCGGAGAATGCCCGGTGGCCTCCAGGATCAGATCGAACGGCCCATATCGCCGCGCCGCATCCCAGAGGGAAAATTCTTGGGTGGAAAGATACCGGGCCCCGATCGCTTCGGCGAGATCGGCGTTCAGGGTGGGCTTCTTTTTCGCGCGAAGGTCGTCACCTCAACCCCCGCAGCCGGAGGATCAGGGTGGCGAGCAGGCCGATCGTCCCGGCCCCCAACACCGCCGCCCGCTGCGGCCGCCAGACCTTCAGCCGGTGCTGAATCTCCATCGCCTGCGCCCACCCCTTCTGCATCACCGTGCTCGGCTCCAGCAAGACCCCCACCTCCTTGAGGGAGGGGGGGACCGGGATGATGTACTCCATGTCATCGACATAATATTCGGCGAGATATCCGTGGAGGAGGTTGATCCCCCGCTCGTAATAGACCGCGTCGGTGGTGAAGTCATAAAGGCCGATCTGATCGTAGAGGCTGCGCCCCGGCCGGCGGACCGTGGCGACGACGTAGTCGCCCGGTTTCAGGTGAGCGACATTCGGTCCGACCGCTTCCACCCGCCCGAAATTTTCATGGCCGAGGATGAGGAAGTCCTCCCCCGGCGGCGGGGCGCCGTAAAGCGCTTCATTAATTTCCCGGTCGGTGCCGTCGACGCCGACGCGGAGCACTTTCACGAGAACCCCGCGCCCGTTCGAAACACTTTCGAGATCGGGCCGGGGGGCCTCGGTGAGATGGGCCGAATTCGGTTTTCCGGGATAAACTGCGACCGCTTTCATGATGATTTACCTTATGAGCTTGAATTCGACGTCCGATCCCATTTTAAGAGCGTAGCCGAGTTGGATGTGAAAGTAGCCGAGGGTCTCCAGCCAGCGGGCGTTTTGAAGCGGGCCGGCGTCGACGGCGTCGAAACCGATCTCCCCGTCCCAATTGAAGAACCGCCGCCTTCGCTTCCCCGTCGTCTCCCGCGGCGAAGAGGGTGATCGGCTCGTCCTTCACCTTTCCGAGGTACATATGTTCAGCAAAGACAGTATTGAATGCTTTGATCACTTTTGCCGAGGGGACTTTCTTTTGCAATTCCTCCGCGCCGCTGGTGGTGCAGCCGAGGGCGAGCTGAAAGTCGGCGGTGACGACATTGGTGACGTCGACCAGCGGCTTCCCGTTGACATTCTCTCCCATTTCGCGCAGCGTCTCGTCGAGGGCGGCGAAGGGGACGGCGAGAATGATCACCTCTCCCCAAGCGGAGGTCTCCTGCACCCCCTTTCAGGTAGTGTCCCACCCCCTTCGCCTCGTACCCCGCCCGCTCACATCCCCGCGCAGGAGCGCGTGCCCGACGTTTCCTTTTCCGATAATTCCGATTTTGGGTTTCATAGTCTCTCCCATTTTTCAAGACGGATTAGAACAGGGTGTTGTTGTTCTCCGATTTCTCCGGAACCTCTTGGATCACGTCCCAATGCTCGACGACCTTTCCGTTTTCCAGCCGGAAAATATCGACCACCGCCATGCCGCGATCGTCCGGCTTTCGGACCATATGGCTGTGGAGCGCCACCCGATCCCCTTCGGCGATCTCTCTTTTGAAATCGACCCGCAGAGAAGGAAAGGCTTTTGTAAATTCGCGGACAAAGGCGATAAACGCGTCCGGGCCGTCCGGCGCCATCGGATTGTGCTGCCGGTAGTAGGGGCCCATGTATTTTGCGACCGCTTCCTCGGGCTTCTTTTGATTGAAGGCGAGATCATAGAACGCGCGGACGTTTTGTTTGTTCGTTTCCAATGAAGGATTCATCTCTTCCTCCAGAAGGGTGCGATGCGACTTTCAGGACCATTTCCGGGTTACGCCGCCTTCGATATCTTTCCTGTGGTCAGTGTAACGCCGATCTGCTGCAGCAAGCTAACCAGATCATAGAAGAGCTTCTCCTCGAGAATTTCACCATTCTCGTTCCAGTGGGCGACGGTGCAAAACTCGACTTCAAATTTTTTGTTCGTCGGTGGAATGATTTTTCCGTCGAGACCTTTCATCGGTCCCTTCATGGTGCCGGTAAATTTCGCTACTGAACAGGTATCGTCGTCTTGGCCGAAAAGAATCTTGTATGGATCGTTATGCACCTTGTTGTCGGGAAAGGTTTTAAAGAATTCCTTTGCCTCTTCCTCATGCGCATGCCGTCCCCGGGTCGGCTCGGCCTCGCGGGCCAATAGACGGCAACGCTCTCGGCGTGACGTTTTTTAAACGTCTCCCAATCCTGGGAATTCCATGCATCGTCCAGGGTTTTCATCAACGCCATGTTTCTCTCAATGCTGCTCATAGGGTCCTCCATTGTCGGTTAAAAGCCCCCGGCGCATGTTCCCATCCTAGCCCCGGCCTTGAACATGTGTCTATAACCCTTTGGAAGAGGGGGAGAATCCTCACAATGAAGGGTGTATCTCCCTGCGCCAAGCGGAGGAGAAATCGTCTTGCTCGGAAAGGGATGTTGACTTGATTTGTACGACCCGGCTATACAGGAGAAAGAAGTCGAGAAATAACGTCTTACGAAACGCGTAGGTAACGTTGACAAATTGTTGCCCGTGATTCGTCTGCCAGGAAGCCGGAAAACATGATTCCGATTCGCGATACCATCCCAAGCAGGAGTGCCCCTGTCGTCACTGGGTCGCTGATTGCCGTCAACACGGCCGTCTTTTTTTACGAGCTCAGCCTCGGCCCGATCGGTGTCGAACAGCTCTTTTATTGGTTTGGCCTCGTCCCCGCCCGCTACAGTCACCCCGAATGGGCGCTGACGGTCGGGCTCCCTCCCGACGATTACCTCCCTTTTCTGACGAGCACGTTCCTGCACGGGGGATGGCCGCACCTGATCGGCAACATGTGGACCCTCTGGATCTTCGGCGACAATGTCGAGGACCGGATGGGACACGCCCGGTTTCTGGCCTTCTACCTCCTGACCGGCCTTGCGGCGGGGTTGACGCACTGGTTCACGAACGTCGACTCCATCGTCCCAACGGTCGGCGCTTCGGGGGCCATTGCAGGGGTGCTGGGGGCCTATTTCATCTTGTTTCCGCACGCCCGCATCATCGCGATCTTCCCGGTTTTCTTCTTTCCGTTCTTTTTCGAGCTGCCGGCAGGGTTTTATCTTTTGTTCTGGGGGCTCAGCCAGCTCTTCAGCGGGACCCTCTCAACCCTTGCCGCCGCGGACGTGGGGGGGTGGCTTGGTGGGCGCATGTCGGCGGCTTTGTTTCGGGGATGTTGCTTTATCGGCTCTTCATCCTTCGTCCGCGCGACGGTCCCCGGCGATTCGAGCGGGACGAGGTCGGCATCGAAGGGGCCTGGGCCCGTTAACCGATTAGGAGGAAACCATGGGAGTCGGCGATCTCTTTTTCTTCTTCATCTTCACGGCGCTCCAGCCGGTCCTGCAGCAACGCCTTCTTGAAGGCTCGCGGCGCCGGCTCATCGCGCAGATCGAGCACAAGCGCGGCTCGCGCGTTATCCTCCTGGTCCACCGGCAGGAGACGATGAACGTGCTCGGCTTTCCGATCATGCGCTATATCGACATTAACGATTCCGAGGATATCCTGCGCGCCTTCGAGCTGACCGATCCGGAGGTGCCGATCGACATCGTATTGCATACGCCGGGCGGACTGGTTTTGGCCGCGCTCCAGATCGCCCATGCCGTCCGCCATCGGAAGGGGAAGGTGACGGTCTTCGTGCCGCACTATGCCATGTCGGGGGGGACGCTCATCGCCCTTGCCGCCGATGAAATCGTGATGGCGCGCGACGCGGTGCTCGGGCCGGTCGATCCGCAGCTCGGGCAATATCCCGCCGCCTCTCTGCTGAAGGTGGTTGCGAAAAAACCGATCTCCGAGGTGGACGACAATACCCTCATTTTCGCCGACATCGGTGAAAAGGCGATCAACCAGGTTCGCGAGAGCGTCGGCGAACTGCTGCGCACCCTGCCGCCGGACAAGTCGGCCGAGCTGGCCGGCCTCCTTTCCACGGGGAGGTGGACCCATGACTATCCGATTCGGTTTGAGGAGGCCCAACGGCTCGGCCTCCATGTCCGCTCGGAGATGCCCCCTGAGATCTTGCAGCTGATGAGCCTCTACCCGCAGCCGGTCCGGCGGCAGCCTTCGGTGGAGTACCTGCCGATGCCGCGCCGCGCGCAGGAGCCGGCGCGGGGGGCGTCTAAGTAGCTGTCTTGGAGAGAACGGTTGACTTCCTCATTCGACTGGACTATACAGGAGAACCGGGGGTGAAGAAGGACCCCTTCTGCGACCCACATGTGTTCAAAGAGACGGTTCTGAGACAAGATGCAGAGGAAGATCGCGGCCTTTGTTGCATTCAATGCCTATTTATTCTGCATCCTCATTGCATTTTATAATGCGCTTCCCGAGCTTTTTCACCTGAACTTTCGTTCTTCTCTGTCCCCTTTATTGCCCGATCCGTACTTTGAAACTCCCCAATGGGATTTTAGGCGCCTTCCTTTTTCTTCTCCTGAGCCTCCTGGCGACATCGATCGCGGCTGTTCTGGCCGGTGCGATCGTAAAGAGCCGGGGCGGGGTGGTCGCTGCGAAGAGCGCCATCCCGATCACCATTGTGTGGATCGAGATTTTTTTCGTTTCTCTTTTTACCGGGACCCTCGCTTCCGGAGCCGTCTCCCTTGCGGCCGTCCCCCTCACGATCTTGTTCTCCTCCTATTGCGGGAACGTCGGCGAACGGATACAGCGGGAATACTATTCCGATACGACGATTTTCGGGATTTATCCTTATCATTTTATCTGGATGGTGTTTCCCCTTTTCGTCTACTCGATGATGACGGCCGCTTGGCTTCCCTATCTTGTAGATGCTCTCTTTCACAATGGCCTGGGTGCGAGTTTTTCCGAAACGCTTCTCCACCTGCTCTCCCTGATATACACTCTCCTTCCTTTTTAGGGATGAGCGCACTTCTCCATGTCGTTTATAAAATACTGACCGGAAGGATTTTCAAAATACAAACGGAATGGGGGAGGGCCCTCTTCACGATGGGCCTCTTGGTCGTCGTTCCGATCGTTCTCTATCGGGTTTTGTGGGTGATCGGACGATTGATGCGACTGATTCCTTTAGAGGGGTTTAATGGAAATCGATCACCTTGAGCCGCTTGGATGTGATCGATGACTGAACTTACCGGTGTGTCGTGCGACGGTTGCGGCGCCTGTTGCGAGGAGCAGGGGATGCCGCCAGGATACCTTTTTCCCGCGCTTATCGACTTTCTACCCGAAGCGCTCCGGAAAGAGATCGAATTTCATCAAGAGGAAGAGCGGCGGACCGGCGCCACGCGCTTTGAACGAGGCCTACCCTGCATCTGGTATGACTTGGAGACAAAGCGATGTCGGCATTACGACTACCGTCCGGACATCTGTCGTGAGATTCCTGTGGGTGGAAGGAGCTGTCTTTTTGGAGGGAGCGAAGGTTGCACCATTTGTAAAGACACCCCGGCGGGGTCTCTTTACGGCGAGGTAGAGGCGAGTCCCAGTGGTCCCGCAGAGTAGGTCACAGAAGGGAGAACCGAGTTATTCCCGCTGTATTGAAGCGTTCCGCTGTCGTTCTGCTCCATGTCGCCTTGGGATGGATAGGCGCCTGGAGAAAAGACATACTGGGTCCAGTCGATCTTAGGAGCATCGAAGGCGGTCGGGCTGGCGTTGTTTGTCTGCCAGCTGGTGGTGATATCCATCAGTTGATCGCCGGCCCCGGGCGCGTCGAGGGTCCCCGACCCGCCCAAGATATAATTGACCACCTGGCGCTCCCGCTGATCGCTGGTAGTGCAGCCGGGCGGGGCCGGAGGCCCTCCGGCGCTGGCGCAAGAGGCCCAGTGGAAGATATTTTCCGCAAGATAGCCCATATGCAGGTCGGTTACTTGGCTTCCGGCGGAGAGACAGTCGGTCCCTCCCTCCGCGCAGAAATCGGCTTCGGTCGGGAAGGAGCTGGTGAAGGGAAGAAGTGAGTTGCCGCCTGTGGGGACCGACATTCCCTGGCTTTGCGGGTCGAAGCGGATATCGCCGCAGTTGAGGCCGGCCAGGTTATTCGCCGTCGAACTGACCGTCCGTCCGCATTTATAGGTGGCTCGATCGTCACCCGTTCCTAGGACCGTATCGGGTCCGGGGTCGTCCGAAGAGACGATCCCAAACATATTATCGGTCAATGCCCCGGGGCCGGAGCGGTTGAAGTAGGGGCCGACACAGGGACCGACGGGGCAGAGGGAGGGATCGATATGCCGGAGCATCAGGACCGGACTATAACCGGGACAATTGGGGCACTGCGGGTTGGCAAAGAGACCGGTGCATTCCGTTTTGGTCGCGCTCTCCTCCGGGCCAACCCCGCCGGTGACGACGCAGTCGGCGCGGCTCTCAGCCGGGGAAAGTAAAAGAATTCCGGAAAAGGCCAGGCCCAAAAAGAGAATGGATAAGTAGTTGATCCGCGGCATCGTTATTCCAAAAATTAAGGACATTGGTTCCAACTGCCGGTATTTACCGCAAACATTCCCGGATTGAATTGGGAGCCCTGACAGAGGTTTCCGCCACGATCGACGCAGGTGATCACCCCGGTCATCCCCGATTCAAACCTCCCCTCCGAGGCGACGCTGGATGTGGTTAGGGTGCAATTGGAGTCTTGGTCGTCGTCCATCGTCATTCTGAATGTGCCGACGGCGTTTCCGACCATCTGTCCATTGGCGTCGGTGACGGAATCGACGGTAAAGAAAATATTCATCGATTGCTCGCTATCCTCGTCGAAATCCCAACCATATTCGATATGGTGAACCCTGAGGGTGCCGAACGTATCGGAGCGGAATTGATAAAAAGGCTGGCCGACCCCTCCAGACTGGGGGGGCTCAAGAGGACCGAGGGGGAATTGGGATCGTCGATTCCAAGGGGGATGATTTGGAAAACCGATCCTTTTCCCTGGCAAGGATAAGGGAACGGGGGCCGCTCGTATCGTTCGGACCGCAAGGGGCGCCCCCTTCCGAAGCGGTTGTCGATTAAATTGAATCCGCCGGGGAGATCGGGATCAAATTGAGAGGAGCAGAAATCGCCGAAGGAGGAGGGGGAGCAGTCGTCGTTGGGGTTGAAAGGATCGCTGGTATCGGCGAAAGGCCCAAACTCGCAGTTCCCGGCACTTGTCCCTGCACAAGCCACTCCATTGGCATCGCTAGTTGAGAGATTTTTGTTGCCGTTGTTGTTGACCCCCATCCCGGTATTGATGGTGAGCGTTTTGCTGACCTGATTTCCCGCCCCCCACGTAAAATCCGGAACGGCGAGAAAAAAGAGGATTGAAATAAGAAGAATCGGTTTCATAGGCTTTTTACCTTCCTTCTAAACCACTAAACCACCGGTCGGCGAATTTGTCAATTTAAGGCGACCGAAATTTCATTGGAATCCCCGCTCGAGCAGCCGTCGGAGTTCACCGCCGTCACTTTGTAAAAGTAGGTCTCTCCGGGAGAGAGGTTCCCATCCAGAAAGCTCAGCGAGGTCACCGGCTGGGATGTGATTTGGGTGTATGCCGTTTGGCCGGAGGCGCGGCGGAAGAGATGATACCCCAGAAGATCCGACCCGATGAGACTTGACCATGAAAGAAGGATGCTCTCTTTTCCCTGTCGCGGACTCCAGAGATTCGTCGGTGGTGGGGGAGGGGGCGCGGAGGCTCCTTCCATAAAGTCGACCACCAGCCGCGTCGGCTGGTCCCCATTCGGAAAAGCATAAGAGCCGCCGCCGGGCGAGATCTCGGTCGTCACGCCGCGGGTGGCATCGATCAATCGAACGACCGGGCGTTGGCAGAGATTGTCGGCGGTTTTGAACGTCCAAGAGAGGATAATATTGGCTCCGGCCCGATCCGATGAGACATCGATATCCCATGTGTGAGACGGCTGGTCGTTGCTCCGGATATCTTGCCAGAGCCATTCGCTTCCGGCGATGTAGTCGGGGTGGCTCGGATATTCCGGATGAGGAAATGTCGCCTGGAGGGGGCCGGTCGGGAAGGCGATCGTGTCCCACTGATGATTGAAATTGTCGTCGGCAGCGGGATCGACACCCAGGATCAGTCGGCTTTGAAGGGCTCCGTTTGTTGCGAAAGGATCGGGAATCGAGAAATTGAGGACCATATACCAATCGAGGGCCCAGCCGATGGAGGCGGTTCCCATCGTGCCGATCAAGATCATTAGGATTGAGAAGAATCGTTTCATCGATTTCCCCTTGGTTTACGGCTTCACAACAATGAGGCTATATGTATTTGCCGCGTTTGCGTCGGTCACCTGCAGCCAGTATCCCTGCCAGAGCTGGAGGGTTGCCTTCATTGCAGGATCGGGATCATTGTAAGTCCGGAACGTGTAAGCGGCGCCGTCCCAGTGATAAAGGGCATTTCCAACCCATCCCGCGGCCGCCGCATTCGCGTAGGATTTGAAAGTGGCGGCATTGGCCGAGGCGTTACAGGTTCCGCTCCCACCGTTCCGACTCACGCAGGTGGCATCGAGCGCGATATCTTTCGTGTATGGATTTCCAATGATGTTATACCCTTGCATCAGCGGAATCGAGAAGGTGGCGGCCGCATTGGCCGACCCGGCCGGGTTCAGGAACCGTGTGGTGTCGGGGGATTCGAGGAAATACCCGATCCCCGCTTGGACCGTATCGGTGGCGGAGAGGGTGGCGAACGATCCGGTTTGGCTGGTTGTTCCGGTCGAGACCCATTTTCTGATATTGACGGGAATTCCGACGCTCGATCCGAAAACGGTCGCCACGTCGGCCGGGCTCGGCGTCATCGGAACGGAGACCATGTTCCAGCTGCTTATCAGATTCGTTGACGGAACCGGCGGATTGGCCGATGCGTTGACCACGTTGGACATCGCGGAAGTCCACGGTTTTGCGTCGGTGCTTTTCATCGCAAAGTAATAAGGGGTATTCGGATTCAGTCCCGTGACGGTCACGGTTTCCGTCGTGCCCGCCACCTTCGGCGTCAAAGAGGCGCCGGCGGAGGTTGCATCCGAGAATCGGATCTCTCCGGCTCCCGGGGTGGCGGCGTCATCAACGATCTTCAGCGTCGAATAACGGATATTGTAAGAGGCGACGGTTCCGCACGGACAGCCGGTTCCGGTTCCGGCGTCTCCCGGCGCGGTCCAAGTTAATGTCGTCGAGGTGGGGGTGCGCGCGCTGATGGCCAGATTGGTCACCGCATTCGGGGCGATAAGATCGGTCACCGTCGGACCGGAGAGAAGCCCCAAAGAGGGGACGACCGGCAAGAAGACCTGCTTTGCCCCGTCGGTCGCCTCGAAGAGATAGGTGTGGTTTCCAACGCCGAGGTTTGTGGTGTAGCTGTATTGCTCCCCATTGACATAGTTGCCGTCTTTGAGCGCCGCCGCGGCGCTGCTGTCGACGGCCAGCGATCCCTCCTGAGCGCCATCGATATGAACTTTTACATACAGCGGGCGGTTATTGTCTGGGTGGGTGTAGATTACTTTGTACTTAAATTGTGTCGATCCGCTCTCGCCGTTATTGGGGTTGATCCCATCGGTTCCGTACCCGCTCTCCGATGAGAACTGAAGGAACGGCTCGTTGACGGAGACGTTCGGTCCGGAGAGGGTTCCGCTGGTCGGGAGACGATAGGTATTGCTCCCGTCGTTGGCGAGGAAGTAATAATTGTGCGGCCCGACCGCCAGCCCATTCACCGCGGTTTTGTAATAGAATTGCTCTCCGTCGGTGTAGTCGCCGTTCCTCAAAGGATCGTTGGTGATGAATTCGCCGTCGTGGATCATCTCGTGCCCGCCGTCGCCGTCGATGAAGACCTTTAGCGAGGTGGGGGCGAAGTTCGATCCGCTGGCATAGACGACCTTATAGGTGAAAATATGGTTCGGGTTCCATCCGTCGGGATCGATGCCGTCGGTGCCGAAGTATCCCCCTTCCGGCGAGTAGGAGAGGGTCGGAAGGCTGTTGTAATTGACCCGGATATACATTTGCGTGACCCGGATTTCTTTGCAGCCTGAAAAGTTGGTGCAGCTCTGGTTATGCTTGACCACACCGAGAAGACCCGCGACATCGTTCCAGGTCCAGGTCGTGCCGGTTTTTGGATTGGTGTTGTGGAGAGCACCGGCGTAAGTGGTGTAAGTACTGGTTCCGGGAGTGGTGTATCCGGTTGTGTAATCAGTCCCTCCGGCTTGGAGTCCGACCGAGAAGCTCACATTGCTGCTCCCGTTGTCCCGGACGATGGCAAAGAATTGGACCGAAGTGATGGCGGCGTTTCGGCTGATGTCATCCATATTCATATAGAGCCGATGTGTATTTCGGGTTCCTCGCGCGTAGGAGATGTCTCCATCGTAGCGCCAGGGAACACCGCTTAAATTGGGGGAGAAGGCCGCCGCGGTGGTCAGTGATGTGTCGTTTGCGATCGCAGTAATCCGTTGCTTCTGCTCCGGAGACCCGGCGGTGAGAATGCTTCCCACCGCTGCGGCTGAGAAATTGCTTCCGACGCCGGTGACCGTCGTGGAAGACGCTGCGTTCGAAAGGGTTCCATTACCTGCAAATCCGGCATCCAAGGCGGTCGACGGATCCTGATCTGTTCCTAAGAAGGTAAAGCCCGAAGTTTGAGCGTTCCGGCTGGCCGGATAGATGAGCACGCCGGAGCTGACGGAATCGGTTACGGAGGGGGCGAGGAAACCGTCGCCGTCTAGCGGCCAGAAGACCGCCGTGACGCCGTCGGTTGCATCGAAGGAGTAGGCGTGGGTGCCGGGATTGGGAAGATACACGGTCACCGTATATTGCTCGCCGTTCGTATAGTTTCCGTCCCGCAGGCTCGCGGCGGCGCCGCCGTCGAGCGACATGGCGTAGACGGTCGTATTGTAATCGAGGAGAAGCCGGGGGTAGCCGGTGACCGGGGGATTATTGTCGGCGTCGGTGTAGACGACTTTATACGTGAACTGCGTATCGACGGTTCCGGTGTTCGGCTCCACCCCCCTGAGCGGGAGACCGTTCGCGAATGTGAATGAAGCCGCGGAGAGATTGGGAGAAAAGGCCATATCAACGGTTAATGAAGTATTGCTCGCGATGGCCGTCACCGTCCGGGTTTGGCCGGAGGCGGTGATCGTGCTTCCGACCTGGAGCTGGGTCGTGAAGCTGGTCCCGCTGCCGGTGACGGTTGTCGTCCCCGAGGTTGTTAAGGTGCCGGTGCCCGACCAGACGGAATAGGTGAACGCGGCCCCGGAGAGATTGGGGGAGAAGGGGGTATCTACCGTGAGACTGGTATTGTTTGTGACGGCGGTGACTGTTCGCGTCTGTCCGCTGGCTGATGTGATGGTGGTGCCGACCTGGAGTTGAGTCGTGAAGCTCGTGCCTGTTCCGGTGACGGTGCTGGTCCCCGAGGTCGTCAGGGTGCCGGTGCCGGCCGACATAAGGCCATATCCCGTCTGGCTTGCAAAAGAGAGGGTCGGCGTGTTGGCAGAGACGACCGGGCCGCTCAGGGTCCCGGAGAGGGGCGTTCGCACGGTATTCGTGCCGTCCGAGACGTCGAAATAGTAGTTGTGCGGCGTTCCCTGTGCACCCAGCGTCGTGGTGTAGAGATACTGCTCGCCGTTGGTATAATTCCCATCTTGCAGCTCTGCGGGAGCTTCCGTATCGAGGGTCATGGCGACGCCGCCGACGCTGCCGTCGATGTGAACTTTGGGATAGCCCGCTGCGGGGGCGAGGCCGTACGCTTGCGTATAGACGATCCGGTACTTGAATTGCGTCGTCGTAGTCCCCCCGTTGGGATCGACCCCGTCGTCAAAGTACCGCGGATCGGTTGAATAGGTAAGCTGGATCGGGGAGTAGCTGACGGTCAGATAAAGTTGTGTCACGCGGATTTCATTGGAGTTGGTCTGATGCACGATGACCGCTCTCATCCCTTTGATGTCGTTCCAGGTCCAGTTCTCCCCCGTCGCCGGATGGGTGGTATAGACGGCGCCGGCAATGGCCGCTCCGTAGGCGTCGGGCGGGGTCTTGGTTGTTCCCGAGAGGTAATCGTCGCTGCCGAGCCGCAATCCAAAGTCGAACCCGGTGGTTGTCGCGCCGGAGGTATCCCGGGCGACGGCAAACAACTGAATGGAAGTAATTGTGAGAGCGTCGGAAAGGGCGGCCGGATCGTCGAACTCCATATAGAGCCGGTCGCCGTTGACGGTGCTTCTGGCGAAGGAGGTATCGCCGTTGCTGGTATCCAGGGCCTCGGCGGCGGTATAGCCGGTGCTTCCATTCGTGCTGCAAGTCGGGGTCGCGTTGCAGAAGGTCCAACCGGTAGAGGCCACGATTGTCGCTTTTCCGGATGGAGTTAGATTGGGCGCCCCGCCGTTGAGGGCGACATCGGGTCCGCTGAAGGTGGCCGTGCCGGCCGGCAACCGGGCGGTGTTGGTTCCATCGGTGGCGGAAAAGTAGTAATTATGGGTTCCCTGCGCAAGGGTGGCGGTATGGATGTATTGTTCACCGTTGGTGTAGTTGCCGTCGCGGAGGGCCGCGGACGCCGTTGCGTCGAGGGTCATGGCGACGCCGGTGGCATTGCCGTCGAGATGGATCTTGGGGTTGCCTGCGGCGGGAGCGACATTATTTACCTGATAATAAACCGTTTTGAACTTAAATGAAGTCGTCGTATTTCCGAGGTTTGGGCTGACCCCGTCGCTGATGTAGCCGGCTTCGATGGAGTTTTGCAAACGGACCGGGCCGTAGCTGACGACGACATAGAGTTGTGTGATCCGCATCCGGGTGTTATTGGTGTGATTCACGACCGCGACCAGGTTTTGGATATCGACCCAGGTCCAGGGGGCGCCGGTCAGCGGATTGAACCCATACGCGTCCCCGGATCTCGTGACATAGCTTGTCGAGGCGGTTAAGGTGCCGCTTTCAATGAGGGTCTCGGCGGAGGAGAGCCCGAGGGTAAAGTTGGCCGTGCCCGATTCGCTCCGGACTACCGCGCTGACCTGGACCTGCGTGATGAATTGGCCATTGTCTTGGGCATCATCCATTGTCATAAATAAAAGGTCGCTGCTGCGCCGGCCCCGGGCATAGCTTGTATCGCCGTCGTTGGTGTCGAGGGCGGTCTCGGAATTGAAGCAGTCGGAGCGCCTAAATCCGGAATTGCAGAAGCTGAACCCGGCGGTTCCATCGGCCACATCGGTTGGAAAGAGGGTGAAGCTCCCGGCCGGAAGGGAAACGGCGGGGCCGCTGAAGTTTCCCGTAACCGGGAAGAGAACACTATTGGTGCCGTCGGAGACGCTGAAATAATAGTTATGTGTTCCGGTGGAGTAGCCGGCGGGGGCGGTGTAGGTGTATTGTTCGCCGTCGAGGTAGTCCCCGTTATAGAGCGATGGATCGGAGGCGCCGGTGTCGAGGGTCATGGCGACACCGGTTGCGTTGCCGTCGATATGGACCTTGGGGTTGTTGGCAGCCGGAGCCGTGCCGTTGGCTTGGGTATAGATGACTTTATAGGTGAAGGCGGTGGTGCTTTTTCCGGAGTCGGGACTGACCCCGTCAAGGGAATCGTAGCCGGGATCTTCCGCGAAGGAGAGAATGACCGGTGTATGGACCACCGCGACGCTGAATCGGGTGATCCGAAGGTCGTTGGTGCTTTCATTGAGGACCACGCCGATCATCTCATTGAGATCGTCCCAGGTCCACCCTTTTCCCGTGTCGGGGTTGATTTTGTAGAGGGCGCTGGCCGGGGTGTAGGTGGTGTAGGTGCCGCAACTGGAGCTAACTGCAACACTGAATGCGGTGCTGACGTAATCGGTGCCGTTCAACCGAAGACCAATCCGGACGCTTGCAGAGGAGCTCGGCGCGCACATCACCGCCGAAACCTGAACCGAGGTGATCGAACCGGTCAGGGCGGAGTCGTCCATGTCGATATAGAGGACCTCTCCCTTTTGTGAGGCGTCGAGATCGGCATAGGAGGTGTTCCCGTCGCTGGTATCCAGGGCGGTCGTCGCATCCGCCCCGTTAAAGCCCCAGTCTCCGATGCTCAGTGCATTTTCTCCGGACGGCAGAATGGTGTCGGTTCCCGCGGGGATCTGTACTCCGGGCCCGGCAAGCGTGCCGGTGGCCGGCTTTTGGGTGCTGTCCGATCCGTCCGAGGCGGCGAAGTAATAGGTATGCTGACCGGAGGAGAGGGATGCAGCCGTGTAGGTGTATTGTTCGCCGTTTTCAAAGTCTCCATCCCGAAATTCGGGATGCTCCGCGTTGGTATCCCGGACCATGTCCTGTCCGCCGTCGCCGTCGATATGAACTTTGATCGAGGTCGGCGCATTGTTGTTTAAATTGGTATAGACCACTTTATACGTAAAGGGGGTGGAGGCCCCGCCCCCTTTGGGAAAGACGCCGCCGGTCGAGCCAAAACCGGTGTCTGGACTATAAGAGAGCGCCACCGGGGCGATGTAATTGATCGAAAGATAGACCTGGGTGACCCGGAGGCCGTTGGCATTGGTGACGTGTTTGACCACCCCCATCATGTTGTTGATGTCGCTCCAGCTCCAGGGGGCGAGCGTCGCCGGGTTATGGGTGAAGAAGTCGCCGCTGAACGTTTGATAGCTGGTCGTTCCGCCGAGGAAGGAGAACGGCACCGCAAAATCGCTATCGGTCGGCAGCTGTGGACTGAAGGCGGAGCTGACCGTAAGATCGTTCCGGTCGGTCACAGTAGAAACCGTTCGGGTCTGTCCCATCGCCGTAATCTGACTTCCGGCCGCCAGTTGAGATGTGAAGCTGGTGGCGTTTCCATGAATAGTGGTGGCCCCGGTGGAATAGATCGTTCCGGCGCCCGGCACCTCATCAAAGCTTTTAAGGAAATCAATGCCGTTGGTCCTGATTCCAATCTGCAGATTGCATGGAATGGTAATACACTTTGCAACGACGTTCAGCCGCACCCCCGTGATTATCGTTGTGGCGGCGGGGAAATCGTCGATGTCAATATAAAGTGTGTCGTCCTGGGTCAGACTTTGTGCATAGGAGGTGTCGCTGTCGTGGGAGTCTAAGTTCGCGGCCTCTCCACTCGACGGGTTGAAGCCCCATCCGATGTAGGTCCAGGCTGTCCCGGCCGAAAGATTTGGCGAGAAAGCGCTGTTAATTGTGAGGCTGGTGGCGCTGGCGATCGCGGTGACGGTTCGGGTCTGCCCGTTGGCTGTGATCTGACTTCCGACGATCAGTCTCGTATTAAAATTGGTGCCCGATCCTGTGACCGTGGTGCTGCTGGAAGAGATCGTTCCGGCGCCGTTCCAGGACGACGTGAGGGCATTTTTCCCGGAAGGGGAGAGGGACTTTGTAAAATTGACCTTCACAAAAAGTTCGGTGACCCGAAGGGCGTTGGCGTTGGTTGAATGCTGCACGATCGGAATCAATGAGTTGATGTCGGCCCAGGTCCAAGCTGCACTCGTCCTTGGATTGGTTGTGTAGAGGGTGCCTGAATAACTTCGGTAAGAGGTGCTTCGGACCGTTTTGGTGCTGCCGAGGCGGTCGCTCGTATCGGATGTTCCGGCTCGGAATCCCAGCTGGATGCCGGTGCTTGACGACCCGGTAACCCTGGCCATGGCAAAGACCTGAACATCATTGATTTGAAATCCAACGAGGGTCGTGTCGTCCAAATCCATGTAGATCTTGTTGCCCGAAGCGCTGTTTTGGATATAGCCTCCGGTTGTTGTGTCGCTGTCATTGGTGTCGAAAACGTTTGCATAGGTGAATCCGCCACCGACGACCGTCCAAGTCCCCACTGTGGCAAACGTGCCGTTTTGGCCGCTCGGATGCAGAATGAGGGTTTCAGCAAGGCTGGACGTGGCAGGGAGAAGAATCGCTGCGAGGAAGAGTAAGCCGGCGATAAAAATAGGACATAGTCGGAGGAAAGATGTTTTTCCGAATGGTGTTCGTTTCCTCACGGATTGCCCTTCCTTTGGGTTTTCTGTTCTCCGGTTCCGTCCGCCGGATGAATAAAATTTACTACCGGTATATCCTAAATCAAGTATATCGTTGCCCCGCTCACAGTCAACAGGAATCATTACACAATGATGTCGGTTGTGTCGCTTCCACATCTCCTGCTGATCTAAATTTATCGTGAGCGCCGACTGGGTGGTTTTCATTTGCATCCAAAAAAAAAGCTCATACCACCTTTGTGGATGAGCTTCGAGCGATAGCCGCTTCGGTAATCCTTGCAACCCTATCTTTATCAGACTTAGGTCAAGGACTTTGCGCCCCTGCTCTTTCGAGAAGGGTAGCTCTTGTCGGTGGCATCAATGGTTTCTTTATGTAAGCATAACTATACGGCGGGGATGTCATTGCGTCAAGGGGAATAGTATTCCAATTTTGTATGATGTGGGATGGTAATTTAGTTGGGATCCGCGTGAAAAAAAACGGAAAGCGTGTTGTCCCCGGCATTGGTGACCGCCAGATCGTCTTTCCCATCGCCGTTCAGATCTTGGGCCACGATCGCCAGGGGCTGATTGCCGGTTGATTGTTGGATCGGATCGGAGAAAAGACCGTTGCCTGTATTCAATAAAATTGAAATGACTTTATTGTTGCTGTTTGAGACAGCAATATCGGGATTTCCGTCGTCGTCAAAATCTCCCGTTGCGGCAAATTCGGGGCGTCCTCCCCCGGCGAGCGGTAATGTTTGGCCTGAAAAATTTCCGGCACCGTCTCCAAACAACAGCGTCAGATCGCCGCTGACACTGTTGACGACAGCCAGGTCGATATTCCCATCGCTGTCCCAGTCTCCGGAGATAATTGCATTGGGACCTGTTCCGACGGAAATCGGCGGCTCCGGGCTATCAAAACCGCCGGCGCCGTCATTGAGCAAAATCGCAACCTTGTCGTCTGATCCGAGCACGACGGCCAGATCGGTTTTTCCATCTTTATCCAAGTCGGCGGCAAGAAGCGCGATGGGCCCGCTCCCTTCGCTCGGAAAAGGAAGCGGAGATTGGAAAGTTCCGTCTCCGTTTCCGAGGAACAAAGAAATATCGCTTGTGGAGAGATTGGCGGTGGCGAGGTCTTGGTTGCCGTCGTTGTCGAAGTCGGCTGTCACGATTGCGATGGGACCGTTGCCGGAGGAAGGAATTTCCGTGGTTGGACCGATTCCGGTATGAATCCCCAGGAAAAGAGAGATGGATGAATCTCCGAAATTCACTACGGCCAGATCGTCAAATGAATCGGGCCCAAAACGTCCTGAAACAAGCGATTGAGGAAAAACGCCGACCGAGAAAGTCTCGGCGGCCGAGAATAGTCCGTTCCCCGTCCCTTTCAAGAGTGAAATGGAGTTGTCGTCTACATTTGCGACGACTAAGTCCACGGAACTGTCATTATTAAAGTCGCCGGCAGCAACAGCTGAAGGGGTGGTTCCCACAGGATAAGTTGTCGGGCTAGAGAAGAGACGGAATGTCACTTCCACCGCCGTTGTTCCGGAGACCCCATCCGCGGAGGCGGTGATGGTCGCCGTTCCTTCCGCGATGCCGGAGGCGAGGCCGTTGGCATCGATGCTGACAATATCCGGATTATCCGAAGACCAGGTAAACGTCACACTGGAGATCGATGTTCCGTCCGCATCCCGTGCGGTTGCACTGAACTGTAGGGAACCTGTTTTTGAGATGGTCACGGCCGTCGGGGAGATTTCAATCTCGGCGATGACAGGGGGAGGAGGATCCGTGCCGCCCCCTCCTCCGCCGCCACCCCCGCCGCAAGCGGCGACAAAGACGGATAAGAATACCCCTAAACAGAGGGGAATTCGAGTAAAGATAGATCGGCGAAATAACCGATCCGGTATGAAAAATGAGAGTTCCATCGGTATTTAAAAGATTATCTCTCGACCGGAAATCTGTCAAACTGCTGTAATGAAGATCGGTTCTAAAGAAAGAGGTCGGATGGTCGGTCCATTTGAGGAGACTGATATTTTTATGTTCCAGGGAATTCATCGTTTATGATATTGTAATTCTGACAGATTTGAGAGCGTACCCACGGATAAGGGGAAGAAATTGAAAGAGTCCGGATTGCCGACTTGGAATTTGAGCGATTTGTATCAAGGGATCGATGATCCCAAAATCGAGGCCGACCTCCGCGATTCGCTCCAGCAGGCCGAGCGGTTCGAGCAACAATATCGGGGCCGCATTCTTTCGGACGAGATGACCGGAAAGCGTTTTTTCGAAGCGCTGGAAGAGTTGGAATCGATTCGGGAGCGGGTCGATCGGGTTCTTGCATATGCTTACCTTGTTTTTGCCGCCGACACGCAGAATCCTAAACATGGGGCGCTGCTTCAGCGAACGCAGGAGCGCTTTACCGAACTTCAGCGTCATCTCCTCTTTTTTGAATTGGAATGGACCGCGGTACCGGAGAAGAAAGCCGAGGAAGGGATGCAAGCGCCTGAGCTATCGAGGTATCGTCACTTTTTGGAGTCGATCCGAAAATGGGCGCCACATCGGCTTTCGGAGGCCGAAGAAAAAATCTTGGAGGAAAAGGCGAACACCGGCATCCGCGCCTTTCAGCGGCTCTTTGATGAAACGATCAATCAGATTCAATTTCAGGTCGACATCGACGGAGAGCGCCGTTTACTCACCGAGCAAGAGGCGCTCGCCTTGCTTTACGAGCCGCAGCGCGAGGTCCGGCGGGCGGCGGCCAAAGGACTGACCGAAGGGTTGGAGAGGAACGCCTCGCTTTTTACATTCATCTTCAATCAAATTGTGGCCGATCATGCCAGCGATGACCGGCTGCGCCGTTTCCCCGACCCGATGGCCTCCCGGAATTTATCGAACGAGATCGAGCCTGCCGCGGTCGATGCGCTCCTCGCCGCCTGCGAATCCTACTACGGTTTGGTCGCTCGCTATTATCGATTGAAGAAGGAACAGCTCGGTCTGGATCAACTCTACGACTACGACCGTTATGCTCCAATGACTGCCAGAACGGAGCCGATTCCGTTCGATAAGGCAAAGGGACAGGTCCTCTCGGCCTTTACCGACTTCTCGCCACAGGTGGCTGAAATCGCCTCTCTTTTTTCGAGAAACATTGGATCGATGCTCCGGTTCGACCCGGCAAACGGGGAGGGGCTTTCAGCCACGGAACCGTTCCGAGCGTTCATCCGTATGTCTTCGTCAATTATCTTGGGAACCCCCGTGACGTGATGACCCTGGCGCATGAGCTCGGACATGGGGTGCATCAGTGGGTGTCGCGCCGGCAAAATTACTTCAACTTTGATACGCCGCTCACCACTGCAGAGACCGCCAGCGTCTTCGCTGAGATGCTTGTCTTTCATCGGTTGCAGAGCGAAGAACAGGACCCGAAAAAAAGATTGGCGCTTCTGATGGAAAAACTCGAGGAGAGTTTCGCAACCATCTTCCGGCAAGTGGTTCTCTGCCGATTTGAACAAAGGGCGCATGCGGCGCGAAGGACGGAAGGAGAACTCAGCCCGGATCGAATCAATCAACTTTGGCTCTCGGAAAACCGTGCGATGTTCGGCGACGCGTTGACGCTGACCGATGATTATCGATGGTGGTGGATGTACATCTCCCATTTCATTCACTCCCCTTTTTATACGTATGCCTACGCCTTCGGACACCTTCTTGTCCTCGCTTTGTATCATCAATATAGAGAAGAGGGAGAGACCTTCGTCCCGAAATATCTCGAGCTTCTCTCGGCCGGGGGCTCGCAACCGCCTAATCAATTAATCCAGGAAAAAATCGGACTGGATATTACGAAGCGTGATTTTTGGCAAGGAGGACTCCGTTTCCTGGAGCAGATGGTGGAAGAGGCGGAACATCTTGCCGAGAAAACAAAGGATAGACCGATATAGACCGATATGGATGAGGAGAATAGGGATTAAAGCATCTTCATTTTTGGACAAGGTCTTTAAAGTTTGATACACTTCTCCGAAAAAATGTAGAGGGAAATCGATGACGGCGACGAAATTAGAAGATCGGATCACCATTGCAATTATCGGCCTGGGCTATGTCGGCCTTCCTCTGGCGGTTGAATTCGGAAAAAAATTTAAGACAATCGGATTTGATATCAACGCAAAGCGGATCGAAGCGCTCGAGAAGGGATTCGATGCCACCCTGGAGGTTTCGGAAGAGGCTCTTCGCGCAGCCGAAAAACTCGTCTACACAACCGACCGGCAGGGGATCAAAGCGTGCAATTTTTACATCGTAACCGTTCCCACGCCGATCGATGCGCATAAACGTCCCGATCTCACCCCCGTGGTCAAAGCCACCGAGAGTGTCGGAGCGGTTTTGAAAAAGGGGGACATTGTCGTTTATGAATCGACCGTTTATCCCGGGGTGACCGAGGAGATCTGCGTGCCGATTCTGGAGCAGAAATCGGGCCTGAAATTCAATCGTGACTTCTTCGCCGGGTATTCTCCGGAGCGGATCAATCCGGGAGATAAAGAACATACCGTCACCAAAATCCTCAAGGTCGTCTCCGGCTCGACGCCGGAGACCTTGGAGATAGTGGATGCCGTCTATAGATCGATCATTATTGCGGGGACCCATCGTGCGGAATCGATCCGTGTCGCCGAGGCGGCGAAGGTGATCGAAAATACCCAGCGCGATGTGAATATTGCACTGATCAATGAGCTGGCTCTTCTCTTCAGTCGTTTGGGGATCGACACGGAGGCGGTATTGAGGGCCGCCGGGACGAAATGGAATTTTCTCCAGTTCTCTCCGGGACTGGTCGGCGGGCATTGCATCGGCGTCGATCCGTATTATCTGACGCACAAAGCACAGGAGGTCGGCTATCACCCCGAGGTGATCCTCGCCGGACGGCGGATCAATGACGGTATGGGAAGCCATGTTGCGGAGCAGGTCGTGAAGTTGATGACGAAAAAGGGAATTCCGGTGGTCGGGAGCGACATCCTCATCCTCGGGCTGACGTTCAAAGAGAACTGTCCCGATATCCGGAACACGCGCGTCGTCGATATTATCCAAGAATTAAAACAGTACAATGCCCATGTGCACATCTATGATCCCTGGGCCGACGTTCAGGAAGTGGAGCATGAATATGGCCTCAAACTGGACGAGGCCCTGCATGAGCGCTACTATGATGCGATCATCTTGTCGGTAGCCCATCAGCAATTCAAGAAATGGACGGCGGACGACCTGAATCGATATGCCAAGGAGCGGCGGGTCATCTACGATGTGAAACATCTCTGGGATCGGTCCTGGGTCGATGGACGCTTGTAGGGAGAACGTTAAACGTGATTCGTTAGTCATTAATCGTAGATTCTTTTACGTTTAACAATTCACGAGTAACGAATAACATTGTTTTATTTTAGCTTTGGAGTTGATCGTTGAAGATTTTGGTTACCGGCGCGGCCGGGTTCATCGGCTTCCATCTCTCATCGCGGCTCCTCTCCCAAGGGCACGAGGTGGTCGGCCTCGATAACTTAAATGATTATTATGATGTTTCTCTGAAACAGGCCCGGCTCAAGCAGCTTGAAGGCCATTCGAACTTTCGGTTGATAAAGGCCGATCTGGCGGATCGGCCCAAGGTGGAAGAGGTGTTCCGGAGCGAGCGATACGAGCGGGTCTTCCATCTCGCCGCGCAAGCGGGGGTCCGCTACAGCCTCACTAACCCGCATGTCTATATCGAAAGCAACCTGGTTGGATTCCTCCATATTCTGGAAGGATGCCGACACGCCCAAGTCCCCCACCTGATTTATGCCTCTTCCAGCTCGGTATACGGCGCCAACACACAGATGCCATTTTCGGTCCACGACCGGGTCGATCACCCGGTTTCACTCTACGCCGCCACCAAAAAAGCAAATGAATTGATGGCGCATACCTACTCTCATCTTTATCGAATCCCGACCACCGGTCTTCGCTTTTTTACCGTCTACGGTCCGTGGGGACGGCCCGATATGGCGCTCTTTCTTTTCAGCAAGGCGATCCTGACGGGAAAGCCGATCGAGCTCTTCAACTTCGGAAAGATGGAGCGCGATTTTACCTACATCGATGACATCATTGAAGGGGTGGTTCGCGTGGGGGAGAAGATTCCGGCCCCCGATCCGAACTGGAGCAGCCGAAACCCCGATCCGGCCACCAGTTCCGCCCCATATCGCATCTTCAATATCGGAAACAATAATCCGGTTGCACTTCTCAAACTCCTCGATACGCTTGAACAGTGTCTGGGGAAAAAGGGGGAGCGGCGGCTGGTTCCGATTCAGCCGGGAGATGTTCCGGCGACCTATGCCGATGTCGATGATCTGATGAAGGAGGTCGGATTCAAGCCGGCGACCCCGATTGAAGAGGGGGTCCGACGCTTCGTCGATTGGTATCGCGGTTACTATCGGTCTGAACGTCCTTAGATTTCCCCAATTCCTTAGGGCTCCTTTCTCGAGAATCTACACTTTTTCCCCAATCCCTCCTTTTTTTCTAATTCGGCTATGCTTGGGCTTTTTAGACGAAAGGAGGGATGTATGCCCTGTTTGAAAAATGGAATCAAATCGATCGGGTCGATCCTCTTGTCGGCGGCGGTGCTCTTCGGCTGCAGCGGCGGGGGCTCCTCCGCTTCGGGTCCAGGGGTCCCCCTCCCATCCGGAGAGGTTGTTTCTGTCGAAATTCCAGAAGGGGAGGAACCAACCCCGACCCCGCCTTCAACAGATGCGCCCCCTCCTGGAGAGAACACTCCGACCCCCATTGATCCTCCTCCTGCCAATCCTCCCGTCGCCTCGAATCCACCGCTGATTGTCGATGGTTGGATGTTAAAACATAAAGAGACGTTCGATATCCCCCTTCCGGCGAATCTTCCCTGGGAACGGGACGCGTACGGCCAGCCCGAAGATCCCTGGGATGAGGATGGTTCGTTCTTCTTCAAAAAATATGAGTCGTTCGGGAAGAATTTTGCCGATGAGCTTGGAAAATTCCTCTCCTTCCGAAAGTCGTTTCCATATAGCGAAAACGGTTGGCTGACTTTCGAGCTCTACGGAAGAGATGCTAATGCAAGCGGCACCCTCGATCTGAACGAGCATGGGGGAGAGTTCTTGATCTCTCAACTGGGAGACGGGAACCGTGTCCTGCAACTGAACAACACGGTTCATTACGACGGCGCCGAAGTGCGAAGCACCGAGCCGCTTCCGTCCGAATACCGAATCCGTCTCAAAGTCACCCCGGTCTCCGCCGGCGGGCGCGATGACGACGGTGTCTGGCGAAAGAACGGCTACTCGGATAAAACGGAAACCGCCGATCCATGGCGATTCTCCAATCAATCGACCGCGCCGCTGGAGGCGTGGCGGGAGAACGGCTTCTACTTCCTCGCCATCCTCGACACAAAACCGATGCCGCACAACAACGTCTGGATCCATCACCATCGGAAAGTCGTGATCGACTCCGACAACAATTTCTACGACGACCTTCCGGGGAACGCCTGGTCGACGATCTGGACGCCGCGGGGCGGGATCACCGAAGGATCGCATCCGGTTTCCATGCTGGCCCTCGACGGCAACAACTTCGGCAGCGTCTGGACCGGCAATCCTTTTCATTGTTTCTATAATGGCGCTTTTCGCGGCTGCGGGCCGACCGGCCATACAGCGGCCGACGCCTACATCAACGGCGAGACCTACACCGTCACGATCGAACGGAATGCGACCCACTATGTCCTGGAGGTCTCCGGCCGGTTCCAATACGGCGGGGTGACGACCTACCGCGGCGCGATCGATTTTCGAAAGACCCCGGTCTGGCACTACAACAACACCCCCGAAGACGCGCCGCGCGACAAAAACAGCCAGCCGCTGAAAAGCATGGGAATCGACTGGAACGCCTGGCTGGCCGGTTCCGCCTATCCCGATTACTTCATGTTCGGCGATCCCCACATCACCCACTACGAGGGAACCGTCCTCTACGACGACATCGAACTCTGGGTGAGACCTTAAACGATCCTGACAACGTAGGGGCACAAATGTTGTGCCCCTACCGTTTTCCTCCTCTTGCCCCCCGATCTTGCTTTGGTCTATCCTGGATGTAAGGAAGATTTCATCCGGTCCAACCATTCTGAGCGGGTCGCCATGGGACTCAAGCCTTACCGAAAAAAGCGAAATTTCGAAAAAACGCCCGAGCCGGTCCCTGCCGTGAAGCCGGCCCGGATCAAGCGGACCCCTCCTTCAGAAGGGTCCCCTTTGACGGTTGAAGAATTTCTCTCCATGAAGAACCCCACCGGCGATGTGATCGTCGAGATCGACGGCGCCCGTGTTGCCCTCACCCATCTCGAGCGGGTCTACTGGCCGGCGGAGCGAATCACCAAATTCGAGTTGCTTTGCTATTACATTCGCGTTTTTCCGTTCATCGCTCCTTTTCTCCAAAACCGGCCCGCCATTTTGCAGCGGTATCCCCGCGGCATCGCCGCGCCGAAATTTTTCCAACATGATCTTCAAAGCACACCGAGCTACTTGGGGAGCGCCCGGATGCGAAACGAAGAAGGGAGGGAGATCGACTATGCCGTTTACTCCGGGCTTGCCTCGCTCCTTCACCTGGTGAATCTCGGGACGATCGAGCATCACCCCTGGCATTCGACGGTTGATCGAATCGACCGTCCCGATTGGTTGGTGATCGATCTCGATCCGGGCGGCGCCCCCTGGGAGAGCGTATTGAGGACGGCGCGGGTGACGCGCGCGGTTTTCGGCGGCTGGGGCCTTTCCGTTTATCCAAAGACCTCCGGGTCGTCGGGGATCCATCTCTATCTTCCTTTGGAGCCGATTTACGACTACGGTACGGTGGCCTTGTTCGCCGAAGTGGTTGCAAACGAAGTGGCCCTCCGCGTTCCGGAAATTGCGACGGTCGTGCGGACCCCGTCGGCGCGGAAAAAGGACAAGTCTATGTCGATTGGCTTCAGAACGCGCGGGGGAAGTCGGTGATTGCACCTTATAGCGCTCGGGCCAAGAGGGGGGCGACGGTTTCGATGCCGGTCACCTGGGAGGAGATCAATCAGGAGGTGCGAATCGCCGATTTCACGATTCGAAATGTGCCGGAACGATTGAAGACCGAAAGGGACCGGTGGAGCGGATTCTTCGATCATCGGCAACGACTTCCGGGCCGTCCGATGAAGAAAGGAAAACAGGCGGCCTGATCGGATCCAAAGGATCTATCTTATACACTACGCCGTTGGAAATTTTTGAGGAGTTAGCGATGGAAGAGAAAAGGAAAGTGCAACGTCCGGCGCAGCGCCAGGAGCGCCAGCCGGGGATTGAAGCGGAGATGACGCCGCAACCGAAATCAAAGGAACGGGGTTATCGCGGGAGCGGCAAGCTGCAGGGGAAAGCGGCGTTGATCACCGGCGGCGACAGCGGAATCGGCCGGGCGGTGGCGATCGCCTACGCGAAGGAAGGAGCCGATATCGCCATCAGCTATCTCAACGAACATCAAGATGCGGAGGAGACCCGGCGCCTGATCGAAAAAGAAGGGCGCCGCTGTATCACGATGGCCGGGGATATCGGGGAGGAGGCCTTCTGCCGTCGGATCGTCGATGAAACGGTGAAGGGGTTCGGCCATCTCGATATTCTGGTGAACAATGCCGCCGAGCAGCACCCGCAGGAGGGGCTGGAGAAGATCAGCGCTGAACAACTTGAGCGGACTTTCCGGACGAATATCTTTTCATACTTTTTTGTGACCAAGGCGGCCCTCCCGCACCTCCGAGAGGGGAGCAGCATCATCAATACCACCTCGGTCACCGCCTACAAGGGGAGTCCGCACCTGCTCGACTATTCGGCGACCAAGGGGGCGATCGTCGCCTTCACCCGCTCGCTCTCTCAGGCGCTCATCGCGCGGGGGATTCGGGTCAACGGGGTCGCCCCCGGTCCGATCTGGACGCCGCTGATCCCGGCCGAGGCGAAATCGCCCCAGCATGTCGCTGAATTCGGGAGCAATGTTCCGATGGAGCGGGCCGGCGAGCCGGATGAAGTGGCGCCGAGTTATGTCTTTCTCGCCTCGGAGGACGCCTCGTATTATGCGGGGCAGGTGCTCCATCCCAACGGCGGCGTCGTGGTCAACGCCTGAAGCAATATTCTATTTTCGGAAGGGTTCACAAAATCGATCTCGTTCAGAGGAGGAATGGCATGTCGGAACATCCGGAGGAGCAGGTGAACAATGATATCAATGGTATCAATGTCGGGAAGATGGAGCGATGGCTCTCGGCGGTCGGCGGCGGAGGACTCATTGCCTATGGCTTGAAACGTCGCACGTGGCCCGGCCTCGCATTGGCCCTCGTCGGCGGTGTTTTGGTCCATCGCGGGGTGACGGGGCACTGCTACGCCTATCAAGCGATCGGGGCGAACACGGCAGAGAAGCGACAGCTGACGGAGAAGGAGAGGGGAGGAGCGGGATTCAAAGAAGAGGAATCGGCCGGTGGTGCAATCGAAGTGGAGAAGAGCATTACCATTGATCAGCCGCCGGAAATGCTTTATCCGCTATGGAAGAACCTGCAAAACCTCCCTCGATTTTTCGATACGATTGAGTCGGTCCGCGAGGAGAACAACGGCCGTTCCTACTGGGTGGCCGGACCCGGCACCGGCACCCAATTAGAATGGGAAGCGCATTTGATCGAAGATCATCCGAACGCGGCGATCAGCTGGGGAGCGGGCGAAGGGGGAGAGGCGGAGATCATCTCGGTTCGTTTTGAAGCCGACCCGAACGGGGCCGGGACCCGTGTCCGGCTCTTCCTTAAATATGATCCGGCGCACAGCCTCTTGGGGGCGGCGTTTGCCCGCCTGTTCGGTGATGTCCCAGAGGAGGCGTTGGAGCGAAGCCTCGATCAATTCAGACGGCTCATTGTGACCGGGGAGATATCGGAGGCGGCCTGAGGTGACGATCAGGCGAAGCCACCGCGGGGGAGGGGAATCGATCAGATTTTTTTCAGGAGGATTCCCCGTGAAAGAAGAGAATCATCAACGCCCAGGGTCGCCAAAGGAGAAGCAGGGACCGGCCAGAGAGCTCTTTCGAAAATTTGCCCACAGGACCTCGGAGGCCGTCGGTTCGCCGACGGCCTTCATTGCGGCGGTTGCGATCATCCTCCTGTGGGTTTTCTCGGGGCCGCTCTTTCATTTTTCGGATACTTGGCAGCTGATTATCAACACCGGAACAACCATCATCACCTTCCTGATGGTCTTCTTAATCCAGAACACACAGAATCGAGATGCCAAGGCCATCCATTTGAAATTGGACGAGTTGATCAGGAGTGCGAAGGGAGCGCGAAATGGGATGATCGATTTGGAAGATTTGTCGGATGAAGAGATCGAGGCGTTCCGGGAAGAGTTTCAACGTTTTACAAAGCAAGCGCGCAAGCGTAGAGCGGCCCGGCGGTAAGAGGGATCGTTAGGCGGTTTTGTCGTAGCGGGAGTAGGTCCATCCCGATTCGGACTCGATGCGATTCCCCCCTTCCGCTTGGCCCGGTACATCGCGTCGTCGGCCCGTTTCAAGAGCCGCTCGGGAGTATCCCCCCGTCTGAAAACCGCCACCCCCATACTTAATGAGATGTTCCCGTTTCGATGTTGATGGAAGGCAAGCCGGATTCGCTCGCCGATCTCCATCGCCGCCTCCAGATCGGTATCAATCAAGATTACAGAGAACTCATCCCCGCCGTAGCGCGCCCCGCAATCGACCCCCTCCCGGATCATCCGCAAGATAATCTGGCCGGTCTCTTTCAAAACGGAATCGCCGGCCGCGTGCCCATAAGAGTCGTTATATTTCTTAAAGCCGTCGATATCGAGAAAGAGAAGGGAGAAGACCTCTTTTTGGCGATTGGCCCGCTCTACCTCTTTCCCGAGCCGGTGATGGAAGAAGCGGGAGTTGTAGATTTCCGTCAGGTGGTCGGTCATGGAGAGCCGTTGCAGCTCCATCGTTCGGGATTGCTGCAGCTTGGTCCGCTGGGTAAAGAGATAGATCAGAAGGAAGACCATGACCAGATTGAGCGAGGTGCTTACAATATTGGCGAAGAGCTCTTTTCTTGTCTGAAAGAAAGATCCGGTTTGATAGAGATCGACCCACCAAGGGGTGGCTCCGATCAAGAGAATGAGGAAGAGACTCACGAGAACAAAGAGAGTCTCCAAACTTGTTTCCGATCTGTCGAATTGCATCGGCGGAATCCTGGAAATGTAATCAAGCTGACGTACGAACGAGGAAACAAAGAGCGAAAATGCAGAGGAAAAACCGAGGCAGAACCATCACTTCCTAAAACGTCCAGGCAGATCGTAGCATAGCTCTTTTTTTTATTCAATCCCTGTCCCACGCCACCTCGACACGTGCTCAAGAAAGCGGTACGAAAGTTGCGTTTTCATCCGGCAAGGGACCGTTCTCCGGTTTTGATCTTCCGCTGCCGTGCACCGTTTCTTCGGGGAGAAAAAGTGATCGAATACCTGGCATTGTTCCTGATCAGCCTCGCCGCCTCTTTCCATTGCGTCGGGATGTGCGGCGGCATCGCGGGGATGCATGGCGTCTGGATGGGGAGTTCTCGCGGCCGGACGGTTCACCTCCTCCTCTACCATGGCGGGCGGATTGGAACCTATCTCTCCGTCGGCGCGCTGTTCGGGGCATTTGGAACCTTGCTGCTCGGGACGCAGCGGCTGCTGTCGCTCATAACCGGGAGTGTGATTATCTGGATTTCGGTGATGGCGTTTTTTTTCTCCCCGGGAAAGGGGCTCCCGTTTCTGGCGGGGATCTTCGCTTCGCTCTTCGGATGGCTGAAGGGGAGAGAGGGGTGGGCGGCCTCCTTCTGCTTTGGGATCTTTCATGGTCTTCTCCCTTGCTCATTGGTCTACGCTTTCGCCGCAAAGGCGGCAAGCACTGGATCGGTTTCGGCCGGGCTCTTCACGATGATCAGCTTCGGATTGGGAACTGTCCCGGCGCTTCTCTTTTCGGCCAAGCTGCTCTCTTTTTTTTCTCCCGCTGTTCGCGCCCGATTTATTTCGACGGGAACCCTCTTCCTGTTGATCCTGGGGGTGATCACACTATTGCGCGCATTCATCCCGCTTCATGCCGGACATGAGTGGGGGGGCCATGAAGAGACCGCTCCATTGCCGGCATTGCCGGCTGCCGATCCGCTCCGGCCGGTCCGATCCCGACCCCTTTTGTTGCTACGGCTGCCGGCTTGCTTTCCGGATCGTCGGCGAGCAGGGGGAGGGGGGCGAAGCCGCTTTTCTCCTTGCCCGGCTGGCGCTCGGCGCGCTCCTCTCCATGAACATCATGACCTTCAGCGTTCTCCTTTACGGAGAAGCGATCCCACGAGAGGTGATCCCTTCGTTTCATCTTCTTCTTTTTCTCCATGCAACGCCGCTGATGTTTCTCCTCGGGGTTCCTTTTTTCAGGGGCCTTCTTCAAGAGGTGAAGCGCCTCACGTTCGGGATGGATAGCCTGATCGCCCTGGGGGCCGGCGCGGCGTATCTTTACTCGACCTTCGCCTGGCTGACCGGAGAGGAAGGGGTCTATTTCGATATCGGAGCGATGATTTTGGTGCTGGTGACCCTCGGCCGGTTTCTCGAAGCGACCGCCCGCGTGCAGGCGGCCGATGGGATCAAGCGGCTTCTCTCCCTTTCCCCGCCGACGGCAACGGTTCTGATCGGCGGCAGAGAAATTCGAAAGCCGGCCGAAGCCGTCCGAAGGGGAGAGATCCTCCGGGTCCGTCCGGGAGAACAGATCCCGGTTGATGGAGCGGTGATCGAAGGAAGCGCGACGGAAGGGGCGCTGGTCGATGAGTCGATGCTGACCGGCGAGGCGCGCCCGGTTGAGAAGGGGATAGGAGACCTGGTTTATGCCGCCACGCTGAATGGAGAGGCCCCTCTGATGATCCGCGCGATCGCTCCGCTGGCCGGGTCACTTTTCAGCCAGATGATCTCTTTGATGGGAAAGGCACAGCAGGCGCGCGGGGAGATGGCGCGGATGGCCGATCGCATCTCCTCGTTCTTCATCCCGGTGGTGCTCCTCTGCGCGGCCGGAACCGCTCTGTTCTGGTGGCGGCGGGCCGGTGGGACGGCGGCCCTCTTCAATTCGCTCGCCGTTCTCCTCGTCGCCTGTCCCTGCGCCTTGGGGTTGGCGACGCCGATGGTGATCTCGGTCGGAATCGACCGGGCGGCGCGGGAGGGGATTTTGATCCGGTCGAGCCGTGTCTTTGAAATCTTGCCGAAGGTATCTACCATTTTCCTCGATAAAACCGGAACCCTCACCGAGGGAAAGCCGGTTCTTCTCTCGATTCTCCTTCCCGCGTGGGGGAACGTCCGTCCGGAGCCGCTTCTGGCCGTCGGCGCCTCCTTGGCGCAGCCGTCGGAGCATCTGCTGGCCCGATCGCTTGTTGCCGCCGGCATGGAGCGGGGGATTCCGCTCTATCCGACGGCCGGATTCAAAAACCACCCCGGCCTCGGCATGACGGGCCAGGTGAAGATCGACGGCGACAGGAAATGGGTTTGGCTCGGAAGCCGGCGGTGGATGAAGGAGAATGGTCTCCTCTTCGACTCACGCCTGGAGGGAGAGAGCGGGTGCGCTGCTTCGGCGGGGAAGAGTCTTGTCTTTTGCGGATGGGAGGGAAGGGTTCATGGGGTTTTCGTTTTTGGTGATCGTCTTCGGACGGAGTCGGCGGAGGCGGTCTCTCTACTCCAGAAGGAGGGCTTGTCCGTCCACCTGTTGAGCGGAGATCAAAAACAAGCAGCCGAAGAGATCGGAAAACATCTCCCCGGATGCGCCATCCATGTCGAGCGGCTTCCCCATGAAAAATGCGAAGAGATCGGCCGGGTGAAAAAAGAGGAGCGGCCGTCGCGATGATCGGAGATGGAATCAACGATGCCGCCGCCCTTGCCGAGGCCGACATCGGCGTCGCCATCGGATCGGGGAGCGATGTTGCGAAAGAAACCGCCGACGTCAGCCTCGTCCAGACCGATCTTCGAAGAATCGCCTGGCTGGTCCGTTTTACAAAAAAGGGCTTCACGAACGATCAAACAAAATCTTTTCTGGGCCTTCTTCTACAACATCATCGGCGTCGGCTTTGCCATGGCCGGGATGCTCCAACCGGTCCTCGCCGCTCTGGCGATGATTGCCAGCAGCTTGCTGGTGATTTGGAACAGCCTCCGGCTGAGAGGATTTCAATGAAGGAAGGAGCAACGCGCAATCTTGTTTGAGTTCTTCGCATTGATCTTGTAGAATGACACGGCGATTGAACAAAATCCGGGAGTCTTCGTGCCGAAATCGTTTCTTGAGAAAATCCTTTTCCGTCTGGCTTATTGCTTCGCCTGGTTCTTCGTCCACCTCTACCGCTGGACCTGCCGGGTGGAGGTGAAGGGCCCTCTCCTCGATTGCCTGAATGACGACAGGCCGGTCCTGCTGACCTGGTGGCATCAGGATATGTTGTTCAATTTCTATTTTCTGATCTCGTTCGCCAAACGACGGAAAATCGCGACGATCGTCAGCCAAAGCAAAGACGGGGCGCTCGCCGCGTATCTGATCGAAAAATTCGGCTTCACCGTTCTTCGCGGCTCCAGCTCCAAAGGGGGAAAAGAGGCGCTCGATCTGCTGACCGATTTTGTCCTTAAAGAAAAGGCGGTCGGGATCATCGTCTGCGACGGCCCTCGCCCGCCGGGACGGATCGCCAAGCCGGGGATCATCCTCCTTGCCCGAAAGACTGGCTACCCGATCATCAAGATTCGCTCATGGGGATCGCGGCAACATCTTTTTCAAAAGAGCTGGTGCAAGCTTGCGTTGGTTTTTCCTTTCTCGCGGGTGACCGTTTGGTCGGACACCCCCCTGGCGGTTTCAAGGGAGTCGCGCCGCCAGGAGCTGGAGGAATACCGTCTGGAAGTCGAGAAGCGGCTCAACGAAATGGCCGCCGTTTCGGAGGGTCATTTCGGAGTCGATCGAACCGCGTCGGTCTCCGTAAAAACAAATTGACTCACCCCTCATCGATTTGATAACCTGCGTCTATGTCGGCCAAGACTGTTTTAAATACGCTTCATACCTCCTTTCCCGGGATGCTGGTCACCGGCGTCACCGGAGGGCTGATCGGATCGTTCATCGGCGGGCCGTTCTGGATTATCCTCGCCGCCACGATCGGCGCCCTTATCGGCATGGTCGTCTGGCGTCTCGGCGGCCGGCGTTTCTTCATTTTCATCGTCGTCGGCGCATTGTTGGGGGGACTGCTGGCCCTTTTGATCGCCGGTCCCGAGCAGGGATTGATCGGGGCGGCGACCGGGGGGGCGATGGGGGGCTTCATCGCGGTCAACTTCCTGATGATGCGTCCCGGACAGCCTTCCTGACCGATTGGGAAACCACCCTAGATCGCCCCTCTCCCCTCCTTAATTTCCTGAAATTATTCCCCGAAGACATCTTTCCCCATTGCAATATTTCGACACTTCTTTTTTAATGTTCCGAGAACATCCATATCGGAGGAACATTGATGATGAAGCGCTCGATCTTGACCTTCTCCACCCTGGTTATCTTGACGGCAGGAATGGCGTCCACCGGCGGGAGCATGGAAGTCGCTCCCTGCGGGACCACCCTTGCCACTCATGCCGGCGTCCCCGCCCGGTCGAATATTATGACTCCCGACGAGAGCTGCGGCGGTCGGGCGACTTACGGATTACAGTATCAGTGCGTGGAATATGTCAGGCGCTTCTATCATCTGGTGAAGGGAATGGAGACCCGGGAAGGGATGATGGGAAAACGTTGGAACGGCAACGCGAATACTTATTTTAAGACCGCCGACAAAAAAGGGCTCGACGCCTTCGAGAATGGCGGGCGGGTGGCGCCGAGGCCGGACGACATTCTCGCTTTCCAGGGAGGCCCTTACGGCCATGTCGCGATTATCACACGGGTGGCCGAAGATCATATCGAGTTTGTCGAACAGAATTTCTCCCCGACAGGAAGAGGCCGATTGGCCTACAACCCGGTCACGAATCGGGTGGAGAATCGAAAGGCCGGGGGAGAGCTCTTCGTTGTCGAGGGGTGGCTTCGCTCCCAGTCGGATCGGAACCTTGTTCCACAGGCGCCGATCGAAGCAGTCTCGGACAGGTAATACGAAAGCGTGAGGCGTCGGGTGGCAGGCTTGGGGGGTAGAAGATTTTTAAGATCTTCTGACCTACCTCCGACGCCTCACGTATTTAGGGTCTACTGGACGCCGCCCGCAGGAGGAAGAAGCGGGGGCGGGGTCTCCCGTTCAGACCCCGGAATATCCTGGCCGGGCTGGGCACCCAATCCATCGCGCTGATCCAGTCCCCCTCCCTGATCGGTTCCCGGAGGACAATCGGTCATTCCAAATTGGTCCTGGCCAAGTTGATTCTGATTCCCGGGGTCGGGCTGACCGAAGCTCCCTCCCTGATCTCCGGGCACACTCCCTTGCGGGTTTGGAGGAATGCTCCCCGGCGGGTTGGAGGGACGACTTCCTGGAGGGTCGGACGGGACACTTCCGGGCGGGTTCGGAGGGATACTTCCCGGCGGCAATTCGCGTTGTTCGAGCTGGCGGTCGCCCGGTGTCCCTGGCTCTCCCAGCCCGCCTCGGTCGCCTGGATTAACATCGGGCGCCGTTGATCCGGGAGGACAGGGATCCAAGCCGCCTCGATCCCCGGGATCCGGAGCAGTAGATGGCGGGGTGCCGAACGGATCCGAATCGGTTCCGGGAGGGGTATTGAAATCGCCCGGTCCTCCCCGGTCCTCCATTTGCGCAAACGCCGGTGCTGCGCCAAGCAAAAGCAAAAGTAGGAACAAAGCACTTTTTCTCATTCTGCATTCCTTTCGCTACAGTGTCTGGACATAAAATTGATAGAACAAATGAAAGAGCAAGAAGAGGGCCATGTCTGAGAGCGCTTCTTTTTGAGGTTTTTTGGGAACGACGGAATCTGGATGTGTAAGAGTGCCGACTTTCTGCGCATCCCGACAAGAAGGGCCGGAAACGACTGAGCAGAGTTTATACATCCATTCGCGGCTTCAGGAGAAAAGCCGTTGACAAAGGAAAGCAATTTCGTTTAAAGTACCGCTCAGTTGATCGTTTATTCAAGTGGACGACGAAGATGGCGGAGCAAATCCAAACCGAAATCAAAAAGATCCATGCCAAGGTCGGAGAGCCGTTCAAAATCCGTATCTGGGAAGATCGTACCCGAGGAAGCCGGTATGTCCCGACGTTCGATGCCGCCGTTCTCAAGCTCATCAGTGATGAATACGAGCGGACGCGGCACGTCCGGACCAACGACATCGGGATGCATTATTTTGAGTTCGTCCCCGTAAAGTCCGGGCGGTATCCGATCGAATTCGAATGCCGGTACGGCTGGAAATTCTCCGCGGAAGACCGCCTGCTTTACGAGGTGGAGGTCGCCGGGTAGGCCTTCATCCGGCCTGCGGTTGATCCGCTAAAATTTCAAACTTCAATCATGGTCCCATCGTCTAGTGGCCTAGGACGTTGGCCTCTCACGCCGAAAACACGGGTTCGAACCCCGTTGGGACCACCAACCTAAATACTTGAAATGGCATCTACCAGCTGCTTAAGCGCGCTGTAGATGCCATTTTTTATCCACACCGTAAAAATAAAATCACCGTCTCTCGGGGGGGATCGCAAGGTTGGCTTGATTGACAGAGCGGACCCCTCCCCCTATAATCAATTGTTCGCAATTAAATAGGGACAAATTCAATGGCAATATCCCAGGAATGGAGAAAAGGTCTCCTCGGGATTGCGGTTCTGGTCGCAATCATCGCAGGGGTGACCCTTTTCCGGGGGGGTGAAAAAGCAGCGGAGTACCGGACGGCGAAGGTGGAGCAGGGGGACCTCACCACCCGCGTCTCGGCGACCGGCAAAGTGGATGCGCTCGTCACCGTGGAGGTGGGGAGCCAGGTTTCCGGGAGGGTGCAGAAGCTCTTTGCCGATTTTAATTCGCAGGTCAAAAAAGGACAGGTGGTCGCTCAAATCGATCCGTCCCTTTTTGAGGCGCAGGTCGAACAGGCGCGGGCGAAGCTGGCCAACGATGAGGCGAATACAGAAAAAGCGCGCGTTCTCCTGGCGGATGCAAAACGGGCTCTTAAAAGAATGGAGACCCTTTTCGCCCGCGACTTCGTCTCCGAGAGCGAAAAGGAGGCGGCGCAGAGCGCCCATGATTCGGCCGTTGCCAATTTGAAGGCGGCCGAGACCCAGATCGCGCAAGACCGGGCCTCTCTCAAACTTGCTGAGGCGAACCTCCGCTATGCCACTATTCTTTCACCGGTAGATGGAATCGTCATCTCCCGGAATGTCTCCGTAGGACAGACCGTGGCCGCCTCGCTTCAAGCGCCGACCCTCTTCACCATCGCGCAGGATCTCACCGAGATGAAAGTCGACACCAGTGTGGATGAAGCCGACATCGGAAAAGTTGTGATCGGCCAGGAAGCGGAGTTCACCGTCGATGCTTACCCCGACACCCCCTTTCGCGGGACGGTTCAGGATATCTACAATCAGCCGGTCACGCTCCAAAACGTCGTCACCTACGATGCCATTATCCTGGTGAAGAACCCCGAGCTGAAACTCCGGCCGGGGATGACGGCCAATGTCACGATCCGGGTCGCCCACAAAGAGAATGTGGTGAAGCTGCCGAATGCGGCCCTTCGCTATCGGCCCGAGCGGGAATCGGGTCGAACCGTTCCCGCAAAAAGAGATCGGCGGCCGACCGAAGTCTGGGTGCTGCGGGAGGGAAAAGAGGTCGCCGTCCCGGTGACGCTCGGCTTGAGCGACGGAAGTTTTACGGAGGTTCTCTCCGGCGATCTCAAACCGGGAGATTCCGTGATCATCGAGAAGATCCGGAAGAACGGAGCGCCGCCGCAAGGAAGCGGCCGGGCCCCCTCGATGAGGTTTTAAAGCGACGATGGATCCGCTTATCCAGGTCGACGGACTTTGGAAGGTCTACCGGACCGGAGACATCGAGCTGCCGGCCTTAAAGGGGGTCTCCTTCACCGTGGCCCGGGGTGAGTTTGTCGCGCTGATGGGGCCGTCCGGCTCGGGGAAGTCGACGCTGATGCATCTTTTGGGATGTCTTGATCGGCCGACCCGGGGGCGGTATCTGCTCGAAGGGTCGGAGGTCGGCGGTCTGCAGCCGAACGATCTGGCCCGGATTCGAAATCAGAAGATCGGATTTGTCTTCCAAGGATTTAACCTTCTCTCTCGCACGACCGCGCTCGAAAATGTGGAGCTTCCGATGTTGTATGAGGAATCTTCCGGCAAGGAGCGGGTCGCACGGGCGCGGGAGGCGTTGGAGCGGGTCGGGCTGGGCAATCGGCTTTATCACTACCCGAACCAGCTCTCCGGCGGCCAACAGCAGCGGGTGGCGATCGCGCGGGCGCTGGTGATGCAGCCCTCCTTGATCCTGGCCGATGAGCCGACCGGGAACCTCGATACCCGCACCTCCGTCGAAATCATGGCGCTCTTTCAGGAGTTGAATGAAGCGGGAATCACCCCGCTGCTGGTGACGCACGAGCCCGATATCGCGCAGTATGCCTCTCGGATCATCCGGTTTCGAGACGGGGAGATTCAGAGCGATCGGGCGGTGGAGGGGCGGGCGAATGCGAAGCAGACATTGGAGACGCTTGTTTAAGAGAAGCTGTCTCAGCAATCAGCTTAAAGCTCTTATTTTTGGGGCTGACAGCTGAATGCTGACCGCCGGAAGCTATTTTATATAAGGACCCAATGAATCCGCTTGTTGCTTTGAAGATTGCCGGACGGGCTCTCGCCCGGAACACGATGAGATCGGCCCTGACGATGCTCGGAATGATCATCGGGGTCGGCGCCGTGATCACGATGGTTTCGGTCGGACGGGGGGCCAAGGCGCAGGTGGAAGCCCAAATCGCGACGATCGGATCGAACATGGTGATGATCTTTCCCGGAAGCACGACCCAGGGGGGGGTCCGCGGGGGATCGGGGACGGAGACGACCCTCACGGAGCAGGATGCGGAGGCGATCGGGCGGGAGATCTCGGCCGTCCGCCTGGCGGCCCCGTCGCTTCGGACCACGGCGCAGGTGGTCAGCGCCAATCAGAACTGGTCGACGACGATTACCGGAAGCACCCCCGATTTCTTTATGATCCGAGATTGGTCGATCGAGTCGGGGAGCCCCTTTCACGCAGTCCGACGTCAGCGGGGCGAATAAAGTGGCGGTGATCGGAAAGACCGTCGGTCAAAACCTCTTTGGGGCGCAAGATCCGGTCGGGGAGACGATCCGAATCCGGAATGTCCCCTTCAAGGTGATCGGAACCCTCGCCTCGAAGGGTCAATCGATGCAGGGTCAGGATCAAGATGATGTGATCCTCATTCCCCTCACGACGCTGCAGAAGCGGATCATGGGGGTGACCCACATCGGGACGATCCTCGCTTCCGCAAATTCTCCCGAAGAGACGGCCACGGCGGAGGAGGAGATTCAGCGGTTGCTCCGGCAGCGCCATCGCATCCTGCCGGGCCAAGAAGACGATTTCCGGGTCCGCAATATGACGGAGATTGCCAGCGCGGCGGAGTCTTCTTCCCGGATCATGACCCTGCTGCTTGGGAGCATCGCCTCGGTCTCTCTGATCGTCGGCGGGATCGGCATCATGAATATCATGCTCGTCTCGGTGACCGAGCGGACCCGGGAGATCGGCATCCGGATGGCGGTCGGCGCGCGGGGCCGCGACATCCTCCTTCAATTTTTGATGGAAGCGGTCGTCCTCTCCCTGATCGGAGGGTTGCTCGGCATCGCCCTCGGGATGGCCGGCTCCAAGATCATCTCCACCGTCGTCCAGTGGCCGACCGTGGTCTCTCTCCGGGCGATCCTCTTTGCTTCCATCTTCTCGATCGCCATCGGCATCTTTTTCGGGCTTTATCCCGCCCGCCGGGCGGCCGCGCTCGATCCGATCGAGGCGTTGCGGTACGACTGAGAAATCGCTCCCGCCGGAAGCATGAACAGTCCCAAAAATACCTATTTTGCTCTTGAACTGCTCAGACGCTTTCGGTTAGCATTTATCTGCCGACCGGGATGGGCCCGGTGGGGCACTGTATTTAAGAGAGGAGTATTTGTCTCGGATGTTTCACATGCTGCAACCGATTCGTTTTGTTGTGTCGCTTTTTCTGTTGATGTCGTTCATGACCGCCTGCGGCGGTGGGGAAGGGGCTTCGTCTGATTCCGGTACAGGAAAGGCCGCCATCCTTCTCACTGACCGCGCTGAAGAGAAGATCACCGATCGCGAGGGGAATGTCATCACCTCGGCACAGGAGATCGGGGTGACCTTCAGCGAAATGGCGTTGAAGCCGGTGAAAGGGCCATGGGTTTCCGTTTTCAACGGACCGCCCGATATTTCGGTCAACCTGTTGGCGCTTCAGGGGAAGGCCGATCTGATCGATGTGGTCGATCTTCCGGTCGGGGCTTATGATAAAGCACGGATCAAGGTCGAGAACGCTTGGTTTGTCGATGCGGAAGGGGTCCGGCATGATGTGATCGTCCCTTCGGGGAAGGTGACGATCAAGTTTAAACGTCACCTCATCATCCGAGCCAATGATGAGACCGAGGTCCTCTTTGACTTCGTCCCGGGTAAATCGATTCATCTGATCGAAACCGGAAGCGGCAAGTTTATCCTCCGGCCGGTGGTCCGGGTGCGGGTTCTTGGGGAAGAGGTGACCGATTTCGTTAAGATCGAGGGGCAAATCGTCTCGGTCGATTGTAACGAAAATCAGCTGACCCTCGATCCACGACATGGCGAGCCGATGACCGTTCACCTGGAGGATGCGCTGATCGTTCTGAAAGACGGCTCCTTCTTTAGCGAAGGAGACGATCACGGTGACGACGAGCGCAGAAAAAGGGCGGCGCAAATTGCTTCCTGTCAGCAGCTTGAAGAAGGACAATTCGTCGAGGTGGTCGGCAGCAGCGACGAGGAAGGGGTGGTTCATGCTTCTTTGGTGTTGATCAAAACGGAGGAGCCGGCTTCACACCGTCTCGAATTCACCGGAACCCTCCTGGAGGTCGATTGCGACCAACAGACATTCGGCGTTACCTTCAGCGGCGGGGAGATCGAGGCGACCCTCCTTCCGGAGACAAAACTCTTCACGGCCGACGACCAAGCGGTTCCGGCGGCGGAGGTTTGCGAGCGATTGAGCGAGGCGGTTCAGAAGCGGATCGAGGTGGCGGGGAAGGTGGAGAATAATCAGGTCATCGCCGCCGAAATCACCCTTTTGCCCGAGGCCCCTGTTTCCATGACGACCCGCGTGGCGGGGACGGTGGAATCGATCAGTGTGACGGGGACCGAGGTCACCGGGTTTGTTCTGAAGACCGACGGCAGCCAGTCGTATACCATCACAATCGACGCTCAGACCGAAATCAAGGATCAAAATGGAGATCCGGTTGCGCCGAATGCCCTTCTCAATCAGCGGGTTCGTGTTGAGGGAACCCTCGACACCGGGACTACCCCGCCGACGATTGAGGCGGCGGAAGTCGTTCTCCTTTCCATTCCGTAGTTTCTCTCCGGTGCACCGGCATGAAATCATGCCGGTGCACCCTTTCCCCCGCGATATTCAGCGCTTCCGAATGTAAGCTTCCTTACATAAATAATTGCCGGAATGAAGGAAAATAAGAAAATTGGGGGCTTGACCGAAGCGGAGCCATGGGGTAGACGCCGCGGTCAGGGATGTTAACCTCATTTTTAAAGGAGGGGAGAGTTATGTGGCGGAAAATGGCAGCCTCATCTGCCGGCGCCGGTCGTGCCGGCCATCCTGGAGAGACGGTATCAGGGACCGCTCCATTCCAAAGAGGAGAGCCCTGTCACCCTTCAAGACAGGTCTCGATCTGTTTTATGAGTTTCTCTATCGACTCGGTCTCCCGTTGCTCCTGTTCGGATCGTTGACCTACTTCGGATGGGTCCTCTGGTCGATGGATTATTCATCGGCCGGATCCGGATAGCCGGGATCTATCGGGAGATCCCGGGCATGGAAAGGGTTACGTCGCGGATGCTCCGATTTGCCCCAGGACCCGGCGGAGTTTTCTCCGCCGGGTCCTGGAGTGCGGGGCGGCCGGATCGCCATAAAGCCGATCGGCGTAGGATCGGGTCCCTTCATCCTCAATGCTGAACCAGCGGCTTCCCCGCTCCGTTTCCGCGATCGGCCCGCATGGATGGTGCTTCCGGATTTCATCGCGCAGCGCCGAAAGCCATTCCGGATCGAAAGAGGTGAAACTGATTCCGATGCCGCGGGTCGATTTTTTATAGCAGAGGGTGCCGCATCCCTCCAGAATTCCCCGTTCCAGGTGCGGTTGATCAGATCGATACCGATCGAAAACCGCCGGAAGCGGCCGGTCGATCTCCCGGAGAATTTCTTCTGGGAGGGTCAGGATCACTTCGGTTTCTGTCCCGTGAAGGGGTTGTTCCGGATGATGGAGCCGGACATGCGGGATCTTTCGGTAGCGGCAGGCTAAATCGAGAAGAACGGCGGTCTCCTCCATCACCTCCCGATCCCGATGGCGGATCGTCGGATGACCGGGAACCCGCGCGGCATGCAAAAAACCGATAAGATACGCTTCTTGCTCCGGACGCATTGTCCTCCTCTCTTTGGAGAGATCTTAGTTGATCTCTCTTCGATTATCAATCCCGGCCCTGTTTGACAACAGAATTCCGCCCTTGTTCTTTTGAAATAGGTGAATGCGATCATGGACGAATTTCTCGATCAGCTGTCTTATTTTGCGCCGAGGGCGGGGGTGGCGCTGCTCGTTTTGATCGCCTTTTATGTCGCCGGCCTCCTGCTCCGGAAGCTGACGCGCCGGATCGGCGAGCGGGCGGATGTCAGAAACGACATTCTGGTCCTCATCGGACGGACCGGTTCGACCTTCCTGATGGTGATGGGGGTGATCACGGCGTTGGGAACGGCGGGGGTGAACGTTTCGGCGCTGGTCGCCGGTTTGGGGCTGACCGGTTTTGCCCTCGGTTTCGCCCTCAGGGATGCGCTTTCCAATCTCCTTGCGGGGATATTGATCCTCATCTACCGCCCCTTCAAGCGTCACGACCGGATCTCCGTCGCAGGGTTTGAGGGGATCGTTATTGAAACCGATCTCCGCTACACTACCCTTCAAGGAGAAGACAAGAGAATCCTGATTCCCAATGCTACCCTCTTTACCCATTCGATCGTTCTTTTAGATAGAAAGAAGTGAGCCGGGTCGGCGAATTCGATAGTGGATCGAGACCGCCCTCGAAATTGGATTGTTGGAGGAGAGATCCTATGGTAGGATAAACCGATTTTCCGTTCGGAATGTTCTACCTGCTTTTATTTCCGGGAGGGATGCCTTGACCAACAAGAAGCGCAATCGAAGGGGATGGAAGATTCTTGTCGTATGGGTGATTTGGTTTCTGACCGGATGCGCCGAGCTTCCCGTGAAGGGGGTCGCGGAGGAGAAAAACCGTCTGGAGGAGAAGCGGGTGGCGACGGTGGACCCCGCCCTGGCGGTGCCGCCGCTCTTCTTCAGTCCGGATGGACAACATGCCGTCTGGATTAACCGGACCGGCGGGCAGTTTCAGGTGGTGTTGGATGGGGTTGCAGGACCGCCGTTTGACAACATCGCCAAAGGGCCGGTGGTCTTGAGTCCCGACGGCCGACGCCTGGCTTATTTGGTCGAGAATAAGGAGAGCGGTCATCTCTCGGTCGTCGTGGACGGAACCGCGGGCCCGGAATACGAAAAGATCCTTTCAGGAACGCCGATGTTCAGTCCGGACGGCCGTCGAATCGCCTACGGCGCCGTGTTGCAGGAGAAGTATCGGGTGATCTTGGACGGAGTCGCCGGACCCGATTATGAATTGATCGGCCATCTGACCTTCAGCGGAGACAGCCGGCGTTTTGCGTATGCGGCGCAGAAGGAAGGAAAGCGATTTATCGTTTTGGATGGGGTTCCGGGACCTCCTTTCGAGGATGTCTTCATCTCAGGCTTTAGTCCCGATCATCGGCATCTCGTCTATTATTCGACCGAGAAGAAAAAAAAGAGGGTGCCTGTCGACGGCCGGCCGGGTTCCGAATTTGATACGATCGGTCCGGTCCGGTTTCATTTCGAAAGAAAAAACGGCCCCGGACGGATTTCTTATTTGGGATTACGAGGGGAGGAGATCATTCAGGTGACACAAGAACTCGATTGAGATTTTGTAGGGGCGGCCTGTTGCGAAAAACGAAGCAGGGCGGAGACGCAGGGGCCGCCCTTACCTTGCCTGACCCTTTCCGTTCGTCTGGTTTCCGGCCGCGATCTTTGCAACAATGCCCGCCCGTGAGCTGGCCTTTAGCTTCTTCATGATATTTTTGACGTGATCCTTCACTGTATGGACGCCGATGCCGAGCGCCGATGCGATCTCCTTGTTGATCAATCCCCGGCTGATCAGATTGCAGATCTCCTCCTCGCGCTTTGTCAATTTGACTTCATCTGCCGGGGCGGAGGGAGAGGACCCCGCCCGCTCCTGTATCGGCTCGATCAGGATCATCACCGGCGCCTCTTCCTGTCCGGCCCCTTCCAGGACGATTCCCCGGAGGGAGAAGGTCGTTCCCCGAAGGGGAAGAAGCTCGCAGACCGGCGTTCCTTGGTTTTGACCGTTCGGCTTCGAAAGCGCATCGAGAATCTTGGCTCTGAGCTGGTGAAGTTGCTTGACCAGTTTTCCCTCTTCCGCTCTGGAAGAGGATCCCCGTCCGCTCCGGATCTTTTTCAAAATGTCGTCCGCCTGTTGGTTCATCAGGAGGATCTCTCCTCTCGGCCCCATCACCACGACGCCGGGGGAGGAGCGCCGGTTGATCAACGACATGATCTCGGGAGAATCGGAAGGCCCGGTCTGGGGCGGCGTTTCTTCTATGAACGGGAATGCGGCCAGATAATCCATCTCATGCTTCACTTCGTGCGCCATTGCTTCCCCCTTCTTGCGATTTCTTCGCTAACGTGAATCCTGTTGGTATACAAAGCAAAGGGGATGCCATATTTCTGAATACAGCCGATAGCTCTTTTTAATAGAGAAAAATTGGTTTTTTTGAAGCTGCACTCGATATCTGCGTCTCTGATCTTTCCGATTTCCGGAATTCGGTTTTGATTCCCGGAAAACAGGAACAAAAAAATGTATCCATTTATGTTCTAATCTTCACAAAACGAAAAACAAAACCGGACACGCGTGATCTCTCCTACTCATTTCTACGTTGAAACTTTTCGAAATTATCATTACAATCTGCACGGGAGTGAAGTCATGCCAAGCTTGAGGATCTACCTTAAAGATGAATTTCGCTGGGTCTTTACTCTCCTGGAAAAGGAGATCCGGATCGGGCGAAGTCATGAGAATCATATCGTCCTTCCCCAGCCGGAGGTGTCGCGCCAGCATGCTTTTCTCCGCCGCGACGGGAAAAAGTTTATCGTGGAGGACAAAAGCGGCCGGGGGATCGACCTCAATTTCCAGACAGTGAGCGAGGCCCCGCTCCGTCATGGGGATGTCCTCCGGGTCGGTTCCTATCGTCTCATTTATGAGCTGGACGAGCACGAAGAGCCGTTCACCGAAACGATTACGCGCGAGCCGACCCTCAATCTTCCCGGCGCGGCCCGTCAAAAAGAGAAGGGGATCGTCCGCTGCCAGATCCATATCGTATCGGGGCCCGATGAGGGAAAGGTTTTTCCCCTCCCGGAAGGGGTGACCCGAATCGGTCGAAGCGCCCGAAACAATGTGGTTCTCTCCGATCCGTCGGTCTCGGGCCTGCATCTGGAGATCGAGGCCGGTCCGTCTGCGATCCAGCTGCGCGATTTGGGGAGCACGAACGGAACACGGATCAACGGGCAGCGGATTCAAAGCTCCGTCGCGGAGATCGGCTCCGAGATCCAAGTCGGCCAGACCAAGCTGAAGATTCATCCGGAAGAGCCGACCGAGCCGATCGCTCCCCCTTCCCTCGGCCGCCTCATCGGACAGAGCCCGAAGATGCAAGATGTCTTCCGAATGATTCAGCGGGGGGCAAAAGGAGAGGTCGCCGTTCTCGTCCAGGCCGAGACCGGATGTGGAAAAGAGCTGGTCGCACAGGAGATCCACCGCTTGAGCCCCCGCGCCCAGGGCCCGTTTATCACCCTTGATTGCAGCGCCATCCCGAAGGAGCTGATCGAATCGGAGCTCTTCGGACATGAGAAGGGGGCGTTTACGACTGCCGTCGCCCAGCGGAAGGGAGCGTTCGAGCTGGCCCGCGGCGGGACGATCTTCCTCGACGAGATCGGGGAGCTGCCGTTGGAAATGCAGCCGAAACTGCTGCGAGTGCTCGAAGAGCGGACCTTCAAGCGGGTCGGCGGCAATGAAACCCTCCGCTCCGATTTCCGGATTATCGCCGCGACGAACCGTTGGCTCGATCAAGAGGTGCTCCAGGGGCGTTTCCGGCAGGATCTTTATTTCCGGCTCTATGTTTTGCCGATTTTTCTCCCCCCGCTCCGGGAGAGAAAAGACGACATCCCTCTCCTCATCGAGCACTTCCTGAAGGGAAGATCGGTACAGGTGGTCCCCGCGGCGATGGAGAAGCTCCTTGCCCATACCTGGCCCGGCAACGTCCGGGAACTGAGGAATGTCATCGAGCGGGCCGTCGTCATGATGGAGGGAAGCCTTCTGCGTCCGGAGGATCTCCTCTTCCTTCAGTCGCCGGAGCGTGAGGGGCCGCGGATGTCTTGGGAAGACCAAAAAACAACCCCGCCGACCGGATCGCTGGAAGAGATCGAAAAACAGGTTATCCAGCGAACACTCAAAACCCACCAGGGAGACAAGAAGGCCGCCGCCCAGGTCCTCGGAATTGCCCTCTCCACCCTCTATGAAAAAATAAAACGCCATCAGATTGCCGATTAAAATTCTTTCCCTTCCTTCGTAGGGGCGCACCGGCGTGTGCGCCCCATTTTGTTTCCGTTCCGTTTGATTCTGTGCAGTGAGGTGAGGGCGGACACCTCGTCCGCCCCTATGAGGGGAATGATTCCACGAGGGAGAGAAGATCAAGCACAGGGAAAATTCTCAACGATTTGTTAAAACCGCACGGTAACAATGCCGCCGTAAATATTCCTCCTGTAATCGAAAAGGGGGATGTTCGAGTCATTTTGCTGGTGCAGATACTGCAACGCAAAATCGACATTCCGGGTGATTGTTCTAGAAAGGGTGATGATCGCCAGCCACTCGTCATCCTCTCGCTCTTCGCCGGGGGGCTGCTGATTTTCCTCATCGAACCGTCGGATCACATATTCGGTGTCGGCCGCAAAGGTGATTTTGTTCCAGGGAGGAAGGACCACCCCGGCGCTGAACCGATGGCCGTTGAAGGTCCAGTCGTCCTCTGCGGGCCGGTCGCCCGCTTCTTCCCTTTCGAAGTAGTAGCCGACATGGATATTCGCTTTCGGCCGGAAGACGAAGTAGTGGGTGAACCCGGCTTTGTGTGTCTGAACGTCCCGGTCGGAGTTATCCGGAAAGAGCGGCTCGATATCGTCGAAGTTATTGGCTCCGTATTGGTATAAAAATTCGGTCACATTTCTTTTGGTTTCCTGAAGAACAAGCCGAGGTCCGACATTCTGCCGGAGAAGGTAGCGCTCTCCCCCCAGCGTCGCGAATTGCAATTCATACTGCAAGAGAATCTCCGCCGCGCCGAACCGCCTTCCGGCGTTCACGATCACGTTATGGCTCTGGATGTTGAAGTCGTTCAACAGATTGTCCTTGTGGAGATTCTGGTAAAAGCTGTATTCCGCCCGCCCGGTCCACTCGGGCGTGTTCAGCCACTGATAACGGCCGCGGAGAAAGAGGAGGGCCAATAGGTCGCTCTCATCGGTAATCGCTTGAGAGGTCGCCGGAATCGTCCGACTCGGCTCCAGGATGACGTTATCGTCATATTGAATCCCGGCGGAGAAGGAGAGGTCCCAACGTTTTTGATGTCTTGCCTGCTGATCAATCCGCTCCAGATAGTCGCTGGCCGATTGGGCCGTTTCCCCTTCGGGGAGAAGGGTCAGGACGTTTTGAAACGACTTCCGGGCCGGTCCCATCTCTCCCGCTTCGAAGTGGGCCGATCCGGCGTGATAGTTCGCCTCCAGCGCGATCTCCGGATCGAGCGAGGCGGCTTTTTCCATCTTCGCCGCCGCTTCTTTCGGTTTTCCCATCCGCCGCAGGATCAATCCTTGATAGTAGTAGACCCGCGCCCGGCTGGGGTCGACCCGTTGGACGAGATCGAACTCCTTGAGCGCTTCGTCGTCTTTATCCTGCTGATAATAGAGCACCCCCAGGTCGAAATGGGCGGGGATAAAGGCGGCGTCCCGCGCGAGGGCTTCTTTAAAGCTATTCTCCGCCTCGCCGAGCTGGCCGGCCCGCGTCTGGGTAACGCCGATGTAGTAGAAAGCCTCCACCCCCTGCGGATTCTCGTCGAGCGCCTGTTTGAAGTGCTTCATCGCGCCGCCGAGATCGTTCTGATTCAACCGGACGATCCCCGCCGAGAGCCGGTCGTGGTAGCCTTGCGGCTCTTCCGATCGGGCCGGTTCAATTCCGAATACCAACACACACACAAGCATGCCGAGCAGCAACGTCTTCTTCAAGGTGGATCTCCTATGTTCGGTCGAGGGCGACGCTATCATCGTCACCCAGCAATGTTTTTGTATGTCTACGGTCGCGATCGTATGTCCATGTCCTAAGGAACAGTTGCGGTAATATCAATGTCGTCCCACGCCAGGGTTTGTGCGCTGGTCGTTCCCAACTCCATCGAGATCCGCGCCAAGTCGGCCGCGGCCGCTTCATAGAAAGGAACGCTCTCCATGACGATTCTTCCATCGATCCGCAGGAGCGTCGTTTTCCGATTCAGATCCACCTCGATTTCGAACGTTTGGGCAAAGTTTTGTCTCCAGAATACACCGATGCCGTTCGATGGGGTCCGATCGTTATAGTCGAGAATGCCGTTGGGGCGATAAGCCAGAGAGGCAACGATTCTTCCCGCGGAATCTCGCAGGACAATGGCGGCAAAACCGACCTCGCGCGAGGAGACCAGAGAACGCCACCGGGCGGTATAAATGCCGCTCTTGGGAGGTGTGCCCGCCACTGTTCCACGAAGATCAACACCGCCTGTTCTCTCGGCGACCTGGTTTAATTCCACCGGCCTCGTGTCCATATTGCCAACGAAAGAGCGAACCAAAATAGTACCGGCTGCAGTGCTTAGGGAGAGCGAGTCGCCAACGGGATCTCCGATCAAGGTGGTCTCAGGCGGCTGATCTAAGTTGCCGATATCGAAGCTAGCGTGGAAGAGAATCCGGCCGGTTGACGCGCCGGCCGATTGAGAATAAAGGCTCAGGTTGCCCGCCGCATCATACGCGCGGACACGATAGGTGTAGGCGGTGGCCGTTGCCAACCCTGTGTCGTTGAAGCTTGGCTTGGTGGGATCGATCGCAGAACCGGTATCGATTTCGACGCAGCTCGCGCCTGTGGCAAGACAACGCTCCAGCCGGTACCCGATGACCCCGACATTATCCGTGGAGGGATTCCAGGAAAGACCGATCTCGCTTTGGTTTAGTGTTCTTGCCGACAGCCCCGAAGGGATCGTGGGCGCGGTCGTGTCGAGTGTGACAATTGTGACGATGTTGGAGTAACCGCTCAAGTTACCCGCTGCATCGGCGGCGCGGACGCGATATCGGTATGGGGTGCCGGCGGAAAGCCCGGTGTTATTAAACGTTGCGGTTGTCGGCTGAGCGATCTCCGCAAAGTTGGTGCAGTTTGTTCCCTGACAGCGCTCAACGCCGTATCTTACCACCCCCACATTGTCTGATGAGGCTCCCCAAGAGAGGTTGATCTGGATTTCACTGACCGCGTTGCCAACGAGATTGGTCGGCGGTGTCGGCGCGGTGTTGTCGGGTGTGACGGCTGCTGCAATGTTGGAATAGCCGCCGAGATTGCCGGCCATATCCACCGCGCGGACGCGATACCGATAGGCGGTGGCTGGTGAGCGGCCCGTATCATTGAAGGCAGTGGCGGTCGGTTGAGCGATTTCAGTGAAGTTCGTACAGGCGGCTCCCTGGCAGCGTTCTACTCGGTATTCTCGGACGCCGACGTTGTCGGAGGAAGCCCCCCAGGAGAGGTTGATTTGGGTTTCGCTGGCGGCGGTTGCCGTGAGATTCGTCGGGGGTGTCGGCGAAGTGACGTCTCGGGTTGTGGCGCCGGCGGTATTCGAATAGCCGCTGAAATTTCCGGCGGCATCCACGGCACGAACCCGATAGGAATAAGGGACACCGGGGGTGCGGCCGGTTTCGTTAAAAGTCGTTCCGGTCGGCTGGGCGATTTCGGTAAAGGTGGCGCAGTTTGCCCCTTGGCACCGCTCGACGCGATATCCTGTTACACCGACATTGTCCGTCGAAGCCCCCCAAGAAAGATTGATCTGGGTTTCACCGGCGGCGGTGGCGGTTAAATTGCCGGGCGGTGTCGGGGCGATCGTATCGAGCGTTACTCTCGTCGCTGTGTTAGAGAAACCGCCGAGGTTGCCGGCCGCATCAACGGCGCGGACGCGGTAGCTGTAGGAAGTGGCCGATGTCAGCCCGGTGTTGCTGAAGTTGGTGACGGCGCGGGTTGCAATCTGCGCGAAGATGGTGCAGTTGACTCCCTGGCAGCGCTCGATCCGATATTCCACAACCCCGACGTTGTCTGTTGACGCTCCCCAGGCCAGGTTAATTTGGGTTCCACCGACGACGGTCGCGGTCAGATTGATCGGCGGTGTCGGAGGGGTGGTGTCGGGTGTTGTCGCCGTTGCGATGTTTGAGTACCCGCTGAAATTGTTCGCCGCGTCGGCCGCCCGGACACGATACCGATAGGTCACCGCTGCGGAGCGGCCGGTGTCGTTGAAGGTGGTGCCGGTTGGCTGGGCGATTTCCAAGAAGTTGGTGCAGGCGGCTCCCTGACAGCGCTCGACGCGATATTCCGTCACCCCAACGTTATCGTTCGAGGCGCCCCATGAGAGATCGATTCGGGTCTCGCTGATCGCCCTAGCCGTCAGATTGATCGGCGGCGTCGGCGGGGTGGTGTCGCGGGTCGTGGCGGCGGCGGTGTTGGAGTAGCCGCTGAAATTACCGGCCCCGTCGACGGCCCGCACCCGATAGCGATAAGTCGTCCCCGCGGAGAGGGCGGTGTCGCTGAAGGTCGTTCCGGTCGGCTGGGCGATTTCGACAAACTCGATACAGCCGGCTTCCTGGCAACGTTCGACCCGGTATCCGGCCACCCCGACGTCGTCGGTCGAAGGGCCCCAGGAGAGGTCGATCCGAGTCTCGCTCACCGGCTCGGCCGTCAAATCGGTGGGGGGCGTCGGCGCGCTCTCGTCGGGTGTGGGCGCGCCGGCGACGTTGGAGTCGGGGCTGACGTTGTCATCGACATCGACGGCGCGGACGCGATAGGAATAAGGGGTCGCCGGCGAGAGCCCGGTGTCGTCGAAGGTCGTCTCGGTCGTCTCGGCGATCTGCTCGAAGCCGGTACAGTTGGCCCCTTGGCATCGGTCGATCTGATAAGTTATTACGCCGAAATTGTCGATCGATGCGAGCCATAACAGGCTGATCTGATTTTGGCTCCGGGCGGTCGCGATGAGATTAAAGGGGACCGTCGGCGGTTCGGTCACGCAGTGGGGAGAAGCAGAGGCCGCTTCTGCCGCGTCGATCCCTTCGCCGACGATGTCGATCCCGCTTCCGGGCTCCGATGAGACGGTCGGCGGGAGATGGTCCCAGAAGTTCCGATGCGCGAGAATGGTCTGAACCGTGTCGCCGAGGGTGATGTCTGCGGTCGTATTGCAACTGAGGGTATTCCCGCCGTTGCTCTCTTTCTGTCCGCCGCCGAGGTCGGGACTCGAAGATCCAAGAATTGAAATGCCGACTTCATTGCCGATGACCGCGTTTGCCTCGACCCTGGGAGCGGCGCTGGATCGGGCCTCGATCGCCGTGTCGTTCCCGGTGAAGGTGTTCCGTGTGACCGTGGGGGAGGCGGTGTCTTCGACGCGCAGAGCGACCGTTAGCCCTGCTTCGATCTGTCCGAAGGTGTTCCCGTTGAGAATCGGCGCGCCGTTTCCGCGCACCCGGACGGCGGTGCTGCTGCAGCGATCGCAGAGATCGATGAAACGGTTGTCGGAAATCATGGTGCTGCCGGTGAGGCTGACGTGGAAATTGACGCTGTCGTCGCTTTGAATCGTGAAGCCCGAAAGGGTGGCATCGTCGGCGCCGAGAATGCCGGCGCCATCCGAATCTTGGGTGCTGTTCAAGTTAAGGATCGTCGTCTCCGCCCCTGCTCCTTGAATGTCGACCCCCCGTTTCATCGTCAACGGGGCCGGCTCCTCCCCGGTTCCGTTCCCAAGGTGATAGGTTCCCGCAGAGACCAGAAGGGTCTGACCGGCTTGGGCGAGGGCCAGGCCTTGGGTGATCGTTTTGCAAGGAGCGGTCTCGGTCCCGCAATCGGGGCCGTCCACGCCGACGGCGCCGTCGACGAAAATCGTTGACGGCGGGGCCAGGAGGGTCACGACAGCGGTGGCGGCGAGTTCGGGATGAGAGGCGCTGCTCACCTTGATGGTCACGGGGTTCGAGTCGGGGAGAGCCGCCGGCGCGGTGTAGAGTGCGGTGGTCGCGTCGTCGGACGGAACGATTGTTCCGAAGGCGGCGTTGCCGGTCACGATGTTGTTGACGCTCCAGGTCAGGGCCGGATCGGCCGGACCGGTGACAGTGGCGGTAAAGCGCTGCGTCTTTCCGACGAGGATCGAGAGGGTGGTGGGGTTGATCGAGAGGGTCGATGGTAGATTTACCGGCGACATCTGAATGGCGAGTGTGGTGGAGACGCCGGCGGTCAGGTCAGCGCTGACTTCTCCCTGAAAGAGGACGGTCCCGGCCTCATCGAGCGCTTGAACGGTGAAGATGCGGGCCCGGCCGGCGGGGACCTCCAGGGTCAGGGTGACCTCCTGGCCGGGGGAGACCGCCACGCGCGTCGATGTGAGCTGCAGTCCGTTGGCGTTGGCGACGTTCACGGAGATCGCGGCGATCTGGGTCGGCGCCGGAGCGTGCGATTTCACCCGGTCCGGCGCGGAAACCTTCCCGACGGCCGACGGTACTTTGATCGTCAACCCGACTCGCGCCGTGTCGGACGATTCGCTTCCCCCGCCGCTGCAAGCGGTCAGGAGGAGAGAGAGCCATAAAGAAGAGAAAAGGATCTGCCCAAGCGAGATTATTTTGGTTGCTTTTTTTTTCATGGCGATCAGTCCTGTGACGGGTCAGGCGCTATTCTCCCTTGGCGAAGTAGACATCATCGACTCCTTGCGACGAAAAGTTCAGACGGGTCCAAATGGAAAAGACGCGACCTGCTCTGTCGACCGCGATGGAAGGATCGAGTTTATTCGGTACGTCATCAGATCCGTCGTCGATCCTGGAAAAAGTGAAGACGCTTCCTTCATTTCTGCTCTTCGCGAGAAAGATTCCGTTCTCATCAAACCCGTCCAATGTTTCCTCGAAACCGATATAGATTCCGTCCGCTTGATCCCATGCAATACTCGGAGTTCTCTGGCTTTCAGAATTAGAGATGGCATGTCCAATGGGATTGTCTTCTCCAAAAACAAGTGTGTTATCTTCGATTTTCCCAACATCAAAAAAGACTTCAGGATCACAATCGCAGTTAGAATTATCCCAGGCGACGTAAACGGTTCCTGCCGGTCCCGCGCTGACGGATGGATTGTTGATTCCAAAATCTGAAATGTCATTCACTAAGGCTGGAGCGGTAAAGGTGTTTCCGCCGTCTGAGGAAGCAATAGCTAGAAAATTACGTGTGTTGGGAGACTGCTCCCAGATTAAATAGATTCTTCCGTCCTCTCCGATGGACAAGACCGGTTTGGTGTTGGTGAACACACCGAAGTCTTTCGTGAGATTTCGAGGAGCGTTATCGATCAGGCTACCGTCCCCGTTCAGGCGTTGTAGAAAGATGTCGATATTTCCTCGGAGTTCCTGTCCTGACCATGCGAGAAAGAGAATCCCATTGGATGATACTGCCACGGAAGGGAATGGCGTATTAGAGTTATTCGTTGCATAAGGTCCAAAAAGCGATCTGAATTCTGTCGCACCCACAGAAAGCGCCAAAAGTTGTACACGCAGAGAGGGAACACTACAGAAAGGACAGTCGTTTGTAGTCAGGGCGACATACACCGTTCCGTCCTGGCCGACCACGATCATCGGCTCGGTTTCCTTGTTTGTGAAGTCTTGATTGATCGCACCTGTTACAGAAATTGGAGAAGACCAATCGGTTCCATTTTCACTTTGCGAGAAGAAGACATACATGTTCTCTCGCGGATTGTAGAACTGGGACCAGACGGCATAAACTTTTCCTTCATGATACGCGATGCTCCGTTGACCTGATGAATCCGTAGAGATGGGGCGAAAGGTTGTTGTCGCCGGCGTCACCGGCACGTTCTGCCCAAAGGTCAGTTGTGGTCCGGTTACCAGCCTCACGGAGGCTTCATCGCGGCGGTTGGGATTGGCCTTGTCGACTGCTTCCACCGTGATCGGGGTCGGCACGCCGATGGGTGTGTTGGTTCGGTCTATTGGGATTATATCTGGAGCGGTGTAGCGGGCCGTGTTTTCTGTCTCCCCGGGTCCGGTTTGACCGAGTTCTGCAGTTCCGTCGAGTTGACCGTTGACAAACAGATTGATCTCTGAGGTTTTAGCGTTCGTTAGCGTAAAAGTTTGGGTTACGGGGTTATTTGGTGTGCTGCGAGTAAGCACGGAGATCTTGGGGGAGATTTGAATGGCAGGGGGCACTGTCACATCAATTTCCAACATAGAGATCCGAATGTTCGCAGAAGAGCCGGGAACCAAGTCGACGGTCTCCTCGCCTCGGAAGTGGGGAGCGTTTTCGATATCAAAGGCGGTGACAACGAAGCGTCTTGCCGGTCCGGCGGGGATCTCCAGATCTACCACCGTCTCTTCCTCCGAATTGACCGCCACCGAGTCGGAAAGAAGTTCCATCCCCGGACCGGTTACGTCGATCCGGACCGAGGTGATCCCGCTGGGGGCGGGGGCGGAAGCGGTCTTCGCGGCCCCCGTTTTGGATGAAGAGAGATTGAAGGAGAGACGAACCGATGCAGTTCCGTTTTCTTCTCCGCCTTGGCAACCGGTGAAAAACAGGACGAGGGCCACCATCATTGAGAACAGGCTGATCTGCTTCCGAATCGGTATTTCTAATTTCATTTTAGATCCTGTCTTGTAGGGGCGCACCGATGTGTGCGCCCTTTTTATTTTGTGAAGGGTCCGGGCGGACACGCAGGTCCGCCCCTACCTAAAACTGCACGTCAATCCGAACCGGAACCGGTGGCGGCGCGCCCGCAGATCCGGAAGGGGTCGGAGGGACCAACATCCCCATCGACGGGGCCATCACCTGATGCCCGGCGGAGCCCTGCGGAAGCTGCGGGGCGGCAAAAATCGTCCCGGTCGAAAGAATCGCCGCGCCGCCGTCGCCGATCGCCTCGGCCCCCGAGATCATCGCGGTCAGATCGAGCGGAAAGAGGGGGTGTCGAGAAGCGCTTTGCGGGCCAGCTCGAATTCTGGATCTTCTTCCACCGCCAGGAAGAAGGATCGGGAGGCTTCCCGATATTTCCCCTGGTCGAGATATTCGAGTCCCTGGGAGTAGAGACGGAACGCTTTGAAGTTTTTCGTATGGATCGTCCCGACCGCCGCCTTGGTCTGGCTGTCGAGGCTCTCCGGGCAGTGGCCGATCCCGCAAAGGATTTTGAAGACCAATTCTTTTTCCAGTTGGTAGAAGGCCGGCAGATCTCCCTGGACTTCCGGATTCGTCAGCGACCTTCCATTCTCCGTCTGGGTGACGGCGGCGTCGAGGCGGATCCTCTCCTGTTCGAGATCGAGGAAGCTGCCGGTGGTGATTTTTCCGGCGCCGAGGAGCTTCCCGACGCGGGGAGCGCTCTTGGCATCGACCAATCCCGACTGCGAGAGCTTCAACTCATCGAGAAGCGCTTTGAGCTGGACCCGTTCGACCACCTTCAGCGTCTTGACCTTGGAGAGGTCGGTGATGATCATCGCCGCCAATCCCTTTGAAAGAGGGGCGTAGGTCTGCTGCCCCAAATTCTGGAAGGGGGAGACCGCAATCGCCCTGGCGTCGATCTTTCCGGTAAGCTCCTTTTCCTGCTGCAGGATTTCCCGGGCGGTCCGTTTGGCCTCTTCTTGCAAGAGCAGCGTCAGATATTTCGAGACCTCGCGGTTTCCCTCGCTTCCCGGATCGAGCCGGACATATTGTTTCCAGGCGGCGATCGCTTTGGATTGATCTCCAGCTCGAAGGTGACTGAGACCGAGATAAAGCGCCTCCTGCGCCCCGGCTTCTTTCCCCTCGTAGGCCTGGATGATCTCGGCGTAGCGCCCCTCTTGGTAGAGTGTCTTCGCCGCCGACTCCGGCCGGCCGATCTCCTCGGCCCATCCAAGCATCGGCGTCACCCATATGAAAAACACGAACAAGATCAGTGGTCGTCTCATTGCAGTTCCTTTAGTAGGAGGTTCTCCATCCGCTCCCGCGCTTCCTGATGCCGGGCGTCGATGGCGAGGGCCTTTTGATACATCTCTAAGGCCTTCTGATTGTTGTTGGATTGTTCAAGGGCCAACCCTTGAAGAAAAAAATCTTGGCTCGACTTGGGCGACGCATGCGTCGCCCCTACCTTGGAAATCATTAAATCGGAGATTTGTTTCGAGAAATTTTTTTCCAGAATCGCACGTTCGGCGGCGCGGCCTTCGAGAGCGCTTCCCTCGGCGATCCCTCGTTCGACCTCCACGATCCGGCCGTCGATCCGGAGCCCCCCCGCCAAAGAGGTATATCCCCCCATGATCAGGTATTGGGCCCCGAGCAATTTCCCGAGGCGAAGCTGGCTTTCCCGGTCGGCGATGTCGAGGCTGGCGATGGAGAGCTCTTCCAAGATTTTTTGGAGCGAATCCCGGTCGATCAACCGAAGGTCGGGGCGTCCCGAGAGCTGCTCCGAAATCCGATCGGCGAGAGTGCGGCCGAGTCCCTGCGTGGCGACGGTTTGGCCGATCCCATGGTCTTCAAATTCCAGGACGGCCACGGTCAGCAGATGGTGTTCCGGAAGGAGAGACGCCTCCGGACGGACCGGAGGCGCCGAGGGAGAAGCGCAGGCGGTGAACGCAAACAAGAGTGGAATCAGAAAATCAAAACGCCGTTTCATTTCCCCCTACTTCCTCTAACACTTTTTGATCCTTCTGGACGGCCGACGTGCGCTCCGTCAGCTTTCCATAAGAGAGCCCCTCTTCCACCTCCACGATTTCGAGAAGGCCGACCCGCTTTTTCTTGTGGCCGATCGTCTTTCCATCGACCACGATCGCCTCTCCTTCATCGATGATCTTTAATTTGGTTCCCGGTTTGATCCCGTGGCGAGTTCCGAGGTTGATGATGACCTGGTTCCCCTCCTCGACGGAGGCGATCTTCCCTTTCAGAGGATATTGCTCCTTGATCTTTTTGCCGAGCGCCTGCGCCGTCTGATCGGCGAGGGCCAACAGATTCTTCTGCGGGCCCATCTCGTCGGCGTGGGTGATCTTGATCGCGGATGTCTCCGGATCGATCAGCCGAAGGCTCAGCCGGACCCCCTCCGGAATCTGCACCAGGCTGCCGGTGACGATCAGCCGGGCCGAGAGGAGCTTCCCGAGCTTGAGGGCCGTTTCGGGATCGGCCAGTTCGGAGGAGCCGAGATTCAATTCGGTCAACAGCTTGTCGAGCATCTCCCGCTCCACCACCGCGACCCGGCCGCCGGCGGAGAGCCGCTGTGTCATCTCGGCTTGGAGGACCTCCGTCATTCCCTCGCGGAGGAGCCCCCCTCCCATCAGCTTCATCCCGAGGAAAGCGACCGTCATCGGTTTGGACGACCAGGGATCGGTCGGCGGAACCTCCGAGACCTTTCCCTTCTTAAACCGCTCGGCCAGATCGGCGACCAAGCCGTCAACCCGCTTCTGCCGTTCCATATCCTCTTTGAAGGCGAGGTGTTGCTCCATCCGCTTCATCAGGTGTTTTGCGATCTCGTCTTCCGGATCGACGCTCAATGCTTCCTGATAGAGGGCGAGCGCCTTCTGAGGCTGTCCCTGCTTCTCGTAAAGAACGCCGCGGTTGGAGAGGATTTCGGGGGAGTAGGGGTTGTGGACGACCGCCTCCTGATACATCTTCTCGGCCATTGCATATTGCCCCTGCTCGGAATGGATCCGCCCCGCGTTGTTGAAGGCGGTCGCCCGCTGTCCGTCGGTGGAAAGTTTTCCCTCGGCGGCGCGGGTGAACTCGGTCAACGCCTCCTGTTGATTCCCCTGCATGGCGAGCACATTCCCCTTCACCAGATGAACCAGGCCGTTGTTCGGGTCGTCTTTTTCGACCTCTTCGGCAATCGAGAGCGCTTTGTCGGTCTCTCCCTTTTGAAGATGGATTTCGGCGAGCCCCTCTTTTCCGAGGATCGCCTCCGGCGATTTCAGCTGGGCAATCTTGGAGAACTCTGATTCAGCGCGGTCGAGTTTCCCTTCTTTCAAAAAGACATGTCCCAGGCCGGCCGCCGCCTGCGCATCCTTCGGGTTTGCCTTGAGCGCGGTTTCAAAAAGGGCCTTTGCCAGCGTGGTCTTCTTCGCCTGAAGTCCCCGTTGCGCCACGGTGGTGACGAACCGAGTAGAGGAGGGGCCCCCTCCTTCCAGGACATCGGTGATCCGGGCGCCGGGACCGAGGATATAGGTCGTTGGAAGAATCACCTTTACTTCATACGCGCCGAAGACTTTTCCGTCATCTTTCACCACCGGGAAGGGGAGGGGATGTTGTTTCAGATAAGGATCGAGCGTCTTGGCGTTGTCTTGCGTGACGGCGAGGATGGCGATCCCCGCCGTTTCGTATTGCGCATAGAGGTCTTTGAGATGGTCGAGCCCCTCCCGGGCCGGCTTGGAGTCGAGCTTGAAGAAATAAACCAGGACCATCGGCTTTTTCTTGACCGATTCCAATGCGGTGAAGCCCGGGGCGGTCTCCCCCTTCTTCAGGGCGGCTTCGGCGATTCCGGTCACTCCGATCAGAAAGAGGAAGACCGCAGCCATCCCCCCCACGACGATTCTATTGATTGTCTTCATGGAGTCTTCTCCTCTTCTGTGAGTTTTAAATCGACCGGAACCTTCTCCCCGGAGACGACGGTGATCGTCGCCTCCAGCGGGTGGTGCCCTTCTTTCCTCAAGACCAATTCATGCGAGCCGGCGGGGAGATCCAGCATCAGCGGGGTGAGCCCCTTCGGTTCGCCGTTGATGAGCACCTCCGCGCCGATCGGCGTCGTCGTCAGATCGACCTGGCCGATCTGAGGGGTGGCGACCGCCTTGGCGCCGGCGCCGATCGGATCTGCCGGCGCTTGATTGGGGGCCAAACGCCACCAACCGATTAGAGCCATCAGCCCGATGACGGCGATGGGCGCCCAAACCCAATACCGGCCCCGGCCCGCAGGCGTTGGGAGGGGCGCCTCTTGGCTCCCGGAGAGGGCCATGGTCGGACGCTCCTCTGCGGCCTGCTCCCGATGCGTCGACAGCGCGGCCAGCGCATCGGCCATCTCCGCCCCGGTGGAGAAGCGTTGACCCGGTTCCTTCTCCATCGCTTTCATCACGATGTCGCTGAGCGGTTTTGGGATGTCGGGGGAGAGGCTCGCCGGCGGAGCGGGGTTTTTGGTCAACACCTGATGCATGATGGCGGCGACATTGTCCCCCGGAAAGGGCTTTTGACGGGTCAGAAGCTCGTAAAGGAGGGCGCCGACGGAGAAAAGATCGGAGCGTCCGTCGATCCGCTCTCCCTTGCATTGCTCCGGGGACATATACTGCGGCGTGCCGAGGAGGTGGTCGGTCTGTGTGTGGCCCCCTCCGTCCAGTCGCGCGATCCCGAAGTCTGTCACTTTAACCGTCTGTTGCTCCGAAGTCAAAAGAATATTTCCCGGTTTGATATCCCGATGGATCACCCCTTTGGAATGGGCAAAGTCGAGGGCGCGGCAGATGTCGATTCCGATCCGGACGATTTGATCGACGGCGAGCGGTGTCCCTTTTTTGAGAAGCTGGCCGAGCGAAGTCCCCTCGACATATTCCATGACAATGTAGGCGGTGCCGGTGGCGGTGTCCTCCCCGGTATCGAAGATGGTGACGATGTTCGGATGGACCAGCCTTCCCAAGGCGAGGATCTCCCCCTGGAAGCGCTTGCGGGTCTCCTCCGATGCTTCGAACAGCTCCGGGCGGAGGCACTTGAGAGCGACCTGCCGGTGGATCTTCGCATCGCTGCCAAGGTAGACGATTCCCATGGCGCCCCGTCCGATTTCGATTAAAATTTCGTAACGTCCGAGTGATTTCATTGTTTGATCCGTTATTTGTTCCCTTCAATGGCTTTCAGCCACTGGGCCACTTGAACCGCCTCCGGCGAGGTCGGTTTTAATTCGAGATATCTTTTGTAGTGCAGCGCCGCCTTTTGAGGATTCCGGAGGACACTATCATAAAAAGTGCCAATATTAAAGTGGGCATCGGCATATTTGGGATTTACCTCCAATGCCTTGACGTAGGCCTCCTCGGCTTTCTTCATCTCTTTCATCCTCCGAAAGACTTCACCGAGGTTGTTGTGGGCCTTCGCCGATTGGGGCCAAAATCGGATACTCTGCGCCAGAAGATCGGACGCTTCGGGATACCGCTTTGCTTCGGCGAGGAGGGTTCCCATCTGAAAGAAGGTTTCTCCAAGGAATCGTTTCACCTCCCGGCCGGGGACGGCGAAAGCGATTCCCCGGGCGTCCTGGAGCGTCCCCAAGACCACGCCGACGACCTCTCCCTGCTTGTTCAGAAGCGGGCCGCCGCTGTTTCCGGGGTTGATCGCCACATCGATCTGAAGGACCGGGCGATCCCCAAGGACCCGCTCCGGCGCGCTGATGATCCCTTGCGAGGCCGAGTGGTTGAGACCGAAGGGACAGCCGACCGCCATCACCGACGCGCCGGCCTTGGGGTTGTCGGACGACGCGAAAGAGAGCGGTTCCGTTTCTTGAAACGCAATCTGAAGGAGGGCCAGGTCGAGCGCGCTGCTGACCGATATCACCGACGCAGGATATTTGGCGCCGTTTTGGAATTGGACCATCAGGCGGCTTGCCTGATTGGCCTGATGACCGCTCGCCAGGATATATCCCCCCCCGACGATGAAGCCGCTTCCTTCGATCTTCCCCTGTGACATTTCGCCTTGAACGCAGACCACCTGAGGAAAAGAGAGGGCCGGTTCGGGGGGCCGTTCGAGCCATCTGCCCCGCCGGAAGAGAGGGGGGCCAAAGCGACCGGCGCGGGAGGCATGGGAACGGGAAGGGGCGGTCCGGCCAGCTCTCCGGTGAGGTGAATGTCGCCGTCCCCCTCCTCTTCCGCGATTCCCTTCCCCCTCGCCAGCTTGTCCCCCGGAACGTCGGTCAATTCGGCGAGCCGCATCTGCGCCCGGGGGGCGAGGGGATGGGTCGGTGCGAGGCTGAGGAAGCGGCGATAGTGAAAAATCGCCTGAACGTTGTTGGCCTTTTCATAGGAGTAGATGTTGGCCAGGTTGTGGTGGGCCTTGAAATGGTTCGGATCGATCCGGACCACTTCTCGATAAGAGGCGACCGCCTCTTCAACCTTGTTCTGTTTCTGGAGAATGACCCCCCGCCGGAAAAGCGCCTCGGTGTTCTGCGGATCGAGCTTGAGGGCGGCGTCGAGCGACTTGAGGGCGTCGTCCAATCGATTCTGGTCGTAGGCGATCAGTCCCTCTTCGAGGTGGGTCGGTCCGACCGCGTCGGGCCGAAGCTGTCGGCTGCATCCGGCAAAGAGGATCCAGACGGAAAAGAAGAGAAGGGCGTTCTTGAAGCGTCGTTCCATCATCAATTTCACCTTTTTAATCCAAGATCGGGTAACCCGATTTGGCGACGGTTAACCCTTTCACATCGCCGTAAGGGATGGTCTCTTCTCCCTGGTTCCCGAAGCGGGGGTTCTTGTCGGAGAATCGGACGATGTCCCCTTTATGCGGGAGGGTGTTTCCCAAGACGCGCGCTTTGGAGAACTTTTCCGAGACGAAGACGACCGACAGCTCTCCGATCGGATTCTCGATGACGCCGACGACCTGATTGGTCTCCGGGTCGGTCAGGACCTTCTTGACCGAGAAGATCGAGAGCCGATCGCCCACGTGGACCTGCGCATTGGCGCCGGCGTTGATGTAGACCAAACTCTCTTCCAGGTGAATCACCTTCCCGAGGCCGGTCGAATGGGTTCGGAGCCGCTCCTGGACCGCTCCGAGAATAAAGCCGAGGGCGTCTTGGATCGTCTGCCGGGTTGCTTTGCCGAGGGGCGTTTTGTGAAAGGCGTCCCCGCCGAAGGTCAGGGTGGGGAAATTGATATCGATGGCGACCGCCTTCTCCCAGGCCCGCCCTTCCGAGCGGTAGGAGTGGAGGATCTCCCCGGTGGAGGTGTCGATGATCCGAAGATCGATCGCCACGTGCGCCGCGGTGAACTCCGCCGACGCCTTCGGAAAGAGCCAGGTCAAAAAGCCGGCCCGTCCGCCGACCCCGACCGCCTTCTGCTCGAACTCGGTCACCTCTCCCACAATCAGATAATCAACCCCCAACAGCTGCCCCACCTGGGCCGCCGTCTCCTTCGTCACCAATTTCGAGGCGGAGAGCTCCTGCTCCCGCATGATCTGGGAGAGGATCGCCCGCTCGACGACGACCACTTTTCCGGTGTTGATCAGCTCGGTGACCACCTGGGCGGCCAGCCCGCCGCCGATGTCCCATCCACCATACACCTGAGCGAACCGGTCGGTGGCGCCGAACCGGGCAACCGCCACGCGGACCTTCCCCGCGGGACCCGCGGCGACCGGCTCGGCCCAGGCCGGCGGAAGGCCCAGGCTGAGGGAGCAGAGGATGGCGACGATGAAGGATTTAAAATAATGTCCGGTCTTCATGATGATCTCTCCCTTTGGAAACGCCGCAGCGCTTAACATCGCTTGTTCGATTCGTTGATGATGTTGACGTTGACCTGACTGTTGATGCTCCCCTTGTTGTTTTCCACGTTCGCTTCGTTGCTCGAGTCGATCAAGATATCCCCCGCGATGATTAGACCGCCGTCGTCGGTGACCTTCTCCAGCCGGCTTCGGGCCCGGTCGGCCGCCGTGCACTCCTGTTCCGGGATCTCGGAGGGGAAGATGTTCGCCCGGACCCGGATCGACTCCTCGTCTCTTTGCTGGCGCTTTTTGATGTCGCGGATAGTCGCCTTCAATTCCTCTTCTTCTTTTTCCTTTTGTTCCTGGTCGGCCGTTTTCGGTTGTTTCTCTTCCGCCTCTTTTTTTGCCTCTTCCCGCGCCGTCTCTTCGCTCTGGATGGGAGGGGCTCCGTGCGTCGGTCCGATCTCCCCCCCGAGCAGCAGGGCGATCAGCGTAAATCCGAGCGAGGCGATGATTTTTTTCGTTTCCATGAGATTCCCCTCCCGTGTCCGAAGGGGCGTGGGATTGGTCCCACGCCCCCCTCGGTTCCTACTTGTTGTTGCTGTTGACGTTGGTGGTGCTCAGATCGCTGTTGTTGATTTCAGTTTTGCCGGTGATGTTCGCCGAGTTCGATTGCGCGATATCCCCGCTGTTTCCGACGACGTGACCGACGGAGTTGCTCTGGAAGGTCTTGTTGCCGGTGACGACGGCGCTGTCTTTGATGTCCTTGATCACCTGATTGCCGATCCCTTTGGCCTGATCGCCGCCGACGTTGTCGCTCTGCTCCCGGATATCCCGGCCGGCCGCCTTCACGGTTTGATTCACTTCTTTGCTGTCATCGCAGCCGAAGAGGCAGATCGCTTTGCTTTCCATCGCGGTGCCGAGCACCAGGGCCAATCCCATCGCTGCTACGAGTGTTGTCTTTTTCATTTTCGTTCCCCCTTATTTTTAGAAGTCGTTGTTTTAGGTTTGGTTGCCGCTTGATCGGAGAGACCCGGGCGCTGCGCCCGGGTCCCGCACCGGACTATTTGTTGTTGCTGTTGCGGTTGTCCGTGCTCAGATCGCTGTTGTTGATTTCGGTCTTTCCGGTGATGTTCGCCGAGTTCGATTGGGTGATGTCCCCTTTGTTGAAGAAGACGCTGCCGACCGAGTTGCTCTGGACCGTGGTGTTGCCGGTCACGACGGCGCTGTCTTTGACATCCTTGATCACCTGGTTGCCGATTCCCTTGGCCTGATCGCCGTTGACGTTGTCGCTTGCTTCGCGAATGTCGCGGCCGGCCCCTTTGGCGGTCTGATTCACGGTGGTGCTGTCATCGCAGCCGATGAGGCAAATCGCCTTGCTCTCCATCGCGGTTCCAAACACTAAAGCCAATCCCATCGCAGTTGCTACCAACGTTGACTTCTTCATTTTTGTATCCCCCTTGTGGATGTTTTGGTTGATCTTGTGATGAGTGCCGGCGGCCCATCCGCCGATTCCTCATTCACTTTCTTTTTGCGTTCACGGGCAGGGGGTATAGCAAGGGGTATGCCAAGTTTTTTGAAGATGCCTTTTTTTGTGAAAGGGACGCGAAAAATGGGGCGTCCCGACTTTCCGGTTCCGTCTATCGCGTCCATCCCGGCTTGGGTTTTCTGGTTCCTGGAAGAAAAATTATGGATTCCGGAAAAAAGAAGAGAGGGGAGAGAAAGAGGATCAGGGAAAGCGGTCGCGCGTCGGTTTCCACTTGGCACAGAAGATACAGTGTATCTGAAGATGTTCATCCTCATTACGATCACGAGCCTAAAAAGGAAGGCCCTCTTTCATCTGTCGAAGGTCTCCTTGGGATTTTTGCTAAATGGGGCTAACGGATGTCGCGCCCGGTCCGTAAATTCAAGGTCCGGATGAGCCGGGCGAGATAGGTGCGTTGAAGTCCCAATATCTCGGCGGCTTTGGTCTGATTGCCGCCGGTTTTGTGAAGGGCGTCTTGGATGACCGACCGTTTGTATCGCTCCAGCGCTTCATGAAAGTCTTGCGGCCCCCCCATCAGAACCTTGGCGGTCGACTCCTCCTCCGGCAGAATAATATCGTCGGGGGTAATGATCTGGTCTCGATCCAAGACGACCGCGCGCTCGATGACGTTCTTTAACTGGCGGATGTTTCCCGGCCAGCTGTAATCGGCCAGGAGGGTAATCGCCTCCCGGGTGATCGCCGGTTTTTCTTTTTTGCATTTCATGCTGAAGAAATTGAGGAACTGGTCTACCAGCAGGGGAAGGTCGTCGAGGCGCTCCGAGAGGGGTGGAAGGACGAGGGAGATGACATGGAGGCGGTAGAAAAGGTCGCTCCGGAATTTGCCGGAAGCGATCTCCTTTTTTAAATCTCGATTGGTTGCGGAGACGACGCGCACGTCGATCGGAATCGCTTCCCGTCCGCCGACACGTTGCACCTCCCGCTCTTCCAACACCCGAAGGAGCTTTGCCTGCATCGTGGGAGAGACCTCCCCGATCTCGTCCAAAAAGAGTGTGCCGCCGCTCGCCGTCTCGAAGATCCCTTTCTTCTGAGAGAGGGCGCCGGTGAAGGCCCCTTTTTCGTAGCCGAAGAGTTCGGCCTCCAGAAGGCTCTCGGAGAGGGCGGCGCAGTTGATGGCGTAGAACTTTTGATCCCGCCGAAGACTGCACTGGTGGATGGCCTTTGCGAAAAGCTCCTTCCCGGTTCCGGTCTCCCCGATAATGAGGATCGTCGAATCAACGGGAGCGATCCGCTCGATCTGCTCAAAGAGGAGCTGCATCTTGGGGCTCTTCCCGATAATGCCGTGGAAGTCCGATTCTTTCTGGATCGCCCCCTTCAGCTCTTCGTTGGCCTGTGCCAGCGCTTTATTCTCCATTGTGAAACGAAGGAGTTGGCGATGGGTCTCCCGTAATTCGCGGACATGATTGAAGAGGGGGGGATCATCTCCAGGCGCGCCTGGACCATTTCCGGCGACTCCTTCCGCGAGGGTTTCGACTTCCAGGTGAAGCGGTAGCGGGAGTAAGGGGCGTTGAAGAATTGCCCGCGTTCCAGGGTGACGGTCAACGGACCGGCCTGAAGGGTTCCCCCCTTGACGATCTCGTAGGCGCTGTTTTCCTTTTGATACCGTTCCGGGTCCTCCTCCACCTTGGGGGCGAGGACCTTGATCTCTCGTCCCTGGGGATGGAGAATCAACCCTTCCGTTATCGCCGGATGATCAGGGGATGTTGAGAAAAGCTCCGTCCGAAGGGAGACTGCCCTGGCGATGATGACTTCCCTTTTCGAGGCGTTCTCGATGACGGCAATTCGGCCATCCCTTTTTTGAATCTGGTATCCTCCAAACTCCCGGATCAGGTTCTGGAGCTTGAGTTGAGAAACCTCCTCGATGCAGCGGGCCTCCTCGATGACCGGAAAGAGCTTTGTGAGTCCCTCGTAGTTCCCGCGGATAAACCCGAAGTTGCCGAGAATCGGCTCGACATTCGGTCCGAATTGAGAGATCAAGATCGCTTCGGGACGTTGCGTCTCGGAAGGGGCAAGACACTGCAGCTTGAAGTAATTGGCAAAGCCGGTGGCCCAGAGATTAGAGCAGTAGAGCGCCTGCTCCATCTGATTTTGAAGCTTCGCAATAATCTCCAGGACGGAGGGGCCGTAGCCCGCTTGGAAATACTCTTTGGCCGCCAGGTAGGTGATCTCTTTTGTCCCGCCGGCGTTTTCGGCAGCGAAAATTAAATTCTTGAGGATGTGATGAGGGACCCAATTGTTGTGGTCGGATAAAAATGCCTTTGGGTCGGCAATCGGATTGAGGCGATTCTCCCCCGACAGGATCTCGTGGTAGTCGATGTCGTCCCCTTTCCCGATCCGCTCCAGATGAAGGATGAGCATTCGGGTGAGAAGACAGGTCGTCCAGGGGGTTTCTTGGTCCATCATGAAGCTCTGTTGTAAGGATATGGAAAATACCTACGAAATACTTAAGGTGTGTCGGCGTGAAGCTACCTCAAAATTGGATCATTTGTCAATGAAATAAGATGCTGTTTTTTAAATCCTCCGCGAGCCGTCGAGTCGCGGTCGGCGGGAGGGAAAAATAAAAGGAAGGGTTGATCGGATCGGCGAGCGTCAGCGGCTCTCTTTGTCCGGTGTCGGTTTCTGATCAGGCGTGGACGATTCGGATTCCGGCGGCGCGGGAGATTCTTTTTTCATCCAACCGTTCCAGCCGGGCCAAGGCGTCTTTCATCTTGACGCACCACTCCTCTTTCGATTCGCCCGATTGGCACTGCTCCCATTTTCCCTTGCTCTTTTCGGCCAGACCGACCAGGGTCTGCATGCCGGTGGCAAGGGCGTTCAACGCTTCGTCCAGCGCCCGCTCGAGCCGCTCTGTTTCGGAGGGAGGCGGCTCCGGTTCTGCAGGGGGAGCCCCCAGACCGGGAGATCGACCTGGCAGAGGATCAGGAAGATCACAACGAAGAGGGCCCATCGGCGTGATTTTTGGGAATGTTCTTGCTGAAAAAGAGCCATCGCGCCCTCGCGTTATTCAATCATGGTCAGATTCAATATACTCCTTTTTAAAGTGGGCCGACAAGAGGAAGGGGTGCAATTTGCCATGGCCGCATCCCTTGTTATTCCGAGGGAGATATGCTAAAGTCAGCCCGTTTTAAACGGTTGGCGTGATTGATAAAGATGAAGAAATCCCATCCGAGCAGATCGACCTCCGCTTTCAGTCTGGTCCCAGGAGCCTCTCCTCAAAGAGGGTATTCAGAAGAGGAGATCCTGGAGAAAGCGGTGAGAGTCGCCGATGGACGATGGGGGGTCGCGTTCGGGTTCTTTATTACCTTTGACTCCGAACAGTCGGGTCCCCTCTGGATTGCGTCGGGTTCTCCTCTCAACGCGCGGCGGGCGGCGAAGCGCATCTTGGCCGACGCGTCGCTCATCGATCAACTCCAAAAGAAAAGAAAGCCGATCTTCCGGGCCGACCCGAAGGCCCCCTCCGTTTTGATTCCACTTTCCCGAAAAATCGTTCCGTTCGGCATTTTCTGCCTCATTCTCGAACGGGCGGTCTGGAATCGCGCCGATTTTGCGGCCGCGTCGGAAATCGCCTGGCAGGCTGGGACGGCGATTCAGACCCTACGCCAATTAAGAGAGAAAGAACGGGCCCTCCTCCGATGGGATCGTTTCCGACGGATCGTTGCGGAAATTTCTGCGGAGCGGCAGCCGACATCCCTTTTTATAAAGATCGTCCGGCAGGGGATTGCGTTTTTGGGATTCGATTCGGGTGAAATCGTTCTTTGGGATCCGGCCCAGAGCCGCCTCATTGTTCAGGCTGCTGTGAACATGCCGGCCGGTTCCGAGAAGGCGACTTTCCGAATGGGAGAAGGGATCAACGGAATGGCCGCCCGGACTGGAAGGACGATTGTCTTACATCGGGAACGCGCTTCCCCTCCCTGGCCAAGGGCGTAAAGGCGCCCCCTATCAAGTCAAGGTCGCCTCGCCGCTCCGAATCGGAGGACGCACCCTCGGATCGCTCAGCCTCCAAGCCAAATCGGCCGCAAAGCGCATTTCGGATCAGGACCGATTTTTCCTAGAGGCTCTGGCGGATCAGGCGGCCATTGCCGTTGAGAATGCGCGGTCTCTCGATTTGAATCAAAAGGAACTGGCAGAAGCGGAGATGCTTCGGAGGACCGGGATCGAACTGAGCGCCGGGTTGGATCGCTCACGGCTCTTGGAGACGATCTTACATCGGGCTCTAACACTTTCCGGTTTGGACATCGGTTGGATCGCTCTCTGGAATTCGGAGCAGGGATGTCTGAAGATCGAGAAGGGGGTTCATCTTCCTCAGGCCCTTCTCGGGAAAAAAATCAAGATCGGGGAGGGGCTGGTCGGAAGGGCGGTTCAGGAACGGAAGGTCCTCTTCGTCGATCCCGGTCTAAAGGGAGGGGAGCCGCTTTGTGAAGCGACCCGCCAGCTCTCCTTGGAATCGGCCATTGCGGCCCCCATTCTCTGGAAAAGAGAATCCTCGGCGCCTTCTGTCTCGGCACGCGGGACCCGGATCGGCGCATTTTACCGCAGGCGCGCAAAACGGTAGAAGCGCTCTGCCAGCACGCAGCGCCCGCCCTGGCGAACGTTTCGCTTTTCGAGTGCTTCGCGGCGAGAAGGAACAGTATCGGCGGGATTTGGAGGCGCATCTGGAGGAGTTGAACCTGCTCCAGCAGGAGCTGGCCCGGAAGGAAAAAATGGCCGCCTTGGGGCAGATCGTCGGAAATGTGAATCACGAGCTCCGGCAGCCGCTCGAGGTGATCACCAACGCTGCCTATTATCTTAAAATGCAGCTCGATCGGAATGAGATCGGGCCGATCAAAAAGGAGTTCGAGAGGTTTCTCACGATTATTTCGGATGAGTGCCAGTCGGCGACCGATCTGGTAAACGAGCTGCTCGACTTCACGCGCAAAAAGGAAGCGGTGTCGATCCGGGTCGATCTCAACCAGCTTCTGGAGAGTCTCCTTCAGCGGGCCCCCCTTCCGGAGACGGTCCGGATCAAGCGGCGCTTCAGCCGAAAGATCCCGATGGTGTTTATCGACCCGATTCAGGTCTCGCGCGCCTTGGGTAATTTTATTCTCAACGGGATTCAGGCGATGACACAAGGGGGAACGCTCGAGGTCGCCACCCACCTGACGCGCAAGTCGGTGGAAGTCGTTATTCATGATTCCGGAGAGGGAATTGCGCCCGAGAACATGAGGCGGATCTTCGAGCCTCTCTTCACCACCAAAGCGCGCGGGGTCGGTTTGGGGCTTCCGCTCGCCAAGCAGTATATCGAGGCGAACCACGGCGAGATCAACGTAGAGAGCCGGGTTGGCATCGGAACCACCTTCCGCGTCTCCTTCCCCCGGCTTCAAGCCGCATAATCAAAAATCCCAAAGACGTTATTCGTTATACGTTGTTCGTTATTCGTAAACGGAAAAGATTTACGATTTACGAATAACGATTCACGAATAGTGTCTTTTTCATTTCACGATTCCTCTCACGGATCGACCGTGATGGCGGCCGACGCGATCGTTGTCGCGCCGTCCGGGTCGGTGACGGTCAACGTGGCGATAAACTCGCCGGGGCGCTCATAGGTATGGCGGGCGGTCGGCGCATAGAACGGCGGGGAGCCGTCCCCGAAATTCCAAGTATAAAAAGTGATCCACCCGTCGGGGTCTCCCGATCTCGTGCCGCTGAAGGCGACGGTGAACGGCGCCTCCCCTCTCCTCGCGGTGGTCGTCATGAGCGCAATCGGCGGCGAATTGTCGTCGGTGACGGTCAGGATCGCCGACTGGCTGGGGGGAGCATTGTCCAACGGCGTGAAGACGGGAGGATCGGGAGGCGCGACCGTCACCGTGACGGCGGCGTCTCCGGGCGCCAGCGCGGTGGCGAGCCCGCGCTGATCGACCGAGACGATTTCCGGGGCGCTCGAACTCCAGGAGAAGAGGATGCCCTGGAGCGTCCTGCCGTTGGGATCTTTCGCCGTCGCGGTGAACCGGGCCTGGTTTCCGACGAAGAGGATCCGGTGTGTGCTGGTTACCTCGATCGAGGCGATGGGGGGGGCTTCGGGCGGGACGACGACCGTGATCTCGGCGGGGTTGCTGATGTCGTCGCCAAAAGAGGCCGTCAGCGTCGCCGTCCCTTCTTGGAGTCCCTTTACCCAGCCGTCGGAGGAAACGGTCGCAGCCGTCGGGTTGTCGATCTTCCAGACCAGGTTGATCCCGGTCAGCACTTCACCCTGACCATTGAGGACGGTCGCCAAGAATTGTTCTTCGACGCCGATACCGAGAATGGCCGAATTCGGCGTAATTTGAATCTTCGCAATGTCCGGGGGGGCCAGCTCCTGCAAGGGGGCGGGCCGGGGGAGGAGTCCTCGCCGCAGCCGATGAGAAACAATAAAAGGACGAGGGGAGCGGCGGTCCTGAGCGATCTTATCATATCGCTTCGAAGTGATCTCATCGAGTGACGCAGGCCGAATCGGTTCACGATTTTTTCCCTCGTAAGAAAGTTTACATTCGGTCGTAACGCTGCCGTGAGCAAGACTCACGGTTGAGAAAGAGCAAGGACGGTGCCGTTGATAAACGCCGAAAAGAAGCGATCGTTTGTTTCTCGCCAAGAGGGATTCCCCTTCTTTTGCAAATGAATTGCAAACCGCTTCACAGAGATGTTGTCACCCAACGGAAGGAGAGAGGGCTACCTCCAACGGCGGAATTGCCGCCGGAGAACCGAGCGTCGTATCTTGAAAGGTAATACTTTGTAAAGGGAGAGGTTGACCTATTCTGAAGAGAGGACGGATCGGCCATTATGCGGAAGCGGGTTGGAATGCTGTTGGCGTTTTTGGTGATCGGGGCGGCGGTTGTTTTGGGTGCGATCTACGCTCAGACAACCGCCGACTTCACCGGTCAGGATCGTCAGCCGATCGCATTCAGTCATCAGCGTCACGCGGGGGAACTGCAGATCGACTGTCTCTTCTGCCATCGCGGCGCCCGCATCTCCCCCGCCGCGTCGGTCCCTTCCGTTTACCTCTGCATGACCTGCCATCGCTCCCTGAGAGAGCAGACCCCGGAGACGGAAAAGCTGCTCGCCTATTGGAACGACAAGGAGCCGATCCCCTGGATCCGGCTTCAGCGTCTTCCTGATTTTGTCCAATTCACGCATGAAATGCACCTGGATGCCGGCTTCCAGTGCGCCGACTGCCACGGGGAGGTCGAGCGGATGTCTCAAACGCCCCGGGCCGCCACCTTTGAAATGGGGTGGTGCATCGACTGCCATGAGCGCAACGGGGCCTCGCTCGACTGTTTTACCTGTCACTATTAGAACGGATCATTGATGGATTTAAATCGGCGCGATTTCTTGAAAGTCATCGGTTTGGGCGCGGCGGGGTCGGCGCTTCCCGGATGCGGGGGAGAGACGGCGAAGCTGATCCCCGCTGTTTTGCCGGATGAGGAAATCGTTCCGGGGGTGGCCCACTGGTACGCCTCGGTCTGCCGGGAATGCGAGGCGGGGTGCGGCATCATCGTCCGGGTGATGGAGGGACGGGCGAAGAAGATCGAGGGGAATCCCGACCATCCGTTGAATCGGGGAAAGCTCTGCGCCCTGGGGCAGGCGAGCCTGCAAGGTCTCTACAACCCCGATCGCATCCGCGGCCCGCTCCAGCGCGACGGCGAACGGGGCGAGGGACGTTTCAAGCCGATCCCTTGGGAAGATGCCATGTCGCGCTGGGTGGCGGCGCTTCAAAAACATCCGGACGGCGCCGTTCTGATCAGCCGGCCGGTCCCGGGAACGCTGGCCGGTCTCTTCTCCACCTTCATGAAGGAAATTTCGGGAACGGTTTTCTTTTATGAGCCGTCGGCGGAGCGGCCGTTGCGGGCGGCGAATCGGAAAAGTTTCGGGATCGATTTTCTCCCCGACTACGATCTGGCGAACACGACGCATCTTCTCTCCTTCGGGACGCCGTTTCTCTCTCATTGGCTCTCTCCGGTTCACTTCGGCGGGGCTTATGGTCGGATGCGCCAGGGACGGCCGGCGGTCCGGGGCCGGTTCGTTCAGGTGGAGCCGCGTCTTTCGATGACGGCCGCCAGCGCCGACCGCTGGGTCCCGATCCGCCCCGGAACCGAAGGACTTCTGGCGATCGCGATCGGCCGGCTCATTTTGAAAGAGGGGCGGACGAATTTATCGAGGGAAGACCGCGGCCGCTTTGAGAAATTTTATGATCCCTTTTCAATCGACCGGATCGCCAACGAAACGGGGGTGGCCGAAGAGGAGATTGTCCGGCTGGCGCGCGAGTTCTACACCGCCGCTTCCCCCCTGGCGATCGGCGGGGGGATCGCCTCGGAGCAGACCAACGGGACCGACACCTTGGTCGCGATCAATGCCCTCAATCTCTTGGTCGGGAACATCAATCAACCGGGAGGGATCCATTTCTTCCAGCCTTCCGGCTTTCCCGTTTCGAGCGCGGAGGTCGTCGGGGAGCAGGCGCTTCTTGATCTGAAGAATCGGACGAAGAAACCCTCCCGCGCCCTCTTGATGCTCTATCAATCCAATCCTCTCTACACCCTTCCTCCCTCGACGCAATTCCGGCAGGTTTTCGAGGAGGCCGACCTCATCGTCAGCTTCAGCTCGTTTCTTGATGAATCGACCGCCATGGCCGATCTGATTCTCCCCGACCATTTTTTTCTGGAGTCGTGGGGGGATCATGTCACCGAGGGAATCGCTCCGGCGGTGGGGCTGGCGCAACCGGTGGTGATTCCGCGATACGATACCCGTCCGGTCGGCGATCTTTTCCTGAGCGCCGCGAACCGTATCGGGGGAGGGTTGAAAGAGCGGCTTTCCTGGACCGATTTCAGAACGATGGTCCGGGAGCAGTGGCAAGACTTCTTCGCCCGCCGGCAACCGGCGCAGCCGTTCGATGCCGCGTGGGTCGAGGCGCTTCAAAGAGGGGGGCTGGTGGGAACCGGAGGGGAAGCCGGTCCCGATTTCTCAACGGGGGGCGCCGACCGCGCCGGAGCCGGCCCGGTTCGAGGGGAGCGAGAAGGAATTTCCGTTCCACTTCTATCCCTTTCCGTCGATGGGGCTCCATCAAGGAGAGGGGGCCAACCGTCCCTGGCTTCAGGAGCTTCCCGACCCGTTGACGACGGTCGTCTGGGGAAGCTGGGTGGAGATCAACCCGAAAACCGCGCAGGAATATGGATTGGCGGAGCGGGATCTGGTCCGGGTGATCTCTCCGTACGGCGTGATCGAGGCCCCGGTGATCTTTTTCCCGGGAAATCCGCCCGATCTGATCAGCATGCCGCTCGGGCAGGGCCATACTTTCTACGGCCGTTATGCAAGGGAGCGGGGGGTGAATCCGCTGACCCTGCTGGCGCCGCTCATCGATCCCCCCTCCGGGGCGCTGGCAACCGGGGCCACACGGGTCCGGATCGAGCGGACCGGAAAAAGGGGAAGGCCGGTCCTGGTCGACCAGACGGCACAAGGAACAAAAAGACATCCTGAGGGAAGAGAAGGAGAGGCTTAAATGGTGGAATATCGAGATCAGAATGCGCCGCCGGGAGGACCGTATCAATGGGGAATGGTCATCGACCTCGACCGCTGCACCGGCTGCGAGGCGTGCGTGGTCGCCTGCTACGCCGAGAACAACATCCGGATCGTGGGCGAGGATGAAGCGGCCAAGCGGGCGGGCGGTCTCCTGGATGCGGATCGAGCGTTACTGGGAGGGCGGCGAGTACGCCGACCGCTGGAGGCGCAAGGTGGTGCCCATGCTCTGCCAGCACTGCGGCAACGCCCCCTGCGAGCCGGTCTGTCCGGTCTACGCCACCTATCACACGCCGGACGGTTTGAACGCGCAGGTCTACAACCGCTGCGTCGGCTCGCGCTACTGTGCCAACAACTGCCCCTATACCGTCTGCGCTACTTCAACTGGTTCTCCTTCTACGAAAGCTCGTACTGGGCCGCGCCGCTCATCCTCCAGCTCAATCCCGACGTCACGGTCCGCGCGGACAAGGGCGTGATGGAAAAGTGCACCTTCTGCGTGCAGCGGATTCGGGCCGGACAACAGCACCGCTCAGAAAGAGGGGCGAAGGGTGAAAGACGGTGAGGTGACCCCGGCCTGCGTCCAGAGCTGCCCCACCGAGGCGCTCGTCTTCGGCGACCGGAACGACCCCAAGAGCCGGGTCTCCAAGCTGGCCGAGAGCGACCGCGGGTTCGGCCTGCTGGAAGAGCTGGGAACAAAGCCGGCGATCACCTATTTGAAGAGGATAAAGTAGGGGCGCACCGATGTGTGCGCCCGCCTTTTGGTGAATTGATCCCCGTTTTAGAAATCGGGCGGACACGCAGGTCCGCCCCCTACGATTTAAGAACGAGGCAATGGAAGCGAGAAAAGATTTCTTTCTGACAAAACAGAAGCGAGCCGGAGAGCGGGCCCATTGGGAGCTGATCCAGAAGGCGAACAGCGATCTGCTCGCTCCGATGCTCCGGACCGGCCCGGCCTACTACCTGATTGTTGCGATCCTCGCCCTCCTGGTCGTGGCGGGGGCCGGCGCCTGGACCTATCAGATTCAGACCGGGATCGGACAGAGCGGGCTGCATTCGCCGATCTTCTGGGGGATCTATATCGCCTCGTTTGTCTTCTGGGTCGGCGTCAGCCACTCCGGCACCTTCATCTCCGGGGTCCTTCGGATTTCAAACGCCGAATGGCGGCGGCCGATCACCCGGATCGCTGAGCTGATGACCCTTTTCTCGGTCATCGTCGCCGCCCTCTTCATCTTCGTCCACCTCGGGCGGGTCTGGCGGTTTTATTACCTGATTCCCTACCCGAACCAGCGGGGGATCTGGCCGAACTTCCGCTCGCCGCTGATGTGGGACGCCGCGGCGATTTTCACCTACGCCACCTCCAGCTTGATCTATCTCTACATCCCGCTGATTCCCGATTTCGCCCTGATGCGCGACCGGGTGACCGGCTGGCGGCGGCCGTTTTACCGCGCCCTCTCGCTCGGCTGGCGCGGAACGCAGACCGAGTGGCGGTGGCTCGGGATGGCGATCCGGATCATCACGATTCTAATCGTCATGGTGATGATCTCGGTCCACTCGATCGTCGGGTTCGATTTCGCCGTCTCGCTCGTGCCGGGCTGGCACTCGACGATCATCCCCCCTATTTCGTGGTGGGGGCGATCCACTCCGGAATGGCGACGGTGGTGATGGGGCTTTATCTCCTCCGGAAAACCTACCGGCTTCACGATTACATCCGGCTTGAGCATTTCGACAAGATGGGAAAGCTGATGCTCCTGATCACCCTGCTCTGGGGCTATTTCTACTTTGTCGAGCGGCAGGTGGTCTGGTTCGGCGGGATTCCGGACGAAATGACGGTGCTCGATTCGATCCTCTACGGCTCCTACGCCCCGCAGCACTGGGTGATGATTCTCTTCAACTTCCTCATTCCGCTGATCGCCCTGAGCATCCCCCGGTTTCGGCGTTGGCCGCTCGGGCTGCTCGTCATCGGCGTGATGATCAATATCGCCATGTACATCGAGCGGATCTTGATCATCGTCCCGTCGCTGGCGCACCCGCGCCTCGAATATGCCTGGGGGCGGTATTTCCCCTCCTGGGTGGAGCTGACGATCCTGGTCGGATCGTTCTCGTTTTTCCTGCTGCTGTATGTCTTGGCGATCAAGTTCGTTCCGATGATTTCGATCTGGGAGGAAAAGGAGGGGATCCTTCATGGCCGACACGAAGAGCGGTGAAGGCACGACGAAAGGAAGGCCCTCGGGCGATCCCGAGAAGAGACGAAAAAAGGTGATCTTCGGCCTCTTCGAGCCGAAGACGCCGATGCGCCCTATTATCGACCGGCTGAACGAGATGACGTTTCCGCCGGGTGCGATCGAGATCTCCTCGGCGGTTCCGACTCTGGCCCAACCGGTCGGGGTCGGATGGGGGCGGCTCCATCTTTTTCATGTGACGATGATCGCGGGGGCGATCGGGCTCCTCTTCGGTATCTTGCTGGCGGGGGGAACGGCGCTTCTCTATCCGCTTCGAACGGGAGGAAAGCCGATCGTCTCCCCTTCGATCGTCGGGATCATCTCCTATGAGATGATGATGCTTTTTGCGATCGTCACGACGTTCGTGACGATGGCTGTCCAGATCGTCCGGAGCCGCCGGGCCGGGGTGGGGTGCGACCCCCGCATCGACGAGGGGTTCGTCGGAATTTCGGTTCGGGTCGACCGGGAAGACCCGAGAAGCGGGCCGGTCCGGGATCTTTTTCAAGAAGCGGGGGCGGTGGAGGTGGAGACCGAATGAACGTCCTGCGCTCGAATCTTCTCCGCGCCGTCCTCTTCGTCGGGATCGCCTGGATGATGGCCCTGCCGGGGTGCTCCCGGGATATGGCGGAGCAGCCGTCGTTTCAGCCGCAGGAGGCCCCCCGTCTCCACTCGCCGGAGGGGAGCGTCCCCCGGAAGAGCCGGTCGGTGCTGCTTTCTCCTCCGCCGGAAACGCTCGACCGGGTCGCGCGGGGTGCGGCCCTCTTCGATATCAACTGTGCCCACTGCCATGGGAAGGTCGGATTGGGGGACGGCCCGGTCGGCCGCTATCTGGTCCTCCCCCTTCAATCTGCAGGCCGATCAAACACGACGCCGTCCGGCGAAGGAGATTTACGAGATCGTCACCGACGGCCGGATCGTGATGCCGGCCTTCAAAGGGGTCCTTTCGGCCGAGGAGCGATGGGCGGTGGCCTACTTCGTAAAATCGTTCGGGGGGGATCAAGGATAGGAGAGCACTTTGCCCGAAATTCTCGAACCGCTCGGCCGGGTGAATTTCCCCCTGATCGGCAACAGCCTGGTCATCGGCCTCTTCAGCCTGCTTCATATCGCCCTGGCAAGTCTGGCGGTCGGCTTCATGATCCTTGCCCCGATCTTCGAAGGGATTGATCAGGGGAATCGTTTCTACGCGGAGGTCGCCCACGGCCTGACCCGCTTCACCATGGTTACCTTCACGGCGAGCCTGGTTCTGGCGGTGATCATGGTCGAGCTTTTCGTCGGGCTCTTCCCCCGGACCAATTCGTGGATGTTCAATCAATTCCGGTATCCGATCTATCTTGCGATCGGCGCATTCTTCCTGCAGCTTTTCTGTCTCTACCCCTATTATCACTTCTGGGAGCCGATCCGGCGGCGGAGCCCCGCGCTCCACCGCGCGCTCGGTTTTCTGGCGGCTTTTTTCATATTGGTCTGGGTGGCGGTCCTGGACGGCATGGGGTCGTACATGCTCACACCCGCTTCCGCCGAGGGGGACTGGGCGAATCTCATGAATCCGACCTGGCTGCCGTTGGTCGTCCACCGCTTCTTCGGCAACTTCGTCTTCGCCGGGTTTGCGATCGCCGCTTACGCCGGCTGGATGCTTGGGAGGGGACGGGGCGATCCGGAAAGGGAGGCTTACTATGCGCCTCTGTTGAAGATCGGCTTTCTGATCGGACTGGCGGCCCTGTTGATCCAGCCGTTCACCGGTCTCTTCTACGCGACGCAGATCCGGAGCGCCTCCCCGGAGGCCTATGCGCAGCTGATCCGGGGGCGTTATCAGTGGCTGGTCTATCTTCAATTCGTCCTGATCGCGTTTCTCTTCACAGGGAGTCATCTGATCTTAAGATCGATCCGGGCGGAACGTGGGAGAACCCTCCCCGGGGAGTGGCTCCTCTTCGGGAGCGCGCTTCTGATGGTCCTCTTCGTCGAGCGGCCGGCCGTTCGGCGTCTCTTCACCTTTCTGCTGGTCGGCTTCAGTCTCTTTTATCTCTATCGATGGCGGGAGGGGCTTCGCGCGGCGGGAGGGGATCAGCTCAACCGATCGCCGGTCCGCCGGCTCGCCGTCTGGCTCGGCATCGTCTCCCTTTTGACCTACTGGACGATGGGGACGATCCGGGAGACGGCCCGGCGGCCCGACACCGTCCGCAACGTCATCTCCCTCTACGACGAGGCCCGTTTAAAAACAGCGGGGCCGGGGGCCGGGGGCCAGGGGTCGGTCAATATTACTTCGAACGCCGGCCCCCCGGCCCCCGACACCCGGCCCCCGTGATTGAGGTTTTGGATGCAAACAGAGCCGTTGAACGTTTCAATCCTGACCGGAAAGATCGCCATCGCCACCGCCGCCCTGACGCACGGGCTCTTCGCCACCTTCGTCGTCGGGACGACCCTCATCGGGGCGATCATCGCCACCGTCGCTTTCTTCAACCGGAAGGAGCCGTACATGCGCCTCTCCCGGACCCTCGCCTTTACGCTGGTCCTGACCACTGCGACGGTCTCGTTCATGGGGGTTACCCTTGTCTTCATGCTGAATATCTACTGGCCCCGCTTCTGGAGCACCCTCTTCCGGATCATGTTCTGGCCGTTCATCCTGGAGGCGACCTTCTTTCTCGGAGAGGCGGTCTTCATCTACGCCTGGTATTACACCTGGAACTGGAGCGCCCTGGACGGCTGGCGGCGGCGCGCCCATCTCTCGTTCGTCTGGATCGGGACCTTCTTTGCCCTCATCGCCATGGTGATGATCGACATGACCGCCTCCTACATGCTGACACCGACGCCGCCGCAGATGACCTGGGCGAAGCTTTTCAACGACACCTTCCTCCATCTCGACATCCACCGCTTCTTCGGAAACCTCACCTGGGCCGGCTTCGCCCTTGCCGGGCTTTCGGCGATCGGGTATCTTCGCGCCAAAGCCCCCGAAGACCGGGCCCATTACCAATGGGCGGGGCGGCTTCTTTTTGTCATCGGATTCGGGGCGCTCCTCATCATGCCGATCAGCGGGTTTCTCTACCTGCGCCAGATCCGGTACAGCCAGCCGCAGGCCTTCTTCACCCTGATGCTCGGCGAGCGCTCCCCCCTCTTCGATCTGGTCGCGCTCCTCTATGGTCTCCTTGTCGCCGTCGGATCGATCCACATCTACAAAACGGTCCGGTCGAAGACGCCGCGCCCCGCCACCTTCGACAGCTTCATGCCGGTCTCGCTCGCCGCGGTCGCCCTCGCCGGGCTTCTTCTTGCGACGCCGTATCAGATTCAGAACATCCCGTACGCCTCGCTCCTCACCGATCTTCGGATCAACCCGCTCGGGAAGATGCAGCCGTATAAATACATCGCGCTGGCCGTGCTGATCCTCCTCGGCCTCTTCAACCTCGTCTACTTCATCCGCGCCTTTCCCTGGCGGCGGATTTGGGAGCGGGACCGATGGGAGGGGCCGGCGGGGCGGCCGGCCCCTTATCTGCTGATCTCCCTCGCCCTTCTCTCGATCCTGATTTATCTCTCGATGGGATGGGTCCGGGAGACGGCGCGCGCCGCCAACGGCTATCTCATTTACGGGATGGTGTCGATTGAAGACGAGCGGCCGACCTATCAACCTTCCGAGCTCGTTCAAAAAGAAGAGTAATCGCCCGATCTATGCCGCCCGCGCCCGGGAGAGGCCCTTCCGTAAACGATTCGGTTTCCGTAAAGAGGCGATCGAGAACCGGAGCGCGGCCGTCGATTGCTTCGCGAAACCGAGAAAGGTTCCGACCGCCACGCCGAGGGTGCCGATGGTCGAGAGGGCGAGGGCCCCGCGGTAGATGTTCAGCCGGTATTGGATGCTGGATCGTTTCGCCCGCTTGCCGAAGATGCCGTATGCGCCGCCGTCACCGGGGACCGGCTCCCAGAGGTTGTCCGGCCGGTTCGGATCGACCGGCGCATCGGTCTGCTGGCCGGTGTAGCCCTTCCCGGCGAGATACCGATCGAGCAGGCCGGGAATCACTTTATTTCCGAGGATCGCTTTGGCGACGGGCCAGGCGACGGCCCATTCCCGGCGGTGATGGTGCGCCGCCCGGACGATCGCCTCCGCCGCGAGCTCCGGCTGAAAGATCGGCGGAACCGGTTGCGGATGATTCGGCAGTCGCGTCTTGGCCCAGCCGAACTGAGGCGTATTCAGCGCCGGGAGCTGCACCATCGTAATCCGCACGCCGCTTTGGTCGTGAATCAATTCCGAGCGGATCGAGTCGGTAAATCCTTTGACCGCATGTTTGGCCCCGCAGTAGGCCGACTGCAGCGGGATCGATCGGTAGGCGAGTGCGGAGCCGACCTGGATGATCGTCCCCCCGATTCCGAGGGAGCATCCGGCGGAGCGCCGCCATCGTTCCGTAAACGGACCCGAGGTAGGTCACTTCCGTCACCCGTTTGAACTCTTCCGGCGTCATTTCCTTAAAGGGGGAGAGGACCGTCGCCATTGCATTGTTCACCCAGATGTCGATCGGCCCGAACCGCGCTTCAACCGCTTCGGCCGCCGCTTCCACCCGGTCGGGGTCGGCGACATCGGTGGGGAGAACCAAGGCCTCCCCTCCGGCCGCTTCGATCTCCCGGCGCGCCCCTTCCAATCCCTCTTTTCCGCGGGCGAGGAGGCCGATCTTCGCCTTTCGCTCGCCGAAGAGACGGGCGACCGCCCGCCCGACGCCGGCGGAGGCCCCTGTAATGACCACGACTTCTCCTGTTTCACTCGCCATCTTCTCTCCTTCCACTGTTCCACTGTTCCAATATCCAAACGTTCATGCTGCGGAGCGCCGACGCGCTTCTCCCCATCCGATCTCTTTTCGTCGTCGCCTCAGAACCGATAACCGACGCCGACGGTCGCCTCCCAGGTGTTCAGCGATTCTTCAAAGCGATCAACCAGCCGGTCGATGAAGCGATAGCGCCCTTCGAATCGGAGCGAGATCCGCTCCGTCACCGGCGTGGCGGCGCCGAGCCCGACGTTGTAAGTAAATCCGCTGTCGTCGCTGATTCTCGCGGGGACTCCCGCGACCGATCCGAGGGTAATGTCGCCGTCCAGGTCTCCTCGTGCCCAGCCGATCCCCGTAATCAAGTAGTAATTGGTCGGATCTCGCGGGTTGGCGTTCCAGAGAAGATTCAGATCGAGCAGATGGACATTCATATCGCTGCCGCCGCCGGGGGCATTCTTCACTTCGCTCGGAACGAACGTATAACGGCCCTCGACCCCCAAAGCCGCGGTGGGGTGATAGAGATAATGGCCCCCCAGGACGAAAGCGTCATCCAACTCGGGCCGCCTTCCCAAGATCGACTGATCGGTCAGATTGTCGCCGAAAAAGGCGCCGGCATGGAGGCCGAATTCCCGACTTCCCGGCTGGATCTCCGCCGTTGCGAGACCGGCAAATAAAAGGGTAGCGATAAAAATCGACATAAAGAGAGGTTTCTTCATTATTTTTCCTCGTTGGGTATTTGGAGTATTTTGCGTCAAGCGACCTTTCGGCGTGCAACCGCTTCGGTTCGATCGACCGATTTCGGCCGCCGCTTGGCATCGATGCTGATGCGCCCCGGGCCGGCCTCCATGACGTAGAGGAGGCCGCCGATCATCGCCAGGTTCTTCATGAAGTGGATCATCTGGTTCGGATCGGCAAAGTTGGTGTGGAAGATCAAGGTCGTCGGGATCATGAAGATCAAAAGGGCGAGGCTCCCCCAGAAGGTATAGGCGCCGAGGAGAAGCGAGAGGGCGCCGCCGACCTCCAGCACGATCGCTCCGACGAGAAAGAGGCCGGGGAACGGCATGCCGGCCGATTCCATGTAAGCTTGTGTCTGGCCGGGCGCCATGATCTTGTTCAATCCCGACATGAGAAAGATGGCCGCAATCAGGATGCGGCCGAGCAGAAGAAAATAATCATTCCGGTCTGATTTCATCATAACCTCCGTTCTATCTTGCTCCACATTCCGCTTCGGTTTATTGCTTCCCCCTCAGCGGAAGATATTGTTGGACCAGATCTTTGAACGACTGGCGGATCACCCCCAGGGTTTCCGGATCTCCCTTGAAGAGGGACTTCGCCAGCGACTTTGCCTGGTCGAAGGTGATGTGCGGCGGCAGCGGCGGGACGTTCGGGTCGGTGATCGCTTCGACGACGACCGGCCGGTCGGCCATGAACGCCTGCTCCCAGGCCGGACCGACCGCATCGGGGGAATCGACGCGGATTCCCCTCAAGCCGATCGATTCGGCATACCGGGCGTAGGGAAAATCGGGAACGTTCTGAGAGGCTTCGAACTTCGGGTCGCCGACGAAGGCCCGTTGCTCCCAGGTCACCATGTTGAGATCGCGGTTGTTGATCACCAGCACGGTGAACTGCGGATTGCGCCACTGCCGCCAGTATTTGGCGACTGTGATCAGCTCGCTGTTGCCGTTCATCTGCATCGTTCCATCCCCGACGATCGCGAAGACCGGCCGGTCGGGGAAGGCGAATTTTGCGGCGATGGCATAGGGAATCCCCGGTCCCATCGTCGCGAGGGTCCCCGACACCGAGGCCATCATTCCGCGGCGAATTTTGATGTCGCGCGCGTACCAGTTGGTGACGGTGCCGGTGTCGCAGCAGAGAATGGCGTTTTCCGGCAGCCGCGGCGACAACTCCCAGAAGACCCGTTGGGGGTTGAGCGGATTGGCCGCGTTCATCGCGCGGGCTTCCAGGACCTGCCACCAGTCGGCGACGTTTGCTTCAATCCACTCCCGCCACCTCCGGTCGCCCTTCCGTTTCAGGTAAGGGATCAGCGCCCGGATCGTCTCGGCGCTCTCTCCGACGAGATTGACCTCCATGGGGTAACGCATGCTGAGCATCCGGCCGTCCAAGTCGATCTGCACCCCGCGGGCCTGTCCTTCATCCGGGAGGAACTCCGAGTAGGGAAATCGGCTCCCGATCATCAGGAGGGTATCGCACGCTTTCATCATCTCCCAACTCGCGCGGGTGCCGAGAAGCCCGATCGACCCGGTGACGAAAGGGAGATCGTCTGGCAGGACCGCTTTGCCGAGGAGCGCTTTGGCCACCCCCGCTCCGAGGAGATCTGCGATCTCGATCACCTCCTCGGCGGCGCGCAGCGCCCCGGCGCCGACCAGGATCGCGACCCGGTTTCCGGCGTTGAGGACATCGGCCGCGCGGCGAAGATCGTCTTCATTCGGGACGATCCGGGGATCGGTATAGCCGATCCCGGAGAGAACGGTTCCATGTTTTTGAGGCGGGTGCGGCACCGCGTCGAGCTCCTGGACGTCGGCCGGAATAATCAGGCAGGTGACGGTCCGTTCGGATTTGGCGATCCGGACGGCGCGGTCGATCAGGTGGCGGATCTGGGCGGCGTCGGAGGCAACCTGGACGTATTCATGGGCGACGTCTTTAAAGAGATTGGCAAGATCAACCTCCTGTTGGTAATGCGCGCCGATGGCGCTGCGCGGAACCTGCCCCACGATCGCGACGACCGGCTGGTGATCGAGCTGGGCGTCGTAGAGGCCGTTCAGCAGGTGGATCGCCCCCGGCCCCGAGGTGGCAAGACAAACGCCAACCTCGCCGGTGAATTTGGCATGCGCGCAGGCCATGAAGGCCGACATCTCTTCGTGCCGGACCTGAACAAATTCCATCGCGTCGGAGGCGCGGTTGAGCGCTCCCATGATGCCGTTGATCCCATCGCCGGGATAGCCGTACATCCGTTTGACCCCCCACTCCGAAAGCCGCTTCACCAGAAAATCGCTGACCGTTTCACCCATGAGCGCTTCTCCTTGATGTGATATGCCGATTTAGGTTTGGACGCGCGTTTCCTCGACTCGATCGGAGGCGCATCCCTGCCACGGCTCAATAGTAAAATTGTATAAGGAAGCTTACCTTCAGGACAATTAACCCATTCGGGTGATGGTCATGATGGAGAGGGCCGCATCGGAGATTGAATATCCCGGCGGGATTCGGATAGACTGGAGCGATGGGGTTCGATTCACGATCTAAACGGGAGGGATTCAGGTGAAGGTAAAAGCGTTGGATCTGACAAAACAGTTTCCCAGAAGTCCTCAGGAAAAGCTCGGCGGCTACGCGCATCTGGCCCGGATGGCGGACAAGGCGCGGGCGAAGGGGGCGGGCACCCTGGGAGAGTATCTCTATCCCTGTCCGCTTGATCAGGCGCTCTTGGAATTTCTCGGCCTCGACGGAGATCTGTTCCAGAAAGCGGCGGTCGAGCTGGAGGATCAGGACCTCCTGAAATGGTTTCAGCACAACGCCAAGATCCACACGCCGGAGCAGATCGATGCCTGGAACAAGGTCTTTCTCACCCGAACACCGCAGAACGAGGAGAGCCGCCAGCGATTCCTCAAAACACGGGAACGGGTCGCTCCCAACCGAACCGACGTCACAAGCTGGATCGATCTGCTCGATCTAGAAGAGGGAAGGGAAGTGCCTCAGAGGACGGTGAGAAGTTAAGAGAAAGGGATGAGCGTAAAGAACTTTTCCGTTCGCTCTCCTCACTCCTCACTGGTTTTCAGGTGCTCCTCATGTTATGATCCCTCGTTATGTCAAAAATGCCCCCGAACAGTCTGGTCGTTCATTACCACGAGATTGCCCTCAAAGGGGATAACCGTCCGCTCTTTGTCCGCCAATTGATCGAAAACATTCAACAGGCCACCTTGCGCCTCGGTGTTCAAAAAATCGTCGCGCCGCGGGGAAGAATTATCCTTTTCCTGGAGGATGGGGCGAATTGGACGGAGATCGTCGCGCGGCTTAAATCTGTTTTTGGGATCGCCAACTATTCCCCCGCCTGGCGGCGGTCGACCGGTTACGAAGCGATTGAAGAGACCATCGCCGCGCTGATTCCCGAAAAAGCCTTCGCGAGCTTTCGGATGTCGGCGCGGCGCGGAGACAAAAGCTACCCGATCCGGTCGCAGGAGTTGAATGAGCGGCTGGGCCGATTTGTAGAAGAGAAGAGCGGCGCGCGGGTCGATCTGGAAAATCCGGAGCGGACCTTTCACGTCGAAATCCTCCCGAGGGAGGCGTTGATCTACACCGAAAAACACAAGGGGCCCGGCGGGCTTCCGGTCGGCGTCTCCGGCCCGGTCGCCGCGTTGATCTCGGGCGGGATCGACTCTCCCGTCGCCTCCTACCAGATGATGAAGCGGGGATGCACCGTCTCCTTCATTCACTTCCATAGTTATCCCTTCGTCACCAAGGCCTCTTGGGAGAAGGCGGAGGAGCTGGTGGAGCATCTCACGGCGTATCAGTTCAATTCTCGTCTCTATGCCGTTCCCTTCGGCGAGGTCCAGCGCCACATCGTCACGAGTGCCCCCCCGGCCCTTCGGGTCGTCCTCTACCGCCGGTTCATGGTTCGGATCGCCCAGGAATTGGCGCGGCGGGAGGGGGCCAAAGCGCTCTTGACCGGGGAGAGCGTGGGGCAGGTCGCCTCGCAGACGCTGGAGAATCTCGCCGTGATTCAGGAAGTGGCCGCGCTTCCGATCCTCCGCCCCCTGATCGGCTTCAACAAAGATGAGATTATTACCGTGGCGCAGGTGATCGGAACCTATCCGATTTCGATTCAGCCCGATCAAGACTGCTGCCGTCTCTTCATCCCGCCGCACCCCGCCGTCCGCGCCCGCCTGGAGGCAATCCATCAAGCCGAGGCGAAGCTCGATATCGACGGGCTGGTCAAGATGGGAGTGGAAGGGGTGGTGATTCGGGAGTTTCGTTTTGGAGAAGGATAACCACGCTTCGCTCTTTTAGGGGCGGAACCCGATTTCCTCCACTTCGATCCTGGATCATCTACGCCCCGATGAGCCGACTGAAATGGGTTTATCCCTATGATATTGCTTTTAGGGCTCCCCTTATGATATATCCCATCCGTTTATCTTTTTAAAACATAAATTTTTCGATCTAACCAGGTTCATGACTTCATGGGTAAACCATTCTCAATGGGTTATGAGCTGTTCTGCAAGGCAGAAGAAATTCTGTCTAATTATAAGTTAGCTGGCATTCGGACATCGGGACTATGGGATTCAATTGCACGACTTGTGGGCAATACCACGACGAATTGCCGATGTGCTTTGGGCCAGACGCGCCGGTGCCGTGGATCATCATTCCGGAACATGAGCGCGCGCAACGCGGCGAACTGAGTTCCGATCAGTGCGTCATCGACGACGAGCACTTTTTCGTCCTTGGACGCATTGAGATCCAGATTCAAGGCAGCAGCGACATTTTTTGTTGGTTGGCGTGGGTTTCCTTGAGTCGAGAAAACTTTGAACGGTCTTCGGAGCTGTGGGAAGCCGAAGGAAGGGAATCGGAGCTGCCGTACTTCGCATGGCTAATGTCGTCCTTGCCCGGCTATCCGGAAACCACCCTGAATCTCAAAACCCACCTGCATACTCGCCCAGTCGGGGAGCGACCCTTCATCGAACTCGAGCCAACGGATCATCTTTTGGCAATCGAGCAAAGGGAGGGCATTTCACTCCGTCGGGTACAGGAGATAGTCGAAATTGCGATGCACGGGAATGCCAGCTAACAACGCGGTCGGAAAACAAACAGGGCCAGGTCTACAAATTTGACTATAGGACTCTACGCAATCTGTAGACCTGGCCCCGACTGTGTGTGTTGACTCCACCAATTCTGACGAGGGTTTTTTCGATTGGCTTCTTGCTTGGTGAGATGGGTTTTTACATGAGACATTTAAGTGTTGTCATAATTCTAATAAGTCTCCTTCTCTCCGTGGGAGAATCTTATTTCATCGGAGGTGGAGCAATTGCTAAAGAAGGAAGGGTTTTGACCCCCACCGTAGCCGAGCTTGATTTTGACACAGTCCGTTTCAATGTTGATACACAGCCTGAATTTAGAGAGCGGCTGTATGAGCGTGGTATTGAACTGTTAGAGAAGTCGGGCCTTTATAAGAACGATCACCAACGGGAAGCTAAAGAGAAAGTCGCAATTCTAATTCTGACCCTTAATCCCTTTCCCTTGAAAGAAAAGAGCCCTGGAAAGGTTATGTATATAAGAAAGATTGAGCTCATAGAAAGGGTCTCTATTGTAAGAAATCCAAAGATTACAATCCCTAGGTCCACGTGGACCTATGAAGACCCGATTCCTTCAATTAGAGACACCATAACAATCGAACAGCTTGAAACGGACTTGGATCAATTTCTTTCTGAGTTTATAAGAGCCTACAAACTCGGTAATCCAAATAAGACTAAGAGATAGTTTAAAAAAAACAGGGCCAGGTCTACAAATTTGACTGTAGGACTCTAATACGCAATTTGTAGACCTGGCCCCGACCGTGTGAGAGTGCTTTAGAGGGATTATCGGAAAGAATAGGGCAAAGAATTAAAAATAAAGAACCGATCCTCCTAAAAAAAACAAACCCAAAGAGGATCAGTCTATGAAAAGTCTTTTTCTACAGGCTCGTTATGCCATGTAGTCATTCTTGACTGACGAGAATTCAGATGATAAGAAAACTTAAAATACCTCTTAAAATTTTCTTGATTGCAGTCATTCCATCTATATTGTTGGGATTTAATATATTGGAGCGAACACCGATATACAAGCGTCTCATCGGGACTGCTCATGTTGAGAGAGCTGTGAAGACAAGGCTCCTCACGCAATACGATAAACCTGGCCAACTCATTTTGAAACGAGGAGATGATCAGAATGAGTTCGACTCAGTTTGGGGTCTGATTCGTGCGAACTCTTCCGCGAAACTTCCAGACAACCCACCGTACCTAATATCCAGAGTTGCTGTCGAAAATGGGGCATTTGTCACTCTGCCAACGGGAAGAAAGGCTGTGCTAATTCCAGAGGCCACTCCTCTTTTTGCGTTTTTCTGCCCACGCCCTACCGAGAGCTGTCTAGACAATGAAGCGATCATGGTAGGTTCAGTTGGAGAGCTGGGCAAATGGGTACAGGAGCGAGAAAAGACCTATCGATTGGGAATCGACATTGGTGTCAGTCTTATCTCAATCTTTGTCGGACTGCTGCTAGAACTCAAAAATAGCGGGGAAGCGACTGGCCTACGAGACACATAGATCAATGCATAACAACAGGACCAACTGGACGGCAGGTACAGCGTTGGAAAATGAGGTTAGCTCAGACTGTCCCCATTTTCTCATTCCCATTTTTTATCTCGCCGTGATTCAGGAAGTGGCCGCGCTTCCGATCCTCCGCCGCACACCGCCGTCCGCGCCCGCCTGGAGGCAATCTATCAAGCCGAGGCGAAGCTTGACATCGACGCTCTCATCAAGCTCGGCGTAGAGGGCATTGTGGTCCGAGAATTCCGTTTTCAGGGCGAAATCGAGCGATAACCTTTCAAGTTCCTCCCTTCAATCGTCTCCGAAAGTCTCCGAATTTTTTCTTTGGACCTCTCTTCCATACCCCAAAAAAGTAATATATTTTTTACGGCAATTGTTATGCCTAGACGTTATCATTTATAAAAAAATTAACTATAACATAGGCTTACGTCATCAAAATTTAATAAAAAGTGGCATAATTAGATGAGAATTGGATGAGAGCAGGCCCGCAATAAAGGTTGACTGAAGGAGCGCGCGCGCAAGTGTTTTGACGAATTCCAATGCGTTGGAGAACAATGAAGCTACCTAGGCCGGAAGAGGACGCCGGGCTGAACGCCCGTCATGGACCGGCGATCGTAAACATATTATCCGAAGAAACCTTCGACGACCTCACCCGTCTTGCCGCTCAACTCTGCTCCGCGCCGATCGCATTTATCCACGTCACCGAGAACAACCAACACTACATCAAGTCGGGCATCGGTCTGGAGCCGCAAGCGAATCCGCCTGACCTGCCGTTTTTCTCCCACGCCGTTTTGCAATCCGATGTTTTTATCGTGTCGGATGTGTCGATCGACCCGCGATTTTCAACGGACCCACGGGTCCGGTCCGGTCCGCTTCGCTTTTACGCCGGCGTGCCTCTCATGACCGACCGGGGAGAGATCGTGGGAACGCTCTCTGTAATGGGCCCATCCCCGAAAGTGCTCCATCCCGATCAGATCGAATCCCTGCGAACAGCGGCTCGCCAAGTGACCTGTCGTTTTAATCTCAGGATTCAACTTGCCGAATTAAAACAGCGCACCCACGAGGGCAAGCTGTTTAGAGAGCGGCTTGCCGCCGAGCATGCCATTACACAAGTGTTGGCCCAATCCAAAACGCTGTCGGACGCCGTTCCGAAAATCCTTCGGATCGTCTGTGAGAATCTGGGATGGACGATCGGTATTTTCTGGAGAGTCAGTGATCAGGTCAGCGCCCTGACCTGTGTTGAAACCTGGCAGGCCCCTTCCGCGAATGGCTCCGATTTTGAAGCGTCGAGTCGAGAGATGATTTTTGAGCCGAACGAGGGTCTTCCCGGACAGGTCTGGAGCCATGGAGAGCCGACCTGGATCATCGATGCGGCTGAAGAGCCGCTCTTGGCCCGAGCCTCCCTTGCAGCAAAGGAGGGACTGCATGGGGCCTTCGCATTTCCGGTTCGGGGCCAGAATAAAATTCTCGGCGTGATGGAGTTTTTTTGTTCCGGGAGAAAGAAGCCGGACGACAGCTTGCTCGAAATGATGTCGAACGTAGGAAGCCAGATCGGCCAATTCATGACGCGGAAACAGGCTGAGGAAACCCTCGTTCAATGGGCGGCGATTGTCGAGTCGTCTGAAGACGCCATCATCGGAAAGACCCTCGACGGGATCATCACCAGCTGGAACAGCGGGGCCGAGAAGATCTTCGGTTATTCGTCGGAAGAGGTTCTGGATCAGCCGATCTCGATTCTCTTCCCCCCGAGCGCCTGAATGAATTTCAGGAGATCCAGGATCGGATCGCGCAGGGGGAACCGGTGACCCACTACGAGACGGTACGGGTGAGAAAAGACGGCAAGCGAATCGACGTCTCCATGACGATTTCACCGATTCGAGACAATGCGGGAAAGGTCGTCGGCGTCTCGTCGATCAAGCGGGATATCACCGGGCGAAAAGAGATGGAGAAGGCGCTCCGCGAGAGCGAGGCGCGCAAGGGGGCGATTCTGGAATCGTCGCTCGATTGTGTTATCACCGTCGATCATGAGGGGAAGATCGTTGAATTCAACCCGGCGGCCGAGAACACGTTTGGTTATCGCCGCGCCGATGTGATCGGAAAGGAGATGGCGGAATTGATCATTCCCCCCGCTCTGCGGGAACGACATCGCGCCGGTCTGGCCCACTATCTTGCCGCCAAAGAAAAGAAGGTCTTATACCGCCGGATCGAAATGACGGCGATGCGGGCCGACGGGAGCGAGTTTCCCTCCGAGGTGACGATCACCCGGATTCCCCTCGACGGTCCCCCCTCTTTACCGGCTATGTTCGGGATATCAGCGAGCGCAAACGGATGGAGGAAGAGCGGGACCGCTTCTTAATGCAGGAGCGTGTTGCGCGCGCCCAAGCGGAGGAGGCGCGGCGGCACATGGCTTTTCTGGCGGAGGCCAGCACCCTTCTTTCCTCCTCTTTGGATTATGAGGCGACCCTTTCCAGCGTGGCGCGCCTTGCGGTCCCCTATTTGGCCGATGGTTGCGCGGTCGATATCCTGGAAGAAGATCAAACGGTGCGCCGTCTGGCCGTGGCCGCGACCGATCCTTCCAAAGAGAAGATCGGAAAAGAGCTGATCCACCGCTATCCCCCCGACCCGGGCGGGAAACACCCTCTTCAACGGGTCCTGCGGACCGGAAAGCCGGTCTTCCTCCCGGAGATTACCGATGCGATGTTGGCTTCCGTCGCGCAGAATGAAGCGCATCTGAGAATCGGCCGATCGCTCGGGTTGACATCGGCCATCATCGTGCCGCTTTTAGCCCGGGGGCGGACGCTCGGCGCCATCTCGTTTGTGTTGACCGATTCGGGCCGTCGCTATCGTCCGGCCGATCTGATCCTGGCGGAAGATTTGGCCCGCCGGGTCGGCATGGCGGTGGACAATGCCCGACTCTATCGGGCGGCTCAAGAGGAGATCAAGGAACGAAAACGGATGGAGGATCACCTTCAGTTTTTGGCGAGTCACGACACATTGACCCACCTGCCGAACCGGGTCGTTTTTACCGATCGGCTGAACCAAGCCGTCGAGCGGGCCCGGCGTTATCCGAAGTTGATCGCCGTCTTTTTTCTCGATCTGGACGGGTTTAAGGGAATTAATGATTCATTCGGCCACGCGATCGGAGATCGATTGCTCAAAGAGATGGCCGAGCGGTTGACCCATTCTACGCGTCGAAGCGATACCGTTGCCCGGCTGGGAGGGGATGAATTCACCCTGATCATCCCCGATCTGTCGGAAGCCCAAAACGTCACGATCATCGCGCAGAATATCGTCAATGCATTGGCCGAGCCGTTTAGCCTGGAGGGGTATCTCTTTTCAGTGACGGCGAGCATTGGCATTTCTCTTTACCCGCGTGACGGAACGGATGCCGAAACATTGCTGCAAAAAGCCGATCAGGCGATGTACCGCGCTAAAAAACAAGGGGGAAATCTTTTCCGGTTTTATTCTCCGCCGCACGTCTCGGATAAAAATTGATCGACAGAGCCGGCTTCCGGCCGGAAGGCGGCTCCTTTCGGAGAGAGAGTGGTTCCCCCCCCGGTGACTCTTTTTTTCGTATATCCATCGCACCGCTAGAAACCGTTCGATCCCCCATTTCATTCCGTTTCAACATTGAAGCTTCCCGCGGCAAGCCGCAAGGAATGTGACGCGCGTACGTGTTCAATGAATCGTGTTTCCAAAATGGGTGAAGAGATCGAGACTGTAAGCGGAACAATATAGGATGAATCGTTTATATCGAAGTAGATGTTTCGATCGATTTTGGATTCGATTCCCTCATCGCCCGGCACAGGGCATTAAAAACTTCAAAAATTTGACGCTGATTCCGGCCCGACCTATTGGAACGGACGTTGCATTGCATGTTGATTGCGGCAGAGGTTGGGGTAGGGGGGGATCTGTAAGCTGGAAGACGTTCGAAGGTGAAGGAGAAAAGATGAAGAGGATAATGACGATAGGGGCCCTGTTGGCCGTATTGTTTGCAGCGACCGATCGGGCCGTTGCCGTCCCGATCGATTCGGAAAGGGGGACGACTTCCCTTTCCCGGTCGGATTTGGAAAATTGGAAGAATCAGCATCGGCCGTCTTTTTCGGCCTCGCGAGAAAAACAGCGGGACACCTTCCGAGATTTTCCCCGGAAGCCTCCCAAGGATAAGAAGGATAAGGAAGTGGTTTCGGTTCCGGAACCGGGGTCGCTTATTTTGATGGGGAGCGGCTTGATCGGCTTGGCTCTCTGGAGAAAATGGCGGGACAATTAATTCGGACACGCAGAGTGTTCAAAGAGGGTGCGGAAAAAATTTCCGCACCCTCTTTTTGTGAGGACCCAATGAAAACAGTTATGCCGCTTTGCTCGGTTTGGAGATCTCTTGAACGGTCTCGGTGACCTCTTCCGGTTTTCCGACCTTGAGGGCGATATCGGCCTGCGCGATCATGCCGAGAATACGGCCTTGATCATCCACGACCGGAATACGCCGGACCTGATACTCCTTCATCAAGTCGGCCGCTTTCTGGACATCGTCCTCCGGCTTGCAAGTGACGAGGTCTTCGCTCATACACTCTAAGACCTTCACCTCCCGCGGGTGTCTCTCTTCGGCCACGACGGTCAGGCAGATGTCCCGGTCGGTGACCACCCCGACGAGCTTTTTGCCTTCTTCGCACACCGGCACGATCCCGACATCTTCATCCCGCATGATCCGGGCCGCTTTCACCGAGATCTCCTCGGGTGAACAGTAGCTCGGATTCGACGTCATGATATCTTTACACTTCATTTTTCCCTCCTATCATTTAGACTTAGATGAATTCAAAAATTGAAAGCCCTCTTCATCTACCCTCACGGAAGCGGTAAATCAAGGAGGGTTGAAGATGGGCCTTCATAGCGAATGATCGCTTCAATATCAGTATAAAGGGGAGGCCTATCAGCGAGTCAATAGTTCAAAGGGATTACCCTTCCAAAAAGAGGCAGATAAAGATTGAACTTCGGCGCACCTCCGGCTAGAATTCTCCAAATCATGTGACGGGGAGGCCGTTGTTGCTGAAGCGGAGTCGATTCGCTCTTTCCTATCTGATTCTCTTCTTATTCGTCGGGTACGGCTGTCAAAGCCGCCACGGAAAAGGTCTGTATGAACTTCAATCGGCCGATCAATCTTTATGTCGTGAGATCGATCATCGAATCGACTTCCAAAACCGGATCGAGACCCTCAATCTGATCTCGCAGGCCTATTACAATCGCTGCTACGAGAAGGTGATTCAGTACGGTCCAAGGGCCCAGAGCGCCTATCGCCAAAAGACCTTTTCGATTGTCAGAGAGACCGGCAATCTTTTTTTCCCCGATGGGACTTTGATCGACTATGTTTTGGAAAGTCACGAGCGCGCTTTTTTCTCTTTCCTTCTTGCGGCCAGCTACGCGCAGCTCGGCCAAACCGAAGCGGCGAAGGTGGAGCTGAGGCGGCTCGATCATGAGCTGATGACCCGGCTTTACAATTTCGGAGAAGACCCGGTGAACATCTTGCTTCAAGCGGTGCTCTGGGAGCGGCTGGGCGAGGTCCCGGAATCTCGGGTCGATTGGACTCGCCTGCATGGACAAAAGCAAATCGATGAATCTGTCCGCACTTTCGCCATGAGGCGAATGGAGTCAATCGATCAGAGGGAAGCGCTCCACTCGGAGTGGAAGGTCTATGCCATCGACTCTTTCCCGGAAATCGAATGGCGGGTAAAGTGGATCGATTCGACCGGCGGTTATTTCGCCATCTACCCGGCTTCGCGTTTCCTCGAAGATTGCGCCTCCGACACGGGGGTTCGGCTCTCAACGGAGAGTTGGCTTCGTAAGGTTGCGGGAAGGTACCAGTATGACTATCATCCGCTTTTAAATCTTCAAAGTTGGGTCAGGTTTCCGGTCGGGCTTGTCTACGGCGTGACCACCTTCGCCTTTGGAACCAGCATTGCTGTCGGCGGCTGCCTCCTGGATGGAATGATGAAGGGGAGCGGCCGGCTCTGCGAGGGCTCGGTTCGGACCGGCTTTGAGGTGATAAAAGAATCTCCGGGGGTGGTTCGAAAAACCATCGAACCGGACCTGCGGCACTGGGAAAACGTTCCGGCCGCGATCCTGGTGACCACGGCCGAAGAGCCGGCCCTGGAGCGCTGCTTGAATGGGATTTGGATAGCAGGCACGGGTCGGGTCCGGCGGATTTTCTGATCACCTTAATGACTTCCACCCCCGTGTTTCCGGATGCGAATCGTGATAAGATGCAACGTTCGTTTGGCGCGGATTGCAGCGCCTCCCTCTCATTAAGAAATGACACATGTCGAAAGATTTTATCTCCATCAAAGGGGCCCGGCAGAACAATCTGAAGGGGCTTGAACTGGAGCTTCCGCTCAACGAATTGATCGTCGTCACCGGGGTGTGCGGCTCGGGCAAATCGTCGCTGGTGTTCGACACGCTCTACGCCGAGGGCCAGCGCCGCTACGTCGAGACCTTCTCGCCCTACGCGCGGCAGTTCCTCGACCGCATGGACAAGCCCCGGGTCGACCGGATCGAAGGCATGCCGCCGGCCATCGCCATCGACCAGACCAACCCGGTGCGCACCTCGCGCTCCACGGTCGGCACGATGACCGAGCTGAACGACCACCTCAAGCTGCTCTTCGCGCGCGCCGCCCGGCTGCACTGCCGCGGCTGCGGCCGGATCGTCCGGCGCGACACGGCCGACAGCATCGCCGAGCAGCTTCTGGAAAAAGACGCCGATCGGCCTTCGGCGTTGATCGTTTTCCCGGTGCCGATGCCGCAGAACTTCTCGGCGGAAGAGATGAAGGGCTTGCTCGCCGGACAGGGCTACACCCGCATCCAGGCCCGGGAGCAGAACGGGCTGCTCGAAGTGCATGTCCGACCGCGTCCGGCTCACTCACGATCGCCGCGCCCGCCTGGTCGAGGCGCTGGAGATCGCCCTGCACCAGGGACGGGGCCGTGTTTCGATTTATCCGCTCGATGAGGCCGGTCAGACCGGCGCGCCCCGTCGCTTTTCCTCCGACCTGCACTGCCCCGACTGCGACATCCGCTATCGCGATCCGCCGCCCAGCCTCTTTTCGTTCAACTCGCCGATCGGCGCCTGCGACACCTGCCGCGGCTTCGGCCGGGTGATCGGCGTCGACTACGGCCTGGTCATCCCCGACCACCGCAAGACGCCTCGCGCAGGGCGCGATCAAGCCCCTGGCAGACGCCGCGAGCTTCAGGAGGAGTGCCAGGACGACCTGATCAAGCACGCGCGACGCGGCGGCATCCCGCGCGACACGCCCTTGGCGACAGCTCGCCGAAGAGGCGCAACGCGTGGGTGATCGAAGGCAGAGGGGGAGTGGGAGGACAAGAAGTGGTACGGCGTGCGCCGCTTCTTCGAGTACCTGGAGACCAAGGCCTACAAGATGCACATCCGCGTGCTCCTGTCGAAGTACCGCAGCTACACGCCCTGCGCCGTCTGCGGCGGCGCGCGGCTGAAGCCCGAGGCGCTGCTGTGGCGCCTCGGGACCAGGGCCGATGCCGATCGGGTGCTGCCGCCCGAGCGCCGGTTTAAGCCTGCCGGTCCGTCTCGATCGATACCGCGAGCAGCTCGAGGCGCTGCCGGGCCTGACGATGCACGACCTGATGCTGCTCCCGATCGAGCGCTGCGCCGCTTCTTCGACGGGCTTCAGCTGCCGGCGCCGCTGCTCGACGAGGCGACCGAAGCTGCTGCTCGACGAGATCCGCACGCGCCTGAGGTACCTGTGCGACGTCGGCCTCGGCTACCTCACGCTGGACCGCCAGACCCGCACGCTCTCCGGCGGCGAGGTGCAGCGCATCAACCTGACCACCGCGCTGGGCACCTCGCTGGTCAACACGCTGTTCGTGCTCGACGAGCCGAGCATCGGCCTGCACCCGCGCGACATGAACGGCATCGTCCATCGGCGTGATGCAGCGCCTGCGCGACGCCGGCAACACGCTGGTGGTGGTCGAGCACGACCCGGCGGTGATGCTGGCCGCCGACCGCCTGATCGACATGGGCCCCGGCCCGGGCGAGCGCGGCGGCGAGATCGTCTTCGACGGCACCCCCGGACAACTCCGCGGGCGCGCCGACACGCTGACCGGCGCCTACCTCGCCGGGCGAAGCGCGACGTCGGCATCGGCAGCAGAGCGCGCCCCGAAGCCCCCGGCGTCCGCCTCGCTCGAAATCCTGAGGGCGCGCGCCGAGCACAACCTGAAGAACGTCGACGTCGAGTTCCCGCTGCAGCGGCTGGTGTGCGTCACCGGCGTGTCCGGCTCGGGCAAGAGCACGCTGATGCAGGACGTGCTGTTACCCGGCGCTGCCGCCACTTCGGCAAGCCGACCGAACCGGCGCGGACGGCACCGGGCGCTCGGGGCCATGAGCTGCTTCGCGACGCGGTGTTCGTCGACCAGTCGCCGATCGGCCAGACGACGCGCTCCAACCCGGCCAGCTACGTCGGCGCCTTCGACGAGATCCGCAAGCTCTTTGCCGCCGCGCCGCTGGCGCGCGAGCGCGGCTACACCGCCGGCACGTTCAGCTTCAACGCCGGCGACGGGCCGCTGCCCCACCTGCGGCGGCTCGGGCTTCGAGCACGTCGAGATGCAGTTCCTCTCCGACGTCTACCTGCGCTGCCCCGACTGCGACGGCCGGCGCTACCGCGCCGAGATCCTCGAGGTGAAGCTCGCTCCTGCGCATGGCGCGAAGTCCCAAATCGATGGCCGACGTGCTGGAGCTGACCGTCACCGAGGCGCTCGCATTTTTTGCGGGCGACGCCGAGGTGCGCGCGTCGCTGCAGCCGATCCGGCGACGTCGGCCTGGAGTACGTGCGGCTCGGCCAGCCGGTGCCGACGCTGTCCGGCGGCGAGGCGCAGCGCCTGAAGCTCGCCGGCTTCCTGGCCGAGGCGCCAGCGGCGGAAAAGCGGGTGAAGAAGGGCACGCTGTTCCTGTTCGACGAGCCGACCACCGGCCTGCACTTCGACGACATCGCCAAGCTGATGGGCGCCTTCCGCAAGCTGCTCGACGCGGGCCATTCGCTGGTCGTCATCGAGCACAACCTCGACGTGATCCGCGCGGCCGACTGGATCATCGACCTCGGCCCCGAGGGCGGCGAGGCCGGCGGCGAGATCGTCTGCACCGGCACGCCGGAGGAGGTGCAAGTGCGACCGGAGCGCACACCGGCAGGCGCTCTGAACGCGTATGCGGAGGCGGTCGGCATCGGTCGTGCCGTCGGCCCGTCCGGCGCGCCGCGCGAATGGATCGGCGAAGAACGAGGTGATCCGCATCGTCAACGCGCGCGAGCACAACCTGAAGGGGGTCGACGTCGACATCCCGCGCGGCCAGTTCAGCGTGATCACCGGCGTGTTCGGGTTCGGGCAAGAGCACGCTGGCCTTCGACATCCTGTTCAACGAGGGCCAGCGGCGCTACCTCGAATCGCTCAACGCCTACGCGCGGCAGCTTCGTGCAGCCGGCCGGGCGGCCGGAGGTGGATGCGGTCTACGGCATCCCGCCCACGGTGGCGATCGAGCAGCGGACCAGCCGCGGCGGCCGCAAGAGCACGGTGGCCACGACCACCGAGATCTAGCACTTCCTGCGCCTGCTCTACGTGAAGCTCGGCACGCAGTCCTGCCCCGACTGCGACGTCGCGATCGAGCCGCAGAGCGCCGGAAGCGATCGTGGCCCGATTGCTGCGCGATGAACGCGGGAAACGGATCGGCCTGCTGGCGCCGCTGGTGGTCAACCGCAAGGGCTTCTACACCGACCTCGCCAAGTGGGCCAAGGGGCAAGGCCTCACGCACCTGCGCGTCGACGGCGAGTTCCCGCCGGTCGAGCCCTGGCCGCGGCTCGACCGCTTCAAGGAGCACACCATCGAGCTGCCGGTGGGCGAGATGAAGGTCCAGCCGTCGGCGGAGGCCGAGCTGCGCGCGTTGCTGGCCCGCGCGCTGGCATTCGGCAAGGGCGTCGTCCAGATCGCGCCCCTCGGAGAAGATGTTCTCGACCAAGCGCGCCTGCGCCCGCTGCGGCAGCAGCTTCCCCGAGCTCGATCCGCGCCTGTTCTCCTACAACTCCAAGCACGGCTGGTGCCGGACGCTGCTACGGCACCGGAATCGTCCTGCCGGGGTTCGAGCAGGAGCAGACGGGGGAGGACGATCTGGTGGAACGCCTGGTGGGAAGGGGCCGAAACGACCTGCCCCGCCTGCGAGGGGAAGCGCCTCAACCCGGAGGCGCTCGCCGTGCGTTTCCGAAAGGACACTATCGCCGGGATGGCCGCCCTGCCGGTTGAAGCGGCGGAGCGGTTTTTCCGCGATCTCAAGTTGAAGGGCCGGGACGCCGAGATCGCCCGCGACCTTCTGGCCGAGATCCGCTCCCGCCTGGCGTTCCTGGAGCAGGTGGGCCTCGGCTACCTGGCGCTCGACCGCGCGGCGCCGACCCTCTCCGGCGGCGAGGCGCAGCGCATCCGCCTGGCGGCGCAGCTCGGATCGAACCTGCGCGGCGTGTGCTACATCCTCGACGAGCCGACCATCGGCCTGCACCCGCGCGACAACCGCCTGCTGCTCGACACGCTGCACGAGCTCGAAGCGAAGGGCAACACGCTGGTGGTGGTCGAGCACGACGAGGACACCATCCGCCGCGCCGACCACGTGATCGACCTCGGCCCCGGCGCCGGCACGCAGCGGCGGGCGGGTGGTGGCCCAGGGCACCGCGGACGAGCTGATGCGGCAGCCCGAATCGGTCACCGGGCGCTTCCTGGCCGAGCCGCTGCGGCATCCGCTGATCGAGCGGAGGCCGCCGCTCAACGCGGGGGAGCCGCACCTGACGATCGTCGGCGCCCGGCTGCACAACCTGAAGAAACTCAAGATCGATCTGCCGCTCCGGCGGCTCGTCTGCGGTCACCGGCGTCACCGGCTCGGGCAAGTGCACGCTGGCGCGCGACGTGCTGCACGCCAACCTGAGACATCTTCTCGCCGCCAAGCGGGGCCGCGGCGCGCCGGGTCTCGTCGGCTGCGAGGAGATCCGCGGCTGGGAGAATCGGTCCGGACGTGCTGGAGGTCGACCAGACGCCGATCGGCAAGACGCCGCGCTCCTGCCCGGCCACCTACATCGGCTTCTGGGACGTGATCCGCAAGCTCTTCGCCGACACGCTGGAGGCCAGGATGCGCGGCTACGGGCCGGCCGCTTCTCGTTCAACGCGAAGGGGGGCCGCTGCGCGGCGTGCGAGGGCCAGGGGGTGCGGACGATCGAGATGAGCTTCCTGCCCGACGTGAAGGTGGCCTGCGAGGTCTGCGGCGGCGCGCGCTTCAACCCCGAGACGCTGCTGGTCCGCTTCAAAGGGAAGAACATCGGCGAGGTGCTGGCGATGGAGCGTCGACGAGGCGGTGGAGTTCTTCGCCGCCCATGCCCGCGATCCACCACCCGCTGCAGCTGCTGCAGGACGTGGGCCTGGGCTACCTGACGCTCGGCCAGCAGAGCCCGACGCTCTCGGGCGGCGAGGCGCAGCGCATCAAGCTGGTGACCGAGCTGGCCAAGGTGCGCGAAGCCGGTGGAGGCCGAGGCGGCGGCGCTGCCCACACGCTCTACGTGCTCGACGAGCCGACGGTCGGCCTGCACATGGCCGACGTGGAGAAGCTGATCCGCGTGCTGCACCGGCTGGTGGCGGCGGGCAACACGGTGGTGGTGATCGAGCACGACCTCGACGTCATCGCCGAAGCCGACTGGATCATCGACCTCGGCCCGGAGGGCGGGGACGGCGGCGGCCGGATCGTGGCGGCGGGCCCGCCGGAGAAGATCATCCGCGCCCGCAACGGATCTCATACGGCGAAGATTTTAGGCGCGTTCCTCAAAAAGTAATTCGAGTTCAGATTGACAGTGGTTCGTGATTGGTCATAGAATCACCTCCGACGATTCATACGGAGAGTCATTCTGGTTATGATGGCAGGTTGCTTCCCAAAAATGGAGAAGACGAATATGAAGGACGACATTAAATCCGACCTCGATACGATTTTTCGGACGCACCAAGAAAAGAAAGAGAACGCACAGAAGCTTGAAGAGGAAAAAGGGCGCCGGGAAGAGGAGTTTTTGTCCCAGTTTTATCTTCACCAGAAGACGACGATCAGGCCGGCGATGGAGGCGATCGGAAAGTACGTCTCGGAAAAAGGGTATTCATACCGGATTGACGAGAGCAAAGACGAAATGACCCATGACGTGAAACGCCGGGGGGCCTCGATCTCGATCTGTTTTCTCGTCGGCAGAGACCCGCTCCGGCCCTCTCATGAGTATCCCTATTTTACTGTTTTCTGCGATAAACATGCCCAGCGGGCGCGGTTTAGCGAAAGCACGATCTCTCCCGGCCTGAGCGGCCGTTCCGGCGCAGCCGGAGAGGCACCGCTCAACGAAGTGACCGAAGAGCTCATTCATAAAAAGATCATTAAAATTCTGACCGAGGTCTTCAGGTAAGCGTTGCCTGGCGTGCCGCTCCGACGGGAGAGCCATCGCGCCGGGCGGACCCGCACCTTCTTCATCTCTTCTCACTTTCGCCTTTAATATTGTTTGAGTGAACGTATGTTTGAACTGGCCGAGATGGCTGTCATAGAAGAAATCAAGCGCGAGGTGGAGCGCCGGCGGACCTTTGCCATTATCTCCCATCCGGATGCCGGCAAAACCACCCTCACCGAGAAGCTGTTGCTTTACTCGGGGGCGATCGAGCTGGCCGGCGCGGTGAAGGCGCGCAAGAAGCAGCGCCATGCCACCTCCGACTGGCTGGAGATGGAGCAGTCGCGGGGGATCTCGATTACCTCCACCGCGCTTCAATTCGACTACCAGGGTTGCCGATTCAATCTCCTCGACACGCCGGGCCACCAGGATTTCAGCGAAGATACCTACCGAACCTTGATGGCGGTCGACAGCGCCGTGATGGTGCTCGACGGCGCCAAGGGGATCGAGCCGCAGACGAAAAAGCTCTTTGATGTCTGCCGGATGCGGCATATTCCGATCCTGATTTTCATCAACAAGATGGACCAGCCGGGGCGGCCGCCGCTCGACCTGCTGGATGAAATCGAAAAAGTCCTCGGGATGGGGGCGGTGCCGAAGAACTGGCCGATCGGAGAGGGACCCGATTTTCAGGGGGTCTACGATCTGGAGCAGAAACAGGTCCTCCGCTTTCAGAGGACGGTGCGGGGTCAACAGCGGGCGCCGGTCTGGGTCGGCGAGATCGACGATCCCCAGTTTGCGGAAGAGATCGGCGGCCCGGCCTATCGGCAGCTTTGCGAAGATGTGGCGCTTTTGGCGGGGGCCGGATTTTCGTTCGAGCGGGAACGGTTTCTAAAAGGAGAGGTGGCGCCGGTTTACTTTGGAAGCGCCATCCACAACTTCGGCGTGGAGCCGTTCCTCGCCGGCCTCAAAGAACTGGCGCCCCCCTGGGGCCCGGATGAGCAGCCACGGCCTGGTCGCGCCCGGGATCGAGGCCTTCTCCGGATTCATCTTTAAGATCCAGGCCAACATGGACCGCCGGCACCGGGACCGGATGGCCTTCCTGCGGGTCTGCTCCGGGCGCTTCGAAAAAGATATGCTGGTTTATCATTCCCGGCTCGATCGGAAAGTCCGGATGACCCGGCCGCATCGGCTCTTCGGCCGGGAGCGGGAGACGATCGAAGAGGCCTTCGCCGGCGATGTGGTGGGGTTGGTCAATCCCGGCCTCTTCGCCATCGGCGACACCCTCTGCTCCGTGGCGCCGCTCAGGTATGACGGCATTCCCCGGTTTCACCCGGAGTGTTTCGGCATTCTGATCAATCGGAACCTGTCCAAGAACAAACAATTCCAAAAAGGGCTTCAGCAATTGGAGGAAGAGGGGGTGATGCAGGTTCTCTTTTCGCCCGACGGCGCCCGCCGCGAGCCGATTCTGGCGGTGGTGGGGAATCTCCAATTCGATGTAGTCCAGGCGCGGCTCCAATATGAATATGACGTCGAGACATCGGTGGAGCGTCTCCCCTATACCTCCGCCCGGTGGATCAGCGGTGACCCTCAAGCGATTGACAAGATGATTCGGCTCCGGTGGGAGGGGATGCACTTGCAGGACCGGGACGGGCAGATGGTCGCCCTCTTCTCCACCGAAAGAGAATGCGCTTTCCATCAGAAACATTATCCGGAAATCGAGTTCAAGGAATTAAAGTAGTCTCCCGTCCCTTTAAACGGCTCTCCGATGGAAGGCGCTGACACCTCAACGCCCGCCCCCTTTTTGGGAATCATCTGATCAAGACTCCGTTATCTCCTCAAGAACTTTCGCGCATCCGGCCGGCAAGCCCCTTCGGCTTGCCGACCGGCAGACCACGATCGCGAAACGACTCGGGCACGTATCAAGCCTTACCCCCGCGCGGACACCCTCAAAAAATTGATGAAGATTAGCCTGTGCTCTTTCCCCCCTTGGCGAAGATCTTGGTAGGGTTTCTTAGGAAGTAGCTCAGGGCGGGGGTGGATGCTTCACCTACAATTTAATACATTACAAAAGACTGAAAATTGACGATTACGGAGAGAAAGGGAGGCTAACGCCGTAAATGAGCGGCAGCCGACGAGCGTAGCGAGGAGGACAGTCGCAAGCGAGCGAAGCCCGCTTGCGACTGTCCGCTCGATTTGCTGGTTAGGCGCTATTGGAGAGCTGACTCTATCTCCTCCTTGATTTGAATTAGTCGCGAGGAAAAAGCCAAATGAATCGGACGCGGCGACCACCGAAGACTGGCCAGATCGATTGGTCGATTCCCTCGGCGGTGTTCCAGACGCCGGGCGTCGGCTCTCTGCGTAACCAGAGCTCGTCGGTATTGGCCTGAGTGATCAGCATCGGCGCAGTAAACGTGGTGCATCCGGAGCGGAAATCGTTTGCCGGCGTCAGAGGGTTACACACCACCCCCGCGCCAATGCCGCCCGCCCCGCCTGCCGCGACGGCGTTGACAAACGAGCCTTGGCAGAAAGCCCATGCCTCGATCCTCTTGCTCTTCGTCACTCCCCCGACAGGATCGAGGTCCACCTCCACCAGCATTTGGGTTCGCGCCAGTCCGGGAGCGTCGTCGACGATGATTTCCACGCCGTCGCCGCTTTGCAGTGCGTAGCCGATGTGCTGTCGGCCTGGCCGCTGGCCAACCGCGGCCAGAGAGGAATCGAGAGTAATAACAGGAGCACCGCCGCTGCGTCCACAGACTCTACCCGGCGATGGGGGCGCAACGCTGCTGGGCACCGTAACAACAAGCGATTGGGTTACCACGGCGCCGCCGTGGAAGTTCACTGCGCGCGCCCGGATTACGAACCGACGAGTCTGGGGCGTGGTCATAACCGCAGGTGTTAGCGAGTGTGTGACGGAACTGCTCGCCGGAGCCGGATCGCCAACCGCCGCTTGGCTTGATGTGCTCGCCACAGGTGCCGTGCTGGGTACTGGCGGCGTAATCACTGGACTGCCGTTAGGATTGAATGTCGTCGTCTCCGCGTCAATCCAGATTTGGACGTCTTTGACGCCGCCGTCAGGATCGTCAGCCCGAGCGGTGATCTGCATTTGCTGTCCTGCTGCTGCGATTACGGGCGGGTCTGCGCTCGTGATCCTCGCGTTGAGAAGGGGCTGACCCGGGCGGTCGATCTGAAGCCAAATGGCGCTTGGCGGCGTCGGGTCCGAGGCGGGCACAATCAGCCGGGCTCGGCGCGCAACCGGCCACCGCTGTAGTGACGATCGCAAACCAGCTTAACCAGAAACGAGGCATGAACATAACAAGTCCTCCAAGTAAGAAAGATCTTGCGCGTAACTATCATTCGACGTCCCAATCATTTCCGCTAACCCTGCTAAAACTGCCGCCTAATCCCCAGCCTTACGGAGCCAAATAATGTCACAAACGGCTGAATCGACGGTGTTTTCGGCTGGGCCACCGTGCCCGCTCGCCCGTGTGTTAGACGTCATCTCATGCGTCCTAATAGGAGTAACAGTTACACGCGAAAGTTCAATAGGAAATAAAAAAAGTCTAAACGGTTGTTTTTATAGTTTCAGTGTTCTATGAGGAGCGCAGCGTATCATCCCGCAAAAAAAGCCCAAGGGCGACGAACACTCCCTTGGGTTTATAGTTGATAGCAGCAGAAACCCGTGTGCTAAGTAGTACAATTTAATATAATATATCTGGTTTATATGGCTTGGCTGTATTATCTTAGGTGCCATAGTCCGATAATAAACAAGAGGGAAAAAGTATGTCAATACATATATCTTTGGATTACGCAAGATGGGTAGAGTTGTAAAATTTTCTGAGGACTTCAGGAAGGGGAAGCATGACAAAAGAAGCAGGCCGCCGATCGGCGGCCTGCTTCGATGCGATCATGGCGGGTTTCTATCTCTTTCTTATTTTTGACGCTTCCGCAGCAAGCCCGTCAGAATCAGTCCGACCAACCCCAACCATTCTGCAGAATCAAGCGGCCCCCCGGCATTCTCCTTGCCCGGAGAGATCATCGCGCAACCTCCGCCCGCCGCGGCCCCCCCATCCTCTTGAGACGTCGATCTGCTCTCCGCGATTCCCAGCGGCATCGCCGAGGCGCGCGCCGTGTTCTGGAAGTTGCCGGAACGGTCGTAGCTGGAGGCGGAATAATAATAGGTCACGTTGCTCTCCAGCCCGGCATGAATCACGCTGACCGATTCGTTCGGTTGTCCCGCGAAATCCCCAAGGATCGTTCCGTCGTTCAGACCGGCCGGGAAGCGATCGGTTCGATAGAGGATACGGACCCCAGCGAAATCGGGGTCGGAAGGATTGACCCAATCGAGGGTGACGTTCTGAACGCCTGGGACGGCCCTGAAGCTCTCGACGTCTGCCGGCGGGGTGACATCGCCCAACGCGGCCGTCGTAAAGGTCTGGTCGTCCGACACCGAGAGATTTCCCGCGGCATCGGCGCTTCGGACCCGGTAGTGATAAACGGTCTCGGATTGGAGACCGGAGAGGATTTCCGAGTGGCTGTTCATCAGCGTGGCATTCAACGTGGTCAGGTTGCCGTATGCCGCCGTCGTTCCATATTCCACCTGGGTGGTTGCAGGCTCATCGGTTCCCCAGCTGATCGCCACCCGGTCTGCCCGGAGATCCCCCGCCGTGATTTGAGAGAGCCCCGGCCCGGTTGTGTCGGGGGTCGCGGCGGTGGTGAAGGTGTGGTCGCCGGAGAGGGCGGTGTTGTCGGCGGCGTCTTTGCTGATGACGCGGAAGTGATACGTCGTGGACGGATTGAGGTTGTTCAAGGTCCGGGTGTGCCCGGTCCCGAGGGTGGCGTCGAGCGTGGAGAGAGCGCCGTAGGCCGTTGTCGTCCCGTACTCCACGCGCGCGGTGGCCGGCTCATTTGTATTCCAAGAGATCACGACGGAGGAGGCAGTAAGATTGCCGGTCGTGATGCCGGAGAGGATCGGCGCCGCCGTGTCGGGGAGAGCCGGCGTCGTGAAGAGGTTGTCCCCGGAGGTGGCGAGGTTGCCTGCCGCGTCTCTGCTCAGAACGCGGAAGTGATAGGTCGTCGCGGCGGAGAGTCCCGTCAAGCCTTGGTTATGGGAGGTGGTCAGGGTCATATTGAGGCTTGTCGAGGAGCCATAGGCTGTCGTCGTCCCATACTGGATTTGTGTGTCGCTCAACTCGTTGGTCGTCCAACTAATGGTCGCGCTGCTGTTGGTCAGATTTCCGGCGGCAATTCCCGAGAAGGTCGGCGGTGTCGTGTCGGGCGGGGCGGAGGTGGTAAAGGTATTGTCTCCGGAGGTGGCCAGATTTCCGGCGGCGTCTTTGCTGAGGACGCGGTAGTGATAGAGGGTGGAGGGAGAGAGTCCGGTCAGCCCTTGGCTGTGAGAAGTCGTCATTGCGTTGTTCAGCGAGGTGGTCGATCCGTAGGCGCTGGTAGTGCCGTATTGAACCTGGGTGTCGGCCGCTTCGTTGGTCGTCCAGCTAATCGTAACGCTGCTGCTGCTGAGACCCCCTTCCGTGATTGCGGAGAGGGTGGGCGGCGTGGTGTCCGGGAGAGCGGGTGTCGTGAAGGTGTTATCTCCCGACGTGGCGGTGTTGTTGGCGGCGTCTTTACTGATCACGCGGAAGTGATAGGTGGTCGAGGGGCTCAGGTTGCTTAAGGTTCTGGTATGACCGGTCAAAAGTGTATTACCGAGTGCCGAGGAAGAACCGTAGGCGGATGTCGTCCCATATTCCACCTGTGAGGTGGCGGCTTCATTCGTCGTCCAGGTGATGACGGCGGAAGTCGCCGTGACAGTCCCCGCTGCAACCGCTGAAAGGGTCGGTGCGATTGTGTCCGGAGCCGCGGAGGTGGTGAAGGTGTTATCTCCCGACGTGGCGGTGTTGTTGGCCGCATCTTTGCTGATGACGCGGAAGTGATAGGTGGTCGAGGGGTTCAGGTTGCTTAAGGTTCTGGTATGACTTGTCACAAGCGTACCATCGAGGTTTGAGAGAGAGCCGTAGGCGGTGGTGGTTCCATATTCAACCTGAGAGGAGGAGGGTTCATTTGTGCTCCAAGTGACCGCAACCGAATCAAAGGTCAGGCTGCTGGCGGTAATCCCGGAGAAGGCCGGAGGGGTATTATCCGGGGGCGCCGGTGTGGTGAAGGTGCCGTCGCCGGAGGTGGCAAGATTCCCGGCGGCATCTTTACTGAGGACCCGATAGTGATAGGTCGTGGAGGGGGTCAGCCCCGTCAGGCGTTCGCTATGCGCCGTGGTCAGTGTTGTATTGAGGGGTGTCGAAGATCCATAGGCGGTGGTGATGCCGTATTGAACCTGCGTATCGGCCGACTCATTTGTCGTCCAGCTGATGGTGACGCTGCTGCTGGTGATCGATCCGGCGGAGATCGCTGAGAGTGTTGGCGGGGTGGTGTCCGGCGGTGCCGGCGTTGTAAACGTGTTGTCTCCCGAGGTCGCCAGGTTTCCGGCGGCATCCCTACTCAGGACGCGATAGTGATAGGTCGTCGAAGGGGACAGCCCGGTGAGGTCTTGGGTGTGAGCGGTGGTCAGGGCGCTATTGAGTGAGGTGGTCGATCCATATGCCGTCGTCGTGCCGTACTGGACTTGGGTATCGGCGAGCTCGTTGGTCGTCCAGCTGATCGTCGCCCCGCTGCTGGTAAGACTCCCGGCGGCAATCCCGGAAAAGGTCGGCGGTGTCGTGTCGGGGGGGGCCGGCGTCGTGAAGATTCTGTCCCCTGACGTCGCAATATTATCGGCGGCGTCTTTGCTGATGATCCGGTAGTGATAGGTCGTCGAAGGGCTCAGGTTGCTCAACGTTCTCGTATGGCTTGTGACAAGGGTGGTGTTGAGGGCCGAAGAAGCGCCGTAGGCGGTGGTGGTTCCATATTCCACCTGGGAGGTTGCCCCTTCATTGGTGCTCCACGCAATCTCGACGGAGGTGGAAAGGAGATTGTTGATCGTAATGCCGGAAAGGGTCGGCGCCGTGGTATCGGGCGGGGCCGGGGTGGTGAAGGTGTTGTCGCCGGAGGTGGCGAGGTTCCCGGCGGCGTCTTTACTGAGGACACGATAATGATAGGTGGTGGCGCCGGTCAGCCCGGTCAGGTTTTGGCTGTGAGCCGTGGAGAGGGTCGTATTGAGGGTGGTTGAAGATCCGTACGCCGTGGTCGGACCGTATTGGATCTGAGTGTCGGCCGACTCGTTGGTGGTCCAGCTGACGGTCGCGGAGGTCGGGGTGAGGTTGCCGGCGGAAATACCGGAGATCGCGGGGGGTGTTGTGTCGGGCGCAACGGCGGTGGTGAAGGTGTTATCGCCGGAGGTGGCGGTGTTTCCTGCGGCGTCCCGGCTGATGACCCGGTAATGATAGAGGGTCGAGGGGGCGAGGCCGCTGAGGGTGCGCGTGTGGCTGGTGAGAAGGGTGCTGCGGAGGGCCGATGAAGATCCGTAGGCGGTCGTCGTTCCATATTCGACTTGAGCGGTGGCGGCTTCGTTCGTCGTCCAGGTGATGACGGCGCCGGTGCTGGTAATGCTGCCGGCGGCCATTGAAGAGAGAACGGGGGAGACCGTATCGGCAAAGGTTTTGTTGACTTCGGCGGAAAAAGCGCTCTCGGAGTCGGCGTCGTTATAGGCGGTGACGGCGAAGTAGTAGGTTTGGCCTTCGCTCAACCCGGTGATGGTGTAGGCGGTTTGATTGCCGACGTCGACGGGGGCGCCGTAGCTTCTAGAGGCGGTTCCAAAGTAGACTTTGTAGCCGGCCAGATCGCTCTCCGTATTTGCATCCCAAGAGAGAGAGGCGTTCGCTGCCATGGCGGCGGTCGTCCAATTGAGAACGAGAAGAAAACCGAGGATCCCCAGAGCGCTTCGCTTCGTCCGTTGTGTTCGCATGTTGTGTCGCCTCCATGCAGAAAATAAAAGCCGCCAAAGAAAAAATCCTTTGGCGGCTCGGCGGGCATGGAAGAAGGTGAAGGGGAAAGGGTGTGGGGTGTGATAATCGCTACCCCCTATACCCTACCCCCTACACCCTTTCTTTAGCCCCGTTGCTCTGCGTCCTCCCCTTTCGAAGAGTTTGCTCTGAGCAAAGGTCGATAAAATAAAAAAGCCCATTCCTCGGAATGGGCGTGTGCCTAAAAGATGCACCTGCATCGTCATGGCAACCAGACAAACCGTGGGGCCTGAATCCCCTACTCATCGGTCTCTTGGCTTTGCGTCCTACCCTCTCGGATAGTTTGCCCTTTTCACGAGTGATTCAAATCTGTCGTCTGTATAACGCAAGAGAGATGCCTCTCTAGGCCGGATGGGGTCTGAAATGGATATTGTTCAATCGATCTTGAAAGAGAGCGGGTCCGGGTGGAGGGGTCGCCTAAGGAGCCGGGCGAGGGGGTGGAGGGTGTTGGAAGGTTCTTGAAAATGTCGAGTGATGCAAAGTCAAACAAATCGAGGGATCGGTTTGTTTGGACCGAAGGAAAGACTATTTTTGTCCCGTCGGTGGGAAAGGGGTTACTTACCCATCTGTAAACAGGTCACCTTTTTTACAAGGATTCGTCACGGTTTTACCGGGGTGACCCGGATCGATCGTGTGGTCGTCCCGGCCGGGAACCGTCCCTCCGGCGTTAAGCGTCCGTCGGGGCCGATCGAATAAACAAATACATCATTGGAATTCAAATTCGCGACGTAGATGAACTTGCCGGAGGGATCGGCGGTGATCGAGCGGGGCCCCGACCCGCCGGCGACCGTTCCCAGCGCGGTCAACGCGCCGGTTGTGCCGTCGATCCGGTACATCGAAATCGTATCGGCGGAGTTGGCGACATAGGCAAATTGGCCGGAAGGATCGACCGTGATGGAGAAGGGACGGATCCCTGCGGCGATCGCGCCTGTTTGGGTCAACCTTCCGGTGGTTGCGTCGACGGAATAGATCCAGACATTATTGGCGTTGTAGTTGGCGGCATAGGCGAATCGGCCCGAAGGATGAATGACGATGGAATTTGCCCCCGATCCCCCTGGGGCATGCCCGAGGAGGGTCAGCCCTCCGGTCGATCCGTCGAGCGTGTACATCGAGATATTGTCGGAGATGGTATTGGCGACGTAGGCAAATTCCCCCGACGGATGAACCGTGATTGAAATCGGACTGGTCCCCGCGCTCACCGTTCCGATCAAGGTGAGTGCGCCGCTGGTTTGGTTGATCCGATACATCCAGACATCGGTCGATGAGTTCTCATTCGCCACGTAGAAAAACTGACCGGTCGGGTCGACCATGCCGGAGTAGGGACCGATGCCGGTCTGCACGGTTCCGATGGCGGTCAAGCGGCCGCTGTTCGGATCGATCCGATACATCGAAACGTTGTTCGAGCCAAAATTTCCCGCATAGACGAAGCGTCCCTTCGGGTCGACTGTGACCGAGTAGGGCTCCGTTCCGGCGGCGATCGATCCGATCCGCGTCAAAAGGCCCGAGGCGGGGTCGACCGTATACATCGTCACATCGTTTGAGGCGGAGTTGGCGGCATAGGCAAAGCGGGGGAGGGTAGAAGTATCCGCGCCGACGACAATACTCATCTGGGTTGCGGCAGTCGCTCCGTCATCGTCGGTCACCGTGAGTTTGGCGATATAGGTTCCTGCAGCGGTATAGGCATGTTCGACCGCGCTGCCTGTGCCGCTTGCGCCGTCGCCAAAATTCCAGACGTAACTTGTGATCCTCCCGTCGGGATCGGAGGACGTTGAGCCGTTGAATTGCACTGTGAGCGGGGGAGAACCGAAGGCGGGGGCCGCGGTCATCCGCGCCGTCGGAAAGGCGTTGGCGGCGGAATAAACTGTAAACCGGTCATATTTGACCCCGGTGTTATAGTTGATGATCCCCGGGACGCCGGAGAGAATCCGCGAGGAGGCGCTGTCGTTGAAGCTAAAGAGAAGGGTGCCGTCGACAGAGACCTCAAGGACCACCGGATTGTTTCCGGTGACCTTCATCCGAACGGTGTAAGGCTTATTGGCGACGATCCCGGCGGGGGCCGATCTAAGCGTGGTCCAGACGCCGGCATTTCTTCGATAGAGCGTGGCCGTTCCTTTGGTGGAGAGTTGAACCGAATAGAGATCGGCGGCAAAGTTCGAATCGGTTCTTCCGCGAGCGACCATTCCGGAATAGAGCGAGCCGGTCGGGACGATGATCACCGACTCGACGACATAATCCTGGGTCCCCAGATTCGGGGCGACCGCGGCGGCATTCGTTCCGCCGGTCGAGACGGCAAAGCTCCCGTCGGTCGCCGTGCCGCCGGCGACCGATCGCCAGTTCGAGCCTAAGCCGGTGGTCCGGTTAAATTCATCTGAAAAGAGGTTCGCGCCGCCGGATGTCACAGAAAGGCTCCGCTGCACAGAACCCCTCGCTCCCTGGTTGTCGGTGACGGTGAGTGTGGCGGTGAATGTGCCGGCCGTTGAATAAGTATGATCGATGACCGGCCCGGTTCCGTTCGATCCATCCCCGAAATCCCACGCAAAGGAGGTGATACTCCCATCCGGATCCGAAGAGCTTGCTCCGTCGAAGTGTACGGTCAACGGGACTGTCCCGGAATCTGGATTGGCCGACATTTTGGCCAGCGGGGGCTGATTGGCCGGCGAGGAGGTTCCGTTGTCGGAGACAGTAAAACGGTCATATTTCACGCCGGTGTTGTAATTGATGATGCCGGGGATGCCGGAACCGATTCGGGCGGAGGTGCTGTCGCTGAAGGTAAAGAGCGACGCGCCGTTCAGGAAGACGGTCAGTTCGACCGGACTGCTGCCGGCCACTTTCAATCCGAGCGTATAAGCGCGATTGGCGACGATCCCCGCGGAAGCGGACCTTAATAAGGTCCATGTGCCGGCATTCCTTCTATAAAGATTGACCGTCCCGGTGGAAGAGAGCTGAGCCGAGTAGAGATCAGAAGCAAAGTTTGAATCGGTCCTTCCTCGGGCGACAATCCCGGAGTAGACAGAGCCTGCCGGGACCAGGATCACCGACTCGGCGGTGTAGTCATCGGTCCCCAAGGCGGCGGTCGCGGCGGCCGCATTGGCGGACCCTTGGGAGAGAGCGACATTGCCGTCGGTGCTGAAGCTTCCCGCGGTGACTCTCCAGGAAGTCCCTAAGCCGCTGGTCCGATTGAATTCATCATTAAAGAGGGTGGCGGCATCGCCCGTTTCGTGTATCAGCGCGCTGCCGAGGAGAAAAAAGAGCCATCCCCATTTTCTAAAATATGATTTCATGAGAGCCCTCTCTTTGCAAGAAAGTTGCAGGCGCTTTCCACGGAGGGACGCGACAGGCCGATGAAAGGCAAGGTCAATCTTAGCTTCTTCAAGGATATCCTTATACAGCGAGGCCTGTTCGACGAAAAAGGGATAGCCATCTGAGGGGTAAGAGAGCAAAAAGGGTGCCCGTTGGAATTTCTGTGAAAGATTTATACATGCCGTCTTAGGATCGTATCGAACCGTACCCCCTGCTCAGGCACACGAATTGCTCTTAACTTCATTTAGTTTCACTCAGAAAAGGAGAAACAATATGAGCACCATTTTGATTGTCCTGTTGGTTTTGCTTCTCATCGGCGCGTTGCCGGCTTGGCCGTACAGCGCAAATTGGGGATATGGTCCGACGGGGGGGGTGGGATTGATTCTTCTCATCCTGCTGATACTGGCGCTGACCGGACGCCTCTGAGAATCGGCGACAGCCGTTTGTTGCAACGCGCCACTTTTTAAATCAAAGGAGGGATTGATGAACTGGGATCAGATTGAAGGAAATTGGAAACAGTTTAAAGGGAAAGTGAAGGAGAAGTGGGGAGAACTCACAGACGACGATCTCCAAGTGATCGGAGGCAAGCGGGATAAACTCATCGGAAAGCTGCAAGAGAAATATGGAATCGCGAAAGAAGAAGCGGAAAAGGAATTGAAAAACTTCGAAGACCAGAGCCGAGCGGCGTAACCGGGATCGGCGCGTCCGATGAAGCGGCAAGGGGCTTCGGCCCCTTGCCCCATTCAAGGGGTCATGACGCGATCGGCTGTTCCGGGATGTCAATGGTAAAGGTGGTTCCTTGGCCGAACACACTCTCGACGGCGATCTTCCCCCCGAGGGAATCGACTATTTTTTTGACGATCGCAAGCCCCAAACCGCTTCCTCGAGCATATTCCCCCGAGGCTTCTTCGGCGGCGTCTAACTGTTGGTATTCTTCAAAGAGCCGCTCCAGCCGCTGGGGTTCCATTCCGACACCGGTGTCCAGAACGACGATCTGGAAACCTTTCGGTTCCGTGATGGGATAAAGATTGATTCCGATGGAGCCTTGATGGGTGAACTTCACCGCGTTGCTCAACAGATTGGTCAGGAGACTCCGGATCATTAAGGGATCGGTTGGAAAACGGCTGGGAAACGAGGGAGAGATACGCTTATGAAGGGTCAGCCCTTTTTCACGCAGAAGCGGCTCAAATGTGATCGACACTTTTTCCAGCAGTTCCGGAAGATTTGTCTCGATGACTTTCGGTTTCATCTTTCCGGACTCAATCCGCGCCAGGTCGAGAATGTTGTTGATGAGCCGAACCAAGTCCTCCGTATTTCCGTAGATGCGGGTCATGATTTTTAATTGTTCCGCGTTGACGGGGCCGTACGTTCCGTTTCGAAGCAGCTGTATGAATCCGATGATGCTGTTGACCGGCGTCTTCAATTCGTGAGAGATGTACGAGAAAAAACGGTTTCGGGCCTGGCTGACCTCTTCGATCCGGACGGTTTTTTCCCTGAGCGCTTCGTTCATTGTGTTAATGTCATTCTCAACCTGTTTCTGCCGCGTGATGTCTTGCGCCATGCTGATGGCAAATTGCGGCTCTCCTCCGCTGTCCCGGACAAGAGAAACGATCAGGTTGCCCCAGATGATGCCGCCGTTCCTTCGGTAGTATCTCTTTTCCAGTTGGTAACGCTCCGTTTTCCCCTGGATGAGTTCTTGAAATAGGGCCCACTCTTTCGCCACATCCTCCGGATAGGTCATCTGGGTGAACACCATCCGGCCCAGTTCCTCCCCGCTGTAGCCGAGCATCTCCTGCAGGGCTTGGTTGCTCTCGATCGATCGTCCTTCCCGGTCGACCCGCGCAATTCCCACCGGGGCCAAATCAAAGATGGTTCGATACCGCTTTCCGATTTCCCGAAACGTTTCTTCAGCCTCTTTTCGCGCGGTGATATCGCTGATGATGCACCTGCATCTGATCGTCCCATCGAACTCCATAACGACGATGCTGTCTATTTGAGCGTAGAAGAGGGTCCGGTCTTTTTTCATCAGCTTGATCTCGCAGCTCTCGCGCTGTTCGCTTTTAAAAAGCCTGATCCGGTAATCCTGGAAAAGAGATTGATCCTCATCGGCGACATAGAGGGAAAAAGGGGTTTTAATAAGATAGCCTTTTTCCATCTCCAGGAGTTCCGAGCCGGTCCGGTTGACTTCGATGATCAAGCCGTTTTGATCGAGCGTAAAGTATCCCACCGGAGCGGAGTCATAGAGCTCGATATGCCGGTTGCGTGATGCTTCAAGTTGCGTCTGGTAGGCGCGGCGGATCTCATCGATCTGGAGCTCTTGCTCCACCTCGCGGACCTCTTTTTGATAAATGAGGCGCTGGATCTCTTCGAAGTGACGCAACAAGGGAGAAGACCCTTTGTGCTTCAGCCGCTCTTCGGCAAGCTTTCGAATGGGCTCTTCGTTTTCCATCATTGCCATGCGTTCCTCCCAGCGCTAAGAGAACGGGTCCGGTTCCATATCGACTTACTTGTCGACCGATCCCAAAACGCTTCTATTCTCTTTCTGAGAATAAGGGTAAGTGGATATACGGTCTCCGCACGCGCTTACCAATCACCGATTGGCCGCGGCGGTCCTTCGTCTCAAGATCAAAATGAGACGGAAAGAAAGAATGCAGTGAATTCAAGAATGAAAATGATCTCCCCCCGCTTGCACGGTAACGCGTGGGCGGATGCAATACGGAAGGATGTGAGGCAGGATTATTTAGAGCAGGTCCGCCTTGTTAACCCATAGATCTCCATAACCGATAAGAGAAGTTAAGCGAAAGATCAATCCCTTGCGATAGATTTCCAAGCGAATATTCATTATGTGATAACGCTAGATATTTAGCATTTTTGCTTCCATGTTTGCAACTGTATTTTAGGAAGAGGGTTTTGTCATTCGACTTTAAGTAAATAGATCAACCTGGGTGGTTTTGCTATGCCGTTTTGTCCAGCCTTTGATATACTTTCAAGGAATTTGTTCCTCGGTCCGATCCGGACGATGGGGTTCCCACATTCAAATAGGCCGCCGGATATACAATATATAAGGAGACAGCGATGGTGACACTGAATATCAACGGCAAAGATGTTGAGGTTGACGCGTCCAACGACATGCCGCTGCTTTGGGTGCTTCGGGATGTTCTCGGTCTGACCGGCACCAAATTCGGCTGCGGCGCCGGCTTGTGCGGGGCGTGCACCGTCCATCTCAACGGAGTCGCCGTCCGCGCGTGCATGACGGAGGCGTCGAAGGCCGTCGGCAAGAAAATCCTCACGATCGAAGGAATGAGCGCTACCGAGATGGGCCGGCGGGTGCAGCAAGCGTGGCTCGACAATGATGTCGTCCAGTGCGGCTACTGCCAACCGGGCCAGATCATGCAGGCCGCTTCCCTCTTGACGCAGAAAAAAAATCCGTCGGACGCGGAGATCGATTCGGCGATGTCGGGCAACATCTGCCGCTGCGGGACCTATCCAAAAATCCGCGCCGCGATCAAGCAGGCCGTGAAAAGCATCTGAGAAGATACCTATATATGGAGAGATGGCATGACAATACCGCCGAACAAACCGACAGAGACCCAGTTGCCGCCGAAGGCGACCGCTTCGGAAAAAGCGGGATCGAAAGAGGTATCTAGACGCGTCTTCCTCCAGATGTTCGGCCTGAGCACCGCCGGTTTGGTTCTCGCCGTCCATTTTGGAGAGCTTCCCGCATGGGCGGAGGAGCCAGCGACGCCCCCGGGTCTTCCGTTGACGCCGAATGCCTATCTTCGGATCGGGCGTGACGGCAAGATCATCTTTATCGCGCCGCGGGCCGACATGGGACAGGGGATCCATACGTCGACCGCGCAGCTCGTAGCGGAGGAGCTCGACGTCGATCCGGCCGATTTCAAGATAGAACATGCGCCGCCCAATGATCCGGTCTATGGAATCCCGTCCGGCGTCCAATTGACCGGGGCGTCGTCTTCCATCGCCGGCCTCTGGCTTCCGATGCGACAGGTCGGCGCCATCACCCGGTCGATGCTCGTTGCCGCCGCCGCAAAGGAATGGAACGTTCATCCCACGACCCTCCGGACGGAGAAGGGGGTCATTTATCATGACGCCGGCAAACGCAAGATCGCCTACGGCGAACTGGTCGATGCGGTCGCGAAGATGGACCCGCCGAAAGCCGACGTGCCGCCCCGATACTTCTTCCTCTTCGACGGAAATACACCGCCGACCGAAGTCCGTAACGGTGTCAAACTGAAGGACCCCAAGGACTTTAAAGTGATCGGCAAGTCGATCCCCCGCATCGAGGCGCCGGAGAAGGTTAAAGGCGCGCCGCTCTATGGCATCGATGTCCGTCTTCCCGGGATGCTCGTCGCGACGGTGAAGGCCTCTCCAGTTTTTGGAGGGAAACTGAAGTCGATGAATGACGCGAAAGCAATGAAGATCAAGGGTGTCCAGAAGGTGGTGAAGCTGGAGAATGCGGTGGCGGTGGTCGCCGATCATTTCTGGGCGGCCAAACAAGGGCTCCAGGCGCTGGAGATCACCTGGGATGAAGGGCCGCACGCCAACGTAAGCAACGCCGACATCGTCCGTGATCTCGCCAAGGCGGCGGAGTCGGAAGGGTTGGTGATTCGCAACGAGGGAGATGCCGCCGAAGGGTTAAAAGGGGCGGCCAAACGGATCGAGGCCACCTACGAGCTTCCCTTTCTCGCTCACGCCACGATGGAGCCGATGAACTGCACCGTTCATGTTCGGCCTGACCACTGCGAGGTCTGGACCGGCACCCAGACCCCATCGATTACCCAGATCGTGGCAGCGCAAGTCACGGGCCTGAAGCCGGAACAGGTGACGGTTCACAACCATTGGCTCGGCGGCGGCTTCGGCCGTCGGCTGGAGATGGACGTTTTGGTCCAGGCGATCCTGATCGCCAAAAATTTCGATCGCCCGGTAAAACTGGTCTGGACGCGGGAGGAGGATATCCAGCATGACCTCTACCGGCCCTATTATTACGACAAGGTCTCGGCCGGTGTCGACAAAAATGGAAAGATCGTCGGCTGGACCCACCGGCTGGTCGGTTCGAGCGTCGTCGCCCGCTACGCGCCGGTGTTGATCTTGGAGGATAAGATCGATCCGGACGCGATGGATGGGGTGCGGCAGTATCCTTATGACCTTCAGAACGTAAAGGTCGACTATGTCGCCAAAGAGCCGCCGGGTGTGCCGACCGGATTCTGGCGCGGCGTAAGTGTGGGGCATAACACCTTCGTCCAGGAGAGTTTGATGGACGAGTTGGCCCACGCTGCGGGAAAAGATCCGGTCGAATTCCGAAAGCAGCATCTCTCGAAGGACAAACGCGCCAAGGCGGTTCTCGAAAGGGTCGCCAAAGAGGCCGGATGGGGAAAACCGATGCCGGCGGGAAAAGGGCGCGGCATCGCGGTGAGTCGTGTCTGGGGGAGCTATCTCGGAATGGTTGCGGAAGTCTCCGTTTCCAAAGCCGGCGACGTCCGGGTCGAGCGCGTCCTCTGCGCGGTCGACTGCGGCACCGCGATTAATCCCGGCCACGTCAAGAGCCAGATCGAAGGCGGCATCCTCTTCGGCTTGGCGCCGGTCCTCCTCGACGCCATCACCATCCAAAACGGCCGTGTGGAGCAGTCCAACTTCCACGATTACCGGCTGATCCGTATGTCCGACACGCCCGACATCGAAGTTTTCGTGATCGACAGCGGCGAGGCGCCGAGCGGCATCGGCGAAACCGGAACGGCGATGGTGGTGCCGGCGGTGACCAACGCGATCTTCGCCGCCACCGGCAAGCGGCTCCGCAAAATACCGGTGAAGCCCGAGGAGCTGAGAAGGACGGTATAAAATGGTCGCCGCCGTAATTTTGGCCGCCGGACTCTCCCGCCGGCTCGGTCAACCGAAACTTCTTCTTCCGTTGGAAGGGAGAAGCCTCATTCGGCGGACCACGGAGCAGGTGATTGCGGTCGGGGAGAATCAATGGATGGAAGTGGTGGTGGTCCTGGGCCATGAGGCGGAAAGGATTCGGCAGGAACTGGAGGGATTAGCCGTTCGAACGGTATTCAATCCCCGGTTTGCGGCCGGGATGAGTGCTTCCCTGATTGCCGGGCTGCAAGCGGTCTCTCCGAGAGCAGAAGGGGCGATGATCTTCCTCGGCGATCAGCCACTCGTCTCGGCGGAGGTCGTCCAGTCGATGCTGACTGCCTTCAGAAAAAGGGGGAGGCCGATCATCGTTCCGGTTTATGAGGGGGTGAGGGGGAACCCGGTCCTTTTCTCCCGATCGCTCTTTTCCGAATTGATGACGGTGGAGGGGGACCAGGGGGGACGCGACATAGTGATGCGGGATTCCGGTCGGGTGGAAACCGTCGCCTTTGCGTCGAACCTCGCGCCGCAGGATGTCGATACCTGGGAGGATTACGAAATCGTTCAGGCAAGTGTCCGGACAAGGAGTTGAAGGATGATCGAGTCGCTTGAACTCTTCGAAAAAGCGAGCGCCGCCGGCGGAAGGGCCGTCATGGCGACGCTGATCAATACCAAAGGCCCCACCCCGCGTAAAGCGGGGGCCCGGATGTTCGTCGGTGAAGGGGGGCGCATTTTTGGATCGGTCACGATCGGGGGGTGTGTCGATGCCCGTGTGATTGAAGAAGCCGAAGCGATCCTGACCCGCCGCGTCTCGAAGCGGATCGAGATGGCGCTGGGGGATGAAGGGGCGGGAGAGCTCGGCCTCACCTGCGGCGGAAATGTCGATGTCCTCATCGACTTCATCGATTTCTCCGATCCGGCCGACCCGGTGGTCCGGCTGCATGAACTGGCCCGTCAGGAGATGCAGGCGGGACGACGGTCGGCCTTGGTGACGTTGATCACCCCTTCGGGCGGCCCGAACTCTTCCAGGGCGCGGATGCTGATCGACGGCAGTGGAAGAATGCACGGCACGCTCGGGAACCCGCTGGAGCGCCTGCGTGAACCGCTTGTTGAAGACGCCGGTACCCTCATGACGTCCGGAAGATCTCAGATGAAGTCTTACCGCGTCGGAGGGGAGACGGCCGAAGTCTTTATTGAAATTTTTGGACCGCCGTTTCCCCTCCTCATTTTCGGCGGCAGTCATGTGGCGATCCCGTTGGTATCGATGGCGAAGATCGTCGGCTTGCGGACCGTGGTGGTCGACGGCCGGCCCCGCTTCGCGAATCGGGAGCGCTTCCCGGAAGCGGACGAGGTCATCGTCGGAATCCCTTCCGAGGTCGCTGAACGCCTCCCGTTGGACGCCGCGACCTCTCTTGTCCTCCTGACCCATGATTACAAATACGAGGTGCCGGTGTTGAAGCGGGCGCTCGCCACCGATTGCGGCTACATCGGTCTTCTCGGGAGCCGAAGGCGGGGAAGGGCGATTCTCGACCTGCTTCATCAGCAGGGGGTCGAGGAGCGCCGGCTCCGGAGAGTGCGGGTGCCGGTCGGCCTGAATATCGGCGCACAGACCGCGCCGGAGATCGCTCTGAGCATCCTTTCAGAGATTCTCGCCGTCCGGAACGGCCGATTCGGCGGATCACTCAGCGAGGCCGATCGATTCCCTGAAGGAATCGTGAAATCAAGCTCCATCTGTTGAAGCGAGGGGGCGCCTTATTTTATACGGGGAGCGGATTCAAGAACACGCGCGCCGGCCGAGAAACGTCGGCTCCTTGGAAAATCCCGATATCCGGCATGAAGAGGTGAATCCTCTCTGCGGCGATCGGATTCGGATCGAAGCGACCCTCGACACGCATCAAAGAATTGCGGAGGTTCGGTTTCGCGGCGACGCCTGTATGATCAGTCAGGCCGCCGGCTCGATTCTCACCGAAATGATCAAGGGGTGGCCGATCGAGGCGATCGAGCGGTTGAAAGAGGCCGACCTCTTGAAGGCTCTTGAAGCTCCCCTCCGTCCGGCCCGCATCAAATGCGCGCTGCTCCCTCTGGAAATCCTCCAATCGGGCGTCGCCTCCTATCGGCGCCTTCACGCGGTATCCTAAAATGTCTGCTCCCGGTGTGCCATTGAATAGCGAGGCGATCCGAAAGGATTTCCCGATTCTTGGCAGGACGGTCCAGGGAAAGCCGCTGATTTACCTCGACAACGCCGCAACGTCGCAGAAGCCCTATCCGGTCATCGAGCAGATCACCTCTTATTACGAACGATCCAACGCCAATATCCACCGGAGCGTTCACACGCTCGGTGAAGAAGCGACTGCCCTTTATGAAGCGGCCCGGGACACGGTCTGCCGGTTCATCCATGCGCCGAGCCGGGAAGGGATCATTTTCACAAGGGGGACGACCGAAGCGGTCAATCTCGTCGCCGCAAGTTGGGGGCGAACCCACATTCAACCAGGTGACGAGATCCTTCTCTCCGTTTTGGAGCACCACAGCAACCTGATTCCGTGGCAACTCCTCGCTGAAGAGAAAGGAGCGAAATTGGTCTTCCTCGATATCGATGGAGAGGGGAGACTCCGGTTAGACCAGCTCGATCGTCTCTTGAGCGACCGGACCCGTTTGGTGGCGGTGACAGCGGCATCGAACGTGATGGGGACGGTCATCCCCCTCCGTCAAATTGTAGAACGAGCGCATGCGGCCGGGGCGCCGGTTTTCGTGGACGGCGCTCAGATGGCGCCTCACATTCCGGTCAATGTTCGGGAACTGGGGTGTGATTTCTTTGCCTTCTCGGGGCACAAGATGCTCGGTCCCACCGGGATCGGTCTGCTCTATGGGAAGCCGGAGCTGTTGGAGGAGATGCCCCCGTTTTTGGCCGGCGGGGAGATGGTTCGGGAGGTCTGGCCGGATCGGGCCAGTTGGAACGTACTCCCCTGGAAATTCGAAGCGGGCACCCCCAACATCGCTTCGGCGATCGGCCTCGGCGCCGCTGTCAAGTATCTCGATCAACTCGGCATGGAGGCGGTCCGTACGCACGGGCAGGCATTGGTCCGCGAGGCGTTGACCGCCCTGTCAACGTTAGAAGGGGTGACTATTTACGGTCCGCCCGTTTCGGAAGAGCGGGCTCCGCTGGTCTCTTTTAACTGTCAAGGCATCCATCCACACGATCTCGCCGCCGCGCTCGACGAAGAGGGGATCGCCGTCCGCGCCGGAAGGCACTGTGCCGACCCTTTGATGAAGCGCCTCGGCGTGGCAGGAACGGCGCGTGCCAGTTTTTATCTCTATAATACCCGTAGCGAAGTGGAAGCCTTCGTTCAGTCCGTTCAACGAGCGATTGCGCTTTTGTCGTAAGGCCGATCGGCAGAATCCAAATTTATTTAATGTTTTCGATCGTGACCACTTTTCCGTTTTCGATTTTTGTCAGAAAGACCTGTTGGAGGCCTTGATGGTCGGCGGGGGTGAACCGTATCTTCAGGCCCCCCGCGTCTATGCTAAGTTGCTCCAGCGCGGAGACAAACGCTTCCCGGGTGAGGGGAGCGGTTTTCTTCAATGCTTCCACCAGCACCTTGGCGCCGAGATAACTCTCCAGACTGACCGGGTTGGGGGTGAGTCCTGCGGCGTTAATCGCTGAGAGATATTCTTTTACGATCGGCAAGGAGCTGTCGGTTGGATTCGGCACGATCTGTGTCACAATAAGCCCGTCGGCGGCCTCTCCGGCTTCGTGGATCAGGGGGAGGGTGCCGGCTGAAATATGTAAAAGTTTCGGATTGAATCGACGCGCCCTTGCCTTTTTCAGAAAGGCGGCGCACGGCTCATAAGTACAGGCGAGAATCACCGCCTCCGGATCGGCTTTGATCAACGTTTCCAATGCCTCGCCGACATCAAGGGTGTTCCGTTGATATTTCCCATCCCCGACCAGGGCCATGTTCCGCTTCCGCAAGGCCCGGATCAGTCCGGCCCGGCCCGCTTCCCCCATGGCGTCGTCTTGGGCGAAGACCCCGATCCGGGTCACCTTCAGATCCCGGGTCAGCCGTTCGACCAACACTTCAATCTCGTCGGCGTAGCTGGCGCGGATGTTGAAGATATATTTATTCACCGGATTGCGGATGATCTCCGCCCCCGTCAGCGGGAAAAGGTAGGGGACGCGGGCGCGCGTGACGATCGGCACGACGGCCGCGGAGTTCGGCGAGCCGATGTATCCGAAGAGGGCGAAAACCTTCTCCTCCTCGATCAATTTACGGGTATTCGCGATCGTCAGGGCGGGCCGGTAGCCGTCATCGTAGACGATCAGCTTGATCTTGCGGCCCTGGACCCCCCCGGCGGCGTTGACCCTATCAAAATAGACCTCCGCCCCTTCCCTCATCATATTCCCATTCTCGGAGGTCGGTCCGGTTTGGCCGTTGGACATCCCGATGAGGATCTCTTTTTCCGTGATCCCCTCTTCCGCCGAGGAAAAGGTTGCCGATAAAAGCAAGACCAGAACGACCCATCCTCGTTTCCCCTTCATCATGGCAGCCCCTCAGGCGGATTCTGATCCGATCGGTTGAGCTCAAATCGGAAGTTGTTTATCAGCGCCGTCAGATCGCTCCCCATCCGGGCGAGCTTTTTCGAGGCGACCAGAATCTCCGCGGCGGTTTTTGCCGTGCTTTTGGACGCGTCGGCCACCCCTTCGATGCTCCGGTTCACCTCGTTGGTTCCGTGCGCCGCCTGCGCGACCCGGCCGCTGATCTCGTTCGTCGTCACCGTCTGTTCTTCCAGCGCGCCGGAAATGTCGATTGAGATTTGATTGATCTGGCCGATGATTTCCCCGATCTTTCCAATCTCCGAAATGGCTTCCTTGGTATCCCCCTGGATGGCGCCGATCTTTTGTGTGATCTCCTCGGTTGCTTTGGCCGTCCGTGTGGCGAGATCTTTCACCTCGTTCGCCACGACGGCAAATCCTTTTCCCGCCTCCCCCGCGCGCGCCGCCTCGATGGCGGCATTCAGCGCCAGGAGATTGGTCTGCTGGGCGATGGCGGTGATCACCTTGACCACCTGCCCGATCTCCATGCTCGATTCGCCCAGCTTTGAAATGGTCTTGTTGGTCGAATCGGCCATTTTGACCGCTTGGGTGGTGATCTGCGTTGCATTGAAGATGTTGCGGGAGGTCTCCTTGAGCGAAGTCGATATCTCCACGGAGGCGGTCGCGACATCCCCAACCATCCGGTTGATCTCCTGGCTGCTCGATGAGACCATGCTGGCCAGGCGCTCCGTCTCCGAGGAGTTGGCGCTCATCTGCTGGCTGGCGGCCGAGAGCGCTTCGGAGGAGAGGGTGATCTGCTTGCAGCTGTCACGAACGGCATAGACCAATTCCTGCATCACTTTTTTCAGGCTGGCCGACATTTTCGAGAAGGCGCGGGCGAGGATGCCGATTTCATCTTGTGCGCCGAGGAGCTTCGACTCCACCTCGACCGTCATATCGCCCTGGGCGACTTTTTCGATCATCCCGACCAGATGGGCCAGGGGACGCGTAATTCCCCGAAAGAGGATCGTCACCCCGAGAATGAGCAGGATCAGCGCCACCAAGTTGCTCGCGACCACCGTTCGGATGCCGCTGCGCAGGTTTCTCGAAAGGGTCTCCTGACTGTAGCCGATCTGCAGGTGCCCGATCGGCTTGCCTTTTTCTCTGAGGCTGAAGATGTCCCGTTGATAAATCGACAGTGAACCGGTATCGCTCGGGGGCTTGCTGTTCTCCGTCAATGGTTTTCTGTCGGCGTCGTAAAAAACGACGAAGATCACGTCGGGATCTTTCAATGCAACCTTGACGAATACTTCCAGGGCCTGAAGATCGAAGTTTTCGACGTAGCTGGCGCTGATCTGGGCCAGGGTATCGGCCAAGGCGTTTCCTTTTGATTCCATCAGGGATCGGATGGTGGCATGATTCTGATGGATCATGAGGGTGCCCAATCCGCCCAGCAAGATCACCATGAAAATGAGATTCGGGACCAAGAATTTCTTGCTGATGGAGTTCAACCGAAAAACCTTTTCAAGCGCCATCTTTCCTTACACCTTTCCTTGTTTGGGGTTTGGAATGATCACCGCTTCTTTTTTGGTCCTGTGCCGGAAAGGGGTTCCAAAGACGGTCGGTTTTGGCCGGCCTGTTGAGGTTTATTTTTCTGTGGAAGCCAGAAAAAGAATGTCGCCCCTTTTCCCTTTTGTGATTCAACCCAGATCTTTCCGCCGTTCAGGTCGACGATCTTTTTCACGATGGGGAGTCCCACCCCGGTCCCCTCCACCTTAACATCCTGCAGCCGCTGGAAGATCGCGAAGACCTTTTCATGATAGGCCGGATCGATTCCGATTCCATTATCTTTAACGTAGAACTCCATCCCCCCGTTCGACTCTTTCCCCCCGATCTCAATCCGAGGGTGGGGTTGATCCCCCATGAACTTTGTGGCATTGGAGATCAGGTTCTGGAAGATCTGGGCCAGCTGGACAGGGTTGAACATAAAGCGCGGGAGAGGAGATTGAACGGAGACCGCGATGTTGCGCTGTGCGAGTTGATTTTGAAGAATGTCCAGGACATTTTGGATGACACCGTTGACCTCGATCATCTCTTGGCGCTCCTGCATCTTTCCAATCTTCGAGAGGGTCAAAAGCCCCTGGATCAATTCTTCCATGTAGTTCGCGTTACCGATGATTCGGTCGAGGTAATGCCTCGCGTGATCGTTTAATTCTTGGCCGTATTCTTCCTTCATCAAGCCGGCCATTCCATTCATCGAGACCACCGGAGACTTCAAGTCGTGTGAAACGGTATAAATGAACGCTTCCAACTCCGCCGTGCGCGCCCTCACCTGTTCCTCCAGGTGGTCGTGAGACCGAGCAAGCTCTTCGCTCATTCGGTTGAGGCTGCGGGCCAAAACCCCCATCTCATCGGGGCGATCGACCAAGCGGGGGGCGACGCGGGCGGTCAAGTCTCCCTGGGCGACTTTTTCGATCACCCCGACCAGGTGGATCAAGGGCCGCGTGATTCCCCGAAAGAGGATCGTCACCCCGAGAATGAGCAGGATCAGCGCCACCAGGTTGCTCACGGCCACCGTCTGGATGCCGCTGCGTAGGTTTTTCGAGAGGGTCTCTTGGCTGTAGCCGATCTGAAGGTGCCCGACGGGCGTTTGATCTTCCCGGAGGCTGTGAATTTCCCGATCATAAATCGACAGCGAAGAGATGTCGCTCGGGGGCTTGCTGTTCTCCGTCAACGGCACCCTGTCGGCGTCATAGAAAACGACAAAAACAACATCGGGGTCTTTCAACGCTTCGTTGACGAACAATTCCAAGGCCTGAAGATCGAAATTCATAACGTAATTGGCGCTGATCTGAGCGAGGTTGTTGGCCAGGGCGTTTCCCTTTGATTCCATCAAGGATCGGATCGTGGCATGATTCTGATGGATCATGAGGGCGCCCAATCCGCCCAGCAGAATCACCATGAAAATGAGATTCGAGATCAAGAATTTCTTGCTGATGGAATTCAGTCGAAAAATCTTTTCAAGCGCCATGTGTTCTTTAAATTTATTTGAGGTTTTGGATGGTGACTGCTTTTCCGTTTTCGATTTTTGTCAAAAAGAGCTGGTGCAGGCCTTGATGGTTGTTCGGGCTAAACCACACCTCCAGCCCTCCGGCGTTCATCTTCAGTTTTTCGAGCGTAGAGATAAACCCCTCCCGTGTCAGCGGAGAGGTGTTCTTCAGCGCTTCCACGAATACTTTGGCGCCGAGGTAACTCTCCAGACTCACCGGGTCCGGAGCAAGACCGGCGGCTTTCATATCCGAAAGATATTCCTTTACAATCGGCAGGGAACTGTCGCTTGGATTCGGAACAACCTGGGTCATGAGGACCCCGTCGGCGTCTTTCCCCGCTTCCTGGACCAGCGGGGTGACGCCCCCCGAAAAGAGGAAAAATTTGGGGTTGAATCCACGCTCTTTGGCCTTTTTGAGAAAAACCGCGCAGGGGGTATAAGGACAAAACATAATCACCGCTTCGGGATTCGCTTTGACGAGCGCTTCCAAGGCGACATCGACATTGACGGTATTCCGCTCAAATTTCCCGTCCCCGACCAGCGGCATATTTCTTTTCCGCAAGGCCCGCATCAGCCCGGCGCGGCCTGCTTCACCCAGGGCGTCGTCCTGGGAAAAGACGCCGATCTTGGTCATCTTCAGATCCTCGGTCAACCGCTCGACCATCACTTCAGTCTCGTCCGCGTAGCTTGCGCGGAGGGTGAAGATATATCGATCCACCGGATTGCGAAGGAATCGAGCCCCCGTGAACGGGAAGAGATAGGGGACATGGGCTCTTGTGAAGATCGGCACGATCGATGCGGAGATCGGTGAGCCGACATACCCGAATAAGGCGAACACCTTTTCCTCCTCGATGAATTTTCGGGTATTCTCGATCGCTTTGGCGGGCTGGTAGCCGTCATCGTAGACGATCAGCTTGATCTTGCGGCCCTGGACCCCTCCGCCGGCATTGACCTTGTTGAAAAAAACGGCGGCTCCTTCCTTAATTAAAATGCCTACCCCGGAAAGAGGGCCGGTCTGAGCGTTGGACATGCCGAGGAGGATCTCTTTCTCCGTCACCCCTTCCTCCGCCCATAAGGGGGGAGTCGACAAAAGCAATAGGATCAGGCTGGAGATGAAGGGATTCTTGATAATAGAGTTTAATCTGAAAAATTTCAGGGACGGCATCTCTCTCTTAGGCTTTATTTTAGGTTCCCGATCGTCACCACTTTGCCGTTTTCGATTTTTGTCAGAAAGACCTGGTGCAAGCCTTGATGATCGGTGGGGCTGAACGATACCGCCAGCCCTCCGGCCTCCATGCTGAACTTCTCCAGGGTGGAGATCAGCGCTTCCCGGGTCAGGGGGAGGTCTTCTTTAAGGCCTCCACCAACACCTTGGCGCCGAGATAACTCTCCAGACTCACCAGATCGGGAGTCAATCCGGCGGCTTTCATGTCCGAGACGAATTCCTTCACAATCGGCAGGGCGCTGTCACTCGGATTCGGCACAATCTGAGTGACGATGAGCCCGTCGGCGGCTTTCCCCGCCTCGTGGATTAAGGCGGTGGTGCCGACCCCCAGGTGTAAGAAGAGGGGGAGAATCCACGCGCCCTGGCCTTTTTGAGAAAAGCAGCGCAAGGCGTATAGGGACAAGCCAGCATCACCGCCTCGGGGTTGGCTTTGACGAGCGTCTCCAACGCCGCCTCGACATCTTCGGTATTCCGTTCATATTTCCCGTCCCCGACCAGCGGCATATTCCTCTTCCGCAAGGCCCGGATCAATCCGGCGCGGCCTGCTTCCCCCATGGCGTCGTCCTGGGCAAAGACGCCGATCTTGGTCAGCTTCAGATCCCGGGTCGCCCGATCGACCAAGACTTCCGCTTCGTCCGCGTAGCTGGCCCGAAGGTTGAAGATATATTTATTGACCGGATTTCGGATGACTTCCGCGCCGGTGAGCGGGAAGAGATAGGGAACTCGGGCGCGCGTGATGGTCGGCACGATGGCGGCGGAGATTCCGGAGCCGATGTAGCCGAATAATGCGAAGACCTTGTCCTCCTCGATGAACTTTCGGGTGTTGGCGATCACCTTGGGGAATTCGTAACGATCATCGTAGACGATCAGCTTGATCTTGCGGCCCTGGACCCCTCCGGCGGCGTTGACCTTGTTGAAGTAAACCGTGGCTCCTTCCTTCATCGCGATACCCAACTCATAAACGGGTCCGGTCTGGGCGTTGGACATGCCGAGGAGGATCTCTTTTTCCGTGACGCCGTCCTCCGCTCGGGAGAAAGACGCAGATAAAAGCAGAATAAGAACGAACCCCCATGCCTTGCCTCTCAACATGACAAGCTCCTTATGCAGAGAACATACGGTTGTGAAAAGTGGGGTCTGAATCTCAGAATCTCGTCGAATGAGACGTCTTCTGATCCGGTTGCATTTGTCGTCGCCTTCCCAAGAGAAAAAGAAAATCTCCGAGGGCTGGGGCGACAGACAATCAGTCGAAAGTATAGCACCGAAACAAACCTTGTCTATATTTCTGCACGGTATCGATCGTGACGGCGGAAAATACATTAAATAGCCGCAACCACGGATTTATTAGCTCCCGATAGAGGTGGAAATGATTCGCCCGGGCGCGTCGCACGGTTCTTCCTCTGCGATGCGGATGGATGCTTTTCGGGAAAAAAAGGGAGGGACGGATCGGCCCTTATATTTCTCCGCAGCCGTATTGATGCGTCGATTTCGGGAAGAACCATCCCGATTTTTCGGTCAGGAAAAGGCGGACCGATCTGTCCGGCACGTGAGAACAGATCGTGTCGAGCACCGCTTTGAAGATTCTTTTTTCCGGATAGGGATTGGCGTTGAACTCGCGGAGGGTCCAGGCATTTAAATCGAGCACGGCCCAACCGTCGCGCTCGGTCACAAAGGGCGAAAGCTCGGCCGGCAGACGGGGCGCCACATCGGGGTGCATCCGAATTTGGCCGTGGCTGACGTTCCCCGTATAGACGTTGAACGAGAGGGCGGAATCCCAGCGATTCACATTATTCAGAAGCGGGAGGATTCCAATAAAGAGGACGGCGAGCGCCTGCGGGAGGTTGTAGAAACGGGGGGCGGCGAACATTTTTTTGAGCGCAAACGGCGGCGCTTTGTAAAAGAGCAGCCATGCCTGCGCCGCCATCGTCTGGCCCCAGATCCAGGCGCTGTTGTTCCAGTCGTTTCTGAACGGTCCGATGAGGAAAAAAATAAGCGCGTGCATCAACATCGCATCGAAGAGGGCGATGGCGCGAAACCGCTTCGTCAGAAGTCCGATCGCAAACAACACTTCGAAGAGCGCCGCAAAAACGCCGAGGGCCGGCAGGGTGGGAATGTCCAACGGCAGAAGATCGGTCAGCGGCCGGAGGAACCAGGGGAATTCCTCGTTGAAAAAGTGGGTGTTCAGCTTCTGGACCCCCCCCCAGAAATAAACCGCGGCGAGGATGAACCGAAATCCGATGAGAATGCGATGCGCTTCCTCCTCGCCGCCGTCGCTTCTGTAGGTGAGCAGAAGGAGGAAACAGAAAAAGAACTGATAAAACGACGGCCAGATGCGGCTCTGATCCTGTAGAAAGAGAATCGTAAAAATTGCAACGATCAACCCGACCCACATTTTCGACCGAGGCTGGATGACCAGGGCGAGAAGGAGGCCGGAGAAGAGGGCGAGAAACAAATAATCTAACGGATAGGGAAAAGCCGGAACGAGACCAAAGAGGGGAACCAGAGGATAGAGCCGGCTTGAAATCCAGAGCTTCCAGGAAAAGCCGAGGCAGAGCAAAACGAAAACGGCGAGAAGCCTGATCAATAAAATCAGCCGTTTTTCTTCGCTCCCGAAGATCGATATCGACCCCTCCGGCTGCGATTCCGGTCCGCTGAGTCGCGGCGAAGGACTCCGGTGCGAAGCCGGTTTCGATGGGTGCTTCGTCTTCATGCTGGCTTTCTCTTCAAAGAATAAACAGACCGAATATATCATAGGTCAGGCTTTTTTCATTCACGGATAAAAATCCCCCGAGGCGATCGCCGATATTCCAAGCGTAAGGTCCTCTATCTTGACAGAAATCAGGATCGATGTTAAGACCGATGAATGGCGTCAACCGTTTTAGGTATTTCGGCATATTATCACGACAGCGCCGCGGCCTTGCTGGGCGACGGCGAAATCGTCGCCGCCGCCCAGGAGGAACGCTTCACCCGGCGGAAGCACGACGCCCGGTTTCCAGAACAGGCGATTGCCTACTGTTTAAAGGAGGGGGGCATCCGCCTAACCGATCTTGAAGCGATCGTTTTTTATGACAAGCCTTTGGTGAAATTCGAGCGGCTGCTCGAAACCTACCTCGCCGAAGCCCCCCGGGGATATCGCTCCTTCGCCGCCGCCATGCCGGTCTGGCTGAAGGAAAAGCTCTTCCTGAAACCGCAACTAAAAAAAGAGCTGGCCCGCCTTGGACAATGCGGGGCGGCGGCGCTCCCGCCGCTCTATTTCGCCGAGCACCATCAGGCCCACGCCGCCTCCGCCTTTTATCCCAGCCCCTTTTCCCGACGCCGCGGTCCTCTGCATGGACGGGGTCGGCGAGTGGGCGACGACCTCGGTCTGGCTGGGGGAGGGCCACACGCTCGCATCGCGCAATGGCGAGATCGATTTCCCCCACTCCCTCGGCCTCCTTTATTCGGCCTTCACCTATTACACCGGCTTCAAGGTCAACTCCGGCGAGTACAAGGTGATGGGCCTGGCCCCCTACGGCGAGCCGGCGTACGTCGAGCTGATCCTGGAGCAGCTGTTCGATCTGAAAGACGACGGCACCTTCCGTCTGAACATGGACTATTTCCACTACTCCACCGGTCTGACGATGACGAACGCCAAGTTCAATGCGCTGTTCGGCGGACCGCCGCGCGCCCCGGAAGAAAAATTCACGCAGCGGGAGATGGATCTTGCCGGTTCGATCCAGGCGGTCACCGAAGAGGTCGTGCTGCGTCTGGCGAGAACGATTCATCGCGAGCTGGGGGTCGATGCGCTCTGTCTGGCCGGCGGCGTCGCGCTCAACTGCGTCGCCAACGGCAAGGCTTCTGCGGGAAGGCCCGATGCGGGAGATCTGGATTCAGCCGGCGGCCGGCGACGCCGGCGGCGCGCTCGGCGCGGCCCTCGCCTTCCGGCACCAATATCAGGGACAGCCTCGGACCGTGACGCGGGACCGATCGGATGGCCGGCGCGTATTTGGGGCCCCGGTTCAGCGCATTCCGAGATCAAACGGTATCTCGACTCCGTCGGCGCCGTCTACGAGTACCTGCGACGACGAGCCGTTGATGGGATCGGTCGCGGAGATTCTCGCTCGCGGAACAGGCCGTCGGGTGGTTTCAGGGCCGGATGGAATTCGGACCGCGCGCGCTCGGCGCCCGCTCCATTCTCGGCGATCCGCGCAGTCAAAAAATGCAATCGGTCATGAATCTGAAGATCAAATACCGCGAATCGTTCCGGCCGTTCGCCCCCTCGGTTCTCTTTGAATCGGTCTCCACGTTTTTCGAGCTCGATCGTCCGAGTCCGTATATGTTGCTGACCGCATCGGTCCGCGAGGAGCACCGTCTTCCGATGACCTCCGATAGCCTAGAAAATGGAGCGGCCACCAGGCAGCAACGCCTCTTCGGCATCGATAAACTCAACGTCAAACGTTCTTCGATCCCCGCCGTGACCCACATCGATTATTCCGCCCGGATTCAAACGGTCCACACAGAGACGAATCCCCGCTACCACCGACTCCTTCAGGCTTTTCAGCAACGGACCGGCTGTCCCGTTCTGGTGAACACCTCCTTCAATGTTCGCGGGGAGCCGATCGTCTGCACGCCGGAAGACGCCTACCGCTGTTTCATGCGGACCGAAATGGATTACCTGGTCCTGGAAAATTTCTTGCTGGCCAAACCGAAACAACCTGTCTGGAAAAAAGAGGATGCCTGGAAAGAGACGTTTGAGCTGGATTAATCAAATCGTAAAGCCTCTCCACCCGCCGACGGTCAAGGAGCTCCGCTCGTTCGGCCTCCTCATGGGGTGTTTTATCGCCGGGCTCTTCGGCTCGCTCTTTCCCTGGCTGTGGAATCTGAAATTCGTTCTTTGGCCTTGGGTGGTTGGAAGTGTCTTTGTCGTTTGGGCCTTGGCCCTGCCGGCGACCTTGGCGCCTGTTTTCCGGGGTTGGATGATCGTGGGGGGGATTCTCGGATGGATCAACACCCGGATCATTCTCGCGCTGGTTTTTTATCTCCTCTTCTTTCCGCTCGGACGCGTCATGCGGCTGTGGGGATGGGACCCGCTGCGGCGCGCCTGGAAGAAGGAGGAGATCAGTTACCGGATCCAAAGCAAAGCGCTCAATCGAAAACAGATGGAGAAACCATTCTAATGATCGATTTTTTGAAAGACCTCTGGGGATTCATGAAGGAGCGCAAAAAGTTTTGGCTTGCGCCGATTATTCTGATTTTGGTGTTGTTGGGAACGCTGATCGTTTTTACACAGAGCTCGGCGGTCGCTCCCTTTATCTATACGCTTTTTTGAAAACGGTCCTCAGAGAGATCCCTTTCCCCGGCATCACCGTAGAACGCTGTCGCCGCTTTAACCCCAGCCTTGTAATGATCGAGCAAACATCGGAATGGCCGGAAGTCTTTGTATACCCATATTTCGATGTTATAATATGCGACAGCACGATGGATGAGAAAGATCACAAAGAAAGACCGACCGAAACGGAAACCATTCCTCGCAATGCGCTACGCCGCCCTCGCCCGTTCTGGAAAAGCATTTTATTCACAATCATCATCGTCACCGCTTTTTTCGGCCTCCTTGAACTTGTCTTGGCCTTGATCGGCGTCCACTCCGTTCTCGTGGCCGAAGATCCCTTTGTCGGGTTCGCCGAGAAGATCCCCCTGTTCGTCGAAGAGCGCCAACCGGACGGATCGGTTCTTCTCAAAACGGCCCGGAACAAGTGGGATTGGTTCAATCGGGATCAGGCTTTTCCCAAGGAGAAGGGGAGGAACAGCTATCGGATCTTCTGCATGGGGGGATCGACGACCTACGGCCACCCCTATTATGACCGTGTCTCGTTTTGCGGATGGCTGCGGGCGTTTCTGCGGGCCGCCGACCCGTCGCGCGACTGGGAGGTGATCAATGCCGGAGGGATCAGCTACGCCAGCTACCGCGTGGCCCACCTGATGAACGAGCTGACGCAATATCAACCCGATCTCTTTATCGTCTACTCCGGACAAAATGAATTCCTCGAACAACGCTCCTACGGGAGCCTAAAGGAACAGCCTCCCTGGGCGCTTCGGGCGAGTGCCATGCTCAGCCGCACCCGGACCTGGGCGGCGATGGAACGGGCCCTCGAGGCGGTCCGGCCCGATTCGATCAAAAAGGCAAAAGAGCGCTATCAGCTGAGCGGCGAGGTGAATGAAATTCTCACCCATACCCTCGGCCCGACGACCTATCGCCGCGATGATCCCCTCAAAGAGCGGATCATCGCGCACTTCCGCCTGAACCTGATCCGGATGGTCCAGATTGCCCGGGAGAGCGGCGCGGAGGTCCTCTTCGTCCAACCCGCGATCAACCTTAAAGACATGTCCCCTTTCAAGAGCGAGCACAAAGAGGGGTTCGGTGAGGAGGGGCTCCGTCGGTGGGAGGAACGCTACCGGCGCGGCGGGGAACTTCAGAAGGGAGGCCGCTTCGACGAGGCATTGGCCGCTTATCGCGAGGCGCTTCAAATCGACGATCGTTACGCCGACCTCCATTACCGGATCGGACAGGTTCTCTTTGAGATGAAAAAATATGACGAGGCGGAAAAAGCCTTTTGGCGCGCCGTCGAGGAGGATATCGTCCCGCTTCGGATCTTGCGTTCGATGCAACAGGTCGTCGAGGAGGTGGCCGCGGACGAGGGAGCGCCGCTGGTCGATTTCCCCCGTCTTCTCAGAGAGGCCTATTCGCGTCAATACGACCACGCCGTCTTCGGCAAGGAATATTTTGTCGATCATGTTCATACCAACATCGAGGGTTACCGTCTCTTGGGTCTGGCGCTGCTCGATCAAATGGCCCGACAGAAAATTGTCACCCCCGATCCGTCGTGGGGCGCCGAGACGATCCAGACCGTGGAGAAAGAGGTGATGTCGGGCCTCAACCGCTTCGCCGACGGGTTGGCCTTAAAGAATATTGGGAAATTGTTCGATTGGGCTGGAAAATTTGAGGAGGCCAACGCGGTCTTCTTGCGGGCCTTGGAAGCGCTCGGCCCGGACGCGGAGATCTATCGGCGGCTGACCACCTCTGCGATGGGCCGCGGGGCGTTCGATGAGGCGATCTTTTATCTCAGCCAGGCGGCCGTCCTCGAACCGGACCGGCCCGATATCCATCACAGATTGGCGAGATTGCTGGCGCAGCAGGGGAGAATCGAGGAAGCGATCGAACATTATCGAATGGAGCTTCAGCATTTTCCGAACAACTATATCGTCCATACCGATTTGGCGGTCATGCTTGCAAGGAAGGGAGAGAACGAGGCGGCGCGGCGCCATTTTGATGCGGCGCTGAAGCTGTCGCCCGATTTCGAGTTCGCCCATTTAAATCTGGCGATCCTCTTGGCCAAGGAGCGGCGGTACGACGAGGCGTTGGCCCACAACCGGGAGGTGCTTCGGGTGAACCCCGCCCAGCACCTGGCGCACATTTATTCCGGCGTGATCCTGAAAAACCAGGGGAAGACCGAAGCGGCGATTCATCACTTCTCCGAAGCGGTGCGGCTGAAACCGGACGACCCGGTCGCAAAGAAAAACCTGGAAGAGGCGCTGGCCGAACGCAAAAAATAATTGCCTGAGAAAGGTCCGACGAACGGCGTTCATCGCGTCTTTATTTGCATCCGACGGATGATCGCATCGCTGAATTCAGAACAGGTCACCCCCTTCGAATCGGGCGTCAGCCGGGACAGGTCGTGGGTGAAACACCTTGCCTCGAGCGTTTTACCGATGCCCTTGATGATCAGGTCGGCCGCCTCGGTCCAGCCCATGTGGCGCAGCATCATCTCGGCCGACAGGATGAGCGAGCCGGGGTTGACGTAGTCCTTGCCGGCGTACTTCGGGCGCGGTGCCGTGGGTGGCCTCGAACAAGGCCACCGAGTCGGACAGGTTGGCGCCCGGCGCGATGCCGATGCCGCCGACCTGCGCGGCCAGCGCGTCGGAGATGTAGTCGCCGTTGAGGTTCAGCGTGGCGATCACGGCGTACTCGGCCGGGCGCAGCAGGATCTGCTGCAGGAAGGCGTCGGCGATCGCATCCTTGATGACGATTCCTTCGTCTTGCCGGCTTCGGCGATTCTTGCAGCCACGGGCCGCCGTCGATGTCGACCGCGCCGAACTCTCGCTTGGCCAGCGCGTAGCCCCAGTCGCGGAAGCCGCCTTCGGTGAACTTCATGATGTTGCCCTTGTGCACCAGGGTCACCGATGGGCTTGTCGTTGTCGATCGCGTACTGGATGGCCTTGCGCACCAGGCGCTCGGTGCCTTCGCTCGACACCGGCTTGATGCCGATGGCGGCCGAGGTTCGGGGAAGCGGATCTTCTTGACGCCCATTTCGTCTCTGCAGGAACTCGATCAGCTTCTCGGCTTCGGGCGAACCGGCCTCCCACTCGATGCCGGCGTAGATGTCCTCGGAGTTCTCGCGGAAGATCACCATGTCGATCTTCTCCGGCTCCTTCACCGGCGAGGGCACGCCCTTGAAGTACCAGCGCACCGGACGCAGGCAGACGTACAGGTCCAGTTCCTGGCGCAGCGCCACGTTCAGCGAGCGGATGCCGCCGCCCACCGGCGTGGTCAGCGGGCCCTTGATCGACACGACGTACTCGCGCAGCGCGGCCAGCGTTTCCTCCGGCAGCCAGACGTCGGGGCCGTAGACCTTGGTCGCCTTCTCGCCGGCGTAGATCTCCATCCAGTGGATCTTCCGTTTGCCGCCGTAGGCCTTGGCCACCGCCGCATCGACCACCTTGATCATCACCGGGGTGATGTCGAAGCCGGTGCCGTCGCCCTCGATGTACGGAATGATCGGCTGGTCGGGGACGTTCAGCGAATAGTCGGCGTTGACCGTTATTTTTTCCCCTTTGTTTGGGACGTTGATGCGTCTCTGCATGGTTTCATCCCTTTCAGCCGTCTTTATTCAGTCTATCATTTTTAGTTTAGGGGGTCGGGGAGGTCTTATCAAGACCACCCGTCCGGCGGTGAATGAAAAGGGGGGAAGGGAGGCTTTGGGGAAAAATGGCCGGGGCGCCCCCGCTTCGGAAAGGAAGGGCGCCCCGGTTCGCTACCGTCCGCTTCTCTTAGGAGAGGCGGGTCTTAAGGATGGCCGACGCTGAAATTATCAAAGGAGGTGGCGGCGGCCGCCGTAGCGTAAGAGCGGATCCCGGCATAATTCCCGCTGACCAAGCTCGTATCGGTCACGTTAATCGCCGCGGTGCTCTCCCCATTGAAGAAGACGCGCAGCGTGCTTCCTTGCGTGACCAGCCGAATCTGATACAAAGTATTGTAGCTCATCGGCCGGCTGGCGACCGCCAGGCGGGTAAAAACCCCATTTACCCTTTTAATCAGCGCGACGCTTCCCAGACCTGGATCGACCAGCGCGTAATAGAAATTATTCGCATTGGACCAGCGGGCGATCACCCCGCAAGAGTTCCCGCTGACCGTGACCTTACAGTCAACCGAAACATCCTGGTTGGCGCCGATCATCGTTGTCCACTGTGCTTCCTGTCCTGCGCTGTCGCTGTTCCGGAGCTGGTTGGTATTGATCTCGAAATTAAGAAGGTACTCGTTCCAGCTGCCTCCCAGGTTCGTGTTGTTCGCCCGGTTGAACGTCTCGCTGATCGCGCCGCCGAGGGAAACCGCGTTGAACCGGTCTACCCGGGTGTTCCCGGCCGCGGTGGCGTAGGTGCGGATTCCGGAAAAAGCGCCCGCCAGCGAGATGTCACTCACCGTGATGGCGGGGGTGGTCTCTCCGGCGAAGTAGGCGGTGAGGGTGTTCCCGTTCGCGACCAATCGAAGCCGATAGAAGGTATTGAACGCCATCGTCCGGTTTGCCGTCGCCAGGTTGGTGTAGACGCCATTGACCTTCTTCATGAGCACGATATTCCCCAGGCCGGGATCGAGCCGCAGATAGTAGAAGTTGTTGCCATCCACCCACCGGGCCATGACCCCGCAAGAGTTTCCGGCAGCGTTCACTTTACAGTCGGCCGAGACCTCCTGATTGGGACCGAGAGAAGCGCGCCACTGTGCCTCTTGAGAGGCGGTATCGAGGTTGGAGACCTCGTTGGCCCGGATCCCGAAGTCGGCGAGATATTCATTCCAACCCGATCCGAGATCGGTTGTGTCGGCGCGGTCGAACGGCTCGCCGACCGGTGTCGCCGTGGCGACGGTGAGTGTAAACGTTCCTTCCCGGATCAGGCTGCCTGAAACGCCGCGGACGGCGACGGAATAGGTGCCGTTCGGCGTTGCACTCTGGGTGATCATGTTCAACGTTGCGGTTCCATTTCCGTTCACCGGAGGGGTGACCGAGGCGGGGTTTACGGTGCAGGTCACGGTGGGGTGGGGGGTGGAACAGGTCAATGCGACGGCCGCATTAAAATCAAAGAGGGAGGCGAGGGTGATTGAGGAGGAGGCGGTCCCGCCTGCCGTCACGGTGGCCGAAGCGGGAGCGTAAGTGAGCTTAAAATTAGCCGTCCCCGGAACCGGCTCTCCCGACCCATCGTGAGAAAGGATCTGCAGCGCCATGTTCTCCCGCGCCCGGTAAAGATCAGCCGGGTTTCGGCTCCAATCATAGGTGCGGGTCACGACGGTGTCGACCTGCCTTTCCGCATAGTCGCCGTCTCCCAGCTTCGCCAGCAGGTTCATATATTCGTAATCCTCCATCCCCTCCCGGAGGAGTTTCAAGCGGATCGACTCGATCGGAATGTGGGTCGTCCCGCCGATTTTGGCCGGCGTCCCCGGATAATAGAGGGTGCCGTCGCCGTTTCCGCCGAAGTCGTACTGGCTGCCCCAGGGATCTCTCTGACCGTAGGCGTAGACCATGTCGAAGTAGAGCTCTCCTTGAAGATTGTATTTGAAGGTTTGCCACTGCATGACCCGGTTGAACATCGCCGGAAGGTCGATCATGAAGGTGGGCCAACCGGTATGATACCCCTCCGGATCGTATTGTCCCCCGCCGATGATGCCGCAACCGTGCGAGCCGCAGGCCTGATACCACCATGTCTCCGGACCGTATTTGCTCCGCTGATTTCCGATCGTCTCCGCGCCGCCGGGGACCTCGCTTCCCGGCTCCCGGCCGGTCGGTTTGTTGTCCATGTACCGGATCGTCGGGGTAAAGAGGTCGATGCACGGCTCGACGCGGGGCGACCCGCATTGGGTGATGCCAAAATCGCCCGCCCCCTGGATGCTGGTGGTCACCAGCGAGCGGAGCCTTGGATCGGCTTGATGAAGCGCCCTGGCCCGGTCTTTAATCGTCTGCCACTGCGCCGGTTGGTCCGGCTTCGGCTCGTCCCAGGTGTATGCAAAGAGACGGTCGATCCATCCTCTCGCCGCGGCGCGCTGTGCGATGTCTCTTAAAAAGGTGACATTGGTTTCCTGAGCCCAGATCGACATCCGATAGCTGGTCATTTTCGCCCCGGGGAGTTTTCCTCCCGGGAATCGCTCCGTGCCGTCCATGAGGGGGCCGAATCGATCGGTAAAGGCGTCCCATCCTCCCGACACGATGTGGGGGCCCGGGAGGTAATCGTTGGTGATCCGGTGGAGGAGGTTGGCCTTCGCGTAGGTTTTGATCAGGTCGAGATAATTCAGGTAGGCGCTGCCGAGCCCGTGCCCAATCGGAATCAGATGATAATCGATCGAATAGGCCGTCCGCACGGTGGCGGTCGACGGGAGGACAAAGTTCCAGACGGTCAATTCGATCGGAACGACGACGGGCGCCTGATTGGCCGCGGTGACGGTCGCCGTTCCTCTGTAGAGACCCGGAGCGGCGTCCTGAGGGACATAGATCTCGATCCAGACCGGCTGGTTCCGGCCGGAGGTTACCGAGAAAGGAAACGCATTCCGGACCTCCCGGGTGTATTCGTCTCTCTTCGGGATCAGAGCGTCGGGCCAGAATCCGAGCCGTCCTTCCGTCGTGGAAAGGGTGGTGATGTTAATGAAGGCCGCTTTGTAGATCATGACCGCGCTGCCCGGAATGAGGCTTCCGTTCGGACCGGTCAGATCGCCGACGGCGACATCGACCCCCGAGAGATTCCCCGAGTCGGCCGAGACGATGAGCTGAAACGCCTCGAATTCATTCTTGGCCGCTTTTAATACGGCGGAGGTTTGATTCGTTTTGGGCGCGGTTAATGAGATTTCCCTTCGGATTTTGACCGTGGCATGGTCGGTCCAAACGACCATCGCCTCCGCGGCCTGGATCGACCCGAGCAGAATTAAAAAAAGAGGCCAATACTATCCAGCCTGCCGAAGGCAGGTCGAATCGTTTTCCTTTACCCATTATTTTCCTATCTACAGAAAGGGTTGAAAGAGGGAGGCATTGAACGAAGGCCTCTTAGCGTCGCCGGAAGGAAGACACGAGAAGGTATATCTTACCCGGAGAGAACTTTCCTGGGATAAGACCTGGGAAGTATACCAATCTTCTTCCGATTGGCTATAGGGATTTTGCCTAATCGAGGCGGGAAGAGACCCTAGACGAAAAAACTTTTTTCAATTACGGGAGAACTGCTATCGGTGTCGCGGTACTTCGTGAGGGAGAGGACCAAAGCCGTCCGTCGGCTTGGGACGGGGGCGCTGCTTTCATTTTAACGGAAGGACTGTTTTTAACGTTCAAAACCAGAGGGGGGCACTTCGGCAGTGCCCCCCCCTCCCATTGAAGCTCCCCGCAGCAAGCTGCGGGGAATGCGACGCGCGTGCGTGTTCACCGACGCGGAGTGATGAAAAGTTATTTTTCCTTTTGAAGAAGATCCTCGATGCTGACGCCGACCTGGGCTCCTCCGCCGAAGACCGATCCGGCCACCCGTTTCTGGAACCGGGTCTGTCCCAACTCATACGCCCGATCGGGAAGCGCGATGTAGCCGACCTCTTTGGAAAGCGCCGCCCCATTGCTCATGTAGAAGTCAACAAAACCCTGCACCTCCGGCTTGTTGGCCGACTTGAGGCTGACATAGATGAAAATCGGCCGCGCCAGCGGTTGATAGGTTCCCTCAAGGATGTTGTTGTACTCGGGAAGAACCGGCCCCTTGCCGTTGGCGTTGTTCCCATCATCGATCGGAACCAGCTTGAGGCGGTCCTTGTTTTCCTCGTAATAGGCCACCCCGAAGAAAGCCAAGGCGTCTTGGTCGGACGCGACCCCCTGGACCAGGACGTTGTCGTCCTCGGATGCCTGGTGAAGTCGCCGCGCGAGGACTTGGCCTTGCCGACGACGGCCTCGGTGAAGTAGTCGAAGGTGCCGGAATCGAGCCCCGGCGCCGGCGAGCTTGAGCGGCACGTCCGGGAAGGAATCGCGAATCTGCTTCCAGCTCGTGATCTTGCCCTGCGCCGCCGGTTCCCACATTTTCTTCAGCTCGGCCACCGTCAGGTAGTCGACGAAGTCGTTCTGCTTGTTGATCACCACGGTCAGCGCGTCGTACGCAATCGGCAGCTCGTAGTACTTCACGCCGGCCTGGGCGCAGGCGACCATCTCGTCGCGCAGGATCGGCCGCGAGGCGTCGGAGATGTCGGTCTCGCCGCGACAGAAGCGCTTGAAGCCGCCGCCGGTGCCCGAGATGCCGACCGTGACCTGGGCGCCACGCCGCGAGACTCTGGAACTCCTCGGCCACCGCCTCGGTGATCGGGTACACGGTGCTGGAGCCGTCGATTTCGATCAGGGCCGTTTTGGCCCATGCGGCCGCGGCCAACCCGATCAATAGGACCATGACTAAAACTGATTTTTTCATCATTTCTTTTCTCCTTGTCTGTCGTTAAACCGGGTTAAAACTTAATTGAAGCATCTACCTGAAGCCGGTCGATATCATCTTTTCCGCCGGCTCCCGGGGGAAGCGTTTCATCTTCAATCTCGGTCATGAAAAACTTCGCTTTCAGCTGGAGCGCTTTGGTCGGATTGTAGGCGACCCAGACGATGTGTCCCTTCCGGTTGGTCCCGCCGTTCCCGAAATCCGAATCGGCCAGATCGGCCACGGTGGCATCCGTTTCGACGAGCTTGTAGAAGTAAGCCGCTTCCCAGGATTGAGGATCGGAGGCTTTGCCGACGATCACGCCGGCCTGATAACCCATGTCCTTGTCGGTCGTCGTATCGGCGAGATTTTTAACGTAATCTCCCTGAAGGGAGAGAGGAAGGTCTCCCACCTTGGTGGCAAGCTGGAGTGTGATATCGACGACGCGGTAATTGTTAACCAAGATATTGGTCGGTGCGGTCGCCGGAGGGGTCGGAGGAACCCGCGTATTCCCTTCTTGAACAGCGACCTGTCCGAACGTTCCCAGCGTCGCATTCTTGAAATTGTAAAATGCGCCGGCGAGCGTCAGTTTCGTGTTCTTGCCAAGGCCGATGTCGGTGCCCGCCTGCTCACCAAACAGCCATTGGTCGTTGTTGTCTCCGCCGTCTTCATCGAGAACGAACTGGCCGGCATTGACGAAGAGTGTGATCCTCTCTGAGAGCGGAAAGGTGAGGGTTTCGGCAAAACCTTCCGGGGTCACGTCGTCGTCCCAAACGATATCCGAGCTGTAAGCTCGAAAGAACGGATTCGGCATTTTCCCGCCGGTCAGTTTCAGCCACTGGGCCGCTTTCCATTGTAGGTAAGCTTGCTGGATCCAGATCGGCTTCTGGCTGAAGAGAGCGTCGAAGCTCTGATTGGTTGAAATCTGTTGTCCCTCTCCTGAGGCGAGCTGAATGCCGACGAGAAATTCGTCGATTTTTAGGGTGCCTCCGAACCGTAACCGAAAGCGCTGCCGGTGCCGGTCTCTGTTGCGGCTGGCGGTTTCGCTGTCGTTCATGAACGATTCGTGCCGAAGGCGGAGATCGCCGCCGAAGGTAATCCGATCGACCTCCTTCGTCAGTTTGGTCGTTTGAACGGAGGCGGCCTCCTCCTTGGAGATTGTTCCTTTCTCAACCAATAGCTCTTCCAACGTTTTTCGCTCGTCCGCGAAGCTCTCCATACTCGACAGCCCCACGAGTCCGATCGTCACCAGCAAGATTGCCATGAATCGGGACATCTTCTCTTTCTCCTTTCGCTCGTCTTTGAGGTTTATTTAGGTTTAGGACGGATTCTCTTTCTGCCCTTTTCGAGATCCCGCCGAATTAGGAAACGTATTATCCGATCGCCCGGGAGATCTCACGGAGGATCGCTTTCCTTAAACTGATTTTTTCTTCTTTTTATTTTGTGCCACGGTGATCTGCTTTCCCTTCTTAAAATGGACTTTGATGTTTGTCAGGAACATCTTTTAAAGACGATTGCATCGTATCGGTCTGGAATCACGATGTCGTTTCAGAGATGTTAAATCGGTGTTAAATCACCTGAGAGAATGGTATTTCAGAAATACCTGCCGCGCCAAAGGTTGTTGCGTTTTGGCAGGACGTTTCATCTGTAAGCGCGCCGAAGTTTCTTTTCCGGGTTTCGGAGGAGCGGCCGGGCGAAATGAGCAACAATTCCGGCCCGATTGGCGACATTGAGTTTTTTCCTGATCCGCTTTAGGTGTTCCTTAACGGTGTGCTCGCTGATCTCCAGCGAAGCGGCGATCTCTTTATTCGCCTGTCCCTCGAAAAGAAGGCGGACCACCGCTTCTTCCCGTTCTGTCAAACGAGGGAACAGAACCGCGGGTCTATTGTGGGTTGAGGAAGGGCCTCGATCAGGATCAGAAGATGTGCTTTTTGGGCAGATAAGGCATTTTGCAATAAGAAAGCCCGCGCGAAGCAGATCAGATTATTTTTCAGAAAAACCGGACGCTCCGCCGGGAATCCGTCGTAGGCTGGGCCGCCGCCCCGACCATTCCGTTTTTTTTGGAAGTCACGATGGAGTTCTGTAATGAGACGCGGCAGCGGGGTATCTCCTTTTTCTCCGTTGAGAATGCGCGGCAAAACATCGGAATAAGAGGACGGTAGGGTGTTCCTTCCAAGCGAGGCGCCGTTTTCTTTCTGCAGGATCTCCAGGAACGCCTTGGCGGTGAAGTTTAAGTAAACGACCTTTCCGGCGTGATTCAAAAGGATAACGCCGGGCTGCATCTTCTCCAGGGCGAGAGCGGGCATCATTGTTGCGATCTCAGGACGAGTGGTGAGTTTTTCATAGCGCCTAAAAAGGCTCCCCCTGCTTTTCAATAAGGTCATCGAATGGGGAAGCATTTCAACAAATAAGTATTTTGGCGTGATAAAGGAAATGTAAATTTCTCGTTAAAAAACGGTTTCGTCGAGAGATCCACCTCTCTGTCGATTTGGTCTTGCGGTGAGTAGGGATGTAATGAAAGATTGTATAGATTTTAGTATTCAGAATGACTACATTGAGCTTTCCGGATCAAGCGGTTTGTCAGCCAGAATATCAAAAAGGGTCACCCTCCGTAAATGAATCAGTCCGAAAAACCTAAAAACGAAGGAAGCGTTTTGATCCCCCGCTTGAGGGGTTGCATCTTTAAATAGATTAAGTCCAAGATAACATTGTTTCGATTTAGACATGGAGGGTATGCTTTCACGGTCTTAGGGAGGTCAAACAAATCGGAGTTTATCCCGACGCGCATGAATTGTTGTTTCTTCAGCGGATCAGATGGTCAAACAAGGAGGGAAAAATGCCACTGTTCGAAAATGGATTTAAAGGAAATATCCTCACCGGTCTTGCAATTGGTATCGGCGCAACAATCTTAGCCCCGATTGTTGTCCCCGTTGTTGCGGCCATTGCAAAACCTTTGGCAAAGGCGGCGATCAAAGGGGGGGTTCTTTTCTACGAGAAGGGCCGGGAGACCGTTGCCGAAGTCGGCGAAGTGGTCGAAGATCTGGTGGCGGAGGCGAAGATGGAGATTGCAGAGGCGCACAAAGAAGCAGCGGCGACCGGACCCGATATGGAGAAGACGGCCTGATGCTTCCAAAAGCGCACATCAGCCATCAGACTTCAGGAAGGTTGCGGATCAGGATCCCGTCGCAGAAGGGAAATGCCGCTTATTTCGCATCTCTCAAAGAGCGTTTCTCAAGTTTTCCCGGGGTCCAGAAGATCGAGGTGAATCCGCTTACCGGAAGTGTTCTGGTCCTTCATACGATCGACCTGAACAAGATCGATTTTAAAATGATCTCGGAGTATACGGAGCAGAGCGGATTATTTCTGTTTGAGCAATCAAACCATTCCGCCGGCACCGTTTCGCAAAAGGTCGTCGAGACCTTTCAGGACGCGAATCGGAAGGTCGAAAAATTTACAGGCGGAGAGGTCGATTTGCCGACCCTCTCTGTCGTGGGACTCCTGGGGGTCGGTTTGTTGGGGATGGCGCGGGGGCGAACGGCGGCACCGGCATGGCATGTCGCTTTCTGGTACGCATTAAATATCTTTTTAAACAGTCAGAAGAACAAAGAGGTCAAGAAGCCTCAAGCAGTTCAATTGCAAGCAGGTCAATAAAGGAGATCTAAAATGACAAAAGAGGAAAAAGACTCGGAAGCGCGGATCGGGAAGGCCGGGACCGCGGTCAGAGAAGGGATCGTCGGAACACTGAAGGGACTGAATGAGATTGAAGCGGAGATCGTTACCCTTGTCCGCAACACCGTCTCCAACGCGTTGCGGGCCACCGGTGAGGTCGCCAATGAGGGGATGACGGTCAGCCGGGATGTGGTGAAGGGAGCGATTCAGGCGACCGAAGAGGTCGGGACCGGACTGGTCTTAAGCACGAAGAGCGTCGCCAAAGGGATCGTGATGGGGGTGAGCGACGTCGGAGGGGATGTCTTGAAGGTGGCCAATCAGGCGGTTCAAGGCTCCGTAAAAGGGGCCGCCGAGATCGGGGCCGATGTCGCCGTGGTGGCGAGACGATCGGTCGAAGGGGTGTTGGAAGCGACCAAGGAGATCGGCGGGAATGTCGAAGAGGTCGCCAAGGTGGCCGTCGGCGGCGCGATTGAAGCGGCCGGCGCGATCGGCACAACCGCGGTCAGCGCGGTGAAAGGAATCCTGATCGGAGTGGTCGATGGGGTAAAAGAGGTCGCCAATGTGGCGCTCCCCGGCGGACATCGAATGGGGGGAAGAAAGCGGCTGATGAAGAGAGCGCTTCGGAAGCACCCAAAAAGCGCGCCAAAGGTTAAGAGACAAATCGGAAATTAGCCGTCAGCGATCAGTTTCGGCTTAAGGCTGTTTAAATCTTTAAGTTGACGACTGACCGCTGATCGTTCTTTGTTCATCTTACATAGGTGCCGCCGCATGGTACAAGCCGTCCATACTGTTGTTCATGGAAGAGCCCGGTACAAGGTGAAGGGGCTTTATCGATCGGAGCCGCTCAAAAAGCTCCTCGAGTCGCGCCTCTCCGAAGTGGAGGGGATCGAAGAAGTTTCGGCCAATGCGCTGACAGGCAATCTCCTCGTCCTCTTTAACTCCGAGAACACCTACGCGGGCATCGCCTCCTTTATCCAAGAGGTGGTGTCTCGGTATGAGAAGAATCCGGAAGCCTCGGTCGATTTCTCATTCTCCGGCAGCGTCCCTGCCGGTTCCGCATCTTCGACAGTCGGCTTGAAGGAGATGCGAAATCCATCCAAACAAGGCGACCGTCAACAGCTGGAGCCGTGGCATCGGATGGAGATCGAGGCGGTCTTAGCGGTCTTCGGCACCCGGGTTCTCGGTCTGCCGGAGGCCTCGGCCACCGAGCGCCTTCGGCAATACGGCGCGAACATTTTGCCGGAGGCGGAGCCCCGTTCCAAATGGGGTCTCTTCTTCGATCAATTCAGGTCACTCCCGGTGGTCTTGCTCGGTGCGGCCGCCGGGCTTTCCTTTATCACGGGCGGCATTGTCGATGGGCTGGTGATTTTCGGCGTCATCGCCATCAATGCAACGATCGGCTTCGTGACCGAAACCCAAGCCGAGGAGACGATTCACTCCCTGAAGAGTTTGGTGCGCCCCTCGGCCTTGGTGATTCGTGAGGGAAAGGCCAAGGAGATCCGGGGCGAAGAGGTGGTGCCGGGAGACATTCTGATACTTCGGCCCGGGAGTTATGTGGCCGCGGACAGCCGCCTGATCGAAGCTGATCGTCTCTCGGTCGATGAATCAACCCTCACCGGAGAGAGCCTGCCGATGGTGAAGCGCGCATCCACCCTCTCCGGCGACCCTTCCGTGGAGATCCCGCTGGCCGATCGGGTCAACATGGTATACATGGGGACCTTGGTGACCGGCGGGCAGGGGATTGCGGTGGTCATCGCAACCGGGCGGTATACGGAGGTCGGCCATATTCAGCTCTTGGTCGGAGAGGCCCAATCGCCTGACACCCCGATGGAGCGTCAGCTCGACCGGATGGGAACGCAGCTCGTCTTGATCGGGGGGGCGGTCTGCGGTGTCGTCTTCGTCATCGGGCTTCTTCAAGGGATCGGGTTTGTCGAGATGTTGAAGACCGCCATCTCCTTGGCGGTGGCCGCCGTTCCGGAGGGGCTTCCGACGATCGCCACCACCACCCTTGCCCTTGGCATTAAAAACATGCGGCAGCATCATGTTCTCATCCGACACCTCAACGCAGTGGAGACGCTCGGATCGGTCCAGACCATCTGCCTCGATAAAACCGGGACGATTACACACAACAGAATGTCGGTGGTCGCAATTCATACCGGGATGAGACGGATCCATGTGGCGGAGGGAAGATTCCTCGCGGGGAAAGAGAGAATCAATCCAAACGATTGCGACGAATTGCTGCGCCTTCTGCATGTTTCGGTCCTTTGCAGCGAAACCGAGATCAGCCGGAAGGGGAAACAGGGTTATCATCTGCAGGGCTCTCCGACGGAGAATGCGCTGGTCCATGCGGCGATTGGGGCCGATGTAGAGGTGCTTCGTCTTCGCGAAAAATATCCGATGGTCAAATTGAGCCACCGTGCCGAGAATCGAAACTTTATGAGCACGGTCCATCATGCGGAACCCGAGGGGCGGCTGGTTGCGGTGAAAGGGAGCCCGTTGGAAGTGCTGGCGCTCTGCCAATGGTATGTGAAGGACGGCAAGAAGCTGCCGCTGACCGAAGTAGAGCGTCTGGAGATTGAGATTGCAAACGAGCGGATGGCGGGAGACGCCCTCCGGGTCTTGGGGGCGGCCTACACGCAGCTTGATTCCGAAGAAGCGGCCGATCCCATGAAAGGATTGATCTGGCTGGGACTTATCGGAATGGCCGATCCGATCCGGGACGGCATGGCGGGGCTGATCGAGACCTTCCACCGGGCCGGCATCGACACGGCGATGATCACCGGCGACCAGAGCGCCACCGCCTACGCCATCGGAAAAGACTTGATCCTGAGCGGCGGCGAGCAGCTACAGATCCTCGACTCGTCCCAGCTGACCGCCATGGAACCGGAGCTGCTGGCGGCCCTGGTGCCGGGCACGTTCAGGTGTTCGCCCGCGTCAGCCCGGCGCACAAGCTGGCCAATCGTGCAGGCCCTGCAGCGCGGCGGGGCGGGTGGTGGCGATGACCGGCGACGGCGTCAACGACAGCCCGGCCATGAAGGCGGCGCAGATCGGCATCGCCATGGGCGACGGCGGCTCGCCGAGTGGCGCGCTCGGTGGCCGACGTGGTTCTTGAAGACGATCATCTGGAGACGATGATTATCGCCGTTCAACACGGCCGGACGATTTATAACAATATTCGAAAGTCGGTTCGTTTTTTGCTCGCCACCAATATCAGCGAGATCATGGTGATGTTCGTCGCCTTGACCGGAGGGCTGGGCCGCCCGCTCAATTCGATGCAGCTCCTCTGGATCAATTTGATCTCGGATATCTTTCCGGGATTGGCCTTGGCGCTGGAGCCGCCGGAGCCGGATGTGTTGAGCCGGCCGCCGCGAAATCCCGAAGAGCCGATCATCAAAACAGAGGATTTCAAGCGGATCGGATTTGAGGCGGGGGTGATCTCCGCCGGGGCCATCGGCGCTTACGCGTATGGTCTTGCCCGTTACGGCGCCGGACCGGCGGCCGGAACGATGGCCTTCATGAGCCTGACGACGGGGCAGCTCCTGCACGCGCTCAGCTGCCGATCGGAAAGACATCGGATCCTGACGAATGGACTCCCCCCAACCGGTATCTCCAATGGGCCTTGGGAGGCTCGCTGGCGCTGCAGGGTTTGACCCTCGCCGTTCCGGGGCTGCGGGGGCTCCTCGGCCTCGCGCCGATCGGACTGATCGATGGGGTGGTCGTCGGAGCGAGCGCTCTTTTGCCTTTGGTGGTGAACGAGACCACGAAAACAATAGAGATCTCCGAAACCGGCAAAACGTTGATTCATCTTGCGCCTCAACCTCAAGGAGGGTAAGGCAATGAAAGACGATTTTATCTTCACGTCCGAGTCGGTGACCGAGGGACATCCCGATAAACTCTGCGATCAGATCAGCGACGCCGTTGTCGATCACTTTCTTCAACAAGATCCCTTTTCCAGGGTCATCTCGGAGTGCGCCGTTTCCACCTCCATCGTTTTTATGGCGGCTCGGTTTGAATCCCGCGCCAGCATCGATTTCCCGAACGTCGCCCGGCAGGTGATCCACCAGATCGGTTATGAACAGCACGCGTTTCATGCCAAGACATGCAGCATCGTGACCAGTTTGAAGGAATTGCCGGCGGAGTCCTCCGCTCCTGTCGATGAGCAGGAGATGTCAGAGGAGGAGATCGAGCGGGTTCCGGTAAAGAATCAGGTGACGGTGTTCGGGTTTGCGTGCAATCAGACCGCCGCCCTGATGCCCCTTCCGATCTGGCTCGCCCACCGGCTGGCCAGAAAGTTGACCTCCGTCCGGCTTCAAAAAATATTGCCGTATCTTTCCCCGGATGGAAAGACGCAGGTGGGGGTGGAGTACCGGAAGCGAAGGCCGATCCGGATCCATAGCATCACCTTGACCGCGGGGCAGAACCGGCCGGACGAGCCGAGCATTGAAAAAATCCGAACCGATATTCTCGAAGGGGTCATTGAGGCGGTTTTTTCGGAAGAGGAAATCCGGCCGGACGACCGGACCCGGATCTTCATCAATCCGGAAGGCCCCTTTATCATCGGCGGACCGTCTGTGCATTCCGGGCTGACCGGAAGAAAGAACGCCATCGATACCTATGGAGAGTACTCGCGTCACAGCGGCTCGGCCCTCAGCGGGAAAGATCCGACCCGGATCGACCGGATCGGCGCCTACGCCGCGCGTTATGCGGCGAAAAATATCGTTGCGGCGGGAATGGCCGACGAATGCGAGGTCCATCTTACCTATTCGATCGGCCTCTCTCGTCCGGTCAGTATCCAGGTGGAGACGTTCGGGACAGGCCGCATCCCCGACAAAGAGATCGCCGCCCGCTTGGAGAAATATTTCGATTTCCGCCTGGCCGGGATCATCCGCCAGTTCAATTTGAGACATCTTCCCTCTCTGACAAAGGGAGGGTTCTATCGAAGGCTGGCGGCGTACGGTCATGTGGGGCGGATGGACATCGGGCTTCCTTGGGAGCTGACCGATAAGATGGCCGTTTTCAAAACGTCCTAATTTCGAGTGATGAAGAGGAGCCGATCCATATGGTGATGGTAGATCTTTACGGCGATGAAAAAGAGAAATCACATCATTTGTCCGCCATGAGCAAATTGGCGAGAGATCTCGGAATGCCGATTCATGAAATCGGCGCCCTCTATGAAAGCGTTCTGGAGGAGATGAAGAAAACGGCCCGCGTAAGGGACTATCTCTCTATCCTCGCCAGCCGGCAGGTGAAAGAATTCCTGCATGGGAAAAAGGTGGCATAACCGATTCCTAGGAAGTTTTTTCCAGCCGTCCTCCGCAAGTAAAACAAGAAAGCCTCGAATCAAATCCTCTCCCCTCTTTCTAAAAGGGCGGAAAGAGATCATAATAAAAAAAGCGTCAATGTACGGAGGAAGCGTATGGATGCGATGAACCGTCGCAAGGGAGCGCCCTTTCATTCCGAAATCACCATCCGCACCAGAGAAAATGGAAGCGATCCTCCCGGAGGAAAAAGACGATTTTGGAGGATCTCCTCGTCGGCGTCCAGAAGGTCACCCTGACGGCCCTTTATATCAGCTGCGGCGCGGCGATGTATGCTTGGGAAGCGCTTGGGAAATTTTTCCAAACACTTTCTGTCCCCGGGCACCGGATGCCCCTTTCCGCGACGAGGATCGAGAAAAAACCGAGACGCGCCCGAAAGCCGCGAAAAATGGCCGTGCCGATTTTACCGATTGACGGTTATGACCGGTTGGAGACCGGTCAGGTGTTGGAGCGACTCGCCGGATTGTCCGAAGGGGAGTTGCGTCTGGTCCGCAACTATGAAGCGTCCAACCGGAACCGGGATGAGATCCTTCGCGCGATCGACCGACGGCTCGCGGGAAACAATTAATGCGAATTATCCTCTTTACCGGAAAAGGGGGGTCGGCAAAACCACCTTGTCTGCCGCGACCGCCATCCGTGCGGCCGCAATGGGCCATCGAACCCTCGTCATGAGCACCGATATCGCGCACAGCCTCGCCGATTCTTTCGGGATCCCCCTTTCCAATACACCGACGCCGGTCGGCCCTCCCAATCTCTTTGCCGCCGAGTTTGACGCCGGGGAAGAGCTCGAGCGATACTGGGGGGATATCAAACGGAAGATCGCGGCGGTCCTGCGGGATGAAGGACTCGAAGCGGCCGTCGCGGGAGAGATGGCGATCCTTCCCGGCCTGGATGAGCTGCTCAGCCTGGTTCGGATCAAGAAATATTTTGACGACGCCTCGTATGATTTGCTCATCATCGACAGCGCCCCGACCGGCGCCGCCATGCGGTTGTTGAGCGCTCCAGATCTAAACCGGATGTACGCGAAGAACGTCCTCCATTTGAGTCAGGGGATCGGCAAGATGATCCTCCCGATGATTCAATCGATGATCCGGTGGCCGGTCACCGAGCACACGCTGCAAGAGAAGATTACGAGATTATTTAATCAGGTGGAGGAACTCCGGAAGATTTTCACCGATCCCGACCTGACTTCGGTTCGATTGGTGCTGAACCCCGATCGGATGTCCCTCTTGGAAACCGAACGCGCATTGACCTTTTTCAGCTTGTACGGGCTTTCGGTGGACGCTTTATTCGTAAATCGCGTTCTTCCTCCGGAGGTGTCCGATCCCTATCTTGTCGATTGGAAGAAAAATCAAGCGGAATGCCGCCGGCAGATTGCCGAGATTTTTTCCCCCCTGCCGATTTTTGAGGTGCCGCTCAGAAGACAGGAGGTCACCGGGATCGACCGGCTCAAACCCCTTTCGGATGCGCTTTACGGCGACAAAGACCCGGCGAAGCGCCTCACGAAGGCGCAGTCGATTCGATTTGAGTTGAAGGAGAAAAAATATACCCTCTCCCTCCAGATCGCCGGGGTGCAGGGAAAAGAGATCGATCTGGAGAAGATCGGGGATGAACTGCGGGTTCAGATCGGGCGATTCAAACGGACGATCGCGCTCCCCCAATATGTGGCGGGTTTGCAGCCGACCTCCGCGCGTCTCGACGACGGGACCTTAAAAATTGTTTTTGAAGAATAGAAGATGATCATCCTGAGCAGGAGACGTCCAGGACTGTTGGATTAAATAGGAGGAGCGGTTAAATCAGTGCCGCAATGACGGAGAAGCCGGACTCTTCAAGCGCCGTTCCCAACACCGCGTTGCAGACCGTTTTACCAAGGAAGAGGCCGGCGCCGGCGACGGCCGTGTGGATCAACTGATCGTGGGTGACCGCTTTCGATTCGTCGAAATAACAGGCGCGTTTGAGCGTTTCGAGAATCTTTTCGGGGTTTGAGCGGATCGGATCATACTCGACCACAACGCTCCCGGTTAGGGTGTTGATCGAAATGGTTTGGAGGCCCTGAACCGGCCAGAGGACATTTTTAATGACTTCAGCGAGCCTTGTATTTCTTTTTACATGCGGGGTCTTGATCCGGAGTCTTCCTGGGATATGGTGGATGTAGTGATTCATCAATCGCTTCCTCCATGAGGTTTACTTCCTGCGACTGTTCCGGGTTCCGGAACGGCCCGATCGAATTTTTCCTCCCCCGAGAACGATCCCGTTTCTCATTTCCTTTGCGACTGTAAGTTATTCTAGCAGGTTTCTGTTCATTTTCAGTGGTGAGTCGATCAAAATTTTGTTAATTCATTGTTAAATACATCCTTTTAAAAACCGATGCCAAAAAGAAATTTCGTACTGCTTGGTAATTTAATTTTAGCAGATAACGGGAAGAAGCTGAAACAGAGCCGCCCAATAAATGATTGGAAAGAAGTTGCGAATCTAGTAAAATAGAGAGCACGATTTTACCTAAACCTCTGACTCAGCCGTTATCATCCCACCTGCCGGTGAAGGCCGGGTACCGGGGCTTTCAATCTGGCCCGCTCTGATTTGAATGGATAAAGGAAATTGCTGGGAGGGGAATCGCCGGTTTGCTTCGATCTTCGGGTGGCCCGCCGGTGATCTGTTTTCTTTTCAAGAGAGATTAAAGGCTAACTCATTAGATGAGCGCGGCGATCAAAGAAAGAGCCGACCCTTCGAAGGCCGTTTCCAATGCCGCGCCGCTGACTGTTTTGCTGAGGAAGAAGCCGACATTGGAAGCCGCCGAGTAGATGACCTGATCGTGTGTTTTCGCTTTCGACGCGTCAAAATACCCTTTGCACTTGAGCGCCTCCAAGACGATTTCCGGCGTGACGACGCGGGGATTGTAATGAATGGTGATACTGCCGGTCAGGGTGTTGACCTCGACCGAGCGAATTCCATCGATGGTTTTCAAGAAGGTTTCAACGGTGACGGCAACGGCTTCGTTTCTCCTTACAACCGGGCTTTTGATCCGAAGCCTTCCTGGAATCTGATGGATATAATAACTCATCGGCTTGCTCCATCTTGGTTGGGAAGTTTTCTGAATGTCCTGCAGATCGGGTAGGCGGAGCATCTTAGCCGGACGGCTTCTGCTTCTCTTTTGTAAATGTGCATTAACCGCCCACATTTAGGGCAATTCGGTTTCGTTTTGGTTTCTATTTTTTTTGCCCCAAACGTAAACTGTCTTCCGCAAATCAAACAGAGAAATCGCTTCTTCCCGGTCCATGCCTTTCCATACTTGTAACAGGCCGCGGAATTGCAGGAGGGGCATTTGATATCAGCAGTCTTTCTTACAGATGCAAGTTTCATGTGTGTTATTTAATCAGAGCACCATTACATGTTTATCAATTCAGTGTTAAATTCCTGTTAAAGAAACCGTCCCTTCTCCCCGTTTGAGACGCCACCTGAACGTCGCCGTCACTTAAGCGAATCCGAAAAAAATAAGAAGAAACTAACAATAATTTAACAAGATCTTAGCGACCTATTAATCTCTCTTCTTCAAGATGAGCCGTTTTTAGCCGAACGTTTCGGCAGAAGCGGCTCGGTTTTTAGTCACCTAATATTATTAATGAAGGAGAGAGGTATGACCATTCTGGGTAGGAGTTATCTAACGGTTCTGGCGTTAACCGCATTGGCGCTGGCGCCGGTCGATGCGATGGCCGAGGGGGGGAACGGTCCCGAGCGGACGCTCACATTGTCGGTGCTGGGACGGCATCACTCCGGTCTTTTCGATCAAGGCGGGGCCGAAATCGTGGCGCACGATCCCGAAACGCAGCGTCTGTTCGTCATCAATGCCGCCGATGCGGCCGTCGACGTGCTCGATATCCGCAATCCGAGCGCTCCGGTTAAAATCACCACCATCGACGCCTCCTCACTCGGAAGCGGCGCCAACAGTATTGATGTTAAAAAGGGTCTGGTCGCCGTGGCGATCGAGGCGGTCAATCAGCAAGAGAACGGCCTGGTCGCTTTCTACGACGCGGAGAGCCTCCTTTTGCTGAAGACCGTCCCGGTGGGGGCGCTTCCGGATATGCTCGCCTTCACCGAGGATGGGAAGCGGGTGCTGGTTGCGAACGAGGGCCAGCCGAACGATGAATACACCGTCGATCCGGAAGGCTCCGTCAGCATCATCAACCTCTCCCGCGGCGTGATGAATGCTACCGTGGCGACCGCGCATTTCCAAGATTGGAATGATCGGAAAGACGAGTTGATTGCGGCGGGTGTTCGAATCTATGGTCCCAACGCCACCGTCGCCCAGGACTTCGAGCCGGAATACATTACCATCTCCGAGGACGGCAAGCGGGCGTGGGTGACGCTGCAAGAGAACAACGCGCTGGGGGTGATCGATGTCAAACGGGCCGAAGTGATCGACATCCTTCCGCTCGGTTTTAAAGATCATTCGCTGCCGGGCAACGAGCTCGATGCCAGCGATCGCGACGGGGGAATCAACATCCGCAACTGGCCGATCCTCGGGATTTATCAGCCGGACGACATCGACGATTACCGATTCAGAGGGGAGACCTACCTGGTGACGGTGAACGAAGGGGATGCCCGCGACTACGACGGTTTCAGCGAAGAGGAGCGGATCGGCGGCCTCGATCTCGATCCGGTGGCTTTCCCGAATGCGGGAGAGTTGCAAGGGAATGCCAACCTCGGCCGGCTGCGCGTGACCAGCGCACTGGGAGACACCGACGAGGATGGCGATTTCGATCAGCTCTTCAGCTATGGGGCGCGCTCCTTCTCCATCTGGGATGCCCGCGGAAATCTGGTTTATGACAGCGGCGCCGATCTGGAGAGAAAAATCGCGGAGCTGCTGCCGGAGGAGTTTAACAGCGACCATGTGGAGAACGGCTCATTCGATACCCGCAGCGACGACAAAGGGCCGGAGCCGGAAGGGGTGGTTCTCGGAAAGATCCGCGGCCGGACCTACGCTTTTATGGCGCTCGAACGGATCAGTGGGATCATCGTCTACGACATCACCAGCCCGTTCAACGTCTCCTTTGTCACTTATATCAATCCCCGCGATTTCACCGTGGAGACCTGTTTTGATACCAATGGAGACGGCGACTGCGACTCGACCAACCCGGCGGTCGGAGATTTGGGTCCGGAGGGGATCGCGTTTATCCCGGCGGACCAAAGCCCGATCCGAAAACCGCTGCTGGCGGTCGGCAACGAAGTGAGCGGCACAACCACTCTCCTTCAAATCGATGTGAAATCCAGCCTGAAATCTCAAGACGAGTCCGAGGAATAATCCGCGTCCGGGCGCGCGGCCCAAACCGGGCCGCGCGCCCGCAGGACGTTTTTTGTTTTCCTTTTTCTAAGTTTCGCCGCTGAATAAGCGGGTTTTCAGATTTAACGCCGATTTCACCCGATCTTGATTCCTGCTTAACATCTCGGGACTACGATCCTCGATTATTTTGATTTGGAGACGATTATGGATCTCGCAATGACGAAACTGGGGCGTAACATTCTCGTATTTGCGTTTCTTACATTTTTCATTTTTATCTACACATATACCGATCAGTCGCAGACCGAGGCCTCTCAGGCCTCGGTCCCGGCCGACGGCGCTTTCATCCCTGTGGCGGCGCGTTTTGTCGAAACCCGACAACAATCGGATGTGCCTGAATCAAAGAGCGATTGGTTTTTTACCCGATCCGACACCCGCATCGAAACCGCTCAGAAAGATTACACTGAAATCTGGGAGCGGGATGACCGGCAGGAGATCACCCTGAAGCGCATCTTCCACGGCGACCGTAAACTGATCGCGTACACCTCGGGGGAATTGCGCGCGCGCAGCGGCGGATCAAAGGGTGGTCGGTCTTGGCCGCGATGTTGGACGAAAAGATTCTCTCGCAGCTGGAAAAACGGGGGGAGACAATAGTATTGAAGCAACCGGCGGTGAAGTATGCCGGCCAATGGGGCGACGAGCGGGTGGAGGTGGTGTGGCTGACCCGGCAGGCCATTCCAGCGAAGCTGGTGCGCAGGCATGCAGGGGGCACATATACCTTAGAACTGAAGGAGCTACGTCACACCCCGGATGGCTCATGGCCCACGGTGAAGCGGGAAGAGATCGACGATTATGAGTGGCTCGACGGCGCCGACCTCGGCGACCGCGAATATGACCCTTTCGTCCGCAAGGTGCTCGCCTTGGATGCCGGCCGTCCCGGCGGGCATCATCATTAACGCCTGAACGTCTAAAACATCGGAACTCTTTCTTTCCCGACTGGAAACTGAATCCGACCGACTGCAATCATTATGTCGTCCGAGCCCTCTTCTCTGTTTGCGGGAAGTGGAATCAGGGAGAAGCGTTTTCCGGACCCCCTTCGCAACGTTTCGGTGAGGGTCTGCATCCGGGCCGTCATCTTCTTTTAGCATCCTTTCCAAAGGAAGCTTCTTTTGTTAGAATAGCGCCGACCGATTACCGAACCTCAAACCCAAAGGAACGATGATGAAGAAAGCGACCCTCCTTTTCAGGCTCGCCGGGGGAATTTTGCTCTTGTCCCTTTTTGCCGCTCCGGCCCCCGCGGAGCCGGGCCGCTCGTCCGAGTCGCCCGCCGCGCCCGCCGCCAAAGAGGCCGCCGGTCGCCGCGATATTCTGGTTGAAATCTTTCTCGCGCCGGAGCGAAAGAATGAGGCCGACGCCGTTAAGAAGGAATTCGAAGCACTCTCGATTACCAAGGTACGCCCGCAGGTTTTCCGGAAGGGACATCCCCCTCAAAATATCGGCTTCGGAAAAGAGATTCCCGCCGACGTGGCGAGGCAGGCGATTCAGTTGGCGCTGAAGTATAATGACGGAATCCAATTTCTCCTTCCCGAGAAGCGCCTGGCCGCTCATTATATCGGCATCGGCGTTTCGATCTTTGATGAGGCCTTTCAAATCCCGGTCGGCCCGGAAGAGCTAAAGCGGATTTCAGATCCTTCGCTGACCGACGATCAGTTCCATCAGCTCTACCGAGAAATGACCGACAAACCCCCCAGAATCAATCGCTGATCTAAAAAATAAGGGGGGGCTTTTAAGCCCCCCCTTATTTCATTACTTTCCTTCGAGAGGTTTCCGATCGGTTACCGGTCGGCGTCGGTCCGGAAATTTCGTTTCGTCCACTCCATTAAACCCCTGACACATGATTTTAATCTACATCTTATCCTTGATTCCCGTTTCTCAGGCGGGTGCTATACTTAGTGCCATTCTATTCCGGTATCTACCCTTTTGAAACTTAATGTACGGCTGCGATACCATGCCTTAATGAAGGATAAAAGAACCTCTCTGGGCCGATCAGTTCCAAACGACCGTCGGGATCGAGGCGGAAAAACATATAAGGAGCCGGATAATGGAAAACGACTTCGGGGGCACGGCTGGAGCGAGGCGGCGGCTTGCTGTTGTGATCTGCTGCTCCGTTCTCGCCGTGTGTATCGCGCTCAAGGCTGAAGCGCCTGCGGCGGAGAAGGCCGCAAACGAACCGGAGTTTCCCGACGACCTGTTGAGTATGACGATTGAAGAGCTGATGAACATCGAGGTTACCTCCGTGTCAAAAACGCCGGAGCCCTTGAGTGAGGCGGCCGCATCGGTCTACGTGATTCCGGGTGGAGAGATTCGCCGGTCCGGCGCTTCGAGCATTCCGGAAGCGTTGCGGCTGGCGGATCATTTGAACGTGGCGCAGAAAAATTCTCACGACTGGGGGATCAGCGCGCGCGGATTCAACACCGATCTGGCCAATAAACTGCTGGTCCTGATCGATGGGCGGACCGTTTATACGCCGCTTTTTTCCGGTGTTTTTTGGGACAGACAGGACACTCTGCTCGAAGATATCGATCGGATCGAGGTGATCAACGGTCCCGGCGGCGCGCTCTGGGGCGCCAATGCGGTCAACGGCGTAATTAATATCATGACCAAAAGCGCCAAAGAGACGCAGGGGGTTTACTGGGAGGCGGGCGGGGGAACGGCGTTGCGGGGTTTTACAGGGATACGCTACGGCGGCACGCTTGCTCCCGATGTCTATTATCGGGTTTATGGTAAGTATTTCGACAGGGGGAATGAAGTCTTCGTCGATGGGAGCGAGGCCTCGGACGCGTGGCATATGGCCTCAGGCGGGTTCCGCATCGATGCCGAGAGGTCTCTAAAAAATCATCTCACCTTGCAAGGCGACATTTACGGCGGCGAGGAAGGGCTCCCGACGGGAGGAGAGGCCAGGGTCGGTGGCGGCAATCTCCTGGGGCGCTGGTCGCATACCTTTTCGCACGATTCCGACATGAGCCTGCAACTCTATTACGACCAGACGCATCTGTCGATGTTTGTTCCGGCGCTTGTAATTAATTCGATCGTCTTTGCTCCCGCCGGAACTTTCGAAGATGACCTCGATACCTATGACCTCGATTTTCAGCATCGCTTCCGGCTCGGCGGGCGCAACCGTTTTGTGTGGGGCCTCGGCTATCGCTTCACCCGAGACGTGGTTGGAAACGCGCCCGGTTTGGCGTTTTTTCCGCCGGTTCTGAACCAAAGCCTCTTCAGCGGATTTATACAAGATGAGATCACGCTCCGGGAAAATCTGACCCTCACCCTTGGGACCAAGGTCGAATACTACGACTACACCGGATTGGAGCTGGAACCGAGTGCGCGGCTTGCATGGACACCCCTCGAGCGACAGATCCTTTGGGCGGCGATTTCACGCGCGGTTCGGACGCCGTCCCGCATTGACCGGGACCTCTCTCAGCCGGCGCCGCCCTTGGTCCTCTTGGCGGGAGGGTCGGATTTTGATTCTGAAAAACTGATTGCCTACGAACTCGGCTATCGCGCTCAACTTGGTCAAAAAATTTTCGGCTCCATCTCGACCTTCTACAACGATTACGATGATATCCGGAGCACCAGCACCACGCCCGGCACGATCCTCCCTTTTTTCTTTGAAAACAATCTCGAAGGCAAGACGTATGGATTCGAGATCAGCGCAAATTATCAGGCGCTCAGTTGGTGGCGGTTGCACGGCGGCTACAACCGCCTCAAAGAGCATATTCGTGTCAAACCGGGAGAGACCGATTTCAACAATGCGCGCAATGAAACAGGCGATCCTGAACAGCAGTTTTCATTCCGTTCCTCCATGGACCTGCCGCAAAACGTAGAGCTCGACGCCGCCCTCCGTTGGGTCGACACGCTGCAGGTGAATAATGCCGGGGCGGCCGAGACCGTGCCGAGCTATTTTGAGTTGGACATCCGTCTCGGTTGGCATCCCACGAAAGAGCTGGAACTCTCCGTCGTCGGGCAGAACCTTCTTCACGATCATCACCCGGAGTTCGGCCCCCCCGGTCCGAATCGGGTGGAAATTCAGCGGGCCGTTTACGGAAAGATCGCATGGCGGTATTAGAAATGAAGTCAGGAGACGGAGTCACTGCTCCGGCCCCCATAGAGGGCGAAGGTTTATGGCGTTGCATCGGAACTCAAAGATGATATTGCGTATCAATCTATTCCGGCTGTTTTTAATTGGGATCACGTATATCGTTGCCATGATTCTTCCTGCTCAAGCCGAGCCGCGGACACTCACCGAGTACGAGATCAAGGCGGCATTCATCTACCACTTCGCCAAGTTTGTGGAGTGGCCTGAAGATGTCATGGGGAATGGCCGGCCCTTTGTGATCGGGATTGTGGGGGACGATCCCTTCGGCGATCTTATCGATGAGGCGGTTTCGAGAAAGAATATCCGAGACGAGCGGATGACGGTGAAACGATTCTCCAAGATCGAAGAGGCGGTCGACTCTCAGATTGTCTTTGTCAGTCGCTCGGAAGAGGAGAACCTCACCGAGATTCTAAAACATCTTAGCCAAACGCCGGTATTGACTGTCAGCGACATCGAGCGCTTCGCCGGAAAGGGGGGGATGGTTCAATTGGTCATGGATCAAAACCGGGTCCATTTTGCAGTCAATGTGGCTGCATTCGAGCGGGCCAGTTTGAAACCGAGCTCTCAGTTGTTAAAGTTAGCCCGGATCGTCCCTGACGGCGGCGCAGATAAAAGACTTCCCTCTGAGGACGGGTATTCGGGAATTTCCATCTACCCGCTTAGAGTAATGAGGTGATCTGATCGGAGTCGATCGGTTCAGCGATCACTCTTCATAAATCCCAATCTGATTAGCGGAGCGCCCGTTCGGAGAATTGATCGTCTCTTAATCCGACATTGACCTTCACCTCGCTGAGCTCAACGAAGGTTTTGCGGGAAGACGCTGCATCAACGATTTGGGAAACCTTCCAAACAAAGCTCTCCCCGATCTGCTGCCAATCGATCCATTGGGTCTTCAACAGGGCTCCCTCGTCGGAGAAATAATCGATCTTTCGAATCGTTCCTTCGTTTTTAGAGATATAGAGGATTTTTTTGCCGTAAGCGGGATGCTCTTTCAGCCGGCTCTCGATGACATAACACACCTCCCCCCGCACTTCCTCCTCGTTCATCAACTGATGTTCGTCTTTTTCAATGGGGCGCTGGTGCATATCCTCGAAGAGCAGGTCCGAGTCGTCTTCTTTATCGTGCTGATGTCCCCCTGCCTGGATTCGCCGCACCTGGCGAAGCTCCGGAAGATAAAGCCAAATGTCTGCCTGCTTCTCTTCAGGCCGCTCCCAGAGGAGGAACTTCTCCCCTTTGTTATTGGCCGGCGACTCCGTCACCAGGAGCGATTTGCTGTTTAAATTATCTTTTCCGAAATAGTTCTTCCAGTAAAGCCGGAAGACGGTCTTCTTTTCTTTTCCGTCGGGAGGGACGACGCGGAAAGTGACCTTGGAGGTCTGATCTTTCAGATGATACATCCGCTCCATGGACGCTTTGAGGATCGCTTCGGCCGACGGAGCCGGCTGGGGGGAAGTTTCCTCGGCTGCGACGGAGGAAAAAGAAAAAATAAATACGAATAAAAGTATTCCACGGACTGTTTGGGTCATATGTCTTCTCCAAGCTGACAAGTGATTAAATCAGTTTACCATCTGGATTTCCAGTTGCAAGCGATATATGCAACGGTTCAATGAATGAAGAGAGTCACACAAAAAAACCGACTGTAAAGGAAGAACGCGATTGAAGCGGTATGGTTGAATTCGGATGACCCGGTCGCAAACAGGAACCTGGAAGCGCCGGCAGGGCGGCATCAGTAAATTACTGAAAAGACAACCTCAATGATCGAATGTGAAGAAAAAAGGTGACGATCAACAGATCAAGGCCGGCCAGCTTCGATATGGCTGAAGAAAGCGGAATTTGTTTATAGTACCGGTTCTCCAGAGCGGCGGATGAGCTTTACCATCACCGTTATCAGCTCAGTCGGCTCCACCGGTTTGGCGATATGGATCCGAAAGCCTGCCGAGAGTGCGCGTCTTCTGTCCTCCGGCCCGGCATAAGCCGTGAGTGCAATCGCGGGAATCTGCTCGAAGCCGTGCGATTTCTCCCAAGCTCTGAAACGATCGATGAAGACATACCCATCCATTCCCGGCATCCCGATATCGGCAATCAGAAGATCCGGTCTCTGTTGCATAACGCTCTCCAGCGCCTCTTCTGCCGATCCGGCCGAAGCGACCCTTGCGCCATATCGTTCAATGACCGCAGTCAATAAGTCGCGCGCGTCCGATTCATCGTCGACGAGAAGGACCTGGAGACCTTCCAATACCCTCGGATAACGGCGGGACCCTTCCATTTGATCTAAAGAATGGGGCGGCTGTAACGCGGCGGGTCTGATCCGAACGGCGCGGATCGGAAGTTTTACCTTGAAGGTTGCTCCTTGCCCGTGGCCGCGGCTTTCTGCAGAGACCGTTCCCCCATGCAACTCCACCAAATGCCGGACAATCGCAAGACCGAGGCCGAGTCCTCCCTGGCTTCGTATGCTGCTCCCCTCGGCCTGGCGAAAGCGATCGAAGACATAAGGAAGAAAATCGGAAGAGATCCCAATCCCCGTGTCTTTTACGGAAAGCTCAACATAGGGATCGACCCGTTCCAGGCGGACCTCCACCTCCCCTGCATCCGGCGTGAATTTAATCGCGTTTGAAAGGAGGTTCCAGATCACCTGTTGTAGCCGGTCCGGATCGGCCAGAACGGGACCGATCGAGGAGTCAAGCACGGTGTGGACCTGAATTCCCTTTGCCGAGGCGGCCGGCCGGAGGGTATCGATCACCGCCGCGATCACGGGAGGGATATCCACAGGAGAAACTTGAAGATTAAACTTCCCGGCGATAATGCGGGAGACATCGAGCAAATCATCGATTAACTTCGCCTGCGAGAGCGCATTTCGTTCAATCGTTTCAAGCGCCGTTTCATACATTTGATCATCCGCATCCCCCATCCTCAGAAGCCGTGTCCACCCGTAAATCGCATTCAACGGCGTGCGCAACTCGTGGGAGACGGTCGCCAAGAATTCATCTCTGAGTCGATTCGCTTCCTGAGCCTCCGATCGCGCCTTCTGTTCCCGGGCGAGCGATTCCTCCCGCTCCCTCTCGGCTTCCCTACGCTGGGTAATATCCCGCGCAATCTTAGAAACCCCGATGATCCTGCCGTAATGATCCTTCACCGGAGAAACGGTCAAAGAGATCGACAGCGTCTTGCCGTCTTTTCTAATTCGGATCGTCTCGTAGTGTTCAATGCGTTCTCCCCGGTTGATCCGCCTGAGGATTTCTGCCTCTTCACTGATCCGGTCTGCCGGAATCAGAAGGGTGATGGGGCGTCAAATCGCTTCCTCGGCCGAGTACCCGAAGATTCGCTCGGCTCCCTTGTTCCAACTCTGAATCACTCCTTTCAGTGACTTGCTGATGATCGCATCCTCCGAAGATTCGACAATGGAGCAGAGATGCAGACGGGCCTCCTCCGCGCTCTTCCGGTCGGTAATATCGGTGCAGACACCGATCATTCGATCCGGCTTCCCGGATGGGTCCAAGAAGAGTCGCCCCCTGGCCTCCAGCCATTTGATCGCTTTGTTTGATCGGATGATCCGATACTCGACATGGTAGGTGCTCTTTTCTTCAAGGGTCTGTGCGATCGTATCCAGTACCCGGCCGAGATCGTCCGGGTGGATCTCGCGTTTGAAATCCTCAAAGGTTCCGCCGAAAGTTCCCGGCTCAAGCCCGTGGATCGCTTCCAACCCCGTGGACCACGCGGTTTTTCCGGACCGGATGTTCCATTCCCACGTCCCCATCTGGCCTGCTTCCAAGGCGATGTTCAAGTGCACCTGTTTTTGACGTAAGGCCTCCTCCGTCTGTTTACTTTGGATGGAAAAGGCGATATGGCCGGAAATGGTTTGTATCAGATTCACTTCGTCTTCAAGGAACGGATGCGGCCGATTATAATAAACCATGAATTTCCCAAGAAGGCGGCCCTGATAAACCAATGGGAAAAATCCGAGCGCATGGATTCCTTCATGGCGCACCGCCTCCTTAAGAGAGGATTCCATTGGCGCAGCATCGATATCATGAATGCAGATCGGTTGTGGATTGGATGTGTCGGTCGGCCAGGGCGAATGTCCCTCGACCGCCCTGCGGTATTTTTCCGAAAGCCCGCGCCATTTTTTAAATCGCATGACTTGATTGTCATCCATCAATAGAATGGCAGAACGGTCGGCCTTCGCCGCCCGGAGAATAATATCAAGCGAAGTCTTGTAAATTTCTTCGAGGTCCTCTGCGCGGTTAACCTGATCATTGAGTTGAAAGATGTGTTGCAGTTTACTGGTTTGCTCCGAATGCCGATCTCTTTCCTGTCGGCGCATTATTTCGAGCTGAGAGATCATCCAGTCAAGTTTGCCTCTCTTCGTTTTGCCGTCAAGAATCGGAGGGGTTTCATAAAAATGGTTGGGATAGACATCGTTTCCGATGATGGCGAGAGGATGCGTGCTCAACGAACTCTCCACGACATCCGGGGTGAGTCGGCTGCGGCTGTATTGGCAGATCATTCGCGCCGGGAGGCCGGGAGTGAAGATTTGATTGATCGTCGCCTCCCAATCTCTTATCCGTTCCCTGCTGATATCGGGCCCCAACGCCCAGGTCATCTCCACGGCAAACCGGAGGCCCGTAAATCCGGCTGAAAGAGCCGCATCGATGAAATGGCGCACTTGCAGCGTTTTCTTGTCGGAATCAAATTTTTCCGGCGGAAGCCATTCCGCTCTCGTCCAGAGAAGGAGGGCGCCTCTTTTCAGTTCCTTGGAAACTTCGATCCCACTCTCTTCAAGGGCGCGGGTCACCTGGCCGACGGTCTGATCATCCGCGATGTAGGCGCATTGTTCTCCCTGCTCTAAACCTTGTTTGATAAACAGGATCAGCGCCGGCATCTGTTCGGACGGATCCTTGTCATAAATAAGACAAAGATGATCTCCCGGCTGTAGATTCCGTATCTGCTCGGTCAACTCGTTCATGAGGTCTCCCTCCAGCGTAAAAAAACTTCTTTATTATAGGAGAGATTCTTTTTTAGATGCAAGTCATCCTTTAAGGTTGAGTCCCAAATGTCTTCCACCGCCGCCTTGCTTTCCTCTGATCATTCATCTTGACCTGTGGGTTTTTAACCCTACGTTTTATCTTTGATTCTATTTCCGGGGCAGGTGATATACTTAGAGTAACTCTAAAATGGTATATTAGCATGCCTTATATTAATAAGACTGCGATACCCGATCTAGATGACCAAACCTCGAATACTCCTTGCCGCCGGCGAGTTCCTTCCTCTTTTTTAGCGGCTATTGACGCTCTAGCATATTCTCCATCGCATATCGGACAGTTTTAACCGACGAGAAGCAGGGGGAGAAAAACGATCTACGTCTCTCTCATCGGTGGATTCTAAGGGGTGATGCAAGACAAGAAGATTTTCCTCATTGAAGGAAGAGAGAGGTTTTTATGTCTCAGACGATACGTGTATTGATTGTTGAGGATTCCGAGGAAGATGCGGAGCTTTTGGTCCGAGAGCTGACGAAAGGAGGTTACGACCCGACCGTTCTGGTCGTGGATACCGCAGAGAAGATGAACGCAGCATTGGAGCGGAATACCTGGGACATCGTTTTTTCGGACTACTCCATGCCGGACTTCAATGGATTGAGGGCATTGGAGTTGTTGAGGAAGAATGCGCTTGATGTGCCGTTTATTTTCGTCTCCGGTACGATCGGTGAGGAAGTTGCGGTCGCGGGGATGAAAGCGGGCGCCAATGACTATCTGATGAAAGGGAATCTAAAGCGGTTGATCCCGACGATAGAGCGGGAGTTGAGTCAAGCCAAAATGCGCCTGGATCACCGCCAGTCAGAGGAGATGGTGAGACACCTGGCCTATTATGACCCATTGACGGCCCTTCCGAATCGGACCCGACTCCATGAGCGTCTTCAAGCGGCCATTGTCGCTGCACAGTTTGAGGACCATCCAATGGCGCTTTTGTTGATGGATTTAAACCGCTTCAAAGAGATTAACGACACCCTCGGGCATCATCGGGGAGATTTCCTGCTGCAGCAGGTGGGGCAGCGGTTGTCCGAGATCGTGTATGAGCCGAATATGGTGGCCCGGCTCGGTGGGGATGAATTCGCTGTGCTCCTGCCGAAACTCACAGAGAAAGAGGATGTTCACGCGATGGCGCATAAAATCATCGAAGCGCTTTCGAAACCGATGATGATTGAGGATCTGCCTGTCGTCGTAGATGTCGGTATCGGAATTGCGGTTTATCCCGATCACGGTGCCAATGCTGAGACGCTCCTTCAAAGGGCGGATGTGGCGATGTACACCGCTAAAGAAATCGGAAAAGAGTATGCGATCTACGAAGACAGGCTAAATCGATACAGCCCGCGTCGGCTCGTGCTTTTAGGGGAATTGCGGCAGGCAATCGAAAAGAACGAATTACTACTCCACTTCCAACCGAAAATAGATCTTCAGGAACATTATGTCGTGGGTGTGGAGGCGCTTGCCCGTTGGAAGCATCCAGAGCATGGCTTCATTCCACCGAATGAGTTTGTCATTCCTGCGGAGAAAAGCGGATTAATCAAGCCTTTTACCGAGTGGGTCCTTAATGCCGCTCTTCGGCAGTGCCATGCCTGGCAAGAAGAAGGCTTCCGGATCAATGTGGCTGTCAACCTGTCGAGGCGGAATCTCCAAGACCCAGAGATCCCGGATCTTATTGCAACGCTATTATCTACCCACCGCCTGGAGCCGACCTGTCTGAGCCTTGAGATCACTGAAAGCGCGATCATGGAAGATCCCACAAATGCAGTAAAGATTCTGACGCGCTTGAGCGGAATGGGCATTGAGATTTCGATCGATGACTTCGGCACAGGCTATTCGTCTCTCGCTTCACTGACCAGGCTGCCGGTTCGCTCACTTAAAATCGACAAATCCTTCATCTTGGGCATGGCGGAGAATAAGAACGATGCCGTGATTGTGCACTCCACGATCGGATTGGCCCATCACCTCGGACTGAATGTTGTCGCCGAAGGGGTTGAGAGCGCCGCCCTTTTGGAAAAATTATCCGCGTTTGGTTGTGATGAGGCGCAGGGGTATTTTATCAGCCGGCCGGTCCCGGCAGAGGATCTGATCCGCTGGTTGCGCGAGTCATCCTGGAGATTAAAATGACCTTTGACGAAGGCGGTCTACTCGAAAAAGTAGGAGCGCATAAGGTCAATAGAGTAGCAGATTTAGAAGAAGGGATCGGACATCCCGGCTCGCCAAGAGGCGATTTGAAAACCGGCTGGCCTTCGTGGACAATCTTAGGTTTTTTGTTTTGAGATTTCAATGACGTATTTATTTAGAATTTGATTCAGTTCCCCGCGGAACCAAGAACGCGCATTTTGGTGAGCCACTTCTCTCGGCCTGCTTGGCTTCCCTCAACCATTCCGATCAGGCTTTCTTTAATCGGCTTGATCCCCGATAATCCAAGAATGCTTCGCTTCAGCCCTTTCACTCCGTGTGCGCGGAAATAAAAACGATAGAAAAAGGCCGGCATCCCCATCGTCACCACGATGCGGGCCGACTTTCCGGTGAGAAGCTTTCCCATCATGGCCCCATTTGGTTTGCCGATGGCGAAGCCATATCGAAAGGCCTGTTCGAGGAACGCCTTGAAAAGAGCAGGCATCGTCCCGAGCCACAAGGGGAAAAAGATGACCAGGTGATCGGCCCAGGTGATTGCATTCTGAGCCTCCCGGATCGACTCGGGGGGTGTTCCACGCTCGAAATCTTCTTTGGTGCGCAGGATCGGAAAATCGAGCTTCGCCACGTCGATGAGCCGGACTTCATGTTCTCCCTGTCTGGCCCCCTCGGCGTAAGAGGCCGCGAGTGCGTTGCCGAAACGTTTTCCGTCCGGGTCGGGATGACCCTGGATAATGAGAATCCGTTTTGCCATCTCCGCTCCTCTTTTTATGGGCCGGCCTGTTCGATGAATCTTTTTACTTCGGCCCAGACTTCCTGATTGTGGCCGACCCAAACGTGGCCGCCGTCCGGATAACCGATGAAGCGGGCGCCCGGAATCTGCTCCGCCGTATAACGCCCGCTCTCAAAGGTCCCGAACAGATCATTTTCAGTGCTGAAGACCAGGGTGGGAATCGTCACACTCTCGAGGTCGTAGCGGGTGAGCGACTTTGCAAGGGTTGTATCGCTCCACAGTCCTTTCTCTCTTTTCGCAATCGGAGCGACATTCCTCAAAATCCGGAGGACACGTTCCTGCTCCTCCGGAGAAGCCCTCCTGAAGTCGTCGATGGGGGTGGCCAGGATCGTCTCGATCAGGGTGTCGCGCGCCAGCTTCGTCGCCGTCCAGAAAATAAAATCGGAGCGAAGTGTGATCTTGATGACCCATTCCGTCAACGGGGATATCTCCTCCGATTGATCCACGGGGCGGGGTTTGAAGGCGAGGGGAACGGCGAGGATCATCGCCGAGCAGCGTTCCGGATGCCGCAGACAAAGCTGCATCACCGACGGCGCGCCGGCCGATCCGCCCAAGGCGACGACCCGCGGCACATTTAGGGCGTCGAGGAGGCAGGAGTGGGCATCGGCTCGAGCCGCTGGCGAGGGATCGGCCGGAAACGGGGTGCGAAGATAGCCGAACCGCGACGGGGCAATCACGGTAAATCCGCCATCGATCAACGGACGCGCGAAGTCGAGCCCCTGGTCAAACCCGCCGCCGCTGCCGTGGACCATCAGGACCGGCGGCCCTGTTCCGGCAACGGCGTATTCGATCGGGCCGCAGGCGGTGGTCGCCATCCGGCTGCCGGAGGAGATGCGGGCGTGCGCCGCGCCAAGCGCGTCCTGATAGCTGAAGTAAGTCAGTGTCGCCGCGATAAAAAATGCCAGGCCCACGAACGTTAAGACCATGCGACCCTCGCGTGTGCGGCCGGTCGCGCGACCCTCAGTGACCCCGGTTTCAACAGCCGACTCTTTCATTGCGTTCCTTTTTTTCTGATGAGAGGCCCAATTTCATTCTGAAGCGGTTCGCACCTTGAGTACAACCCCCCAAACGGAGCATTCCGCTCAAATCCCCCCTTTGGGGGGTTGCGGCGGACGGGCTTCCTTTGGCAGAGTGGAGTCGAAGCGAAGAGCCGAAGGGAGTCTTCGCCAAAACAGACGAGGTCATCATGGATTCGTACAGTAAGATGCCGCAGACCGATTGCAACCATTGCGCGGTTCGGGTCCTTTCTTCTTTTTGCGGGGAGCTGAAGCCGCATGAGACTGATCTTTTCATGAAGATGAAGCGAGCGCATCTCTATGAGAAAAACGACACGATCTTCTACGAGGGAACCGCTTCCACCGGGATCTATATCCTCTGTTCCGGAAGCGTTAAACTGATCCAATCTTCCAAAAGCGGAAAGCAGCAAATTCTCAGCGTCGTCTCTCCGGGAGAGTTGATCGAGAAGAGTCTTCTTTTCCATTCCGGGAGGCATTCGACCACGGCGCAGACCCTGGAGCGGTCGGAGGTCAGCTTCTTTTACCGGGACGCGTTTATGGAGGTGTTGAAATCGAACAACCACCTTGCCATGAACCTGATCAAAACCCTCAGCCGGGAGGTCGAAAACGTTCAGGAGCGGACCCGGCAGATCCTCTTCAAGAGTGCCAAGGAGCGGCTGGCGGAGACACTTCTTACATTGGGACGAAAACATGGGGCGAGGCGCGACCGGGATATCGCGATTGATCTTGAGTTAAAACGGGAAGAGCTGGCCGAGATGATCGGTGTCGAGCCCGAGACGGTGGTTCGCCTTTTAGCGCTTTTGAAGAAAGAAAAACTGATCCGGATGGACGGAAGGAAGATTCACATTACCGACGAGGAAAAGCTGATCCAGCTCTCCGATTAACATTCCTACCCCCGTAACGCTTCGGTGATGGAGTGCATCCGGGCCGTCACCTTCTTTTTTTCCTCTTCCGTCAAAGAGGATTCGGAGAGCTTAAAAAGAACCTGATTTTCTTTGTTGATGTGAAGCCTGATGAGGTGGACGATCCGAAGCCCCGGATCGAGGACCGCTTTGCGGATCCCCTCGTCGATCGGCGTGATGCTCCGGCAAAAAGAGGGGAGCGCTTTTTTCCAGGTAAAGAAAGCCGCTCGAATCTTCTCATGCTCGCGCACCATCATCTCGATCGGGCCGTACTCTTTGCCGATGTATTCGGCGAGCACGGGGAAGAGCGCCTCTTCTTCCTTCCGAAAATGCGGACCGATCTCCTTCTCCAGGGCGACGGCCAGATCTCTTAAGAGAGTCTTCTCGATCTCCACCCGATCGGGGAGGGTCTCTTCGACGGGCTTGCGAAGGTAGCTGAGGGAGCGCTCGATCAACTCCAGTTTCAGCAGCGTCGCCTGGTGCTCCTCTTTTAAAAGGTGTGTCGGGCCGTCGCTCTCTTCGATCCTATGACTCTTCGGTTTGCTCTCTTCCATCCATTCTCTCCTTGCATCGGACCAGACACATTGAAACATATTGAGAGTGCCCCCGTCATATTCGAATCAACTTCGGTCGAAAGGCCGACGCGAAGGTATGAACCGCAGTCCTTAGTTCCGCTGAAGCTCCACGCTCGGCGGCGTCAGATGGCGCGGCTGAAGGGCGGTGTCCAACCGGAATTGCGTCTGAAGATCGTGGAGCGGGATGTCGATTTCGTCGGCGTCGAAGGTGAAGTCGAGTTCCGCGGTTCCATTCGGCGCGATCTTAACCGACCCCGCGCGCACCTTCGCGTGCGGATGCCAGGCGATCACGTCGTATTCTCCCGGCGGCAGGTCGGGGATCGTGAAGCGTCCATCGGCGCCGGTCACGGCGAAGTAGGGGGTTGCCGACCGCCATCCCCCACGATTGCATGAAATCGTGCACCCCGCACTGCGTCCGAAAAATATAGTGCCCCTTTCGAAGGCGGATTTCTTTTGTGGCAATTGTCTCCGGGGTGAGCGGCTTGTTGAACATCGCGAAGGTGTAGTCGTCTTTGAGCGTGTATCCCTGAACGTCGTGCGCGATCGAGTCTTTGTTGATGAGGGTGACCCGATGGTTGTTCCGGACCGGTGTGACGAAGGGGCCGATCCGGCAGTTTTCGATCGTCAGCTCCGGCGTGTAGTCGAACGGCTTCCCGCGCTCGACGCCGACAACCGCGACCACCACATTCTCTAACCCGCCGTCGGGCGCGGTGCGAAACTCTTTCAAGAGCCGGTTCCCTTTTCCGTCGGAGATCCTTCCGCAGAAATCGATGTTTGGGGAGAAGATCAGATGATAGATCCGCGCCGGGGGCGGGGTCCCTTTCAGGAGAACTTTTCCGGTGAGGGTTCCTCCCTCGGTCACCCGGCTTTCCTCATACCCCCACCCTTCTTTTCCCTCGAAGAGGACGAGAAGAGTGAAAAGCGCGAGAACGATCTCCAAGAATCTACTTCTTTCTATTCGCGTCGATTTGCTCATGGACGAATCACTCCTGAATGAAAAGCTTCTCTTTATCGCCGGTCAGGTGTTCGTGAGGGAGCGCTTCCGGTCCGATTCGGAACTTTTCCTGCTGTTCGTATTCGGGCCGTTTGACCGTGGCCGCATCGAACGCGAAGTCCAATTCGACCGTTTCATCGGCCGAGACGGTGATCTCTTTCTCAATCGGCTTCAGATGCGGATGCCAGGCGATGACCCGATAACGCCCCGGCGGAAGGTGGTCGATTTTGAAGAGCCCGTCCTTTTTCGTCATTTCGTAGTAAGGGTTATCGACTGAAAACATCCAACCCTGCATGAACTCATGCATCCCACAGATCATCTGGGTGATCCGTTTTCCAGGATCGAGACGGATCATTCCGCCCTCGGCTCGTTCGAGACGGGGAGGGGGAAGTTGAGGATGATGTTTCCCCGCTCGTTTTGGAAGATCTGGCCGTTGTGGATCACCGGGTCGCGGTTGACTACCGAAATCGGCTGGTGGTTTTGGATCACCCGGACCAGGGGATGCTCATGATGGGTCCGTCCCTCTTTGTCCAGGTAAGTGTGATCGCTTGGAGCGATATCAACAGGGTGAAACATACAGTTCTCGGAGACAAACTGGGGCCGGATCGGGGGAAAAGGTTTTCCTTTCTCTACATCGACGACGGCGACGACGGCATCCTGCATCTCGCCGCCGGAGCCGATAATAAACTCTTGAACGATGACGTTTCCCTCGCCGTCGGAGATCATCTTGCAGAAGGGGCCGAAGGGATAGAGGACCAGCGGGAAAACGCGGACGGGCGGTTTCGGGCCGTTTAAAGTGACTTTTCCAATAAGGGTCCCGCCGTTGCTCACCTCCATCTCGTCGTAGGCATACGAGGGGAGGAGGGAGAGATCAAAAATAAAAAGAGAAACAGCCCAATCACAATTTTTTTGCTCACCGGTTCAGATTCCTCCATCAGAAAGGAATGGGGCAGGAGGTTGACCTCCTGCCCCATTTTTTTGGAGAGCGTTACCGCTCCAGCATGGAGAGCGGTCCCGGAACATCCCCCTGTTGAGAGAGGGTTTCGGGAGCCTCCGGATCGGGAAGCTCCGCCGTTTTAGATCCCACTCCGGCGCCGCCGTTCAGCGGTTGGATCTTTCGATCCCCAGCGGGGAGGACTTTCATGTATCCCCACTGTCCGGCGGCCGCGTACGGCATCCGGTGATTCTGCCAAACGTAAACGCCGGGGAGGTGGAACGGACCGCCGGCCCCTTGCTTGATGAAGACATCAATGTTCTGGGAAGAGCCGAACTCGCTGGAGCTGAGCATATCGGCCCCTTCCATGTCCGGCTTCAGCGGCCACTCATGTCCTTCGATGCTGAACACCTGGTTCTGTTCGTTGAAAGCGCCGAAGACATGGATCCGAACCGGGTCACCCGCATGCGCCATGATGGTCGGGGTGGCCGGATCCGATTCCCCTGCGACGCAGGGGGTGAACATCAGACCGATCTCGCACCCTTGCTCTTCACGGTACATCCAAGGCTCGTTTCGGTAATTGACCCCGGTGAGTCCTCCGATCTGCTGAATGTACGGCATAAAGGAGGTCCCGATGATGTTGTCCTCATCCTGGAAGAAGAGCGATGCATCGCGGAAGTCGGACCGATTTGCATTTTCCGGAAGCGACCGATCGACGATCACATCGACCTGCCAGGCGTTTTTCATCGACACATCTTCTCCGGTCACCGAATCGCGGTACTTCGAACCTCTCGGTCCCACCACGATCGCCCCGAAGAGGCCGTCTCGAACGTTGTTGATGAAATTCCCCCAATCCCACACCAGCGCCGCCGTCTCCCCGTATTGCGGATGGGCGTAGAAGGTGTAGGTCCGGCTCTTGCCGGGGGCGACCGTCTGATCGCCCGGGTTGTTCCCGACGTTCACCCCGTGAGAGTCTTTCGGGTCAAACGCCAGCATGTCAGCGCTGAACGAGACTTTGTCTTTCTTCATCTCGTTTTTCAGGTTGACCTTGATGCAGTCGCCGACGTTGACATGGAGGGTCAACGGCATCGGTTGCGCGCCGTCGGTGGCGACCTTCGCCTTCTCCCCTTCGAGCATGAAGATCTTGCCGGAAGGATTCGCCACTTGCAGCTTGCGGTCGAAGTCGACCTCGATGAAGTCGGGAGCCTTGTTGTTGAATTTGAGCGCCCGATCGGCTGCGATGACGTTGAAGGTTTTCACCGGAGCATCGGCCGGACAGACCGACTTGGCCGATTGGGGAATTTCCCCGGTGCCGGGGAGTTTCTGAAGGTCCTTGACCTCTTGGTCCAACACCCGGACAATCCCCCAGCTCCCTTCCGAGAGGTGAGAGGCCCGGCCGTTGTAGTGGAGGTAATCCCCCGCGATCTGCTGCGCCCCTCCCGCCTTGGTGACGAGATCATACCGCTCGGCGATCCCGACATGCCAGGCGTTCTTCAGGTCGGAATGCTCCGCATACCGCTCCGTCCGGAAGGCGTGGCCGCCGAGGTGCCAAACGTGGGTCTCATTCATCATGACATGGAGGAGACGGAAGACGAGGGTGTCTCCCAGATAGGCCCGCAGCATCGGGGTGCTCGGATCCTGGTGGGCCTTGCTCGAGAAGATCAAGGAAGGATCCGCGTTGTTTTTCAGACGCCGCGCCACCGACTCGGCCCGGAAGTTCAAGCCGCCGCCGGTGGTGTGGGTGCCGCCGTTGAGCATCTTTGCGGCGGTTAAATCGAGATCATACGGCATCTGGAACGACAGGGTTTGCCCCGCGTCGATCGCCACCTGGAGGGTCTGGCCGGGGGGATTTCCCTCGGTGACCACCTGGGCGGTGTGCGGCACGGTGTCATGCGGCATGACGATCAACTCTCTGAAGCTGCCGTTGACCCCGTACCCGATCGGCTCGGTGCCATGGATATCGGCGACCGGTCCGCTCCGGATCGGCGCGCCGGTTTTCGGATCATGATAGGTCGATCCGTACGGCTCGACGATCATCGCGCCGACCCCGCCGTGCGGCCAGGTGGTGGCGCCGAAGGCGTGGTCGTGCCAGAAGACTGTTCCCAAATCGGCATCCGCCCAGTAGCGATAGCGGATGTATTCGACCGAGGCGATCTCTCCCTTCTTGTGAGCATGTTTCAACGGATCGCTGAAAGTGATCGTATCGCCGTCGATCGCCTTGATCCAGCGGACTTCCGAGGTGTTCACCTCATCCATCCCGACCATCAGATCGGTTCCGACATGGAAACGGGTCGCCCCTTCGGGCATCTTGATCTTGATGGTGGTTGCCCCCGCCTTGACATCTTCGGTCAAGAGGGCGTTCATCGGCACAGGCATTCCCTTGTGTTTGTCCTTCTTCATCTGGGTGAACGGCCGGACCGACTGCTCGTAGGAGAAGCCGCTGATCACGCCGTCGGACGCCTGGTTGTCGAACTGGATGAAGTGTGGGTGGATGTTTATCTTCGACATCTGGAAGTTGGTGGTGTCGTTGTCCTCCCACTCGCTCTTCAAGATGACGTCGACGCAGTCATAGACGTTGTAGCGGTAGACCAGCGGGATCGTCTTCTCCCCCGCCGGGTTCGCCCGGACTTCGTCCTCGTTTTCTTTGAGGACGTAGAGAAGCCCGTTCTGATCCATGACCGGTTTGATGCTCCCCAACCCTTTGGTCAACTGAATCGGGGTCTGAATGAAGTGGATCGTGAACTGCTTTCTTCCTGCGCTCTCCGGGCAGAGACTCCAACGCCCCTGCTCGCCCGGTTTGGCCGGTTGGTTGGTCTCCTCGCCCGGCGCGCCTAACCCGCCCGGCTCGGCGCCGACCGACCCTGTGTTTTTGTCCATATGAATCGGCTCCAGCCAAGGGGCCGGACCATGATGGCGGGCGAAAGGCACCCGCTTTCCGAAATGCGGCTTGAAGTGGGGCCAGGCGAGTTTGCCGGTCTTCTCCTCAAAGAGGATCGGAGGCCGTTTCCCCGGCATCGGCGATTTATACTTCGGGAAGTCGAATTTCCCGGTCGCCTCCGGCTCTCCCAGCGCCTTGTTGCCTTCCCAGGCCCAATCCCAGACGGTGGCATCATAAGCGGCAATCTGCCCCTTCTCGTCGGAGGTGTGACCCGGCTGGCCCGCCGGCGGAAGCATCATCTTCACCCAGTCTTTGATCGAGACATCCGCGATCGGTTTGGAGAAGTCTGTTTTTGCCGCCGTGACGTTCCACTTCTTGTCATACCAGTCCATCGTCTTGCCGACCAGCTTGTCGGAGGTGACGGCCGGCTTCATCCGTCCCTTCCGGTCGGGGAGTTCCGCCAGAGGGGGCATCACATCGGTGCTGCCCAAGGGATAATTCCCCGCCTGGAGGGTGTTGTAATTCCGCCAGTAGCCCCACATCCCGGCGACATAGTGGTGCGCCACGTGACAGTGGAAAAGGAAATCCCCCGCCAGTTGCTGGCAGAGCCCGCCGCCGCACTCGGTCTGAAGGTCGAGGACTTCGGAAGGTCCGATGACTTCGACGTCAACCCGGTCGGAGGTGGTTCGGACTTCCGGGAATTTCACCGGCCCGTCTCCGGCCGCGGTGAGAAGGAAGCTCTCTTTTCCGTCGGCCTTCGGCTGACGGAGCCAGCGGATCGTCCCGCCGTGAGGATGGTGGGAGTGGAAGACTTCGCCGCCGCCGTGGACGAGACGGAACTTGACCGGATCGCCCATATACGACCGGGGAATGGTGGTCGGAACATCGGCGAAGGTGTAGGAACTGTAAGAGAGCGACTCGTCCTCGAAGTGGAAGTACTTTTCCTGAAGGGCGAGGTTGTTCACCCCGAACGGCTCACTCCGGTAGCTGATGGCGCGGGCGGAGGGTCGGTAGGCGTCGGTGTTCGGGTCGCGCTGCGGGATCATCTCTCCGTTGCGATTCAATGGACGGAACGACTCGTCGCCGATCTCATGGTAGAAGATCACGAACTCCCGGAAATCAGGTTTGTTCGGGTGGGTGATCATCATCTGCCAGCCGCTCTTGGCCTCTTTGCCGGTGAGCGGGTCGATGTAGCTCGACCCCATCGGCTCGACGATGAACGATCCGATCATTCCGAGGCTTGCCTGCTCCCGGCCGACGTGGCTGTGGAGCATATGAACCCCTTCTTGCTCAACGGATCGGATATACCACTCGAAGGTCTGGCTCTTTCCCGGTTTGACGTTCGAGTCGGGGTTGGCCGCGGTGGCCGGGGCGCCGGTCGATTTCACGATCGTGCTGGAGCCGTGGATATGAAGGCCGACATCTTCACCGTCGAGTTTGTTCCGGAGGGTGATAATGACGCAATCTCCCTGGTTGCCCCGGATGTTCAACGGCTGGATCATGTCTCCTTGAAGACCGGTCGTCACCGCTCCCGGATCGTAACCTTCTTTTTCACGTGCTTCGCGATTCTTTTTCTCTTCCGCCCGGACCTTCGCCTCATTTTCGGTGAGGACATACATGTAACCGGGATGATAGTCGAGCCACTGATTGAGCGTGATCTCGACGTTGATGGCGGAGATGTCATACTCTTTCACCGGGGCGCCCTTGGGGCAACGGCCCCCGTCGGTCACGCTCTCTCCGGTGCTGGCCGGGCCGAGGAAGTAGCTCCGGTCCATCTGCTGCATCATGCTCATTCCCTCGAAGGGTCCCGATCCCCCGGCATGCTCCCCATGTTGTTTCATTCCCTTCGAGATTTCATCCATCAATTTGTTCATCGCCGCATCGACCCGGTCTGAATGGCCGGCGCGGCCTTCCGCTTGGTCTTCCCGCGCAATCTGTTCTTTCAGCTTTTCTTCCCATCCGGACGAAGCGACCGGCTGCGCCTCGGGGTGGGTATGGTCTCCCCCGGCGACGGCCCCTTCTTTTCCCGATAGAATCAACAAGAGGGCCATTGACGCCGCCCTCCAAAGATCCTTTCGTACGATGTTCATAATCTCTCCCCCTGTAGGTTTTCTTTTTGGATCTACGTTTCAGCAGGATGTGGATTGCTCGGTGGAATACACCCCGTCGGCTGTCCTTTATTGCGGTTCGGAACAATATTTCTCCGAGAGCAAAAGACATGCCTCCCACGGAAGCGTTTGAAAAAGGCCCAAATGCAGGAGGATTTGAATTTTTTCAGGGAATGGGAGGAGGAGGGTGGTCCGGCGGCGCTGTCCAACTGTCCAATGTCTTGGTCACAACCGGCCCGCCGGATTGGACAGGTAAGGAGCCCGCCGCAGGATCTCGCCTCGCTAATATCCTCTGGCGAGATAGACCGCCGCCAGGACGATGAAGAGGCCGACCAACAGGTTCAATCGAGCCATCCACCGGACGGTCCGTTGGAGCGGGTGAGGCGCCGCCGTGGATCGGCTGATTCGGATCGATCGCGATCCCAGGACGATATCATGAAGAAGGGTCAACGAGATCATCAATGCGATCAGGGCCAACTTCATCCCGAACCAGCCTTCCATCCGTAGGGGAAGTCCAAGATGATAAACACGAAGCAGGCCGGTGACCAGGAGAATCCCCAGCGCGGTCCAGCCGGTGAGACGAAAACGTCTCCCGATTTCACTCATCAGCCCCGCTCGATCCGCGGGAGGCATCTTCCGGAGAGAGGGGATGAGGACGATGGAAAAGAAGAGCATTCCCCCGATCCAAAACATCGCCGCCGAAATGTGAATCCAAATTAAAATCATCCAGAACATACGTTTTTCCTTCCTTTCCATTCGGAGTCTGTTTTGTCGGAGTTTGTTTTGATCGTGGAATTGAGACAATCAGATCACCCATGATCGTTCTCAGATTTTTCTGACAAACCTCCCGGAGTCGACCGGTCGGGATCGGTCGAAGAAGAGAAGGCGGCGGTCACGTTGGGGAACCAGGTGGATAGGAGACGACGTCAGCGATCGATTTGATACCGTTTGATCTTGTTGTAGAGGCTGGCGCGGGCGATGCCGAGGGAGCGGGCGGCGAGCGACTTATTCCCTTTGTGCCTTTTGATCGCGTCGATGATCTGATCTTTTTCCACCTTCAGCACCGCTTCATCTCGTGAGATGGAGAGGGGGATCGACGGGGAGGAAGGGACCGGGATTTCTTCGTCGATCAGGAACGATTCGGGAAGGATTTCGAGGCCGGGGGAGACGAGAACCCCCCGTTCGATGACGTTCTCCAACTCCCGGACGTTCCCATGCCAGTGAAATTTCATCAACAGGCTCAACGCCTCTCCCGACAGATACATCGGGCCTCTTCCGTTCGGGAGGGCATATTTTTCGATGAAGTGTTCGGCGAGCAACGGGATATCATCCGGCCGCTCGCGAAGGGGGGAATCACAATCGGCATCACCGCCAGCCGGTAGTAGAGGTCTTCGCGGAAGTTCTTCCGGGCGATCGCCTCCTTCAGCGGCTTGTTGGTGGCGGCCACCACCCGCACGTCGACCTTGATGCTCCGGTTGCCGCCCACCGGCCGCGCCTCGCCTTCTTGCAGCACCCGCAGCAGCTTCGACTGCAACGCCAAGCTGGTGTCGCCGATCTCGTCGAGGAAGAGCGTGCCGCCGTCGGCCTCCTCGAAGAGCCCTTCGTTGTTCTGGATGGCGCCGGTGAAGGCGCCCTTCACGTGGCCGAAGAGCTCGCTCTCGAGCAGCGTCTCGGGGATCGCCGCGCAGTTGATGGCGACGAAGGGCCGATCGCGCCGGGGGCTGCTCTGGTGGATCGCGTGGGCGACCAGCTCCTTGCCGGTGCCGCTCTCGCCGTAGATCAGGATCGTCGCATTGCTTGGGGCGATCAGCCGGATCATCTGAAAGAGCGCTTTGATTTTTTTGCTCCCCCCGATCATGCCGCAGAAGGAGCGTTCCTCGGCGGGGGGGCTTTCCGTTTTCGTGCAGGGGTGTTCTCTTCGGAGGGAGGCGCTTCGGCAGGGGAGAGCTCCTGAATCACTTCAATGGTGCGGATGACCTTCCCCTCCTGATCCAAAATAGGGTAAGATCGAAATTCTTTGAGGACGGGGCTTCCCCCTCCGTCGATTCGGTCTTGCGGATCACACGGTAAGGTTTATTGGTCTCGAATGTCTGAAGGCAGGGGCAGGGATCGCAAGGGTGGTTTCTTCCATGGAGGACTTCGTAACACTTCTGTCCGGTCGGGCTCGCTCCGGCTGTTCTTCCCCGGACCGTCTTATTGGCATAGGTCAGGTTGAAGTCCCGATCGATCACGATAATCGGGTCGGCGATTCCATCTAAAACGGGGTGAGGATCGTTCCTGAAGTCGGACTCGTTCACGGTGATGGCCCTGTGTCTTTGATAATTTCACACTATCTGATCCCTCCTTTCGTAACAATGATATAAATCACGGCAAGAGTTGATCTAGATCAACTCTTGCCCCGATCGCCTCGACCGCCCTCAGACGATCATTTCGACTCTCCAGTAAAGATCTTCGTAGAGACGCCGGGAGACCGGATTCTCCGGGTCGATCTCCATCGACATTTCCAGATGATGGAGCGCTTCCTTCAGGTTTTTCATCGCAATCAACGCCACCGCACAATTGTAGTGACCTTGCCAGAATGTATCGTCCATCTCCGAGGCGACGATGAAATTTGAAAGCGCTTCCTGGATTTTTCCTTGTCGATAAAGCTCCACCCCCCGGTTGTTCAGGTGCGCTGCCTGGGCGAAGACCACCTCCTCCTCTGGAACCGGTTCCGGCTGAAGCGCAGCCACAAAGCCGATTAGAAAGAAGAAGACGATCACCAATCCCGCCACGCCGAGCCGATGACCCCGTTTTGATTTCATCTCCCTTCCCTCCTTTTTTCTCCTACCGATCGACGCTGGGACCTTCCATCCCATCTAACTTATAAAAGAGCAAAGAAGATGCCGAGCGGGTCCGATACGATCAGAAGCCGATTGTTCAAGGAATATAACGCGTTGGAAGAGTGAATCCCTTTTTTATTTTGGGAGAAGGGGGCGGCCGTTGTCCAATTCGACTAACCGGCCGGACAATCTGAACAGTCGGACAGGAAATCTTCAAGGCAGGCTCGGCCTCTTTCCCTCCTCACTTCAGCGAGAGGAGGTAAGCGACCAATGCATCCAGCTCTTCCTTCGTTCCGCGGAAGGGGGGCATCATTGTCTCCGGGGCGACCGACTTCGGATCGGGAAGAAATTTCTTGAGCCACGCCTCGTCGCGGCGGCTTCCGACTTTGGTGAGATCGGGCCCGACCGGTCCTCCCTTTCCTTGAATCGCATGGCAGGCGGTACACTGGCGCTCGGCAAAGAGCTTCTCCCCCTGTTTTATTTTCGCCGCGTCGGCGGCAGAGGCGTTCTCCGCGAAGATCGAAAAGAGCGCCAATAACGTAAAGATCAAAAGAGATCGGTTTCGCATCTGACTCCTCCACTCAAGATAAAATTGATGATTTCACCGGCCGGCTCTCACGATTTTCTTTAGCCTTTTTTCAAGCTCAGCATATATTGCGTCAAATCCTCCAGCTCCGGTTCGGGAAGACGGGTCGGCGGCATGATCGAGCCGGGGACCAGCGCCTGCGGATTTTTGAAGTGGGCGATCAACCAATCGCGGTCGCGCGCATCGCCGACGAAGGAGAGATCGGGCCCCACCTGCGCCCCCTGGCCGTGGATCCGATGGCATCCCGCGCAGGCGAGCTTGGCATAAATCGCACGGCCTCGCTCGACCGCCGGATCGGTCTTCTTCAACGCCGCGGTCTCCTTCATCGCCAGACCGAGAAGGGTGAAGACGAAAACCAAAAAGAGCGCCCCGGCGCCGATCGCGATCGGACGCCGCGCCGGCGACCGCTCCCGCTTTCGGCCGAGAAAGGGGATGGCAAAGAGAATCGCGAAGAAGAGGACCGGGAGGACGAAGGTGACGACCGGTTCCCACGGTCCTTCGGAGTATTTCAAGAGTTGATAATAAAAAAGGTAATACCACTCCGGAACCGGACGAAAGGTGGTGTCGGTCGGATCGGCCGGATCGCCCAAATGGGCCGGGAAGAGATTGACCAGAACGATCAACGCGAGGAAAACAACTCCCATCGCCACCGCATCCATGAAGACCTGTCTCGGATAAAACGGTTCCGAGATCCGCTTCGCCCGCGCTTTGTCCCAGGGCCCGGCCGGACCGACCCTTCGAAGGATGAAAAGATGTCCGGCGATCAAGAACATAATCAGCCAGGGAAGAAAGAGGGTATGGATGGCGAAGAACCGGCTGAGGGTCAAGGCGCCCAGCTCCGCCCCGCCGCGGAGAATCCGCGCGAGGGTTCCGCCGATCCAGGGGACGCTCCCGACCAGATTGATCCCGACCTGCGTCGCCCAGTAGGCTTTCTGATCCCAGGGGAGGAGATAACCGGTGAAGCCGAAGGTCAGTGTGAGGATCAAGAGAAAGACACCGACGATCCACATCGGCTCCCGCGGCGGTTTGTAAGCGCCATAGAGAAAGACCTGGAGCATGTGAAGGCCGATCGCCACCATCATCGCGCTCGCCCCCCAGTGGTGCAGTCCCCGGACAAACGCGCCGAACGGGACCTCCTCCTGGATGAACTTCACGCTCTCGTAAGCGTGGTCGGGGGTGGGGGCGTAGTAGAGGGCGAGAAAGGTTCCGGTCGTCGCCTGCAACAGAAAGAGAAAAAGGGTGACGCTTCCGAAGATATAAATCCAGCTGGCGCCCCCCGGAATCGCTTCATCGAGGAGGTGATGAAGGATCGGCGGCAATTTGAGACGGTCGGAGAGCCAGGAGAAGACCCGATTCATCAGATCGCCTCTTTCTTGGGAAGACCGGCTTTGAATTCCTGGTAGAGAATGAAGAGCCGATCCCCTTCGATTTTCGTCGGAAGGGTGTCGAGCGGACGGGGGGCGGGACCGGCGAGGACCTTCCCTTCCAGGTCAAAAACCGAGTTGTGACAGGGACAGAGGAATTGCCGATCCGCGTCGGACCATCGATAACCGCAGCCGAGATGGGTGCAGATGGGGGAGAAGGCGACCACCTCGCCGTCCGGTTTTTTGTAAGCCCAGAACGACCGGACGGTGTTGCTCTTCATCCAGCCGCTGGAGGAGGAGCGAACCACCTCGAGCTCTTTCGGCCGGTTGAGCTCGATCAAATCGAGCGGTCCGACCTCCGACCAGGGCTCTTCCCGTTTTCGGAGGGTCGGAAGAACGGCGTAGCCGAAGAGGGGAATCCCCAATGCGAGTCCGATTAATCCTGTAATCGCCGCGATGGCCTTTCCGAAAAAGCTGCGCCGTGTGATCTCCGACATCCGTTCTCCTGCATGAGGGGTGAGGTCCACACCATTGTCGGTGCAATAGGGAGATAATACATTCCAAGATCGGATGAACGCAAGACCCTTTCAAACCGGTCGCGGCCTCTACTCCGGCGCGCCGAGAAAGAACCCGGCCATCTCCTCCATGTAAAGGGGGCGGAGAAGGTCCCGGACGGAGAAAATGCCGATCACCTCTCCTCCGCGGGTGACGGCGAGGTGGCGAATTTTTTCAGACTCCATTAAGTCGTTCGCCTCCATCACTGTTTTGTCGGCCTCGATGGTGATGAGGGGGAACTGCATCACCTGCCAGACCAGAATGCCGGCGGGGTCAAGCTGTTTTGAGATTACCTTTCGAACAACGTCGGCCTCGGTGACAATTCCGACATACGCCCCTTCGCGCGTCACCAAGAGGCTTCCGATCCCATGATTCGCCATCTCCTTCGCCACTTCCGCGATGTTTTGCTCAGCGTCGATCGTGTTGATTTTCGTCGTCATGAATCGTTCCACCAGGGGAATCATCACTTTCTCCTTTTCATGTGAAGGACGTTTTTCCCGGGCAGCTTTCAAGCGGCCTCGGTCGTCTCTTCCGCCTCTACTTTTTCCCTCTCGGCCGCCATCGGCTGCCGCACCGCTACGATGGGGACGGGAGAAGTGCGAAGAACCCGCTCCGTCACGCTCCCCATCAACAGGCGCGGTACCCCCGTTCTGCCGTGCGTTCCCATCACGATGAGATCGCATTGAAGATCCCCCGCCGCTTTGATGATCTCAGCGGCGGGATCCCCCTTGAGAAGGTGGGTTTCGACCAAGAGCCCCTCCTCCCTCACCGGCTGAACCATCCGATCGAGCCTCTGTTGCAGCCTCAGTTCAAGAAAGCCGAACGGTTCGAGGTGAGAGGCGGCCATGTCTATCGGCTCTATGACATGGGCTAAAAGAAGGGTCGCCTCCATTTGCCGGGCGAGTTGGACCGCCTGATTGAATGCCTCTTTCGAGGTGTCCGAGAAATCGGTCGCAATGAAAATTCTCTTTATCTTCTTCATTTCGATTCCTCCAGAAGCAAAGGGTCCTTTCCGTCTTGTCTGATTTGGCGGTGATGTTCATCGTCGCCTTTGTAAGCCTATTCTGACCGAATGAAGAGGCGGCGACAACACCCCAAAGGGGGCGTTTTGCAAGGGCACCGAGGAGGGAGGCGGAAGGGGAAGAGATAAACGTGTTTTATCTTATTCACGGCAGGGGCGCCTGTCTGAGCCGGGAGAGAAACCAGACGAAGAGCACTCCCCAAAGCGCCGCACTGAGGTGGCTGAGGGAGAGGCCGAAGAGGAGCCGTTTCCCTTCGAGATAAAAAAGACCGAGGGTGACGACCGAGATAGCCGTCAGGACCAGGCCCAAGATCCGAAGGTCGTTTTGCCGGTCGAATTCCTGCTTGATTCCATGGAGGTCGCCGGCGTCGAGCTTCACGCCGATCTCGCCTCGCTCCAGCTTGATCAACACTTTTTCAACGCGATCGGGCAACCCTTTGAGGAGTTCCAGCCGGTCGAAGAGATCTGTTTCGACGCTCCGCAGCAGACGGCGCGGGCTCCAATACGCCTGCCACGCTTTTTGGACGAACGGCTCCAGCTCCCGGTTGAAGTCGAATTCGGGATAAAGGAGAAGCCCCATCCCCTCGGTGGTCAGGATCGCCTTGCCGAAGAGGGCGAGGTCGGAGGGGAATCGGATGCCGTTTCGCGCTCCCTGATTGATCGCCCGGAAGAAGGCGCGGGCGGCGCTCGGCGGATGGGGCGAGTAGAAAAACTCGCTCAAGATGTTGGAGAGATCTTTCTTGAAGCCGCCGACGTCGCTTCGTTCGTCGATCAACGCCAGGCGGAGAAAGTGTTTGGTGAACCCCTCCATATCTTTTTTGACGAAGGCGAGGAGGACATGAAGCAGGATGCGTCGCGCCTCCTCATCCAAATAACCGACCATCCCGAAATCGTGCAGGCAGAGCGACCCCTCCGGCGTGGCGAAGAAATTGCCGGGGTGCGGATCGGCATGGAAAAACCCGGCGGTCAGAAACTGCTCGAAGAAAGCATCGACCCCGATCGAGGCGAGCCGTTTTCGATCGATTCCCAATGCCTCCATTCCCGCCAAGTCGTCGGCCTTGACCCCATGCGAGAAGGTCATCGTGAGGACCCGCTTCGTCGTCCACTCCCAGTAGACCCGGGGAATGTGGATGTTCGGATTCTCTTTGAAGATTGCCCGGAAGCGTTCGGCGTGATGTCCCTCGGCCTCGAAGTCGAGCTCCCGCAGGGTCCAGTCGGCGAACTCCTTCACGATCCGGGTCGGCCGGTAGATGTTCCACTCCGGGATGAAGCGCTCCGCCAGACGGGACAAATAATAGAGAAGGTGAATGTCCTGCCGGATGATTTTCTCGATCTCCGGCCGCTGGACCTTGACGGCGACCTCGGTCCCGTCGATTAAAAGGGCGCGATGGACCTGGGAAAGCGATCCGGCCGCCACCGGCTTCTCCTCAAACGATTTGAAGAGCGCCTCCGGGGGGGGCGCCGAATTCTTCCGTGACGATCCGGCGGACCGCTTCGTACGGAAAGGGCGCGACGTCGCTTTGGAGCTTGGAGAGCTCCCGGGAGAGGGGCTCGCCGACGAGATCGGCCCGCATGCTCAAGACCTGTCCCAACTTAACGAAGGTCGGTCCCAATCGCTCCAGGACCGATCGGAGAAGGGCGGGGGAGAGGATCGGACCGCTCCCGTCGATTTTCATCAGGGGGGCTTCCGGGGGACGCCGGGTAAAAACGGCCCGGAGCCGAAACCAAAGGGGGGATGAAGTATTTCAGCCGCAATCGCTGAATGAGGAGGTCCCCCCCGATTCGAAGACGACCCCGACGATCGTCCGCAGGCGGTTGAGGTCGGTCCATTTGAATTGGAGCGATCGGTCATTCATTATACGACCGTCAGGCCGGCGTGAAGACATGCTGCGGGCTCTTGATCGTCAGGACGGGGCAGGGGGCCTGCCGGACCACCTTCTCCGCCTGGCTTCCCATCATGACGTGCGAGAACCCGGTCCGTCCATGTGTCCCCATAATGATCAGATCGGCATTGTGCTTCCGCGCCGCCTGAATGATCTCTACAAAGGGGACCCCGTCGGCCAACAGCGCGCTTGCCTCCAGTTCGGCCTGCTCCACAAGATCATGGAGCATGGCGTTGCCGCGGTCTTTCATGAAGGCGTATCCCTCATCGGCCATCGGGGTCATCTCATCGGGATGATCGGGCCATTCGAGGGTGTGCATAAAAACCATCTTTGCGCCGATCCGTTTGGCCATTGAGAAAGCATAGTCGACCGCTTCGTTAGAGAGCTCTGAAAAGTCGGTCGGTACGAGAATTGTATTAATCTTCATGGCGACCTCCTCTGTTTATAATCCCACCTCGATAATACTTTTCACCACCACATCGTCGCTTGCATCGGTGAGGCCGAACGCGACCCCCAAATTCCAACTGGCATTGGGAAGGAACTTCCAGGTGACCGCCGGAACGACGTAGTGTTGCTGATCGTCGGACGATTGGAAATTAACGAACTCACCCATCCCTCCATAGAGCTCGATGCCTGGCCTCACCTGCGGGGTGAGGTTCATGTATAGACTTGCGCCATATTCAAATTCGAGCCCTTCCTCCACGTCGGGGCCGCTCAAGACCTTCTCCACTTTCGGATTAAGCCTCAAGACGGTCGCACCGATCTGTTTTTCTAGGATGAGACGGGCTTCGATTCGCTCTTTGGCTTCGCCGGTATAGGCGGGATCGGGAAAATAATATTCGAGGTAAATCGCCGGATCGAAGAACCGCTCCCCTTTCTCGAAGAAACGATACCGGGCGACCACCCCCCGCCATTGGATATATTCAAAATTTTCCCCGGAGGGCTGCTCGAAATCGGCATAACCGGCGATCGTCCAGCGATCGGTCACCCCATATTCGATCTCAAAGGTGTGCGCCCAGAGCCCCTCGCGGTCAACGGTTTCGCCGAAAAAGGCCATCGGGTGGTCCGAGGCGGCAACGTAGTCGGTCCAGTAGACCAGTTCGATCTCTCCGGCGTCGGGGCCTTGATAGCCGTATACCTTAAAGTGCCTCGCCTCTGCAGGGGCGCTAAAAAGAAAAAAGGTCAGAACGAACAAGGCAGCCGAAACGGAAATTTTTCCCATGGCGCGCTCCTTTTGTGATTGTAAGCTCATTGTGTGCGATGGAACGGATCGACGGCAATCCCACGAAAGGGGGTTTTGACGGCTAACCGGAGGGGGGAAGCGAGGCGATGACAATCCAGTACTCCTGAACCGCGTGGACCACCCGCATGAAGTTGTCGAATTCGACCGGTTTTTGGATGTAGGTGTTGACGCCCAAATTGTAGGTGCGCACAACATCCTCCTCTCGGGGGAGGCGGTCAGAACGATCACCGGAATCGACTTGAGGGTTTCGTCCTTTTTGATTTGTTGGAGCACTTCCATGCCGCCGACCTTCGGCAGATTCAGGTCGAGCAGGATCATGCCGGGGCGGGGAGAGGTGGCGGGGTCCTTGTGTTTGCCCTGGTGGTAGAGGTAGTCGAGCGCTTCTTGACCGTCTCTCACCACGATTAATTCGTTCTTCACCCTTCCTTTGGCGAAGGCGCGCCGGGCGATCTCGATATCCTGCAGATTGTCCTCCACCAGGAGGATCTTCACCGGTTGAAGCGTTTGACTCGACATGGCCTTCCAGCTCCTACTTAAAATGAATGTTATCGTGAGTCCCTTTGGGGAAGGGTAAAGAAGAAGGTGCTTCCTTTCCCCGGCGCAGACTCGACCCAAATTTTCCCGCCGCAGTCCTCGACGATCTTCTTGCAGATGGCGAGCCCCGCGCCGGTCCCCTCGAACTCCTCCTGGGGATGGAGCCGCTCGAAGAGTCCGAAGATCTGAGCCTGATAGCGGGGATCGATCCCGATGCCGTTGTCCTTGACCGAAAAGAGATAAAACCCCTTCTCCTCTTTGAGGTCGATTTCTATCTCCGGAACGGACGACATGTTGAATTTAACGGCGTTGGAGAGAAGATTCTTGAAGAGCTCCCCCATCCGGGTCGGATCGCAAACGACCGTCGGGAGGGGATGTTTCTGAGAAATCCGGACCTTCTTCTGCTCGATTGTATAAGAAAGATCTTCCTCGACCTTCCTGAAGACCTGGTTGAGATCAATCTTCTGCTGCGCGGGGGCTTTTCGGGAAATCGAGGCGAGCGTCAACAGGTCGTGGATTAAGTCTTTCATCCGGACGGCGGAAGATTTGAGGAATTGAACGTAGCGGCGTCCCTCCTCGTCTAATAGATGAGCGTAATCTTCGGCGAGGAATCCGGCGAACGCCTCGATTCCCCGCAGCGGCTCCTTCAGATCGTGCGAGACGACATGAACGAAGTCGTCCATCTCGCGGATTTTCTCGCGCAGCTTCTGTTCCGCCCCCTTCTTGTCGGTGATATCGCGGACGATGCTGATGACCCGGGCCCCCTCCTCTGTTTCAATCGGGCTGAGGCTGATCTCCACCGGGAACTCGCTCCCGTCTTTGCGGCGGCCCGCCAGGTCGAGGCCGGCCCCCATCGGCCGGGTCCGCGGCTGGGTGTGATAGTTTTCCCGGTGGCCGGCATGCGCCCCCCGAAAGCGCTCCGGCACCAGGATCTCGATCGGCTGGCCGAGCAGCTCTTCCCGGAGATAGCCGAATAGCTTTTCCGCCTGGGCGTTCACCAGCGTGATCAATCCGCCCCGATCGACGATGATGATTCCATCGGGAGCCACCTCCAAAAGGCGCTGAAACTTCAACCCCGCCTTACGATGGGTGCTCTCGGTTTCCTCCGCCTGCGCCAGTCGGCGACGGAGGAGGTCGATCTCCGCGAGAAGTTGCTCTTTCGTCTTTTCTCTGTCGTTCATACGAATCCGGCTTAATTTTTGATGTTTGCCGCGCCGCTCGAATCGGCCCGGATGATAGCAGAGGGAAGGGGGGAAGGCAATGATCTTTTCCCTCCCTCCCGCGTCGTTGACAGCGGCTCACAACCAGAATATAATCTCGAATGATCGTTCACCTCTCGATGGATTATATCCCATATGAGTACCGTCAACAAAGAGTCGATTCCGATCTTTCTGGTGGAGGACAGCCCTTCCGACATCGAAGTGATCCAGCGCTCCCTCAAGAAGGGGGGCATCTCGAATCCGCTTCCATATCGCCCGGGACGGTCAGGAGGCGGTCGATTTTCTCCACGAACGGTTTGCCCACCCGGGCGTTCTGATCCTCGATATCCATCTTCCAAAAATCAACGGCATCGATGTTTTGCACGAGGCCAAACAGATCGATCCCGATATCATTGCGATCATGCTGACCAGCCACGCCTCCATGAAGACCGCGATCCAGTCTTTGAGGAGGGAAGGGGCCTTCGATTACCTTGAGAAGTCGAAGGACGATCTGCCGCAGTTGATCGAAGCGGTCCGTCTCGCAATCGAGAAGCGGGCGCTTCAGCTTCAGAGCCGCTGGGTGGTCCAGGCAGAGGGGAGCGAACGGACCATCGATATGAAGAAAGTTCAGGAGACGTTCGATCTCTCCGACCGGGAGGTGGACGTCGTCAAGTGCCTCTGCCGGGGGGACGCCAACAAGGAGATCGCCGACCGGCTCTTCATCAGCGAGCTGACCGTCAAAGGACATCTCAAGAAGATCTATCAAAAGATGGACGTTCACAACCGGGCCACCCTCGTCTCCAAAATCCTCTCCGGAGCAACGCTCGGCATCTAGTATGCCGAGCGGACTAACCGATCCCGATTCGATAGTGCCTCCCCCCCGCGCCTCGGGAGGACAGGGGACCGATCGATTCCGGATCACAACCGGATCGATCAGGTCGCCGCAACAGACGCACCGCGCCATGGCGATCCCCCCTTCCATTGTGAAAACCCGCTCTTCCACCATCATCCCCCGGCATCTCAAACATCTCATCGGATTCTCCTCTTTGGCGATGTATTCCCGGTTGTCGGTTTTTTGCGCTTGTCTTAAATGGCTTGAAGAAGTTCAGCGTCTTTCACTTCTGTTGAACATGATGCCATTTTGCCGGATCATCGCGCGCGGCACAACGCCCCGAAAGGGGTGTTTTCGCCCGAAAAGGGTATTTTCGGTAGAAGAGAAGGGGGAGGGGGGTCTATCGAATGAGATGATGCGGCGAAAGAGGAATGAAAGGGAATGAATTGATGTTTCAGGAAGGCGAGAACGATTTATCGTCGGGGCGAGCCGATGGGTCGCCCTTCTTTTAATGACGGATCAGGGCGAGGCGCCGCCTCGCCCCTACGGCGACCAATTCAAATCAGATCATGATTCCCCAGTTGCCCGAGGAACCGGCTGCCGCCATTTGTTCTTCGATCTTTTCTACTTGGGGAACTTTCTCCGCCTCTTTCTCTGTCCGCGACCGGACGGTCAGGACCGGGATCGACGCGGTTCGGACGACCCGCTCGGCCACGCTTCCCATCATCAAATGGGCCATGCCGCTTCTCCCGTGGGTTCCCATCACGATGAGATCGCACTCCAGACGCTTCGCCTTATCGGCGATCTCCGTGGCCGGATCTCCCTTGAAGAGATGGGTCTCGATCTGGACCCCTTTCTGTTGCCAAGGGCGCGCGATCCGATCGAGCGTCTGGCTGGCCTGCACCCGATCAAATTCGGAGTATTCGATCAGCGCAAAATCGAGCGGGTAGGTGAGCGGGGCTAAAATATGGGTCAGAAGGAGCGTCGCGTTCAGCTGCTGCGCGAGAAAAACCGCATAAGCGATCGCCGCTTGTGAGCAGGACGAAAAATCGGTCGGCACGAAAATTTTATTCACCTTTTCCATGGCTGGTTCCTCCATTCGATTGCAGATGAGAGACGTTCCGCCGGGACGTCTCTCATCTCTTTCCCGATCCGCAATCTTCTAAAATACGGGGAGCGGTCCCAAGGCCGATTCGAGATAACCGGCCAGGAGATCCCGGCGGGTGACCATCCCGGTTAAACGGTTCTCCTTATCGACCACCGGGACACGGATGAGATGGCCTGATTGAAAAAGAACCATCATCTCCTCCGCCGCCATCTCCGCCGTGATGCAGATCGGCTCCGACATCACCTCTCCCGCCGAGGTTTCCCTTAAATCCAATCCGGCGAGCAGGGCGTTGAGGAGGTCGAATTCGGTGACGATCCCGATGAGCCGTCTCTCGGCGTCGACAATCGGAATTCCGCCGAAGCGTCCTTTGATCATTGCTTCCGCAAGGTCATGGCAGGAAGCGTCGGATGTGAAGGAGATGACTTCCCGTTCCATCATATGCGAGGCATCCATCTCCCAAAGTGTTTTGCCCCCAATCCAATAGTCTGTTCCACGCATGATCGTTCTCCTTATCTTTATCTTTTCATCAGAAGAGGGGCCCCGCTGTAGGGGGGGAACCACGGCCGGCGGAGTCGTCCGCCCATCCGTAGAGGAGGCGGGTGGAGCGACCCGTCGCCTCTTGCAGCAGGGCCAGTCTTCGGAATGTTTCTCTTTTTTCCATTTTTAATTGAGCCAACCGTGCATCTTGCTCGGCGAAATGAAGACTCCCCTGGTAGAGAAGGTATTCGGCATGAGGCTGGGATGCCGCCTTTGCTGTTTCTCTCATCGTTCCGAGGAGCGTTTCCTCCTCCCGCCTCGTCTGGGCGAGTGGGTCCAGGAGGATCAAATATTCCGTTTCGCCGTGAATGGACGGCGGAGCATTCTCCGCCGCGACAGCGTTTGCGTCTGTCGCAAGGAAGATCAGCACAAGTGCGATTCCCGTCCCTCTCAGAATTCCTTTCCGCACGGCCGGTCTCACCTTATCGCCTCCTCTCTTTCCTTCTGTAGATGTGGGATGGAGGGGGGAGCTTTCCTTGTCAATCCCTCGCTTTCCGGGCAACCCTCCATCGGTCCGTCTTCCTGCCCTCCGTTCGCTCCCTTGCCTTTTGATAGAGCAGGATTGATGCCAGACCGATGCGGCATCGACTTTTCTTTTTTGTAAGCAATTACGAGAGGTTTAAAAAGGGGGCTAAAAAGAGGCAAACGACAGGGATGTCCGGGTGTTCAAGGGGGTAGACAGAATGGACAATCGTTGAAGGAGAGAGCGGATGACCACGTCATCACAGGAAGGGTTATCCCAATTCCACCGACTCCAAATAGTCCGGGACGCGGCAGCGCCAGCTGAGTTTTTCTTCGATTCGGTGTCTGAGCGCGTCGGCCGCTTCCGGCTCGCCGTGCGTGATGAAGGTTTCTTTCGGCGGGACCGCGAAGCGGCCGAGCCAGTCGAGAATTTCGTCGGCGTCGGCATGCGCCGAGAACTGATCGAGGACGATCACCTCCGCTCGAATCGGGATATATTCGCCGTGGATCTTGATCGTCTTCGCCCCTGCCGCCATCGCGGCCCCCCGGGTTCCCCCGGCCTGGTATCCGGCGAAGACGATCGTATTTCGCTCGTCCGGGGCGAACGTCTTCAGGTGATGCAGCACGCGGCCGCCGGTCGCCATCCCGCTCGCCGAGATCAAGATCATCGGATCCCGGAGGGCGTTTACCCGTTTCGATTCCTCCACGCTGTGGACCAGGTGCGCGGTCCGGACCATCGCCCGGCATTGCGCTTCGTTCAGACGATGTTCGCCGAGGTGCTCGTAATAGAGGCCGGTCGCCTCGATCGCCATCGGGCTGTTGAGGAAGACCGGGAGGTCGGGGATCGCCTTCGCTTCTTTCAGAAGATGAATGGCATAGAGGAGGGTCTGGGCGCGGCCGACGGCGAAGGCGGGGATCACGACCACCCCGCCCCGCGCGGCGGTCCGGTTGATGATCTTGGCGAGGATCTTTTGCGGATCGGCCGGATCGTGAATGCGGTCGCCATAGGTCGATTCGATCACGAGGTAGTCGGTCTTCCGAATGACCGACGGCGGCGCCATCAGCAGATCGTTCGGGCGTCCCAGGTCTCCGGAGAAGAGAAGCGAGGTTCCGTTGAACTGAAGGGAGGTGAGTGCCGAGCCCAGCAAATGTCCGGCCGGAAGGAATTGGAACGTCAATCCTTCTCCCAGATCGAACGCCTTTCCGAATTCGACGGTCCGAAACGAATGAAGCGAGCGCTCCGCGTCTTCCTGCGTATAGAGGGGGAGGGCCGGGGCATGTTTGGAAAAGTGATGGCGGTTGGCGTACGCCGCATCCTCTTCTTGAAGATAGCCGCTGTCGGGGAGAAGAATCCGGCAGAGGTCCCGCGTTGCCGGGGTGGAATAGACCCTCCCGGCGAAACCGTCCCGGACCAGAAGCGGCAAATAGCCGCTGTGATCAAGATGGGCGTGGGTGAGGATTACCGCGTCGATTTCCCTCGGCTCGATCGGAAGGGCTTCCCAGTTTCGAAGGCGGAGCTGCTTGAACCCTTGAAAGAGGCCGCAGTCGATCAGAATGTTTTTCGAGCCGGCCGAAAAGAGATACTTCGACCCGGTGACGGTTCCGGTCGCCCCCAAAAAGGCGAGCGCCGGGGCCGCTTCTTTGTCGGGCGAAACGGAATCAGGCTCGCGATCCAATCGTTTGTATCGTTTCACATTCCTCCAGTCGGGAAGGAGCAAAACTTCACCGTCAGGCGGCCTCTTCCCGTTCGGTTTCCAGAATCATCAGGGTTGTTTTCATCACCGCATCGGGATTCAGCGAAATGCTGTCGATCCCTTCCTCGACCAGAAACCGGGCGAACTCCGGATAGTCGCTGGGCGCCTGGCCGCAGATGCCGATGTACTTGCCGACCGCTCTTTGGCTAGCCGCGCGGATGACCGCGGCGATCATCTCCTTGACCGCCGGATTGCGCTCGTCGAAGATCGCGCCACGATCGCCGAATCGCGGTCCACGCCCAAGGCCAGCTGCGTCAGGTCGTTCGAGCCGATCGAGAAGCCGTCGAAGAGCTCGGGGAACTGCTCGGCGAGGAGCGCGTTGGTCGGGATCTCGCACATCACGTAGATCTCCAGCCCGTCCTCGCCGCGCTGCAGGCCGTTCTTCGGCATCGCCGCGAGCACCTGCGGGCCCTCGTCCACCGTGCGGCACGAAGGGCACCATGAGCTCCACGTTGGTCAGGCCCATCTCGTCGCGCACCCGCTTCAGCGCCCGGCACTCCAGCGCGAAGCCGTCGCGGTAGGTCGGGTGATAGTAGCGCGAGGCGCCGCGGAAGCCGAGCATCGGGTTCTCCTCTGCCGGCTCGTAGGGCTCGCCGCCGAGCAGGTTGGCGTACTCGTTGGTCTTGAAGTCGGACAGCCGCACGATCACGGCGTTCGGGTAGAAGGCCGCGGCGATCGTCGCCACGCCCTCGGCGAGCTTGTCGACGAAGAATTGCGGCTTGTCGGCATAGCCCGCGGTCAATCGATCGATTTCGGTCTTGACCGCGGCCTCTTCCAGCTCGTCGTAGTCGAGCAGCGCCATCGGATGGACGCGGATGTAGTTGTTGATGATGAACTCCAGCCGCGCCAGGCCGACGCCGTCGTTCGGGATGAACGAGAGGCCGAACGCCTCCTGGGGATTGCCGACGTTCATCATGACCTTCGTTCTCGGCCGGCCGATTCCGTTGAGATCGATCCGGTCGATGTCGAAGGGGAGTTGCCCTCGTAGACGAAGCCGGTCTCGCCTTCGGCGCAGGAGACGGTGATTTCTTGGCCGTCCTTCAACACCTCGGTCGCCCGCTCCGCAGCCGACGATCGCCGGGATGCCGAGTTCGCGCGCTGACGATCGCGGCGTGCGCGGTGCGGCCGCCGCGGTTGGTGACGATCGCCGCCGCGCTCTTCATCACCGGCTCCCAGTCGGGATCGGTCATGTCGGTGACCAGGACCTCGCCGGCGTTGAATTGGTGCAGTTGCGAGACATTCTTGATGACACGCGCGGTGCCGGTGGCGATCTTCTCCCCCACGCTTCGGCCGGTGGCGAGGACCTCTCCCCGTTTCTTGAGCCGGTAGGTCTCCATGACATTCCGGTCCCGCTGCGACTGCACCGTCTCCGGCCGCGCCTGCACGATGAAGAGCTCGCCGGTCACGCCGTCCTTCGCCCACTCGATGTCCATCGGGGTCGCGTCCGGCTTTGGCGCTGTAATGGTCCTCGATCACGCAGGCCCAGCGCGCGAGGGTGAGGATCTCGTCGTCGGTCAGCGCGAAGCGACTCCGGTCGTCCGCCGGAACCGGGATGTTCTTCGTCATCTTGCCGCCCCCGATGGCGTAGACCATTTTGAATTCCTTGTTGCCGGCGATTTTCTGAAGAATGGGTCGGAAACCGTGAAGGAGGGTCGGCTTGAAGACGTAGTACTCGTCGGGGTTGACCGCGCCCTGCACCACGTTCTCGCCGAGGCCGTAGGCGGCGTTGATCAACACCACGTTCTGGAAGCCGGTCTCGGTGTCGATCGAGAACATCACGCCGGCGGCGCCGAGGTCGGAGCGCACCATCCGCTGCACGCCGACCGACAGCGCGACCTTCAGCGAATCGAAGCCCTTGTCGACGCGGTAGGAGATCGCGCGGTCGGTGAACAGCGAGGCGAAGCAGCGTTTGCAGCTGTCGAGCAGCGCCGCGTGTCCCTGCACGTTGAGATAGGTCTCCTGCTGGCCGGCGAAGCTGGCGTCGGGCAGGTCCTCGGCGGTCGCGCTGCTTCGGACGGCGACATCGAGCGGGTGGGGGGCCCCCTCGCTGAGGTCGTCATACGCCGCAATGATTTCTTCTTCGAGAGCCGCGGGAAGGGCCGCCGAGAGGATCGCCTGGCGGATCTGAAGACCCCTCCGGCGAAGATCGCCGATGTTGTGCGTGTCGAGGCCGCGGAGAGTCTCCGCGATCTTTTGATCGAGCTTCGCCTCCAGCAAGAAATAACGGTAGGCTTCGGCGGTGACGGCGAATCCGTTCGGGACTTTCACCCCCTGGGCCGACAGCTCCCGGACCATCTCTCCGAGCGACGCGTTTTTCCCGCCGACGAGGGGGACATCGTTGATCCCGATCTCATTAAACCATCGGATGTAGCGGTTCATTCGTTTTTTCTTTTCCATCCGCCGCTCCTTTTCACTCAATGCATTCCCCTCCGGTCACAATGGCGACTGCGGTGTTCGCCGGGAGCGCACCGGCTCCGAAGGAATCCCTCCTCGCTTGTCTGGAGCGCCCCCTTCATGTAACCGACCAGAGCCTCGGCCTGCTTCTCCGTGACCAGATCTCCCGGCATTTCAATCGGAATATCGGGGTATTTTTTCTCGGCCCCTTGCCGCCCTTTCAAGATGACCTCTTTGATCGCCTCGGGCTCTCCCTGAGTGATGAAGGGGTTGCCCTTGTGGGGCGGGGCGGTCTGGGTTCCCCGGCCGCCGCCTCCGTGGCAGGGGGCGCATTTGTCGCCGTAGAGCCGGGCGGCATCGACGGCCCAACCCGCTGGCGCCGCCGTAAGAAAAGAGCCGTCCACCCAATGAGTAAGCTCCGTCGCATTTAATTTCTCCTTCCCTGGTTCATTCTACTCACCCGAACCGCCGGGTATCAACCTGCTTCCATCAGCCGGACCGCAATCTGCGGAGGGTGCGTCAGCGAGTTGTGAATGGTGCATCCTTCCACGACCTTCTGAAGCCGGTCTTTCATTTCCGCGGAAAACCCCTTCGGCAGATCGACCCGCGTGCTGATCGCCCCGATCCGGTGCGGCTGCTCGGCGTAATCCCACGACACCGCCACCCCGAGTCCCTCCGTTGGCAGTTTATGACGTTGACAGAAGCGGATGGCGAAGTAGCCGATGCAGGCGCCGAGCGATGCGATGAACATCTCCACCGGCGTGATTCCCTGATCGTCGCCCCCCTCTTCCTTCGGCTGATCGATGATCAGCCGGTGGCCGCGGACCGCTGCGGCGAGTTGGACGCCGGCGGTCCAGGAGATCGTCATCGATTCTTTTTGCAGCTCTTTCATGTGATTTCCTTTCTCGAAGGTTCAACGATTCTAATGCTCGTAAGGATCGATCATCGATTCACCTGTTGCCATTTTGACCCAGGCGGCGGGACGGGGACAACCCCCCGAAAGTGGTATTTCATTGCAAAGAACGGAAGGGACGTCTTCATCGCAATACCCCATATGGGGGGTTGCCCTTTTTCAGGGAGGTGCGGGAAAATATTGAATATGAGTACCGGATCAGCATAAAAAAATAGGATCGCGCATCATGAAGAAACATTCAAAAAGAGAACGACTTCTCAAGGAGGTCGATCTCATCGAAGAATCTTCTGTTCAGGCTGAGCAGAAGGGGATCGAACCGATATGGCGAGATGAAAACGAGGGAAAGATTCTCTCGAGCGTCGTGGAGCAGACCGCCGATTCGGTTGTCATCACCGACCCTGCGGGCCGGATCGAATATGTCAACCCGGCCTTCGAAAAGCAGACCGGCTTCAGCAAACAGGAAGCGGTCGGAAAAACGCCGCGACTGGTCAAATCGGGAAAGCAGGACGCGGCGTTTTACAAGCAGCTCTGGGATACGATTCGAGCGGGGCGCGTGTTTCGAGGGGTGCTGATTAACCGGAGAAAAGACGGCTCGATTTATTACGAAGAGAAAACGATCACGCCGCTTATCAATGCGGAGGGGACCATTGTCCACTATGTTTCCACGGGAAAAGATATCACCCCGCGAATGCGCTTAGAGGAGGAGCGGATGCGGTTGGTCGCAACGCTGGAAGAGACCACCGATTTGGTCGCGATTACCAATGCGGACGGCGAGATCGTTTATCTAAACAAAACCGGTCGAACGCTGCTGGGGCTTCCGTCCGACGGACCCCTCCCTGTGATTAAATTGTCTGATGTCGTTCCGGAATGGACCCGAACGCTTCTTATCGGGGAAGCGATTCCATCGGCCATTCGTCATGGATCGTGGAGCGGCGAGACGGCATTGATCGATCCCTCGGGGCGGGAGGTGCCTGTATCGCAAGTGATCCTCGCCCACCGAACGTCTGGGGGAGAGGTCGAGTTTCTCTCGACCATCGCCCGGGATATCAGCGATCGCAAAATGCAAACGGCCAATCTGGAATACCTTGCCACGCACGATCCGCTGACGAATCTTCCGAATCGGACCCTGTTCCTCGATCGGCTCAACCATACGCTCCTCGCCGCGCAAGAGAAAAGGGGTCCTTCGGGCTTTTGATCATCGATCTCGATCGATTCAAAGAGATCAATGATTCATTGGGCCATCCGGCCGGGGACGCCGTCCTGCAAGAGGTTGGCGTGCGCTTGAAGCGGGCGCTCCGAGACTCGGATACCGTCGCGAGGATTGGGGGAGATGAGTTTGCCGTGATATTGCCGAATGTGAACCGTGAAGGGGGACGCGCCGCGATCCGAAAAATTCTGACGGCACTTAAAGAGCCCTTTGTCCTGGATGGAGGTTCTCTTTTCGTTTGTGCCAGTGTCGGGATGGTTCTCTTTCCCGAGCATGGCAAAGAGGCCCTGGCCCTCATCCGCCGTGCAGACGAAGCGATGTATCGGGCGAAACAGTCCGGAAGCGGCTATGAGATCGATTCTTCCCTCCCAAAAAAGTAAGTCTGCCTGTTTTACAAAATGTGATTTCCCCCGATCCGAGCGGGCCGTATTTCAAGACACATAAAGAAGAAACATTAAACCGGGTCCATAAGACGGTTGTTGCCGTCGGGACGTCCGTGCCGGAGCTTGCAACCGCCATTATTGCGAAGATTCGAGGTCACGATGAGGTGAGTCTGGGGACGGTTCTTGGCAGCAATATCTTTAATGGTCTTTTCATTATTGCCGTGGCGGCCGTCACCATCCTATCACTGTCAAGGTGATCGAGGTGGCAGTCGCGTTACTGTTTGGACTTGCGTCGGTTTTGCTCATCTTTCCTATGCGGAGCGGTTTTTGTCGAACAAAGACGGGGGTTATTACTTTTGACTCTTTACATTGTCTATCTCAGCAGTCTTCTTCAACAATATGTTCGTTGAAAATCTGGTTCCAAACGAGAATCCATTCTCTGTCAAGGTTATCCCGACCGATCTCTCTTAATTTACTCTATTCTGTCAACCGAGCCGCATCGGGCGAGGAGCGTTACCTCTAATTCATCTGGAGCATCACTGCAATCCCTTTTTGCATGACGTTGCGCCATTTCTGTCCGAGGTCGGGAGAGAATTCAGGATCTAATTGGGCGAGCGCGTCAATCATTGCGTCCGCCCAGATCGGATAAAGATCCGGGGTTACATTCATTTTCCTGCGGCTGTGGAGCTCACCCAACCGTCTGATCGCCATTTCCCCCAGCGGTTTTCCGTCGGCATACTCGATCAACATCACGATGGCATGGATGAGCAGATCTCTCTGCCGTTTGAAGTCGGTATTATTAAACAGCGGTCTGATCCGAGGGTCCGCCTCCAGGAGGATTTCGTAAAATCGCTCGGCCAATCCGTCGTTGCGGACCCGATTAAAACTCCTCGTCACCTCGCTCATCACATCCCTCCTTTACCCTCCACCGATTATATCGTCTCGGAGTCACGCGTCAAGCATCAGGGTGAGAAAAGGCATGATCGAGAAAAATGTCATTGCCGGTATTGTATCGGTTGTCTCTCTTTCTATCCGGATTTTATGTCGGGCATGCTGTATTTTACGTGCTGCCTCCCGACGTTCGATGGATCTGCCGCGTCCTGGCACCGTAAGGTATTTCGACCCTCCCGATCAGAGAAAACCTGATGGCGGAATTTCCATTCCGTGGCATCCATGTATTGTCCCCAAGAACTGGAGAAAATCCGCCGTAGGCTGCGGAAGAAATGTGCCGCGCGCATACCGGATCGGGTGTGGCGTCCGGTTTTTTCTCTCGTTCGGATGCAAAACACCCCTTTCGAGGTGTTGCCGCTTCTTCGATGCCGACGCACACTTTCTCTTGAACACGCACGCGCGTCGCATTCCTTGCAGCTTGCTGCGAAGGTTAGACGCGCGAATACAAATAGAGTCTTTCCATCCTTTCGGGTCGAAGATTCCCCACAGCTTGCTGCGGGGAGCTTCAATGTCATCTGGCTTTATTCATTTCCGGATGGAATCATGGGGTGGCGCCGGTGAGCGGCTGGTTTCCCCTTTGGCCGAATCGAAAAGGGATGCCGATCCGGCTTGGGAGAGGCGCAGGTAGGAAGAATGAGACTTCAATCAGGAGAAGGAGTGATGATGAAACGTACGACGGTGATCGCGCTCGGTTTTTTGTTCCCATTCATCTTTGCTGTTTTACCCGCTTTCGCTTCTGAATTGGAGAAGGGAAAAAAGATCTATGCGGATAAGCGATGCGGACTCTGCCATGTCATTGCAGGAAAGGGGGGCAAGATGGGGCCCGATTTGACCGATGTCGGAAATCAGCGTGATCATGATTGGTTGACGAAGTTCCTCAAGAACCCGAAAGAGGTGGTGCCGGGTGCGAAGATGATGGCCGTCAAGGGGAGCGAGGAAGAGATCGCTGCTTTGGTCGACTATATGTTGTCCTTGAAAAAATAACTCGATAACCGATCGAACCGGCTGCGTCTTTTTCTCGCTTGCATTAAAGCGGCTCGATCTTACACACAAGGAGGTATCGCGTTGAATGCAAAGGGTCGAATCCTTCTCATGGCAATGGCCGGAGGGTTGATGGGGCTGCTTGTCTGGGCGGCCGTGGGGGTGAGCGGTCCTGTTTCCGCCGCGGCGGAAGATGCCGGCTCTCCTCCGGCTTCCTCCGAATTTGTCGGATCGGAAACCTGCCGGCTCTGTCATGAAAAGCAGTACGAGCGATTTGCGACGACGACCATGGGCAAACTCTTTCTCAAACATCCCCGGACTGAAAAAGAGGCCCAGGGATGTGAAAGTTGCCATGGCCCCGGAAAGCTTCATTCGGAATCGTCGGGTGACTCTTATGAGGGCCTGATTACTTTTTCAAAAAACGACCCCACCCCGGTCGACCGGCGCAATTCTGTTTGCCTTGGTTGCCACCAAAAGTCGGCGCGGCTTCATTGGCAGGGGAGTGCCCATGAGGCCCGCGGCCTGGCCTGCACCGTATGCCATCGGGTGATGGACAATCATTCGGAGCGATATCAGCTGGCGAAGCCGACCGAGATTGAAACCTGCGGGCAATGCCATCTTCAGCGAGAAGCGCAGTTGATGCGCTCCACCCATATGCCGCTGCGGGAGGGAAAGATGACCTGCTCGAGCTGCCACAACCCTCATGGAAGCATCTCCGACGCGCTGCTCAAAGCCAACTCAGTGAACGAGCTCTGTTATTCCTGCCATGCCGAGAAGCGGGGACCGTTTCTCTGGGAGCATCCGCCGGCGATGGAGAATTGCGCCAATTGCCATGAATCCCACGGCTCCAATCACGAGGCGCTGCTCATCACCGCCAAACCGAAGCTCTGCCAGAAGTGTCACCTGGAAACACGGCATCCGACCCAGCCGCATGATCCTCGAACGCGGTTTGTTTTCAACCGCTCCTGCACGAACTGTCACAGCACGATTCACGGGAGCAATCATCCATCGGGCCGAGCCTATCAACGTTAGGAGGGGAAGATGAACGATCGAATTCGATTCTCTTGGGGTGTCTTTCTGATGACGGCGCTTCTTCTCCTTCCTGCCGCGGGCTTTGCCGAAACGGAAGAAGAAAGGGTCCGTTTGAGCGGCGAGGTGGAAGTAGGGGGACGGGTCTTTATCGACCGCCCTTCGGAGGAGGACCGCGGTAAGTTCGAGGAATATGGAGAGGTTCCCGCCGGACCGTTCCTGGAAAACCTTTATCTGCGGGTCGACCGGGCCGATGATCGTTATTTTCTGGAATTAAGGGCGCGGGAGATCGGCGAGGAGGATCAGAATTTTCTTTTGCGAAGCGTCCGTCCCGGACGAAGCCTCTTTGAGTTCGAATGGGATCAGACCCCGCACACCTACAGCAACACGGGCCGCAGCCCCTTTGTGGAGACGACCCCCGGGGTTTTCCAGCTTCCCGATCTCCTCCAAACGAGCCTGGCGGGGGCGGCCGCTGCGGACCGGCCTAATATTCTGCGAAGTTTTCTGGCAACGACTCCGGCGGTCGACCTGACGACCCGCTGGGATACCGCGCGTTTTCTCTGGGTTGGGTCTCCCTACCCCACCTTGACGCTTCAGGCGGAGTATGCCGTGATTCATAAGCAGGGAAGCCGGCCGATCTCAACCACCTTTCTCTTCACCAATCAGGTGGAGCTTCCGGAGCCGATCGATCAACGGATCGACGATCTGAAATTGACGGCGGAGCTGACGCGGGAGAGGTGGCAGCTTCAGCTCGGTTACGGTTTGTCTCTTTTTCAGAACGATATTGATGCGCTGATCTGGGACAATCCCCTCAGCGCGACCGACGCCGTCGGCGCGCCGAGCCGCGGCCGCTTGGACCTCCCTCCGGACAACGTGGCCCACACGCTCCATCTCACCGGCGCGGTCAACCTTCCGCGGCGCAGCCGTCTCTCCGGAACCCTCTCCTACAGCCGGCGAACGCAGGACGATCATTTTCTTCCGCATACGATCAACACCGCCGTTTCGGAGCCGGCCCTCGTCCTCCCCGCCGACAGCCTCGACGGCGAGGTCGACATTTGGACCGGTTATCTGAAGTTCACGAGCCGTCCGGTCGAAAGTGTGGGGGTGAAAAGTTATTATCGGTTCTACGGATTCAACAACAAGACCCCGGAGCGGATCTTCCCGGCCCAGGTCCGGACCGATCTCTCGATCCTCAACGAAGAGGTCAGAAGCTCCAGCATTAATTACAAGAAAGAGAGCGCCGGGGCCGCAACCGATTGGCAATCGGGCCGGTCGCTCTCGCTCGGCGTCGGTTATGATTGGATGCGTTGGAGCCGGGACGATCGTCATCGGGAGGCGCCGACGACGAACGAGCATACCCCCAAGGTGTCGCTCGACTACACCGGAATCGATTGGCTTCTGCTGCGCACCTCCTACGCGCGATCGTGGCGGCGCAACGGCGACTACAACACCTTCGCCCACCTGGCGCACACCCATGTCGACGTCGAAGGGCTCGACACCACGCAATCCCAACATCTGCTCCTTCGCAAATATGACGAGGCCGACCGCGACCGCCACCGCGTCGACCTTCTGGCGCAGATCAGCCCGAAGGAGACCCTCTCGTTCACCCCGTCGGTCAGCTACCGGAAGGACGACTACAAGAATTCCCCTTTCGGTCTTCAGGAGGATCAGAACTGGGCGGCCGGGCTCGACGTTTCCTGGAGTCCGATCGCGCCGGGGATCACCTTCTACGCCAGTTACATGCGGGAGGTCTTCGACGCGCTGCAACGCTCCCGGTATCGGGTCCCTCCGGCCCAGCTCGAGAATCCGACGTACGATTGGATCTCTCAGAACAAAGATAAAATCGATACGGTCGGGGTGTCGGTGAATATCGTTTTGATCGCGTCGAAAGCCGATCTCGATCTTTCCTGGAACGCCTCTCGGGCGGTGGGGGCGATGCGCGCCTCCAACCCGGTTGCTCCCGCCGGGGGAACGGAGGCGCAGAACATCGCCGCGACGGCGGAAAACTATCCCGACATCACGGAGCGCCTTCAGCGGCTGGAGGCCGCGCTTCGCTACGCGGTGTCGCCGGCGCTGTTTTGGCGGCTTCAATATATCCTTGAGAAGTTCGACATCACCGATTTCCGAACCGACGTGATGCAGCCCTTCATGGGAGACGTCGAAGCCGGCTCGGGAACCAGCGTTTACCTGGGGGCCCAGATCCGCGACTACACCGCCCAGATCGTCAGTTTTTCCGTCGGGTATCGTTTCTGATCTTTCGGGGGGATGAACCCGTCTGGAGTAAGGAGAAGATAAAATGACATTGCGAACCGCTTCGCTACCGGTAAAAGTCCTGTTCACCTGTTTTCTGCTGAGCATCGGGATCGGATATTTGATGGCGGTCCTCTATCTTTTCCTGATTGAAATTGAGCCCCATTCGAAAGATGGAACCGGTATGGTGCAGGCGGTGATCATCAAGTACTACGGCCAGCGGGGGGTTACCCGGCTGGAAGGGACCCTGGAGGGGTCGATGGGGGAGAATCTCACACCGGCTCAAAAAAAGAAGTCGTGGCATGGATCAGGCAGGGAGCAACCGAAGCCGATTTTGCCCCGGTACAGAAAATTTTCCTCGATCAGTGCGCCACCTGCCACAGCAAGGAATCGGGAATGCCCCTCCCGCCGCTGACGACTTATGGAGAGGTATCGGCCTTTACCCAGATCGACATGGGACAGTCGATCAAGAGCTTGGTGCGCGTCTCCCACATTCATCTGTTTGGAATCAGCTTTATCTTTATGTTCACCAGCGGGATTTTTGTTCTCAGCGAGGTGAACGCCCGGTGGCGCGCCATTCTGGTGGCGATCCCTTTTCTGGCGATCTGGGTCGACATCGGCTCCTGGTGGTTTACCAAGCTTCAACCGCTTTTCGCCTACACGGTCATCATCGGCGGTCTGTTGATGGGGCTGTCGCTGGCGTCCCAAATCGTTCTGTCGCTTTACGAGATGTGGCTGAAAAAAGACAAACAATAATGAAGGGACGAGGAGGAAAAAGCATGATGAAAACCGGCGTCTTTCTTTTATCTTTATTCGGCGTGCTCGCCTTGATGATCACCGCCGGCGCCAATGCGACCGGACCGGACCATCCTGCCGTTTCTTATACCCTCACTTCGGAGATGAAAGGGGAGAAGCGTCTTTTTGTCGGCGCCGGGGGAAAGATCAAGGGAATGGTGAATCCGGACCTTTTTGTGAATGAGTGGGACGTGGTGGAGATCACGCTTATTAACGGCGATAATTTGAATCACCACATCGCGATTCCCAATTTCCACATCCTGTCGGAAACCGTCTCGGAGAAGGGAAAAAGACGACGATCACATTCGTTCCATTCAAAAGCGGCGGGTTTGATTACTACTGCCTTTTGGACAATCACCGTGCGTTGGGAATGGAGGGGAAAATTGTGGTGGTGAAAAAGTAGCCGCCGATCGAACCCGCCTGAAAATCATGTTCAATATTCGTAAAGAACGCCTCCCGTCGGGAAAGGAGTGTTTAGATGGGAAGACCGCTCCGCGTTTTAATGGTTGAAGACTCGGAAAACGATGTAAGAGTGATCGTGCGGAGGCTTCAGCTTGGGGGGTTTCTTCCGGTTTTCAAACAGGTTTGCACCGCCGAAGAAATGCGTTCCGCGCTCGACCGGGAATCGTGGGATCTTGTCCTCTCCGGGTTTTTGATGTCGAACTTCAGCGGATTTTCTGCGTTGGCCCTGCTGCAAGAAAAGAAAATTGATATTCCGTTTATTGTTGTATCGGGAAGAATCGGGGAAGAAGCCGCCGTTGAAATTTCAAAAGCGGGAGCACACGATTACGTCAAGAAGGATCGGCTGGCGCGGCTGGTCCCGGCCGTTGAGCGGGAATTGCGGGAAGCGGAAGTTCGCCGGGAACGCGAGAAAGTTCAAGCGGAGCTTCGACAGAGCGAGGAGCAGCTTCGTCTTCAAAGCACCGCGTTGAATTCCGCCGCCAACGCCGTTGTGATCACGAACAGTAAGGGCCGGATTCTCTGGGTGAATCCGGCCTTTTTTCGCAATTCCGGCTATACGTTCGAAGAGGCCGTCGGCCAAACCCTGCGGCTGCTCAAGTCGGGTTTGCAGCCCCCTTCTTTTTACGACCATCTTTGGAAGACGATCCTCTCCGGCGAGGTTTGGCAGGGGGAAATCATCAACCGGAGAAAAGACGGAAGTTTCTATACCGAGGAGATGACGATCACCCCGGTGATGGATGAACGGGGGAGGATCAGCCACTTCATCGCGATCAAACAAGACGTCACCCAGCGCAAAAAGGCGGAAGAAACCGTTCAGCACATGGCCTTCTATGACCCGCTGACCGATCTTCCGAACAGGAACAATCTGATCGACCGCATTCATCACGCCATTCGGGCCGAAGACGGAGGGGGCATCCGATCGGTTTAATACTCATCGACCTCGATCGTTTCAAGGAGGTCAATGAAACGCTCGGCCATCTCCGAGGAGACAGCCTCTTGAAAGAATTGGGACTGCGCCTGCAAAGCATCCTGTTTGAGCCGGATGTCGTTGCTCATTTAGGCGCAGATCTGTTCGCCGTTCTCCTGCCCAAATTAGCCAAGGCGGAGGACATCCATTTAGTTATTGAGAAAATCCAAAAACTTCTCCTCTCTCCTTTCTCGATCGACGGTTTGCCGATCGCGGTGGAGGCGAGCATTGGCGTCGCATTGTACCCTGGGCATGCAAGGACCTCCGAAGAGCTGCTTCGGCGGGCGGATATCGCAATGCATGCCGCGAAAGAGAGCGGCAGCGGTCACGCACTCTACGACCCAACATTGGACAAGCATCATCCACAGCGGCTGGCCCTGATGGCGGAGTTGCGGCAAGCCATCGAGCAGAACCACCTTCTTCTACACTACCAACCGAAGATCAACATCAGGGATAAGAAAACGGTCGGAGCGGAGGCGCTGGTGCGCTGGAACCACCCGCAGCAGGGGATGATTCCCCCGGACGAGTTTATCGGGCCTGCAGAGAGGACGGGTTTGATCCATCCGATGACCTATTGGCTGCTGCGGACCGCGATTCAACAGTGCAGGGAGTGGCGACAGGCCGGGCTCGATGTTGTCGTCTCGGCCAACCTCTCGGCTCGAAACCTGCTCGATCCGAAGCTTCCCGGCACGGTAGTGGAACTGCTAAGGGACGGCGAGGTCGCGCCGGAATTTATCCAATTCGAGATTACCGAAAGCGCGATCATGACCGATCCCGCCCATGCGCAGAAGATGATGTTCACGCTTCGCGACATCGGAATCCGTTTCTCAATCGACGACTTCGGAATCGGCTACTCCTCCCTCAGTTGCCTGCAGAAACTTCCTGTAAGCCAAATTAAAATAGATAAATCATTTGTGATCCATATGACACAAAATAAAGGGGCCGCGATGATCGTCCGTTCCACGATCGATTTGGCCCACAATCTCGGCATTGACGTCGTGGCGGAAGGGGTTGAGACTGAGCAGACCTTAAATCAACTTGAAGAAATGAACTGTGACGCCGCTCAAGGTTACTATTTTTCCAAGCCGCTTCCGGTAAATGCCTTTTCCCTCTGGCTGCAAGAATCGCTCTGGGGATTGAAAAAGTCGGGAGAAAACTCTCAAAAAATATGATAAGCCTCCCAAAGATTATCGTCTTTGGGATGCTCTTTTCTGACGCCGATTAGGTTCTCCCACCCTAAGGTATTTTAAACGGTAAAACAGGAATACCCCTATTGCCGATTGGCTTCGCTTATGATTCAGTAAAAGTATAAAAATTTGGTAATGTTACGCGAAAAATACATACTTAATATGTCTTGCTTGATATGTTATGGCTGGGAAGATCCATTAAGGCGGATCAACTTAGAAACGACCGTCCTTTTGTTAAGCGATCTTTTCTCTCTCAGCGTCGGCAAGCGTTTGCCATCGCGCGTTCAAGCGGTTTAGCGTCCATTTCGAAACACGGTCCGCAGAACGGTTCGGCATCTCCGCTTCAATCGGTTGCACGCTAAGACATGCAGTCTTACCAGGAGTCGACTTATGAGTATCCGACCTGAATCGAATCAAATACTTTCATCCGAAGAAATCCTGGAAGCGTCGCCCGACGCCATCATTACAATGTCTCAAAAAAGCGAAATCCTCTCCTGGAATCGCGGGGCCGAGTTAATCTTCGGTTTCCCGCGCGAACAGGCGACGGGCCGGTCAATTTATGAACTGATTGTCCCGCAGGACCGGACGGAGGAGACGGAGCGGGCTATCCAGACCGCGTTGAAAGGCGGGGTGGTTGCATACGAATCGGTTCGACGGAAAAAAGACGGCTCACTCGTCACGGTCGATATTTCCATAAAAGTCGTTCGAGACTCCGAAGGTCAACCGCGGTATCTCGTCAGCGTTAAAAAGGATGTCACAGGCATTAAAGTCCTGCGAGAGGCGAGAGTCATAGAGGCGAAATTCAGAGGTCTGATCGAGTCGGTCCCGGACGCCACCGTCATCGTCAACCGCGAGGGCCGGATCGTGTTGGTCAATGCACAGACCGGGAAATTATTCGGTTATTCCAAAGAAGAGCTAGTGGGTCAGTCGATTGAAATCCTGGTGCCTGAACGATTCCGAGGGAGCCATGTCGGTCATCGAACCGGCTACTTTGGCGGTCCAAAAGCGCGTTCGATGGGGGCCGGTTTGGAGTTGTATGGACTGCGCAAGGACGGTGTAGAGTTTCCCGTCGAGATCAGTTTGAGTCCCTTGGAGACGGAGGAAGGGACACTGGCGATAAGCGCGATCCGAGACATCACAGAGCGGAAAAGGGTCGAAGGGAAGTTTCGAGGCTTGTTAGAGTCGGCGCCGGACGCCATTGTGATCGTCAACCGGGAAGGTCATATTGTTCTGATCAATGCGCAAACCGAGCGGCTGTTCGGCTACCGGCGTGAGGAACTGCTGGATCAGTCTATTGAGATTCTGGTCCCCGAACGTTTCCGCGGAGGCCACATCGCTCACCGGACCGGCTACTTCGGTGATCCCAAAGTGCGGTCCATGGGAGCGGGCCTGGAACTCTATGGGTTACGCAAGGAGGGCGTAGAGTTCCCTGTGGAAATCAGCCTAAGTCCCCTGGAGACCGAAGATGGAACATTGGCCATGAGCGCGATTCGAGATATTACGGATCGAAAGCGGACAGAAGAAGAGAAAAACAGACTAAATGCACAATTCCAAGCGGCCAATAAAGAGTTGGAGGCCTTCAGCTATTCGGTCTCGCATGACCTGCGCGCTCCCTTGCGCCATATCGACGGATACATTGATTTGTTGAAAGAGCATCTGGGAACTCAGCTTGACGCGAAGGGGCAACGCTACCTCAACACCATCATAAGCTCCGCCAGGCGGATGGGCGCTCTTATCGATGACCTGTTGGTCTTCTCACGGATGGCGAAGTCGGAGATGCAGGTGGGAAGGGTGGATCTCGACCGGCTTTCCCGGGAGGTTATTAAGGAACTACAATCTGAGTTACAGACCAGAGAGATCACCTGGGAAATTGATATTCTTCCCAACGTACTTGGAGATGCAGCAATGCTCAGGCAGGTCTGGGTCAATCTGATCAGCAATGCGGTCAAGTACACCCGGACCCGAACGCCGGCCAAGATTGAGATTGGTTGTAAAGAAGAGGGGAAGGAGCTGATCTTCTTTATCAGAGACAATGGGGTTGGATTTGACCCGCAATACGCCGACAAGCTTTTTGGCGTTTTTCAGCGCCTGCATCGCGCCGAAGAGTTCGAAGGGACCGGAATCGGACTGGCCAATGTCCGTCGGATCGTTTCCCGACATGGGGGCCGGACCTGGGCGGACGGGAGCCTCGACACCGGTGCCGTTTTTTACTTTTCGCTGCCGCTTAAAAGGAATCCGGATGAGTGATTTTCTGAGCATCTTGCTGACGGAGGACAATTTGGAAGACGTTGAGCTGACATTAGAGGCACTATCACAACACAATCTTGCGAATGAGGTGATCGTGTTCCGGGATGGTGCCGAGACGCTAGATTTCCTTTATTGCCGGGAGCAGTTCTCTCAGCCGCTTAAAGTCGGTATTTTGAATAACGTTCTGATCCAAGGGTCCGCTTTCAGCAAGCTCTCATAACACAATTCGGCCAGTTCATTACTACGGACCCGTTTAAAGCTCTTTATCACCTCATTCATAATGCCTTCCTAAGCATCAAGGTATAATCCCTAAGTCCTGAAAAACCCGTTGTAAATCCGGAAGGAATATGTTGCACGGATACGGGTCGGCAACGCGGTCACCTCTAAATTTTTCATATTCATATACAAAACACCCCTTTTGTGGTGTAGCGCCTTCTCCAATGCCGAAGCATACTTTCTTCCAAGGTCACCAGGCTTTTTAATCCCCGGATGAAGAGATTACTTTGATGCCGTTTAGAAACACATTTTGTAGCAGGCCAAAGTGGATCGGCGTGGACGCTATTTTCATTGCCGGATAGGAATGAGAAGCCTGCTGATAAACCAAGAGGGGGATCAATGAATAAATCGCTTCGAGCGCTGTTGGTCGAAGATTCAATAGAAGATGCAGAACTCCTGCTGCAGGAGCTTCGCCGCGGGGGATATGACGCGACTTTTGAACGGGTCGAGACGGCTGATGCAATGACTGCTGCGTTGGAGAAGCATCGCTGGGATGTCGTTTTCGGCGATTTCACGATGCCCCGCTTCAACGGAGCTGCTGCATTGAAATTATTACGGGAGAAGGGACTCGATATCCCGTTTATCTTTGTCTCCGGCACCCTCGGCGAAGACGCCGCGATCGCGGCGATGAGGGCCGGTGCGAATGATTACATCATGAAAGGCAATACCAAGCGTCTGCTTCCTGTCGTTGAGAGAGAGCTGAGAGAATGCGCCCTGCGCCGAGAGGGAGGCAGGCCCAAGAGCGGCTTCGACAAAGTGAAGAGCGCTTCCGTCAATTGGCTGAGAGCATCAACGAGGTATTTTTCCTGGCCGATGCAGACGGAACATCGATGATCTATATCAGCCCGGCCTATGAAAGTATCTGGGGCCGCTCCTGCCAAAGTCTTTATCTTGATCCGCTCTCCTGGCTGGAGGGGGTCTATCCGGAAGATCGTCCGGGTGTTTTAAGTCTGCTCAGAAAAAATCCGAGTTATTTTCAGGCGGAATACCGGATCGTCCGGCCGGATGGCGCGGTCCGCTGGATCTGGGCCCGCACTTTTCCGATTAAGGATCAGAAGGGGACCGTCTACCGGCTGGCCGGCATTGCGGAAGATATCACCGAGCGAAAACTGGCGGTGGAGGAATCCCAAAACAGCCAAGAGCGAATCCGGCTTCTGCTCGATTCCACGGCGGAAGCGATTTGCGGCGTGGACCTTCAGGGGCGCTGTACCTTTTCCAATCAAGCATGCCTCCGCCTCTTGGGTTATGCAAGTATCAATGACCTGCTTGGAAAAAACATGCACTTATTGGTTCATCATACCAAACAGGATGGAACACCGTACCCCCTGGAGGAATGTAAAATATATCAATCTCTTTTTACAAGGGAAGGAACACACGTCGCTGAGGATGTGTTCTGGAGGGCCGATGGGAGCGCTTTCCATGCGGAATATTGGTCGCATCCGGTTTATCGAAACGGGGTTTTAGTCGGGGCGGTGGTGACGTTTTTGGATATCACTGAGCGCAAACGGGCCGAAGAGGAGCTTCGTGAAAGTGAAGCGCGTTTTCGTCAAATGGCCGAGAGCATTACCGAGGTCTTTTGGATGACCAACCCCGATAAGCATGAAATGCTTTATCTCAGCCCCGGCTATGAAAAGATCTGGGGTCGCGCTTGTAAGACCGTCTATGAACATCCGACCACCTGGATGGAGGCCATTCATCCGGAGGATCGGCAGAGGGTGGTCAACGCGGCGACCACCCATCAGGTATCAGGCCGCTATGATGAGGAGTACCGGATCGTCCGGCCGGATGGATCGATCCGCTGGATTCGAGACCGAGCCTTCCCGGTGAAGAATCATTCGGGACAAGTTTATCGCATTACCGGCATCGCCGAGGACATCACCGAGCGCAAGCGGGCGGAAGAGGAACTGCGGATGAGTGAGGAGCGCTTCCGGGGCTACTTCCAACTGGGGCTGGTCGGCATGGCGATTACCTCGCCGACCAAGGGCTGTCTGGAGGTCAACGACCAAATTTGCGAGATCCTGGGGTATGAACGAAGCGAGTTGCTGCAAAAAAACTGGGCGGAGCTGACCCATCCGGACGATCTTCCCGCCGATGTCGCCAATTATAATCGTGTTCTGTCGGGAGAGATCGACGGCTATTCGATGGAGAAGCGTTTTATCCGAAAGGACGGTCAGGTCGTTCACGCGACGATCTCGGTGAAATGTGTCCACCGCACCGACGGCTCCATCGATTACTTCGTGGCGCTGATGCAAGACATCACCGATCGCAAACGGGCGGAACAATTGGTGCAGCGGATGGCTTTCTACGACCATTTGACCGATCTTCCCAATCGTAACGCTCTGACCGACCACTTGGAGAAGGTCATTCAAAGCGACGACAACGCCGGCTTGCCGATGGCCTTGATCCTTTTCGATATTGACCACTTCAAAGAAATCAACAACACCTTAGGGCATCGTTATGGAGATCAACTGCTGAAGGAGGTGGGGATTCGTTTGAGGAATGTATTATTCGTGCCGGATATCGTTGCTCGCCTGGCCGGAGATGAATTTGCCGTTCTTCTCCCGAAACTTGCCAGGAAGGAAGATATCGACATCGTGATCCAAAAAATTCAACGGGCTTTACAGCCTCCCTTTATTGTTGAGGGATTGCCGATTGTGTTGGAGGCGAGCATCGGCATCGCATTGTATCCCGAGCATGGGAATAATCCGGACAGCCTGCTGCAGCGGGCCGATGTGGCGATGCACGCGGCCAAAGAGAGCGGCAGCGGCCCGACCGTCTATATCCCGGAGCTTGACCAGCACAGCCCGCAACGGCTGGCGTTGATGGGGGAGCTCCGTCAGGCGATCGAAAAGAATCAGCTCATTCTTCATTATCAACCGAAGGTCGACCTAAAGCGCGGGGTGGTCTTCGAGTTGGAGGCGCTTGCGCGGTGGAGGCACCCGCAACGGGGAATGGTCCCGCCCGAGCTGTTCATCGGATCTGCGGAGCGGACCGGCCTGATTCATCCGCTGACCTACTGGGTCCTGCAGACGGCGATCCGACAGTGCAGCGCGTGGCGGCGGGCCGGATCCCCGGTTGTGGTTTCGGTCAATCTCTCGGCTCGCAACCTGCTCGACCCAAAACTTCTCGAGACCGTCACTCAGTTACTTTCTGCCGATGATGTTGCTCCGGAGTGGATTCAGTTCGAGATCACCGAAAGCGCAATTATGACCGATCCCGGCCGCGCGCAGGAGACGCTCAAGAAACTTCATGGGATCGGAATTCGATTCTCGATCGACGACTTCGGCGTCGGCTACTCTTCCCTCGCTTATCTACAAAAACTTCCGGTAGACCAAATCAAAATAGACAAATCGTTTGTGATGCATATGGTCGAGAACGAAGGGGATATGACGATTGTGCGCTCCACCATCGAGCTGGCGCATAACTTGGGTTTAAAGGTCGTGGCGGAGGGGGTCGAAAATCAGGAGATCCTGGCGCGGTTGACGGAGATGGGATGTGATGCCGCACAGGGTTACTTCATCAGCCGACCGCTTCCCGTACAAGAGCTGACTCGATGGCTTTGTGAGTCGTCTTGGGCTTCAACCAAATCAATACAGGTCGGTTAAAAAATGACAGCGGCGAAGAGAACAAGGTCAGATTCGGATGTCATGCTTGGAATGGATAGAATCGAGAGGGCCGACCTGAAGGCTATCGGACCCATTCCAGAAGCAGACGGCCAAGCCACCCGGCCATCTCCCAAATAGCGACGCAGAAGAAGAACACCCCGGCGGCTTCGATCCATCGGCCCGGCCCACACATTGGCCCACCTTGATTTTCAGGAAATCCGCTCATATTCATATAACTTATTGATTTATTGAGTGGCTGGCCTTCGTGGACAATCTTAGAACTTTTATCTGGATGACCGCTTCCTTGTGCGTGGGCATCAATCGGCTTTCTTCTCTTCATCCAAGTTCGTCTCTTTTTTAGCTTGTTGATGATCAGGAACAGATTGAGCACGACCTCTTTCAGTTTTTCCGATGTTCCGCTCCCAGTCGCTTTAAGCCCGCGGGGTGATCGGTTTGTTGCTGAGAAGGGAAGCCGGAACGCTCCCTTCCAGCTCCCGCGTCCATACTCCATCAATCGAATATTGAAGCCGGGATTTCTTTAAATCCTCCTTGACGGCTCCAATGTCTGGATCTCCTCTAGCGTCTCAAACCCTGTGCTCTGATTTGAAAACAGCCGGACCTTCTTCTATTCCATACCGCTCTCTCCTCCGAGAATGAATCGCTTTATGTTTCATTCTGTCTACATGTTAAAAAAACAGGGCCTTGTCTGAAAGTAGACAATTCCGTCGCGAAGCCTCTCTGCCGCGCCGTTTCCTTTTTTGCTCGTTAATCTGAAAAATGAATTGGAAAATTGCTCTATTACAGAGTTTTAAACTGCCAATATCGGAATGGCATTTGATTTGCTCTTCGTGTAAGCAGGATACAGCGTTGTATTCTGAAATGAAGCGAAGGCGCTTTCTTCCATGATGTGAAAATTTCTTCATGGCAAGGAGCGCTTTTTTATTTACACGGAGGAGGAAAATGAAAATCGCATCATGAAGACCACATGATGAAACCAAGCAAGAGAATCTGCCGCATCGATTCATCCCGCGGCGCATGATCCTGCGTAAAATTATAAGCTCATAAAGGGGGGAGAGATGCCTGAAACATTAATCAAAGTCGATTTTTGCAAGGCGCCGGAGGAGCAGAGCGCGAAGTGATCCACAACCGCTGGCACCCGGACATTCCCATGGTGGCCAAGGTCAAGCCCGGTGACGATTTCCTCGTCCAGTGCTTCGACTGGACCGGCGGTCAGATCGCCAAGAACGACGAGTGCCGCCGACGTCCGCGACGTCGATCTCACCCAGGTGCATTACTCAGTCGGGTCCGATCGGCGTCGAAGGTGCCGAGCCCGGCGATCTGCTGGTGGTGGACATTCTCGACATCGGCACTTTTCCTGGCGGAATCCCAGTGGGGTTTCAACGGCTTTTTCGCCCAGGAGAACGGCGGCGGTTTTCTGACCGAGCATTTTCCCGAGGCGCGGAAGTCCAGCTGGGATTTTCACGGCATGTATACAACCTCACGCCACATCCCGCCAGGGTGTCGAGTTCGCCGGCCTCATCCACCCGGGTCTGATCGGCTGCCTGCCGTCCCGGGAACTGCTCACGGAATGGAATCGGCGGGAAGCGGCACTGTTTGCCACCGATCCGGAGCGGGTGCCGCCGCTGGCCGCGCTGCCCCATGCCGACACCGCGCTCATGGGGCGGATGACGGGGGAGGCGGCCGCGGATCGCCGCGGCCGCTAAGAAGGCGCGCGCACGGTGCCGCCCCGGGAGCACGGCGGCAACTGCGATATCAAGGATCTGTCGCGCGGCGCGCGGGTGTACTTTCCCGGTGTACGTGCAAGAATGCCGGCCTCAGTCGATGGGCGATCTGCATTTTCAGCCAGGGCGACGGCGAGATCACCTTCTGCGGTGCCATCGAGATGGCCGGCTAGCTCGATTTCTGCGGGTGGAACTCATCAAGGGCGGGGTGGCCAAGTACGGCATCAAGAATCCGATGTTCCAGCCGAGTCCGATCGTGCCGCGTTACGACGACTATCTGATCTTCGAGGGCATCTCGGTCGACGAGGGAGGCAAGCAGTACTACCTCGACGTCCATGTCGCCTATCGCCAGGCCTGCCTCAACGCCATCGAGTACCTGAACAAGTTCGGCTACACCGGCGAGCAGGCCTACGCGATTCTCGGCACCGCGCCGGTCCAGGGCCACATCAGCGGGATGGTGGACATCCCCAACGCCTGCGCCACGCTGTGGCTGCCCACCGACATTTTCGAGTTCGATATCACGCCCCGATGCCGCCGGGCCGGTCAAGCTAAATATGAAGGGTGTCGATTTGGCGAAAGCGTCGTAATTACTCACCCGAAATCAGGAGAAAGTTATGCCGATGTATGACTATCAGTGTGTGGGTTGTGGAAGTTTCACGGGATACGCGCCGGTCAGTCGAGCTGCCGAGCCTCTTCCCTGCCCGGGATGTAGCGGTCCGGGCCGGCGGATCATCTCAGCGCCGAATCTGTCGCGGATGAATGGCGATGTCAGGAAAGCGATGCATCGCAATGAGCGGGCCGCCCATGAGCCGGGGATGGCGCGGCGAAGCGGCGCTGCCGGCGTCTCTTCCGATCCTGAACGTAGGGGAACGCCGGCGTTACAAGCTCAGACCAAGGTCAATGCACGGCCATGGATGTTGGGGCATTAAGAGCATCGATATGTCGGTTGGATCCAGACTGAAACCGTTTTCATTCACAACTGTAAGGGGGAGAACGATGGATAGATTGAACGGAAAAAAACTTTTCAAAATCAGCGCGGTCTTCATCGGCATCATCATGATGGCAGCCGGCGTGGCGGTTCACAGCGTGATGGCGGCCGATTACCCGACGGCGAAGGTCAACACCACCAAACTGGCGGTGACCGATACCACAGGGTCACGGTCGGCATCCTGCATTCGGTCACCGGCACCATGGCGATCAGCGAGACCGGCTCGGTGCAGGCCGAGAAACTCGCGATCGAGCAGATCAATGCCATGGGCGGCGTGCTCGGCCGCAAGATCGATGTCATTCAGGAAGACGGCGCCAGCGACTGGCCGACCTTCGCCGAAAAGGCGAGCAAGCTGCTGGTCAACGACAAGGTGGCGGCGGTGTTCGGCTGCTGGACCTCGGCGTCGCGCAAGGCGGTGCTGCCGGTGTTCGAGAAAGAGAACGGCCTGCTCTACTACCCGACCTTCTACGAAGGCCTGGAGCAGTCGAAGAACGTGATCTACACCGGCCAGGAGGCCACCCAGCAGATCCTCGCCGGCCTGGACTGGGTGGCGAAGGAAAAAGGAGCCAAGACCTTCTACCTGATCGGCTCGGACTACATCTGGCCGCGCACCTCCATGAAGATCGCCCGCAAGCACATCGAAAACGTCCTCAAGGGCAAGGTGGTCGGCGAGGAGTACTTCGCCTTGGGCCACACCCAGTTCGACTCGGTGATCAACAAGATCAAGTTGAAGAAGCCCGATGTCATCTACGCCGCGGTGGTGGGCGGCTGCAACGTGGCGTTCTACAAGCAGCTCAAGGCCGCCGGCATGACCGGACCAAGAAGCAGACCCCTGCTGCACCATTTCGGTCACCGAGGACGAGATGCTCGGCATCGGCGGCGAGAACATCGAGGGCTTCTACTCCGCGATGAAATACTTCCAGAGCCTGGACAACGCCAACAACGCCGCCTTCGTCAAGGCCTTCAAGGAAATGTGGGGGCCGACAGCGTGTCATCGGCGACGTGACCCAGGCCGCCTATCTCGGCCCCTGGCTGTGGAAGGCCGCGGTGGAAAAGGCCGGCAGCTTCGACGTCGACAAGGTGGTCGCGGCCTCGCCCGGCATCGAGCTGAAGACCGCGCCCGAAGGCTACGTGAAAGTCCACCCCAATCACCACCTCTGGAGCAAGCCGCGCATCGGCAAGTGGACGCGCGACGGTCAGGCGGATGTGGTGTACGAGTCCGAAGATCTGATCGAGCCGGATCCCTTTCCCGCGGGCTACCAATAAACGGATGCGTCGGCTCCTCGGAAACGGCGTCCCCTGCAAGTAGAGGCGGACCACCGGTGTTACACAACCTGATTTTGATTGAGAGAGGTCCCATGGTCATGGGCGAATACACCGGTTCGGAACTGGTCTCCATCTTCGCGATGCAGGGCTTCGCCGGCCTGAGCCTGTTCTGCGGTGCTGCTGCTGATGGCGCTGGGCCTGGCGATCATCTTCGGCCAGATGGGCGTGATCAACATGGCGCACGGCGAGTTCATGACCATCGGCGCCTACACCACCGTCGATGCTGTTCGAATAGTCGCGGTGGAGCACGGCTTTCGGTTACTTGTATTTCTTCGCCTGCGATCGCGGTCGCCTTCGCCGTCGCCTTTCTTGCCGTGGGTATCTGGTGGAGATGGGCCTGATCCGCCATCTCTACAAGCGGCCGCTGGACACCCTGCTCGCCACCTGGGGGCTCAGCCTGATCATGCAGCAGACCTTCCGCTCCGCCTTCGGCGCCCGCGAGGTGAGCGCCGACACTGCCGGCTGGCTGATGGGTTCGTTCACGCCGACGGAGACAATCGAAATCCCCATCAACGGCCTGTTCGTGATGGGGCTGACGCCGTTGGTCAGCCTCGGCGTGTTGCTGTTCATGTTCCGCTCGCGCTGGGGCCTGCAGGTGCGGGCGACGACGGTCAGAACCGCGTGATGGCCGGCGCGGTGGGCATCAACACCACCCAGGTCGACCGCCTGACCTTCGCGCTCGGCTGCGGCATCGCCGGCATGGCCGGCGCGGCCTTCACCACCATCGCCTCCACCGGCCCGACCACCGGCTCGCTCTACATCGTCGACACCTTCCTGGTGGTGGTGTTCGGCGGCCGCGGCGAGCCTGCTCGGCACCATCGCCTCGGCCTTCGGCATCGCCCAGGCGCAGTCGATCCTGGAGTTCTTCATGACCAGCTCGATGGCCAAGGTGCTCACCCTGCTGGTGGTCGTGATCATTCTGATGCTGCGGCCCGAAGGGCTGTTCGCGGCGAAAGTGCGCAGATAACGACGCGACGAGTCTGGGAGCCGGCAATGATGAACGCAATCGGTCAAAAGATGTTGGGCGGCCGCTCAGGCCTGGTCGGCCTGCTGCTCGTGGTGCGGTGATTCCTGGTCCTGCCGCTCGGTCTGGACGCCTTCCGGCTCAATCTGGTGGGCAAGTATCTCACCTACGCCTTCGTCGCGGTCGGCCTGGTGCTGTGCTGGGGCTACGGCGGCATCCTGAGCCTGGGCCAAGGCGTGTTCTTCGGCCTGGGCGGTTACTGCATGGCGATGTTCCTCAAGCTCGAGGCCTCCGACCCGGCCAGCACCAAGATCCAGACCACGCCGGGCATTCCCGACTTCATGGACTGGAACCAGCTCACCGCGCTGCCCTGGTTCTGGGAGCCCTTCCACAGCCTGCCCTTCGCGCTGATCGCGGTGGTGCTGGTGCCGACGCTGCTCGCCTGGCTCATCGGTTCGCCATGTTCAAGCGCCGGGTCGGCGGCGTGTATTTCGCGATCATCACCCAGGCCGTCGCCGCCATCCTCACCATCCTCATCATCGGCCAGCAGGGCTACACCGGCGGCGTCAACGGCATCACCGATCTGCGCACCCTGCTCGGCTGGGACATCCGCACCGACGCCGCCAAGTGGGTGCTGTACTTCGTCACCGGCGCGCTGCTGCTCGGCGTGATCCTGCTGTCGCGGGTGATCCTCAACCAGCAAGCTCGGGCTGCTGCTGGTGGCGATGCGCGACCAGGAGGATCGGGTGCGCTTCTCCGGCTACGACGTCGCCAACTTCAAGATCTTCGTGTTCTGCCTCGCGGCGGCGTTCTCGGCCATCGGCGGCGCGATGTTCACCCTGCAGGTCGGCTTCATGTCGCCGTCGTTCGTCGGCATCGTGCCCTCGATCGAGATGGTGATCTTCCGCCGCCGTGGGCGGACGGCTGTCGCTGCTCGGCGCGGTCTACGGCGCCCTGCTGGTCAATGCCGCCAAGACGGCCTTCTCCGAATCCTTTCCCGGAGCTGTGGCTGTTCCTGATGGGCGGGCTGTTCATCGCGGTGGTGCTGTGTTTCCCAATGGTCTGGCCGGCATCTATGAGAAGTACGGCAAACGTGTTGCCGGTAAAGCGTACACGGGCTCCGGCCGGCGATGGCCGCCTCGCGCAAGCGTCTGCCCGATCCGAAACCGGTGCCGGCGGGTGACGCCGTGTTCCCCGCCGACACAAGGGATGGGGACCAGCAAGCAACCTGACCACCGAGCGGGAGAACGCATGATTACCAACACCGACTTTCTGCTGGCGATCGAAGACCTGACCGTGTCCTTCGACGGCTTCAAGGCCGTCGAGCGATCTGAACCTCTACGTGGATCGCGACGAGCTGCGCGTCATCATCGGCCCCAACGGCGCCGGCAAGACCACCATGCTGGACCTGATCTGCGGCAAGACCAGGGCCACGACAGGGTCGATCCGGTTCAAGGGCAAGGAGCTGACGACCCTGGCGGAGCACGAGATCGTCCGCGCGGGCGTCGGCCGCAAATTCCAGAAGCCGTCCATCTACGAGAATCTGACCGTGTTCGAAAACCTGGAAATGTCCTTCCCACGCGGGCGCGGCGTCTTCGGCTGGCTGGCATTTCGCCGCACCGAGGAGGTGCTCGAGCGGGTCGAGGAAGTGGCCGAAGAGGTGTTGCTCACCGACCTCCAGCTCGAAGAGGCGGGCCTGCTCAGCCACGGCCAGAAGCAGTGGCTGGAGATCGGCATGCTGCTGATGCAGGACCCGGAGCTGCTGATGCTCGACGAGCCGGTGGCCGGCATGAGCGTCAAGGAGCGCGAGCAGACCGCCGAGTTGCTGAACCGCATTTCAGGGCAACCGCTCGGTGATCGTCATCGAGCACGACATGGACTTCGTGCAGCGCATCGCCCACAAGGTCACGGTGCTGCACCAGGGCAAGATGCTGGCCGAAGGCTACATGGACAAGGTGCAGGCCGACCCGCGGGTCATCGAAGTCTATCTGGGCCATTGAGCAGCATGCGAACGAGACAAGGAGAGCAGACCATGTTCGAAGTCGATTTACGGTGTCAGCTACGGCCAGAGCGAAGTGATCCACCAGCGTCAGTTTCAGGCCGCTAAACCGAATGAAACCGTGGCGATCATGGGCCGCAACGGCATGGGCAAGACGACGCTGTTCAAGGCGCTGATGGGCATGCTGCCAAGCAAAGGCGGCACGATCACGCTGGACGGCACCGACCTCGCCGGCCTGGACAGCCATCGCCGGGTGCGCAGCGGCATGGCCTATGTGCCGCAGGGCCGCATGATCTTCCCGACCCTGACCGTGGAGGAGAATATCCAGACCGGTCTGGAGAAATCCAAGCACCAGCGAGATGCCCGAGGACATTTCGAGCGCTGTTTCCGGTGTTGTTCGAGATGCGCCACCGCAAGGGCGGCAATCTCTCCGGCGGCCAGCAGCAGCAACTGGCGATCGCCCGGGCGCTGGTGACCGATCCCAAGGTGCTGCTGCTCGACGAGCCGACCGAGGGCATCCAGCCGTCGATCATCAAGGAGATCGCCCGCGCGCTGAACGAGATCCGCAAGCTGCGCGAGATCACCATCATCGTCTCGGAGCAGGTGCTGAGTTTCACCCTGGAGATCGCCGACCGGCTGATCGTCATCGACAAGGGCAAGTTCATCCACGAGGACCTGCGCGCCAACAGGTGGACACCGCCAAGATCAGCCAGTATCTCTCGGTGTAGTCCTTCGCACGGTCTGATGAAAGAGAAAGAGGTTGGATTGTTAGAGTAAGGAAATAACATACGACCGTATCGTCGACGTCAGAAGAGGAGGTATCATTTATAATTCCCAAGTGTTCAGAAGTATATCGTGAAAGTGCTTGCCTTCCGACATCTCACTCTCGAAACGACTCGCACGGGATCAGAACCCTTATTTTTACTAACTAAAGTCTACAATTCGTGGTTTTGAATGGGAAGGAATAAGAGGTGGCTGGCCTTCGTGGACGATCTTAGAACTTTTTTGTGCTGAAATTTTCAGTGACATATATTTATTCCTCCACCGGGGGATATCATTTCACCCCCTTAAACTTCAAAAGAGGTCCAGAATTAAATATCTCTGATCCAGCTGGGAATGATTCGGAGAGCGGTTATCCTTCGGTAGTCTCCGGAGTCAACCTATTCCGGAGGCCGGTCCATTTTCTTTGCGGTTCAAACCGGAAAGCCAATTTCCCTTCCCGGAGGGCCACCCGTTCCAGCCGGTTCTGAATGGAGATCGTCTCCCACAGAACGCTATGAAAGAGAATTCCCCCTTCTTTGAACTCAATGCGTGTGATCCCCTCCAACAGAAGATCCTCGCTTCCCGGAAATTCCAGCCAAATCGATTTTCCCATCGGACGAAACGGCTCCCCCAAGCCTTCTCCCCAAGCCTTCTCCATTGATGCTCCATTCGGTTTTGATCCGCGTGATGTTCACTTCAAGACCGGTTCGGGACGCAGCGTTTTTAATGCCTGAAGACGCGACTGAGGCGGACGCCATCCCACCCGCTGCCTCAACGCTTCCTCGTATGAGTTCTCCGCCTCCATGAATTCTCCTCCGGCTTCCTCCATCAGACCCCGGTGATAAGCGATGCGCCAGCCGGGCGCGCCGAGCAGCGCGGCCGATCGCAATTCCGCTTTCGCCTCTTCTGTTTTTCCGGAGAAATACAAGGCGGCGGCATAGACCTCTCTCAACTGGGAATCATCGGGAGATAATTGGATCCGCTCCGAAAGAAACCGGAGGGCAAAGGGAAAATTCCCCTCTTCCATCGCGATCCGGGCCCGCATCGCCGCGGCGCTGGGATAAATCGGCTGCAGGGCGAGCGTTCGATCGAGATATCGTTGCGCCTCGGGATACCGTTTCTGAGAGTAGGCCACCGCCGCCGCGCCCGTCAGGGCCGGCGGATAATGCGGGCAGAGATCGGCGATCTGTTGAATCTCCCGTTCCAGTTGCGCGCAGCGCGCGCCGCGCTCCGGGTCGGAATGACAGCCCTCCTCCGACGCGATCTTCTGCCAGGAAGCCCAGATTTTCCGAAGCGCCGCTTCCGGCGCGACACACTGGTTCCATACCATCTTTGTTTTAGAGGCGCAGCCTCCCAAGAGAACCAAGCCGGCCGCCAGCAGCGTCCATCGCAAGAAGCGTTTGTGCATGAGATTTATCATCCTTTCAACGGTTGGAAAGATTTTCTGTTAATTAAGCCCTCGAATCACACTGTTCTTGAGCAGGTTGATCGCCTGAAAGATAATCGGTCCGAGGGTGGAGAGAAATATCCCGGGTAGAAAGCAGATCACCAGGGGAAAAACCATCTTGACCGGCAAGGTCTGGGACAATAGAAGGACCCGTTCGCGCCGCTGGTTCCGGATCTCCTCCGCCTGATGCCGAAGCGTCTCCGCCATCCCGGCGCCGACCTGCTCGGCTTGAACGAGCGCGGAGATCAAAATCGACACCGTGGGGAGACCGACTCGGTCGGCCAATCTGCGGAAACAGTGCACCCTCGGAAAGCCGAGGAGCAATTCACCCTGAAAGATCCGTAATTCATGAAAGAAGGGGCGATCGGTCCGATACGCCGCCAGGATTCTGGCCAAGGCGGCGTCAAAGCTCAGCCCCCTTCCGCCAGAGAAGAGAGCAGTTCCATCACAAGCGGGAGATCCCGCTCGGTTTCCCGAACGCGCCGGCGTCGGGCGGCCCGGATCACCGAGACCGGCGCGAAGGCGCACCAGAGAAAAATGATGACCGGGCCGGCGTAGGCGATCGCCCCGAGGGCCTCCCCCGCCGCCCCCGGAATATAAAAAAAACCCTGCGCCATCCGGGCGACCATTCCCGTTTTCACCATCAAAAATGCGGCCGCGCCGCCGAGGCCGATCCCGGCCGCCATCGACAGAAAAAAGGGCCGGCGCCTGCGGCTTCCGGTATCCCGCCAGGTAGAGCCAGCGCGCCAACGCGCCGACCGGAAGAGCGGAAGGCGAGAAGAGCGCTTGTGCCGCGCCGCCGCTCGCCCATCCGGCCCGCTGAAGGCTACGGTATCGGAGGGTCCATGCGGAGGCCTGATAGAGCATCGCGGCGCTCAGCGCCAGCGCAAATAGAAGTCCAAGCAGCGCCATCTTTCTCAATCCTCCGAGCTGATCCGCCTGATCCAGAGAATCCCGACCGCCTGCAGGACGATCACCCCGGCCGCGAGATAAGGCCCGATCTCGCTCGTGAGAAAGAAGTGCATCGCGGCCTGATTGGCGCGCCACATGATCCATCCGAGCGCGTAGGAGATCCCCATCATCGCCACCACACTCACATGCACCCCCGCCCCTTGGGACTGGATTCGCCGGGTGACCTCGATCCGGTCGCGGATAATCCGCCCGACCAGAGAAAGGGTCGACGCCATGCTCCCTCCGCTCCACCATTGGGCGGAGAGAGTGAAGGCAAAGAGCTGAAACGTCTCCAGCGGGATTCGTCTTGCCAGATCGCCGAACGCGGAAGGGGGGTCATTTCCCATCCGGATCCGGGCGACGAGATCGACCAGGAAGGGCCGGATCGGCTCGCGCGATTCCCGATGCGCCGACTCCAGGGCTTTGGGGAACGACATCCCGGCGCGGAGGGCGCTGACCATGATGTCGATCGCCTCCGAGAGCTGGGCTTCGATCAGCAACGCGCGGCGCGACGCATAGGCCGACTCCGCGATAGATCCGATGACGCCGATCAAGCCGCCTAAAGAGACGGCGATCGGAAAAGGGGTCGGCGTCAAACCATAGAGCGAGAGGGCGACCGCCCCGCCGGCGGCCGAGGCCGCGAGGGTGTATCGGCGAGGAAAGGTCGGCTCCCCGGCGCTCTTTCGGCGCCGCGCCGTCTGCTCCAGAATCCGCTTCTTCGCCTCCTCCCGCCGCCGGGCATACCGCCGGAGGATCAGCGCGCCGCCGGCGGCGGCGAGGATGAGAATGACGAAGAGAATCTGCCGCGCGGCCCCCCCTCAATCACGGAACAGCTCCATCGGAATCTCCACCCCCCGGTTTCGCAACGATTCGGCCAGGCGGGGGACGGTGCCGGTCGCCTTGAATTCTCCCATCAGGCGGCGTCCTTGAAAGCCCCGGCGTGAAAACTGGAAGATCTCCTGAAGAAGGGGGTAGGCCCTTCCATCCCGGTCATCTCTACGATGCTTTCGACGCGCCGCACCCCGTCTTCGAACCGGCGCAGATGAACCAGGAGATGAATCGCCGACACGATCTGCTCCCGAATCGCCCGCGACGGCAGCTCCGTTCCGACCATCAGCACCATCGTCTCCAGCCGGGAGACCGCATCGCGGGGGGAGTTGGCGTGGATCGTGCTCATGCTGCCGTCATGGCCGGTATTCATCGCCTGGAGCATATCCAGTGCCTCCGGCCCCCGCACCTCCCCGACGATGATCCGATCGGGCCGCATCCGAAGCGCGTTCATCACCAGGTCGCGGATCGTGATGTGGCCCCGCCCCTCCACGTTCGCGGAGCGCGTTTCCAATCGGACGACATGCTCCTGATCGAGCAGAAGCTCGGCGGTGTCCTCGATCGTGATGATTCTCTCCGTCGGTGAGGCCGACTCCGACAGGGCGCCGAGCAGGGTCGACTTTCCCGCCCCGGTTCCCCCCGAAATCAGAACGTTAAAACGGTGGCGCACCGCCAAATTTAAGAAGTCGGCCATGGCGGGGGACATCATCCCGAGATGAATCAGATCGCCCCTGCGGAGGCGTCGGCGACCGAACCGCCGGATCGAGAGGGTCGGTCCGTCCAGCGAAAGCGGGGAAGGGGTGGCGTTCACGCGGCTGCCGTCCGAGAGCCGAAGATCGGCCATGGGGCAAGCGGTGTCGATCCGCCGTCCCACCTGCGCGGCGATCCGCTCGATCACGCGGAAGATATGCTCCGCGTCTCGAAACCGCACCTCCGTCCGCTCCAGCACGCCGAAGCGCTCGACATAGACCTGCTCCGGACCGTTCACCAGAATGTCGGTGACCGCCGGATCGGCCATCAGCGGGGCGAGGGGACCGAGTCCGACAGTCTCCTCCGTCAGCTCCTCCGCCAGCCGGCGCTGCTCCGCCGCGTTCAAGGGAACCGCCTCCGATTCGAGCACCCGGGCGACAAAGCTCTGAACCAGACCGGCGACCTCTTCCTCGTTGATTCCCAAAAGATCGCGCCCCCCCGTCTCGGAGAGAAACCGCTCCAGCAGCGCCCCCTTGATCGCCACATAGTCGGCCCGCCGCTGCCGGGGAAGGCCGATCGCGTCGGCCTCCGGACCGATCGTCTGAAACAGAGGCCGCTTGATCGATGTTTTGAACCTTGCGGCGGCTCCCCCCATGAGCGCCCGGCGCAGCCGCTCGCGGTTCTGTCGGACCGGGTCGATCTCTCCGGGACCGTCGACCGGCTTCATCCTTGAGCCTCCTTCTGAGCGGGGAGGGTCAACCGTCCGTCCGGCTCTCCGGCGTCTTGAGGGATCTCTTCCGGCTGGGTCGGAGCGGCGATTTCATCGACCAGCTCAGTCATCTCTCTTCCGAAACGGGAGAGCCAACCGGCGTGGAGGATCAACGGCTCGCCGAGGTTTGCGGAGAGGAGAAGTTTTTTTTCATAAGGAAAGATATAGTCGAGGGGGCGCGAGAGACGCTGCTCGATGTCGGACGGTTTGAGGCTTCCGGAAAAGGGGCGATAGTTCTGGTTCAGCACCAGACGCTGGCGGTCCTCGGAGAGCCCGAGGCCTTGAAGCGCGGGGAGGAGCTTCGACATTCCGATGACGCTGGGGGCCATCCCCTGTAGAACAAGATAAGCAGTGTCCGACAGATCGAGAACCGCCATCGCGGTGCCGTCGAGCAGAGGGAAGGTATCGACCAGGACAAACTTGAACGCCCGGCGGGCCAAATTGAGGAAGCGGTAGATCGACTCCTCGTCGACCTCCGCCGCCTCCATCGCATCGGCCGGGGCGGCGAGAAGGTGGAGCCGGCTGGCGTGGACGGTCGCGAGCTGGCGGAGCAGGGTCTCATCCAGCCGCCCCCGCTCCCGGACCGCATCGACGAGGGTCGTCCGCGGATGAAGATCGAGCATGATGGCGCAGACGCCGAGCTGGAGAGAGGCATCGATCAACAGGACCTCGTCCGGGTGGCGGAGGGCGAGGGCGCAGGCGGCGTTCACCGCCAGCGTGCTCTTTCCGACCCCCCCTTGTTGCCGATGAAGCTGATGATCTTCCCGTCGGTATTCCGGACCGGAGGGGGCGCCATAAAGAGCCGGTCGATCAGCTGGCGCAGCTCGGTGCTGGAGAGGGGATGTCGAAGGAAATCCTTCACCCCGGCCCGGACCGCTTCGATCAGGAGGAGGTTGTCGGAGTCGACCTCGGCCGGGTTCGAGCGGCACATCGCCGCCAAAATCGTCGCGGGGGAGGATCGGAGCGTTTCCCGCGCGAATGTTTTCAGATCGGGCAGGGTCGCCCGATTCAACTCGGCGCAGACCAGCTGCGGCTGTCTGCTCCGGACGATCTCCTCCGCCTGCGCGAACCCGGGGGCGGAGAAAACGAGCAGACGGCGATCGTTGACCCCCTCCAGGGCCGCCTTGAACTCTTCCTTCAATCCGGCGTCATTTCCAATGACCAGTATCTGAACGCTTTTATTATCCATCAGCCTTCCTTGTTGCCACTTTCCTTGCGGCGCTCATCGGACCAGGACCGGCGCCAGCAGGGCCTCTTCCAGCCCGGCATTGGCATTGAGAAGCTCGGCGCGCTCCGCCTCGCTCAGCGCGGGGAGTCCGCCGATCAGGTGCCGGGTCGCGTTCCGCGGCGCGATTTGCCCCGCCAATCTCGTGACCTCGACCGTTCCGGGAAGGGTCCCGTTCTGCCGGAGACGGCCGAAGCCGATGACCCGCTCCGTTCCATTCACCTCCGCCGCGATCGGAACATAGCCGACGCTGTTCACCGAGAGCGGCGCAGCCGGGACCGAAGGGGGAGGGGGGCGCCGATCGAAAGAACCGGATGGCCGCTTAAGTCGTTAAAGTGGCCGACTCGGGTCCCGTCCGACATCACGACGCCGGTGGCGGCATCGACCGTGACCGGCATCGGCGTGTCGGGAGGGAGGTTTTCCCAAAATGCCGCGGTGAGGACGATCCAGGCGGCGCCGGGAATCGTCGGCGTCGACGCGGTCAAGGGATAAGGGCGCCCGACGCTCCATGCCGGCCGGGCGTCGGCGATCGATGTCCCGCGCACGGTGAACCCCCTCGACCCGAACACCCCCGGACGAAATCAGTGTGCCGAGCCCCAACAAAAGGGGGAGCGGCCCCCCCGACGCGCTGACGCCGGGCAGCTGGTCGAGGCCCTGTCGATTGTTCGTCCGCCGGAGCCGAACCAGGAAGGCGGGGGCGGTTGCGCTGTCGGCGGCCGGGGCGGGCGAAAAGTCGGTCCGGATGTAATCCGAATCTTCCGAAGGGGGCCGCCGAGAAAGGTCCCGCTGACCATGTCGCCGTGCGCCAGGTTTTCCGCATCGTTCAACTGTAGGTCGGGCTTGTAAACCGACGGCGCCGCCGTCAGCGCAATGCGCTTCGAAGCGCCGAATTCGGAGATCCCTTCGGGCTCGGTGAGCCCGCCGGTAAGGGGCAACTCCGGCCCCGCGCCGAATCCGAGCGGGTCGGACGAGGGATCGAAATCGTTGTCGATCATCCATGCGGCCGTCCGGCGGGCCGAGATCCGCCTTTCCTGATCTCCCAAACTGTCCCGCTGCCGCAGCCCCTCCAGCGCGGCGGCATCGGTCAGCGACTCCATCTGAACGCGGGTCAGGGTCAGATATCCGAGGTCGATCGCCAGCGCGCCGAACCCCAGGATCGCAGAAATGATCAATGTAAAAAAGACCAACATGATTCTCTCCCGTATCGATAGCGAAAGGATAAAGGTTATGGAAGAGCGGCCTTTGACGGCGCCCGCGGATCCACCGGAACGCCGATAAAACCGCGGGCCTGCTCCCTCTTCCCCGACGAGGAGATGATCTCCACCATGCTCAGCCTTGGAATGCCTCCGATGCCGGCCGGGACCTCGCCGTCTGAAAGCGCTCTCCCGCCGCTATAGGGGTCCGACGGCTGCAATTCGGGGGTAAAGCTTTCGGCCGGATCCTCGGGATTTCCGGAGCGGGGGACGACATTGATCTGAGCTTTCACGGCGACCGCCTGTGTCAGCAAGGCGACCTCCTGCGGATCGACGGCGATCACCGCTTCTTGGACCGGCTTCATCCGGGTGACCGATCCCTGCGTCAGCGAGCTGGACGAGACCGGAATAGACCGGGTTTCCAGCGGCCCGACCAGAACGCCGTTCTGGACGAGCACCCTCACGGTCGCCTGCTTCATCCAGTTCGTCAGCTCCGCCTGAAGCATCGCCACGTCTTTATAGGGTCCCCCGATCGAAAGCCCTTTCCCCAGTTTTTCCGTTTCGATCGGAATGGTCGCCACCAGGTCGAACCGGTCCCCCGGACCCAACCCGTAGAGGCCCTGCACCTGATCGGCCTGCACCCGCATCCCCCGCTTTCCCGGGGGGATTCCGGCGACCAGTCCCGGACGGGTTCCGGCGGGGAGGAGGTCGGCCTCGGTAAAAACATAACCGGGAGATTTATCCCGCTCGAGGACCCGTCCGAGCAGCTCTTTCAAGCTGGTGATCATCTCGGGCCGGACCTGTTCGGCGGGGAGGTGGATCTGCGACGGTTTTCCGGTGCGGTCGAAAAAATGATCGCGGGTCAGCTTGGTGTGGGCCGGAATCGGGACCCGGGCGATCGGTACCGCGACCAACCCCTCCATGGAGGGAGGCCTCGATCCCATCGCGAGATCGAGCATCGGAAGCATTCCCGTCGCCCAGAGACCGACTGTAACAAACAGGATCGCCCCCCCCAGCAGGATCGAGATCGACGCCGGGGTGATCAGTATTCGGCGGCCTCGACGTTCTCCTCTTTTCATAACACCACCTCTCGTTCGAAGATCGCCTGACCGGCGAGCAGTTTCCGGAAGGGACGGACCGTCCGGGCGAACGCGAATTGGCCGCCGAGCCCGTACGATCCGGCGTGCGTCCCGACCGCTTGCGGCGCTCCGGGATCGACCGGGAAAGAAAGGGAGGTCCCGGCGGGAAGCGCGCAGGCCGGATCGGGATCGATTTGAACCGCGCCGTCATCGGCCCCGATCGGTCCGGCGCTCGGCTCGAAGAGACCGGCCGGGTTCGGTAAAAAGCCGCTCAACGACGCCGCCTGGAACGGGTAGTTGATCCGGACGGCGGCCATCCCGCTCTGCGGCGCCCCGCCGTCCAGACTGAAGGCCCCACCCGTGATCTCCTCCAGGACGGGGGTAAAGCAGATCGTTTCGGCCCCCCCGCTCCCCGCGAAACCACCCGGGGGATACGCACCCCGTAGCCGGTGGAAGAGGCCGGATTATTCAGCAGGGCCCCCGGATAGCGGAGAAGCGTGGTGTCGCCGGAATGATCGACGATCATCATCGGCCGGAGCATCTGATTCACGAGCGGGAGGGTCGCAAAGAACGCCTGGAGATCTTCGTCGGTCGGAAAAGCCGCCAGGTCGATCACCAGAAGGTCGGGATCGAAGAGGCGGGTGACGACCTGCGGCTCCTGCAGCGCCTCCTCGAAGGTGATCGAGGCCGGCAAGGGGGTGAGGGAGAGCTCGCGGGCCGCCACCCGCGCGGCCTCCTGCGCCGCCTGCGCGATAAAAATCATCCGGCCCATTTCGATTACCATCGCGATAAGGAGGTAGAAAACGAAGGCGATGAGGGCAAACTCCACCATCACCGCCCCCTCTCGCTCTTGATGATCTGTATGCCCCGCCGCGGCGAAGACGCCATGCGTCTACCCTCCCACCAGTAGAAAGATCAAGAATCCCAGCGCCATCGCCGGGAGATAGGCGAATTCCCGGCCTCCTCTGAGGACCGTCCAGAGGGCGGCGATCCCTCCGGCGACGCCGATGTAGAACAGAAGAGAAAAGATCTGCTCGAAGCCGACCGATGCGCCGATGCCGACGAGGAGCTTGACGTCGGCCCCGCCGATCCCGCCGAGCCGGAAGAGAAAGAGACCGAGGATCAATCCGACCGACCCCCCCCAGTAAAAGCGATGTCCATTCCGCCTCTCCGCTATAAACCGACGCCGTGACCACCCAGCCGACCAACACGATGGAGATCCAGTTCGGGATCTGCCGATCGGCCCGGAGGTCGTAGCCTGCGGCGATGAACACGAGAACAAGCGACACCCACAACATCGGGAAACCTCCTCTGCCGGTGTTTTAGAATCGGCCGGGCCGCTCCATTGCCGATTCTCTCTCCTTCGCCTTCTCATCGGAGGAAATCGGCGGCCATTCGATGAACGCCTCGCCCAAGGGATGCTCGAATACGTCGGGAAAAGCCCATTGCCCGATCTCGAACCGCGGTTCCCGCAAGATCACCGGATTCACCACGATCACCAACTCCATCTCGTCGTCTCTCCGATTCGACTGCTTGAAGAGCCATTCCAAGCCGGGAACCTCCGACAGCCACGGGGGGGCGGTCTCATCCTCCGAGCGCTCCCGGGAGAGGAGTCCGGCCATCAACAGGACCTGCCCGTCTTCCAATCGGGCCGTCGTCTTCAGGGAGCGGGTTCGAAACGCGGTCGTCGAGACATTGTTTCCCGTCGTCTCGCGGACCGAGGCGGTGAGCTGAGGATCGGGGGTCGAAATCGTCGGGATGACGTCGAGGGTGATCCGATCGTCCTCTCCGACCAGCGGCCGAATCTGGACGGTGACCCCGAACGGCACAAAAATCACCGAGCTGAAGACGCCGGGAGGAAGCTGGCCTCCCCCTCCCGCGCCGCCTGCGGTAAGGGCCGGAGAAAAAGCCTGAGGAACCGGCAGTTCTCCGCCGACCTGAAACTGCGCCTGCTCCCCCGAGAGCACCATCAGAGAGGGGGAGGCCAGGCTTCGGGCCAGGTTGAGTCGCTGAAGCATCGACAGCAGGGAAGCCATCGCGAATCTTCCGCTCTGAAGCTGGAAGGTATTGCTCAGGCTGCCGGCCAGAAAAGAAAGGACATTTTGCACATCGGTTTGATCGAAGGTCCCGACACGGGCCGCTTCGCCCCCCTGGAAGGGGATCGCGTTCGGCGCCGGGTTCAGAGAACCCTGAGCGAAGGAGCTTGCCCCCGCAAAGAAATCGGCATTGAAGGTCCGGAGCTTGTTCCGGTTGATTTCATAGAGATTGATATCGACGCGGACCTGGGGGAGGTCTTTGACGCGAAGCAGCGACAGCAGCCGCCCCTGGGCCGCGACGATCATCTTCGCGCGCCCCAGGTTCTTTCGGACCAGATTGGCGAGGCTTCCATCCCCACCCCCTCCTCCGGAGATCGATCCAAAGGAGCCTCCCCCTCCGCTCGTCTGCCCCTGAACCGCCGCCAGGGCCCCCGCCTCGTCGGCGACGACCTTGAGCTCCCCCCCTCGCGCGCTCTCCCCCCAGCAGATGAGCGGCGATATTGAGAATCCGAATTAACGCGACCTGGTTCGGCACGGCCCCCTCCAGGATAAACGCATCCTGTTCGTCATTATGAGCCGCCCCCCTCGGCAGGCGCCGGACGCGAACCTCCTCCGCGCCGATCTCCCGAATCGCCCGCGCGATCCGCTCTTCCAGGGTCGGGGGGAGCTTCTCCAGGCGGATCATATTGATGATCGAAGCGCTCGGGGGGGCCGGAGCATCCACTCTCGCGGAGGGCTTTGCGCCGTCCGCCTGCTCCGCGGAGGCTCCCGAGGCGCTCTCCTCGCCCGGGTTCTCCGGGGCCGGCGAAGAGGAGCTCTTACCGGAGGCCTGCACGAACGGCTTCGCTCTTCCTTCTCTCTGTCCTCCCCCGGCCTTGAAATAGTCGCGCGTGATCGCCTCCGCGGCGTTGGAATAGCCGACGTCGGGGACGCTCCCTGTCAGGAGAATTGCGTCTCGGTCGGGCGCCACCTCCACCCGGATCGAGGGATGGACCTGATGGAGCGCCGCATGCAAGATCGACAGATCGGGCTCCACAACGCAGAGGTAGGTCCGCATCTTCCCAGACTCGAGCCAGGCGAGCACGGTGGTCCTCCCTGTATTCAGGCCGAAGAGCAACAGCTCCCGCTCGGTCAGCAGCTCCGCCGAAACGATGGCGTTGTCCCCCACCGCCAGACGTCGGACCTTTTCGGGAAGAACAAGACGACGATGTTGGGATTTGATCATTTGAAGGAAGACCGGGGAGGCTTCCTGCGCCGATCCGCCGGAGGCGCCGGCGAGCACCGACAAGCAGACGGTCAGGGTGAGGATCCACCTCCAAGCGTTTCTTTTTCCCTGTGAAATAAAGTGTCGAATCATCTTCCGTTCGTTATAAAAATTTCCGATCGGCAAGAACACTCCCCCGGTTTTCAGGCCGGGGAGAGTGCCTCCCACCAAAACTGTTCCCCGAGCGATCGTTTACGGTTCGAGGACCAGATCTCCCAGCGATCCGCCGCCGGTTGCGGCGTTGTTTCCAAGCCGAGAGGTGGCCGAGTTTGCGATAATGGTCCCGATGTCAAGCCCGATGCCGGTGTCCGCCGCGCCGGCGGAATCGGTGCCCGCGACCGTGTCGGTGGTCTCGATGAGCTTTCCGCTGACGATCGGCGCGTTGTCATCCACATGCGCCCCCGGTAGTACCGCGGCCACCGCCGCCATCATGTCGGTGGTCTTATGGCCGAATGTCGAGACGGCGGCCGCCCCCATGAGGGCGACGCCGGCGATGAGCAGCGCATACTCCACGAGTGCCGATCCTTTCTTACACTTCCACAATGAATTGAACATTTTCATTCTCCTTGTCGTTAGGTGATTGCATCTTCTCCATTCCCGCCCGGCAGAATCGATTCCGAGGTGACGGAATCGGTGGCGCCCGGCCGCGCCGCGGGAACGTTTCTACTCGGCCGGTATTCTTTATCTCTCCGGTGGACCTGCCAATTCCACCGTGATACGCGCGCAGGTGCTCTTGTACGGGATTTGAAACGATCCGGCACCTTTTTTTCAATAAACGGTCGGCTCCCTTCAATAATCCGCCGATTGATTCAATGAATGGAAGTTTGAAAGCAATCTAAATGGTTGGGCGGAACAGAGTCGGGGAGAAGGCCGCATCGAACCACGCAGCCCTGGAGCGTTGCAGCCGACTGTGATAGAAGCAGTTGTGAAATCAGCGCTTAAACTTTGGAAAGTTGAGGTCGGTCAATTACGATGATCGGCGGGCTTGGAAGGTAAATTAGGGAGATTAATTTTTAATGAAAACTAAAAATCGATCACACATTTGATAAAAGGCAGGAGAAATCGGTCGCTTTAGGTATCGTTCAGGGTAGTAGGTCAACTCAAATTGACCCGCTACCCGTTCAGGAGGCCGACCGCAGGGTCATGCGAAAGAGACTTTACCATGATCGTCGCAATGCGTGCCATGAGCATGGTGAAGATGCCCTTCGACAACGTAGTCTGAGTGACCCTGGTGTGGAAGCGCTTCATGTCCACAACCGTCACCGTGCTGATGGCCCTGATCGTGGCTTGCACAGGCATGATCCGACGTACAACGGTCAGGATTCGTAGAGGATACTTCTAATGAATGCTCATCAACATGACCCTCGTGTGCCGAATGCAGATGGCCGTCGTGAAGATAATCAATGTGGCCGCCATGGCGAACGGCCCTATGACCGCAGTCGGTCCCGTGGGTATGGCCGTGATTTTTGTGTGTTTCATGGTTCGTCGTCATAATTCAATCCTTTCTTTTCTTTAGATTTTTTTTATAATAGGATTTTCTAACTACAAAGTCAATCCAGATATCGGTTTTCCGTATATCTTCAAAAAGTGAGAGTATGCCTTCTAAACATTCGAAAATAGGGCACTCATTAGATGGGGAGTTTTGCCTGTATTCATAACAGGCCGCAATAACAAGAGCCGCTGCTCTCTTGATGACAAAGAAAGGCCTCGGCCCGTTCGGAGCCTCACGAAGAGAGCGGATTCGATTCGGACGCTTCCGAACGACGACGGCAGGAACCTGGAAAGGGAAATGGCCCGATCTGCGCGGAAGTCCTCGACCGACCCCAGTATCTTCGAATTCAAATGGCCAGAGAGCGGGTCGTTGCGAAACGCTGAAGCTCGGTCGTCGTATGGTGATGGCCGACCGCCCGGACCACGCTTGAACCGATCTGTTGATGAAACCGGCCGGCAGATCATCTGTTTGTCGGTCGATTTATAATCCGAGGAGCTGTTTTCGGAGGATGCGGGATTGGGCGCGGCTGGCAAGGAGCTGCTCCGCGTTGATCAGGGTGAGTTGGAGGACCCCGCCGGGCATCGGGGTGACATGGTTGATCATTCGTTATAAAAATTTCCGATCGGCAAGAACACTCCCCCCGGTTTTCAGGCCGGGGAGAGTGCCTCCCACCAGAACTGTTCCCCGAGCGATCGTTTACGGTTCGAGGACCAGATCTCCCAGCGATCCGCCGCCGGTTGCGGCGTTGTTTCCAAGCCGAGAGGTGGCCGAGTTTGCGATAATCGTCCCGATGTCAAGCCCGATGCCGGTGACCGGCGCGCCGGCGGAAGTGGTGCCCGCGACCGTGTCGGTGGTCTCGATGAGCTTTCCGCTGACGATCGGCGCGTTGTCATCCACATGCGCCCCCGGTAGTACCGCGGCCACCGCCGCCATCATGTCGGTGGTCTTATGACCGAATGTCGAGACGGCCGCCGCCCCCATGAGGGCGACGCCGGCGATGAGCAGCGCATATTCCACCAGCGCCGATCCTTTCTTACACTTCCACAACGAATTGAACATTTTCATTCTCCTTGTCGTTAGGTGATTGCATCTTCTCCGTTCCCGCCCGGCAGAATCGATTCCGAGGTGACGGAATCGGTGGCGCCCGGCCGCGCCGCGGGAACGTTTCTACTCGGCCGGCATTCTTTATCTCTCCGGTGGACCTGCCAATCCACCGTGATACGCGCGCAGGTGCTCTTGTACGGGATTTGAAACGATCCGGCACCTTTTTTTCAATAAACGGTCGGCTCCCTTCAATATTCCGCCGATTGATTCAATGAACGGAGACGTTGAGTGATGGATGGACGGCTGAAAAACAAAAATGCATCTTTGTTGGAAAACAGTTTGGAAAACGTCGCATCGTCCGTCGATTAATAGAGAGGGGCATTCATAGACAGCGGATTCGATCCGGACGCTTTCAATCGACGGCGGCGCCGGGGCCTCGGAAGGGAGATTCCCCGATCGCTCCGGAAGGCTTCAATCGATCCCCAGCACCTTCGGATTCGGGCGGCCAGAGAGCGGGTCTTTGCGAAACGCTGAAGCTCCGTCGTCGTGGGATGATGACCCAGCGTCCGGACCGTTTCTTCGTATGCTTCGACACAAATCGCTTTCTTCGTATTGATCCGGATCTCCTCCAGCTCGGAATCGGCGATCCGGTGCGCTTTAAGAAGCCGATCGAGGCGGCAGGGAGAGATCCGATTGGCCTGCGCGACCCCCTTGAGGGTCAGAAGCCGCCCGTAGTCCGCGAGAATTTTCTCCCTGGGGATGTCGATTTCCGAAGAGGGCTTGTATTCGAAGAGGCCGAACTCCGTCCCTTTGACCAGAAGCTGCCGCACCCGCTCGCGGCTCAGGCCGATCTCGTCGCCCACCCGTTGGAGTGTTCCGCGCGTTTGGTAGAGATGGTAAACATTCAAGAGTCTCTCGATCCCGCATTGCCTTCGGAGCGTCTGGTCCGATTCGGTTTTTCCGCCCAGGACCCGGTCGATTTTTTTTCGGATGAATCGGGAAATCGGTCCTCCCGCGAGAATCTTCCGGAGGGTCGACGGCGTGACCCCGAATCTTGATGAGGCCTCGAGAAGCGCGTTGTGATCGGCGATCATCTCTCTCAATTGCGTGGAGAGCCGTCCGTCCGGTTGGACAGGGGTCGGCGCAAAAATAGAAGACACTTTTCCCCCGCTATGGATCAGGTTTCGTGAGCGTCGAGACCTTCTTCATCCAGATCTCATATTCGAAATCGACATAAAGCCACTCGGGATTCGTTCTGATATCCCGTAGCTCCGAGACCATCTTTCTGAAATCAGGGGCGTCCGCTTCGTTAAACTCGAAATAAGCGAGAAAATCATACGGCGCCTCCGGATCAATGTGACGGGCGTGGTAGAGCCTTTTGAAAGATTCGATCGGCATACCGGCGGCCGATACCGAGATGCCCCTCATGTCGGATTGTTTTCTGAAAGAGGATTTGCCGCTCATCCTGGCTGAGCTTCCACCATTCAGCCGATTTTCCGACCGGGACCAAGACGGCCGCCGTCTTAGCCGAAGCGGCAGGCTCGGGGCAGGCGATCTTCTTCAGATTCATCCACTCACTCCGGCCCGCATAATGCAAATGTTGAACGACTGCGCGAAGAGCGAACCGGCCTGCGGACCCTTCGGAACGATGGCCGGAAAACCGAATCGGCGAGGCGCTTTCAATGCGAATTAGGCCGGCTCCGGACCGAATCATCAAGGGGGCTTCTCCTCGGACGCGGCGGACTTCCTGGACGAGGTAGCGATCCAGCCGGCTCTCTCCGCTCAAGATAAGATCGGCCGGAATGTCACCCGCCGGAATGAAATAAACCCAGGTTGTAGAAGCCGTCCCGCTCTTCATGGTTTCTTTCCCGCCGGAATCGGCTTTAAAAATAAAATTCTCCAAACAAGCGCTGCGTCGGCGTGTTTGGATGAGGTCAAGGATTTCTTCACTTAAGCGACCTGCCTCTTCAGTGTCATCCGCGCGCAGGTCTTCTTATAAGGGATTTCAGGCGAACCGGCACCTTTTTTTCAACAAATGGATTCTTCCTCTGAACATCCCGTCTTTTGATTCAACGAACGGAGAGATCGATCAGTGGAGGACCGCTTGATCACGCGCGCTTGAACCGACTGTTGATGAAACCGGCCGGCAGATCATCTGTTTGTCGGTCGATTTATAATCCGAGGAGCTGTTTTCGGAGGATGCGGGATTGGGCGCGGCTGGCAAGGAGCTGCTCCGCGTTGATCAGGGTGAGCTGGAGGACCCCGCCGGGCATCGGGGTGACATGGTTGATCATTTGAATGTTGACCAGGGTTCCCCGTCCGAGACGGATGAATCGGGGCGGGGTCGAGACGGCGCTCCAACGATTTCAGCCGATGATTGATGCAGTATCGCTCTCTTTTCACGGTGGTCACGTAGAGGAGCTCTCCATCGGCGACGATGGAAGCGATTTGGGAGACCGGCAAAAGAAGAATATTCTCCTTCTGTTTGACCGGGATCCTTTCCAGATATCGCCGATCGGAGCCGTTTCCCGCGCCCCCCGCCCGCTCGGGCGAGGGGTCCTCTTCGAGAAGATCAATCAGCTCCAGCCGTTTCATCGCGCGGCGGAACAGATCCCGAAGCCGGCCCCGGTCGATCGGCTTGAGGAGGAAATCGAAGGCCTCCACCTCGAAGGCCGAGACGGCGAATTTGTCATGGGCGGTGACGAATACCACCAAAGGGCGCGGCTCTTTCTGAAACGAACGGGCGACGGCCAGTCCGTCGAGCCCCGGCATTTGAAGGTCCAAGAGGGCCAGGTCCGGTTTCGTCCGCTTGATCAATTCGACCGCCGCAGGACCGTTCTCCGCTTCCCCCAGAAGCTCGACCTCCTGAAACGTCTGCAGCAGTTTCGTCAGGTAAAGCCTGGCGGGCCGTTCATCGTCGGCAATCACCACACGAACTTTTTCACTCATACACTCTTCCCGCCGATGCCGGCTCTCTTCGATGAAATCTCGATCGGAATTTCCTCCTCCCGCACCGGGATCGTCACTTCGGCGACGGTGCCAATGCCGGGATTGCTTCTGATGCGAAGGCGGCCGGACGCTCCGTAGTGGAGCCGAAGCCGTCCCTCCAGATTGGCGAGCCCCACCCCCGCCGCCCGGCCGCCGGAGAGCTGCTCGGCCGTGGCGGCCGACACCCGTGTCGGCCACGGTTAAATGAAGCAGAAAGCCCGAATGCGGTTTCTCATCGATTGTTTCCCCCTGCGCGCAGAGGGTCGCCTGAAGGAGGACCTCCGCCCCCTGCAGGCTCGGCTGAACTCCATGTTTCACCGCATTCTCGATGAGAGGCTGAAGCAGCAGCGCCGGAACTCTCAAGTGAAGCAGCGCGCGGGGGACTTGAATACGAACCTGCAGGCGCTCTTCAAACCGCGCTTTTTCTATTTCGACATACGCTTCCACCAGATCGATCTCTTCACCCAGCGTTGAAAATTCCCGTCCCAACCGGCCCATCGCCGCCCTAAGCAGCTCCGACAATCTGAGAAGGGTCTGCGACGCGTGGGGCGACGCCTCAATCAAGTAACCGACGGTGTTGAGCGCGTTGAAGAGAAAATGCGGATTCATCTGAGAGCGAAACGCGCGAAGCTCGGCTTCGTTCGCCAGCTTCAATATCTCCTGCTCGCGAAGCGCCTGTCTGCACCGCTCGTGCGTATTCCGAGCGCTTCGATCCGCAGGGAGACCAATAAGGCGACCGATTCGAGCACGAGGAAATCTTCGGATAAAAGACGGCGCTCTCCGGAAAGCTCTTGAATGAGCAGGAAGTAGCGGGGCGCTTCCGAAGTCTGAATCTGGACGATGACGGAGGGTCTGGACGAGGGAGCGTTCGGGGGACGAATGATTTCTCAAAACCGGGGAGCATCTCCTGATCCCCTCTGAAGACGACCGGTTGAGCGGGAAGCACCCTCTTTTCCTCGCTCGACGTCGGGTCGATTGAAATCCAATGAATGTGGGAAACTCCCAACATTTTCTTCAACTCGACGCAGACTTCGTCGAGAATCTGATCGGGAGCGGTCAGGGTATTCATCCGGGCGGCAAGGGTTTGTTTGGCTTTTTGATAGTCTGGGCGCCGTAGTATCCACGAATCGACCAGATAGGCAACGGCGCGTTGAAGCGATGGATAGATGAGGGCGGTGGCTCCCCAGAGCGACATCACAAGCAGGGCGGCCCACGGATCGATCTTTTCCCCGGGAAAGAGGGGGGCCGCCGCAAAAACCGCCAGCGCCATGATGATGACGACGAGGAAAATCAGCGCCAGCGCCCGCTTGAGAAACAGATCGGCGAAGGCGAACCGATGGTCTTTGTACAAGATCACCAGGACGAGCGGCAACGCCGCATAATGACTGATCAGCTCGGCTCCCCAGGGGAGCGACCCCGAGTCGTGAAAACTCATTGGAAACACTCCGACCGAAGCGATCGACAGACCGACCATACAGACATCGATTCTCCCCTTCGGTTGCTTCAGCATCGGAAGGAGGAGCGAGGCAAGCAGGAGAAGAAACCCGAGGGTCAGCAGATACAATCCGTTTAAATAAGGGGAGGCGCCATGAAGGATCGCTTCTGCGAAATGCATTCCTCCGCCCGCCGCGCCGAGGAGATAACCGAGGGCGATCCATATCCCTGCCCTCCGACGGCGCATCGACCCGGCCTCGGGAGTCAAGACCGAGTGAATGACGACCGCGGGGAGTAGCCCGAGGGCGGCGAAGGCGGCCGACGCGACATATGAGGTGAATGCGCCGAACCCCAGTTGAGTCAAGGCGAGAATGGCGAACGACCCGATATTCCAGAGGAGCCCCAATACGGCCGTCCAAAATGAGAACCGCAGCGTGGTCGGACGTTTGTGCGCTGTATCCGCGGCGCGACCATCCCATCGGGGCGCGCGGAAAGAGATCACCAACAAAAACGCCATACAGAGCCGCGCCCGAGACGACCGCGATGAGGTGAGCGACGATTGAAGCAGATTCGTGTGTCATTATTCCCTCTTCCAGCAAAGTGATAGGAGCGCCTATCTTACCAGTGAAGGATGGGGAATGCCAATTTTTTTACGATGAATGGTTTATATAATAGGTTGAATGCGGTGAAATTGCCAATGAGTGGCGATCTGATAAAATGGTTTAAGACTTAATCAGGTTCCGAGAGGCAGCGATGATCCCCCTTTTGGTTTTTGCAAAGATGAAGCTGATCGTGCTTATATTTGCGTCTGTTTTTCATCCATCCCTCTTTCTTGCGTTGATGGGTCTCTTTTTGATCGATGCGGGGTTACAGCAACAACGGATCAGGGTAGTCTTTCATGGTGACAGGCCCAAAATAGCAGGAAAGTCATAGACGCTGTCGGCCCACTTATTCGCTTGTTTATTCTGATGCGGAGTGAAGAGAGACTCACCGATGGATTCACTCATCCATGCTGCGGGCGATCTTTACCGAAGCGGTCCCGGAACCAGTCGTCGAGCATCGCCTTCTCGTGCCGCAAGGAGTCGTTTGAAAAGTTCGGGTTGGGTCTCCTTAGATAATCCATGTCGGCGAATTGACTCCTCTTTTTCGAGTGTGACCTCGCCGTTTTCCTCCAGAATATAACGGACTTTGATCTGGGGCCATGTTACCTCGTTCAAAATCCTCACATCCGAAACCCCGCCTCGGTGAAACGGCTCATAGCGGCCGGCGAGGTCGATATCTAGGATTTCAATTTTTAGGCTCTGGTTCGGTTTGAGATAACGTTCCCCCAGCGATTCCAGATATTCTTTAAGCTCTTGAATGACCTGTTCGGAGACCCGATCGCCCAGGTAGCGTCCTGCATCGGTGTAGCGTTCCGGATGGCTGAAAGAAATGTCGATGGCCGATTCAGCGTTTGAAGCCCAGAACGCCGTAATCAAGGAGAACAACAAAAATCGTCCGATCGTCTTTCGCATGGTTCCCTCCTTCTTTCTTTATTGGAATCGATATTGATTGAGTTCTATTCCTGATTATACGCCAAGAGGCGGAGGAAATCTCGGTTTCCAGCGTGAAGAAGATCCGCGAGACCCGAAACCGATCGGTAGGGTCGTGTCAAAAGGGGGTCGAGGATTAGAACTCGCAGTTAGAAATGTGTGTAGCCAACTGGTCCGTCTCTCTCTGATGAGGCCGGAAGATGCGGCCGGCTTTTGATTGTTCGTCGACGAGAACCCTGGAAAGGAGTTTTTATGATTGAACTTTTGTCTTTTATAGAAAATTCGTTTGTTTCGGATAGGCGGAAAAGAAGTGGCTGGCCTTCGTGGACTATCTTAGAACTTTTTGTTTGGAGGTTTCAGTGACATAGGGTTATTTAGAAGTTCCCTCCACTGATTAAATCGGGTGTCCGATTTGGTGATGTTAAACCCGTATCAGGTTATTCAGCGATCGGTGTAAGCTTTTGTTACCGGTTCGCAATATCAATTCAGCCTTCAGTCTTTTTTCCGTTTGTCGGTGAATCGGTGAGTTGCCCCGCGCAAGCGTCTCGAACACATCCGCGCAGCCAGCGGTGCGCGGGATCAGCATCCTGCCGCGGGTGCCAGAGCAAGGAAACCGTGATTTCCGGTGTGGAGACCGGCAGCGGAAAGCTATGCATTCCGGCGCGCAGGTTTCCGGTGTGCCGTTCGGGAACGCTGGCGATCAAATCGGAGGCGCGAGCCAGCGCCAGCGCTGTCGCAAAGCCGCCGACGATCGTGACGATCTCCCGTTCCAGTCCAAATGACTTCAAGGCCTCATCAATCGGCCCTCTGTCGAGTCCCTCGACGCGAGACGTAAATATGCCTGCCAGTCGCGTAACGGGAGGGAGTGATCTCGCCCCGGGCCAGCGGATGCCCCTTTCGCACGACACCAATGTAACGATCCCGGAATAAGGCCTGCACACGCAGTTCCGGAGCGGTCGTCTTCTCGACAACACCCGTTTCCAGATCAACGGTCCCTTCGCGCAGCGGCGCACTGTCTTTGTCCGGCTTCTGGATAAAGCGCAGCCGCACGCCGGGAGCCTCCTCGGCGACGCGGGCAATGAGGCACGGTCCGAAGTTCTCCACAAAGCCCTCGCTGGTTCGCAGTGTGAAGGTTCGGACGAGTTGTTTGAGATTGAGCTTTTCGGCGGGGCGTAAAATCGTTTCTCCGTCCTGCACGAGATGACTGACCCGTTCGCGGATTTCCATCGCCCGGGGAGTGGGAACCAGCCCACGGCCAGCCCTGACCAGCAGCGGATCGCCCGTCGTCTCACGCAATCGCGCCAGCGCCCGGCTCATCGCCGACGGGCTCAGCCGCAACCGCCGGGCCGCGCGCGCAACGCTGCCTTCCGCGAGCAGCACATCCAGGGTGACAAGCAGGTTGAAATCGGGTCTCGACATGGATCGAACCTAGCACGGTTCGATTGTGATGTGGCGTCAAACGCACGAATACAGTGCAAATCGCGCGTCTTCCGCCGTGTCAAGCAAATGACTATACTCTGTCTATGACAGCTCCGCTTCGGGAGCCGCCAAAAAAGGAGTTCATGATGAAGCCGATGATTGCAGAACGAGATGAGGCCGTAGCCGGAAGTGCGGAACGGGCCCCTTCGGTTCGGTGGGCGCTCGCCAGCCTTTCGCTCTCCATGTTGCTGTCCTCGCTCGGCACCAGCATCGCCAATGTCGGCTTGCCGACGTTGGCACAGGCGTTCAACGCCTCCTTCCAGGAAGTCCAGTGGGTCGTCCTCGCGTATCTTCTCGCCATCACCACCCTGATCGTCAGCGTCGGACGGCTCGGCGACCTCACCGGCCGCCGACGGTTGCTACTGGCCGGAATCTTCCTGTTCACGGTGGCCTCGGTCCTGTGCGGCGTCGCGCCCACGCTCTGGCTGCTGATTGCCGCCCGGGCGGTGCAGGGCCTTGGAGCGGCCATCATGATGGCCCTCGCCATGGCCTTTGTCGGCGAGACGGTTCCGAAGGCAAAGACCGGCAGCGCCATGGGGCTGCTCGGAACGATGTCCGCGATCGGCACCGCGCTCGGTCCATCGCTCGGCGGCGTTCTGATCGCCGGACTCAGTTGGCGGGCCATCTTCCTCGTCAACGTGCCGCTGGGTCTCCTGACTTTCTTTCTCGCTCTTCGCACCCTGCCCGTTGATCGCCGGGAGCCGAAGACGGAACGGGCCGGATTCGACACTGTGGGCACGCTGGTGCTTGCGCTGACGCTCGCGGCGTATGCGCTCGCCATGACCCGATGGGGCGCGGCCGTTTCGGTTCGCTCAATATCGCCCTGCTGTTGGTTGCGCTCTTCGGAGCCGGCCTCTTCGTGCTCGTCGAGGCGAGAGCCGCATCGCCTTTGATCCGACTGGACGATGTTCCGCGATCCGGTGCTGAGCGCCAGCCTTGCCATGAGCGCGCTCGTCTCGACGGTGATGATGGCGACGTTGGTGGTCGGGCCGTTCTATCTCTCTCGTGCGCTCGGGCTCGATGCGGCGATGGTTGGAATCGTCTTGTCGATCGGTCCGCTGGTCGTCGCGCTGACGGGTGTGCCGGCCGGTCGCATTGCGGACCGTTTTGGCGCGCAACGCATGACCCTCGTTGGGCTCATCGGAATCGCGGCCGGCTCCTTCATTCTTTCGATGCTGCCGGCGACGCTCGGCATCGCCGGCTACCTCGCGCCTATCGTCGTCATCACTGTCGGCTATGCGCTGTTCCAGACCGCCAACAACACCGCCGTCATGGCAGAGATCCCCGCGGACCAGCGGGGCGTCATCTCCGGCATGCTCAACCTGTCGCGCAATCTCGGGCTCATCACCGGTGCCTCCGTGATGGGCGCCGTGTTCGCGCTGGCATCGGCAACGATCGACATCACCACGGCGCGTCCCGAGGCCGTTGCCACCGGCATGCGGATCACGTTCGCCGTCGCGGCGATTCTGATCGTCGTCGCGCTTGCCATTGCGGTTGGAAGCCGTGCGCTCGCAAAACGCCCTTCGCACTCTGGATACATGCCATAATCCTACTCGACGCGACGCGCCAGCATTGGGACCGCCAGCCTGTCGGGAACGGACAATGCAGTTTAACGGTGCCCTCGCATCAATCACACGATGCATTTTGACCATATCACGCACTTTTTTATCAATCATGTATTGCCTTTTTGTATCTAACAAACAATGAGCAATGAAACTCACAAATCATGAATGAGAAATGATCCGATGAAATAGCCGGTGACGAGAATCAGCAGAAACGCCCCAAGGGGACGCGCCGTGTTGAAAGGAAGATGAAGCCGAAGACCGGAAGTTGATCGCTCTTTCGGTTTCTCAAACAGGTATATATTCGTTTATTCCATCTCTACATCAGAAGAAACTAGCCTACCTTCTGACCCAATTTGTCGATTTCGTTTCCGACCGATTGAATACCTTTTCCAACCTCTTCAGGAACCCAACCGGTCCCTTCGATCAGTTTTCCTGCGAGGACGCGGCTGTGATGAATCACATCTTCTGTTCCTGTTTCGGCTTTCCGCCCGGTCCAGGCCAGACCGTGCTCCAGGTATGTACTGGCCGACCTGAGTGCTTCTCCCGTCTTTGCATTCTCTCTCTTGGCCCAGGCATTCGTTGCTTGGGCCAAATGATACCGAGCTAAAGCATGGTCTGCTCGGGCAAAGGTCTCATCGAGCTTCTTGACAGAGGAAACGGTTCCCTTCTCTACATCATTCGCCAGCCTTTCTAACTCCCTTGCAGAGGCTTCTAACCCTTTCTTCGTCTCGCCGGTGGCGTGCTGGGCTTCGGTTGCCAAAAAACCCGCTCCTTTTCGGATTTCAGATGCGGTGGCCTTTGTATCTCTCTTTATAAAATTTTCATGCGCTTTCTGAAAGTGCTGACCCGGAACATCTGTGACGGCCGTCGAGCTTTCCGTCTCAAACGCTTTCGACTCTGGACGAGTCTCTGATGGATTGGTCTGTGCAAAAGCACCGGTGGTGATGAAAATCAGGATCACCAATAAAAACCATGTTCTCCTTTTCATAATTTCCCCTCCTTTATGATACGCAAGCTCGGCATAGGAGATGCCAACACCAAGCCACACGTTTTTGTGGTTAGGTTTGGGTCGATATGCTAAGTCTTTACTCACCCATCACACGCTATCAAAGTAAGAAAATCACAGTTTCTGACGGAGGGTCAATTCAACGTAAAGTACTAAGCGAATCTGATCCCAATGAACTAACATTGTTAATTCACTTATACGAAATCAATACCGTTGAAGCCCATCCATACAGCCAAGCGGACAGAATTGAGCCTGAATTTCACTTTAACTTGGTGTTCATTTTGAGCGAGAATTGTTTAGCTAGGTAAGGTCCTGTTTTTGAGGTAATTCAATGCTTGAGCGGAAGAATCAAACATTGGCACCCGTTTCGCTTTTTGTAAAACGCCTCGCGATATATATTTCCATTGCTGGGGCTTTGGTTTTTATTGCTTTGTTCATCGGTATGGCTGGTTATCACTGGGTGGCCGAACTTGCTTGGATTGATGCTCTGTTAAATGCATCGATGATTCTTGGAGGAATGGGACAGGTGAACACGCTTACTTCTGATGGCGCCAAATTGTTTGCTTCGGCATACGCACTATTCAGCGGATTGGTGTTTATTGCAGTCATGGGAATCGTCTTCTCACCCATTATTCATCGGATACTCCACAAGTTTCATGTTGATGAAACTGATTTGAAGAAGTGATGGCAGTATCCTATTTTTAGGTGGTGGGTCATTTTCAAGTTTAAGATATCGCTCGACCTAAAAATACGTCATCCCCCGCGGAAGCGGGCATCCAGAGGTTTTAAATCCCTGGATTCCCGTCTGCGCGGAAATGACAGCCAAAAGTTCCCAACTGACCCACCACCTATTTTACTGTCGTATCAAAAAGCGGCTCGAGGATTAGAAATCGCAATGGGCTATTCTCAAGGGCTTATAGTTCATAGAAGGAAAAAGATTCGTCGCCAAACCTCACCCCTAAACTTTTAGAATGTATGAAATTATTATTTTTATTGAGGAATTTATCTGTTCAGAAGTGAAGAAAAAGTGGTGGCTGGCCTTCGTGGACAATCTTAGAACTTTTTGTGTTGAGGTTTTAAAGACTTGATAGCCATTGGTTTACATTTAAAACATTTTTAATCCAGCAACTTGTTTGAAAATTTTAAAATCGTCATCACGGGTCACCAGGGTTGCGCCATGATCGAGGCAGCTTTGTGCAATCAGCGTATCGGCCAGTTTCGCCCGACGGCCTTTACTGAGAACTCTTGCCCGCAGCAATCCGGCTCTCTCCCAGTACCCATCTAAAACCAGAAGGATAGGAAGCTGTAGAATCGTGTCCCGAACATTACGCGGAAGCTCCGGGTCACTGAGTATTTCACTGAGGGAAACCGGAGCGATGACGCCGATTTCATCCGAGAAGGCCTGATCCACCAGATCGATATCGGCGCCAGTTTCTCCCTCCAGAAATGCGATCAAAGAGCTGGTATCGATACAAAGCATCAATCTTCTCGAAGTTCGGAGAGTTTAATGGTGAATTTCACCTTTCCTTTCATCCGGCGCAGTCTGGCATAGGCGGCGCTGGAAGCAACCAGTTCCAGTCCGCGACGGATGGTCGGCGTAATTCCCTGGCCGGAGGCCGCGGTCGCCCGTTCCAATAGATCTGCAGGCACTTCAATTGTGATTTTTTTTAATTCCATAAAGTTCAATCTCCGCTATTTAAACCATGTTCAAACGATACCATATTATTTACCATATATCAATATGGTGATCGTTTTTTTAGAACCTCTTTATTGCCGGTAAGAAGACTTCCTTGCCATCCCTCTCTTTGCCTTCATGCCGCTAGATCCCGCTTTCTCTCCTCGAATTCCTCCTTGTTAATCTCGCCCCGAGCATAGCGTTCTCTTAGAATTTCCATGTCCCGGTCGGACGATCCTCCCCGTATGGAGAAAATATTCAGATGTCTGACCTCTTATGGTGAAAAAAATCGTGCGGCCTATTATGGAGCGCACTCACCTTTCAGCAAATGCGTTTAGATTCGGACTCTGAGCAGGCAGAGCGATTCTTCGGATCCCAGCCGATTCGATGATCCGCTGAAAGGAGAAGCAGAATTTGCGATCCGATCATCAGGAAACCCCCCGATTTCAGAAAGCCAAATTCTTCCACGGTCACGTTGCGTGCGACCTGAGAAATCCAGCTCTTGTTCGGATGCGGCGTGATTCCTGCGATATGAATCTGCCGACTGCTGACCCGAATCAAAAAAAGGAATAAAAAGTGACCAATCCGTGCAGGATCTATGCTTCCGCGGTGAAGAAAAATTGCCATTCCAAACAGAAGATCTTGGTGGGTTGGAATGAACTCCCTCCAGGTCGTTGTCTTCTTCCTCTCAGGTGCCGGGGCCAGGCCATTTCGCTTCAAAATATTTCCCACCGTGTTGTCGCTCACCTTATCGAGTTGGCCAAGATTCGGTCATATCCCCAACTGTGATTCTCTTGCGCCATGCGAACAATCAGGCGCTCCAGTTCTGCAGCGGTCCGGGGTCTGCCAGGGTCGGTCCGATTTTTAGAACCGTCAAACTTTTTGGCAATCAATCGACGGTGCCAGGCCAGAATCGTCTCCGGTTTTTCAATAGTAGCGACTTCTTCCAATCTCCGCCAGGGTTGCTCGCTCTGCCTCTGAGAGCAAGATGCGTCCTCGAATTTGTCCTTTGAGGATCTTATTTTCGGCCACCAGAAATCAAAAAGAAATGTGACACCATGAACAAATCAGACGTTTGTATTTTTGACCTAAACGAGGAGACCTCGCCGGGGACGCGGATAAGTAAGCTGCAAGAAACTTAGTATTGACATTTTTTTCGAGGCCGTGATAGATTCCCTTCCGAAGACGACAGTAAAATCCAACCAGGAATGTTTTACGAGCAGGGGGGGGAGGGGATGTTGCGTTTACAGGTTTCTGTGGCGCTCGTTTGGACCCAAGGGTTTTGAAAAGCCCTTGGGTTTTTTATTTTACGATGGGAATCGCTCGAAGAATTTGACCCGTTCCAGCGGACGAAATATACAGGGCGGCGGATCGGGGCCTCGGGGCGCTTTATCTGAAGGATTGGGCACTGGGTATGAAACCTCCAAGCGAGGATGAAGTAGCAGAAGCATGCGTGGATCGCTTCGGATATTGATTATTGAGGTCTCGTTGGAAGATGCGGCGCTGCTGCTGTCAGAATTGCAGCGCGGTGAATATGACGTGGTGCACGAGCGGGTAGAGACGGCCGAAACATTAAAAGTGGCGCTTGATTCTCAGAGGTGGGATATCGTCTTTGCAAATTGTAATATGCCGCATTTTGCTGGACCTCAGATATTGGCAATATTAAGAGAAAAAGGATGGAACCTGCCGGTAATCCTCCTGTCGAGTGCGATGAATGAAGATCTGGCGGTGTCGGCAATGAAGGCCGGGGCGAACGATTACCTTCTGAAAAGCAATTTAAAACGTTTACTCCCCGTCGTCGAGCGGGAAATGCACGAAAGTAACGCACGGCGGGAGCGGAGGGAGGCCGAAGAGGCGCTTCGGCAAAGCGAAGAACGTTTTAGGCAATTGGCCGAGAATATCACCGAGGTCTTCTGGATGTGCAGCCTTGGTATGAAAGAAATGCTTTATATCAGCCCCGGCTACGAGAAGATCTGGGGCCGCAGTTGCAAAAGCCTCTATGAGCGACCGACCGCCTGGCTCGATGCGATTCATCCGGAAGATCGAGGCCGAATCGAGAAGGCGGCGAGAGCCTTTCCGGTCTCGGGCCGGTATGATGAGGAGTATCGGATCGTCCGGCCCGATGGAGTGCATCGCTGGATTCATGACCGTGCTTTCCCTGTTAGGGACGCTGCGGGGCAGATCTATCGAATTACCGGAATCGCCAAAGATATCACCAATCGTAAATTATCAGAGAAAGCCTTAAAAGATGCGAAAGAATTTTCCGAAAATCTCATTCAGACGGCGAACGTCATCATCCTCGGACTCGACACGGATGGCAATATCAACCTCTTCAACCGAGCCGCAGAGAAGATTACCGGTTACACCTCCTCAGAGTTAAACGGTAAGAACTGGTTCGAGATTTTAGTGCCGAAAGATCGATATCCTCACGTTTGGGAGGAGTTTACCAGACTGGTTCAGGGTGGAGCGCCCGAGATTTTTGAGAACCCGATTCTTACGAAAACGGGTCAAGAAAGATATGTGATTTGGCGGAACAATCAAGTGAGGGTGGATGGAAAGATTGCCGGCACGATTTCTTTTGGCAATGACATCACCGATTTGTGGCGGGCCACCGCACAACATACCCGGTGGGAACGTGTCGAACTCACTAAACGTGAAAAAGAGGTGCTGTCATGGGTCATGGCGGGAAAAAGCAATAGCGATATCAGTGCCATCATGAATATTTCCCCGCACGGCATCGACTTCCATTTGCGAAATCTTTTTAAGAAACTGGGTGTGACCTCACGGGTTGGCGCTGCTCTGCGAGGGGTGCGGATGGGCCTGATCGATCCGGATTGATTGCGAATTGATATCTCTCCGAAAGGCATATCAGCTACTCCGCCCGATCGCGCATAGAGCAGCTCAGCGCTCTACTCATAAACCTTACTTCGTATCCTACGCACCTGCGTAGCTATCTTTTGTATTCACATCCTGGTAGCCTCTACCTCCAGTTTTCCAACCATGGAAGTATAAAGAACCTTGCGCGACAGATCGGTCACCTTCCGGAGACGCGCTGAGTTGGAGTTCGGATCAGGACAGTCCGTTAGGCACGGATGTAACGCTGACGGTCAGTACGCTTCCTAAAAAAAACCGACGTCATCAAGCTAGTCGCCACAGATTCGAAAGGAGCGGGGAGTAATCCGGTTTCCGTGATTATTCACATTGTTTCAGGTCCGCTAAATCACTCGCTCGTGCCGACGGCGCCTGACATCACGATGTTCGAACTATCTTCGGGTATGTCCCAAATTACGGCCAATGATCCGGATCGTGGGCAGAGCTCGTAACAAGAGGCCACGTGTCATGTAGCTTGGGTGGGATGGTCTGATGGAATTACCGCCGAACAATTTTTTTAATGAAGGAAATCATCATGATCCGAATAAAATTCCTGTTTAGCCTTTTCCTGGTTTTGGGGGTTGTTTTTCTGCCCGCCTGCGGCAGCGGAGGGGGCAGCAGCCCTTCTACTTCCCCCCCCACCCCGACGCAGCAGATCCTCTCCGGCACGGCGGCGGCGGGCGCGCCGATCATCGGACACGTCGTCGTCAAAGACAGTGCCGGCCTCACGCGCACGGTGCAGATCGACGCCAACGGCGGTTACACAGTCGACGTGATCGGTCTGGCGGCGCCGTTTGTGCTGCGTGCAGAAGGAGTGGCGGGGGGGCGCTCCTACGTTGTGCACTCGGCGGCCACCAGCGCCGACGTCAACGGCACAATCAACATCACACCGCTCACTGACCTGATTGTGGCTAATATCGCACGCCAGGTCGCGGCGAATTATTTCGATTCCGGCAATTTCAGCAATCTTAGCGCCACCGCATTGAATGTGGAAGAAGATCTGCTCCAACAGCGCTTGCAGTCGGTGCTGACCGACCTCGGCGTCGACGCCTCGATCGATCTGCTGCGCAGCGCCTTCAGCGCCGATCACACCGGACTCGACGCCGCCCTCGACGTGCTGCGCGTGTCGGTGGACAGGGCCACAAACACAGCGTTGATCACGAATGTCATCAACAACGCCAACATCACCGACGACCTCACCCTTTCTTCCGACAGCAGCTTGCTCGACTCCACCGGAACGGCCAAAGGGATGAGCGATTGGGAAGCCATCCGCGCCCGCTTCGCCAGTTTCGAAGCGGCTTTCGCCACTGGTCTGCCGGCGGCGGACGATCCGCTCTTGCTAGCGCAGTTTGATCAGGCCGGCTTTCTTGTGGATGGCAAAGATCTCGCCGAATTCCTCGGTGAAGCCAGCAGCGATCCGGGCCTTGTTGGATTCCGGTTCATGTCGCTGTCGGTGGTCAACCTCACGCCCGCGAGCGCCACGCAAAACGGCCGCGCGGTTGTGGTGTCCAGCATAGGGAACAGGAAATACCCCTACTTTAACTGGACCATGACCGGCATTTACGACAATACCACCGGGGGCACCAACTGGCTGCACGCCGGCAATCAACGCATCGCCGAAGTGTATGCGCAACCACGTTCGATACTCGGTTTCAATTCCTCTAGTCGCACGCAGATTCAAAGCGGAATCGATTTTGAGATCGGACAACATGCAGGCGGCACTCTCGACTACGCCGTGACGACAGGGCCGGGCCTGCCCGCCAGCGGCGGCGGCGCCAGCGGCGCGTCGGCCGGGCTGTTGATGGTGTCCAGAGATTTTGGTAATAGGTTTGACATCGCCAGTCCTCCTTATGCGGGCGCCTCCACACCGACCCACCCGCGCGCTTCGGCGGATCGTGGGCGAATGTATGTTTGGCAGGACAGCGAAATCGCGGCGCTGCCATCCGAAAATCTTGCCTACTCCGTCACGTTCTATGACGACAACGACACCCCAAGCAACCTCACCGACGACACGGCCGTCGCCACCTATCCCTTCACGTTGCTGAAGCCGCCCCTGTCCGCCGGGAGTTTGAGCGCGGCCAACTTCCCCGTCATCACGGCCCCTACCGCTTCGGATGTGCTGAGCATTTACGCCACAGGTGGCCCGCTCACCGTAACCTGGAACCTGCCGGCGGGACTGGAGACGGATGAATTCGACTCGGTGCGTCTCTATAACGGCGGTTTCGATAGTGTGGGCAGCGAAGTAGCGCCGACGGCCACCGGCACGACGGTGCAGATTACGCCGCCGCCCGGCACGGTCATCGGCGGGTTGCTTGGTGTGACCGCTTTTGACGCCGCGAGCCGCGCTTACAGCTACCAGCTTCACGTGCCGTAGAAACAATTTGCCAAGCCGGGGGAGTCGAGAACAATCCTAAACTCGATGGAGGATTTAATCTGCAAGATCAAATTGGGGGAAAATGATGAACACAACAAAAAGGGGTGTTCAATCTATTTTTATGATACTCGCTGATTGCGCGCAATGTGACCATGGAATAATTTGGCTTTCTGAAATAGAGGGATTTCCTGATTCATGATTGGGATCGCATATTCTGCTCATCCTTTCAGCAGATCATTGAATCGGTTGGGATTAGAAGAATTGCGCTCCCTCCCCGAAGTGCGAATCTAAATGCTTTTTCAGAGAGGTGGGTGAGATCGATCAAGGAGGAGTGCCTCTCGAAAGTGATTCTGTTTGGGGAGGGTTCACTTCGGCGTGTGATCGGTGAATACGTCGAGCATTACCATCCGTAGAGGAACCACCAAGGAAAAGACAATGTATTACTGTTTCCCTCGCCTGGACTGAACCAGAAGGAAGCAGATCCCATTCGGTGTCGAGAAAGGGTGGGTGGCCTTCTAAAATATTAGCATCGGAAGGCCGCATGAATATTTTACCCATACGGGATCGGACATGCAGCGGGCAAAAATACTCTTTCTATTGAGAATATGGGTCGCTCTATTTGTTCCGTTATTGCTGACCGGCTGCGGCAGCGGTGGCGGTAGCGACGGTGGCGGGGCCCCACCGGAGACAGAAAACACCCCCATTATAGGTGGCGTGCGCTCCGGTGTGTTGTCCGATTCCGATAATGTTTATCCGACCGGGAGAATGGTGAGAATTGACGTGGAAGTACCATCCGGGAGCGAGAAGATTGTCAGCGGGACGATTCGAATCACCTCCGCATCCCAAGGCTATGATTCCGGTGTTCGGCCTTTATTGTTCGGGTCGATTTTTTTCATGTGGGATACGGCCGGCCTGAACCCTGCTCCCGATTATAAGGCGCTCGTCACATTGACCGATTCTTCCGGACAGACCGTCACCGACAATTCATTAACGATCACATTGGCGCCCAATCCGCCGGTCATCAATAAATTAGTGAGCGATGTCGACGTGAACGTTCCGGCGGCAGGATTTCCGATTAGAATCGTCCGGACCTATCTTCTCGATTCTAATTTTGACGGACCGCTCGGCTACGGCTGGACGCATACCTATCGGATGCGCGCGGTCGAAAAACCGACATTCGAGATCATCCAAGCACTACCACCCTTTAATGGTCCCGGAGAGCGTGTTCCAATCGATGGTATTGTACAAATTTTCAATTCCGACGGCACAGGGTCCCACTTTCAGCCGAACGGAGATAGCACTTACCAGTCCCCCAAGGGGGACTTCAGAAGCTTGACGAAAAACACCGACGGGACCTACCTGCTCAAAGAGAAATCCGGCACCCGGTACGATTTCGATGCGGCGGGAAGGCTGACGCGGATCACGGACCGGAATGAAAACGCGCAAAATCTAGGGTATGGTCCTAATGGCAGAGTCGCTACAGTGACCGACTCCTCCGGCCAAGTCACCACCTTCGCCTACAATGTCGCAAACAGGATCACTTCCATCACCGACCCATCGGGACGGACTGTTTCTTACAGTTATGACAACGCAGGCAACCTGGTCTCCGTCACCCGGCCTGGAGCTTTTACCACCGCTTTTACCTATGATGCCAATCATAACCTGACGACGATCACCGACCCGTCCGGCAAGCGCACTTTCTTTACCGTGAATACTGATGACCAGCTGGAATCGGTTTCCGCGGAAGGCGGGAACAACAAAGTGACCTTCCAATATTTTACGCCGACGCCGAACCAGATGACGGTGACCGATGCTCTCGGCAGCCAGACGATTTCGACCTACGACAATAATGCTTTGGTCACCGCGGTGGTTGATCCCTCCAACAACACCACCGGTATGACTTATGACGCCAACTTGAACTTGACCAGCCTTACAGACGCCAAAGGAGGCGTCACCACCTTCACATACGATAGTCGAGGAAATGTTTTGAGCACCACCGATGCCCTCGGCAAAACGGTGGCGCTCGCCTATGAACCTTCCTTTAATCAAGTGGCGAGCTTGACCGATGGAAAGGGGAACACAACGTCATTTCAGTATGATGCCATGGGAAACCTGACCGCGATGACCTATCCGAATGGATCAGCAGAGACATTCGGATATAATGCCTCAGGAAATCTGATCCGCAAGACCGATCAAAAGGGTCAAGCAATAAATTATTCGTATGACACCAGAGGTAATCTCACGGCGAAGTCTTTTCCGGATGGAACCTCCGACAGTTTTACATATGATTCAGCTGGCAATTTAACAAGCACTACAGACGAAAACGGGACAATCAATTTTAGATACGACGGCTCAGATCGCCTTATTCAAGTGACTTATCCGGGAGGAGAAGTGGTCTCCTACGGATACGACGCGGTAGGGAACCGGACTCAACTTACTTATCCAGATGGAATGGTTCTGAACTATGCTTATGATACGACCAACAAGCTCACGCAGATTAACAGTTCAGGCCAGGTGGTCGCCGCATACACGTACGACTCTCTCAGTCGGGTGACTCGACGCGACCTTCAGAACGGCACCTTCACAACCTACGGCTACGACTTCTCCAGTCGTCTGTTGGATTTGATCAACCGCAAATCAACCTCGGCGATTATTTCCAGCTTTTCCTACACCTATGACAATGTCGGAAATCGCCTGACAATGACCTCCCTGGATGGCAGGATGGAGTATTCTTACGACGCGATTAGCCAGCTCGTGAGTGTAATTAAGCCGGATGCCACGACAACTATTTACAGTCTTGATGCGGCCGGAAATCGTATCTCGCTGACAGATGGCAGTGGCACCACCAATTATACGACTAACGATCTGAACCAATATACCGATGTGGGGGGGGAGACCTACAGCTACGATGCCAACGGAAATATGATCAGTAAAACCACACCTGCAGGAACGACGACTTATACTTACGATTTCGAAAACCGTCTTATCGAAGTAAAGACTACTGCGGAATCCATCTCTTACGTTTATGATCCTTTTGGCCGAAGGATTTTCAGAGCTACCGCAACAGATACTACCCAATTCATCCACGATGGGTGGCGTGTCTTGATGGAGAAAGATGATTCCGGGAATATAGTGGCACGCTATATTCATGGTGCTTGGATTGACGAGATTTTAAAGATGGAGCGCGGAAGCGAAACGTATTATTACTTCCAGGACGGAATTGGAAGTGTCGTAAATCTCTCAAATTCAATCGGGGATGTTGTTGAATCTTATACATATGATGTTTATGGATTACCAAACGGGATAAGCTCTGTTGGAAACCCACATTTGTTTACAGGTAGAGAATATGAAGTCCAATTAGGACTTTATTATTCCAGGGCTAGATATTACAGCCCCCAAATAGGTAGGTTCTTATCACTGGACCCAATAAGGTTCTTAGGGGGAGTGAACTTTTATAAGTATGTTGATAATAATCCTGTTATATTTCTGGATCCGTATGGTTTAAAAAAAAGCGAGGCACCTTGGTGGTGTTTCTATTGTAGTGTTATAGAAAGCGCTGGCGACAATCTTTTAGGTGGAGATATTTCTAATTTGGGTCAGGAAATTGATGAACGTTCCAAGAACTTTAGGCGCGAATTGGCCTGGAATGTTGGAACCAACCTTTTTTTCTCAACTTGGTCATACGCATTACCATTCCCTGCTCCGCCGATTCCGTCTCCACCCGTGCCTGATACACCTAGCACACCTGTCCCGAGTACCACGCCGGGAGAGGGTGGTAATAGTGAGGGTGGGGGTAGTAGCAATGACGAGGGAGGTGATGACGGAGGTGGTGGTGAGGGTGGTGATAATAACGATGGGGGTGGTGGAGGTTGTGACCCGTGCGTTGGGGATCCTACTTTCATTCAACGTTCAGGACGTGGAGAGAAGAAGAGCACTGATTCAATAATAAAATTAGTTTCTCAAGGTTTTGTTGCCAAGCTCTCGGTACCCTACCAAGAGGCGCTGGTTCGCGGGGGAAGTCCCTATTTTTGGTCTTGCTGATGCTAGAGAATTCAAAAAATTTGAAGTGGAGTATGGAAGTGGAGTCGAACCACAAACCTGGACTACTATTTTCTCCTCTATCACTTCCCAGACAAAGGATGTTACGGTCACTGACCTGGATGACTCAGGCGACACAACTATCCAGGGAAACCTCGCCACATGGGATACCGGCTTGAACTATGTCTATCTTCCTTCTCACCCGGCCGATCACCCCATTGACCTGAAAGGAACCTACACGGTCAGACTGGTTGTGACTGGAAAGGATGGCCAGACGGTCGAAGACAGGGTCACGGTAGATGTGGCCGACGTGATCCCCAATGCCTGGGGCGGCACGGTTGTCAGCACCGATCAACGCCTGATGTTGACGGTGCCGGAGCAGGCGATCCGGGACAGCTTCCGCCTGATCGGAGCCAAGCCTGTCGAGAAGACGCCTGCAACGCCGCCTATGGATCACACGCTGATCGGATCGGTGTATGCCCTGCGGGAGCCGGGTGAGCGTTTCACCAAAGAGGTGACGCTGACGATGAAGCTCACCGAGGAGGCGGTCAAAGGGCACGATCTTGATTCCATCGGAATCTACGGATATGACGAGAAACGGAAGACATGGGAACATCTCAACTCGCGGCGTCCGGACGGTCTACCTCAGATTGAGACAACGATCCGGGCACTGTCGTCCTATTATGCGCTGATGGCGAGCACCAAACCGGGCGAGGGTTCGATAACCGTTGATTCAACTACTGAGCCGGCGAAATTGCAAAGGGTCAGCGCGGGCGCGGCCTCTGGACCATACCTGATCAAGGAAGACTTCGAACAGGGGACCAACGGCTGGTCGAACCGCGACGGGGATGTGGGAGCGACGGCGATCCTCGACAAAACCGCCACCTTTGACGGGACGCAGGCACTGAAGATCACCAATCCCAACGGGCACGGGAACTTCGCTGTCAACGTCGGCGTCCCCAGTTTTGACGCGCGGGAATACCCGATTGTTCAATTCGACTACCGCGTTCCGCCCGGAGTGAAGACGAACTTCCTGGTCAAGGTGGCGGGTCGTTGGTACGACATCGGGTTTACCGACGATCCGAAGGAGTTCCGCGATAAACGGGTCAATATCTCCGATATCGGAAAGATCGAAGGGGTGATCGCGGACGATTCGTGGCGCACGGCGCGGTTTAACCTCTATGAGATGATGCGGACCAAGACAGGACATACCTTCGTCGAAGAGATGATCATGGCCGACTGGGATGTAGGCGGGTATATGAAGTTGCAGTTCGGGAAGAGCAGCAAGGGAGCGTCTTATTATATTGATAATTTCATCATCGGCCGGGATCCGTCGGCTGGCCTTCGATTGGACGAGGAGACCATTTTGGTCGACCACTTTAATCGAAAGAAATCGACAAATGCGTTGGGCGGTGCCGCCGACATCTTCTCCGATGGGAAGAGCGGTCGCCTGGAATATCTGTACAAGGAGGACGATGCCATCGGGAAAGGACACTCACTTTCGATTTCTTTTGATGTTTCCGAGAAAGAGAGTTATGCAGGGTATATCACCGAATTGCAGAACTTGGACCTCAGGGGCTTTCACACCCTCACCTTTTATGTAAAGACTCCGGAGCTAGGTCAGGATCTCCTCGTCGGTCTGAAGGATCAGGCGGGTCAGGAACGAAAGATCGCCATCAACGCCTACCTGTCTGAGAAGGTCGTTGCAGAGTGGAGACGGGCTGTCATCCCACTAGCCGCTTTTTCCTCCTCTCTGGATTGGAGCCGGATCCAAAGTTTGAGTTTTTCATTCGAGCATGCGCGGAATTCATCGGCAGGTACGGTTCTTTTGGATCAGATCGAATTTCACCGCGCTCTTCAATATGTGATGGTCGATGACTTTGAAAGCCAAAGTGAAGAGAACCTCCTAGCAAACCGGAATTGGACCTTTACCCATGGCGCCGCGGCCATCAACGGACAGAAGGCGAAAAATTCCCGAACGGAATCTATGCCCTTTCCTATGGGGGGAACATCGGTGATGTGGTCGGTCATGACAGAGGTTTAAACTACACCGGCTGGGCGACCGGCCTGGGAGGTGTCGACTGCTCGAAGTGCGAGACGTTATCCTTCCGAATTCGGGGAGCCGATGGGGGAGAGAGGCCGAATCTCTACCTTTCGGATGGAACATCCCGCTGGGGTGTGGACATTGAAGAGTACGTGCAGATCACTCCGGAGTGGCAGGAGGCGCGTATTCCCCTCAAGGCGTTTTCAGATTACGGCATCGACCTGACCCATCTCGATGTAATCGAGGTTGTCTTTGAATGGGAGAAGATGTCGGGCACGGTTTACCTGGATGAAATCCGGCTGGGAGATCAAAAGACGAAATGAACGTGTTTTGCAGCGCTCTGTCCGCCGCTCTTCTAGGCGCCGTCTTGTTCTTCGGTTTTAACGAGGCGAAAGCGGCCTCCCGCGACAGCCTCCGTATCGTGGCGCCGGCGGTGGCCTATCATCCGAGAGGGTTTGTTCCGGGCACCAAGGGATCAGTTCTTAACCGGGAGCAGATCGTTGAGGACCTTCGCTTACTGAAGCGGAGCGGCTTTCGGAGCCTGGTAACTTACAGCGCGGAAGGAATGCAGCGCTTGATTCCGGAGATCGCCCGTAGCGAGGGTTTTGATGGGACGATCATCATGGGGGTTTGGAATCCTCTGTCGGAAGAAGAAATCCGAAATGCGGTGGCCCAAGCCCCTTTTGTGGATGCGTACTGTGTGGGGAACGAAGGTTTAGGTGTCAGATATACCCCCGAGCAATTGGCGAAGAAAATGGATCAGTTGAGACTCCTGACAAGCCGCCCTGTCACGACGACGGAACCGATCGACAGCTATCTGGCGGGGCCATACCGAAATTGGCTGATCGATCATTCCGACTGGCTTTTCCCTCTGGCGCAGCCGGTTTGGTTCGGGCAGTCGGATCCGCTCCAAAGCGTCCGCTGGATCTCGGCCCGTCATGATTTCTTGACTGCAACCACCGGCAGGAGGGTCATTCTGAAGGAGGCCGCGCTCCCGAGCGCGGGCGCAGAAGCCCACAACGAAGAAAATCAACTCTCCTTTTTCAAAGCCCTCGAATTGACGGGCATGCGTTTCTTTTACTTCGAAGCCTTCGACCAGCCCTGGAAGAAAGATTTTCGGGGAGAGCCAGGCATTGAGATCCATTGGGGTCTTTTCCATTCGGATGGAACACCGAAAAAGGTCGTCTCATGGCTAATAGAGCATCGGATGACACGGCGATGAAGCGATTTCATCTGCTGGCGACACTGGTAGCCACACTCATTTCTCTTATGGGTCAGCCGGCCTGGAGCACGACTGGGGGAACGACAGGGCCGGGTCCCATGGTGCTGGGAACGGATGATCACAACGGATCGAGGGAGTTGGTTGACCTTGTAGAAACAGGCGATTTACTAGTTGGCCGTCCTAAGAATGGATCGATCGAATTGATTACGGTTCAGGCCCCCGAAGCCAGTAGCGGAAGCCTGATCTTAAGGGAGCTCAACCTTCCAGAAAAAGGAAGGTTGCTTCATCTGAGCGCACCGGCTTCTCTAGCGGAGAAGACACGACGAGTAGCCATCTTTGTAAGAGACCCTCCGAAAAACCTCGTGCTGTTTGAATGGGTTGAGGGTCAATGGAAGGAGCGGGAACCCCAACCGCTTCCTATTGCCTCTGAAGAGTTCTTATTGAGGCGCGAAGGACAACTCCTGGCCTTTTCCGTTTCGGGGCTTGGATCATACTGGCTGGTGCCGGATGCTTTGGTCGGGCCCGTTATAGCGGAGAGCGAGGGGCCGGATGGATGGCCGAGTCGGCTGTTCGGCGGAGGAATCGTGAGAGCCTTCTCCACCTGGATATGGGCTCTGGTGTTGCTTGCGGTCGGGTGGATCTTGTCGGGTTGGACGCATCGGATGGAGCGGAGGGGCGGGGAATAATATGGTATGGCCGGCGATTGTTCTTTTGGTCATTCAAGGGATTCTTCTTTCTTTTTTCTGTTTCTTCGCGTTCTATAATTACCTTTATGGGATTGCCAGTTTGTGGAAACCTCGCATTCGCCGTATCAAGCCCCCCGATAAAACGGTTGCCGTGGTCATCGTATCTTTTAATGAAAAGCATGTCCTGGAAGATACGGTTCGCGCCTGCGAGGCCTTGACCTATCGAAATAAGATCATTGTCTTGGCGGACGACTCCACCGACCCGGAAATCATTGAGAAGAATCGGCGGTTCGCCCAATTGCGGGGATGTCAAAGGGTAAGCGAGCACCCGTTTTTTCAGGAGGTCGACCGCGGGGATGGAAAGGGCGAACTGGAACCGGTTGAAATCTGGGAGTCGCCGCATTTCATCCTGTTTCACCGGCCAATGAATGCTGGATTTAAAGGGGGAAGCCTCGAAGCGGTCCGTCATTTCCTCCAAAGTAAACAGATCGATCGGATGTATCTGCTCGATGCCGATTGGCATCCCCAGCAGGATGCGCTAGAGCAGACCCTTGCGGTTCTGGAGGCAGATACAAATGCGGCGTTTGTTCAGACAAAGCGCATCTCTTCCCGAAAGGGAATGAACCTATTCCAGAAATATGTGGCGATTTATGAGGAAGGCTGTTACTACGCCGATTTTGAGGGACGTCAGGTCATCGGGCATCCCATTCTGTTCTCCGGTTGTTGCACCCTTTTTCGCTTGGAGGCCGTTGCCGCGGTCGGCGGGTTTACACCGGGACACCTCACGGAAGATTTGGACCTCACCGACCGCCTTTGGATTCACGGATGGAAGGGGATCTATCTCGGGGAGGTCGTCAATCACGGAGAAGTGCCGTTTTCCTACGAGCATTTTCGCCGTCAGCAGGAGCGATGGGCAGCGGGGTCTGCAAGGGCGCTGAGAGACTTCTTTCTGCCGATCCTCACCACTAGAAAACTCAGTTTCATTGAAAAACTCTCTGCGATCCGACAGAACGCCTATTTCACAAGCACCTTGCTGACGGCATTGGCCCTCCTGCTCGGAATATTGACTGTGCTCTGGCTTTCCGTTGCGTGGAACAGCTATGCGGTGGAGTTCTACCTCTATGTGATGGGGCTCTTTCGGATCCCTGTTCTGTTTGTGATCTATGGTTGTATCCTAGCCAACTTTATCGAGCCGCTGGTGATGATTTTTGTAAAGAAACGTTCCTTCCGGGAGGCACTGCATCTTCCGATGTCCTTCTGGTATACGTGGAGCAATCTGTACGCCTATATCGTGGGGAATATCAAGGGGCTTTTCGGTGTCAAATTCGATTGGTTCTGCACGCCCAAATTTCGTCGCAGCAGTGTGGAACGCTTCCAACGGATTCCACTTACGATACGCGTTGTCAACCTCTGCACCTGCGCCGCTTTTCTCTGCCTTTACTTCACAGAAGGCTGGATGTTCGGATGGTTCGATGAATTTGCCCTGCTCTGGCTCCCGGCTTTTTTACTGGGTTCTATGGAGTGAAAGGATAGAAATTGCTGATAAATTCTTTGCGGAACGATGCTTGATGGAAAACGTATGTTAATTCTCGAAATTACCAGGGTGAAATATCATTATATTCTACACACCAGGAAGATCCCTGGTGTCCTACGCAACATTAGACTAACGTTCTAAAATTTTGCTATCGCTCTGTATATATTCTGTGGTCGTATAAGTTACGGCTTGCGGTCGCTTCCGACCTCTATGAGGGCATGTCGAGGCGATCGACATTCAAAGAAACGGGGCCAGCAATGGAAGCTGGGTTTCCGCTGAAGGAAGCGATCGGGCCAAACCGCAGCGAGGTATCCTACTGCGCTTCGTTGAGGTGTTTTTCGTGAGCCGCCGTCGGATGCCGCGGGACACCGGTTCTCCTCGGATGATCGCGAAACTCAGCCCGCCGGTCGCTGACAACGTCCTGTTGCGCAGGCGATTGTTTCGGGATCTTGATCGCGCGCGGCGGCAGCTTCTCACCTGGATCGTGGGCCCCGCCGGTTCTGGAAAGACCACCCTCGCCGTAAGCTACCTACACGCGCGCCGCCTCCCCACCCTATGGTATCGTCTGGATGCCGGCGACGCGGATCTCGCCTCCTTTGTTTATCACTTGGGCATGGCGGCCCGGCGGCTTGTTCCCCGCAAGGCTGTGACCTTTCCGCTGCTCACCCCCGAGTATCAGGGCGCCCTCGGGGTGTTTGCCGGGCGCTTCGTCGAAATCTTGACCGACGTCCTGCCGCGCGGCGCGGTGATCGTTTTGGACGATTACCACGACGTAGGAGCCGAGGCCGGGCTGCATGATTTTCTGGCTGCGGCGCTGGAGGCGCTGCCCGGGACCCTGCGCGTCATCGGGGTGAGCCGTCGAGCCCCGCCCCCGGCATTCGCGCGCGCGCAGGCCGGCCAGCGGATGGCGATCATCGAAGGCGCATCGCTTGCGCTCACACTCACGGAAACGCGGGCGCTTGCGCGGCGGCTGGCCAAGGGTCGGACCGCTTCGCGCGTTGCGCTGGAGACCCTCTACGCGAGCACCCAGGGGTGGGCGGCCGGCATCACGCTGGCCGTGGCGCAGGTACAGGCGGGACCTGGGCCACGGGTGCTCCGCCCGACGCAGATTGAGCAGGCCACGTTTGAATACTTTGCAAACGAGGTGTTCCGGTCGATGCCGCCCGAAACGCAGGACGCCCTGCTCCGGCTCGCGCTCCTGCCCGACGCGACGGCGCGGAGCGCGCGGACGCTCACCGCCTGCGCGGACATCGGCGCCCGGCTCGACGAACTGGTGGCGGCGCGGACGTTCACCGTCCGCCACGAAGGGGAGCCGGCACGGTATACGTTCCATCCACTGTTCCGGAGCTTTTTGTCCGCGCGTCTTCTGAAAACCTATACTGCGGAGCGCCTTGCACCGCTGCAAGTCTGCGCCGCCGGACTCTTGGCGGAGGACGGCCGGCCGGAGCAGGCGGCGGAATTATTGGCGCGGGCCAAAGCGTGGGACGCGTTGGTCTCACTCATTCGGGTGCACGGGCCGCTGCTGCTGGATCAGGGCCGGCATGCCACGGTGGCCGAGATGATCGAACGGGTGCCGTCCGCCGTGCGGCGTGACGAGCCGTGGCTGGCGTACCTTTTCGGGGGCCTCTCGGTTTCCGTTTGAGGCGGATAACGGGCGCGCGTACCTGGCCGAGGCGTACCGGGGATTCCGGTCGAACAATGACCTGCCGGGTCAGGTGTTGGCCTGGGCCCTCATTGTGGATGGGATTGCCTTTAGCTGGGTCGATTTTTCGCCTCTGGATGAATGGCTTGATGCTGCGGAGCGGGACCTGCTTCCGCACTTCGAAACCCCTGCCGCCAGGCCCGATTCAGGGGCGGTTTGTGACCGGGATGTTCAATGCACTGATGTACCGTCGGCCAGAGGATCCCCATATTGCGCAGTGGGCGGAGCGCCTGGAACAACTCATCGCGCAGATGGATGATCCCACACACCGGGTCCTGGCAGGTCTTAATCTGGTTTTTTATTACGATGCGTGGATTGGAAACCCACGGTCTGCCAAGCGCGTCGCCGACTTCATCCGGCCGCGGCCTTACGATTCGCGAGTAACCTCCATCGCCCTAATCGCTTGGTCCTTTACCTGGGCGATACATCTGTGCTATCGCAACCGGATCGACGAAGGGATTCAGCAAGTGGAGGTGGGGCGCGCCGAGGCGGCGCGCAGCGGCGTCCGGACATGGAATTTCTGGCTCGCGATGTGGGCGGTCTACCTGAAGTGCAGCGCCGCAGATCTGCCGGGTGCGCGCGCCTATCTTAAAATTACCGGGCAGCTCATTACGCCGGAGCGGCCGCTGGAATATGCCCACCAAGACGGGCTTCTGGCGTGGGTGCTCTATCTGGAAGGAGATTTTGTGCAGAGCGAAGCGCTCGCACGCGCCACCCTAGCGGTCACTGAACGGACAGCAACGGCGGTGCAGCAGGCGCACACCATGGGGCAAGTGGCGGATGCTTCGATGGCGCAGGGCCGAAACGAAGAAGCGCTGGCGCTGCTGCGCCGGGCGTTGCATTTGTCTGAAACGATCCGTAGCCCGATGATGATCTGTCGCGTGGGGATTATCTTAGCGGAAGCGCTGGAGAGGATTGGCAATCATCAGGAAGGGCTGGCGCTGTTGCGGCGGATTTTTGCTTTGGTGCGAGAATATGATTTGATTAACTTTTCCTTCATGCGGGGGACGGTCCATGGCCCGGTCTATGCGCGGGCGCTGGAGGCCGGGATCGAGGTCGAAACGGTGCAGCGGCTGGTTCGGGAACACCGGGCCATTCTGCCGCCGCGGGCCGACTATCCCGACAATTGGCCTTGGCCGCTGCGCATCCATACGCTCGGTCGGTTCAGCCTTGTCGTCGATGGTCAGGTACTAGAATTTTCCGGCAAGGCACAGCGCAAGCCGATCGAGCTGGTGCAACTCCTGGTGTCCCTGGGGGGACGAGAAATCAAGGAGGAGCGGCTGACCGAGATTCTCTGGCCGGATGCCGATGGAGATGCCGCGCACTCGGCGTTCACCACCACCCTGGGCCGGTTGCGAAAGCTGATCGGCGAAAAAGCGATCCGCGTCAGTGGCGGCCGCGTCTCATTCGATCGAGCATTCTGCTGGGTCGATACCTGGGCGCTCGAATCGCTCATCGAGAAGGACGAGCAAGCCGGCGGCGCGGATCGCCCAGGCCGCATGGCCCGCATTCTGGCCCTCTATCAGGGACCGTTCCTGATGCCGGATCACGATGAGCCGTGGGCCGCGCCGCTGCGCGAGCGGCTGCGGTCTCGATTCGTTCGTTATCTCACCTCACAGGTCGCGGCGCTGAGCCGGGCTGGACGATGGAATGAGGCCGTCGATCTCTATCAGAAGGGACTTGACACGGACGGATTGGCCGAGCCGCTCCATCAGGGGCTGATCCGCGCCTACCTCGCGCAGGGCCGCTGTGCCGAAGCCCTCGCCGCCTTTGATCGCTGCCGGACCCTCCTCGCCCGGACGGTCGGCGTAGAGCCCAACCCAGAAACCCTCGCTCTGGTCCAGTCGATTCGCCGAAAATAACTCTGTTCACGGCGCCCTGTCATAAGTAGCGGGACAGTCTACGCCACTCTTGGAATATTTTGATATGGGATGAATCTGTGACCGATCTGTGACTTCCGGTTGTATATCGTAACCGTCACCGAAACAATATGGATCTCCTTAAAACAAAATCCCAATCTTCTGGGAATATTGAATATCCAAGCTATATAGCTTATGCGTAAGCAGGCGTTATTGTGATCACGATCGAAATTAGCCAGAGGACTTTCAGGGATAAAAATTTCTATTGTCGATTAAGCTGAATTTGAGGCCAAAAGTGAAAAGGGGAAAAGGGCCACCTAGGTCTAGAGATTTGATTTTAAATTTGTCTCTGATATTTTCAGGCCTATTAGGAGGCAATAACATGTCGTGTCCTCTTCGTTTATGCTATGCAAAGCCCTCTATCACATCACCGCCTGAGGAAAGGGAAGAGCCGGAGTGGATTTGAGAGCGCCTACCGACGATTGTTGAAGAGGGGGTTCAAAAAGGGATCGATTGTCCGTGGCACAAAATGGCCGGACAGTTCTTGTTAAGAGGAGAGGCATTTGAGCGATCGGAGCGCTTCGGAGTCGATGGCTCTGCTGTAAGCCAAGGGGCCAAGCGTGTCGGGCGCCTTCGATTGGAGAATGCAAGGCTTCATCTGATTCTAGATCAATCGAAACGAGCTTAATCTCAAATTTCTAGACCTGGTACCTTTACATCATTTTTTCAATATTATGAAACCGCTCGGGCATATTTTCTGTCTGCCGAATGGCAGATTGCAAAAATCGCTACAGCTGATTTAAATTGGACCGTCGCGGGATAATCCCGCTTTTAGTCAAAAGGGCTTTCCCCTATTCTTGAAACCAAGGCCTTCGACAAACTCATAAACAAATGGTTGAGCATCGAACATTGCCAGACCAAAGGAGTAATACGCCGATATACGTATTGACGCTGCACATTTCCCCGCTGAGGACCTTTTTGGAGTTTATTTAGGGCTGTGCTGGCCCAATAATAATAATGAGGAGGCATTAAGGGATGAGAAGCTTAACGGTTCTATTTTTATTATTTTGTTCATCAGTTAGTTTCGCGGATGATTGTATTAATGTAATTGCATTGTCAAAAGTTATTAGTACTACAGTCGAAGATAAGAGTTCTCTCGACCAACACGCAGAAAATTTCTGTAAAGAATTTAGCCAAAGTAAAAATAGTACCAAGAGTGCAAATTACAGTGCAAGCTACAAAGTTCTTTCCGCTTCTATGGGGACCAGTGGCGCAAGCGCTGAACAGATTGCAAGTAAATACTGTAGTGCTGCGGATTCTAAGAAATCCAGGACTGATGCATATAAGCAATATATCGAAACGATTTCCCCCAGTGCTTATGCTTCGTATGATCAATGTCAAAAAATGTTGAAACAAGATCTGAAATTTGATCTGGATGTAGCAAGCGTGTTGCCAACGGAATTTTCGCTGGGTGTTTTCTTTTCTTCACCTATTTCAGACTCGAAAGCTAAGGTTGTTTATTCTTCGTCCGAGGACGTTACCTGCCACTGGAGAAATCAGGAAGGTGATCAAATCACACTAGCACATGGAACAAGCACGATCTTAAAGTGTAGCAGGAATAACTCAGCCCAAAAATCATACGTAAAAATAATAAATGAAAACACTGCACAGGCTTCTATGACTATTCCGTGGCGAGCATATAATGAATTGGGGATCGCTATTGATGTATTAAGCGAACTTGAATCGAAACACAGTCAGCTTCTGGAGCAAAATCGATCGCTTCTTTTATCTCTAAAAGAGTCAGTCGTTCCCTTCGAACTTGAAAAGTGTCCAGAAGGTTGGAAGGAATATACACCACTTTACGGGAGATTTATACGCGGGATTGATAAATCTGGAGAGAGCGATCCAGATGGGAAACGAGATCCAGGAGCGATCCAGAACGACACGATGCAAGGCCATCACCATAATATGGATAACGGCGGGGCTCCTGGAATATGGGATAGTGCAGAGGGTGACGGTGGCCACGCCAGAGCTTCAGGTCCAAGTTATAGAAATAGACGACAATTTCGAGTTACGGGTCCAATAACCGACGGCACAAATGATATTCCAAGGGTTTCTAAAGAAACACGCCCCAAAAATGTATCTTTGCTTTACTGCAAGATGGGTTGATTAATTGGCCGAAAGGGAGGAAGCAACTCCGAGATTTTAAACCGGAATACGCCGTTTGTTTCATCCACGAATTATTTCCGAGTTGCCGGTAGACCAGGGCTCGCCGAACACTTCGTGGGCGATAAAGGACTTTTCGAAATCATTAAGGCGGAGATCTCCTTTGCGCGCATTCGACGCCCTACGGATAACGCCATCACAGAGCGATTTTACGCAACATCAATCGAGAGGAGATCTAACGATCCGGACGAGCGATCGGCGCGGGAGAAGGTCGGGCGGTATGTGGGTTATTGCAACACGGATCCTCCACCAATCGCTGATGAGCTTCACCATTGATCACGTCCATTAGGTCAATAACAAGACCGCTCTGTTAGGCGAGTTGAAGCAGATGAAAAAAGAGGCAAGGCAAAGAAAGAATACTGGAGAACCGTTGAAAAAGTGACTCACCTAAACTCTTATTTGTCTCATTGGAAAAAACGGACACATAGAATACTCGACTTTGAAAATGTTCTGAAGTCGTCCATATCCATCCGCGAGGTGTTAGAGTGGACCTCTCTGATCTGGGATGGTCCGAACGGCGACCTATGTGCGGTAACTGCAACCGTACAGTGGCTGTCGGAGCAGGAAAACCTTATCGCCAGGGCGCCTCTTATTGTCAATGCGGTTCGTATTCTCGAGGGTGATGTGCTGCCGAAATATACGAATGCCCGGTGGCAAACTCGATGAGGCAGGGATTAAAGAATTCCAGGCACTGTTAACGCTTAAGGAAGTGAAGGATCGCGACTCGCCGGCAAGTCCCTTCAAACCGGCTTTGCCTGCGACTAAGGAGAGAGGGCAAGAGCGACCTTGTATCTAATGCAAGCCAATCCCTATTTTGCTGAGAATGTGATTACATACCTGGTGTTTAATCGATTAAGGAGAAACAACTCTACTCCCAGGTATTTAAGTGCTACTAAAATGATTCGTCCTCCACTTCGAGGACGCCCTCGTCTTGCGGAGATCCATGATGAATTGGATGTTTTAGACCGAACGATTGAGGAGATGCAGTAAAAATCGGGTGAAATGTAATGACCTGGGATGAGAACACCGCTCTTTGTGGGGAACTCTTGTAAAGGCTAGATGACTTTTCTGCATTTATTGGTTTGTTCAGGAATTTTAATCCTCATGAGGGTAAAAATGATTCCAGGAATTGGGAAATTGATTGGTTTTGTAACTGTTTTATATTTCATAAATGCACCTGATTCTACATTTCTAAATTCAGGAGGGAAGTTAACACGTACAGATTTTAGCAGCCCCTTACGACCTATAGTTGAGATAACGCAGATCAATGAAAAAGCAATGCCCGAGTCAGCAGCGGAAGAATCAAATGGGAGCGTCAAAGTCACAATCAAATGCAGCTGTCAGACCAAGAACAATCCATCAATGTGCAACATAAACACCGTTAAATTTCAGGAAATCATCTGGAGAAGGGACGGATTCATTAAGAATGGAGACAAGAAAGATCCAAAATTCTGGGGTGAGTATTGTAAGCTGAAACGTGACGACGGTTGTTTATGCGATGATATAAAAAACTTCAAAGGCGAGATCGAGAGGTAGAGGGGTTGGAGTGCCGCATGAATATTTTACCCACAGGGGTTCGGTTAGTAACTTCGTCGCGTCAGGCTCGCAGAGCACCCGGGATTGCTGATAATTAGGCACGAAACCCATATAAAAAAACGCCAATTAATCATAAGCTCATTCGAGAATGAATTAACGGTTAGAAGCTCCGATCACAAAGGAGAATGCTATGTATAAAAGAAGCATCGTAGGAATATTGGTGTTGGCTTTAGCGTTAATATATTCTGATTTCGCCAGTGCAGAAAGTTTTGGGGTATGTAATCAAGAGATGGACAAAGTGAAGTCGAATGTCCAAGAAGACTATAAGCAATGGATCGATTCCGTGAACGATATGCCTCAGGAGGTCCGGGACGCCTATATTAAGATCTTTACATACAATCGCGACCAAGCCTTTCTTGAGGCGGATAAAGGCAAGGAAGAGTGTTATGCGGAGTTCCGCCCATTACAGAAAATCGTTGATGGCATTGTCCTTTTCTATACTCGAGGTTTATCAAAGGTCCTGCCCGAGAAAATGACCCACATTGATGTCTCGCAGATTATGGCTGGCAAGCCCCTTGGCGGACCCAACGCAGCGGTCCCTAAATTCAGGGAACAAACGTTCAAAGCCCTTGGAATCGACCCCAAAAGCCCTGGAACAGTTGGCACCATCATAAAGGACCCATGGAAATGTTTAACTTTCCAGAGGAAATGTTAACTCGTCTAACACGATACTCGATCCGTCCGAGTAAAGGTATCGCATTTTAGGAAGCTCGGTAGAGGTTGGCTCAGCTTACTCATTGCCGATGTACGCGGCGGATCGCAGAAGCATGATAAGCCAGTAACCCTCCACGGCATTCTGTGGTGTGCGCATCGAGGTGGCATGGGCAGACCTGCCGTGTCGGTTCCTTTCGCTTCGACCTCGTATGGAGAAAATATTCAGATGTCTGACCTGTTAAACGGTTAATCGCATTTAAAATCCATTAAATTTTCTCTTAGAGAACGGGCATACTTCCTCTTTTTAGAAAGGCCCACTCTAAAGGGAGTTTTCATGGACTGGAAGAGATTTCTGTCTTATCTCTCGGGTTCTATTAATGAAGCATTGCTCTCACATAACCAATATCTCGTGGCTGAAAACCGGATACTGCGAGGCCAGATCAAAGGGCGGTGCTGCTATCCCAGGCAGAGCGAAAGACCCTGGCAGATATTGGAAAGCAGTTGGGGAGAAAAGCTCTAAGGAAGTGGCAAGCATTGTGAGACCGGACACCATCCTGAGATGGCATGGCACAAGAGAATCGCAGCGGGGGACATGACCGGATGGTGGGAGCTCTAGCCAATCTCGGATACAAAATCACCGGCGGAATCACCAAGGAAAGGACAATGTATTGCTGTTTCCCTCGCCTGAATTGAGCCATAAGAAAGTGGATCCCGTTGAGTGTCGAGAAAGATTGGGTGGCCTTCTAAAGTACCATTATAGAAAGGCCGCATGAATATTTTACCCATACGACTTGGGATTTGAGCCTACTTTTAATATTTCGATGCCCTATTTAAAAATTCCCGAATTTGAATTCCAGGTTTGCTTGGCACCGAAAGAAACTAAACAAAGGATCGTGAGCCGCTGAGGTACGGGATTGTGGGAGGGTCGCGGGTTTCAGAATTACCACAGGAGTAAATCCATAAAGGCAAAGAAGTATTACTCATCTTAAAAGGATAGAGGATTAAAACTAATCATCATCAATATTGTCAACGAGATCAGAGGGTCGGTACTGGAGGGACCAGGCTTAATTAAGCTGCCTTCGAACTTTATATCGAGATTGGAAATAATTGTTTTTCTGTGGAAAATATTTGAGTGAGGTCGGGGCGGACGGGCAGAAAAAGCGGGTGGCTGGGGGACGAGGATTCGAACCTCGGTAAACGGAGTCAGAGTCCGTTGTCCTGCCGCTAGACGATCCCCCAATAGAGAAGGTTGGAAGGTAGAAAGAATTTAACGGAAAGCGCTTTTGCTGTCAAGCGACTATTTTGCGGTGAATTGAGCCACCTGCCGGTCTAACCGCTTTAGTGATTTTTCTTTTCCGAGAATCATCAGCACATCAAAAATGCCCGGGCTCACCGTTTTCCCGGTGACCGCGGCGCGAACCGGCTGAGCGATCTGGGCCAGCTTCAATGCCAGTGTTTCACTGATCGATCGGAAGGCTTCTTCCAGAGGCGCGTGCTCAAACGGCGTTCCCGCCAGCCGATCGCGAACCGCCTTCAGGATTGGAAGGGCTTCCGGGGTCAGAACCTTCTGGGCTTTTTCATCGATCGTGATCTCATCCGTAAAGAAATAAACGGCCGACTCCGCCATTTCCTTTAACGTCCGAGTCCGCTCGCGCAGCGCGACGACGATCTGCTCCAATCGAGCCATATCGATCTGGCCGGCAGGGACGCCGAGCCGCTCCAGGTGTGGGAGGAGAAGCTGCGCGAGCCGCTTCGGATCGCCGGTTTTGATATAGTGGGCATTCAGCCAGATCAACTTCTCGGGATTAAAGACCGCGGCCGAAGCGCCGACCTGCTCGATCGAGAACTTTTCAATCAGCTCCGGCAGAGAGAAGATCTCCTGGTCTTTGTGGGACCAGCCGAGACGGACGAGGTAGTTGACCATCGCCTCCGGAAGATATCCTTCTTCGCGATACTGCTGAATGGCGGTCGCGCCGTGGCGCTTCGAAAGACGCGCCTTGTCGGGGCCGAGGATCATGGAAACATGCCCGAAGCGCGGGAGGGGATAACCGAGCGCCTGATAAAGCTGGATCTGCCGCGGGGTGTTGTTCAGATGGTCATCCCCCCGGATGACGTGGGAGATTTGCATGTCGACGTCATCGACCACCACACAGAAGTTGTAGGTCGGTGTTCCGTCCGATCGGAGAATGATCAGATCGTCCACGGTGCTTGCATCGAAAACAACCTTCCCCTTGACCATATCGTCGATGACGATTTCCCCCTCGGAGGAAGCCTTAAACCGGATGGCGGCTTCTTTCCCCGGGATCGGGGCGGTTAGCAGGCGGCAGCGGCCGTCGTAACGGGGGACTTTTCCTTGGGCCATCGCCTCTTTTCGTCGCGCGTCCAGCTCTTCGGCGGTGCAGTAGCAGCGGTAGGCCAGACCGCGGTCGAGCAGTTCCTGGACCTTCTGTCGATAGAGATCAAACCGGTCGGTCTGCCGGATCGGATCTTTGTCCGAGCCTTCCCATTTGTCCCAATCGAGACCGAACCAGCGCATCCCGTCGATGATCGCCTCGATCGCCTCGTCGGTCGATCGAGAGCGGTCGGTATCTTCGATCCGGAGGAAGAACTTACCGCCGTGATGGCGGGCAAAGAGCCAGTTGAAAAGAGCGGTCCGGGCCCCGCCGATGTGAAGGTAGCCGGTAGGGCTGGGGGCGAAGCGGACGCGAACGTCGGACGACATATCGAGCAATCTCCTTCTACTTAAAAACGTTGCGAAATTATGGCATCTTTGAGAACGAAAGTAAAGTTGTAGGGGCGGATCGTTGTGTCCGCCCTGTCTCTCTGAAATTCTCTGCCGGTGTTTAAAACGGGTTCACGCTTAAAAAATCGGGGGGCGGGGTGAACCGGGCGGGGTCGGAGGGTTCGGTCCGGAGCGAATCGTAGTCGGCGACGACCGTCTCATGATCGCTGGCCGGGTAGATCGTTCGAAGGGGAAACTCGGCCGCGTCGGCGGTGGTCCATCGAAGGGAGTACCACTTTTTCCCCTTCTCTTCAAGAATAATAAAATAGAGCCGCGCTTCCCTTTCTTTGATGGTCCCCTCCTTTAATAATATCCGTTTCTCTTCCAGGGGAGTCGGGGGGGGGCAACCATCCCTCCCGGACCGCCTTCAGTATCCGCGCCGGACCGAGCTTCGCCCGAAAATAGATCCGGTCGGCGGGGAAAAGACGGAGCTCTTCCATTTCTTGGAGGTCGTAGAGGTCGATCTCCGCCGATCCCGCCGGCTCGTATCGGATCTTTGATCCGGTTTGGTGGAAGATTCCCTTGGCGGTGATCGGGGCATGGTAGGGGGAGTGAAGGGTCAATGTCAGATCGGCGACCCACACCGGCGGGGGGCCGGGGACTTCGGCGGTCAGCAAGAAAAAAAGAGGAATAAAAAAAAGAACGATCGGCTATTTCTGATCATCGGCCCGGTGCAGCAGGATCACATTTCCGTTCGGCCGAGCGGTGCCTCCCGGTCGATAGCCGGCGAGATCGAGGGTGACCCATTTGAACCCGCAGGCTTGAATCTGCGCGACCAACCCTTCCCTCCGCTCGGCATCGAGGAGGGCCGGGAATTCTTCAACCGCGATTTCGATCCGGGCTGTCTCGCCATGGTAGCGGACACGGAACTGCCGAAATCCGATCCGGCGAAGGACCTCTTCCGATTCCTCCACCTGTTTGAGACGTTCGTAGGTGATCGGCGTTCCGTGCGGAAATCGCGAGGAGAGGCAGGCGGAGGCCGGCTTGTCCCAGGTGGGGAGTCCCAGCTCCCGCGAGAGCGACCGGACCCCCTCCTTGTCCAACCCCGCCTCGACCAAGGGACTGCGGACCCCCCGTTCCCGCGCGGCCTTGAGGCCGGGACGGATATCGGTCAGATCGTCGAGATGGGTTCCATCCACGATGGTCCGGAGGCGTTCTCTTTCGGCGACGCCGGTCAGGAGGGTGTAGAGGTCGCCCTTACAGAGGTAGCAGCGGTTGGTATTATTCTCGGCATAGCCGGGAATTTCGAGCTCGTCGGATTGAACGAAGATCTGGCGAATGCCGATGGCGGCAGCGACCTGCTTGGCCTCTTCCAGTTGAGACGAGGGAAAGGTTGGGGAGATCGAGGTGACGGCGACGGCGGTCTCCGGGAGGGCGTCATGAGCAACCTTCGCAACGAGGGCGGAGTCGACCCCGCCGGAGTAGGCGACGGCAACCGATTCCATCTCGAAGAGAATTTGAAAGAGACGATCGTATGCAGGTTGCGAGTCCCTCACCGGGCCGCTCCCTCTTTGCTCACGGGGATGTTGATCAGCGGCGGGTCGCTTGTTCGGATTCCCCCCTCCGGTTCAGGGGCGTTTTTCATCGCCCCCGCCCCCGATTCCACCGGTGGAGGAGCGGGAGGCTCCTTCACGTTCGCTTCGCTCTGCTTTGCGACGACGACCAGCGCGTAGTGTTCCGGGTCGAGATACCTCTTGGCGACCCGCAGGATATCGTCTTGAGTGACCTTCTTGATATAGTTCGGGTACTTTTCGAAGTAGTCGAGCCCGAGTTGATAGTACTCGATGGCGGAGAGGAGCGAGGCGAGGCGCGCCGTCGTCTCCATCCGCAGCGGGAAACTTCCGATCAGGTAGGCCTTCGCTTCAGCGAGCTCCGTTTCGGTGACCGGCGCGCTCCGGATTTTCTGAATCTCCGCCAGAACCCCCTCGATCGCCTCATTGGCGCTTTTCGACCGGGTCTGCAGGCTCACGGCGAATTCGCCGGGAAACCGGTTGGCGTCGAAGAGGGAGTAAATCGAGTAGACCAGTCCTTTGTTGTCCCGGATATCGGTCATCATCCGCGAAGAGAATCCTCCGCCGCCGAGAATGTAATTCATCACCGTAACGGCGTAATAGTCGGGATTTCCTCGCTCGATGCCGACGTGGCCGAGGACGACGCTCGCTTGCGTCAGCTCCTTGTCGATCAGCTCCATTTTCCTGGTTTGAAGGGGGACCGGCGGGCCGATCCGCGGAAAAATGATCTGCTTTCGTTCCCACTTCCCGAAATACTTTTTGGCGAGCGCCGCCGCTTCCCTTTCGGTGACGTCGCCGACGATCGAGAGGATCAGATTGTTCGGTGCGTAGTAAGTTTGATGGAAGGCGGCGATCTCTTCGCGTGTGATGAGGGGGACCGTCTCTTCCTGGCCGATCACCGGATGTTGATAGGGATGCTCGCCGAAGATGATGCTTCGGAAGGCCCGGTCGGCGATCGTCTGGGGTTGGTCTTTTTCCGAAAGGATGCTGCCGAGGATATTTTTTCGAACCCGCTCCACCTCTTTCGGATCGAAAGCGGGGTTGATGAGGATGTCGGACAAGAGATCGAACCCGGTATCCACCTCCTTCTTGATGACCCGGAGGCTGGCGGTCATATAATCTTCGCTGGCGCTGGCTGCGAGGTTGGCCCCGATGAAATCGACCGCATCGGCGATTTGGGTTGCGCTCCGCTTCTTGGTCCCTTCATCGAGGAGCGAGGCGGTCAGGTTGGCGAGGCCGGCCTTGTCGTTCGGATCATAGAGGGAGCCGGCCCGAATCAGCGCCTCGACGCTGACGATCGGGAGGGAAGGGCGCTCCAGGATCAAAAGGGTGATCCCATTTTCCAAAACCAGCCGCTTTGGTTTGATCTCCGCGGCGGAAGCGGGGACGACCGATGTGAAAATGGAAACGAGAAAAAGAAGGAGGATCAAACGAACAAGAGGCCCCGGAAAGAGGGCCGGTTTTCCGGAATAACTCATCGAGACTCCTTTGCAGGTTCATTGGGAGCGGTGCTTTCCGGCGCTTCGGCCTCTTCTCCCGCGGAAGGGGGGAGAAGGGTGCCGACGCTCCGCTGATCCTCGACCAGGTACTTCCGGGCGACGCGCAGGACATCCTGTGCGGTGACCTTCCGGATGTTGTCGACGAACCGGGTGACATATTCATGCCCCGCCCCGACCGTCTCCGCCGTGCCGATCCGCATGGCGCGATAGAAGTTGGAATCGGATCCCAGAATAAATTCAGCTTCGATCTGGTTCTTCGCTTTTTGCAGCTCCTGATTGGAGACCGGCTCCGTCTGAAGCCGGCTGATCTCATCGGTCAAGGCCTCTTCGATTTCTTCAGGGGAAACCTGCGGACGCGCCGTCGCGTAGACGTAGAAGAGCTCCGGATCGGCGGTCAGGCCGTCGTAATGGCCGCCGGCATCGAGCGCGATCTGCTGCTGATAAACGAGGCCGCGGTAGAGCCGGGAGCTTTTTCCGGACGAAAGAATATTTGCGAGGACTGTCAGCGCATAGGTATCGGGACTCTTGTAGTTGGGGGTATGAAACGTGGTAAAGACAAACGGCAGCTGCGCCTCCCGTTTTACAACGGTCCGACGCTCGCCGAGCTGAGGGGGTTCGGGCGGAATGTATTTCGGCGGCTCCGGCCCTTTGGGGATCTTCTCGAAGGCCGTCTTGATTTTGGGGAGGAGGGCCTTGGTGTCGAAGTCTCCCACCACGACGATTGTCGCGTTGTTCGGCTGGTAATAACGTTTATAGTAGTCGAAGGCGTCGTCGCGGGTGAGATGGTCGATATCGCTCATCCAGCCGATGACCGGCGCATGGTAGGGGTGGACCAAAAAGGCGATGGCGTATAATTGTTCGATCAGGAAGGAGTAGGGGTCGTCGTCCGTTCGGGTCCGGCGTTCCTCTTTCACGACCTCCGCCTCCAGTTGGAACTCTTTCGGATCGATGGTGAGGTTTTGCATCCGGTCCGATTCCAGCTCCAGCGACAACTCGATTCGATCCGAAGCGAAGTTTTCGAAGTAGGCGGTGTAGTCGTTCCCGGTGAAGGCGTTCTCCGTCCCGCCGTTTTTGGCGACGATCCGTGAGAACTCTCCCTTTCCATACTTCGGGGTTCCCTTGAACATCATATGCTCGAGGAGATGGGAGAGGCCGGTTTTGCCGGTGATTTCATTCCGCGAGCCGACCTTGTACCAGACCTGGAAGGTGACGACCGGCGCTTTGTGCTCCTCCAGCAAGATCACCTTGAGGCCGTTGGGAAGAATCACCTCTTCTATCTTGGCGGCCTGGCCGAAGACGGGGATGAGAAGGAAAAATAAAAGAAGGAAAAGGAGGGAAGCGTTCCGGCGGGGCGCTCTTTCTCTTCGATGCATCTTAGCTCCTAAGCGATTTTCTAAACTCGGCCATCTTAACAGATGCCGAAAAAGGGTGTCAAGGCAGCGTCGGAGGTTCAACATGTTGGACCCCAACTTTTGCGCGGTTCGGAACCGGCGGTTGTCTGATGAAGGATTTTCGTTTATCATAGACACTTGTGATGACCAGTCGAAAAATTATCTGAGGAGGAATCTGATGAACAAACGGAATCTGTTCCGGAAAATTGGAATCGGGATGTTGATGGTCTCTCTGACCGCGGCGACAGTGATGGCGCAAGGATCGCCCGGCCAAAGCCCGCACCGGGGCGGGGAAGGGGGGCGGATGGAACGGCCGCAGGGCCATCCACCGTCTTCCGGGATGCGCGGCGGAAGTTTCTTTTCGGCGGAGGGATTGAAGGAAGGACTCAACCTGACCGAGGAGCAGGCGAAAAAACTCCACGATCTTTTTATCGATTATCGCAAGGGGGTGATCCAAAAGCGGGCCAGCCTGCAGGTGGCCGAGATTGAGCTGGAAGAGCTGATCGCCGATCCGAAGCTGGACCTTTCGAAGATCGAGAAAAAGGCGAAGGAAAAAGAAGCGCTGGAAACCGATATGATGATGTTTCGGGTCCGCTCGATGGCCAAGGCGAAAGAGTTTCTCTCCGATGTTCAGTATGACAAATTCAGATCGATGATCGAGCGCCGGATGTCGATGGGCGGCGGTGGAATGCATTCCGGGATGCATTCAATGATGGGCGGGATGTCTCACGGAAAAATGGGTAAAGGAAAAGGGATGATGGGCTCGCCGCACGGCTCCATGGGGATGGGCTCCCCGCACGGATCAATGGGAATGTCCGATGATTCGTACGAAGACGACGATGAATAAATAGATTCGTATTCAACTTGACCGGAGATCGCGCGATCTCCGGTCAAGCAAAGAGACCGCCTTTATCCCGCCTTCCGGGCGTATTGTGCGGGTGACTTCTGGAACTTCTGAAAACATCCCTCTGAGCAAAAGCAGTAGTGCTTTCCTTCAAAATCGGTACAGATGTTCTCGTTCGTCACCTGCATCCCGCAGACTGGATCGGTCATCGACTTTTCCATATCACTCTCTCCTTGCTTTAAACTGATAATCGCTCACTATTCCAGTGTAGCGTTTCGGTAAACCGCGGTTCAAGAGGGTGATGTTAACAGGGAGTGCTGAGGTTGGGGTCTGCGTCCGGCGAACGGGTTGGACCAAAGGAAGGGATGCGGCGCCGACTTCACTGTTGAGCTGGCCGCAGGCGGCGAGGATATCTCTTCCTTTGCTCTTCCGGACGGTGGCCGTGAGGCCGGCGTGGTGCAGGATGTCCTGGAAGCGCAAGACGTCCTGATCGGCCGGGCGGCGATAAGGTGAACCGAGAAATTCATTAAAAGGGATCAGGTTGATCTTGCATCGGATCCCATGGCTCAGACGGACTAATCGCGCGGCATCTTCCGGCGTGTCGTTCACCCCGGCCAGAAGGACATATTCAAAAGTGATCCTCCGGCGAGACGGAAGGGGGAAGGCTTTGCAGACCTTCAGAAGTTCTTCGATCGGGTAGAGCCGGTTGACCTTCGGCATGATTTGGTCCCGAACTTCATTTGTGGTGGCATTTAAGGAAATGGAGAGGTTGACGGGCACCTCTTCCCAAAGCTTTAAAATCTGTGGGACCATCCCCGCCGTCGAGACGGTGACCCGGCGCGGCGAGAAACCGAGCCCGATCGGCGAGATCATCCGTTTGAGCGCCTCGACCACCTGGGTGAGATTCGCCAGCGGTTCACCCATTCCCATCATCACGATATTGGTGATTCGGCTCTCTTCCGGCAGGGTCCGTTGAACGGTGAGGATCTGGCCGACGATTTCATCGGCCTTCAGGTTGCGCTTCAGTTTTTCCTGCGCGGTGAGGCAGAAGCCGCAGTCGAGGGTGCAGCCGGCCTGCGAGGAGATGCAGAGGGTGAGGCGGTTGTCGTCCGGTATCAGGACCGATTCGATTCGGTTTCCATCCTCCAACCCTAAGAGAAACTTCTCGGTTCCATCGATTGACTTCCGGCGGGTGACAATCTCGAGATGGCGCAAAGACGCCTTTTCGGCTAAAAGGGCGCGGTCGGCTTTGGAGAGGTCGGTCATCTCTTCAAAATCGGCAGCCCGCCGCTGATAGAGCCAGGAGAGGAGCTGCTTGGCGCGGTATTTTTTCCAGCCGAGGTCAAGGAGCCACGCTTCCAGCTCCTCAAAAGAGAAGGCGAGGATGTTCTTTTTGATCTCTGTCATGCTGCTTACCCTATCATAGAGATCCCCTCTTCTGCAATGAGGTGAATATAACGCGGGGCGGACCGGGTCCCGTTCCGAGCTCTCTCGTTCATGTTCAGGCATCGAACAAGGATGTCATAGAGGGTAAAAAAAGGCTTGACATTAAAAGAAGGTAATTCACTCTAGAAGGCATTAACTTTATGTAAAGAGATTCTCCGATCGTGGAACGCCGTCTTTTCATTTTTAGACCCGGACAAACGCTTTTCATCCTCTCCCTTTTTTGTTGCCCTCTTGTTTGGGTGCGGCGGAGGGGGCGGGGGTGGCTCCGGTGGAACCAATCCTCCTCCGAACAATCCTCCGCCCGGCGGAGGAAATCCGGGAACTCCCAACGCAGACCCGCCGTCGGTCGTCTCAACGAAGCCCCAGGAAGGGAGACTGTTTCGGTAGACGCTCTGATTGAAATCACCTTCACTAAATCGATGGACCCCTCCACTTTCCAGACAGCCATTCAAGGCTTGGGGAACGTCGGATATGACGCAATTTGTGTTGCCGATACAGACTGCAAGATAATTCGCTTGAGTCATAAAACCGATCTGGAATATAATTCTTCTTATACGCTGACGCTGTTGGCGGATGTGAGAGATGAGGATGGGAATCTCCTCTCTTCTCCTTACGTGTGGTCGTTTAAAACCGAAGTCTTTGTGCCGGACCTTTCATTCGCCAGAACCACCATTGATGGTTTCGATGGGAAGAATTCCGGTGAATGCACTGCCATTGCCGTTGACAGCACCGGGACGGTCCATATCGTTTACTACTCTGAAGAAGATGGCTCTCCGAAGCATGCTTTCTGTTTTTCAGGTGAGGATTGCAGTGCGCCGGAGAACTGGGATGTTCAATTCATTGAAGATCCGTCTCAGGATGAAAAACGCGGCCGCGACATCAACTTGGCCATTGATATGATTACCGATACCCTCCATGTCAGTTACAGAGACGTGGATCCACCGAAACCAGGCGTAATCGGTGACAATAAAGGGGTGTTAAAGTACGTTAAAGGAGTAAAAAATGGAGCAGACTGGGATTGGTCGCCGGTTCCCGTTATTGTCGACGACACCGAAAATGGAGTGACCGATACCTATATCGCTTTCCACGCGGGTTCAGTCCATATCAGCTATCGGAAGGTCGGCGCCGTTTCAAGTGATGACGTCATCGCGTATGCCACCTGTTCATCTTCTTGTGACTCTTCGGGAGGGTGGGATATACTCGACGGCGACCACGGAAATCATGCAGGATCTCCAAACCATATCGTTGTCACAAATTCAGCCGTCCATATCAGCTATTACTTGGATGGAACGATGAAATATGTAACCTGCTCCTTATCTAATGATTGTCTTCAGTTAGTGAACTGGACGCCGATTATCGTTGACGACGGAGAGGCGGGCCAATTTGATGTCGGGACCGAGAATTCCCTCGCCGTCGATAATAATGGAATGGTTCATCTCACCTATCGAGACAATACGAATGGTCTTCTAAAATATACTCGTTGCCAGGGGGGTTGCGAGGATCCGATTGCTATCGATGCGGCAGGAGGGAGCAGCCAGATCAAAGTTTCTGGCAATGTCCTCCATGTCAGCTACCGGAACGATGACAATAAGAACCTAAAGTATGCGGTTTGTCCGGGGAATTGTCTTGATGCAGGTAGTTGGTTTACCTACACAATTGACGCCCCTGGAGAGGTTGGATTGGATACCTATTTGGCGGTTGAAACGAACGGAACGGTTCACATCAGTTATCGGGCCGCTGGGGATGATGAGGACCTTAAGTATGCGCGAGGCATTCCTTAGGGTGTCTATAAAATAGCGGTTTGAGTGGGTAGGTAAAAGGCGCGTTTTATACTTAATGAAATTTAAATTTTTATTTAAATTTTTGTTGACAGGTTAGTTTTTTTTATGTAGAGTGAAGTCTCCGTAAATAGCAGTATAAGGTATACAGTCCCGGTTTTATTCAGAAAGGCAGTTGCTTCACCATTTTGGAGCGGGAGTATTCGTTATGAAGATCCTTGGATGCTCGAAGTCTTTACTGCCGTCCTTGAGAAGCATTCGCTACATTCTTCCCACCTTAAGTTTTACGGCTCTTCTCATTGTTTATTCCACGCCGGTTTGGGCTCAATTCGGCGGCGGTGGCGGTGGCGGTGGCGGGGGATCGCAGCCTCCTCAACCCGGTCCCCTTCCACAGGCGACTGTGACGCCCCTTCCTTCCGATGCCCCGGCTCCCTGGGGAACCGATCCGGCGACGATTCCCGGAGCGACCATCACCGATACGATTAGGGGAAATGGATTTCTGCAGGAGACAGTTTCGCTTCAGAATGGAAACAGCTTCTTTTTCCAAAACATCACGACGACCGATTTCTCCGTCGCTTCGTATGTCAAGAGAACGGAAGGGGCGAACAACGATCCGACCGGAAACATCATCTTCAATCAAGTCCTGAAAGATCCCGCCTGGGGACTGACCGACCATAGCTTCATCAATGGCTTTAAACAACCGATTCAGCTCCATTTCGATATCGTCGAGTCGAAGGTCGCCGCACTCTCGGGCGGCTTCAACCAGATGGACATGTTTTTCAGACAGCAGCCTTTTCTCGATACCGCCACGGGAAGGGTTCGCGTCCGTCAGGACATCGGGGTTTGGATCACCGGTTTCAATGGCTTCCAGGGGGATGATGTTACACAGAGCGAGGACTTCACCCCATCCGCATCCCAACTCTCTCATGTTATCTTAAGGACGCTCCCCAGTGGGGGAGGCGGTGGAGGCGGCGGGTTTGGCGGTCGTGATGGTGGAAATGGTGGGCCCATTGATTTCTGGAATGATCTGACGGTCGTCAAGATTGTCGATCCGGTCACAAACCAAATCGTCAGCTTCAGCCGGTGCAACGATTTCGGCGATCCAACTGGACGGTTGGAAGGCGAGTTCCGGGAAGATGCAGGGCGGCGCGGCGGGTGTAACGCAGCCCGCTCGACCGGCTCGGGCCGGCCTGTCATTCCAAACCATGACTCCGATAGCTTCCAGCTGACCCCGATTTGGTGGGACCGCTGGGGTGGTGCCGGCTCCGGGCAGTTGAGGAGCGGAAACAACTTCGGACTTCCCCGGCAATGGAAGTGGAAGTGGTGGAGGTGGTGGGTTTGGAGGGAGATAGTCGATATTACAGCTTTGGCAAGGAAGCCTTTTAGCAAGGTAGGTAAGGTAAGCAGAAACAGAAAGAAAGGTAAGAAGGCCATTCGCCGGATTGCCGGTTTCATAAATATCCGGTTATCGATCAATCTTCAAGAATATTAATAAAGATACAGGGGGGAACATTGATGAGAAATGGCAAAAGAAACAAATGGTCGATTATGATGTCGGCGCTCGGGATCGTCTCGATCGCGAGCGGCGTCGCCCTGGCGCAGGTGGGAAATCCCACCTTTACCGATAACCCGTCGCCCTTCCCGTACGTTCATACCGGAGTCGGCGGGTCGGGAACCCAACTGACAGGGGGACAGCTGATTACCTTCCAAGGAACCATGGGGAGCGGCAACTTTTTCCAGCAGGAATTCGTGAATATCGATCCGGACGGACCCGGAGGGGCCGGGCCCGAAGCGGCGATCCACACGATGTTGGAAGGGGCCAGCACCGGAAAGGCTTTTGTTCAGGAGTCGTTTGTTCTACTGAGCGGTCAGAGACCGCCGACGATCCAGAACAACACCCCGTCCCCGATTGTCCCTCCGCCGAGCCATACCGAGATCTCTTTCAGGCAGTCGGTCAAGGACAACGGGTTTTCCACAACCGCCAGCCTCGATCCCGGACAAGATATTCACATCCACCAGCAGAATGCATCGCCCGATCCGGTCAACGGCCAATCGGGAGGGCTCACCTTTAGCAACGTCGATATCCTTCCGAACAGAACCGGACCCAACGGGCCGCAGCATCCGACCGATCCAGCCTGCGGTACCACTGCAACCTTCTGCACCACGATCGATCAGCAGGTCAGGGTTACGGAAGGGGCCACGGTGATCTTCACCCAGGATATGGATTTTACGACCGGGGGATTGCCGACGATCGTTCAAGGTCCATAAAAGCATCTCAAGGTGGATTGAATTTTTAATTTAATTTAGGGAGGCACGAGATAAATGAGATCAATTTACAAAAAAACGACTCTGGCCATGGCGGGAGTCCTTCTTTCTGCCGGATTTGCAATGGCTCAGACAACGACCGTGAATTTCGCCAGCCCGACCTGTAACACGGCGGCCACCTGCGGATTGGCGGGGGGCACCAACCGGTTGACCGAGGTCAGCGGCGACAATTTCTTCTTCCAGGAAGCGATTGTCATCAACGGGCGGCAGCTGAATCACATGATCGTTCGGAGCAAGCCCGATCCAGCCACCGGTTCGGTCTTTATTCAGGAGACCTTCACCCCGGGAGGAGCGATTCAGGGGGCCACGAATACCAGCTCGATCGATCAGCTTACTTTCAAGCAGACGATGAATGCAACGGGCGGAACGGTGAGCGTGCTGGCCCGGATGGACAATCTGAACATCATCAACAAGGGGACCGGCACCGGCCAGGAGAACATGGTCGGCACCGAGATGAACATCACCCAGAGCATCACCGATACGGCACAGGGGCTTAACGTGAACACGGTGACGATCACGCCGAACATCAGCACACCGGCGTTGGGCGATTTCAATACCACGATCAACCAGGCCGTCAGCGATCCGACGACCCCCGGTTTCTCATCGACGATGACGTTCCAAACCGGGTCACCGGCCAACGTCGATCAGAACTTTTAGTTAAGGAATTAAAGAAGTCGACGGAAACGAGGAGGGAGGCGGCCCGCCGCCTCCCTCCTCACTTTACCTCGCGTATCGTTCCTCCGTACTCCTCTTTTCCATCCTGCTCTTTTCTTCCGCACCGAAAACCGGATATGCATGAATGGATCACGCGAATGATGAGTGTCTCACCCGAGAGGGGATGAGGCGCTGTCGCCGTCTGTTGCCGCGTTCATGAGAACAGCGCCGCAGAAGCGGCGGAATTTCTTGGTCGGCGGAGATCGTTAACGATCCATCACCGCGGCGTTTTTCCATCGGCGGAGGGTGCAAAAAAGAGTTGCCATACAACAATTTTATGATATTCTCAGTTTGTTGGTTAGGTGTTTCACCGCAGAAGGATCCGGAGATGGTTCTTCAGTTAACACCGTTGATGCTTGAATCACGAAGCTCCTTTATGGAATCGGCAACAGGCTTACTCCGGCAACGCGAACATCATCTTTCGTGTCGGCCGATGTAGATAGGATATATGGAGCATATTCTTCAAAGAGTGGGGAGAGGATAAGTTCAATTGCACCTTAGGCTCCTCATTCTTTCTCTTTTAATTTTCTTTTTTTTTAGTCTCCCTGTGTTAGCCGAAGAAACGGGACTCGTCGGGAACCTGCATCTCGGCGGGTATCTGAAAAATGAGACCGCTTTTTCGATTCCAAGAGCCGGTTGCCTTCACGAAAATTCGAAACATCCTCTTTTTAGAAGCCGCCGCCGATCCCCGGACGAACCTGCATCTCTATGGCTCTTTCTGGGCTTGGTACGACGCCGCTTATCTCTATGCTGATTATGATACGATCAATCCCCCGAATGATCCGAATCTCCCCCTTCCATTCCTCTCTCAACGCGATCGAGAAGATTACCGCTATTTTTCCGAGCTTCGAGAGCTTTACTTCGATCTTTTGCTTCCAAACCTCGATCTTCGGGTTGGGAAGCAAATCGTCGTTTGGGAGCAGCTTCTGGGATTCCGCATCATCGATGAAATCAATCCGCTCGACTTTCGGGAGTTCGTTCTTCCCGATCTGATCGATTTCCGAATCCCGCTCTGGACCGTGAAGGCCGATTACTACTTCGGCCAATATCAGTTGGAAGCCCTTTGGATTCCCTTCTTCGAGCCCCACCGTCCCGCTCCCCCCGGGTCGGAGTGGGAACTCTTCCAGCGGCTTCCGGGACAGGAGGAGCCTCCCAAGACGATCGACAACTCCGAATATGGCGCGCGGCTCTCGCGGACCTTCGGCGGAATCGATCTGGCGGTCAGCTATCTCCATGTCTGGGATCCTTTCCCGACGCCGTTTCGGGAGTATACCGGCTTTCGATTCTTCGCCCCTCCATCGAAGTGTCTTCCGACGGAGGTCCGGTTCGATCAGCCGGTGACCGATCCCGATTGCGGGCCGGTGTTTCATCCGCGGTTTAACCGGATGCATATCTTCGGCACCTCGGCGGTGCTCAACATGGGGAGCTATATCCTCAAGGGGGAGGCCTCTTATATCACGGGAAAATATTTTGGAACGCGCCTGGCCGATCGGGACGGGGACGGGCTGCTCGATCACGACGGCGCCCTGGAGCGAAACCATATCCGGTGGGGGGTGGAGGTCGACACCCTCCTGAAGGGGGCGGATCTCTCGTTCGCGGTATCGCAGTGGATCGTTCTCGGCTGGGATAAAGTTCTCTTTCAGGACAATTACGACACCTTCCTGAGTTTTTTCGGGCAGAAGTCGTTTCGGAGCGCCTCGGTGAAAGCACAGTTCTTTATCCTTTATCTGATCAACAACGGCGAGCTGCTGGTGAAGCCGAAGGTCTCCTACCAGATTTCGGAGCAGTTCCAGGTTGCGGTCGGGGCCGATATTTTTCACGGGAAAAAGGAGACCTTTCTTCCCGATATCGCCGCGCCGGCGAGCGACCGGCTCTTTAAATTCGTGAGCACTTTCGTCGGCCATGATCGGGTGTTCGTCGAGTTGAAATACAGTTTCTGATGGGAGGAGCGGTGCCGGTTTTCATCCTGATTCTATTTTTGCTGGGAGCGGCGCAGCCGGCCTGGGGGCGTCCGATTGGAACGTCCAGCTCTTTACCGGGTATAACGATGCTTTGTTAAAGACGCTCAACAATGAAAAGCTCACCCAGATCGGACCGTTCCCTCCGAGGGTGGGGGGAAGCCCTCCGATCGAGGGGGGACCGCTGTTTGGAATCGAGGTGGAGTGGCGTGTGCGGCGCAGCTTCTCATTGGTGGCGCTGACCTCTTTCTGGGAAGGGGAGTCCAGCGCGCATGAATCGAGCGAAATGCGTTTTCAGGATTTCGGCATCGTCCCTTTTCGTGCCGACCGGACCACCCGTGTTTCGTTCAACGAGTATGCCCTCCGGGGGCGATATTATCTCGTAGATGAGCCGCAGCGGTATCGGCTTTACCTCGAGCTCGGCTTTTTTAATCAGGTCAAGGTGACCTATCGAGAAGACTTTAATTATGTGTTCGAGGCGAATGGACAGCAGTTCCTTCGAAATGTCCTCTCCCGCGCTTCCAGCCGAGGGGGCTATCTTGTCACCTGGGGAATCGGGGGCGATTATTACATTACCCGTTGGGCGGCGATCAACATGACGGCGAATTACCGGCTGGGAAACGCGGTCCCCCTCTACTACAAGTCGTATCGGCACACCTTTTTGGAGGAAGATGCAATCGAGGAAGCGCTCGGAATAACGCGCCTACCCGACGACGGAGATCCCGTTTCCTATGTGAACCGGAATGGCAGAGCGCAGTTCCTCGAGATGGAGTTAAGCGGCTGGCAGGCGGCCGTCGGAATTAGGATTTTCTTTTAAACGGTATTATGATAAAGCAGATCTACGTCATCATGATCCTCCTCTCTCTGGAGCCCATTTTCCTGGGCGCAAGAGACCCCGGTAGAGGAAGAAAAAACGCCCTCTGTGGAAAAAGAGATGAAGGAAAAGATCCCCGAATCAAGGCTGAAAAGAAGGATGGAGGAGGGGATTCGGTTGATGCGGGAGAAGAAGTGGGAAGAGGCGATCCGGCTGTTTGAAGAGATGGCGAAACAGTCTCCTCAACAGGAGGAGATCTTCTTCCGCCTGGGGGTCAGCTACATGGAGCTCGGAAGATTTCCGAAAGCCGAAGAGGCCCTCAAGCGGGCGATTCGCCTCAATCCGGAGGATGTCCGCCCCTATTTTCAGCTGGCCGGACTCTATGAGCAGACACAACGGCTGCAAGAGGCGCTCGATCTCTACGATCGGGTGATCCAAGTGGATCCGATTGGAGAGGGGGCTCAAATCGGTCTTTTTAAAAAGTACCTCGTCCAAGGAATTCTCATGGCGCGTGCAGGCGATTTTGACGGCGCGCTCCGCTTTTTTAAGTCGGCGGCGGAGATCGATCCCGGCAACCCGGATCCCCACTATAACATCGGCCGGATTTATCAGAGAAAGGGAGAGGAGGCCAAGGCCGAAGAGGCCTTCCAAAAGGTGATCGAGCTGGCCCCGCAATATCAGCCGGCCTATCTGGAACTCGGAGATCTCTATCAGCGGCAAACGCGATTCCAAGAGGCGCTCCAAGCCTTCATCGCCGCGGCCCAAATCAACCCGAATACCCCAGGCGGGAGGAATGCGCAGGCGAAAATCCCTTTTCTTCAAGGGATCCTGTTGGCCCAGAGCGGAAGGGCGGAAGAGGCTTTGAGGGCGTTTCAACAGGCCCTCCGGATCTCGCCCGATCCGGCGCCGATCTATTTTAATATCGCTCAGGTTTACCTCAGGATCGGAGACTTCGAGAATGCTGAAGCGGCCTTAAACCGCACCCTGGAAGTCGATCCGAGAAATCAAGGGGCGTTTTTGAATCTGGGTATTTTATACGAGCGACAGGGAAAGCTGGAGGAGGCCTTGCGTGCATATGAAAGCGCCCGCGATGTCCAACCGGCGAGCCCGGATGGGGTGAATGCGGCGGTCAGCGCTCATACCGTGCGGGGGAAGAGGGCCATCGAGGCTGAAAAACTGGATGAGGCCCTGGAGGAGTTTAAACAAGCCGTGGCGCTGCAGCCAAAGAATCCGGCGAATTATTTCAATCTCGCTTTACTCCATGTCCGGCGGAATGAACTCGCCGAGGCCACAGATGCCTTCGATCAGGTCATCACCCTGGACCCTTCCGAAGAGGATGCTTATTTGCCGTTGGCCGAGATTCTTGAAAAAAGCGGCCGAGAGCAGGAGGCGATTGAAACTTACGAGCGGCTTATCGCGCTCGGTCCGGAGCCTTTGGCGACCCGGGCCAAGCTCGGTCTCCATCTTCTCAAAGGGGTCGCTTTCGGAAAGCAGCTTCGCTATGACGATGCCCGCGCCGAATTTGAAGCGGTGATCCGGCTGGACCCCCAGGAGATGAGGGGGTACTACAATTTGGCATTGGTTCAGATCAAAACGAATGATCCTTACGCCGCGACGGAAAACCTCAAAAAAGTGTTGGAGATCGATCCCACGCAGACGGTCATTCGGCTTCAGCTGGCCAAGCTTTACGAAGAGTTGGGACGCCCCTACGACGCCCTCGACCTCTATCAAGGAGGGCTGGAGCAGGAGGGGGTGAGCCCGTCGCTCGTGGAGGAGTTCGAGGAGCGGATCAACGTTCTTTTCGGGACGATCTCTTTCGTCTATCAGGTGACGTATGACAGCAATATCAACTTGAGCGAAAACGGGGAGAGCGACTTAAAAACGGAAATCTTCTCGCAGTATCAGCGGTTCTTTCTGTTCGGGGAAGGCTGGCGGAGCGGTTTTCGCCTCTCACCCTTCGCTGACCATGTTCCATCGGGACCAGGTCTCGGTTTTCACCGGACAGGTCGGCCTCTTTGGCGATTGGAGGCAACTCCAAAGAGGAATTTCATACGGATATAATTTCCGCGTCGGATTGTTTGAGGGTTCTCTCTCCGACCGATCCCACGAGCTTTTCCTGGACGGGTTCCTCCCGGCGGGGGACTCTTCGACGCTCAGCGGTTCCGTTCGGCTTCGATATTTCGACTCGGTTGATAATGATTTCAATACAATCGACAGCGATATTTATGACGGGATTCAGCCCTCCCTCTCAAGCAGCTTTTCGACCGACGGCATCCTGGGGGGCCGGCTCGCGGTCTCGGGGGCGCTGTATGCCAACTTCAATACACAGGAGATCAATGATACAGTCCAGTCCGCGGACGACTATGCCTATGTCGGGTTTTCCCCGTCGATCTCTTTTGATCGTCCGTTGATCCAGGGGGTTATTTTGAATCTCTCTTACAGCTACTCCTATCTACACTACTTGCATCCCGATTCGGTTCTCGGGGAGATACGGGTCAGCCATGCTCATGCGATCAATGGGGGGGTAACGGTGGGGTTGGAGCGGGGACTCCAGCTCTATCTGCGGGGCTCTTTGTTGGCCAATCGGTCAAACCAACCCGGAATCCCCCCGGAACGTCAGACCGCCGTGACGGCCGAGAAGGTGAACTCATTGAGCGAATATACAAAGTGGCTCATGACATTCGGCATCCGGTTGCTCTTTTAACGAGGAAGAAAGTGAAACGAAACGGACATCGCCATCGGAATTCACCGGGCGGGTGGATCGGGCTCCTGATGGTTCTCCTTCTCTCCTGCAGCGGGGGGGAGCAGCGGAACGATCGTCCCCTCCTTGCCTCCAACTGGGGGGGAACCGCCGGGGGGCCGATCAACGGGCGTCTTGAGGTGCAGGTGTTCGATGACACCACCCGGGATCCGTTTCCGGGGGTCCTCGTCTCACTGGGGGATTCGGGGAGAATCACGACGACGACCGACGGCCAGGGAATCGCCGTCTTCACGGGGGTGATCGGGCCGCAGGACGTTCATGTCTACTTTTGCGGAGGATGCGACGCCGACGCGGCCAATCCGGTGATCCCCGTCCTTTACCGGATCGCCTCGTATTATCAGGTGAACGCGAGGCAGGTCTCCATCCCGATCATTCCGGGCGACCGGTCTTTCACGGAGGCCGTCTTTCAAGGGAAAGTCTTCGATGTGGAGCGGGACGAATCGGTTTTTGTCTCCGCCCTTGATGAACTGGGGGTGTTTGAAGGTCTTGGCCCGCTCGGCTCGACGACCTATCACTGGGTGACGGCCGAGTCGCAGCTGCTGAATGATCCCGATCCTCCCCCGATCGATTTGACGTTCGTTTTTACGAGAGATCTGGATGAATGGGCGGCCGCCGATCCGGACGGCGGACGCCAAGGATTCAATCAGGTGGCGCTGATCGGAAAAGCGATCAACGTGTCGAAGCAGCCCCAAGGGGGCGTCCGGGTCGGTGCGCGATACTTCGGTGGAAACGATGCCGGCCGGCCTTACTATTTTGACGAAGCGGGCCGGATCGATCCAAGCTTGGAGGCGACCACCGCCGACGGCCGATTTCTCTTCCTGCGGCTTTCGTCGAACAATGATGTTTTTGTTTCGGCGCGGCAAATCGGGGTGGGGGTGGGGGCCCGGTATATCCATCTTCCGGCCGCGGGGACGACCGTCTTCACCCTCCCGGTCCTCCCGATCATCGAGCAGGCGGTCGATCTCTCCGGCCGGGTCGTCGTCTATCGACCCGATTTTCAGGAGGAGGAGCGCAAGGGGTTCCTTTCGAGCGAAAACGTCGGAGTGGAGGGGGTGTTCATCAATTTTTCAGGGGATCCGGTGAGTGAGATCGTCGTCACCGACAGCGGACCGGAGATCGGCGGAAGTTATCGAAGCGAGCGCCATCTCCTCCCGAACAGCCGCTATATCGCCGTTGTTTTGGCGGGGCGGACTTTCCGGCAGACCTATCAGGAGCTGCAATTCAATAACCGCTCCAAGACAAATTATCCTTTGGCCGTGGTTCCGTTGGGGGATTTGGTCGCAATGGTGCGCGCGGCAAAAGAGGACGACACCAGCGGCCTGGAGGCCGGCACGGCGGAGATTCTCGCTCGGATTGTGGCGCCGACCGGCCAGATCGATCCGAACGGCGACCCGATCTTCGCTCCGATCTCCAATGCCAAGATTGCCGTGGTCGATGCATTCGGGAAGCGAGGTGACGACCCGCGCCTATTTTGATGATAACGGGGGGATCGATCCCGACCCTCACCGGGGCAAAGGGCTCTTCCTCGCCTTTGGCCTCACGCCGGGGGTCTACACGGTGATTGCAACCGATCCGGTGACAGAGGAGACGATCGAGCGGAAGAGCCTTCCGGTTTATCCCAACGGCGTTCACCTGGTGGAGCTGGTCCAGGCGCCCGGAGAGATCGTCCTTGGGGGGATCCGGGATCCGGACGGGAATCCGATCACCCCCTCTTTGCAGTTCTCTCTGATCGGGGAGGACTCCCGATTGTGTCCCCGGCATTGGGAGAAGGGTGTACTCTCCCGGCCGCCGGCGAATACTTCGTTCGAATGGAGCAACGGACCGGCGGCGGAGATTATTCCCTCCCGGTCTCCGGGTCCAAGCGCTCTTTGGGACTGTCGACCTTCCGCCTCTCTCCGGATGGGACCTTGAACAATGTGGCGTTCGCGGCCGGCTTGGGCCCGCTCGCCGTGGGAGGGCGTCTCACCTTTGATATCGACTTTACCCCGTCGGCGGCGCTGGTCGAGACAACCGGGATGATCACCCTTCCACCCGGTTTTTCCCATTCCGATATACGCGCGGTGTTGATCGGAGCGGTCGCTCCTCGGGGAGAGGCTTCATCGGCGCCGAGATCATCGGGTTCTTTCCGGGAAAGATCGGCCCCGATTTCCGGGCCCTCTCCCTTCCGCCGGAAGGAGCGCCTCTCTTATTTCGTGACGGCGACTGCTCGGAACAGCAAAGGGGAGCATCAGCTCATTCAGGTCCAGGGTCTTCCGGAGATTCCGATGCGCCAAGATTTGACTTTCGCCCGATCCGCCCCGTCTCCTATCGCCCGTTCCTCCCGCCCCCCGCCCCTGAAGAGGGAGGCAGTGGTCTCGGAGACCACCCCGCATCTGGTCTGGGCGCCTCCGGATGCGGGTCCGGTCGATTTCTACCGGGTCGTCCTTGAAACGGATTCGACGGCGAGAGCAGCTCTGGGAGGCGTGGGTTCCGGGCAGCCGGACCGAAATCACCCTTCCGGCTTTCCCGGGGGAAGGCGCCGGACCAACTCGACCCCTTTGTGGACGGGCGGCCGATCCTGTGGAGAGTGCATGCGATCCAGGCGGGGGGCTCTCGTTCCAGGAGTTCACTTTCCGTCAGCTTGCGCAGCAGCGTGTATCCGACGCGAGCGCCGTTTCGCGCTTTACTATAAAGAGGCAACCATGATCCGGTTTTTAATGGAGGACGCAACCCTCTTCTCCTTCTTATTATTCGGGCGGGAGGCGTCTTCTTCGGCGGATGTGTCAATCGGTGAGCCGGACCGTGATAATCTCTTCAATCAGAATCGGCCGCCGGTGGCCAATGCCGGTCCCGACCAGACGGTTGCGAGCGGTGCTCAGGTCCAACTAGAGGGAAGGGGCAGCGATCCGGACGGCAATGAGGTCCGGTATGAATGGCAAATGGTTCAGACGCCCGATGGGAGCAGCGCCCAGCTCGACACCCCCGCTTCTCAACGGTCGGTTTTGTCGCCGATACCGATGGGGTCTACCGGATCGCACTTCAGGTCGTTGAAGAAGTCGATCAGAATATTCCGGAAGGAGCCCCGATCGAGAATACCGGTGCGACCAGCGAGCCGGACGAGGTGATGGTGATTGCCGGAGACGCCGGGGGCGTTCGAAAATGCCGGGAACAAGCTGATCCTCGATGGGAGCCATTTTGCTCTCTCCACCACCCTGTTGGATATTGGGGATCCGTTGCAGATCGGCGCGAATACCCAGCTCAACGAGATGACGGCGGAGGGATGGTTCTGCGCCGGCGCGCCGCCGGCGGCGGGGACGGAGGCGCTGCTGATGGGGAAGAGCGATTTCTTCGAGATCGTTCTCACCTCCAATGCCAATCTTCTTTTGCGGATCACCCCGCGGGTCGGCCAGCCCGTCACGCTGGGACCGGCTCCGTTCAGCCTCGGTCAGTGGCATCACGTCGCCGCCGTTGATTGCCGGAAGGAATCAGCACCGGTGTCTATCTGGCCGTCGATGGAACGACCGTCGCCGCGGTCGATTTGACGGGATTGCTTCTCAATAATAACTCCAACCGGCTGACCATCGGCGGGGGGCGGGAAAAGCCTTTCTGGTCGGGATGGCCGATGAGATTCGGGTCACCCAGGACGTCCGTTATCCCGAGGGGGGCTTTGATCCGCCGGTGGAGCGTCTCATTCAGGACTCCCCTTTTGTGTCGGGGGCGCGATTTGCGGTCCATGGTCTCTGGCATTTCGACGAGTTCGCCGGGGCCGATCTTTTCACCGACTTTTCGCTCCGGCGAAACGATCTCTTCCTGGTCGGGGAGGTCGGCTTTCAGCCCTTCGGCCGGCTCGATTTCCCGCGGCGGTTCCATACGATCACGCCGCTGGCGGATGGAAGCCTTCTCATCGCGGGTGGGATCGACGACGGCGCCCGCACCGTCTCCGAAACGGAGCAGATCCGGGACGACGACCAGCTCGATAATCTGGCCCCGCTCAACATTGTAAAGGTGAGCGACGAGCAGGTGGAATCAGGAGACGGCAACAACAGAGTATTCCAACTTCAGTTAAAGAAAGCGATACCGGATCCTCTCTTACCGACAGCGATCTTCGGCCCCATCGTCAGTGATCCGGGGCCGGACCCTTCTCCGACGGTGACTGCAGACGATCGGCGCGTCGTGATTACCGCTGGGAATCTGACCGCGACCGATAACGGGCTTGGCGGATGGACGGGGGACGCCGAATCGGGAACGATCGACTACGAGACCGGGGCGATCTCGCTGACTTTCGCAACCCCTCCTGCCAACCAGACGCCGCTTGTCGCCAACTATTTTTACAACCGGGGGACCGGCGTTTTCTATCACACGGCGACAAGACTGGACGATGGCCAGGTTCTGATTGCAGGCGGCGCCGATAAAGATGAGGATCTGATCGACCGCGCCCTCCTCTTCGATCCGTCGATCGATAACTCCGTCGTTGAAACGACGGAAATGGAGGACCCCCGGCGCTTCCACTCGGCGCAGCTTCTTTCAGATGGGAGGGTGCTGCTGGTCGGGGGAGAGACCGACTTATCGGATAGGACAATTGAAACGTTGAGAAGGACGGAGTTTTACAACCCGGCCACGCTCGCTTTCACTCCAGGCCCGCTGCTGGTCCAGAGGCGCAAGCTGCACCGGACAATTCCTTTCAGAGAGTGTAACCAGAACGCACAGGATGATCGCTTCCTCGTGGTGGGGGGATATAACGAAACCAATCGTCCGATCAAGACCGCTGAAATCTACTCGGGAGGGGCTAACGGCGGGTTCTTTCTGACCGGATCGATGTCGGTCGAGCGGGTCCGGCAGGCGCTGGTCTGTCTCCCCGACGGGAAGATTCTTGTAACAGGGGGATTGATGCGAGCGGCCGTGTTCTCGACAGCGCCGAGATCTATGATCCCGTCACCGGCCTTTTCACGCTGCTGCAGGCGGGGATGAACTCGGCGCGGGCCGAACATACCGCCACGCCGCTCCCCGACGGAAAAATTTTGATCGCCGCCGGGTTCGATCAGTCGGGGCGGGGCCTTGCCTCGGCCGAGATCTATGATCCGGACCAAAATCTATTTACCCCCCCTCTCCGACTCTCTCGGTCTGGCCCGATTCGGTCATGTCGCCCTGCCGTGGACAGAGAGCGCCTTGTTGAAGGAGGGGGTGCTTCTGATCGGCGGGGGGGATGCGTCGGGATTGCCGACAGCGTTGATCGAGATTTTTTTCCCATAAAACAACTCGGGCGAGGCGGCACCTCGCCCCGACAGGAATCCAATCCGGAACGTCATCGAATCCGTTTGAAACCGCCCGCCGTTTCGCTTGATTGCCTTCTCCAAATATGATAGGTTAAAAACGCCTCAACAGATCGGAAGGCCTATCGTGAGCATCTATCCCTCCCAAAAAAAATATTTCGAGGAGGCCTACCGGACCGGCGAGCATGGCTGGCCCGTGGAAGGGCCCTCTCTGCCGGTTTCCCGTTTCGTCGCGCGATTTAAGAAAGAGCGCTCCGCAGGCCGCGTGTTGGATATCGGCTGCGGCGAAGGGAGACACTCCGTTCTCTTTGCGCGCGAGGGCTACCGGACGGTCGGTCTCGATTATCAGCCGCTCGCATTAGAGCGGGCGCGCCGGATCTCCGGGAATGGATCGGCTCGGGCAAACCTCCGATTCATGCTGGGAGATGTTTTCCATCTCCCCTTCCGGCCCGGAACATTCGACGTCGTTCTCGATTACGGCTGTCTCCATCACATCCGCCGTAGGGATACGAAGAGCTATCTTGGGAACGTCGGTCCGGTTCTCAAGCCGGGGGGCTACTTTCTCCTCTCCTGTTTTTCGACGCGCTTCAAACACCATCCTGATGAAAAGAGAAAACGGGATTGGATGGTGCACAACGGTCACTACGACCGGTTTTTTCGGAAGGGGGACTTCAAGTCGATTTTCGGCCGGGACTTCGAGGTCTTGAATGTCGAAGAAGAGCGGCAATCGATCTATGCATTTTTCCATGTCTTAATGCGGAAAAAGGAGCAGGGAACACGCTCCTAGGAAAGGAAGGCTCATGCCCAATATTGCATTCGTGAACGGGAAGTGGAGTTCAATCTCAGCGGCGAAAGTTTCCGTGGAAGACAGGGGCTTTCAATTTGGAGACGGCGTTTATGAGCTGATTCGAACCTATCAAGGAGAGGTCTTCCATCTCGATGAACACCTCTCCCGCCTGGAGGCCAGCGCCAAAGAGATTGAAATTACCCTCCCGTACACCGGTAGCCAGTTGGAGAAGATCATCCGCCTCGGATGCCGCAAGAGCGGTTTTACCGACGTGAAGATTTATATTCAGGTCACGCGCGGCGCCGCCCCCGCCTCCACTCCTTTCCAAAAAAAGTGAAGGCGACCGTGGTCATGACCTTCCGGGAATTCGAGCCGCTTCCACTGAAACTCCGTGAAGAGGGGGTGGCGATTATTTCCACCCCCGATATCCGATGGGCACGGTGCAATGTCAAATCGCTCAACCTCTTGCCGAACGTGATGGGCCGGGAGCAGGCGCTCCGTGCAGGGGCCTTTGAGGCGATTTTTATTCGCGACGGGAAGGTCACGGAGGGGGCCGGGAGCAACCTCTTCGCCGTGATCGGAAAGAAAGTAATCACCCCGCCGGCGGGCCCTTACATCCTCTCCGGTATTACCCGGGAGGTGGTTCTCCGGATCGGGAAGGAGAACGGTTTGGAAATGGTCGAGAGAGAGCTGAAGCTCTCGCAGTTACCCTTGGCGGATGAGCTTTTCCTCACCGGAACGACCGTGGAAATCTTGCCCGTCGTCCGTCTGGACGGCAAGCCGATCGCCACCGGACGGCCTGGAGAAAAAACGAAATTTTTATGCCGCGCCTTTCAAGAACAGATTGCCTCGAAATAGGGGATTCGTCTTGCATTTTGTCATTATTTGTGCTATAAACACTTCTGAATTTGGTCTACTTTTCAAGTGGGCACGGTCTTCCGCCCACTTTTTTGTTTTAAGGGACCGAAATCGGCCCTGATGGGGATCAGATGGATCGAACGGTTCTGGTGGACAGGGTCAAAGAAATTGCGGAGCCGATGCTAAGGTCGCTGGGATTGGAATTGGTTGAGGTTGAGTATGCCGGTTCCGCAAGGAGCGGCACCCTTCGCGTTTTTATCGACAAACAAGGGGGGTGACCCTCGATGATTGTGAAAAGGTCAGCCGGTATCTCAGTCAAGCGCTCGATGTCGACGATCCGATTCCGCATCACTATACGTTTGAAGTTTCTTCGCCCGGCCTTGATCGACCGTTAAAAAAGAGAGACGATTTTCTCGATCGATCGGGAAGAAGGTCAAGGTGAAAACATCCGCTCCAATCGGAAACCAGAAGGTGTTCACCGGTCGGCTCGCCGATTTCAAAGAGGAAAAAGTGACTTTATATCTGGAGGAAGGGAAGGGAAAAGCGATCGAGATCCCCTTCGACCAGATTGCGCAAGCCCGCCTTGAGGTCGAGTTTTAGCTGAAGAGGGCCCTGATCCTCCTGGAAACCAGGCGGGTTCAAGAGATATCATGGATCGGACCGTGCCAAGATCCTGGCCCGATCCGTCGGAAAATGGAGGTTGATAGAAAATGAATCGCGAGCTCCTCTCTGTCATCGATCAGATTGGGAGAGAGAAGGGAATAGAGAGCCAGAAGATCATCAAGGCGGTGGAATCCGCGCTCCTGACGGCGGCGAAGAAGCGATACGGCGCAAACGAGAACATTCAGGTGCGGCTCGATTCTCAAACCGGAGAGATTGAAGTGATCTCCCTGAAGAAGATCGTCGAAGCCGTCACCAATCCCCGCGCCGAAGTTTCGTTGGAGGAGGCCAAGAAGGTCGATGAATCGGCGGAGCTGGGCGATGAGATCGGCTCTCTCCTTGAGATGGAAGACTTCGGCCGGATTGCAGCGCAGACCGCCAAGCAGGTGATCTTTCAGCGCGTGCGTGAGGCGGAGTGGGAATCGGTCCATCGAGAGTACTCGGTCCGTCAGGGAGAGATCATCAGCGGAATGATTTTGGGGCAGGAGCGTCGCAATTACATCGTGGAGCTCGGTAAAACCGAGGCGATCCTTCCGTACCAGGAGCAGGTTCCCCGGGAGAGTTACCGCCGCGGCGATCGCATCCGCGCCCATCTGCTGGAGGTGAAGCCTTCGGCAAAGGGGCCGCAGATCGTCTTGTCGCGGACCCATCCCAATTTTGTCGCAAAGCTCTTCGAGATGGAAGTTCCGGAGATTGCCGAAGGGGTGGTGATCATCAAGGGGGTTGTCCGGGAGCCGGGCGATCGGACCAAGATCGCGGTCTTCTCCAAAGACTCGGCGGTCGATCCGGTGGGGGCCTGCGTCGGGGTTCGCGGCTCGCGCGTTCAGGCGGTCGTCCGTGAGCTCAAGGGGGAGAAGATCGATATCGTGACCTGGAGCGACGACCCGCGGACCTTTATCGGCGAGGCGCTCAGTCCGGCGGTCATCGAGAAGGTTGGAATCAACGAGGCCGAAAAGTCGGCCCTGGTGGTGGTTTCCGATCAGCAACTTTCGCTGGCGATCGGAAAGAAGGGGCAGAATGTTCGCCTCGCCGCCAAGTTGACCGGCTGGAAGATCGACATCATCAATCAAGGAGAGTACGAGAAAGAGCGGGCCAAGGAGCGCGAGCAGGAAATTGCGGCGGCGATCTCTCATGAGCAGAAAATTCAGGCGGATGCGCAGATTGTGGAAGAGCAGCGGCAGGCCGCCGAGAAACGGGAGTATACCCTCTCCGATGTTCCCGGGGTGGGAGAGAATATGGTCGAAGCGCTGAAGGAGCATGGAATCGACAGCGTTCAAAAGTTGGCTGAGACGAACGAGGAGGCCCTGTCCGATCTTCCGATGATCGGAATGAAAACGGCCGCCAAGATTATTGAGGAGGCGAGGGACCTTCTCAAAATGGAAAAGAAAGGGGAAGGAGCCTGACCGATCGGAAAATTCCGATTTGTTCGCGAGGGTAGATCGCCCGTGGATCTCTTTTCCAGAGAAAGAAGGTAGACGATGAGAGTTTTTGAGATTGCAAAAAAAATCGGCATCCCGACCAAGGAGATGATGGCGCTCCTGAAAAGGATGGGAATCAAGGCGAGCAATCATATGAGCGCCTTGGAGGAAAGCGACATCCAAGCGGTCATGAAAGGGATGGAGAAATCGTCGGTGGCGAAGGCTACGTCGAAGGGGACGAAGTCTGTCAAAGCAGCCCCTCCTCCCCCGCCCGTCGTCGAAAAGAAATCACGCGTCCTCATTAAGAGAAAGCCGACGCCAGAAGAGATGGCCCCTCCTCCTGTGGCCGTCCAGCCGGAAGCGCCGGCCGTAGAGACTCCGGAGATAGAGGCGCCGCTCAGCCCAACCGTGGAGCCGATCGCTCCCGCAGCGGCAGCGACATCGGCCCCTTTGGATGTGGTTCCCCCTCCGGTCGAAGAGGTCAAACCGGCTTCTCCCGCCGCGGAACCTGCGCCGACCCCCGGCGTCCTCAAGGTGGTCCCCTCGCCGGGCGGAGCCAAAGAGGCGGCTGAGAAGAAAACCGATAAAGATAAGAAGAAAGGGAAAATCGAGCTTCGCCCCGAATTGAAGAAAGATTTTGCCTCCAAGTTCAAGGAGAAAGCAAAACGACCGAAAAAGCGCTGGGATTCGGATGTTGTTGTCGAAGAGCCCGAAGCGATCGCCGAGGTCCCTGTCGAGGCGAGGAAGTGGCAAGACTTCAAGCCGATCCATCGCAAAGAAGACCGAAGGGGACTCCGAAGGGGGCCGGCGGTCTCAACCGATATCACCAAGCCGCGGAGGAAAGTGGTCAAACTCTATGAAGGGATGACGGTAAAAGAGTTCTCTGAGCTGATTGGACAAAAGGTCCCCTCCATCATTTCCAAATTGATGGCGATGGGAAAGATGGCGACGATCAACCATCCGATTTTGCTCGATGAGGCGTCGCTGATTGCGGAGGAATTCGGCGTCAAAGCCGAGTTGGTTTCCGAGAAGACGGAAGAAGAGATCCTCAGCCCGTCAATGCCGGACGATCCGAACGACTTGCTGCCGCGTTCGCCGGTGGTCACGATCATGGGCCACGTCGACCACGGCAAGACCTCGCTGCTCGACTCCATCCGGCAGACGAAGGTGGCGGCGGGCGAAGCGGGCGGCATCACGCAGCACATCGGCGCGTATACGGTGACCGTCGGCGACAAACGGGTCACCTTCCTCGACACGCCGGGCCACGAGGCCTTCACCGCCATGCGGGCGCGCGGCGCCAAGGTCACCGACATCGTCGTCCTGGTGGTGGCGGCCGACGACGGCGTGATGCCCCAGACGATCGAGGCGATCAATCACGCCAAGGCGGCGAATGTGCCGATCATCGTGGCCATCAACAAGATCGACAAGCCGGAAGCCAATCCGGACCGGGTGAAGACTGCGCTTGCGGAGTACGAGCTGATCCCGGAGGCGTGGGGGGGCAAGACCATCTTTGCCGAGGTTTCCGCGAAAAGAAGATCGGTCTGGAGGATCTGCTTGAGATGATCCTCCTGCAGGCCGAAGTACTCGAGCTCAAGGCCAATCCGACCCGGCCGATGCTGGGGACGATTGTGGAAGCGAAACTCGATCGCGGTCGCGGGCCGGTTGCGACCGTCTTGGTCCAGCAAGGGACGTTGCGGGTCGGGGATATCTTCGTGACCGGAGCCCACTTCGGAAAAGTCCGCGCCCTGATCAACGATAAAGGAAAAAAAGTAGACCAGGCCGGACCCTCCATCCCGGTGGAGGTTATCGGTTTGGATGGGGTTCCCTTGGCGGGGGATACCTTTGTGGTCGTGGCCGATGAGCGGACGGCGAAAGAAGTGGCCCAGGGCCGGTCTCAGCGGCAGCGGCTGGCCGAGCTTTCTCAGACGCGGCGCGTGACCCTCGACGATCTCTATCAAGAGATTCAGGAGGGAACGGTCAAGGAGCTGAATATCATCGTTAAAGCCGATGTCCAGGGCTCCGCGGAAGCGATTAAAGAGTCGCTCGAAAAGTTGACCTCCCCTTTGGTGAAGCTCCGCGTCATTCACCGCGGGGTGGGGAGCATCACCGAATCGGATATCCTCCTCGCCTCGGCATCGAACGCGATCGTGATCGGGTTCAACGTCCGGCCGGAAACGAAGGGGGAAGATTTGGCCGAGCGGGAGAATGTCGATATCCGCCTCTATACCATTATTTATGACGCCATTGCCGACGTGAAGGCCGCGATGGAAGGTTTGTTGGAGCCGACGCTGAAGGAGCGAACGTTGGGACGGGTCGAAGTTCGGCAGGTCTTCCAGATTCCGAAGCAGGGGGTGATTGCCGGAGGCCATGTCAGCAGCGGCCTGATCTCCCGAAACAGCGCCGGGGCCCGCGTCATTCGGGACGGTACGGTTGTTTACGAAGGAAAGATCGGTTCGCTGCGTCGCTTCAAGGACGACGTCAAAGAGGTCCAGGCCGGATACGAGTGCGGTATCGGGATCGAAAACTTCAACGACATCAAAGTCGGCGACGTGATCGAGGTCTATACGCACGACAAGATTGCGGCAAAATTGTAATGGGGAAGGTGCTCGGCGTCCGGCCGAGCGGCTTAATGCGAGATGGCGTCGCTTGATACGAAAATGGTCGTCGGAATTTGCGTCATCGAGCTGTACATTCCCCAGAACGGCTCTCTGAAGGGAAAGCGGCAGGTCCTGCAAAGCATTAAAACCAAGATCAAAAACCGGTTCAATGTGGCGATTGCAGAGGTGGGCGAGCAGGATCTCTGGCAGAAAGCGATTCTCGGTGTGACGACGGTCGCGAACGATCGAAGTTTCGTTAATGAAGTGATGGATAAGGTCGTCGGGTTTATCTCGAGCTTTCCGCAGGTCCAGATCGTTCATCATCAACTTGAGCTGATTTAAGTCTCTCAATCGAGAGGGGGGCGGAGGTGTCTTTCGCCGTGCAAGAGTATAAGAGAACAGATCGAATCGGAGATCAAATCAAGATGGAAGTGGCCGACATCTTGACGACAAAGATCCGCGACCCCCGGATCGGGTTCGTCACCGTCACCTCCGTTGAAGTTTCCGATGATTTGAAGCATGCAAAAATTTTTGTGACGGTCCAGAAGGACCAGGATGCGAAGCAGGCCTTCATGGGGCTTCGGAAGGCGACCGGTTTCGTTCGGGCGGAATTATCGAGAAGGCTGCAGATCCGGCGCGTTCCGGAAGTGGTCTTCTTGCCGGACGAATCGACCGAGAAGGTCTCCCACATCCTCGATCTCCTCGACCGGATTGAGAAGGAAAAACGGTGATGCATCGAGCAGGGGCCTGCGGCTCAAAAACCCTCCAAGGGGAGTCGGCCTCCGTTGCTGCAGTCATTGGGAGCGTGAATGAGTCTCGCTGAAGTGGTGTCGGTTCTCCAAGAGAAGCAATCGTTCGTCATTACGGGGCATGTCAGTCCCGAGGGAGACGTTATCGGTTCCGGCATGGCATTGGCGCTGGCCCTCCGGGAGATGGGGAAAACAGCGGAGGTGGTCAATCGCGATCCGATTCCCCAGCAGCTTCTTTTTCTCCCTCATGAAGGGCTCTTCACCCGGCAGAAAGCGATTACACAAACGGCCGACGCCCTCATTGTGGTCGACTCCGGCAGCTTCGAGCGGACCGGCTATACCCGCCCTCCCTCTATCCCTACCATGATCAATATCGACCATCACATCACCAACCCTTCGTATGGGAACATTAATTGGGTGGTGCCGACGGCGATGGCGACCGGGGAGATGATTTATGATCTGCTCAAAACGATCGGGGCCCCCATCACCCCCCCGATCGCCACGTGCATTTATGCCGCCCTCATTACGGAGACAGGCTCGTTTCGATTCGTCAACACCACCTCCCGGGCGCTTCAGATCGCGGGGGAGATGATCGAGAAGGGGGCCGATCCGTTCCGCATCGCCACCGCCCTCTTTGAGGCGAACACGGCGGGGCGATTGAAATTGCTCGCTGAAGTGCTGATGAAGATGGAGGTCAGCGCAGACGAACGGATTGCATGGATCCATGTTTCAGATGAACAGCTTCGAAAAACCGGGACCACCTTCGAAGATACGGAGGATTTTGTGACCTACCCTCGCTCGATCGAAAAAGTTGAGGTGGCGGTCTTTTTTCGCGAGATCGGTCCGGAACAATATAAAATCAGCTTCCGATCGCAGGGAAAGGTCGATGTCGCCCTCCTGGCGAAACGCTGGGGAGGAGGGGGACATACGTACGCGGCCGGATGTACCCTCGGCGGTTCCTGGCAGAAGGTGAAAGAGCGGGTCCTCACCTCCGTGCAGGAAGCGATTTATGCGGTGGTTTCGTAAATCATGATAAGAGACGGGATTCTCAACATCGATAAACCGGCCGGGTGGACCTCGCATGATGTGGTCGCGAAGATCCGCGGCCTTTTGCGGATCAAGAAGGTCGGCCATGCGGGGACCCTCGATCCGGAGGCGACCGGGGTGCTCCCGATCTGCTTCGGAAAGGGGACGAAGGTTGTTCCTTTTCTGATGGACGCCGAGAAGGAGTATGATGCGGTCCTCCGTCTCGGAGAGGAGACCGACACGCAAGATGCCACGGGGAAGGTTCTCAAGACGGTCGACCTCCCCGCTGGGATGGCGGCGCAGGTTCGCGAGACGGCGGAATCGTTCGTCGGAACCTACGCGCAGATGCCGCCGATGTACTCCGCCATTAAGGTGAAGGGGGTCCCCCTTTATCGCTCGGCGCGCGCCGGGGAAGTGGTCGAACGGACGGCCCGGACCGTTTCGATCCGGGAGATCCGTTTCAAGGGGTTTGAGGGAAGGGACGCCGCCTTCAGCGTGGTCTGCTCGAAAGGGACCTACATCCGGACCCTCTGCGCCGACATCGGCGAAAAGTTGGGGGTGGGGGGACATCTCCTCCGGCTGCGCCGCACCCGCGCCGGTCAATTTCCCATCGTCGATTCGGTCGAGCTGAACCGGTTTTGCGATCTGTACGCCGAGGGGGATTGGGAAAAGGAAGTCTACTCTTTGAATGAGGTGTTGAAGGATCTTCCCGCGGTTTGGGTGAAAGAGCCCTACCGGGAGAAGGTTCTGCATGGCGCGCCGGTCGGCCCCGAGGGGGTCTTGAATCGATCCTCTTTTAAAAAAGGAGAGCCGCTTCGCATTCTCGATCCGGAAGGCCGTCTCTTAGCGATCGGCCGCGCCGTTATGAATGAAGATGAGGTGAGGGAAAATCGACAGTCTTTCTTTAAATCGGAAACGGTTCTTTCCGACCTCTCCAAACCGGAAGTCGGCGCAGGGGTGGAAGGATCGATCCGGAGTTCATTATACTAACAAATAAGGAGGAACATCACGTGCCGCTCGTTAAGGAAAAGAAGCAGAGTGTCATCAAGGAAAATGCGATTCATGGGAACGATACCGGCTCGCCGGAGGTTCAGATCGCCCTTCTGACGAATCGGATCACTTATTTGACGGAGCATTTTCAGACCCACAAGAAAGATCACCATTCCCGGCGCGGCCTGATCAACATGGTCAGCCGTCGGAGGAAGCTGCTCGATTATCTGAAGCAGAACGATTTTGCCCGGTACCAAGCGATCATCGGAAAGTTGGGGCTGAGAAAGTAACTCAGCCAATGCAGTGGATCTTCCACGGTGTGAAGGTCCAGCTAAAATAACGTATCGCAGCCGGCACAGAAATACAATGAAGAGCCAATAAGGGCGAGATGAAGGGAGGCGTCGCGCGCCTCACGTTCTTTCTCTTTCTTGGTTTTTCATTGTAGTTCTGTGGCCTGCTGCCCTAGTGGAGGAGTCACAGAGTATGGTTCATCGTGTAGAAGCAGAGATTGCAGGAAAAAGCTCGTCCTGGAGACGGGACGGATGGCCCGGCAGGCGGACGGAGCGGTTCTTGTCCAGTACGGCGAGAGCATGGTCCTGGCCACGGCCGTCGCTTCCAAACAGGCAAAAGATGTCGATTTTCTTCCGCTCACGGTCGACTATCAGGAGCGGGCGTACGCCGCCGGAAGGATCCCGGGGGGATTTTTCAAAAGAGAAGGGAGGCTGAGCGAAAAAGAGACATTGACCAGCCGGTTGATCGACCGGCCGATGCGGCCGCTCTTCCCCGATCATTGGTATTTTGAAACCCAAATCATCGCCTCGGTTCTCTCGAGCGATCTCTCCGCCTCGACCGAGATTCTCGGGATGGTCGGCGCGTCCGCGGCGGTGACCATTTCGGACATCCCCTTCAACGGCCCGATCGGCGCGATCCGCGTCGGCCGGATCGACGGAAAACTCGTCGCCATGCCGAGCCTGGAGGAGATCGAGAAGAGCGACATGAACATCGTTCTCGCAGGAACCGCCGAGGCGGTCATGATGGTCGAAAGCGAGATCAAAGAGCTCCCCGAAGAGGCGGTTTTGGAAGCGGTCGCTTTCGGGCATCAAGCGCTCCAGACGCTGATCGGACTGCAGAAGGAGCTTCAAGCGAAGGTCGGCAAGCAGAAGCGCTCCCCCGTGGCGATCGATCGAGATGAAGCTTTCGAGAAGCAACTGAGGGAGACCCTCATCGGGCCGATTCAAGAAGCGATCCTGATCTCGAACAAGACCGAACGGCAGGAGCGTCTCGATCACATTCTCGAGGAGAAGATCGCGTCGATCAATACCGGCGAGGTCGATCGAACCCGGGAGATCAAAGCGCTCTTTCACGAGCTGGAGCGGGAAGCGGTCCGGGAGATGATTTTGACCAAAGGGGTCCGGGCCGACGGCCGCGGGCCGGCCGATATCCGCTCGATCACCTGCGAGGTGGGGATTCTTCCCCGCACACACGGGTCGGCGCTCTTCACCCGCGGCGAGACGCAGAGTTTGGCCGTGGTGACCCTCGGAACCTCCGACGACGAACAGCGGATCGACGCTCTCGAAGGGGAGTGGAAGGAGACCTTCATGCTTCACTACAATTTCCCCCCCTTCTCCGTCGGCGAGGCCCGGCCGCTTCGGGGACCCGGCCGTCGCGAGATCGGTCATGGGGCCTTGGCCGAGCGCGCGTTGACGCCGATCATCCCGAGCAAAGAGGCCTTCCCCTATACCCTGCGGATCGTCTCCGAGATCCTGGAGTCGAACGGCTCCTCTTCGATGGCGACCGTCTGCGGCGGCACCCTCGCCCTGATGGATGCCGGGGTGCCGATCGTCCGTCCGGTCGCCGGGATTGCGATGGGCCTGATCAAGGAGGGCAAACGGGTTCGAGATCCTCTCCGATATCTTGGGACTGGAGGATCATCTGGGCGATATGGATTTCAAGGTCGCCGGAACGGCGCAGGGGATCACCGCCTTGCAGCTCGACATCAAGATCGGCGGGTTGACCATCGAGATCATGAAACGGGCGTTGGAACAGGCGAGGCAAGGACGGCAGCATATTTTGGGGAAAATGCTGGAAGCGCTTGCAGCGCCCCGGCCGGAGCTCTCCACTTATGCGCCGCGAATCGTCACGATGAAGGTGAAGCCCGACAAGGTCCGCGAAGTCATCGGACCGGGCGGAAAAGTCATCCGCGGGATCATCGAGAAGACCGGCGTGAAGATCGATATCGAAGACGACGGGACGATCCATATCGCCTCGATGGATGACGCCGCGGCCAAAGAAGCGATCGAGATGGTCAATATGATCGTCGAAGAGGTCGAAGTCGGCCGCGTCTATGTCGGAAAGGTCACCCGGATCATGGATTTCGGCGCCATCGTCGAGCTTCGGCGGGGGGTCGACGGACTGGTCCACATCTCTCAGCTGGCGCATCATCGGGTCAAGAATGTGACCGATGAGGTGAAAGAGGGGGACGAGATCACGGTGAAAGTTCTGGAAGTCGACAGACAGGGAAAGATCCGCCTCTCCCGCAAGGAGACCCTTCCCCCCTGCAAAAGAAAGTTAAATGTGAATCGTTATTCGTTAAACGTAACGAACGGGAGGTTCAGGGCCTTCCGTTCCACGTTTAACCCTTAACGGATAACGAGGGATCTCCTTATGGTTCGGAAAGTCGTTTTAGATAACGGAATACGGATTGTCGCGGAAAAAATGGCCTCCGTGAAGTCGGTCTCCATCGGTCTGTGGGTGAATGTCGGCTCCCGGGACGAAGAGGCGCACGAGCACGGCATTTCCCACTTCCTTGAGCATATGTTCTTCAAAGGGACGGAGAAGCGGAGCGCAAAAGAGATCGCCCGGGAGATCGATGCCATCGGCGGCGAGTTAAACGCCTTCACCTCTCGCGAGACGACGACCTTCTACGCCAAGGTCCTCGACGACCATCTCTCCAAGGCGGTCGACATTCTCTCCGACAACTTCCATCACTCCACCTTTGAGCCGCGCGAGATCGAGAAGGAAAAACAGGTCGTGATCGAAGAGATCAAAATGGTGGAGGATGATCCGGAAGATCTGGTCCATGACCTCTATACCAAAGATATTTGGAAGGGAAACACCCTGGGGCGGCCGATCCTCGGAACGGTCGAAACGATCTCCGACATGACCCGAAAGAAGATCCTTCGTTTTCTCAAGCGCGCCTACGATCCGAAGCAAATCGTCGTCTCGGTCGCCGGCCACTTCGATCTTCCCCCCTTGATGAAGGCGCTGGAGAAGGCCTTCGGAAAGTATTCGGCCAAGGAGATCGACCTCCATCCGAGGCTGGCGCCCCAGATGAGCCCCCATTTCCAGGTGAAGAAGCGAAATTTAGAGCAGGTCCACCTCTGCATCGGGACACAGGGACTGCCGCACCGCCATCCCGACCGGTATGCGCTCTATGTGCTCAATACGATCCTGGGCGGAAGCGTCAGCTCGCGTCTTTTTCAAGAAGTCCGGGAGCGGCGGGGTCTCGCTTACTCCATCTACTCCTATCCCTCTTCTTATCAGGACGGGGGGCTCTTCACGGTGTATGCCGGGACCGGCGCAAAAAACGCGCCGAAGGTGATCGTGCTGATCTTGAAAGAGTTCAAGCGTCTGAAAGAGAAAGGGGTCGATCCGGTCGAGCTGGAGAAGGCGAAAAACCATATCAAGGGGAGCCTGATGCTCAGCATGGAGAGCACCAGCAGCCGGATGAGCAAGCTGGCGAAGGACGAGCTTTACTTCGGCCGGCATTTTTCCCTAGAAGAGGTGGTCCGCGAGATCAACCGGGTTTCTCTCTATCAGGTCCAGCAGCTCGCCAAAGTCCTCTTCGACTCGAAATATCTCTCCCTGACCGCCCTCGGAAAAATCGATCCGAGTCTTCTGCCTCAGGATTTGAGCATTTAAAAGACGAGGGTCAGGGGTCTGAGAAAAGCAAAAGAATAAAAGAGGGGTTCAAACAGGAGGTCTTTACGGGAATCGTAAAGACCTTTTTTATTTTGTTTTTCCCCGGCCCCCGGCCCCCGACCCCTGGCCCTCTTGTTTCGTCGAGAGGCAGACCCGGTTCCGGCCGGTCGATTTGGCGCGATAGAGGGCGCGGTCGGCCGCTTCGATCAGATCGTGCGGCGAGGCGGCGTTCTCGGGATAGGTGGCGAGCCCGATGCTCACGTTGAGGGCGCCGCCCGGCTGCGTTTTCCCGTTCTTGAACGGATAGTCGGCGATGGCCTTCCGCAGCCGCTCCGCGATGATCTTCCCTCTCGTCCGATTCGTCTCCGGCATAATAATCGAGAACTCTTCCCCCCCGTATCGGGCCGCGATGTCGGTCTCCCGGATATTCCTCCGGATCAGATCTCCCAAGGTCCGGAGGACTTCATTCCCCATCAGATGGCCGTGTGTGTCGTTGTACTGTTTAAAGTGGTCGATGTCGAGCATCGCCAGCGTCAGGGCGCGGCCGTAGCGCTGGGTCCGGGAGAGCTCCGAGGAGAGCTGCTGCAAGAGGTGGCGATGGTTGAAGAGGCCGGTGAGCTCATCGGTGATCGCCATCAGCCGCGTCATCTCCAGGATTTTGGCCTTTCCGATGGAGGTGGCGGCGATGGTCGAGACGAGGGACAGAAGAGAGATTTCTTTCTCGGAAAATAGGTGCGGCTTGAAATCGTTCACATAGAGAATTCCCAAGATCTTCCCTTCGTTCCAAAGGGGGATGGCCGCGACCGCCTCGACCTTTTCTTCCAGGAGGACGGGGTTATTGAACTTGGGGAATTTTTTCACGCTCTCGATGGCAACGACCCCCTTCTGATTCAGAATATAGGTCGTCAGCCCCCTTTTCGGACCCGCCAGCGCCGTACACGAGAGAAATCTCTGGAGAAACCTTTCGACGCCACCAGGACCATCTCGCCCCGCTCCTCGTCGAACATCGCCAGGCTTCCGGCCGGCGTGCGGGTCAGTTCGGTGGCGTAGTCGATCACCGTCGCGTAGAGCTTTGCGATGTTCTCGTTCGAGGAGAGCTTCAAGCTCAGATCGTAGAGGGAGAGGTATTCGGAGAGAAGCCGTTCCGCTTCCCGCTGGCTCTTTTGCCGCTCGTCGATGAGGGTCCAGGCCAGTTTCGCCGACCGGCCGCTGAGGATCTCAATTCCATCCCGTTTTGAGGCTTGCAACGCGGCCTCGACCTTTGGAGAGCCGGTGACGTTGATGATGATGTCGTTTTTTTTCTTGAGTAAGGTTTTGAAGTCGGCCGTGGTCGGGATGCGGAGGGCCGTGGCGAGGCGGATGCCGGGGGCGGTTTTTTTCCGGTCTGCAACCCCGGTGATTTTAATGAGACCGCCGCCACCCTCGGCTACGAAGCCCAGCTCTGGCAGATGGCCGATGCGCTGCGCGGCAGCATGGACGCCGCCGAGTACAAGCACGTCGTGCTCGGGCTCATCTTCCTCAAGTACATCTCCGACGCCTTCGAGGAGCAGCACGCCCGGCTGGTCGCCGAGCAGGCGCAGGGCGCCGACCCGGAAGACCCGGACGAGTACCGCGCGGCGAGCATCTTCTGGGTGCCGGTCGAGGCGCGCTGGGCGCACCTGAAGGCGCTGGCCCGGCAGCCCGGCATCGGCCAGATCGTGGACGACGCCATGGCCGGCATCGAGCGCGACAACCCGGCCCTGAAGGGCGTGCTGCCCAAGGACTACGCCCGCCCCGCGCTCGACAAGCAGCGCCTCGGCCAGCTCATCGACCTGATCAGCAACATCCGGGTCGGCGACGAGGCCAGCCGCGCCAAGGACGTGCTCGGCCGCGTCTACGAATACTTCCTGTCGCAGTTCGCCAGCGCCGAGGGCAAGAAGGGCGGCGAGTTCTACACGCCGCGCTGCGTGGTGAAGCTGCTGGTCGAGATGCTCGAACCGTACCGTGGCAGGGTGTACGACCCCTGCTGCGGCTCGTCCGGCATGTTCGTGCAGTCGGTGGAGTTCATCCGCGCGCACGCAAACGGCAATGGCAACGGCGGCAAGGCCCCCAACGGATCGAAGGCCGACATCTCCATCTACGGCCAGGAGAGCAACTACACCACCTGGCGCCTGGCGCGCATGAACCTCGCCATCCGCGGCATCGACTCGGGCCAGATCGCCCACGGCGACACCTTCCACCACGACCGCCACCCGGACCTCAAGGCCGACTACATCCTCGCCAACCCGCCGTTCAACATCTCCGACTGGGGCGGCGAGCGCCTGCGCGACGACAAGCGCTGGCAGTACGGCGCGCCGCCCGCCGGCAACGCCAACTTCGCCTGGGTGCAGCACATCGTCCACCACCTGGCGCCCGCCGGCGTCGCCGGCTTCGTGCTGGCCAACGGCTCGATGTCGAGCAATCAATCGGGCGAAGGCGAGATCCGCAAGAACCTGATCGAGGCCGACCTCGTGGACTGCATGGTCGCGCTGCCCGGCCAGCTCTTCTACTCGACGCAGATCCCCGCGTGCCTGTGGTTCCTCGCGCGCGACAAGCGCAGGAACGGCAAGTTCCGCGACCGCCGCGGCCACGTGCTGTTCATCGACGCCCGCAAGCTCGGACCGCATGGTGGACCGCACCCACCGCGAACTGACCGACGCGGACATCGCGCGCATCGCCGACACCTACCACGCCTGGCGCGGCGAGCCGGAGGCCGGCGAGTACGCCGACGTGCCCGGCTTCTGCAAGAGCGCGCCGCTGGAGGAGGTGCGCAAGCACGGCCACGTGCTCACGCCCGGCCGCTACGTCGGCGCCGAGGCGCAGGAGGACGACGGCGAGCCGTTCGCGGAGAAGATGCAGCGGCTCGTCGCGCAACTGCGCGAGCAGAGGCTGAGCGCCTAGTTGGGATTGCCGCCAATCTCGAGGATCTGCGTGTGGCGGGTGAGTTGTCCAGCCTGGTAGCGAGCCCGCTCAGTTGGTATTCCAACCGCGGCCTGCGCGTACACAGCGATATGCGTGACGTCGGCGTTCTCAACCGCAGATCCAGTTCGAGTATCGCCAGGTGATCGAAGCCGCCTATACGCGCACTCGGCTGAAGGGATCGGTGGAATGGCTTCTTACGCTCGTTGGAACTGTAGGCGAAGCAGCAGTCGTTCCGGCCTCGCTGGCACGGGTGGAACGCGCTGCGAGAGCCGTAGCCGTGAATCCCAGTGCGCCAGGACCAGTCGGTGCGTACTGGGTCATGTCGGCTTTCGTGATTCGGGCGTTCGAGGCAGATGATCGATCGCGCCTTGCAACAGGATCAACTGGTCAAGCACCTGAACCTTCGCGATGCCGCCTCAGTTCCAATTGGTCGTTCCGGCGCCGGACGACGAACAACGCGCCATCGCCCACATCCTCGGCACGCTGGACGACAAGATCGAGCTGAACCGGCGGATGAGCGAGACGCTGGAGGCGATGGCGCGGGCGCTGTTCAAGTCGTGGTTCGTGGACTTCGACCCCGTCCGCGCCAAGGTGGAGGGCCGCGACCCCGGCCTGCCCCAAGCCCTCGCCGACCTCTTCCCCGCCCGCCTCGTCGACTCCGAACTCGGCGAGATTCCGGAGGGGTGGACCGTTCGAGGGCTGGACGAGATAGCGCGATTTCTGAATGGCCTAGCCCTCCAAAAATATCCACCTAAAAATGATTCCTCGCTTCCCGTTATCAAAATTGCTCAACTTCGAGCAGGGAACACAAATGGCGCGGATCTGGCGGGCGCTAATCTTGAGGCGGATTATATAGTTGAAGATGGGGATGTCTTGTTTTCATGGTCTGGGTCGCTGGAGTGTATTCTCTGGGCTGGAGGACGTGGGGCGCTCAATCAGCATTTGTTCAAGGTTACCTCGATCGAATATCCAAAGTGGTTCTATTATCTCTGGATCCGTCGGTACCTGGCGGACTTTCGGCACATTGCGGCGGCAAAGGCAACTACCATGGGCCACATACAAAGACACCACTTATCAGAAGCAAAAGGTTGTCGTGCCGTCAGCCGTGCTGCTACAGGCAATCAATAGATGTTTTGATCCGCTAATTAAAGCCATCCCGCAACGCCTCGTTCAGTCGCGCTCCTTAACCGCTGTCCGTGATGTGCTGCTGCCAAAATTAATTTCAGGTGATATTCGAATTGCAGACGCCGGTCGTATTCTTGGGGAAATCTCATGAATACACTTACACCCTGGGCTCTCGGTCCATTCGAGATTATCCTTCATGCAGAGATGCACTACCGTAATGGGGAGGATTTTGACCGGCGTATCGCAGTTGTTGGCTTTGACAATGCAATTGAGGTTGCGATCCATACTTATCTTAGCCTCCATCCAATTCAGCGGCAGAACCGTACGTACCCGAAAGGCGATGTTGAAAAATGGTTAGATAACTTTCATACAAAAAATCGAATTTCTCGAAATTGAAGTGAAGAACCGCGGCTTGGCTATGGCTTGTGATAAAGCGAAGTTCATTTGGTACCATGAGGTTCGCAATGGTCAGTATCATGTAGGCGGCGCTACCATTCCGCAGGTCCGAGATTTGGAAGGTCTTCGAAATGCAGCGCTTTGGGTATTCACTATCTTGTTCGATATTTCTGATGTGGAATCACTTTTAGAAAAACACCTCAGCTCACCGCCTAGCGATGATCTTCCGAAGCGTACTGATGAAGACGACCGGTTGATCGATCGTGAGTATGGAATGGTCGAATTGGCCGGGAAGTCCTACTATGTAAGCGAAGTTTTACATGCATTTGATCCGGTTCTCTATTCAGAGCTGTCAAGCGACATTAAAAGACGCGATGCTTCAAATGTGGAAATGAATAAGGAAACCTCAGTATGAGAGCTGGCGAGTTTAGTGAATCTGTCGTTGAAGAGGCTGCCAGTGCCTGGTTTAAAAATCTCGGCTGGGTATTTAAGCTCGGCCCGGAAATTGCCCCGCCCGAGCTTGCTGCGGAACGTAGTGATTACAACCAAGTAGTATTGGAAGAGCGTCTCCGCCAAGCGCTCACAAAACTCAACCCTCATCTTCCGGCCGAGGCGCTGGACGACGCCTTCCGCAAGCTGACGCGGCCCGAAGGCGCGGACCTGATCGTGCGCAACCGCGCGCTGCACCGCCTGCTGGTGGACGGCGTGACGGTGGAGTACCGCGACGCCGACGGCAGCATCCGCGGCGCGCAGGCGCGGGTGATCGACTTCGACGACCCGGCGGGCAACGACTGGCTGGCGGTGAACCAGTTCAGCGTGGTCGAGAACAAGCACAGCCGCCGGCCGGACGTGGTGCTGTTCGTGAATGGCTTGCCGCTGCGTAGCGGTGCTGGAGCTGAAGAACGCCGCGGCCGAGAACGCGACGATCTGGAGCGCCTTCCAGCAGCTCCAGACCTACCAGGCCGAGGTGCCGGCGCTGTTCGCGCCGAATGCGCTGCTGGCGGTGTCCGACGGCGTCGAGGCGCGCGTGGGTACGCTCGGCGCCGGGCGCGAGTGGTTCAAGCCCTGGCGGACCATTGCGGGCGAGACGCTGGCCGGCGCGCATGTGCCGGAGTTGCAAGTCGTCATCGAGGGGCCTGTGCGCGCCGCGGCGGCTTCTGGACCTGCTGCGCGACTTCATCGTGTTCGAGGACGACGGCGGCCGCATCGTGAAGAAGATGGCCGGCTACCACCAGTTCCACGCGGTGCAGGTGGCGGTGGCCGAGACGTTGCGGGCGGCGGGAGGCTGCACCGCACGGCCGGTGGCGTCGGCCGACCCCGAGGGCCGCTACGAGGCCGGGCCGCAAGCCGGGCGGCCAGCCGGGCGACCGGCGCGTGGGCGTGGTGTGGCACACGCAGGGCTCGGGCAAGAGCCTGACGATGGCCTTCTACGCCGGCCGCATCATCCGCGAGCCGGCGATGGGCAACCCGACGCTGGTGGTGCTGACCGACCGCAACGACCTCGACGACCAGCTCTTCGCCACCTTCGCGCGCTGCCGCGATCTGCTGCGCCAGCCGCCGGTGCAGGCGGAAAGCCGCGCGCACCTGCGCGAACTGCTGGCGGTGGAAGCGGGCGGCGTGGTGTTCACCACCATCCACAAGTTCTTTCCGGAAGAGAAGGGCGACCGGCACCCGACGCTCTCGGAGCGCCGCAACATCGTGGTCATCGCCGACGAGGCGCACCGCAGCCAGTACGACTTCATCGACGGCTACGCGCGCCACATGCGCGACGCGCTGCCGCACGCCTCGTTCATCGGCTTTACCGGCACCCCGATCGAGCTGGCGGACGCCAACACGCGCGCGGTGTTCGGCGACTACATCAGCGTCTACGACATCCAGCGCGCGGTGCAGGACGGGGCGCCACGGTGCCCATCTATTACGAGAGCCGGCTGGCAAAACTCGCGCTCGATGAGGCCGAGCGGCCGAAGATCGACCCCGGCTTCGAGGAGGCCACCGAGGGCGAGGAGGTCGAGCGCAAGGAGAAGCTCAAGACCAAGTGGGCGCAGCTCGAAGCCGTGGTCGGCGCGGACAAGCGCCTCGCGCTGGTGGCCCGCGACATCGTGGAGCACTTCGAGCAGCGGCTGGAGGCGCTGGACGGCAAGGCGATGATCGTCTGCATGAGCCGGCGCATCTGCGTGGCGCTGTACCGCGAGATCGTGAAGCTGCGGCCCGCAATGGGATGGCGACGACGACGAGCACGGCGCGCTCAAGGTGGTGATGACCGGCTCGGCCAGCCGACCCGGCCGACTGGCAGCCGCACATCCGCAACAAGCTGCGGCGCGAGGCGCTGGCCAATCGCTTTCGCGATGCGAACGACCCGTTCAAGCTGGTGATCGTGCGCGACATGTGGCTCACCGGCTTCGACGCGCCGAGCCTCTCCACCATGTACATCGACAAGCCGATGCGCGGCCATGGCCTGATGCAGGCGATCGCCCGCGTGAACCGCGTGTTCAAGGACAAACCCGGCGGGCTGGTGGTGGACTACCTGGGCCTGGCGCAGGAGCTCAAGGCCGCGCTGGCCACCTATACCGAAAGCGGCGGCACCGGGCGCACGGCGGCATCGTGGACCAGGACGAGGCCGTGGCCGTGATGCTGGAGAAGTACGAGGTCTGCGCCGGTCTTTTTCACGGCTTTGACCGGGCAAAGTGGACCACCGGCACGCCGGCAGAGCGGCTCGGCCTGCTGCCGGCCGCGCAGGAACACATCCTTATCCAGGAGCGCGGCAAGGAGCGCTGCCTGGGCGCGGTGCGCGAGCTGTCGCAGGCCTTCGCGCTGGCGGTGCCGCACGAGGCGGCGCTCGCCATCCGCGACGACGTGGCGTTCTTCCAGGCGGTGCAGGCCGTGCTCGCCAAGCGCGCGCCCGGCGACGCGCGGCCCGAAGAGGAGATCGAGCACGCGGTGCGGAACATCATCTCGCGCGCCGTGGCGCCCGAGGGGGTGATCGACATCTTCGCCGCGGCGGGGCTCGCGAAGCCCGACATCTCGATCCTGTCCGACGATTTTCTCGCCGAGGTGCGCGGCATGCCGCAGCGCAATCTCGCGGTCGAACTGCTGCAAAAACTGCTCTAAGGGGCGAACTGGCCACGCGCCGGCGCAGGAACCTGGTGCAGGCGCGGTCGTTTGCCGAGATGCTGGAGCAGACGATCCGCCGCTACCAGAACCGCGCGATCGAGGCGGCGCAGGTGATCGAGGAGCTGATCGCGCTGGCGCGGGACATGCGCGAAGCCCAGGCCCGCGGCGAGGCGCTGAAACTGTCGGACGACGAACTCGCCTTCTACGACGCGCTGGAGGTGAACGACAGCGCCGTGCAGGTGCTCGGCGACGAGACGCTGCGCGACATCGCCCGCGAGCTGGTCGCCACCGTGCGCCGCAGCGTGACCATCGACTGGACCCTGCGCGAGAACGTGCGCGCGCAACTGCGCGTCATCGTCAAACGCATCCTGCGCAAGTACGGCTACCCGCCGGACAAGCAGGAGCGGGCGACGCAGACGGTGCTGGAGCAGGCGGCGCTGCTTTGCGGGAACTGGGCGACATAATGCCAGAAACATTAGAAAGAATGGGATAAATCTTATTCATGAGCAGAGGCTAACCATGATAGTAACAGCATGGAAGGGGAGGCACATACGGTATTCGTGTTGGCCTGCCTAACGCCCGCCGTTACTTTAATCGGCGGTGGTCAACCATTAACGTTCGTATTGGAACGCAATGGTATACGTTTCGGCTTACCAAGACGTTTTGGACCACATGTCCGGAATTTAGAGGTGGCCCTATTCCCAACTTCCTAAAAAGGAATGGGTTAGCTCCGTGGTCGTATAGGAATCCTCCTCAGTTGAAATTAATACCGCTTGCTCCCGCTAAATTTCAACTCAAGCGTTGATGTAAAGGGCCAGCATCTTAGCAGTGAAGAGAGTAGAAAGGAGAGCTAAATCTTAAAACGCGATTATGATCTGGCTCCAAGCCAGGTTCTGGCAGGTGGGCGGATGATTGTCGAGAAACAGCACGTTAGGAAACGCGTGGACTAGGACGCGCTGCTGATCCTTAGTTTGTCGGGAGCATCTTACGCTGGACTTCGGCAAGGGATTCAACGTGTCCCATCTCAGGGCCTTCAAGCAATTCTACGCCGCTTTCCCGATTCTCGGCGCGCTGTGCGCAGAATCTTCCGGCATTTACCCGACGGAGCGAAAGAGGAGAAGCGACCATGAGCGCCGTTCCTAAATTCACGGAAGCCCACGTCCGTGCGGGAGCGGGAAGAAATTTAAAAGTGCTGCGCCGAGACATGACCGGCCGCTTATCCATCTTGGCGATCCCGCCGCGCCTCTTCCGCCAGCTCCGCCAGGAGCTGCAGCGCCTGCAGCGGGGTGAGGTGCATCGGGTCGATTTTACGGAGGCGTTCTATAATAGGGTTGGTTTCCGCCGCCGGCGGTGGAGGGGCGGCGAAGAGATCGGGCTGCGCCGGGGGGGAGAGGGTCGGCTGCCAGGCGTTTTCTTCAAGTTGTTTCAGCACCGCCTTGGCCCGATGGATGATCTCGGGGGGAAGCCCAGCGAGCCGGGCGACCTGAATGCCGTAGCTTTTGTCGGCCCCCCTTCGACCATTCTTCTCAAGAAGATGATCTCATCGTTCCACTCCCGGACCGAGACGTGATAATTCCGAATCCCCTCATTGGCGCCGGCCAATTGGGTCAGCTCATGATAGTGGGTGGCGAAAAGGGTCCGCGCCCCGAGCCGTTCCGAATGGGCGTGCTCCGCGATCGCCCAGGCGATGCTCATCCCGTCGAAGGTGCTTGTCCCCCGGCCGATTTCGTCGAGCAGAATCAGACTCCGGGAAGTCGCGTGCCGGAGGATCTGCGCCATTTCGGTCATCTCGACCATGAAGGTGCTCATCCCTTCCGAGAGGGCGTCTTGCGCCCCGACCCGGGTGAAGATCTGATCGACCACGCCGATCGTCGCCTCGCGCGCCGGGACGAAACTTCCCATCTGCGCCATTAAAACGATCAGCGCCACCTGCCGCATGTAGGTCGATTTCCCCGCCATGTTCGGGCCGGTGAGAATCAACAGGCGCTGGGAGGGGGGATCGAGGAGGGTATCGTTCGGGACGAAGCGCTCCCTCGCCCTCAACTGCTCCAGGACCGGATGCCGCCCTTCGACGATGCGGATCGTCCTCCCTTCATTCACTTCGGGACGGGCATAGTTGTTTTGATGGGCCACCTCCGCGAGGGCCGCCGTCAGATCGAGCAGCGCGACCTTCTTCGCCATCGACTGGACCCGACCCGCCATCAGCGAGAGGTCGTGCCGGATCTCTTCGAAGGCCGACTCCTCCATTGCCCGGATCGCCTCCTCCGCCCCGGTCAGCTTCTCTTCGATTCTTCGCAGTTCGTCGGTCGTGAATCGCTCGGCCCGGGTGAGGGTCTGCTTGCGGACGTAGTCGGGGGGAATCTTCTTCAACTGGCTCTCGCTCACCTCGATGTAATAACCGAAGACCTGGTTGTAGCGGACCTTGAGCGATTCGATCCCGGTCCGCCGCCGCTCCTGCAGCTCGACCTGGGTCAGCATCGCGCGTCCCTCTTTCTGAAAACGCCGAAGCTCGTCCAGTTGCGGAAGATACCCTTCCCGAATCACCCCTCCTTCTTTGATCGAGAGGGGGGGCTCGGGGACGATGGCGCTTTCGATGAGCCGGTAAACTTCATCGAGGTTATCCCAACTCCGGAGGGTCTCCTCCAAGAGAGGCGCCGTCGCGCCCGACAAGGCCTTGTGAATCTCCGGAAGAAGCGCGATCGATTCCTTCAGCGCCACCAGATCCCTCGGGTGAGCCGCCTTGAGACTGATTCGTCCGATCAACCGTTCGAGGTCGGAGATCTTTTCGAGCAGATTTCGAAGGCGGGTCCGAAGCAGGAGATCGTTGTAGAACGAAGCGATCGCCTCCTGCCGTTCGATGATCTTCGCGGGGGAGAGGAGGGGACGGAGAATCCATTCCCTCAAGAGGCGTCCCCCCATGGCGGTCACCGTCTGATCGAGCAGATGGAGCAGCGTTCCTTGGGCTCCCTCGCGCGAGGTCGGAACCAGTTCCAGGTGCCGCTGCGCCAAGGGATGCAGGCGCATTTGCTCCCCGGAAGCGTGCGGCCGAAGCGAGAGGATGTTGCCGAGGGCGGTCTTTTGCGTCTCCTGAACGTGGCCCAAGAGGGCGCCGGCAGCGAGGAGCGCGGGACGATCCCCGCCGAGAGCGGCGACGGAATGGATTTGAAAGTGAGATTTCAGCAAGGCTTCCGTCTGCTCGGGGATAAAAAGGGCGGGCGCCGTGTAGCGGATCGGCCATCGTCGGAAAAAGAGCGGCGCCTCTTTCCCTTCGAGGGTGGCGGGGAGGATCACCTCCCTCGGATCGATCTTCGAAAGCTCGCTTTCGATCTCGCTCCAGCCGTCGGCGGAGGCGATCCGAAAATCGCCGGTGGAGAGATCGAGATAGGCGAGCCCGAGCGACTTGGCTTTTTCCAGCGGGGAGGCGAAGTCCCAGGCGACGGCGGCGACGTAGTTGTTCTCCTTGGGGGAGAGGAGTTCCGGCTCGATCAGCGTTCCGGGGGTGATCACCCGGACCACCTCCCGTTTCACAAGTCCCTTTGCCAAGGCGGGGTCTTCCACCTGCTCGCAGACCGCCACCGCGAGGCCGGCCTTGATCAGCTTGGCGATATAACCGGAGGCGGCATGGTAGGGAATGCCGCAAAGCGGAACGGAGTTCTCTTTGCTTTTATCGCGTGAAGTGAGGGCGATCTGGAGGATCTTCGACGCGGTCACCGCATCTTCGTAAAACATCTCGTAGAAGTCGCCGACGCGGAAGAAGAGAATGGCGTCGGGATGCCGCCGTTTGGTATCGAGGTATTGCTTCATGAGGGGGGTTACTTCAGCCATTTCTTAAATCTCATTTTCCATTGACCAATTGTCATTTATCATTTTCCATTGCTCAATGACAAATGAAAAATGGAAAATAACAAATGGAAAAATTATTCCCCCGTTACCCGTCTCCCATTGTATCGTCTTGGCTGTCGTCTACATCGGTTGAATAGGTCGGATGTCGGGGAGTCGTTTTCAACGCCTCCGCGCGCAGATGGTCGAGGTCGGTCTCCAACACTTCGATCCGCTTGTTCAGTTTTCGTTTCTCCAGCTTCATCTTCAGCCATCCCGGAAAGGTCATCAGCACCGCGAAGAGAATCCCGGTCAAAAAGGAGCCGATCACGATCAGATAAGCCGGGACGGGGGGGAAGGGCCCTCCCCAGATGAAGTGAAGCGAGATCTGCTCCTCTTGATTCATGTAGGAAAAGGTGAAGAGAAAGAAGACGACGATAATGAAGAGGATCAGTCGGAGCACGGCGGCCTCATTTGAAATGACGCTTCAATTGACGGTAGGTTTCCTGGATGTCTTCCGGGATAACCCGCACTTCCGAGGTCACCGTCATGAAGTTGGTGTCCCCCCCAGCGCGGGACGATGTGGAAGTGAAGATGCTCTTCGATCCCGGCCCCCGCGGCCTTCCCGAGATTCAGCCCCATGTTGAATCCGTCCGGTTTGTGCGTTTTGCGAAGAACCGCCAGCGATTTCTTCATCAGACGCATCATCTCGGTCGTGATCGTATCGGAAAGCGCTTCCAGGGTGTTCACATGCCGATAGGGCGAGACCATCAGGTGGCCGTTGTTGTAGGGGTAGAGATTCATCATCACGAAGGCATGTTTCCCCCGCGCCAGAATCAGGTTGTCACGGTCTTTCTTCTCCCTAGGCTTATCACAGAGGATGCAGCCGGGCGTTTTTTCCCCTTTGATGTAGTCGATCCGCCAAGGCGCCCAGAGATGCTTCATCGAGACCCCGAATGCGGAATGCGGAATGCGGATTGCGGAATGGAAAAACATGAATCGAGGTTCCCCTTCGTTCTTTTAATCCGCATTCCGCATTCCGCAATCCACAATGAAGGTTTCATTTTTCAGCTCCTCCATGATCTTCTTGAGGTCTTCCCAGACGGTTTTCTTCTCGTTCGGGTTGCGCAGGAGGTAGGCGGGGTGGAAGGTCGGAAGGAGCTTCACGCCGTGATAGTCGTGGAATTTTCCGCGCAGGGCCGAGATCTTCTGCTGCGTTTCGAGAAGGGTTTGGGCCGAGAAGGTGCCGAGGGCGCAGATGACCTTGGGGCGGATCGCCTCGATCTGCTTCAGCAAAAAGGGGCTGCACGCGGCGATTTCATCCGGCTGCGGGTTCCGGTTCTCCGGGGGGCGGCACTTGATGATGTTGGCGATGTAAACCGTTTCCCGGGAGAGCCCCATCGCCTCGATCATCTTGGTCAACAGCTGTCCGGCCCGCCCGACGAAAGGTTGCCCCTGAGCGTCTTCATCGGCGCCGGGCGCCTCGCCGACGAACATCAACGCTGCATGGGGATTTCCCGTTCCGAAGACGATGTTCTTCCGGGTCGAGCAGAGTTTGCAGCGCCGGCAGTCGCCGATCTCGTCTCTCACTTCCGACAGGGTTCTTGCCGGGGTCGCCTCGGAGGCGATCGGGAAAAGGGCGCTCGGCGTTTCGGCGGCGAGGAGCGATTGCTCCGCCGGTTCGTACGGTTTTGGTCTATTCTGATCCGGCATCCGTTGGGTCCCTTCATCCACTTTTATTGTGGGCGCCGGCGAAATATTCCAGGCATCGATCCCTTCCTGACGATACCAGGAGAGCCGGGCCTTCATCTCGCGCGCAATCGCCGCTAGTTCTTCCCGTCGAGGATCTTCCACCGGCGCGCCTCCCGAATTTTACGAAGCCATTCTTGATAATGCGGTCCCGATGCGGAGAGGTGGAGCTCCCGCTGATCCTCTCCGGCATACTGAAAGGTGATCGTCAGCCGGGCAGGGGGAGAACCTCCAGCCCTTTGTCGGCCCATTCGACGGCGGCGACACCTTCTCCCTCCAGGAATTCTTCCAGGCCGAGCGCCTCCATCTCGGCCGCCTTCTCCATTCGATAAAGATCGATGTGATAGAGCGGAAGCCGTCCTTCGTAACACTGCATCAGGATGAAGGTCGGGCTGGTGATGTAGCGCTCGGCGACCTCCATCCCCTTCGCCAGTCCCTGAACGAAGCGGGTCTTCCCGGCCCCCAACGGCCCGATGAGGGCGAGGACTTCGCCGCCGGCCGCTTCTCTTCCGATCCACTCCCCCAGGGCGAAGGTCGCCTCGCTGGAATCGCTCCAGAGGGAGAGGCTCTCTTCAGGACGATCCTGAGCGGCCGGAGGAACCATCGATCCCTTCTTTCCTAAGCCGGGATGAAGCATCGCTCCATCGCCTTGGCCAAATTTTTGAGCGTTTCGACGTTGCGCACGATATGGGAAGGCTCCGTATCGGCCGGACCGTCGTACGGCTTCCCCACCACCAGGGCGTCGGGACCGAGCTGGAGGCTTGAGAACTCATCGAGGGGGGAGAGGAATTCTTTGATGCCGGCCTTCTCGAAGATCTCCCGGGCCGCTTCCGGATTGAGCGATCGAAGTTGATAGTTCGGCGCGGCCTCCGGCACGATTTGGCCGGCATCTCCGGAAAAGGTTTCCTCATTCTTGATCGGCTTGAAATACTCCGACTTGAGAAGAAGAAGATCGCACGGCAGATCGGCTTTGAGGCTGTAGATGTAGTAGAGGATATGCTGGCGGCCGACTTTAACGACCTTGAAGAAGAGGTCGAATCGTCTGCCGTCGATATCGCCGGTGAAGTAGGGATAAACGAGCGCGTTTTCCTGCGCGACCAAACCTTGCAGCTCGGCGGCGAGGCGGAGGAAATTTTTTTTGATCCGTCGCTTGTCGATCCAGGAATGGACCACCATCGAAATACCGATGACGGAGAGGATGAGGAGGAAAAAAGCGGTAATTTGGGTCAATGTCATGTAATGCCTCTTTATTTTTGTTTATTTCATGATGTTCTGTAGGGGCGTATTGCAATACGCCCCTACGGCGGTAAGACGCCGGAATTGCGTTTAACGTATCTTTGGATCGCCTCCGGAATCTTCTGAATCAAATCGGAGGCGATCAGGCCGATCTCCCCGCGGTCGGCGGCGGCGAGATCGCCGGCCGTACCATGGAGCATCACCCCCGGCGGCGGCATCGACCGGGTCGATCCCCTGCGCCAGCCAGGCGCCGATCATCCCGGTGAGGGCATCCCCGGTTCCGGCCGTCGCCATTCCCGGATTGCCGGTGTTGTTGACCCGAACGAATCCGTCGGGGGTGGCGACGACGGTGTGCGCTCCCTTCAAGACCAGAACGGCCCCCCATTGCTCCGCGAAATGGGCCGCGACGGTGAAGCGCTCTTTTTGAATCAGATCGGTCCGCTTTCCGATCAAACGGCTCATCTCTCCCGGATGCGGGGTCAAAATCACCGGGGCCTTCCGTTTCTTCAGCGCCGAGAGATCGCCCGCGAGGGCATTCAGGCCGTCGGCATCGACGACGATCGGAAGAGAGATCTCGGCGATCAGGGTTCGGATCAGCCGCTGCGTCTCCTCGTTTTGCGAAAGACCCGGTCCGATGACCACGGCATCCTTCCCCTGAACCGCTTGAAGAAGACTCTTTTCCGCCGCAAGCGAGAGGGTCCCCTCCGGCGTTTCCGGCAAAGGAAGGGTCATCACCTCCATCAAATCGGCCGTCGCGAGATCGATCGATTTCGGAAGGGCGACCGTCACCAGTCCGGCGCCGCAGCGCAGCGCCGCGAGAGAGGTCATCAGCGCCGCCCCTTTTTTCCGAACGAGCCGGCGATGACGAGAAGGTGTCCCGCCGTCCCCTTGTGCGCGCCGCGCGGGCGGGGAGGGGGAAGCCGGCGAGCGCTTCCGGGGTGATCAGCTCGACCGGGATTTTGGCCGCCTCGATCATCGCCGGCGGGAAGCCGATGTCGATCACGGCGAGTCGGCCCCGGACCTCCAGCCCCTCCTGAAGAAAGTGGCCCCATTTCGGGAGGGCCATCGTAAAAGTGTAATCGGCCTTCACCGCGACGCCGAGGACCTCGCCGGTATCGGCCGAGATCCCGGAGGGGATATCGACCGCAACGACCTTCCGACCCGTTCGGTTCATCAGGGTGATCGCCTTCGCGTAGTCCCCCTCGACCGGATGGGAGAGCCCGGTGCCGAGGAGGGCGTCGATGATCAGATCGCTTTCCGACAGCTCCTGCGTCAGATGGTTCCAGCGGAATGAGCCGGCCACATGAAGGACGCCGCCGGTCTGCATCCAGATGTCGAGCGACGTCTTCGCGTCCCCCCCGACCTTCTCGATCGGCGAGAAGAGGTAGACGATGACCTGTGCGCCGCGCATCCGCAGATGCCGCGCCGCCGCGATGCCGTCCCCGCCGTTGTTCCCGCGTCCCGCCAGGATGACCACCCGCTTGCCGGCGGCCGGGCCGAGCGTCTTCTCGATCTCGTCGACCAATCCCCGGGCCGCATTCTCCATCAGCAGGAGGGAGGGAATGGCGTAGTCGGTCGTCGCCTTCCGGTCGAGCTTTTTCATCTCCTCTGCGGTCACGATCTTCATAAAACCTAAGTGACGGGAGGCGGAAGGGGGGAGGCGGAAAAACAAAAGAAAAAATTCTTTTAGCTCCTCCCCCTCCCGCCTTCCGCCTCCCCCCTCCCGTTATTTGTTACTAAAATTACTTGCGCGATTGAATAGTCATGATCATGCGTGATGCTGGCGAAGACGTCGGCGACGTTTCGCGCGTCGGCCAACTCGCGCGTCCGGCCCCAGAGCTTCACCTCCGGCTTGCCCGCCGGGTTGTTGATTGTTTCGATCTCCCGCCATCGGGTCCCCATCCGAAGTCCCGTCCCCAGCGCCTTGAGGATCGCCTCCTTCACCGCGAACCGGGCGGAGAGGTGGACGTGGGGGGCCTTCCGGTGAAGGCAATAAGCCTGCTCGGTGGGGGTGAAGACCCGGTCGAGAAAACGAGGGCCCCACCGCGCCGTCATCTCTTGAATCCGGGAGATTTTGACCAGATCGACCCCGATTCCGACAATCGTCATCGGTTCCCTTTACGCCCCCGGCCCTCGATCTGTTCCTTCATCTCGCGGACGGCCCGCTCCATCCCGACCAAGACGGCCCGGGCGATGATGCTGTGGCCGATATTCAGCTCTTCGATCTCCGGGATCCGCGCCACGGCGGAGACATTCTGGTAGTCGAGGCCGTGCCCCGCGTTGACCCCCATCCCGAGCTTGGCGGCGAGCCGGGCCGCCTCTAAAATTTGATTCAGCTCCGTCCGGCGATCTTTTCCCCGGCTGTTGGCGTACGGGCCGGTATGGATTTCGATCAGATCGGCCGAGACCTTATGCGCCTCCTTGATTTGCGCCGGATCGGGATCGATGAAGAGGGAGACCTCAATTCCGCCGTCGTGAAGGAGGTCGATCGCTTTCTGCAATTCATCCCGGTTCGAGACGACGTTGAGTCCCCCCTCGGTCGTCAGCTCCTGCCGCCGCTCCGGGACAAAGGTCACCATTTCCGGTTTCACCTCAAGGGCGATCCGGACCATCTCATCCGTCGCGGCCATCTCCAGGTCAAGCTTTGTCTGAATTGTTTCCCGAAGGATTTTGAGGTCTCGATCGTGGATGTGGCGCCGATCTTCACGAAGGTGGACGACGATCCCGTCCGCTCCTCCCAATTCCGCAAGGACCGCCGCGGCGATCGGATCGGGCTGTTTCGCCTTCCGCGCCTCGCGCACCGTCGCCACATGATCGATATTCACCCCGAGTCTCGCCAAGCGTTTCTCCTCTTTGTCGAACACGCACGCGCGTCGCATTCCTCGCAGCTTGCTGTGAAGGTTAGACGCGCGAATACAAATAGAGTTTTTCCATCCTTTCGGGTCGAAGATTCCCCGCAGCTTGCTGCGGGGAGCTTCAACGGAAATTTTAGAAGAACCCCTTTAAATTCGGACCATTATTGCAGAAACGGACCAGGGGGTCAAGGGCTAGGCGGGCCGTTTTTATCCATTTTACGGGATGAAGGAAGGGTTCCAATTTCGGATTGCGGATTGCGGAATGCGGATTGAAAATCAAGAGAGGGTTTCTTTTTCAATCCGCAATCCGAAATCGCCGATCCGCAATCGTTAGGCGAGGATCGCCATCCCCGCGGGGGGGAGATCGATCCGGACCGTCGCCCGGTCCTGATCATAGAGGACCGGAACCCGTTTGTTCCGGGAGGGTGGCGAAGCTCCGTCTCGCCCCAATCGCCCCGGTAGAGAAAGGTCATCATCGAGCCGGGGGTGCAAGGAGGCGTCGACCGTCACGTCGGCTCCGCGGGGTGCGGTTCCATGGGGTTGAGCGCGACCAATACCTCCTGATCGAAGAGAAGGCGCGACCAGGCGGCCAGCTCCCCGGCGCCGGGGATCGAGAAGGGCTGTCCCAGAAAGGAGGTCTCGCGAAGGTACTGGCGGCCGCGCCGCAGCGCGAGGCCGGCGGGGCCGTTCTGGTTTCGGATCCGCGCGATTGCCCTGATCCGAAGGAAGGTCGGGTGGTTGGGATCGAAGAAATGGCAGCCGGCGGTTCCGAATGCGCCGAAGCTCCCGCCGAACATCGCCTCGCGGATGTAGCGGTCTTCGAAACCGGAGTCGATCGCCGGATCGTGGCGATCCTCCGTCCCGTCGAAGGCCTGCTCGGTGCCGTAGTAGAGGCAGGGGATGCCGAGGGTGGTCAGCTGGACCCCGACCGCATGGGCGACCTGTTCGGCCTTGTTGGGGATCGGATTGCGCGCCGCAAAGCGGTGCTTTCCATCGCGTCCGACCATGTCGTGATCGTCGAGGATCGAGATATGGTAGCGCCCGGTCTCCCGATGGCTTCCGAGGATGTCGTGGCCGCTGAACTGATTGAAGAACCGGGCCGGCTCGGTCAGCCCTTTGACCAGGGCGGTGAGATTCCGGGCCGGCTCGCCGATATCGAGGGCGGCATCCAGGTTGCGGCCGAAGATGTCTAGATAATCGCGCGCGAGCGCGGCGCCGCCGGTGACCTCGCCGACCAGGAAGAAGTTTTCTTTCCCGATCGACTCGGCATATTCGCGGATCGCCCCGCAGAAGTTCCGGGAGCCTTCAAAGCTGACATGTTTCACCGTGTCGATCCGGAATCCGTCGCAGTCGCTCAGCGCGATCCAGTATTGATAAACGCGGGCGACCGCCGAGAGGGCTTCGTTCCGGTTCAGGTTGATATCTTTGAGATCGAAGAAGTCGCCCCGGCGGAATTCATTTTCGGGATGGAGCGGATCTTCCCACGGTTCCGGATCCCACCGTCCGATCCGTCCGGCGCGGGTGTACCAATCGGCGTTTTGAAACTCCTTCGGCCAGACCCCGTCGTCGAGCGAGAGGATGTCGGGAATGCTGGCGCCGGTTCCGGATCGCCAGCCGTGCATCGGATACGGCGGCGCATAGCGATAGGAGAGATCGCTCTTCGGCTCTCCGCCGTCATTGTAAAACCAATTGTTGCCCGAGTGGTTGTAGATGATGTCGAGGAGAATGTACATCTCGCGGTCGTGGGCGGCGTCGACCAGATCCCTCAACTCCTGAAGGGTCCCGAACCGGGGATCGACGTCGAGAAAGTTCTGGATCCCGTAGCCGTGATAGGTCTCCAGATCGGGCCGCTGGCGCCAGATCGGGCCGATCCAGAGGGTGGTGACGCCGAGCTCTTTCAAGTAATCGAGCTTGCTTGCGATCCCCTTGAGGGTGCCTCCCTGGAATCGCCTTCCCGATTCCTGCCAGAGTCGCCGATCGGCGGCGGCATGTTGATCGGGACGTTTCCAATCAAATAAGGGGCGCTCTTCTTCATGCCCGTCGCTGAACCGATCGGGAAGAAAAAAATAAAGGGTCTGGTCGCGCCAGGTGGCGGGACTCGGCTGAACGCGGCCGCGGGGCCGAAGGTCGGCGGCCGAGAGGGTCGTGGGGGCGGATGGTTCGACGATGGTCGGCATGGTCGGTCCTCCTGGGATTGAGGTGAGGGGCTTTCCTCAGGATAGCCAAATGAGAGGAGAGAATTCAACTGTCGGTTTCGGAAGGGGCTTATGTTAAAATGAACCGACAGATCTTTGAGGGAGAAGAAGCCGATGTCACAATGGCCTAAAGAAGGGAGCGGCCACCCGAAAACCGCTTGTGTTATACCATGCCGGATGTGCGGACGGTTTTTCCGCCGCCTGGGTGGTGCATCAACTCGGAATCGATGCCGAGTTTCGTCCGGTCGACTATGAGCATGGCCCGCCGGACGCCACAGGGCGCGACGTGATGATCTTCGATTTCGCCTACCCGCGCGAAGCGCTTCTGGCGATGAAGGAAAGGGCCGCTTCGCTCGTCGTCCTCGATCACCATAAAACCCACGCGGAAGTTCTCTCCGATCTGCCGTTCTGCCGGTTCGATATGGAGAAATCGGGGGGACAGATGGCGTGGGAATATTTTAAGAAGGAGGAGCCCCTCCCCTGGCTGGTCGCCTATACGGAAGATCGCGATCTCTGGCGCTGGGCCCTCCCCCATTCCCGCGAAGTAAACGCGGCGCTTCGGTCTTACCCGAGAAAGCTCGACGTTTGGGACGCGCTCGCAAAACGGGATGTGCTCGAATTGGTGGCGGAGGGAAAGGCGATCGCCCGCTACGAGGACCAGCTGGTCCGGGCGCTCGTCCGGCTGGCGCGGGAAATCGAATTCGACGGCCACAAGGTCCTCGCGGTCAATACCTCCGCCCTTCTTTCGGAAGTGGCGGGGAAGCTGGCGGAGGGCCGCCCCTTCGGGATCGCCTGGTTTACCCGCGCCGACGGCAAACGATCGGTCGCCCTTCGCTCCCGCGAGGGGGGAATCGACGTTTCGGAGATCGCCAAGCGCCACGGCGGCGGGGGTCATCGGAACGCGTCCGGCTTTATCGCCGAAGCGAAGGGGTTTGATTATTGATCGTCGAACGCAAACGATCGTGAGATCGGCCGTCCTCCTTCCAGAAAAATCAGCTTCAACCGAACCGCTCCCTTACCCCACGCCATCAAACCGATCGATCGCTTCAGCGAGAACCGCTTTGGTCCGGCGCCGCCCGGATTGAAGTAGATCATCCCGTCCTTCTGCTCGATGATTCCCTTGTGGCTGTGGCCGGAGATCACCAGATCGGGATCGGTCCCTTTCAGCCGTTCTTTCATTTCACCTGCCGGCTTCCAATAATCTTTGACATTGTGAATCAGAAGGATTTCTCTTCTGTCGAGCTCGATCCGATCCAGATCGGGGAGGCGTTCGAGCGGTGTGCCGAGATCATTGTTTCCCCGAATCGCCGTCACCGGCGCGATCTTCTCCAGGGCGGAGAGGACCTCCTCGCTTCCGATGTCGCCGGCGTGAAGAATCCGGTCGACCTTTTCGAAATGCTTCAGCACCGTTGGATCAAGCCGGCCATGTGTGTCGGAAAGAATGCCGAATCGGGTCATCACCTTCCCCTATAAAGCTCGGAAGGGATCGAGCGGTTTCAGCCCGTCGATTTTCCAACTTCCCTCCTCGAAAACCATCCGGTATTCGACCGTCGCGAGCCGGGCGTTTGTCCCGGCGACATCGACCTCCATCACGGCGCGGTTGTCGCCCGGGTGGAAATGAAGCCTTCGGAAGAGGACCTGCGCCGGCCGGGCGACCTCCTTAAAGCGGGCGCGAATCGTCGCCTCAAAGAGGTCCCGCGGGAATTCTTTTCGGAAGGCCTTGGAGACAAAGGTATAGGCGCCGCTGTAGTCGTCCCGCTTAAAGGCGTCGAGTTGTTGCCGTACGACCGACGCGATCTGCGCCAGCGTTTCCTTCCGGTCGGCCGGGGGAGCGGCCGGTTCGGTGAGAGCAGCCGCGCCGCTCGATCGGTGAAGGGGGGGCCGCCGGCGGTACAGCCGAGGAGGAGAAAGAGGAGCATCATCATCCCGGGAAGGATCAGGGTTCTTATCCCCACCCGATCGGCCCCCTTGCCCGAAGGGTGATGAGGGTGATGCCGTCCACCTGCCATCCTTCCTCTTCCCGGATCATTTGATATTCCGCCGTGACTTTTTTATGATTGAACCCGGTGATCTCGACCCGGGTGGTTGCCTGGGCGGGATCGGGGGAAAAGTGGATCCCTCCGAACGATACGATGAGCGGCTTGGTGATCTCCGGATACTCGGCGTGGACCATTTCCGCATACTGGTCCGGCGAGAAGCGCTCTTTTATTTTTTTAGAGGTGAGGCGGTAGGCTTCTTCATAGTCGTTGAATGTGAATGCGTCGAGCTGCTGCCGGATGACCGACGCGATCTCTTGTTCTTCGGGAGAGGGATCGGGGGCTTGAATGAGACGTGTCGAGGGACGCAAGGTGAGGAGGGTAAACCAGAGGATCAGGCTGGGGATCATGGCGGCCTCCGAGTAGGGGTTTCTGCCGGATCGGATGATAACATGAGAAGTGAAGGAGAATCTAGATGTTAAAATCCAAAGGGTCACCGCGCAGCCTCTTCGATTTCAGTTTCTACCAGGCGTAGGCTTCCGGCGCCTCACCCCGCGGGCCGGGCCAGATTTTATCCAACTGCCGAAGGAGCTGTTCGTCGAGGGTGATCTCCAGCGCGCGGAGGCTGTCGGTCAGCTGCGCCAGGGTCCGGGGGCCGATGATCGGGGCGGTGACGACCGGATTGGAGAGGACCCAGGCGAGGGCGACCGTCGACGGCGATTCGCCGATCCGTTTGCAGAGATCTTCATACTGCGTCAACTGGGCGCGATGTTTTTCGACCTCGGACTGGAACTCCTCCGTGCTCCGCCGCCCTTCGGTCGGCTTTGCGAGGGCCCCGGCCAGGAGACCGCCGGCGAGGGGGCTGTAAGGAATCAGTCCAAGGCCGTAGGCGCGGCAGACGGGGATGACTTCCAACTCGATCGTTCTTGTTTGCAGACTGTAGATGCTCTGCTCGCTGACGAGTCCCATGAAGTGGCGCCGCGCAGCGAGCTGATTTGCGGTGGCGATCTGCCAGGCGGGGAAGTTGCTGCTTCCGACGTAGATCACTTTTCCCTGCTGTACCAAGATCTCCATCGCCTGCCAGATCTCTTCCCAAGGGGTTTCCGGGTCGATGTGATGCATCTGGTAGAGATCGATGTGGTCGGTCTGCAGCCGCCGCAGGCTCTCCTCGCAGGCCCGCCGGATGTGATAGGCGGAGAGACGCCGCTCGTTCTCCAGCTCCCCCATCCGGCCATAGACCTTCGTCGCCAGGACGATCTGGTCGCGGCGACCTCCCCCTTGCGCCAGCCACCGGCCGATGATCTGCTCCGTCCACCCTTCGCCGCGCTTCCAGCCATAGACGTTGGCGGTATCAAAAAAATTGATCCCCAGCTCCAACGCCTTGTCCATGATGGCGAAGCTTTCCTTCTCGCTCGTCTCCGGTCCGAAGTTCATCGTGCCGAGGCAAAGACGGCTGACCTTCAGTCCGGTTCGTCCCAATCCAACATAGTCCATTCGCGCATCTCCTTGTGTATTCGTTGCAGAGGCTGGGTCGCTACGTTTTCGATGACTTGTCCCTTGCAAATTAACCGATTTCCCCTCAGAGTGCAAGCGCTGTTATAAGAAGAATCCGATTCATAAAGAGGGTCGGACAGCGCGCGCGAAAAAAATGGAAAAAAGTTGAAAAAGTTTATTCAAGGGTATTGAAACCGATAAACCGCCTTGTATATAATTTTTATATTGATCCTGAACGTTGATACGAAGCATATCTGAAAAGAGAATCCTCCTGCTCATGAAAATCATGCCGTAACACTGGGAACGATGGATCGTTCATTGATCGTATCGCGGGTTTTTTATTGCCTTTGCGCGATGTTTCCGCGCTTACAATCAGGATAAAGCATCGGATGGATCCCGAATCAGCCATTCGGGAAAGGAGGAGAATCGTCCGTTTGAAGGTAAAAGCGAGCCCTTCGCAAAATCTATTTAAGAAGTCCCCCACGGGAATCAAAGGCCTGGATGAAATTACCGCCGGTGGATTCCCCAGGGGACGTCTCACCTTGATTTGCGGCGGTCCGGGATGCGGTAAATCGCTGATGGCGACGCAATTTTTGGTCAAGGGAGCGGTCCATTACAATGAACCGGGCGTCTACGTCTCTTTCGAGGAGCGTCCCGAGGAAATAATTCAGAATGTTGCTTCGATCGGATTTGATCTGGCCGGTCTGATCGCGAAAAAGAAAATCGTCCTCGACTATGTTCACGTCGAACGGAGCGAAATCGAAGAGGTCGGGGAGTATGACCTCGGTGGGCTCTTTGTCCGGTTAGAAGAGGCGATCCAAGCGGTCGGGGCCAAGCGGGTGGTCATCGACACCATGGAAACCCTTTTTGCCGGACTGAACAACGCCGCGGTCCTTCGATCGGAAATCCGGCGGCTCTTCCGGTGGTTAAAAGACAAAGGGGTGACCGCCGTTGTGACCGCGGAGCAGAACGGGGCCGCATTTACGCGGCAGGGATTGGAGGAGTATGTTTCCGATTGCGTGATCCTCCTCGATCATCGGGTCAAAGACGAGCTCTCGACGCGAAGGCTGCGGGTGGTGAAGTACCGCGGCTCGGAGCACGGAACGAATGAATACCCCTTCCTCATCGAAGAGAAGGGGATCTCCGTCCTTCCGATTACCTCTTCCCTCTTAGACCATCCTGCTCCGATGGATCGGATTTCAACCGGCATTGCCGGGCTGGATGAAATGCTGGACGGCGAGGGCTATTTCCGGGGAAGCACCGTCCTGATCTCGGGGACGGCCGGCACCGGAAAGACGAGTATGGCGGCCCATTTCGCCAGCGCCGTCTGCCGCCGGGGAGAGCGGTGTATTTACTTCACCTTTGAGGAATCGGTCGCTCAGATTCTCCGCAATATGCGATCGATCGGGTTGAATCTCGGCGTCTGGGTAAAAAAAGGAGATCTAAAGTTCAATGCGGTCCGACCGACCCTCTCCGGCTTGGAGCGACACCTCGTCAGCGTCCATAAAATGATTCAGGATTTCGCGCCGACCGCCGTCGTCATCGACCCGATCACCAACCTGACCACGGTTGGGCAGACGATGGAAGTCCAACTGATGTTGACCCGGCTGATCGGCTTTTTAAAGACGAAGGGGATCACGACCCTCTTCACCAGTTTGATCGGCGGGGGGCATGTTGTCGCGCAATCGGAGGTCGGCATCTCTTCCTTGATCGATACCTGGATTTTGCTTCGCGATATGGAGAGCGGCGGGGAGCGGAACCGGGTGGTCGAGGTCTTGAAATCGCGCGGGATGGCCCACTCGAATCAGATCCGGGAGTTCTATTTCAGCAATCGGGGGATCAAACTTCTCGACGTCTATCTTGGACCGACAGGGGTGCTGACCGGCTCGGCACGGATCGCGCAGGAGTCGCGTGAGCGGTCGGCCCTTCTGGCGCAGCGCCAGGAAGTCGAGCGGAAGCGGCGCGATGCTCTTCGGAAACGGAGAGGGCTTGAAACGCAGATCTCGGCCCTTCAGGCCGAACTGGACGCGGAGGAGCAGGAGTTGCGCCGGCTGTCGGAAGAGGAGCATCAGCGGTTCCAGCAAGTTCTGGCGGATCGGGCGGCTCTTGCCCGGAGCCGCAAGGCCGATCCTTCCTCGAACGGGATCAAGGCGGAAAAATCGAGACGGTGAGACGCGATGGCACGGAGAAAAACAGGGGATAAAAAAAACGAATCGATGGAGCCCCTCTGGGAATTGCGTCTTTATGTCGCCGGTCTGACCGCCAAATCGATGACCGCCTTGGCCAATTTAAAAAAGATCTGTGAAGCCCATTTGGATGGAAGGTATCGGATTGAAGTCATCGATTTATTGAAGCAACCGCAACTCGCGCGAGGAGACCAGATCTTAGCGACGCCGACGCTGGTTCGAAAGCTCCCCCCGCCTGTTAAAAAAATCATCGGCGATTTGTCGAACGCGGAGCGGGTCCTCGTCGGGCTCGACCTCCGCCCTATTCATGAGAGAACGTTAGAGTGAAGAGAGTCAGTAAAAAAACGAATGCCGCTGCTTCTATGATGGAAAATTTTTCCGTTGAAAAATATCAACTCCGGCTCTTCGTGACGGGGACCACGCCTCAGTCGACGCGGGCCATCATGAACATCAGGGAGATATGCGAAACACATCTGAAAGGGAGATACAATCTGGAAATCTACGATCTCTACCAGCAGCCCTCTTTGGCGAAAAAGGAAGGGATCATCGCGGTCCCGACACTGATCAAACGGTCCCCCCTTCCGCCCAGGAGACTCGTCGGCGATCTCTCCAGCCAAGGGCGGGTTCTCTTGGGGCTGGGAATAACGGCTTAGCGCCGATCGGCGGCATGCGGCGGGAGGCGACCAAGAAAGAGCTGGCTGAAGAGGTGGCGGAGCTTCGCGCGCGGCTTGAAGAGGCGGAAGAGACCCTCCGCGCGATCCGCAAAGGAGAGGTCGATGCCCTGATTGTCGAGGGGGCGGAGGGGCCCCAAATCTTTACATTGAAGGGAGCCGACCATACCTACCGGGTTCTGATCGAAGCGATGGATGAGGCGGCTTCGGTTTTGGCGGACGACGGCACCCTCCTCTACGCAAATCGATGTTTTGCGAAGATGCTGAAGACCCCGCTGGAGAAACTGATCGGCCATTCGATTCTGCCGTTTATCGGGCCGAAGGACCAGGCGACCTTCGAAGCGCTCATCCGGGAGGGGAGGAAAGGAACCCGAAAGGGGGAGATCGCGTTAAAAACCGGGGAGGGGAATCTGCTGCCGGCATACGTCACGGTGAACACCATCGAGCTCGATCAGGTTTGCCGGATCGGTCTGGTCATCACCGATCTCACCGAGCAGAAACGGAACGAGGAGATCGTCGCCGCCGAGAAGTTGGCCCGGTCGATCCTGGAGCAGGCGGCGGAGGCGATTGTCGTCTGCGACGAAGGGGGCCGGATCATCCGCGCCAGCCGGATGGCCCATCGCCTTTGCGATAAAAAATCCGATCTTCCAGCCGTTCGATGCGGTTTTTCCCCTCTATTTCGTTCCGAAAGGATCGGCGGTGATTTCCGATGCGCCCGACGGCGATCAGGGCCGGCCCTTCTCAATCGCGTCGGTTCTGAAGGGGGAGGCGATCCAGGGGGTCGAGGCGCGCTTTGAAAAAGAAGACGGAGAGCGGTTCAATCTGCTGGTGAGCGCCGGCGTCCTCTTCGGAGCCGGAAGCCGGCGGATCGGCTGCGTCGTGACGCTGACGAACATCAGCGAGCGCAAGCGGGCGGAGGAGGAGCTGAAGCGCAAGACGCTCGAAGCCCAGGAAGCGAGCCGGTTGAAATCGTATTTCGTCTCCAATGTCTCTCATGAGTTGAGAACCCCGCTGAACAGCATTATCGGTTATACCTATCTCCTGCTCGAGGGAACGTATGGTTCCCTCGATGAGGCGCAGCGCACGTCGCTCGAAGCGGTCTCCCGGAACGCGAAGGAGCTCTTAATTTTGGTCAATGACATCTTGAATCTCTCGCGGATCGAATCGGGAAAGCTCTCTCTGGAGGTCGATTCCGTTCGCCTTCGCCCCCTGATCGAGGAGGTTCTCACCGCGGTGAAGCCGCTTCTCACGGGGAAATCGCTCGCGCTGCAAGTGAAATTCGCCCCCCGCATCGGCCCTTTGCAGACCGACGGATTCAAGGTCAAGCAAATTCTGATCAACCTTCTCTCCAATGCGGTCAAGTTTACACGGAATGGAACGATTACCCTCCGGGTTGAAAACCGGCCCGAAAAAAGGGGATCGAAATGGTCATCGAGGATACGGGAATCGGGATTCCGCCGGAGCAGCTCTTGAAGATCTTCGACCCCTTCTACCAGGCCGACGGCGATATGACCCGGGAGTATGGCGGGGTCGGCCTCGGCCTGACCATCGTCAAAGAGCTGGTCGCTCGTCTTCAGGGGGATATCCAGGTCGAGAGTCACTACGGTGAGGGATCGACCTTCACCGTTTTTCTCCCGTATCGGATTGGATAGCGGCATCGATTGACGCCGAGCGTGGGCGTCTCTTCCTTTTCTTAAACTCAGCAGTGCCAGTGATCCTAAAAGAATGATGGCTAGCGTCGGATCGCCCTGCGCGCCGCGAAGCACAATGCAGCCCCCGCCGCCGTCTTTTTTTTCGGTGAGCGGGGTCGCTTCCGGCGGTCCGCTTCCCCCCGTGACCGCCCCGCCTCCTTGATCCTTCGGGCCTTCCCCGCCGGGCAGATTCGGATCGATCAATACGCTTGCCGATGCGCTGTTATTCGCCGCCTCCGGATCGGGGGTGGCGCTCGATACCTCCCTTTGGAACGGATCGGATGATTCTTATTGTCGAGACAATTGGTGTTGTAAGGGAGTAAGGAGGTCAAGAGGAAGTTTCGGATTGAAGTTTAATATTTAGGCGCGAGGCCGATGCAAGATGCACCGGCCTCTATTTATTGTTTTGCAGTGTTTCTATTTTGAATTGTTGTCGGGTTGTTTTGAGCCGTTGCCGTTTTTCCCCGCCTCGGCCCCCCTTTGTCGCTGCTGGCCGGAGGGCAGGGGGTGTGGGGTGCATCGATCTCTTCATTGGAATTTTTGGTGAGCGGACTGTCATTCCCCACCGCTTGATCTCGTCGGCCGAGATTCGCTGTCCCATCCAACCCCGCCGCCTGGTCCCGGCTCGACGGAAATTCCCCGCTTAACCCGGGCGGACACTCGGCCGCCGTTTCCTGCCGGTCCCCGCTTTTCGGTTTTTCTTCGGAGGCCGCCGGGGAGTTTTTCTTTTCCGAGGGTTTTTCACCCCATCCTAGATCGGCCTGAATAAAAAAGATCCCCATCACAAATACAAAAAACAAAATCCCGCGCGTTTTCTTCATCACGACGTTGCTCCTCTGAGGTTGAAAACTCCCCCGTCGCAAATACCCTATACATCCATGGTAATGTTTAAGGCGAAGGCGGGTCAAGAGAGGGCCAAAGAAGGTGTGGGGTGCCGGAATGCACAGATCTTTAATCGGATCGGTTTGAAGTCTGAGAAACGACAACGCCCACCGACGAGTGGGCGTTGTCTGCATCCTGAGCTGATTTGTTTTGAATTGGGAATATGGATTTAAGCGCGCTATCTCCCTCGCCGCATCGGGCTCGGCGGCAGGGCTTCGTAGCGTTGCTTCAGGTCGGGATGCTCCGATAAAAACCGGTTGACCGCTTCTTTGTCCGCAAAGACCTCCGGGCTTCGCTTCTGGTACTCTGCGATCGTGAGATCATGTTTGGCGAGCACCTTCGCCACCTCCGCATTGATCTCCTCTTCCATTTTTTGCAATTCTTCCATCGAGGGGCCCCCTCCCTCCGGATCGCCGAATCGCGGCGCTCCCCGCCGGCGGAAATAATCCCGCATCGATTCCCCCAGATCGATCCGCGCCTTCACATACTTTTCGACTTCCGCCGGACTGGCCGCGGTCCCCGGTGCGGTGTCGGCGGCCGATTCGGACATCATTCCCATCCCGCCGATGGCGCCGATCATGAGGATGACAATCCATCTAAAATTCGCTCGAAAGTGGTTCATCGGTTTTCCTCCGTCTAAGCAACGATTCAATATTCATGACGATTTCTGATGAAGAACTGATCGATTAGTCTGCCATGGACGGGGGAGGGTGTCAACGGTGTTCCTCCGTCTTGACCCTTTTCCCCTAGAAGCTGACATTATTCTAAAATAGAGTACACTTAAAAGGAATATTTTGATGTCGGAGGGAGATCATGCTCTCCCTTGTCTTTCACCTTATTTTTTGATTAAGGAGAGGTCGGAATGCGGACGGTTTGGAAGGCGTTGGCCGTTTGGCTTGCGGTTTTAATCTTCGGGTTTGTTTCTCCGGCGATGGCCGGCGTATACACCTATTCTGATGTGATGATCGGCGGACGGAGCGCCCAGATGGGGGGGGCCTATACCGGCGTCGCGGAAGACGGGTCCGCGGCCTACTTCAACCCGGCGGGGCTGGGCCAGATCACGACCCCCAGCCTGTCGATCTCCGCCAACGGCCTCGATATCCAGACGTACACCCTTGAAAAGCGCCTCTTCGGGCAGGATCTCACTTTTCGATCGAATGCTTTTTATCCTTCGGCCTGGTCGGTCGTCCGGTCGTTGGGGGAGTACCGGCTTGCTTTTTCCGCAATTGTCCCGAGCAACCTCGATGTGGTCTCAACGACGAACTTTAAAAATGTCATTTTGGCCGGCCAGCCTTTCCCCGTCGGGCTCATCGACTCGCGAATCAAAGACCGTGTTTATCTCATCGGTCCGTCGCTGGCGTACCGGATCACGCCGACCTTGATGGTCGGTGCAACCCTCTATTATTGGTATGGTGAAGCCCTTCGAGAGACGACCCTCTTTTTCGGGGGAGCGAGCGGGCAGAGCCAGGTAGGGCAGTTCAGCCGGACAAGCACGACGACGCACGGTCTGCTGGGGCAGATCGGTTTTTTAGCAAAGCCTTCCGAACGCTACGCGGTCGGCCTGCTTCTGCGTGCGCCGGTTCCTCTGAACCAGATGGTCAAAACGGATAATCAGGAATATTCGTTTGACGCGACATCCGGTATTTTTACGAACAGTTTTTCACAAAGCGAAACAAGCCAGTCGGCCCGGCGCCCGCCCGGCGCCACCCTCGGTCTGGCGCTTCATCCGTCCTTAGGCCGGACATTCTCCTTTGATCTCTCCTACTATGGTTCCGCCGGTTATTCTGTTTCATCGAGGCAGATCGACATCCGCCCGGTTTGGAATGCGGCGTTCGGGTTTGAAGAAGTGATCCGGCCGAAATTCCCGATCCGGTTCGGCCTCTATACGAATCGAAGCGCCGCGCCCCGTTTGAATGATCGTCCAACGGTGCAGGATGACCGGGTCGATTCGTACGGGGCGACCCTCGGCGCCGGCTACATCGATGAACTTTCTACGTTCGATGTGGGGATGCGCTACGCGCTCGGGAAGGGAAAGACCAAAGATGCAACCACCGGAGAGCACTTTGACGTGAAATCCCAGGTGCTGACCTTTTTTGTCTCCGGCAGCGTTCTTTTCTGAGGGGTCGGTTAATTCGAACCCCGGTCGATCCACTTCCGGATTTTTTCTTCGTTTTGGGCGGAGAGATTGAGGAACGAGACGCCGGCGCCGATGCCGGGGTGGATGTAGAGGACGCGGGCGCGGACGCGGATTTCGTCCGGGTCGGCGTCGGCCAGTTTGAAGCGAAGCTCGAATTCGGCTCCGGTCTGAAAATCGGCCACCATTTCAATGTACATCCCGCCGACGCTCAGGTCCATGGTGCGCCGCTTCCCAACACCGACAATGTTGATATCTGTAATGAAGGGGACCCGTTTTGATGCGCGCTGGTCATCCGCCATGGCGGCCTTCCTATTAAAGGTGAATCCAGATAGGGGATGGACGGGAAGAAGATTAGCAAATGTTCCCTAAGGCGTCAAGGTGAAAGTGACGAAATTGGCTGATGCACGGTCGTACCCCTTCTATCCCTACCGTAATCCAGGCGGACTGAATCGGTTCCGTCTTTTTCACCCCGCGTTTTCATTCTACAGAAATTGCATTCGTCCTGTTGTTTCGTTTATGATGAATTTGTTTTGCGGTTCATTCAGGGTACATATGGGGCAGGGAGCGCGTGCTGGGATGATTCGAAATCGGAAGGTGTGGAAAGCGGTCATCGGGGTGGCTCTCTTTTTTTTCCTCCTTTCCGGACCGGCCCTGGCGGAAGAGGAGGAACGGAAGAAGTTCGATCTCTCGGTCGCCTTTCGGTACAGTCTCCCGATCGGAGAGGAAGAGCCGGGATTGGATTGGTCGGACCTCTATGAGGAGGGCTCCGTGGGGGCGCTCGAATTGAGCTATCGCGCCACCCGTCGCGTCGCCGTCTACGTTGGAGGGGCCTACCATCTCTACCGGGCGAAAGAGATTTCGCTGGAGACCCCCGCCGGGGCGGTCGCCGGGCGGTTTAACGATCAGGAGCTGCTCTCGGTTTATCTGGGGGTGAAGGGATACCTTTTCGGTCCGGCCCTTCCACAAGAGGCGGCCGGCATCGATCCCTACCTGCGGGCCGATGTCGGCTTCACCCAATTCAACGGGGCGGACTTCAACGCCGAACCGATCGCCGATCGGAGCCGGAAGTTCGCCTTCTCCTTCGGCGTCGGAGCCGATGTCCTCACCTACACGAATGTTCTCCTCTTCTTCGAGATAAAATATGAGGATCACGGTACCCCCGATGAAGCGGGGGCGTTCCGCGCGATGCCGATTTCGCTCGGCATTCGGTACTTAATGTAAGAAAGGTGAACCGCTTCCGTCCGGTTATTTATTCCTCTTTTTCCACCGTCCCACCGTCCCACCGCATTTCGGATCCCTCCGCTCTCGCCCTGTATTGATCAAGATCAGGTATACTCATTCATATCGGCAGGTGAAAATGGGCGGGGTGTGTTTATGGGTGAGGTAATCGACCGGTACCAAGACCGGTTGAGCGGCCTGAATAAGAATACTTCTCTTACGGACAAGATTCGTTTTATTCATTCCGTGGTGCGGGATTGTATGGGGTGTGTCGATCGGATCGCCGTCGTGCTTTATGATCCGAAGACCGATCTCCTGAAGACCTTCCTTCACAGCAGCGATGAGGACCACCCGCTGGTTCAATATCAGGCCAAACTTGCCGAGGCCGGATCGCTGCTGACGATTTTCCGGAGCGGCGGGACCCGTGTCGTGAATGATCTCGACGTTTTCGAGCTCGGGGAGCATCTACATACCCGGCGGATCGCCGAACAGGGCTTCGGGTCAAGTTATACCTTGCCGATGTATCACAACGGCGCCTTCCTCGGTTTCATCTTCTTCAACGCTTACGAGAAGCACTCCTTTCGACAAGAGGTCCTTCATGAACTCGATCTCTTCGGACATCTGATCTCTCTTCTCATCGTCGGCGAGCTCGCGACCATCCGAATGATGCTGGCGACGGTCCAGGCGGCCCGGCAGATCACCGCCTTCCGTGATCCCGAGACCGGGGTGCATGTCGATCGGGTTTCCCGCTACGCCCGGCTGATCGGACAGCGGCTGGCGCCTAAGTACGGCTTCAATGATGAATTCATCGAGCATCTCTTCCTTTTTGCCCCGCTGCATGATGTCGGGAAAGTCGGTCTTCCCGATGCGGTGCTCAAGAAGGCGGAGCGTCTGACCGCGGGGGAGTTTGAGGAGATGAAGGAGCATGTCGTGATCGGCCGCCGGATCATCGATGCAATCCTTCAGGACTTCGGCCTCGATACCCTCCCGCATGCCGACATGCTCCGGAACATCGCCGAATATCACCACGAGGCGGTCGATGGGTCGGGTTATCGCCTGGGCCTGCGAGGAGAAGAGATTCCGATCGAAGCGCGGATCATTGCCGTCGCCGACATCTTCGACGCCCTCACCAGCCGCCGCCGCTACAAGGTCGCCTGGACGAATCAGGAGGCATTCAGGCTGCTGCAGCAGTTGGCCGGTTTTAAGCTCGATCGCGATTGTGTTGCGGCGCTGATTGAAAATGAGGAAGCGGTGCTGGAAATTCAGGCGCAGTTCAACGAAGATCCGACATAGACTTCGTTCTCTTCCGGAATTCGTCAAGTTTGTTACGACGTTTGGCCTTCGGTCTGATTCATCCCCAAATTGACTTTCTCTCCGCATCGCAGTATCATGCCGTGGTTTCCTGCCTGCCGGGTCCCGCTTCGGACTTGATTTGTTCCGCGGAGAAGGGTGATGCTCAAGCTGATTGCCTCGATCTTTATCCCCCTGATGGCGCTGAATCTATCCCCCGTTTCCATCCTGGAGCCTCCCAGTCCTGTTATTTCCGATCTCGATATTTCTCCCGCGTCCGGCCCCGCGGGGAGCATCTACACGATCTCGCTTCGGATCGCGAGCCAGGGCGGTATTGTCCCGCTGCTTCATCAGGTGAGGGAGGGACGTGAAGAGCTCGACATCCCTCTTCGAGACGACGGCCTGGAAGGGGATGTGAAGAAGGGGGATGGGATCTACATCGGGCACAGCGGGGTCCCGCCTCGGGCGGCCAGGCAGACCCACCGCTTCGAGGTCTTCGTGCAAGATCACGCGGGGCGTAAAAGTAACGTGCTGGAGTATCGGTTCACGGTGTTGAAAGGGGCGGGGGTTTGAAGGGAAACTTTAATCGGAAAATGTGATCCCCGTCTTCTGTACTTCTTGATACGGCAACAGCCACACCATCGACTCGTCGTGCAAATCAATCACCTGAATCCGGTTGCCGAACGGGTCGCGGAAGTCGCAACGGAACCGCGGTTCTAGCTTGAGCCCATATTTTTTACCGACTTTTTCGCGGACTTCCATCACCTGTTTGTCGTCCCGCACGATGAGGGCGAAATGCCGCGTCCGGTCGGGCTTTACCTCGTCGACCTCGAACATCGCCAAGAACTGATGCTCGCCGAGCTTGAAAAAAGCGTCACCCTCCCCATCATCGAGCTTTTCGAGATTGAAGACATCCTGGTAGAAAGCGATCCCCTTCTCCAAGTCATCCACTTCGATTGCAATGTGACCCAAGCCGTAGACATGCACGCTCATCTTGATCTCCTTATTTCAGTGCGGTTGGCGGAATCATTTTTGAGTTAAGGACTGCTGCGGAGTCAATTTTTTCCAGGAAATGCCGGGCGACCCGGTACCGAATGTAGCGGTCGAAAAATGAAGCGGTGTAGTGTCCGGCGGGGAGGACGATCCAGTCGGGCTGTCCCAATGCCTTCCAAAGTTCTCGGGCGTTCGAATGAGGAATCACCTTGTCGAAGCGGCCGTTGACCATCAAGATCCGCTCCGGGTCGAGCCGCCCTGCATAAGTGAGCGGGTCGACCGGTTTCAGCGCGGTGATCGCTTCCCGTTTGAATTCCTCGGCGCTCCACCCGTTCGCGAGCATGATCCGGTCCCGAATTCTTCCTTTGACATATCCTTGTGGGGAGGCCATGATCTCGGGAAGATTTCCCCCGCCGAGGAGATAGGCCGCCGCTTCGATCTGACCGTTGGCTTCCGTAAGAAGGGTGCCGACAATCGCGCCGAGACTGATGCCGAGGAGGCCGATCCGTTTTGCATCGACGGAGGGCTGGCGAGAGAGCCAATCGACAAGCTGCGCCGCCTCCGCCACCTGCAGCCGGATCAGCTCCGCGAGGGTGTCGAGCCTCACGGCGGCGCTGCGGAGGCCGGTCAGGTAGCGCTGGCTGCTGAACTGCAAACAAATGAATCCCTTTTGACGAGCTCTTGCGCAAAACCTGAAATGATGCGGTCGCCCCAGATGCCGGGGAGCAGGAGGATCGCCGGAAAGGGTCCATCCCCCTCCGGCTGCCAGACGCGGACCGTCATGGCGCCGAGGTGAACTTCTTCAACGATGTAACCGTCGTCCTGATGAAAAACGGTCCGCTGAATCGCCTGGTAGGGCGGACCGGGATCTTGGAGGGAGAAGATCGGATTGGTTCTCACGCCGGGGGTCTCTCTATGTCTGTTGGGGTACTCAATACACGCAGTGGCGGATAAGAGAAGGAGCGAGAACGCAAGGGTCCCAATGAGCCGGCGCATCGATCGGTCCTCATCGATGATTCACAAACGGCAGGGCGTTCAGAGCGGACAATGAAGCGCCCATTCAGATGACACTTTATTCTAAATGACCGCAAGCGCCGTTTACAATCATTTTTATCCACGTTGCAGTGGCAGATGCTATGAACGACTTTAGGTTCATTTCCGACACGTACGTTATGGTTTTTGAGCGGTGACTTCTGATGGTGGAATGGTGGGCACTCTTTCTTTTTCACGACAAAGTGGTTCTTTACTTTCCTCTACGAAGAGTTGATCGGCCGTGCTCGCCATGAAAAAGACCTCGCCTCTCTCTTCATCCATCTCATAGATGTGGCGAGTGGTCTGGTTGGCTTCCTCGACTTCTACTAGGTATTCCATTTTTCCATTTTGATTTAAATCGAATCGGCTGATGGGACGAACCTTCGGAAGCCCCCGCGGCTGATGTTCAAAAGGGAAAGGGACCTCTTTCCAAGTACCCTGTTTCTCGTAATAAAAGTAGAGAGCCATCTCTTTAGGGGTCTGATCGTTTGAGATCGTTAACTCCAGGGGGAGAAATCCGGTCAGCGGGGCATACAAGTGATATGAAGAAGAGCGGTCCGCTTCAACCGATTCGATCTCTTCTTTGAATTCCTCCCTCAGACCTTTCGGCAGGTCTTCTGGAAATCTGATCGGATGGAATTTGGTCTGCCGAAGCGTATCGATGCGGGAGGGTTTAAATCTCCTTCCCCCAAAGATGAGCGGTCCATCCGGGTCGAGGTTTAGATTAAGGAGTGGGGGCGCGCCGCTCTTTTCATGGGTCGATTCGGGCCTGACCCATTCGGTCTCCACTTCAACCGCCAGTGTGCGTCCGCAATGATCCTCACGATGAACAAGATGAAAATCTTTCGCTCGAATCGGATAGAATGCTTCACCACTGATGACATAGTAGATCTGACCGATGCGATCGGCAATGATCGAATCCCTTCTGCTGAGCAGCTCTTTTTCCTCTGATCCTGGGCGGAGTCTCCCTTCGAGGCGAAGTGCTTCGAGTTCTCTTTCAATCGTTGCGAGGGTGGTGAACGGCTCGCCGGACTTCAGATCAGGGGGAATTTTATTAAAATGGGCGAGCAAGCGAGGACCGCTTTCCATGACCTTTCCGCGGTAGAGGAGCGGATAGGCGCCGGGCCGGGGACGACGTATCGAGGGCCGGTCTGCTCCCCAGGCTGGAAGCTCTAAGAGAATGAGAAAAGGATGACCATTCGGAGAATAGGCTTCATGGTGCTCCTCCACCATTCTTACCGAGGGCGCGAGGCGGGTTTCCTTCTCCCGGTGCTCCCCAGGGTCGCCTCCAGAATTCCGATCTTCCCATCGACCCGCGTCTGGCGGAAGCGTGAAAAGCCGGCGCGCTTCAGCCAGGCCGTCGCCTCCTGCCAGGTGTAGCAGCGGCCGCGTTCGGTGAAGAGAAGCATCATCAGGTTAAACGAGGAGACGTCGGGGGGATGGGCCTGGTCTTTGTCGAGAAAATATTCGACAATGATGAGCCGGCCGCCCGGTTTTAAGGCCTTTTTGATTTTTTCAAAACCCGGCGGTTTTCTTCGGGGGAGTAGATGTGGACCACATTGGAGTAGAAGATCACGTCATACGGCCCGCCGTAGTCGTCGGTGAAGAGATCCCCCCCGATGACGTCGACCTGTTCCGAAAGGTCCGCGCGCTTTGCTTCGGCGAGGGCGACTTTGACCGCTGCCGGGCGGTCGAAGATGGTGGCGTGAAGTTCGGGATATTTGACCAGCAGGGCGAATGCGTATGAGCCGGCCCCGCCGCCGAGGTCGAGGAGGGTCCGGGCGCCGCGCAGATCGATGGGGCGGAGAATCTTCGGAGCAAGGTAGAAGCTTCGCTCATGAAGGGCTTTGGAAAAATGTTTGCGGAAGGCCGGATTGTCGGGCGGAGGACGTTTCTTCGGCCGGCGGCCTTTCCGGACGGCATCGGCCAGACCGATCCAGTCGTCCCAATGCTGGCCGGCGAGCCAGATGAAATTGGTGATCGATTGGATGCTGGCGGTGTCGAGGTAAGTTCGGCTGAGGGGGGTGTTACGATAGCGTTCGCCCGACTTGGCGAGGAGGCCCATCCCGGTCAGGGCGTTGAGGAGGAATTCCACCCCTTCCGGGGAGGCATCCGCCCTGCGGGCGATCTCCTTCGCCGTCGCCGGTTTCTTCCCGATATGGGTAAAGAGGTCGAGCTCCACCCCGGCGATCAGTGTGCGGGAATCGGTGAAGGCGTCGGCGGTGCGGAGGAGCTCTTCGTAGGTTCGGATCAAGGGGTGTCGCTCCGTTTGTTTTTCATTCCGAATTCCTCATTCGACGATTGTTCTTCACAGCCCCATCCTCCGTTTTAAATAAAGGTATCCCAGCGAGAGAAGGCTCATCAGGATGACGGCGGCGAGGGTGAGGATCAAGATGCGGAGTTTGGTGCGGATTTCTTTTTCGATCAATGCGTCGAACCGCCGCTCGATCTCATCGATCTTGGCGTCGACCTTCGCTTCGATCAAGAGCATCTGCTCCGCCGCGAATCGGTCGGCCTCGGTTCTGGCGTGGGAGACAAATTCATTCCGCTTCCGATCGATGTAAAGATCGGTTTTCTCCCGAACCCTTTCCGCCATCCGCGCGGTCACAAAGGGGCTGAGGACCTTTCCGATATTGACCCAGACGTGCCATGCCATCGACGACTACCCTTTCAACAAAAGGATCGTGAGCCAGCCCTGAACAAAAAAGAGGATCACGATCAGTGACAGTTCCACCTTTAATGCGCGGGAACGAAGTTGAAGAAGTTTCAAGAGGACGATCCGTTGGACCATCCGCGGGAGCGCGCGGTACCAGGCGCTCAGTTCGATCAGATCGTATAGAAGATATCCGGCAAAGAGGAGCGCCACGATCCAACGAAACGCCAAATAGGGTTCAAAGATTTCCATTCTGATAACCTTTCGGAATCTGTTCCGGCTGCTATCCTAACGATTCTTTCGACAAAGATCAAGACGGAAGAGGTTGTGCGGGGATAAAAACGATCCGCCGCCCGGGTCGTCGGCGACCCGGCGGCGGTCCGTCGAAGGGCGGTGAGTCGATTAGAATCGCGAGGCGGTGAGTTTGACGTCGGCCCGCTCCCACGCTTTTTCAAAACGTTTCTTCGCCGAGGCCGCTTTTTCCTTTTTCCCTTGGGCCTTGCGGCTTTTCATGAGGCCGTAGAACGACCAGCCGTTGTTCGGATTTCGTTTCAGATCTTCCAGATAAACCTGCTCGGCCTCTTCCGGGCGCTCCGCCGCCAGAAAGACCGCGCCGAGATTCTGGCGAACCGGCTGATACCAGGGGGGCGGCTCCTCGTAGACGAGGTGGTCCTCGATCTCGACCGCTTCGTTGAGCGCCTTGACCGCGTCGTCGGTCCGGCCCTCACCGGCAGCGATCTCTCCGGAGAGGACTTTGGTTGCGATCTGGAGGAGCGCCTTGCCCGAGTTGATGCTGATGATCAGGTCGGGGCCGACCTCTTCGGCCAGCTTCGCCAACGAATCGAGCTCTGCTTTGGCTTCTTCCATTTTTCCGGTTGCCGCGAGGGCGCGCCCGCGGGCGTAGCGCCAGATGCCGGTCGTATATTTGAATTCCGTCGCCGGGGCCGGCTCCTTCAAAATCTCTTCCCACTTTCCGAACCGGGTCAGGGCGAAATAGGCGGTCGGCTTGAACATCTCGAGCGGCGGGACTCCCCTCACCAATTCATCGGGGACCTTCTCCACCAGATCCCGCGCCGCTTGAATCGCCACTTCACTCCTTCCGGCCATCGCCGCCGCCGCGTAGAGAAAGTGAATGTTGTGCGGGTAGTAGGCCATCGTGTAGAAACCTTGCGCTTTCCGGTCCTGGATAAAGTTCTCATCGGCGTGGATGGCGTGGACGTTGGCCTCCTCGGCCTCTTTGTACATCCCGACCCGGATGTAGACATGGGCCGGCATGTGGACCAGATGTCCCGCCCCCGGCATCAGCTTGGCGAGGCGCTTGGCGCAGGGGAGGGCCCGTTCCGGCTCGAAGGAGGCCTCGACGGCATGAATGTAGTAGTGGCAAGCGCCGGGATGATTCTTGTTTTTATCGAGCACCGTCTCGAGCGTTTCAACGATCTCTTTGGTATTTCCTTTCGCCTCCCCCTCGTAGGTCCAATAGTCCCACGGCTGCAAGTCCATCAGCGCCTCGGCAAAGAGGGTCGCCGCGTCGGTGTCCTTCGGATATTTTTTGGCGACCTCGCGCATCGCGTCGGCGTAGGCCTGATCGCGCGCCGTGCGGTTCTCTCCAGGCTCGGCGGCGTAACGCTTCGAGAGGGCGTTGATGTAGGCCCGCTCGGCTTCCGAGACTTTCGGGGCAAGGGCGACCGCATTCTGAACCAGCTCGTGCGCCGACGGCTCGGTCTTCGGCTCCATCGGCAGATTGATGTTCGGCCCCATCGCCAACGCCGCCCCCCAATAACACATGGCGCAGTCGGGATCGATCCGCGCCCCTTCCATGAAGGAGACGATCGCCTCCTCATGATTGAAGGCATAGGTGAGCCGCAAGCCCTGGTCGAAATACCGCTGGGCTTGAGGAGATTTCGTGGTGATCTTGTGGTGATGCTTTCCGAGGTTGTCGTAGAGAGGAACCGAGGCGGGTTCCGCCTCCTTCGCAAGGGAGGGAGCCGCCCAGAGCAACGCCAGAAGCAAAAGTGTTCCGTATTTCATCGTTGTTTTCTCCTTTCCGATCGAAGTGGCTGCTGAAGGGTAAGATGCAGGGGTAATTGAGTGGAGTATAAACAGGGTCCGTGAAGATAATCAAGAGGGAGTGCCGAACAGCCTCTTTTCCCGGTGAGAGGAAAACCAATCGAATTGATCGACCTATCGAATCCTTTTGGCGCGGGACGATATGGTATACTTCGGATGGATTTCCACAGAGCTTTTTTTACAAACGGAGGACCCTCGATGAAGCCGGACATTCAGGAGCGGGTGCGTTTTCTCCGGTCGGTTTCTTTTTTCTCCTCGCTCTCTGAAAAAGACCTCTCCGATATCGCGATCTGGTCGAGCCGGATCTCATATAAAAAGGGCGATGTCATCGTTCGAGAGGGATCTCCGGGAAAGGGTCTCTACATCCTGATTTCCGGGAAAGCCGATGTCTCGGTCAAGGTCGGTTCGGAAAAACGAATCGTCGGCACCCTTTCCGCAAACGATGTCTTCGGGGAGATGTCGCTGATCGAGGAAACCCCGCGGACAAGCAACGTGATTTCCAACGGAGAAGCCGAATGCATCTACCTTGACGCGCACATTCTCCGAGAGAAGATGACCTCTCATCCAGCCGTGATGATCAACCTTCTCAAGACCATTTGCCGGAGGCTCCGGACCACTGTCCAAGAGCTCCGGGGGTTCTAAATTTCCCATCCAAAAAGCAAGGGGTCGTTTCTACAAAACCGATCTTGTTTTTCTTCCTCTTGATTGGCTTGCCCCCGCCTGCCTATAATTTAACCATGAATGTGAAGTCTCTCGATCATTCGATCCCCTTCGGTCATCCTCCCTTTGAAGAAGGATGGATGAAGCTCTTGTGGGGGCAATTGAATCGGATTCGTCCCGACGGCGAGAGCGTGCGTCGCATCCTGGCCGGTTGGGGAAAAATGGCCATGTGGAGTCTGCTCCCTATTCTGGCGGGGGTCGCCTATCAAGCGGCGGTGAGCGCGAGCAACACACGGCGGTATCCGGCCCCTGGCCGGCTGATCGACGTGGGGGGGCGCCGTCTTCATCTCCGCGAGATGGGGGAGGGCGGGCCGACGGTCATTTTGGAAGCGACCGGATTCGGCTGCTCGGTCGACTATCTGTTCATCCAATCGGAGATCTCCCGAACGACGCGCACTTGTTCCTACGATCGGGCCGGGATGGGATGGAGCGATCCGTGCGACGGCCCGCGCAGCGTTCGAGCGCTTGTTGAAGATTTGAGAGCGCTCCTACAACGCGCTGAGATCGGACCGCCTTATGTTCTTGTCGGCGGATCGGCCGGCGGGCTGATCGTCGAGCTCTTCGCGCGAACCTATCCGGAGGAGGTGGCCGGGCTGGTGCTGATCGATGCCCTCGACGGGGAGGTGCTCGCGCGATTGCCGCGCGCCAGCGCGCACCTGATGAGGATGGTCTCCATCGGACAACTCTGCGCCCGACTCGGGGTTCTCCGTCTCCTCGATCCTTTCAGCCTCAAAAAGCTGCCGTCGGACGAGGGGGGCATCCGGTCAGTCGTGACCTACCGCACCGCCGCTTGGGACGCGGCGCGATGTTTTCTGAAGAGTCTCGAGAAAAGCGAAGCCGATCTGCGCGAAGCGCCGCCGCTGCGGCCCGATCTGCCGCTTCGTGTCCTGACCCACGGTCTCACCGGCGACCTGCTCGGACCGCGGGGCGATCCTGAATTATTGCAGGAGATCGAACCGATCTGGCAGGCGCAACAGGCCGCCCTGGCACAGCGCTCCTCAAACGGAAAGCAGATCATCGCGGAGAAGAGCGGCCATCGAATTGTTGCGCAGCAACCCGATCTGGTGATTCAGGCAATTCGAGAGGTGATCGAGGCGGCCGGACAGGGTCGGTGCTAAAGAGAAGGAGATTGGAATGCAAAAAGGCGGCTCGGAAAGGGAGGTCTTTCCGTTTCGGCGGTCGGCCTCGGCTGCATGGGGATGTCCGAATTCTACGGTCGGAAGGATGATCAAGAATCGATCGCGACGATTCGGCGCGCCCTCGATCTCGGGATCGACTTTCTCGATACCGCCGACATGTATGGGATGGGGCACAATGAAGTCCTAATCGGCAAGGCGATTGCGGGACGGCGCGATCAGGCCGTCATCGCCACGAAGTTCGGAAACGTCCGCGGCCCCGACGGGAGCTTTTTGGGGGTGAACGGCCGGCCGGAATATGTCCGGACGGCGTGTGAGGCGAGCCTGCGGCGGCTGAACGTGGAGGTGATCGATCTTTATTATCAGCATCGGGTCGACCCGGAAACGCCGATTGAAGAGACGGTCGGCGCGATGGCGGCACTGGTCCGTGAAGGGAAGGTCCGCTATCTGGGGCTGTCCGAGGCGGCCCCGAGCACGATCCGCCGGGCGCAGACCGTTCACCCGATCGCGGCGCTGCAGACCGAATATTCTCTTTGGACCCGCGATCCGGAAGACGAGATCCTTCCGACCTGCCGCGCGCTTGGGATCGGTTTTGTCGCTTATAGTCCTCTTGGCCGCGGATTCCTGAGCGGAAAGATCAAGCGCTTTGAAGATCTGGAGGAAGGGGATTTCCGGCGCCTCTCGCCCCGCTTTCAGGGAGAGAACTTCAAGCGCAACCTCGACCTCGTCCGGCGGATCGAGGAGTTGGCTGTTGAAAAAGGGGTGACCCCTTCGCAGCTGGCGCTGGCGTGGCTGTTGGCGCAGTGGAATGAGATCGTCCCCATCCCCGGGACCCGCAAGCGATCCCATCTGGAGGAAAATATCGCGGCGCTCAATATCGAGATGACTTTGGAAGATCTTCTTTCGATTAATGAAGCGGCTCCGCGCGGCGGCACGTGGGGGGAGCGTTATCCCGAGCAGGGAATGCGGGCGGTGAATCTATAAAGGGATTTTCAGAGGACCCGGGCGCCGAGATAACGGCTTCTCCAGTAATCGAGGTCGAGACGGTAGTTGTCAATGTGCAAGACGGTATCATATTCCCCGCCCCAATCTCTTCCTGAGTAACGCAGATACGACAGACGAGTACTCCTTTCGGATTACCCCTTTTGGGGGATCGTTATCGGGCTCAAACGTTGATAAGATGAAGTCAGGGTATCTGCTTTTCGGGAGTCATTTACTGTGAGGTGAGAGAGATGAAACGTCGAGCCAGCTCGGTTTTGATCGGAATCTGGATGATGGGAACACTCCTCTTTTCCGCTTTCTCCAGCCAGGGCGGCGGAGGAGGAGAAAGCTGTTCATCCGGTCGGACCGGTTCAATCGGAGCCGGATCTCGATTCCGATCGCGCCCCGGCGGTCGGATCAGAGGACCCCGAGGCCGGGGCCGGCCTCGACGATGTCCTCCAATTTGAGTCCGGAAAGGGAGAGACGCCGCCGGAGCGGGAAGCGGAAGCGCTTCGGTTTCATCAGAATTCCACTTCGGAGCGCTTCGAGAATGCCGATGAGCATGGGGAGCTGGTTCTCTCCTTCTCGGCCGAGGGGGTGGAACTGAAGCTTCGAAGCATCACGGGTGCAGAGGCGCCGGTGGCCGGCGCGAACCGCTCGCCCGAAGAGTGAATGACTAGATCGGGTCGAGTTTTTCTCCCCAGCAAGGATCGGGAAGGCGCGCGAAGGTTTCCCGAAGCCCCTCCGCCCACTGCCGTTTGATTTCGCGAAAGTAGGGATCTTGCTGATCGATGCTCCGGCGGACGTCGACCCGCAGACGGTCGCGCTCGTAGCAGAGCAGATCGATCGGAAGACCGACGGAGATATTGCTTCGAATCGTGGAATCGAAGGAGAGAAGGGCGCACTTGGCCCCTTCGTCCAAAGTACTGCTCCGGGTAATGAGGCGATCGAGAATCGGTTTTCCATATTTACTCTCTCCGATCTGGAAGTAAGGGGTTTCCGCCGTCGCCTCGATGAAATTCCCGGCCGCGTAGATGTTGAACAAACGCGGCTGCTCGCCGCGAATCTGTCCCCCCAAGATGATCGACGCGATGAACTCCTCCCCATGCTGCTTCAGATAGCCGCCGTCGATCTCATAGATCTTCCGTAAAGCGCTTCCGACCAGCCGCGCCGCGGCGAACAGCGACGGCACATTCCAGATCGTCTCGCCGATCTCCGCGGAAGGATCTTCGTCCAAGAGATTGATCACCCCCTGCGTGATCGACAGATTCCCGGCGGCCATCAAGACCAGCAGCCGGTCTCCCGGTTTTTCATAGACGGTCATCTTCCGGAAGGTGGCGATATGATCGACACCGGCATTGGTGCGGGAGTCGGAGGCGAAAACCAGCCCCGAATCAAGCAGCATTCCAACACAATACGTCATAGGGTCTCCTATTTTATGTGGGGGCCCGTGCAGTGCTCGCGTTGCTCCGCGCTTCCGATGCCCCCACGCCCCGAACGCTCGGACAGGCAAAGCCTGATCCTCGCTTCAGGTAGATAATGCTTGTGCAAGGGGTTTCCAAAATACCGGCTAATACGATGCCCCACACCCCGCGTTCGCACCGGCGAAGCCAGTCGCTCGCTTTGCTCCAGATTTCATCTTCTCTCGGGTTCTCGCATCGTCCTGCAACTCGGACAGGAAAAGCCTGATCCTCGCTTCAGGTAGATCATCTCTGTACATACCGGTCCCGAAAACAAAAACATTATAATTTCCGCTCCGGGATGTGTAAAGGGTTATTGTTGCGCGCTCATGACTTGAACCTGGACGTCCATGGTCTCGTCGCCGCCTCCGAATCGAACGCCGCGCACCGGGCAGGCGTCGAGATAATCCCGCCCGACGGCGAGGCGGAGATGCGCGGCCTCCGCGGGGCTTCCGTTGGAAACGTCAAAACTCAGCCAGCCGATCCGGTCGACCCACGCTTCCGCCCAGGCGTGCATGGCGAGCTCCGGATTCGCTTCGGTGCCGGTGTAAAGATAACCGCTGATATAACGCGCCGGAATGCCGAGGATGCGGCAGCAGGCGATGAAGAGATGGCTGTGGTCCTGGCAGACGCCGCTTCCCTGCGATAAAACCTCGGCCGCCGTGGTTTGGACCGTGGTGGTTCCCTTTACATACCGGACGGCGGCCCGAATCCGTCCCGCAAGGGAGTGAAGGGCGGCGACCGGATCCGAGGCCGTCCGATCTCGGTCTGCCTCTGAAAAATGGCGGAGGCGCGGATCGGTCGCCGTCAGCGCGGTCTCCCTCAGAAAAATAGGAGGGGAGAGTGTTTCGCCCCGGTCGGGGCCTGGGGCCTCCGACATCTCGACGACCCCTTCGACCCCGATCCGGATCTCTTCGTGGGGCTCTTCGACGGTCAACAACTGTGTGAAATTCCCGAAGGCATCCACATATTCCGATGCGGCGGCGGGAAGGTCGAGGCGCCATTTCAGGATCTGCTGCTGCCGGTTTGATCGGGGGGTCAGACGAAGCGTCTGAACGCTGCGCTGGACCGGTGCGCTGTAGCGATACACGGTCTGATGCTTTACCTTCAGGCGCATGCCTCTCCCCGAAATCCCTCGCCTATTTTAGCGCTCAGCCTGCCGAGCGCGCCGGTAAAATCGATCAGATAATCATGCAGGTGATATTGGAGGGTCTTTCGGATCCGTCCGTCGTGAAGCAGAAAGTGAAGATCTGCGGCAAGCCGCACCGCTTCGGGGCCGATCCCGCCGGAAAGCGGCCGGAGAAGATCGTTGACTCGGTCCATGCAGGCGTGAAGAGAGCAGGGAATCTCCTCCCGTAGAATCAGAAGTTCGGCCACTCGGCCGGGGGTGATCAGATCTCGATAGAGGCGCCGGTAGGCCGCGGCTGCCCCGACCGATCGGAGGATCGCAAGCCATGAATAATAGTCGGCCTCCCGCTTTCCCTGCTGGAGCAGGCAGGCGTACCGGGCCCGGAGGGTGCGTATAGTGTGATCGGCCCGTTCGAGGAAGGTTCCCAAATCGATTGGGCGGAGCACCTCCTCCTGACTGAGGGTACTGTGGAGAATACCGCGGAAGAGATACGTCCCTTCTTTGACCCGTTCCAGGAAAGGGATCACCTCAGCGGAGAGAAGGCGATCCTCATCGACCTCTCTAAGGTCGAGCCAGGTCGCGTTTAAGCTCTCCCACATTTCAGGAGAGAGGTTCCCGTTGACGGAGCGGCCGTTTTCCCTCGCCGCCCGCAGAGAAGAAAGGAGGCTCACCGGATTCTCCAGGTCGATGCTCATGAAGCGGAGAACCTTCGCGGCGGAAGGAGAGCCGTAACGCGCAAAAAAATCGTCCCGCTGGCCGACCATGGCAAGAAGGCCTTCCCATTCCCGGTCGGCGGAGAGCGCGGCCGGCAGAAGCGAGGCCTGATAGGTGACCTCGATGGCGCGCGCGGTGTTCTCCATCCGCTCGATGTAGCGTCCCATCCAGTAAAGGTGGTCGGCGACCCGCAGAAGCATGTTTTTACTCCTCCAGGACCCAGGTATCTTTTGTCCCTCCCCCCTGGGAAGAGTTCACGACCAGGGAGCCGTCGCGTAACGCAACACGGGTGAGGCCGCCGGGGACCAAATGAACGGTCCGGCCGCTTAACACGAAGGGGCGAAGATCGACATGCCGGGGGGCGATTCCCTGTTCCACAAAGGTGGGACAGGTCGAAAGGGAAAGGGTCGGCTGGGCGATATAGCTCTCCGGATTGCGAAGAATGCGCTGCCGGAAGAGATCCCGTTCTTTCGCGCTGCTGGCCGGTCCGATGAGCATGCCGTATCCTCCCGAGCCGTGAACTTCTTTCACGACCAGCTCGCTCAAATGCGCCAAGACATAAGCGCGTTCTTCCGGATTGCGCAGTTGAAAGGTCGGGACATTTTTCAGAATCGGCTCTTTGCCGAGATAAAAACGGATCATCTCCGGAACGTAAGCATAGATCGCCTTGTCGTCGGCCACCCCGGTGCCGACGGCGTTGGTGAGGGTGACCCCTCCGGCGCGGTAAACCGAAAGAAGTCCCGGCACCCCCAATGCCGAGTCGGAGCGGAAGGCGAGGGGATCGAGAAAATCTTCATCGATCCGCCGATAGAGAACATCGACCCGGACCGGTCCTTCCATCGTTCTCATGTAAACTTTGTTGTCCCGGACGAACAGATCGGATGCTTCGACGACTTCGATCCCCATCTGCTGTGCGAGAAAGGTGTGCTCGAAGTAGGCGCTGTTATAGGGACCGGGTGTGAAAAGCGCCACGGTCGGCTCATCGACCCCTGCCGGGGCGATCGAGCGGAGCGTTTCAAGGAGCAGCTCGGGATAATGTTCAACCGGCGCGATGGAGTGACGGCGGATGAGATCGGGAAAGATTCGGGTCATCATCCGGCGGTTGGCCAACATATAGGAGACGCCGGAGGGGGTCCGCAGGTTGTCTTCAAGGATGTGAAACTCCCCCTCTCCGGTATGGACCACATCGAGCCCGGCGATGTGAACGTAGAGCCCGCCGGGGAGGTTGATCCCCTGCATTTCGACCCGGTACTGGGGATTGCTGAAGATCATTTCGGCCGGGATGCGCCCCGCCTTGAGAATCTCCTGGCCATGGTAGATGTCGTGAAGAAAGGCGTTGAGAGCGAGGACCCGCTGACGGAGGCCGGCCGCCAGGATCTTCCATTCTTTCGCCGGGATGATCCGGGGGATGAGATCGAATGGAATCAACCGCTCGGCGCCGGCGGATTCACCATAAACCGCAAAGGTGATGCCGAGCCGGCGCAAAAGACGTTCCGCTTCGTCCCGTTTCTGTTTCATTTGCGCGGGAGGTACGGTTTGCAGCCAGTCGTTGAAGGAGGCGTAATGCGCTCGAATCGTACCGTCCGGCTTGCGCATCTCGTCGATGGCGTGTCGCCGAAGCAGGGTCTGCTCCGAATCCGATACCGTCGCCGTATTTCCAACGATCTGAGAGAAAGAAAGCCGTTCCGGTTTCATTGCATCCTCCGTATCTGGCGTATCTGGTCAATAAAAAAGGCCTCCTCTCCATAAACCCACCTCATTATGGGAGAGGACGCCTTGCCCGTCCGGGAATACAACGTTGTATCCGACCTATAAAAAAAGCAAGAGCCGTACCCTATTCCAGAATCGGTGTGCAAGCAACAGATGGAATTGTTTTATCATCAAAATTCAGGTCGTTCAGCGAAACGGCCCGACGCTGAAACGATGACCTCGGATGACAGAATTGTCATTTGTCCGACGATTTGAGGCGAAGCGGTGTTTCTCCAGAATGGACGGATGGGAGTCAGACTGGATTTCATTTCCCTCTTGATTCTTGGTGAGAAGGGGAGTAATGAATAAGACTGGTTTGGGGTTCCCTTTCCCGATAAAGAACGGGAACCGATCGGGAGTCGGCATGAAGTTCGACGCGGCGGCGATTTTAAACGCGATGAGTGAAGGGGTCTTCGCGGTGAATACCGATAAGAAGGTCATCTTCGCCAATCGGGCGTTGGGGCGGATGTTGTTTCATCATGATGAGGCGGCGGCCGATCTCCAAGCCGTTCAGCAGATTCTCAGCGACAGCATCTTCGTTCCGAAACATGCGGCCCTTCTCGATCGCCTGATGTTCAATCGAGAACGTGTCTCACACTATGAAACGGTTCTAAGAGACCTGAATGGAATGCCGATCCCGGTCCAGATCCATATCGATCTTCTCCTGGATGAAGCGGGGGAGGTGGTCGGTGCCGTGGAGATCGTCCGGAATCTCGCCCCTTTCTCTTCAGAGCCGGGAGAAAAACAGTCGCGACCCTCCGGCCTTCGCTCGCTGGTCGGAAAGAGCAAGAAACTGTTGGAGATGCTCGATCTGGTGGCGTCGGCTTCCGGGTCGACCGCGACCGTCCTGCTGGAGGGGGAGAGCGGCACCGGAAAGGAATTGATCGCCCGGGCGATCCATCAGATGGGCCCGCGGCGCGAGAAGCCGTTCATCGCCGTGAACTGCGCTTCTCTTCCGGACGAGCTTCTCGAAAGCGAGCTCTTCGGCCATATGAAGGGGGCCTTCACCACGGCGATTTATGATCGCCCCGGCCGATTTGAGCTGGCCGATCATGGGACCCTCTTTCTCGACGAGATCGGCGATATGAGCCCGACGGCGCAGGCAAAGGTGCTTCGTGTATTGCAGGAGCATGAGTTTGAGCGAGTTGGGGGGACGAAGACGATCCAGGTCGATGTCCGGATTATCGCCGCGACCAATAAGGATCTCACCGAGGAGGTCCATGCCGGAAAATTTCGGGAGGATCTTTATTATCGTATCCGCGTCTTCCCGATCCGTGTCCCTCCGTTGCGGGAGCGAAAGGATGATATTTTCCCCCTCATCAAACACTTCATGGCGAAGTTCAGCCGCGAGACAGGCAAACAGATCAGCAACATCTCGCCCGAGGCTCTTGAATATCTCCTCTCATACGATTATCCTGGAAATGTGAGGGAATTGGAGAATATGATCGAGCATGCCTTCGTGACCTCGCCCGGACCGACCTTGTCGATTGAACATCTTCCGAAACCGGTGGCCCCTCTATCAAAGCAAGCAAAGCAAGCCCCCCTTTCCTCTCGGAAGGAGGGGACGCTGGCCGATCAAGAGAAAACATTGATGTTGAAGGCGCTCGAGAAAACAGATTGGAATCAGGCAAAGGCCGCTGAGGAATTGGGTATCAGCCGATCGACCCTTTGGCGGCGGCTCAAGGAGTATGACATCAAAATCCCCAAGTAAGTCTCATTCTGAAACTATTTCTGTGTCAACCTGAAACACTTGAAACACTTCAAAAGATACTCCTGAAAACATAAGTCATTGATAAAAAGTGATTTTTAATTTTTATGCGTTTGGCATCTCCTTTGCTCTTAGAGATAGGGCATACAACCTTTTTGAGGAGGGTGCCATGGAAAATGGATTTTTTGAGTTTGGGTTTTTTGCGTTGGCTGCTTTTGCGTTTGTGAATGTGATTTGGGGAGTCACCACGGATGCCCCGCCGGTTCGGCGAGGGATCACGCATTCTGATTTGAAAGAATTGGAAGCGGGTATCCCGATGGAGGGGGCTGAATTGGTCACCCCAACGCTTAAAGAAAAAATACACGTCGGTTAGTTCCCTCCCCCTGGAGGGCCCCCACCGGGGTTGGAGCCCTAATGGCTCCAGCCCCGGCCCCTGACGTGGGCATAATCAGAATTCAATCAAGAGGAAACGTTTTTATAGAAAGGGAAAGAGCATTGCTGACCGTATCGACGGCTTCTACCGTCATCAAATCAAAGTCGACTGCTCGGCCGCTGAAGAACCAAAGCGAACCGTTCTCCTGGCTAAAGGGGATGGTGACCAACAAGGTTGATCTTTGGAGGGTCTCGGACAGTCTGAATGTGAATCCCTCGACAGTTCAAAAAATATTGGAGGGGAGTCACGTTTCGAGAAGCGTCACCAAGAAGATCCACGCCGCCTTTGAACAAGGGGGAGCGCTCGGTGAAAAACGAACACGCCGGAAAAATTTTTCGCCGAACCATTCGACGATCGAGAGGTTGATGGAAGTCTATTCTCTTTATGAGAAAGAAAAAAGTCTCAGGGGGGTTGGGGCGAAGCTCGGATTAAGCTGGGAACGGGTGCGCCAGTTGTTAAAGAAGGGGGCGGCGATCGGGCTGTTTAAATATGAGCCGCCGAAGGCCCCGCTTCTTTCAAAGGAAAAAATATTGAAGGATTACCGCAAATTCCTCAAAATGGCCAAAGTGGCGAAGTCAAACCATGTCTCTGTGAATTATCTCTCAAAGCAGATCACGCTTCTGGGGATCTCCGATGAAGAGCTCGAGGCGGTCCGGACGGAGGGTCGTAAACTACAAAGTATCAAACAGTACGACACCCTCGTTCGGAAACGGGGCGTCCATCCGACGACCACCGAATTGAGTCGATCGAAAGCAACCCGGTCCCTTGCGTTCAACATCAGAAGGTCGTGGGGATCGCTGGAAGCGTTTCGGAAGGAACGGAATATTGTCCCCGGCAGGCCGGTTCAGGCGAATGTAAAAGAAGAAGCGCCGGTTTTGGCGGGGGTGTAGGGTCGGTAAGTAAGATAGAAGGGTAAAAAAAACACGCGGAGATCGAATCTCTCCGCGTGTTTTTTATTGCTGTTTTCTTATTTTCGCTCTTCGGCCCGTTTCGCTTGGTAGGCTTTGATCAGCTCATCGGAGATCTGTCTCGGCACCGGGGCGTATTTGAGGAATTCCATCGTGAATTCTCCTTTTCCCTGGGTGCCGCTGCGGAGATCGGTCGAGTAGCCGAACATCGCGGAGAGGGGAACCTCGGCCTCGATCTGAACGAAGCTGTCGTTGCTCTGCGTTCCGGTGATGATTCCACGCCGCTGGTTGATCTGACCCATGACGCCCCCCTGAAATTCGACCGGCGCTTCGCAGCCGAGCTTCATGATCGGCTCCAGGATGACCGGTCTTCCTTGAGGATACGCCTCGCGGAACGCCGCCATGGCGCAGATCTTGAAAGCCATTTCGGACGAGTCGACCGGGTGCGCCGCGCCGTCGTTGATGACGACGCGGACGCCGACCACCGGGAAGCCGATCAACGTGCCGGTTTTGACCTGCTCGCGGAAGCCCTTGTCGCAGGCCGGGATGAACTCGCGCGGAATGGCGCCGCCGTTGATGTCGTCGACGAACTCGAAGGTCTCGACCGCATCGGCCGGGAGCGGCTCGATGTAGCCGCCGATCTTCGCGAACTGGCCGGAGCCGCCGGTCTGCTTCTTGTGGGTGTAGTCGAAGTCGGCGCGTTGCGTGATCGTCTCGCGGTACGCGACCTGCGGCTGGCCGTTCTGGACCTCGCAGTTGTACTCCCGCTTGATGCGCTCCATGTAGATGTCGAGGTGGAGCTCGCCCATCCCGGAGATGATCGTCTGGGCGCTCTCCTCGTCGCGGTGGACGCGGAAGGTCGGATCTTCTCTCGTGAAGCGGTTGAGCGCCTTGGAGAAGTTGCCGGCGCCGGCTTTGTCCTTCGGCCGAACGGCCAAGCGAGATGACCGGATCGGGGACATGCATCGAGGTCATCGTATAATGAACGGTGCCGTCGGTGAAGGTGTCGCCGGAAGCGCAATCGACGCCGAACATCGCGCCGATGTCGCCGGCCTCGGCGCTCTCGATGTCCTGCATTTCGTCGGCGTGCATCCGGACCAGCCGGGAGACGCGGATCTTCTTTCCGTTCGTCGAGTTGTGGATGACATCGCCCTTGCTCAACTTCCCTTGATAGACGCGGATATACGTCAGCTGGCCGTAGCGTCCATCGTCGAGCTTGAAGGCGAGCACGACGAGCGGCTTGTCGGGTCGGCTCTCGAGGATGACTTTCGCTTCGTTGTTCCCCTGATCGTGCGCCTGGTTCGTCACCTCGGTCGGGTCGGGAAGGTAGTGGCCGACGCCGTCGAGCAGCAGCTGAACGCCCTTGTTCTTGAAGGCCGAGCCCATCATCACCGGGGTGAGCTGAAGGCCGAGCGTCGCCTTGCGGATCGCCTTTCGCAGCTCATCGGTTGAGACCGGTTTTTCTTCCAAGAACTTCTCGGCGATCGCATCGTCAAAGTCGGAAACCGCCTCGACCAGACTATGGCGCAGCTCTTCCGCCCGCGACTTTAAATCGGCCGGGATCTCTTCCTCGCGGATCTTCTCGCCGTTGTCGCCGTCGAAGTAGTAGGCCTTCATGTTGGTGAGATCGATCACGCCCTGGAAATCGTGTTCGGCGCCGATCGGCATCGTGAGGGGATGACGCGTTGTGCCCCAGCTTCTCGCGCAGCTGCTTGATCACGCGGAACGGATCCGCGCCGGATCGATCCAGCTTGTTGATGAAGGCGATGCGCGGAACCTTGTACCGGCGCATCTGCCGGTCGACGGTCATCGACTGGCTCTGCACGCCGGCGACGCCGCAGAGCACGAGGATCGCGCCGTCGAGCACGCGAAGCGCGCGCTCCACCTCGATCGTGAAGTCGACGTGGCCCGGCGTATCGATGATGTTGATGACATTGTCCTTCCAGGTGCAGTAGGTCGCGGCCGACTGGATGGTGATGCCCTTCTCGCGCTCGAGGTCCATGGAGTCCATCTTCGCGCCGACGCCCGACTTGCCCCGGACCTCTTGGATCTTGTGGATCTTCCCGGTGTAATAAAGTATTCTCTCGGTCAGCGTCGTCTTGCCGGAGTCGATATGCGCCGAAATGCCGATATTTCGAACTTGACTGATGCTTGCCATGATTGCTCCTCACATGAAACACCCCGCCGGAACAAAATCCGGCGGGGTGCCCTTGGGTCAAAAAGGTTTCTGTCTTAGGAAACGAGTTTGACGTTGGTGGCTTGCGGCCCTTTTTGGCCTTGGGTCACTTCGAATTCCACCGCGTTTCCCTCTTCGAGGGAGCGGTAGCCGTCGCCCACAATCGCGGTAAAGTGGACGAAGACATCGCCTTGTCCATCTTCACGTGTGATAAACCCATAGCCCTTGCTGCCGTTAAACCACTTCACGGTTCCTTTGATCATTTCGGTGTTTCTCCAACTGGTGTTATTATGCCAGCCATTCGCTGACGGAACGCCCATTGCTCCTTCAGTGTCAGTAAGCCTCCAAATAAAAAAGCTGCAGCGTGTTGTAAAAGGCTGCAGCTTCCGATGGATTCTGTTCAACTTTTACAATGGACTGCCTCTTATATATCATAACGAGCCGATTGCGTCAATAGGAAATTCGGTTGCGACGCAGGGAGATACATGCATCTCCCCACCCTTTCAATCATATCCGTAACGCGCGAGGATCTCTTCATCGAACCCGAAATAGTGGGCGATCTCGTGAACCAGCGTGATCTCAATCTCCCGGATGAGCTCTTCCGGGTCGGGAAAATCTTCCTCGAGCGGTTTGCGGTAAAGGTAGATTACGTCCGGGAGCATTCCGGAGTCATCGACGGTCCGCTCCGGAAGCGGGATTCCCTGATAAAAACCGTAGAGGGCTCCGTCCGGATCATCGTCGATCAGATCCTCGGCTTCCGGACCGGGCCGATCCTCGATGAGGATGGCGATGTTTTTCATCGCCGCCTGAAACTCGGATGGAATCCGGTCGATTGCTTTTCGGACAAGCCCTTCAAACGATTTCTTTGTCACGAGATCCTCAATTGAGTTTTTAAAAAATCACCGATCAGTTGGATCTCCTCCGGAATGACTTGGTGTCCCATCGGATACTCCTCCAATCGAGGCTGATACCCTTCCCTCACGAGGACCATGTGTGCTTTTCGGGATCCGTCCACCGGAACCACCTCATCCATCGTCCCATGCACGAGGAGAATCGGTGTCTTTATAGAAGCAGGTGATTTCTCGGCAGCGAGCGTTTCAGGGGAGGCGAGATAACCGCTGAGCGCAATAATCGCCGCAAGCGGTTGGGGATAACGGAGGCCGACATCCAGGCTCATCACCGCCCCTTGTGAGAATCCCGTCAGCGCGATCCTGTCGGAGGGGATTCCCTCCCGGGTGATCAGTCGGTCGAGCAGATCGAAGAGCAAACGGCGGCTTTCCAAAATTCCCGATTGACCCTGCGGCGGCGAACTGTACCACATCCGTCCCCCGAAGTCGTCGGAAAAGGGGAAGGGAGCGTCGGGGAAAATCCAGTGAATTCCGGGAAGCGCGATCTCATCGGCCAACGGCATCAGATCTTCCCCGGTGGTGCCGCGGCCGTGCAATGTGATCACGCATCCTTCCACCCTCCCCGAGGGAGCTCTCTCGCGCTGTTCAAGGCGGTTCGGCATGGGTGTCCTTTTCCTCTCGTGCTTGAATCGATCCCAGACCCGGACTATACTCGAACGAAGCGCTCCATCGTCCGCCACGTCGGGTTCTCCTCAAAGACGATATCAGGACGGGCCTTTCATTTCAATTGAGAATTTCCCAGGAGGTGGAACATCGGTTTTTATTCGCGCGTCATTTTCCCAAGGCTCCTTGATTTTGCGATGCGCCGGGACGATCTGTCCGAATTGAGGCGCGCCCTTCTCGCCGATCTGCGCGGGGAGGTTCTGGAGATCGGGTTCGGCACGGGGCTGAATCTCCCGCATTATCCGCCGGGGGTAAAGAAGCTCACGACGGTCGATCCCAATCCCGGCATGAGCGCTCCGGCACAGAAGCGGATCGCCGCCTCTCCGATTCCGGTAGAGACCCGGCTGCTCGATGCCGAACGGCTTCCGTTTCCGGACGGCTCATTCGATGCCGCCGTCAGCACCTGGACCCTCTGCAGCATCCCAAATATCGATCAGGCGCTTCACGAGGTTCATCGGGTTTTGAAGCCGGGCGGGCGTTTCTTCTTCCTTGAACATGGCCTCAGTGATGAACCAAAAATTCAGAAATGGCAGCATCGGTTGACCCCATTGAGTCAGACGTTCGCGGACGGCTGCCATCTGAATCGAGAGATCCATCTCCTCATTGGAAAGCACTTCAAGGTCATCCGGCTCGATCGGTTTTATCTGGCGGGGGCGCCGAAAATCGCCGGTTATTTCTATCGGGGGACAGCCGAGAAATCTTAACCGAGAAGGATTGCTTTACCGAAGGTCCGAAAGTGATCGAAGGATGGCGCGCGTGGCGGGTGACTTGTTCAGGGTATAGAAGTGGATTCCGGGGGCGCCGTTGGAGAGGAGCTCGCGGCATTGCGTCGCCGCGTGCCCGATTCCGAGCGCCATCACAGCCGCCGGATCGTCCTGAACGGCCTCCAGCTCGCAGAGAAGGGATGCGGGAATCGACGCGCCGCACATCTCCGTGAAGCGCTTCACCTGGCCGACGTTGGTGATCGGCATGATGCCGGGGAGGATCGGGACGCCGATTCCGATCGCTCGGGCCCTCTTTACAAAATCAAAATAACATCGGTTGTCGAAGAAGAGTTGGGTAATGATGAAATCAAGCCCGGTATCGACCTTGGTCTTTAGGTGGCCGAGGTCTTTGTCGAGGTCGCGGCACTCGACGTGCCCCTCCGGATAACAAGCGCCTCCAATCGAGAAGTGATGACGTTTGCGGATATAGGCGACCAATTCGTAGGCGTAGGAGAACCCGTCGGCGGTCCGGGTAAAGGTCGCCTCCCCTTTGGGCGGATCGCCCCGAAGGGCAAGAACGTTCTCGATCCCCGCCTCTTTGAGTTGACCGAGGACCCGATCAATCTCGTCTCGGTCCGATCCGACGCAGGTCAGATGCGCCATCGTCTCGACGCCGTGTTCTCCCTTGATCCGCTTGACCACCTCGACCGTTCTCTGGCGGTTGCTTCCCCCTGCGCCGTAGGTGACGGAGACAAACGCCGGCGCCAGCGCCTTCAATTCGCCGATGGTCCGGAAAAGATGTTCCACCCCTTCTTCCGTTTTCGGCGGAAAGAACTCGAATGAGAAAATCGGACGGCCCGATTCAAAATAAGCTGGGATTTTCACCTGATAAACCACTCCGAAAGCATCGTTATTATCTTAAACGAAGATTCGAAAAACTGGAAGAAAAAAATGGGAAGATCAGTGGAGCGGGATCAGACGGATACCGGGCTCCTTCGATTCCGGATGATGAAATTTGAATCCGCCCGGTTCCTGATAATCGAGCGTCACGCCATCCATCCGACGGGCGCTTTTGGCTTCGACCGCAACGGTCAGGCCGTCATGGTCTTGGACCTCATCTTCTTCTTCGGGGCTTGAAACGAGGACGATTCTAAAGAGGAGACGGCCGTCATCACGGTTGTTCACCGTCAGACGAATGACCGCATCGGCCGGGTGCTCGACGATGAGATCGGTTAATTTTTTCCGGGCGGCGGGGGTAATTTGAATCATCGATTTCTGAGTCCAATTATCAATTATGATGAGCAGCTGACTTCTATTCCCTTTGCCCAATCCGGCGGCGGGGCGGCGTAATGATCTTGCTCCGGCTGCTCGTCGAAGGGATGTCTCAGGAGTGTGAGCAAACGTTCGATCTCGGTGTAGTCTCGTTCTTGCGTTGCTTTCTGGATGGCGATTTGCGCGAGGTAATTGCGGAGAATATATTTCGGATTGATCCGATCCATCGTGGCCTTTCTCTCCGCATCCCGCCTTTCATCGGCAATCAAGCGTGTCCGATAGCGTTCGGCCCAGGCATCGAACGCTACTGCATCGATGAACCGATCCCGAAGATCGGCGTTCTTCTCACCCGGTGCTTGCTTGAAGTTTCCGAGCGCTCGGAAGAAGGTCGTGTAGTCGATGTGGTTGGTCTGAAGGAGCCCGAGAAGGTCGATCAAGAGGGGGGCGTCTCCGTTCTGAAACGCTTTTAGTCCCAATTTCCGGGCCATCAATGTGATGTAGTGCGCGTTGAAGACCGGCTCGTATTGATCGAGTGCTTCCGCCAGCGCTTCTTTCGAGACCAATGGGGAGAGCGCCTGCGCCAGAGCACTCAGATTCCAGAGGCCGATCTGCGGCTGGCGGTTAAACGCATACCGGCCGATGTGATCGGAGTGGTTGCAGATGAAACCCGGATCGTACGCCTCCATAAATCCGAAGGGACCGTAATCGAAGGTTAGTCCGAGAATCGACATGTTGTCGGTATTCATCACCCCATGGGCGAATCCGACCGCCTGCCACTCGGCCATGAGTCGCGCCGTCCGAAACACGACTTCAGTCAGGAAGAGAGCGTACTTCTCCTTTTTTTCGGCTAACTGAGCGAAGTGATGTCTGATCACATAATCAGCCAGCCTCTGGAGATCCTCATGCTGGCGGCGATAGTAAAAGACTTGGAAAGAGCCGAAGCGGACATGGGAGGGGGCTAGGCGCAGCAAAACCGCGGCGGTCTCCACCGTCTCCCGGAAGACCTTCTGATCGCTCCCGACAATGGAGAGGGCGCGGGTGGTCGGAATCCCAAGCCCATGCATCGCTTCGCTGCAGAGATACTCGCGAATGGTGGAGCGGAGAACGGCGCGGCCGTCGCCGTCGCGGGAGTAGGGGGTGCGGCCTGCCCCCTTCAATTGCAGTTCCCACCGCTCTCCGGATTGGTTTCGAACTTCGCCGAGGAGGATCGCCCGTCCATCTCCCAACTGCGGCACATAGACGCCGAACTGGTGGCCGGAGTAGAGCATCGCGAGCGGCTCGCTCCCCGGGAGGAGCTGATTGCCCGCAAAATAGCCGACGAACTCCGGACGCGCCCCTTCCTTGGGATCAAGCTCGATCAACCCCGCCGCATCCGAGTTGAAGTGGACGAGGTAGGGGTCCAGGAGCGGCGTCGGAGAGAGGCGGGAGTAGAGCGCGGCGGGAAGGCGCGCGAAGGAATTATCAAAGCGGAGTGTTTCGAGTTTTCTCATGAAATCCTAAAGCGATGATCAAAAAATCATTATACATCAGCAGCGGGACGGTTTGTAAAGATTGATTTCTTCCGCATTCCTCTGAATCGATCTTTATCGTGAGCGGCATGGGAAAAGGTCCTTACCATCGGAGAATAAAGAGGGGAAACTCGAACCGGAGTGTTGGAGGCGGGACAGATGGAGTGTTGATTCGAAAATCAGGATAAGTTTCGGGAGTCTCGTTTTTCCCTTCGCGGTTTATTTCAGCCAGAGCGGTGGACGGATTGGTTTCGGGTGAAGGGGATTCCGGCCGGCGCTTGCCGACACGCTGGTTATATCCGATGTTGAAGGAGGCGATCCCGCTCCCGACCACGATGGCTGTGCCGAGGCTGACCCCGACATAGACCCTTGTTTCGCCGGCATGAGAAGTCGAGGGCGAAAGGAGCATGACCAACCCGATTAGAAATACGACGGGCAGATGTTTCTTGGAGATTTCCTGATCGATGTGAATCGGGATGAGTTTGTTTTGGTGTTTGATTTTACTCGCCCCGTTCCTGATAAATCTCAAAATAAGCATCGATGCTTTCGTGAAGTTGCCTTCGGATCTCCGCCAGGCTTCCATTCATCACATGCAGCGGCATTTCCCCTTCGGTCCCATCGGGGAGGGTAATCGGAACATGCGGATGAACCTGCTCCGGAGCGGTTCCGGGGTCGAGCCGAATTCCGTACGTGAGGGTGTACTCCGGTTTGACGATTTTCAGCTTTCTCTTTCCATTCTCTTTTTTGTCAGCCATCTCGGGAAGGTCCTTCCGTTCGTGGGGGACGACTCCTCTGCCCCTCGCAATTACCCCGGGTAGAAGATCTGCTTCAAATCATACGAGATCCGAATCGATCTTGTCTACTCCGGCAGTTTCGGCGGGGTTATTTTGACCGGCTCGCCGGTGAGCGATTTGAGGAATTCGATCAGGGCCTTTTTGTCGTGATCGGTCAGAAGGGTGAGGGGAGTGATCAGGGGGTGGCGCGGGGAGGTGGTCCGCTCCGCCCTGACGTAGAACTCGACCACCTCTTCCAAGGTCGCGAACATGCCGTTGTGCATGTAGGGGGCGGTCTGGGCGATGTTGCGGAGGGTCGGCGTTTTGAATTGGTCCTTCTCCGCCTCGTCCTGGGTGATCGCGTAGCGGCCGATGTCGTTGGGGATTCCCTCTCGTTTCGGCAGACCGAGCGCATGAAATTTGTTGTCCGTAAAGTTCGGTCCGTTATGGCAGGTGACGCATTTCCCTTTCTCGTTAAAGACCCGGATGCCGTGCTGCTCGGTCGGGGTCAATGCGTTATCATCGCCTGCCATAAATCGATCAAAGGAGAGTTGTTGGAGAGAATCGTCCGCTCGAAGGCGGCGATCGCTTGCGCGATGCCGTCGGCTGTCACCCCGGTTCCGAAAACTTTTTTAAAGGCTTCGACATATCCGGGAACACCGTTCAGCTTTTGCACAAGGCGGTTTAAATCTTCCCCCATCTCGATCGGATTTTGGATCGGACCCAACGCCTGCTCCTCGAGTGATCCTGCGCGGCCGTCCCAGAAGTGCGTCTTATTATAGGCGACGTTGAAGATCGTCGGCGCGTTCCGGGTTCCCTTCTGTCCGTCGATGCCGATCGATACCGGCCGGGCATCCGAGAAGCCATGTTCAGGGTTGTGGCAGGTGGCGCAGGAGACGGTGTTATCCCGCGAGAGCCGTGGATCGAAGAAGAGCATCTTCCCTAACGCGACCTTGGCCGGCGTTTGGAGATTGTAGGGGGGGATCGGGGGCGCGAGAAGCGGATGAAGATGAAAGGGCGGATTCGGAAGGGTATCGAAGAGGGTCTCCGGAGGATACTTGTCGGTCTTCTTCGGGCGGGCCTGAAGCGGGGCCTCCCATCCCAGGAAGAAAACGAGGAAAATGATGAGCCCGAAAGTGATCCAATGGTATCTTCTCTTCTTCACACGATCCTCCTCAACAAGAAAGCGGGCCGATTATAGGGGGCGCTTTAGCTTCTTGTCAAGGTGGAATGAGGCCGGAATGTTCGGGACAAACAGAGAGGATGATTCGTTACGAGGGAAACGAGATTCCTTTTTCTCAACCAGGAGCTTTGTCGCCTCCTCCGCCGCCAGCGGACGGCTGAAGAAGTATCCTTGCATGCCGTCGCATTTCAGCGATCGGAGGAAGGCGAGCTGCTCGGCCGTTTCCACCCCTTCCGCGACGACCTTCAACTTAAGGCTATGGGCCATATTGATGATGGCGCTGGTGATGGCGGCGTCATCCGGATCGGTTGTGATATCGCTGATAAAAGAGCGATCGACCTTCAGATTGGAAATCGGGAAGCGCTTGAGATAACTCAGCGAGGAGTAGCCGGTTCCGAAGTCGTCGACGGAGATCTGGATTCCCATGCCGTCGAGCTCGGAGAGCACCGAGGTGATGATTTCCAGCTTTTGCATCAAGATGCTCTCGGTCAATTCAAGCTCCAGGAACTCTGCGCCGAGCCCGGTTTCGGTCAAGATTCGCCGGACGGTCTCGATCAGGTTCCTCTGTTGGAACTGGCGGCCGGAGAGGTTGACCGCAACCCGGAGCGGCGGAAGACCGGCCTCCTGCCATGCTTTGTTCTGAGCGCAGGCGGTGCGAAGCACCCATTCTCCGATGGGGAGGATCAATCCGGTCTCTTCGGCGAGCGGAATGAATTTCGCGGGGGAGATCAGCCCCGATTCGGCGTGATGCCAGCGGACCAGCGCCTCCATCCCGACAATCGCTCCGGTGTTTAAATCGACCTGAGGCTGGTAGTGTAAAAGAAATTCTTTCTTCTCCAGCGCCTTCCGAAGGGAGTTTTCCAGGGCGAGCCGCTCGGAGACCTTTGCATTCATTTCGGGAAGATAGAACTGGTAGTTGTTGCGTCCCTGTTCCTTCGCGCGATAAAGGGCGGTGTCGGCATTTCTCAGCAGCTTATCGGGGGTGTCGCCGTCGTTGGGGTAGAGGCTGATCCCGATGCTGGGGGTGACAAAAAGCTCATGCCCCTCGATAAAGAAGGGGGTCATAAAAACATTGACGATCCTTTGGACCACGATCGGGACATCTTGCGTCTGGGCGATGTCGGTGAGCAGGAGGGTGAATTCGTCTCCGCCGAGGCGCGCGACCGTCCCGTTCATGGCGTTTAGACGGGCGACCGTGTCGGTCCGGCGGAGGCAGATGTTCAGCCGGTCGGCAACCCCTTTGAGGAGAAGATCCCCGACACCATGCCCGAGTGTGTCGTTGATCAGCTTGAAGCGATCGAGATCGAGAAAGAGAACCGCCACCAGCCGTTGATGCCGCTTCGCCGTCATCAACGCCAGCCGGAGATGCTCCATGAATAAAGCCCGGTTCGGCAAACCGGTTAAAGAATCATGATTGGCGAGGTATTGTAAACGCTCTTCGGAGAGTTTTCTCTCGGTGATATCGATCACGAAGCCTTCCAGGGTCAGCAGTTTCCCATTGGACGCAAAGATCCCAATTCCTTGCTCCCACACCCACTTCTCGTTTTGAGCGGCATCCACCATTCGATAGACCAATTTGAATGAGTGTTTTTCCTTGAGAGCGGTCTTGATGTCCGCTTCGATCCGCTCCAGATCGTCGGGATGGACCAGTTTAGCGAAAGAGATTTTCGCGTTTCCGATCAGGTCGGAGGGAGGATAGCCGGTCAACTCCAATGCTCCCTCGCTGGCAAACTCCATCGTCCGGTCCGGGTCATATTTGCAGCGATAGGCCATCCCCGGGAGATTGCCCATCAGTGTGGAGAGCACCCGCTGGCTTTCCCGCAGCGCCTCCTCCGATTTCTTCCTTTCCGTAATATCCTGAGCCAGCGAAATGATTCCCTGGATCTGTCCCGCCGCGTCTCTCATGACGGAACCGGAGATCAAAACGGGAATTCTTCTCCCGTCTTTCGAAAGGTAGGTGCTTTCAAATACACCCGAGCCCATTCCCTTAAAGGGGGAGTCATCTGCAAAAATAAACTCAACCGGCCGGCCGACGAGCTCCTCTTCGGTATACTTCAACAGATTCCGGGTCGCCCGGTTAATCGTTTTGATCAGACCATCCGGATCGATCACGATGAGGGCATTCATCATGCTGTCGACAATGGAGTCGACGTAGTCTTTATCGAGGGAGGTCGTCTTTTCTGTCTTCAATCTGTTTTCCCGATCAATTCTGTTTTGTAGCGCTTCTTCAGAGGATTCCCTCCGAATGTGGGATGTCGAAACACCAATGAATCGGCGAAGAAAGCAGGACTTTCCCATTCATTGTAGGAGCCGACCCTCTTTAGTTTACTACCTCTTGATTTTCTGTCAATTCTTTCACTTCCCCACCGTGGCTCGGATTAAGGAGTAATCATTGCGCCGTGAACCGGTCGAGAGGTTCGTGACCGTACCTGTCACTCGGATCGATCGTTCTTATCCCTCACGGCCATCCGGATGGGGCTGATCTACCCGGTCTGTCGTGCCGGTCTGTCGTGCTATTTGTTTGACAATCTAAGCCTTTTTAAATAGAATGGTTAAATTTCAATCAGTTTGATTTCTCAACTTATTTGTGAAGAGGGTGGAGTGGAATTTCAACGAATCAAACGGCTGCCGCCGTATGTGTTCAACATCGTCAACGAGCTGAAGGCGCAGGCCCGTCAGCGCGGTGAGGACGTGGTCGATTTCGGCATGGGCAACCCGGACCAGCCGACGCCGCAGCACATCGTCGACAAGCTCATCGAGGCCGCGCGCCGCGGCGACACGCACCGCTATTCGGTCTCGAAGGGCATCCCGCGCCTGCGCCGGGCCATCTGCGCCTGGTACAAGCGCCGCTACGACGTGGACCTGGACCCCGACAGCGAGGCCATCGTCACCATCGGCTCGAAGGAAGGCCTCTGGCGCACCTCGCGCTCGCCACGGTCGGCCCGGGCGACGCCGTGCTGGTGCCGAACCCGACCTACCCGATCCACCCCTACGGCTTTGTGATCGCCGGCGCCGACATCCGCCACGTGCCGATGCTGCCGGGGCTCGATTTCTTCGAGGACTCGAAAACGCCATCCGCAACTGCTGGCCGCGGCCGAAGTTCTTGTTCCTCAATTTCCCGAGCAACCCGACCACGGCCTGCGTGGATCTCGATTTCTTCGAGCGCGTGGTGCGCATTCGCCCGCGAGCACGAGATCTGGGTCATCCATGATCTGGCCTACGCCGAGATCGCCTTCGACGGCTACCAGGCGCCGTCCATCCTGCAGGTGCCGGGCGCCAAGGACATCGCGGTCGAGGCGTACACGCTGTCGAAGACCTACAACATGCCGGGCTGGCGGGTCGGCTTCATGTGCGGCAACCCGACGCTGGTCGGGGCGCTGGCGCGCATCAAGTCGTATCTGGACTACGGCACGTTCACGCCGATCCAGGTCGCCGCGATCGCGGCGCTCGAAGGCCCGCAGGACTGCGTGCGCGAGATCGCCGCCATGTACCAGAGCCGGCGCGACGTGCTGTGCGAGGGTCTGAACACCGGCCGGCTGGGCGGTGGAGAAGCCCAAGGCGACCATGTTCGTGTGGGCGCGCATCCCGGAGCGCTTCCGGGCGCTGGGTTCGCTCGAATTCAGCAAGCTGCTGCTCACCGAGGCGCAGGTGGCGGTGTCGCCCGGCATCGGCTTTGGCGAATACGGGGACGAGTACGTGCGCTTCGGCTTGATCGAAAACGAACACCGCACGCGCCAGGCGGTCCGCGGGGGATCAGCAGCGTGCTGCAAGGCGGAAAGAGCGGTGAGCGCATGAACGCGTCCGCATCGGCCTGCTGGGTCTTGGTACCGTCGGCGGCGGCACGCTGGAGCTGCTGACGCGCAATGCCGACGGGGCAGATCCGCCGGCGGCGCCGGGCTGCCCGCTGCGCGATGTCGCAACGCCGTCTCGGGCGCAATCCGACAGCGCGCAGGGCCTGCCTGCCGACAGGCCGCGCGCTGCACACCGATCCGTTCGCCGTGGTGCGCCAGCCGGACGTCGACATCGTGGCCGAACTCATCGGCGGCATCGAGCCCGCGCGCGAGCTGATCCTGGCGGCGATCGACGCCGGCAAGCACGTGGTCACCGCCAACAAGGCGCTGATCGCCCACCACGGCAACGAGATTTTCGCGCGGCGGAGGAGCAGGCGGGTCGCGGTCGGCTTCGAAGGCCGCCGTGGCGGGCGGCATCCCGGTCATCAACGCGACCCTGCGCGAGGGCCTGGCCGGCAACCGCATCGACGGCATCGCCGGCATCATCAACGGCACGTCGAACTACATCCTGACGCAGATGCGCGACGCCGGGCTCGACTTCGCCGACGCGCTCGCCGACGCGCAGCGCCTGGGCTACGCCGAGGCCGACCCGAGCTTCGACATCGACGGCGTGGACGCCGCGCACAAGCTGGCGATTTTGACCTGCCTCGCCTTCGGGACGGCGGTTCCGCTCAAGGAGATCTACACGGAAGGGGTCGACAAGGTGACGCCGCTCGACATCGCTTTCGCCGAGGAGTTCGGCTACAAGATCAAGCTCCTCGCCATCGCGAAAGCGGCCGACGGCGAGATCGAGGCCCGCGTTCATCCGACGATGATCCCCAAGGAGTATCTTCTCTCCCGGGTCGGCGGGGTCCATAACGCGATCTACCTTGTCGGCGAAGCGATCGGAGAAGCGCTCTTTTACGGGCGGGGCGCGGGAAGTCTTCCGACGGGGAGCGCGGTGGTCAGTGACCTGATCGACATTTCCAGAAATATCTTAAAGGGGGCGAGCGGCCGGGTTCCGCCGGCCTCCTTCCTGCCGGAAGCCCGGCCGGCGCTTCGGATCAAGCAGATGGACGAGATCGAAAGCCTCTACTATCTCCGGTTTATGGCCGAGGATCGTCCGGGGGTTCTCAGCAAGATCTCCGGCGTGCTCGGGAAGCACCGGATCAGCATCTCGTCGGTCATCCAACAGGGAAGAAAGGCCGGGGGAAATGTCCCGCTGGTGATGATGACCCATCGCGCCAAGGAGAGGGATGTCCAAGAGGCGCTCTCTAAAATCAATCGAATGGATTACGTCTCGGAGCCGACCATGCTGATTCGTGTGGAGGGAGAAGATGAGTGACACTCCGAAAAGTCGGTTGGGAAGTTTCGCCGTGAATCAACGATGGCCCGGGATCATTGAAGCATACCGAGAGTTCCTTCCGGTCACCGACCGGACGCCGGTCATCACATTGCATGAGGGAAACACGCCGCTCATTCCGGCGCCGCGGCCGCCGCGGCGGCGCACGCCGACATCGATCTCTATCTCAAATTCGAGGGGGAGAACCCGACCGGCTCCTTCAAAGACCGGGGGATGACCCTGGCGATCTCGAAGGCGAAGGAGGAGGGGGCCAAGGCGGTCATCTGCGCCTCCACCGGAAATACCTCCGCTTCCGCCTCGGCCTACAGCGGCGCGCGCAGGAATGAAAGCGTATGTCCTGATCCCGGAGGGAAAGATCGCCCTCGGCAAGCTGGCCCAGGCGATGATCCACCGGGCCACGGTGATCCAGGTGGATGGGAACTTCGACGAGGCGCTGGCACTGGTGAAGCAGGTGGCGGAGAAGTATCCGATCACCCTGGTCAACTCGATCAACCCCTATCGGCTTGAAGGACAAAAGACGGCGGCTTTTGAAGTTTGCGATCACCTGGGACTACCGCCGAACTATCATTTTCTCCCGGTCGGCAATGCAGGCAACATCACCGCCTATTGGAAGGGTTACAAAGAGTACTTCCATCGCGGAAAGGTGACGGCGTTGCCGAAGATGATCGGTTTTCAGGCGGCCGGCGCCGCGCCGATCGTCCTCGGACATGTGGTCGAGAAGCCCCGAACGATCGCCACCGCCATCCGCATCGGGAACCCGGCCAGTTGGAAATTGGCCGTGGAGGCGGCGGCTGAATCGAAGGGGGAGATCAATTTGGTGACCGACGATGAAATCGTCGAGGCTTACCGGATGATCGCCGGTTTGGAAGGGGTCTTCTGCGAGCCGGCCTCGGCCGCCGGGGTGGCCGGCGTGGTCAAGTTGAGCAAGCGGGGATTTTTCAAGAAGGGGGACAGGGTCGTTTGCACGCTGACCGGTCACGGCTTGAAGGATGCCGACTTTTCGATGAGCATCGCGCAAAAGCCGACGACGATCAAGGCCCGCCTCGATGATGTTCTGAAGGTTTTGGGATTTTGAGGGAGGGGCGACGCATGCGTCGCCCCTACAAATAAAATTCGAATGAAATACGTTGTTTTGGTTGCGGACGGAATGGCCGACCGGCCGATCGAAGCGCTCGGCGGGAGGACGCCGCTGGAGGCGGCGAAGACACCGAATATTGATCTGCTTGCAACCTGTAGTGAGGTTGGATTGGTACGGACGACGCCGGATGGATTCGTTCCGGGGAGTGATGTCGCGCACCTGTCGATCCTTGGATATGACCCGAGCCGGTTTTATTCAGGGAGAGGGGCGCTTGAGTCGGCCGGGATGGAAGTCTTGCTGAATGAGGGGGATGTCGCCTTCCGCTGCAACCTGGTGACTCTTCGGGACCGGCAGAAGGGATATGCCTTCAACGAGCTCTCCTCTCGGGTATTTTTAGAGGACCCCACGGCGGGGAAGATCGGTGATGAGGAGGCCCGGGAGCTGATCGATCTGCTCAACAATCTGCTCGGGAGCGATCAGATTCAGTTTTATGCAGGAAAAGGATATCGACACCTGATGGTGTGGGTCCACGGCGCCTTGAAGGTGGAGTGCCTCCCGCCTCACAAGCTGGTCGATAAGGAGATCGTCTCGGTCTTCCCCCGCGGCGCCGACAAAGGGGTTTTAAAGAAGTTGGTTCAGAGCGCCTTTACCGTTTTATTGGACCATCCGGTCAACGAAGAGCGGATTGCGCGAGGAGAGCGGCCGGCCAACGGCGTCTGGCTCTGGGGGCCCGGACGAGAGGTTCCACTCCCTCCCTTCTCAAAGCGATTTGCAAAGGGCGGGGCGTTGATCTCGGAGGCCGATCTCCTGCGCGGCTTAGGGCGAAAAACAGGAATGAAGGTCATTGATGTCCCCGTCGGCGACGATGCGGCAAAGGTGAAGGCGGCCTCCGAAGCGCTCGACGGACATGATCTGGTCTATCTTCATTTTGAAGCGTGTGATGCGGCGGGGCATGCAGGTGACCTGCAGTTGAAAATGGAGGCGATCGAACGTTTCGATCGGCAGCTCGTCGGCCCGTTGCTCTCTCAACTGAGAGAGAAGGGGCCGTGGCGGCTTCTTCTTCTCTCGGATCACGCCACGCCGGTATCGAGCCGGGACGCGGCCGGCGATCCGGTCCCCTTTCTCCTCTGCCGGGGTCTCGACGGAAAAAAAGAGGAGCGCGCTTTCTCGGAGAGGGAAGCGGCCGGAAGCACGAATTTCTGGTCCGAAGGCCATCGATTGATGGAGCATTTCTTAAGGGCATAAACAGGGGATGGGGTTGTAAATGTTGATTGTTCAAAAATTCGGCGGGACCTCCGTCGGAACCACCGACCGGATTAAAAACGTGGCGCGGCGGGTCGCGCAGGCGCGGGCGGAGGGAAACGATGTCGTGGTGGTCGTCTCCGCGATGAGCGGGGAGACCGATCGGTTGATCGGGCTCGCCCACCAGATTTCCCCCTTCCCGATCAGCGCGAAATGGACATGCTGATTTCGACCGGAGAGCGGGTGACGATCGCCCTGCTGGCGATGGCCCTTCAGGAATCGGGGGTGGCGGCGCGCTCCTTCACCGGAAGACAGGTCGGCATCTTGACCGATGCCGTCCATACCAACGCCCGGATCGAGCAGATCACCGCGGAGCGGTTGAAGGAATCGCTCGCCGAGGGGGTCGTCCCGGTGGTGGCCGGTTTTCAGGGGATCAATCAGCGGTCGGATGTGACGACCCTCGGCCGGGGGGGCTCCGATACCACCGCCGTCGCATTGGCCGCCGCGCTGAAGGCCGATCTCTGCGACATTTATACCGACGTCGACGGGGTCTATACGACCGACCCGAATATCGTTCCGAACGCAAGAAAGTTGTCGAAGATCTCCTATGAGGAGATGCTGGAAATGGCGAGCCTGGGGGCGAAGGTGCTCCAGACCCGTTCGGTGGAATTTGCAATGAAATATCAGGTTCCGGTCCGTGTCCGGTCGAGCTTCAACGACCACGAGGGGACCCTGGTGACAAAGGAGGATCGAGAGATGGAGCAAGAGGTCGTCTCGGGGGTGACCTACGATAAAAATCAGGCGAAAGTAACCCTTCTCGGCGTGCCCGACCGGCCGGGGATCGCCTCGAAAATTTTCGGCACCCTCGCCCGGGAGAATGTGGTCGTCGATATGATCATCCAGAACGTAAGCCAGGGAGGGATGACCGATATCTCCTTTACCGTCCCGAAGGGGGATGCGCGGCGGGCGAAAGAGACCCTTTCCAAATTGGCGGAGGAGATGGGGGTGCAGGACATTCAATTGACGGAGAACATCGCCAAGGTCTCGATCGTCGGGGTCGGGATGCGCTCCCACTCCGGGGTGGCGGCCAAGATGTTTTCCAGCCTGGCGGCGGAAGGGATCAACATTATGATGATCTCCACCTCCGAAATCAAAATCTCCTGCGTCATCGATTCGAAGTATACCGAGCTGGCGGTCCGGACCCTTCATGATGTTTTCGAGCTGAGCAAGACCCCGCCGCAGAAGAGCGAAAAGGGCAAAGCCAAGACGGCGAGGCGGGCTTCAAAATAAAAGGTCTTTGCGGGCGCGAGCGACGCTCGAAGAGGTCTCACAACCGCAAAGACAGGAGTGACCATGCAGATCGTTGAGATCTACGATACCACGTTACGCGACGGCGCACAGTCGGAGGATGTCTCCTTCTCCGTCGAGGATAAGCTTCGCATCGTCCAGAAGCTTGATGAGCTCGGCCTTCATTACATCGAAGGGGGGATGGCCGGGGGCGAACCCGAAGGACATCACCTTCTTCGAGGAGATGAAAAAAATCCCGCTCAAGTCGTCCAAGCTCGTCGCTTTCGGCGCCACGCGAAAATCGAGAAACAAGGTCTCGGAAGATCCCAACATCAAAGCGCTGGCCGAAGCCGGGACCGAGGTCGTGACCCTTTTCGGCAAGAGCTGGGATCTCCACGTCACCGAGGCGCTCGGGATCACGCTCAAGAAAAATCTGGAGATCATCTCCGATTCAATCGAGTACCTTCGCTCTCAGGGGAAGCGGGTTTTTTACGACGCGGAACATTTCTTCAGCGGTTATCTGGCGAAGCCCGATTACGCCATGAAGACGCTGGAAGCGGCCAAGCGGGCGGGTGCTGAGTGTATCATCCTCTGCGACACCAACGGCGGGACGATGCCGTGGCAGCTCCGCGAAGCGCTGGAGGTGGTTCAGCGCGAGATCGGCGGCTCGCTCGGCATCCATACCCATAACGACTCCGAGATGGCGGTGGCCAACTCCTTGACGGCGGTTGAAATCGGCGTGACCCAGGTGCAGGGAACAATGAACGGGTTCGGGGAGCGGTGTGGAAACGCCAACCTCTGCTCGCTCCTCCCGAATCTGAAATTAAAGATGAAGATCAACTGCATCGCCGACGACCAGCTCAAGCGCTTGAGGGAGGTCTCCCACTTCGTCAGCGAGATCGCCAACCTTCCTCACAACAAACACCAGCCGTATGTCGGCGACGCCGCCTTCGCCCACAAGGGGGGGATTCATGTCCACGCCGTCCGGAAAAAGGCGGAGACCTATGAACATGTCCCGCCGGCCAAGGTCGGAAATCGGCAGCGGGTCCTGATCTCCGACAACGCCGGAAAGAGCAACCTTCTGGAGAAGGCGAAGGAGTTCCGAATTAATCTTGCGAGCGACAGCCCGCATCTCAAGGAGATTCTCGAACAACTCAAAGAGCGGGAGCATCAGGGCTACCAGTTCGAGGGGGCGGAGGGCTCCTTTGAGCTGATGATGAAGAAGGCGCTCGGAAAACATCAGAAGTTTTTCGACCTGGTCGGTTTCCGCGTGATTGTCGAAAAACGAAAAGGAAGCGAGGAGACCTTCTGCGAGGCGACCATTATGGTCGAGGTAGGGGGCCAGGTGGAGCACACTGCGGCGACCGGAAACGGACCGGTCAATGCGCTCGACCACGCGCTTCGAAAGGCGCTCGAGAAATTTTATCCGGCCCTCTCTCAGGTCAAGCTCCTCGATTATAAAGTCCGCGTCTTGACCGCCAGCGACGGGACCGGATCGAAGGTCCGGGTCTTGATCGAATCGGGCGACGGCGAGAAGAATTGGGGGACGGTCGGGGTTTCCGAAAACATCATCGAAGCCAGCTGGCAAGCATTGGTGGACAGTATCGAGTACAAACTATTGAACAGCTGAGCGCCGCGCCGCTTCAGGCGCGCTTGCGTGTTTACCATCGGTCGGCCTATAATTTAGGAAATGAGAAATCGCTCGATGCAGATTGCGAAAGACAGGCTGACCTCCATCCTCCCCTTCCTTATTATTATTCTCTTCGTCTCCTGCAAGGAGCAAACCGCTTCCACTCCCGTCGTCGCCTCCGCTCCCGAGCCGCACTTCGAAGAGATCGAGCCGATCGGCGAGATCCCCGCGCGCGAGCTCCTCATCACGGAGAAGGCCTTCATCCGGGTGGCGAAGCGGGTCACGCCGGCGGTGGTGAACATCAGCACCGTCCACTTCGTCCGTCATCCCGATTCTTCTCAAGACAGAGGGCTTTTTCAGGACTTCTTGGGAGAGCTCTTCAAGGACCCTCCCCGCCGGGAGTTCCGGCAGAGGAGCCTCGGCTCCGGCTTCATCATCAGCAGAGACGGCTACATCATCACCAACCATCATGTCATTTCCGAGGCGGACAAAATCACGATCAAGCTTTCGGACCGGCGAGAATTCATCGGAACGATCATCGGAAAAGACCCCAAAACCGATCTCGCGATCATTAAGATTCCCCCTCAATCCGATCTGCCGGTGGCCGACCTCGGCGACTCGGGCCGGCTTCAGGTGGGAGAGTGGGCGATTGCGATCGGAAACCCCTTCGGCCTTGACCGGACGGTGACCGTCGGCGTCATCAGCGCGACCGGAAGGACCGACCTCGGCCTGACCGATCAGGACAACTTCATCCAAACCGACGCCTCGATCAACTTCGGAAACAGCGGCGGCCCCTCCTCAACGCGCAAGGGGGAGGTGATCGGCATCAACACCGCCATCGTAGCCACGGGACAAGGGATCGGCTTCGCCATCCCGATCAACATGGCGAAAACGGTGGTCGAACCGTGGGTCGATAAAGGAACCATCAGCCAGGGCCGCCTGGCCCTGCCGTAGCCCGAAATCAGAGAAAATTGAAGAGGGATTACTTGCCGCGCTCCGGCAGATGAAGGGGAACCCCGCGGCGCGCAGCATCGGGTCGGTTTATTGTTTCAGGAACATGTCTGTCAACGAAGTGGTGGTCTTTCTTAAAGCATAACTCAAAGTAAAAATGAGAAACAGATATAAAAAGGAGAATAGATAAAGCGGCTTATGGAACAAAAGGAAATCATAATTAATCATGAAGGGAGAATGAATCAAGAAGATTTCAAATGAATACTCTCCAAGCCACATCAGGAACATTGAGCTCATTCCAACGGTGTCCGCCAAGTAGGTGATCATTAATAAAGCGGAAATGAAAACGGCGGAATAAGGCGCAAGGAGGAGTTGCTTGTGTTTCAACGAGGTGATCAGGTGAAACGCTCGATAGCTTCCTGAACAAAAGAGATATAAGAAAGAAGAGAGGGTCAACAGATAAATGGCTCGCGCTTTTTCGAAGAAAGCAGCCAACCCTTTCTTCAGCTCCACGCGATAGATTCCTACTGCAACGGACAACGGAAACACGATTGTGTAATTCGTCCAAATATCGAACCGACTAAAAAAATCCGACGTCAAAAGTAAGAGTGTGGTTCCATAGGAGAGGAGAAACAGAAGCGCGATTCGTCCCATGTTCGGTTGCCGAGTCTTTGAAACGAGATAATAAAGTAAATATAAAAACAGGATGTAAGTAATGAACCAATCGGGCCCGTTCGGGGGGCCGGTGTAATGAATCCAAGAAAACTGAATACAATTTTGGTCGGATGATATGTTTTGTGACGGAGAGTGAAGTCTAAAATATAAAATCCGATCAGGGCGATCCAGGTAGAAGGGAGAAGCCGCTTTATTCTCTTCAGAAAAAATCCCTTTTCCAGGTTGTCCATTCCATATTTTTTTGTTAAGGCGACGCCCGAAATGAAGAGAAAGATCATGACAGCCCAGTTTCCCGCCGCTTCGAAGAAAAACGCGCCTTTGACGCAGAAGAGTACAAAATGGCCCAATAACAACAGCAGGATCGCCGCGCCGCGCAACATGAGGCTTGTCTCGACGGTCAGAAACGCGTCTTCTTGACCAAACGCTTTTCTGTTTTTATTTTTTCGAAATGTCAGAAGAGACAAAATAATGACTGCGACTGAAACGACGATGATCGCCGTGGTTGCCTCAGTGTTTTGAATCTGATTTTGATAGTCCCAATGCGTCACGAAGTCTGCCGTCATTTTACGGAAACTCCCCCTTCATCAACGAGCCCGTTAAGCGATTGGGTCTGCCCTGGGTGATCGGACCGGTTTGACCGATAGCAATGAATCGTGTAAAAAAAGACCATAAAATTTTAAAGGGAGTAGACCTGACTGTCAAGTTCACGCGGTATTCATTTACATTTTTTTGTGGTAAGGAATCGGTGAGTTTCTACCAATACCGGCTCCGGCGGATTGCGGTCGTCGGGGAATGGGTCGATAAAGGGACCATCAGCCGGGGTCGCCTGGTCCTGCCGTAAAATTCAACCGTGATCTGATCATTGCCGGTTTCAAAGATGCCAATGGAATCTCAAGATCAGCGAGCCGACCGATTTGATTTCGACCGTCCTCGGAAATGACCTCGTCATTGGGAGCGATACGAACGAGGTGATCACACCGCCGGAGGTTTCCAAGGGCGGAAAATAGACGGTAAGGCCGGATATTCCTTTTCTCTTCCGTATTCCCTACGAATAAAACACTTGACATTATCGGCAACCTATTGTATTTTATGGCCAATTTGCAAGCTCTCCGAGGGAGAGACTGTCTTCAAGAATAAACCCAGCCGAAATGGACCGAAGAAAGGGGTCACGATGAGAAAAGCCGACATCGCCAATGAAGTCTTCGACAAGTTAGGAATCTCTAAGAAGGAATCGGCCGATATTCTTGAAGTCATACTGAATTCAATCAAGGAGGTCCTCAAAAAAGGGGAGATGGTCAAGATCGCCGGTTTTGGAAATTTTGTCGTTCGACAGAAGCGGGCTCGGAAGGGTCGAAATCCAAAGACAGGCGAGGAGATCGGAATCACCCCCCGCCGCGTGGTGACATTCAGACCGAGCCAGGTCTTTAAAAAGTTCGTCAACCAATAGGCATAGGAGAGGATGCAGGACAAACTCTTTTATAAGATTGGGGAGGTCAGTCAGCTCACCGGCCTGGAAGCATACGTCCTTCGTTTTTGGGAATCGGAGTTTCCGGCCCTTCATCCGAAGAAGAGTAAAGGAAACCAACGGGTCTACACGAAGCGGGAGATCGATCTGATCCTTCAGATCAAGAAGCTCCTCTACCAGGAGGGGATGACGATCGCGGGGGCGAAGAAGAAATTGAACGGCGCCCCCGCTCCATCGGATCCGCCGATGAGAGAACCCCGTCACGAAGAGACCCTCGATCGGGTTCGAAGGGAACTGGAAGAAGTTTTACACATTTTAAGTTAGGCGGGGCGTAGCGCAGCCTGGTAGCGCACTCGTTTGGGGTGCGAGTGGTCGCTGGTTCAAATCCAGTCGCCCCGACCAATTTGTAGGTGAGCGGTCCATCTTTCGTGAAGAGAGGTCAGACCGCTCACCGACAGGCCCAGGGTCATTGAGATAAGATCTGAAAGCTGCTTGGCAGCTTTTTTTGTTTTGTGCAGGGGCGTCGCGCCTCCTGCTCCGGTAAGGGTAGAAAGGTTTTTGTTTTGAGCAAGAAGGAAAAGGTCATTCTGGCGACGAATGATGACGGCGTCCACTCGCCGGGCCTGCATCAGCTGGCCGACGCACTCAACGAGGTCGGCAAGGTGGTGGTGATCGCCCCCGATCGCGAACGGAACGCGGCGGGCCATGCCCTAACCCTTCATAAGCCGCTTCGCGCCGACGAGCTCCGTCCGGGGGTGTTCAGCGTCAACGGGACGCCGACCGACTGCGTCAATCTCGGGGTGCTCTATTTATTGAAGAACGCGCGGCCAGATTTGATCGTCTCCGGGATCAACAAGGGAGGGAATCTCGGCGATGACGTGACCTATTCCGGGACGGTCTCTGCGGCGATGGAGGGGACCCTTCTCGGAATTCCTTCGATCGCTTTCTCCCAACTGGGCGACGGCCAGTATCACTTCGAAACGGCGGCGCGGTTTGCCGTCGGGTTGGTGCGGCTGGTTCTGAAGGAGGGGCTTTCGCGGGAGGTCTTCCTCAACGTCAATGCCCCGAATCTTCCCCCGAACGAGATCAAGGGGGTTCGGATCACCACGCTCGGCAAGCGGGTTTTCGACGACAGCACCATCATCGAGAACACCGATCCGCGCGGGAGAAAATATTTCTGGATCGGCCTCAACGGAATAAAATGGGAAAAGCGGAAGAATTCCGATCATGAGGCGGTCGAGCGCGGGGAGATCTCGGTGACCCCGCTTCATCTCGATCTCACCCATCACGAAACGGTCGAACGGCTTCGCTCCTGGAAAGAGCAGTTGGAGACGGAGATCGGTTGAGGTGAAGGCTTAAGCAAAGGAATTTGCCATTTTCCATTTGTCATTTCTCATTTTAAAAAATGGTAAATGAACAATGGTAAATGATAAATGGAAAATCGCCTCACCCTTCTTTTATCTGCGTTTTTGCATAGGATAAGACCGATCATGAATCATTTTGAGACCGCGCGGCGCCGCATGGTCGAAGACCAGCTGATCGCCCGGGGGATCAAGGACGAGCGGGTGCTGGCGGCGATGCGGAAGGTCCCCCGGCATCTCTTCGTCGAGGAGGCGTTTCGCGACCGGGCCTACGGCGACCATGCCCTTCCGATCGGGGAGAGGCAGACGATCTCCCAGCCGTACATGGTGGCGTTGATGTCGGAGGCGCTGGCGCTGAAGGGGACCGAGAAGGTGTTGGAGATCGGGACCGGATCGGGCTATCAGACGGCGGTGCTGGCGGAATTGGCGGCGCGGGTCTGCTCGATCGAACGGATTCAATTCTTGGTTTCGAAGGCGTGGAAGATGATTGAAGAGCTCGGCTACCGGAATGCCGTCATCCGACAGGCCGACGGCTCGTTCGGCTGGAAGGATGAGGCCCCGTTCGATGCGATCCTGGTCGCCGCGGGAGCGCCTCAAATCCCGTCGGTTTTAATGGATCAGCTCAAGGTCGGGGGTCGGATGGTGATCCCCATCGGAGAGCGGACGTCGCAAACGCTGAAGAAGATCGTCAAGGAAGAAAAGGGGCCTGTCACCGTCTCGATCACACCCTGTCTTTTTGTTCCGTTCTTGGGAGCGTCCGGTTGGAGCAAGGATGAGGAATCGACGGGAACGGACGCTCATAAATGATACCGTCCGCATCTTGACACCGCAGCCCGCCTGAAATCATACTAGGCCGTTCGGCAGGAATAATCGATGTTAAAAATCAGCAACACTCTTTCCGGCGAAAAAGAGCCGTGGTCCCCGATGATGGACAAAGAGGTCCGCCTCTATGTCTGCGGCGTGACCGTCTACGATCATTGCCACCTCGGCCATGCGCGGTCGGCAATCGTCTTCGACGTGGTTCGAAACTATCTGGAATACAAGGGGCTTTCGGTCCGTTACGTCAAAAACTTCACCGACGTCGATGACAAGATCATCCGCCGCGCGCAGCAGGAGGGGAAGGAGTGGAAGGAGATCGCCGAGAAGTACATTGCTTCTTATGAAGAAGACATGGCCCGGCTGGGGGTGCGGCCTCCGATGGCGGCGCCGAAGGCGACCGAATACATCCCCGAAATGATCGGGCTGATCGAGACATTGATTTCGAAAGGGATTGCTTATCCGGTGGACGGGGACGTCTATTACGAGGTGGCGAAGTTTCCCTCGTATGGAAAGCTCTCGAAGCAGAAGCTCGACGAGATGATTTCGGGCGCGCGGGTGGAGGTTGATGAGCGAAAGAAAAGCCCGCTCGACTTCGCCCTCTGGAAATCGTCGAAGCCGGGGGAGCCGGCCTGGGAGAGCCCCTGGGGGATGGGGAGACCGGGGTGGCATATCGAGTGTTCGGCGATGTCGATGAAGCTTTTTGGGGAGACCCTCGATCTGCACGGCGGCGGCAAGGATTTGATCTTCCCGCATCATGAAAACGAAATCGCCCAATCGGAGGCGGCGACCGGAAAGGATTTCGTCCGCTCCTGGATCCATCATGGCTTCGTCACAGTTGATCAGGAAAAGATGTCGAAGTCGCTCGGGAATTTCTTTACGGTGAAAGAGATCTTCGAGAAGTTGCGCCCGGTTTATCGAAAAGACGAGGTCATTGCCGAGGTGATCCGCTTTTATCTCCTCTCGACGCATTATCGATCCCCGCTCGATTTTTCCGATCAGAGTCTCAAGACGGCGAAAAGCGGTCTTACTCGCTTTTATGAACTCTTTAGAAATTTGGAGGAGACGGGGAGATCTTCATCATCAGCAACAAAAGACGCTACGGGATGGGAGCGGTATCGAGAGGCGTTTGGAGCGGCAATGGACGATGATTTCAATACGGCCCGCGCGATCGGTGTGCTCCAGGAATTTCGTTCCGAGATCAATGTTCAGATGTCGAAAGCCAGCCAGACCTCTGTTCTACCGGCGAGAGATCTTCTGAGAGATCTCGGCGGGGTTCTGGGGATTTTCCGAGTTCCGCTGTCGATGTGGCCCTTCCACACATTAGAAGCGGAACCGGGTAGATACGATATTGAGGGTGTGAACGCCTCGCTCCAAGTCTCAATTGATGACAATACAGTTCAGGCCTTCGTCCGCGAGCGGGAGGAGGCGCGCCGGAAGAAAGATTGGAAGAAGTCGGATGAGATCCGGGATCGGCTGGCCCAAGCGGGGATTGTCCTCGAAGACCGGCCGGACGGGACAACGCGGGTGAAGCGATGAGGAGAGAGAAAACCCCCAGAGATCCAAAACCAAGGGAGCCACGGCCTTCGGTCTCCGTCGAAGAGGCGGTGATCTACGGGATCAATCCGGTCCTGGAGGCGCTCCGGGCGAGACGGCTGAATAAGGTCTTCCTTGCGCCGGGACGTGGCGGCCAGGAGGTTGACGAGATCCGGTCCAGTGCCCGGCAGCAGCGGGCGACGGTCCAGACGGTTCCGCGCGACGTGCTCGATCGAATGGCCAAGACCGCCAAACATCAAGGGGTGGTCGGTCTTCTCTCGGCCCAAAGTTATACCGAGCTTGATGAGATTCTGCAAGGAATTCGACGGCGCGGGGAAACTCCTTTTCTCCTGGTCCTCGACGAGGTCGAAGACCCGCGTAACTTGGGGGCGATCATCCGGACCGCCGATGCCGTCGGCGTCCATGGGGTCATCATCCCGGAGCGGCGCGCGGCCGGGTTGACCGGGGTGGTCTCGAAAGCGTCGGCCGGCGCGGTGGTACACGTTCCCGTGGCGCGGGTGGTCAATATCTCGGCGACGATCGACCGGCTGAAAAAAGAGAACATCTGGACCGTCGGAATCGAGGCGGGGGCGCCGACCTCTTATTTGGAGTATGACTTTGCCGATCCGGTCGCCGTCGTCGTCGGCGCGGAAGGGAAAGGGGTCCATCAAAAAGTGCTCGAGCACTGCGATCAGGTCGTTTCGCTGCCGATGCGGGGGAAGGTTTCTTCGCTCAACGTCTCGGTCGCCGTCGGCGTGGTCGCGTATGAAGTTTTAAGGCAACGCAACGAAAGATTAAAGAAAGGAGAACATTAATGGAGGTATCACGCGACACCCATCTGAAATTGGCGTTCCTGCTCTGGGCGCTCGTCGGCACCGGTCTGCTGATCGCCGGGGAATTTTTCTTTTCGGCGGACGAACGATGAGCGAGCTCGACCCGGCCAGGGGGACGCCCGGAATCGCCGAAGGGATCGGGCTGCTGATCGCGCTCATCATCGGATTCGCGAAGGGGAACTTTGTTCTCCCGAAGATTGCCAAAAAGAATATCGCCCGGATCGAGCAGCTTCCCGAGAAGAGCCCCTTCTACATGACCTTCAGCCTAAAAAGCTGGCTGTTGATCCTCGTTATGATTTTGATCGGCCGGACCATCCGTTTCTTCGGAGCGCCGGCGCTGGTCATCGGCGTCATCTACGCGGCGGTCGGTTTCGCTTTGGCCCTGGGGAGCCGGAGCTACCTGGTCGCGCCGTCGGTCCGCACAATGGAAAAGAAGATCCCTTCGTAATCGAGGGGCTTTCTTCATAAAAAGGAGGTGAGAAATGCCTGCATCCGAATCCGAATTCAAAGGAAACCCAATGCTGGTCTTGAGCCAGGGACCTGATGATAAGTTTCCGTTTCAGTTTGGCTTGAAGAAAGCGAAGCTGATCTTAGAAAATATCGACGAGATCAAAAAATTCGTCGAAAAACATGCCAAGTAAAACCTAGCGATCGGCTTCGCCGATCGAGCCTTCCTTCGAAAGATCCTTTCGGTCACACGGCCCGCCGGACTGATGTGGCGGGTCGGCGTTGGTCTGCTGGGTCGCGATTTCCTTGGTTGTTCTTTCCTTCACCCGAGCGGATTGTCCGCTCCTTCTCTTTTCAAATAAAACATCCTATTCCGGAATATTTTAATGGAAGCCGCTTGCGGAATCGGAGGTGCGTGCTACACTTGCCTCCGAGGGATGCGATTTTGTCCGACAGGCGGGCGGTGATTTCTCTGACGAGGAGTCGACAATGACCGGAAGCATGCGATGCGCGAAATGTGGATTAACCCAGCTGGCCCGATCCGCCTGCAAGGCATGTGGCACGCCAATGGCGGCGGGGGCTTCCATCCTTCCGAGCGAACCTCGGTCTATGGTAGCGAACCCGATCAAACGGGAAGAGGCGTCGAAATCCGAAGCCACCGAGACCGGTGTAAACGCGGGGGGAACAGGGTCGCTCCACCCGCTTTCCTTTCATGGGACAGGGGGGGCGCTTTTCTCTATCCGGACGATCAATATGTTCCTGACCCTGATTACCTTAGGCTTTTATCACTTCTGGGGAAAGGTCCGCGTTCGCAAATACCTTTGGGGGCAGACGGAGTTCAACGGAGACCGTTTTGCCTACCATGGCACCGGCAAAGAGCTCTTCATCGGATTCCTCAAGTCGGCCGTGGTATTCGGTCTCCTTTATACCCTTTTCCAGGCGGTTCCTTTTGTCCCCGGGGGACTCACCGCCAAAATCGGCGTTCTCCTTCTTGCGTATGGCCTCTTATTGACCTTCATTCCCCTTGCCATGGTCGGGGCGCGCCGGTATCGCTTGAGCCGGACCTCCTGGCGGGGGATCCGGTTTTCGTTTCGCGGAGAGGTCTCCGGGTTCATCAAGCTTTTTGTCGGAGGGACCCTCTTAAGCCTCGTCACCTTGGGACTCTACTATCCGATTTTTATGGTTAATCGATATGGTTTTATGGTGTCCCACTCGTACTTCGGCAGCAAAAAGTGGAACTTTAACGGACGCGGGCGCGATCTCTGGGGAAGTTTCCTGGTCGCCGTTTTATTATCGATCTTCACCCTCGGCCTTTACTGGTTTTGGTTCCTCGGCAAAAAGCAGCGCTACCTTTGGGAGCACACCACCTTCGGCCCTACCCGTTTCCGGGCGTCGATGACCGGAGGAGGACTGCTTCTTCTGAATCTCGGAAACATGTTCCTTCTTTTGATCACCTTGGGCCTTGCCTGGCCCTGGGTGGTCATCCGAAACATCCGCTATACCCTCTCTCACCTCACCCTGGAGGGTCCGCTTGATCTGGCGTTGGTCCAGCAGGAGAGCCAGAGCGCCTCGGCGACGGGGGAGGGGCTGGGCGGGCTTCTCAATCTTGATTCCGATTTCGGTGCTGCTTGATCTCCTCCTTGCGCCTGGAGTGGAGCGGTTACTACCTCGACGGCCAAACCGCGCAACGCCATACGGCTATCATCACACTCACCGAAAAGGGTCTGAAGGTCGCGACCGATCAGGAGAAGGAATTCTTTTGGCCTTATCGCGAGGTCCATCAGACGCAGGGCTTTTACCAGGGGGAGCAGATCCGGCTGGAACGGGGCGGGCCGAACCCCGAGATCCTTCTCGTTTCTGAAGTCGAATTTCTGACCGTGCTTCACCGGCTTGCTCCCGATCAAGCGCCCCGCTTTCACCTCCCGGCCCGGCGAACCCGACGGGTCCGTCTCGCTTTCCTTGCAGCCCTCTTTACGATCGGATTTTCGATCACACTTTATATTTGGGGAATCCCCGTGCTTGTGTCGATGCTCGCCCCGCATATCCCTCTCTCCTGGGAGGAGCGGTTGGGGGAGGCGATCGTCGATCGATGGGTTCCACAAGAGACGCGATGCACAAGTGAGCGGCAATCAGAGGTTATCAATGAGCTGGTAAGGAAGTTGACGGCTCCGCTTCCCAATGCGCCGTACCGTTTCCGCGTTATCGTCGTGGATCATCCCCTCGTGAATGCCTTCGCCGTGCCGGGGGGAACCACAGTTATTTTTCGGGGATTGCTTGTACGGATTGAAACGGCGGAAGCGTTGGCGGCTGTCCTTGCGCATGAATTGCAGCACAATCTTCGGCGCCATGCGACGAAGTCGATCCTACGATACGCGTCGATGGGGCTGCTGGTTTCGGTCCTCACCGGGGATGGATCGGGGGTGACTGCGTTCGGGCTTGAGAGCGCCAGGATGCTCGGGGTGATGCACTACAGTCGCCAAAATGAAGAGGAGGCCGACCGGGAAGGGGATGCGGATGCTCCTTGACGCGGGGATCGATCCCGCGGGAATGATCGCATTTTTTGAAATGATCCAGAAGGAAGGGGTGGAAATGCCGGCCTCTTTAAAATACCTGTCGACCCATCCGCTAACGGGAGAGCGTATCGAACGATTAAAAGCGTTGGCGGCGGAGGCGCAGGGTCCCTTCCCCAAGCTCTTCCCGGAGTACAATTGGAAAGACCTTGCTAAAGTTTGCCGGTCCGCCCCGGAGAGTCTTCCCCTCCAATGAACAGAACGAGAACACGCGTAGGTGGGTGAATTGAATTGTCATTCCCGAATATCGAATCGGGAATCCAGTAATTTGGGTTCTAAGCGCTCTAGATGCCCGCTTTGACGATCTTTAACAGAACAGATCGTCCATCTGAGTAGAAGGCGTCTTCTGCACTCACGCGATTTCCGGCGGGTCTGCAGATTCGCGGGAATGACGGCCCAAAAAGCAACCGCTCAACTCAATGGTCCCACTCCCAGAACACGCAAATGCTTGACAACGATTTTCGAAACAGATAAGATTTCCAGCCTATGCGGGAGTAGCGCAGTGGTAGCGTAGGAGCTTCCCAAGCTCTTGGTCGCGGGTTCGAATCCCGTCTCCCGCTCCAGTTTGATCATAAATTTTGTAATCGGTTCACACGGGGTTCGGTGCCATCACCCGCGACCACTGCGGGTTCGACGGCGCACCGAATCTTGCGGCGAAGCCGCAAGATCGGAATTGAAGCTCCCGCAGCAAGCTGCGGGGAATCTTCGACCCGAAAGGATGGAAAGACTCTATTTGTATTCGCGCGTCTAACCTTCGCAGCAAGCTGCGAGGAATGCGACGCGCGTGTGTGTTCAAGTAGAGCGAAGCTTCCGTACGACGCGCTCCCCGCACTGTGGGGAGCCATCCCGTCTCCCGTTCCACCGAGAGTAGTTTGATCAGCCGGGATCTTTTCCTGAAGGTCCCGGCATTTTTATGTCAATCGGATCGCAATGATGAAATGGTGCGACGGAAACCCTCGCTTTGAATTCCTCCCCGAAGATCGGCCCACCCGCGTTTATCTTCTCCGCCACGGGGAGGTGACGACCTTCGAACGAAGGACCTTCAACGGCCAAACCGATGTCGGGCTCACCCCCCGGGGGCTCTTGCAGCTTGAAGAGGTCGCGGCGCGCCTTGCCTCCTGTCCGATCCGGGCGGTTTATACGAGTGACCTTCAGCGAAGTGTCCGAGGAGGAGAGGCGATTGCCAAGGCCTGCGGTGTTTCCCTCTTCCAGATGTCTGAATTACGAGAGAAGGACTTCGGACGCTGGGAGGGACTCACCGCCGAGGAGATCTCCGGCCAAGATCCGGACGGATGGTCCGCCTGGTTGACAAATCCGGCCGACAGCCGCCCGGGAGGGGAGGAATCGTATCGCGAGGTTGGAGAGCGGGCATTGGCGGCCTTTAAGATCATTTTAAGGAAGCATGCGGGAGAAGAGGTGGCGGTCGTCGCGCACGGCGGGGTCAACAAGGTTCTCCTCGCCGACGCGCTGGGACAGTCCCCGACGGCCCTTTTCCGGATCGAGCAAAAATATGCCGCGCTGAACATCATCGATTACTTTAAAAACAGAGCTGTCGTGAAACTGATCAACGGCTGATTGACAATCGGGTCGCGGGTAGGATAAAAAGGAACGATTTCTAAAACAAGAGGAGCGGAGGTGATGGGGATGAAAATGAAGGTACCGAAAGACATTCTCTTGGAGAGTCAACTTTCAGGCTTGGGAACACCGAAGCGGGGGAAGGTGCGCGATATTTACGATCTGGGAGACGCGTTTCTCTTCGTCGCCTCCGATCGGATCTCCGCTTTCGATGTCGTCCTTCCGGAGGGAATCCCCGGAAAAGGTTATGTCCTCACACAGCTCTCTCTGCATTGGTTCGACCTCTTCGCCAAAATGGGCGATTCGGTGCCGAACCATGTGATCACTGCGGAATTCGACCGCTTCCCTGAAAAGTGCCGACCTTATCGGGACGTTCTGGAAGGGCGAAGCATGCTGGTTCGGAAGGCCGAGCCGCTTCCGGTCGAATGCATCGTCCGAGGGTATCTTTCCGGCTCCGGCTGGAAGGAATATCAAAAGGCAGGGACCGTTTGCGGCGAGAAGTTGCCGGCGGGCCTGGTCGAATCGGCCCGTCTTCCGGAGCCGATCTTTACCCCTTCGACCAAGGCGCCGATGGGAACCCACGATATCAACATCTCCTTCGAAGAGATGAAGTCGACGGTCGGGGCCTCCCTCGCGGAAGAAGTCCGCGCGGCGAGCCTGAACATTTATAAAAAGGCGGCGGCGCATGCCGAAAAGCGGGGGATCATTATCGCCGATACCAAGATGGAGTTCGGCCTGGATCCAAAGACGAAACGCCCCCTTTTGATCGACGAACTTCTCACTCCCGATTCTTCCCGCTTCTGGCCGATGGACACCTACGCCCCCGGCAAGGGGCAGCCGAGCTTTGACAAACAGTATGTCCGCGACTATCTCCTTTCGGTCAACTGGAACGGCACTCCCCCTCCGCCTCATCTCCCCGCCTCGGTGGTAGAGCAGACGAGCCGGAAATATTTTGAAGCGCTCGAACGTTTGACGAAGTAAGGGCCGTCCGCTGGGATCGGGAGTATATTGATTGACGAACCGGCGGTAGAGTGTTATAATCCGTTCCACGTCACTTTATTTGGGTCCGCGTATATCCACACAAACCCCAAAGCTTTTTGGGGTTTTTTTTTGAGAGGGAATCGACAGAAGCATGAAGGCCGAAATCCAGAACAAGTTGAGAGAAGACATTCGAAACATTGCGATTATCGCGCACGTCGACCATGGAAAGACGACCTTGGTGGATAAGATGCTCCGGCAGGGAGGGGCCTTCAAATCCCATGAGGGGGTTGTCGAGCGGGTCATGGACTCCAACGACCTGGAACGGGAGCGCGGCATCACGATTTTGGCCAAGAATACCTCAGTTCACTATAAGCAGTTCAAGATCAATATCGTCGATACCCCTGGCCATGCCGACTTTTCGGGAGAGGTGGAGCGGACCCTCAACATGGTGAATGGGGTTCTTCTTCTCGTGGACGCGTTTGAGGGGGCGATGCCCCAGACCAAGTTTGTTCTCAGAAAGGCGCTGGAACTCAACCTCCGCCCCATCGTCGTCATCAATAAAATCGACCGGGCCGACGCCCGGCCCAAGGAAGTGGTTGATCAGGTGGTCGATCTTTTCCTCGAATTGGAAGCGAATGACGATCAACTCGACTTTCCAATCGTTTACGCCTCGGCCAAAGCGGGCTTCGCCAAGATGAATCTGGAAGATCCCTCCACCGATCTCTCGCCCCTCTTTGATACGATTATCTCCAGGGTCGGTCCTCCTCCAGGAGATGAGACGGCGTCGTTGCAGATGCTGGTGACCTCTCTCGATTATGATAATTTTGTCGGCCGGATCGCGTTGGGGCGGATCTTTCGCGGGAAAATTCGCGTTGGAGAGACCCTTGCTCTCGTTCAGGGAGAGGGAGCGAATATTAAGGGAAAGGTCACACGAATTATCGGATATGAGGGGCTGAAAAAGGTGGAATTGGCCGAAGCGGCCGCGGGTGAGATCATCGGCGTGGCCGGCTTTGAAGAGGCGCAGATCGGCGCCACCCTGGCCGATCCGAATGCGCCGGAAGCGCTGCCGACGATCTCCATCGGCGAGCCGACCATTTCGATGAATTTTATGGTGAACACCTCTCCGTTCGCCGGGAAGAGGGGAAGTTCGTCACGAGCCGCAACCTTCGGGAGCGCCTTTATCGAGAGCTCCGGTCCAATGTCGCGCTCCGAATCGAAGATACCGGCAACACCGATGTTTTCAAGGTGTCGGGGCGGGGAGAACTCCATCTTTCGATTCTCATTGAGACGATGCGCCGGGAAGGATATGAGTTCGCCGTTTCGAGGCCGACCGTCATTTTAAAAGAGATCGATGGGAAAACCTATGAGCCGATCGAGCGCCTGATGCTCGATATCGAAGAGGCCTATATCGGGACGGTGATGGAGGGGCTCGGCCGGCGGCGGGGAGAGATGGTCAATATGGGGAACACGCTCGGCGGGCACGTTCGTCTCGAATTCGAGGTCCCGTCCGGGGGATTGATCGGTTATCGATCCGAATTTTTAACCGCCACCCGCGGCACGGGGATCATGAACTACACCTTTTCTTCTTACCAGCCGTACAAGGGCGAGATCTCCTCCCGAACGAAGGGGGCGCTGATTTCGATGGAAACCGGCGAGGCGATCCTCTTTTCGCTCCATCATATTCAAGAACGAGGCGTTCTTTTCGTCTCTCCCGGGGAGAAGATTTATGAGGGAATGGTCATCGGCGAACATTCCCGGGCGAATGACCTGGTTGTGAATGCCTCTAAAAAGAAACATCTTACCAATTTCCGCTCTTCCACCGCAGAGGATGCCCTCGTATTCACTCAGCCGAGAAAAATGAGTTTAGAAGAGGCGATTGCCTTCCTGGCGGACGATGAACTCCTTGAAATTACCCCTCAGACAATCCGGTTGCGGAAGAAGTACCTAAGCGAACTGGACCGGAAGCGGCTGGCCAAAAAAGTAGGGTTTTTCTCTCCCGGGACAGGTCTTTGATTCTGGATGGAAAAAAAGGTGTTTTGGCCGCGATTTTTGATTTGACAAGCGTTCTTCCGCTGTTATATTATGAAAAATATTTTAAAGGTATCCCACTCATTAAATCAGTGATCGAACCCTTCGATCATTCACCTGAGAAAATAAGGAGTTGTAATGAAGCAGACGCAAGAGCCAGCCTATCGTGTTCTTCCTGGTCCGGAGGGGCTTCTCCCCCTGCCGCTGCGATCATGGGAATTCATCTTCCGGAAGATGGAGAGGGTTTGGTCGAAGGAAGGATTGTTCCTGAAGAAAAGGCGATGGAGGCCGCGGCGATTGCCATGCTGACGCGGAAAAACCCGACGCTCTTCCCCGGACCGCTGATGTTGTGGGGATGGAATGAGCACACCATCGAGAAATCAGCTCCTTTTTTTGAAGTGGCCAATGAAATCCCTGGTGTTCGGATTATTCCGATGCCGGACTATCGTCCGATTTACCCGAAAATTGATCCCGAAGCGGTGATTAATCCCTGCCATCCCAATCTGACCATTTGGCATAACAAGATCGAAGCGTGCATTTTTATCGGTGTCCACTGTCATTTCGCAAATATCACCCTCAAGATGATCCGCGCGGGAACGAATTGTTATACCATCGCCCTCTGCGCCGAAGCGGGCCATGAAGATGCCATGGCCTCCGTCCCCCAGTTCACCGCTGAAAAGCTGAAGAAGTTTGCAGAGACGCTGAAACGGGTGAAGAAGAACGGGATCAAGCCGTTGTACGAGGGGCAGGGTATCATTCCTTCCGGGTGGGCCCAAATTGCAGGATTAACAGGGGTTGCGATGGTGAAGCCTGAAGAGGAGATGGTTGAAGCCGGTCTCTCGCACGATTTAGAAAAAGGGTTGGACGAGAACGAGGAATAACTCGCTGGAATTTTAGTTTGATGTTTACCCCAAATGAGAATTTTTTGGGGAGCCCTTCAATAAGGAGGTCACCGAATAATGAGCGAAGGACTCGGAGAAGAGGTTAAAACCAAACCCGCAGGGAGACGTCATCACGGCGGCCCCGGCCCCCCTCGAAAGAGGCGAAGAAGGGAGCGGCGGCGCAGAGAGTCGTCGATCCCGATTATCTGTTTTTGCAAGCTCCCCGCGAGAAAACGTTTATTACGGGGAGCGAGGCGGCGAAAGAGGCGATCCGGCGCGCGAACGTCGACGTGGCGATCTCCTATCCGATCACCCCGCAGAGCGAAACGATGCAGCAGGTCGGTTATCTCTACGCCGAGGGGTATGTCAAAGATTATTATCGCGGCGAGGAAGAGTATGGCGTGATGTCGGCGATCGCCGGCGCGTCCCGCTCCGGAGTGCGTTGCCTCTCCGCAACCGCCGGACCGGGTCTGATGAGAGGTCTTGAGGTGATCTCCTCCTGGCCGGGCGGACGTCTCCCGGCTGTTCTTCTGATCATGTGCCGGGTGATCAACGCCCCGCTGGCGATTCAGCCTGACAACGTCGAGCTCTCCTACATGCTCAATACCGGCTGCCTTCTCTTCCATGCCGAAAACCAGCAGGATTTTTATGATTATGCGCTTGCGGCGTTTATGATCGGCGAGAAGCCGGAGGTTACCCTTCCCGTCGCGGTGGCGGTGGATGGTTTCTTCGTCACGCATGCGCGCGGCTGGGTGTCGCTTCCGGCGGCAGATATCAAGCTTCCCCCTCGGGATTGTTATCATGAAGCGGTGCCGATGATGGATAACGAAAATCCGCCGATCCGCATTTCGCGTGACGCGCCGATTCAAAAGTCGAACTTTATCTCCTATCAGATGCATGCTTCCTGGCAGCAGGAGATCTGGGCGGCGCAGGAGCGTTCCCGCAAGTGGATCGAGCGGTGGTTGGGAGGATTGATCGAGGTGGTCAATCCCAAAGCGAAGATCATGATCGTCGCCTCCGGCGCGGCCTGTTCCCAGTCTCGTGAAGCGGTCCGGCAGGCAGCCGAGCAGGGGATTGAAGTCGGTTTGGTGAAGATTCGGTCGATCCGTCCTTTCCCGGCCGATGAGATCAAAGCGGCGCTCGATCATGCCGAAAAGATTATTGTTCCGGAGTTCAACTATGTCGGTTGGCTCGCCAAAGAGGTGAAGTCGACCATTCGAGGAAGCGAGCGGGTTATTTCCGGGCCGCGGGTATTCGGCGGAATGTCGATGCCGACGGAGTTGATCTTGGAATACATTACAGGTACTCCAAACAGACGGTAAATAGGAGGTTCTCTCATGTCTTTAGAAACAATTCGCGTCTCCCCCGGTTTCCAGAAGTTCTTACCGAAGGAATATCAGGATCTCGTCGAGAACGGTCCTTTTACGAAAGAAAGAAAAGTCTCGGAGCTCGGCTCTTTTAAGGAAATCCTTGAAGAGCATCCGATGTGCGCCGGCTGTGCGATGACCCTCTTCATCCGGGTGACCCTTCTCTCGTTGCCGAGCGTAGAAAATTCCGTCATCATCGGAACGGCCGGCTGCGGGCGGTTGGCGTTGAGCCAGGCGGCGATTCCTTTCGTCTACGGAAACTATGGAGATACCAATGCGGTCGCCAGCGGATTGAAGCGCGGTCTCTCGGTTCGCTTCAAAGACAAGCCGAAAGATGTGATCGTGATGGCGGGAGACGGCGGATTGGCCGACATCGGCTTCTCGGCAGTGATGCACTCCTGGTTCCGGAAAGAAAAGTTCACCACCATCATGCTCGATAACGAAGTCTATGGAAATACCGGTGGACAGGAAAGCGGAATGACCCAAAAGGGGATGGTTTTGAAGATGGCCCCGAACGGGAAAAAATTTGAAAAGATGGATATGATCGGTCTTGCGAAGACCTCCGGCGTGGCCTACATCGCCCGAATCGCCCCGACCAATCCGACCCGCGTGGCGAACACCGTCCGGAAAGCGGTTTTGATTGCGCGTGAGGTCGGCCCCACCTACATCCAGGCCTATACCTCCTGCAACATCGAATATGCGATTCCGACGCCGAAGGTGATGGATGATGCCCGGGAAGTCGAAAAAGATCGGTATGGCTTTATGGAATACATGACCGACGACGCCAAAGCCTATTGGGAAAAGTCAGAGGCGGATCGCCGGAAACTGAAAGCGCCTCAGACAAAATAGGACAACGGCGAGTAGACGATAAGAGGAGGTTGAGCATGGCGGCAATCGATACGGGAGTAAAGCGATTTAACATCCGAATGGCTGGCATCGGAGGTCAGGGGGTGGTAACCGCCTCTCATATCTTAAGCAATGGGGTGATCATCGGAAAAGGGGAGAGCACGCTGGTTCCCTTCTTTGGATCCGGAGAAACGGATGGCGCCGGTCGAAAGCTACGTCCGAATCGCGTCGGGGAAAATTTATGAAATCGGGGAGATTATTTATCCCAATATCATCATGATTTTTCATCCTCAGGTGATTACCCACGGCAAATCATATACCATGCCGTTCTATTGGGGGCTGAAGAAAGACGGGGTCGTGTTGATCAACAGCGATGTTCCCGTCCCGATGATTCCGGATCAGGTCCGGGAGCTGGAGGAAAACAACGCGAAGATTTGCTACATCCCCGCGACGAAGATCGCCAACGAGGTCGGCGGGACCGATCTCGCGACCAACATGGCCATGTGCGGCGCCATCGCGGGGATTATTCAGATGCCCGATTTGAAATCATTGGAGCAGTCGGTGAAAGAGCGTTTTCTCGGAAAAGGATTTGTCGTTTCGGGGGGAACCGCCTCGCTGGACAATGTGATCGAAAAGAAGTTCGCTAAAAAAGCGGAACTGGTGGCTAAGAATTTCGCGGTGGTGCAGGCGGCCCATGAGTACGCGATCGAGCAGGGATGGAATCAGTGGCAAAAAGATCGGGTCACCGCCTCGGACAAGCTGCAAAAAGCGGGTGTGAATTAATTCAGCAAGGATCAGGCTTTGCCTGTCCGAGCGTGGGGCGTGGGGGCAATGGAGGACATTCTTTGCTCTTGCCGCACAGGCCCCATATATGATTGGAGGATGATGGATGTATTCAGTCGCGGATATTGATGTAGACATTTGGGGGGGGGGGGGGGGGGGGGGGGGGGGGGGGGGGGGGGGGGGGGGGGGGGGGGGGGGGGGGGGGGGGGGGGGGGGGGGGGGGGGGGGGGGGGGGGGGGGGGGGGGGGGGGGGGGGGGGGGGGGGGGGGGGGGGGGGGGGGGGGGGGGGGGGGGGGGGGGGGGGGGGGGGGGGGGGGGGGGGGGGGGGGGGGGGGGGGGGGGGGGGGGGGGGGGGGGGGGGGGGGGGGGGGGGGGGGGGGGGGGGGGGGGGGGGGGGGGGGGGGGGGGGGGGGGGGGGGGGGGGGGGGGGGGGGGGGGGGGGGGGGGGGGGGGGGGGGGGGGGGGGGGGGGGGGGGGGGGGGGGGGGGGGGGGGGGGGGGGGGGGGGGGGGGGGGGTGGTGCAACGAAATGCCGGCTTTGCACCCAGTTTTGTCCGGAGTCCAATACGATTTTATACGATTCGGTCCGGGCAACGGCTTACGTCGCGGTAGACCGATGCAAGGGATGCGAGATTTGCGTCGGTGTTTGCGATGATTTGGCGAAGCATCACGCGATTAAGATGGTCCCGATTACCGAATTAAAGAACGGATTCGAAATCCGGAATGTCGGATTCAAAGACACCCTCGTTACAACGAAATAGTCTCTACGGCATTCGCCGTTCACATCGATGGGCTGATCTGATACAATCAGGTCGGCCCATTTTATTTTAAGTTGAGGTCGGTCATGAAATGTCAAAAGTGCGGCCATGAAAACGATCCGGCCATGCCCTGGTGCGACAAGTGTTTAACCGAATTCCCCTCCTCGAAGCGCCGCTATTTGGCCTGTCCGGAATGCCGCCATCAGAACGATCCCGATGCCTTTCACTGCGAGGTCTGCCACGAGCCGCTCCGTCCGGGCCAGTCGGAGTGAGGGGGCCAAAACGATGACGCCGCTCCCCGACATCCTGGAGGCCGAGCTCTCGATCGTCTTCGTCGGGATCAACCCGGGAACCACCTCCGCTCAGGTTGGACACTATTATGCTCGCTCAACGAACCTCTTCTGGCCGATGCTCCACGAGAGCGGCCTGATCCCGCATCCGCTCAAACCGGAGGACGATTGGAAATTGGTCCGATTCGGCATCGGCTTGACCGACGTCGTCAAGCGCTCCTCCGACAGCGCATCTGATTTGACGAGGGCCGAATTTGAAGCCGGAGCGATCGTCGTTCAAAATAAGATCAAGATGTACCGTCCGCGGATCGTTTGTTTGAATGGATTGACCGCATACCGAGCCCTCTTCGGCCGAAATGAAGGGCCGGGGGCCAAGCCTGAAAGGATCGGGGAGAGCCGCGTCTTCGTCGTCCCTTCAACCAGTCGGCGAAACGCCGGTTATCCTCGGGAGACGGTTCTCTTCTGGTTCAAGGAGCTCGAGCGGTTTCGAAGGGAGAAAATGGCGTGAGGCGGATCGGCGTACTGGGGCTGTTTGTCTTCATCTGCGTCATCCTCGCATTTTCATCGAATGGAGCGGCCTCCTCTTCGCCGACTCTCACCGTCGCCGCCGCCTCGGACCTTCAGTTCGCCATGGGAGAGATCGCATCGGCCTTCGAGAAGTCGACGGGGAGCAGGGTGAATGTCTCCTTCGGCGCCTCCGGGAGCTTCGTTGCACAGATCACGGCGGGCGCGCCGTTCGATCTCTTCTTTTCGGCCGACGAGTCGTATCCGAAGCGGTTGATCGAGACGGGACTGGCCATTCCTGAATCGTTTTTCCGATATGCCACCGGCCGGCTCGTCCTCTGGGTGCCGAACGCGTCTCCAATCGACGTCGCCAAAGAGGAGATGCAGGCGCTCCTTCACCCGTCGGTCCGGAAAATCGCCATTGCCAATCCGGCCCATGCCCCCTACGGCAAGGCGGCGGTGTCGGCGCTGCAATCATCGGGGCTTTATGAGCGGGTGCAATCCCGTCTTGTCCTCGGAGAGAACATCTCGCAGGCGGCCCAGTTCGTTCAGTCGGGGAATGCCGACATCGGCCTGCTCTCCCTTTCTCACGCGAATGCGGCGGCGATGAAAGAGAAGGGGCGGTTCTGGTTGGTTCCGGCCGACGCTTATCCGCCGCTCCATCAAGGGGTGGTGATTTTACGCCGAAGCCGGGAGGGGGCGCTGGCGCAATCGCTGATCGATTTCATCAAATCGGGAGAGGGAAAAGTGATTCTGGAACGATATGGCTTTACTCTGTCGGCGGCGGTAAAATGAACTGGCAGGCGCTCCGGCTTTCAGTGGAGTTGGCGTTGCTGACCTCGGTCTTCCTTCTCTTGTTTGGAATTCCGTTGGCCCATTGGATCGTCCTCTCTAAATGGCGCTGGAAGTTCTTGGTGGAGGCGGTGGTTGCCCTTCCGATCGTCCTCCCGCCGACCGTTCTCGGCTTTTATCTTTTGGTGGTGTTCGGCCAAAACAGTCCGCTCGGCGTTTTTTATGAGTCGATCGCCGGCACCACCTTACCGTTTACTTTCGGCGGCCTTTTGGTCGCCTCCATTCTCTACTCTCTCCCCTTCGCGGTGCAGCCGCTGGCGACGGCCTTCGCGGGGGTGAATCCCCGGCTGGTCCAAAGCTCGTGGGTGCTCGGCGAATCGCGTTGGAGGACCTTTCTTCGGATCGTCCTGCCGCTGTCGAAAAGCGGAATCGTCACCGCGTTCATTCTCAGCTTCGCGCATACCTTGGGAGAGTTCGGCGTGGTCCTGATGGTCGGCGGAAATATTCCGGGGGTGACGCGAACGTTGTCGATCGATCTCTACGATCAGGTCCAGGCGCTCAATTATCGGTCGGCGGGAGAGACGGCCCTTTTCTCTTGATCCTCTCATTTTTTTTCCTCTCCATCGTGACTTACATGAATCGAAAGCGACAAGGAGCAGAGGGTGGAACTGAACGTTGATCTTCACTATCCCCTTCCGAAGGGCGGGGGGCTGCAGACGCGTTTTTCCGTTCCGCTCGATTCTCCCCGGATCGTTGTTCTCTTCGGCCCGTCGGGGAGCGGCAAGAGCACACTGCTCCATTGTCTGGCGGGACTTCTTCAGCCGGGGCGGGGAGAGATCCGGTATGGCGACACGATTTGGTTCGATGCGTCGCAAGGGATCTCGCTTCCGCCGCAGCGGCGTTCGGTCGGTCTTCTCTTCCAGGACTACCCTCTCTTTCCCCATCTCACCGTTCAAGAAAATATCGCCTATGGCCTGCGCCGGTGGAACCGTGCGGAGAGCGAGCGGTCGGTCCGCGGTTGGATCGACCGGTTTCAGCTGGGCGGAAAGGAGAATCGATTTCCGGCGGCCCTCTCGGGGGGAGCAGCAACGGGTGGCCCTGGCGCGGGCGCTTGCGCCCAAGCCGCGTTTATTGTTGCTCGATGAGCCGTTCTCCGCGCTCGATCTTCGCACGCGGGCGCTCGTTCGCGCTGAGGTGCGGCGATGGGTTGAGGAGGAGCGGGCGACGGCATTGGTCGTCACCCATGACATCGTTGATGCGATGACGTTGGGAGAAGATTTGATCATTCTCTCGGAAGGGGTGATTCTTCAACGGGGCCGCCCGCTCGACCTTTTCAGCAGACCGGCCAGTCCCGAGGTGGCGAAGATCGTCGGGGTGGAGAACCTGTTGCCGGCGCAGGTGATCCTTGCTTCGGAAGAGCGGGTGATACTGGAGGTCGGAAAAGGACGAATCATCGCCGTCGGAGAGGCGCCTCCCGGCGGGCGCTGTTTCGTTTCGGTCCGCGCCGAAGAAGTGATTCTGGAACGGGGTGCGCCGGCCCAGAGTAGCGCGCGCAATCGCCTCGTCGGCTTCATACAAGAGTGCATTCCAGTCGGCGCGCAGGTCCGCGTGGTGATCGATTGCGGCTTCTCCCTGACGGCGCTGGTGACCCGTCAAGCGGTGGAGGAACTCTCTCTCCGGCCGGGCGCGGAGATCACGGCGGTGATCAAAGCCTCCTCGGTTCACCTGATTCCGACGGAATGAACGGGTCCTTTAATCCTCCTCCTCGACCGTTCCCGCCTTGCCGCCCCCGTAAAAGGTGTAGTTGATCGTCTGCAAGAAGAGATCGTTCATCGCGTCCAGATTGGCACTCATCTTCAGGATGATCTCTTTCAAGAGCTGATGGACCAGCGCGGGCTGCTCTTTCTCCATCTCGTCGTAAACGAACCGATGGAGCAGAAGCACCAAACCGTCCGCGGTGACTTTTGCCCGGGACGCATGCCGCCGGCTCACGAAGAACGAGAGCTCTCCGAAGAATTGTCCGGAGGGAACGGTCGCGATGATCTGCCGATGGCCGCTGGGGGTCTTCTTTGTGATCTCCACCGACCCTCGCTGCACCAAATACAAAATGCCCGGGAGGTCCTCTTCTTTATAGATGACTTCATTTTTCTTATACTCCCGCTCTTCCAGCTTCTGGACAAGATACCGGAGCTCATCGACCGTCAACTGTGAAAAAGGGGGAACTGTTTCAGATCTTCAACGGTTGTTTTGGTTGCCATTCGTATCCACCTCCCTGTATTCTCAATCGGGTTTCCATCTCTGCGAACTTGTTCTTAGACGCCATCCCGTCCGTGGGCACAATATATGAGACGAGGATCGCGTGTCAATGCCCCTTGTCAGGAAAAGCGTATTGATGCGGGAGTTTTGAAGAAGTCTCTCATGTGACGATTACGAGAGTCGAAGCCGCGCTCCAGTCGAACATTAGCATTAGCAGGAATAAATTCCCTCTTTCAATCCACGGAGATCTTCCGATTGACACTCCTTTTAAAACTGTAATAATTGCGGCGACAGCTTGTCCCTGGGGTGGTCCACTCAGGGTCGGTTTGTCAAGAGGTGTCATGGATGGTTAGATTAGTGTCGGCCGTTATCGGGACATCGCCCATATCGAACCCAGGGATTTTTGGAATCCTTGGGTTTTTTATTTTTGCAAGCGGTTCGGAGAGAGGGAAGGGGTGAGCAAAGAGCTCGAACAACGGGTCCTGGACCAGACGCGAGAATTGGCGGCGGCCAACGAAGCGCTGAGAAAAGAGACGATCGAGCGCCGGCGCGCCGAAGAGGCGCTGCGTCTGAGCGAAGAGCAATTCCGGGGCGCGTTCGATCACGCGCCGATCGGCATGGCGTTGATTCACCCCGACGGCCGCTGGTTCAGGGTCAATCATGTTTTTTGCCGGATGCTTGGATATTCCGAGCAAGAGCTGATCGGAGCGAATTTCCAGTCGGCCGCCCACCCGGACGACATTCAGCCGACCCTGGAAGGGTTTCAACGCCTTCTGTCGGGGGAGCGCGATTCGTTCACCATGGAGAAGCGTTTTTTCCATAAAGAGGGGAGGACCGTCTGGGCCAATGTCAGCGCGACGCTCGTCCGCCGCGCCGGAGAAAATCCCCCCTATTTTGTGAAGCAGATACAGGACATCACCGAGCGCAAGCGGGCGGAAATGGCCTTGCGCGAATCCGAGAATCGCTACCGAACGTTGTTCAATTCCATCGACGAGGGTTTTTGCGTGATCGAAGTGCTGTTCGACGAGCGCCAAAAACCGGTCGATTACCGCTTTTTGGAGGTCAATTCGGTCTTCGAAAAACAGACCGATCTCCGGAACGCGGTCGGTAAAAAGATGCGATCGCTGGTCCCCGCGCATGAAGAACACTGGTTCGAGATTTACGGCCGGGTCGCTCTGACCGGGGTCCCGGTCCGTTTTGAAAACCGCGCCGAAGCGCTGGGCCGCTGGTATGATGTTTACGCCTTCCGTGTCGGCGCGCCTGAAGAGCGAAAGGTCGCCATTCTCTTTAACGATATCACCCGGCGCAAAGAGTCGGAGGAGCGGATCCGTTTTCAGGCCAACCTGCTCGACGTGGTCGAACAGGCGGTCATCGCGACCGATATCGCCGGGGTCATTCTTTACTGGAACCGTTTTGCAGAAAAATTATACGGCTGGTCCGCCGGGGAGGTGTTGGGTCGAAACATTATGGAGATCACCCCTTCCAATCTTTCTCTTGATCAAGCCGGCGAGATCATGAATCTGCTCGCGCGGGGCGAAGGGTGGAAGGGGAGTTTCTCGTTCGCCGACGCGACGGCTCTTCGTTTACCGCGATGGTCATCGACACGCCGATTCGAAATGAAAAAGGAGAATTGGTCGGAATCATCGGGGTCTCCTACGATGTGACGGAGCGCAGGCGGGCCGAGATGGAACGGGATCGTCACGCCGCCCAGCTTCAAGGATTGGCCGACGCCTCTCTGGCGATGAATTCGGCGCTGTCGTTGGATGAAACGCTGAAGATCGTCACCGAGAAGGCCCGGGAGATCATCGGAGCGCACATGTCGGTGACGGGAATGACGGTCAACGAAAATTGGGAGCAGGCGATCAACAGCATTTCTTTGTCGGATAAATATTCGACTTTTCGGAAATTTGGCGGACGGCCCGACGGCTCGGGAATATACTCGATTGTCTGTCAATCCAACCGCCCGATGCGGATGACGCAGGCCGAGCTGGAAGCCCATCCTAAATGGCGCGAATACGGGCCGCATGTCGGCGGACATCCGCCGCTTCGCGGATGGCTTGCCGCCCCCTTGTGGGGAGAGACGGGAGGAACATCGGCCTGATTCAGTTGTCCGATAAAGAGGAGGGGGAGTTTACCCAACAGGACGAGGCGATTTTGGTCCAGATGGCGCAAATGGCGTCGGTGGCCATTGAAAACGCCCGTCTTTATGAGGCGCTGGAAGAAGACATCGCGAAGCAGAAGCGGACGGAGGAGAGGCTTCGGGAATATGAAAAAGCGGTGGAAGGTTTGGAAGAGATGATCGTGGTGGTCGACCGGGACTACCGTTACCTGCTCGCGAATCGCGCGTTCCTGAACTATCGGGGCCTCACAAAAGAGCAGCTCGTGGGGCGTTTGGTTCCGGAAGTATTGAACCCGGGTGTCTTCGAGAAAGTGGCTAAGAAAAAATTGGATGAGTGTTTGCAAGGCAACGTCGTCAAATACGAGTTAAGGTACCGCTATCCGAAGCTGGGCGAAAGGGACTTGTCTATTTCTTATTTTCCTGTCGAGGGGTCCGCCGGCATCGATCGCGTCGCGTGTATTTTGCAAGACATCACCGAACGCAAGCGGGCGGAGGAAGCGCTGCGGACCAGCGAGGAGCGCTTCCGGCGCTACTTTGAACTGGGGCTGGTCGGCATGGCGATGACCGCGCCGAACAAAGGTTTTATCGAGGTCAACGACCAGCTCTGTAAGATCTTAGGGTACGAACGCGGTGAGCTGTTACAGAAGACTTGGGAGGAGATGACCTGTCCGGACGATCTGGCTTCCGATGTGGCTTTATTCAACCGGGTTGTCGCCGGGGAGATGGACGGCTATTCGATAGACAAACGGTTTATTCACAAGGACGGCCGTGTCATTCACGGCACGATGTCGGTGAAGTGCCTGAGGCGGGGGACGGCTCCATCGAATACTTCGTGGCGTTGCTGCAAGATATCACCGAGCGCAAACAGGCCGAGGCACGGCTGGCCTACCAGGCGAACCTGCTCACGCACGTCGGAGACGCGATTCTCGCAACGGATGATCAGTTGACCCTGACGGCGTGGAATCTTGCCGCCGAAAAGATCTACGGCTGGAAAGCCGAAGAAGTGCTCGGGCGGAAAATGTATGATGCCGTTCGCTCGGAACTCACCGACATCCAACGTTCGGAAGCGCTTCAAGCGATCTCAGAAAAGGGATATTATCACGCGGATCTGGTCCATACTCGCAAAGACGGCACGCAAATCCATATCCAGGGATACACGATCGCCCTCCGGGACGAATCGGGGAGAATCACCGGATACGTGAGCGCAAACCGCGACGTCACCGAACACAAGCGGGCGGAGGAAGCGCTGCGGGCGGCAAAGGAATTTTCCGAGAACCTGATACAGACGGCCAATGTCATCATCCTCAGTCTGGATGCGGAGGGGAAGATCGACATTTTTAACGAAACGGCCGAAAAAATCACCGGCTATACCCTCTTAGAGCTGAAAGGGAAGAACTGGTTTGAAATACTGGTGCCCAAAGATCGATACCCTCGCGTCTGGGAAGAGTTTAATCGGCTTCTTGCCGGCGGGGCGCCGAAGACCTTTGAGAATCCGATCCTCACCAAAACGGGGGAAGAGCGCTACATCCTATGGCAGAACAATCAGGTAAAGATCGACGGGAAGGTCGTCGCCACCATTTCGTTCGGTAACGACATCACCGAGCAGAAACAAGCGGAGGAGGCCCTGCGCGCCGAGCACGCCTTTCGAAAAGCGATTGAAGAGGCGATGCCGGCCGGGGTCATGGCCGTTGATACAACCGGCCGCCAAACCTACGTAAATCAATCATTCTGTAAAATGGTCGGTTGGAGTCCGGAAGAATTGAACGGGGCGACCCCTCCTTTTATTTTTTGGCCTCCCGAGCAGATCGACCTGATCTGTCATATATTCGAGAATCACATGCGCGGCATGATCAAGCCCGGACCGGTGGAGCTGATCTTCCGCCGTCGCAACGAGGAGCGGTTCCCCGTCTCGCTCCTGGTTTCGCCCCTGGTAGACACCCGGGGGGTTCCGGTCGGTTACTTGGCGTCGGTGCACGACATCACCCTTCTCAAAACATCCCAGGAAAAATTGGCGCGCAGGGAGAGGCAACTGTCGCAGGCGCAGCGACTTGCACAACTCGGAAGCTGGAGCTGGGACCTGCTGACGGACACCGTCACCTGGTCGGACGAACTCTACTCGATTTGCGGTGTCGACCCGAAGCAATTTATCCCCTGTTATAGGACGCTGCTTCAGCTCATTCATCCTGAGGATCGTGAAGCGGTCGAGCAGGCCACCGAAAAAGCGATCCGCGAGCGCTCTTCTTTCGACCTCACCTACCGGATCATCGGAGCCGATGGACTGATGCGGATTCACCAGGCGAGCGGCATGGTCAGCGCCGACTCCCTCGGCCGCGCCACCTCATTGGCCGGCGTCGCGAAAGATATTACAAAAATAAAACAAGCGGAAGAGACCCTTCGTGAGAGCGAAGAGAGATACCGATCACTGATTGCGAACATTCCCGACGCTGCGTGGCGGGTGAGGCAAGACGGACAACCGGTCTTCATCAGCCAAAATATCGAAAAGATCGTCGGCTACACTGCTGAAGAGATTTGCTCCGACGGCTTGACTTTAACATTCGGCCGGATTCATCCGGAAGATCGCGAGCGGGTCGCGCGGGCCTTTAAATCGCTCTTCTCTAAAAGCCAAAAGTTCGACGTCGAGTACCGGGTCCAAAGGAAAAACGGAGAGTGGATCTGGATCAACGATCGGGCGGTCATGACTTACCAGAAGGAGGGGCTCCGATATGCCGACGGAATCGTATCGGACATCACCGAGCGAAAGAAATCGGAGGAGGCGGTCCGGAAGAGCGAGGAGCGGTTTCACTTGATCGCGCGTGCCACCAATGATGTCATTTGGGATTGGGATCTTGCCACAAATAATCTCTGGTGGAACGAGAGCTTTAAGATCATCTTCGGCTATACAACCGGGGAGATCGAGTCCGGAATCGAGTCCTGGACAACCCGGATTCACCCCGAGGACAAAGAACGGGTCCTTGCCGGGACACACGCCATTATCGAGCATGGCGGGCAATTCTGGTCGGCCGAGTATCGTTTCCGCCGGGCCGACGGAAGTTATGCAAACATTTTGGACCGCGGCTACGTCGTCCATGTTCAAGATGGAAAGCCGGTCCGGATGATCGGCGCGATGATAGACATCACCGAGCGGAAGCGGGCCGAGGATGCTTTGACCGAGTATGCCAAGCGTTTACGGAGTCTTTCCGGTCAGCTGCTGGAAGCGCAAGAGACCGAACGGCGTCGCATTGCCCGAGAGCTTCATGACGAGATCGGACAGTCCCTGACGGCCATCAAACTCCAGCTGCACGGGTCGAAGCGCCTCTCTGATCGGCGCATGGAGGAATGTATCCAAATGGTGGATCAGGCCCTTTCGCAAGTGCGTAACCTCTCGCTCGCTCTGCACCCCCCGGAACTCAACGAGTTGGGGTTGGTCGCCACATTGCGCTGGCATTTGGACCGGCAAGCGCATGCTGCAAACTTGATTTCCAACTTTTCGGCCGATCCGCTTCCGGCCCGGCTTCCTCCGGAGCTTGAGATCGCCTGTTTTCGAGTCGCGCAGGAAGCGCTGACCAACGTGATCCGCCATGCGCATGCCAGCGAGGTCTCGATTGAATTACGGCAGCGAGAGAATGAACTGCATCTTACGGTCGAAGATGATGGTGAAGGGTTTGACGTCGGGGCCGCCCGCAGCCGGGCGATACAAGGGATGAGCCTGGGATTGGTCGGAATGCAGGAACGGGCCGAATTGGCCGGAGGGCGGTTGGAACTGGATTCCGCACCCGGTGAAGGAACGCAGGTCCGCGCCATCTTTCAATTGGCCGATACGGCTCAAAAAAAACAGTCAAAGCGGAGAAAACGATGAACCTCATTCGGGTATTGCAGGTCGATGATCACAAACTGGTTTGCGCCGGGATGCGGCTGCTCCTGGAAGGGCTGGAGGGGGTCCAGGTGGTCGCGGAGGCGCACGACGGCCGGGAGGCGCTGGCGTTGGTCAAGGTCCATCATCCCGACATGGTTCTGATGGATATTGCGATGAAAGGTTTAAACGGGTTGGAAGCGACCGCCCATCTCAAAAAAGAATTCCCGGAGATCCGGGTGATTATTCTCTCGATGTATTCCAGCGAAGAGCATGTTTTGCAGGGATTAAGAGCCGGCGCTTCCGGCTACTTGTTGAAGGACGCCGCGACACAGGAGCTGGAGCAGGCGATCCGGGCGGTGATGCGCGGCGAAATGTATCTCAGCCCGCCGGTTTCAAAGCAGGTCATCGGGGATTATGTTCATCGGGTCTCCCAAGGATATAAAGCGGCCGATGAGCTGACCCACCGCCAGCGCGAAATTTTGCAGATGATCGCGGAAGGGCAGAGCACCAAAGAGATTGCCCATCAACTCGATCTGAGCGTCAAGACGATCGAGACCCATCGCGCCCAGTTGATGAAGCGGCTCGGAATATACGATATCGCCGGTCTGGTCCGCTGCGCCATCCGAATGGGCCTGATCACTCCCGAGTAACCGTCCGCATTTTCTTCGTATTATTCAGTAAATTTTCGCCATTCTCTCTAAGGTATTCCTCCCATCGAATTCAGGCACAACCCGATTGTCGAATGTCGACGGTTGGGTCATATATGATTTAGCCTGATCCAGACTCCCAGATTTCACCGAAACATCCATCGACCGGGCTGTTTTAGCAAAAATCCTGAATAAAGTCCGTCTTGGCATTTTAAAAGAAAGGGCTGGAATGGGGATACCGCTTCGTGTGTTGATCGTCGAAGATTCCGAAGAGGACGCCGATCTGCTTATGGGAGAACTGCGCCGCGGCGGTTTTGAGCTTGCGTTCGAGCGAGTCGAAACCTCCGAAACAATCATCGCCGCTCTCAACAAACAATCGTGGGACATTGTATTTTCAGATTATACGATGCCCCGTTTCCTGGGAACGGATGCCCTGTTACTCGTCAGAGAAAGAGGGCTCGACATGCCGTTTATCTTCGTCTCGGGCACGATCGGGGAGGATACGGCGGTGGCGGCGATGAAAGCCGGCGCGCAGGATTACATCATGAAAGGCAATCTGAAACGGTTGCTCCCGGCCGTGAAACGGGAGTTGCATGAGGCGGCGGGGCGACGGGAGCGGAAACGGATGGAAGAAAGGATTCACCATCTTGCTTATCACGATATCCTCACCGACCTTCCGAATCGAGCCCTTTTTTACGACCGGCTGCAGCAGGCGATTCTCATCGGCCAACGCGAAAGAAGACCGCTGGTCTTGTTGTTGATGGACCTGAACCTGTTTAAAGAGGTCAACGACACCTTCGGTCATCATTACGGAGACCTTTTGCTGCAGCAAATCGGACCGCGCATGCGAAGGTGCCTGCGGGAATCCGACACCATCGCCCGTGTGGGGGGGATGAATTTGCGATCCTGCTGCCGAACACCCGCCTTGAAGGCGCCGGCCTGGCGGCTCGAAAGATCTTGAAAGCTTTCAAGGCGCCTTTCGTATTGAAAGAAGCGACGGTCGAAGTGGGGGTGAGCATCGGGATTGCGATCTATCCCGACCATGGAGGGGAGTGTGATGGTCTCTTCCAGCGGGCGGACAAGGCGATGTATGCGGCCAAACAAGCGGGAGGGGGTTATCGGATCTATCTTCCCGAGCATGAGAAGAGCAATCCCTGCCAGCTGATGCTGATGGGAAAGCTGCGCCATGCCATCGAGCATGGAGAGATGGAATTGTATTATCAGCCTCAGTGGAGTCTCACAAAGAACCGGGTGATCGGGGTGGAAGCGTTGTCCCGATGGCTCGACCCCCAACTCGGCTGGATCGCGCCGGATCGGTTCATCTCCCTGACGGAGCAGACCGGATTGATCAAACCGTTTACACAGTGGATTCTCAAAACCGTTTGCAATGAATACGAAGAGTGGAAGAAGGCGGGGTTGAACTTGTCTGTTTCCGTGAATCTGTCGGCGAAGAACTTGCAGGAGCCGCGGTTCCCCGATCAAGTTGCAGAGTTGATTCAACCCGGACGTTTTGAGCCGTCCCTCCTGGAATTCGAAATTACGGAAAGTATGATCATGGTCAACCCGGCGATTTCGATGCAGGTTTTAGGGCGTCTTAATGCAATGGGTATTTCTCTTGTCATTGACGATTTCGGCACAGGGTACTCCTCTCTGAGCTATCTTAAAAAACTGCCGGTGCAAAAGATCAAAATCGACAAGTCTTTCATCGTGGACCTCGGGAATAAAGGGGATATCGTCATCGTTCACTCCATTATCAATATGGGACACAGCTTGGGGCTCGAAGTCATCGCAGAAGGGGTGGAGGATGAATTTACGAAAGATCTCCTGGAGGCCTTCGGGTGTGATGTGATTCAGGGATACCATATCGGCCACCCTCTTCCTTCAGAGGAGCTGATCTACATGTTAAACAGGGGAACCGCTCCGGGCGACTTAAAAAAACGTCCCAGAAAGCTATCGCCAAAAGCATGAACCGATGGAATGCTTAATTTTTTATCATTATGGAAAGTTTCGTCATCGTCTTCCCTCTCAGGCATTTCGCCAATTGAACTCAGACATGGCCTTATTGCGGATCGTTCATTTTCACGGCATAAATGATTTCAGGGAAGATCATCGTATCGTTTCAGCATCGAACGATTATTCTAGAAACGTATGAGGGATGCAAACCTCAGGGAGGTCGGCGTCGGACCGGCCCGCTTGGATGCGATGCGGTCTTGCTTCTGTATCGTGCAGGAGAGCGGATGATCAATGCGTTGAAGGACATCTCGTCGGCAAAGGACTTTCAACCGGATCGATTGGCTCACTCGGTTCGCGATCCGGTTTTTCCACAGAAGGCGATGTCCGGGGCGGACGACCTCTTGAAGGGGATCGGAACAGACCGGCCGGGAACACAGACGCCCAAAGATCCCGATCCATTGGTCTCGGTCAAGGTGATCCAATTGCCGTCGGGCAAGGAGGTCACGACCTTTGTCAATCCAACCCTCTCCAAGACGGCCGAAGCGCTTTATGTGATGTGGCTGAACCGCCAGGTAACAGTCAAGGGAAACCTTGTTGACCGTTATTCTTGATTCGTATTCCAATAGAAATTCCTTCCGCCGGCGCTTGCCGACGCCGTAGAAAAATTTGACCGTTTCAAGAGAAAATGAAATCGAAACAGATCAAGATCTTACTGATTGAAGACGATCCGGCTGACGCCGAATTGGTCCAAGGCGTTCTTTCCCGCGTTAGAGGGCTTTCCCTCTGCGTGGAGTGGTGTGATCGGCTCTCGACCGGCCTGAAGCGGTTTTACCGAGAACCGGCCGACATTCTCCTCCTCGATCTCTCTCTTCCCGATTCCAACGGGCTTGATTCGTTCGAGCGAGTCCGGACCGAAGCGCCCGGCACGCCGATCATCATTCTCACCGGCTTGAGCGATGAGGAGATCGCCGCGAAAGCAATTCGCGATGGGGCGCAAGATTATTTAATCAAGGACAAAATGACGCCGGACCTTTTGGCGCACTCCGTCTCCCACGCGATCGAGCGAAAGATCGGCAATGAGGCGCTTCGGAAGAGCGAAGAGCGTTTCAACCTGGTCGCGCGCGCGACCAACGATGTGGTCTGGGATTGGGATCTTATTTCGAATGTCCTTTGGTGGAACGAGCGTTTTAAAATTTTGTTCGGATATAAAACCGAGCAGATCGAGCAGGGGATCGAGTCGTGGAGCAACCGGATTCATCCGGAAGACAAAGAGCGGGTCCTCTCGCACATTCATGCCGCGATCGATCGGGGGGAAGCGTCTTGGTCGGACGAGTACCGCTTTCGACGGAGCGACGGGAGCGATGCGATTGTTTTTGACCGCGGCTATGTCGTTCGGGATGAGAAGGGAAAGGCGATCCGAATGATCGGCGCCATGATGGACGTCACCGAACGAAAACGGGACGAGCAGGCGCTCAAAGAGAACCATCAACTCCTCCGCGCCGTCATTGAAGGGACGACCGATGCGGTCTATATGAAGGATCTCCAGGGTCGATACGTGATGGTCAATTCGACGGTGGCCCGTGTTTTCGGAAGATCTTTCGAAGAAATCGTCGGGCGAAATGATATTGAACTATTGCCGTATGAGACAGCGATGAAAATCACGGAGGATGACCGCAGAATCATGAGCGCAGGCGAGACGAAAACCTTTGAAGAGGTCGTCACAATCAACGCCACCACACAGACCTATCTTTCGACAAAGGGACCTTGGCGCAATCACCAGGGGGAGGTCATCGGCATTATCGGGATCAGCTGCAATATCACGGAGCGAAAACAGGCCGAGGAATCGCTCCGCGCTTTTGCCCGACAGCAGAAGGTTCTTGCCGAACTGGGCCAGGATGCCCTCGGCGGGATAGACCTCTCTCTGCTTTTTGACAAAACAGCCGCGTTGGTCGCCCACGCCCTTAAAACGGAATATTGCAAAATATTAGAACTCCTCCCCGACGGGAAGACCCTTCTTTTTCGGGCCGGATGGAAAGAGGGGCAGATGCGAGCCGGCGATGCGGTGCAACATTCTGAAACACGGGGGGAAGCAACCCTTCTGGAAAACGCTCCGACAGGGTGCGAGAACTTTCCGGTCTCTGTTCCATTTCCCGCTCCGACCGTCCTGAGCGAGCAGGGAGCAATCAGAGGAATCAGCGTGATCATTCCCGGCGCGGGCAGGCCTTTCGGCGCTCTGACGGCGCTTCCCGTCGATCGCCCCTGCTTCACTGAAGAAGAGGTCGGTTTTCTCCAAGTCGTTGCGAACATGCTGGCGACGGCGATCGAGCGCAGACGGGCGGAGGAACTGATCCAGCGCCGGGCTTACTATGACGCGCTGACCGGACTTCCGAATCGTTCTCTCATGGAAAATCATCTTTCGCTGGCGCTCGCTCAGGCCGAGCGGCACAACGGCATGGTGGCGCTGATGTTCCTCGACCTTGATCGATTTAAAGAGATCAACGACACGCTCGGGCATCCGGTGGGTGATCATTTACTCAAGGTCGTTTCCGAGCGGATTTCCGCGTGTGTGAGGGAGGGAGACACCTTTGCCCGGATGGGAGGGGACGAGTTTACGGTTCTGCTTCCCGAAATCGACACCCTTGAGAAGGTCACCGGGGTGGCGGAGCGGATCATCTCAGCGTTTATCCCCCCCTTCCAGATCGCCGGCCAAGCGTTGAATATCAGCGCCAGCATCGGGATCGCTCTCTATCCTCATGCGGGGCAGGATGCCGAAACGCTGTTAAGAAACGCGGACAGCGCGCTCTACCGCGCCAAAGAGCAGGGCAAAAACACCTTCTGCTTCTTCTCCGAGACAGTAAGCGATAAGCAGATCAGATTTCCTCCATCCCAAAGCGGGTGATGCGGCGTCGCCCGGTCCGATTGAGGGATCAAGGCGTTCCGGTTGTATCGAGAACCAGGAGTCATTTTTCGATCGGGACCGGTTTAAAAGCGCCGGCGCCGCTGCGGCAACCGATTCGGAGGAAAGGAGAAAAAAAATGGAATCGAAGCGGATCAACGCCTTGCTGATTGAAGACAATCCGGGCGACGCCCGCCTTGTCCAGGAGATGCTCTCCGATGTGAAGGGGTTTCCCCTTTCTTTTAAATGCAGTACCCGGCTCTCTGCGGCGCTCCGGTCTCTTCGCGAAGCGTCGCCCGACATTATCCTTCTCGACCTCTCCCTGCCCGACGCGCAGGGGCTCGAGTCACTCGGCCGGTTGATGAGCGCCGCGCCCGGCATCCCGATCATCATCCTTACCGGACTGAGCGATGAGAAGGTCGCGGTCGAGGCGATTCAGAAGGGAGCTCAAGATTATCTGGTGAAAGGAAGGATCAGCGGCGACCTTCTGGCCCACGCGATTCCTTATGCGATCGAGCGGAAGCAGGCCAATGAACTCCTCCGCGCCCGCGCCCGGCGCCAGGCGGTCATCGCGGAGCTGGGGCAGCGGGCCCTTTCGGGAATGGCGCTCCCTGCATTGATGAATGAGGCGGTCGCCTTGGTCGCTAAGACGCTGGAGGTGGAATACTGCAAGGTGCTCGAGCCGCTTCCGGACGGGAGCGCATTTTTGCTGACGGCCGGGGTCGGCTGGAAAGAGGGCCTGGTCGGACGGGCGACGCTCGGCATTCTGGAGAACTCACAGGCCGCCTACACCCTCGCCTGCAACGAACCGGTGGTGGTGGAAGATCTGGAGACCGAGACCCGTTTTAACCCGGTGATGCTGCGCGATCATCAGGTGGTCAGCGGAATGAGTGTTCTGATCCCCGGGCAAGATTATCCGCAGGGGGTCTTGGGGGTGCACACAAAGCGGCGGCGAACCTTCGGCAAGGAGGATGTGCTCTTTCTCCAATCGATCGCGAATGTGCTTGCCGCCGCCATTGAACGGAGAAAAGCGGAGGAGCGGATCGAGCACCAGGCTTACCACGACGCTCTGAGCGGTCTTCCAAATCGGCTTCTGTTCGAAGATCGCCTCTCGATCGCCGTGGCGCAGGCCCGTCGAGGCGAAGAGAAACTTGCGGTCCTTTTGGTCGATCTCGATCGCTTCAAAGTGATCAACGATACCCTCGGCCATGCAATCGGAGACGAGCTGCTGCGGGGGGCGGCGGCCCGCTTCATGGGCTGCGTTCGGGAAGGGGACACCGTCGCCAGGATGGGGGGAGACGAGTTTGCCGTTCTTCTCCCGCAATTGGACAGCGATGAGACCGCGATTCAAATCGCCGGCCGGATCGCCTCTTCCCTCAACCCGCCGTTCCCTCTCGACGGCCGGGCGCTCTTTGTGACCGCCAGCATCGGGATCGCCGTCTACCCGCATGCCGGGGGCGACGCGCAGACCCTTTTAAGGCATGCCGACATCGCCCTCTACCGGGCCAAAGAGCAAGGGAGAAATACCCTCCGCTGTTACTGCCCGAGCATGAATGCAAAGGGATATGAGCGCTTGTTGCTCGAGAGCGCGCTGCGTCAGGCGTTGGAGCGGGAGGAGTTCCTTCTCCATTTTCAGCCGCAGGTGAATCTGAAGACGGGAGAGATCATCGGATTCGAAGCCCTCGTCCGCTGGCGCCGGCCGGAGATTGGGCTGATCTCACCGGCTGAATTTATTCCGTTGGCGGAAGAGACCGGCCTGATCATTCCGATCGGGGAGTGGGTTTTGCGCGCCGCCTGCGCTCAAAATAAAGCCTGGCAGGAGGCAGGCTTTCCGTCGATGCGGGTGGCCGTCAATCTCTCCGCGCGCCAGTTTCATCAGGACAATTTGGTGGAGACGGTCCGCCGCGTCCTGAAGGAGACCGCTCTCGATCCGGGCTTCTTGGAGCTCGAATTGACGGAGAGTGTATTGATGGGAAAGGAGCGGAGCATTCTCAGCATGCTTCGCGAGCTGGCCGCCATGGGGATTCATCTCTCCATCGATGACTTCGGCACCGGGTACTCTTCGCTGGCCTATCTCAAGCGTTTTCCGATCGAGAAGCTCAAAGTCGATCAGCTCTTCATCCATAATATGACCACCGATCCGAACGACGCCGTCATCGCCCGGACCGTCGTCGCGATGGCCCACTCCCTTCGCCTGAAGGCGATCGCGGAGGGGGTCGAAACCGAAGCGCAACTCGCCTATCTCCGGTCGATCGGGTGCGATGAGATGCAGGGGTATCTCTTCAGCCGCCCCCTCCCCGTCGATGAGGCCACTGAGTTGTTGATTCAAAAGAAGCGGCTTTCATCCGCTCTCGATTGTTCGATATGACGGATGAAAATGTCTGATCTTTTTCCACAGGAGGGCTTTGTGCACAATCGAAGGGGGCAATCGAGAGTTCCATTCGTTTCGGTCTCCAGCCTGACGCGTCTCAGGGTAGAGTCAACGAGAGACATCTTCGTCCAGGACATCTGCAGACACGGCATCGGGATAAAGAGTCCGGAGGAGTTCCAGAAAGGGGAGCAGGTCCTCGTCCAGCTTGTTTTTTCGGCCAATCCCCGGGAGACGATGACGGAATCGATATTAGGAGAGGTGGTCTGGACAAACCCTCCGCAGCGGGGGATCCACTACTCTGCCGGCATCCGTTTTAGCCGCCTGGAGGAAGAAAAGCCTAAGCTGTTCGAATATATCAAACGACTTGAAAACAATGGTTGAGTATTTTTAACAGAACGGCCGCCCGGTTCTTTCCGAGAAGCCCTTCCTCCAAACACCTTGCGCAAGCTTTTTGCCGCGCTTATAATAAAGTATTTTCCAGACACACGGTGAGAGCCGCGCCCTTCCTCATGCAGATCGCCCTTCACGGGACCCGCTCCACTTCTAAACGGAGTCATTGATGGCCCATCCCAAGAAACGGCTTACAACCAACGTGGCCGGGAATTTCTTCGTCGACGCCACCTGCATCAACTGCGATACCTGCCGGCAGCTGGCTCCAAAGAGCTTCAAAGAAGAGGGGGACTATTCGGCGGTGGTGCGCCAGCCGGAGGGAGACGCGGAGCTGCTTCAGGCGTATCAAGCGCTCTTGGCCTGCCCGGTCGGCTCGATCGGCACGGAGCGGAGCGACAAGCCGCGGCTGCAAGAGGCGATGAAAAGTTTCCCGCTCCTTCTGGAAGACGGGGTCTATTATAACGGATTCAACTCGGAGAAGTCGTTCGGCGGGAACAGCTACTTCATCCGCCATCCCAACGGCAATTGGCTGGTCGATTCACCCCGATACGTGGGGCGCCTGATTTATGCGTTCGAGGAGATGGGGGGGATTCGCACCATTTTTCTGACGCATGAGGATGATGTCGCCGACTCGGCCCGTTACGCCGAGCATTTCGGGGCGACGCGCATCATCCACCGGGCCGACGCGGCGGCTTCGCCGGGGGCGGAGTGGGTCGTGGATGGAGAAGAGCCGATTGTGGTTTCGGAGCCGTTTCAGATCATTCCGGTTCCGGGGCATACTGAGGGGAGCATGGCGCTGCTTTATGATCGGCGGTTTCTCTTCTCGGGCGATCATCTCTGGTGGGATCCCGAACGGAGGGCGCTCGGCGCTCCGGAACGGTTGGTGTGGGACGGGGAGCGCCTGTTGACGTCGGTCGCGAAGCTGCTCGACCATCCCTTCGAATGGGTGCTGCCGGGCCACGGCGACCGCATCCGCCTCACCTCCGCCGAAGCGGCGGCGCACTTAGAGCGTCTGCTCGAGCGCCGTCGCGCGGCGCGGCCATAAACCGATCTTCAACCCGTGTCGGCGCGCGATCTCCAGGGTGGACTTGTATTCGCGGAGAAGATCTTCCCTCTCTTGAAGAATCTCGTCGAGAAAAGCGTCGTCGTTTTCGGAGACTTCTTCCAACGCTTTCTTATAATAGTCGGCTTCGGTCCGGGCGAAGAGCTCGCCGTTTCGAATGGCGATCGCCTTGTGAATCAGAAATAAAATGACGACCGTCTGGAGCAGGATCAATCCGATCAAAATTCGCTGCTTTGAAAAAGCCATCCATTCCCTCGTTCGATTTCAAGGAACAACGATTTTCTTTTTCTTTTGTTGTGTTGCGACCAAATGCATTTCGGCTAGGATCTTGAAAAACGATCCCATCCCGAGTTTCGCCTGCTCTCTCAACTTCGGATCAAGCTCGCTGTGACGGATCATCAATTCAAGACCTTCTAAATAGACCAGGGCCTGCCGGTAGTAACGTTGGATCGGCCCCCGTTTTCCTCCATCCGTTTGCTGGATGGCCGTCATGACGATTTGATACGTCCGCTGCCAGAAATAATCAAACAGCTCTTCGTCTGTGTTCAGGGAACGGTTTTTCTCATTCCCGATCGGTTTTTCTAGGCCGTGTACGAGCATCGGTCTCTCCTGGCATTCGAGCAATGGCGGTGCCGGGCCATTTTCTCTAAATAATGAATAATCCATCGTGGGATCAAAGCCGTCGTATTCTACAATTCCAGACAAGGATATGCAATAAAAAAATACCTGAACGACAGAAAAAATGCGGCTCAACCGTCAAAGTCGTTCGGCCGGCTTTTCCCGGACACGAAGATGCTGCATTGCAACGGGAAGGCGATGAAACCCTCTTTGTTTTTGTGATAAGATAACGCGAGAGCGAAGATGAATCGGCTCGATTCGTGAGGACACTGATGAAAACATTCGGTTTAAAAGCGGTGGGGTGGGTGATGGGGTTGTGGATGATCATCACCCCGATGGCCGCGCACCCGTCGGAAAATGCCGCGGCGCCGGGCGCCCGGACGGAGATTGCCACCTTCGCCGGGGGCTGTTTTTGGTGCATGGTCCCCCCTTTCGATCAGCTCAAGGGGGTGGTTTCCGTGACGTCCGGCTATACCGGTGGCCGGGTTGAGAATCCGACCTATGAGCAGGTCTCGGCCGGCGGAACGGGACATGCCGAGGCGGTGCAGATCGTTTATGATCCCGATCTCATCGGTTACGACAAATTGCTGGCGATCTTCTGGCTGAATATCGACCCGGTCGCCATCAACCGCCAATTTTGCGATTCCGGGGAGCAGTACCGGAGCGAAATTTTCTATCACGGAGAGACTCAGAAGCGTCTGGCGGAGGAGTCGAAAGCGGCCATCGAGAAATCAGGGCGCTTTCGAGAGCCGATCGCGACGAAGATCACCGCCGCCTCCGAATTCTATCCGGCGGAGGATTATCACCAGGATTTCTATAAAAAGAGTCCGGTCCGCTACAAGTTTTATCGTTATCTTTGCGGACGGGATCAGCGTCTCGAGGAACTGTGGGGGAAGGCTCAGGCCGGCCATTGAGGTTTTGGAATGAGACCCTTCCATCCGGAAAGATCGATCCGGATCGAGTTCACCCTTCCTCCACGAATCAACTTCCCGCCGATCTTGTCCTTCACGTAAGACCCCCCCTTCTTAAATAGAGATACACCGATTGTATCCGAAACGATATTCCCGGAAAGAATCCACAAAATAGAACCCTCCTTTTTCTGGTCCCGACGTTGCAATGAGCCCCCCGCAGTCACTGAAGCCATCCATTTCGGATGTTGCCGGTCTCTACGGGGAGCGCAGGCTCCTTCCTCGGCAATGTCGACGAATCACAACGAATCAAGGAGGATCAAACAATGAAAAAGAATCGGTCGATATCCCATTGGGATCGGCGTTGTCGGGAATCGCTCTTTTTTCTGGCGCTCGCAGTATTCTTCGCGATCAGCATCTCCAGGATTACCCTCGGTTATGCGGCGCCGGTAACCGGGACCAAGAAGGTGATGGTCCTCCGGGTCCATTTTGCCGATTATGCGGCGAATTCGCGGTACTCTCTCGCGCAGGTTCAAGGGTTTTTTGGGAACCTCGATACCCTTTGGCAGAATACGTCGTACAGCAACATCACAATCGACTCGGTGGTGTCGGATCTCTTCCAGCTCCCGGACGACCGCAGCGCCTATATCGATGATTTCGGGGACGGGGATCTCTCGAACGGCGGCAAAGTTCGACAAGGTTCTCGCCGATGCGATCGCCGACTCCCCGGCGGGTCTCGACTGGACGAATGTCGATGAAGTGATGGTGGTGATGGCGGAGACCAATCCGGCCCAGTTCCACCGCGGCCAGGCGACCAAGTGCAATCTGCCGATGGGGCCGGGCGGGACGGTGAAATACGTCGGCTGCGCGATCTTCAGCGAAAACCCGAGCGATAGCGATCGGTGCAGGTCTGGGGACGCTGGGCGCACGAGATGGGCCATGCGTTCCAGCAGGCGGGCCCTGCGCATCCCAGCAACTACAACAATAATTTCGAGCTCATGGACGGCAACTATCCCGGCCAGACCGGGCCGTTCGAGAAGCAGGCCACACCGGGCTTTCCGGGCTGGCTGCCGCCGTCGAAATACCAGACTCCAGTGTACCAATCCGAGCGGGTGACAACGGCCAGGGATTGCGGAGCCTGTGGGCGATGGAGTATGACCCGAACGCCAACGCCGAACATCCAGGCCGTGAAAGTGCAGATCACGGCTCGTTCTACTACATGGTCAGCGTGCGCCGCCAAGTGCTCGGCGATGACTTAAACGCCGATTTCACCCCGACGGGATTCCGGCCGAAGGGATCATGATCGAGCGCGTGAGCGAGGGCAGCGGACCCGTGGGTCAACGTGATCGGCCTGCGGCAAGTCGCCGAGCTGCATCTGCACGGCCGGGGGCTGCAATCGCAATGCGCTCTGGCAGGAGGGGCAGAGCTTCACGGGCGGCGGCGTGACGATGGGTCGTCATCCGCATAAGGAAGCTCGACGTCGACAACTACAGGGGATACGCGTGCGCTGCAATGAGAAGCAGCCTTGCAGCCCGACGTGATGCTCAATCCCTGGACCTCGCCGCCGGGCAATACCTGGGAGACGACGGATATCTGGGTCGACAGCCCGGTCAACGGCTACGGTACCTACCGCTACGGCTCGTGGTCGGATCTGCAGCGGCGGCACCGTGCCGACCGGCAATGGCGACGACCCTGCCGTCGGTCAGGTCAACCGGCTTTATGCCCGCGTTCGCAACGTCGGCACTCAGTCCGGCGACCAACGTGGTGGTCACACTGGGAGATCACCGATCCGCCGGGGCTCGGCATCGCCGGGGCGAGGGGCTGGGCCCTCATGGGTTCGGTCGGCCCGTGCAGTTTCCGGGCCTGGCCAACATTCCGGCCGGCGGCACGGTCGATGTCTATGTCGAGTGGACGCCGAACTTCGCCGTCACGGCGGAGCAGATCGCCGCGGGCACGTTTGCCTTCCACACCTGTGTGCGCGTGAAGCTGGATCACGTGGCGGGCGAACTGGTGCTCGGCAACCAGGACGGTGACCGCGAACAGGAGAACATCTCTTACTTCCAAGCGGTGTCGCCGGGGGCGCCGGGCGGCGCCACCTACAAACATGTGATCAAGTTGCGCAACGACGATCTGGTGAATAAGAAAATATTTTATCTCTCCTATATCTCGACCCTGCCTTCGGATTGGAAGGTCGATTTCAACGGCGGGGTGCAGGGGGTGGAGCTTTTACCGAACGAGATGCGCGAGCTTCCGATCACGATCGAGCCGGGGAGCAGCCAGCCGATCGGCAGCGTCTACGGCGTCGATGTCTCCGCGTCGAGCCTGCGGCTGTTGAAGAACGATCTCAATCCGAAAGATCAACATCCGGAATTTAAACCGCTCGGCGGTGTTCGGGTGGAGGCGCGTGTCCTGGCCCCGGTGAAGGTGAAGTGCCGGGCGTTTCGGGATCCGAACGGAATCATCAGGGTCAGCGGCGATTTTCGCCACCCCCGACTTCGGTACGGTTCTCTCGAAATATTATCACCCGGAGCAACCTTGGCCGGTCTTGATCGTGGGGGTGGCCGACGGCCGCTTTCTCGATCCGTCAAAGCAGGTGGTGACGGTTGCCAAGGATGGATCGTTTCAAGGTGTTTTGCGGCCTGATCGGGTTCCGGCGCAACAGATCGCCTGCATGTTTGCCGGCACAACGGAGCTGGCGAGCGCGGCGAGCGGCTATGTTGTGCCGACCAATCTGGTGGCCGGCATCGACTTCACCGAAACGGCGGTGAACAATCCGCCGTCCGCGGTGGTGTTGGGGGCCGGTTTTGCGGTGACCGATACCGTCTTCAACCAGGGGGCGGCCGCATCCGGGATTTCCACCACCCGGTACTACTTCTCCACCGATACACTCAAGAGTGCGACCGATAAACTCTTGACCGGCAACCGCGCGGTGCCGGCCCTCGCCTCCGGCGCGACCTCGGCCGGAACGGTCACCGTCAAGGTCCCCGCCGGAATCGTGCCGGGCGCCTATTATCTCCTTGCCTGCGCGGACGACACCAAGGTGGTTGCGGAGAGCAACGGAGCGAACAACTGCCGCCCTTCCAAGACGGTCGTGAAGGTGAGCGCTGCTGATCTCGTCGAGACAGCGGTGAGCGATCCGCCGGCGAGCGCCTTGAAGGGGAGCAGCTTCTCGGTGAAGGACAACGTTCAAAATATCGGGAATGCCGCCGTGGCGCTTTCGGCCACTCGGTATTATCTGTCGCTCGACACCCTCCGGAACGGGGGAGATATTCTTCTAACTGGCGGCCGGTCGGTCCCCGCTCTGAACCCGGGGATCTCTTCGACCGGAGCGACCTCCGTCACCGTTCCGACGACCACCGTTGCCGGAAGCTACTATCTACTTGCCTGTGCCGATGACAAGGGGGTCGTTGTTGAAAGCAATGAGACGAACAACTGTAAAGCGTCTCTCACGAAAGTGCAGGTTCCTTGATGCGGTTCCCCCTCTCCTCTTCATGGGGGAGAGGGGGGTGCATGATTTCCCTTCTTAACTAGCCCCTTCGAATCGCCATGCTAGCCCTTAGCGGTGAGTTGACCCTTCCGAGCGGGGCGTGGTTATCTGGTCTTATCGGGTACACGCTCGCGTGAGGAATGGCGATAGGTCATTCAGACCGGAATAAAAACCCGAGCTCAAGGAGGGGAAAATGTTTAATCTTTTAACGCGCAACTGGTGGCTGCTCATCGTGCGGGGAATCTTGGCGATTCTCTTCGGTGTGCTGGCATTCATCCGGCCGGAGATTACTCTGGCTACCATCGTTCTATTTTTTGGCGCCTATGTTTTTGTAGATGGGATCTTTTCGATTATTTTTGCCATTGGCGGTTGGGACTATATCGATGATTATTGGCTGCTCCTGCTGCAGGGGATTGTCGGCGTCGGCATCGGACTGCTCACCTTTTGGGCGCCTGGAATCACGGCGCTCAGTCTGGTATTTTACATCGCGGCCTGGAGTCTGGTTGTGGGCGTCCTCCAGATTGTGGGGGCCGTTCGTCTAAGAAGAGAGATCGAAGGGGAGTGGTGGCTGGTGCTGAGCGGTGTGGTGTCCGTTCTCTTCGCCGGAATTTTAATGTGGAACCCCGCCGCGGGGGCCATCGGACTTCTCTGGGCCATCGCGATTTATGCCATTATTTATGGAGTCATTCAGATCGTGCTTGGTTTCAGAGTTCACGGCCTGCGTGGACAGGTGAGGAGGGCGGAGGCGTAGGAGTAAATTCAATTAGGAATCTGTCAATTAGGAATTAGGAATTGGAGCGCGACGGCACGGAAGAGAGCCTTTGATTCCTAATTGAACCATTCTTAATTCCTAATTTATTTGTATCGGCCGGCCAGATCGGCCAGGGAGACAATTCCGGCGAGCCGCTTCTCACGGTTGAGAACGACCAACCGGCGGAGCTGTTTCTCCTGCATCAGCTTGGCCGCTTCCTCCACTTCTGTATCTTCGAAACAGTAGACGACATCCGATAACATGGCGTCTTGGACTTTGGTTTGGGTTGGATCGTCTCCCACCGTCCGGATGTTGACATCTTTATCGCTGAGCATCCCCACGACACGATCTCCATCACACACCGGCAAGACGCCGATCTTCCGCTCCTGCATCTTTTTAGCCGCTTCTTGAAGGGTCGCTTCGGGGCGGATCAACTCGACCTGAGGGGTCATGATTTCTTTTACCTGCATTCGTTCCTCCTGAATTTCATCATTGACGGTACATCCATAAAGAGTATCCTGTCGTCCAGGACGGGGTCTATCATCTGAAAGGATTAATCCGTTTGGGGAATGGATCTGTTCAAGCTCATCAGCTAAACTAAATTGTCACCATGATTACAACCCAACCGGAGGAAACGACCATGATGAAAAAGATTTTTGGTTTGATTGGTGTGTTTATGATGGTGTTGACGCTGGCCGGCGTCGGCTTTGCCGGCAAAGCGGTCACCGGAGAAATCGTCAAAATCGACGGCGAGATGGTCTCGATCAAGGACGACTCGGGCAAGGTTCAGCAGGTGCATGTCGATCCCAAGGCCACCAAGAAGACCGGTGAGCTGAAGCAGGGCGCGAAAGTCACGGCTCAGGTCAATGATCAAGGCCACGCCGAATCGATTGAAGTAAAGAGTTAGCGGCATTCCGAATATGAAAGGCCCTCCCTTACGTACTACGAGCAGGGGAGGGCCTTTTTTATTTTCAGGTCCCCCGATGCTGCGACTGCCATTCATAAAGTTCTCAAATTGACTTTCTTTTCGGGGAACAGTATCATGCGGGTGTTTTCCTGGGATAGCCCACGGAGCAATTCGGTTCTTCGTGAACCACTCCACTGTAGGAGGAGTTTTCATTAAAATAAGGTGGGAAGTCTATTCCACACGCACTAATTCGGTAGAGTTGTCGATTTCCACATCGGGATCATCAGGGAAAGAACAGGAGACTCAGCTAGGTCCGAATGAATTTATGCTTCAAGCATTTAGAATGGCAGTGCAAAACCTGCTGGCTCAAGAAAAATTTCACAGCCTTGTCTCGACTGAGAAAATAAGAAGTTAATAAAATAATTAACGACCATGAAGTTTATCCCCTCTTTCCTAAAGAAAAACAGCCCTCTCCATTATTCTTTTTCCCATTGATTCCTCAGTAGCATAGGGGATATCATCCTCGGTATATTTAGCGGCGCGGGGCCGGTTTACATCCAGGAACACAAATGAAAAAAGTTTGGATCGTCTGGAGCGCGGTTTTATTCAGCCTGTTTCTCATAACGGGGTGTGGAAGCCTCTCGCAAGGATCGGGGGAAAGCACCGATCCCGCCGCGCTGATCGTGACCGGCGTCAGCCCAACTGAGGCAAAAGTCGGAGAACAAATCCGGGTGACGGGAGAGCGTTTCGGAACCGGCCAGGGAAACAGCCGCCTGATCGTCGGCGGCGTGGCGGCGACGCAGATCGTGAGCTGGAGCGATACGGAAATTCTCGCCGTTGTGCCCGCGGGCGCGTCGAGCGGATCGGTGAAGGTGGTGATCGCCGGAGCGGAAAGCAGCCCCGGGTTTCTGGCGGTCTTGTGGACCGAAGAGAATCCTGAGAATGTGGCGATCTCGGCGGCGGCGAGCGACCAACAATCTCCCCAAGCGGTCTCCGACGGCATCGGCGGGACGATCATCGCCTGGATGGATATTCGCAGCCGGACGAGTTTCGATATCTACGCCCAGCGCGTGAACGGGAGCGGGGCGGTGCAATGGACGAGTGACGGCGTCCCCATCTCGACCGCGGCGGGCAGCCAACAGCACCCCCAACTCATCTCGGACGGCGCCGGCGGCGCCATCATCACCTGGCAAGATGGCCGCGATGGAAATTTAGACATCTATGCCCAGCGGATTAATAGAGATGGCGTCATGCAATGGGCTGTCGATGGGATCGCCGTCGCGGCAGGGGGGCACTCCGAGTTCTCCCCCCAGATCGTCCCGGACGGCGCCGGCGGAGCGATCATTGCCTGGCAGGATGATCGCAACGGAAAGATAGAGGTCTATGCGCAGCGGGTCAATGGGAACGGAGCCGTCCGGTGGGCCGCCGAGGGTGTTGCCGTCTCCACCGCGGCGACGAACAAGATCTTTTTCCGGTTGATTTCAGACGGCGCCGGCGGGGCGATCATCACCTGGCAAGATGATCGGGGCGGAGGTTGGGACCTCTATGCGCAGCGAATCAATGGAGACGGCTCGGTGCGATGGTCCGCCGAGGGCGTCTCTGTTTCCCTTGCGGCCAATACCCAGGGAGCGCCTCGACTTGTTTCGGACGGGAATGGCGGGGCAATCATTGTTTGGCAGGATGATCGTGACGGAGAGTGGGACGTCTATGCCCAACGGGTGGATGGGAACGGAGCAGCCGTGTGGGCCACTGGCGGTATTATCATTTCCAATACGGCCTACAATCAGCGTGTTCCTCAGGTCATCTCGGATGGCGGGGGTGGGGCGATCATCACCTGGCAGAATGTTTCCAGCGGGACCATTTTTGATGTCTACGCCCAGCGGGTGGATGGGGGCGGGGCAGCACAATGGGCGATCGGGGGTGTGATCATCTCCTCTGCGGCCGATATCCAGGGGACGCCTCAGTTGGTGACCGATGGAGCGGGCGGAGCAATCATCGCGTGGCAGGATCTTCGCGGTGGAAGTTGGGATCTCTATGCCCAGCGGGTGAATGAGGTCGGAGAGGTGCAATGGAGCATCGACGGCGTCGCGATCTCCACCGCGCCGGGCGACCAGAAAGTCCCCGTGCCGATTTCGGACGGCGCCGGCGGGGCGGTCGTCGTCTGGGAAGATGCTCGCAATGGAACCGACGCGATCCCGAGTTGGGACATCTACGCCCAGGGAATCAGCGCCGCCGGAAGGGAGTGACGTATTAAGGGTGACGGTTTCAAAGATCGCGACCGAGTTCACATAAACTCCTTTCTTACCGACGGTACTCTCGACCGCAACGATTCCATTTGAAATTTCTAAAATCCGTCATGCCCGCGAAAGCGGGCATCCAGAGCTCTCAGAACCTAAATCACTGGATTCTCGATTCAATATTCGGGAATGACAAAATTAAACTGACCCACTACCCAACAACCCATCTTCTTGACAATCAACACGCGGTCGTTTGAGGCGGACGGTTGTGTCTGAGCCGAAACGATCCTATGTAATAACGGGTCATGGAATAGTAAACTACAGTTATGAAAGCGCGCCTGATAAAGTTCTTCAATGATCGATCCAAATCATTTACCCTCATCGTCGGTTTTTTGCTGGTCTTATTTCTGGGAACGATCGATTACCTCAGCGGTGATCTCTCTTTTTTAATCTTTTACCTTGTTCCCGTTTCGATGGTCACCTGGTTTGTCGGAAGAGGAGCTGGATTTTTAATCTCCATAGTGAGTTCCGTCATCTGGATGATCTCAGATGTAACAGGAGTCTCTTCCTATCAACATCCTGTCATTTCGTATTGGAACGCGATCGTGAAGGTCGGCTTCTTTTTTGTCTTCACCTATGTGTTGGCGGCGTTAAAGGAGGTTTATGGTCAGGAGAAAACACGCTCACGAACGGACTATTTAACCGGCATTGCAAACCGGAGGTTTTTCTTTGAGCAAGCAGAAGTAGAGCTAAAAAGAGCCCGTCGATACAACCATTCTTTGACGGTGGTGTACATTGACGTGGACGATTTTAAGAGGGTCAATGATCGCTTTGGACACGATACCGGGGACGCTGTATTACGTGTCGTTGCCCGAACGGTCAGCAGGCATCTTCGGTTGATCGACGTGATTGCGCGGCTGGGTGGCGATGAGTTCGCAATTCTTCTTCCGGAAACGGGATATGATGCGTCCCGAAGGGGTGATTCATAAACTTCAAGAGGGCCTTCGCGGTAGAATGCAAGAGGAGGGGTGGCCGATTACGTTTAGTATTGGGGCCATCTCATATGCCAACGTACCCGAGTCGATTGATGAAATGTTAAAGAGAGCGGACAGCCTGATGTATTCGGTTAAAAAGAGCAGCAAGAATACGATCCGGCATGATCAGGTGAATGACAGCGGAATGGAGTTTTTCCACGGGGGGTTGAAGTCGCCGGATCATTCTGCTTAAACTAAAAAAAGTACGGCTGAACCTGCCGGAGGGTTGAACACGCACGTGCGTCGCATTCCCCGCCCCTTGGGGCGTGGGTTAGACGCGCGAATACAAATAGATGTCTTCTCCTTTCGGGTCGAAGATTCCCCGCTGCTTGCGGCGGGGAATCTTCAATCTCAATGGGGGGAGATCCTGGATGAAATGGCCCGGGAGATTCAACATCCTCAGGGGGAGCCCGTCTCGTAAGATGGGCTACGCCCTTGCCCTTCTGGCGACCGGATCGGCGCTGTTTATCAAACTGGCGATCGGCACCTTAATTGAGTCGCCCCCCTTCCTTCTTTTCTTTGCAGCGGTCATGATCAGCTCCTGGTACGGCGGGCTGGGCCCGGGGTTGCTGGCGACGTTCTTGGCGTCGCTGGCCGACTTTTACTTCTTTTTTCTTCCCTCTCAAGCATTAGAGGTAAAAAGTCTCGATATTTTGATGGTCGGCTTATTTGTGTTGGAGGCGGTGATCATCAGCGTGTTGAGCGAGGTGCGGCTTTCGGCCCTGCGGCAAGCCGGAGAGCTCAACCGTCTCAAATCTCAATTCCTCTCGATTGTTTCCCACGATCTTCGCACGCCGCTGAATGCGATCATCGGCTACAGCAGCCTCTTAAGAGAGCCGCGTGTGAGTGAAAACGTCGCCAAACGGAATGAGATGCTCGAAAGAATCCACCAGAATGCCCGGATGCAACTTGATTTGATCAGCAACGTTCTCGATCTCAGCCGAATCGAAACCGGAAGGATCGAGATCCAAATGGAGCGGGTCGATCTCTCCGAGCTGATTCGGGAGATCCTAGATACGCTGGAACCGCTGGGGACGGAAAAAGGGCTGGTCGTCGACTTTGTTGATGATCCGACCGCACCTGCGATCCGGACCGATCGAGGGAAGGTGAGACAGATCTTCACCAATTTGATCGGCAACGCCATCAAGTTTACAGAACGGGGATCGATCCGGATCCGGGTCATTCACCTTTCTTCCCAAAAGCGGCTTTCTGTGGAGATCAGCGACACCGGAATCGGAATTTCCGAGGAAGATCTCCCCCATATCTTTGATCAGTTCTATCAAGTGCCTGCCTTTAAAGAAGCATATGGTCCAGGCACGGGATTGGGGCTGTCGATTGTAAAGCGCTTTGTCGATCTTCTCGGAGGAAGCGTCGAAGTCGTCAGCAAACCGGGCGCCGGCTCTACCTTCACCGTCCGCTTCCCATACGATCTGCCGCCGAATCTTTAATTTTTGTTTTTCGTTCCTATTTCCTCATTCGTCATTCGTAATCGAACTTCATCTTCTATTGCAAGGTCCTGCGGACGGCTCCAATTGCTCGATGCTGATTTGTTGATCTCCGTTTCCAAAAGTTCCCTTCAGAAGGTTGTGGTCGTCGAACTGATTTCCGAAGTCGGCATAGAAAGTATCGCCGACGCGGCGGTAGATGCCGTAGCCGCGCCGCACGATCGGGTTGGTCATGCCGGAGACATGCACATCCTTTTGGCGGAAGATGGAGCCGGGGACGGTCAGGTTGAACGGAATGGCGCTGTGAACGAATTCGAAGGCATTCTCCTCGTCGCTCACCCGGCCGATGTTGATCAGCGGGCAAAGATATGATTTAAAACTCTCCATCCTCGGATCGTTTTCTCGATGACCCAATGCGCCGCACTGCATGATCGGCGTGGCGAATTCTCCGACCAATCCCATATGAGGAACAATATCGGTGGTCGTTTCATCCAGCGGGAGGATCGGATTGTTCAGCGCCACCATCCGGATCTGATCGTTGGCGTAGCTGTACGTTCCGGAGAACGCCACGTCCTGTCCGTTGTCGAGGGTGATGTAGACGTTAAAGCTCCCGTCCGACCGGAAGTCGAAGTAGTAGGTGAGCTGCGAATTGCTTCTGCCGCAGACGAAGATGACGTCGAACGGCTGATTGGGTGTAAACAGGAAGAGGCGATCGATCTCGTTTTGCACCGCTTGTTGATTGCCGCCGCCCGCGCCCCCTCCATTGCCGCCGGAGCCGCCGCTCCCGCATCCCGATAAAAACAATCCGATGAGCAATATGATACTGATCTGCCGCTTCACCATTTGTCTCCTCCCCGCCGATCGGCGCTTCGTGAACTTTCCCCAGGGCTTGTCATAGCAAGGGGGATGCCGGAAATTTTTCGGCCGGCGTAGTGTTTTTAAGGGTTCTTTTCGTGTGAGAAGGGGGGAGGAATCCCGGCTTCCGGAAGGAACCGGTTCCGGTTTCCGGAACGGCGCTCAATCAAATGGGAAAGGTCCTGACATTTTGGATTTAGCGACGGTGAAGCGCGTTTTACCTGCTCGATCATCCCTCAAAACTGAGCAATATTGACCAGACCACATTCTATTCTTACAGGCATAATAGGCACTGGTAAGATCACAATGAAACAAGGAGACCCCCATGAGCATAAAAAAGATTGGATTTCTATCCGTGTTTCTGATCGCATTGTCTACCCTCAACGGCTGTTACGGCAAGGCGGGTCCCGTCTCGGACATACCTCATTTTACTTCCCCCTCCGGCTGGCCCAGCGCGGCCGCCGCGGAAAAGAACAATGAAGGAGTCGGCCACCTTGTTCAGTCCCATTGGGATGTCGCCGCTCCGATTTTTAAAGAGGCGATTAATCTCTCCTCCAATTTTCCTGAGCCTTATTTTAATCTGGGGGTTGCTTTAGATGGGATGGGGAAACACGATGAGGCGAAAGAAGCATTTCAGAATGCGAAAAAGTTCGGGGCGGACGATCCAAGAATCGTAAAGAGTGAAATTTTAATGAAACATCTTAAAATGTAATCTTCTTGTTAAAATGACGTTCGTAGGCATAGGAGATTCGACCCGGTCTCTCCTATGCCACGAACGAGCCCTGTGGAGAGCGATGCTCTCCGCAACCCCTACGCGTTCTACCCCGCATTCCGCATCATCCTCTTCTCTTGTAATCTTCAATCTGCTTCCTGTAAGATGCATAGAAGATCCATTCCTGAAGAAAGAAACTTAAGGCACTAAACCTAAAATGGAAAATAAAATCGGTATTCGAAGCCGGGCTGAAGCAAAACTGACGAGAAGCAAGGCCCCTCCGAAGACTCTCTCCCCGGAAGAGACACAAGAGTTGATCCATGAGCTGCAAGTTCATCAGCTCGAGCTCGAAATGCAAAACGAGGATCTCCGGTCGAGCCGGTCGGAACTTGAAGCGTTGCTGAGCCGATATGCGGATCTCTATGATTCCGCGCCGATCGGTTATTGCACCTTGGATCAGAACGGGCTTGTCATGGAAATAAATCTGAAAGGCGCGGAGCTATTGGGGATCGAAAGAAGGCATTTGATCCAAAGGCCGTTTTTAATTTATGTCGCTGAGGAAGATCGCGCCCGATTCAGGTCTTATCTGAGCATGGCTTTAAAAAACGGGGGGCGGGAAACATATGAGCTCAAATTAAATCCGAGGGAAGGGCTCCCCTTTGATGCCCGGATAGAACAGACCATTGGGAAAGACATCGATGAGCGTTCCGTCCGGCGAATCGCAATCATCGATATTACCCGACAGAAGCAGGCGGAGAGAGAAGAGAAGAAACTCCTCGCCCGTGAACAAAAGGCAAAACTGGAAGCAGAGGAAGCCGGCCGGTTAAAAGATGAGTTTTTAGCGACCGTCTCTCACGAATTGCGCACCCCCCTGAATGCGATCTACGGTTGGGCGCATCTGCTTCAAATGGGAGAAGCCGATCCTGAAACACGAAATACCGCGCTGGAAGCGATCGAGCGGAACGTAAAGGCGCAGGAGCGTCTTATTGACGATCTTTTGGACCTCTCCAGTATGATTACAGGAAAACTTTGTCTGAAGATCCGTCCGTTGAATCTGGCGGAGATCATTGAAGCCGCCGTTGAAACGGTTCGGGAGGCGGCCGAGGCCAAAGGAATCGAAATGAAATTGAACGTCGATCCCTCCATCGAACCTGTGATGGTCGATCCGGATCGAATGCAACAGGTTTTCTGGAACCTCCTCTCGAATGCGATCAAATTTACGCCACAGGAGGGAGGGGGCATCGAGATTTTCTTGGAACGGGCGGACCGTTCGATTCAGATTCGCGTCAAAGACAGCGGAATCGGCATCTCCTCCGATTTTCTGCCGTATGTTTTCGATCGTTTTCGTCAGGGCGAAGCGAGCGCCACCCGATCCCACGGGGGACTGGGGCTCGGTCTCGCCATGGTGCGACACCTCACAGAGCTGCATGGCGGAAGCGTTTCGGCTGAAAGCGCCGGAGAGGGGAAGGGGGCGACCGTCATGGTCCGGCTTCCAATCCGGGCGGTCAAGAAATAAGGAAAATCGCTCTCACCCGCAAAATAGACCAATCACCCCGCATGGATTCCTGATTGAATAGACATTTAACACAAATCCTCCTTACTCGCCTTATCCCGTATTTCTCATCCCCGTCGCGATACAATTGATCGTCAGCAGGATGGCGTGGATCAGCTCTTCGCGCTCTTTCTTCCCGAGCTTTTGCGTGCGAAGCTTCTCGATCAGGTTCACCTGAATGTAGTTGATCGGATCGAGGAAGGGGGTCCGGAGGCGGATTGAGCGTTGGAGGGAGGGATCGTTGTCGAGGATGTCGGTTTGTCCGGTGATATGCTTGATCGTCTCTACCGTCAGGTCGTACTCTTTCCGGACCTGTCCGAAGATGGCCTTTCGCAATTGCGGGTCGGAGACGAGCTCGGCATAGTGCTGGGCGATGTGCATGTCGGCTTTCGCCAGCGTCATCTGAATGTTGTCGATCAGATTGTTGAAGAAGGGCCAGCTCCGGTACATCTCGGAGAGGAGCGGGCCGTGGACCGCCGGGTCTCGATCGACGAACGCCTTGAAGGCTGATCCGAGCGGATACCAGGCGCCGATCATCTGCCGGCTCTGCGTCCAAGAGAAGATCCATGGGATCGCCCGAAGATCTTTCATCGACTTGGCCCGGGAGCGGAAAGCGGGGCGGGAGCCCATCTTTAAAAAGCCGATCTCGGAGATCGGCGTCGATTCCTGAAAATACCGGTAGAGATCGGGGTGCTCCACCAGGTCCCGATAACGCCGATAAGCCAGTTGAGAGAGCTCTTCCAATGCCGTCTGGAAGCGCGCCATCCGGTCGGCGTTGATCTGGGAGGGGGCCGGGCCGAACGCCGCTTTCAAGACGCCGGTGATCAACAATTCAAGTTGATGCGACGCCGTTCCCTGGTTGGCATACTTCGAGGAGATCACCTCCCCCTGCTCCGTGATCTTGATCCGGCCGTCCACCGTGTGATGCGGCTGCGCCAGGATGGCACGATGGGTCGGGCCGCCGCCGCGGCCGACCGTTCCGCCTCGGCCGTGGAAAAGGGTCAGCGCGATCCCTTCTTTCCGGGCGACCTCCCAGAGATGGATCTGGCTTTTATAGAGCGCCCAGCTCGACGTAAGGATGCCGGAATCTTTGCTGCTGTCGGAGTAGCCGAGCATGATCTCCTGCTGCCGTCCACGGGCCTCGAGCTGCAACCGATAGGCGGGATTCTGCAAGAGCCCCTGGAGGACCGCCGGGGCGGTGCGCAGGTCTTCCGTCGTCTCGAAGAGGGGGGCGATGTCGATCTCGCTCCGGAAGCCTCCCTCCGGTGTCGGCCCGCAGAGGCCGGTCTCCTTCGCGAGAAGGAGGACGGCGAGAATGTCGCTCATGCCGGAGGCCATGCTGATGATGTAGGTGCCGATGGCGTCGGGATCGAGCGTTCCCTTGATCTTCTTCATCGCCGCGAAGGTATCGATCACCTCCTGGCTCTCGGGCGAGAGGGTCCAGTGCGGCGAGAGGAGCGGACGCATCGTCATCAGCTCGCGTGTCAGGATCTCGACTTTTTTCTTCATCCGCGGAGAGAAAACCGGAGTAGAGCTTGACCCGGTTGAAAATTTCGGCCGCGGTTTCGCGATGGCGGGCGGCCTCTTGACGGATGTCGAGGCGGGCGAGGTGGAAGCCGAAGACCCGGAGGTTGGCCAGCATCGCGTCGACCTCCATCTCGGCCGGCCGAGCCCCCCGATGCCGGATCAGGCTCTCGCGGACGATTTCCAGATCAGAGGCAAACGCCTCGGCATTCCGATAACCGCGCGCTGCCAGCGCCGCGTCTTCCCCCCTTCGCGGACCCGCCGGTCCAGCTCGCGCTGCGTCGCTTCCAGCTTCAATTGCATGAAGCCGAGCTTCTGGCGGTACGGCTCGTGCGGATTCCGGGAGAGGATCTGTTTCGCCGCTTCGGGAAAAAGGGCGGCATCTTTTTCGATCGATTTAAGCAACCCCTTGGAGACGCCGACCAGATGCCGCGAGGGGCTGAGGCTGACGGTCAGTTGGTAAAGCGAATCGCGGTAGAGCCGGAAGATCAGATCTTTATGGGCGAGGACCGTCCACTCGGTATCTTCCGCTTTGACGAATGGATTCCCGTCCCGGTCGCCGCCGACCCACGAGCCGAACCGCAAGAAGGGGGGGAGGGGGGATTCCACCGGGATGCCTTTCTTCCGAAAATGGTCCCGTAACTCTCCGTAGAGCCGGGGGATGACGTCATAGAAGGTCTCTTTGAAATAGAAGAGGATGTTCTGAACCTCGTTGCGGACGGTCGGCCGCTCCAGATGAATGTCGCCCGTCTGCCAGAGGAGGGTCACCATGTTATAAATTTCCCGCTCGATCGCCCGCCGCTCCCTCGGGGTCCAGATCGGATTCTCCAAACGGAAGATCAAGAGATAGATCGCCCGATACTTTTCGAGGATCGTCTGCCGCTTTGCTTCGGTGGGATGGGCGGTCATGACCGGCGTGATCCGGAGGTCGCCCAGCCGGTCCAACTGCTTGGCGAGGGCCTCGGCGCTTTGCTCGGAGAAGTAGTGCGGGAGCGCCCCTTCGATGAAGCGGCCCCGCCGCTCCTCATCGCGCCGCTCCTGCATGGCGTAGTTCTCTTCGGCCACGTTGAGAAGATTAAACGACAGATCGAAGGCGGAGACCAGTTGGGTGCAGGTGGCGAGGTCGAGCCGATCGATCATCTGAAGGAGCTTCCGTTCAAGCCCCGGATTGTAGCGGTCGCGCAGCTCGCGGCAAATTCCCCGAAATTGATCGACCAGGCCGACCAGCGACGCCCCCCCTGCTCCAGCAACACCTGGCGGAGAATGTCCTCCAGATAGTCGATGTCCTGCTGCAGGGGGGCGAAGAAGGGCCGGTTTTGCAGGGGCGGATTTGGGTTTTTTGTTCCGGGGCGGTTTGGCCATGAGGCTAAATCTAACAGCCTTTTAGCCTGGAAGCAAGAAATTCCAGCGCAATGTAGGGGCGACCGGTGGGTCGCCCGGGGCCCGGAACAGGGGAGGGCGGAAGCCAGAATGAACCGAGGGTGAATTCAGGGCGAGGCGCCGCCTCGCCCCTACCGCCCGAATTTTCGTGCCTGCCTGGCCGCGCCGCCGGCGGTGATCGAGAAAGAGGGCGGACCGGGACGCCGGCGGATCGGAGGGTCTTCGCCGTCCAGACGTTGCTTGTTTTGAAGAGGTGGTACTTTTCGTTCGAGAGATAGAAACGGCTCTTGCCATAGAGGCCCGGTCCGGCCACGACCGGCTGACCTTTTTCGTCGTGCCGGTAGCTGTCATGGACCGTTTTGCAGAGTTGCTCGAAACCGGGAAGGGAAAGGGGAATCTCGATGATCTCGCTCTCCGGAAAGAAGGCCTCAATCGGTTCGCTGAAGCCGACGATGTGGAGGACACTCGCCGTCGGCCAGAAGAGCGCCTTGAAAGCATACCAGAGATTGAACCCGGGACTCATGTAGTAATCTTTGTCCCCCCAGCCGACTTCGAGATAAGCGGCCTCCGGGAAGTCGTTGCTCTCCGGCCAGACCTCCACCGGGATATCTTCTTTCTTGACGACGAAGCTCGCATGCCAGCCGTTGTTGATGACGTAAACCGGTTTGGTCGGCTCTTCCGGCAGAGGAGGAAGAGACCTTTCGGCGGGGAGGCGCAGGAGATGAGGATGAAGACGGCGGCCGTTAAAAAGAAAACGAAGAAGCAGCGCTTGTTCGTCACTTTGAGAAAGGAAGGCGATTGTAAACCGGTGGGCATCATTCCTGAAAGGATACAAGTATCGGCAGGAGCGATCAAGCGTTCTGTGGTGAGGGTTCTTCCGTCGATCCCTTGTCCGGCGACCGGTTTTCCGGAATTGTTTGCTTGAATTCGCAGGGTTGAGATGATAGCATGACACATGCCATCCGGGGATTGCGTCGAAATGTCCCTGCGTCGGATTCGTTGACGATTCAATTCCTTTTGCTTGACTCGCGTTTTCCTATTCTATAGAATGGGACCTCCAAAAGTGCTTAGGTATATAGCCATGGGGAATTCTTCAATATTGGAGATGTGATGAGCCCATTAAAAATCGGTTTCAGAAGGTCGATTCTGGACTTCATAAAAAGTTTGGTTTTAATCGGGACGCTCTTTTTTGCCCCGTCCGACGCCTTCGCTCAAGATCAAGTTGTTGATGAAGGGGCGCCGGAAAACCGCGGATTTTGTTCATGATCGCGGAGCAGAATATCGGCCAGAAACATTTCGTCTTCTGGTGGTGGGGCCAGAGCGAATTTATGGGTGAGACCGTGGACATGTCGGCGGCGGAGACGACGCTTAAGGAGAGTTTTCTGAACAACGGGTTCGAAGTCGTAGATATCTCCGCGACGACCGGAAAGTTTGAAATATCGAACGCTTACCGCGTCGCCGACCTGACCGACAAAGGGGCGAGAGAAATTGCGAAAAAGGTCAACGCGGAAATCGTGATCAAGGGAAAAGCGCTGGCGAAGGAAGGGCCGAGAACCCCCGGAAGCGCCGTCGGCTCGTATCTGGCCGATGTGACGGCGACGGCGATCCGTGTCGATAACGGAAAAGTGCTTGCCTCTGCAAAGGGGCACGGTGTGTCGAGACATGTCTCGGATGTGACCGGCGGAACGGAGGCGCTCACCAAAGCGGGGACCGAGCTGGCCGATCGGTTGATAGAGCAGATTCATCTTAAATGGCCGGGGCTGAATAATTAGAATCGAGGGATAGAAAAATGAAAAGAAATAAGCTCTCTTTTTTGACCGTTTTTTGTTTTCTCCTGATCTCCTGCTCGATTCCGGTCCATACCATCTCGCCGAATCCCTCGAATCCGATCCGCACGGTGGCGGTCTTGCCGATGTATAACGCCACCAATGATGTGGAGGGCCCCCGCGTCGTCAGAGAATTAACCGAGAAGCGGATCAAAAATGGCATTACGCCAGCAAGCCGTTGAACGAGGTCGATCAAATCCTCAAAGATCAGATGGGGCTGACGCTCGGCTCGCAGTTGGAGTTGACGACGCCGCAGAAGCTCGGCGCCGCCCTCGGCGTCGACGCGGTGCTTATGGCTATCTCTTGAATTTCGATGATATTACGACCGGCGTCTACAACGAGAAAAGGGTCCGCGCCGGGTTCCGGCTCGTCGACACCAAAACCGGAAAGCTCATTTGGGCGGGGGGACGGGGGGTCCGCAACGAGTCGGGTTCCCTCGGATCGATGGCCTCTTCCCGGGACGACGGGATCGGCGGATTGAAATCGGTGCCGGGAATCTCCGAAATCCCCCGGTTGGAGGAGTGGGAGAAGGCCGGCGAGGCGGCGGATGCTTCCTTCATGATGGCGGTGGGGGGAAAGCTGCTGGAGAAGGCGACGGGAGGTTACCTCAAGGCCGAGACGGAGGCGATGCTCAATAAAATATTCGGGAACTTTCCCGCCGGCCGGGGATCGGGGGAAGCCGCTCCGGTGGCTCTTCCGCGCGTTGCTGCGGCAGTCGCTCCGCCGCCGCCGACCGCCGGAAATCCCTTTTTCAGCTATATGAAGCTTGGCCAGAGGGATTTTACCTCCGATCTCGTGATGACCTCTTTCATGAAAAAAGACAACCGCCAGATGGTGATGGTCGGAAAATTGGCGAAAGGAGGGGTGAGAACTTTCGCACCGACATCGACATGACCGAGGCGATGAAAAATGAAGCGAAAGGAGCGCCGGCCGGATTCTTCAAAACGGCGTCGATTTCGCGGGGCAAGAGCAAAAAGAGTTATACGCTTTATCCTTTATCCCGACCTGAAAAAATACATGGAGCACGAGGTCGTCGAAGGCGAAAAGGGGGCCAAAGAGCCGAAGATCACCAAGAAGAAGGTGGGGGAAGAGGTGGTCGATGGGCGGAAGTGCGATAAGTATCAGGTCGACGTGACGGCGTCGGACGGAAAGACTTTTCAAGGGTATATCTGGGAGCCGAAGGAGATCAAAGATTTCATCGTCAAATCGGAGTTCGAGGATCAGGAGTTCAAGCAGACGATGGAGCTGAAGAATTTGAAGCTGGCAACGCCTCCCCCGCCCCTTTTCGAGATTCCGAAAGATTATACGTTGGCGGCCGGTTTTTTGGATTTGATGGATGAAAAGAAATAGGAGATCAGGGACAAGCGCATCGGAGACGATTGAGTCAACAGTTGAACAATGACGGAGGTTATCACATGAGCACGAAAGGTTTCGGAGTATATTCCTTGGTCTTAACCGGTTTGGTTGCTTTTATTTCAGCCTCCTGTTCGCCGACCACCACCGGCGCGGTGAAGGATGATGTTAGCGTGACCGGGCAGACGAAAGAGCTCGAGGCGGCCGGATTGAACTATAACGGCCCGCAGTATAACGTCGCGATTATGACGTTTGAAAACAAGACGCCGAGCAAGGTTCTGGGGGTCGGGGAAGCCGCGACCGACATCTTGAGAACGATCGTGAAAAAGTCGGGGCTTGAGCCGATCACGTTGACCGACGCGGAGATGCGGGATCAAGAGAAGTTGATCGCGATGCAGCAGACCGGCGCGGTGAAATCCGGAAAGAAAAACGCCGCCGAAGGTTTTGATTCGATCGACTTTAGAATCTCCGGGGCGGTGACCTCCTACTCCGAGGTGGAGGAGAGCTCCGACATCCTGGTCGCGAAAAGCAAAACCCAGGTGGCGCGCGTCCAGGTGGACTATGCATTGGTCGACATTGCGACCGGAAAGAGCCTTGTGGCCGATTCGGGAATGGGAGAGTACAGCAAGAAGACCGGAGGGCTGTTCGGTCTCGGCTCCAAATCGTCCGCCGACGCCGGTTTGAGAGAGGGGGCGCTTCGGGACGCCATGACCAAGGCGATGACGAAGATGATCGATAAACTCAACAGCATTCCCTTTCAAGGCCGTGTGCTCGAGGTTGAAAGCGGCGTATTGATCGTCCGCGCCGGCTCAAAGAGCAAGCTTCAATCCGGGACCGTTTTCGGCGTCTACCGGGCGGGTAAAGACCTCGTCGATCCCGACACGGGAAGGGTCATCGGAAAAGGGGAGAGCCAGGTCGGCGAGGCTGTCTTGACCTCCCATCAAGGGGACAATATCTCCGAGGTCAAGATCAAATCAGGGACCGGGTTCAGAGTGGGAGACATTGTCAGGGTGATGAAGTAGACGCTCGATCATCGGATCGCTTTTGATCGTCGACCAAGATGACGATCTGTCTAGAGCCCCCGGATTACCGGGGGCTCTTTTTTATTTGAGCATCGTCAGCCTGCTTGATCCGGATGACGATTGACTTGGAGGGGGGATGAGAATACGATGTCCTCACCCTCTTTTGATGAAGGTATCATGGTAAGCTGATGAACATGGAGCCGACAGGAATTGAACCGCAGCGCCCGACCGGGTGGGCCTTCGCCGCCCAGATCGGTCTCTCCATCGCCGTCCTCTCGGCTCTCATGGCGATCGGGGCCGGGTTCGGGAGCCGCTTTGAGCTCTGGCACTTCCGCACCGGGTTTTCGTTTCTCCAATGGGGGGCGATGGGGGGCGCGGCGGCGGCGATCGTCTCGTTGATCCCCCTCATCGGCCTCTGGCGACGCCGCGGTTCTCAGCGGCAGATCGTCCTCGCGCTGCTCGGCTTTACCATCGGGATCACGATCTTCGCCATCCCGGTGCAGTGGATGATGACGGCGCGGCGCGTTCCGCCGATTCACGACATCACCACCGACACCGAACACCCGCCGGCATTCGTCGCGATCCTCAAAGTCCGCCAGGGGGCGCCCAATCCGGCCGAATACGGCGGCCCCGAGATCGCCGCGCAGCAAAGGAGCGGCTACCCGGAGCTCGGCCCGATCGTCCTCCCGCTCTCCCCGGACCAGGCGTTCGAGCGGGCGCTCGCGGCGGCGCGGTCGATGGGGTGGCAGATCGTCGATGCGAACCGGGAAGAGGGGCGGATCGAGGCGACCGACACGACCTTCTGGTTCGGGTTCAAAGACGACGTCGTGATTCGGATCACGCCGGCCGATCAGGGGAGCCGGATCGACGTCCGGTCGGTCTCCCGCGTCGGGAGGAGCGACGTCGGGACCAATGCCAGACGGATTGAAAATTACCTCAAGAAATTACAAAAATCGGGAATGTAGGGGCGCATGCGGCGCCCAATACCGTGCGACGTTGACAAGGAGGAGAGGATCCGGTATACCGGGTGACGATGGAACCTGATCTTCCTCAAAAGGCCGCTTCCGACCGGCGGTTCTCCCATCAATCGGCCTCTTTTTTTCAATGGAAAGGTTTGCTCTTTCTTTTTGTCTTACTGCTCCTCCCTTCAGCGGTCCTTTCTCTGGGATTGGATCCTGCTCAGACGGAGAAGCTGCTCCACCCGGCCCCTCTCCTTGAATTGGTTCCGGGTCCCGCGCCATCGGCTCCTTCGGATGAAGCGGCCTCCGGAATCAAAAACGTCAAAAAGCCGCCGGCCAAAACGAAGTCTCCTCGGGAATTAGAAGAAGAGGCGGCACTGAGAAAACGCGCCCGGCGGGCGGCCGACCGGTATGCACTTTCCAACAAGACCCTCTTTGACCACATCCTGGCGCGGCATGGATATAAAACGACCGTTCCCGGAAAGAGCCGCTTTGTAAAAGATTTTGATGTCCGCGCAGGGATCGATTTTGTTTTGAAGAGCCCCGACGCCCGCATCCGGGCCAACACGGAGGGGCGCCGGGGATTTATTTTTGAAGTCACCTACCACAAAAAAATCGGCATCAGCCCGGAGAAAAAACCGTTGAAGACATTGTGCGTTGTCATTGATGAGGCCGGCCGGGTCATCACCGCCTTCCCGGTCAAGTAGCGTGGCGATTACCTTTGCAGTCGCGGAATCGCCGGAGAAGGCCCGCGCGGGAAAGGGGCTTCTCTTCGAGCCGGAGTTGCGGGATTACTTTCGGCGGGTATCGATCCAAATCGGGATCGCGCCGGCCGATCTGACCCACCTCGATCCGTACGGAGATGCCTTCTTCGAAGGGGCGCGGCTCTCCCGCTTGGAGCGGGAAGTGGACGACCTCCGTTCGATCCTGGAAGAGCTTTACCGGAAGGGGGGCTGACGCCGTCGTTGGAGCCCCCCGAGGTCATCGGCCTGGAGACCGAGCCGGAGGGAAAACCGTGCGGACGCAACGGCGTTCTTCAATTTCTAAAGGCGCTGAAGGCCCTCTCTCAAAAAGCGCGGAAAGAGGGGCGGCCGCTGATGGCGATCGGGGACTGAGAAAAACAAAATTAGGAATGGTTCAATTAGGAATGAGGAATCAAAGTCAAAAAACGCAGTTTCCAATTCCTCATTCCCAGATTCCTAATTCCTAATCGTATTGATGTTTCCGTGCATTCTCGAAAAGAGTTCCCAGTCGAACGGCTTGGGGGTGATGCTGTGGAGCGGGATTGCTTCGACCGGCCCTTCCACACGGCAGGCGAGGAGGCATCCGACCGCGCTCTCCGGCCGCTCCACCAGACGATGGAGCGTTTCATAGGCGAAGTGCTGCGCCAACGTCCGGTCGATCGGCGTCGGCGGGGCGCCCCGCAGGGTGTGGCCGAGGATGGTCGCCTTCGTCGCCACCGTTAAGCGGTAGTCCCCCTGCGCCGACCGCGCGGAGGGCCACTTTGCGATCGTCTGGGCGATGTAATCGACGAGCCCATGGACCCCGCCGAGCGGGTGATGCCGGTGCGGTGTTTTCTCCGCGACGACGAAGAGATGGCTCTTGTTCGGCACCCCCATCGACCGCTTGAGATTTCCCAAAATCACCTGATCGATGTAGGCGTCGGGGTCGGGATGTTCGTTGACCAAGATCCCCTCGGCGCGGGCCTGATAAGCGCAGGCGAGCGCGAGATGGCCCGCCCCGGCCCCCATCACCTCGACGAAGAAGATGCTTCCCATCGCGGCGCTCGTCGCTTTGAGCGATTCGAGGGAGTGGTTCGCCAGGGCGACCGCCGAATGAAAGCCGAGCGAGGTCGTGCCGGCGAGGTTGTCGTCGATCGTCCCCGGCAGGCCGACGACCTGCACGCCGAACTTCTCAAAAAGAACGCGGGCTCCCCGGAGACTCCCGTCTCCCCCCATGACGACGAGGGCGCCGTTTTCGAGGTAGGGGGCCAGGTTCCGCATCACGACTCCTTGGACCTCTTCATCCTTGAAATCTTCAAACCGGCTGCTCCCGATCGGGCTGCTGGCGACGCCGGCCATGCCGCGCATCTCCCGCTCGGTAAATTGCTCGATCCAGTTGTTCGCCAACCCTAAGAATCCGTGTCGGACGAAGTGAACGGCGATCCCGAGACGGTCGCCGCAGGCGCGAAGCTCCTTGAGCGCCGCCCCGGCGCCGGCGAAATCCCCCCGGAAACCAGGGCGACGACCTGCCGGAGTTGATTCGGCCGGAGGGTGATCCGGCCGGCCCGCTCCCGCTCGACGCTGATCCAGGCCTCGCGCGCCGTCCGCTCCCGTTCGGAGAGTCCGACCGCGGTGGAGTAGCCCGAGAGTTGTCCGTTTTCATACGCGAGCAGAACGACGTTGTCCTGCCCCTCCTTGTATTCGCCGAACTCCGAGAAGGCCTCGTGAAACGGCCTCGGATCGAGGTAAGTGATCAGCGCTCGCAGCGTCGAGCTGTGGGTATAGAGCGAGGCGACCCCTCCCTGGTGGGATCGGGCGATCCGATGGATGCCGTCGACCACATTGACATAAAGATCAAAGAACGAATTTCCGCCGGGGTAGCAGTAGAGGGGGTTTTTCATCAGCCGCTTGGCAGTTTTTGCATCGACCCCGAACACCCGGCCGGCCTCTTCCGCCTCGGCAGCTTTCTCCAGACCGGTCACCCAGCCGAAATCTTGCGACTCCAGCGCCGGGTCGACCGTTGCGGCTTGAACATCTTGATCATTCGAAATCAGCGCCCCGGAGACCCGCTCGAAGAGCTGGCGGGTATTCGGGCTGCTGCTGATTAAATGTTTGAAACTCCTTGGGTCAAGGTAATTTTCCAGGTGAAGAAAGTCGAGCTGTTGGCCGACCACCCCCACCATCCGGGCGAGGGCGGCGCCGACCGCGTCGGCTTTCGGAATTCCTTTTCCTGATTCCAGCGTATTGGCCAGCCGGCAGCCGACCCGATAGGTTTTGCTTTCAACCCGGGAAACCCCGTGCCGCATCGTAAACAAAAGGCTTCGGCCGGCCAGGTTGCGCGGGAGGAGCCAGAAGCGGTCATCGCCGAGATCGAGGACGATCCGCCCCTCCGCCAGCTGCGGCGTCAGCTGCGTCCGCGGGACGATCGCCACCGGCCGGCGTCCGAGCGGTTTCTGAACCGAACCGATCGGCCCGCGCAAGAGCGGCGCGAGCCCTCCTTCGGCCAGAACGGCATTCCAGGCGGCGTAGAAAACAATGAGATCGCCGCCGCATCCCTCCTCGATCAGGGACTGACGCGCCGTCCGGTATGATTCGGCGTCGGGAAATCCCTGCTGCGCCCGATCGACGAAGCCCCTCACCTTCGGGATCGCCTCCCGGGCCATGCGGGCGCGATCGGCCGTGGCGGGGAGCGAAGGAAAAGTCACCCCCTTCGGGGGGGGCCGTCTTGCCATCGTCTCGCCATACGCGACCAGACCTTCCACGGTCACAAACCGGAGTGTTTCCCTTTGGGATTCCATCGACAACCTCACGACAGGTTTAAAGGTGTTATTTTTGAGGGGTGTAACAGTGTACAGCAATTAAAATGTAAGGATCAATACCCTTCTCTCAGAGAGAGTTTCTCAAGGAACACCCCCCTTGTTTATTGCAAAAAATTTTATATATAATCGAATCCATATTATTTTTTTAATGCCCTGATTTAATGTTGATCGATTTATCTTTACGAAAAGACATCTCTTTTATCTTAAATAATCGCATTTTTATTCTGGGCGATTTCTTGGCTTAAAAAATAACAAGGAGGGCTTGCTGTGGCTACCAGTTCAATGGAAAAAACGGCAAAGAACACGCCAGCATCGAAGCAGAAAGTAAAAACAAACCGAGCGGGTTCTTCGAAGAACGGCAGGAGTCAGGCCGGGGACGGCGGTGAATCGATGTTGGGCACCCTCCTTGAGGCACTCAAGGCAGTAAAAGCGGGAGATTTCTCGGTGAGGATGCCGGTGGTGAAGGACGGCATCATGGCCGAGATTGCAAGCGCGTTCAATGACGTCATCGACCTGAATGAGGGGATGGCGGAAGAATTCGTCCGCGTCGGAACGATCGTCGGCCAGGAAGGGAAAATGACCGAACGGGCTTCGCTCGGCACCGTCTCAGGCGCCTGGGCAACCAGCATCGATTCGGTGAACACACTGATCGGGGATCTTGTCCGACCGACCACGGAGGTCGGCCGGGTCATCACGGCGGTGGCGCACGGTGATTTGTCTCAAAAGATGGTCCTGGAGATTGAGGGAAAACCGGTCAAAGGAGAGTTCTTACGAATCGGAACGACGGTGAACACCATGGTCGACCAGCTCAGCTCGTTCGCGGCGGAGGTGACCCGCGTGGCGCGCGAGGTCGGCACCGAAGGCAAGCTCGGCGGTCAGGCCGAGGTGAAGGGCGTGGCCGGCACCTGGAAGGACCTCACCGACAACGTGAACCCAGATGGCCGGCAACCTCACCGCCCAGGTGCGCAACATCGCGGAGGTGACGACGGCGGTCGCGAACGGCGACCTGTCCCAGAAGATCACCGTCGATGCGAAGGGGAGATCCTCGAGCTGAAGAACACCATCAACACGATGGTCGACCAGCTCAACTCCTTCGCGGCGGAGGTGACCCGCGTGGCGCGCGAGGTCGGCACCGAAGGCAAGCTCGGCGGCCAGGCCGAGGTGAAGGGCGTGGCGGGCACCTGGAAGGACCTCACCGACAACGTGAACCCAGATGGCGGGCAACCTGACCGCCCAGGTGCGCAACATCGCGGAGGTGACGACCGCGGTCGCGCAAGGGCGACCTGTCCCAGAAGATCACCGTCGATGCGAAGGGCGAGATCCTGGAGCTGAAGAACACGATCAACACCATGGTCGACCAGCTCAGCTCGTTCGCCGCGGAGGTGACGCGCGTGGCGCGCGAGGTCGGCACCGAAGGCAAGCTCGGCGGCCAGGCCGAGGTGCCCGGGGTCGCCGGCACGTGGAAGGACCTCACCGACAACGTGAACTCGATGGCGGCCAACCTCACCGCGCAGGTGCGCAACATCGCCGAGGTGACGACCGCGGTCGCGAACGGCGACCTGTCGACAGAAGATCACGGTCGACGTGCGCGGCGAGATCCTGCGAGCTGAAAGACGCCATCAACACGATGGTCGACCAGCTCAACTCCTTCGCCGCCGAGGTGACGCGGGTGGCGCGCGAGGTCGGCACGAAAGGAAGGCGCGGGGGGGGGGGGGGGGGGGGGGGGGGGGGGGGCACGGAAGGACCTCACCGACAACGTGAACTCGATGGCCGGCAACCTGACCGCCCAGGTGCGCAACATCGCCGAGGTGACGACGGCCGTCGCCGAACGGCGACCTGTCGAAGAAGATCACGGTCGACGTGCAGGGCGAGATCCTGGAGCTGAAGGACACCATCAACACGATGGTCGACCAGCTCAACTCCTTCGCCTCCGAGGTGACGCGCGTCGCGCGCGAGGTCGGCACCGAAGGCAAGCTCGGCGGCCAGGCCGAGGTGCGCGGCGTCGCCGGCACCTGGAAGGACCTCACCGACAACGTGAACTCCATGGCGAGCAACCTGACCGCCCAGGTGCGCAACATCGCCGAGGTCACGACCGCGGTCGCGAACGGCGACCTGTCCGAAGAAGATCACGGTCGACGTGAAGGGCGAGATCCTCGAGCTGAAGAACACCATCAACACGATGGTCGACCAGCTCAACTCCTTCGCCTCCGAGGTGACGCGCGTCGCGCGCGAGGTCGGCACCGAGGGCAAGCTCGGCGGCCAGGCCGACGTGACGCGGCGTCGCCGGCACGTGGAAGGACCTGACCGACAACGTGAACTCCATGGCCGGCAACCTCACCGGCGCAGGTGCGCAACATCGCCGAGGTCACGACCGCCGTCGCGAACGGCGACCTGTCGAAGAAGATCACGGTCGACGTGCGCGGCGAGATCCTCGAGCTGAAGAACACCATCAACACGATGGTCGACCAGCTCAACGCCTTCGCCGCCGAGGTGACGCGCGTGGCGCGCGAGGTCGGCACCGAGGGCAAGCTCGGCGGCCAGGCCGAGGTGCAGGGCGTCGCCGGCACGTGGAAGGACCTGACCGACAACGTGAACTCCATGGCCGGCAACCTCACCGGCCAGGTGCGCAACATCGCCGAGGTGACGACCGCGGTCGCGAACGGCGACCTGTCGAAGAAGATCACGGTCGACGTGAAGGGCGAGATCCTCGAGCTGAAGAACACCATCAACACGATGGTCGACCAGCTCAACGCTTCGCCGCCGAGGTGACGCGCGTCGCGCGCGAGGTCGGCACCGAGGGCAAGCTCGGCGGCCAGGCCGAGGTGCAGGGCGTCGCCGGCACCTGGAAGGACCTCACCGACAACGTGAACTCCATGGCCGCGCAACCTGACCGGCCAGGTGCGCAACATCGCCGAGGTGACGACGGCGGTCGCGAACGGCGACCTGTCGAAGAAGATCACGGTCGACGTGAAGGGCGAGATCCTCGAGCTGAAGAACACCATCAACACGATGGTCGACCAGCTCAACGCCTTCGCCGCCGAGGTGACGCGCGTCGCGCGCGAGGTCGGCACCGAGGGCAAGCTCGGCGGCCAGGCCGAGGTGCAGGGCGTCGCCGGCACCTGGAAGGACCTGACCGACAACGTGAACTTCATGGCCGGCAACCTGACCGGCCAGGTGCGCAACATCGCCGAGGTGACCACGGCCGTCGCCGAACGGCGACCTCTCTCGAAGAAGATCACGGTCGACGTGAAGCGGCGAGATCCTGGAGCTGAAGAACACGATCAACACGATGGTCGACCAGCTGAACTCGTTCGCGGCCGAGGTGACGCGCGTCGCCCGCGAGGTCGGCACCGAAGGCAAGCTCGGCGGCCAGGCCGAGGTGCCGGGCGTCGCCGGCACCTGGAAGGACCTCACCGACAACGTGAACTCCATGGCCGGCAACCTGACCGGCCAGGTCCGCAACATCGCCGAGGTGACGACGGCCGTCGCGAACGGCGACCTGTCGAAGAAGATCACCGTCGACGTGAAGGGCGAGATCCTGGAGCTCAAGAACACGATCAACACGATGGTCGACCAGCTGAACGCGTTCGCCGCGAAGTACGCGGTGGTATTGGAACGCGAGGTCGGCACGGAGGGCAAGCTCGGCGGCCAGGCCGAGGTGCCGGGCGTCGCCGGCACCTGGAAGGACCTCACCGACAACGTGAACTTCATGGCGGCGAACCTCACCGAGCAGGTGCGCGGCATCGCCAAGGTCGTGACCGCGGTCGCGAACGGCGACCTGAAGCAGAAGCTCGCCGTCGACGCGAAGGGCGAGATCGCGGCGCTCGCCGAGACGATCAACAACATGACCGACACGCTCGCGACCTTCGCCGACCAGGTGACCGACGTCGCCGCGCGAGGTCGGCATCGAAGGCAAGCTCGGCGGCCAGGCGAACGTGCCGGGCGCCGCCGGGCACCTGGAAGGACCTCACCGACAACGTGAACCAGCTCGCCGCCAACCTCACGACCCAGGTGCGCGCGATCGCCGAGGTCGCGACCGCGGTGACGAAGGGCGACCTGACGCGCTCGATCCAGGTCGACGCGCGCGGCGAGGTCGCCGCGCTCAAGGACAACATCAACAAGATGATCGCGAACCTGCGGGAGACGACGCAGAAGAACACCGAGCAGGACTGGCTGAAGACCAACCTCGCCAAGTTCACCGGCATGCTGCAGGGCCAGGCGCGATCTGACGGCGGTGTCCCAGCTGATCATGTCGGAGCTCACGCCGCTGGTCTCGGCGCACCACGGCGCGTTCTACATGGCGGAGGACCAGGACAACGAACCGGTCTTGAATCTGATCGGCGAGCTACGCCTTCACGGAGCGCAAGCACCTCGCGCAGCGCTTCCACCTCGGAGAGAGCCTGATCGGCCAGTGCGCGTTCGAGAAGAAGCGCATCCTGCTCACGAACGTGCCGGCCGACTACATCACGATCAACTCCGGCCTCGGGCGAGGCCCCGCCGCTCAACATCATCGTGCTGCCCGTCCTCTTCGAGGGCGAGGTCAAGGCGGTCATCGAGCTGGCCTCCTTCGAGCCCTTCAGCGAGAACCACCAGATCTTCCTCGACCAGCTCATGGAAAGCATCGGCGTCGTGCTGAACATGATCTCCGCGAACATGCGCACGGAGGAGCTGCTCCAGGAGCTGCAGAAATCCAACGCGGAGCTCGAGGCCCAGGCCAAAGAGCTGGACGAGAAGGCGAAGCTGCTCGAAGTCAAAAACAAAGAGGTCGAGCTCGCCTCGGTCTCTCTGGAGGAGAAAGCGGAGCAGCTCCAGCTCATCTCGAAGTACAAGTCGGAGTTCCTCGCCAACATGTCGCACGAGCTGCGCACGCCGCTCAACAGCCTGCTCATCCTGTCGAAGATGCTGTCCGAGAACAAAGACAGGAACCTGACTCCGGAGCAGGTGAAGTTTGCGCAGACCGTCTACACGTCGGGCTACGATCTCCTGGCCCTGATCAACGAGATCCTGGATCTCTCCAAGGTCGAAGCCGGGAAGATGGCGATCGACCCCGAGCGATATCCGCCTTCCGGAGGTCCAGGACTACGTCGAGCAGACCTTCCGGCAGATGGCCGAGCAGAAGGGGCTCGGTTTTAACATCATCCGGGATCAGGCCTTGCCGAGCACGATCACGGACCGATGAGCAGCGCCTGCAGCAGATCCTCAAGAACCTGCTGTCGAACGCGTTCAAGTTCACCGAGAAAGGAAATGTCCTGCTCCGTATCGCTCCTGCCGATCCGGAGACGGTTTTCGAGAGCGAGCTCCTCAAGCGGTCGGATTCCGTCATTGCATTTTCGGTGACCGACACCGGCATCGGGATCCCCCAGGACAAACAGAAGCTCATCTTCGAGGCCTTCCAGCAGGCCGACGGCACCACCAGCCGCAAGTACGGCGGCACCGGTCTGGGCCTGACGATCAGCCGCGAGATCGCGCGGCTGTTGGGAGGCGGAAATTCACGTGGAGAGCACCCCCGGCCGGGGAAGCACCTTCACCCTCTACCTGCCGGAGTCATATGCCGGTTCCGAGGTCGAACGCGACTACGGCCAGGACACGCAGAACGAAAACGCCCAATCGGACGAGATTCCCCCGGGAAGCCTGAACGGAAAGAAGATTCTTGTGATCGACGATGATGTCCGCAATATCTTCGCGGTGACCAGCCTTCTCGAAAGCCAGGGGGTGACGGTCCTCTTTTCTGAGAACGGCAAGGAAGGGATCGAACTGTTGAAAAACAACAGGGACGTGAATCTCGTTTTGATGGACATCATGATGCCGGAGTTGGACGGATACGAAACGACCCGAATGATCCGAAACATGGGGGAAAATACAAATCGCTTCCGATTATCGCCCTGACCGCCAAGGCGATGAAGGAGGATCGGGAGAAATGCATCGAAGCGGGGGTCTCCGACTATATCACCAAGCCGGTCGATAATAACCGTCTTCTCTCCCTGCTCCGGGTCTGGATGGATCGGAAAGAAGAGGGAAAGAAACAATCAAAATCGGCTTAGCCGGGTGAGGAACACCGATGGAAAAGGTAAATATCTTATTGGTCGATGACCACCCGGAGAACCTCGTCGCGCTGGAAGCGATCCTCGATTCTCCTTTCTACTGTCTGATCAAAGCGGCCTCGGGGGTGGAGGCATTGAAACATCTTCTGCTGGACGAGTTCGCCCTCATCCTCCTCGACGTCGCCATGCCCGACCTGGACGGGTTCGAGACCGCCGTTTTGATTAAAAAACGCCCGAAGCTTCGCGACATTCCGATCATCTTTCTGACCGCCTTCAGCAAAGAGGAGCCGTTCATCTTCAGAGGCTACTCCGTCGGGGCGGTCGATTACGTCTTCAAGCCGTTCGAGCCGATGGTGTTGCGGTCCAAAGTGGCGGTTTTCGCCGAGCTGTTCAGAAACCGCGAGCAGATCAAAAGACAGGGGGAGCTGCTTCGTCAAAGCGAACGGCGGGAGCATGAACGGCGGTTTCTGGAGCAGGAATGGGCGAGCCAGAAGCGTTATCGTCACCTGGCCGATGCCGTCCCCCAAATCATCTGGACCGCCGGCCGCGACGGCGCCGTCGATTACTTCAATCAGCAGTGGCATCTTTACACCGGCTTGACTTTGGAGCAGTGCGAGGGGTGGAAGTGGAAGCGGGCGATCCATCCCGAAGACCTCCCGCGCCTGCTGCAGCAGTGGCGGGAGGCGCTTAAGCGGGGCAGCGGCTGGAAGTTGAATGCCGGTTAAAGCAGGCCGATGGAACCTTCCGGTGGCATCTTGTCCGCGCGATTCCCGAGGCCGAAAACGGGGTGATCATCGCCTGGCTCGGCACGGCGACCGATATCGATTATCAAAAACAATCGGAAGCGTTCTTGAAGCAAAAGACGCTGGAGGCGGAGGAGGAAACCGGCTCAAGTCGGAATTCGTCTCCAATGTTTCCCATGAGCTGCGGACGCCGCTCCACGCGATCCTCGGTTATTCCGATCTTTTATCGGAGGAGCGCGGGATGAAGGAAGAGCAGAGCGGGTGGCTCAAAGGGATTCATCGAAACGCCTCGGACCTTCTCGATCTCGTCAACAACCTTCTTGATCTCTCCAAAATCGAATCGGGGAAGATGCCCCTCAGCCTCAAACAGATCGATCTCAAGGAAGTGGTTCAGGGGTTCTTTGATAATATCGGCAGCTTGACGAACGACAAGGAAATTCAGATCAACTTGATGGTCGATGAGAACCTCCGGGTCATCCAGAGCGACCCGCTGAAAATTCGACAGATCTTTTTGAACCTCCTTTCCAACGCCATCAAATTTACGGAGCGGGGGGTCATCACCACCACCCTGTCGAATGCCGAGGGGGGGATTCTTCTCACGGTTCAGGATACCGGCATCGGAATGCGGCCTGAAGACCTCCCTTATATTTTCGATCCCTTTCGACAGATCGACGGCTCCACCACCCGAAAGGCTGGCGGGACCGGATTGGGTCTGGCCATCGTTAAAAATGCAGTCACGGCGCTCAACGGAACGATCGAGGTCCGGAGCGAGCCTGGGAAGGGATCTACCTTCAACGTCTTTCTTCCCGAATTTCCATTTGATCGGTTCAAACCTGTGAAGTCGCGGATTGAATCGCACCCGGATAAAGGATAAGCGTTTGGCGCGGTCGAAAGGGCGGTTCGTTCGATCGATCTCCGGACGGTGTGGCGATCGCCCGATTCCAATCAGGAAAAGATGCCGAAGAAAAGGGGGAAGGAAAAGTGAATATATTGCTGGTCGATGACCATCCGGAGAATCTTATCGCGCTCGAAGCGGTGCTCGACTCTCCGGAATACACGCTCGTGAAGGCAGCGACCGGGATGGAGGCGCTTAAACTTCTTTTGAAGGACGACTTCGGCTTGATCCTCCTGGATGTCTTTATGCCGGGCCTCAACGGATTCGAGACCGCCGCCATGATCCGCGAGCGGCCGAAGAGCCGCAACGTCCCGATTATTTTCATTACCGCGGTCAACAAGACCGAAACCGACGCCGCCCGGGGCTACTCTCTCGGCGCGGTCGATTACATCATCAAGCCGTTCGATCCGGACACGTTAAAATCGAAAGTGTCGGCCCTCGTCGATCTCTACAAGAAGGGGACCAAGCTAAAGCAGCAGCTCGGGCAGCTGGAGAAACTCTCGCAGGAGCGCTACCGAAATCTCGCCAATGCAATCCCGCAAATCGTCTGGATCGCCCGTCCGAACGGGATGGTCGATTTTTTCAATCAGCAATGGTTCTCATATACCGGTCTCTCCTTCGAGCAGAGCGAGGGGTGGGGATGGAAAAGGTGATCCACCCCGAGGACCTTCAATATTATCTCGATCGATGGGGGGAGACATTGAAGATCGGCATCCCTTTCGAGATCCATTGCCGCCTCAAGCGGGCCGACGGGGCTTATCGATGGCACCTGGTTCGCGCCTTGCCTGAACGAGATCAGCACGACCAGACGATGGCCTGGCTGGGAACCAGCACCGATATCGACGATCAAAAAAGGGCGGAAGAGGTGCTGCGGCAGAAAACAATGGAGGCGGAAGAGGCGAACCGGATCAAATCGGAGTTTGTCTCCAACGTCTCTCACGAACTGCGGACCCCGCTGAATGCCATCATCGGTTACGCCTCCCTTTTGCTGCAGGGGACGTATGGCGAGGTGAACGGTCATCAAAAACCGCCCGTGGAGGGAATTCAGCGAAACGCATCGGAGCTTCTGAATTTGATCAACAACCTCCTCGATCTCTCCAAGATGGAATCGGGGAAGGTTCCGCTTGTCATCGAGCCGGTTGACCTGAATCATCTTTTGCCCGACGTTTTTGAAAATCTCAAAGGGCTGATGAATGGAAAGCAGATCGACGTTCGATGGAACCTTGAGAAGGGGCTCGTTCCGGTTCAGACCGATCCGATGAAGATTCGGCAGGTGGTATTGAATCTTATTTGCAACGCGATCAAATTTACCGAAGTGGGATCGATCACCATTTCGGCTTCCAATGTCAAACGGGGCGTTCAATTTTCAATCGAAGACACCGGCGTGGGGATGAGACAAGAAGACCTCCCCTACATCTTTGATCCCTTCCGGCAGATCGACGGCTCGATGACCAGAAAGGTCGGAGGAAGCGGCTTGGGGCTGACGATCGTTAAAAATGCGCTGACGATCCTGCATGGGCGGATCGACGTTCGAAGCGAATATGGAAGAGGATCGACCTTCACGGTTTTTTTGCCTGAGAAATTCCCCGGCTCTCCCGAAGGATCCATTAGGAATTAAGAAGAAGCCGAACGCTTTCTTTCGAGGAGTCATTCCTACTCACATTCCTGATTCAATCTGTATTCGAATTGACATTGCCCTCTTTTGGGGATAATCTAATTTCGCTTATTGATGCGAGGAGGTGACGAATGTCGGATCCGACGATTGCGCAACGCATGCCTTATGTTCAGGAAATGGAGCCGGGGACGTATTACTGGTGCCGCTGCGGGAGATCGAAAGCCCAGCCGTTCTGCGACGGCTCTCACAAAGGGACGGAGTTCAGCCCCCTTGAGGTGAAGATCGAGCAGAAGAAAAAGGTCGCCTGGTGCGGCTGCAAGCACTCCGCCAACAAGCCGTTCTGCGACGGCACGCACTCCAGGCTGAAATAATCTTTTTTAATGAAAGGGGAGAAGGTTCTCGAAGAGCCTTCTCCTTTTTTATTGTTTAAGGAGGGGGTCCATGAAAAGAGTCGGTCTTTGGTTGGCCGCGGCGATGACGGCCGGGCTGATCGGCGGGATGTTGTCGGTTTGGATCTTCAATGTCGGGGAGGCGTTCGCCCGGAAGGGGTCGAAAGAGAAACGGGTCGTTACGGCGGAAGATTTCCATCTTGTCGATGAAACCGGAAAACTTCGGGGCGCCCTCTTTGTCTCGGCCAAAGGGGAGCCCGGTTTCGCCCTTTTTGATAAAGAGGGGAAGGACCGTATCTTATTGATGCTGAACGCCGACGGGAGCGCGCTGATCGAGCTTCACGATGAGGCCGGAGCCTCCCGCGCCAAGCTGGCGCTTGGAAATGACGGGAGTCCAATGTTGAGCCTGGCGGGTGATCCGGCGATAACACTTCTTGACCGGGAGAAGAAGGTTCTCTGGAAAGCGCCTTGATCTCGGTCTGTTGATTGTCAAGCCGTTCCCCTCTTGTTATAATCAGCCCATGGCGTTTGATCTAAAAAAACTTCAGCAGACATTGGGAACGGCGAAAATCCTCTCCGACCCTCCCGCCATCACCGCCTATTCGATCGACGCCAGCATCTACAAGGTCGTTCCGCAGGCGGTGGCCGTCATCGAATCGCGGGACGATCTTGAAAAAGTGCTCCACTATGCGAAGGAGCACCATGTCCCGCTGACCGCCCGGAGCGGCGGGACCAATCTCACCGGCAATGCGGTGGGGGAGGGGATCATTCTCGAATTCTCCCATCTCAATCAGATTTTGGAAGTCAACGACCAAGCCCGCTGGGCCCGGGTCCAGCCCGGGATCGTTTTCGCCGAGCTGAACAAGCGGCTGGCGAAGCGGGGGTGGATGTTCGCTCCCGATCCGTCGAGCGGCGACATGTGCAAGCTCGGGGGAATGCTCGGAAACAACGCCGCCGGACCCCACACGCTGAAATACGGCGCCACCCGCGACAACGTCCTGGAGATGGAAGTTCTTCTGTCGAACGGCAATTGGGTCACCGCCAAAGAGTACCGGCTCGATGATCCGCACTTCCAGAAGCTCCTTGTCGAGAATCCCTTCTTGAGAGATCTGATCGAGCTGATCCGGCGGAACCGCGACCTGATCCAATCGAAGCGGCCGAAGGTGTCGAAGAACTCCAGCGGGTACAACCTGTTCGATCTCGCCGACGGATTGGCGCGCGGCGTCTTCCCGCTCCACCAGCTCCTCATCGGAAGCGAGGGGACGCTGGGGCTGGCGGTCGAGGCGAAGATCAAGCTGGTTCCCAAACCGGCGGAAACGGCCACGGCCCTTATCTACTTTGACCGGCTTTCCGAGATCGGCGACGCGGTCAATGCCCTCCTCCCCCTGGCGCCGAGCGCTTTGGAGATGATGGATGCCAACTCGCTCGACCTCGTCGGCCGCGCCCGCTTCGGCATCCCGAAGCAGGCGGCGGCGATGTTGCTGGCGGAGTTCGACGCGTCGCCCCGGGCGAAGATGGAAGCGGTCCGCCGGGCGATCACGCAGTATCATCTGAGCGCCCCCATGACCGAGGCGTTCGATCCCGAAAATCAGGCCGAGCTCTGGCGGGTCCGGAAGGCGATGTATCCGACCCTGTATAATTACGACGCCAAGAAGAAGCCGATCAACTTTGCAGACGATATCGTCGTCGCCGCCGACCGGATTCCGGAGCTGATCGCCTATCTCGACCGGCTCTTTTCCGAGAAGGGGGTGGCGGTGGCGATCTACGGGCACATCGGCAACGGCAACGCCCACATCAATCCCTTGCTGAACGTGAACGATCCGGTCGACTTTGAAAAGATGGTCGCCCTCTCTCACGAGATCCATCAAACCGTCATCGACCGCTTCGGCGGCTCGCTCTGCGGGGAGCATGGCGACGGGCGGGTGCGGGCCGAGTTCGTCAAAGATCTCTACGGCCCGGAGCTTTATACCCTCTTCAAGCGGGTGAAGACCCTCTTCGATCCGAAATATCTCCTCAATCCCGGCGTGAAGATCAGCGAAACACCGTTCACCGAGAAAATCGATCTCGAACGGCTCGCCAAGCAGTGCGCTACCTGCGGGAAGTGCAACTCGGTCTGCCCGGTCTACGACGTCTCCGGGGAGGAGTCGAATGCCGCGCGGGGGTGGTTCCACATCGTGACCGCGCCCGATTACACCTACGAGAAGTCGTCCCGCATCGTGGAAGCATGCGTCAACTGCAAATCGTGTCGAACCGTCTGCCCCGCCGGAATCGACGTCTCGGAGCTGATTTTAAAGAAACGGGAAGAACATCCGAACCGTGTCGCAGGAATGGCCTTCCGGCTCCAATCAAAGCGCTCATTATTCGAGGGCCTGCTGAAGCTGGCTGCCTGGACGCAGCCGATCTGGGACAACCGGATCGGCCGATTCTTCATCGAGCATTTGACCCGGCCGGTCCTGAGGGGGCTGGCTCCAACGGCGCGGATTTCGTCCGACATGACCTTGCCGAAGTTGGCGAAGCGGCATTTGCGCGAGCGTTATCCCGCGCTGACCGAGTCCAACAGTCCGATCGCCTACTTCCACGGCTGCGCCGCCGACTACTTCGACGACGGCGTCGGGGATGCGGTGATCGAGGTGCTCAAAAACGGGGTGGAGGCGGCGCTCCCGCCGCAGCGCTGCTCCGGAACGCCGATTCAGACCTACGGCTGGATCGATCAGGTCCGGGAGAACGCCCGGTTCAACATCGCCTCCCTCGAACGGTTTGAGAAGGTGATCACCGGCTGCGCCTCTTGCACGTTCATGTTGAAAGACTATGAGAGCATTCTCCCTCCCGACGAACAAGAGAAGGCGAAGCGCCTCGCGGCGAAGGTGGTCCATATCTCGGAATTCCTGGCCGGCACGGCTCCGGTAAAAGAGAGGCCGTCTTCATCCGAAAAAAAGAAAAAAGTCACTTATCATTCTTCCTGTCATCTCCGGGCGGCGGGGGTGAGTAAGCCGCCGCGGGATCTTCTCCGTCGAAATCCGAATTTCGAGTTCGTCGAGATGGCCGACGCCGACCGCTGCGCCGGCGGCGCGGGAACCTTCTGCGTCAAAAATCCGAAACAGTCGGCGGCGATCTTCGAGCGGAAGCGCCGCGGGATCGAGGAGAGCGGGGCGGAGATCGTCGCCACCTCCTGTCCCGCTTGTATGATCCAGCTGCAGAACGGTCTGAAGGGAAAGGTGGAGGTGAAGCACATCGCCCAATTGATGAACGAAGAGGAAAAACCGAATGGGTGAAACAACGTCTTCCCGCAACGTCCTCATCTACGATGCCGAGTGCCGGCTTTGCGTCTCTTCAAAAGAGTGGGTCGAGCGATGGGATCGGCGACGCCGGATCTCCTTCCTTCCGTTTCAAACGGCCGAAGCAAAGGAACAACTCCCCGATCTGGCGGGGATGGCCTGCATGGATGCGATGCGCTTTATCGATGCGCAAGGAAAGGTCACCTCCGGCGTGGACGCTTTCCGAAGAATGCTTCCCCTCCTCCCCTTCGGACGGCCTCTCTCCCTCCTTTTTTACCTTCCGGGGGTCCCCCGGCTGGCGGCCGTGATCTACCATCATGTCGCCGAGAACCGCTATCGTTGGTTCGGGCGCGCCCATTGAGAAGATTTCCTGCCAAAAAATTACCTGAATAAACAAAGGCTTCGCTCTCTCTGCGCGATGTGGCCCGTCGTTTGACGGTCCCTCTCTCTTACGGTATCGTTTAAATAGCTCGATCGCAGAAAAGGTCGCCATGTTTGCGCAACTTTTTACCCCAACTCAGTATTTCTTCAACGTTTATGCGATTCCGATGTTCGCGGCGGCTGCCGCCACGTTTTTATTCGGAGTGGCTGTCCTGGTCCATGAGCGGGGAAGCAGGGTCGGCCGGCTTTTTTTCTACATGACCTTCATGGGGGGTGTTTGGCTTTTCTCCTTTTCCTGGATGTACTCCGCCGTCGCGGAGGAGGTCGCCCTGGCTTGGGCGAAGGCCGGATATCTGGCGGTGACGTTCCTCCCTTCCCTCATTTATGACTTCTCCATCGTTTCCCTTCACCTGGAATATCAGCGGCGAGTTTGGAGACGAATCAGCTGGTCTTTCTCCGCGCTCTTTGCGCTGGCGGTTCTTTTGTCCGATCTCCTTGTCGGAGGAGTCTATGCCTATTGGTGGGGTTATTATCCCAAGGTGGCTTGGCTGAGCATCCCTTTTCTGCTCTTTTTCTTCGGGATTATGTTTTTGAGCCTTTGGGAATATGACGGTCAATTTCGCAATGCGGTCCCGAGCGTCCATCGGGAGCGGACCAAATCTTTTCTGAAAGCGTTTGGGGTCGGCTATTTCGCCTCATTCGATTTCCTGGCGAATTATGGCGTTCCGCTTTATCCCTTCGGTTATATCCCGATCTTCATTTTTTCCTGATCATGGCCAAAACAATCCGCCGGTACCGGTTGATCGATATGTCGCCCGGTCTTGCCGCCGGTCGGATCGTCTCGCCGACGGCCGACTTTCTCATCGTTTGCGATGCGGAAGGGACAATTCAACGTGTGAATCGGACGACCTGTGCGACGCTCGGCTACTCGGAAAGAGAGCTGATCGGAAAACCGGTCGGCTCCCTCGTGTGGCGCTCTTCCGGACTGGAAGAACGGATTCGAGCGGTCGTCAGGGGGAATCTCATTGGGGGATGAGAAGATGCTTTTCTGCGGGAGAGAAGGGGGAACGGTTGAACTTCGCGTCTCCTTCTCCCCATTAGGGGACAGGGAGTTTCTCCCGACCGGCGTGGTGATTATCGGACGGGAGCCGTCGGAGGGTGGCGCTCCAGAGACGCCGGTGGGGCAGTAAGCCGGCGGAAGGCTATTGTCCGGGCGTTTTGGGCGCGGGGGGGACTTGCAGGACCCTTGGGGGCATCGGGCGGGGCGGTGATCTTTTTGTAATCGGAAGGGACCTCGAAGAGAGCGGGGTCGAGCTTCTGAACCTGGATGTTTGTCAACTGGACCAGGACGTGTTCGCCTTCTCTGAAGAACTCCTGGCGGATCGGGGCGTTGTTCAGGTCGATCGCCTCCCAGGCGAAACTGATCCGTTTGTTTCCCTCTTTGTCTCTCCAGGTCATCTTAAACTTGTTGGTCGGGCGTCCGGCGACGTTTTCCTTCGCAACGAAGACCTTCTCGATCTTTACGTCCGACTTCGGAGAAAAGGGATCGACCGGATTCTCCCCCCCGACCGTCTCCACGTACATTTTCTCATTCGGCATCAGCATCCAGAAAACCGGCGGCCGTTTATCTCCCCGCGAGATGTGGACGACGCTTCTCCCGGCGTTATTGATCTCCACCCGAAGCTGTTTTTGTCTGGAGTAGACCTTGGCCGGAAAGATCTGGGCGTTCTCTCCGATCTCTCCCAGGCTGATGGTGATGTACTGATCGGCAATAAAGTCGGCTCGGGCGGCCCTGGCGGCCAGAACGAGAACGAAAATAATGCATAAGCTGATTACGTTTCGTAGATGATTCATATCGATTTCTCTCCAGCCGGGTAACCTACCATCTTTTATTTCAAAAGGCAACGGGCGGGAAACGGCTGTTTTTCGCATCTACTATTTAGGTAATAACATTGAATTATTTCATTGACAATGCGGATCGATAAATTGTATATTGCGGACCGCTGATTCAAGGAAGATAATGCCAATCCATTTGACGAAAACATAACACCTACAACAACGGAGACGAACAATGGTTAATATAAAAAAGGTCGGAGCAACATTCGGAATGCTGGTTTCATTGGCATTTCTCATTCACGGTTGTGGTGGAGGCGGAGGGGGGGAGGCGGAGGAAATAATAATCAGAACGCTGCGCCCGCCGCGCAAGCTGCCGGCAGCGCTTCAAAAGCGGTCTCTACGGCCCTGAATCTCGCCATCAACGGGATGAACGGAACAGTCCCGTCTTTCAAGCCGGGAGGAGCGGCCTCCATCAGTGACGCGGCTCAGGTCAGCAAGGCGTTGAAGGCCTTCAAGTCTGCGGTCGCCAATCGGAAAGCGCGACGAGCTCTCTCAAGGGACGAGGAGTTCGACTGCGAAGTCAGCGGGAAATTCAGAATAACAACAGAGGATCATGACAACGAGGATCCGTTGGATGATACAACGACCACGACTTACACAGATTGTTCGGATTCCGAAGGCAGCGTTACTAACGGCTCTCTTGTAATGACGCTTGGAGGTGACCTCTTCTCATTTAACTATAACGACTACGTCATCCGCACCACGTTCTCAGGGGCCGTTTCTGAAATCGTTTTTGATGGGGGATTTTCCTTCGAGTCGGTTAATGGCGACTGCGGCATGGAAAGCGCCACCATGATCGATGATCTCAGCTTTACCACCAAATTTGACCAGGCCGGAGACGGTACCTTTGAGGTGAATAGTTCGTTTGCCACCAATATGACCATGGCCCTGGCACAGGCATTTGCCGAAGACTGCACCCCGGGTGCAAACACCATGACTCTCAACGGCGGAACCACCTCCACCAACAATGTCGATTCGGAGAGTGAGGTTGTCACCTTCACCGATTTCACAATGGTCATGACCCCCGCCACCCGAGAGATCAACGGTGTAGAGACGAATGGAGATATCCTTTCCCTCAATGGAACGATCGAGGTCTCGTCGAGCTGCACCGACGCGACGACTTTCACGATCAGCACTCCGGCCGGGGAGGAGCCTTTCGTTCCCGAGGACGGCTCTTGCCCGGTGGATGGGAAATTCATCATCACCAACGGCGGCAACACCGTCGCCGTGATCTACACCTCGACCGGTGGTGTTCAGATTGATGAGGGCAACAACGGCTCTATCGATGATACCTTCGCCAGCTGCGACGATGCGGAAGGAATTTGCACTTAGATAAGGACCATTGGCATATCAGGGCGCCCCGGTGAAAGCTGGGGCGCTTTTTTTGTCTCCTTCACTGATACTATTTTCCTTCATGCCGTACCGTTCCTTATAAGTCATTGATTCCTCACCGCGATTTTAGTATCATCAGAAAAACAGATCGGAGGGGAACAATGATTCCGGAACATCCGTTTTGGATCGGGGGGAAGTGGCGCAAATCGGCGGAGAAGCTGGAGGTTGTCAATCCGTACAATCATCAGACGATCGGGGTGACGTATTCTGCCTCGGCGGAGGATGTGGAGACGGCCCTCGCTTCAGCGACGCAGGCCTTCCAGGAGATGCGGCGGATGCCGGCCTTTCGCCGGGGGGAGATTCTCCATCAGATTTCGGAGGGGCTGAAATCTCGTCGAGAAGAAGTTGCGCGGACAATGACGTTGGAGTCGGGGAAGCCGATCGCCGACGCCCGCGGCGAGGTCAACCGCGCCGTCAGCACCTTTCAGATCGCCTCAGAGGAGGCGAAGCGAATCGAAGGGGAGCTCCTTCCGCTCGATCTGATGCCCGGATCGGAAGGAAGGGTCGGCATCACACGGAGATTCCCAATTGGCCCCATCGTCGGCATCTCGCCGTTTAACTTTCCTCTTAATCTCGTCGCCCACAAAATCGCCCCGGCGCTCGCCGCGGGGAATACGATCCTGCTGAAGCCGGCCCCGAAGACGCCATTGACGGCCCTGCTCCTGGCGGAGATCATCGCGTCGGTGGGCGTTCCCGACGGGGCGGTCAACGTCTTTCTCTGCGGGAATGAACTGGCCGAAAAGATGGTTCTCGATCCGCGGGTCAAGATGCTCAGTTTCACCGGGAGCGCCGCGGTCGGTTGGATGCTGAAAGAGAAGGCGAACAAGAAACGGGTTGTCCTGGAATTGGGGGGGAACGCCGGGGTCATTATCCACTCCGATGCCGATCTCGATTATGCCGCCAAACGCTGCGCCGTCGGCGGGTTCTCCTATGCCGGCCAGGTCTGCATTTCGGTCCAACGGATTTTTGTTCAGGAACAGATCTACTCCCGCTTCTCGAGTCTTTTTGCAGAGCAGGCGAAGGGGTTGCAGGTTGGCGATCCGATCGATGAGAAGACGGCGATGGGGCCGATGATCGACCTCAAGGCGGCGGAGCGCGCCGAACGCTGGATTCAGGAGGCGGTCTCGCAGGGGGCGAAGATCCTGACCGGCGGAAAACGATCGGGGACATTGCTGGAGCCGACCGTGTTGACCGAAACGACCCCCCAGATGCAGGTGAACTGCCAGGAGGTCTTCGCGCCGATCGTGACGATGGCCCCCTACCGAAAGCTGGAAGAGGCGATTGCCCGGATTAATCAATCCCCCTATGGATTACAGGCCGGCCTCTTTGTGAGGGACATCAAAGAGACCTTCCATGCATTCGAAGAGATCGAAGTGGGCGGCCTGATCGTCAACGACGTCCCTACCTACCGGGTCGATCACATGCCTTACGGCGGCCTCAAGGAGTCGGGGGTCGGCCGCGAAGGGGTTCGTTACGCCATCGAGGAGATGACCGACCTGAAGCTGATGGCCCTGAATCTTAAATGAAGGAGGAAGGGCGCGGGAGAGAAGAAAGAGCGCGACAATCTCATTCGACGATTCCGCCCTGAATAAATCTATCGTGACAACGCCAAGACGCGCCAAAATTGTTTGCACCCTCGGGCCCGCGACCCGTTCCGAAGAAATGATCTCCCGCCTGATCGGCGCCGGAGCCGATGTGATCCGGCTGAACTTTTCTCACGGTCTTCATGAAGAACATGGGGCGGCGATCCGGCACATTCGACGGATCTCGGAGAAGAAGGGGAAGCCGGTCGCCATCCTTCAAGACCTTCAGGGGCCGAAGGTTCGCGTCGGCCCCTTAAAAGAGAAGTCGATTCAACTCAAACGGGGGAAACTTCTGACGATCTTGCCGAGGGCGATCCCGGGAACGGAAGAAGCGATTTCCACGACCCATCCGGAGTTACACAAAAAGGTCCGGCCGGGCGATGCCATCATGATGAACGACGGCGCGATCGAGCTTCGCGTCCTCCGGATCGAGGATGAAAAGATCGTCTGCCGTGTTATCGGCGGGGGAACGCTTCAGGCTTACAAGGGAATCAATGTGCCGGGCCGGGATTTGGGCTTTCCCTCTCTCACCGCAAAGGACCGCGCCGATCTCAAATTCGGTCTTGCGCATGGGGTCGACTTTGTCGCCCTCTCCATGGTCCGGCGAGCCGAGGATCTTCTGACGATCAAGCGGTTGATCCTGCGGGAGAAGAAAGATGTTCCGGTGATCGCCAAGCTGGAGAAGCCGGCGGCGATCGAGTGCACTGGACGAGATCCTGGCCGTCACCGACGCGGTGATGGTGGCGCGCGGCGACCTCGGCGTCGAGATGCCGGCCGAGCAGGTGCCGGCGCTCCAGAAGCGCATCGTCCGCGCCGGCCGCAAGCTCGGCAAGCCGGTGATCGTGGCCACGCAGATGCTGGAGTCGATGGTCAGCGCCCCGGTTCCCACCCGTGCCGAAGCCTCCGACGTGGCCACGGCGATCTTCGACGGCGCCGATGCGGTGATGCTTTCGGCAGAGTCGGCGTCGGGGAATTATCCGATAGAGTCGGTCAAGACGATGGCCCGGATAATCGTCGCCGCCGAAAGACGGGCGCCGGTGATGGACCGCCGTCTTCAGCAGGGACTCTCCGTGGCGCGGGCGGTCAGCTCCGCGGCCTGCCAGCTCGCCTGGCAGATGAGCGCGAAGGCGATCGTCACCTCCACCCTCACCGGAGGGGCGGCCCTTCGACTTTCCAAATACCGGCCGACGAATCCGATCCTTGCTTTTACCCCCCATCCCGAGATCGAGCGCCGGATGAGCCTCTACTGGGGGTCACGCCGCGTCGGATGCCGCTGCTGAAAAATACCGATGATATCTTCAAGGAGTTTATCCACGCCGTCACCCAGAGCAAAGAGGTGAAGCGGGGAGATCTGTTGGTGATGGTTTCGAAATCTCCCTGGGTCGGCTCGACGATCAATGATCTCATCAAGGTCCATCAAATCGAATAAGAGGACTCCGATCACTCCGTTTGAAGTTCAAAAGAAATTGAATGAGGTTTCCTGTCCCGCCTGCGGAGAAACCAAGTTTCAGGTCGCGCACGTGGAAGGAAACCCGGGGGAAGCGCACTTCGAAGCGGTCTGCCGGCGGTGCGGCTTGAAGATGCGGGTCGTGGTGATTCCCCGTGGGGTGATCGAAGAGATTGAAGCGATGGCGCCGCCGGAAGAACGGCAGGTCCTCGAAGCCAAATGCCCTTTCTGCAGCGGCATCGGGGCCCGATTCAATTTCCGCTGCCACCTGGAGAGCGGCGTCGATTACGACGTGGTCACCTGCCGTCACTGCCGCCGGGCGTACAAAGAGCCGGTTGCCCCCGCCGCGTAGAGGGCGATGAAGAATCAAACAGGATAGAATAAAACAAAAAGCCCCAAGGTTTTGCCTTGGGGCTTTTTGTTTGCTAATCGGAGTGATTAGGCTTTTGACACGTTCGCCGCCTGTGGTCCTTTCGCGCCAGTAGTGACCTCAAATGTTACTTCCTGTCCTTCTTCGAGAGACTTGAAACCTTCTCCCTGAATGGCAGTGAAGTGAACGAAGATGTCGTTACCATCTTCCTGGGTGATGAAACCGTAACCTTTGCTGGCGTTGAACCACTTTACACGACCTTTTGGCATTTTACGAACTCCTCCTTGATTTGGTGATGACCGGGCTTACTACCCGTCGATAGCAAATATTTTGCTTGAGCGACAAGCCAACCGTCGGGTCGGATCATCACGGCCTTGCAAAAACATTTGCGTTGGCTGGATTCTATAATAAGCCCGGAAAACGTGTCAAGCATTTTTTTGTCGTGTTATTGGCATCCGGTCTATCCCCGCTCCAAAATGGGCGGAGGATGATTTCGATTTCCCTTTTTGACAATCTTTCTCGTCTACGGTATCTTTAAAACCGTTTCCGAACGCAAGAAAAGGAGGACGACGATGGTGCCGGTGAAGATGGTGATGTCCAAGAAAATTCTTAAGGTCCGACGGGGAACGAAGATAAAAAAGGTCGCCGAATTGATGCGGGACAAGCGGGTCGGAAGCATTCTCGTCTCCGACGGGAACAAGAGTTACGCCGGGATCGTCACCGATGCCGACGTGGTTCGACGCTTGGTGGCCGACGGTCTCGATCCGGAGACCACGCCGGTGGAGAAGGTGATGACCACCCCTCTTCTCGCGATCGAAGCCGACCGCTCGGTCGTCGACGCAAACGATATCATGGATCAAGAGCACATCCGCCATCTCGGCGTCATCGAGAATGGAAAAATCATCGGTGTCCTTTCGGTGAGAGATCTGCTGAGACACGTGTATGGCGGGTGGGGATTTGTTTAAAGACAATTAGGAATCGTTCAATGAGGAATTGGGAATCAAAGTAAAAAGACCTGGTTTTCAATTCCTCATTCCACATTCCTCATTCGTAATTGTCACTTATTGAACGGCTCGGCGTAGCCGGTCATCTCGATATAACCTTTCCCCTCGATCGACTTCCCCTCCTTTGTTCCCTGAAAGCGGCTGGCCCCTTCCCAATAGGCGACGCGGGTGCTTTTTGACGTGATCAGCTCTTGGTCCTCCAGGAGCGGCTCCGATGTGAGGGTCAGCTTTTCGGAAGGGATCTCGATCCGCCAGGCCACCGGATACTCCCCGCCGCTCTTCTTGCTCGTCCAATTCCGCAGCGGCGTGAGGGTGAATGCATCGGCGGTGAGGTGCCGGGCCGTTCCGTCGGGCTCAACGATCGTTCCGCCGGAGAAGGGATCTTTTCCCCCTCGATCGTCCGAATTTGATAAGAGCATCACCTCTCGCCCATTTTCAAGCTGGATCGAGAACCAGTCCCATCCGGCCTGATTTTTATTCAGCATGCTGCTGCTGAATTCGTGGTCCATCCAGCTCAATCCCGAAACCGACCGCTCTTTTCCATCGATCGAGAGAGTTCCCTTCGTTTGCAGCCGTGTGAAGGAGAGGTAGTGCGACGCCTGTCCCGGCTCGCCCCCTTTCCGACTGATCCCGTCGGTTCCATGGATGACGAGTGTTTTTTCGGGAGCAAGGATCAGATCGATCTTCCAGCTTCCTCCCTCGCCCTCTTCCGCCTCCGCCTGAAGGTGAATGGTCCCGTCCGATTCTTGAGCCGCCCGCCATCGATCGATCCAAACCTCCAATCGATCCTGCTGCGCGCCCGCCTTTCCAATCGCCTCCCGGCTGATCTTATCTGTATTTAAGAACCGCTTCCCTTCGCCGTCGGTCAAAGCGAAGTGGGCGAAGTAAAGGTCCCGGATGGCCCACTGGGAGGGGTTCTTCTCGGTTTGAGGTCGATCGACCCCACGCCGGAAGAAGGTCAGCTCATAGCCGTACGCCTTGCCGTCCGCCGTCAGATTTCCGGTGAAGTACCACCACTCGGTTTTGAAATTCGGATGCGCGCCATGGTCTCTCGGAAAGGAGAAGCGATAGCCCGGCGCGGCCGTCTCGAATGGCCTAGAAGAAAGAGCGGCCACCTGCCGCTCCGCCGCATCGGAAGCGGCCAGGAAGAAAAGAAGGAGAATCAAGATTGTAGGGGCGTATTGCAATACGCCCCTACGCATCGTTTTATTCATACGAAATCGCCTCCGTGACCTCTAGTCGCGCCGCCTTGCGCGCCGGGAAATATCCGGCGAGTAGCGCCGTTACTGTCGCCAGCAAAAAGGAGTGGACGATGACGGAAGGAGGATAATGATAAAGGAGGGTCCAGCCGAACGACTGTTTGTTGATGACGAAGATCAGGAGGAGCGAGAGGAAGAAGGCGCAGAAGAGGGAGAGGAGGTTTCCGATCACCCCCATATAGAAGGCCTCGATCAAGACGACCTGAACCACTTGGCGGCGGGAGGCGCCGATTGCCCGCAAGATTCCGATTTCCCGCTGCCGCTCCAGGATCGAGACAAAAAGGGTGTTGGTGATCCCGAGCAGCGCGACCACGACCGCAATCCATTCCAGCGCATAGGTGACGAGAAACGTTTGATCGAAAATCCGCAAAATCTCATTTTTGAAATTGACCTGCGTGATGAAGGTCAGCCCCGATTCCGCCCCGGCGCGATGGACCAATTCCTGACGGACCGCATCGGGGAGAATCCCTTTTCCAGATAGACGGCGATGACGTTGAGCCGGTCGTCCTTCCAGAATCTTCTGAAGAAGCGAGCGGTCGATGACCATTTTGCCGCCGTCGGTGCTGTATTCATAGAAAACGCCGGCGATCTCCAGCGGGACGGTCCCTTCGGGGAAGGGGACCTCGATCGTCTCCCCTTCGCGCAGGCCGAAGCGGTTGGCGAAGACTTCGGAGAGGAGAACCTTCCCTTCGCGAACGGCCAGTTGAATGACTTCATCCGAATCGCCCGACCGGAAGAGGTATCGGCTGTGCGCCGCGTGGATCGCCAGATCGCGTCCGACCAGCAGCGCCGGCTCCCCGAAAGAGTAGCCGCAGCGAGCGGTAGCCGTCGACCGCTTCGACCCCGGCCGTTTGATGCACCGTTGAGATCAGATCATCGGGAAGGGTCTCTTCCGATTCATTGGAGAGGAGCGAGACGGGGGCGCCGATGATATCGGCTTTGATCGTCTGGTCGATCCAGAGGACAACGGTGTTGCGGAAGCTCTCGATCATGATGACGACGCTGATCATCATCGCCAGCGCTCCCATGAAGGCGGCGATCGTCGGCGCATTCCGCCGGAGCGCCTGCTCCAAATGGCCGCGCGCCAGCCGCCAGGAGGGGGGGAGGCGCTCCAGCAGCGGCGCGATCAAATGGGAGAAGAAGAGGAGGCCGGGCGGGACGAGCATCGAGAAGGTGATCAGGAGAAAAGCGGCGGAGAGATAGCCGGCCGCGGGGAGATTCCAGTGGGGAGGGACCCGCGAGAGAAGGGCAGCGGTCACGCCGAGGAAGAGAGGCGCCGATCAAGAACTTCGCCACCGAAGGGGGCTGTTGGGAGGCATAGATCCCCTCCATCGCCTCCCGCGGCCGGAGCCGGCCGGCTTGCAGCGCGGGGAGGAGGGAGGAGAGGGCCGAGACGATGATCCCGATGCCGATCCCCTCCCAAAAGATCGACGGGGGGAGGGAATAGGGGGAAGGGGGGATCGGGACATAAATCGCGCTGACCGTCCGGGCGACGAGCCGCAAGACCCCCTGTGCGAGAAAAGCGCCGATGAGCACCCCCGAGCCCCCCGAGGGTTCCCAGCACAATCCCCTCCCATAAGAAAAGAAGAAAGATCCGGAGGCGTGTGACGCCGAGGGAGCGGAGAATGCCGATCTCTTTCCGCCGGTGAACGACCGAGACAAGCAGCGTATTGTAGATCAAAAAGATCCCGACAAAAAGGGAGATGGCCGAGAGGGCGGTCAGATTCAACTGAAAGGCGAAGAGCATCTTCTCCACCTGCTCGCTCCGCCGCTCGGGACGGCGCAGCGAAAGCCCGGTCCGATCCGCTCGGCCAAGGAGGGGATGATCTCGCTCAGCGGGGTTTGCTCGCTGGTGGCCGCTCCATTTTCTAGGCCATCGGTGATCAGATCGATCCGGTCGAGTTTTCCGAGCTTGCCGAGGAGCCACTGCGCGGAGGCAATGTCCATGACGGCGATATTTCCCCCCTCCGCTTCGGCGAGCCCGCGCCCTTTCAGGAGACCAACGACTCGGAGGGAGAGGAGGCGTTTCCCGTCGCGAACGGAGATCGCATCACCGATCTGAATCCGATGGCGAGCGGCGAACGGCGCCGTCAGCAACACCGCGTCGGGTTCCATCAGTTCGGTAAAGAAGGTTTCCGGCTCCCTTTCGTTGAGGCCGCTGCTGATCTCATACTGGCGGAAGGGTCCTTCCTGGAGGAGATCGACCCCCATCAAGAAGAGGATCTCCCCCTGCGTCGAGGGGGGAGCGGTCATGGGGAGGGGGCCTGGATGATCGGCGCGACCGATCGGACGTTCGGGGTTTCTCGAATCTCGGCGATGATGGTTTCATCGAACGGGCCGGCGCGGCCGACGACTTCGAGCGTGGTGTTTCCGGCGACCGCATTGACCGAGTGGCGATAGGCGCTCAGAACGCTCTGGTTCGCGATCCGGATCGAGATGAAGACCGAGATGCCGAGAGCGACCCCGATCAGTGTCAGCCAGGCCCGCCGCTCGCGGAAGAGATGGCGGAAGGAGATCCACTCGAACAGAACGCGCATCAGTATTTCCTTTCGATCCGGTCTATCCGATCGACCCGCCCGTCTTTAAGGTGGATGATCTGATCGGCGTAGGGAACAGCCTGCGGGCTATGGGTGGCGAGGAGCAGGGTGACCCCGGCGCGGGCGCGGGAGGAGAGAAGCTTGAGGACCTCTTCCCCATTTTCAGAATCGAGGTTCCCGGTCGGCTCGTCGGCGAGGAGGATCTGCGGGGAGACGACGTCGGCGCGCGCGATCGCCACCCGCTGCATCTCCCCGCCGGAGAGGGCGCTCGGCCGGTGATCGAGCCGATTTCCCAATCCGACCGAAATGAGGGCCGCCGTGGCGCGCCGCTTTGCCTCTTCCGGACGATCGCCCCGGAGCAACAGGGAAGGGCGACGTTTTCCAGCGCATTGAGCATCGGAAGGAGATTGAAGAACTGAAAAATCATCCCGATCTCCGTCCGACGAAGCCGGGTCCAGTCGGCATCGGTGAAACCGCGCGTCGGCCGGCCTGCAATCATGAGATCGCCGGAAGAGGGCTGGTCGAGCCCCCCGATCAGGTTGAGCAGGGTCGACTTTCCGCACCCGCTCGGCCCCATCAAAGAGAGAAGGAGCCCTTCTCGATCTGGAGAGTGATCTCCTTGAGGGCAGCCACCGGATGGACCGGGTGCGGGTAGGTCTTTTGTATATTTTTTAATTCAATCACGCCAACCCTGGGTGAAATAGGTCAAGGTCAGGTTAACACAAGGATTTCAAAGCGTAAAGGGATTCGGAAGAGCAGTGGACAGCGGAGTGGAAGGAGAACGGCTTTGCTTCTGTCCACTCCGCCGTCGGGATGAAAGTATCAGTTGTTTTTTCGCCTTCCAGGAAGGGAGGCCTCTCTCCCGGAGAGAGGCCTCCCTCCCAATCGGAAGGTCACTCGTGAGGATCGGTCGTTCAGGGAGGGGGTATTTAATCTCGCGGACCGCTCCTTCTCTAAAGAGGGTCAGATGGAGAGTCGTTCCAAGTTTGAGCCCTTGAACAATCTCGAAAAACGTTTCTTCGGAGGTAAGCGGGATGCCATTGATTTTTGTGATGATGTCTCCGCCGATCAAATAACTTTTTCCGGAGATGGCGACCTCCAGGTCCCCCGCATGGAGGCCGGCCCGTTCCGCCGGGCTTCCCGGCTCAATCACTTCCACCAGCTCCCCCGGGACGAGCGGAACACGGAGGATCTGTCGGAGCGTCGGATCGACAAACTGACCATGAAAACCGACCCAGGGCCGGATGACCCGTCCCTCTTTGATGAGGGAGGGGAGAATCGTCTTCGCAATATTCGATGGAATCGCGAAGCTGATGTTTTGCGCGTTGGGCATCACCTCGGTCACGATCCCGATCACCTCTCCATTTCGGTTCAGAAGCGGGCCGCCCGAGTTGCCGGGGTTGATCGGCGTGTCGGTTTGAATCATCGGCTCCTGCAACGAGAAGGCGGTTTCAGGAAGGATTCGATTGATGGCGGAGACGATGCCTCGCGTGATGGTCTGGTCCAGGCCGAGCGGGTTCCCGATCGCGATCACCTCCTCGCCGACGCGCACCCGGTCAGAGTCTCCGAGAGGGGCCGACGGCAATCGCCCTTCCGGGGGCATGACTTGAATGACGGCGAGATCAAAGACCGGATCGGCCCCTACTAATTTTGCCGGCAGGAGGGACCCGTCTTCGAGAGAAACCTGAACGGACTGCCGATTGTAGACGATATGGGCGCTCGTCAGGATGATTCCGGAGGAATCAATGATGATCCCCGATCCCTCGGTATGGGTGACCCGGTCGATGAGATGGAACGGGTCAATCGAAGTGGCGGTAATGAAGACCACGGCGGGTGCCACCCGAGCAAAGACCTCGGGAACAGACTGAGAGGGTGAAATCGATTTGCCCGACTTGCGGACGACCTTCTCGATGGTGGGGGGCGGGGGGAGCGCCGGAAACGGGATGAAGCCAACCGAATCCGATGAGGTAGGCAGCGAGCAAAGAAAGAAAGCGTGGATCTCATTCTATCCTCCATTTCCATGGACGTCTACGTCCATAGGTGCAAGAGCCTATCACAGGATTCGGGGAGGAGACAAGTGGCGAAAGGGTGAAGGGGCCGATGGAAAAAGAGAGGACGCCGGGAGGAAGAGGTATTCGATGGAAAATGCGGCGAAGCGGGATAGAGAACGGCGGATTACTCCACGAATGTAATCTGGCCGATATATTTCGGCAATTCTTCCCGGAGCCGAGGGGCGTATGATTCGGGGAGGATGATCCGGCGGATGTCTTGAAGCGTAAAGTGGAGGTTGCCGAGGATTCGCCATTCCCGCTCCATGTAGAAGTTCTCAGGATCGTCCTCCGGCTTTGACGCGTCAAAAAACTTCAGGAAGCTGAAGATATGGTAATCGAGAAAATCTTTGATGGAGAAGAGGCGTTTTATCTGGTCGGGAGGATCGGGTTTCTCGGGGGTGTTGCGCAGTTCCTCAAAAAGAGCATGGTATTGCTGGATGGTTTGGTCGAAGCGCTCGGCCAGGGTAAACCGATCGGTTCGCCCCTTGTCGCGCGAGCGTGCATTTTTGGCAATGTAGAAAACCGGATTGGCCTCCCTGCTTCACCAGGAACGAATTTAAAAAAGGAGAGGCCGAACCGGCTGAATTTTTGAATGTGGATATCGAACTCGCCGATCGGAATATCGGAGAAGGAGATGATCTGCGGATAATACATCTCGTTCTCGCTGATTCGCGCGTCGGTGTTGACGGTGAGCCGGCCGGAGATGGCCGGATCGTGCGGCGGGTGGGTCAGCCAGCCGGAGGTGATAATCTGGATCAAGAGCTTGTACTGATCGGCTTCGGCGAGATCCCTTCCGACGAAATGGGTCATCTCGCTGGAAACATACCGTTGTCTTGTTGCCATCGGTGTTTTGAAATCCTTTCTGAAATGAAAACGCTCTCCTCTCTTTATAGAATATCCAAAGCGGTCGTTTATGGCAAGCCGCACCTCTTTCCTATTGACAGAGGGAGGCCGCTCATTGTTCAATGCGGGGTTCAAAGAATAAAAGGAAGATGGGGGAGGTCAATGAAACAAAGGTTTGTTTTCGTTCTGTTGTTCTTATCGTTTTTTTCGGTCCGGCCGGCGGCTGCAAAAACGCTGATTCTGAGCGGGGCGCCGGATATTCAGACGAAGAGCACGGTGGAGGAATCGGTCCGGATTGAGATGGACAGCGTGAAAAAAAAGAATCATCGGGTGATCATCATCAAAGACGGGGATGAGTTCTATTGGGAGAGCCGCGAAAAGAGAAAACTGATCCGTTCGATCCAGGGTCCGTTCACCCTCTTTATCGACCCGACGGGGGGAGGGTATATCAAGGTGACTTCTTCGGAGGGGAAGATGATTTACATGGAGCACCTCAGCCAGGGATTGAACACCTTCACCTATTGGGGAGTGGTGGAACATTTCGAGCCGTGAAAACGAATCCCTCCGTTGGTTTTGACGGTGATTCGGATTCGGATCGGTATCCCGGCGCGACCGTTTCACCGCTCCCGGAGACGGCTGCTGCATCATGCTCAATGCAAAGAGCAGGATCACCATCTGGACAATCCATCCGATGGCAACCACCGAAATGGCGCGGATCGTGCTCTGATAGTCGAGCGCCTGCCGGACCGCCAGTATCATCGCGACGAACATCCAGATCGCGGCGACGAAAAAGACGATCTCGGCCATCCCTGGAAAGATCCCCAGTACCCGAATCAGGCCGGGCGCGCTGGCAAAACCGATGGTCCGGAGCAGCTCTCCCAAATCGGACCGCGTTTGCGGCTCCGGGAGAAGCTTGACCCCGATCAAATAAATCATGCCTGCCCAAATGAACCATCCGATCAAAGCGGCGGCGGCGCCGAACAAGATCTGCGCCGGTCCGCGTCCGACGGCGCCGACCCCGGCCGCCAGTCCTGAGAAGAAGACGACCCCGAGCGCCTGAGACAACGTATCTTTATCGGCTTCGACCTCCTCATAGAGGTTCCGATCCAGCTTCGCGGCGCGGAAGATTCGATCCATTACTGTAGTCATGATCCCTCCCTCATGTAAAGGTAAGACACCACTTCAGGTGATGAGGTGCGGAGATGTTTCTTTCATCATAAGGGATTTGCATCGAACGAGGCAAGCCGCGCCCGACATCAGAGTGGACTTGAGCATGAAGCCTCCGTATAATACGGCCACAGATAAAATGGATCGCGTTCAACCTGTGCTGAAGGAGTGTAAAAATGACCGGATATGCCTCGTTGGCCCAAACGTTGACCACGTCTTCTTGGATTAGACCGGCCGCCGGTGGGGGTGGCGCCGGTAGAAGCCGTCCCCGAAAGGGATTCCGGTTTTTGAAGGGGTTTCCCCTTCTTCCTGCGCTTTTGGCGCCAGGCGGAAAAGAGCTTTTCGCGGCGAACGATGCCGATCATATGAACTGCCCGATCGGGGCGATGGTGATGGGGTTTGAGTTGACCTCCGAGGCGAAAGAGGGACTCCAGCGCGGGCTCACGATGATGTGCGAGGTCGGGTATGTCAAGCCGGAAGAGGCGGAGCAGATTCCGGCGTTGGCGAAGAAGGGAAAGGCGATGTTGTACGGGCCGCTTTCGAACTTCCCGGTTGTGCCGGAGGTGGTGGTGATCTGGCTTCAGCCGGCCCAGGCGATGCTCCTGCGGGAGGCGACCGGGGATGCCGAGTGGAAGAGCGATGTCTCCTCCAAGATCTTCGGCCGGCCGGCCTGCGCGGCGCTGGCGGTCGCCTCTCAGGGGGCGGCGGTCTCTCTCTCCTTCGGCTGCAGCGGCATGCGGACCTTCACCGGGGTAGAGCCGGCCTATATGCTCGCCGCCCTGTCGGGCCGCCTGCTCGATCACCTCGAGCCGCAGCTCCGGCGGACGCACAAAGCGAATTGCGCGATGCAGGCCTTCTACGATCAGCAGAAAAGCTATTTTCCGTTTAAAAAGAGAGAGAATAATCCGGGAGAGATTTTCCGTGTTGGTCGAACGCGGGATAATGATTCGGCGGAATATTGATCGATTATTTGGGGGGCCGGGAGATGGACGGTTTGAGCACTTTGGGCTTGCCGAGAAGATACCCTTGGGCAAGGTAGACCCCCAAATCGCGGACGACTTCCAACTCCTCCTCGGTCTCGATTCCCCTCCGCAACCATCCCGACCGTCACATATTCCTGCAGGGCGGCGATCAAATTCTTTAAAAACTTCCTGAATTTCTTCGAGGAGACCGCCTGGAGTGTCGTCATCCGATCGATTTTAATGTAATCGGGCATCAGCTGCGCGACAAAGGGCAAGGAGATAAATCCGGCCCCAAAATCATCAATTGCGAACTTAAATCCTTTCTCCCGCCATTTGTCGGCCATCTGAAGATGTTTTTCGACGCTATGGAGGGCCTCCGCTTCCGAGATCTCCAAAATGACGTCGACGCCGAGGGGCTTCGGCACTGAATCCATCCGGCTGAGAATATCCGAATCGATATTCACGAACAGTCTTTCGATTTTATGCTCTTCGGCGGCCTTGAGCTGGGCGGAAAAACAGATCCGTTTCAACTCGTTCAGCTGTCCGATCGTGTGATATCTTCGGAAGAGATCGAAGACATTCAGCTTCCCTTTCGGGTCCCGGGTCAGCGCCTCAGAACCGATGATCTGTTTCGACTGTAAATCGATGATCGGCTGGAACACCACCTTGACCGCCGTTTCATTGAGAGGGTAACCTTCGTCGCCGATGTGAATTTTCTCTCCCCCCTTTTTTGCGATATAGAGGGCCCGATCGGCGAGATGAATCAGCTTGTCGAGATTGTTTCCATGATCGGGGTAGAGCGCGACCCCGATGCTCAGATCGAGGGGAACGCCCGCTTTTTTCCCGATTTTCCGGATCCCTTTTCGAATGCGATCCGCGGCGATGAGGACCCCCTCCCGCGTCGCCTTCGAGAGGACCACGACGATCTCATCGCCCCCCCAGCGGAAGATCAAATCGGATCCCCGGGTCGACTGTCTTCATATCGGCGGCGACCGCCTTTAATATTTCATCTCCGAATTGCCGCCCCTTGGCTTCGTTGAGGCTTTTGAAGTTGTCCAGGTCGCAGAGCATAAAGGCCAGGGCATGTTTGCCACGGTCGGCACGGATGATCTCTTCTTCCGCCCGGTGATCGAAATAGCGGCGGTTGTAGAGCCCGGTGAGGGTATCGCGCATCGCCTCCGATTTAATCTGCTCCATCAGAGAGCGAATTTGGCGATTCTGGCGAAGCATGTTTTGCACAAGCTGCCAGAGAAGCCTGGCCTCCGCTCCGCTGAATAGCTCGGCCGATTTATTTTTGTGCCCCAAGATAAAGGCCGGCATATCGGGATCGCTCGGTGACCTCCAAAATCAGATCGACATCCGTTTGCGTGATGAGATCAAGGAGACAGGTGGTGGATGGAATGCCGAGCCGTTCGGCCTCCTGCATCCCGGGAGCGTCTTGGTTCGTGTCGGCAATGCCGACGACTTTGATATCGGGGATCTCGGAGAAGCACTGAAGCAGCGCCGGAGCCCCCTCTCCCCGCTCCGACAATCGCAATCCGGATGACTGTTTCTTCCGACATGTGATTTAATATACCACCCCGGTAAAATTTGACAAGTAACGGGGAGCGGGAATCGTCTTATAAAAGGCGCGGTTTCGAACAGGAGGCGCCGCCGGATTCCAGATCGTCTGCAGGAGAACCGCGATTGCTTCCGGAGAAGGGGAAGCCTTTATAATAAACTTTCTCAACGTCACGGGAGGTCGGAGGAGAGGGTCATGAAGAAGCGGGGGAGATTTTACTCATTTCTTGTTATGAGCTGGGACACCAGCCGGTGGGGATTGCCATGCCGCTGGGATTTCTCGCGCGGGCCGGTTATCTTCCCGACGCGGTCGATCTCTCGGTTGATAAACTCGATCCCGAAAAGGTGGCGCGCGCCCGGTTTGTCGGCATTTCCGTCCCAATGCACACGGCGCTCCGGATCGGCGCGCGGGTGGTGGAGCGGGTTCGGGCGATCAATCCGTCTTGCCACGTCGCTTTCTTCGGCCTATACGCTTCGCTTAATGAAGAGTACCTTCTGAAGAACGGGGCTGATTCGGTGATCGGCGGCGAATATGAGGGGCCGCTGCTGGCGCTGATCGACCGGCTCGCCGCGGGGCAGGCCGATTCGTTCGATGCGATTGGCGGGGTCAGCCGGGGGGAGGAGCGGCAAGCGCCGCTACGCGCGCATTTGTCCTTCGCGGTTCCCGATCGCGAGGCGCTGCCGCCTCTCTCAAAGTATGCGCATCTCGAAGAAAACGGCATCCGCCGGACGGCCGGCTCCGTCGAGGCGAGCCGGGGCTGCCGCCATCTCTGCCGCCACTGCCCGATCCCGCCGGTGTATGAGGGGCGGTTTTTACTGGTTCCCTATGAGACCGTTCTGGCGGACATCCGAAACCTCGTTCGGCTTGGGGCGACGCACATCACTTTCGGCGACCCCGATTTTCTCAACGGCCCGAACCACTCGCTCCGGATCGTCCGGGCGATGCACGAAGCGTTTCCGGAGATTACGTTCGATTTCACGGCCAAGGTCGAGCACCTCTTAAAACACCGCGCCTTGATTCCCGAGTTTGCCGCGCTGGGCTGCCGGTTCATCATCTCGGCGGTCGAATCGTTAAGCGATACCGTCCTTCATCATCTCGCCAAGAATCATACGCGGGCCGACGTTCTCGAAGCGTTGAAGATCGTCCGGGAGCCGGGGATTGCGCTTCGCCCTTCGCTGGTTCCCTTTACCCCCTGGACAACGCTGGACGATATGATTGCCCTGTTCGATTTTGTCGAGAAGGAGGGGCTGATCGATCATCTCGATCGGGTCCAATTTACGATTCGTCTGTTGATTCCACCCGGATCTCTCTTCCTCAAAGAGCCGAGCATGGCTCCCCATTTCGGACCGCTCGTTCAGGAGACCTTTACTTATCAGTGGACCCATCCCGATCCGAGGATGGATCTGCTTCAAAAGGAGATGGCGCGCTTGGTCGAGGCGGGGACGGAGGAGGACCCGATGGTAATTTTTTATCGATTGAAGGCGCTGGCGGTTGCCGCGAAGGAAGGCCGGTTACCTCGAGAGATCGACATGGCGGTCGATCCGAACCGTCCGAAGCCCCCGCGCCTCACCGAGCCGTGGTTTTGCTGCGCCGAGCCGACGGAGAATCAGTTCGCGGTCCTTGATGATTCCGAGAAGATTCTTTAGTTGTGCAGAAGCGGTTGTTGTTACGGTCTGGATTTCATGATTTGACTTGCGGCCTGGTGGTAGGTGGAGAGGGTTCGATCGCTGCGGAGGAGGTCGAGACCGACATGATTTCCTACGGCGACGATGACTTCAAAGCGGCGAGGCGCGCCAGCAGGCGAAATCCCCGCCCGAAGTGCTTCCACGGGGGGACGGCTCTGCTCCATTTGTCCAGAAGAGACACCGGGGCGGGTAAAGCTTTCAAAAATTTCGAGAAGGACTTCCTCATGACGGGTTGGGATGTGAGGAAGGGTCTGAACGAGCGATCGAAGCTGAGAGATCTTTGAAGGGTTCGGTCCACATCCTCTTTCACCCTTCTCCTCCTTCAAGCGCTTCAATATCCGCTTTGTCCTGGAGCGATCCCCGAAGCGCTTTAAGACGTTTTAGATCCTGGACGGCTGCAATCCAGAGATCGCGGCCTTGCCATGAGAGACGCTTTCTGTTTTCCAACACGCTTACAATCTCATCCGTTTGAGGAATCAAGAAATCCAGGACCAGGAAATCTTCTCCGGAAAGTTTGGTCAGCCGTCGAATCAGAAGACGCCCTTGGGCAAGAAGCATGGGGTTGGCCTCCACCGTATAACCCAATCTCTCCATGGCCGATCGGATCGCATCCCAGTCTTCTTCCCGGACGAGCAGATCGATATCTTCGGTGGCTCTCGGCCGGGTATAAAGCGAGACGGCGATTCCCCCCACGAGGGCATAGGGAAGTTTCTGTTTCGACAGGGTATCGATAATCTGAACCAGTTCCGCGTAGAGATCCAACACCGGGAGCGTTCCTCGAAAGTCGCGTTTCTCCTGAAGACCCAATTTTACATCCTTTCAGACTAAAATCAATAGAGAAACACGGTGGGGCTGGGATGATGAACGGAACCGGTCAGTCACGCCGTCTCCACTTAAAAGCAAGGGAGATAAGTATGATCACGCCGGTCAGTAAAACTCCTCCCGAAAGCCGTGGATATTCCAGGGTGAAGACCAACGGCGTCAGGGCGAGCCGGGTTGCCCCTTTGAGTAGAGGACGCCGGGCGATGAACCGGGCCGCGTCGGGACTCCAGACATAGTAGAAGTCAACGAAAGTCTTCCCCAGGGCCGACGGCATCAACACCTCATCCCGAAAATTTCTGAGCGTCTGGACGTGAGGGTCCAGATAGCTTCCGTACGCCGCCGTGGCGATGAAACAGCCGCGGCCGTCGTCCGAGTTGGATGAAGAGACCGATACTGAAGTCGTAGCGATTGCGGTTTTCCCTTTCTGGTCGACTGCAATTACCCTCGCCGTATAGGTGCCTCCGGAGGGATATTTCCAGCTGACAGACGGGGCGGTTGTGATTGCGTCGGTTGCACCGTCATTATCAAAGTCCCAAAGGTATTCGGCGATGCCATCGTCCGGATCAGGATCGGAGGCGGTTGTGGTGAAGGGGACAGTCGTCTCATCAATTGCTCCGGTGCTCAGGCTCACCGTCGGCGGCTGGTCGGATTGAAGCGCTGTGAAGGCCCTCAGGACATTAACTTTTCCATGGCCCCAGATGTTGTTAGGTAGGTCTGTACCGGTGAAGGTATCTCGTACGGCGGTACTCTGTAAAAGTGGGCGGGGAAAGTTGGTGGGGTCGGCTTGGAGAATCAGGGCGGCGGCCCCGGTCACCATGGGGGCTGACATGCTTGTTCCGTCTTGGATTCGATGGTGTCCATCCCGGGCGAGGGCTTGAGGTAGACACACGGAGACGGGACAGTCGGCCGATGCGGCTGATATGACGAAGCCTGGCGCAGTGACATCAGGTTTGATCCGGCCGTCTCGCGTTGGGCCTCCGGAAGAAAGAATGTAGATCCGGCCGAAGTCATTATACGCGGCCGTGCTTTGCTGACTGCCAGCTGAACTCTCCCATCGGAATTTCGTAGTGTGGGCACCGACGGCAATTGCGCCGGTTGAAGAAGCAGGTTCAGCGACCGTTCCTGCTACGGAAGTGTCTGGATTTTTCGGGACATGATCTCTAAAAATAATCTCGCCATGGGCTGGAAGCACCCATGCGTCCCATTTTCCGCTTCCGCCGTTTGCCGTCCGCTGTAGTTTAAGCGACCAAATAAATAGGCCGCTTCCTCGACCGCTAAAGGTAATTAGACTATTCTTGTCACCGTTGGAGGGAGAAGAGACGGCATTGAAGATTTGGACGATTGATCCGTCAATGATGGCGGACCGCGTCTCCCCATGGGCAGCGGAGAGCGGCGTTCCGTTCGGCGCGGTGACTGTGATTGTATAGGCATCCCCTTCATCCTGCCAGAGATTGATAACCGCATCGGTACAATCCGGAATATGACAGTTGGAGAGATCAATATTCACGGTGTCTGCTCCATTTGCAGAAATCGTTCCTTCGGCATGAATCGGGATGACCTGTGCATTTCCAGAGGATGCGACAATCACCTGGCCGGGACCGATTGCATTCTGAATCGCTTGGTCAAGGAGGCTCGTCCCGTCCATCGAACCGGCAAGTGTACCGAGGCTTATGTTAACAACTACCGGTTGATTCAGCATTTTTGCTTTTGCGAGTACATAGGCATTGGCATCAATTAAACTAGTCGTCTCAGTGAAGCCGCTATCTTCCACCTCTTTTAATTTAACAATAATTAAATCGGCTTTTGGCGCAACCCCTTTGTATTTACCGGCTGGCTCCTGCCCATTTGTTGCTGATCCATCGCTTGCGGCAATCCCTGTTACGTGTGTTCCATGTCCCCTGGTATCGGCAGTACGGACCTGCCTGTTTGTCGGCTCTGCAAGAGTACAATCGCCAGCGTTGAGGGCGGCATTGATTTGGGCCGCCGTGTATTCCACCCCATAGTCATTGGAGGCATTGCTGTCATTACCGACGTTGGCCTTCGACTCTCCTTCCCGCTCTGGCACGAGGTTCTGGTCCCAAAGGAATTGGATGCGTGATTTTCCTGTGATATCGTCAACAAAATCCCCATGGCACCAGTCAATTCCAAAGTCGAGCACACCGATGATCACCCCCTGGCCTTCCAGACCGGAGTCGTGAAGAGGTTTTGCACCAATGCCCAGGGGAACCCGTTTTGTTGGATCATTATAAAGAATCAGCCGAAAGTCCCCCGCTCTGCCCATCTTTTCTGAGACTTCAATGAAGAAGGTCCCAGTTGTTTGGAAAGTGAATGTCAGTTGGGCGTCCGATCCGGGTCCGGAGTCATCGTCGGTGGCAAGGATGGTATTGCACTCGCTATCTTGGCAAACCTTCAAAACAGGATCAAATGTACTTTCCTGACCTGCGCCTGCATGCATCGAAATCGTCAGGGATTGTCCAGCTTGAGCATCATAGGGAAGGGCGACCGGGCTTCCGGAGTCTAGCTGGCCCCCTACTGCAGAGGAGGCCGCAGTGGCAACATCGTTAAAGCGCTTAGCCGGACGGCCGGTTCAATGTAGCGGACGGCTTGGTTCTCGGCCACGGCTTCCAAGGCGGCTGGGGTCACCGTCGCGCTCACCACGGTCCCGATTCGGCTTCGAAGGATGAGACCTAAGATACCCGAGAGGTCGGCCTCCCCGGAGAGCCCAATCAGGACATCAATGGTCATTTCTCCCTCCTCCCGAAGTTTCATGGAGAGCAACTTTTGAAGTTTCGGTAGCTCTGAGGGAGGGGTGAGAAGGAACCGCTGCAGCCGCGGATCGAGGGTCGCTCTCTTTTTTTCGGCGACATCGGTTGTTTCCGCCGTGGCCCCGAGCGAGACCGCCATCAGCGCCAATAGCAACAAGCCGATCCGATGACGTTTAAGATTCAAGAAAAAGATCGAGAGACTTTTCACCGCTGTCCTTTTATCACCTCTTATCACCTCGCGTTATTTACCCTACGGTGCGCTGGTCGGGGTGGGATATCTATATCGTATACCGTAGGGCCATTTCAAGGAAAAAGACGAAACGGGACCTTTTAGAAGGTGGATTCGCTTCCTGACAAACCTCCTGCAAGCGGATGGGGGGGCGGCGAACCTATTTCACCGGTTCATCCTATCGTCCCTCGGGAAGTTCCTCAGCGACATCTCAGTCCAATTTTCCCTTAATGTCAGCTTTTTGATAACGGGAGATCACACTATGGAGCCTCATTCCCCTGAAGATCGCTAACCTTAAATCGCAACGGAGAGTTCAGTGGCTAATAAGTGTTAAGTTACTGTTTTTATTTACAAATTTTTAATATAATGGTTAGATAAGAACGAACCTTTGTGACCAAGTTAGGAGCGACATGAAAATCATTTTTCTTTTCTTGATCGTTTTTCCCCTCGCCTTTCCGGATTTCACATCGGGGGCGGGAAATCAGGTCAACAAGACCTTGACCGTCAATACCGGGATGGGGGTCAACAACAACGGCAATAAGAATCTCTCCACCAGCGACGCCCCCGGCGTTGCTTGTTCGGGGGGAAATGCGGGGAGCTGCGGGAACTTTGGGGGGCGCGACGGGTCCCTATGCCGATACGAGCGATCCGTTTAATCCGAACGACGACTGTTCTCCCGGCGCCTTCGGAGATTTTTGTTCCTCCCAATTTGATCCCGACCTTCCCGGCGGATTTAATGTGGCCGATAACCGCTTTGGGAGGGGCGCCCCCTGCGGCCCGAATGACGCCAACGGCCCTCCCTTCCCCTATCCTTGTCAAACCAAGGGATCGATCTATCAAATCATTCCAATGGGAATCGATGATCCGAATAATCCCGGCATTATTGCCAGCCCGCCGAGTTTAGGAGGGGTGGGACAACCGTTTTATCAACACCGATCCGACTCATTTGGAACCCTCAAGGTTCATCAGATTGAATACGGATTCGACCTTGAGGTTAATGGTGAGCAGAATTTCAACATCTTCTTTACGATTAATTCCACGACGGACGCCAACGGGCAAATGGTTGGGAGTGCCGTTGGCACCTATCGGATGACGATGAGTGAGGATTTCGGAGGAGTGGTCGACCTGCACGGTCACCACGGCGAATGCCTCCTCTGAGGGGAGGTTTGAGTCGGGGATGACCGGTGTGATCACCTGCATCGATCGAAACGGAAACCCCTGCCAAGGCTCCCAATTCAATCCGGCGTTATTTAGTTTTTCAGGAGGCGAACGGTGTGCTCCCTAAATGAGGGAAAACCGATTTCCTGAAGTGAGTCATCCGTCGGGGTCATGCCGATCCCATTTGATCGGGATACCGGCCCTCATCAAGCCCGCAACATTCCAACCGTCATCACAATTCAGAATCGAAGACCGATCTTTCCGAAGCCGTCTTGCATCGAGAGATCGGATTATTCTAGACTTTAGATACTTCACATCCCTCGCGGCGGCTGCATCCGCTGATATCAAAGATAACCCTTCACCCCGTCGCGGGAACCTTGTTTTATGATTATTTCGAGATGGGTCCTTCTGATTGTGCTCTGTATTTTCTCCGGTTGTGGCTCCGGAGGCGATTCTTCCGGGGACGCCGTGCCCCCGGCGCTTTCCATTGTGCAGGAAATTCAGGCGACCGGCATCGACCAGTTTCTAGGCCAAACGGAATCGAGGAGAGAACAGCAAGCGGAGTGGGAGGTCCTTTTTTCAATCCGGCGGAGGGGCGGGCCATTTGCCTTTTCGGATCTGAATATCAGATCAGCATCCGCCGCGGCGCTTCCAGCAACGTCTTGTTCTATCTCCAGGGCGGAGGAGCCTGCTGGGACGATTTGACCTGTCTGGACTTAAGGACAGCCCGAGACACGGCGGAGCGCTCCTCCGCGGATGGGATTCTGGACGCGTCGCGGTCCGACAATCCGTTTAGAGATTGGAATGTTGTGTTTGTCTCCTATTGCGACGGGTCGGTCTTCAGCGGCGATAATGTGGTCCAGTACCGGGATGTGACGACCTATCATCATGGTCTCGCGAACCTCGGCGCGGCGGCGACCGCCATGCAACGAGCGTTTCCTGCCCCGGAGAAGGTGCTGGTGGCCGGCTCCAGCGCCAGGGGGTACGGGACCGTCTATGCCATGATGATGGCGAAGCTGGTCTTTCCGGACCGGAGCAACTGGGTATTGAGCGACTCCGGTCCCGGAATCCAGAATGTAAACGACACCGTCGCGAGAGTGCAGCGCGAGCAGAACTGGGCTTTTCCCCGTTTCTTCCCGGCCGGCTGCACCCGCTGTCCGGAGCAACCGGCTTATCTCTACGAGTGGGCCCTCAGCCGCGATCCGAACCTGCGGGTTGGAATGTTTTCTTCGCTTCGCGATCTTGTGCTTCAAGCTTTTCTCTTTCTGGATGGGCCGGAATTCGAAGCGTTGCTTCGGCAAGTCACCGATGACATGGTCAGCCGTGTTGGAGATCGGCTGCACCGCTTTTTCATCCCAGGGGTCATGCATACAATTCTGCTCGACCCCTCTTTCTATGACTTGCGGTTAAACGGCATTTCGATGGCCGAATGGACCGCGGCGATGGTCAATAACAACGACGCCGCTTGGCCTGATCTCGTCGCGCAGTAGGCGGCCCGGTTCATTCATTCCTCTTTTCCCGGCAATCGTTCCCCCAATCAAAATCTTGACACCCTTCGGTCCGTCCGCTACGATAGGCCCCATTCTATCTTCTTGAGGAGGGTTCATGGAAAGTCTCTGGTCGGATCGGGATGCGAAGGGGTTGGCGGGGGTCGATTTGGTCGTGTACACCTCCCGGATCATCGGGGCGAATCCCAACCTGGTGTTGTGGGGCGGGGGGAATTCGTCGATCAAGGTGAATGGAAAGGATCATACCGGCGCCCCGGTCCGGATTCTCTGGATCAAAGGGAGCGGGTCGGACATGCGGACCATCGCCGCGAAGAACTTTACCCCGCTCCGCCTCGACGATCTCCTTCCGTTGATGAAACGGGAGGCGATGACCGACGAAGAGATGGTCGCCTACCAGATGAAGTCGGTCTTAGAGCCGGGCGCGCCGAAGCCGTCGATCGAGACCCTCCTTCATGCCTTCCTCCCATCGCCGCACATCTACCACACCCACGCCGACGCGATCTGCGCGCTGACCGATACGCCGAACAGTCTGAAAGTCGTCGAAGAGGTTTACGGAAAGGATGTCGCCGTTGTCGATTACATCCGGCCGGGATTTCTCCTTTCGAAATGGGTCGGGGAGGCCTATCAGAAGAATCCCAATCTCAAGGCAATCATCCTCGACAAACATGGCCTGATTACCTGGGGCGACACGGCGAAGGAAGCGTATGAGCTGACCATTTCAATGGTCACCCAAGCCGAGCGTTACGCGACGAAGAAGGGCCGGGGAAAGCTGGCTCTCGGCGGAATGAAGGTGCCGACCCTCTCGCATGCCGAGCGGCATGCGGTGGCGGCCGAAGTGGCGCCCACTCTGCGCGGCGAGATAAGCCGGAAGAAACGGATGGTGCTGCAGTATGAAGACGCGCCGGCGGTGTTGAAGTTCGCCGGCTCGGAAGAGGCAAGACGGCTGACGCAGATCGGCCCCTTCACGCCGGATCACCTGATGCACACCAAGCCGTGGCCGCTCTTTGTCGATACGAAGAAGCCGGGCGATCCGGAGAAACTTCGGGAGAAGATCCGGAAAGGGTGCGAGGCCTATCGGGAAAAGTACGTCGCCTACTTCGAAAAATATAAGACCGCCGGGGTGACGATGCTCGATCCGAACCCGCGCGTCGTTCTGATCCCCGGCATCGGGATGTTTACCACCGGCAAAGATCGGCGGGCAACGCGCATCCCGCGCGATCTCTACGTACACACGATGTCGGTGATCCAGGCGGCCGCCGGGATCGAGGCGTACCGGTCGATCACCACCCGCGAGATCTGCGACTTCGAATACTGGCCGATGGAAAACTTCAAGCTGACGCTGCTGCCGCCGGAGAAGGAGTTCTCCCGGAGGATTGTCCTCGTCACCGGCGCCGCCGGCGGGATCGGACGCGCCATTGCGGCGGCGTTTGTCGAAGCGGGGGCGATGGTGATTCTCTCCGACATCGATTTGAAGAAGACGCAGGAACTGGTCGATGAAATCAACAAGAAGGCCGGCGAGGTCAATGCGACGGCGGTGGCGATGGACGTGACCGATCCGAAAAGTGTCCGGCGTGGATTCGAGCAGGCGATCCTTGCCTACGGCGGGCTTGATATCTTCATTTCCAACGCGGGGGTGGCGAAGACCGCCTCGGTCGACACGCTGTCGCTCGCCGATTGGGAAATGTCGCTCGCGGTGAATGCGACCGGCCATTTCCTTACTTCTCAGTCGGCGCTTCGGATCATGAAAGAACAGGGGGTCGGCGGGTCGGTCGTCGTGGTGGCGACCAAAAACGTCCTGGCCCCCGGAAAAGACTTCGGCGCTTACTCCGCGTCGAAGGCGGCGCAGACCCAGCTGGCCCGGATCATGGCGATCGAGAACGCGGGGGCCGGCATCCGGGTCAACATGGTCAATCCCGACGGGGTCTTCGAGAACTCCGGCCTCTGGTCGCCGGAGATCCGCGAAGAGCGGGCGCGCGCCCACGGTATTCCGGTGGAGCAGGTGGAAGATTTCTACGCCAAGCGAAACCTGCTCCAGACGAAGATCGCCGCGCGCGACGTCGCCGAGTCGGTTCTGTTCCTCGCCTCCGACCGCGCCGCCAAAACGACCGGAGCGATCATTCCGGTCGATGGCGGGGTGCGGGAGGCGTTTCCGAGGTAGCTGAAGATTCGACGGAGACGGCCGAAATGATCCGGACAACGTTGAGGGCTAAATTTGGGCTCACGCACGACTGAAAAGTTTTTTTTAATTTCACTCTTTTTCATATTTGTATTTCCAGGAGTGGTTTTTGCCCAACCTGCGGGGGGCCTCCGCGGGCAACTCACAATCGATGCCTCCCCCGCGGAAGAAGTTGTTGTTTACCTTCGCGATCTCAATCGGCCTCCGGCCAAAACCCCGCCGATGTCGGTCACCATCCGCGCGGAGAAGTTTAAGTTCAAGCCGAAGTTGAATCTGGTGACGGCCGGCTCTACGATTACCTTCCAGAATAATGACTTCGAGGTGCACAATGCCAATTCGGATTCTCCGGGAAATGTTTTCGACCTCGGAAAGATCGCGGCCGGGATGTCAAAGAAAACCGTCCTCAAAAACCCCGGCGGCGTCGATTTGCGCTGTCGGGTTCATTCCGACATGAAAGGGATGATCTTCGTCTCCCCCTCGCCTTTCTTCATGTTGATTGAACACGATGGGCAGTTCGAGCTCTCCGGAGTGCCGGCCGGCGATTATGAGGTCCTCGTCTGGCATCCGGAGCGGGACACTTCCGACCTAAGACCGAAGGGCCTCCCGGTTCGAATCGGTTCCGGGGTGACGACGATCGACCTCGACTGGAAGGGGAATGTCCTGACTCGTAAAAATCCCTGACCGGCTTCACCCGGTTTCTTTCCTGCCTCTCCACCTTCGTTTTGTGTTAAAATGGGCCGTTTTTTATCCTCGGAGGTCCATGTCGTACGGTCGAAAACCGATTCCTCCCTTTCCCGGGTGGGGCGCGGCGTTGGGGCCGGGGATCGTTTGGATGGCGCTGGCGCAGGGAAGCGGGGAGCTGATCTGGTGGCCTTACCTCGTCGCCAAGTACGGCCTCACCTTCCTCGTTCTTCTGATCCCGGCCTGTCTGCTTCAGTATCCACTCACCGTGGAGGTCGGGCGGTATACGCTGCTCACCGGCGAGACCATCTTCCGCGGGTTTCTCCGGCTTCACCGCGGATTCGGGATCGTTCTCTGGATTCTGATGACCCTCTCCTTCCTCTGGTTCGGCGCTTTTGCGTCGGCGGGCGGGACGGCGATGGCGGCGCTCACCCACTTTCCCTCCGGCTGGAGTCCGCGCGGCCAGACCCTTTTCTGGGGGTATTCCTCCATCGCCATTTTTCTCGTCGCGATGTCTGCTGAGCCGTGTGGTCTACCGCCTGATCGAATGGTTCATGAAAGTGGTGGCGGTCACCACGGTCACCGGGCTGCTCTGGGCCTGCCTGCAGCCGGAGGTCTTGCAGACGCCCCCGCGCTTCTTCGCCGGACTCTTTGGAATTGCCGGTCCACCCTGCCGCGTCCCTGGGATCCCGCCGACGGCACCAAGCTGCTCACGGGCATCACCTTTGCGGGCCTGGGCGGGTTCTGGATCCTTTTCTATTCGTACTGGCTGCGCGATAAGGGGGGGGAGCGCCATGGCGGCGCACATCGGCCGGATTACCGGCCTGACCGGAAAGGCGGAGACGATCACTTCCGAAGGCTTCTTGCCGCGAAGCTTCGCCGCAGTCGGCGGCCGAGTGGAAGCAGTGGGAGCGGTATCTCTCCGCCGACGCCCTGATGGGCATTGGCGGCAACCTTGCGACCACGCTGATGACCTGTCTGCTCGCGTGTGCGCTGCTTTTCCCGAAGGGATTCCTGCCGGAGGACTACGAGCTGGCGGTGGTGCAGAGCCGGTTCTTCGAGGTGAGCTGGGGGCCGGTCGGCCGGCTCCTGTTCCTGGTGGTGGCGGCGGCCTTTCTCACCGACACCTGGCTCGCCACCGCCGATGGGGTGAGCCGGATGCAGGCCGACATCGTCACGATTTTGTTCCCCGAACGGAGCAAGCGGTTCACCGTTCGCCAGTGGTATTACATCTTCCTCGGTTTGTTAACGGTGATTACCTCGTTGACGATGCTCCTCGACCAGCCGGGCCCGCTGATTCTCATCAGCGCCGCGATCGGATTTGCCGGAACGATCATTTTTCCGGTGGCGCTCTATCTCCTCAACCACCGGCTTCTGGCCCCCCAGCTTCCGGAGTGGGCCCGGCCTTCCAAAGAATCGGCCCGTCGCCTGCTGTTCTGCTTCGTCGCCTATTTCGGTCTGGCGGTTGTTTATCTCTGGATCGGCTAGAAACAGAATTTTATTCCCCCCTTGAACTTTTTTTCGCCAAATATTATTGTTGCTCGGTGGTCTTTTCATGAAAGGGATAAAGAGGTTATGATGAATGTACATAAATTTCGGAGAACCATTCAAAGGGGAGTCGTCTCTATTCTGGTCATTTGGTCTGCGGCGGTTTATTTTTCGGCGAGCGCGGAAGCGGCCGCAGTCCGGGGATCGGTCCGGATCGGCTCGGATGCGGGTGAGGGAGCGGTGGTTTATCTAAAGGACACCCGGCCGAAGCCGGCTCCCGTGCCGCCGGGAGAAGCGACGATCCAACAGGAAAATATCGAATTCAAACCCGCTTTTACCGTTGTATCGGTCGGTTCGACCATCCTCTTTGAGAACCAAGACAATGAGATGCACAATGTTCATTCGACGACTCCCGGCAACCGTTTCGATATCGGGGCGCATAATAAGGGGGATATCAAAACAGTCATCTTCGAGAAGCCGGGCGCGGTGACGCTCCGGTGCAAGATCCACACGCAGATGCGCGGCATGGTTTTCGTGGCCCCTTCGCAGTACTATGCGGTGGTCGGAAAGGACGGAAAGTATGATCTCCCGAAGGTGCCGGCCGGCACTTACCAGATGGAGGTGTGGCATCCCCGAATGACCCCCGAAGAGATCAAAGCGGGAAGCCGGTCGATTACGGTCGGAACGGACCCCGTTTCGGCAGACATTACGTTGACCAGCAAGGCGCCGAAAGAGGCAAACCTGACCGACGTTCCTAATCGGGACTGGATGGAAGTGCTGAACGAAATGGGCACTTCGCTCGACCAGGCGATCGTGAAATGGAAAGAGGGAAAGAGAGCCGGGGCGCTGACAAAAGTGATGACGACCCATTCGCGTGTTTACGGAGAGACGGGGCTGCGGAATGCGATCTCTCAAAAGCTGGGAAAGAACCAGGCCGAAGCGTACGACACTCGGTTTAACGAGCTGGTCAAACAGGTTCAAAAGGACGGCCCGGCGGTGGAAACGGCGCTCCGGTCGGAGAAAGAGAAGCTCCTCTCCGAATTGAAGAAAGATATTCAGAAGATGAAGTAGCTGCGGAAGCGGAATGTAGACGGTAGAAGTCAGAATAGAGGAGACAGAAGTCAGAGAGAAAAGGAAGGATTTCTATTCTGAATTCTGTCTTCTGAATGCTGTGGAGGTGATAATGCGTGTCTTTGTCACGGGTGGATCGGGGTATATCGGAAATGCGGTGGTGGCGGCGCTCCGGCGGGCGGGGCATGCCGTGACGGCGCTGGTTCGCACGCCGGAGAAGGCCAGACTCGTCGAACGTTTTGGGGCAAAAGCGGTGGAAGGGGATATCAAAAAGCCCGGTCCCTTGATTCCGTTGACCGCGGAGGTCGACGCCATCGTCCACACGGCGGCGGAGATGTCTCCAGACGGCGGGAAGATCGATCAGCAGTGGGTCTCGGCGGTGCTCGACCCTCTCTCCCAGTCGAAAGGACGAAGCCGCTTCATCTATACCAGCGGGGTTTGGGTTTTGGGCAATACCGCCGGGTTTGTCGACGAGAACGCGTCCACCGAAAATACGGCTCCGATTGTCGCGTGGCGTCCCGCGGTGGAGCAGATGGTCTTGGAGTCGGCCGGGCGGGGGGTCACCCCCTGCATCATTCGCCCCGCTCTTGTCTACGGCGGCGCCGGCGGGATCCTGGCGATGTTGATGGCCTCGGCCGAGAAGGAGAAGGCGGTCCGGATCGTCGGAGAGGGCCGGAATCATTGGACGCTGGTCCACGTCGATGATCTGGCCGATCTGTATGTCCGCTGCGTCGAGCGGACCCCTGCGGGACAGGTCTTCAATGCCACCGACAGCTCCCGGCTGACGCTCCGCGCGATTGCCGAGGCGCTCAGCACCGCGGCCGGTTGCTACGGCAAGGTCAACACGACCACACTCGAAGAGGCCAGAAAACAGATGGGGCCCTTTGCCGATGCGCTGGCATTGGATCAGCAGGTCTCGGGGGCCTTGGCCCAACAGCTGCTCGGATGGGAGCCGCGGCACCGCTCGCTCGTCGGCGAGGCCGACGCGCTCTATCGGGCGTTTAAGGCCGGGGGATAACGGGGGAAGAAGCGGAGGCGATTCGACATCATGAAGCCTCTCTTTCATCCCCGCCTGATCCACGACCCCTTCGGTGATCCCGGGCTTTACGTATCGCTGCTCTTCGAGCGGCGGGGGCTTCTCTTCGACATGGGAGATCTCCGGCCTCTCTCCGCGCGTCAGCTCCTCAAGACGAGCCATGCCTTCATTACCCACGCCCACATGGACCATTTCATCGGCTTCGACCAGATGCTCCGGATCTGTCTCGGCCGGGAGAAGGAACTGCATCTCTTCGGGCCGCCGCAGATCACCGATCAAGTGGCCCATAAACTTTCCGCTTATACCTGGAACCTGGTTGAGAACTACCACGCCGATTTCCACGTCGTCGTCACCGAAGTCGGCGAGCAGGAATTGAAGACCACCCGCTTCCGCACCCGCAGTGCCTTCCGGCGAGAGGAGAGCAGGGTCGTTCCTTTCTCGGACGGCTTGTTGCTGGATGAGCCGGCGTTCCGGGTCCGATGTATCCCTCTCGACCACAAGATTCCTTCCCTCGGCTACACGCTTGAAGAGAAAGTCCACATCAACATCTTAAAAACCCGGTTGGAAGAACAGGGCCTTCCGATCGGGCCGTGGCTTAAGGAGTTGAAGGAGGCGGTCCTGCGCCAGGAGCCGGAGGAGACTCCCTTTCGAATTTGGTGGAAAGTGGAGGGAAAAATCGAAGCGCGCGTCGTCCCGCTCGGAGATCTCAAACGGGAGATCATTCGAGTCGTCCCTGGACAGAAGATCACTTACGTGACCGATGTGGTTTACCATCCGGAGAACGCCCGAAAGATCATCGATCTTGCCCGTGGATCGGATGTTCTCTTCATTGAGTCATCCTTCCTTAAAGAAGACGGCGCACGCGCGGCAGGGAAATATCACCTTACCACGGAACAGGCCGGCCGCCTCGCCCGTGAAGCAGGGGTGAAGGAGGTGATTCCATTTCACTTCTCGGCAAAGTATAACGGCGAAGGAGCGCAACTTTTTAAGGAGGTAGAGGCGGCGTTCAGGGGAGGGCGTTCGTTCGGAGGCACCGGTCTCGAATGAAGATTGACACGCGTTGCGTGGAAGTTTTAGAATCGGCCCGATTCTTTTGTGCGACAGCGACAACCAAAAGGGGGAGAGCATGCCGGAACTGACCGTGGTGGTAAGCGCGAAAGCGAAACCGGGAAAAGAGGCCGAACTGGAGAAGGCGTGGCGGGCAATCATCGCTCCGACGCATCACGAGGCGGGTTGCCTGAAATATGTCCTCCATCGCGCGGTCGATGATCCGGGGTTCCTGATTTCAATCGAGCGCTGGGGATCGAAGGAGGCGATCGATCAACATTTCGCCACGCCGCACGTTCAGGCGCTTCTAAGTCGTGTCCCAGATCTGGTGGCCGGCGCTCCTGAGGTGAGGGTCTTCGAAGCACTCCCAGAGGGGCCGTCCAACAAAGGAAAGCTGTAATCAACCTTGTTGCCGCTGCCATCCCGCTTCAACGAAGAGGGGGACAAACTCCGCCGGAATGAAGAGCCGGTCTTCCATGTTTGGAACGGTATAGTAATTCTGCGGTCGGATCAGCGTATTGTCGCTCTTGCTCAAATCGATGACCCAACGGTCGGGCGGGCGGCGCTGCGAGAGAAAGCGGATTTCAAACGGAAAGAGACGGAGCGGGTTTTGCGCGTCGAAGAGGCCGGTCTTTTTCTTCCGGGCGCTTCGGACCCACTTTCGGGCATCGGAAAGGGTTTTCTCCTTTTTCGCGAGCTCGGCCGCCTTGCCGGGAGGGATGACCGCTTTGGTCGGCGAGTCCTGCCGACGGAAGGGGTTGATGTTCGGCCAGATGAAATAGGGGCTGATCTGTCCCGTCTTCAGAAGCCGCTCGTTGTAGGAGATCGGCCTCCGCTTCAGTTTAGTCTCCGAGGGTTGAAGCCGGTTGACGAAAGCGAGAAGCCGGCCGTACCGGTCCATCACCTCATGGGCAAAGGAGAGGAGAAATCGAAACGTCTCTTCGGTTTGGTTGAGGGCGGCGATGTCGTTGCGGACCTCTTCTTCAAGCGCCCGCTCTGCGTTAGAGGCATGCTGGTGGTGATTCAGCGCGGCTCCCGGTCCGGTTTTCCCCTTCAAATAAGCGACGAGGCCGGGGAGCAATCCCGGACGAAAGGGGGGAAGGCCCGGATCGAAGGGGTCGATCAGGAACTGCTCCCAGAGCGGATCGGAGAGGCCGATAAAGCGCCGATTCCGGGGGGGTGAAGCTGATCTCGGGGGCATCGACCCCCAAGAAGCGGACGCCGAGGTTGCCGATCGGGCGGAGCTGAAAGGTGTCGCCGTCATGGACCTGCTGCCGAACGCTCCCGGTCACCCCGCTCCGGAAGCCGAGCCCCGCATAACCGACCGTCAGTCCCGTTTTAAGCTGTTCAATCGCATTGGCCATCGTCTCCTCCATGATGAGTCAATCAAACGCCAAGTCGCACCTTAATCGAACTGAGATTCTTTTGTCAATGTCACCCGGAGAGAAGCGATGTCGCAATCATCGGTGAAGGCACTTCTTGTTTCGGCGGGAGGAGATCTCGCGCCGACGATCTTCGTCGTCAACCGGTTGCGGCCGGAGGCGCTCTGCTTCTTCGTCGCCGAAGCGCAGCAAGGGGGGATCGACCGAGAGATTATTCCGAAGATCGAACAACCCCCCGGCAATGGGATCAGATCGTCATCCCCGACCCCGAAGATCTGCAGCAGTGTTGCCGCTTGCTGCTTCGGGATCTCCCCGGACTGGTCTCCCGCTGGGGGATAGAGCCTTCTCAACTGACGATTGATTATTCCGGGGGGACCAAGACGATGGCGGCGGCCCTGGCCCTCTGCGCGGCGGAGCTCTCCTCTTCCTTCCACGTGGTCGTCTCCAAGGAGCAGGCGAAAGGAGGGACGGAGGCGGCCATTGGCGTGGAAACGCGCGCTGTCTATCAAGGGAACCCGTGGGATGAATTGGCGGCGAGCGGTCGGCGCGAAGCGGCCGCCGCCTTCAACCAGGCCCGGTATCGGGAGGCGGCCGATCTTTTTCGAAAGATTGAGAAGCGGGTCAGCGGCGGCGCCAAGCCGCTCTATAAAAGCCTGGCGGATCTATCGGAGGGATATGCCTTCTGGGATGCCTTCGACTACCGGGAGGGGTGGAATCGGCTTCAGTCGGCAAATAAGGGGCTGGAGATGGCGGCCCTCTTTGGCGGGCCGCCCGGGTTGAAGGAGGTGGTCGCGCGGCTGAAAGAAAACCTATCATTCCTCGAGAAGCTGGTGATGGGAACCAAAGAGATCAAGCCGGAGCTCTTTCTCGATCTTCTCGCCAATGCCCAGCATCGCGCCCATACCGAGAAGAAATATGAGGAGGCCACCGTCCGCCTTCTGCGCGCGCTGGAAGTTTTGGCGCAGGCGCGGTTAGCGGAGAGAGGATTTCAATTCGACCGGATTGATCCTGATCGGCTTCCTGCTTCCTTGAAGACCGATTTCATTCAAAAGTATACGAGCCCGCTCGATGGGCGGATCAAGCCGGACCTGCTCGGGGATTACCGGCTACTGAAGGAGATCGGTGATCCGCTCGGAATCGCCTTCGATCAACAGTGGAGTACATTCAAAATCCCGCTGGAGGCAAGAGAGCGGTCGATCTTAGGGCACGGCTTCACGCCGATGCCGCCCGATCGTTATCAGCAACTCTGGGAGCTGGCCCTGAAGATATCGGGGACGCCCCCGGAAAAGAGGTTTCACTTTCCAAAGATGGAATTTTAAATGCGAAGACAGAAGGAAGCCGATTCGGGGCGATCCTTTGGGTAAAGAATACCGGCCTCCGAAAGCGGCGAAGCCATCGGTGTCTCATCATCAGCCTGATCCCCATCTTTATGGACATCCTGTTTTCTGCACTCTAATCATCCCCTAATGGAATGACAAAAAATGTCATCCGGACCCGCCGGCATGGACATTCTACGGAACAAAAGGAATCATTTTGTGAGTTCTCAGGACCTAAGTCCTTTAAGATAAAGGGAAAATAATTTCTCGGCGAATGGCACATAACCTGCTACTACTGAAGAGATCGGAGGATGGAAAGAAGATCGTTTTCTTCAGTAACAGGAGGCAATCATGGTCCGGCGAATCAAAGGCCAAAGAGGGTTCACATTGATTGAGTTAATGATCGTGGTCGCCATTGTCGGCATCTTGGCGGCGATTGCCATCCCTAATTTTCTAAATTATCAGGCCAAATCTCAACAGGCCGAGGTCCGGACCGGTTTGGCCGCCATCTACACTGGAATGATGGTTCACTACGGGGCAGTTGATAACGGTTATGCAAGTGCAACGCTGTCGTCGATCGACTTTACGATGTCAGGAACACAACGGTATTCTTACTCCCTCTCTAACCTAACAACGGCGACTTTCCTGGCGACGGGACGAGGAATCTCGGGTCGGATAAATGGAGATGTCTGGACGATCGATCAGAGCAAAAACATAAACGACGTCAACCCGGGCTCGTTTTCTTCATAACCGACAGATTGTAGGAGATTTCTCCAGATTTCTTCCCCTGCCGCGCGGATCGTCCTCCAAATTCTACGATCATCACCCCATATGCGACCCAAAGAACCGGAATGGTTCTCTTTATTAGAAGAGAAGTGATCGGAAGCCCGCCTTTCTCATCCCGAATGCCCCCTCATTTGTGAAGTTCAAATAAGCCTGCATTCAAATGCAATTTTCTTGCAAAGGATCTATTTTTTCCAGGGTTATTTGTCTTACGTTCATGGGAAAAAAGGAAAGCAGACGCTACATGAGAACCTCGGCATGGGAGGATTTGTTCTGGTAGCAGATCGGCCTTGTTCTTGCTCTCAGTAATAGAGAGATGGAATTCTTCTGCCCAGTTTATTCTGCCCGGGGAGGTCGATTCGCAGGGAGATGCCGGAGGAAAGGGAAGTCTACCAGGAAGAGACGTTGGTCAATCACGATCTGGTGAAGCGCTGGGCCTATGCGACGCTGGTGTGGCTGACCTTGTACCCGATCGTCGGCGTGATCCTCTCGATTAAGTTCCACCATCCGAACTTCCTCAACGAAATTTCCTGGTTTTCTTTCGGACGACTCCGTCCGGTCCATGTCAACGGCGTCATCTTCGGCGCCTTCTCGACCGGCTTTATTGCACTGCTCTACTACTTCGTTCCCCGAATCTGCGGCGTCCGGCTCTACAAGGAACAGTGGGGATATCTTGCCTTCTGGCTCTGGAATGCCGCGATCCTGTCGGGAAGCATCGCCTTGATGGCGGGATTCAACAAAGGGATCGAGGCGGGGGAATATCCCGTCTGGGTGGGCGTCTTGATCATGATCGTTTTGGTGATGACGACCCTCCAGGTCTATGGGACGGTCTTTCGGCGGCGGGAACGCAGGGTCTATGTCGCCCTCTGGTATGCAATGGCCGCTCTGATCTGGACGGCGATGAATTATCCCCTCGGAAATTTCATTCTCCCGTTCTGGATCAACGGCGTCAACAGCGCCGCGCTCCACGGCCTCTATATCCACTATGTCGTCGGGCTCTGGATCACCCCGGCCGGTTTGGCGCTGATCTACTTTTTCCTCCCCAGCAGCGTGAGAAACCCCCTCTATTCCCACAAGCTCTCCCTGATCGGTTTTTGGAGCATCGCCTTTCTCTATCCCTTTCTCGGGATCCACCACTACCTCTACAGCCCGATCGCGGAGTGGACGCAGACGGTCGCCATCGCTTATGGGATTCTTCTGATCATCCCGGTCTGGACGGTGACGACGAACTTCTTCGGGACGATGGTCGGAAAGTGGCATCTCCTGGCCGGGAAGCGGTCGTACGACTATGCGGCGAAGTTTCTGATCCTGGGAGCGGTGAATTACTTCGTCGGCTGTTTTCAAGGCTCGGTCGAAGCGCTCCGGCGGATGCAGCAGTTGACCCACTTCAACGACTTTACCATCTCCCACTCCCATATGACCGTCTTCGGGACATTCGTGATTTGGGTGATGGGAGGGCTTTATTACATCTGGCCCCGAATCACCGGGCGCGAGCTCTGGAGCTGGCGGTTGGCGAGTTGGCATTTCTGGCTGGTCCTCTTCGGGGGAGGGATGATGGGGGTGATTTTGGCCGCGATGGGCTTCATGCAGGGGGCGATGCTCGAACATGGGGTCCATTTCACCGACAGTGTCGTGGCGATGAAGCCGTGGTGGGAGGCGCGGACCCTCTCCGGTATGGCGATGGACGTCGGGATGGCGCTCTTTTTCTACAATCTCTGGCGGAGCGCGCGCGATGGGGCGCCGATCGAGACGACCCCGGTCTCTCCCCGTCCGACGGCGGAGGCGCGGGCGCCGATGCATGCATCGGGACCGCTCGAGCGGCCCTCCGCCATCATCCTGATCGCCGGGGTGGCGTTTTTTCTCCTGGCGATCGTCGTTCAATGGCTGATGCCGATTGCGTTGGAGTCGAATTATGAGTCGCCCGTCCGGACGGTGCAGGGGATACAAATCTTGCCGACCGATTACACCGAGCAAGAAAAGCTCGGTCGGAAGGTCTATATCCGGGAAGGGTGCTGGTATTGCCATTCGCAGTATATCCGCCCCGTGACCGGAGAGGACAATCGTTGGGGTCCGGTTTCTCAGGCGGGCGAGTATACCTATGACATTCCCCATCTCTTTGGCACCCGTCGAATCGGACCTGATTTATTCCGCGTCGGGCGAAAGTATGGAGATGACTGGCACGTGGCCCATCATTGGGAGCCCCGCGCGGTCGTTCCCGATTCGATCATGCCCTCCTTTCGGTGGTTGTTCAAGCCAGCCGATGCGAACGGCGCTCCGCAGATGACGGATGAGGGAAAGGCGCTCATCGCCTATCTCCAAAAGCTGGGCACTCAAATCGGCGACTGGCGGGAGGAATTTCTTCCGATCAGTGTCAAGGCCGGTACCGCGCTTGATCCGAAGGGGGAGGTCTTCGAAATCGGAAAGCGGGTCTATGCGCGCCGCTGCACCGGCTGCCATGGGGAGAAAGGGGACGGCAACGGCCCGTCGGCCCGATTTTTGGTTCCGAAGCCGCGCGATTTCACCCGCGGGATCTTCAAGTTCCGCTCCACCGGGGGGAGAATACCCTGCCGCTCGATGCCGATCTCTACCGGACCGTCACGCATGGCTTGTGGGGAACCGCGATGCCGGCTTGGCATGAGATTTCGGAGCTGGAGCGCGCGTCGGTCGTTCAATACATCAAGATCTTCTCCGACCGATGGAAGAACGAGGCCGTCCCTCCTCCAATTACGATTCCGCCTGAGCCGCCGGCCGGTTCCGCGTCGGTTGATCGGGGAAGAGCGGTTTATGCCGAGGCGGGTTGTCTCGGCTGCCACGGGCTTCAGGGAAAAGGGGACGGCCCGTTGGCGCCGATCCTGCGCGACGTCTGGGGAAATTCGGTCCGTCCGGCGAACTTCACCCTCCCGGCGGGGGCGCCGGGAGGGGTCAAACTGGGGCACGATGCCAGGCATCTTTTCACTGTGGTGATGACCGGGGTCGGCGGAACGCCGATGGAGGCTTTCTCAAAGCGGCTGACGCCGGAGCAGGTCTGGGATGTCGTCCACTTTGTCCGGTCCCTTTACCTTCAGGCGCAAGAGGAATTTTTGGAGAAGCGACGCATGGGAGCATCGGTGCAGACGGCGCGACGCTGACCTGTTCTGTCGGGGTGTCAGATGGAAATCACCTGGATCAATTATCTGGTCGGGATGCTGGTCTCGCTGGCCGCCTGGTTTGTTTTTCTTTGGGCCATCCGCGACGGGCAGTTCCGCGAAACGGAAGAGACCGCCCGGCGAATGCTCGAGAATGAGGTATCCGAAGAGGGAGCCGATGGAACCGAAAAAAGAGCATGAGGAAGATCGTCACCGGCTGATGGAGAAGGTCGGCCTGGAAAAGGATTCGCATCTCCACCAAGATTACGAGTACGCCTCGGGGATCGTGGAGCGGGCCGGTATTGTTCCGCGTTGGTTGAAGGTCGTTTATGTCTCTCTCGTTGTCTGGGCGATTTACTATATCATCCGATACTGGTCCGGCGAGTAGAGGCGATAGAAGAGGAGATCGATGTGAAGGTGCTCATTTATGTCAATCTGATCGTCGGGGCATGGTTGATCGTCTCGCCGTTTCTCTTCAGCTATAGGTACGATACGGCCGAATTTTGGAACAGCGAGGTGATCGGCGTCATGCTGATCATCATCACCGGCGTGATCGGATTTTCGGTGCCGCGGCAGAATCGCGAGACGCCTCTCTCGCAGGTGGAGCGGCGAAAGCGCGCGTAGCGCAGCGCTTCTTCAATCCAACTTGAAAGGGCTTTTCGCGTGCCGTAGGCTTTCGATTCGGTCGTTAGGCGGCTCCCTTGGCGAGGTTGGTATTTTTTCCGGCTGATACCGAAGAAGGGCTCCCATTCCTCCTGATTGTTCGAGAAGCGGGTGGCGGGGCACATAGGCGATCTGAGCGCTCTGCGAGATCGCCTGCTCGATCGTTTCCTCCACCAGATCGGCCACCGGATCGGTCGGGACGCCGCATTCGGGACAAGCCGGGTCGCCCGCATTCAGATGCCCGCAAGAGGGACAACGCGCACCGGCCAAATCGACCCCCTCCTGAACGACCAGGGTCTGGACCGCCCCTTGTCCCAACGCGTGCAGGGTCGGCCCCACACCGAAGACCCCCAGCCCATACGGCTGATTCGCTTCGGCGATCTGTTTGAGCAGTTGATCCTTCTGGCTCCATTCGACCTCTTGAATCAGTCTCAGCGTTTCTTCATAAACCTCGGGAAGGGAGAGCTTCGGGTCGGATTTGATCCGGCCGATGATCCGCTCCTTTAAATCGTGATGGAGCGTCTCCTCGAACCCGGACCGGTTTTCCTCTTGGCCGCCGACGATGAGCCAATCGAAGTGATGATCCCGAAAATAAGTGGAAGTGATGTCGGCGATCCGTTTGAAGTGGTGCCGGACGTGGCTTCCAACGTGGCGCTCGATTTTCCTTTCGGCCAGTCCGTAGACGCCGCTTTCCGAATTTCCACCTCCGACGGGACTGTCCGATCTTCTCCCCCGCCGCTCAATCCGCCGTTCCGCGAGACCGTACTCTTCCATCGACTTGTATTCCTTGCTGGAAGGATCGTGCACTTTCCCGGGGATCTCGTCGTAAATTTCAGAGTGTTCGGTGATTTCTCCCAGGTAGACTTCAAAAATGCGGGCCCGCTCCTGGCTGACAAGGACGACTGCATATTTCGGATATTGATCGAGGAGGGCGGTGAGGGGAAGGGTATAAGGGTGCGGAAGGACAACCAGCTTTGATCGGAGAGGAACCGGAAAAGCGAGCGGAAGCCAGAGACCTTTTTGGGAGCAGGAGTAAATCAGCACCCCCCGGTGATGATTCCGCTCGAACCGATTGCCGAGGTATCCTTCCATCTTCTCGAAATCCTCCTCGATCGATTGCCGGATTTCCGGGGCGAGCGTCTTCGATTCCAAGTCGGTCCGGGTCTGCTTCAAAAGGTTTTTCAGGACGACCATGAATTCCTTCCGTTTTTGGAAAACGGCGGCCGTCGATGTTCAGGCTGAGGGTGCTGACCCATGTATTTCCGTTTTCATAAGCGAGCAGCTCTTTTACGTCTTTCCATGAGATCATGATCACTCCTTTCGAAATCAAGCGGCCTTTCGGGGGGTTTGAGCAAAAAATCCGGTCATTCGTTGGTCGACGTCCCGACTTTGGCAACGGGGACAGATGAGATCGCCCCTGTCGTGTTCGGCGAGCGACATCTGTACGCTGAAGACCTCCTGACATTTTCGACAGTGATATTCATAGATCATGATCGATGCCTCCTTCTGAGCAGGACATTAACAAATGGGTTCGACTTATTTTGGCAACTTTTAACGATTTGTGTCAATGCCTCATCCCGACCTTCCTACGGTTCTGCCTGAGGTTAGGCGCTTTTCCAATGCGGGCGAAGCGGGATAAACCCCTTCATACGGCGGAGATTTCTTCCCGACCGAGAGGGGGAGCGCGCGGCTTCAATCTTGTTGACAGGGGAGGGGGTGATCGGTTAATATGGGGCGTCTTTTAAGGGGGTTTTTTTATGTTTTATTTCACAAAGTGGATGGTTTTCTTCCTCTTATTATTTGCCTCCTTTTCTTTCGTCGGCTGCCAAAAACAAGACGGGATGGCCGAGAATGTCGGCGCCGGCGCCCCTCCCCCGGTCCCTTCCGCCCCCGCCCCTGTCGGAGAGGCCGCCTCCTCCTCAGCCTCCGCGGAGTCGCCTCATGGATCGGGCGCTCCGGTTCCCTTCATGCAGAAGCTGGCCGAATACAAGGCGCGCCTTGAGAAAGATCCAAAAGATATCGAAGCGCTCGTCTTCATGGGGAACGCGAATTATGACATCCAGCGCTTTGAAAAAGCGAAAGAATTCTATCAGAAAGCGCTTGAGGTTGATCCCAACAACACCCACGTTCGGACCGATCTTGCGTCCTCTTACCGGAGTCTCGGCGAAACCGATCAGGCATTGGAAGAGTTGAACAAGGTATTAAAGTCCGATCCGAAACATGAAGTCGCGCTATATAATTCCGGAATCATCCTTCTGAACGATAAAAATGACGCCGAGAAAGCGACGGCGGCCTGGGAAAAGCTGGTTCAGCTCAAGCCGAACGATCCCCTTTCGCAAGAGCTGAAGAAGAAGATCAGCGAGTTAAAACAAACCGGCAGCCCGTCGACCCCCTCCGCGACTCAACCGAAATAAGGAGCGTTGCATGAAATTCTTTTTGGATTCCGCCAACATTTCCGAGATTAAAGAGTCTGTTGCGCTGGGATTGATTGATGGCATCACCACAAATCCTTCCCTGGTTGCAAAAGAGAAGAAGGATTTCAGGAAGCTGATCGAAGAGATCTGCCAGATCGTCGACGGACCGATCTCCGCGGAGGTGGTTGCGACAGACGAAGAGGGGATGGTTGAAGAGGGACGCTCCTTGCAAAGATCCACAAGAACGTTGTGGTGAAAGTGCCGATGACGGCGAACGGTTTGAAGGCGACCCGGCGTTTTGCAAAAGAAGGGATTCGGGTCAATGTCACCCTCATTTTCTCTCCGGCCCAGGCGCTCCTCGCTGCGAAGGCTGGCGCAACCTATGTCAGCCCCTTCATCGGCCGGCTCGACGACGTCGGCCAGGTCGGCATGGATCTGATCGATCAGATCGTCACCATTTTTCGAATTACAATTTTAAGACCGAGGTCCTGGTCGCCAGCATTCGAAATCCGATCCATGTCATCGAGGCGGCCCAGATCGGGGCCCACGTCGCGACCATGCCCTTCGCTGTCATTCAACAACTTCTCAAACATCCGCTCACCGACATCGGGCTGGCGAAATTCCTCGCCGATTGGGAGAAGACAAAGGGATAGGTTCTGATCCCATGAACCTTCCTCCTTCGGGAAAGAAATACCTCAAACAGATCATCCTTCCTCTCCTCGATGCGCTCGATCCGGGAGCGCTTCTTCAAAAGAAAATTCGTGTTCGAAAAGGAACCATCGAATGGGACAGCCGTTCCTATCGCCTCAACCCCGATTCTTCCATCTATGTCATCGGGGCCGGGAAGGGATCGGCCCGCATGGCCCAAGAGTTGGAACGCCTCCTCGGGGATGCGATCACCGACGGGGCGATCGTCACTAAAGATGGATACGGCCTCCCATGCCAGAAAATTCGGATCATCGAGGCGGGCCATCCGATTCCAGATGAGGCGGGAACAGCAGGAGCGAAAGAGATCCTTGCTCTCGCCCGCCGCGCAAACCGGGACGATCTCGTCATCGGCCTCTGGTCGGGTGGGGGATCGGCCCTCCTCCCGTTACCGATTTCCGGGATTTCCCTCCCAGCCAAACAGCAGGTCACCGATCTTCTTCTCCGCTCCGGTGCGGTGATTGGCGAGATCAATGCCGTCCGGAAGCATCTCTCGCAAATCAAAGGAGGTCAACTTGCCCGAGCGGTCGGCAACGCCCGGATGGTCAATTTTATCCTCTCCGATGTGGTTGGAGACCGGCTCGATGTCATCGCCTCCGGTCCGACCGTGCCCGATCCGACGACTTTCAACGATGCAATCGAGATCTTGAAACGATATCGCCTTTGGGATGAGATCGATTTCTCCGTCCGGCTTGCCTTAGAGGAAGGAGTGCGGGGGGAGCGGCCCGAAACGCCGAAGCGGCTCGGCCGTTGGATTGAAAACATTCTGATCGGAAACGGCGAAGCGGCTGTGAACGAAGCGGCCCGGCAATTGAGGCGGATGGGATTTCATCCTTACATTCTCACAAGTGTCCTTGAAGGGGAGTCACGCGAAGTCGCCAAGGTCCTTGTTGCGCTGGCCAAGGAGATCCAATCTCGTCGAAAGGGAAAGCCGGTTTGCTTCATTGCCGGTGGTGAAACGACGGTGACTGTCCGAGGCAAGGGGAAGGGAGGCCGGTGTCAGGAGTTTGCGCTTTCCGCCGCGCTTTCGCTGGCCGGAACGCGAGGGATCACGGCGGCGGCGTTCTCGACGGACGGGACCGACGGGCCCACCGACGCGGCGGGGGCGGTCGCTACCGGGGAGACGGTGCAGCGGGCGACACGGAAGAGGATGGACCCTCGGATGGCGCTGGCTGAGAACGACGCGTATTCCTTTTTTGATGCGCTCGGGGATCTGATCCGAACCGGTCCGACGCGAACCCACCTAAACGATCTTTATCTTTTGTTCATCCCGAGCGCTTCCGCTGAGGAGAATTAGATTGATTCAACTTTTCCCCAATGAAGGAGAAGGATAGGATGGGTATGGAGCACACCGACCAGGTATGCCTCAAGCTCAACCTTCGTGTCATAAGTTGATTGTTTAGAGGGGATTATATTAGGATAGTTGAGTGTCGAAAATCTCATACAAAGGGAGAACTCGATGACCCAGCAACCATCCGTCCGTTTGTCGACCGGCATTGCCGGCCTGGATGAAATTCTCCAGGGAGGGCTGATCCCCGCCAGGACCTATATGGTGCGCGGGAAGCCGGGAATGGGAAAAACCATCCTCGGCCTTCATTTTCTCAAAGACGGCGCGACAAAAGGGGAAAAGGTGCTGCTGATTACCCTGGGGGAAGCGGAGGGGCAGATCCGTAAAAACGCATCGACCTTGGGGTTGGATCTATCCGGCGTTTCTTTTCTCGATCTGAGTCCTTCCCCTGAATTTTTCTCCGAAGTAAAAACGTACGACATCTTTTCCCCCGCCGATGTGGAAAGAGCGCCGACCACCCAAAAGATTATTGAAAAAATCGAACAGATCAAACCACAACGCGTTCTGATCGACGCGATCACGCAGTTCCGGTATCTCTCCCCCGACCCCTTCCAGTTCCGAAAACAGGTCCTCTCCTTTCTTCAGTTTCTCACCTCTCGAAAGATCACCGTTCTCTTCACCTCCGAGGGAACCGCCTCGGTTCCGGATGATGATTTGGAATTTATGTGTGATGGGGCGATCCACCTCGAAATGTCGGACCGGCAACGGAGTCTCTGCGTGACCAAATTCCGAGGCTCCGGCTTCCGAGGCGGCTGCCACACCCTCCGGCTGACCGATTCGGGGATCGTCGTTTCGCCCCGCCTCATTCCGGAAGCGCACCAGAGGGAGTTCATCGCCGAGTCGATCTCTTCGGGAGTGCCCCACCTGGACGATCTTCTGCACGGCGGTCTGGAGCGCGGCACCATTACCATGGTGACCGGTCCCAGCGGCGTCGGAAAAACGACCCTCGGCGTTCAGTTCATGAAGGAAGCGGCGGCCAGGGGCGAGCGCTCGGTCATCTACCTTTTTGAGGAGGCTGCGGAGACGCTTCTGCACCGGTCGGAGTCGATTGGTGTCCCAATTAAAAAAATGCTTGATCGGGGGACCCTCTCGGTGGTTCAGGTAGAGCCGCTTCAGTTTGCTCCGGATGAGTTTGCAAACCTGGTCCGGAAAGAGGTCGAGGAAAAAAATACACGGATCGTCATGATCGATGGGGTTTCCGGCTATCGGCTTTCCGTCCGGGGAGAAGATTTAATCAGCCATCTGCACGCCCTCTGCAGATATTTAAAAAACATGGGGGTCACGATCATTCTGATGAATGAGACCGAGGAGATTACCGGTGACTTTCGCGCGACCGAAAAGGGAATAAGCTACCTGGCCGACAACGTGGTCTTTCTGCGCTACCTGGAATTAAACGGCGAGCTGCGAAAGGCGATCGGGGTCTTGAAGAAACGTCTGACCGATTTCGAGAAGACCCTTCGAGAAATGGAGATTACCAAGGAGGGGATCAAGATTGGTGCGCCAATGGTCGAGCTGCGGGGGATCCTGAGGGGTATTCCTGAATGGATCAACGTCCCCAAAAAAAGAGATGATAGAAGGGGGGCCCGCCGTCCGGCTTCTAATCATCCAACAAAAGAGGCCTCCCGATCCAATCCAAAAGATCCGAGGGGACACCGGGAAAGGTAGCGCGCCGCCGGATCGAATGTTTTTGAACAAGGCTTATGAGCCACATTTTACTTTTGATTGATCATCCTGAGAATCGCCGCTTGTTGGCAGAGTGGTTACAGAAGCGGTACCAGGTCACTCTGGCCGATTCGAAAGAGGCTCTCCACCAACCCTTTGATTTGGGAATGATCGACGGCCCGGCACTCAGCCGTTTATCGAAAGAGGTCCAAACGAGAAAAGCGGCGGAGCGTCCCCGCTTTCTTCCATTTATCCTCGCCGTATCCCGACCGGATGTCAATCTCTTCAAGCAGCATCTTTGGGAGAGTGTCGACGAGCTGATCATTCATCCGGTCGATCAGGTGGAATTGCAGGTTCGGATCGAAGTGCTTTTGCGTTCACGGCAATTTTCATCGGAGCTCAAGTTACGCAATGATGATCTGGAGGCGTATTCCCAAGCACTGATGCATGATCTTCGGGCGCCGGTCCGGGCCGTCGGCAGCTTTGCGAAATTATTGGTCGAGGAGCAGAAAGAAAAACTCGATGAGCGGGGGAAGCATCACCTCGATCGGATTCAGTCGGTCGCCGAGCAGGCGTGGGACATGATCGACGCATTGCTCAACTTTTCCCGTTTGGAACGAAAAGAGATCACCCTGCGAACGGTTCGGCTCGATTCCGTCATCGAGTCCTGCCTAAGAGACTTGCAAGAAGAGATCGAAGCGGCAAATGCCCAGGTCGTCATCCAAGGAGATCTTGTTCCCATTCAGGCGGACACCACTCTGCTCAAGATGGCTTTAACAGATCTTCTCTCGAATGCCATTAAATATGTATCCCCCGGAACGCGGCCGCATGTCATTCTTTCCACTTCGATGATGCCACCCAGGTGCCGTATTCAAATTCAGGACAATGGGATCGGCATTTCGTCCGAAAATCAACGGCGTATTTTTTCACCCTTTGTCCGCCTTCACAGTGTGGAGGAATATCCGGGGATCGGACTGGGGCTTTCGACTGTCCAAAAAGTAGTCGAAATGATGGGTGGTCAGGCCGGCGTCGAATCCGTTTCAGACCGGGGGAGCCTATTTTGGATCGAACTGGGTCTCGGGAACGAAGAAAAACATGGAAATTAGGATGAAATTGAAGTTTCTCATCGTTGACGATAATCCGGACGACCGCGAGCTGATTATTAACGAATTAAAGAAAGAATATCGGGATGCGGTTTATTCCGAGGTCTTCCGGAAACGCGATTTTGAGACCGCCCTGGCGCAGGCCGATTTCGATATCGTCTTCACCGACTATCGGCTCAACTGGACCGACGGTCTTTGGGTCCTCTCGCAGTTCAAGGCGCATCACCCTCACATCCCTGTCATTATGGTCACCGATACCGGAAATGAGGAGATAGCCGTAAAGGGGATGAAAGCCGGGTTAAGTGACTATATCCTTAAGAAGTATCTCTTTCAGCTCGCGCTGGGGGTGAAGGAGACGCTTGAGAAGGAGAGGTTGCGCAAAGAATATGAAGCGGCGCAGGAGGCCCTCCGCGAGGCCCACGCTCAGCTTGAGAGAAGGGTCGAGGAGCGGACTGCAGAATTGCTCCAGGCCAATAGGCAGCTCAAACATGAGATTGCCGAACGGATCAAAACCGAAGCGGAGCTGAAGCAGAAAACGATGGAAGCCGAGGAGGCGAACCGAACAAAATCCTATTTTCTCTCCTCGGTCTCGCACGAGCTGAAAACGCCGCTCAATGCCATTCTCGGTTACACTCAACTTTTGATGGATGGCATCTATGGCCCCTTCCCGAAGACCAACGGAAGCCGCTGGAAGGAATATTAAGAAATGTAAACGATCAAGCGAAGCTGGTGAGTAATTTGCTGGATCTCACCCAAATCGAATCAAAAAAAATGGTCGTCGATATTGAAGAGATTGATCTCGCGAAGTTAATCCAGGATGTCTGTCTGACGATGCAGCCGCTCTTCGAGAAGAAGTCCCTCTCGATTCTTTGGAATATCGAGGCGGCGCTTCCGATGATCGAATCTGATCCTTATAAAATCCGGCAGATCGTCATGAATCTTCTTTCGAACGCATTAAAATTTACACGGCATGGTGGGGTCACCCTTTCGGTGCGGATGAAGTCACAAAGTGAAGGGATCGAAATCGTCGTTCAAGATACCGGAATCGGAATTCCGTTGGAAGAGATAGGGAGGATCTTTGATGCTTTTCATCAGGTCGACCGGAAGGAGACCCGGGAATTCGGGGGGCTGGGGCTCGGCCTTGCCATCGTGAAAGAAATCGTCTCTCTCTTAAAGGGGAGCGTCGGCGTGGAGAGCACCGTCGGAGCAGGAACGACCTTTATTATCTCCTTGCCCTATCGTGTGACCTTGCAGACTGAATGAACAAGAGGGGATCTTAAAATAAATTCCGGTATGAAGCAAGGGCGCCTGCGGCCTTGTCGATAATTAAGAAACTGTAGGTCGAGCCCGAAGTCTTGTGACTTCAAGAAGTTAATCACCGACTGAAGCTCGTCCTTGCTTTTGCTTTGGACACGGACCTGGTCTGCATCATATCGGGGGCCGGCGATCACCCCGCCGAAGCGTGGGATTTTTCCCGAAAAAGCGGTCCGCCTCGATCACTCCAGCCAACCCGCTCCTGTCGAGAACTAGAATAACATCGGCCCGTCGAAGGCGCTGCATCAAATCCCTCCGAAGAGAGGCGCTTGCCCGCTCTTTCGCCCCAATCGGATTAAATCCCTTTCCCATCCTCCTTCATCATTTCTTCATCTCTTCTGTGATATAGCATCAGGATAAAACAGGTACCCCGGTCAGAATATAAACCGCTTCATCGGAGGGGAATATGGATAAAGGGGGCTCCTCGGTCTGATCTTATTCTTTCTAACGGTGTCGTCCTATGCTTTTGCCTTCCCCAAGGTGGGGGAGAGGCCGCCCGATTTTAAGCTGCTTGCGCTGGACGAGAGCAAGCCGGTTGCTTTAGATGATCTCCAGGGGAAGGTCGTTCTTCTCAATATCTGGGCCAGCTGGTGCACCACCTGCAAGGCGGAAATGCCCGAATTCGTCGAGATGCAAGAACGATATCGGGACCAAGGCTTCCTCATCGTCGGGATATCGGTCGACAATAAAAAAGAGAAGGCGATCCGGTTCCTCAAAGATCTGGAGATGAAAACCGGGAAAGGGGTCAACTTTCTGGTTCTTTATGACGAGCAGAAAAAGGTCGCCGAGAGCTACCACCCCATCGGAATGCCGAGCTCATATCTCATCGGGAAAGATGGAAGACTCCTCCGGGTTTTTCCGGGGAAGTTTCGATAAGTCGAACATCGGAATTCTCAAAGATGCCATCGAAGGAGCCTTAAAATGAGACGATTTTTTTTGCTTCTCTTTTTCCTCATTTTCTTTGGGGGCTGCTCCGTCTCGTTGGACCGGGTCGCCCCTTATGAACAGGAGTACCTGGCTCAGGAAAAGATGCTGGCCGAGCCGATGAAGACCCGCTCGGAGTATGAAGGGCATGTCTTTCTCAGCCGGGAGGCCTCTGCCGGGGGAGAGAGTTCATTCCAGGGTGGATGTGGATGCAGGTAATCGTCCTCCTCTTCATCCTCCTGTTTGAAGCCGTTCTCCCGTTTTCCGGCGCCATTGCGGCGACCCTCAAGGACAGTCTTTCGACATCGCTGAACGTTTATACCGACAACGCCGACATTACAGTGGTGAATCCGAACGTCTCCGTTTTTAAGACCCTCTCCACCCATTTCATGATCGGCGTGAAAGGGGCGATCGATGCCGTCTCGGCCGCCAGCATCCGGACGGGGGGAAAGCCGTTTGTCACCGATGCGGTGACCGGTGCCTCAAAAAAAGCCGGGGGATTTGACGATATCCGATATTCCCCGACCCTGATGGGGATATACGATGATGGAGATAACGACGCCCTGACATTCGGAGGGTATTACTCCACGGAGAACGACTATGTCGGGAAAGCGCTCTTCTTCAATTATGTGAGACAGCTCAACCGGCAGAACACCGCGATCGGGGTGGGAGCCTCCCAATCTTTTGATCGATGGGATCCGATGATCGACCGGGCCCTTCCGACCGATGAGCGAAAGGAGAGAAGGATCGATCTCTCCGTATCCCAGTTGATTACACCGACGCTGACGTTTCAGCTGATCTATACCGCTCTTTTTTCAGAGGGCTTTCTCGCCTCTCCGTATCACTTTCTGGAGCAAGAGAGCTTCGCCGTTTTTGAGCGCCTCCCCGACGCCCGAAGCGGGAACGCCTTCGCCTTGAAAATGGTGAAGCTCTTAAATGAACTGACCAGCATGAATCTCGCCTACCGTTACTACACCGATGATTGGGGAATCCGCTCCCACACCACGAATGTGGAACTCTACCGGGATCTGACGGAGCGGTTCACCCTGGGGACCCGGTATCGGTATTACATTCAGAACAACGCCGAGTTCGTCAAGCCGCCGGGGGCCACCACCCCCGCAAGATCCTTTTATCGCCGTCGACTACCGCTATACCGCTTTCAACGCCAACACCGTCGGGCTCGGCTTCATCTATCGACCCGGCCCAGTCGGGGCGCTGGCCAAGTTGATTGATCTCGACAAGATGAAATTCAAGGCGAGCGCCGACTATTACTGGACGTCGAAAAATGACGCCATCAAAGCGTGGTACGACCAGGATCGTTTGAGGGCGACCTTCATCACGGTGAGTTTGGATTATGAATTTTAATTTCTTCCCCAAGCGGGAACGTCTTCACCAGGACCGGGTCATGAGCACGAACCTGATCCTCAAAGCAGATCTGGACGACCGCATCCTTCGTTGGGCCTCTGAGTTGGCCCATGAAATGGAACGGATGTTGTCCGCCTACCGACCCGATTCCTTCATCAGTCAGATCAACCGGAATGCCGGACTCGCTCCGGTGGAATGCCCCCCGCAGGTGGTCGACTGCGTCAAGAGGCATTAAAGATCGCCTCCCTGACGGAGGGACGGTTCGATCCGACCATCGGGGCCCTCACCCAGCGAACCTATGGATTCGGCACCGACCGGGAGAGAATCCCCTCCCCGGATGAAGTTCGGCGGAAAAGGGGCATGGTGAACTACCGGGATGTGGAGGTCCATGACCGGAAGATTTTTCTTAAAAAACCGGGAATGGCCCTGGATCTCGGCGGCATCGGAAAGGGGCATGCCGTCTCCGCTCTGGTTGCTTTCTTGAAAGAGCGGGGGGCTTCCCGGGCGCTGATCTCATTGGGGGGAGAGATCTGCTGTTACGGGAAGCTGTGGAATATCGCGATCCAACATCCCAGAGAGAGGCGATTACTCGGCCTCGCCGTGACAAAATCGGAGGAAACGACCCTTTCGACGAGCGGAGACTACGAGCGGTTCATCAAGCATCGGGAGCATCACCATATTCTCGATCCGCAGACTGGATCTCAGAATCATTTCTATGCCGGCGTGACCCTGGCGGCGCCGGGGGTGCGGGGAGGGGTGGTCGATGCGCAAGCGACCGCTTTTTTCAACATGCCCGAGGAAGCGGTCCACGCCGCCTGCGAAAAATCGAAAATCGGCGCGCTGCTGATCGATCATCACTTGAATCTTCGGATCAATAAGAACTTTCATGAGCCATTTGAGAAGGTGGAATTTTTTAACGTGTGAAAAGGAGATCGCCGATGGACATTGGATTTGTCGCCTCATTTTCAGCCGGGCTCATCAGTTTCTTGGCCCCCTGTGTCCTTCCGATCGTTCCGAGTTATCTTGCCTACATTACCGGGATCGAACAGGCCGACACTGTTCAAGAGGGGGAGAAACGATCATGGAAGCGCTTCATCCCGCTGCTGATTTTTATCGCGGGGTTTTCCGCCGTGTTTGTATTGCTCGGCGCCACCGCCTCTTCCGTCGGACTGCTCCTTTCAGAATATCAGAAGGCCGTGGCAAAAATCGGCGGGATCGTGGTGATCTTCTTTGGACTCCATTTTACCAATCTGATGATGAAAAGCCATTTTAGGACCCTCTTCGGCGGGGCGGGGTTGATCACTGCGGTCTTGTTTTTCTCCGGATCGATCCAAGGCGAAACGGCAAAGACCCTACTTGTGACGTGGGCCGTTCTCTTTACCCTTTATCTCCTCGGCGTTCATCGTTTTCTCTATCGGCAGCTCCGGGTCGAGAAGAATCAAAAAACCACCCGCCTCGGCGCGCTTCTCATGGGGGTCGCTTTCGGGGCCGGCTGGACCCCTTGCATCGGTCCCGTCCTCGGCTCCATTCTCATTCTGGCGTCGGAGCAGCAGACTGTTTTACAGGGAATGATGCTTCTGTTGGCCTACTCGATCGGACTGGGATTGCCGTTCATCCTGGCCGGTATTTTTTGGATCCGGTTTCTGAGTTTCGTGCAGAAATTCAGCCGGTTTTTTCTTGTTGTGGAAGGGGTGGGAGGCGTTCTCCTGATCGGGATGGGTCTCCTGCTGGTCACCGGAAATCTGGAACTGCTTTCAGGAATAGGATCGTAAACATGAAGATCATATCGCTCTTTTTTTTGGGGTTCATGACCTTCTCTTTGATGACAGGATGCGGGATAGAAGAATCGGGCGGGGAAGGAGGCGAGGACGACGGGGATGAAGAAGAGGCCGCCCAGGCCCAGGGGGTCCACTTTCAAGGGAGAGACTGTCTTCTCTGCCACAATGTCGATCTCGGGCCCGATCGGCACCTGACCGTGGCCGGGACCGTGTTCAAGCGAGAGAATCCCGACGTCGATGCGATAGAAGACGCCTGCGGAGGAAACCTGACGATTCAATTTTTGGATGGCAATCGGTCGGCCGTCTTTGACTCCGGAGATTACCAAGAAGACAATTCCAAAGGGAACAAAGGGAAAGGAAACGTCTTCATTCTGCAGCGGATGCTGGCCCCCCTCCGTGGAGAATATGTTGTGAGAATCGTGTCCGAAAACGGGGTGACGTTGACCGAGAGCGCCGAGCCGCATCGTTTCCAGGGCGAATTTGATCCGGCGCTACCGGCCGATCCCGACAACACCCACTCCTGCAATGCCTGCCACGCGACCCAGCCTGTTAAAGGGGCCGCCGGACCGATTGCCGTTCGTCCCGGCCTTGAATCAAACTGCGGGTAACGGAGGCCCAAATCACCCCCTTTTGGGGGGTTGTTCCTTCGCTCCGAATCATTCAAAAATAAGCGATAAGAGGGGCATTGGGCGGTGAGATTTGGGGTTAAAAGGAATGCGACTCCTTCTGGTTGAAGACGAACAGGACCTCGCCCGGATCGTCCAATCCGGGCTTGAAGAAGAGACCTACAGCGTCGATGTCTGCTTCGACGGGGAGGAGGGATTTTTCATGGCGGAGAGCATTCCGTACGACGGGATCATCCTCGATATCCTTCTTCCGAAACTTGACGGCCTCCGCTTCTTAAGGCGCCTCCGGGAAAAAGGGCTCTCCATGCCGGTTCTCCTGTTGACCGCCAGGGGGTCTCTCGAAGACAAGGTGAAAGGGTTGGATACCGGCGCGGACGATTATCTCGTCAAGCCTTTCGAATTCGCGGAGCTCCTCGCCCGGATGCGCGCCTTGCTCCGCCGACGAATTCCGGAAAAGAGCGCCGTGCTGCGCGTTCAGGACCTGGAGGTCGACAAGGCCAAGCGGGAGGTCAAGCGAGGCGGAAAGGTCGTCTCCCTCACGGCCAAGGAATATGCGCTGCTGGAGTATCTCCTGTACCATAAAAACGTGGTCCTCTCCCGCACGCAGATTACAGAGCATATCTACAACGACTCTTTTGATCTCGACAGCAATGTCATCGACGTTTTTGTAAACAATCTCCGGAAAAAATTGGACAAGGGCCATCCTCGAAAGCTCATCCATACCGTCTGGGGGATGGGCTACGTGCTCAAGGAATAGAATGCTCAATTCAATCAAAGCGCGCCTCATTCTTTGGTTCCTCCTAACCTTTTCCCTTCTCTTTATCGTCTCCGGTTTCTACCTCTACCTTGAACAGAAAAGGGCCACCCTGTCGGGTGTCGACCGATTTCTGGAAGCCAAGTCGGAGTTCCTGGCCGGACTCATCGAGGTCGATCCGGACGGCCAGATCCACTTTGAACCGCAAGAGGTCGGGATCAAACGGCAGTCCACCCTTTACGATTTTTCTTTCTCGGGCCACTACTACCAGGTTTTTTTGAGTCGGGTCGGCCTCTGGCGCTTTCACCCTCCCTGGGGGACTTCTCTCTTCCCGTCGAGATCGATCGGGCGCTGAAAGAAGAGGGCTACTTCTGGACGGCCACCGGACCGAGGGGCGAGCCGTTGCGTGTCTACACCCACAAGGTCGGTTTGAACCACGGCCCCGTTGGAAAGGAAAATGAGCGCTTTGTTATTCAAACGGCGGAGAGTCTGGAGGAGGCCTATGCTTTTCTGGCCTCCCTCAAAAGGCTCCTTCTCTACAGCGGGCCGGTCGCCCTCCTTTTCTCCGGGCTGGGAGGACTCTTGATCGCGCGGTTGTCCCTCCGGCCCCTGAAGCTCTTTTCGAAGGAGGTCGGAGAGATCAGCGAGACGAGCCTCGATAAACGAATTCACGAGGGAAAAGTCAGCCGGGAGTTGAAAGAATTGGCGAAGGCGTTCAACGCCACACTCGACCGTCTCGAAGAAGCATTTCGTCAGCAGAAGCGGTTTCTCTCCGATGCCTCCCACGAGATCCGTACGCCGGTCAGCGTGATGAAGAGCTACTGTGAGATTCCCTTGAGAAAGGCGAGGAGCGCGGCGGAATATAAAAGGGCCTTGGAGGTGATTTTTGAACAGATCAAGAAGATGGAGATCCTCATCGAAAATCTTTTGACCCTGTCGCGGCTTGAGCAAAAAAGGCTTTCGACACATCTGGAGCGGATCGCACTCGACGACCTCGTTGAAAACACCGTTTCCCTGCTGGCCCCGCTGGCGGAGAGAAAGGGGATTCCGATCCGAATCGTCCCTCGTCCCAGCGTGGTCCAGGGAGACAAAATCCAGTTGATGGAGGTCTTCATGAACATCATCGATAATGCGATCAAATATAACCGGCCGGGAGGGGGGATCGAGATCACCTTCAAGGAAGAAGAAAAGGAGATCATTGTCGAAGTCGCCGACGACGGGATCGGGATTTCAAATGAGGCGCTCCCTCACATCTTTGAGCGTTTTTATCGCGCCGACCCCTCCAGGGCCAAAGAGGCCGATACGGCCCCGGGGAAGACCCAAGGGGCGGGCCTGGGCTTGAGCATTGTTAAGGAAATTGTAGAAAATCACCAAGGAAGGATCGCCGTCCAAAGCGAACCCGGCGTCGGCAGCACCTTTTCCATCCATCTTCCCAAGGCCGCCTGACGGCAATAAGCTCTCCTTGATCGATTTTCCCCGCCCCTTCTTGTTCAGCTTCAATTCAGGTTGATCTGCTATCCTCCTCTCAACCAACCACGAAAGGGGTGCGCGCATGGATGAACATGAAGAGGCAAAGAAGGTGAAAGTCTGGGACCCGTTCGTTCGTTTCTTCCACTGGGCCTTGATCTCGCTGGTCGCCGTCGCTTATTTCACCCAAGATCATCTCCTTGATCTGCATGTGTTGGCGGGGCTCTTGATCTTAGGGTTCATTTTCTTCCGGATCGTCTGGGGGTTCATCGGGACGCCGCATGCGCGGTTTTCAGATTTTGTCTTTCGTTCCAAGACGGTGTTCGGATACCTGAAGGATCTGGTGACGTTGAAGGCCAAGCGATACATCGGCCACGGACCGGCCGGCGGGGCAATGGTCGTCGCGCTGCTGCTCGGATTGCTGGCGACGACCCTCTCCGGCCTCGCGCTGCTCGGCGGACAGGAGTATCAAGGTCCGCTGGCCGGTTTGATGGCGGGATTGGGCGGATTCTGGAGCGAGGCGGTGGAAGAGGTGCATGAGTTCTTTGCCGGGCTGATTCTCTTTTTGGCATCAGTCCATGTGATGGGGGTCCTCTTCTCAAGCTGGGCGCACCACGAAAATTTGATCAAGGCGATGTTCACCGGCAGAAAGCGCGCGGGGGACGAGAAACGCCCTCCTGTCGGAATGGAGCCGGAACCGCTTCGAGAAAGGTCGGAAGGATGGGAAGGAGGCGTGCGATGAAACGGTTTTTGCAGATAAGTGCTGTGATGATGGTTTTCGTATCGGGTGCATCCTTTGCAAACGCCGCCGTGGTTGATGATCTGTTGGGGCAATATCGGACGCAGGCAGGCGGCGCTTTTAGCGCGGAGGAGGGGAAGACGGCCTGGAATCGGTTGATCCCGGATTCGAAAACCGGGGAGGAGCGAAGCTGCGCCGGCTGCCACGGGAGCGATCTGCGCCGGACCGGAAAACATCTCCAAACCGGAAAGCCGATCGACCCGATGGCCCCTTCAGTGAACGCCAAGCGGCTGACCGACCCTAAATTTATCGAGAAGTGGTTCAAGCGCAACTGCCAATGGACGTTAGGGCGCGAGTGCACTCCCAAAGAAAAGGGGATGTTTCTGACATTTATCCAAAATCAGTAACGCGAATTTACATCAACACGAAAGGAGATTATAATGAAAACGTCCATTTGGATGGCCCTTGTGATCGGCGGCTTATTTCTCATCGCCGGTTATTGGCGTGCGATGGGGGGCGAGGAGGAAATGGGGGAGCGGCTGATGGGAAGCGCCTCGCGCTCCGCAGTAATCCCGGTCTCCAATGATCTTTATACGAAAGAGTGCGGCGCCTGCCACCTCGCCTATCCTCCCGGCCTGCTGCCGGCGCGTTCCTGGGAAAGATTGATGAACGGCCTCTCCGATCATTTCGGCGACAATGCGGAACTCGCCCCGGAGGATCAGAGCGCCCTTACCGATTACCTTGTGAAAAATGCGGCCGATCGCTCAGGACAGAAACGTTCCGCGAAGGTGGTCCGCTCCTTGAAAAACGGAGAGGCGCCGCTTCGAATCTCGGAGGTTCCCTACATCGTCCGCAAACATCACGAAATTCCCTCCCGATTGATTCAAGGGAATCCCAAAGTAAAGAGCCTCAGCAACTGCAATGCCTGCCACAAGCGGGCCGAGTCGGGCGCTTTCAACGAACACGACGTCTCCATCCCCGGCCACGGTGCGTGGGATGATTAGTCGGTCTGTCTCGTCTCAACGAGGCGTCTGGTTCAATGTTAGCGTCTTCGTCGTTCTGATTCTGATCCTTTCCCCAGGCGCCGGCCTTGCCGACGGCGATCACGACAGGGCCAAACAGCTCAAAGAGGCCGGTGAAATCCTCTCGCTGGAGCAGGTGATTGAAAGGGCTAAGAGAGATCATCCCGGCCAGCTCCTCGAAGCCGAGCTGGAGGAAAAGAAGGGACGCTTCATTTACGAGTTGGAGCTGCTCGATCAGGAGGGGATCGTTTGGGAATTGGAATACGATGCAAAAAGCGGGGAGCTGATGAAAGAGAAGCGGGAGCATTGACCGGTGAGACTCTTGATTGTGGAAGATGACGCGGCGCTCTGCCGGCGATTGAAAGCGGATTTGGCCCAGGCCGGATTCGCCGTCGATACGGCCGGTAACGGTGTGGACGCGGAGTTCATGGGGAGCGAGGAGCCCTATGACGTCATCGTCCTCGATCTCGGACTGCCGGGCCGGCCCGGACTGGAGGTCCTCAAAAACTGGCGCGCCAGAGGGAATCATGTGCCGGTGATCATTCTCACCGCGCGGGATGCCTGGCATGAAAAGGTCGAAGGGTTCAAAGCGGGGGGAGACGATTACCTTGCCAAACCGTTTCATTCCGAAGAGTTGATTGCCCGGATCACCGCCTTGATCCGCCGGACGAATGCGAAGGTGGGGGGGCGGTTGTCTCTGAAGGATCTGATTCTCGATGAGGAGCGCCAATGCCTCCTCACGCCGAAGGGCAAGTCGGTGGAACTGAGCGGGGTGGAGTTTCGCCTGCTTCGATATTTCATGCTGCACCCCAATGCAATCTTGTCCAAAACCCGCCTCACGGAACATGTCTACGATTTCGACTCGGAGAAGGAGAGCAATGTGATCGAAGTCTATGTCAACCGGCTGCGCCGGAAGATCGGCAAAGAGTGGATCGAGACCCGGCGCGGCCAAGGATACGTCTTGAGGGTCCCCGATTAATGCGCTCCCTCCAGGCGCGGCTCACCACCAGTTTGATCGTCAGCTTGGTCCTCCTCTTTCTTCTCCAATGGTGGATCGTCGGCGCCGCCATTCGGTCTCTCACGGAAAGCTACGTCGTATCGCGGCTTCGACATGACACGGAGAATATTCTCGCGGCGTTACTCATCAGCGAAACCGCTCCTCCTTCCCTCGATCCGGAACGGATCGATCCAGTCTACAAAAGAGTCTTTTCAGGCCATTATTATCAAATTCGTCTTGGGGAAGCCGAGCTTCGGTCCAGATCGTTATGGGATCAGGCGCTTTCCATCCCTTCGGTTGCGCCGGGGGACCAAACCACGCTCCATGCCGCCGGGCCGCAGGGGCAGCCCTTGCTCCTATCGGTCAGCGGGTTTAAAAAGCGGGATCGGGAGGTAACGATCGCCGTTGCCGAGGACCTCTCGGCGGTGGAGGCCGACTTCCGGCGGTTCCAGGTTTTATATGGTCTGGTCTCCGCCGCCATTCTGGGAATCCTGATTCTTGCTCAGAGAAGGCTGATTGTGGTCGGCTTGACGCCGCTCGAAAAGACGCGTCGGGAGGTTCTTTCACTCGAACGGGGAGAGATCGACCGGCTCCGGGAAGAGGTTCCCAGCGAAGTGCAGCCGCTGATCCGAGAGATCAATCGGCTCTTGGAGGCGATGCACCAGCGGCTTCAGCGCTCGCGCAATGCGTTGGGGAATGTGGCCCACGCGCTCAAAGGGCCATTGACCCTCTTGATGCAACTGGCCGACCGCGAAGAGATAAAGAGATCGCCGGCGCTGCAAAAAGATTTGAAGGAGCAAACCGAGACAATCCGTCATCTGCTCGAGCGGGAACTCAAGCGGGCCCGGCTGGCGGGGAGGGTGCAGCCGGGGGAAACCACTGGCCCTCGCAGAGGAGGTCCGCCACCTGGTCGGCGCGCTCAAACAAATCTATCATGAGAAACGGCTTACGATCGAATGGTCGGTTCCGACCGAACGGGTGGTCCTGGGCGACCGTGAAGATATGCTGGAGCTGTTGGGGAATCTTCTCGATAACGCCTGCAAGTGGGGGCGCCGGAGGGTGATGCTCCTCCTGGAGCAGGGAACGGACGGGGTGCTGATCTCCGTCGAAGATGACGGCCCCGGCTGTCCGCCGGAGGCGCTCAGCGCCTCTCCGACCGAGGGGTCCGAATCGATGAATCGGCCGTCGGGCATGGGCTGGGACTTGCCATTGTAAAGGAGATTGTGACGCAGTATTCGGGTGAAATTGGTTTCGGACGCTCCGAGCGGCTGGGAGGATTTCTCGTCCGGGTCAAGCTCCCTCCTTTTCGTCGCGGTTCGGCGAGCGCCGCTCCGACCGAGGAGATCACCTCCGACATCAACGATAGTTGAGAAATTGCAGATCCAGCCCGAAGTCTTGTGACTTCAAGAAGTTAATCACCGACTGAAGCTCGTCCTTGCTTTTGCTTTGGACACGGACCTGATCTGCCTGGATCTGGGCTTGCACTTTGAACTTGCCGTCCCGGATCGCCTTGCTGATCTCCTTGGCCTTTTCCGAGGGGATCCCTTGCTGGAGGGTGATCTTCTGCCGGACCGTTCCGCCGAGTGCTTTTTCGACTTTCTCATAAACCAACGCCTTGAGCGAGACATTCCGTTTTACCAGCTTCGTCTGTAAGACATCGAGGACCGCCTTGAGCTTGTACTCGTCTTCGGAAGTGACGATCAGCTCTTTTTCCTCTTCCAGCCGAATCTCGCTTTTGCTTCCTTTCAGATCGAAGCGCTGACGGACTTCCTTCATTGTCTGCTCGACGGCGTTTTTGACTTCTTGTATGTCAATCTTCGAAACCACATCAAACGAGCTCGTCTCCGCCATGGAATGCTCCTTTCTTTCGATGAATGGGTGATCAGAGGAAGTTGCGGAATTCTTAAATGAAGATCATTCCCAATAATTAAGGGTGACGGCTTCAAAATACAATGGGCAGGATCGGATTGTCAATGGCGGCTGTAGGGGCGATGCATGCGTCGCTCGGACGGAATTGGGCGGATCAGGAGAAACCGAGGGCGAGTCACAGACTTGCCCCTACCTACGCCCGGGTTTCGAATTCTTTTAAGATTTCAAGGACCCTCTCCGCCAGTTTCTGGGGCGAGAAGGGTTTGGTGAGATATTCGAGGGCGCCCGCATTTTCACCCCGCTCCTTGGCCGAGGGATCGCCGCGGGCGGTCAGCATGATAATCGGAATGTGGGAGGTTTCCTGGTTGGCCTTCAGCCGTTGGCAAGCTTCAAATCCGTTCATCTTCGGCATCATCACATCGAGCAGAATAAGATCGGGCCTCTCGGAAACGGCTTTTTCGATCGCTTCGACGCCGTTTCCCGCTTCGACCGTCTCAATCCCGCAGAACTTTAATTTAATCTGGATGAGCTGACGGACGAACTCTTCATCATCAACGATCAATACTTTTTTAGGATTCATGTGCGAACCCTGTCTAGCGACATCGTGCAATTGCCTCCCTGCTCCTGAGCGTTTTTGAGCGCATTGCTCGCATGAATAATCATCCTTTCGGCGGTATCGGCGTCGTCAAAGAAGGTGGCGGTTCCGATGCTCACCGTGACCATTTCAATGCTCTGTTTTCCTGGGATGGAGAAGTCGTAACTCTCCACAAGACGTCTCAGCTTTTCAGCGGCCATCTTCGCCGACTCGCGGGTTGTCTCCGGCATCATCAGGATGAAGGTGCTTCCGCCCCCCGGCAGAGCGGGTTGGACGACCGCGTATTCCTTCTGTAGATGATGGCAATTTCGCGGAGGACATGATTTCCCGCTTCGGTTCCGTAGCGGCGGTTGAAGAGGCGGAACTGGTCCACATTCGAGATGAGAATGGAAAAAGGGCGTTTGTAGCGGAACGCCCGGCTGACCTCATCCGCGAGGCGGTTGTTCAAATAGCGTTCGTTGTAAAGACCGGTGAGGCCGTCGATCATCTTGGCCTTGTCGGGATAGAGCTTCTCGAATTTCCGGACCTCCTGAATCAGCGTCTCCTTGAGTGAAGGGTTCTTGTAGATGATCTCGCGGACCTGACCGTCCAGGATCTGTTTCTCTTCCGCGGTCAGCTCTCTCGAAGCAAAGAGGATGATCGGGATGTTCCGGGCGGTCGGATGCTGCTTGAGGCGATGGATGGTTTCAATGCCGGAGATGTTGTTCAGCATCAGGTCGAGCAGAATCAGGTCGGGTTGGATTTCGACCGCCAAAGCGATCCCTTCTTCACCGTTGTTGGTCTTGATCACCCCGAAGTGCTCTTCATCCAAGATCGATCCGATCTGTTCCATGACGACGGTGTCCTGTTCGATCACCAGGAAGTTGATCGGCTTGCGGATCACCGATTGGGTGATGCTGTATTTTTTCAGGCTATCGATCAGTCCCTTGCGATTGATCGGCTTGGTGAAATAATCGACCGCGCCGAGGCTGAATCCAAGCGTCGGATTCTCCACGATCGAAACGATGATCACCGGAATATCTTTGGTGGAGGGAAGGGTTTTCAATTTCTTGAGCACTTCCCATCCGTCGATCCGCGGCAGCATGATATCGAGGGTAATGGCGAACGGCTTGATCTCCTGGGCCTTCTCGATGGCGTCCTGCCCGTCATAAGCATGGACGACGGCGTAGCCCTCTTGGGTCAGATAAAGGGCGAGCAATTTTGCGACGGCGGGATCATCCTCGACGACTAGAATACGGGGCCGGTCCTCCTCGGCCCCTTCCGAAAGGGCGGGTATGTTGAGAATCGCATCGGCCCTGGCCGTCATTTCCGAGGAGCTGAATGTCTGGATCGGCGGGGGTTGTACGTCGCGCTCCTCCGGGATCGGGATGGAGACCCGGAAGGTGCTTCCGGCGCCCGATCGGCTCTCTACATGGATCTCCCCCCCAGGATGTCGACGAAACGCTTGGTGATCGCCAGGCCGAGTCCGGTGCCGGGGTAATCCCGCGTGTAGGAACCGTCGATCTGCTGGAACTCATCGAAGATTTTGCTCAGCGCGTGGGCCGGGATGCCGATTCCGGTATCCCGGATCGATATCTCGATCGCCCGGGCGCGTCCCAGCCGTCCGGCGCGGACCTGGAGCTGGACGGAGCCCTTTGCCGGGGTAAACTTGATGGCGTTTCCAAGAATATTTAAAAGAATCTGTTTAACTTTTCCCTCATCGGTGTAGACCATATCGACCCCTTCATCGACGGAAAGGTCAAAATGGAGTCCCTTCTTGTAGGTCATCGGAATCACCGTCTGCTGGATCGTTTCGAGAAGGGAGCGAAGGCTGAAGAGGTGGGGATGAATCTCCATCTTGCCCGCTTTAATTTTTGAGAGGTCGAGCAGGTTATTGATGATCTCCAGGAGGTGCTGGCCGCTGGTGTTCATGTTGCGGACGTAGGACTCCTGATCGGGGGACAACGCTCCGGCCAGCCGGTCGAGCAGGATCTCCGAGAAACCGATGATCGAGGTGAGGGGGGTACGCAATTCGTGTGAGACGTTCGAGAGAAACTCCGATTTGATCCGGTCCATCTCCATCAGTTTCTCGACAGTCTCCTGCTCCTTTTGGAAAAGATGGGCATTTTCCACCGCGGTTCCGACCTGATTTCCGATGGAGGAGAGAAGCTGGAGATCTTGCGCAGTAAAGCTGCGGGCGGTGCGGCTTGCGAGGGTGAAGGCGCCGATAATTTTGTTTTTCGACTGAACCGGAAAGACGATCAGCGTTTGGTATCCTGCATTGATCAACGGATTGGTCGTTTCGGAAACATCGGCCTGCTCCAAGATGACCGGGGCCCGGGTGTCGACGACTTCCAGGGAAATCTGCAGATTTCCGGCGGCGTGAAGCTCATTCAACAAAGGGGAGGAGATGCCGAAATGGCTCTTCATCACCAACCGGCTCTCCGAGGGATTGAAGATTTCAACATAACCCGATTCGAATCCCGTGACCTCAATCACCTTCTCCAGGGTGGTATCGAGCAGTCCCTGAAGCTCCAGCGACTGATTTGCGGTGGTCGCGATCTGATTGAGGGCCTGAAGCTCCCGCGTCCGGGAGAGGACCTTGTGTTCCAAGGTCGCATACGATTCGGAGAGTTTTTCCGCCATCTCGTTGAACTTGTCGGCCAGCGCTTCGATCTCATCATCCGTTTTGACCTGGAGGCGATACCCGAGATCGCCCTTCCGGATATGCTCGGCCCCCTCGTGCAGAAGGAGAAGCGGCCGAACGAGTTTTCCGGCGACAACGAAGCCGAGGGCGCCGGTGAAGCCGACCAGAAGCGATCCGTAAAGGAAGACGGTCCGAATAAGGGACTGGACAGGCTCATACGTCTCTTTCGGCTCCTGCCGGATGAAGCTGTGCCACTGCTTTCCCCCCTTTGAAGAGACCAGTTGATTCACCGCCGACACCGGCGCAAAACCGACGATCGAATTGGTCCCGCCGTGGCCGTCATTCTGGGCGGTCACCCACCCGGAACGATCTTCGGTGATCCGCTGCAGCAGGACCGGATCGGCGACATGACTTCCGGTCGGAAGGATCGGGCAGATCAGGACCACCCCGGAGGAGTCGATGAGCATCGCATGGCCCGTCGAGCCGAACCGGATCGGATAGATGAACGGCTGCAAAAAGGGTTTGAGATGGAGGGTGGCTTTTAAGATCCCTAAAAAATCCCCCGACTCTTTGTGAAGGACAGGCATGGCGATATCAAAGAGAAAGTCGGTTGCATCCTGATCGTGCTGGTAGAGCGCTCCAATGTAGACCGCTCCCTTCTCCCCCCGCGCGCTCTCTTTCCACCAGATTTCGTCGGCGAGAAATGAACTATTTGCCGGCGCCGCGGCGGAAGAGGCGATTTGCTGGCCGACATTGTTGGTGATGACCAAAGACTGAAGGACCGCTTGCGCTTCCGGAAGGCGCATGGCGCGATTCAGGAAGGCGGAAACTTTCGGGTCCGACGGGATCGTGGGAAGGGCGGCTTGGGCGGCGGTTCCTTTGGGAGCGGGACTCAGCGCATTTTGAAGCGCTTCTTGAATCTCGACCGAATCGCCGAGAAAATGGAGCTCGGCGATCTCTTTCTGGACGCCGAGGTCGGTTTTGCTCGCCGCTTCTTTCGCAAGCCCTTCGAAGTTGTTGCCGATCGCTTTGCGAAGCTCCGTCGTTCCTCTCCAGGATGTGACGATCAGTCCGAGAAGAACGGGAAGGATGGCCATGATGACCATCGCTGAAACGATTTTTTTTCGCAGTCCCGTCTTTCTCGACGTATCGACCAACGGCTCCTCGACGGAAAGTTTTCTAAAGTATACTCGAATGAATCCAACTTGTCACCTGATTTCCCTGTACTGGCGGGTAAGGAGAGAGGATCGGTCAGAGTCGATCCGGACCGAAGGGTCTGACAGGCTAGGGGGACTCGATGACCTCCGTTCCTTTCGGATATTTTACAGTAAAGACATCCTCCGAAAAACCTTTGTTGATTTGAATTCCTTCAAATGAAAAGGTCGAGACATTCCCGTTCCGTTCAAAGAGGGTCACCTTTTGGATGACCAATCCTTCCACTTGGGGAGAAGGGGCCACCGAGGCGACGACTTTGGTCAATTGCGATTGCTTGTTTTTCGGAATCAGGCGAAGCGCGATCGATCGATCCGCCCGGGGTTCTTCTTCGATGGAGATTTGGAAATCCTGGTCGAGGCGGCCTGCGCCGGAGAGGAGCTGGAGGGGGAGATGGCCGTCCGATTCCCCTCCGAGGCGGCTCTTCACGGCCTGTTGGTGCTCGGGGATGTAGAAAAGAAGGCGCTCTCCGTCGACGACAATCTGCTGGCGGCTCGGCTCGTGATAATCCCAACGCATCTTCCCTTTCTTGAGGAAGAGCTTTCCCTTGGAGACATAAGGGGTGTCGAAATCTTCGAAGCGGACCGATTGCACAAAGTCGGCCTGCAGGTCGTTGATCTTTTCGTACGCGCTCTGAATCTTGGCCGCCACGGCGGCGGGATCTTCTTCGGCCGCGACGTGGGGAGCGAGGACGCAGAGGCTCAGCAGCGTCACAATGATCGATAAGATTTTCACGGTTGTCCTTTCTCGGGAGGGGGTTGCTCGATGCTTGCCCGTTCGTTAGTTGGCGTCCTTCTTGACGAGAATTTCCCTCGGTTTTCCGCCGGACGCCGGCCCGATGACGCCGTCTTCCTCCATCATCTCGATCATCCGGGCGGCGCGGGGGTAGCCGACCCGCATCCGGCGCTGAATGAAAGAGGCGGAGGCCTGCCCGGTGGAGATCACCAGCTCTCGCGCCTGTTCGTAAAGATCGTCGCGCTCGCTCAAAGAAGATTCCTCCGGGGAGGAGTCTTCTTCAGACAACGCGGCTTCATAATGGGGAGAAGCCTGTTCTTTCACGAAGGTGGTCACCTTCTTAATCTCTTCTTCCGATACATAAGAGCCGTGAACGCGGAGGATCTTTCCGGTTCCGGCGGAGAGATAAAGCATGTCCCCTTTTCCGAGGAGCTGCTCGGCGCCGTTGGCGTCAAGGATGGTTCTGGAGTCGGTTTTTGACGAAACACAAAAGGCGATGCGCGTCGGGAAGTTGGCCTTGATCAGGCCGGTGATCACATCGACGGAGGGGCGCTGCGTGGCCAGGATCAGGTGGATGCCGGCGGCGCGGGCCTTCTGCGCCAGGCGGGTAATCGACTCTTCCATCATCGCGCGGCGCCACCATCATCAGGTCGGCCAGCTCGTCGATGAGAATCACGATATAGGGGAGGGGGCCGTGTTCCAGCGGCGGCTTTCCGCCCGGGACCGCTTCCTCCGTTTTGGGGGGCGGGGGAGGGCTGTTCTTCAAGAGCTTGTTGTACGCGTCGATGTTCCGCACCCCCTTCTCCGCGAGGAGCTGGTAGCGGCGCTGCATCTCGGCGACCATCAGTTGCGAAGCGCATCGGACGCCGCCTTGGCCCGAACGATCACCGGCGCGACCAGATGGGGGATGCCGTCGTAGACGCGAAAACTCGAGCATCTTCGGGTCGATCATCAGCATCTTGACCTCGGACGGCGTGGCCGAGTAAAGAAGCGAGAGGATCATGCCGTTCAACCCGACGCTTTTTCCGGAGCCGGTCGAGCCGGCGATCAACAGATGCGGCATCGTGGCCAGATCGGCGGAAACCGGATTCCCGAAGATATCTTTGCCGAGGGCCAGCCGAAGCTTGGAGCCGATCTGGTTGTACGAGGGGGAGGAGAGGATCTCTTTTAACAGCACCTCTTCGCGAACGACATTCGGGATTTCAATCCCGACGGTTGATTTCCCCGGCAGGGGGGCGACAATGCGGACTTGCATCGCTTTCATCGCCAGGGCGAGGTCGTCGGCCAGATTGGTGATCCTATTCAGCTTGATGCCGGGAGCCGGCTCGAACTCGAACATCGTCACGACCGGTCCGGGATGGACCTGCGTGACCTTTCCCTCCACGTCGAAATCGAGCAGCTTTCTTTCGAGTATCCGAGACTGCGCGACCCACTCTTCCTCGGTCATTCGTTTGGCCGCCCCGGACGGGTCGGCCAAGAGGGAAAGGGGGAAGCCGGTAGTCCCCTTCTTCCGGACGGATAAAAGGAAAGACCTCTTGCTGGGGGGGGATCGTGATCTTCGGCGGCGGCGGCTCGACGGCCGGCGTCCGGGCGATTTCCGGCGCTTTGGAAGGGGCCGGCGGCGCCGCGGCGCGGCGCTTCTTTTACTTTGCCGGATCACAATCTGCTCCAGGATCGATTGCCGGGCCTCCATCAGGCGCTGCTGCAATCGGCTCAACGCCGCGCGGGGGAAAAGGGAGAGATCAACATCCACCCGAGAAGGAAAAGAAAGAGAAGGATGATATGGCTTCCAATCGAGGCAAAGTAGTCGAGGAAGAAGCGGGAGAGAATTCGCCCGATCACCCCTCCCTTCAGGTTGGGAGAGGAGATTGAAGTCGATCCTCCCCATTCCAATTCGGCCAGGGAGGAGAGGGTCAGAAGGAGAAGGGCCGATCCGGCGAGACCCTGTTTGGTGAGGAGGCCGCGTCCTTCCCTGAAGAACCGGACCCCGATAATGATTGAAAAGATCGGGAAGAGATAAGAGGAGATTCCGAACAACTGAAAGAAGAGATCGGAGAGATTGGCGCCGACCCGTCCGATCGCGTTTTGCACCTTCGGATCGGAGGAGATGGTCGAGAATGAAAGATCATCGGCGTGATAGGTCAAAAGACTGATGCCGAGGAGAAGTCCGAGGACGATCAAGAGAATGCCGATGATTTCGTCAGTGTAGCCGTTATGGGATTTGCTGGAGGCCATGATCGTTTGTCCCGTAGGGGCGTAATGGATCACGCCCTGGTATTCGATGCGTGGGAGAGGGCGCAATAAATTGCGCCCCTACAGAATATTCAAATCACGATGACATTGGGAATGATCATCGGATATCGATTCATCTTTTTGGAGATGATTTTCTTCAGCGTCTGTTTAATCCGCGTCTCGATTCCCTCTTTCAAATCGGCGGAGAGATCTTCTCCCCAGGCGGGATCGGTCTCCACTTCGCGAAGGAGCGTTTGGAGGGAGAGCGCCATCTCTTCCCAGAGGGGATGTTCGATATCGTTTCCGGTGAAGCCGCGCGAGAGGAGGGTTGGGCCGGATCGCACTTTTCGCGCCTGCCGATCGACCGCCACGGTCACAACGATCATCCCGTCCGAGCCAAGGTGTTTGCGGTCTTTCAGGACGGTCTGCTCAACGTCTCCGACCCCCTTCCCGTCGATGTAGATCCGTCGGGCGGGGATCGCATTTCCCTTTTCGCAGTGTCCCGGCCTAAAGACGAGCTCGTCCCCATCCTCGATGACCAAGATATTTCCGGGATCAACCCCGGCCTTCGCCGCGAGCGCGGCGTGAGAGACCATCTGGCGGTATTCGCCGTGGACCGGGACAAAAAACTCGGGCCGGACCCACTCGATCATTTTTTGCTGCTCGTCCCGGCTGGCATGTCCCGAAACGTGGACCCGGGCGATCTTCTCGTGCAGGACGATGGCTCCCTTCCGGAAGAGATGATTGATGACGCGCGAGATATCTTCTTCGTTTCCCGGAATCACGCGTGCGGAGAGGATCACCGTATCGCCCGGCTTGACCTGAATCTGCTTGTGGTCGTCGGTCGCCATCCGGTAGAGGGCCGACATCGGTTCCCCCTGGCTTCCGGTGGTGATCAGGACCACCTCGTGATCGGGGGTCCGGCTTAGCTCCTCCAGCGGGGCAATCTGGTCGAGTGGAAAGGAGAGATAGCCGAGCTCCCGGGCAATCTTCACGTTGCCGATGATGCTCTTTCCCGAGAGGAAGACCTTTCGGCCGAGCCGGCTGGCGATTTGCGCGATCTGATCGATCCGGTGGATGTTCGATGAGAACGTCGCGACGATGATCCTTCCTTCCGCTTCGGCGAAGAGCGTTTCAAAATTCTCGCCGACGCGGCTTTCCGATCCGGTGTGTCCTTCGCGCTCCGCATTGGTGCTGTCTGAGAAGAGGGCGAGCACCCCTTTCTCGCCATACGCTTTGAAGCGCTCGACATCGAAGTAGCTTCCGCCGACCGGTTCCGGATCGATCTTAAAATCGCCGGTATGAATGACGGTGCCGACCGGCGTTGTAATCGCATAGGCGACGCTGTCGGAGATGCTGTGGGTGACGCTCATCGGCTCGATGCAGAACGGTCCGACAAAGATCGGCTCCCTCGGTTTGACGGTGATCAAACGGGGGGTGATCGGCGATCCGTCCTCTTCCCGCAAGAATTCGGACCGATGTTCCTTAAACTTGTCCGCAAGAAAGCCGAGGGTCAGCGGCGTTCCGTAAATCGGGACGTTCATTTCCCGGAGAAGGTAAGGAACCGCGCCGATATGGTCTTCGTGTCCGTGGGTGAGGAAAACGCCGAGAACGTGCTTGTTCGGATCGAGGAGAAAGGAGAAGTCGGGGATGACGATGTCGACCCCGAACATATCGTTCTCGGGAAACATCAGTCCCGCATCGACCAGCACGACCGATCCTTCGTATTCGAAGGCCATCATATTCATGCCGATCTCCCCCAGTCCACCGAGAGGGATCACCCGGAGAGGATGGACATTTTTTTCTAAGTGCTCTTTCGACATCATGTTTCTCAAACACTGGACTATAGCATAGATCGGCTTCTTAATCAAACAAAGTATCGGCCAAAAGGGCGAACTCGGCGATCGAAAGGGTCTCCCCCCGGCGGGCCGGATCGAGGCCGATTTTCCGAAGGGCGGCGTCCACCTGATCTCTCGGGAAGCCGGCGTCGGAGAGGGCATTGGCGAGGCGTTTCCGCCGGTGCCCGAAGGCCCCCCGAACGATCCGCCCGAAGAGTGCTCCATCTCTGATGGGAACCCGGGGATGGGGAAGCGGGGTGAGAGAGATCACCGAAGAGTCGACATCGGGACGGGGACGGAAGCAGCCCCGCGAGACATGAAAGGCGATCCGAATGTCGGCATAAAGCTGAGCCATGACCGAGAGGACGCTGTAATTTTTTTCTCCCACAGGGGCGACGAGTCTTTCGGCGACCTCTTTTTGAAGCATCAAGACCATTCGCGAGATCCGTTGCCGCTCTTCGAGGAGGCGAAAGAGGAGCGGTGTCGAGAGGTAATAGGGAAGGTTGGCGACCACTTTATAAGGGGACGGGATCTGGTGATAAGGGTACTGAAGCGCATCTTCCTGGAGGAGGTGAAGATGGGAGGGGAGGGAATCTCTTGCCGGATCGTGGCGACCAAAAGCGGGTCGATTTCGATGGCCAGGACCTCGGCCCCGCGCTCCAGCAGCCCTTTGGTGAGGATGCCGCGGCCCGGCCCGATTTCGACGACCCGCTCTCCCGGCCTGATTTCAGCCGTATCGAGAATCTTTCGCTGGATGTTGTAATCGATCAGGAAGTTTTGGCCCCACGATTTTCGAGGGCGGGGGGTGGTTTCGGTCATCGCTTTCGGCTCTCCGCCATCTCGGCCGCCAGCTTCAAGGCCTCGCGGAGGCTGCCGGGGTCGGCGACCCCTTTGCCGGCGATGTCGTACGCCGTCCCATGATCGACGGAGGTTCGAATGAAGGGGAGGCCGATGGTGACGTTGACGGCATTGCCGAAGGCCAACAGCTTGATCGGGATGAGCGCCTGATCGTGAAAGAGGGCGACGGCGGCATCGAATCGCCCCGTTTTTAATTGATAGAAAAGGGTATCGGCCGGAAACGGGCCGAGGACATCGATTTTCTCCCGCCGGGCCGCTTCGACGGCAGGGACGACATGCTGCTTTTCTTCATCGCCGAAGATGCCCCGCTCGCCGGCGTGCGGATTCAGCGCTGCCAAGGCGATTTTTGGGATTTTGATGCCGAAGTCTTGTTTCATTGCCCTGTCGGTGAGGCGGATCGCTTCGACGATGATCTCCTTCCGAAGCGTTGTGATCGCCTCCCGGAGGGGAAGATGGATCGTCGTCAGGGTGATTTTTAATCCGCCGCCGACCATCATCATCGCGAACCGGTCGGTCTTGGCGAGATCGGCCAGAAATTCGGTGTGGCCGGGAAAGGCAAAGCCGATCGTCTTCATCCCCTCTTTGTTGATCGGAGCGGTGGTGATCCCGTCGATCTCCCCGCGCAATGCCATCTCGGCCGCCTGCTTGATCGCCTGGAAGGCGGCGCGGGCCGCTTCGGGGTGGGCTTTTCCGTATTCTAACGACGGAAGCGGTTTCCCAGGGGGTTCCAGAATTTCAACGGTTCCCTCCTGAAAGCGCGCTTCGGAAAGTGTTTTGATTCGGCGAGTCGATAACTCGGGGGCAAAACGGGCCGCCGCTTCCGACATCCGGTTCGGATCTCCGACGACGAAGGGACGGCAGCGGGTATAGGTTGTTTTTTCCAGGAGTCCTTTGACAATCACCTCCGGGCCGATCCCGGACGGATCGCCCATCGTGACGGCGATGATCGGCTTCATTCTAATGAAATCCTTTCAGTCGTTCTCAAGCTCCGGAATGTGCGGTTCGAGGTGGACGACCACCTCGATGACGTCGGAGAATTTCTTCATGATCTCGGCTTCCACACGATGGGCGAGAACGTGGGCCTTTTCCAAATGCATCTGGGGATTGACATGAATGTGGAGATCGACGTAGATGTGGTTCATGCTCCCGCGGGTGCGGACGGCATGGCACTCTTCGACCCCGTCGATTTGCATCACCAAGCCGTGAATCTCCCGCGGATGGATTCGGGAGTAGTCGGTCAAGACCTTTGAGCTTTCCATCAAGATCTGCATCCCGACCTTCCCGATGATGAAGGCGATGACCACCGCAATAAGTGGATCGAGGATCGGGTAGCCGGCCCAGCCGGCCGCCAGACTGACGATCACCGAGAGGGAGGCGAAGACGTCGCTCTTGGTGTGCAATGAGTCGGCGATCAGGACTTCGCTTTTGAGGAGATCCCCCTTCCGTCTCTCCCATCGGCTGATCCAGAGGTTCATCCCGATTGTCAGGATCATGATTACGAAACTCGTCGCCGTCACCTCGGGTATGATTCCGTCCTGAAATCGGGTGTAGCTGCTCTTTAGAATTTCGAAGCACCCGAGAAAAAGGAAAACAGAAATGCAAAACGAGGCGAAGGTTTCGAACTTGCGGTGGCCGTAGGGATGGGTGTCGTCCGGGGGGCGAGAGGCGAACCAGACGCCGACCAGTCCGATCAGATTCGATGCCGCGTCGAGGAAGGAGTGAAAGCCGTCTGCCTGCATGCTGATCGAATCGGTCCAATATCCCCAGAACGACTTCGCGAGAGCGGTCAGAAGATTCAGGCCGAGGATCACGATCAAGATCTTCTTGACCTGGCCGGTGTTTGTTTCCATGGTTCTAGGCATCGTTGGTTTGCGCTTCCTTTTAGATCTTAGGAGGGAGAGGGTTCCGTTTCCCGTTCCGGCTGGTGCGCCGCCGTCGGGAGGGTGAAATAAAAGGTGCATCCTTCTCCGGGCGCGCTCTCGCACCAGATTTTCCCGTTGAGATGGCTGATGATCTCGCGGCAGATCGCCAACCCGAGGCCGGTTCCTTTCGGCAAACCTTTCTCGGGCCGGGCCACCTGATAGAATTTGTTGAAGATCTTCGTTGTCTCACTCTGCGGCAGGCCGATCCCGGTGTCGCGGACCCCGGCGAGGATCTCGTTTTCTCCGGAGCGCCGCGCAAAGAGAGCGATCTGCCCCCGTTCCGTAAATTTGATCGCGTTGGAGAGGAGGTTGTTCAGAACCTGAATGAGGTGGTCCCGGTCGCCCAAAACGGGTGGAAGATCGGGTTCGATCTCGACCAAAAGGGCGATCTTTTTCGGGTCGACCAGCGAATGGGTGGCGCGAACCGTCGAATCGATCAGATCGACCAGGTCGAGCGGCTCGACCTTCCAGGCGATTTTTCCCGCCTCGATCTTCGAGATATCGAGCACATCATTGATCAACCGGATGAGACGATCGGACTCTTGGTTGATGATCTGCAAGAATTCCTGCTGTTTCTCGGCGGCGATGTCTTGGTAGGAGAGGAGGATTTCGATGAAGCCTTTGATGGAGGTCAACGGCGTGCGAAATTCATGGGAAACCTTTGAGACGAAATCGGACTTCAGTTGATCGACCTTTTTCGTCTCTTCATAAAGCCGGATATTCTCCACTGCGACGCCGATCTGATTTCCGATCGCCACCAGAAGTCCCAGATCTTGCCGGATGAAAGGCTGGGGGGTGCGATCAAGGAGGGTAAGGGTCCCGAGGATTTTTCCCTTGGAACGGATCGGAATGGTGATGAAATTCGGATAGGGGGTCTCCTTGAACGGGACTTCTTCGAGCGACTCTTCGATGGAGGAGATCGGCACTTCTTTTTCAATCACCTGACGGTAGAGAATTTCGCTGTCCTTTTGTTTTTGGTCCGGATCCAGCCCGTCCGCTGAAAAGCCCCGGGTGGAGGTCAGCCGGGGCGGTCGGCCGGCCTCTTCCAGCAGATGAATCATCCCCCCCTCCGTGCCGAAAATTTTGAGAACGGTGGAAAGCGCCTCGTCCAACAGCTCTTTCAGATTGAGCGATTTGCTGAGGGTTGAAGCGATCATGTAGAGGGCGGAGAGCTCTTTGTTCTTCGCCGCCAGATCATGGGTTCGTTGCGCGACCTTCTGTTCGAGCTGGGTATAGGAGACTTTGATTTTGGCTGCCATCTCATTAAAGTCGGAGGCCAATTCCTCGATTTCATCGCCGGTCCGAATATCGAGCTGCGCCTGAAGTTCGCCCTGGGCGATCTGCTTGGCTCCTTTCCGAAGCTGCATGATCGGCTGAACGAGCCTTCCTGTGGCATAGGAGATGAAGAATGCGAGCAACCCCATCCCGAGGAGCCCCAATCCGGCGACCCAGGAGAGGAGAGTCTGGATCGGAGCGTAGGTCTCCTTCGGGTCTTGACTCGTGAAGATATACCAGCGGTGGTCGCCGAAGCTTCCCCGGATGGCGCTTGGAACGACGACCGGGGCGAAGCCGTTGATCGATCGCTCTCCCGGGTGGTGAACATCGGCATGGCTGCTTCCCCATCCGGGTTGCGGTTGCGTGACCTTTTGAACCAACTCCGGTTCGAGAGTGTGGTTTTTTACAAGGAAGATCGGGCAGAAGAGAAGGTTGCCGTCCGAGCCGGCCAGCATCGTATGATCGGTTTTGGCGAGTTTGACCTGGGTGACCAGTTCAAAAAAGTCCTTGACCGATTGGACCATCAGAAGGACGCCGATCGGCCCCTCTCCCTTTAAATCATAAATCGGGGTCGCGATGGAGAGGGTATACATGGTCGGAACGTTTTTAAAGGGACTGGATAATTCGATATCCGAGATATACTGTTTCCCTTCCGATGCGTTGAGAACGTCCTTCCACCAGGGTTGGTCTCCATAATAAATCTCCATCGGCTCCGTGGTCGCCGCCACGACGATTCCCTTCTCGTCGATGACCAGCGTTCCCAAATCTTCCTCGGTCCGTCCCGGTTTGACATGGAATGTTTGAAGGTGGTGGGAGGCCGGGTTTTGCAGCAAATGCGCGACAAGAAGGGAGCGGGTCGACTCATCGCTCCATTCGGCCCGCATATGAGCGACCCGGTCGGGGTGCTGTTTCGGCGGGGGAAGATCGTACGCTCGGTTCGATTGATGAAGAATATCGAGGATGTCCGGAGAGGAAGTGAAGGCGTAAGCTTCTTCGACGTGATGTTCCAGAAGCCGGGTAAAGTTCTTGCTGGTTTCTTCGGCGGTATGCTGGAATTCCAGCCCGATGCTTTTTTCGATGGCGCGCTTGCCGACGATATAGATCACCGTCAGTCCCAGGACCCATGTCAGCCCGGCGATCAAGAGGATGGAAAAAATCATCCGGGCCTGAAAACTTCGGGTGATTTTTATCATGCGAACGGTATCCCGGGGACTAATTTCTACGTAAAAAGCGGGGCGTGTAAAATGTCCTCATTCTATCATTCAAGATGGGAGATGTCAAAATGACAGGGGGGCATCTCTGATTTGAATTTACCCTTTGTTTCTGTTAGGCTTCGTCCGCTTCACGAGGTGACCGGAATGTCGAAAGAGGGGAAAAGAAGAGTCGTTTTCGGGGTCACCCTACTTCTGATCGTAGGACTCACGTATGCGATCGGCCGGCGGTTGGAGTTCCCAACGGTAAAGATCGAGCTCGATACGGGCCTCTCTCGCCTTCCATTCTATGCGGTCTATTCGCTCCTCCGGATGTTTTCCGCCTATCTCCTTGCCTTTTTGTTCTCCGTCTTCTACGGGTACATCGCTGCAACCGTTTCGAAGGCGGAGGGACCGATGATCGCCATCCTTGATGTTCTCCAATCGATCCCGATCCTCGGGTTTTTCCCGGTGGCCGTTTTTTTCTTCGTCAATCTTTTTCAGGGAAGCCGGTTGGGGGTCGAACTTGCAAGTGTTCTCTTGATCTTCACGTCGATGGCATGGAACATGGCCTTCGGCACGTACGAATCGTTCAAAACCGTTCCGAACGATCTGATCGAGGCAGCCGACGGGCTCGGCCTTCAAGGTTGGCCCAAATTTAAAAAGGCCCTCTTTCCGATCTGCATCCCGCGGTTGATTTATAACAGTATGATCTCCTGGGCCGGCGGCTGGTACTTTCTGATCGCCTGCGAGATTATCGCCATCGGTTCGATCCGGTATCATCTTCCCGGTTTGGGGAGCTTTTTGATCGAATCGGTCGAGGAGGGAGAGCTAGGACGGACCTTCTACGGATTGTTCATGTTGATCGTGATCATCGTCCTTCTCGATCTTTTTATTTGGAGGCCGCTCTCGGTTTGGGGAGAAAAATTCCGGTATGAAAACATTTCCTCGGAGACGGCTCCTCCCGAGTCCTTTGCGCTTCAGTGGTACCGCAGGCTCCGGGTGACGAAGCGATGGCGAAGGATCAGACGGGTTCTTGCAAAACCGATCTTCCTCATCGATCCCCGCCGGTATCTTCCGCCGACCGGGAAAAGGATGGTCCAAGAGACCCGCAAGAGGATCTGGCCCCGTCTCCGGAAAGGGATCGGTTATCTCCTCCTCGGAGGGCTCTTCCTTTTGATCGGGTGGAGCTTCGTTCTGCTTGTGAACGGATTGGGGCAACCCTTTCCTACCGAGGCGACGCAAATCCCGGTGGCCCTTCTCGCTTCGTTTTTGCGATTATCGGTGGCCTATCTGATCGCGCTCTCCTGGACCCTTCCGGTCGCCTTCTGGGTGGGAGAGAATCCGCGCGCCCTCCGAATCGTCACCCCGATCGCCGAGATCGGCGCGTCGATTCCGGCCACGGCCCTCTTCCCCTTCTTCATTGTCTTGGCCGTTCATGTGCTGGGAGGGATGAACGGCGCCGCCATTCTATTGATCTTGACCGGGATGCAATGGTATCTTCTCTTTAATTTGATCGGGGGGGTTCAAAATATCCCGGGCGACCTCAAAGAAGCGGCAAAGGGGTTCGGGATTTCAAGGTGGCTCTATTGGAAGCGGCTTTATCTCCCGGCCATTTTCCCCGCCCTCATTACCGGGAGCATCACCGCCTGGGGAGGGGGATGGAACGCACTGATCGTTTCGGAATATGTCGTCTATCAGCGAGAGATCTATTCCGTGACCGGAATCGGGGCGATGCTCGACCGGGCGATCTATGAATCCGGAAACGGGCAGATGATCTTGTTATCCCTGGTGACAATGGTCCTCGCCATCACATTGCTCAATCGGTTTTTCTGGCGAAGACTTTTTGTCTATGCCGTAGAGCGGTATAAGATCGACTATTAAAATGAAATTGCTCGAAGTCGAAAAGATCTCCAAATCATTTCATCAGAACGGGGTGCCGATGCCGGTTCTGAGAGAAATCTCCTTCAGCGTCAGGGAGGGGGAATTTGTCGCTTTGGTCGGTCCCTCCGGCTCTGGAAAGAGCACCCTCTTGAGAATCATCAATGGTCTGATTCCGCCGACGGAAGGGAGGATTCTCTATCAAGGGAGAGAACTCCGCTCCGTCAATCTCGATTCGGCCATCGTTTTCCAATCGTTCGCCCTTTTTCCCTGGTTGACCGTGTTGGGAAATGTCGAATTGGGCCTTGAAGCGCGCGGGCTTCCGGTGGAGCGGAGGAGAAAAAGGCGATTCACTTCATCGAGAAGGTCGGGCTTGACGGCTTCGAAGAGGCTTATCGAGGGAGCTTTCCGGGGGGATGAAACAGCGGGTCGGCATCGCCCGCGCCCTGGCCGTGGAGCCGAAGCTCCTCTGCATGGATGAGCCGTTCTCCGCCCTCGATCCCCTCACCTCGCTGGCGTTGCGGGAGGAGGTCTTGATGTTGTGGGAGGACAAGTCGATGCCGGTCAATACGATTATCATGGTGACCCATATTATTGAAGAGGCGGTCTTCATGGCCGATCGTGTCTTGGTCATGTCGCCCCATCCGGGCACTTTGGTGGCCGATATCCCCATCGACGCGCCCCGTCCTCGCGACCGGAAAGATCCGGTCTTGAGTGAGTTCAGTGACCGCATCTTTTCATTGATGGCATAAACAGCGATCTGCGATCGGCTTTTCTCCGGGCTCCGAAAGCCGAAATCAATCGCTTTCTATAAGGAGAAAGTATGGAAGTGGAACCTTTGCCCCACGGTGTTACGTCGAGCAAAGTGATTGGACTGCTGGAATATCTGGATGACCATCAAGGGAAGGAAGATATCTATAAACTGGCAGAGGCGATTCATTATGAATTGGGAGAGCTCCTCTCGGTGATCAAGATGGCCGAAATGCTCGGCTTGGTGGAGACCCCCGGGGGAGATGTCGTCATCACCGATTTGGGGAGGAAGATTCTCAAGAGCAAGGTCGCGCAGCGAAAACTGATCATTCGAGAGCAATTGAAGAAGCTGAAAATTTTCCAGCACCTCATCGAGACCTTGCAGAAATCGGAGGAGGGACGTCTCAGCCGGGAGGTTGTTTTAGAAGAGCTTGCCCGTCTTTATCCTCATGAAAATGCCGAGGTGCTCTTTAAGACGATCGTGAATTGGGGGCGGTATGCGGAATTATTGGGATACAATCCCGACACGCAGACCCTCTACCTTGATGAGGAGTCCTTCCCGGCCCCGCCATAGAACGGCTTGTATCGCCCTCAATGATTTCGAGAGGCGCATCTTATCGTGAGGGTCCTTCCCGCCTTATCTGTAAGAGCAACGCTTGCCATCTCACTACACATCCCGCGTGATCTCTTCCCATAATATTTGTAAGGGCCGGCCGCTTTTTCGGGCGAGCCGGCGGACATCTTCGAATTCGGGCCGTTTCCGAACGACCCGTCCATTTTGAGAAGCGGTTTTCACGCGGATCGATCCATGAGGAGTCTTCTCCGTTCGGATCTCCCGCTCCAGCTTCTTCCGTCCGACCCGGAGGATCCGAGCTCCCAACGTAGTCGTCTCCGTAAAGAGGGTCTGGAGGAGATCGTGTTGTGCGGAGACGGGACTGAGGAGGGTGATCAGGATCGCGGGCCGGCTCCGCTTCATAATGATCGGGGTTAAAAAAACATCGAGCGCGCCGGCCTGGAAGAGAGTTTCCATGACATGTTCGTACATCTGCGGATTCATATCGTCGATGTTGGTCTCGATCTGAACGATTTCATCTTCGGAGAGGGGAGACGCTTGAAGGCCGATAAAAAGCCGGAGGAGATTCGGTGTCGTCCGCTCGGCGCTTCCCGCGCCATACCCGATCTTCTCTACCGACATCGGCGGGAGAGGGGTAAACGCCGAAGCGAGGGTGGTGATGATCGCTGCGCCGGTCGGTGTGGTCAATTCCCCCCGGAGGCCGGTGGCATAGATCGGCGTCCCGCGAAGGAGGGCCGCGGTGGCCGGGGCGGGGATCGGAAAAAGGCCGGCCCGGGTTTCGACTTCCCCGGTCCCGACATGGATCGGAGAGGCGATAATACGATCGATCTTCAGGAGGGAGAGTCCGATCACGGTGCCGGTCACATCGACCAGAGTATCGACCTCGCCGACCTCATGCAGGTGGGTTTGATGGCGTTTTCGTCCATGCACCGCCGCTTCGGCTTTGACCATGCGATTGAAGATCCCCAACGCCCGATCTTGTATCGGCCGGGAAAGGGCGCTTTTGCGAATCTGGCGCTCGATTTCAGAAAAGGTCGTCAACGGCAGGAGATTTTTCCGGTTGAGGACATCGACTTTTGCGGCCGAGATTCCCCCTCGGCGGACGCGATGAACCTCGATCGCACAGCCGGGAAGTTTAAGCTTGGAGAGCTCTTTCTGAAACGCGTCCAGATCCAAGCCTGCGTCGATCATGGCGCCGAGGATCATATCTCCGCTGATCCCGGAGAAACAATCAAAATAGGCGATTCGCATCTGTTCCTTCTCTTTTTTATTCCGCAATCCGAATTCTTTTCACGTTTAACGAATAACGAATAACGTTTTACGGTTTTTTATTTGTGGGCAATGAAATCGGCAAAGTCGGCCTCGATGCTTGTCATGATGCCGATTCCATAGGCGTCTTCCGGAGGAAGTTTTCCATCGTGGAGCCGCTTGAAATCCTCCAGAACATTAATCTTCTCGGTGATCCACTCCCCGGCCTGGTCCGCGCCGCTCCGGACGACGATGGTGGAAGCGCCGAAGAACCCGCCGGAGGTTTCCTCTCCGGCCGGCGCCAGGCTGCTCCAGAGATACTTCGTAATCACTGGGATGCCGAAGAAATCGCGGTCGAGAGAGACATAAATGGAGGCGCGTCGCTCCTTCTGCGGATCGACCGTGACGTTCTTCATCCGCCACTTCCAGCTCAGAAAGGGATATTCATTCGGGTTCCACTGGATCTTCTTAAAGATCCGGTTGGGGCGGCCGCTGGCCGAGATGTAAAAGCGGTCCCCCTCTTTCTGAATCCGATAAACCTGGGCGGGATCGGGGTTCTCGTTTTGCGCGATCCATCCTTTCGGCAGTCCCTTCTCATCCGGGCTGGAGAAGTCCTCTAGAACGACGGAGGCGGGTCTTTCTTCCGCGAAGCCGTTTATTGAATGAAGGAAGACAAACAGATTAACGATAATGAAGAGAACGCTCCGTTTCATGGCAATCCGATCTCCTTATATAGATAGAATGATTCGGAGCACATCATATCAAAAGCCGGGGAGGATTGCCAAGGTGTCTTGTTACGATTTGCGGTCTTTTAAAATCCGGTGGGCGGACATCGCGGCGCCGAATCCGTTGTCGATGTTGACCACGGTGATGCCCGCGGCGCAGGAGTTGAGCATCGTCAGCAGTGCCGCGATCCCGCCGAAGCTTGCTCCGTAGCCGATGCTGGTCGGGACCGCGATCACCGGCGTTGCACCGAAGAGCCCCCCGACCACGCTCGGGAGGGCCCCCTCCATCCCGGCGATCACGATCATCAGATCGCTCTTCTCGATTTTCTCCCGCTGGTCCAGGAGACGGTGGATCCCGGCGACGCCGACGTCGTAAAAGGGGAGGACCCGATAACCGAGCAGTTCCGCGGTGACCTTCGCTTCTTCGGCGACCGGAAGGTCGGCGGTCCCGCCGGTGAGAAGGGCGATCTCCCCCGGCCGTAGCGCGACGCGCTTCTTTTTCAGAACGATCGTCCGGGCGAGGGGGTTGTGCTCGGCCTTCCGAAGCTTCTTGAGGATCTTCCGAGCCAGCGCCGGCTCCACCCGGGTGGCGAGGACCGGAACTTCGGAAGCGTCGAGCTTCTGCAGGATCGTCAGAACCTGTGCCTCGGTTTTGCCGGGGCAGAAGACCACCTCCGGCATCTCTTGCCGGAGAGTTCGATGGTGATCGAGCCGCGCGAATCCCAACGACTCGTAGGGGAGATGGCGTAATCTTTCAATCGCCTCTTCAATCGGGCGTTTTCCCTCCTGGACCTCTCTCAATAACCTTTCCAGCAAATCACGATTCATGGGCGGCCGGTCCTGTTCCGATGACGTTGTGGGCGATGGAGGTGATGTGCGATGTAATTCGTTTTAAGTTGGTCAGAATATCCAAGTGGATGGAGCTCGAGTCGATCGTCTCGGAGATCCCCTCATGGAGGCGGCGGATATGAGAAGCCGAGAGCTCCCGCTCTCGCTGGCGGATGCGGGTTTTCTCTTTGATGACCTGTTTGGCCATCTCCAGGTCTTGACGCTCGAAAGCATTGATCGCCATATCGAGATCATCCGAGATCAGCTTGTGAAAGTCGATCAGCTCCCTCAGGCCGACCCCGGAGAAGCGGCGGCCGCTGTATATCCGCTTTCGCGCCAGCTCGATCAAGTTTTTGTCGATGATGTCGCCAATATTTTCGAGGTCCTTCGTCAGATCCAAGATCGCGATCTCCCGATCGGACTCGTCGTCGGTCAACGCATTTTGCGAAAGCCGGGTTAGGTAGAGTTTGATTTCCCGGTTGAGATGATCGACCACCTCTTCCTGCCGTTCGATCTCTTCGAGGAGCGATTCATCGTTTTCGGTGAAGATGCGGGGAACCTGTTTGAACATCCCCTGAACGAACCCCGCCATCCTCAATGCTTCGCGCGCCGCCTGCTCCAAGGCGAACGAAGGGGTCCCCAAAAGCTGGGGATCGAGGTATTTCGGCTTGGCCGGATCTTCATGGGGCGGCGGGGCGCTCACCAGCCATGAGATCCCGCGTGCGAGGGAATCGGTCAGTGGAAGGAAGAGGGCGGCGAGGCCGAGATTAAAAAAGGTGTGGGCGTTTGCGATCTGGCGGGGAAGGGTCGATGCCGTTTCGGTGATCCACGATGCGAACGGAGAGAGAAACGGGTAGATCAACAGGGCGCCGATCAGCTTGGAGAGAACATGGGCCATCGCGACCCGTCTCGCCTCCACCGAGGCGCCGAAGCTGGCGAACCAGGCAGGGGCGGAGGTCCCGATGTTCGCCCCCAAGATAATCGGCAGGGCGCCCTTCAATGTGAGGAGTCCCTCTCCTCCCATCGCCAGGGCGATCCCGAGGGTCGCGGCGCTGCTGTGCAGAAGGGCGGTAATGGCCGCCGCCACGACGATTCCAATCAGGGGAGCGTCCTCCACCGATCGCAACATCTCCTGAACCCAGGGCTGGGACTGGATCGGCCGCATTCCCTGGGTCAACATGTCGAGCGCCAGAAAGATAAATCCGAACCCTAAAATGGAGAGGCCGGCTGATTTGGCTTTTTCCTTTTTGCCATCGCCTGGATCAGGAAACCGGCGGCGATAATCAGCGGCGAGAGCCGGTGGATCTCGAATGCAATCAGCTGGACGGTGAGGGTCGTTCCGATATCGGCCCCGAGGATGATCGGGATGGCTTGGGAGAGGGAGATCAACCCGGCGCGGGTCAATCCCACCAGCAGGATGGTGGTCGCGCTGCTGCTCTGCATGACGGCGGAGAGAAAAGCGCCGAATCCGGTCGCCAAGATTTTATTTCGTGTGACCGAGCTGATGAGCGACCGCAACCCTTTTCCGGCGAGATCCTGGAGACCGCTTCCCGCTAACTGAAGCCCGTGCAGGAGAATGGCAACCCCTCCCGCGAGGAGAAAGAGGACAAAGAGCGCCGATCCGAAATCCTCCGTCATCGCTTTTCTCTCGTCCGCTTGACCTTCAGCGGGATCTCTCCCCCCCGCGCGATCTTCATCAGATCCATCACCGCCTGTTTGATCGGTTTTCCTTCAAAAAGAATTCGATGAATCTCCCGCACGATCGGCATCTCGACCTTGTATTTCAGCGAGAGGGCATACGCCGACTCGGTCGTATGGACTCCCTCCGCCACCATTTGGGTCTGCTTGAGAATCTGGGGCAAAGGGATCCCTTTCCCGATCTCCTCGCCGACCCTTCGGTTGCGGGAGAGCGCGCCGCTGCAGGTCAGAAAGAGATCACCCATGCCGGAGAGGCCATAGAAAGTGTTGATATCGGCCCCCATGGCGAGACCGAGGCGGGCCATTTCGGAGAGGCCTCGCGTCATCAAGACCGCCTTCGTATTGTATCCGAAGCCGAGCCCGTCGGAGCCGCCGGCGGCCAGGGCGATCACATTTTTGATCGCCCCCCGAGCTGGACGCCGATCAGGTCGGCGCTTAAGAAGAGCCGGAAGAAAGGGGTCGAGAAGATATTTTGAACCCGGGCGGCCAGACGGGTGTCGGTGGCGGCCAAGACCACGGCGGTCGGGTGTTCAAGCATCACCTCTTTCGCGAAGCTCGGTCCGGAGAGGACGGCGATCCGATCGGCATTCTTTCTCCGGAGGGCTTCACAGATCACCTCGGAAATCAGCTTCAGGCTTTTCCGCTCGATCCCTTTGGTTGCGCTGATAATCGGGATTTCGGGGGAAAGAAAGGGACGCATTTGGACCAAGACGTCGCGAGCGACATGGGAAGGGACGGCGAAGAGGACGTATCGGGCCCCTAAAAGGGTCCTCCCCAGATCGGTGCGGGCGGAGAGATTCTTCGGGAGGGAAAACCCGGGGAGGTAGAGGCTGTTTTCATGGCGACGTTGAATCGATTCGACCACCTCTTTTTCATAAACCCAGAGGGAAACCGAATGACCTTTTCGGGCCAGCAGACCTGCCAGCGCCGTTCCCCAACTTCCTCCGCCGATCACGGCAATATTCATGCGCACTCCGTTACCCTATGCCACTTGTAAATTATCCTATTTCCTTTTCAAACCCTTGTCAAGGAAACGGCTTGAATTTCTGAAGGAAGACCTTCGGCATCGGAGACGATCATCAGAAACGTTCGCACTTGTTTTAGAGGTCTTCGGTATGCTCACTTTCAGGAGGAGAAGCAGATCAACGATCTCTTGCTGGTGTTCGGATCTTGTGTTAGACTTACCGACAAAAAGGAATGATCTTTATGTTGGAAGCCGTTGTTTTTATTCTCGGATTGCTCATCGGAAGTTTTCTCAATGTCTGTATTTATCGCGTGCCGAGGAAAGAATCGATTGTTTTCCCCGCCTCCCACTGCACTTCTTGTGAGCAACCGATCCGGCCTTATGACAACATTCCCCTCGTGAGCTTCCTCTTCTTGAGGGGACGCTGCCGATCCTGCCGGGCGCCGATCTCCTGGCGTTATCCATTGGTGGAATTGGTCCACGGCCTCGGCTATCTCTTTATCTTGCATCAATTCGGTCCTTCTTTTGCCGCAGTCATTTATGCGCTCTTTTTCTCCTCATTAATGGCGGTGACCTTCATCGACCTTTCTCATCAAATTGTGCCCGATGTCATCACCCTTCCCGGGATGGTCCTCGGTCTTCTGGCCGCTTCCACCGTGCTTCCGCCGGGCCCGATCAATTCGCTCATCGGCCTTTTTCTGGGAGGAGGCCTCTTTTATCTGGTGGCGGTTTTGTCGATCGCGCTCTTGAAGAAAGAGGGGATGGGGGGGGGCGATATCAAGTTGATTGCGATGATCGGGGCCTTTCTCGGCTGGAAGGGAATGCTCCTGACGATCTTCTTGGCCGCGTTGTCCGGCTCCGTCATCGGCCTGTTCCTGGTTCTCGTTCGAGGGCAAAGCCGCGCGGAGCCGATCCCCTTCGGTCCGTTCCTGGCGCTGGGAGCGATGGTCAGCCTTTTCTGGGGGCCGGAGATCCTTCAATGGTATTTACTCCTCGGCCGGACGTAAGGCATCGATCCGGATTGGATGCCTCTGAGTTTTTTCCTCATGTCTGGGCGGAGTTCGTTCGAACGCCTATTTAAGGAGACAGGTGCTCATCTCCTACAAGCCGACCGCGTCAAATTCGCTTTTTTGTTTTTCTCTTCTTAGGGTTATTCTTATTATTCCTGGTTTTTTCGCAAGCTATCGCCTTCTACAGTTTCGCGCTTTCCAATCAGCCCTCGAGGTAAGCGATCAGGAACGGCTGAAGCTTCTCGGGGATTCGGTTCAGCCGGTCTTATTGGGCGCTCTCGATCAGGTTGGGGAAGACCCCGCCTTTCTTTATGATATCGCTGTGGAGAAAAACCTCAAGCGGATCATTCTCGCCGATTCCGACGGCACCCTTCTGGCCGATTCTCATCGTGAGATCAAGACAAAGGAGAAGATTCCCTCGGGGAAGGGGGGCGCCGCCTGGCGGACCGCGCTCGCGGGGGAGATCGTCACGGAGACGGCGGAGGAGGCGTCTGGAGAGTTTGTCGGAAAGATATGGCTTCCGTTGAACGGCCGGGCGGCCCAACTCCTCGTGGCGCTCCCGTCGAGAACCGATCCAAAGGCCCGCCTGCTTCTTTTGTTTATGAATGTGTTTGGAGTGATGGGCGCCGGAATGTTCGGATATTATTTCCTCCGATTGTTCATGGTTCCTTCGCCCTCGTACTTTCATGCCGTTCCTGAGAACCCCGCCACAGAAACGGGATTCGTCATCCACACGTTTCAGGGTCTGATCCAGCAATTAAAACAGAAAGAGCAAGCGCTGGAGCAGTTGAAGGAAGGGCGGAAGAATACGCAAAAAACGTCGAAAGTTATAATGAAAATATTCTTCAGAGCGTCACCAGCGGCGTTTTGACCTTTAATTGCGAACGGAGAATTACCACGTTTAACGCGACGGCGGGGATGATTCTTCATCTCTCTCCCGAGGAGGTCCTCGGGAAGTCGTACGAAGCGATTTTCGGAGGGGAAGAGAAGATCACCCGGCTGCTCCAGGAGACGGTCGATCTGGGAAAAGAGGTGGCGCGCGAAGAGTGCGAGGTAGAACGATCGGACGGAAGGAAAATTTGGCTGGGGCTGAACACTTCCGTCCTTCGGGACCGAAATAATTCTACGATCGGCGCGACCCTGGTTTTCACGGACTTGACCGAAATGAAGATGTTGCAAGACCAGGTGGAGTTGAAGAAACGGCTGACCGTGATGGGGGAGATGTCGGCTTGGATCGCCCATGAATTTAGGAATTATATGGGGACGATCTTGGGTTTCTCCCGGCTCCTTTCCAAGAAGATCGAACCGAACGATCCGCGCCAAGAGATGATCAAAGCGATCATGGCCGAACTCTCCGCGATGGAGCGGTTGATTACGGAGCTTCTCTCATACGGTCGGAAGACGGTTATCCATCCGGTGACGACCCCCCTTGCCCCGCTTATCGAGGAGTTGAAAGAGCAGTTTGTTTCATCGGGGAGTTATCCCCATGTCCGGTGGTTTCTTTCATTGAAAGAGGCCCTGAAATTGCCGTCGATCCGACCCTCATTCGGCAGGCCTTTTCCAATTTAATTCAAAATGCCTTGGAGGCGATGGAAGGGACGGGGGAGATCCATATCCGTATTTCGAATCGGCCGGCGGGGATGCTGGCGGTGAAGATCTCCGATACCGGGCTCGGCATTGCCAAGGAACACATTGATAAAATTTTTCTCCCGTTTTATACCACCAAAGAGAAGGGAACCGGTTTGGGGCTGGCCCTGGTTCATAAAATTATCCTCGCGCATAACGGACAAATATCGGTAGAGAGTACGGAGGGGAGCGGAACCGTTTTTACGATCCATCTGCCCCTTCAGATGTCTCCCCTCAAGATCAACGAGTGATGATGGAGTAATCATGGAGAACATTTTAATCGTCGAAGATCGGGAAAGTCTCGCGCAGATGCTTTCGCAGGCCCTCACGGGGGCCGGCTATCAGGTCGTTTGGGCTAAAGATGGTCGCGAAGGGATCGCCAAAATCAGAGAGGGGAAGATCGACCTTGTCGTGACCGATCTGAAGCTGCCCCATAAAAGCGGCCTCGATGTGCTCCATGCAGTGAAGGAGCAGAACACATTTATTCCGGTCATCGTCATGACCGCCTATGGAAGTATCGAGACGGCGGTCAAGGCGGTGAAAGAAGGGGCTTACGATTTCATCGCCAAGCCGTTTGACCCTGACCATCTTTTGCTCCAAATCGAAAAGGCGTTGGAGAAGCAGCGCTTGGTGACGGAGAATATCATCCTCAAGGAGGACTTCACCAATCAGCTCCGGTTCCCGAAGATTATCGGAAAGACCCCCGCCATGAACCAGGTGGTGGAGCAGATGCGGAAGGTCGCTCCGGGGAAAACGACGGTTCTCATCGGCGGGGAGAGCGGGACGGGGAAAGAGCTCTTCGCGCGCGCCATTCACATGTTGAGCCCTCGCCAAGATAAGACCTTTGTCGCGATCAATTGCGCCGCTATTCCGCATGACCTTTTGGAAAGCGAGCTCTTCGGCCATGAGCGAGGAGCGTTCACGGGAGCGGTCGGGAAAAAAATCGGAAAGTTCGAGCTGGCCGATAAGGGAACGATCTTCCTGGACGAGATCGGGGAGATGGACCTGTCGCTTCAGTCCAAGCTGCTGAGGGTCCTGGAAGAAGAGGAGATGATGCGGGTGGGGGGGACCGTCGAAGTGAAGATCGATGTCCGCGTGGTGGCGGCGACGAATCGCGATCTGATGCAGCTGATTCAGCAAAAGACGTTCAGAGAGGATCTCTACTACCGCCTGAATGTTTTTCCGATCGTCATCCCTCCCCTTCGCGACCGCCGCGAGGATATTCCGGCCTTGGTCGATCATTTTATGTCTTATTATTCCAAGGAAATGAAGAAAGAGGTGAAGAAAGTCTCCCCCGAGGCGATGGATCTGTTGATGACCCACCCCTGGACCGGGAATGTCCGAGAACTGCAGAATGCTATTGAGCGGGCGATTATCCTCAGTGACGGGAACGAACTCCTTCCCGAGCACTTCGGTTTGAAGACCAAGCCTCCAGGCGATTTCTCTCTTCGAGATGTCTCGATCGAAGGGACCCTCCAAGAGGTCAGCGAGAATGTAACGCGCCTGGTGGAATCAAAAATGATTCGAAAAGTTTTAAATGAAACCGGCGGGAATAAAACCCGCGCGGCGGAGATCCTGCAGGTGAGCTATAAAACGCTGCTGACCAAGATCAAAGATTATGGTTTGGAGAAAGGAGATGCTTGATCTCTTCTGAATCTTTCTGAATACAATCCGCCCGTGGACTGTATCTGTTCAGTCCTCCGGCTCTCCCCTTCTTAAAGACCTTCCTCGACGATTCTTTATCAAAAGCTTTTCATTTTCTTCGATTTATGCTACTTAGGTGTCTCCGATTAAGTTGGCATCCTTGTTGCTAATGCTCTTCGAGTATCAGAGAGATCACTCGGAGGGAGCGACATGGTCCACTTATCCCAGAAAGGTTACACCTTGATTGAAACGATGGTGGTGTTGGCGATTACGACCTCTTTATCGGTGGTGGGGGTGGCCTCGTTCTCCAACCAAATTGCGCACAACCATCTGACCGACGCCGGCCGCCAGATCATCTCTGATTTGAGGCTGATTCGTCAGAAGGCGATCGCGGAGGGGATTGCCGGCCCGATTCAGTTCGATCCGGACGGTCGAAAATACAGCGTCCCCGGTGTAGGGGAGCGGGCCCTCCCCCCTCAGATCCGGTTCGGTCTCAGAGAGGGGGTCCCACCTCTACCCGATGCCGTCCTTCCCGACGATGGGATCAGCTTTCGGGAGAATACGATTACTTTCCAGCCGAACGGAACGATCATGGGGCTTGGCGGGACGGTCTACCTGACCAACGATTCGGTCCATCATGAAACGGTTGCGGTCTCCGTCGTCACCACAGGGCGGGTCAAAATTCGAAAGTGGAATGGAAATGCGTGGCGTTGAAAAAGACCAAAAAGGTTTCTCGCTCCTTGAGGTCCTCATTGCAATGTCGATCCTGTCGGTCGGGCTGCTCGGCGTGATCGGTTTTTTCGAAGTCGGCTTTAAGGCGCTTCGAGCCGGAAACAGGCAAGGTCTTGCGGCGCAGTTGGCGCAAGAGAAGATGGAAGCGTTTCGCTCCGCCGACCCGTCCCTCCTCTCCGGGGGACAAGACGAACCGGAAGGAATGGCAAGGCATTGGACGATTGAGCGGAGCGGGAGAGATCCGAGGATCTGGATCGTCGAAGTCCAGGTCGATTGGGGAGGCGGCCTGGCGCCGAACCGGACCGTTTTGCTCAAAAGCTTCGTGTTCCATTAACGGGGACAACGATGTACCGAATCTCGCAGAATGAGGAGGGGGCGACCCTGATCGAGCTGTTGTTCTCTTCGATCATTCTCATCGTCGTGACCGCCTCGTTTTATCGATTGCTCCTTGCGTTTTACCAAAACTACCAGAACCAGGAGGAGATCGCGGAGACGCAGCAGCAGGCGCGCGTGGCCGCGGACCTTTTGTCGCGGGAGATCGAGGTGGCCGGATACGATCCGACGGGATCGCTCTTTTCGCCGGAAGGTCTCCCGAACGAAAACAAGCTGACCAAAGGAATGAGCCGGGTCGGTTGTGAACGGAGGGCCCATCCGGCCGAGCGAATTCTGGAGGCGACCCCTGTTGTTTTTCACCTTTTGGCCGACCTGAATGGAAACGCCGTCCTTGATGATTCTATTTCCACACTAAAGGATATCGATGAAGATGTCCGTTATGAATGGGTCGGGGCGGGCGGGATCGATTCTTGCGGGATTCGAAAAGCGCCGTTTACCCTCTACAGGGATACGGGAGGGGGCGGAGGGGGGCAGGAGGTCGCTTTTTCGATCGATCAATTTAAATTGGTCTATTTTGATGAACAGGGGCGTGCTCTTCCCGAGCGGGCGCTGAGTCAAGACGAGCGGACGCGCATTCGAAAAGTGGCGATGACGTTGCGCGCCCGGTCGGAGCGAAGAGATCCGAACAATCCCTCCGACGGAGGCTTCCGAACGCGCCAAATCACGTTCGAAGTGCGGCTGAGGAACATGTAGATGCGAAGGCACTTTGCAAAATCTGTGAAGAATGAAAACGGGACGGCGATTTTTGCCGCCCTCATGCTCCTGGTCCTCGCCACCGGGCTTGGATTACTTGCGTTCCATGTTTCCACCGGCGAGCTTCAGATCTCCGCCTATGCCGGCCGTGCGCTTGCATCGACCTATCTGGCTGAATCGGGGGTGGAGAAGGTCCTCTCCTGGGTGGCCGAACCGGCCCGATCTCCCGATCCGCCGTTTTTCGCCGAACTGCCGACCCGGCGCTGTGACGGGGAGAGGACCTCTCCTGATTTTCAGCTCTCGGAGGCGCACATGGACGACCACGGAGAAGGCCCCTTCGCCGAGATAAGCGAGCGGGGGAAGATCGTCGATCTGCGTCTCTACAAACCGTCTCATCCGGAGGGGATCTGCACAATTCAAAGCGGGGCGGTCTCCGGGAAAGGGGCGGCGAAGGTCGTCCAGGTCGAGATTGCACGAAATCCGATGCCGCCGATCACGGCGGCGATTCAGGGATTCGGCGAGACGGGGGGCTCGGCCCCGGTCTGGGGACATTGGGGACCGATCCGCTATGCCGGAGGGGTTCGATTGGGCCCGCGTCCGGATCGAATTCCGACGATCAATCCGATCCTCTCGCCGCATTCCCATCCTTATAGAGAAGAAGGGTTGAACGAAGATCCGGTCGTGGAGATTCATATTGAAAGGGGGATTACAGGCCCTCCAATCGGCCGGCGTCCCAATGTCTATGAAAACGACAGCGCCGTGCGTCTGGATTCATTCACGCCGAACCAATTAACCGAGATCAAAAATTTCATCAAGAAGCGGGGAGGCTACTACGTTGTCTCCCCGTCGGGCCGACTGGAGCAAAACGGGGCCGACCGGGGAGAATTCGACGAAGTATTCGGGAACCCTGGAGGTGAATATGCTTTGGCATGGATCGACGTTCTTCCGGGGTATAGCCGCTCGGGGCCGATCCGGTTGGGTCGTAAAAACTATAAGGGATATTTTTATTTCTCCGGAGACATTCACATTGAAGACGAGCGGTCTCAGATCGGAATGACGGTTCAGGCACATGCGCATCCCTGGTCGGCCTCGCATCCTTTCCCGATTGCACTTGATCATATCCGCCTTGATGGATTTTTCTTTACGCCGGGTGTGATCGATCTACAGGGGCCCTTTTTAGCATACGGAGCCGTCTATGCGGGACAAGGATTCACCGGCCCCGGCGCGGAACACTTACAAGTCTGGTATAACAAAGAATTTGCCTCTGCTCATTATCCCAATATGCCCCCGATGGTCCGGCTAAAAGGAACATGGCGATATATCCCTCCCGGTATGTAACCGATTACATAGTCCCTATCCCAATGGATTCCTATCTTAAAGGCTCATAGCAGGCCCGCAAACAAGATCCCCTTTAAACAATTCCTCTAAAGTATTGTTTACATTGAAATAGTGTAAGTGATACTTATCCGGTATCCTGGTATGGGAGTTGCACATCCTCTCCGCCAAGGAGAATCGGAATGAATCAGAAAGGTTTTACCGTAATAGAAATGGTAGTCATTGGAGCGATTATCGGCATCCTCTCGGCAATTGCCATACCGAATTTTCAGGTATGGGTCGCCAATCAGAGGCTTAGGAATAGCATGGCTCAGTTGGAAGGGGACCTTCAGGTTGCTCGCCTCACGGCAATTAATAGAAACGCTCCGATCACGGTTCTGTTTAACCAAGCAGGGGGGAGCTACACCGTTTTTGTCGACGACGGAACGGGAGCGGGCGGAACCGCGCGGAATCTAGCTCGAGACGGTACGGAGGAGTTGCTCTTTTCAAGGACACTCGATTCCGGCGTTACCTTTTCTGCAATCAATATTCTCAATAACGCTGTTCTGTTTAACGGAAAGGGGCTTCGTTGGCGCCCCATCGCCAATCCTGCAGACGCGACGGTGAGGAGCGCTCAGGGTAAACAATATTGCGTCAGCATTACATTGGTAGGAGATGTCAATGTCGCCCTTTGTTAGAAATGGAAAAAAAGTTTCTGCGAGTCGGAGGGGAGAAGGGTTTTACGTTAATCGAGGTGATGATCTCCTCGATTATTCTGGCCATTGCCCTCATGGCTGTCGCGACCGCGGAAGTGACTGCGCTGGGAACGAATCGCTTATCGAACGACGTTTCCCTGGCAACGGCATCGGCCGACGAAATCCTAGAGAGGATACGACGAAGCCAGACCCTTCCCCAGGCGAGTCGTCCTCCTCTGACGGTTTATCATGGGTTTGATACAAACAACTCGGCCACGCGCCCTTCCGCATCCGGAATGCTTCAGAACGACTACGATCAATGGAAGAATAGATTGGTCACCGGCGGGAGAGGCCAAGTGTCGGTCACCTCGAATTTTCCGGTGGCCGGCGCCACGCTGGTCACGGTGACCGTCACCTGGACCAATGTTTTGCCAAGAACGGTGAGGCTTGAAACCACTTTTTGAGGCGGTGTTTCCGATGAAGATGAATGAAAAAGGGTTTACGCTTCCGGAACTTCTGATCGGAATGGCGATCACTCTTGTAGTAACCGCGGCGGGGTATACCTTTTTTAACAATACATTCAATTTTTCGATGCTCCACAGTCGGACGGCGGAAATGCAGCGGGAGAGCCGGGTGGCCTTGGACATCATGAGCCGGGAGATTCGAAATGCCGGATTCGGGATCGTCGAGCCCTTGACGGGCGTGATCCAGGGAAACCCCGTGGTGACCGCCTCACCGGTCCAAACTTTCAACAATGTCGATCCCGATCCGTCCGGTGTAGCGAACAAGCTTGACCGGATTACCGTGATCGAAGGGCTTGAAAACATCGGCTCTCTTAGCGCTGCAGCGGTACAAGGAGCCGCGACCTTTACCCTCACCGCTTCACCCGGTGTTACTCTGGGCCCTTCCCTGGAGGGGAACACGATCACAATAGAGGGATTTTACACCGGCACGGTGGTAACGGTGGCCGGGACCGGACCCTATACCATCACCGTGACCCCCGCCCTGAACCGAAATTATACGATGTTGAATGCGGTCCTGTTGATTCGGACGATCACCTATCGCGTCGCCGTCCCTACTCCCGGCGCGGAGCCGGTCTTGTATAGAAATGCGGGAGACGGAAACGGCGACCAAGTCATTGCTTCCGGAATAGAGGATCTCCAATTCGCGTATCTCCTCAATGACGGGACGGAAACCAATGCCCCGGCGGCGGCTGCGCCGCCGACGGTTCCCGCCATTCGCGCTGTGAGAATTTCTTTGCTGGCCCGATCGCGTGATCCCAACGCGTCGTCGGCTCGGATTTCAACGAGGCCGGCCTTGGAGGACCATGAAGCGGGGGCGGCGGCCGATGGGTATCATCGGAGATTATTTACCAAAGTGGTGGAGGTGAGGAACCTTGGACTCTAAAGTAGCTGCACCATTGAAAAATGAAAGGGGAATGGCCTTGATTTCGATCATGTTAATGATCGTTCTCATGACCTCTCTCCTCATGATGGCGCTGAATATCAGCAGCATTGAAATTAATCTTGCCTCGACCAATCGGAGGACAACCCAGGGGCTGCACGCCGGAGAAGGGGGCGCTGATCTCGTGATTCCCGTCGTCAAAGACACATTGGTGCTCAACGCCATCCCGACTTATCCGATTGCTTCTAAAGTGGTCGTAAACCCTTTAAATACGGCCGGAGGTTTAAGCGCTCCTGATTTTGTCAGAGAGATGACCTCGGGCTCTTCCCCCACTGGCGGTCTGTCGGACAACCCTAAGAATAATCCGAATGTGACGATCACGGCACTCTCCGATCAGACCATTCAAGTTGACGTCGATTATGAAGGACCGGCGAGCCTGCCAGGCTCGGAATTGGAAGAACAAAACATCGGTTATCACAGGAAAGCCGCCGGTACCGGATGTGCCGCAGGAACCGTCTACTATATTAATTCATTAGCGACGGGTCCGATGAAGACGGAGACCGGAACATCGTCGGCTTATTTTCACTGTTCATAACTTTGAGGAGAATGCGATGCAAAAAGTACTTTCGGGTTTGTCGCTCATCGCCCTGTTGATTACCGGGATGGTAGGAAGTGAAGCGATAAAGGCGGCGCATGCTTCGGACGTTTCCGACGACCGGTCGGATCGTGAAAGAAGAGAGATCGTCCGCGGGCTCCTCGATGAATTCGGGCCGGGCTTTGTGGTTGTGGACGGCTTTCGGTATCGGATGGCGCCCCGGGTGACGGTGAAGAATAGGGAAGGGGAAATCCTTCCGTCCGGTATGAAGGAACTGAGCCCGCAGATGATGATTTCATTGGTTTTGGAACGCCAAGTCGTCGTGCAGATTCAGATTGTGAGTCTGCCGAGTTAAGGGAGAAATACAATGAAAGCTGTCAATTTTTTAAAGCCTTATTATTAGTCTTCGTCATTGTAGGAATAGGGACGGCTCCGACGCAGGCCCAAACGCTGAGCGACTATAGCGCACTTCCTCCGTTCCTTGGAAATGTCCTGACCCCCAACGTGATGATCCTCATGGACAACTCCGGGAGCATGGATTCATCCGCTTATCATGATAACGGTGAGGCTTACGATTCGTCGAGAGAATATGGCGGGTATTTTGATAACACGCGATGTTACACTTATGGAAGCGGTAAATTCACAGTGACCACCGGCGCTCCTCCCAGCTGCGGCACGACCTGGGACGGCAATTTTCTCAACTATTTGGTGGCGTCGCGGATCGAGATTACGAAGTATGTCATGATGGGAGGAAAGTGTTCGGCGAGAACCGCGAGCGGCACCTGTCTTCCGGGAGGAACGATTGTTTTTGACAGCACCGATCGTGTTTCGGATATCCAATCCAGCGCAACCGGTCGGACACCTTATACGGGAACACGGTGTTTTCAGAGATCGGGCCGAACTTTAAACGTGCGATCGGGGAGCAGTTGCAGCAGCGGCAGCACCACTTCATTTGACCTTGAGGTTGTTCCTGTCACAGAGCCAACGGGAGTCATTCAGCAGGTGGGAAACAAGGCCCGGTTCGGTTTGATGGAGTTCAAAGGCTCCGGCGACGGAGGAAAAGTGCTGGCCGATGTCGGATCGACGCCCATTGTCAACAATTCGACCTGCAGCGGCTCGAACTTGCCGATTATCAACGCCATTGAATGTACTGCCGCCACCACTTGGACCCCTCTCGCCGAATCGCTCTATGAGGCGACCCGCTACTTTGCACAGATTGCGCCGGCCTATACCAGTTCGGATTATTCATATACGACTCAGAGCCGAGATCCCTTTTATTTTACCTCGCCTACTTGGAGCACGACCGCTCAATATGTGACCTGTTGTAAGAGCTTCGTGATCCTCTTCACCGACGGGGAGCCGACGCAAGACCTCAACGTCCCAGACAGCATCAAGGGGTATGCCAGCGAATTCTATCCGACCCCTTCCCATTGCGCTCCGCCGGGTGGTTGTACGAGTGACCATAATACGAGCAGCCATAACCACAGCACCGTCTCAAATCATTTTGATAACTGTTCAATATACTACGGCGGCGCCTCCAGCGATTCATGCGTATCGAACGGATCGCATTATCTCGACGACGTCGCTTATTGGGCGCACACCACCGATCTGCGGCCCTCCACCGGCAACATCGCCGGCATCAATACTACGCCCAATTCGAACCGCCTTGCGGGGATGCAAAACCTGAACATCTATACCTTCTTTGCCTTCGGGACCGGCTCGAATATCCTAAAAGCTTCGGCCAAGATGGGAGGGTTTGTCGATCTCGACGGGGACGGGAAACCCTACAGTGACAATACCTGTGGAACATCCAGTCCGAATTCGATGTGTAAGGAGTGGGATAAAGATGCGGACGGGGTTCCCGACACTTATTTTGAATCTTCCGATGCCTTCGCCATGAGAGAACGGTTGATGGCGACCATCACCGACATCTTGCAAAAAAGCGCTTCCGGGACATCGGTCTCTGTGTTGGCAACTTCCTCCAGCGGGGAGGGCGCGATCTATCAGGCCTACTTCTATCCTTCCGTGTTTGAAGGGCTCGAACAGATTTCTTGGCTTGGTTACCTGCAAGGCCTTTTCTTCGACACACAGGGCCAACTGCGGGAGGATACAAACGGGGATGGTAAGCTCGTCTTAAATGAAGACAAGATCGTCGAAACTTTCTTTGATTCGACCGCCCTTGAGACCCGGGTACGCCGATATTCTGTCGATTCGGACGGTAACAGCACCGGTACTCCGGAGGTCATCGGATTAAAGGAGATGAAACCGATTTGGGAGGCCGGTAAGAAATTGGCCGTCCGTGACCTCTCTGCGAATCCACGGACGATCAAAACCTGGGTCGATTCGGACAATGACGGGGCTGTTGACGCGGGCGAATTTATCGATTTTGGGACGGCCAACGAGTCGACATTGAGGCGCTCCCTTCGCGCAGCCAATTCAACAGAGGGAACGAATATTATCAACTTCATCCGGGGCGGCACCGTCTCTGGCTACCGTAATCGAAATGTGACCGTAGATGGAAATTCAAGAACATGGCGATTGGGCGATATCATTTATTCCAGCCCGATTTCAGTCGGCAGTCCGGCGGAGCGCTTCGATCTAAAAAACCAGGATGAAAGTTACAATGAGTTTTATAACAAATACAAGGATAGAAGACATGTTGTCTATGTCGGCGCCAATGACGGGATGTTGCACGCCTTCAATGGCGGGTTTTTCCACCAAGGGGATGATCCGTCCACCGCAAATGTGGTGGAGCATGGCTGGTTCACGACTGATAGCAACCCGCTGGGCCAAGAGCTCTGGGCCTTTATTCCGCAGGAGTTGCTTCCCCATCTCAAATGGCTGACCGGAACCGACTATGACAGCTCTCAGCATGTCTATTACGTTGACGGTACCCCGAGGATTGTGGATGCCCAGATTTTTACCCCGGACGCCGTCTGCGCGACGGATTTGAACAATGCAGGATGTGTCCATCCGAGCGGATGGGGGACGGTCCTCATCGGCAGTATGCGGTTAGGAGGCGGTCTGCTTAAAACGGACCTTAACGGGGATGGGGATACAACGGACAGCGGAGAGGATCGATTCCGTTCGGTCTACTTCGCGATGGACATCACCAATCCGGAGGCTGCCCCGACGCTGTTGTGGGTTTTCAAGGATTCAGACTTGGGCTTCACGACCAGTTGGCCCTCCATTATGCGATTCAATTCGACCACCTGGTATCTGACCTTTGGATCGGGCCCCCTCTCCTATCGAGGGGAAAGAGATAAAACAAATTCCCCGACATCAACCAATAATAAATTTGAATCGACGGTCAGCGAGTACGGTCAAATTTATGCGGTGAATCTGAAGACGGGGGCCTTGGTGCGGAAATTTACGCTTACCGACCGGTATGCCTTCATGGGAGACTCCACGGTTTATGATATGCCTCTGAATTACGTGTCCGACGTGCTCTACATCGGGGAGACCTTCTATAATCGCACGACTTCAAAGTGGACCGGAAAAATGTATCGGCTCCTGACCTATGGAAGTTCGGATGCGACAACCTGGGTCTTATCGACCCTTTATAATCCGGACAAGCCGATCACCGTCAAACCGACCGCCACGATGGACAAAAATAATCGGCTTTGGCTTTATTTCGGCACAGGGCGATTTTTCAGCGGCGGTGCAAACAGCGATCAGAGCGATACCTCCCCTCAGGCAATGTACGGAATCAAAGAATCGGGTCCGAATGGTTGTTGGAATGGCGCAACCTGGCGGACCAATTGTAGCAACACCGTACCAAGCACAACCGGCACTCTTTTTGATGCGACGGCCGCCTCTGTCAGTGTCGGCGGCGCTTGCACCGGTTGCGGGACCGCCTCTACCCTGACCGGATTGATAGGCGGTGTGATCAATTCTTCGGTGAACGAGAAGGAGGGATGGGTCATCAATCTTTCCGGCGGGGAGCGGGTGATCGTCGAGTCGACCGTTCTGGGAGGAATTGTGGCTGCGACGACGTACACCCCCGACACGGATGTCTGCGCTTCTCAGGGAACGAACACGCTATACGCCATGTACTTTGAGAGCGGAACGGCGTATTCGGGAAGCGTGATCGGTACGACCGGATCGACGGTCAACCGGACCATGAGCCTGGGTCGCGGGGTCGCCTCTAAGGTGAACGTGGTCGTGAGTGATGAGACCACGACCGGTTTCGTCCAAAGTAGCACCGGACAAATCGTCCAGATCGAAGGGATCACGCTGGCTTCGAACGTTCGGTCGGGGAAGAGGGTTTTTCGGGATAAGGCGGATTAATGAAAAATAAGCGACTTCTTCTATCGACTGTTGTTCTTTTGGGAGTGATCTGGTTCTTTGCGGGCGAGAGGAACGAGGAGGTGACTCTTTCTTCACCCTCGATTGTGAAGAACCATTTTCCCAGGATCGCTCGGGTTGAGATTTTTCCGTCCGAGCCTGACCTTCAAACGGTATTGACTGTCCATCTCGAATCCGCAGATCTGGATCATGACGGGGTCACCTACCGCTATCAGTGGTTCGTAAACAAAAAAGAGGTCAGCGATCAACCGGTTCTCCCCCTGTCGGGGTTTCGTCGAGGTGATCTTGTTTCGGTTCGTGTAATCCCTTCTGACGGAAAAGGCGACGGAGACTTCGCTCAGAGCTCCGTAGTAAAGATTGGGAATAATCCACCCGTCTTGGCCCTCGTAAAATTACTTCCCGAACAGTTGAAAGCAGGTCAGGCCGTTCGTGCCGAAGTTCAGGGGTTCGACAAAGAGGGGGATCCGATCCATTATGACTATGAATGGTATATCAACGACCAACCAGTGGATCGGAGCACCGGGGCGGATCTGGATGGAGAGCTTATTCGTAGCAATGATAGGGTGGCGGTGAAAGTGATTCCGTCGGACACTTTTTCGCAAGGAGCGCCCAAGCTAAGCAATACCCTTATTGTGGCCAATCAACCCCCGGAAATCTCCTCCCTACCGCCGACAGAAGCGGAAGAAGGAAAATATGTTTACCAGGTCATCGCCAAAGATCCCGATGGAGATGTCCTCAATTACCGGCTTGAAGAAGCTCCTCCTGAGATGACTTTGAATACGACCTCGGGGCTTTTGGAATGGAATATGAAAACCCCTCCTGCCGAAAATGTGAAGGTGAAGATCCAAGTGGATGATGCGAAAGGGGGGAAGAGCATTCAACAGTTTCTTATCCGAAAAGGTTAAATGAAGCGGTTCTTTGCCGCAGTTCTTGTATTTTGAAAAGAGGGTTGTTATAATGACGTTGTCTTAAAGCTTATTTTGGAGAAGTCCTCTTTCATTGAAGAAATCTTTAATCGGGAAAGTGAATTTACAAGAAGGAACCGATACCTCGGCCCTCTATGGAAGCTACGATCGCCATATTAAGATGATTGAGCAGGCCTTCAACGTTCGAATGACGGCGAGAGGGGAAGAGGTTACGATCGAAGGGGAGCCCGAACAGGTTCAACAGGTTGAGAAGGTCATCGCCGATCTCGCGAATCTTTCCAGAGACGGGTTCCGAGTGACGGCGGAAGATGTCAACTACGCCATCCAATCTTCTCAACAAAACGCCCCCGCTTCCGTCCGGGAAATTTATCAAGACGCCATTCCGGTTTTCGGGAAAAAGAAGCTCATCGCCCCGAAATCACCCTCCCAAAAAGAGTATATCGAAAGCATCCGAAAGCACGATATCGTGGTCGGGATCGGTCCGGCGGGGACGGGAAAAACGTATCTCGCCATGGCGATGGCCGTCTCCTCTTTCCTCAAGAAAGAGGTGACTCGGATCATCTTGGCCCGTCCGGCGGTCGAAGCGGGTGAAAAGCTCGGTTTTCTTCCGGGGGATCTGGTTGAAAAGGTCAATCCTTATCTGCGGCCCCTTTACGACGCCCTCTACGACATGATGGAGGTCGATCGCGCAACGCGCCTCCTGGAGCGGGGGGATATCGAAATTGCCCCGCTTGCCTTCATGCGCGGGCGGACCCTCAACGACTCGTTTATCATCCTCGATGAGGCCCAGAACGCCACGTCGGAGCAGATGAAGATGTTTCTGACGCGTCTGGGGTTCCGGTCGAAAGCGGTCGTCACGGGAGATATTACGCAGGTCGACCTTCCGGTCGAACGGACCTCCGGGCTGATCGAAATCCAGGGTATTTTAGAAGATGTCTCCGCGATCAAGTTCGTTTATTTCAGCGAGCGCGATGTCATCCGGCACCGTCTGGTCCAGGAGATTGTGAAAGCGTACGAGCGGTATGAGGGAAAGGGGGGAAATCAAAGAAAAAATAGGATTCCTCCATGATCACGCCAAATGACCTCACTTTCTTCTGAGGTCATTTTTATTTCTTGTTCTTGTTTCCATCAACAGGTAGAATCTGCCGACCCTTGTCGTCGGCTCCTTATCGATTGACCCGATCTTCCGATCTTCTATTTAATTTATTATGCAAATTTCGATGCAAAACCGGCAGCGGACCTACCCGGTGAACCAGAGGAATCTCCTGAGGTGGGCCCGCCAAATTTTATCGCTGCAGAAGCTGGATCATGCGGAGATGGGAATTATTTTGGTGAATAATCGTCAAATCCGCGTTTATAATCGTGATTATAGAAAAAAAGATCAGCCGACCGATGTCCTCTCCTTTCCGATGCGGGAGGGGGTCGGAGGGGAGCTTCACCCTGATTTTCTCGGCGATGTGATGATCTCGTTGGAGCGGTCGGCGGAAGAAGCGATCTTGTATGGGAGATCCCGCCGCGAACAGTTGCTGATTCTTCTTATTCATGGCGTGCTCCATCTCCTCGGGTATGACCACGAACGATCTCCGAAGGAGGAGCGTCGAATGCAACGCCGAGAACGGCTTCTGTTCAAACGCATTTATCATCAGGAGTAGATGGTTTTTAATCAGATCCTCAAGAGAGCCGTTGTGGAAACCCGAGGAGCGGTCGGCGCCATCTTTCTTGATCGCGAGGGAGAGGAGATCGCCCATTACACAAGTCTTTCGGGAGATGAAATGAAATTGATGGGGGCGCATTACGGCATCGTCTGGCTTGAAATAGAGGCGATGGTATCTCGTCACCTGGCCTCTTCCGCGGCGGAAGCGATTTTTGCGGCAGAGAAGGGAATCTGCCTGATGCGGCCGGTGCAGAAAGAATATATGGTTCTCTTATTGGTGAATCCCTCGGAAGGGATCGGCCAGGCGAGGCGTTGGCTCCGTTGGGCGGCGGCTGAAATTCAAAAGGAGATTTAGGGGAGGCGAAGCGGCCTCTCCTGCGGGTTGGAAGGAGAATGATGGCGGAAGGGTTTTGGGGAAAACTTGGGAAGGGATTGGCGAAAACAAGGGAATACCTGTCGTCCGGATTAGAGGCGGTTTTTCTCGATCAGCCGAACATCAATCAGGAAACATTGGACCGGTTGGAGGAGCTCCTCATCGGTTCCGATTTGGGAATGGAGGTGACCGACCGGTTGATGATCGGGCTTCGGGCCTCGGTCGAGCGAAAGGAGATATCCAATCTCGCCTCCCTCAAAAAAAGCTGAAGTCGTATCTGGTCGTCATCCTGAACAAGGGGGTTCCGCAGGAGCCGCCGAAGACGACGCCGGTCGTCTCCCTTTTCGTCGGGGTGAACGGGGTCGGCAAGACCACCACCATCGCCAAGCGGGCCGCTCAATTGAGGCGTGAGGGGAAAACCGTCCTCCTTGCGGCGGCCGACACCTTCAGGGCGGCGGCCGGAGAGCAGCTCGCCATCTGGGGAGATCGGGTCGGCGCCGAAGTCGTCCGGCATCAGGAGGGGGCGGATCCCGCAGCGGTTCGCCTTCGATGCCGTGAGCGCCGCCCTTGCGCGGAAGATCGATACCGTTTTGATCGATACCGCCGGCCGTCTCCAGACGAAGAGCAATTTGATGGAAGAGTTAAAGAAGATTAAGCGGGTCATCGCCAAGGCGATTCCCGATGCCCCCCATGAGAGAATCCTGGTGCTTGACGCCACTACCGGCCAGAACGCCCTCTCCCAGGCGCGGCTTTTTCATGAGACGATCGGGGTGACGGGGATTATCCTGACGAAGCTGGACGGGACGGCAAAGGGGGGAATCATCGTCCCGATCGTCGAGGCCCTTTCGGTTCCGGTCACTTACGTCGGCGTCGGCGAAGGGGTGGACGATTTAATCCCGTTCAACATCGAATCGTTTGCAGAGGGACTTTTTGAAAGCAGTAAGGAGTGAAGACCCGCACTGATTTAGGAGAAGAGTCCATTATCAAATGTAATGACCCTGTTTTTTCCCTGCAGCTTCGCCTGGTAGAGGGCGCGGTCGGCATTTCGGATCAGCTCTTCGAACGTTTCGGCATCATCCGGGAAAGTGGCAAGACCGACGCTGACGGTCAGTCGGGCCAAATCGGAGTATTTTTTGTAGCGTCTCGTTCCGCTCGATTTCCCTGCACAACCTCTCTGCAATGATCCGCGCATCTTCCTTATTCGTCTGGGGAAGGATGATGGTGAATTCCTCCCCGCCGTAGCGCGCGGCGACGTCGATCGCCCGGATGTAGTTTCGAAGGGCCTGTCCGAGCAAAACCAGAATCTCGTCTCCTCCCAAATGACCGAAGGTATCGTTGAAGCCTTTGAAATTATCGATATCGACGATAATGAGGGAGACGGGGATCCGGTGGCGCCGGGATCGCTCGATCTCCTCCGTCAAGCGTTCTTGAAAGTAGCGGCGGTTCAGAAGGCCGGTCAGGGCGTCGGTGATCGAGATCCGTTTCAGCTCTTCCGTTTTCTCGTACAATTCGGACCGCTCGATGGCAATCGAGATATAGCTGCCGATCGCCTGCAACAGTTGGAGATCTTCCTCCGAGAAAACCTCTCCGGTGATTTTATCCGCCAGATTGATGACGCCGAGGGTTCGGTTTCTCAATTTGAGCGGAACACTGACGAAGGAAGGGGTGCGATATCGCGGCTTGGCCCCCTGTTGTACGCGAGGATCGTGGTTGAGATCTTGAACCAGAAGCGGGACGCCGGTTTCATAGACCGATCCCGCAATCCCTTCCCCCGGCTTCGAGTTGAACATTTCATAAACGGGCCGATTGATCCCCTTCATCGCTTTTCACAGAGAGCTCATTTTTGAACTCGTCCAGGACCATCAACGATCCTTGCTCCGCCTGCAGGAGCTGAAGGGTCTGCTCCAAGATATTATTATGAAGGTGATGAAGGTAAAGGGGCGAATCGATCATGAGGGTGAGGTTCGAGAGGGCAATCATGATTTTCCGTTGCTCCGCCAATTGATTTTGAAGCTCGATATTTTCAACGGCAGACCCCGCCTGGCTGCAGAACGAAGAGATCATCGCGGTCTCTTCCGACGTGAGGATGGTGTCGAATATCGCCAGGGTTGATGTTGCATTCCGGCCTTGGTAAAGGGGGAAGAGATAGCAGGAGGTCACGTCTTGCGGAAGTTTCGACTTCAGCAGGTCAAATGTCACGTCGTTGAAGACGAACGGATCGCTTTTCTCTCTCTCTCTCTCTCTCTCTCTCTCTCTCTCTCTCTCTCTCTCTCTCTCTCTCTCTCTCTCTCTCTCTCTCTCTCTCTCTCTCTCTCTCCCCGCTTCTTTTCTGAAAGAGAATGTCCAGGGACGCCTCCAATTGGTTAAACCGCTCCTTCTTCTCCCCGAAGACGGCGACGCTGCGGTAAGCTCCTTGTTTTTTTGTTTGATGGAAGATGCAGGCGCTTTTCAAGTTGAAGAGGATGCCGAGCGTATTCAGAAGGGTGCTGTGAAGGATTGAAATATTGCTGACGCTTTTGAACTGATTTCCCACATTGAGAAGGGTCGTCAGGTGGGCCGCCTTTCCCTGGTATTGACCGCGACGGTAGATGTTCTCCAACAGGGCGGTGGCGACGACTTGGAGATAGGAGGCGACCTGTTGAAGCCCTTCTTGTGCGCCGGGGCAGGAGAGATCGATAGCGACCGGCAGCTTCTCGGATGAAATGCCCCACTCGGATGCATTTTGTTTGAAATGGGCATATTCATCGGGATGGTGATACACTTTCCCGCCGATCATGGCATAACTCATTTCGTTCGAGAGCCGGATCGGAATGACAAAATAGTTCAGATTGGCCTGGCATTTGGAAAAAGAGATCTGCTGCGTCTGAATCGCAAGATCAACCTGTTGCGCAAACGCATTCTGACAAAGGGTCTCCCGCTCGGTCTGATGAACCAGGTGACAAAGGAGATGCTCACGCGTGATCGCTGTACAGGGCCGGTGTTTAGAGGGATCGTAGATAAAAAGAGATAAGCCGGTTAAAGACGATAGAGAATGTTGTATCTCTTCCCACTTGTGCCTGTTTAAATCTAGGGTTCGTTGCATAAATAGATTGCCAGTCCACTGGATGAAGAAGCCATTTGAAAGCGACCCGATTCGCCTTTTTCATCTGCCCTTTATAGTCCGATACACTTTTCGAAGTCAAGCCAAAAGATAGTAAGATTTATCCAGGTGTGTTATCATGCCATTTTCGAGGGGTTTACATGAATCCATTTAAGCTTCATTCGAATTTTACGCCGAGAGGGGACCAGCCGAACGCCATCCGTGCCCTTTCTGAAGGGGTCCGTCGGAGGGAGCCCCACCAGGTCCTCCTAGGTGTCACCGGCTCAGGAAAAACATATACGCTCGCCAATGTTATCGAGCAGGTCCAGAAGCCGACGCTCGTGATCGCCCACAACAAGACCTTGGCCGCACAGCTCTACCACGAGTTTAAAACCTTCTTTCCTGAAAACGCGGTCGAGTACTTTGTCAGCTATTATGATTATTACCAGCCCGAGGCGTATATCCCCCACACCGATACCTTCATCGAAAAGGACTCTTCCATCAATGATGCCATCGACCGGATGCGGCATTCCGCGACCCGATCCCTCCTGGAGCGGAACGACATCATTATCGTCGCGTCGGTTTCTTGCATTTACGGCCTTGGATCGCCGGAGGCCTATCATGACATGTTGGTTTATCTGGAGGAAGGGAAGGAGATCGAGCGGGATCAGGTATTGAAGAAGCTGGTCGAAATCCAATACGAGCGGAACGACTTTGATTTTTATCGGGGGACCTTCCGGGTGCGGGGAGATGTCATCGAAATCTTTCCGGCGTCATCGGAAGACCGCTGCATCCGCGTCGAATTTTTCGGCGATACAGTCGATGCGATTTATGAAGTCGATCCCCTCCGCGGAACGATCATTCAACGCCTTCCGAAGATTGCCGTCTATCCGGGGAGCCATTACGTGATCCCGCCCGATCGGCTCCATGTCGCGTTGCAAGGGATTGAGGAAGAGCTTCACGACCGGATCAAGTTTTTCGGGACCGGCAGATGCTTCTGGAGGCGCAACGGATCGAGCAGCGAACCGTCTTCGACCTGGAGATGATCCGGGAGATCGGCTACTGCCAGGGCATCGAGAACTACTCGCGCCACCTGTCGGGCCGAGCGCCGGGGGAGCCGCCGCCGACCCTGCTCGATTATTTCCCCGACGATTCGCTGCTGATCATCGACGAGAGCCATGTGACCATCCCGCAGATCGGCGGCATGTAGCACGGGGACCGGGCCCGCAAGACGAACCTGGTCGAGTATGGCTTCCGGCTGCCTTCGGCGTTCGACAACCGTCCGCTGAAGTTTCAGGAGTTCGAACAATTCATGCGCCGACCGTTCTCTTTGTCTCGGCGACGCCCGGTCCGTATGAGCTTGAACGGGCCCAGGGCCGGATCGTCGAGCAGGTGGTCCGTCCCACCGGCCTGATCGATCCGAAGGTGGTCATCCGGCCGGCCAAAGGCCAGGTGGACGATCTGCTCGCGGAGATCCGAAAACGGGTCGACCGATCCGAGCGGGTGCTGGTCACGACGCTCACCAAGCGGATGGCCGAGGATCTCACCGAGTACCTTGTCAGAGCACGGGATCAAAGTGCGCTACCTGCATTCCGACATCGACACGGTGGAGCGGATGGAGATCATCCGCGATCTGCGGCTGGGAGAGTTCGACGTCCTGGTCGGGATCAACCTGCTGCGCGAGGGGCTCGATCTTCCCGAGGTGTCGCTGGTGGCGATTCTGGATGCCGACAAGGAGGGCTTCCTGCGCTCCCACCGCTCATTGATCCAGACGGCGGGGCGGGCGGCCCGTCATGTTTCGGGAGAGGTGATCCTTTATGCCGATACGATGACGAAGTCGATGCGAATGATGATCGATGAGACGAACCGGCGTCGTCAGATCCAGGCGGCGTACAACATAGAACATGGCATCACCCCCGAATCGATCCGAAAGGTGATTTCCGAAACCCTTCGCGAGACGGTCGAGGCGGACTATTACACGGTTCCGATCGCCGCGGAGGAGGGGGAGATGTATATCCCGGAAGAGGAGCTGCCGCGGGTTCTGCAGAGCCTGGAGCGGGAGATGCGCGATGCGGCAAAACGCCTTGAATATGAGAAAGCGGCGGAGATTCGCGATCGCATCAAGCGGCTCAAGGAGGGGCAAGTCATCCGTTAAACGCCGATCTTATGCCTGTTTGTAAGTATAGATTCCCAGAATAATGCCGAGGAGACTGAGGAGATTGATTCGGAAGGTGAAGCCGAAGGTAAACGTCACCAAATGAAGATCAAAGGTAAACGGAGGGGTCATGCCGATATGGTACCCTTTGAGAAAAACATCTTTAAGAAAGCCGGAAGGAGAGAAGAGAAGTAGAATCTCTCCCATCACTCCACCTAACAGGCCTCCCGCCAAGATGAAGAAAATAAGCAACCAGGGTGTTCTTTTTAAAAGAGCCATCGCTGAGAAAACTATCTTTTTTTCGTTCTATTGTCAAGTCATTTCAAGGCCTCCTGAGAAAGGAGGGATTTTTCACTACGTCGTTGACATGCTTTTGATTAGAGGTTATCTTAAATTCTCATGAAGCTCCATCTTCTCGATCACCGACATTTGAACGTCTTGCTGGGACGCGAGCGAAAACAGAGAGCGCCCGATCGGGACGAGCCTGCCCTCGATCTGATGTTGAAGGAAATTTTGAAAAAAGCGAATCAATTCGTCCCGTCGGAGGCCGGCTCCATTTTGTTGGATGATCCGATCGGAAAGAAAGAACGGGAAGAGCTGGTTTTTGTCGCCTGTTTCGGGCCGGGCTCCTCGAAGCTTCCGGGGCTTCGGCTGTCGATCAACACCGGCATCGCCGGGGCGACCTATCTCTCCGGAAAGCCGTATTTAAGCAAGAACGTCAAGCGGGATAAGATGTTCTACGCCAAAATCGACAAGATCAGTCGATTCAGCACCCGGTCGATTATCTGTGCGCCGATCATCGTGGAAAATTCGATTTACGGCGTCATTGAATTAATCAATCGCAAAGGGAAGCCCAATTTTACCGAAGAAGAGTTGAAGCTCCTCGAGATCTTCGCCGGGTATACATCGACATTGATTCAAAACGTATTGGACGCCCGCAAACATATCGAGCTGGCGAAGCGGGACGGATTGACGGGACTCTATAACGACCGCTATTTTCACACCCGTCTCGAGCGGGAGGTCCGGCAGGTCCGAAGGGGCCAGCATGACCTGATCCTCCTCTTTTTGGACATGGACCACTTCAAAGGGGTCAATGATCAATTCGGTCATCTGACCGGAAGCCATATTCTTCAAGAGGTCGGCGACGTTCTCCGGAAAGTCGTTCCGGCCCGGGGGACAACGGTCGCCCGTTACGGCGGCGATGAATTTGTCATCATCTTTTCTCAAACCACACTGGAGGAAGTGGTGCAGGTGGCCGATCGGATTCGGACCGCGATCAAAAAAATTCCCCTTCTCCACCGTGCCGATCAATGAAAAGGCGAAAGCCGAGACCCTTCAGGGACGGCTGACCTGTAGCATCGGGCTGGCCTCTTTGAAGAAACATGTCGGCAACGGCACTTCGAACAGCAATATCCGCCATCTTTTGATCCGTAAGGCGGATGCGGCGATGTACGTTGCAAAAGACCAGGGAAAAGACCGCATCTGCGTGGCCCCCCCCGCCTGAACGAATCCCGATCCATCCCGGTTTGCCCAACTTGCTTCACCCGCTTCGGATTCCCTATAATAAAAGAAACATAAATCCGAGTGTGGTGATGAAGAAAATAGCGGTTATTCTGGGGGGGATTGTTCTGGTTTTGGTTCTCATCCTCCTGTTGGCGCCGTTTTTGGTCGACCTCTCTTTTGTTAAATCGCGTTATTTGCCCCAGGTTGAAGCGGCATTGGGACGGTCGGTCGACGTCGAGAGCGTTCGCCTCTCGCTCTGGCCGCTGGGTGTTCAATTGAAAAATGTCGTTGTCCGGGATGATCCTCAATTCTCCCCCGAAGATTTTTTCCGGTCCGATTCAGTCGTTGTGAGCTTCCGGCTTCTTCCGCTCTTGCAGAAAAGGGTGGAAGTGGAGGAGCTTCTCATTCAAAGCCCGGCGCTCCAACTGATTCAGGATGCGAGCGGAAAATGGAACACATCGACTCTCGGCGGCGGCAAGAAATCCCCGCCGGGGGGGACAACATCCCCGCAGGAGCAACGTCCGATCGGAATTCTTGCGGATGAAGTGATCGTCAAAAACGGGCGGATCACCCACGTTCGTCGTGTGAAGGGAGGGCCGCCGTTATCAACTTCCGCTGAAGACTTCGATCTTAAACTGTCCAACCTTCAGTTGGGTGAGATCGCTTCGATCGATCTGGAGACACGGATTGAGCCGCAGGGAAAGCAGACAAGTTTGAAAGGACGGGTTGGACCGCTGACCACGGCGCTCAAACCGGAAACGATTGATCTTTCGGGAACCGTCGGGCGGAGCGATCTCCACCTTCAGGGGGGATACCAAAAAGGGCGCCTTCTCTTGAGGGCGAATGCGGAGCAGGTTGATCTTGACGAGCTGATGCTCCTTCTGCCGCAAGGGGGGTCTCCTCCAAAGAAGACCTCTCTTCCTCCGGGACCCCCTCCTTCCTCTCCGGGAACAACCCCGATGGAGGTCGATTTCACTGTGAAAGAGGTTCAGGTGAAAGGGATGGAGGTCTCGAATCTTTCGGGTCGCGCGAGGTTGAATCGAAAAGTCGGCGCGCTCGAAAATTTAAACGGCAATATCTGGGGGGGGGCATTTTACGGGAAGCGGCCGGGTCGACTTATCGAGCGGCGCGTTCCCCTTCACAACAAACTTTGCGCTTCAAAAGGCCTCTCTCGGATCGGTCGTAAAGCAGTTCGTGCCGATCGATCCGGGCATTTTCAGCGGGACGACTTCGATCGGAGTGACGCTGCAAGGGAGTGGAGGAAGCTGGGGAGCGCTTTCAAAGACGTTGACGGGGAAGGGGGAATGGGAAGTGGGAGAAGGGGAGATTAAGAATGTAAATCTCCTAAGAGAGGCTCTCGCCACGCTTCAGCTCCTCGATCAGGTTCAACTCCCGCTGGAGCAGAATACCCGCTTTTCTTCCGCAAAAGGGGGGCTTCAGATCGAGGCCGGCCGCATCGGGCTGAGCCGTCTTTCCCTGGACAATCCTCTTTTTGATCTTTTGGGAGAGGGGGAGGTCGGGTTGGACGGTGTTTACCGCCTCCTCGGCGAGATGAGACTGGCCGAGTCGGTTACACAGAAAATTCGAAGCACGCCGGTCGGGTCGCTCCTCCCGATGGAGGAGGAGAAGTTGGAGGTCCCGATCGAAATTGCAGGGACCCCTCAAGGCGCCCGCCTCGCCCTCCGTGAGGAAGCGCTGAAGGAGACGGCGGCGAAGCAGCTTCGGGAAAGACTGACAGAGAGGCTGGAAAAAGAGGGATTGGGAGGGCTACTGCAAAGATAGCTCCTCCCCCTGAACTCATCGGAACAACATCGGTTCGTAGATCTTTCAAGAGGAGGCGGTTCGGGCTGCATTGCCGCTGCTAAGGATGGCCGCCTGCTCGAAGCGCCTTTATCGAACGGTCAGGGCAGATCTCTCTCCTTGACCGTTTTTCTTTTGTCCGCTCTGGCGCGCTCAATCGCTTCCATCGCGAGTTTTTCAACACGCTGACTGAGCGCCTGGAGAAATTCAGCGGAGGTGTTGAATTCAGATTTCTCTCGAATGAACTTCTTAATTTTCGAACTTACCACCAAGATATCGGCCATTCATTTCCTCCTTCAGCTCTACGTTTACCCTATTGGAATATGAGAAAAGAACTCTACAAGTTCACGGTACGCGATCGGGGATTCATTCTACATCCAGTTAAAAATGTAGCATGAAAGAAGGAAGCCGCGCAACCAGAATTATTGAGCGCCCCCTCCTCAGCATAAAAACAAAACCTGTCCGGCGCGTCTGTTTGAGCTTCGCCGAGGTCAATCGGTCCTTGCATTTTCGCAAACAGCAGGGTAATATATCAACGATATGCCTACTGAATTTCGATCGTTGCCGATTCCTCCTCCTGTTCTTGAGGGAATTGAGTCTCTCGGTTTTAAAGAATGTACTCCGATCCAGGAGGGGACCCTTCCGATCACGCTTGCCGGTAAGGATGTCGCGGGTCAGGCCCAGACCGGGACCGGAAAGACCGCCGCCTTTCTCATCGCCCTTTTTTCCCGCCTTCTCAAAACCGAGCCTTCCCCTTCCTCCAAGCTCTCTTCTCCGCGGGCGATCGTCATTGCCCCGACGCGGGAGCTGGTGATTCAAATTGCCAGAGAAGCAACCCTGCTCGGACAGAAGACCCCGTTTAACATCCAGGCCGTCTACGGCGGGATCGATTATCAGAAGCAGCGATCGATGCTGGCGGAGGGGGTCGATCTTCTCATCGGAACGCCGGGACGACTGATCGATTATTATAAGCAAAAGGTCTACGACCTTCGCCGGGTGGAGGTTCTCGTGATCGATGAGGCCGACCGGATGTTCGATATGGGATTTATCGCCGACCTTCGTTTTATGATGCGGCGTCTTCCTCCTTATCATAAGCGGCAATCGATGCTCTTTTCCGCCACCCTCACGCAGCGCGTGATGGAGCTGGCTTATGAACATATGAATAATCCGATCAAGATTGAAGTCTCTCCCGAACAGATCACCGCAGAGAAGGTGGAACAGATCCTGTTCCATGTGGAGCGGACAAAGAAGATCCCTCTCCTGCTCGGTTTGCTCAAGAGAGAAAGCTGGGAGCGGGTGTTGATTTTCGTCAATACCAAAAACCAGGGGGAGGTGTTGGCGAACCGGCTGACCGAGCAAGGGTATCCGGCTCGGGCGATCACCGGCGACTTGCCTCAAAAACAGCGGATGAAGGCGTTGGAGCAATTCAAGGAGAGGAAGGTGCCGATCCTGGTGGCCACCGATGTCGCCTCGCGGGGGCTGCATATCGAGGGGGTCAGCCTCGTCGTGAATTACGATCTTCCGCAAGACCGGGAGGCGTATGTCCATCGGATCGGCCGGACCGCCCGCGCGGGCGCGGCGGGAAAGGCGTTGAGCCTGGCCGATGAGGAGTATGTCATGGCCCTGGAGGAAATCGAGGAATACATCGGACAGAAGATTCCGGTCGAATGGCCGGAAGACGACCTCTTCGTTCAGCCCAAATCGATCCCTCATTCCGAGCGGATACAAAGAACGCGGCCGGCCCATCCCCCTTCGCGCCCGACCAAGGGACGGACTTCCTCTTCAAGGCCGAGAAGGGGCCGGTGATCGGCCTTCTTCGATCGGCTTTATCGCTTCCATCCATCCTAAACCCTCCATAAGTGATGCAATACGGTCCCGGCTTCTTTTTAAATCTGTGGCACCTCCTCGGACTTTCCTTCTGGCATTTCGTCTTCAAGTGGATCAATCGCGTCGAGGTCTTCGGAGAAGAAAATATACCAAAACGGGGAGAGGAGGGGGTGATGCTTTTGTACAACCACATCTCGGCGATCGATCCCTTTTTGGTGGGGGCCACCAGCATGCCTTTTTTCTCCCCCGTCTGGTGGCGCGCCCCGGGGAAGGAAGAGCTGTTCGACATTCCGATCGTTCGGACGATCCTTTCCTCTTGGGGGGCTTTTCCGGTCCGGCGGGGAAAACGCGATCTCGTCGCGATGCAAAAAATGGCGGAAATGCTGTCGCATTCGGTCGTGGTGATCGCGCCGGAGGGGAGACGTTCTTCCGACGGCGCGCTCCAGCCGGGGCGGGCCGGTGTCGGAAAGATCCTTTACGACGCGCGCCCGCGAAAGGTGATACCGGTCCGGGTACGGAGGGTCAATCAGATTTTACCGGTCGGGAAGATCCTTCCCCGAATCGGAAAGAAGACGACCATTACCTATGGACCTCCGATCGACCTTTCGCTTTATTATTCTCTCCCGATACGGTCGAAACTTCCCAGCGAATTGTTGATACAATAATGGAAGAGATCGCGAAGTTATAGCGCGTTCACGTCCGGTGAGATCAACATGAAACGGGTAAGGTTTCGATCGGTTGTTTTTCTTTGTCTCTTCTTTATCCCCATCTCCGTAGGAGCGTATCTCCTCTCCTATTGGCCGGAGGTGGAGCGGCTGGCCCAAACCAATCCGAAAACGACGGCCTTGATCGAAGCGCGGAGGGCGAAGGGAAAAAAGAGGAGTCGATCTCGCTCGCCGTGCGTTGGCGGCCCCTTCGGCAGATCTCGCCCCACCTTCAGCGCGCCGTCGTCGTTGCGGAGGATGCGCGTTTTTACCAACATGAGGGATTCGATTGGGAGGCGATCGTGGAGGCGGCCGAGCGGGATTGGGCGGCGAAATCGTTCGAATACGGCGGGAGCACGATCAGCCAGCAGCTGGTCAAGAACCTCTATCTCTCTTCGGAGAAGAGCCCGATTCGAAAGATAAAGGAAGCGTTGATCACGTCGGTGATGGAGGCGAAGTTGAAAAAGCGGCGCATTCTGGAGGTTTACCTCAATGTAGTGGAGTGGGGAGAGGGGATTTATGGCGCGGAGGCGGCCGCCGACCATTATTTTTCCAAGCCTGCGGCGGAGTTGGCCCCTCAAGAGGCGGCTTTTCTGGCGGCGATTCTTCCCGCCCCCCGTTATTACCAGAATCGCCGGTCGACCCCTTATCTGCGAAAGCGGATCGATTCCATTCTTCAGGCAATGCAAAAACGCTATCCGGAGACCCGGATGGCGATGGAAAAGGAAATTCCAAGGACGATAGAAAACTCAGAGGGACCGGAAGGGGTGGAGACAACGACTACCCCTCAAACTCCTTAGCCATTTCGATATGTGAGAGGATGATGAAATGGTTCTCTTCCGAGAGCTCTTCCGAAAACTCGATCCCCCCGGTCTGAAGGTGGCCGAAATTTTTGGCCCACCGAATGATCCCATTAATCGATTCCGAGTGGACCTTGCCCTGCTCATCATTGAAGTAAAACGTCAGCGAGACTTCGCTTTTGACGGCAAGCGGGGTTAGGCAGCAGACGCCGACCCCTTTGTAGCTGAAGTTGACCGCGATGCCATGGAGACGGAAATCGTTCGATTCGATCTTTGCTTCGACAAAAATACTGTATCTTCTTAGCTTCCGCTGTTTCATCTTCTCCTCTTCTTGGATGTCAGCCGACCTCTTTTTCTAAGAGAACGATCTCTTCTCCATCGGGGCCTTGAATCATCGCAGCCCGCTCCCCCGGGACCGGCTCATAGGGGGATTTGATCACCGGCACGTTTGCTTCCATGAGGTGCCGGACCGCCTCCTCTAAATTGTTTACCCGAAAACCGATCGAGATTGGACCGACTGAATTGGGGCTCCACCGTTTGATGAGCGCTTGTTCCGGCTTGCCGCTGTAAAGCTCGATCCGTCCTGTTCCGGAATCAAACCAAATAATTTTTCTCCCTTTGGGGCTTTTTTCTTCTTTGATCCGGACCAAACCGAGGGTCTCGCCGTAGAAGGTGGCGGAGCGTTCCAGGTCGGCCGTTTGGATAGCGATGTGGTGAATCTGGAAGGGATGATCCTTCTGCATGAAGCTTCTCCAAGCCGCCATCTTACTTCCCGTAGTATAGCATGTCAATTTAAAGTTGGCAGTTAAGAGGACAGGCTGCCTAAGTGTTGAAAAACCACAGGGTCGATGTTAGAGTGGCCAATGATGATTGAAAGAAGAATTAAATTGCGGAATGGGTCCATTCGGTATCTGGAAGGAGGAGAAGGTGAACCGATCCTTCTTCTTCCCTCCGCCGCCGGGCGTGCCGCCGAATACCGGGAGGTCCTTCCGCTTCTTTCAAAATCGTTTCATGTTTATGCCCTCGACTATCCCGGCTTCGGCCAATCCGATTCCCTCCCTTCCATTGAGGGGACCGAAGATCTCGCGAGGTTCGTGATCGATTGGATGGATGCCGTCGGCCTTCGGCGCTGCCATCTGGTCGGATTTTCCCTCGGCGGATGGATCGGTCTGCTTTTGGCCCTCTCCCACCCGGAGCGATTCCAAACCCTCATCCTGATCGCTGCTTCCGGCGGACGTCTTCCCGGCGTTCCGATCGTCAGTCCGTCCGGGATGAATTTCAAAGAGATCCTCAATCGATTTTATCATCGTCCGGAAATTCGAGAAAAATTGGCCCGACATAAACCGACACTGGCGGAGAGAGAGGAGATCCTCCGTTCTTCTCGGGCCCTTGCCCTCCTGGTTGAACGAAAAAAAGTGGTCCCGGAGCTTCACAACCGGCTTCACGAGATCCGGATGCCGACCTTAATTATTAGTGCCGACCACGATCGGGCGATTCCGGCGGTATACCAAGAACGTCTCCATTCGGGTATACTTGGATCAAAGCTCTCGGTTTTTAGGGAAACCGGCCATGCCGTTCCGGCGGAGCGGCCGGTGGAACTGGCGGATGAAATAGCGAAATTTATCGTGGAAACTTCCGAAAAACATTGACTTAAAAGTCTGGAAGACAATGAGCCGTTCAGGCGTCGCTGGGATAAAAGATGAAGTGCCGAGAGATTGAGGGAGACCTCTCCGCCTATCTTGCTGAAGAGGCCGATCCAGCCCTCTGCCGATCGATTAAGGCGCACCTGAAGGGGTGTAAAAAATGTCGAAGCCGTATTGCGGCCTTGAAGGCGGAGAAAGAGGGTCCAAAAAAGGCGAAGGAGGTTGCAATTTCGTCGGAGAAGATTGCCCTCTCCCCGCGGGAGCGCTCCTCCGGTTTTCCATCCACTTCTGGAATGCTCTCCGCTCTGTGGCATCGCCCCGTTGAGATAACCGTGACGATCGTGTTGGTCGGCGGGACCCTTTTCCTCTATCAACGGGGAGCGTCCGTGAAGGCTGATTTCTCAATGACGGAAAATGGCGCTGCGCCGGCCGCAGAGGCGGTGGTCCTCTCCGCTCCCGCCGAAAACCACGAAGGTACACAGGAGAAGGAAACGCCGATCTCTCCCCCTTCCATCATCGCAAACCGCGCCGGCCGATCCGCCGGCCCCTATGCCGATGAAGGTTCACAACGAAACGGCCCAACCTCTTTCGATGGAGGCCCGTCGGCAGGCCGCACTTCCGCAGCCGCCCGAGATCAAGCTGCTCCTGATTTCCAGGAGCATTAAAGAGGCTGCCGATGCGGTGGCTTCTCAGGGGAAAGTGCTCAGCAAAAAAGGGGATGAGATGGAGGCCAGGGTGGTGCTGCTTATCCCCGCTGAACGTTATGAGCGCTTTTCCCGATCGCTCCAATCGCTTGGACTGCTCAAAGAGATTTCCAAAAAGCCGCCTCCCGCCGAGGGATCTTTGAAAGTGGAGGTGACGATTGAATAAGGAGTGTCCGATCCACTCTACCTTCCTGTTTTTGTGTGTTGCAATTCCCTAAACGAAAGATTTTTTTATTTTGTTGCGCTCGCTTCGAGTGAGAAGTATTGTTGCGAGAAATTCATCGTTTGCCGGTGAAGGTCGACGCGAGGATGGACAGGAACGAATCGATGCGTAGAGTCTGGTTGATCGGCTTGGCTTTTTATCTCCTCTACATCGGGGCGGTGACCCTTGCCCCTTTTGATTTTCAGCTCATCTCGCAGCCCCACCGATGGGAAAAATCAGTTCTCTTTTCATCCTCCGATGTCGCGGTCAACCTCCTTCTTTTTCTTCCTTTAGGAGGATTGCTTTATGGTTTCCTTCCGGCCCGGCCGGGGCGGTCTCGTCTGATGCCGGCGCTTCTAATCTCCGCGGCGGTCAGCCTTTCAGTGGAGACGATGCAGCTCTTTCTACCGGAGCGGTTTCCTTCGTTTAGCGACCTATTCGCCAATACCCTTGGAGGAGGGGCCGGTTTTCTTTTATTCAAGACGATGGCCGATCGAGGGTGGCTCGATTGGATTTGGGATTATCGACGGCGATTGGCGCAGCTGGGGTTTCTCTTTTATGTCGGATTTCTCATTTTTCTGGCGGCGTTCTCATGGGAAAAGCTGGACCGATGGGACCCGGGGGCACTCCTCTGGGTCGGTGTCGACCCGGAAATGGAAGACGGCTGGAAAGGGAAAGTTTTTCTCTTGGCTGTTTATGATCAGGCGTTTGATCCGGCGACGATCGAACGGCATTACCGGACCGGTGCTTCTTTTCGGCCGGAGATCCATCTTCAGCAAAACCCGATCGTCCTCTATCCCTTCGATGAGGGGGAGGGGAGCACCCTTCATGACCGCGCCGGAGTCCTTCCTCCGCTCGATCTGGAATTATCGAATTCCGGCAGAGGGAGGTGGCTCTCTCCATATGGTTATGCGTTCAACCGGTCGGCCGCGTTCATCAGCCGGGAACCGGCGGAAAAGATCCGGCAGAGAATTTCAAACAGACATCAATTTACGATAGAGGCCTGGGTTGAGATGGGACAGATTCGTTATGGAGATGTAGGACGGCTGATCTCATTGGCCAAGACGCCCGATCTCGATTACTTCTTGCTGCAGCAGCAGGGAATCGATTTAGGTTTTGAGGTTCGAAACCGCGTCAAGACCGGATTTCCGAGCCTGGGGGATATCGAAACAACCCAATTGCCGTTTCAGTCCGGTCCGGTCCATCTTATTTCCGTCTACGATCGAGGGGAGATGCGGCTCTATTTGAATGGGGTCCAGGTGGCCGAGGCCGTTTTAACCGACGGTCTCTTCCTCCTGACCGACTCTCTTGCGTTGAGAACGACGGTCGAGGGCGAGCGGGGCTTATTCGGATTCCTCCTCTTTCTTCCCGTCGGTTGTTTCGCGGCGCTCTCTACTCGCGTCCAATCGACAACAAGGTTCTTGACGGTCGCCCTGGCGGGATGGGTTGTCCTCATGGTGATCCATTTTCTACAAAGCCGGCATGATCCTCAGTTTTTCACCGGAGGGACCCTCCTCGTCCCGGCTTTCGCAATCGTCTTGGGGGTCCTTCTGGGAAAATTGGCGCAGGGGAGGATGAAAGAACCTTAAGGGAGGGAGAGGAGCGTCCCGCGTGAAACCGTGACCGCCTTTCCGCCGAGCTGTACACGATCTCCGGCCAAACGGACCCGAACCACCCCTCCTCGCGCGGAGGCTTGGTAAGCAAGGAAAGTGTTTTTACCGAGCCGTTCTTTCCAGAAAGGACCGAGGCAACAATGCGCCGACCCCGTCACCGGATCTTCGTTGATGCCGGCCCGCGGCGCGAATGTCCTTGAAACGAAATCAAACCGGTCCGAATCCGACCGGCTCGTTACGATCACCCCGCGGCATGGCACGGCGGCGAGCAGTCCGAAATCAGGCTGAAGTTTTCGCAGGACCTCTTCCGATTCGACTTCAATCAAATAGTCGAAACGATTCTTGCCGATGTATTTCGGCGTCACCCCCAACGCCTTCTGAAGGGCGGGAGAGGGAGGCGCCTCCTTCTCCGGCTCGGCCGGGAGATCCAGCTCGATCCACCCCCCTTTTTTGTCGGCGGTCAGAAGGCCGCTTTTCGTCTGAAAACGGGCCTGCTCATCCGGCTTCAGGATTCCCCATTCCCAGAGCATGTGGGCGCCGGCGAGCGTGGCATGGCCGCAAAGATCGACTTCGACCGTCGGCGTGAACCAGCGGAGGTGAAACAGCGCTCCCTCTTTGAGAAGGAAGGCGGTTTCGGAAAGATTCATCTCCCGGGCGACCTTCTGCATCCAGCCGGCCTCCATCGGCTCGTCGAGAAGACAGACAGCCGCGGGATTCCCCGAAAAAGGCTGATCGGTAAAGGCGTCGACTTGGGCGATTGGAATTCCCATTCTGTCCCTGAAAAAGAAAGATCGGCGAAACGTCAGAGGGTGAATCTTCACTATATCCAAGCGATCGGGATCGATCAAGGGAAATATCCCCCCTCCCCGTATCCCGTGAGGTTGCGCATTATCCCATCCTCGGATAAAATAAACGTAATGAAAGAGCCGTCGTTCACAAAAAAACGTATTGGAGATCTTCTCTGCTCTTCCGGACTGATCACCGAGGCCGACCTTCAGATGGCGATCGAGGAGCAGAAACGAACCGGGAAGCGGATGGGGGTCACCCTTATTGAACTGAAGCTGGTGACCGAGTTTGATATCGCAAATACCCTCGCCAACCAACTCGGCATCCAATACATCTCCCTTGAAAGCACCCCCATCGAGCCGGATGCGATCGCCATCGTCCCGGAGAATTTGGCGCGCAAATATCACTGTGTCCCGATCAACGTCGATAAAAGGCAACTCTCGGTGGCGATGGTCGATCCCCTCGATTATGAATGCATCAAAGATATCGGCTTCAACACCAACTTGGAAGTAAAACCGCTGATCTCCACCCGAAAAGAGATCATCAAGGCGATCGAGCAGCACTACCATCTGGAGGACTCGGTGGAGAATATCGTCGAAGAGACCACCGACGCCTTCAAGGATTCGTACCTTGAAATTGTCCCGGTCATCTCGCAATCGGAAGTGGCCCCCTCCGAGGATCTCAGGGACAAGAGCCAGATGGCCCCGATTATCCGGCTCTTCAATCTGATTCTTCTTAAGGCGATGAAAGCGCGGGCGAGCGACGTCCACATCGATTCGCAGCGGAACAAAGTTTCCGTTCGGTTCAGGGTCGACGGGATTTTGAAGGAGGAGATGAGTCTCCCCAAATGGGTCCAGGGGGCGGTTGTCTCCCGGATCAAGATTCTTGCCTCTCTCGATATCTCCGAACGCCGCCTTCCTCAGGACGGCGCGATCCGCGTCCGGCTCGATAACCATGACATCGATCTTCGAATCGCCACCCTCCCGACGCAGTATGGCGAGAAGGTGGTGATCCGGATCCTGGACCAGTCGGCGACCCCCGTGAACATGGAGATTCTCGGACTGTCCGAGAAGGACTACCACCAGCTTCTCCAATTCTCTCAGAAACGGCAAGGCATCCTTCTCGTTTCAGGCCCGACCGGGAGCGGGAAGACGTCAACGCTCTATTCCTTCATCAATCAGATCCGCTCCGATGAGATCAACATCATGACGGTGGAAGATCCGATCGAGTACAACATCGAGGGATTGAATCAAATTCAGGTAAAACCCGATATCGGACTCTCCTTCGCCAATTGTCTCCGATCGATCCTCCGGCAAGATCCGAATGTCATTCTGGTCGGAGAGATCCGGGATCTGGAGACCGCGGAGATCGCTTTCCGGGCGGCGATGACGGGTCATTTTGTGATCAGCACCATCCATACCAACGACGCGATTGCGACCATCGTCCGGCTGCTCGATATGGGGATTCCGAGATACATCATCGCCAACACGCTGGTGGGGATCGTGGCCCAGCGGCTCGTCAGAAAGATCTGCTCAAAATGCAAGGAGGCGGCGCCGGTTTCCGACGAGGGGATTCGGAAATTGAGCAAGCGGGCCTCCCCATTGAGCCCTTCCGATTCCTATCGGGGGAAAGGCTGCGCCCAGTGCAATTTCACCGGATTCCGAGGTCGGACCGGGATTTTCGAAGTCCTTCCCTTCAGCACCAAAATCCGGGAGATGATCGCCTCGGGCGGAACGGAAGAAGAGATCCGTTGGGCCATCGAGGGGCAGGGGGTCACGACGATGGGAGAGGACGGGCTGACCAAGGTCAAGCAAGGGGTGACCACGCTGGAGGAGGTTCTCCGTGTGATCGAAGTGGAAGAGGAGATTCGCATTCTGTGCCCCGGGTGCCAAAAGGCGATCCATCTCGATTTCGTGATCTGCCCTCATTGCCGGCATGAGATTCAATCAAACTGTTCTTGTTGCAAGAGACACCTGAAAGCCGACTGGTTGGTCTGCCCCTATTGTAAGAAGGAGAGATAATCCCAGGTTTCCGTCTAAAAAAATAGACTCGCCGTCGGCGGGTCTTTTTTTTGCCTTTGAGGCGGAATGGATGTTCGTCGGAATTATACGGCCCGCTCGATCTCCGCTGTGAGCTCGATTTGCCGGAGGATCACTGCAACATGCTCGCAACGTTCTAGCGGGCCGGTAAAGCAGACCGCGCGGCCTTTGAGATGGGCCTCCAGTGTGATCTCGGCGGCCCGCTCAAGGGAGACGCCGGTCGCCTTTTGGACCTGGAGGATCACTTCATCGAAGCTATGATAGTCGTCATTGTAAAGAATGACATTCCAGGGAAGATCGACCTGCGTCGCCTCCTCCGAGATGGTTTCGACTTCGGGAAGATCGAGAACTTCCGTGTCCATAGCTAACCCTTTGCGATGAGCTGCGTCCGGATCGCCTCCCAATCGGTGAGCGGCTGAGAACAGGTAAAGTGGTGGCAAATGTAGACGGTCGGTTTTCCGTCGATCATCTTCTTCCCTTTAACCGGATCGGGTAGGGGAGTCTCCTGCGGTTGACCGGGGTCGACGCGGAAGAGAACCTTGTTCGGGAGGTAAAGCCGCTGAATGCCGGCGAGAAGGCGCTCCGTCTCGGGAGCCTTTGGGTCTCCGATGACGACGATCTCCTTCGGTTTTCGCAGGTAAAAGTCGGCGACCGCGATCATGTTGCCGGTGGCAAAGACGTTTTCCTCCATCGCTTCGGAGAAAAATTGGAGGGTCTTTTCTGCTTTGTCAAAATAAGAGGCCTCCCCGGTCAGGTAGAAGAGCCGGAGAAGGCTTTGGGCGGCGACGGCATTTCCGGATGGGATCGATTGGTCGGCCGACGATTTGGACCGGGCAATGAGCGGTTCGTGATCTTTCGAGGTAAAAAAGAACCCCCCTGAGCGTCATCCCAGAACTGGTCGATCAAGCGGGTGGTCAGACCCCGGGCCCGATCGAGATGCATCGCATCGGAGGTTGCCTCATAGAGGTCGAGTAAGGCATCGACGGTGAAGGTATAATCGTCGAGATAACCGTTGAGCTTGGCGACCCCTTCTTTGAAAGTGCGAAGCAATCGCCCTTCTTGGTAGAGGCGGGTCCAGAGAAAATCGGCCCCCTTTTGAGCGACGGCCAGGTAACGCTCATTTCGGGTGACATTGTATCCATCCACAAAGGCGCCGATCATCAGGCCGTTCCAGCTCGTCAGCACCTTCTCATCCCGAAATGGTTTGACCCTTCTCTCCCGTTCCAGGAAGAGCTTTTTCTTCGCCTCGCCGACGATCCGCTCCAGCTCCTCCGTCGTTTTCCCCATTTCCCTGGCAAGATTGTCGAGCGGTTGTCGGATGTGGAGGATGTTTTTCCCCCTCGAAGTTGCCCGCATCCGTGATCCCGTAGTGCCGGCAGATCAACGCGCCTGTTTCCTCTCCGACGACCGCTTTGATCTCCTGCGGGGTCCAGACGAAGAACTTCCCTTCTTCCCCTTCGCTGTCGGCATCTTGTGTGGAGTAGAATCCGCCGAGGGGGTCGGTCATCTCGCGGAGGACATATTCGAGAATCTCCTCGCCGATTTTCATGTAGAACGGTTGGCCGGTCGCCTGGTATGTCGCGAAATAGAGACGGGCGAGCTGAGCGTTGTCGTAGAGCATCTTCTCGAAGTGGGGGACCAACCAGTGATCATCGGTGGAGTAGCGATGGAATCCGCCGCCGAGCTGATCGTAGATTCCTCCCCAGGCCATTTTCCCGAGGGTATAGGTGACCATCGTCAAATAGGTCTCTTCCCCGTTTTGTTGGTAGTATCGCAGGAAGAGGTTCAGCGCCGGCGTGCTGGGGAACTTCGGGGCGCCGCCGAATCCGCCCTGTTTGGTGTCGAAAATCCGGCCGAGGCTCTCCGCCGCTCCTTCCAAAAGATGAGGGTCGATCTCTCGTTTTGCGGGGGCGGCTTTGCCTCCCGACATTTCCCCCAGCGCCGTCCGGACCTGCTCCGCCGTCTTCACGATCTCGTCTTGTTTTTCGCGGTAGGTGTTCGTGACGATTTCCAGCAGCTTGGAGAAAGCGGGCAGACCGTAGCGGTCCTCCGGGGGGAAGTAGGTCCCGCCGTAGAAGGGAACCTTCTCGGGGGTGAGGAACATGGTCAGCGGCCAGCCGCCGCCGCGCCGGATCAGCAGCTGGTGGGCATTCTGATAGATCTGGTCCAGGTCGGGCCGCTCCTCGCGATCGACCTTGATGTTGACGAAGTGCTCGTTCATCCACTGCCGCGGTCGCCTCGTCCTCGAAGGATTCGTGCTCCATCACGTGGCACCAGTGGCAGGCGGAGTAGCCGATCGACAGCAGGATCGGCTTGTTCTCATTCTTGGCCTTGTTAAGGGCCTCCTCGCCCCAGGGGTACCAGTCGACCGGATTGTGGGCGTGCTGGAGGAGATAAGGGCTGGTCTCGTGAATGAGGCGATTGGTGTGCTTCGGCTGCTCCATCGGTTCCGTCCTTTTCTCTTAGGATTGAAGTCTCTTGGGGTCATCTTAAATCGTCCGGGATCGGTTTGTAAATACGGAAATTGACAACGATCCGGGTCTCCGAAGTAATCCACAAAGGGATGATGCAGTGGGGGGCTTCCTTGACAGGTTTCCAAACCTCGTCTACCTTTTACTCTAATTATTCTAAAACACGGAGGGACGGATGGACCACTCTGAAATCGAAGGGGAAACGCAGATCGGCACGTTTGGGGATATCGATCCTCTCAAGGCGACTCCGGGAAAGGCGACGGTTGAAAAGAAAGCCAAACCGGCGAAAACGAGCCGACGGTCCTATCAGCCGGTGTTGATCTCCGTTCTGGTGGTCGCCTTGGCGGGCTTCGCCGGTTTGAGCTATTTCAAGCTTCAAGAAGAGATCCGGGGAATGCATACGGTGATTCAGAGCCTTCGGACGGAGGCGGCGGCCCAGGAGAAAACCGTCGCCGCGCTGACCGGGGAGGTGAAAGGCCGTGAAGATTCCCTCCAGCAGGCGCGTGCAGAGGCCAATCAATTAAAGGGACAGGTCGAATCGATGCGGCTGGCACTGATGGAAAGGGACGGCCAGATCTCGCGGCTTCAGCAGACGGCCCAGTTCGGCGCCAAGCTGCCGAAAAAGACGCGGGAATTACAGTCGCAGCTCGTACAAAAACAGCTCGAAAACGCCTCCCTCCAAAATGCGATGACCAACCAAACGGAATGGCTCCGGCTCCTTTCATCGCCGACAGCCGAGCTTGTCCGGATGAGCGGATCGAAAGAGGCAGGAGGGGCGGGAGGGCTTCTTCTTTTCGACCCTGAAACACAGGCTGCGGCCTTCTACGGCTTTGAGCTGCCGAAGCTGCCGGCGGGGAAGATCTACCAGCTTTGGACCATCGGAGCGGCTCCGGTGAGCGCCGGGATGTTCCAACCCTCCAAAGACCGCACAGCGGTGATGAAGGTCCCAAAGATCATCAACCCGGAAGAGCTGAAGGCGTTTTCCGTTACGATCGAGCCGGCGGGAGGGAAGGCGCAACCGACCGGGCCGGCCTATTTGAAGGGAGAGTTTGCGGGGGTCTCACCGTCTTAATTTCAAAGAGACTTGTAAGAAATCACAAGAGAGGTCCGAGACCGCGGGCGGTCGAGGACCTCTTCTATTGGTTTTGTCTGTTATAAAATGTTGGCCGACCGTTCGCGAAGGGCGAGGGCTTTTTGGACGGCCGATTCGATAGCGCTCTTCTTTCCCATCCCGCCGATGAACTGGACGAACTTTCCCTTTGAAAAAAGGGCCAGCGCCGGCAGGCTGGAGATCTCATATTCGGCCGGGATTTGGTAGTTCTCGGTCACGTCCATCTTGTAGATGGCGATCTCGTCTCCCATTTCTTCTGAAAGCCGATCGAGCTCATACAGCAGGGCGCGACAGTTTCTGCAGGTGGGGGACCAGAATTCCACCAAGACGGGCGTCGGACTGTGCTCGATGATTCGATCGAATGAATGGTCGGTCGCTTCAGGAATCATTTTTCTCCGCCGATACAGCAGGAACAACAATAAGTAGAAATTAACATTTTGCGATGTTATACTTCAAGCGGTTCGTTGCTAATCCGCCGTCAAACTTTATAAAGAGGAGATATGGGTTCGCTTAAAATCATTGGAATGAACGAAATGAATGCGATTTTTAGCGTGACCGACCGGCTCGGCATCTCGCGAGAAGCGATTGTCGTCCCGCTCGGCCCGGCCTCCCCGGGGCGGGTCCGCCGCCTTCCCAACGGAAAGTTCGAGATCACCGTCGACGCCGATCAGCCGATCGAGGCTTGGCTGCCGGCGATGGAGAAAGATCTCGCCGCCCTGCTCGATTCATAAACCTTCCCGCCGTCGGTCTAACCCCCCATCCCCGCCGGATTTAATTTTGACTGAAAGTACTTCTCTCCGGTCGAGGTCAGATACCAGCTTTTCATCCCCCGCTGTTTCTGATTCCCCTCCGCCAGCCAACCGTTTCGCGCGCAGCCGGCCAAGACATCGGAGAGATTCTTCGGCTTCTCGGCGCGGCACTTTGAAAGAGACTCCGCGATATCCTGAATCGTGAACGATTGGACCTTTTCGCCATGAAGGAGATGATAGGCGATCGTGATCACGGCATCGGTGTAGGCCTTGGGGTGCACCGCCGAGAAGAACTCGTTGATCGGAGGAAATGATTTCGGCGGATGATCCGAGCGCTGAATGCGCCTCACTTCCGGCACACTCTCTTCGCGAAGCAATTCTTTTAGAATCACCTGAAAGGCAATCCCGCGATACGGCTCATCCAATCCTTGAACACAGTCGAGCGCTTTCTGAACGCGCTCCTTGATCAGATCGTTTTCCACGGCGCACCCTCTCTAGAAGTTCAGGCTATTATATCCGAAAATAAAAGCAGAAAGAAACCGACAATACTAGTTTTCTCTAGTTTTCCGGCCGAGTCGTCTACTCCTTTATGCGTATTCGGGCCAATTTACTCCTTTTGGATTAGACACGGCGACGGAATTGACCCGCGGGATTCAATCATTCTAGGATAAAACTAGGATGAAAAAGAACCCGCTTTCAGTCTATCAGCAAAAAAGAAACTTTCACCAAACACCGGAACCGAGCGGGGTTCGAACCGCCACGCCGCTCTCCTTCCCAAGAGAATCGTTTCTCGATTCAGGAGCACCATGCGCGGCGGCTCCATTACGACCTCCGTCTGGAAATGGAGGGGGTCCTCAAGTCGTGGGCCATCCCGAAGGGGCTTCCCGTGTCGGAGGAGGAGCGGCGTTTGGCGGTCCGAACGGAGGACCATCCGCTCGATTATCTCGACTTCGAGGGGGTGATTCCGGAAGGAAATTACGGCGCAGGGAAGGTGTTCCTTTGGGAGATCGGCACCTATCACGTCGTCTCCGGCGATCTGGAGAAAGGAAAGATGACGTTCGTCGTGTCGGGTCGCCGTCATCATGGCCGATACACGCTGGTCCGAACGGATCGGAAAGGGGAGAAGGAGGCCTGGCTGATCATGAAGAGCGGATCACCCCTTCCCGAGGGAAATGATCCCATCCCCTCTCCCTTTGTTCCGATGCGCGCCGCTCTCGGTGAGAAGCCGTTTGTCGATCCCGATTGGGTTTTTGAGGAGAAGTGGGACGGGGTTCGCGCTCTGGCGAGGATGGTTCGGGAGGGAGAATCGATCCGGATCGATCTCTGGGGAAGAAATCTCTCCCGGTTCGATTCGCAGTATCCGGAGGTGGTCGAACAGTTGTGTGGGCTGATGGCAGCGAACGGGTCGATCCGATCGCTGATTCTGGATGGAGAGGTGGTGGCGTTGGACGAAAAAGGAAAGTCCTCTTTCCAGCTCCTTCAGCATCGGATGCATCTGACCGATTCAGAGGAGATCGGGGTGGTGCGAAAGGACGTTCCGGTGACGTATCTTCTTTTCGACCTGCTTTATATGAACGGTAAGTCATTGATGACGGCTCCTCTCATCTACCGGCGCGAGCTGCTCGCTTCTCTCTCTTTGCCTCATGGAACGCTTCGGTTGAGTCCTCTTTACGAAGATGGGGTCGCTCATTTTGAGCGGCTTCGCGCGGAGGGAGGAGAGGGGATCGTCGCCAAACGAAAAGATTCGGTCTATTCTCCAGGGAGACGGAGCCGAGAGTGGATCAAGCTCAAACTGGTTCAGGAGCTCGACTGTGTCGTGGCGGGATGGACGGAGGGGAGGGGGAACCGGTCGCATACAATCGGAGCGCTCCTTCTGGGTCTCTACGAAGGGGAGGCGCTCCACTATATCTCGCACACCGGAAGCGGATTCGATGCGGAAATGCTGCGGCAGGTCGAAAAAAAGTTCCGGCCGCTTGAAATCGATCAATGCCCCTTTTCAACCCGGCCGAAGACCAATGCCCGTCCCCATTGGGTGACGCCGCGTCTGGTGGCCCGGGTGAAGTTTACCCACTGGACCCAAGACCGCCATCTTCGCGCGCCGATCCTGCTGGGGCTCCGGGACGATATCGCGCCGCAGGAGTGCCGGTTCGAGCCGCGCGTGAATCCGGAGGAGGTCGTCCCGCAGAAAAAAGAAAAAAGAGATCTGGATCGGCGAGCGCGTCGCCGTTCAATTCGAGGGGAATCGGCTGGAGTTGGGCCATCTGAACAAACAATTCTGGCCGAAGCGTGGATATACCAAGGCCCATCTGATCGACTATTACTCAAAGGCCGCCCCCTTCGTCCTCCCTCATTTACAGGATCGTCCGTTGACGTTAATTCGCTTTCCGGAGGGGATCGAGGGGGAATCGTTTTATCAGAAGGATTGGAAAGAAGCGGCTCCCCCCTGGGTCAACCGGGTGACGATTGAAACCGAGGAGGAAACGCATCGAAAGATGATCGTCTGCAACAATGCCTCCACCCTGGTCTGGCTCGCCAACCTCGGGAATATCGAGCTGCATCCCTCGTATAGCCGGGTCGATCCGGAAGAGGTTCTCGCCCCCCCGATTTTATCGTTTTCGACATCGACCCTCCGAAGCGCGAAGGGAAAGAAGGGGTGGATTGGAAACGGTTCGAGCAGGGAGCGGAGGTCGCCCTTTGGCTGAATCGCCAGTTGGCGGAGTTGGGGATACAGTCGTATGTAAAGACGACAGGGAAATCGGGTCTCCATGTTTTTGTGCCGATTATTCCGATCTACAGCTACACCCAGACCCGCCGGTTCGCGCGCGCCATGGCCGAGCAGCTTCAGGCCGAGCATCCGAAGCAGATCACAACCGCCTGGCAGAAGAAGCAACGGGGAAAGAAGGTGTTGATCGATTTTAATCAGAATGCGGCGGGGAAAACGCTTGCTTCCATCTATTCGCTTCGCGCGGTGCCGGAGGCGACCGTTTCCTTCCCGATCAAATGGGAAGCGCTCCGGCGCGTCTCTCCCCTTGATTATACGATGGAGTCGGTCCCCGATTTGCTGAAAAAAACGGGCGACCTCTGGGAGGGAATCCTCAAGTCGGCGCAAGATCCGATGGAGGCTCTAAAGAAGCTCCAATAAGCAAGGAGAATTACAATGGCATTTCGCTCATTTTGGAAGGGTTCGATTACATTCGGATTGGTGAACATTCCCGTTCGGCTGTACACCGCCACGGAAGATCGTCCGTTGAAATTCCACTATCTCCACAAAGAATGTCATTCCCGGATTCAATATCGTAAATATTGCCCGAACTGCAAGAGGGAGATCGCACAGGAAGAGATCATCCGAGGTTATCCATACTCGAAGGAACAGTTTGTCCTGCTGGATGAAAAGGATTTTGAGAAAGCGGCCGAACAACTGGAGAGAACGATCGAGATTCTCAACTTCGTCCACATTCAGGAAATTGATCCGGTCTATTATGATCGGGCCTATTACGCCGTCCCCGAAGAGGGGAGTGCGAAAGCCTATACGCTCCTCCGCGAGGCGATGAAAAAGATGAATCTCGCCGCGGTCGGCCGGATCGCGCTCCGGCAGAAGGGACATCTGGCCCTCCTGCGGCCGATCGAAAACGCCATCGGATTGGAGACCCTTTATTACCCCGAATCGGTCCGGACGGTGGACACCCTTTCAAAAGAGCTTCCGAAAAAAATTGAATTGAAGCCGAAGGAGCTGGAGATGGCGGTTGAATTGATGAAGCAATTGTCCGCCCCGTTTGATCCGGAGGCGTATCACGACACCCATCGAGAACAGCTGCTTGAGATCATTCATAACAAGATCGAGGGGAGGGAGGTGACGATCTCGAAGCAGGCCGAGGCCCCGCTCATCGATCTGGCCGAGGCGCTCAAGGCGAGCCTGAAACGGACGAGAGAAAAAGCAAAAGGGAGAAAGAAAACGGAGTTACCGCAGGCGGGATAGGAACAGATTGAGAGGATTGTATCGAAGGACGGTTTTCGGTACCATGGAAGGATAGAAGGGGCGGCGGCTCAAGCGTCGTGCTCTCATGAACAACAGAAGGGGTGGGAGATGCCGGCTCGGAATCCCGATCTGCACGGTAATGTTCCAGACAAAGCGGACGTCGCCTTGCTGTTGATCGACGTGATCAACGACCTGGAGTTTAAGGAGGGGCGTGCGCTTCTGAAACGGGCCTTGCGGGTGGCCGACAAAATCGCGCAGTTGAAGAAGCGGGCGAAACGGGCGAATGTTCCCGTCGTCTACATCAATGACAACTTCGGGAAGTGGCGGTCAGACTTCAAAGGGCTGGTGGCCCATTGTCTTGACGATGACGTTTGCGGAAGACCTCTGGTCCAGAATTTAAAGCCTGAGCCGGAGGATTATTTTGTATTAAAGCCGAAGAACTCGGGCTTCTACTCCACCACCCTGGATGTTCTTCTCCATTATCTGAATGTGAAAACCTTGATTCTCACCGGCATCACGGGGGACAACTGCGTCCTCTTTACCGCGAACGATGCTTATCTTCGCGATTATTATCTGATCATTCCCTCCGACTGCGTGACCTCCTACAGCGAAACTGAAAACCGGCAGGCGCTTAAAATGATGAAGCGCCTGCTGAAAGCAGATGTTCGCCCTTCAAATTCGATACGCTTTTCTCAACCCGCTCGAGTCCGGCGAGCCGGAGATCAACAGAGGCGAAAGTCGGCTTGAGATCGGGCGATTCTATGGGAGTTCTCTGTTCATGTAGGCGGAATGAAAAAAGCTAAGGCAAAAGTTCGCCGAAGTGCCGGAGGGAGGGGAAATGTTTGGAGTCGTCGCGGGGGACCCGGCTGCTGGCGTGGGTTTTAAAGAAGAGGTACTTGATCCCGAAGGCATGTGCGGCGAGAAGGACCTCTTCGTTGTCGTCGATAAAGAGCGATCGTTCTTTATCAAACTGCAGCACTCGCTGGGCGCCTCTCCAGAAATGGACCTCTTCCTTCGGTAAGCCGATGTCGCTGGAGCAGAGGATCACATCAAAGTAGGGGGTCAGGATCGTCTGGCTCAGCTTGATTTGAACCGTCCTGGGGTGCGCGTTGGTCACCAGGGCGATCTGCTTCTCCTCCTGCTTGAGAAAATGGAGGAATGGCTCCACGCCGGGATGAACCTGAACCCGGCTGCAGATGCTCTCCTTCAGCGCCACGATGTCGATGCCGAGCCGCCGAGACCAGTATTCGATGTCGGTCCAGTTCAGCGTTTTCTCCTCCGCGCGATAAGCGGCGAGCAGTTGGCGTTTGGCCTCATCGAGCGGAATCTTTTTTAACTCCGAAAATTTCTCCGGGATCAACTCTTCCCAGAAGTAATCATCGAAATGTTTGTCGAGGAGGGTTCCGTCCATGTCGAGCAGGACGGAATCGATCTGATTCCATTCGATCATTCGGAGGGCCTCATACTTTATAGCAGGGCCGTCAAGAGGGGCGGATCCCGGCCTCTTTGGCGACCCCTTCTCGATAGGCAAGCCAGAGATCTAAAGAGCGATGGAGATGGTCGTAAACCCGCTTCCGTGAGGCGCGGGATGTTGCATTCTGGAGCACAATCTGCCAGGCGTCCAGCCGGTGACCATGTTCCACCAGGTAGTGGGCCCGAATCAGATCAAGCGCCGAAGGATCGAGTTGATGATGGCGGACCAGAAAATGATTTCTTAGAACCTCTTCGATGGGGGGAGCGGCGGGGGGATTGTCGCCGATCTCTTTTCGATCGTGAATGCTCCCCTCGACAAAAATGGTGATGACGGCGGTTCCTTCCAACCAGGAGGGGGAGAGGGTGACCTCATCCAGCCAGCGGCGATAACGACGGCTGGCCGGCAGAAGAGAGATGCGCTGGAAGTGATTTTCCTGAAGTCCGAGCGCTTCCATCATTTTTAGGAAGAGCGCCGGGTGGGGCTTCCCGAGGCTCAAGCCGCCGGTCTCTTCTTCATATAAGTTGGTGGCCAGGGGACGCCGGGCTTCGGCCGAGGGGGTTTTTTGAATAAAGCCGCCCGAGAAAGATGGGAAAATCCCGAACGTAGACCGCATATTCTTGTTGATAATGAATCTTCAATTGCGCTTTGCTGATTTTGGGACCGGAGAAGCGGGTCCACGCCCAATGATTTTTCCGGTCCATAATGGATAGAAGCTGCTCCCTGAAATGCTCGTCCTTCCACCGATCTTGCCGACTCAACGTTCCTCCTTATAACAGCGGTTCTATACAAAGTGAATCAACGATCCCGTCTGAAAAGGGATCACCGGCTTCCATCCTAAATGAGTGTATTCAAATATCGGGCGATCGTCAAATGGTAACTTGACGGGTCACGTGGGCTCAAGTAGAGTAGGGCCTCATGGAGGGAGCTGTGGTAAGACCCCAAAAATGGGATCTGATCATCGTCGGCAGCGGGGCGGGGGGGCTTGTTCTTGCGCTGGAGCTGGCGAAGAAGGGGCTTCAGATCGCAATCCTCGACCGGCAGCCGCATCCCGGCTCCCTTCCGAGGGGGAGATTATCCAGCCGAACGGCCTCCGCCTTCTCGACCGCTTCGGCCTTCTTCCGGAACTTCTCGCCTCCGATATTTATCGAAATGAGCGTGTGGACTTCTTTCAAAAAAAGGACCGCTTCTCTGCACCGTCGATTATCGTCTCCTCTCTGCTCCTTATTCCTATTCTTTGATCCTTCTCCCCAAGGTTGCACAGGACCTTCTCTTAAAGAAAATCGCTCAGAGATCGAATGTCTCTCTTTTTTGGGGGACCACTTTCCAAGGTTTCGTATATGAAGGGACGAAGCGGACCGGGGTGGAGGTCGACTGGAACGGGGAGAAAACAACATTGCGCGCGCCGGTGATCGTGGGGGGAGACGGCGTCCGCTCCGCGATTCGGACGGCGCTTCAGATCGAGCATCGGCTTCATCAATATAAGGATGGTTATTTAACGATGGTCGTCGATCGCCCCCCCGGGTTTGAGGGGGAAACGCGTTATTATCTCGGCCGCCGGGAGATCTTCGGCGCTTTTCCGGTCTCAAAGGAAAAAATTTATCTATTTTATATGGTTCCTTCCGGCTGTTTAGAGAGGCTTCGCGAGGGGAGCTTTGAGCAATTTAAAGAGAAGATCCTCTCCTTCCACCCCGCCACCCGTTCCGTTTTAGACGCACCGCTCAAAGCGGTTTCTTCTTGGAAGGAGACCTCCTACATGCCCTGTTTTCGGGTTCGATGCCGGCGATGGGTCACGGACGGCGCCGCGCTGATCGGGGATGCCGCTCATGCGATGAACCCTCATGTGGCGCAGGGGAGAAATACGGCGATGGAAGATGGAATCGTTCTCGCGGAGGTTCTGGAGGAATGTTTCCGGAAGGGAGATTTTTCGGCGGAAGCGCTCTCTCACTACGAATCACGACGGCGCCCTTCCATAGAGGCGCTCCAACGGCTTGGAGACGAGCTGACCTGGCTCTGGAACAGCGGTTTCCCTCCGGTCACCTGGGCGCGAGATCGGATCTTCCGGTCGATCCATTGCAAACGAGATCTCCATGATAAAATCCTGATGACAATCGCGGGATTAAAGGAGAGTCCCTTTCATTTAACCGATCGTTGGAGAGCGCTCCATCTTTGGGGCGGGCTTCCCGATGGTCCCCGAGAGAATCGAACATAGGCTGTCCTTTTTTGCAGAACAAAACCGGGAGAAGTGTGTCCGATATCCCTTCAGGAAGACCGCTCCAGGATTTGACATTTGTACTCTTCTCGGATACCTTCATGATCGATATGAATTAATTGAATAATCATGGAGAATCGTTCAATGCGCCTGATCGGAGGGCCTTGGGTCCCGATGCTCCTTGTTCTCTATTTCGTTGTGTTGTCGTCTTGCACATCGGTGGAGGCAAAGCGGGAGAAGCACTATCAAAGGGGACGGGACTATGTGGCCGAAGAGAAGTACTCTGAGGCGGTCGTCGAGTTTAAAAATGTTCTCCAACTCGATCCGGATCACGTTGATGCAAAGTATCAATTGGGCCTTGCTTATCTGAAAATGGGCGGACCGGCCAATCTACGCAATGCTTTTAAGATGTTGAATGAGGCGGTTGAAAAAAAACCGGATCTCATCGATGCGCAAATCAAACTGGCCGGACTTTATTTGGCGTCGAACGACCTGAGCAAGGCAAAGGAAAAATCCGACCTGGTCCTCCAAAAAGAGCCAAACAGTGTCGATGCCCTTTTGGTGAAGGCCCGAATCGAGCAGAGGGAAGGCCGTCTGGACGATGCGGAGAAAACGTATCGTCAACTTCTCGATCTCGATTCGAAGCGGCTGTTGACCTACTATGAGTTTGCCGGCCTTCAGTTGCTGAAGAAGGATCCCGCCTCGGCCGAGGCGCTTCTCCAGAAGGCACTCGCGATCGATTCGAAATCGGTTGAAAGCCATGTCACTCTCGCCCGGTTTTATCATTATAACCGGCAGCCGGCCGAGGCCGAGGCATTTTATCAAAAAGCGCTCGCCCTTTCCCCTCAGAACAAATCGCTCTATTTTGCCCTTGCGAATTTTTATACGATTGAAAAACGGACGGCGGAGGCGGAAACCAAACTCGTCGAGGCGAGTCAACTCGATGTAAAAGATCCCGAACCCTTTGTTGCGCTTGGTGATTTTTATGTCGGCCACCGTAAGATGCAAGAGGCGGAGCGTGCCTATCGGCAGGCGACGGATGCCAAGCCGGACGGAATGTTTAGCCGGAAGCGGCTGGCCGATTTTTACCTCAATCAAGGGAAGAAGAACGAGGCGGGAGGGATCATTGAGGAGCTTTTGACGAACAATGCGAACGATCCGGAAGGGCTTTTACTAAAGGGACGTCTTCTCCTGGCGGAGAATAAAAGCGGCGAGGCCGTGACCCTCATCAGGAAGGCGATTCAGTCGGAACCCGCTCTTCGTTCAGGTCATTACTTCCTCGGACTGGCTCATTTTGCAGATCATGATCTTCAGCAGGCCAAGTCGGCTTTTTCAGAGGCGCTCAACCAGAATCCAAAAGACGTCCGCGCCCGAACGGCGATCGCGGAACTCCACCTCCAAGCGCGGTCGTTTGATCTTGCCATGACGGAATCTGAACGGGCGATTGAATTGGATCCTTCCAATATCAAAGCGCTCCTGATTTTGGGGGATGCGTCTGCATCGAAGGGGGAGATCAAAAAAGGGGAGGGTTCTTATCAGCAGATCATCAAATTGGCGCCGAATGAGCCGATCGGCTATTACAAGCTCGGTCTTCTCCGGCGCGGACAGAAAAGGGACCAGGAAGCGTTGACGTTTTTCGAGAAGGCATTATCGCTCAACTCGGACCATGTCGATGCTTTGGCGCAGATCGTTACGATCGATTTCTCAAGAGGGGATTCGGAAAAAGCGCTAAAACGGGTCACGACGCAGGTGGATGCATCGCCGAAAAACCCGGCTTTTTATAACCTGCTGGCAAAAGTTTATATTGCAAAAAAAGAGTTCAAGAAGGCGGAAGAGAGTTATCAAAGGGCAATCGAACTCGACCCGGATTATCTTGCTTCCTATGTTGATCTTGGGAACCTCTATGTTCAAGGGAAGCAGTTTGATCAAGCGATCCGAAAATTGGATGAGGCGATCAAGGTCAATCCAAACCTCCCCCAAATCTACATGACACGGGGGTCGATCTATGAGGCGCAGCAAAAACATGATCAGGCGAGAGCCGACTATGAGAGAGCGCTGCAGATTGACCCCAACTTTGCGCCGGCCGCGAATAATTTAGCCTGGATTTATGCCGAACACGGGGGCAACATCGATCGTGCGCTGACCTTGGCGCAAATGGCCAAAGAGAAATACCCTGATGATCCTGCCATTTCCGACACCCTCGGCTGGATCTATTATAAAAAGAATGCCTTTCTGAAAGCGGTTTCTTTATTGGAGGAGAGCGCTCAAAAGTTATCCAAGAACCCGGTTGTCCGTTATCATCTGGGAATGGCCTATTACAAAAGCGGCCAGAATGGACTCGCTAAAAAGGAGTTGTCCGAATCATTAAAGCTCGGAAAGGAATTTCCCGGCGCCGATGAGGCGGAAAGGACATTGAACGAGCTGTAGTGCCGTTCCGAATCGACGTCGATGAAGCGTTGGATGGTTCTGCCAGCCTTACTGCCAATATATTTTGGGTAAGGTCGATTATTTATGATTACTTATTGTAGGATAAATGAATTAAATTTGTAATGCCAAGATCGAGTGAGATCCGGTCAAGAGCGACGGTCTTCTTTTTCAAGCCGCTGTTTTTTAATGAAAACTTAAAGTTCATTTCTTTAGATGACCTAAATTTCGATCATGGAGCTTCTCGGCGTCAAAAAATTGACTTTTGACCCGGATTCATGTTATTTAGGTATATTCCTCAGGTTCTGAGATGGTTGGTTCCATGATTTCTAATCAAAAGCGGCTTGCGGCCCGGCTTAAGAAAATCAATTCGAATGATCTTGACCTCGAATCCCTTTTCAACGAGATCTTTTCAGAAGTCAAAAAAGAGATTCCATTTCGGGCGGGATGGTTTTTTCAAACGAGTCCGAATACGTTGCAACTCATCGAATCTGCTCGGCAGATCTGGAACGGAGTGGCCCCCCCGGAAACGAACGGCGCGAATCCCGGCTCATCGCTCTTCCCGACCGTTCGACAACTGCTGCAAAAAGGGGCGCTCTGTATGCGGGGAGAGGAATGGTGGAGCCCCTCTCGTCTCAGCAGCCATCCTATTTATCAGAGAGTATTGAAACCCAATCAGCTTCACTTTGCTCTTATCCTTATTCTTCTGGATACGGAGAAGAAGTGTAGAGGGTACATTACTTTTTGGAGAGAGAAGAATAAAGGCGACTTTACTGAGGAGAATCTTAAGATATTAAGCCTTGTTTCCCCGATCATCGGAGCTCATCTAGAGAATATGCCTATTTCTCAAAATAATTCAATCGTTTCTGAGATCAGTGAGGAGGAGCTCCATCAGCTTGTTCGCCGGCGGGCCCAACCCGGTATCCTTATATTGAATCAGGACGGCCACATTCTTTATGTGAACCAGGATGCCAAAAGTCTTCTAGAAGCGCTTACAGCGAAAAGCCCTTCACCCTCTCCGAATCATAGTCCGCTTCCTCAAATCGTCTATCAACTTTATACCCAGTTTAAGGAAAACATCAACAGTATAGGCCCGGACTTGCTTGGGTCGTCCATGCCGACGGTCAACCGAGTTTGCATCCATGAGGGGGTTGTCTTTCTTTTCCGGGCGCTTCTTTTACAGAAGCAAGGAACCAGTCGGGACTCCATGCATATTATGGTATTAATCGAAAAAGTATCCCAAGGGGTTCGGATTGATCAGTTTGTACAGTCGACAAACTTGACCGAGCGCGAACAGGCTGTTGTGCGGCTCCTTCTTGAAGGGAAAACGAATAAAGAAGTTGCATCGTGCATGAATATCGGGGAGTATACCGTCAAAGATCATGTCAAAAGAATCATGAAAAAATTAAACGTAACGACGCGAGCCGGCATTGTGGCAAAAATTCTTCACCAACACCTCCCTACCCAATCATAGGTAGCATTCCTAGGATCTCAAGATTTATCCTTGACCTTCCGAATAATGATATAGATTCAATCTAATCATCCGTCGGGTTGAGAAGCGGAGTGATGTAACAGCTTGCAGTGCCCCCGTGCGGCATGGAATCTTTTGGTGGTGCGTCTAACCGAATGGATCACTGGAAATACATGATAAGAAGAGGGTCCCCCCTCTTTTGGGGGGATTGATATTTGGGCGATTATCGCTTAGATTGTAACAATGTTTCGGCAAGAAAAAGGGTAGCGATGGACGGATCGCTACCCTTTTACCTCCCTGAGTGGTGGTAAACGCTTCTTGTAAGGAGGGTATCCCGGTGGATGAGATACATTTATTCATATATCATCTTTCAGGAATGCCTGTCAAGATTCCCTCCTTTTGAAATTGAAACAATCCTGTGAAGTATAGAGGCTCTTACCGGAGCCGTGCTTCGAACCCTGTGAGACAGAGTATTATTATGCCACGATTAACGAACTACCATGTAGGAAGGGCAAGCATGGCGAAAGAAATCGATCGAGAACGGAGGGAATCAGAGCGGTATGGGCTTCGGACAAAAGTAATGTATGAGCCCTCCGCGGGACTGGACCTTAAAGAAAAGGTGCATGCTGGAAGAACGATCAATATCAGCAGCGGGGGGTTTGTCTGAAGACGGAAACACCTCTATCGCAATCCCAGATTATACGGGTAAGCATCCCTATCCCAAAAGTAAACGCGATGTCGCCCACATTGGCAGAGGTGTGTTGGGTAGAGGGGCTGAAGAAGCAAAAGGGATATTGGGTCGGCCTTCGTTTTCTCTTATAAATAAGGAAAGGGCAGCGATGGCCAGATCGCTACCCTTTCAGTTTCCTTAATATTGATCGTCCCATAAGGCGGGGTATCTCCACGATGGGGGAGATACAGGTGCTGTATATCACGATATAAAGACCTGTGTCAATATCCCCTCCTCCCGCACCCGCGAGTTGGACGAGGGGATTTTTGTTTATGACTGGAGGAAATGTGTCTGTCGGAAAGTATTTCATCGGGATCTTTTTAGGGTTGGTTCTACTGACGAATGGCGCCTGCGCCAAACGCCAAGGAACGGTTTCTCAATCTGAGAATCAAACGGCGGAGATGCAGGAATCGACCATTTCAGCCTCTGGAGAATATATTCTTGGCGCGGAAGATGTCGTAGAAATCCTTGTATGGAAAAATGAAGCGCTTTCCCGGACGGTGTCGATCCGTCCCGATGGTAAGATTTCACTTCCGATTATCGGTGATTTACAGGCGGCCGGCTTGTCAGCAACGCAGTTGCGCGATTCAATCAAAGAACATCTGCAGGAGTTCAAAGAAACCCCCGAGGTCTCGGTCATCATCCGAGAAGTCAACAGTCTGGCCGTTTTTATCCTGGGAGAGGTCGCCCGTCCCGGAAAACTTCAGCTGAGAAGCGAGACGACCCTCCTTCAGGCCTTGTCCTTATCGGGCGGGTTCACCCAGTATGCAGATCCGGATAACATTCTCCTCTTGCGGAGAGAGAGGGGTGGTGAGACGCGGATCCGCGTCCGCTACAAAGACATCGTCAATGGCAGGAATCCCGACGGAAATGTTCTTCTCCGTCGGGGGGATACCATTTTAGTTCCATAACTTTTCACGGCTCACGACGTAAAAACAAGAATCAATCCGTAGCGAAGGATAGAATGAAGATGGAAGAGACGAACCAAGATCTTCTACAGCTTGTACGCGATTACCTTGGGATGATTTGGCGCCAAAAAATGTGGATCATCCTTCCGCTGATCGGAGGGATCCTCATCGCCGGTATTCTGATCGTGAAATTGCCCAAAATCTATCGATCCACGACGCTCATCCTAGTGGAAGCGCAGAAGGTTCCGGAGGAGTATGTCAAGTCGGCCGTCTCCGGGACGGTGGAAGGCCGCCTTTCGACCATCCAGCAGCAGATCATGAGCCGGAGCCTTATTGAAAAAATTATCAATAAGTTTGGTCTCTATCCGGAAAATTCCAACGGAGTGATCACGGAAGAAGCGATCGGGAGGATGCGAAACAATATTGAAGTCAGAACGACTGTAGCGAGGAACAACAATATCGAAGCCTTTTCCCTTTCTTTTCAGGGAAAAGATCCGGTGATGGTGATGAATGTGACCAACGAGCTCGCTTCTCTTTTTATCGAGGAGAATCTGAAGATCCGAGAGCAGTTGGTGGAAGGGACCACTGAATTTCTCGATAACGAGTTAAAAAACTTGAAAGAGACGTTGGAGCGGCAGGAGGCCCGGATCGGGGAGTTCAAACGGATGAATATGGGAGAACTTCCCCAGCAGCTGGAGGCGAATCTTCGTTCGCTCGATCGGATTCAGTCGGACCTTCTGGCGACTCAATTGGCCAAACGATCCGCACAAGACCGAAAACTGGTTCTTGAGAAAACAATCGAACTGACGCGGCAACGGATCGAGAGGGCAGCCAATCAGGAACGGGGAATCGAAGACAATGCCCTTCTCGAATCGGGGATCGCACCTCCTACCACAGAGAGAGCCCCCTCTCAGCAGATGCTTAAATTGATCCAAAAAAAAATGGATCTTGCCAATCTGCAGACGGAATATAAGGAGACTTATCCCGATATTATTATGCTGAAGCGGGAGATTCAAGAGCTGGAGGATCAAGTCGCCCTCACCGAGATGAGCGAGGCGGGAACGCTCCCGGCGGGATTGAGAGAGCCGGGCCAAAGCAACCAGAACGATCGAAGAAGAGCGCCGTTGAGGGTGCCGATGGGCTTTGAGCTGGAGCGGGCGCACATCGCCGAAAGCCAAAGGCAGATTCAGGCGATTGAAGTGGAACTGAACACACTGACAGAGCGAGAGATCGGACTTCAACGACAGATTCAACTCTATGAGAGACGGGTCGAAAGTGTGCCGGCCCGGGAGCAGGAACTCGCTGTTTTGGAGCGAGACTATGAAAACACCAAGAAAAACTATGAGTCGCTCCTTGACAAGAAGTTAAACGCGCAAATCTCCGAAAACCTCGAAAAGCGGCAAAAGGGAGAGCAGTTCCGTATTCTGGATCCGGCCAATCTTCCGGAAAGACCTTTCAAGCCGGTTCCGCTTCAAATTGGTTTGATGGGAATTGCCGGCGGGCTGGGGTTGGGCGTTGCGCTTGCTTTTATTCGCGAGAAACTCGACAGCTCCATCCGCAAGCCTGAGGAAGTGGAACGGATTACGTCCGTGCCGGTCCTTGCCTCGATTCCGGATTTCGACGAAGAACTGATGATCACTGAGAAGTACTTGAGCAAAACCGCGGTGAATGATGAGAAAACAAATGGCAAAACGAGTCATACCTGATTTTCAGGAAGGAAAGGGGGAGGAGTTGGTGACCTTGACCCGACGGGCTTCCCTTGCCTCCGATCGGTACCGAATGCTTTTTGCAAAGGTGGATCAACTTTGCCGTACACCGGAGAAAAAGTTGATCGCTCTGACCAGCTCGATCAAAGGGGGAGGGAAAACAACCACCACAGCTAATCTTGCGGTTGTGGCTGCCCGGGACTTTGGGAAGCGGTGCCTGGTTATTGACGGCGATTTTAAAAACCCGACGTTGGCAAAAAAGTTCGCCATGCCGGACGAATCGGGTTTGATCGACGTCATCGAGGGAAAGGTCCAGCTTGGAAACGCGCTGAAAAGAGGGCCGGTCGAGAATTTGGCCATTCTCCCGATGGGACACCGATCGGGCAAAGAGAATAATATATGGACGACGGAAGAGATTAAGCATGTTTTGACCGAAGTGCGGGCTTGGTTTGATTACGTTTGGATTGATGCCCCGCCGATTCTTCCCCTTTTTGATATGAGCTTCATTTCGGATTCGGTCGACGGCACCCTGATTGTGGTCCGAGCCGGTGAGGTTCCCGAGCAGGTTCTTGCCCAGGCAATCAAATCACTCGGTTCTTCGAAGATTATTGGAAGCGTTCTCAACAGAGCCAAGATGGATTGGCCTTCCCGGTATTATGAGTATGGATATTAGCAGACAGCAGTAACGGGCATCAAAACATCGCGTTGTTGGTTTTTCAAGCATTTTGACCTTCTTTCTGGTGGATTTGGAAAATGATTCGGATTTTTAATCGTTATCTCCCGATTCGGGATACCGTTTACTTCGTTTTGGAAAATGCCCTCATCCTTCTCTTTCTGATGTGGTCTACGACCATGGGTAGCGGGTGGCCCAATTTAATCTTGGTTCCGCTCGTCGTCCAGGTTTGTCTCTATTACAATGAACTGCATCCCTCCTTCCCCCGATTTTCACTGAAAGAGTTCTGGGTAAAGCATCTTCAGTCGATCTTGCTGGCGGGGGGAATTCTCTTTGGAATTTACCTGGTCACCCCTGTTGAGATCGCATCAACAGCCCGTTTCTGGAAGCACCTTGCTTTTTCCCCCTTTATCCTGATCGGACTTCGTCTCGGGTACCAGGCGCTGGTCGCCGTGCGGCAATGGGAAACCCCTGTTCTCATCATCGGATCGGGACAGGTTGCGACGCTTTTGATGGATACGCTGAGTCGACACCGGAATTTGGGTTATCGGCCCGTTCAATTCAAATGGGATTTAGGCGCCCCGGATAAGCTGGGAGAAGAATGGGAAAAACTGGGGAATGTGCTCGGGATGCATCAGGTCCGCAAGGTGGTGATCGCATTGAATGACCGGCGCAGGCAGCTTCCGGTCGAGGCGCTCCTCAACCTTCGGGTGCAAGGGGTCGAGGTGATCGAAGGCGTTTCTTTTTATGAGCAGATTTCGGGAAAGATCCTTGTGAAACCCCTTCGGCCAAGCAGCCTGATCTTCAGCGAAGGATTCAACCGGATGAGGATTATGCACCTATCGAAGCGCGCGCTGGATATTTTTCTCGCCTCTATCGGCTCGATCGTTTCCTTGCCGATCTTTGCGATCCTCGCCGTTTTGATCAAGCTCGATTCGAGGGGGCCGATCTTTTATCGCCAGGAGCGGGTGGGAGAGAAGGGAAAAACCTTCATGGTGATTAAATTCCGCTCGATGCGCCAGGACGCCGAAACAAAAACGGGGCCGGTCTGGGCCAGTGAAAACGACCCGCGCGTGACGCGACTGGGAAGGATCATGCGGTTGCTTCGTCTCGATGAGATTCCTCAGATGATCAACGTCCTGAAGGGAGAAATGAGCTTTGTCGGCCCGCGGCCCGAAAGGCCGGTCTTCGTAGACCAGCTTCGGAAGAAAATCCCCTATTATGACCTTCGCTTTACCGTCAAGCCCGGGCTCACCGGCTGGGCTCAGATTAAATATCAATATGGATCGACCGAAGAAGACGCCCTGGAAAAGCTCCAATATGATCTCTACTACATCAAGCATCTTTCTCCCTTCTTTGACCTGACCATCGTCATGGAGACCATTCAGGTGATCTTGGGAGGAAAGGGACGATGAAGCGGCGCGGATGTGGGGGGGAGCGAGCCGGAGAACGGGGAACCGATTGAGGGCGCACAATACCCGACACCCCCTTTTTTTCTCAAGACGCTTTAGAGGGTGGGTTCGATGGATCACACCGGTTTTGGTTCTCCTCATCGGTTTTCATGAAAACGCCGAGGGGATCAGCACGCTTTCCCCTTCTCTCGCCCTTTCGGAAAGATACAGCGACAATTTTTTCTTCTCGGAAATAGAGGCCAATCGAGAGGGTGATTTCACGACAATGGTGGGTCCGCAATTGACGTTGACTGTCAACGAAAGGAATTGGAATATATCTGCAAGGTATGAGGGGACTGCGGAGTTCCATGGTCGCCATCCGGAAGAGAACCAGTATGGGCAAACGCTTGGGGTGGATCTTCATCTTCCATTCGTTTCACAGCGGGTCAGAGGGCTCGATGTCCGCATCACTGAAAGTGTCGCTTATGTACCGGAGCTTCCCGCTTTTTCTTTCGGTCGGAGCGGCGATCCTCTCTCGCCGGAAGCCAACCAGGGGATTCAGGTCGGCCGGATCAACACGTTTCGAAACCGCGCCGGGGTGACCCTCGGTTATGGCTGGACCCCTCTCTTCAGCACGGCTCTTTCCTATTCCCATCTCATCAACCGGTATCAGGGAGGGGCTCTGGAGGATTATGTCGTCCATGAAGGGGGGCTCAGCGGTCACTACCAGGCATCTCGAAACCTTCAATGGAGGGTCTCTTATTCGTCTTCCCTCAACGATTATGAAGGCGCCGATTCGGTCCTGGCGCATCGATTTGACATCGGAGAGCTTTATCAGTTCAGTCCGACTTTTAGAGTGAATATCGGGGCGGGCGCCGCGCTCCTCCCAGGGGACTCGACGCAGTGGACATTGAGCGCGGCGATAGAAAAGGCCGGTCCGTTTGGAAGCGTCTCGCTTCAATACAACCGCGGAATCGGAACCGGCGGCGGGGTGACGACGACGCCGACCCTCACCCAAAATCTGGTGGCCGAGGTCACGCAGGCCCTGGGACGGTCGGCATCGGTCTCCCTCCGTCTCGGCTACGGCGCCAACGAAGCCCTTTCCGGGTCTTCTATGGAGATCTCCACCCAGGAGGTCGGGATAGGAATGGAGGTAAGCCTCCTCTCCTGGCTGAACGGAGGGGTGAATTATTCCTATTTGAACCAGCGGACGGAAGGGGGGAGACTGATCGGGGCGCCCGGAGGAATATGGTGTTGGTTACCCTGACGGCCGCGGCGCCGCCGTTGAGGATCATGCAGTAAAATAGAGACGAGGATGGGGCAAGCGATGAACGGTCGGTTGAACGCACTGACGATAGATGTTGAAGATTATTATCAGGTCTCCGGTTTTGAGTCTCACATCCGGTTCGAGCAATGGCCCGATTATGAGAGCCGGGTGGTCGGAAACACCTGGCGTCTTCTTGAGATGCTTCATTTTCATCGGGTGAAGGCCACCTTTTTCACCCTCGGGTGGATTGCGGAGCGATACCCCCAGGTTGTCCTTGCCATCCATAAAGAGGGTCATGAAATCGCCTCTCACGGCTATCGACACCGCCTCGTTTACAACATGAGCCGGGAGGAGTTTCGGCAGGACACCGAACGGTCGAAAGGGATTTTGGAAGACCTCTGCGGGGCGCCGGTTGTCGGTTATCGGGCGGCGAGTTATTCGATCATCCAAGAGACCCTCTGGGCCCTGGATGTCTTGCACGAATTAGGGTTTCAATATGATTCGAGTATCTTCCCGATCCACCACGACCGCTATGGAATTCCGGACGCGTCCCGCTTCCCTTATTACCATATGCTTTCGGAGGGACGAAAACTGTTAGAGTTTCCATTGTCGACGGTCCGGTTTATGGGGCGCAATGTCCCGATTGCGGGGGGAGGATATCTTCGCCTTTTCCCTTATCGGTTCATCCAGTGGGGAATCCGGCAAATCAACGAACGGGAAAACGCGCCGGCGAATATCTATCTGCATCCGTGGGAGATCGATCCGAGCCAACCGCGGATAAACGGATCACGGCTTTCGCAGTTTCGGCATTATCTTAATCTTGATAAGACGGAATCGCGCCTCCGACAGCTTCTCCTTGATTTCCGCTTCGCGCCGCTGCGGCGGCTGAAGGAAGAGATCGAAGACCAAAATCGGCCTGCAGAACCGGAAAAGCAGCAGAGCGTTCCGATCGAGAATCGAGGTTAACCCCGATTTATTTCCTCGGACTCTCATGGGTTCGAGTGGAGAAACAAATGTGTGGTATCGCAGGAATTTGGAATTTTAAATCAAGGGCCCCGGTTGATTCGGCGCTGTTGGGGCGGATGGTCCATGCGCTGGATCACCGCGGTCCGGACGATTCGGGGATCTACCTTTCGGGCGACGTCGGGCTGGGCCATACCCGGCTGAGCATCGTCGATCTCTCCGGCGGGCATCAACCGATGTGCAACGAGGACGGGTCGATTTGGGTGGTTTTTAACGGGGAGATCTATAACCATCCCGAGCTTCGATCGGCTTTAATCAATAAAGGGCATACGTTTAAAACCCACTCCGATACCGAAGTGATCGTCCACGCCTATGAGGAGATGGGAGAGGGGTGTGTAAGGGCATTCAACGGCCAGTTCGTTTTTGCACTATGGGATGGGAAACGTCGCGAACTTTTTATCGCGCGAGATCGGATGGGGGTCCGCCCTTTCTTTTATGCCGAACACAATGGACGTTTCCTTTTCGGTTCGGAGATCAAAGCCCTCTTTGAAGATCCGACATTGCCGCGGGAAATCGATCCGTTTGCCGTCGATCAGGTCTTCACCTTCTGGTTCCCGATTCCGCCCCGGACCGGCTTCGCCGGTGTAAACGAACTTCCCCCCGGGCATACGATGACGGTGAGCGAGAAGAGAACGCGGATCAATCAGTACTGGAAGCTTGAATTTCCCGCGATCGAAGAATCGCGTGTTCCGAGTCCTCGTCCCGAAAAGTGGTATACCGAAGGGTTGATGGAACTTCTGGACGAAGCGGTTCAAATCCGCCTTCGCGCCGATGTGCCGGTTGGCGCTTACTTAAGCGGGGGGTTGGACTCGTCCGTGATCACGGCCCTCTCCAAACGCCGGATCAACGATCAGCTCAAAACATTCTCGATCGGGTTCGAGGCGGAAGACTTCGATGAAACCGCCTTCCAATCGGAGGTCGTTCGCCATCTTGGGACGGAACACCACGCCTTTCGATGCCTCAGCACGGAGATCGGGGCGGCGTTCCCGGCGGCGGTGTGGCACATGGAGCGGCCGGTCATTCGGACGGCGCCGGTTCCGATGATGCTTTTGGCCAAAGGGGTCCGGGAATCGGGGATCAAAGTCGTTCTGACCGGGGAGGGGGCCGATGAAGTGTTGGCCGGGTATGACATTTTCAAAGAGGCGAAGGTAAGGCGATTTTGGGCTCGCGCTCCGCAGTCTCGGATGCGCCCTCTTCTGCTCCGGCGTCTTTACCCTTACCTTTCCGATATGAAGGGACAAGCCGCCGCTTATCTGACCGCGTTTTTTGGCCAGGGTTTGGAGGAGACGAACGACCCGTTTTACTCCCACGCTCCCCGTTGGCGGGTGACCTCCCCGATCAAAGGGCTTTATTCGGAAGGAATGAGGGAGAAGTTAAAGGGATACGACCCGATCGCCGAGCTTCGCGACCAATTGCCGTCGGCCTTCTCGACATGGCATCCCCTCTCGCAAGCGCAATATCTGGAGTCGGCCTATCTTCTTCCCGGGTATATTCTCGCTTCTCAAGGGGACCGGATGGCGATGGCGCACGGCGTCGAAGGGCGGTATCCATTTTTAGATCACCGGGTGATCGAATTTGCGGCGAATGTTCCGCCGATTTTTAAGTTGAAAGGCTTAAGAGAAAAACATATTCTACGTGAAGGGGCGGAGGGGTTACTCCCTCCCGCTATTTTGAATAGAGAAAAACAGCCTTATCGTGCCCCGGATCAGGCCGCGCTTTTTCCGGAGGGAAAAGGGTTCGACTATGTGGAGGAAGCCCTTTCCTCGGAACGACTTGAAGAAGCCGGATTTTTTTCTGCGAAACCACTCAATACGCTTCTTGCAAAATGCCGCCGTCAGGAGAAAATGGGAATAAAAGATGGGATGGCGTTGGTCGGGTCGTTGTCGGTTCAATTGTTGTACAAGCAGTTTGTAAAGGGGAAAGTAGCAACAGGCGCAAGGGGAGTGCTTCAATAGAATCGAAGGACTATCTTAGGTAAATATATTTACCCTTCGATAAGAGGCGGGATCAGCCTCGGGTGTGAAATGAGGGTATACTTAAAACATATAGGAACCGGAGGGATATACTTGGGAAACACAATTAACGAGAAGTTGCGTGAATTTATTACAGACAATTTTCTTTTCGGAGATACGTCAAAAGCGTTAAACGACGGAGATTCTTTCTTGGAAAAGGGGATCATCGATTCGACCGGGGTGGTCCATTTGGTTTCTTATGTCGAGGAGGCTTTCGGAATCACCGTCAATGATGAAGAGATCCTTCCGGAAAATTTCGATACCATTTCTCGGCTCGCCCAGTTCGTTCAGAAAAAAACAGGAGTCGTCACAGGATCTGCATGATGAGATTGGAAGAGGTGATCGCTCAGACAATTGAGCGCTGGCCGAACCGCACGGCGATCGTCCATAAAGACCGAAGCTGGACCTATGCCGAGGTGGGAGCGCGTGCGGCCGAGCTGAAAAAGAAGCTGTCCGAGGCGGGATTCTCCGAAGGAGACCGGGCCGTTTTATGGATGGAGAATTCTGCGGAGTATGTTGCCGCCTATCTGGCGGTGATGGGGCTCGGCGGGTGCGTCGTCGCGCTGCACCCGCAGATGTCCCTCTCCGAGGTCTCTCGGATCATCACCCATGTCGGCGCGGCCGGTTTAATCGTCTCTCCTTTGATCCGGGCATGGACTTCGGGTGATTTCGAGTCGACCTGTTTGCGGTTCATCCTCAGGGAGGACGAGACGATCCGGTGCCGTGGCGCCGGTGAAATGGAAAAAAGTCCGGCCGGCCTGGCTCAAATCATCTACACCTCCGGCTCGACGGGACGGCCGAAGGGGGTGATGCTTTCTCACCAAAATCTGATTTCAAATACCCGATCCATCCTCGCCTATCTTCAGTTGAGTTCGGAAGATTCCATCGTGGCGGTTCTTCCGTTTGTCTACGCTTACGGCAATTCGGTCATGCTCACCCATTTGTTCGTCGGTGGGAAAATCGTAATCGAAAACAGTTTCGTCTACCCAAACCTGATTTTGGAGCGGATTTCCAAGGAGCGGGTCACCGGCTTCTCCGGTGTGGCATCGACCTATACCCTTCTGTTGAATCAATCGAATCTCAAGGCGGACTCATTTCCGGCGTTGCGTTACTTGACGAATGCCGGCGGTCCGATGCCTTCTGGGCTCCTCGGCAGGCTGCGCTCTCTTTTTTCGGAAAAAGAGATCTATCTCATGTATGGCCAGACCGAAGCGACGGCGCGATTGACCTATCTTCCTCCGAATGCGCTTTTTCAAAAAGCCGGGTCTGCGGGGAGACCCGTCCCCGGCGTCGCGTTGAAAATCGTAAAAGAGGGGGGAGCGGTTGCCCGTCCCGGCGAAGTCGGGGAGATTTATGCGTCCGGGGAGAATATCATGCAGGGATATTGGAACGATCCGGAGGCGACCGCCAAAGCGTTGGAGGGAGGATGGCTACGGACCGGAGATATGGGACATTTGGACGAAGAGGGATATCTGACGATTGTCGGCCGCAACAGCGAGATGATCAAATCGGGCGCCTATCGCATCAGCCCGGTCGAAATTGAAGAGGTGCTCCTCCGCCATCCGGCGGTGAAAGAGGCCGGGGTCGTCGGCGTCGATGATCCCATTTTAGGAGAGGCGATCTGCGGCGTGGTCGCTCCAAAACAGGAGCATCAACCGACCGATATGGAATTGCTCGCCCATTGCGCCCGCCATCTCGCCCCTTATAAAAGGCCCAAGGTGATTTGTCTGGTGAAGGAGCTTCCCAAATCTTTTTCCGGCAAGGTGTTGCGGCAGGAGCTTCGCGAAATCAGCCGGACGGTGTTTAAATCACCGGTGCGAACGGCCCATTAGGAGTAAAAATGTCGATGAAGAAATTTTCCAAGGATGTTTTAAATATCAATGCCGCCGAGGTGACCGAGAAGATCGAGAAAGCCTTGCGGGAACAGGTCGCTCAATTGAAGAGAAGAGGAGTGGTCGTCGGCCTCTCGGGCGGCATCGACAGCAGCGTGACCGCGGCCCTTTGCACTAAGGCGTTGGGGCGTGAGCGTGTCTTGGGGTTATTCATGCCGGAGCTCGACTCCTCCGACGACAGCATGAAGCTCGGCCGGCTTTTGGCCGATTCTCTCGGAGTCGAGAGCGTTGTCGAGGACATCGGACCGCTTCTGGAGGCGGCCGGCTGTTATCGAAGAAGAGACGAAGCGATCCGGGCGCAAGTCCCAGAATATCGAAAAGGGTATAAGTCGAAGATCGTCTTGGCCAATATTTTGGAGAAAGACGGCTTTAATTTCTTCCACCTGGTCGTCGAGTCGGACAAGGGGGAGAGGAAGACGGTCCGTTTGAATGTAAAGTCCTATCTCGGGATCGTCGCCGCCACCAACATGAAGCAACGGGCCAGAAAGTTTTTCGAATACTACCATGCAGATCGGCTCCAATATGTGGTTGCGGGAACGCCGAATCGGTTGGAATATGATCAAGGTTTTTTCGTGAAGAACGGTGACGGCGCCGCGGATATCAAGCCGATCGCCCATCTTTATAAAACCCAGGTTTACCAATTGGCCGCCTATTTGGGGGTTCCCGCCGAAATTCGCCAGCGGCCGCCGACGACCGATACCTATTCACTGCCGCAGTCGCAGGAGGAGTTTTACTTCTCGCTTCCCTATGACAAGATGGACCTCTGTCTCTATGCGAAGAACGCGGGTGTCTCCGCCGCAGAGGTGGCGGGGGAGATCGGCTTAACCGCTCAGCAGGTGGAGCGGGTCTATCGGGATATCGACGCCAAAAGAAACGCCACCCGCTATATGCATTCCAAACCATTACTGGTTGAAGAGGTCGGCGAGATTCTCATCTGAGGGGCCGATCCCTTTCGTTTAGACACGACTTATGAAACTTACAAGCAAATCAGTCATTCTTGCGAATGCCAAAGAGAATTTTTTAATCAATGGGCAGATTCTCGGTTTGGCAGGTCTTCTCATTTTCGCCCTCGCTTTTTGTTATGCCCAGGTGTTTGTGACCCTGGTCCGTCTCTGGTGGAACAACGACATTTACTCGTATGGCTTCCTCATCCCCTGGATCAGCCTTTATCTGGTCTGGGTCCAAAGAGAAAAGCTGCGCGTGATCGCGCCGGCCCCGGACCTTTTGAAAGGGGGTCTCTTACTTCTGGCCGGTTTAATGATCCTGGCGCTCGGTCAAGCGAGCGGGATTGCCTTGCTTGAAGAGCTCTCGTTGATTGTCACCCTGGCGGGTGGGGTTCTTCTGCTCCTGGGAAAGGGGTTTCTTTATCGCTTGTGGCTTCCGATCGCCTATCTTCTTTTTATGATCCCCGTTTGGGGGTTCATTACGGAACGGCTCCATCTCCCCTTTCAGCTTTTTTCGGCGAATCTGGGGACAAAGCTTTTACAATTCGGGGGGATTCCGGCCTATCGGAATGGAATCTATATCGAGTTGCCGAATATCATCTTGGAAGTGGCGAATGCATGCAGCGGGGTCAACTATCTGATCGCGGTGGTTGCGATCGGGATTCCGATGGCCAACCTTTTTCTCAACGGGTGGTGGCGAAAAGCGGTTCTGATCGGATTTTCGGTCACCATCGCGGCTTTCAGCAACGTGTTGCGGGTGGCCCTGATCGGAACGCTTTCTTATTACGGAATTGCAGGAGACCTTCACGGTCCTCTCCACATCCTGCAGGGACTTTCCGTCTCCATGATCGGCTATGGGGCCATTTTTGCGGGGGTGTGGTTTCTCTCGCATCCTGCGGCTCCGGCGGCATCCTTTGGAAATGCTCCGGCGCCGGAATCGCGTCGGCTCTCCATTTTGAAGCAGGAGACGATCTACCTCGGCCTGTCGGTCTGCGCCATTTTATTGTTGGCCGGGGGTTATCTTCATTTCTATCAAGGGTCGTCGGTTCCGTTGAAGCGGAGCCTGGGGGATTTTCCCGTTCAGGTCGGAGGCTGGATCGGGAAAGAAACGTCTCCGGACGATTCCTTCAGTGGCAATTTTGGCGTGGATCAGGAGCTTTCGAGGAGCTACCGTACTATTTTCGGCGAGTCTGTTCGTTTTTATATCGGATATTACGAATACCAGGACCATGGGAAAGAGCTGGTTCACTATAAAATGCTTGAACTTCATCGGAAGTCGGAAAAAATAAAAGTCGGCGTCGAGGGCGGCAACGTCATCGAGGTGAATCGCGTCGTGGACGAAAATGCAAAGAAGGTCACCTTCTTTTGGTACCATTTGTATGGGAGCGACGTTGCGGACTGGTATCAGGCAAAAAAAGAGATGACGATTCAGTCTTTGTTCAGAGGCAGGACTCACGGCGCCGTCGTCATGGTCACGGCCGACCTGTCTCATCCGGAGGATCTTAAGAAGGCATCCGCACACAGCGCCTCATTTATAGAGGTGATCCGACCTCTGCTTCCCAAATTCTTACCCCAATGAGCCGCGACCCTAAAATAGACAACAAAATAAACGTTGTCACTTCGATGGAGCAGTGGAGGGAGCTTTCCAAAGAGTGGAATGATCTCCTTCAGCGGTCGGGATCGAACCGCGTTTTTCTCACATCGGAATGGCTTTACTCCTGGGCGGAGTGTTTCCTTAAAGAAGGCCGCGCGCTTTATATTCTGACGGTTTACAATGACAAGACCCTCATCGGAATCGCCCCCTGGTGCATACGGAAAGCGCGATACGCGGGTTTTCCGATGCGGCGGATCGAATTTCTCGGAACGCCCGAAACCGGATCGGATTATCTCGACGTTTTTGCAAAAAAAGGGAAAGAAAAAGAGGTCGCCCGATCGATTTATCATTTTCTTTTTGGCGAAGGGGCTTCTCAGTGGGACTGTTTCGGGTTTCTCGATATTCCTTCCGATTCCTTGTTTCTTCTTCACTTCATGGAGCAGATGGAAGAGGATGGAAAGTATCTGGAGGTGGAAGCGGGGGCCTTTTGCCCTTCTCTTGCTCTCCCTAAAACGCGTGAAGAATTTTTGGCCCGATTGACCCAAAATCGAAGACAAAAATATACAAGGGACTTGAGGGTTTTAGAACGGGAAGGGAATGTCCGTTATGACTCCGTCAAATTGGACGAGGCCGGGCCAATCCTCAAAGACTTCAGAGAGCTTTATCAGAAGCGGTGGGCCGACTCGGACGCGCTCTTTCTTTTTCTTGAGAGGGTTCTCCTGCATGGTTCGGGAGAGGAGAAGGTTCAGGCTGATTTTTTGAATGTAAACGGAAAAAATGTGGCAGGACTTCTGCATTTACGCTCTGGAAAAAGTTTTTTGATGTATCTGATGGCGGTGGATCACTCATTCAGTAAAACCGTCAGCGTTGGAAATCTGTTGGTGGGACTCTCGATCGAAAAAGCCATAGCGGAGGGATTTTCCGAATATAACTTTCTCAAGGGGAACGAGGAATATAAGTTTCACTGGGCTGACAAAGGAGACCGCTCGCTCCACCTCTTTTTTTATAAACGAAGATGGCCTCTGCTGATCTGGCTGACGGTTCGATTTTTAAAATCGATCGCCAAGATTTGGGTGAGATAGTTTCGATGAAGATCGGCTTATACCAACCGAAAGATCGCCTTCGATGGGAAGACTATGTCAAAAGCGCTGCCGCATCGACCCTTTATCATCATATCGGTTGGAAGGAGATCGTTGAGAAGAGTTTCGGCCAGAAAACATATTATTGGTATGCGGAAGACCGGCTCGGCCATATCCGGGGGGTTTTCCCCGCCGTTCACCTCAAGAGCTTTCTCTTCGGGAATTTTATGGTCTCCCTTCCGTATTTCAATTACGGCGGTATCTGCGCCGAGGAGGATTCGGTGACGGCCGCCTTTTTGGAAGAAGCGGCCCGATGCGCCGAGAAAGAGGGAATGTCCCATATCGAGTTGAGGCAGGAAGCCCCTTTGAATATCGGTCTCCCTTACAAAACCGCGAAGGTGTCGATGCGGCTGAGCCTTCCCGCGAACAGCGATGCGCTCTTTAAGACCTTTGATGCCAAGCTTAGAAGCCAGGTTCGACGACCGACGAAAGATGGAATGGTTTCGAAGATCGGAAAGTGCGATGAGCTCGACAGCTTCTACGCCGTCTTCTCCGAAAATATGCGCGACCTCGGAACACCCGTTTATCCGAAAGCATTTTTCAAAAATATCCTGGAGACGTTCCCGGAAACGAGTTGGATCTGCACGGTTTACCAAGGGTCGCTTCCGGTCGCTTCCGGGTTTTTGATCGGGTTCCGAGAAATGATTGAAATCCCCTGGGCCTCTTCGTTGAAAGCGTATAGCCGATCGAGTCCGAACATGCTTCTTTACTGGGCCGTGCTGGAGTTCGCTTGCGAGAGGGGATATCGGCTTTTTGATTTCGGCCGTTCGACGCCGGGGGAAGGGACTTACAAATTTAAAGCACAGTGGGGGGCCAAGGCGGTTCCGTTGTATTGGCACTACTGGATGAAAAATGAGGGGGCGCTTCCGGAATTGAACCCTAAAAATCCGAAGTATGCGGCGGCGATCCGGCTCTGGAAAAAGCTTCCGGTCGGCTTAACGAAACTGATTGGCCCTTCGATCGTGAGGAATCTTCCATGAAGATACAGCGGACGATTCCTCCGGCGGCGGCCCTGCTCGATTGGCGAGACCTTGGACGAGGGGTGACCGGTCTGTTTTCCAATCGCGTTTCGGCTCGGCGGGTCGAAGCCGAGATGAAGGCCTATTTCGGCGTGAAGCATCTCTTCCTCGTTTCATCCGGAAAAGCCGCGCTGACGCTGATCTTGCTTGCGCTGAAGTCGCTCTCTCCGAAGAGAGAGGTGGTGATTCCGGCGTATACCTGTTTCTCCGTTCCTTCGGCCGTCGTGAAAGCCGGACTCGATGTGGCGCTGTGTGATCTTGATGCTTCGACATTCGATTTTGATTACAGACTTCTGGAAGCGGCGGTGAATGAAAAGACCCTCTGCGTGATTCCGAGCCACCTTTTCGGTATTCCATCGGAGATGGACCGGGTCAATGCGATTTGCAGGGAGAAGGGCGTTTATGTCGTCGAAGATGCCGCCCAGGCGATGGGGGGACCTACAAAGGGGGAAAACTCGGCACACTCGGAGATGTTGGCTTTTTCAGTCTCGGTCGCGGCAAGAACATCACCTGCGGTTCGGGCGGGATTATTGTCACAAATTCGGATTCAATCGCCGAGGCGATCCGCCGGCACGATCATGGCCTTGAAGCCCCGCGGATGGGTGAAACGCTCGGCGAGCTTCTACAACTGATGTTGATGGCCTTTTTTATTCGGCCGGTCTTTTACTGGTTTCCGGCCGGGCTTCCTTTTCTTAAACTGGGGGAGACTTTTTTCCACCGAGACTTTCCGGTGAAGCGGTTGTCGGGGGCGAAAGCCGGCCTCCTGCGAAATTGGCGGGAGCGCCTGGAGCGATCGAATCAAAAGAGAGCGGAAACGGCGGCCTATTTCAGAGAACATTTGCAATTGAAGACATCGAAGAAAGAAAATATTCCCTATCTCCGTTTGCCGATCCTGATGAATCGCCGTGAAGAGCGCGACCGGCTTTACGCCCTCTCGCGAAAGCAGGGTTACGGCCTCAGTCTGATGTATCCAGCGCCGATCAATGAAATCGAAGAGATCAAGGACGATTTCAAGGGAAGCGACTTTCCCGTCGCGAAAAAGATGGCGGAGACCCTTTTTGCATTGCCGACCCATCCGTATCTTTCGGAGCAGGACAAGAGAGAGATTTGTACGCTTCTTGCCAGAGAGTCCCCCTCGCAAGATCTCGGATGGGCTGCGGATTGTTCGATCGGAAATCGTTAGATCACTTGGATTGATTGTTAAATGATACTCATTCAATTTTTATTCTGGTTTTGTCTGTTCATCGTTTTTTATGCGTACGCGGGGTATCCCCTTTTCCTCCGATTGATTTCTCTTGTGAAATCGGCTAAACATGAGGTTCAGTCGGGGACTCCGTCGCCGAAGGTCTCGCTCTTCATCTCCGTCTATAACGAAGAAGCGGTCATCGAAGAGAAGCTCTTAAACTCGCTCGCGTTGGACTATCCGAAAGACCGCTTGGAAGTGGTCGTGATCTCGGACGGCTCCGCCGATCGGACCGATGAGATCGTCGCCCGATATGCCCAACAAGGGGTTCTGCTTCGGTCGTATGAGGGACGGATCGGAAAGACCGCCTGCTTAAACAATGCGGTTCCGCTGGCAAAGGGGGAGATCATTGTCTTCTCCGATGCGAATTCGAAATACGATCGAGAGGCGATCAAAAGGTTGGTGTCGCATTTCTCCGATCCTCACATCGGTTTTGTGACCGGGGGGACGAAGTACATCTCGGAAGACGGCGGGAAGATGCTCGACTCGATCGGGATCTATTCAAAAATTGAGAAGATGACAAAGGTTTTGGAGAGCCGGACCGGTTCCTGTGTCGGCGCGGACGGCGCCATTTTCGCCATTCGAAAAAGTCTGTATCAGCCGCTTCAGAGCGTCGACATCAATGATTTTGTGATTCCGCTGAATATCATCCGAAAAGGATTTAGAGGCATCTTGGATGAAAATGCCTTTTGTATCGAAAAGATTGCGAAAGGGACCAAAGGAGAATTCAACCGCCAGGTCAGAATCACCAACCGGACCATTCGGGCGGTGGTGAATCAAAGAGACCTGCTGAATCCATTTCAATACGGTTTCTTTTCATTCGAACTCGCATCGCATAAACTCTGTAAGCTGCTCGTTCCCTTCTTTTTGTTGAGCGCGTTTATTTTAAACCTCTTCCTTCTGAGGCAGGGAACCCTTTATATCGCCGCCTTTTTTGTTCAGTTATTTCTTTATGGTCTGAGTGCTTTGGGACATTGGGGATGGCTGAAAGATTTCTCCCGACTGATCTCCATGGCCCATACTTTTGTGGTGGTGAACGTCGCCATTTTAACGGGCTGGATCAAATATATGAAGGGAGACACCTATACCACCTGGACCACCGCGCGCGAGGGTCTGGGAAACAACAAACCATCGATGGGGGTAAAATGAAAATATTCATCTGTGCCTTTGCCGTGTTGTCTTTTCTGTTCATGGGGGAGGGTGCGGTCGGCCGAGCGGAAACGCCGGAAACAAAACATATCGTTCTTGTCGGCGCTTCGATCGGGTACGCATGGGACTTCGGGGCGTTGCCGAATCGGATCGACGCGAAGGGATACACCTTCGAGTTCGTCGGCGAATATGTCTTCGACAAAAGCAAGGCGTTGAACGAAATCCTGACGAGGAATCCCAAGCCGTATGCCGTTATTTTAAAGGAATGCTCCACCTATTTTCCCGGCAAGTTTGAGGAACAGAAGGAGCTGATGCAGACGTGGACGGAGGCGCTTCAAAAAACGGGATTATCCCGATTCTGGCGACGGTCGTTCCGGTCACCTCTCCTCGGTTCTTCACCCTGCAGTACGTCAAGAATCTGATAAAGTATCTTCCGATCGGAAAGATTCCGATCGAAAGGAGACAAAGTTATGTCGCGGAGTTTAACGACTGGGTCAGAAAATATGCCGATGAGAAAGGTCTCGCCGTTCTCGATTTGGAAGGGACGCTGCGGAGGAGCGATGCCGATCGCAGATTAAAACCCGAGCTGACCAGCGGCGACGGGATGCATTTAAATCAGGACGCCTATTCGCTGTTGGATAAGATCGTGATTCCCACGGTGATAAAAAGCGCGGCGATGCATCAAGATCAAACAAAAATCGCCTTACAGTAATGACCGTTGAAATTAAGGAAAATAATCATCCGTTTTGGGGAGTATTGAGGATGGGAATAGACCTGAACCATGCGATAGGCTCTGAGGCGAAACATGTCATTCTTGTCGGGGCTTCGGTGGGGCACGCCTGGAATATCGCGGAGCTGCCGAAGCGGATCGGCGTGACCGGCTACACGTTCGAGTTCATCGGTGAATACGACTTTGACAAAAGCGAAGCGATCGGTCGGATCGTGAAAAGAACCTCGGATAAACCGTTCGCGGTCTTCTTGAAAGAGTGCGCCGCCTATTTCCCGGGGGATTTCGAAAAACAGAAGCGGCTCATGCAGGGGTGGATCGAGGAGTTGTCAAAGAATAACATCGTCCCCATCCCGACGACGGTGGTGCCGGTGACCTCCCCCGATTTCTTGAGCGTCCCTTATTTCAAGGATGTTTTGAAAAAGATGCTTCCGTTGGGCAAAGTCGATCTCGAAAAACGGCTCCGCTTTATTGTTGAATACAATGACTGGATTAAAAGGTATTCGAAGGAGAAAGGCCTTTCTCTTCTCGATTTGGAAGCGGCTTTGAGGAGAAGTGATTCGGACCGGAGGTTACGGGCCGATTTGACCAACGGCGACGGTCTTCATTTAAACCCGAAAGCGTATGCTTTGCTGGACCCGATCGTGGTGCCGGTGTTGTCGGGAGCCAAATAAACCATGAACATCAAAAGGCAGGTTCTCTTCGGCGGTTATCGATTGGCAAAAACGGTCGGATTCTTGCGCCTCAGAAACCGGGCGCTCAATTACGCGAATATCCTCTGCTTCCACCGTGTGAATAACAATGAGCCGCATCCGGATCCACTCACGGTCCGGGTGGACGTGTTCGACCGATTGATGCAGATTGTCCGGCGGGAATACCATCCGATTTCATTGCAGTCCCTCATCGAGAGAGTGAAAAAGGGGGAACCGTTTGAGCCGAACACCGTTGCGATCACCTTCGACGATGGATACAAAGATAATTTTCTCAACGCGGCGCCGATCCTCAAGAAGTATGCTCTTCCCGCCACCTTCTTTGTCACCAGCGGATACATTGATACGGAGCGCGTTTTTCCCTGGGATGAAGAAACCCCCGTGAAGCACCCGCTGATGACCTGGGATGAGGTGAGAGAACTTGCGCGGATGGGCTTCGAGATCGGCGGACACACCGTCAATCACATCGATCTCGGGACGGCTTCGATCGAGACGGCCCGAGAAGAGGTCGCCGGTTGCAAGGAGAAAATTGAGAAGGAAGTCGGCCAAAGGATTAATGCGTTTGCTTTTCCCTTCGGGAGGGCCGATGCTATTCGCGACGACGTCTTGGACATCGTGCGCGCGGCCGGTTTTGATTGCTGTTGTTCGGACTACGGAGGCAAGGTCACGACGGGAAGCGATCGATACAATCTGGAGCGGGTCTCCATGTACCCGACGATTACGGAGATGCTCATGGAACTCGACAATTTCATGACCTACTACAAGGGCACAATGAAAATCAATTTCCTGACCTCGAAGACAGCGCTCCCGCAGGTGTCGGTCGGGATGATGCCGAGGGAGCCGTAGCGGTAAATACAAAGACCGTTCGTTTGCAGGGAGGTTTTTATGATGATTCTCGTGGTCGTTTTATTCAGTCCGTTGTTTTTGTTGTTTCCCGAAATATTGGAAAAAGATTCAGAGTACGGCCGTCGCGTTCGGAATCTCATTGTTTTCGCAGCGGTCATCAAAGGGTTTCCGGTCCGATTGATCGATACGGTCCGATGTAGTAAGGACGGAGGGCGTCTTCGTTTGGATGGGCCGGAGGAGGGGGCAGATTTCATCGCCGAGGGAAAAGTCCATTGTGAGAAGTGCGGCGTCGTTTATAAAATCCAGGATGGAATTCTGGAGATGCTTGAAGACGCCGCGCCATTGGATGAGCGCAATCACTTTGAAATGGCGGCCCGGGATGTTGAAGCCCATAAACGGGTTGAATCAAACGAGATTACGGCCCTCTCCGAAATCGATCGGATGGAGCTTCCAACGACATTGGGGCAGCTGGGAAAGACAGACGGTAGATCTCTGCTGGAAATCGGTTGCGGAACCGGAAGATACACGAGACCGTTGGCCGAGCGCTGCAATTCCATTTTGGCCGTCGATTTTTCAAAAGAGTCGCTCCTCGCAAATGCAAGGTCTTTACCCGAAGACCGGAACGTGGGGTTTGTTCGGGCGGATGCCGGCGACTTGAAATTAAAGGAGGAAAGTTTCGACCTGGCTTTCTCGACGGCCTATTCCAATCTTCCTTCTCCCCAGATTCGTTCTCGATCGAACGAATCGGTTTCCCGGGCGCTGAAACGAAATGGAAAATACGTCGTCAGCACGCATCATCATGACATTCGAGAAATTCTAAGAGGGGTCAGTGTTGCGGAAGAATACGAAAATGGAATCTTTTTTCAGAGATTTACAAGGGGTTCTCTGAGACGGGAGTTGGAGAAATATTTTTCAACAATAGAGATGAAAACAGTCGTCATTTGGGTGCCGTACGTCAGCCGATTTAAACCTGGTAGGGTGTTCTTCTCAAGGCTCGCTGAGAAAGTGCCGATTTTGAACCAATTAGGCGGGCTTCTTCTGGCAACTGCCGTGAAAGATAAGTCGTCGTCTTGAAATACGATTCATTTTCCGGGTATTCCCAATCGGCTTCTGCCCGTTTATCGGAAGATCGAAATCCAACACGAGAAAAAACAACGTCCAGGTTAGGAATGTAAGAAATGTTGAGTCAAGTCATCTTAAAAATTAAGCGGAAGGAAAATTCCTTTTATTCTTTCTTGTATGATCTTGGAAAGTTTGTTCTTTCCTTTAATGTTCCATCGATTAAACCGATACACCTTCCCTTGTATCACCTGGACCATCTTGTAAAAGAGGGATTGAGATGGTTCATCAGTGTTTTTTGGGCGGTCCCTCTTTTTAAGGCGAGATGCGAAAAAGTCGGCAGGAACTTACGCCTGCCGAATGGAATACCCTACATCGTGGGAAGCCATCTAAAAATCATCCTGGGGGACAATGTCATTATTGGAAGATCCACCATCGGTGCGAGCAAAGTTTTTGATGAACCGATCTTGAGGATAGGAAATAATTCGTCCCTCGGTTATGGAACGACGGTTAGCGTGGCCAAAGAGGTGATCATTGGCGACAATTGTATGATCGCTCCCGGTTGCATCATTATGGATAGCGATGATCATCCTATCGATCCGCAAAAAAGACTTTTAGGGATGCCGGTTGAAAAAGAGGAGGTCCGTCCCGTCAAGATCGGAAATAATGTCTGGATCGGCGCGAATTGCGTCGTTCTCAAAGGGGTTACCATCGGCAATAATTCTATTATTTCGGCACACTCAGTAATTACAAGAGACGTTATGGAAAATTCGATTTATGCCGGTAATCCGGCGAGGCCGGTGTCAAGGGATATCGGAAAGACACTTTGATGAGATCAAGACATTTCCCTTCGACGCGATCGCCTAAAAGTATGTTGAACGGAATTAGGCCCAGCCACTCGAAATGAAAACATCCTTAATAACAATCACTCCCTTAAGTAGGCCACAATCTCAGGTGGAAAACAAAAAGACTCAATTTTTTGTTTTATACCTGGTGTGGGTGCTCATCGCCTTCAAGCCGGAATGGACGATTCCGGGGTTTAAATTTATTGCCCCGCTGATATCATTGACCCAAGTGGTCTTGTTTTTTTTATGGTTATCGAGCAAAGACAAAAGGCTGGAAAATCCGATCACTAAAAGCTTCCTTTTTTCCTCATTTTAATGATGGTTTCAAGCTATTTTGCCAGAAACAATGGGTTAAGCCGAGGGACTTTGCAGGGTATGGCTCTTTTATTTTTTACCTGCCTGGGAACGATTACGTTCGCCGACAGTGAAAAGAGAATTTATTCTATTTTTAAGATTTATCTCCTGGGGGGATCTTTATCGCTCTTTTGAGTATCAAGGGACAAGGAATTGCGCACGGAGTGACAATTTATGCGGATGAAAACGACCTAGCCTTAGCAATGAATGTTTTTCTTACTTTTGCCCTTTTCTTGGGGATAGGAGAAAAAGATAAGCTTAAAAAGAGTTATTATTTTATTGCATGTATCATTTTTATTATTCCCACGCTTATCTCTCAATCTCCTTCCAGGGGGGATTTCTCGGCCTGGCTACGGTATTGTTATTCGCCTGGTTTAGATTGCCGATCAATAAATTTAAATCCGCATTGATCGTCCTGTTTATTTCGTTAGGGATGTTATATTTTGCGCCGCAATCTTTTTGGGATGAGATGTCAACATTTTCGGAATCGACCGAACGCGGTTCAGGCGCAGCTCGCGTTTTTTTCTGGAAAGTGGCGGTTGAACAATTTATCGATCACCCGATCATTGGTGTAGGTATTAACAATTATGGGGTATGGCTTCCAGAATATGCCGGCACCCGGGTTGAGTTTGATGATACGATTTTTGGAGGCGTCACCAAGGCCTACGGAAGAGTGAATCATTCATTATACTTCACGCTGCTGTCCGAGCTGGGATCGATCGGAGTACTCCTCTTCACGACTATGCTCTATCAATTTTATAAGGAACTTCGATTTGATAGAAAGATCGTCGATGCCTCGGCGGCTGAGAAGTTGCGAAATTGCCGTAATCTCAGTATGGCTCTTTTGGGCGGCATGATCGGTTTTCTCGTGAGCGGCGCTTTCATTACAGTGTTATACTATCCTTATTTCTGGTTGATGTGTTCCCTCGCGGTGGCCTTGGGAAATTGCAAGAGAAAAATTCTGAAAGAGACGGCGGCGATGCCGGACCGGGGGTTGTCTCTGAGTATGAAGAAAATCCAATAAAGTTTTGGCGAAAAATCATCGGGTTTAAGTGCGTTTATCTAAAGGGATTGATTCGAGCACGGATAGTCCTCTTTGAGCTTAGGAGAGTTTTCTGCATGAAAGAAAAAGTGTCGATCGTTATTCCTATTTACAATGAAGAAGAGAGCATTCCCCATCTTTATGCGGCGATCAAAGATGTGATGGAGAAATTGGACAGGGAGTACGAGATCATTTTAGTCGATGACGGGAGCAGGGATAAATCGTTTTCGATTTTGTCGGAGATACAAGCGAAGGACAAAACGGTGGTGGTGATCGGATTCAGAAAAAACTTCGGACAGACCGCCGCCGTGGCGGCCGGGTTTAATTATGCGGAAGGGGAGGTCATCATTACGATGGACGCCGATCTCCAAAACGATCCGACCGACATTCCGAAACTCCTTGAAGCAAGCAAAGATTATGATGTCGTCAGCGGGTGGAGAAAGAACAGGCAGGACAAATTTCTCAGCCGAAAATTACCCTCCAAGATCGCCAACTGGATCATATCGAAGGTGACGGGGGTCTACCTGCACGATTACGGCTGCACGTTGAAGTTATATCGAAAAGAGATTGTAAAGAATGTCAGGCTCTATGGAGAGATGCACCGGTTTATTCCGGCCATGGCCAACTGGGTCGGCGCCTCGATCACCGAAGTGGAAACAAAACACCATGCCAGGCGGTTCGGGAAGAGCAAATACGGCATATCGAGGACGATCCGGGTAATCTTGGACCTCATTACGATCAAGTTTCTCCAGGGGTTTTCCACCCGGCCGATACAGGCGTTCGGCCCCGCCGGATTGTTATCCGGAGCCCTCGGTTTTTTGATGGCCCTTTATTTGACGTATGAGAAACTTGTCATCGGTAAAGACATCGGCGGAAGGCCGCTCCTGCTTCTCTCGATCCTGTTAATTATTCTGGGGGGGCAGCTGATCGGCATGGGGCTGTTGGGAGAGATGCTGGCGAGAACGTATCACGAATCGCAGAGCAAACCGATCTTTATCGTAAAGAAAATACTCGGAAGATGAAGAAGAGTAGCTCCATAACGGCGTTGAAATCGATCATCAGCCTGGTGATTCTTTATGCCCTCTTTTTGAAGATAGACATCAGTTCGCTCTGGGAAAAAATGCGTTCGGTCCATCCGGGCATTGTTTTGCTCGGCGCCTGCATTTTTATCGGAGTGCAGTGCGTCTCGACTTACCGGTGGTCGATTATCTTGGAAAAAGATGTCGATATCCCTTATCGAAACCTTCTCTCCATCTATTTTATCGGAATGTTTTTCAATAACTTTCTTCCGACGATGATTGGAGGGGACGCGGTGAAGGGGTATTATCTCTACAAGGTGACCGGAAAGGGGGCTTCCTTGGCCTCCATCTTTATGGACAGATATTCCGGCTTTACGGCGCTGATATTTATCGTATTGGCCGGGCTTGTTGCCGGCTATCCACTGATTAAGGATACGGGGCTTCCGATCGTTTTGGGGATTTTTGTGGCGGGGTATTTTCTCCTCAGCCTTGTCCTCTGGGTCGACGCGATGCACGGCTGGATGCTGAATCTATTAAAACGGACCCGATTACATCGTGTCGCCGAAAAGATAGATAATTTTTACAATGTTCTGATGAGCTATAAAAAATTCCACAAAATGCTGGTAAAGATCTTTCTCTATTCGATGGTTGTTCAGATCGGCGGGATCATCGGGTATTATGTGATTGCCAGAGGGCTTCAAATCGATGTTCCTCTCGGTTACTTTTTTATATTCATCCTCTCACCACGACCGCTTCGATGTTCCCCCTTTCCCTTTCCGGTTTAGGTGTCAGGGAGGGGGCCTTCGTGCTGCTCTTTACAATGATCGGGGCGACACAAGAGGAGGCGCTGAGCCTCTCCCTCTTGTGGTTTGCCATCGTCGTTTCGGTCAGCATTCTCGGAGGCGTCGAATATATCAAAGCGGGCGGAAGAAAGGAGCTGCGGACCTCGTGAAAAGAAGGATGCCGAATTTGGATGAAGTATCTCAAAGCGATGAGCGGATTCCGATGGGAGCGGACGTTCCGAGCTTCCCGAGAAATCAAGATTCGATTTTGACGACGATCAGGATAAAGGCTTACAACGCAATCGATTATGTCCGTGATGATCCGTCTGTCAAAGTTCTTTTGGCGATTCTGTTCTTCGGCGCCGTTCTGAGGTATTACGGCTTGCACAACGCCGAGAATACGGATGAATATAATGAGGTGTTCGAAGCGCTCCGGGTCGCTTCGGGAAAATTTAACACGAACCGATGGCACAAAAAAGGATTTCAAAATATATTGGCGGTCGAATACGGCGTCTATTTCATCATCGGATATCTGACCAATCTCTTCAGCAGCCCCATGGATTTCGCGGCGAAGATCATCAGAAACATGGATCCGCTTTTTCTGATCGGCCGCTATACGGTGGCGACCATGGGGACGGTATCGATCGCTCTCCTCTACCTCATCGGAAAATCGCTCTATAACAAAACGGTCGGACTCATCGCGGCCGCCTTTCTCACTGTCAATACCCTTCATGTCTGGACCTCCCATCTCGTGGGGACCGATGTCCCCCTGACCTTTTTCTTTTCTTCTCTCTTTCTATTTCATCGTCCGGTTTTTCCAATCGGGGCGTCTGAACGATTACGCCATTGCCGCCTTCCTGGGGGCGGTCACCATCAACATCAAGATCATCGGCGGGGGGATCGGGATCATTTTTCTCATGGCCCACTTCTTCAGGTGCTATCAAGAGCGGAAATCGATAAAGGGCTCGATCTTTTCCAGAGAAATTCTTTATTCCACCGCCGCCTTTACGGCCGGCCTGTTGATCAGCAATCCTGCGATTATTGTCGCCTTCAAGCAATGGGTGATGTATTTCGTTTGGCAATACGGGATCTATACGAACGTTTACGACGAAGTTTCCTACGCCGTGGGAGGAAACGCCTATTTCACCTATTTGATGGTCCTTCAAAAAGATTTCGGCCTTCCCCTTTTCCTATTGACTGCGTGTGGCCTTTTCTACGCGGTTTATCGGAGAGAGAGCTGGGACACTATTCTCCTGACTTTTGTGATTGTCATTTTCCTCGTTCTTGCGAATTCCGACTTTCTCATTATGGATCGCTACTTGATGACCCTCTTTCCCGCCTTATTTTTGCTGAGCGGGCGTCTGCTCGACGTGACGATCAAGCGGTTCGTATCCGATCAACGATTGCAGGCGACGGCGATCGCGGTTGTTTGTGTTGTGATGGTATTTTACCCCTTCCGCAATTCAGCGGCATATACGGTTCGTCTGACGGAGGACAACACGAGCAAGGTCTCGAAAAAGTGGATCGAAGAGAATATTCCGGCGGGCAGTAAGATCTTGATCGATGCGGGGCATACGATGATTACATCGGGGCCTCGAATCAGTCAGTCTCGCGAGAAGCTCGAGGCGCAGCTGAATGTGATTCGAAATTTGAAAGAGGGGGAAACCTATGATTCTCCCCAGGTTAAAATTGTAGATTCCTACGCGTCGATCTATTTTGAGTTGTTGCTTCAAAATATGCCTGAGATCACCTATGATATTACAACGACTGAGTTGGGACGAGAGGTAGAATCGTTTGATTATTATCGAGAAAATGGGTTTGACTATTTTATTCATAACGCCGATATCGTACGCGACTGGCTTGTAGAGCCAGCTTGGCGTTTAAAATTTCCGAAATCGGTTGCCTTATACGAAGCGTTGGATCAGGAATTGACGTTAATTAAGACATTTAAGCCCTCTCCATCGCAAAGTGGGCCGACCATTCAAATTTACAAAATTTCGAAACGATCACAAAGATCAGAAGGTCCTTCATGACAAGTGGAAAGCGGATTGTCACAAATACTATTTTCATGACGATGTCATCGGTCCTTAATATGGCGATTTCAATTGGAACGACCGCCATTATTGCGAGAAGCATCGGACCGGAGTTGTATGGGAGATATACGTTTGGCTTGTCGTATATTTTGTTCTTAAGTGCCCTCGCAAACTTTGGAATCGAGAGCTTGTTTATCCGAGAAGCGGCTCGAGACAGAAAAAACATAGATCTGATATTGGATATCATTCCGCTCAAAGCAATCCTGGCATTATTCACAATTGTAGCGGTGATTGTGTCGGCCCACGCATTGAATTACCCTGATGAGACGATCCGTGTGATCTATGTTCTCTGTGCAGGGTTATTTTTCCAAGTGATTAACGAATCGCTGAATGCACTTTTTCAATCTCAGGAAAAGTTATATATAAATGCCCTTCTTTCAGTCATCTTCCGGATTCTCACCGCTATCGTCATCGTTGTCTCGGTTTATTCGGGAACCGGTTTTTGGGGAATTGTCTCGGCTTTCGTAATAGGACATGCGGCGTCTAGTGTGGCAATGGTGGCGTTTGCTCATCGAGAGCTTGGATCGTTGCGGTTACGGTTTCAGCCTAAGCTGTGGATTGGACTGGTCCGTCAGGGTATTCCGTTTTATGCTTCCGCTCTTTTGACTATGATTTACCACAAGATTAACATTTTAATGTTGTCAAAGATGGTTTCGGAACAAAACATAGGACTGTATATGGCAGCAATCGCTCTGGTAGAGGGCCTCTACTTTATTCCGACAGCTCTTAATTCCTCTATATATCCTGCTTTTTCGAGAATGTACGGGAATTCGCTAGAGGCATTAAACAAAACCTACCAGAAGATGACGAAATACATTCTGGTCTTAACGGTCGGAGCGACTTTTGGAACGCTGCTCGTGGCGAAAGACGTGATCCTCACGATTTACGGCCCGCAATTTCTCGATTCGATTCCGGTACTTCAGGTGTATATCCTCTTTTGGGTTTTTACGTTCTTTGCCCAAATATTGTCAAGCCTCTTATTTTCGGTCCATATGGAGTCAATACAGGTCAAAGTGATGGCCGGGGCATGTATCATTAATATTGTGTTGAGTTTTTTGTTTATCCGAGAGTATGGAATAATCGGAGCGGCATACGCATCGGTTCTTACCGAATTTTTCGTCGTCATTGCGATTATGGCGGTTTTATGGCAGCATCGTCTCCGCTATGTGCTGGACTTCAATGTTCTGCGGCTTGTGGTCAATGTTATAGCAATGGTTTTCACGGTAAGGTATCTCTTGATCTTCAATATGGTCCTGGCCATCATCGGAGGAGCTGCTGTGTATCTGGTTCTTTTGTTCGTCGTCGGCGTCTTTGATGCGGAAGACAAACTGTACATCAAGGCGGTGATAGGGAAATGAGTCTCGACACAAAGACCCCACTTATCCTTGTCCTGGCCCCGCGATATCCTTATCCGCCGACAGATGGCCATCAATTGCGGACCTACAACCTTTTTAAGCATTTCTCGGACGGATACCGGTTCCATTTTCTAACGTTTGGCGATGACCAAGTCCCCAATGACCGTGAAAAAGCGATCCATCAACTGGGGCCATGTTTTGAAGACGTGATCATTGTTCCAGAGTCTAGCCTGACTAGGGTAAGCGCGGGAGGCAAGTTCAGCAAAATCACTAACATCGCTTACCCATCCATGATCAGCTTGGGACTTCCATATTATTCCACCGAGATGTTCGATACCGTAAATCGTCTTGTTAATTCACGACAATATGATCTTGTTTTTTTTGCCGGGTATACAATGTTTTGGTATTTTTATAAAACGTCAAGTCCGGTGCCCTACATTGTAGATATTTTGGATTCTCCTGCTCTCGCGATGAAAAGCTACATGCGTACGCAGAAAGGTTTTAAGCGGAAAATCGAAAGTTATCTGCAATATCTTTGGTCGCGGCGTTACGAAAAAGTTCATTTTCCCATCGCTAAAAATATTATTTTTATCTCCGCGGTTGATTTCGCATTTTCAAGGAAACGCATTGGCCAGTCACAAGCGTGGGTTGTTCCCAACGGTGTGGATACGGAATATTTTAAGCCGGACCGTAGCGTCAGTGTGGAGCCTCATTCAATGTTGTTTACAGGGGTGATGGATTTTGAACCGAACAAACAAGCGGCAATCTATTTTATGAATGAAGTGCTTCCTCTTATTGTAAAACAGGAACCGAAAGCGACCTTGACTATCGTTGGGAGGAATCCTGATAACGAAATTCGCGCCCTTGCGCGTAAACACCCTAATGTCAAGGTGACAGGACTTGTGGAGGACATTCGAAGGTATTTCGATGAGGCGAGTGTGTATGTTTGCCCGCTTTTATCGGGAGCTGGAGTGAAGAATAAGATTCTCGAGGCCTGGGCGATGGAAAAACCTATCGTGGCGACATCGATTAGTTGTGAGGGCCTGGATGCGGTGAATGGGGAGAACGTGATTATGGCGGATACTCCGCAGGATTTTGCGAGCGCCACCCTGTCGTTGCTTTCAGATGCAGGACGACGGAAAAAATTAGGTGTTTCAGGAAGAAAGTGCGCCGAAGGTCGATATTCCTGGGAAGCGCAGGCGCTCGCGTTAGACGCAATTATTAAAGAATTGCTGTGGACGCATGGCAAGTCGAATAGAACTTTGGGATGAAGATGCGCAAAGTGCGAATTGCCTATGTTGCTTTGGAACTACATTTTGGCGGTCTGCAGCGGGTAGTCAGTCAATTGATCCGCCGGATCAATGGTGAACAATTTGAACCGATTTTAATTTGTTTAGACCATGGGGGTATTTTTGGCGGAGAACTAGAAAAAGAGGGCATCCCCACTTATGTGCTCAACCGCCGACCTGGACCGATCGATTGGAAAGTCCTTCGCGGGTTATATAAGATCCTGGCGCTCCACAAAGTGGACCTGATCCATTCCCAAAATGGCTGCTCGTTCTACAGCGCTGTTTCCGGACAAGCTGCGCGGGTCGCCGGCATTATTCATACGGACCACGGTCGCCTGCTCCCCGACAAACGAACGGCCCGTCTAGAGGATCGATTTTCCTCGTGGTTGATGGATCGTGTGGTAGGGGTGTCGAGCGAGCTCACGGAGTATCTGGCATCTGTTGTAAATGTGTCCAGACGAAAACTGGCGACCATTATCAATGGGGTCGACTGTTCGCGTTTTATGCCGATGGACGAAAATCAGCGCCGCCGTTTGAGAAGTGAGTGGGGCGTGACGGATGAGGATCGGGTTATTGGAACCGTTTGCAGATTGGATCCTATCAAGAATCTTGGATTTTTCATCCGCAGTATGCCGGAAATATGTCGCAGGGCACCCATGTGTAAGTTGATTGTGGTCGGCGACGGTCCCTGTCGGCAGGAGTTGGAAGAGATTGCACGAAACACCAGTTGTAAGGATCGGATCGTTTTTATCGGTTCGAAGACGGATATCGAGAAGGTCATGCCGGCGTTCGATTTGTATGCCTGCACGTCTTTGAGCGAAGGGACCTCTATGACGATTTTAGAGGCAATGGCGTGCGGCCTTCCGATTGTCGCGTCCGCCGTCGGAGGAAATGGCCGGTTGGTCGGTAGCGAGAATGGCGCTCTCTTCCCCCTCAATGATTCGAATGCATTCATTCAGTTGGTCACGGATCTCTTGAGCGATCCGGACCGCATGATTGAGTTGGGGAGGCAGAGCAGGACTCGTGCCGAGATGCAATTTGGATTGGATAAAACAGTAATGGAATATGAACAGTTGTATCGGGTTGTCCTGTCCGGAAAGGGCCATAACATTGGGTAGGGTGCTCCATCTCATTGACAGCGCTGGTCTGTATGGTGCAGAGAAGGTCATTCTATCCTTGCTGAATGAGTTGCGAGATTCAAACTATCCTGGAATATTGGGTTGCATCAGCGAGTTAAGGGGGAAGACGCCGGAAGTGGGTATCGAGGCGCAGAGGAGGGGGTTGCCCGTTCGGTATTTCGTGATGAAACGGGGCCTCCAGTTGGATGGAATTAATGAAATATTACAGTACGTGCGCAGCGAAGGTGTTGACATCGTCCACAGCCATGGCTATAAGCCGAATATCATGATGAGTCTGGTCCTGTTGAGAAAATTTGGATTGGTCTCGAGCGTTCACGGATGGGCAAAGCAAACAGGCAACTTTAAGACGAAATCATACGAGTTCTTGGATGGTCTTTCCTTACGGAGGATGGACCGCGTGGTGGCCGTTTCACAAGCCGTTGTTGATGATTTGGATCGAAGAGGATTAAAAGGCCATCGAGTGCGCCTGATCTACAATGGAATTGAGCCTCTGAGCGACGGGCACATTCCTAATGTCCAGGTTCTCCGGGAACATTACGGTCTTGGTCCGGATGATTATGTCATCGGAGCGATTGGAAGGCTTGCTCCTGTGAAGGGGCACGAATATCTCATCCAGGCGATGGCGTCTATCTTGCCGCAAATCCCTCAAAGCCGCTTACTCATCGCCGGAGAAGGTTCATTGAGGGATCCCTTGCAGGGGTTGATTGAGCATCTGGGGCTAGCGAAAAGAGCAAAATTGATTGGATATGTTCACAATGTTAGGGACTTTCTCTCGTTGATTCATGTCTACGTGCTTCCTTCTTTATCCGAAGGGATGCCAATTTCTCTGTTGGAGGCAATGGCGGCGGGGAAACCGGTCATCGCCACGAGCGTAGGAGGAATTCGAGAGGTTATTCAGACACCTGATATCGGCGTCTTGGTTCCATCCTGCGATCCTCAAGCTCTTGCTAACGCAGTAACAACGATGTATCGTGACGGTCAATGGGCGGAGCAAATAGGAAAGATGGGTCGTGAGACGGTGATTGGACGATTTTCATCCAGGAGTATGGCCGATCAGTATATTACGTTGTATCGCGAGTTGGTAGGATGAAAAGAAAGATCCGGTTGGTCGGATTAACACTAGGGGATGCGTTTAACCCCCAAACACGGTCGGGGGTAAATTATAGTCTATTCTCCCAATTGAAGCAGAAATGTGATCTGATTCGCGTATTCGATTTGGATCTACGAGGCATCCGTAAGGCATGTGTCGCATTAGGCACGTTTTCATTTAACCGCCGACGATGGGGCAATAAGTTACATCAGAACGCTTGGGCGTTTGATATTCGTTCCGCGCAAGCCCGAAGGGTGCTTAATCAATTAGAACTCGACGTCGATTTAGTTTTCCAAGATGGGGCAATGTTCGTGCCCCCTACTGAGAAAGCTCCGCCTTTCGTTAGCTATCACGACAGCAATGTGTTGTTGGCCTCCAACGGGGGCGCGTTGTCTCAGGGTGCTCATTATTCCGGTAATGCGCTGAAGCGTGCAGTTAGGCGAGAGAAGCGGGTGTATGAATCTGCAGCGCTGATTTTTACTATGAGTAATTGGCTAAAAGAATCCTTGATTCGCGATTTTCAGATTTCGCCGGATAAGATCGTGACCGTCTATGCGGGAACGAATCTTCCGGTAGAGAATTTTCAGAAGGAATATGATGGGAGAACGATTCTTTTCGTGGGTGCTAATTTTGAAAGAAAGGGTGGGCCCGTTTTATTAGAGGCCTTTCGAAGGGTGAAGAAAGAGGTCAAAGATGCTCGACTTGTCGTCATCGGTTCTAATATAAACGTGCGCGAAGATGGTGTCGAGACAGTTGGGAGAGTTTCGGATAAGGCAACACTGGCAGACTACTTTCGTCGCGCATCGGTTTTTGCCTTGCCCTCCTTCTACGAGCCATTCGGCCTTGTCTTTGCCGAAGCATTCGCTTTCAAAACTCCGTGCATCGGTACAAATATTTGTGCAATGCCCGAAATTATTGAAGAGGGTCGCGGAGGCTGGGTCGTCCCGGTAAACGATTCCAAGAACCTGGCCGACCGTATTGTGATGCTGTTGCGAGACCCGGTGCTTGCGGCGAAAATGGGGGAGTACGGATTTCGAAAAACATCGGAACTATTTAATTGGGATATCGTCGTTGACAAGATGGTGTCTCATTGTGAACGTGTGTTGTCACCGGATAAACTGACCTGATGTCAAAACCGAAGGCGGCGCTTAAAAAAATAATTTTGTTAAGCCTTTATTTTTTAACCATTGGGTTAAAGAAAAGTAATGGTCTTATGGTGTTGACATATCATCGCGTGCCTCGTCAACCCGATTTAAATGATGCGTTGAAGGTATCCGAGCATGTCTTCGATCGACAGATGTGTTTTTTAAAGGAGAATTATCGCCTTCTCTCCCCGAATGAGGTGGCTCAAATCATCAATACAGGCATGGAATTCCCGCCGAGATCATGTTTGATTACATTTGATGACGGCTGGAAAGATAATTATACCTATGCCTATCCGGTTCTAAAGAGACACCATATTCCGGCGCTCATTTTTCTGACAACTGATTTTATTGGAACCAGCAGGGCGTTTTGGCATGAACAACTGGGTGATCTCCTCAGTAAAGTAAGGGGCGGGATCGACCTGGGATTGCTGGACCGTTTAGTCATGGAGTATCCCTCTAATGTAAATGAGATGATCAAACGGATCTCTCACATTCAGGATGACCGCAGGCAAGATTTGATTCACGATCTAGTCGTTTACCTTAAGAATTTTGACGTTCAGCAAAACGAGGGATTGGTTCTGAAACTGAATACGGTTCTCGGCATTCGGCCGAACCCTGTTGATCCCATGATGCTTTCCTGGTCTGATGTCCGGGAAATGGTGGAAAATAATATTGGAATGGGATCTCATACAAAAGGTCACGAAATCCTAACGAGATTACCGATAGAACGAGTGGAAGAAGAGATTTTTGAGTCAAAAAAGTGTATCCAGGATAAGACCGGGTATCCTGTCGAGTTCCTTTCGTATCCCAATGGAAACTATGATGAGCAAATTATTGAGATTGCTAAAAAGGCTGGATATGTAGGTGCTTTTACATGTGTGCAGGGGAAAAATGTTGACAGTACTCGTCCGTATGAAATAAGGAGGAGCCACATACGGGAAAATTCGTCACTTGGATTGAGCGGCCGTTTCTCGAATTTATTTTTTGCGATTGAGTTGTCTGGGACACGCAGTTATCTCAGTAGGTTTAGGCCGAATTATGATTATTGAAGAATATATTATTCCGGGCATTGTTAGAATGATAATGATATTGTTGTAATCTGCCGGTAAGCACAATCAATGACGAACAAAATAGATATATTAGCGGTTGGTGATATCACTTTGGGAAACCATCTCCTTACGGCTGGATTTGGAATCAGGGATATCATCGAGAAAAGAGGTAACCATTATATCTTTCAATTCGTAAGGTCCCTACTGCGGGAATCCGACATCACCTTCGGAAATTTAGAGTCTGTCCTATCCGATGCGAGCGCGGAAAGAGGAAATATTAAATCGATGTTTTTTCGCGGCTCTCCGAGCGCCGTAGACACCCTCTCCGATGGCGGTTTTGATATCTTGAATATTGCAAATAATCACAGCTTGCATCATGGCGTTGATGCGTTTAAAGAAACCACAGAACTCCTGAAAAAAAAGGACTTGCTTGTCTTAGGACTTGCCGGTGAGGACGATTACTCCGCAGCCCCGGTGGTGCATCGAATTAAAGATATCAAACTTGGTTTTTTGGGGTACTCTTTCGTCAGAGAGAACTATTACGGTGGAAGGCCGTTGTATGCCCTTGGGGACCTCGGAAATGTGATTAATGATATCAAAAGATTAAAAAGAGAAGTCGATTTTGTCGTTGTATCTTGCCATTGGGGTCTTGAAATAATAAATCGTCCTTCCCTTCACACAATCGAAATGGCGAGAGCTATGATCGATCATGGCGCCGATGTCATATTTGGACATCATCCTCACGTCTTTCAGGCGATTGAACGATATAAGAGCGGGCTTATTTTTTATAGCCTTGGAAACTTTGTATTTGATTGTTTATGGGAGAAAGAGTACGTCAGAAGTGCCATTGTGAAGGTGACATTACAGAGAGGCGAAAAGATTTCTTATGATCTGATCCCGATACGCATTAACAGTGGATATCAGCCTGTTCCTCTCACAGGCTCCGACGAAAAGGCGTTTTTGTCTTACGTCTCAGATATTTCCAACAAGGACTATTATGATAACTATCAGGATCTTGAAGAAAGTTGTTTAAACTATTATGTCGAGTACAATCGATGTGAAAAGAGTGCCGTATACAAAAAAATACTATTTCTGATGAGAAGGCTACATAAAGTAAAGTTTAGCGTCTTAGCCATGGTATTTTGGGAAAAGTTTTTAAAAAAGGTTCTTCCTTTATGAAGGTGTTGCACGTTGCTCATTATGCAAAAAGTGGAATCATTACGGTAATTAAAAATCAAATTCTCTGCTCAACGAATCCTGACATTCAATACTCTGTTGCGGTGTTCGATACGATTGATGAGGATCTTTATAAAATTGGACAAACCCGAAATGTATCCATTTTTTTTCTCAAGTCCGGCAAGCTTTCAGTGTTCAGAAGTTTCTTGGATTACTTCCGTTTGATAAAAAAAATAGCACCGGATGTAGTGCATACACATTCGTATTTTCCAAGGATGTTGACCGGTTTTCTTGCGCTGTTTGGTGGGATGAAAAATATAAGGGCCGTTACCACGATTCATAACGACTATCCCTATTTTTACAACAAAGATGGGAAGAGCCTTTTGAAAAGGTTTACAGAAAGATGTTATCTACAATGGGCTCAACCGCATGTCATTTGTGTGTCTACGTATATAAAAAAAATCATAAACCACGTCTATCGGGATGTCCATGATGTCTCCGTCATAAATAATGGCATTTCGTTCTCTCTGAAAGAAGATCATTCTACAATAAATCGGGGTGAAGGATGCATTGTGATTACTGTTGGAAGGCTATCGTCACAAAAAAACTATGATTATTTATTAGATTGTTGGTCCGAAGCGGTTAATAAATATCCTGAATCAGTGCTCTGGTTTGTAGGAGATGGAGAAGAGAGGCAGTCACTTGAAGCAAAAGTAAGAAAGTTAAATATCGAGTCTAGTGTTCTTTTTATGGGATGGCGGAACGATATACAAAGCATCCTCAAAAAGGCAGATATATTTGTTCTTTCTTCGAACTACGAAGGATTTCCAATGGCTATTTTAGAGGCGCAGCGCGAAGGTTTGCCGGTAGTTGCGACAAATGTTTCAGGAGTAAGTGACATCGTCGAAAACGGTAATAGCGGTTTTATCGTGACGAAAGGTGACAAGGCAGAGATGGTGACTGCTTTATCTATGTTGATCGGGGATCAAGTATTACGATTGAAGATGGGAAAGAAAGGACAATTATCTGTTTACAGCAAGTTTGCTATTGATGGTTATATCAAAAATGTTGAATCCCTTTATTCCGAAAAAGTGAGCTATTGAAAAACTGTCAAATGCAGGTTTTTGAGTTTTAGACAATTTATCCATAGGTCGAATCAAAAAAAATGGAAAAGAAAAGAAAACGTATTTGCGTCGTATATCAAGAAGATTACCCGTGGGACATCAGGGTAGAAAAAATTGCAAATGTGTTGTCCTCCGAAGAGCACGATGTATTTATCGTCTGTAGAAATGAGTCTCGAAGGATCAGAGATGAAGATCTGAACGGTATCAAAATAAAGAGACTGCCTGCAGTTTCTAAAAAATTTGGGAAGTTAAATGAGGTCATTAATTTTCCGGCTTTTTTTAATCCATTATGGATATCTGCAATATCGGACTGTGTTAAAAATAACAAAATCGATTTCATCGTGGTAAGAGATCTGCCATTGGCTTTGGCTGCAATCGCTGTAGGTCGGTTTTATAAAATTCCTGTGTTTCTGGATATGGCGGAATGTTATCCTGAGTTACTTCGAAGTCTCTGGAAATTCGGTATATTTAGATTTCAAAACTTGGTTGTGCGGAACCCATATTTTGCTGATGTAATTGAAAAAATAGTGATAAAAAGAATTGACCATATTTTTGTCGTCGTTGAAGAGGCAAGGGAACGGTTGATTGCGAAGGGAGCGGATCCTCGGAAGGTTTCGATCGTGAGTAATACATCTCCATTAGCCAAGTTCAATCCGAATCTAGTTGTTTCAAAGAAAGATTCGGGTAATAAATTAAAAATGATCTATGTCGGATATTTAACAAAGGGGAGAGGACTGACGACTCCGTTTGAGGGACTTGCGTTGTTTATAAAAGATCATAAAAGTCCGATTTCCCTGTGTGTTGTTGGTACAGGGGAGGCTGAAGATGACTATAAGAAATTAGCAAAAAGACTCGGTATAGAAGAGTTTATAGAATTTAAAGGTTGGGTTGATAATACCAAGATCGCCGAATATATCCTTTCAAGCGATGTCGGTCTCGTCCCCCATCATGTATGTGGTCATTGGAATAATACGGTTCCTAATAAACTCTTTGATTATATGGCTTGCGGTATACCTGTTCTTTCATCCAATACAAGACCTGTTTCAAGAATTATCAAAGAAACCGGATGCGGTTTGGTTTATAAAGACCTAGATCCGGTCGATTTTAGAGACTGTTTAATCGAATTAACAAATGAGTCCAAACGGATGAGTTTTAGAGAAAATGGAAGGAGAGCGGTCCAGGAGAAATACAACTGGGAAATAGATTCGAAAAGCATGGTAGCAATTATAAACACACTGTAATTTATGGCTTGTGTTTAGGTTATGCACTCTGATACGGAGAGATTATTTGTATCTAGGGTGTACAGTTGTTGTATAAATAAAAGTGGTTCATCTAATGAATAAGATCATTGAACAGTTGTATTTCGCCGCTCCCGTGGCTGTACAAGATGTACTTGTCTCTGCATACGGATACAAATTATACAATGAACGTTACGGTGGAAATCACAACCGATATCTAAGTGAACTTTTAGCGTCACAATATTTCAATGCGGGCAGAATCCGAGAGTTAGTTGATTCAAGTTTTATTAAGATGTTTCGGCATGCGGTTGAGAACGTTCCGTATTACCGACAGTTAGTCCGTGATGGAAGGATCGACCTCCAAGCAGTAAAAAGCGTCGACGATCTTTGTAGAATTCCGATCCTTACTAAAGAGCAAATTCGGAATGACCCCGAAGCATTCCTCGCTTCCGGGTTTGGATCCGGTCAGTTGATAAAGATCGGTACCAGCGGAACCACCGGAAAGACATTAACCATCTACATCGATAAAGATTCAAGAAGAAGGGCGTACGCATTTTTCAGCCGGTTCAAGGCGTGGTTCGGCATCGATCCCTCTCTCCCGAATGTGACATTTGCCGGAAGAGTATTCGTGGAGCCGGATAGGAAGACGCCCCCTTTCTGGCGCCGAAATCGTGTATCGAATAATTATCTTTTTTCTTCGTATCATCTTTCTCCCGCCACGCTCCCTTCATATGTTGAGGCCTTACTGAAAATTCAGCCGCATTTTATCGACAGTTATCCGTCCAGCATCTATACAATCGCAAAATATATGCAGGACAATGGGATTTCAGGTATCTTTCCTAAAGCGATCATTACGTCGTCCGAGACATTGCTGGAACATCAACGGCGGACGATTGAGGAGGTGTTCAGGTGTCCTGTGGCGGATCAGTACGGTTGTGCAGAACAGGTCGTGTTTGTTTCGCAGTGCGAAAAGGGTACATATCATGTCCATCCTGAGTTCGGAGTGGTGGAGTTCTTGCGGGAGGATGGAAGCGAGGCGGAGCCGGGTGAACAGGCAAGATTAGTTTGCACCGGATTTACGAACGATGCTATGCCGCTGATCCGATACGAGATGGGTGATGTGGGTGTGCGATCGTCCGAGGAGTGTGCGTGTGGTCGATCGTTTCCGAGCATTAAACAAATCATCGGACGGATGGATGATACACTCATTACTGGAGATGGCCGTCGTATTGGTAGACTCGACCCCGTATTTAAGGGATTAAAATCAGTTATAGAGGCTCAGATTGTCCAAGAGGATTATGAAAATATTGTGCTTTATATTGTACCGGGTCGTGATTTTCAGATGGGACATGCACAAACGGTCGTTTCCGAGTTACGGAAACGATTGGGGAGTTCAATGAAGGTTAGGGTTGAGTTGGTCGACGAGATTGCACGGACGTCGAGCGGAAAGTTTAGGGCCGTTGTTTCTAAGATCGTCAGGGCATCATAAATGGATTGATAATGGAGTTAGGAGTGCCATTCTCCGAGTGTTGCTGAAAAAGAACGACCATCTCGACTCGACCGAACAAAAAAGAAACAGATCTATATTCCACGCCAGTCACCCTTGTTAGGATGATCAGTCAGTGGGTTTTCAGTGCATGGAAATCTCAGCTTCGGACTGTTCAAATCCCTAATACTTCGCGACTAAACGGAGGAATTACTAGGGTTAGATATTGTATGGCCTCCTAATTAGAGTTGTTTCGATAGAAACTTATACCTCCTGAGACCAAAGCCACTGAAATTTGTCCTACCCTGATGGTCATTGCACCCTCAAGTTAGTGGGAGGATTTGGTACCGTGTTGCCCGACTCAGGATCGGTCATCGCCCAGGACACGTCTGAGGCTGCAGTTGCGATAGTAATCTTCGAATAGTAGCGTTTGTGGGCTGGGCAGTCGTAGGCTGGCTGGCACAGCGTGCCCGCGAACTCAATCCAGCCTAGATCCGTGGAGGATCCCAACGTCTTAATTCCCGTTGAGGTTGACCCGGTCAGTCCATACTCAGCAATCTCTGTTCCGTTCACGTATAGACGAACGTAGCCTCCGGTCCCAGTCGTGTTCTGTGCCTTGATGACGAACACGAAATTGTACCAGGTCTCATAACTAAGCTGGATGGGGTTTGTATTGCTGTATCCATTCTTGTTTTGATAATAGACATCATTGTGTTCAAGCGAGGGGTTAAAATGCCCGCTGGGATTAGAGATCCAAGCAGTGAACTTATGGTTCTGATTGGCGGAATAGGAATCCCACTGTCCAAATGAAACTCCCCATCGAAAAGCCGCGGCGGAATCACCACGTAACTCTACCCCTTTTTCTCCCGATTGGACACCGTTGCCTTCCTGGAATATATCGCACTCGATTCCGCGGTTAGCCTTATTGCAGCCAGGAACCCGGGTCAGATTCATTTGAAAGGCCAAATAGAGAACGGTACCGTTTATGAGCGGTGTCCCAATCCCTCCATTTGGTTTGAGCTCATTATAGAGATCATGAACATCATTCTGATTAACGTTCCAGAATAGACACTGAGCTAATGGAGCAGCCGCTGCCGGATCACATGTTGATGATGCCGCTGCTTGACCAATGATAGGAGAATCTGACCCACACTGTCTTCCACACCAAGGCGGATTCGGCAGATTTTGGCCATTAGTATATGAATATGTGTCGGGCGTAAAAAGGACTGTTGCATGAGAGACGCCTGTTCCCAATAGCGATATAGGGAAAGGGGCGACCAGCAACAAGAGGAAAATCGACCCAGCCATGATTTGTATTTTATGTTTAGCCCAGTGTTTCGCGTACATAATGATGACCTCCTACAATGAATTCCATACATTCCATAAAATCATGATATGCAATGCTACACCACAACTTATTTAATAGCATATCATGCACCTTCCGGCTTAATGTTTTCTTATTTTCTTAAGATAATAAAAAAGCCGCCAAGTGAATCCTTTGGCGGCTCGGCGGGCATGGCCTTTCAGCTTTAGCCCCGTTACTCTGCGTCCCCACCTTTCGATGGGTTTGCTCTGAGCAAAGGTCGAAATGTAACTTGAGTTACGCCATCGCGTGAGATTCTTCAGCGCAACCCACTCTGACGCTTCGACTTATGTGGTGTTAATAACGATATAAAATACTATATTCTTTTTTCCCCGTCAACTATAATCACCCTCCACTTAATCTATACCGCTTCGACTTATTCAAGATCTTCCTGTCGTTCAACGTTCTCGATCAATCCTCGGCAAGATATAAGAAAAGTGAACCGAGATCAATCGGAAGGTCAACGTAGCGGACCTTCGTAAGTGATTCATACTTAATGAGTCGATCGCCGGTGCCGCGTTCATTTCTTGATTCCCTTCCGAAGCGCCGCAAGCGAGAGGACCAGAATCAGCCCGATCATGTCGGCCGAATGGCCCGGTCTCGAAGCGGTTCCGGAGTTCGGCGAAACCATCGCGCAGCCGCCACCGCCCCCCGCGCCGTCGTCGTCCGCATTCGAGCTGCCCGCCGAAAACCCGAAAGGCATTGCAGAAGCATGCGCCGTGTGCTGATAGTTCCCGTTGTTATCGTAAGAGGAGGCAGAATAGTAGTAGGTCACGTTTTCCTGTAACCCTGCATGGAGGACGGTGATGCTCTCATCGGTACGTCCCGAAAAGTCCCCGAGGATCTCGCCATCATCAAGATCATTGGGGAACCGATCGGTCCGGTAGACGATGCGGACCCCGACGAAATCGGAATCGGACGGATTGACCCAGCTTAATGTGACCACCTGGGTCCCCGGGACGGCGGTGAAGTTTTCGACGTCCGCCGGAGGGGTGGAATCGGTGAGCGGGTTTGTCGTGAAAGTATGATCAGCCGACACGGAGAGATTGCCCAGGGCATCGGCGCTTTTGACACGATAGTGATAGACCGTGTTCGATTGGAGGCCGGAAAGGATCCGGCTGTGGCTGTTCGACAGGGTGGCGTTGACCCCGGTGCTGTTTCCGTATCCCGCGGTCAGGCCATACTCCACCTCGCTGGTCGCAGGCTCATCGGTCCCCCAGTGGATCGTCACCCCTTCCGTGGTCATCTCCCGCGCATCGATCGCCGACAGAACCGGCCCGATCGTATCGGAAGAAGACGGGGCGGCCGTTGTAAACGAATTGTTCCCGGAGGTGGCGGTGTTTCCGGCGGCGTCCCGGCTGATGACCCGATAGTTGTAGGTGGTGGCCGGCTGGAGATTCGTCAACGAAGCGCTGTGGTCGGCCAGAAGGGTCGTATTTAATGTGCTGAGAGAGCCGTACGCCGTGGTCGGCCCGTATTCCACTTGGGAGGTGGCCGCTTCATCGGTGCTCCAGGAAATGACAACTGAAGTGGAAGCAATGTTCCCCGCGGCGATACCGGAGAGAACCGGCGCCGTCGTATCGGGGGTGGCGGAGGTGGTGAAGGTTCTATTTCCGGAGACCGAGATGTTTCCGGCCCCATCTTGGCTGATGACCCGGTAGTTGTAGGTGGTGGCGGGGCTCAGGCTGGTAAGAGTTCGGCTGTGACTGGTGACCGGCGTGGCGCCTAATGCGGAGGAAGAACCATACGATGTCGTCGTTCCATATTCGACTTGGGAGGTCGCCGTTTCATTGGTGCTCCAGGTGATCACTGCGGAGGTCGATGCGATGTTGCTGGCGGCAATATTGGAAAGGGTCGGCGCGGTGGTGTCGGGGGGCGCGGCGGTGGTGAACGTTCGATCTCCCGAGGTGGCCAGATTCCCGGCGCCGTCCCGGCTGCGGACGCGATAATGATAAAGGGTGGCGGGGAGAAGGCCGGTGACCTGTTGGCTGTGGTTGGTGGTCAAGGTGGTATCGAGCGTCGTGGAGCTTCCGTATGAAGTGGTTGTCCCATATTGAATCTGGGTGTCGGAACTCTCATTGGTCGTCCAGCTGATTGTGGCCGCGGTGGTGGTGATATTCGAGGCGCCGATTCCGGAAATCGCCGGCGCGGTGGTGTCGGGCGCGGCGGAGGTGGTGAAGGTGCGGTCCCCCGAGGTGCCGGTGTTCCCGGCGGCATCTCTGCTGATGACCCGATAGTGATAGGTCGTTGAAGGGTTCAAGCCGCTTAACACACGGCTATGGCTGGTGACGAGCGTTGAGTTGAGCGCAGAGAGGGAGCCGTAAGCGGTCGTGGCGCCGTACTCCACCTGGGAAGTGGCCGTTTCGTTGGTGCTCCAGCTGATGGTTGCTCCGGCGCTGGTGATGCTGCCGGCCGCAATGGCGGAGAGGGTCGGAGCGGCGGTGTCGCCGAAGCTCTTGCTGACTTCATTAGAGTAGCCGCTTTCCGCCCCCAAGGTGTTGTATGCGCGGACGGCAAAATAATAGGTCTGACTGCTGCTTAACCCGTTTACAGTGAAAGACGTTTGATTGCCGACGTCCACGGGGGCGCCGTAGCTGCCGGAGGAGGTTCCATAGTAAACTTTATATCCACCGAGATCGTTTTCCGTGTTGGCGTCCCAGGAGAGGGAGGCGTCCGCAGCCATCGCAGGGGTTTTCCAATTCAGGAGAAGGATCATCCCGATGATCATCAGAGCGCTTCGCTTGATCAATGAGGTCTGCATGCTGTTCCTCCATGCATCAATAAAAGTGTTTGGTCTGTGTAAAAAAAAGCCCATTCCTCGGAATGGGCTTGTGCCTAAAGATGCGCCGGCATCGTCATGGCAACCAGACGAACCGTGGGAAGTGGATCCCCTACTCATCGGTCTCTTGGCTTTGCGTCCTACCCTCTCGGATAGTTTGCCCTTTTCACGAGTTGCTATCGTATGTTGCGTATCGGTATACGCAAGCGACATGCCTGTGAAACACGAATGGAGAAAAGAATGGATTCTATCCAACGATTATGGAAGGAGTTCTCAAGGGTCGAATCAGGAGGATAGATTCTATCCAATGATTATGGAAGGAGTTCTCAGGTCCATAGGAGGGTGTTCGGTCCGGGAAACGGCATTTTTATGGCTGGAACCTCTTTTTGTCTCTCCGATGTGAAGCCAATTACCCAGGGACCCCCCCCCGATTGAGGGGATTGTGCCGCGCCCGAGTTTCTACTAAAATACTCTGATTTCCAAAAAATAGGTGATGATGATCTTTCCCTCTTTTATCCCGTTATTGAATGCCCTTCTCTGCATCGGGCTGGCGCTGTTCATCTTCCTTGAGGACAGGCGGTCCTTTGTCCACCGGGTATTTTCTTTCGGGATGATCGCCCTGGCCTTTAAAGAGTTTTTCGTCGGAATGGCGATGGGAACCCCCCTTCCCTCGGAAAGGGTCGATTGGGGGGCCTGGGGGCTGACAGCGGCCAGTATGCTTCCCGGAAGCTGGTTTTTGTTCAGCCTCAGTTTCGGTCGTTCGAATTACAAAGAGCTGGTGGCAAAGTGGAAGTGGTTTATCCTCTTCTCTCTGACCTTCCCGCTTTCCATGACGGTGTTGTTTAGGGAATCCCTCTTAGTGTCCGCTTTTCCGGAGGAAGGGGGCGCTCCCATCGTCCGGCTTGGATGGTCCGGTTATACCTTTTACCTTTTCTATCTTTTGGCTTCCGTAGTAATACTGATGAATCTGGAGGGGACTCTCCGGGCTTCCACGGGGAATAAGCGGTGGCAGGTCAAATTTATGCTCCTGGGGATCGGGGGGCTCTTTGCCGTTCAAGTTTATACGGTCAGTCATACCCTTCTCTTTTCATTAATTAATTCGGGGATGGAATCGATCAATTCTTTTGCAGTTTTGGTGGCGAATATCCTGATTATCCTCTCACTCCTGCGTAATCGCTTCCTCAATGTCGATATTTATTTCTCACGCACATTGCTTTACAACTCGATTACCATCGTGGTGGTCGGGGCCTATCTTCTGACGGTCGGTATCCTTGCGAAGGCGATCGCTTATTTTGGGGGGAACCAGGCCATTCCCCTGGGCACCTTTTTCGTTTTTGTTTCGCTCCTTGCCCTAACGGCCATCCTTCTTTCCGATCAGTTGCGGCAAGAGCTAAAGCGATTTATCAGCCGGAACTTCTATCAGCCGCGTTACGATTATCGCAAGGAGTGGACGGCATTTACCCAACAGACCACTTCGTTGATGAATGTAAACGATCTCTGCTCCGCAGTATCAAAGATGGTTTCGGAAGCGTTCGGCGCCCCCTCCGTAACGATCTGGTTGGTCGATGAGGGTTCCAACCTGATTTATTTCGGGGGGTCTACTGTGTTTTCCGATGCCCGGATCCTGGATTTGAAGAATAAGGGTAAAATATGGGATGAGCTTCTCTCATTTATCAACACCCACCCGGCGCCGTTTGATTTGGATTCAACCAAAGATGAAAAATTGAGGAGGTTGAAAGAAGCGGAGGGAAGTTATTTTGAAAAGGCCCGAGTCAGCTATTGCGTTCCGCTCATTTCCAACCGAAAACTTCTGGGGATAATGACCCTGAATCATCGTGTAACCAAGGAGCGGTTTTCGGTGGAAGATGCCGATTTATTGAAAACCATCGCCGATCAGGCGGCGGGGAGTCTCCTGAATGTGAAGCTGACGGAGCAACTTTTAAAAGCAAAAGAAATGGAAGCGTTTCAGAGCCTCTCGGCCTTTTTCATCCATGACTTAAAAAATTTGGCATCGATGCTTTCGCTCACGATGCGGAATCTGCCGGCCCACTTTGATAATCCCGAATTTAGGAGTGATGCGCTGCGGGTGATCTCCCAGAGCGTCTCCAAAATGAACGACATGTGCAGCCGTCTCTCCCTTTTGACGAAAAAAATGGAGCTGCAGTGTGTTGAAGTCGATCTGAATGAATTGGTCGCCTCCACCCTGGGAGGGATGAATGGATCGGTCAAATCGACGGTGGAGAAAAACCTTCAGGCGTTGCCGAAGTGCATGATCGATCCCGACCAGGTCCAGAAGGTGATCGTAAATCTTATCCTCAATGCAAACGAAGCGGCCGACCAAAAGGGGGTTATCCGGATCGAGACCGACCGGACGGAAGAGTGTGTTGTTTTCTCCGTCAGCGACAACGGTTGCGGCATCTCAAAACAATTTATTGAGCGCTCTCTTTTCCAGCCGTTTCAAACCACAAAGAGTCAGGGGCTCGGGATCGGTCTGTTTCATACGAAGAAAATTGTGGAAGCGCATCACGGTAAAATCGAAGTGGAGAGCGAGGAGGGGGTCGGGACCACTTTTCGGGTGATCCTGCCGATCCGTAGCGTCAATGGGACAGAACACAAAATATAAAATCCTCATCGTCGATGATGATGAGACGATCCGCCAGCAGATGAAATGGGCTCTGGCCGACGAGTACGAGATCTTCTTGGCCGAAAACCGAAGGGGCGCGATCGATCTTTTCCGGCGGGAGCTCCCTCCGGTGGTGACCCTCGACCTCGGTCTTGCTCCTCATCCCCGAGAGGCGACGGAGGGGTTGCTGGCCCTCTCCGAAATGCTGGAGATCGACCCCCGGGTCAAAATTATCATCGTCAGCGGCAACTCTGACCGGGCGAATGCCCTCAAGGCGATCGAGCAAGGGGCCTATGATTTCTTCACCAAGCCGATCGATCTCGACGAGATCCGGGTAACCCTCCGGCGGGCGATTCACCTTTTTCAGTTGGAGGAGGAGAATCGCCAATTAAAGAAGCGTCCCACACTCGAGGGAGGGATGATCGGCACCAGCCGGGTGATGGAAGGGCTCTACGCGACGATCCGCAAAGTTTCAACGACCGATATCCCCGTTCTGATTACCGGCGAGAGCGGCACCGGGAAAGAGCTGGTCGCTCAATCGATCCATCAGCATAGCGCCCGGAAGGACGGTCCTTTTATCGCGATCAATTGCGGCGCGATTCCGGAGAACCTCTTGGAAAGCGAGCTCTTCGGCCATGAAAAGGGGGCGTTCACGGGGGCGCACGCGCAGCGGAAGGGCCGGATCGAATATGCGGCGGGAGGGACCCTTTTTCTGGACGAAATCGGAGAGCTTGGATTGGGCCTTCAGGTGAAGCTGCTCCGTTTTCTTCAGGAGAAGACGATTGAGCGGGTTGGCGGAAGGGAGAGTCTTCATATCGACGCGAGGGTGATTGCCGCGACAAATCGTGATCTGAAGGAGAGGATGGCGAGCGGCGTTTTTCGAGAAGACCTTTTTTATCGGTTAGGGGTCGTTTCTATTTCGGTTCCCCCCTTACGTGAGCGAAACGGGGATCTTCTCGTTCTCACCCGCGTCTTCATCGCCCGTTTTTCGGAAGAAACCGGAAAGAAGGTGAAGGGGTTAACCCCTGCGGCCGTTGAGGCGCTCACGGCCCATTCCTGGCCCGGGAACGTCCGTGAACTGGAAAACAAGGTCAGGAGGGGGGTTGTAATGACCGACGGGGTTCATTTAACCCCGGAAGACCTGGAATTGGCCGTACCGAATGAAGCCGCGCCCCTTCCCAGGCTCAAGGTGGCAAGAGAAAAGCTGGAGCGGGAGTTAGTCGAGCAGGCATTGGCGCGTCTGGGGGGAAATGTCACCCAGGCGGCATCCGTCCTTGGAATTTCACGGCAGGCCCTCCACGATATTCTTTCAAAGCACAAAATCGATCGAACGTAAGACCGCCGACAGAAAAGTTGACACCTCTCCCTCCCCCTTATTTATCCGATGTAACTGATTTCTAAAGAGATTCTTATAAAGTCCCTTTCTAAATCGATTCCTAAAAGACGGAAAAGTTGACACTCTCACTTCCGGGATTAAAATGCTTCGGAAGTGTTCGAGGCGAAGAGATTAAATTATATTTTAAAAATCAATGTCTTAGATGTAATGTTTTTTCCATGTTGCTGTGTGGCATGTGCTTTGCTCTTAGAGTCCCCGAGTTTAGATAAACAAACAATCCAACTAGGCAAGGAATCGAAATGATGAATCTAAAGCGGAAATTCCGGACAGCGATCTTGAGTGCGCTCTTGCTCTCTTCGCTCACATTGCTCTTCAGCTCCCCTGCGTTGGCGGTTCCCATCGTGTTTAACTTGGGATACGGCGGGACGGTCTCTTACGCGGGCGGGAACAGCGCGTTTACAACAACGAACGGGGCGGTGACCTCGGTCGGAAATGGTTCGACGACCCTCGCCATTGCAGGCGGGGATCTTGACTTCGCCACCGGAAACCTTATCGGCGGCGGTGCGACGGCGACCGGGTTTGAGAATGTCTATGGAGCGGGCGGATCGGTGACGATCTACGGAGATGTCGGGTCGGGCTCGGTTCTGCTCATGCAGGCAGACTTCGCCGATACCTCCACATTCGCTTGCTGCTCGGGGAGCTCGCCGGTTCTGGTCTCTTCTTTCAGCGGCCTTCTCGATATCGCCTACGTCGATCCGACGCTGGCTGCGGCGCTGAACTTTAATAACCCCCCGGTCGGCGGATCGATTGCCCAGGTCGAGATCTTCTTCGGCGCTTCGCCCACGACTTCCGGAACGGCCTTCTCAGGAACGCAGGGTGGGGGAGCCGTGGCGGTCACCGATACGGCGGTGGTTCCCGAACCGACGACCCTTTTGTTGCTCGGTTTCGGCATGATCGCGATCGGGATTTGGGGTCGCAGGCTCAAGGGAAATCTGGTCCAGGTGAAGACAAAGTAAGTCCGGACCCACGGTAAGAACAAATAGTAAAGAAACAAAAACAGATGGAACAAAACAGAGGAATCTTAAATATGAAGGATTTCAGAACAATGAAGAAAGCGGCCGTGATCGTGGCTTTGTTCACCCTCTTCGTCGGGTTCTCCAGTCTCCCCGCGTTGGCGGTCCCGATCGTCTTTAACTTGGGTTTTGGCGGGACGGTCTCTTATGGGGGGTGGAGATAGCGCGTTTACGACGACAAACGGGGCGGTGACCTCGGTCGGAAATGGATCGACGACCCTTTCTATCGCGGGCGGAGATCTCGACTTCGCCACCGGCAACTACATCGGCGGTGGATCGACGGGGAGCGGCTTTCAGAATGTCTATGCGGCGGGCGGATCTGTCAGCATCACCGGAAACATCGGTTCCGGCTCGGTTCTTCTGATGCAGGGGGACTTCGCAAATAACTCGACATTCAACTGCTGCACCGGCTCTTCACCCGTGTACGCCTCGTCATTCGGCGGTCTTCTTGACATTTCTTATCTTGATGCCGACCTGGCTGCCGCGCTTGGCTTCAATCTTCCGGCCTCCGGCGGATCGCTTGCCCAGGTGGAGATCTTCTTCGGAACCTCTCCTACAGCCAGCGGGGTTGCTTTCTCCGGAACACAGGGGGAGGAGCGCTCAGCGTTTCGGAAGTGCCGGAGCCGGGCAGTCTCTTGCTTCTCGGATCTGGTTTGGCCGGTTTCGCAATCTGGGGCCGTAAGAAGCTGGCGATCAAGCGATAATATTTTTTAGTAAAGATTTTCGTAAATGAAAGAGGGCCGGGTAACCGTCGGGTTATCCGGCCCTCTCCGTTTAGAAAGTGAATGAACCGAGATGCGACCGGAAGCGGTTTGCCCTCCCTGATTTCAAATAACGGTTCTTGCATCTTCCCCCCTTTATCTTGTAGGCTAGCGTTCCATGGAATCATTTCGCTTAAATAAAACAGTTGCCACCCGCGTCATACAGGGGGGGGGGCACCCCTGGATCTATCGGAACGAGTTACCGAAGCTCCCGCTCGATTTTCCGCCTGGAGAGCTGGTGGAACTCGTCGATCCAAAGGGGAGGTTTATCGCGATCGGGTATTGCAATCCGAAATCAGTGATTTCGGTCCGTATTCTCTCCCGGGAGCGGGAGAAAATCGACGGCGACTTTTTCCTAAGAAAGATCGCGGGCGCCGACGCTTACCGAAAACGGTTTTATGCCGGGGAAGAGAGTTATCGGGTTGTTTACAGCGAGGCGGACCTCCTCCCCGGGCTGATTGTCGATCGATATGGATCCGATATCGTCATTCAGCTCTTGACCGCCGGGATGGAGCGGCATACCGAATCGATCCTTGCTGCGATCGAGTCGCTTTTCTCCCCTCAGGCGATCGTCGCCCGCAACGATATTCCTTCTCGCGCCCTGGAGGGGCTTCCTGTCGAGCGGAAGGTCCTTTCCGGGAAACTGGAGCCGCCCGTTGTGATCTTGAAGAACGGCCTTGCCTTTGAGATCGATCTATTGGAAGGTCAAAAGACCGGATTCTTTTTGGATCAATCCGAAAATTACCTTCAGTTGGAGGGGCTCGTTGCCGGGGGAGAAGTGCTCGATACCTTCTGTTACACGGGGGGTGGTCGGTGCATGCGGCCCGATTCGGCGCCAAAGCGGTGATCGGGATCGATGCCTCGGAGGGGGCTCTCGATCTCGCGCGCCGGAACGCGGCGCGCAACGGTTTCGAGTTGCGATGCCGTTTCGAGGCGGGTAATGTCTTTGACCTTCTAAAGGCGCAGGAGGGGGAGGGGAGAGAGTACGATTGTATCATCCTCGATCCCCCTTCTTTCGTGAAGCGCCGGAAGGAGGTTGAGAACGCGGTCCGCGGTTACAAGGAAATCAATCTTCGTGCGATGAAACTTCTCCGTCCGGGCGGGTTTCTGTTGACCTGTTCCTGCTCGTATCACCTTTCGGAGGGCCGGTTTCGGGAGATCCTCCTCGATGCGGCGCGAGACGTCGGAAGAACGCTCCGATTGGTGACGCTCCGTTCACAGGCCAAAGATCACCCGGTGCTCTTACCCCTGCCCGAAACCGAATATCTCAAATGTGCCGTCCTGCAGATGCTCTAAAAAAATAGGGGGTAAGGGGCAAGGGGGCAGGGTGTAGGGTGTGGGGTGATAGGGTGTAGTTAAAGCTTCCACCCGCTACTACCTATTTCTCTTTCTTCTCTTCTCTTCTCTTCTCTTCTCTCCCTACCCCCTGCCCCCTATCACCCTACCCCCCCCTGCCCTCTTGCCCCCTACACCCTGTTCTTCTCCCACTTTACCGATTCTCCTAAATCCGCTAGAATAAAATACAATCACTGAAATTCTACGTGGAGGAGACTGATGAGCGACTATTCACCGGGATTGGCGGGGGTTCCTGCGACACGGTCCAAGGTTAGTTATCTGGATGGGACCAAGGGGTTCTCGAGTATCGAGGGATTCGATTGGAGACCCTGGCCGAGCGGAGCAACTTCATCGAAACGGCCTACCTTCTCCTCTTCGGAAACCTGCCGACCCCCACCCAGCTTGAGAAGTTCGACAAAGACCTCCGCGTGCACCGGCGGATCAAATACCGCATTACCGATCTGATCAAATGTCTTCCCGACAACGGTCACCCGATGGATGCGCTTCAGGCTGCGGTCGCGGCGCTCGGGATGTTCTATCCCGATAAGAATGTCCAGGATGAGCAGACCCAATATCTTTCGGCCGTTCGTCTGATCGCCAAAATTCCGACCATCGTCGCCGCTTATGCCCGTCTTCGGCGCGGAGACGATCAGATCCAGCCGCGCGACGACCTCAACTACACCGAAAATTTCCTCTACATGCTGACCGAAAAGGTCCCGGATAAGGTGATGTCGGAGATTCTCGACACCTGCCTCATTCTCCACGCCGAGCATACAATGAACGCCTCGACGTTCAGCGGGCTGGTGACCGCTTCGACCTTGGCCGACCCTTATACCGTTGTTTCCTCTGCCGTCGGGACCCTGAAAGGGCCGCTTCACGGGGGGGCGAACGAAAAGGTCCTTACGATGCTGAAAGAGATCGGCTCGATCGATCGGGTGCGGCCGTACATCGAAGCAAAGGTCAAAGCCAAGCAGCGGATCATGGGGTTGGGGCATCGCGAGTACAAGGTCAAGGACCCCCGCGCGATCATCTTACAGCGCCTGGCCAAACGCCTGTTCGAGCATTATGGCAAATCGCCCCTTTACGAGGTGGCGGTCGAGGTCGAGAAGATCGGCGAAGAGTACCTTGCCTCTAAAAAGGTCTATGCGAACGTCGACTTCTACTCGGGAATTCTCTACCAGAAAATGGGGATCGAGACCGACTTCTTCACCCCGATCTTCGCGATGGCACGGGTGGTCGGCTGGCTGGCCCATTGGATTGAACAGGTGAAAGACAACCACATCTTCCGTCCCACCGAGATCTATGAGGGAGAGCACGACCGGGCGTATCTGCCGATCTCTGAGCGGAAGGGATAATCGGCGTTTACATAGACGGTTGGGAGGGCTCTAAACAAAACTACTTGACTCCTTTTTGGGAATATTGTAATTCTTGAGGCGGGATCTTATCACGCTTGCAATCGGTTACCTGTCTAAATACACGGGAGGGGGTCAAATCGATGAAGAGGGGAGTGAAAAAGAAAAAAGCGGCAACGAGAACCGCCAAGAAAGCGACCAAAAAGACGGCCAGTAAAACGACACGGAAGAAAACGGCTGCAAAACCGAAAAAGAAAACCACGGCCAAGTCAAGAACGACCGCGAAGAGAAAAACGGTCGCAGCCAAGAAGAGCACGGCGAAGAAAAGCACCGCTAAGAAAACAACGGCGAAAAAGACGACGGCCAAAAAAACGGCGGCAAAGAAGTCCACCGCCAAAAAAGCCGCCGCTCCCCCTCCAAAGCTCTCCTCCGCCCCGAAGATAGAAAAACGACAGGCCCCGGTCATCCCGATGAGAGAAACGGCCGCGCCTTTACCCTCCGCCGCAGCGGCCGCCCCCGCGCCCACGGCGGCGCCGGCCGAGCAATCGATCGGCGTCGTGACCCATTATTACTCCCACCTTTCCGTTGCGGTCGTTCAACTGAACGAAGGGCCGTTGCGGGTCGGTGACCCCATCCATATCAAAGGGCATACCACTGATCTGCGGCAATCGGTTGAATCGATGGAGGTCGATCATCAATCGGTTCAAGAGGCCGCTTCGGGTCAGATATTCGGGTTGAAGGTGCGCGATCACGTAAGAGAACACGACCAGATCTATCGGGGTTAACGCCCCCTTCGATCCATCCTCCATCGACTGATCGGACGATGCGTCTGCGCGCAGGTACGATGCCGTGTCAACACGAGATCCGGATGCCGAGAAACATTTTAATCATGGTCTCGAATTATCCAAGAAGGATAAGGAAGGGGCGCTCGCCTCTTTCCGAAAAGCGATCGCGCTTTCGCCCGATTACGCCGAAGCCTATTACAATGCCGGCGTTGTTCTCGGCAACCTAGGCCGTCCGGAAGAAGCGGCGGAGGCGTTCCGAAACCTGATCCGCATCAAGCCGGAGCTGGCGGAAGGCTATTTTAATCTCGGCACCCTTTATGGGGTGATGGGAAGAAAGCAAGAAGCCGTCGAGATGTTAAAGCGGGCCGTCTCTCTGCGCCCCGATTATCCCGAGGCCCACTTCAACTTGGGAATTACCTATATCAGCCTAAAGAATCAGGCGTCGGCGCTGGAAGAATATAAAATCCTCTCCGATCTCGATCGTAAACGGGCGGAGCGGCTCTTTGGTCTCATCTATGCGTAGTCCCTCCTAACCTCTTTCCCCTTTTTTTGCTCTTACTTGCATTTTCATTTTCAATCGATTTACACTTTGAGAGGTTTATATCTGAACGTGATCCTTCAACAAGGAGGGTGCCATGGCGACCTATATTATGCTCAGCACGCTGACCGACGACGGGAGCGAGACGCTCAAAGAAAATCCAAGCCGGCTCAAAGAGGTCAATAAAGAGATCGAAGGAATGGGGGTGAAGATCATGAGCCAGTACGCGACCCTTGGGCCGTATGACTTCGTCAACATTATCGAAGCGCCCGACAACGAGACGGTCGCACGCCTCTCCGTCGAGCTGGGAGGGCGGGGATCGGTCAAGCTCTTGACGATGCCGGCCATTCCGATCGACCGGTTTATTGCAAGCTTGCAGCCGCAGAAAAAATAAATTCGGTCGGTTAATTCTTGTCCAAGAAGGCCCGTATCTTTCGGAAGACCGCGTCGAACATCGGCTCCGTCAAACGGCCGGTCTGCGTGTTCTGGCGGCTGGGATGATAGGAAATGAAGAGGCGGAGCTCCGAGCGGCCGATTTCATAAGCGGCCGCATGTTGAAAAGGAGCCGCGGCCGCCGGAAGGTCGATCCCGTGCGCCTCGGGAAGGGCGGCGCGAAATCCGCCCAGGGCGATTTTCCCAAAGACCAGGACCGCCTTCACCTTCGTCAGAACCCTTAACTCCTCCACAAGATAATGCCGGCATGTTTCGATTTCGGCGGGCAGCGGTTTGTTGTCGGGCGGGGCGCAATGGACGACCGCGGTCAGGTAGGCATCTTTCAATTGGAGGCCGTCCTCCCTGTGGAGTGATGTCGCCTGATTGGCGAAGCCGGCCTTGTGAAGGGCGCGAAAGAGAAAATCGCCGGAAGCATCTCCCGTAAAAACGCGGCCGGTCCGGTTGCCGCCGTGCGCGGCGGGGGCCAGACCGATCATCAGCAGCCGCGCATCGGGATCGCCCCATCCGGGAACCGGCTTTCCCCAATACGCCTCATCTCGATAAGCTCTTCGTTTCGTCCGTGCGATCTCGGAGCAATATTGCACCAGCCTGGGGCAGCGGGTGCAGCGGATGACCTCTTCCTGGAGGGATGCGACGGTTCTCTCTTTCATCCGCCGGATCGTATCAAATCAGGCTCGATCTGACAAGACTTCTAAATTAATGTTATTCACTCCGTCGAAAGAGTCCGACCTGATAAGGAGAGAGTCGAAGTTTTGTCGCGCGACCTTTTTCCAGACGCTCGGGAAGAAGGGTCTCTTCCGATCCGCCGAATTGTTTCTCCTGGCTGTCGAGGAGCCGTTCCCAAGTCCCTCCGGGAAGGGAGATTGGGAGGGAGACGATTTTGGGATTAAAGCTGAGGACGATCCAAAGTTTGTCCCCCCGATGAAACGTAAGACAGGCCTCCTGATCGTGTCCCTTCACCGAAGCCGATCCACCGGTGGGATGAAGATCAGGCTCCGATTTTCGAAGCGCGATAAGCCGCTGATAAAAAGCGAAGAACCGGTTGTGCGGTTCCTGATAACGTCGTGAGAGATCGAGCTTGGACCGCTGAAATGTCTCCTCCGACTGTGGATCGGGGACCTCACCCTTCCATCCGAATCCGATCGCTTCTTCCCACCGTCCCTTTCGAACCGCCTCACCAAGCGCCGGATCTTGGTAGTGCGTGAAATATTGGAAGGGGGCGGTTTCGCCATACTCTTCCCCCATGAAGAGGAGGGGAAGATTCGGAGCGAGGAGCACCGCGGCGGCGGCGAGTTTTTGCGCTTCAAATGGAATGAGCGTCGAGAGCCGGTCTCCCAATATGCGATTTCCGGTCTGATCGTGATTTTGAGAGAAGACGACGAATTTGGAGGGAGGTTGGTCGTCGGAGGGGCTCCCATGAATCCGGTCCCGGAACGGAGAGTAGACGCCTGCCATGACGAAGCCCTTTTGGATCGCCTGCGCCATCTGATCAAGCCGTCCGAAATCTTGGTAGTAGCCTTCCCGCTCTCCGGTGAGCAGCGTGTGGAGGCAATGGTGAAAATCGTCGCTCCACTGGGCATCCAACCCGTAACCTCCCTGCGCCGGCGCGCGGATGATTTTGGGGTCGTTCAGATCGCTTTCGGCGATCAAATAAACCGGCCTTCCGAGCCTGCGGGCCGTCTCGTCCGCCGCCTCCTTCATCTCCTGCAGAATGTGTTTGGCGGAAAAATCATAGATGGCGTGGACGGCGTCGAGGCGGAGGGCGTCGATGTGGTACTCGCGGATCCAGTAGAGGGCATTGTCGATCACGTAGCGGCGGACGAAGTCCGACCCGGCATCGTCGAAATTCACCGCATCTCCCCAGGGGGTCTTGTACTTCGACGTGAAGTAGGGGCCGAACTCTCGAAGGTAATTTCCCTCATGTCCGAGGTGATTGTAGACCACATCCAGCACCACCGCCAGGCCGGCGGCGTGACAGGCGTCGACCAGCCGCCTCAGCCCGTCGGGCCCACCGTAGCTGTTTTGCGGGGCAAAGAGATGGACGCCATCATAACCCCAGTTTCGGCGTCCGGGAAACTGCGCCACCGGCATGATCTCCACGGCGGTGATTCCGAGATCCTGCTTGAGGTAATTCAGGTGAGGGATGATTGCATCAAAGGTCCCTTCCGGGGTAAAGGTCCCGGGGTGGAGTTCATACAGGATGTACTCTTCGAGCGGGATGCCGCGCCAGCTCCGATCCGACCAGACAAAGGCATCCGGATCGACCACTTCGGAGGGACCGTGGACCCCTTCGGGTTGAAAGCGGGAGTAGGGGTCGGGGCGATCTTTATCGCCGTTGATCTGGTAATAATAGCGGGTGCCGGCGGAAACGTGGGGGACAACCGCTTCGAAGCAGTGCCGCTCGGTCGCCTCCATTGCGATCTGAAGGGGCAGGCCTTGGCCGATGAGCTTGATCTGTACCTCTTTAGCATAGGGGGCCCAAACACGAAATGCGACGGCGCCGTCCTTCAAAACCGATGCACCAAACGACGGATGGTGTGAAAAGTTCGGGGTCCGCACGGAAATCCTCCTTCAGCCGGGTTATTGTCGTTCTTAATTGTAGCCAACTGAAGGAGGACGATGCAATAGAGGGGGAGTTACTTCACCGCACCGGCGAGGAGAGCTTGATTTACCATGATGATTTTTCCATTTCTTCTGAAGCGGGCGATCTGGCCGAACGCTTCACTCTCGATCTCTTCCTGCTCGGTCGCGGAGAACCGGTCGAGCGGTTCCCGGAGGGTTCCCGATTCGGTATTGATGGCCCAGTACGTTTCAAAATCATCGAACGTATACGATAAGAGGAGCGGTTTGATCTCGAACTGCTCGAACCCGGCGGCCTTTAAAAGCGCTTCGAGCTTTCCCGGGGGGCCGAGATCGGCCATCTTGGGGAGGGGCGGGCGCTGCCGGGGGAAGGCGCTTCATGATCAATTCCCAAATCAGATGGAGCGATTCGATCCGGTGGAATTCGCTCCAGACCGCAATCGCCATCTTCCCCCCCGGCTTCATCACTCGCCGCATCTCTTTGAGTCCTTGAAGGGGATCGTCGAAGAGCATCACGCCGAACCGGCTGATGACCCGGTCGAACCGGTTTGAAGGAAAAGCAAGCGCCTCGGCCTTCATCGGTTGGAAGGTGACCCCGAAAGCCCCTCCTTCCGGCGCTTTTCTTCCGCCACGGCGACCATCGCCTCGGCGCCGTCGACGGCGGTGATCCGGACCGCCGATCCGAAGCGCCGGGCGATCGTCAGCGAAGGCTCTCCCGTCCCGGCGGCGACATCTAAGATCTCGTTCCCTTCCGAGAGATCGGCCAGAGAGATCAGCGCCTCGGCGACCGGCTGGATATAAGGAAGCCACCGGTCGAAGCTCTTTGACATCTCATTCCAATCGATGGTATTGCTTTGAGAAGAATTCGGCGGGATCGACATGGGTCGATTTTTATCGAAGCGGAAAGAAAAGTCAAGCGGGATTGATGTGAGAGGTCAGGAAGGTTTCTTTGAGGCGGGTGAAATGAATTGGAGGAATTCGTCCGGGATTGTGGCTGTCTCCAGTTCGTCGATGAGGATCATCCCTTCTGCCGTTTCGTCCGATGCTTCCACCGGAACCAGGGGCCTGCCGGGGTGCGCTTTCTCGAATTCTTCGCCCCATCTTTCGACCGCTTTTTTTAAAGTATCATTGTCCCAAGGTTTGACGATCAGATGAGAAACCAGGCCCCGGTCGACGGCCGGCATCACTTCGTCAATTTCCTCTTGCCCGGCTCAAAAGAATCCGGATCGACTCCGGATGCCGCCTTTTTCACATCGGTCAGAAAATCGGTTCCGGATCGACCCGGCATCCTGTAATCGGAAATGACCGCCGAGAACGATTTCTTTTCAAGAATAGCGAGCCCATCCTCCGCGCTCTCCGCCAAGAGCGTATCATATCCTTCTCTCTGAAGGAGCCGGGCCAGGCTGCTTCGAATGCTCGGTTCATCATCGACAATGAGGATAAAGTGCCTTTCCATAAGGCCTCCTGGGTGGGGGACCTTCCTTTGGAAGGAGATCCTTCCAAGGGATATCTACCGAGAGTAAATGCAAGCTCTATTCCGTATTTGTATGAGATCTCTCATCAGAAAGAAATCAATGTGTTATGAAGGGGCCTCTGGAAGGGAGTGATCACCGTCACGGGGGAGGGGGACGAAATTCGGCTTCAATGGGAAACCGATTCCCTTCGATAATTTCTTTTACTTCTTCTGTTGGAGGGAAATCTGAAAAGAGGGTATTCCCCGCACGGATTTGATCGTTATTCTTCAGGACTTCTTCCTGCACCATGAAGCCGTTGACCAGGGTGCCGTTTGCGCTCTTCAGGTCGCGAAGGATCGCCGTCTCGCCGTAAATTTGAATCACGCACTGTTGCCGGGAGACCTCCGGGTCCCTCAAGACCAGCTCCACCTCTTTTCGTCCAATCCGGATCACCGGCTTGGAGAGGAGAAAACGTTTTCCTTTGTCGTCCCCTTCCAGGATGGTGAGGATCCATGATTTTTCCGCGGGGAGGGAGGGGCTTTTCCGTGATCATTTTGTGGACGGCGGAGCCTTCACTCTTTCGCTCTCCTTCGATGTAGTTCAGCATCGTCTTGCTGGGGTCGATTCCCATCTCTCCGCCGGCGCCCCTCCAAACTGAACGGAGGGGGCCTTTTTCTTCGGCTTGTTGATATGCTCGCAATAGGGACATCCGGCGAGGCCGCTCTTTTCGGGCGGGAGTTCATAAACGGTAAAACAATTTTCACAGGTGATCTGCATGCCGACCCCCCCTTAATATTTCTCAACCACATTGACCTTGGCGATTTTCCAGTGGTCACCCACCTTCTCCAGTTTCCAAAAAACAAGCGCCTTCTCGACCTGACGGGCGGCGACTTTATCCGATTGAAGGACAATCGTTTCGAGGGCCGAGACCGATGCTTCTTTCCCTTCGACCTTGAGCTCATAGACCTCATAATTGGCCGAAACCCGATCAAGCGTTGGAACCACTGCCCCACTTTCTGCCGGAAGGCCGGCAGAGGATGGAGGTAACTTTGAAGCACCCCTTCTGTATTTTTACTTTCAAATCCTCTCTTCAGATTTGAAATAAGCAGCCGGATCAGTTCCTGATCGTCGAGCAGAGAGGGGGCGGCGGGGGGAAGGGCCGCCGACTGAAGCGGCGGCGATGCCGGCTTTTCTCCCGGTTCCTCCCGCGTTTCCGGCTTCGGGGCAAGGATCGGTGGCGCGGCGGCCGGTCGGGGGGCTCCATCTGTTTCTTCGGGAGAGAAGCGGTCGGCCGCGGCCGTTGCCCCAGTTTTTGTAAGATCTCTTGGGCGCCCTCCGCCTCCGGGGCCTGGGGGGAAAGTTTCATCGCCAAAGTTAACTCTTGTGCGGCGAGAGAGTCGACCCCCTTCTTAAAATAGAGGAACCCCAAATCATAATGAAGGATCGCCTCTTTTGGCAAAAGCGCCGCCGCGTCGGCAAAGATCCGGAGGGCTCTGTCGGGCTCTTTCTTCTCCTGGTAGACCGTCCCGAGGAGGTGATACGCTTGCACCTCATTCGGGTCGGTTTCGATGATTTGCCGCAGTTTCCGCTCCATTTCATCCAGCCGGCCGGCATTGTAATCTTCTTTGGCTTCCCGATAGAGGCTCGGAATATCCGGCGCCGGAGGAGAGGGAGCCGCCGGCGGCACTCGGCCTCCGAGCCGGTTGCACCGGGAGGGACCGGCGAAGCCGCCTCCGATTCCGGACGGGCTAGCATCACGGCAACCGCTTCCTCTTTCGGAGGGGGCGCGACGGAGGAAGGCTCCGGCTCTCCCGTTTCAACCAGTTGAAAAATTCCCTCCTTGAAGCGATCCAGAAAAGAGAGCAATCCTGTCCCTTCCAGGGAGGCCGCGATCTTGACCTTCGATTCCTCCAGGAAAGGAAATTTCGATCGTAGCCGGGCGACAAAGCTGATATCGGAGAGAAAGAGAAGCAATAAGAAGACTGACCACGAGGTTAAGAAAAGGGTGGCCGAGACCCACCGCGATAATCGGCGTCCTTTCGGCGGCGGAAGAACGATCTTGCTCTGGCTGATGCTTTTTCGTACGGCGGCCGCAGGATCGGCGGGGACCGGGGTTGCGGCCGCGTGTGCGGGACGAACGACGGTGCTGCGATCTTCCACCGGGGCCGTCTGATGCGCCTGACTGGTGAGCAATTGGAATCGCCGGGTATCGTTTAAAATCTCCTCTGCGAAGAGGGCCTGCATATAATGAGAAAGGGAGAGGCTGCTGAAGGCGTAGCCCTTTTTTGTGATCAGATCTTCCAGCGCCATCTCCATCTCCGAGGCGGTCTGATACCGATCCTCCGGCTCTTTGGCCATCGCCTTTTTGAGAATGGCTTCGAGCTCGGGGGGAATGGCGGGGTTCAGTTGCGTCGGCGGGGGGACCTCCGCCTTTCGGACCTTCTCCAAAATGGAGATTTCATCGTTTGCCGCTGAAAAGCCGCTCCCCCGTGACCGCTTCGTAGAGAACGATCCCCAGCGCGAAGAGATCGGTCCGGCCGTCGACCGGTTTCCCCCACGCCTGTTCGGGAGACATATAGGCGAGCTTCCCTTTCAAGACGCCGGTCTTCGTCTCCTGTCCCCCCATCGCCGCTTTGGCGATTCCGAAGTCGACCAGCTTGACCTCCCCTTCGTAGGAGACCAGGATATTCTGCGGGGAGATATCGCGGTGGACCAGGTGCAGGTCGTTTCCGTTGAGATCCTTCTTCCGATGGGCATAGTCGAGGGCGGAGCAGATCTTGCTGACGATCAGAAGCGCATCGCCGATCGAAAGGGGAATGTTCTTCGATTTTCCGTGATTGATCACGGTGCGAAGGTCTTTCCCCATAATATATTCCATCGCGATGTAATGACACTGATCGACGTTTCCGAGATCGTAAATCTGGACGATATTCTGGTGGGTCAGAAGGGCCGCGAGTTTCGCCTCGTTGATGAACATCGCGATGAACTCGGAGCCTTGGGTGAGGTGCGGCAAGATCCGTTTGATGGCGACGGACTTTTCAAAACCGGAAAGGCCGGTCTGCTTCGCAAGGAAGAGCTCGGCCATGCCGCCGGTGCCGATCTTGTCGAGGAGAAGATATTTTCCGAACCGGATCGGCTGACTCATTTTAACATTCTCACTGGATCGGATCCTTTAACGGTTTTCCTGTTCGGCGGTGCTCAAACAGGAATGACATGGCCTGCAATAACGTGGCGATTCGGGCAGAACAAAATCTACCACCCGATCAAAAAGCTGTCAAATTACGCGGGGTTCAGAAGAGAGGCGATAAAGTCGGATTAGGAAAACTTGAAGAGTCGCTCGGCGTTGGCGGAGGTGGTTTCTGCGATTTTCTCGAACGGAGTGTTTCTGATCTGCGCGATCTTTTCGGCCACCGCGCGGACGTAGGCCGGTTCATTCCTTTTTCCCCGATACCCTTGCGGCGCCAGGTAGGGGGCGTCGGTCTCGATGAGAAGCCGCGAGAGATCGACGGCGGCGGCGGCCTGTTGAAGCGGGATCGCCTTCGGAAAGGTCATGATGCCCGAGAAAGAGAGATAGAAGCCGAATTGAACCGCCTTCTCCGCGACCGCGCCGTCTCCGGTGAAGCAGTGAAAGACCCCGCCGACCTCGGCGGCGTGGGATCGCCCTCCTTCTTCCTCTAATATTTTGAAGGTTTCGTCCCAGGCTTCTCTCGTATGAATCACCAAGGGGAGCCGCTTTCGCTTCGCCAGCCGGATCTGTTCGATAAACGCCCGGCGTTGTTCCTCCGGGCTGGAATAATTGTAGTGAAAGTCGAGGCCGGTCTCCCCCAGGCCGACCACTTTGGGGTGCTCCGCCAATTTCTCAATCGCCTGAAGGAGGTTTTCGTCGAGCGATTTCGCTTCGTGCGGATGCAGGCCGACCGTCGCCCAGAAAAAGGGGTATTGGGCCGCAAGGGTCACCGCCCTTTGGCTGGAGGCGAGGTCGGTTCCGATCAGGACCATCTTTCGGACCCCCGCCGCGAGGGCGCGTTCGATGACGGCCCCCCGGTCGGCGTCGAATTCGGGGTCGGCGATATGGGTATGCGTATCGATCAACATTTCAGAGCCCTCTTCATGAAGAAGGGATCATGTTACTTCCGATGAATAAAAAATTCAACCTTGTGCATGTTTTTCACAAATTCGATCATCCTGAATTGAAATTGATCCTAAATGGATCAGTCTATTGAAACCTGGCTTACGTATCGCGAGGGATCACTCTTTTTAGCGGGCCTGGTTTTTGCTTTATTACATTTCAGTTCCATCCTCAGAAGACCCTTGTTCAAGACATAAGAAATAAAATGTAAGCGATAAGAGGAGACTGTCTAATGAAGAGAACGGTGTGGGTTGTCTTGATCGTGTCGCTTTTTTGAATGGCTGTGGCGCGAAAAATCGCCGTGCGGAGGTTCCTCCGAAGAACGAGGCGATCGAATCGAAGATTCAGAGCAAACTAAAAGGTGATCCCCTCACGGCGGCTTGGCAGATCCGCCCGAAGCTGAAGGGGGATACCGTGACCCTGACCGGTCTGGTCGATCGTGAGGAAGAGCGTCAGCGGGCGGAGGAGTTGACGAAGTCGGTCGTCGGCGAGCTTCGACGGGTGGATAATCAACTGATGCTGACGCAGGAGGTCATTCTGGACAATTCAATCGTGGCGGCGTTGAAAACCGAGCTGGTGACTGATCCTGCCACGCGCCAGGCCAACATCGATGTGCAAAGCCGCAGAGGGGTCGTTGTCCTGGAGGGGGAGGTTCAAACAAAGGACCAGCGGCGTCAAGCCGAAGCGCTGGCGAAGGAGATCGCCGGCGTCAAACAGGTTGAGAATAATCTGAAGGTGCAGGGTGATCCCATGACCGATTATGATGTCATTGTGGTCGGCCTCGGTCCGGCCGGGGCGATCGCCGCGTATGAGCTGAGCCGGCGGGGACACCGGGTTCTGGCGTTGGAGCGATCTTCTCTCCCCCGGGGGAAGATCTGCGGGGGGGCCCTGACGGTTCGGGCCGCCGCGTTGATCCCTTTCGATATCAGCGATCAGATCGAGCAGACGATCCAGGGGGTCCGTTTTGATTTCTGCGGCAAAGACCCGTTCATGATCGAAACGCCCGAGCCGGTCGCCTCGACGGTGTCGCGCGACCGCTTCGACTATCTTTTGGCCTCGAAGGCGGAAACGGCGGGGGCGGTCCTCTGTGACGGGACCGAGGTGGTCGAGTGGACGGAGGAGGACGGGGAGATCGCGGTCCGGACCCGACACGACGGATGGCGTTGCCGTTACCTCATCGGGGCGGACGGCCTCAACGGCCTGATCCGGCGCGGCGGGGGGCTGCCGGGCGAAGGGGCGGTCGGCGTGGAGAGCGAGATCCCTTATCAGGGGGGAGAGCATGAGGATCACAGCCTCATTCAGATCGATCTCGGATCGGCCCCGCACGGCTTCGGCTGGCGCCTGCCGAAGCGGGATCATCACGCAACGGGCGTTTCCGGCGCGGACCGAAAGGTCAAAAGCGCCGGAGAGCTCTACGGCCAGTTCATCGAAAATCAGGGGATCCTCAAGGAGGCGTCGGGACAACCGGTGAGTGTTTTCCAGCGGGCCTCCATCAGCGAGAGGACGCCGCTTCATGAGGGGGTGTCCTCTGGGTCGGCGACGCCGCCGGCCTGATCGATCCCCTTTCCGGGGACGGCCTTTATTATGCCCTCCTGACCGGACTGATTGCGGCGGAGGTGATCTCGAATAACCTGAAGGGGACCGGAGAGGGCTTGTCGGCTTATACCGCGCGGGTCCGGGCCGAGACGGCGGAAGAGTTCAAGGCCGCCCGCCGGTTTGCGCGCCTCTTCCACAAATGGCCTGAGACGAGCTACCGATTCCTTCAGAGCCACAAGTGGATCGCCGAGCTTTACTTCGAGGTCCTCCGGGGGCGGGAGCGGTACGATCACATCTGGCCGGTGGTCGAAAGGGAGTGGCTGCGGTTTGCCTGGAAATACTGGCTGACGCCGAGAAGGTCTCAGACCCAACCCCTCCGGCAGACGACGCTCGGCGCTTTCTGGAGAAAAGGGAGCGAGCTTTTCTTCCATCGTGATCGGAGCGACCACTATGCTCATCCGGATCGGCGGGCCCACCGGCGGGCGTGAGGTTAGGTTTCTCGGCCGTGCCAGTCCGCCATATGCTCGGCGCGTCAATGCGACGGTTTTCTGCGCCCGGCTCCAAGGCGCTTGCTTTCTGAACCCCGAGATTCAGTCGGCCGCCGTCCGCTGCGCTCCCGCAAACTACGGCTTTACGTCCAATAAAAGGTCAAGCGCGGGTGCGGGTCCGATAACGAGGAGCGGCGCGGACGAAGCCGTGGCCGGGGCCGTAGACGACGCGGATCACGCGGCTCGGCGCGTCGGCGGGGGGAATGATCACCGTCTCGCCGACCGGCAGCGCCTCGCCGCCGAGGCGGACCCGCCCCTCCCGCACGCTGATGAGACCCCCTTCGCCGGCCGCCAGCAGCAGGCTTAACTCGGCGCCGGGTTCGAGGCGCGAGTCGGTAAAGCGGCGGAGGTCGCCGTGAACGCGAAGCGGCGACTTTCCGCCGATCATCTCTTTCGTCTCGACACCGCGTCCCTCGCCATAGCGAGGGGCTTCGTCGTCTTTTAGGACATGAAAAGCGGTTTCCTCCGGGACCGGATCGGTGCTGTAGACGAGGATGTAGGCGCGCGTGGGAAGGTCGCCGTTGTTCCACTCGGAGTGGAGCATCCCGCGCCTCCCCTCGGTAAACTGACCGACGTCGGCGGGGCCGATATGACCATGGATGTCGTTCCATGCGTCGTCGTGGTCGAGCTCCCCCTGCTCGATGTAGAAGAGCCGCTCGTTGAACCGGTGCGGGTGATGTCCGATGCCAAGGTGCGGCGCAACGGTGGCGTCGTGCACGGTGATGAGGGGGCCCGTCGCTTGGATCTCCGTGAAGGGGCCGATCGACTCGACGGCGCGAAGACCGGGCGTCCCGAACTCGCTCTCGCCGAGAACGGCATGTTCTTCGGGGCGGAGGATGAGGTAAGGACGGGTATCGTCAGTCGGAATGTTTTTCGGAGCGGTTTCATCTTTTTTCGACATGGCGTCTCTCCTTTTGAGAGGGTTCGCCCATATCAGATGCAATCTCTTTACCACGGGCATTTCCCCGGAATGATATCATGACCGTTGTGGAGGGGGAATCCGAGCGGACGGATGGCTTCGCTTGAGGTAGGGAATTGCCGAAGAAGGTGGGGGTAGCTTGGTTACATCTAGCCCGTTACGTTCTTAATACTCAAAAACAACATTGTAGAGCGCCGGGACCATCTCCACGCCGAGCTGTGCTAACTTCGCCTTCATCGGCGTGACGCTCTTTTCGTAGGCCTTCCAGTAGATCTCTTCATTCTCCCAGATCGCGACGTTGATGAAGTTGAATTTACTGTCCGGCTTGATGCTCCGATGGAACTTTCCGCTGATGAATCCGGGTTGCTGGGTGATACTTGCCTTCGCCTCCTGCCACCACTTCACGAACGCTTCTTCTTTGCCCTTCGGGACCGAAAAGACATTAATTAAGGTGACTGCCATGACGCATCCCTCCGTTTTTTAGAGTTTCAACCCACTCGGTCCGGAATCCCGCATCATTCCGAGGGCGCCTACCCCTGCATTTATCGCATAACGGCAGGGTATCCCTCTTACCTGCGGAGAGTCAATCGTTAAGTAGGGTGTTCCCCGAACGTACGGAGAGCACTGACTACCCCTCTTTTACAAAACACCCATTTTGGGGCATTGTGCCGAATGAGAGCCCCTTTTATACTGAGGTTGAACTGGAAGAATTGGGCGAAAGACACTAATCGGAGAGCCGCAAAATGAAAAAATGGAGTGTGTGGTTGGGGATTTTGATCGGTATCGTCTTTTCTGTGACGGCCCTGGCGGAGCCGGCGAATCCTAGCCGGAAGGTCACGGCATTTACTCTGAAAAGCGATATGAAGGGGGAGAAGCGTTTGTTTGTGGGGGCCGGCGGGAAGATCGACGGCCAGGTCAATCCGACCCTCTTTGTGAAAGAGTGGGATGTCGTCGAAGTAACACTGATCAATACCGACGGCCTGCCGCACCATCTTGCGCTGCCCGACTTTTTTATTCTCTCCAGTGAAGTGAAGGAAAAAGGGGAGAAGACGACGATTACTTTCGTCCCATTCAAGTCAGGGGGCTTTGTATACTACTGCGACCTGGAGGGACACCGCAAGCTCGGGATGGAAGGCCAGATGGTGGTCGTCCGCTCCTAACAAATCGACTGAGCTGGGCTAAGAGAAGATTTGACCTCTTTGCGTCATGCCGTGCGCTTTCCCTCGTAGGCCTGCTTGAGCTTCGCGAGGTCGATCTTCTCCATTTGAAGCATCGCTTTCATCGCGCGCTGCGATTTTTCGGAGTCGGGATCGCCGACCCATTCGTCGATCCCCTTCGGAAAGACCTGCCAGGAGAGGCCGTATTTGTCTTTGAGCCAGCCGCACTGTGATTTTTCTCCCCCTTTGGAAAGTTCGTTCCAGTAATAGTCGATCTCTTCCTGTGTCTCGCACGGCACTTGAAGCGAAATCGCCTCGTTGAATTTGAAGACCGGGCCGCCGTTGAGCGCGGTGAACTGCTGGCCGTTGATCTCAAACTCCACCGTCATGACCGATCCCTCCGGCCGTCCGTGGATCTCGAAGCCCTCTTTTCCGAAGCGGGTGATTTTTCCGATCTTGCCCTTCTTGAAGACGGAGGTGTAAAACCTCGCCGCCGCTTCGGCCTGGTTATCGAACCACAAACAGGGTGTTATTTTCGGAATAGACATTTTGCATTCTCCTTCCGACCGGCATGATTTTATTTCATCGAATGCAGGCCGATCATGTTTCCTTCCGTATCGGTGACCAGCGCGATCTGGCCGTATTCTCCGATGGAGGTCTTAGGCCGTTTGATTTGTCCGCCGGTGCGGGCTGCGCGCTCCGCCTCCACGGCGCAGTCGTCACAACTGAAATAGACCAGCGTGGCGTTGCCGCCCGACGCGAACCCCTCCATTTTGACCAGGGCTCCGGCAGCGCCATAGCGGTTCATGTCGGCCGGAAACCCCCAGAGCTCGACTCCCGGGAACGGCGCGTTCAGCTTCTGGAACGTGATCTGAAAGACGGCCTCATAGAACCGCTTCGCGCGATCGATGTCTTGAACATAGATTTCAAACCAGTTGACGGGATTGCTTTGCATTTGATTCCTCCGGAAGGGTGAACGCGCGCCGATTTGCCGATCAGGTGCCGCAGATCAGCGCGGCGATCTTATCGTTCTTGAGGGTGAAGTGGTAGCGCAGTTGAATCGGACTTCCTGGAAAGGTGCCGCTGACGCGGGCGGTGACGACATACGCGCCGCCTGACGAGGCAAGATCGACGACCTCGGCGGTCGGGTTGTAGTTTGTATTCACTCTGTCGATCCATTTTTTGATGGCGGCGCCGTGATAGTCCTTCCCCTCATCGGTGACGAGGGCGTCGCCGGTAAAGAGCGCCACGACGGCATTCGCATTATGCGTATTGAATGCTTTGAAAAAAGCGAGGATCGGCGGCGGCAGTTTGATATCCATTTGCCCGAATGCTCATTGATGGTGCCGATGTGTCTCGGCGAACGACTAGAAGCTCTGATCGACGTTGGCCGGTGACCCGGTTTGGAATGTCATCGTCGATGAGAACCCAGGGGTCGCCGGATCAATGGTAATTTTAGATGAATCTCATTTTACGCACTTCCACCATTTGGTTTAACTCCGCCCGCTCCGAACCTTTACGAATCTCAACGATCGCTTGCAATACGGCTTTAATCCTTGACAGGTTTGTCATATCACGACGAAGCCATTAAAAGCAATGCCGTAACTATAAACACGTCTGCAGGGCAGCATCGGAGAATTCGGGAAGTCTCTTCACCCGTCTACGATTGCGTCTAGGACGAGCAAGGTTACTCTTGAATCTCCGCCTCGACCAGTTTTGCAAGTAAGGTGAGCGATTCTTGCCAGCCGAGATAGCAGGCCTCCAGTGGAATGACGTCGGGGATCCCTTCTTGGATGATGTTCATTTCCGTTCCGACGGAAACCGGCTTCAATGAGATCGTCACCTTCATTTCTCCCGGCAAATTCGGGTCGTCGAATTTGTCGGTATGGACAATCCGTTCATTTGGCACCAATTCAAGATACTCCCCGCCGAACGAGTGGCCGTGGCCGGTGGTGAAGTTCATGAATGACATCTTGTAGGTGCCGCCTACTTTGGCATCCAGATGATGAACCTTGCCGGTGAAGCCGTTCGGCGGAAGCCATTTGGCCATTGCGTCGGCATCGAGGAACGCCCGATAGATTCTTTCCGGGGTGGAACGGAGGACCCGGTGAAGTCGGACAGTGTTTTTAGACATGATTTCATCTCCTATTAAAATGGGGTGAGTGTTTTAAGCCGCCCTTCATCCTCCCGCGATGGCGCCGATGATGAGAAACGGCTCTTCTCCGGTCGCCACCTTCTCGGGGAGCGGAGCGTCAGGAGAGTCGAGCGAGAGATCTTCTCCGCAGGCGAAGAACCGAAGAAATGGCCGGCGCTTCTGCGTCACATGGTCCCGAATGGTTCCGGCCAGCATCGGATAGCGCGCTTCAAGGGCATCCAGCACGGCCCGCTGCGTCACCGGGCCGTCGATCTGGAGTTGGACCTCCGCATCGACTCTCGCCAGGTTTCGCAGATGATAGGGGAGCCCGACGCGGATCATTTTAGTGTCTGCACTTCGACCGAATAGACGGCCGGCAGATCGTGCACGATGGCGTTCCAGTTCTCCCCGCCGTCGGGCGACGCGTAGACCTGTCCGCCGGTGGTGCCGAAGTACACCCCGCAGGAGTCGAGCGTGTCGACCGCCATCGCGTCGCGCAGGACGTTTACGTAGCAGTTGCTTTGCGGCAGTCCCTTCGTCAGCGCCTCCCATTCGTTGCCGCCGTTACGGCTGCGATAAACGCGGAGCTTCCCCTCCGGCGGATAGTGCTCCGAGTCGCTCTTGATCGGGACGACGTAGATCGTGTCCGGCTCGTGCGCGTGCACGTCGATCGGGAAGCCGAAGTCGGTCGGCAGGTTGCCGCTCACCTCCTGCCAGGACTCGCCGGCGTTGTCGCTGCGGAGGACGTCCCAGTGCTTCTGCATGAACAGGACGTCGGGGCGCGACGGATGCAGGGCGATGCGGTGGACGCAGTGGCCGACTTCGGCGTTCGGCTCCGGAATATATTGCGAGGTCAGCCCCTGGTTGATCGGCTTCCAGCGTCTTCCCGCCGTCGTCGGTGCGGAATGCCCCCGCGGCGGAGATCGCGACATAGATGCGATTCGGATTTGTCTGATCGAGCACGATCGTGTGCAAGCCCATCCCGCCCGCGCCGGGCTTCCATTGGGGCCCGGTGCCGTGGCCCCGCAGACCGGCCAGCTCGTGCCAGGTCTTGCCGCCGTCGGTCGTGCGGAAAAGCGCCGCATCTTCGACGCCGGCATAGGCACGGTTTCCGGATCGTTCAGGGATGGCTCGAGGTGCCAGACCCGCTTGAACTCCCACGGGTGCTGCGTGCCGTCGTACCACTGGTGGGTGGTGAGCGGCTTGCCGGTGTCGGGGGAGGTGTCATAAACGAACTTGTTGCTCTCCCCCTTGGGCATTCCTTCGGGGGTCGTGGTCGGCTCGCCCGGCGGGGTGCCGGGCTGGTCCCATGTCTTGCCGCCATCATCGGATCGCTGAATGATCTGTCCAAACCAGCCGCTGGTCTGGGAGGCGTAGATGCGGTTCGGATCGCGCGGGAGATCCTTTCAGGTGGTAGATTTCCCATCCCCCGAAGTGCGGTCCGCTAACCTCCCACTTCGCGCGCTTCCCATCCGAGGTGAGGATAAATGCCCCTTTCCGTGTGCCGACCAAAACGCGTACACCGCTCATACTGGATTCTCCTTATTTTTGTTCAGATGAAGCCTTTTTTAATCCGGATCAGTGTAATTCATCATCTTTTTTTTGACAATCACCTTCCTGCATTGAGTAGTCGTCAAGGGGGGCCTGAAATCGACATCGGGTATGGCAAATTTTAATTAATTGTTTCAGTACCGGGATTGAAGCTCCCCGCAGCAAGCTGCGAGGAATCTTCGACCCGAAAGGATGGAAAGACTCTATTTTGTATTCGCGCGTCTAACCTTCGCAGCAAGCTGCGAGGAATGCGACGCGCGTGCGTGTTCAATAATGAAGGAGACGGCCCAATTCCTCGAAAAGAAAATGTTTTCGTGCCGATGTTTTCCGTGTAAATGAGGAGTAAGGTGGGTAGGGGTGCGATCACCCGGGTTCGTCTCGCCATAGCGGGAGGGTACACTCCTCCCTAGGGGAGAGTCAAGAATGATGTAGGGTGTTCCTGGAATGCGGCCTGGTGTTCATTTTTAGGAGGGTGAAACATTATAAAATGATACCCGGATAGAGACCGAAATAGGTCTCTATCCGGAGGCCGTACACCCTTTCTGTCCCTGATGTACCGGACCGGCGGTTATCTGCGTGTGACGTTCACGTCCACTCGGTCCGAGGACGATACCCCGTCATTGTCGGTTACGGTCAGCTCGAAGGTCAGCTTCGTGGTTGTCGAGACGCGCGGAGCGACAAAACTTGGAGATAGGGTCGTGCTGCCAGAAAGCGTCACGGTGGGACCGGCCACCTGGCGCCAGCGGACTCTAACGATTTTTCCATCAGGATCGGTCGACCCGCTGCCGTTGAGCTTTACCGTCGTTCGCTGCGTCACGGTCCGATCGGAACCGGCATTCGCGGTGGGAGGCTGGTTCTGGATAGAAACGTCGGCGCTGGCAGGCGAAGAACTCATCTCACCGTCGCTGACAACCAGTGTCACGCGGTATGATCCGATCGTCGTGTAGCTATGCGTGACGGTCGACGTACTGCTAATCAGACTGGAACCATCTCCAAAGTCCCAATGGTAGGTTAGGGTATCGCCATTCGCATCGGAGGAGCCGGAGCCATCCCACGTCAGCACCGACGACTTGAACCCGGTAGCGGGCCCGCTTACCCGAGCGATCGGAGCCGGATTATTTACGGTCACTTGTGCGCCCGCGGGAATCGAATTGGTAATGCCGTCGTTGACGGTAAGCGTGACCGTGTAGGTGCCGCTGGCAGCGTACGTGTGCATCGGGTTGGTGCCGCTGCCGGTGGTGCCGTCGCCGAAGTTCCAGGTATAGGTTAGCGGATCGCCATCGGCATCAATCGAAGCGGTTCCGTCAAAGCGAATGGCGGCGTTTTTCACTCCGCTGTACGGGCCGCCGGCGTTTGCAATCGGTGTCTGATTAAGTATCGTCACCACCGTGGTTGTCGGAGCAGAATCGACCTTTCCATCGCTCACCAAGAGCGTCACCGTGTAGCTTCCGGCTTCCGCATAGGTATGGCTCACGGTAGGGCCAACGGCGGTGGTGCCATCACCAAAGTCCCAGCGATGGTTAACCGCCGCGTCGCCGTCCGGATCCGTTGAGCCGGTGCCCGAGAAAGAAATCGGTTTGCGCTTGAGTAGCTCCTGTGGAGAATAACCGATCTTAGCAATTGGCGGCCGGTTCTGAATCGTGACATCGACGCTGACGGGTAATGAGCTCGTCTCACCGTCGTTTACCGTGAGCGTCACGCGGTATGATCCCTCGGTCGCATAGCTGTGCGTGGCAGTCGGCGTGCTAGTGGTTAGGGTGGAACCATCGCCGAAGTCCCAACGGTAGCTCAGGAGATCGCCATTGGCGTCGGATGAGCCGGAGCCATCCCAGGTCAACACTGACGATCTGAACCCACTCGCAGGCCCGCTCACCTTTGCCACAGGGGGCGTATTGCTTATCGTCACTTGTGTCGTAGTTGGTATCGACCTGCCGGTGCCGTTGTAGACGGTGAGCGTGACCGTGTAGGTGCCGTTGCTGGTGTATGTATGCATTGGGGAGGCGCCGCTTCCGGTGTTACCATCGCCGAAGTCCCAGCCATAGGTTAACGGACGGTTAAGGGCGTCGGTCGAAGCGCTCCCGTCGAGGCGGATGGCGATGTTCTTCGCTCCATTATAAGGGCCACCGGCATTCGCCATCGGCATCGGATCTGTTACCGACACCACTACGGTTGCCGGAACTGAATTGTCCGTGCCATCGCTCACGACGAGTGTGACCGTATAGTCCCAGGGACTCGCGTAGGTGTGGCTTACGACAGGACCGACGGCGGTGGTACCATCACCGAAGTTCCAGCGATAGTTAACGATCTGGTCGCCGTCGAGGTCGGTTGAGCCAGTACCCGAGAAAGAGATCGGTTTGGTTTTGAATGGAGCTTCTGGCGAATAAGCGATGCTGGCGACCGGCAGCCGGTTTTGAATCGTAACGTCGGCGCTGACGAGCGATGAACGCTTTTCACCATCGTTGACCGTAAATAGCACGCGGTATGACCCCGACTTTGCGTAGCTGTGTGTCGTGGTCGGTGTACTGCTCGTCAAATTCGAGCCGTCGCCGAAGTCCCAGTGGTAGGTCAAGGTATCGCCATCGGCGTCGGAGGAGCCGGAGCCATCCCAAGTCAATACGGAAGACTTGAGCCCGCTGGTAGGCCCGCTCAGCCGCGCGATCGGGGCAGTGTTGCTGACAGTCACTTGTGCGCGAGAGGGGATCGAATTGATGCTGCCGTCATTAACGATGAGCGTGACCGTGTAGGTGCCGCTTTTGGCATATGCATGCGTCGGGTTGGGGCCGCTGCCGGTGGTGCCGTCGCCAAAGTCCCAAATATAGGCCAGGGGATCGTTATCGTGATCGGTGGACGCGGTCCCGTCAAATCGGATGCCGTTTCTCGTTCCGCTATATGGGCCGCCGGCGTTTGCGATTGGCTGGACATTGGCTACCCCCACTACCACGGTTGCCGGAGCAGAATCGGCCTTGCGGTCGTTCACTACGAGCGTCACGGTGTAGTTTCCTGCCTCCGCATAGGTATGCGTCACGATTGGATCGAGGGACGTAGTGCCGTCGCCGAAATCCCAATGATAGGTGCCATAGGCAAACAGGTCGTCACCGTCCGGATCTGTTGAGTCTGTAGCCCAGAAAGAGACCGGTTTGCGCTTTTCTATATACTGTTGTGGATACTGTGGCCCATAACCGATGACAGCGATCGGTGGGCGGTTGCCCTGTAACCGGATCGCCCAGCCTTCACTCTTACCGGAGGGATTCGTGCCGCGACCGACGATGGTATTCCCGTCGTTTGACAACGCCTCGGCCTGGAGATTTTGCCAGCCGCTGATGTCGACGTTGCTGGCGGCGAGCAGGTCGCGCAGCGAGCTCACCCCGCCGGCCTCGGTCCAGACGAAAGGCTCGCTATGACCGTCGCTGTAGTAGCTTTGTCCAAGAACGACCGCGCCGTCATCCGATACGCCTATCGCGAATGACATCTGCGCGCCGGGCAGGCCTCCCAGCGAGACGATTCCGCCTGTTTCGCTCCAGCGGAACGCTTCGGCTCCGAGGTTCCAGTCTCCGCTCAGCCCGACGACGAATCGACCGTCGCGCGACATCGCCCGCGGGATTGTGACGACGGCACTGGGTAGGCCGCCGAGATCGGTCATGCCGATCTCCTCTGTCCACCGAAACGCTGCATTGCGCGACGGGTCGTACGAAAAATTCACAGACCCTACGATTACTCGCCCGTCCCCCGAAACAAAATTCGCCTCGCTTCCCGTTCCTCCCGGAAGGAACCCGAGCCCGACCATGCCGGTTGCCTCGGTCCATCGGAATGCCTCCCGCTCTGCATTCGCACTCGTACTCGAACCAACGATAACGGTGCCGTCCCCCGACACCGCATTGGCGTTGCTGAAGGAGTTGCTCCCCCCGGCAGATAGCCGAGTCCAACAAAATAGTTATAGGAACTAAAACTACTAATATAGGTACGCGACCAACGCACTGCTCCCCAATTCGAATTAGGATAGCCGCTGTTGTACACGGCACCAACCATCATGCTGCCGTCAGCAGAAATCGCGTTGGCAGTGCTGTTCGAGTAGCCGGGTAAAACCATCGGAAAGATCGGGCCGGTGAGAGATGACCAGTAAAAGCTGCCGGTGGTGGACCATCCCAAGTTGCCGATGATCTCCTCTCCGGTCGCCGACATTGCCGTGACTCTGGTGGAACTCGAAACGATGCGGAGGTTCAGCGGGCCGATATCGTTACGCCACTGTACCACATAGCTTCCGCCATACACGTCTGACGTGCCCGCGATCGTCCTGCCGTCGGCCGAGACCGCGTTCGCCGCGCTCCCTAAGGAGGTGGAATCGGGCACAGCGCCTAGCGGCGTGAAGTCAGCCGCATAAGCAGCGCTTCCTGCGAAAAGGGCGATGACAAAGAGACAATCACGAACGGAAGCAACGACGGAACGTATCGACATTCGAGTCTCCCATTATTTTAAGCTCAAAGCGAGCGGTTTTGTGAGTAAAGCAACTTCAACGATGGACAAAGACGACTGTTTCATTAAACTAAAAGCTGCGGCGCTATAACTGATATTGGCTCAAAAACATCTCTTATATGCTTAATTGGTATAAAACTTTACGGTATAAATCGTTTTTCAGCAACCCCCTCAAATGAGGGGAGGGCCACTGATTGCCTGAGGTGGTGAAAAGTGCTTGATCGCTCTACGATTCAAAGGTGTTTGCATGGACAGAAGGGGAGGCGTAGACTCCCACGACTGAAAGGGATGTTCAGAGTGGTCCGTTTACGCACCGGTTACGTACCGGGTGATCGAGGAAATTGGAGGGATCCTAGGGGGCACCACACTTAAAGGGCTGTTGTTTTGGCTCTGATTTCGATGTTGGGGGACTGGAAAAGGGGACAGATTTATTTCATTAATGGCGGGAGGGTACACTTCTCCCTATGGAGAGTCAATCATGAAGTAGCGTCTCCCTGGAATTCGGAATTGAAACTCCCCGCCGCGAGCAGCGGGGAATATGCCGTTATAAACCGGGTACGAAGCACCTCCATTCACATCGCGAAGCCATCTTCGACCCGAGAAGTGAGGTGGTCAATTTTTTGGAGATGGATCCGGGTTTGCTTTGGAGGCGATTTCTTTTTTCTTCAGCTTGTTCTGTCTTTTTTCTTCCTGTTTCTTTTTCTTCGCGATATCTCGCTGACGCTTTTCATGTTGATAATTCGGTTTTGCCAAATGGTTGTCCTTTTTGTTGAGGAAAGGAACGCTTCGGAGCGTTGCGCCTTTCGCGTTTAGGGGAAATCGGCGCGGCAGACTCAATTCGCCTTTGTTCGTTTACGCCGAAACAGATCGATTATCTTGTATTTCGCAAAAAGTGTCCATCCCTATTTTAATTCATCTATGGAGCAAGAGGGGGGCAAGTCTGTCCTCCTTCCTCGGGGGGAACGGCTCCGACGTTGAACCGCCGCGCCGTGATGTGACGGTCGCGCCGCTCCACCTCAGGATATCGTCGATCTGCTGATTCATGGTCGGCTTGAGGGCGCCACCTGCGAAGCCGGGCTCGGCGTCGAGGGAGAAGGGAACAACCCATAACGTGATGGGTTGATAGGATTTGAAATAATACTGAATGTTGAGTTCCGAAACGGATGGATCGTAGAACAAATGGGCATACGAGGCACTGTAACCGAGAGCAAAAATGCTGTGGATAGGCCAGGAATCGCGAAGGTGCAACGTGTTCTCGTCCACCCGCTCAACGGACCACTCCGGCTCGGCCTGTTGTGCGACTCTCTGAAGGGGGTTGTCGGGGACGCTTGCCCTGATATAACTTGCTCCTGAGCAACCAAAAGCGGCAAGCGTGAAGAACAGAAGAAAGAACCAGAATGGCGCTGAAACTTGACGACGCAGAGACATGGGCATCCCTCCTTGACTGTCTATGTGGGTTTCTCGACGATCTTCCAGTACGAGTCCTTCCTGATGACCTTCCCGTCCCGGAACTCCCAGTGGTCGCATCCGCGTACTCGAACTAAAACTCCGTCGGGTGTCGTGCCGGTGAGCAGCCACTCCGACACGCCCATATTGCCGCTGACCCAATGCCGGTCATCGCTGTAGTGGACGTCCGGGAGCCCCTTGAAGCGTGTCGCTAACCCTTCTCGCACGGCCGCTTTACCGGTAAAGCGCCTTCCCCAGGGCTCCGGTCCCCGCGGCAGGTCTAACGAGCAATCGTCGGCAAAGAACGTCATGATGGCGTCCAGATCGTGGGCGTTAAATGCTTCGGTGATTGCCTTCAATGTTGCGACGGAGACCGATTGCCGTTTAGCCATCGCGGTTCCTCTTTTCAGCTCATGTTCTCTTGAGCACGACATGGGTCGCGTTTTCTGTTGCGATATGTTCAATGCATTGGTACCCCAGCTCCACCAGGTTCAATCCGGAAAAGAGGGGCTCGCCCGATCCGAGAAGGATGGGGGAGATGGCGATGTGCATTTCATCGATCCATCTTTCCTTCAAATATTGCCGGATCGTCGAAACGCCCCCTCCGACCCGAACGTCCAGGCCGTTGGCAGCCTTCTTGGCGGCGGCCAATGCGGCATCAATCCCGCCGGTCACGAAGTGAAAGGTGGTGCCCCCTTCCATCGAGATGGAGGGTCTCGGGTGGTGGGTCAGAACGAACACCGGCACGTGATAGGGCGGGTTCTCTCCCCACCATCCTTTCCATTTTTCATCCGGCCAGGGTCCGCGCACCGGGCCGAACATGTTCCGGCCGAGAATCCATGCGCCGATATTTTTGAAGCCGCGCGCCGCATAGTCATTGTCTGTTCCGGTGGCGCCGGCTTTATTTCCGAGCATCTTCTGAAAGGTGGCCGTCGGTAAGACCCATCCATGCAGCGCCTCTCCGCCGACCCCCAGCGGATTCTCAAGGCTCTGATGGGGCCCCGCCCCGAAGCCGTCGATCGAGATGGAGAAACTTTCCACCCGCAGTTTGCTCATGATTCACTCCTTGGCCGTTAAGCCACCCCCTCTTTCCAGCCGATGACGCCAATGGTCGCATAATAAATCGCCGATGAATCGGGGTCGGCGGTGAAGGCTTCGTAGTCGTCGATATCGGCCGGGGCGGCTTTCCCCGTGGCGATATATTTTTCCTTCAATGGGATCGAGGACATCCTCATCATCTCGGCGATTTCCGATCCGCCTCGGGAAATCGGGGCGTCATTCTCAACCACGACCTCCTTCGCTCCCAACTCCTGAAAAAGGACAGGAAGCTTCATTCCCAAAGCGGGATCGATCCCTTTGGAAGAATACATCTCGTTAATGGCTTGGTGGATGTTTTTGAAGGCCCGTTTTCCCGCGTCGCTCCCTTCGATCGCGCGAAAGGAAGAAAAGTCCGGCTCCTCGATGACGAGGCTTCCCCCGGCTTCAGCGATCTCCAGAGGGTTTGCAGGACGGTTTGATATTCCGAGATATGGACCAGAACGTAGCGGGCGTGAATCAGATCGAATGAATCGGGTTTCAAAGGGACCGTCTGAATGTCGCCGCATAAGAGCTGTACATTCGGCGGCGGATTGCTGATGAAGCGCGTGTTGATATCGACGGCGGTCACGTGGCCGGAGGGGCCGATCTCGGAGGCGATCCAGGCCATGATCGAGCCGGCGCCGGCCCCGACTTCCAGGCAGCGCATTCCTCTTTTCAGGCCGGCGGAAAGGAGTCGGCGGCGCGTTTCCGGATCAAAGATCGCCTCGATCGATCTCAGGCGATTCAATTCGGCTTGAAATGAAGTGTTTTGAAAAACATACTCGGTCCGGCTCATTGGAACTCCGCTCCGGCCTCATCTGCGCTCAGCCGTTCTTTAATGTCCGCGTATGCGGCGAGGACCAGGGCTTCCAAAGCCGCACTGTCGATGGGGATTCCCGGTTTCAGTTTGACGTGGCGCATGTATTTTCCGGTTCCCTCCAACAGGCGGGCGGGGTCGCGCACAGATGCGCCGTGGAAGAAGCCGACGTTGACGTGCGCCCTGAAGACACCCACGTATCCAAAAGGGGCATCTTCTACACACGCCGTTGGATACCCGTCATGCATCAGCTCTCGAACATCGGCGCCGCATTGGCGCATTTTCGAAAACCACGTCCGGGCAATGAAGCCCAGCTGGGCGGGCCGTTCGGCCAGCCAGGTGTCGATTGTCGGATCTCTTCGGACGGCTCCCGAAAATCGAAGTAAGGCGTACAGGACCCAGACCTCCCCACTCTTTTACTGTTAATTGTTAGGCGCTGCCCCGTTCGGGTTGCCCGCGCGCGGCACGCCGAAACAGCCAGGCCGATCCGGAAAACAACGCGATGAAGAACCCATTGAGCAGAATAATCTCCGCCGGCGGGCTCCACGGCAGACCCAACCCTGCGATCAGCGCGATCGCGGCGACCAACCCCTGCGCGAGCGCCGTCGCGAACAACGCGCGCGCCATCCCCTGGGGTTGGAAGCGCGCGATAATGGCGCGGATGATTCCGACGGCGAGCACTCCGAAATACATCCGGTTGGCGGGATCGCCGTCCGCCCCGATGATGCCGACGCCCAGACTCAGCCAGACGAGGAGGGCTGCTGCAGCGAGCGCAACGCCGATGGCGGATCGGTACGTGGTGCTGTTTACACGTGTTCGCATGAGCGTGTCTCTAATATCATGCTAGGCTCTAACTTACAATAGAAAGGTGAATCCGTCACGGATTCTTTGTGAAGCGAGGAAGAAGTCGGCGCCTAACGTATAGAATTCAGCTTAAGGGCTGTCAAGAATTTAAGTATGGTGTCCCCGGAATTCCGCGTTAGTCATACAACTACTTAATATCAACCTGCTTTAACCGGGATCCGTCTTTATTAATTATCCATAACCGGGGCTCGCTTCTAGAACTAAACAGGCCGTCGTTAATGTATTCAACCGTGCGGAAAACGAGACGCGAGCCATCCTTTGAAAAGTGCGCATCATATATTGGTCCTTCTAAGTTCGTAACCCGTTTTGCCTTATTGGTTTTCATGTCCATAATGTAAACTTCTCGACGGTATTCCTTCGAGTAATGACCCTCCCAGGTAAAAAGGAGGGAAGTCCCGTCTGGCGAGAACTCCGGGCCATATAACCTGTCGTAACTAATCGCTTTCAAATTAAGCAAGGGTAATCTGCTTTTATAGAGATCGAGATCCGGCTCGAGAGGTCTCCTGGATGTCGGGTTATCGATAGGAATCTGCCACACGGAATACAGTCCCTTATACTCGAAAAGAGTTGCCATGAGAGTTTTGCCATCGGGGCTTATGGATAAATCTCCTATTCGATAATACCTGTCGAAGGTGATCCTCTTCAGATCGGAGCCGTCGATATTGATGGAATAAACGTCAATATTATGCCATGCCGGCATTGCGACGGGAGAAAAGTTTCCCCACCATGCAGCTCGTAAAAAAATATCCTTTTCCCATCAGGAGAGAATATCGGGTTAAAGTCATGCTCAGGTCCCGTGGTCAGGAATATCTTTTCCGAACCATCCGGCTTCATCAAGCACAAATCGGCCTGTTTATTGTTCGATATTGAAGAAAACAATATCTTTGCGCCATCCGGTGAATAAACGGGATCAAAATCAAAAGTGTCGCCTTTAGTGAGGGCGACAAGACCCATTCCATCGGTTTTGACCTTGTAAATGTTACTGCTTTTCTCAGTCCGAATTGAAAATACAATTTCATTTCCATCTGGCGTAAATCTCGCTGGCCCTATATCTTTTCCGCTTAAGAAGGTTGTTTCCGATTTCTTTGGCATGGTTATGCAGCCAGAAAGAAGCGAGTAGGCGAGGAAGGTCAAAAGAACGATTTTCGTAAATTTCATGTGCGTCGACAGGGTCAGGTCTTTACTTTGCCATCAAGAATTCCGTGGATCTTTTTTCTGAATTGCTTATCGTTTTCTATTCGTATTAAAGAATGGGGTCAAGTCTTGATAATTGATGTTTTCGGTTCTTTTATTACAGCGCAGCCTGCATTATCAATATTCAAGACTTGACCCTAATTTTCTAATTTTTTTCGATCAATCCTCATCGTGCTTCTCATTGATAAGATCCTCATATGCCACAATTTGAAATCCATTAGGATTCTCGATCTTGCCATGGCAGTTTCGTGGTGCAATGAGGAAGGCGATATCCTCCCTACTGAAAGCAAAATAGGACTTATCACCCTCTGTGACAAGTTTGCCCGTGTAAGGGGGTAACCTTCTCTCTGAGACCAGTATTTTGCATTCGGGCGACGGAGTTTCTCCTCTGGGACGAGTGTCTGTTCTCCGAGTCGCCACTCCCGTTCATAATAGAACGTGTCATGGCCATCAGCACGACCGTCAGAAAGCCGCTGGATGAAGTAGAAATGTCTGTGCAAGGCTCGAAACAGATTGGACGGCAACGTCGTCTGCTGCACTTGCTCTTGAAGGAAGTGAAAGATCGTGTCCATGTCACGTTTGCAGGCATGCGATGCGTAAAATACCGGTTGAGCTCCGACGTTCATCAGCTTCAACTTCTGAAACGCAATTCCAAATCTGCCATACCGCTTGCAGTGCTCGCTGGAGTGCCGAAGAGGTACATCTGTGAAGCAGACCATCTTTTCGTTGATCTCGTGGGACCAGTCGAAAAGGTGAAGACGGTTGTATGATAGGAATAGCCGGAGCGTGGACGCAATAGTGCCGAGGATGCTGGCGCCGTGTGCGCCGCCTTTTTTCCCCGTCCAGTGTATCAGGTAGTCACTGATATAGCCGTTGTCTGTGGGTGTACTCATCTCTTGATCGAACGTTAAGGTGAGCCGCCGCGAAAGGAAGCTCCACAAAATACGACGGCTTTATGCGGTCGGCTCCAGTGGAAGGTTAGAGCCCATTATGGCGCAGCCTCCTCCATGAAGTTCCATACTCGTATCCCCTCCTGTCGTGCAGCCACCGTGAGATTTTTGTCTCCAGTAACGAGAATGGTTTTTGAGTCCCCAACCAAACCAGAAAAATAACCAGCCTTGACACTGAGAATCTGAAAAGCATCTGATAAGTCCAATGACGTATTTTTGGAGAGTCGCTGCGCATCAGCAAATGTCGTTCGTGATGTAAAGTCGATGTCATTTATGCGCACCGTTGCAGCGCGGTACCAGGCCGCAAGTTGAAAGGAAGCTTCAAGGTATTGGTCTCGTGAGATCTCCTTTCGGTACAGCCATTTCACTTTGAGTACGTTTAAAGCTTCGTAGAAGCAGAACGGCGTTGTGTACTTTGTTGCTTCATGATTGAAGTAGTGTCGCACTACATCCGCCCCATCCTCATCAACATGAAGTTTAACGAGGGCAGATGCATCAAAGCAGTTGGCGCGAACCGCGATGCTAGTCATTGATGGACTCTAACATGTATAGACATCCAGAGTAACATCGGGGCCAGGTCTACAAATTATGTATTAGAATTCTAAAGTCAATTTCGTAGACCTGGCCCTTTTATACGCCGAAACAGATCATGGGCCTCTGACAACTCTGAAGGGGTCAGGCCGGCAAGCCGTCTGATGGTCGGCGTGTCGGTTTCGGTTTCCAACAGAGCGACCGAAATCGCTGGGATCTCTTCACGGCGAAGGTGTGCATGAAAAAGCAGTGCTTCGGCTACATCGACTGTCATCATCCACTACACCTTCTAACGTTTGTAATTCCGGGGATTTCCTTCGCGCTTTCTCGGCGGCGAACGTTAACTAGTCGGGACCAGGTCTACAAATTGTGTACTAGAGTTTCTATAGTCAAGTTTGTAGACCTGTCCCTATTTCGAGGTCATTACAACTTAAAAAATGCGACCGTTTTATGTGGTCGGCTCCAGCAGGGGTTCTCCTTTCCCTGCTGAGGGTGCTAGTGCGGCACTGGAAATTGGCGAGGGCTCGCTCACCTCTTCTTGTTTTTCTCTCTTGGAGCGGAGTAATCGACCAGCAGTTTTTTGAAGCTTTTTACGGGCTGCCTCGGCTTTATCACCTTCGATGACTTCCCGCTTTAGGACCTCTTGTTTCAGAGCTGATCGAAGGTCCTCAATTTGGACCTTCACTTCGGGTGAAAGCCTCCTCAGCTCTCTACGCATTGATTCGAGTACGGCATCGCCTAAGAGCACTGCACCAAGATAGAATTTGTTGGTTGCTTGTAGTTGATCGTGATAGGCATATAGGCCGGATTTGAGCATACTTTCACGTGTAAGGAGAAATAAACTTTCGAGGTGGCTTAGGTCTTTGTGATTTAGCGATAGAAGGTCGATATCGAGAACGACTTCAGCGTCGATGGGCTTGGCAAATATAACCCTGAACACCTTCCAAATGCTCCCATTTGTTAATGCGATCCACTCTATACCCTGATTTGCGCCGTAGTCTACCGCTTGCTTCACATGGCTATCTTTTAGATCTAGACCGATTGCTTTGACCTCGACAAGCATCTGGAATTTGCCGTCGATCCGTGTTGCAAGGTCACAGAACGTTCCTCGTATGCATAATTCGCGTGTGATCTCGCTGTATTTGTCATAGCCGAAAAGCTCGGCCATCAGGTCAGTGACCATTATAGAAGTATCGGATTCGTTGACATCGCGGTGCTTGGCTGCTGCGAGAATAGGCTGAAATCGCTTTAGGCCTGAAGCAAGACGGTCGGCTACCTTGCTGGGAATTGGCATTGGTTTATCTCCCCTTATTAGACTGTATTAGTTGTTTTGATCTCATTTGCTGCCTTTCATATTAGGAGATTAAAAAAAAGCAATGAAATTAACTGCTTTTGATATGAGGAAGAGGTATCTTAACGCATACGCCAGAAAGCCAAGTATTGAGAAGAGCAGATCGCCTTAGAAAAAAAAAACCCAAGGATTTATTGAAATCCTTGGGTTCAATTAGAGCGACAGAAATCTGCAAGCTCAAGATCGATCACGATCATTTCCCCTGGCTGGATTATCTTTAGGTTCAGCTTGGCAGGGAATCTATCATGACTTACAAAAGGGTGTCAATATGAAGATTCTCGGATGGGCTATTTAATCCGAGTCCCAGGCGGGATCTCTTCAAGAAAGGTCGCCAACTCCAAAACCTCCTCCGCCCCCGCGGCAAGCAGCATCCCCTGCGACTCCACCCCCATGATCTTAGCAGGCTGAAGATTCGCCACCAGCACGATCCGCTTTCCGATCAGCGCCTCCGGCGCATACTTCGTCCCGATGCCGGCAACGACCTGCCGCTCCTCCGAGCCGAGCGAAACGCGCAGCTTGAGGAGCTTCTTCGATCCGGGAACTTTTTCGGCGGCGAGAATCACCGCCACGCGCAGGTCGATCTTGGCAAAGTCATCGTAGGCAATAGCAGGGTTTAAAACCGGCCGGGGAGGCCGGAGCGCTCTTTTTTTCGGCAGGGGCTTTTTCAGCGGGGGTGGGAGCAGCGGCGGTCGGTTCTTTTTCCAATGTCTTCTCCGTCTTTTTTTCGATGCGTGGAAAGAGCGATTTTCCCTTGGCGATTGGCATTTCGGCCGGCAGCCGGCCCCATTGCGCCGCCTCCTTCAGTGAGATCCCTTCGAAGAGAGGGGAGTCCCATCTGCCGCGCCATCTCTAACGCCGTCGCCGGCATAAACGGGGAGACGAAGAGGGTGACGATCCGGAGCGCCTCGGTCGTATGGTAGAGGACCGTCTGCAGCCGCTCCGCGTTGGCGGGATCTTTCGCCAGGACCCATGGCGCGGCCCCCTCGATATACCGGTTCGCCTGATTGACCGCGTCCCAAATCTCGATCAACACCTTCTGAAATTCCAGCTTTCCGAGCAGGACATCGACCCGCGCCGGCAGCGCCTCCATCTTTCGCCGCAGATCGAGATCTTCCGGCTGCTTCCCCTCGTGCGCGGGGGGTGCGGCCGCCGGTGTAGCGCTCCAACATCGTCAGCGTCCGCGAGAGAAGATTGCCGAGGTCGTTCGCGAGATCACTGTTGATCCGGTTGATCAGCGCCGTCTCGGAGAAGTCGCCGTCCTGCCCGAAGGGAACTTCCCGGAAAAGAAAATAGCGGAAGGGATCGACGCCGTACCGGTCGATCACCTCGCCGGGATTCACGACGTTGCCGCGGCTCTTCGACATCTTCTGTCCGTCCACCGTCCACCAGCCATGCGCAAAAAGGGTCTTCGGGAGGGGGAGGCCGAGCGCCATCAGGATCGTCGACCAGTAGACGGCATGTGTTGTCAGAATATCTTTCCCGACGAGATGAAGATCGGCCGGCCACCATTTTTGAAAACGGGCCGGATCGGTGGCGTAACCGGGGATCGAGATGTAGTTGACCAGCGCATCGAGCCAGACATAGGTCACATAGTTTGTGTCGAACGGAAATTCGATCCCCCAGGGCAGGCGGCTCTTGGGACGGGAGATGCAGAGATCGCCGAGCGGCTTCTCCAAAAATCCCAAGACCTCGTTCCGCCGGCTCTCCGGCTGAATGAAGGTAGGGTTGTCGCGAATATATTGCTGGAGGCGGCCTTGGTATTGGCTCATTTTGAAGAAGTAGTTCTGCTCCGAAAGATGCTCCACCGGTCTTCCGCAGTCGGGGCATTTTCCGTCGACCAGATCTTTCTCGGTCCAGAACCGCTCGTCGGGGAGACAGTACCATCCTTCGTAGCTGTCGGTGTAGAGCTCTTCCTTCTCCTTCAGCTCTTTCAGAACGGTCTGAACCACCCGCTTGTGCCGCTCCTGGGTTGTCCGGACGAAATCGTCGTTGGAGATGCCGAGCTTCTTCCAGAGCGCCTGAAAGCGAACGACCGTCTCGTCGGCATGCTGCTGCGGGGGAACGTTCCGCTTGGCGGCGGCCTGCGCCACCTTCTGCCCATGCTCGTCGGTGCCGGTGAGAAAGAAGACATCATGTCCAAGCAGCCGGTGGTAGCGGGCGAGGACGTCGGCGGCGATCGTGGTGTAGGCATGGCCGATGTGCGGCTCATCATTCACATAATAGATCGGAGTGGTCAGGTAGAACTTTTCTTTGGAGGTCATCCGGAGGCCTTCTGTTTTTGGCTCAGCACTTTGTCTCTTAATTGCATCAGGAGCGTTTCGAGGGCGAGCTGGCGGTTGACGTTGCGGACCTGCGCCTGGTAAATCTCTTGAATGTCGGCCAGGAACGATCCGACTTCGTGTGAATTCATCCGCGCCGCCCATCGCCGGATCTCCTCATGCCGCCAGCTGTAGACGAGCCAGGAGGGATCGAGGATTTCCGGATTCGGGACCGATTGCAGCACTAGGACATCGCGGAACCAGGCGGAGAGATAGTGGAGCGATTGGGCCATGACCTCTTCATCCCGGGAATGGGTGGTGGCGGCGTCGAAGAGGGCGTCATAATCGTTGAGGGTCGTCTCGGAGACGAGGGTGTAGAGCGCCCCTTCGAGCTCCCGCGCCCCCTCGATCTCCAGCGAGAGCGCTTCCCCCAGATCGCCGCCGGTGAGGGAAGCGATCAACCGGGCTTCCTGAGTCGAGCATCCTTTCCGCTCGGTGAGAAGGCTCTCCACCTGCGACAGGGAGAGGGGATAGAAGGAAATTTTTTGGCAGCGGGAGAGGATCGTCTCCGGAAGGGAAAAAGGTTTTGAGGTGACCAAGATCAGGATGGCATGGCTCGGCGGCTCTTCTAAGGTTTTCAAAAGGCCGTTGGCCGCCGCGGCGTTCATCTTGTCGGCGGGGTCGATGAGGACTATCCGCTTCGGCCCGTCGAGCGGCTTGTAAATGATTTTATCCTGCAGGGCGCGGATCTGCTCGATCTTGATCGAGGCTCCTTCCGGTTCGACGATCGTCAAATCGGGATGGTTCTGCGCGGCGAATTTCTGGCAGGAAAGACACCGATTGCACGGCTCGATCCACCCTTCTGATTCCCCCTCCGGCATCCGGCGCTCGTGGCAGAGGAGCGTCTGCGCGAAGGTGAGGGCGACGGTCCGCTTGCCGATCCCCGCCTCCCCCATAAAGAGGAGGGCATGGGGGATCTCCTCGGAGAGGAGCATCGATTGCAGGATATCGAGCGCCCGCGGGTGCCCGATAATATTACGAAAGCCACCCTGAAAAGCGGGCTTGTCAGGGGACCCGGAAATAGTCATCCACCGCCTCCTTAATTTTTTTTGCGATCTCTTCGACACCGGCGTCGGTCCGGATCACCCGGATGCGGCGCGGGTTTCTTTTGGCCAGATTGAGATAGCCTTTTCGGACCGCTTCATGAAACTGAAGTGCTTCCTGGTCGAGCCGGTTGATTTCCTCTCGTCCCTTCAATCTGGCGAGACCTTTTTTGACATCGATATCGAGCAGCAGGGTCAGATCGGGGGAGAGCCCCCCCGTGACGAAGCGGCCGATCAGCTCGATCTCCCGCTTCGAAAGGCCGCGGCCGTATCCCTGGTAGGCATAGGTGGCGTCGGCGAACCGATCGCAAAGGACCACCTTCCCTTCCGCCAGGGCGGGGAGAATCACCTCTTTCAGATGTTGGACGCGGCTGGCGAGGTAGAGCAAGAACTCCGTTTTGGCGTCCATCATCTGATTTTTAGAGTCGAGGATGAGTGCGCGGATGGCGTCGCCGATCTTGGTGCCGCCCGGCTCGCGCGTCCGAACGACGGGGTATCCTCGTGTTTCGAGGGCGTGGCCGAGGATCGCCATTTGCGTGGTTTTCCCGCTCCCTTCGACCCCTTCGAATGTGATAAAATGCCCCTTCATACAACCTCCGAAACAATCATCATAATGGAGGCATTATTAAATTGCAACGAGGTTGTTGTGATTGCGGAATGCGGATTTCGGATTGCGGATTGAAAGGCGCATAGAAAACGACGGATTCATTCTGTTTTCTATTCCGCAATCCGCATTCCGCAATCCGAAATTGAATTGTTCGGGTATCCTGATGCAGATCGATGACTTTAACCCGGCCTGGTGGTGTCCCGGCCCGCACCTTCAGACCGTCTGGCGGCGGCTCTATGGGGAGATTCCGACCGTCACCCTTCGGCGGGAGCGGTGGGAGACTCCCGATGATGACTTTCTCGACCTCGACTTCTTCGATCCCGAACCGACCGCGAGAGAACCGGTCCCGACCGTCTTGTGCCTCCATGGTCTGGAAGGCTCCTCCCGCGCGAAGTATATTCTCGGCATGCTCCGGGAGGCGAACCGCCTCGGCTGGCGGGGGACGGCGCTCAACTTCCGGTCGTGCAGCGGGGAGATCAACCGGCAGCGGCGGTTTTACCATTCGGGGGAGACGAGCGATATCGATTGGGTCGTCCGGCGACTGATCGAACGCTTTCCGGGCTCTCCCTTCTTTCTGATCGGATTCTCGCTCGGCGGGAACGTCCTTCTCAAATGGCTCGGCGAGCAGGGGGAGAAGGCCCCCGATCCGGTCCGGGGGGCGGTGGCGATCTCGGTGCCGTTCGACCTCGCGGAGGCGGCGCGGAACATCGATCGGGGATTCAGCCGGATTTACGGGAAGGTCTTCTTAAGAACGCTCAAGGAGAAGGCGTTGATCAAAGAGCGGCAATATCCCGGCCTGGTCGATCCGGCACGGCTGCGGCGGATCGCCTCCTTCGCCGCGTTCGACGACCAGGTGACGGCGCCGGTCCATGGATTCCGGGACGGCGTCGATTATTGGACGAGCACCAGCTCGAAAAGTTTCTCGATGCGATCCGCCGGCCGGTCCTCCTCATCAACGCGCAGAACGATCCCTTCCTGCCGAGGGAGTGCCTTCCCTTCAAAATCGTCGAGCAATCGAAATGGCTCACGGCCGACTTTCCTTTCTCCGGCGGCCATACCGGTTTCGTCGGAGGTTCCTCGCCCTGGAAGGTCCGTTATTGGTCTGAAGCGCGCGCGTTTGCTTTTCTCTCGGCGGTGCGGGATCGCTCGTAACATCGGGGATCAATCGCGTATGAGGGAGCGTTCGGGGGTTGTCCGGACAGGGGGGCTTACTTCGTAATCTTCACGACTTTGACTTTGTCGATCGGGGCGTTGGCCGAGACATAACCGACAGCGTCGGCGTTTTCCGCGATGTAGGCGAGCACGTCGGCGTCGGATGATTTTTCGGGAGGAGGGACGTCACGGCCGGAGAAGATTTTCTGGCGCCAGTAACTGTTGATCGCCGTTACAGATTTATCATGGATCTCTTTGGAGAATTTTTCGCGGATCGGCGAGGAGGTGACCTGATCGACCGGGAGGGCCTTCCGTCCGTTTTCCCATTGGGTGACCTTCTTTAGAAAGAGCTCTGAGACCTGCTCCTTCGTCATGGAGGAGATATTGTTGGTAGGATTCACAATGATCTTGAATGAAGCGGTTTCTTGCGCCGAGGCGGTGTCGATCATCAAGAGGTGCATGATCAGCGCCAGAAGAACAATTTTCATCGAAAGACAATCCCTTCGATCTTATGAGGACGGGGGAGATCCGCCCAGCGGTCTCCCCGCACCGGCTCTCCAGGTTTACACCCCTGGAATCATCCCTACCATATCTAAAAAAGGCTCACCTGTCAAAGCGAAAGCCTTTTGCTCCAACGTTTAGAACAGGAAAGAGATGCTGGTGGCGTAAAGCCGCCATTCCTCTTCGGGGTTGGGGTTATCCGCCGCGGCGAGAAGGGCGGTGCCTTTGATAAAGTGGACATCGGCCTTCCAAACCAGAAACTCGGTCATGTTGTAGTTGAAGCCGACGGTGAGGTCCTTTTGATAATCGGCGGAGGTGTTTACGTCGCGCCGGCGGGGATAATAGACATCATAACGGACCACCGGCATCAGGCGCTCTGCGATCATGTAGGTCGCTTCCACATAGTAGCCGAGCCGTCGGGGATCTTTCGGGTTCTTCAGCTCACCCTGGTGGTAATGCAGGCCGAGCTCGCCCCGTATGTTCAGCCCGATGGGAGAGAAATATTCGATCGACGGAATATAGGTGCTCATCCGAATCCGCTGTCCGGCGGTCGCCCCGGTGTCGGGCATCTCGGTGCCGGAAAAGAGGGTCTGTCCGAAACGGAGGACGCGATTCGGTGAATTCAGCCAAAGGCGGGCGCCCGTCACAGATTCGTATCGACGCGTGTTTGTCGAGTGATTGAAGTAGCTCGTTCCCCCGAAGAGGTCGTATTCGATTTCCATTCCGAGCGCGGAGGTTCGGCCGCTCAGGCCGCCCCCTTTGAACGTCGCCGGGCTGAACTCGGTGGCCTCCGCGTAAAAGGCGGGAAGAACGGAGAGGGGCAGCATCGGGTAGACGTCCCGCATCTCGTTATAGATCCCGATCGGCGCCGGGATTTTCCCGAACTTCAGATGAATCCGGTCGCTGAAGATATATTCGCCGAAAGCCCATTCCAGCATGACCATGTCGTCCAGCTGGGAAGAAGAGAACAACTCCAGCCAGACCTGAAAACGTTCGGTCGGATTTGCTTTGAAAAGGAGGTTGTAGGCGCCGAAATCGAAGGTCCCCCTCGAATCGGTGCCGAGAAATTCGTTCTCACTGGTTCTGAGATATCCTTGGGTTCCGAAGGCGTCGATCCGCAGCCGATCGTTGACCTCGAAGGACCATCCCATCTTCGGAAGCGAAACAAAGAGCATTGCCGCTACAATCAGCTGTAACAGGAATTTCGGTGGTCGCATTCTCTCCTCCATTTCAGTTTGGATTGAATCGAAGGTCCGCGCTTTTCAAAGCCGGAGCCTATCCTGAGCTGGAATATACCGCTCAAGGGGCCGTAGATGGCCGTTTGCGTGTTTGACGCCATCCCGGCCGGAGATACCTAGGACGATACCTTAAAGCAATAGTAGTGCCAAGAGTGGTGGATGTCGGATGCGCTGTTTTTCTTCAACAATTCCAATCGCGAAAGCAAGAATCAGACGGCCGGTCGGGAAAAGGTCGGCAACCGTAGAAGTTTAAACTTGTGGAGGAGATTTCACAGCGAGTGACATTTTTGGGCAAAGGGGGGAGTGGATGTTCCATGAAGAGGACGGAAGGCGACCCGGAAGGGTTCATCAATAAAACCGGGTTTTTTAAACCGGTTCACGCGTGGCTCACCGGCGCGTCGTCGCGCCGGTGAGCGTCCGCATTGTTCGAAAAGAGGAGGAAAGGTGATCCAGTCCGCTCAAAGCGTTTTACGGAATGGGTTGAGCGACCGGTTTTCTGGCGGACAGTTGATGAAGCTGGGCCATCGGGAGGGCAGGGCGTCTTGTCACCTTTTTTATCATCAGCTTGGCCGATCTGGGAGCCCGTTTTTTCTCATCGTGCGAGGGGGAGGAGTGATAGCCGTGTCCCAAAACCAAACAAGGTTGCCGAAAAGAAAGGCCGCCAGGATGAACCATCCAAACCCAATCGATTGGAGCATCATTTTCTCCTTTATTGAAAGTCTCGGTGAGAGTAACGGCATCGGGTCGGCCGGATTCCGGCAGATTGAAATTCGGCCCGATCACGATGCCGGATCACCCTATCAAATTTGATTTTTAATGGGTACGGGGTGTTTTCTAGATTGACTTGAAAAAAGTTGTAGGTCGAAACTATTTTCCGAAGAATTCGAGAAGAGAGTTATGGTACAATTTCGGAATTCTCAGGAGAAAGCAGCCATGCGGGCGATCGACATGCATGTCCATCCCGGGACCAGGGAGTATCTGGTCGATGCCGGGGGGAAATACCTTTCCGACGCGCTTCATTATTTTCATCGGCACGACGCCGTCGTCAGCGTGGAGGAGATGGCGGCCTATTATCGCCGGCTCGACATGATGGGGGTGCTGCTCGCCTGGGACGCGGAGACACACACCGGCCTCCCGCCGGTCACCAACGACTACGTGGCGGGAATCGTTAAAAAATATCCCGACGTCTTCATCGGTTTTGCCGGCGTCGATCCCTGGAAAGGGGCCCTGGCGGTCCGGGAGTTGGAACGGGCGGTCAAGGAACTCGGGCTGCGCGGATTAAAATGCCATCCGATCATCCAGGCTTTCTTTCCGAACGACCGGAAGTTTTATCCGCTCTGGGAATGTTGCGAAGCGCTGAAGATCCCGCTTCTCCTTCATACCGGGACGACGGGGGTCGGGGCGGGGGTCCCGGGGGGGAACGGTCTGAAGTTGAAGTATGCCCAGCCGATTCCCTGCATCGACGACATCGCTGCCGATTTTCCCAATTTAACGATCATCGGCGCCCATCCTTCATGGCCCTGGCAGGAAGAGATGCTGGCGATCGCCGTCCATAAGACGAACGTCTACATCGATCTCTCCGGCTGGTCGCCGAAATATTTTTCTCCCTCGCTGGTGCAACATGCCAATAGTCTTCTCCAAGATCGGGTCCTCTTCGGCTCCGATTACCCCTTCCTCACACCGGAGCGCTGGATCGCCGATTTCGAGAAGGCCGGGTTTAAGCCGGCGGTGTGGGAGAAAATTCTTTTGGAAATGCGAAAAGGTTGCTTGGGTTGTAGGCGGCTTTCCTTTCCGAGTTCGGGGAAAAAAATATTGCAAGCAGCCTGAAAAGTCAGGTATATTGTCTCGTTTGCATTGAATTTACCCTGATGATCCATCACGTCCCGCTTCGGGCCGGTTTAACTCTAAAGGCGTCAACCTCGTCCAGATGAAAGACGGAAAGAAAAAGGGAGGCCATCGTAAGCCTCCGGCGACGCGGCGAACCAGCCGGAAAAAGGAGATTGTCTCGAATGCGCCTGGGAAGATTTCGGGCGCGTCGGGCGAACGGGCGGCGATTGTTCTGGCGGCCGGTCAAGGGAAACGGATGAAGTCGAAGTGGGCGAAAGTTCTTCATCCGCTCGCCGGTGTCCCGATGCTCTTCTACGTTCTCGATCTGGTCAAGCGGGTGGAGATTCAGCGGACCTTCGTCATCGTCGGTCATCAGGCGGAGCAGGTCTCCGAAGCGGTTTCATCATCGGGGGTGACCTGCCTTCTTCAAGATCCCCCTCTGGGGACGGGGCATGCCGTTCTTCAGGCGAAGAAAGCGCTCGAAGACTTTTCCGGCTCGGTCTTAATCCTCAGCGGCGACACGCCGCTTCTTCGGCGGGAGACGGTGCAGCGGCTCTGGGAGGTTCATCAAAAGGAGCGGGCGACGATGACGTTGCTGACCACGCGCCTGGCGAACCCTTATGGATACGGCCGCATCCTCCGAAAGAAGAACGGTGCGATCGCCAGGATCGTTGAAGAGAAAGATGCAACCCCGGCCGAGCGCTCGATCCAGGAGATCAACACCGGTGTCTATATCATCGAAGCTCCGTTTCTCTTCGATGGGCTTGGGGAGGTTCGGCCGAACAACCAGCAGAAGGAATATTATCTGACCGATCTGATCGGGATCGCCGCCCGCCGGGGAGAGCGGCTCGCCGGTGCTGCGGCCGATCCGGACGAGGTGATCGGAGTGAACAGCCGCGCCGATTTGGCGACGGCCGAGGGAACGCTCCGGAAGCGGATCGCCGCCCGCTGGATGGCCGAAGGGGTGACGATCCTCGATCCGGTTCGGGTCCGGATCGACGCCTCGGTGGAGATCGGACGGGATGTGGTGATCCATCCCGGCGTCGCCCTGGAGGGAAATACGAAGATCGGTGAAGATTGCGTCCTGCACGCCTGCCGGATCGAGGACAGCCGCTTGGGCGAGCGCGTGGTGGTAAAGGATTACAGTGTCATTGAGAAATCCGAAATCGATGCGGATGCTTCGATCGGCCCCTTCGCTCATCTCCGGCCCGGAACAGTGCTTCGGAAGGGGGCCAAGGTTGGAAATTTCGTCGAGATCAAGAAGAGCGAGCTGGGAGAGGGTTCCAAGGCGAACCATCTGAGCTACCTCGGCGACGCGGTGGTCGGCAAAGGGGTCAACATCGGCGCCGGGACGATCACCTGCAACTACGACGGCGAAAAGAAATACCAGACGATCATCGAAGATGAGGTTTTTATCGGAAGCGACACGCAGCTGGTGGCGCCGGTCCGCGTCGGCGCTGGCGCGTTGATCGCCGCCGGCTCGACGATCACGCGAGACGTCCCGCCGGAGGCGCTCGCCATTTCACGCGTCCGGCAAGAAAACAAAGAAGGCTGGGCTCGTAAGAGAAAAACAAAAAAGACGTGAGGGGTGAGGCGGGCTTCATGCCTCACGCTTCGCGGCATTTCGGAGTCATCCTATGTGCGGCATCATCGGTTATATCGGAGAGAAAAACGTCGTGTCGATTTTGGTCGACGGGCTTCGGCGGTTGGAGTATCGGGGGTATGATTCGGCCGGGATCGCCTACTTCTCGGACGGGGCGTTGGAGGTGAAGCGATCGGTCGGAAAGCTCGCCGCGCTCGAATCGACCCTCTCGCGCATCCCGCCGAAGGGCTATTTAGGAATCGGCCATACCCGGTGGGCGACCCACGGAAAGCCCTCCGAAGCGAATGCCCATCCGCACCGGGCCGGTTCCTTGGTCGTGGTTCACAACGGAATTATCGAGAACTATCTTTCTTTGAAAAAAAGCCTCCAGGCCGAAGGAAGGGTCTTCACCTCCGATACCGATACCGAGGTGATCGTCCAGCTCGTCGATCATCTTTATCAAAAAGGGATGCCGCTCGAGCAGGCGGTCCGGAGCGCCATTGAAAAGATGGTCGGAAGTTATGCGATCTGTCTGATCTCGGAGAAAGAGCCGGAGAAGCTGATCGTCTTCCGTTCGGGCTGTCCGCTGGTGATCGGGGTGGGGGACAAAGAGTTTTTCGTCGCCTCCGATATCCCTGCTTTTTTGAGCCACACGCGCGAGGTGATCTTCTTGGAAGATGGGGAGCTGGCTGTCCTTTCCCGGAACGGCGCGGAGATCTCCGACCTCAAGGGAGCGCTCCTCTCAAAGAAGAGCCAGCATATCTCATGGGACCCGGTGATGGCCGAAAAGGGGGGCTATCGCCACTTCATGCAGAAAGAAATTCACGAGCAGCCGCGGGCGATCGTCGATACCATCCGCGGCCGCGTGGCGCAGGAGGCGGGGGAGGTTTACCTCGACGAGATCGGCTGGTCGCAGGGCGATCTTCAAAAGTTCCAGCGGGCGATCCTCATCGGATGCGGCACCTCCTGGCATGCCGCCCTGGTCGGAAAATTTCTGATCGAATCGCTCTCCCATCTTCCGGTCGAGGTCGATATCGCCTCGGAGTTCCGTTATCGAAATCCGCGGCTCTCTTCCAACGATCTCCTCGTCGCCATTTCGCAGTCGGGAGAGACGGCCGACACCCTGGCGGCGCTCAAGGAGGCGAAATCCAAAAAGGCCCGGACCCTCTCGATCTGCAACGTGGTCGGCAGCAGCATCAGCCGGGAGGCGGAGACCGTTTTCTACACCCATGCCGGTCCGGAAATTTCGGTCGCCTCGACGAAAGCCTTCACCACCCAATTGACCGCATTGACCCTTTTGGCGATTTATCTCGGTCGAAAGCGGGGGATCCTTCCTGAAGAAGAAGGAAAGCGGCTGATCCATGCTATGGTCCATCTTCCGAAGTTAATCGAAGATCTCCTCCGGCACGAAGAGCGGATCGCGGCGATCGCGAAGCACTTTTTCCGGCACCGGGATTTTCTCTATCTGGGGCGGGGAATCCAGTACCCGGTCGCCTTGGAGGGGGCGCTCAAGCTGAAGGAGATTTCCTATATCCATGCGGAAGGCTACCCGGCGGGTGAAATGAAACATGGGCCGATCGCTCTGATCGACGAGAACATGCCGGTGGTCATTCTGGCGCCGAAGGACGATGTTTACGATAAGATCGTCAACAACGTGATGGAGGTGAAGGCGCGCGGCGGGATCATCATCGCTTTTGCGGAAGAAGGGGACAGCGAAATTGCCTCCCTGGCCGATGAGGTTTTCTATGTCCCGAAGATTCATCCCCACGTCAGCCCGATTTTGATGACGATCCCGCTCCAGTTGCTGGCATATCATATCGCCGTGCTGCGGGGGAGCGATGTCGACCAGCCAAGGAATCTGGCAAAAAGCGTCACGGTGGAGTAATATCCGGTAGGGGCGAACTTTGTGTTCGCCCGTTGAGAGCGAAAGACGAAAGGATTTTCGATTGACTGATCTTCTCAGCGGTTTGAATCCCCAGCAGCGCGAAGCGGTCCGGCATACGGAGGGGCCGCTTCTTATTTTGGCCGGCGCCGGAAGCGGCAAGACCCGCGTGATCACCCACCGAATCGCCTATCTGGTCGAGCAGTGCGGCGTTTCCCCCGCTTCGATTCTCGGGGTGACCTTCACCAACAAGGCCTCCGAAGAGATGCGGGAGCGGATCGCGCAGCTGGTTTCGCCTGAGAAATGCCGGCGGCTGACGATTTCGACCTTCCATGCGGCTTGCCTCAAATTCCTGCGGCGCAACATCCATCTGCTCGGCTACAAGAATGACTTTCTGATCTACGACGCCGCCGATCAGCTCGCCTTGGTGAAGGGGTGCACCGAGGCGCTGGCGGTCAATGAAGATCTCTATCCGCCGCGCACGTTCCTGACCCGGATCAGCCAGCTGAAGCACCAGCTGATGAGCCCCGCCGAATTTGCGGAGAAGGGGGCCGACTACGGCCTCGACGACAAGCTCAAGAAGGTCTATGCCCTCTACCAGGAACGGTTGATCGCCGCGCAGGGGCTCGATTTCGACGACCTGCTCGGGGTGACGATCCGGCTGTTTGAATCGGTCCCGGAGGTCTGCCGGCGCTATCGAGAACAATACGAATATATTCTGGTCGACGAGTATCAAGACACCAACCCGGCCCAGTATCGATTGATTCGGCTCCTCACCTCGGAGCGGCGGAATCTCTGCGTCGTCGGCGACGACGATCAGTCGATCTATGCGTTTCGCGGGGCCGACGTCGGGAACATTCTCAGCTTCGAGCGCGACTTTCCCGACACGAAGGTGGTGATCCTCAACCAGAATTACCGGTCGACCCGGACGATCCTTGCGGCGGCCTCCGCGGTGATCGAAAACAACACCAAGCGGAAATCGAAACAGCTCTTCACCGAGAACCCGACGGGGGAGCCGATCCTCTGGTCCCAGGTCGAAAGCGAGGAGGAAGAAGCGGGCTTCGTTCGCGACACGATCCGGGGGCTGGTCGACCGGGAAGGGCGGACCCTCTCCGACTTCTGCATCCTCTATCGGACGAACGCCCAGTCGCGCGTGATGGAGGAGGCCCTTCGCAACGCCGGGATTCCTTACTTCATCTTCGGCGGCCTTCGATTTTATGAGCGGAAAGAGATCAAGGACCTCATCGCCTACCTTCGGCTGACCGTCTATCCGGAAGATGCCCTCAGCTTGCGGCGGGTGATCAATCTCCCCCAACGGGGGGTCGGGACGACCTCGCTCGACCGGCTCGCGACCTATGCGGAGACACACGCCCTCTCGTTGTACGATGCCATCGGTCGGATTGTCTCGGGGAGCGACGCGATGCTTCCCGATCAAATCGAACTGACCGGCGGGGCGAGACGGGGCCTCTCGGCTTTTTTATCAGTTTATCGAGGCGATCCGAATCGTCTCAGAGAGCCAACCGTTATCGCAGGTCGTCCGTTATCTCATCGAAGAGCTTCATTATCTCGATTATCTGAAGAAGGAATTTACGACGGAGGCCGAAGGGCGGATCGAGAACGTGATGGAGTTCATCGACGCGGCCGATCAGTTCCATCCGATCGTCGACGAGGAGGAGCTTTCCGGCGTGGCCGAAACCGAGCGTCCCACCGACCTGAAGGCTTTTCTCGACCAGATCGCATTGGTCTCGAATGGGGATGAAAGGGACGCGAGCGGCGGCGGGGTGACGCTGATGACGCTGCACTCGGCGAAGGGACTCGAATTTCCGGTGGTCTTCCTGATCGGGATGGAGGAGGGGCTCTTTCCCCACTCGCGGTCGCTTACCGATCTTCGGGAGATGGAAGAAGAGCGGCGACTCTGCTATGTTGGAATGACCCGTGCGATGGAGCGGCTCTACCTCGTCAGCGCCGCGCATCGGCGGCTCTACGGCAGCTCTCAGTGGAACGCGCCGTCCCGATTTATTCAAGAGCTGCCGAAGGAGGGGATCACGATTGTGAGCCGCCGGCCGGCCTTCCGTCCGGAGGCGGACGGCCGCCGCGCGCAGAGCTGGCGGGTCAAGAAAGAGTCGGACGATCCGGTGTATAACGATATCCAGGAGAGCGAGGCGGGGCTCTTCCCGGTCGGCGCGATGGTCCGCCATCCGCTCTTCGGAATTGGCCGTGTCCAGCGGTGCGAGGGGGAGGGTGAGGGGGCAAAAGTCACCGTCGCCTTCTCCTCGGCCGGGACGAAGAAATTGGCATTGAAATATGCTAGACTGGAAAAATGTTTGTAAAAATCAGCGGGTGATCGGGGGAAAATAAGGTGAAAATCAGTCGGGAAGAGGTGTTGCACGTCGCGAAGCTGGCGCGGCTGGAGCTGTCGTCCGAAGAGATCGAGCGGCTGACCGATCAGCTCAGCAACATCCTCACCTATGTTGAGAAACTCAATCAGCTCGACACAAAACAGGTCGAGCCGACCTCCCATGTGATGTCGCTCTCGAATGTCTTTCGAGAGGATCGCGCGAGACCGTCGCTCCCCGTCGAAAAGGCGCTGGAGAACGCGCCCGATTCGGAAGGGCCCTACTTTCGCGTTCCGAAGATTATTGAGTAGTCGTTTCATAAATAATAACATCGGGACGGGTGGACGGTTTTAATCCTATCCCATATTAAAGAGGAACTGCATGTTAAGACAGATGTTACGATCCAAAATTCACCGGGCCACCATCACCGAGTCCGAGCTCGATTATGAGGGAAGCATCACGATCGACCAGGGGTTGATGGAGGCGGCGGGGATGCTGCCGTACGAGCAGGTGATGGTCTCCAATCTCAGCAACGGCGAACGGTTTGTGACCTATGCGTTGCCGGGCGTGAAGGGCTCCGGCACCATTTGTCTCAACGGGCCGACGGCCCGAAAAGGAGTGGTCGGGGATAAGGTCATCATCTTCTGTTATGCCTCCTACAGCGAAGAAGAGCTCAAGCAATACAAGCCGAAAGTGGTCAAGGTGGACGAAAAGAACCGAATCGAAGCGATCAGGAGCGGGATTTGAACTGGGTCGAGTTAACCGCGCACGAGTTGCATGAGGCGCTGAAGAAGAAATCGGTCTCGGCGAAGGAGCTGGTGAACGCCTTCTACGCGCGGATCGAGTCGGTCGAAAAGGGGGTCCGCGCCTACAACACCCTCACGCAGAAAGAGGCGCTCGCGCAGGCCGATCGGATCGATCAGGCGATTGCGCGCGGAGAGGAGATCGGCCCGCTGGCCGGCATCCCGATCGCTCACAAGGACATCTTCTGCACCGACGGCGTGCGCACCAGCTGCGCGTCGCGGATGCTCGACAACTTCATCGCGCCCTACGACGCGACGGTGGTCGAGCGCCTCGCCGCGGCCGGCGTGGTGATGCTCGGCAAGACCAACATGGACGAGTTCGCCATGGGCTCGTCGAACGAGACCTCGTTCTACGGCCCGGTGCGCAACCCCTGGGACCTCACGCGCGTGCCGGGCGGCCGCAGCGGCGGCTCGGCGGCGGCGGTGGCGCCGCGTCGGTGGCGCAGCGCCGCCACCGGCACCGACACCGGCGGCTCCATCCGCCAGCCGGCGGCGCTGACCGGCATCGTCGGCCTCAAGCCCACCTACGGGCGGGTGTCGCGCTACGGCATGATCGCGTTTGCATCCTCGCTCGATCAGATCGGCCCGCTCACCAAAGATGTCACCGACACGGCGACCGTGATGAACGTGATCGGCGGATACGATCGGTCCGATTCGACCTCGGCCGATCTTCCGATGCCCGACTTGACCCGCGCTTTGAGACGCGACGTCCGGGGGATGCGCCTCGGCGTTCCGAAAGAATATTTCATCGAGGGGATGGACCCGGAGGTGGAAGGGTCGGTCGCGCAGGCGATCGAGACCCTCAAGAAGCTCGGAGCGGAGGTGAAGGAGATCTCGCTTCCCCACACCGAATATGCCGTGGCGACCTATTATATCTTGGCGACGGCGGAGGCGAGCTCCAACCTGGCGCGCTACGACGGCGTCCGGTACGGTTATCGGACCCCGGAAGCGCGCGATCTGCTGGAGATGTACATGAAGACGCGGGCCGAGGGATTCGGGCCGGAGGTGAAACGGCGGATCATGCTCGGGACCTACGCCCTCTCCGCCGGCTATTATGATGCTTATTATAAAAAAGCGCAGCAGGTCCGGACGTTGATCAAGCGCGATTTCGACGAAGCCTACCAGTCGGTCGATGTCATTGTCACCCCGACCGCGCCGACCCCGGCGTTCCGCTTCGGCGAGAAGACCGCCGACCCGCTCCAGATGTATCTTTCCGATATCTTCACGATCTCGGTCAACCTTGCCGGAATCCCGGCGATCTCTCTCCCCGGCGGTTTCTCCAAGGGGGGCTTCCGATCGGGCTGCAGATTTTGGGTCGTGCGTTCGACGAAGAGGGGATTCTTCGCGTCGCCTACACCTTTGAACAAGAAACGGAATTTCACACACGGAGGCCGTCGCTGTCGTGATTTATTTTGCCTACGGATCCAACATGGATCATGAGCAGATGCAAACCCGCTGTCCCGGACACCGCGTCATCGGTACGGTACGGCTGGCGAATTACGCCCTCGCCTTTACGCGGTGGTCCCGATCATGGAACAGCGGGACCGCCGATATCCTTCCGGAGCGGGGAAAGGAGATCTGCGGCGTTCTTTATGATTTGACGCTGGATGACCTGAAGCGGATGGATAAGTTCGCCGACTATCCGAATTCCTACATCCGCCAGGATGTCTTCGTGGAGATGGATGGGGAGACCCTTCCGGCGCTGACCTATGTGGCGATCCGTCAAGGCGTTTTCCTTCCCTCCCGGGCCTATCTGAGTAAAATGATCCAAGGGGCCGAGAAGAACAAAGTTTCGGAACGTTATATCGGTTTTTTGAAATCGCTCCGAACGCATGATTGAAGCAACCCATTCGCCCATTATTTTGTAGGATGATTGAATGAAGTACGAAGCTGTCATCGGGCTTGAAGTGCATGCTCAGGTGTTCACCGAATCAAAAATCTTCTGCGGCTGCAGCACGAAATTCGGCCAGTCGCCGAACAGCCAGACCTGTCCGATCTGTTTGGGCCATCCCGGGGTGTTGCCGGTGCTCAATCGGAAAGTGGTCGAGCAGGGAATTCGGATCGGGCTGGCAACCCATTGCAAGATCGCGCCCTATGCGCGCTTTGCGCGGAAGAACTATTTTTATCCCGACCTGCCGAAGGGATATCAGATTTCGATGTATGAGCTGCCGTTGGCCGAACACGGCACGGTCGAGATCGCCGTCGGCGATAAGATGCGGCAGATCGGGCTGACCCGGATCCACATGGAAGAAGATGCCGGCAAAAATCTCCACGAGGGGATCGAAGCGGCGAGCCATGTCGATTTGAACCGGGCGGGGGTGCCGCTTCTGGAAATCGTCAGCGAGCCCGATCTTCGGACACCGGAAGAGGCGGTCGCCTATCTGAAGAAACTTCGCGCGATCCTGGTCTATACGGGTGTTTCCGATGCCGACATGGAGAAGGGAAATTTCCGTTGCGACGCCAACGTCTCGCTCCGGCCGGTCGGGACTGAAAAGTTCGGCACCCGGGCCGAGATAAAAAATATGAACTCCTTCCGATTTGTCCAGAAAGCGATCGAGTACGAAATCGCGCGGCAGGAGAAAATTTTGGAGGAGGGGGGAAGGTCGTTCAGGAGACCCGGCTTTGGGATGCCAAGAGCGGAATGACCTTTTCGATGCGAAGCAAAGAGGAGGCCCACGACTACCGCTACTTCCCCGAGCCCGACCTGGTTCCGCTCGCCGTCGATCAGAAATGGATCGATGAAATTGCGGCGACCCTGCCGGAGCTTCCCGATGCCAAGCGGAAACGGTTTGTCTCGGAATACCAGATCCCGGAATATGACGCGGTGATCCTGACCGGTTCACAGGCGCTGGCCGCTTTCTTCGAAGAAACCGTCCGGCTTTATCCGAAGCCGAAGAACGTCAGCAACTGGGTGATGGGGGATCTTCTCCGGGAGCTGAACAATGAGAATAAGGAGATCGACCAGGCGCAGGTCCGTCCCCGGCAGCTCGCGGCGATGCTGAAGATGATCGAGGCCGGGACGATCAGCGGAAAGATCGCCAAGACCGTCTTCGAAGAGATGTATCGGAGCGGCGCCGATCCCGAAAAGATTGTCGAGGAGAAGGGGCTCGTTCAGGTGAGCGATGAATCGGCGCTGGAAGGGGTGATCGACGAGGTGATGACGGCGAATCCGAAAGAGGTCGAGGGTTATCGGGCCGGGAAAGAGAAGCTTCTCGGGTTTTTCGTCGGACAGGTGATGAAGCGCTCCGGGGGAAAGGCAAACCCCGGCAAGCTGAACGAACTGTTGAAGAAAAAATTGCAGACGTAGGGGCGATCCTTGTGATCGCCCTGACTCCGGAACGATTGAGACCGGGCGAATACACGGTGGAACAGTGCAGGCAAGATTCGCCCCTACGAATTTTGGGTGTGGAGGTTCGAATGAGTCAAATTGCTGATGTGCATGCGCGTGAGATTTTAGATTCCCGCGGCAATCCGACGGTCGAAGTGGAAGTGTTTCTCGAAAGCGGCGCCGTCGGCCGGGCCGCGGCCCCTTCGGGGGCGTCGACCGGGGAGCGGGAGGCGCTGGAGCTTCGCGACAAAGACGCGAAGCGCTACCATGGGAAAGGGGTCCTCAAGGCGACCGAGAACATCCGCAAGAAGATCCGACCGGAGATCATCGGTCTTTTTGCCGAAGAGCAGGCGGCCCTCGATGAAGCGCTGATCACGCTGGACGGGACCCCGAACAAGCGGTCTTTGGGAGCGAATGCGATCCTCGGCGTCTCCCTCGCCGTGGCGAAAGCGGCCGCGGAGGAGCGGGGAATGGCGTTTTATCGTTATCTCGGGGGGCTCGGGGCGCGGGAGCTTCCGGTTCCGATGATGAATATCATCAACGGCGGCGCGCATGCCGACAACGGTCTCGATTTTCAGGAGTTCATGATCATCCCGGCGGGGGGAGCCACCTTTTCGGACTCGCTGCGGATGGGGGTGGAGATTTTCCACAGCCTCAAATCGGTTTTGAAAAAGAAGGGGTATACCACCGCGGTCGGCGACGAGGAGGATTCGCCCCGGCGGTCCGGTCGCACAGGAAGCGTTGGAAATGATCATCAAGGGGATCGAGGCAACCGGCTACCGGCCTGAGCGGGATGTGCTGTTGGCCCTCGATGCGGCGGCGAGCGAGTTTCACGAAAAGGGGAAATACCATCTCAAATCCGAGGGGAAGTCGTTTTCTGCCGAAGAGATGGTCCGCTATTATGAGGAGCTGATCGATCTTTATCCGATCGTCTCGATCGAAGATGGGCTTTCCGAGAACGATTGGAAGGGGTGGAAGATGCTGACCGAGCATTTGGGGAAACGGGTCCAGCTGGTCGGCGACGATCTCTTCGTCACCAATGCAAAGATCCTGGATAAGGGAATTCGGGAGGGGATCGGCAATGCCATCCTGATCAAGGTCAACCAGATCGGCACCTTGACCGAGACGCTCAATACGATCGGACGGGCGAAACAGGCGGGATATGGTACAATCGTTTCACATCGGTCGGGCGAGACCGAAGATACGACCATCGCCGACCTGGCGGTCGGCACCGGGGCCGGACAGATCAAGACCGGCTCGCTCTCCCGGACCGATCGAACCGCCAAATACAACCAGCTCCTTCGAATCGAAGAGGAACTCGGCGATGCGGCGGTGTTTCGCGGGAAAAACCTTTATTCGAAATAACGCGAGGCGTCAGGGGTGACCCCTCCCGCTATTTCGATCCAATGCGGGAGGCGGAATGGGCGTAGCGGGGCGAGGCGGGGTCGGTCGTGTGCGGTTGGAAGAAGGGCGGCTATTTCACTTTCTCTTGTTGGTCTCTGGACTTTTTTTCTGATCTGGGCGCAGGAAGCGAAGGCGGGGGTCATCGGAGAGCCGACCGCATCCGGGGAGCCGAAAACCCTTTCCCAATTCAACCTCGAATATGATCTGGGCCAGCGCGACATGGACGCCGGCCAAAACGGGTTCGGCGGGGAGGCGACGAGCGAGCGGATTCTCCTCCAGGGGATCTATGGCCTGACCGATTTTGTCGATCTTTATCTTCGGGTCGGCGTGGCCGATCTGGAGAGCGGTTCCCGGAACTTCGAAGGAGACTTCGGGCTTGCTTTCGGGGGGGGGGGGACGTTGGACCCTCTTTCAAAAAGACAAACTCAAAATCGGCGTCGGAATTCAATTTCTCGAATTCTTCAGCCGGGACGGCGGGTCGGTCGCGCCGAAGGTCACCTGGACCGAAATCGAATCGTTCCTGGGGGGATCGTTCCAGGGGATGGAGCAGTTCGTCCCCTACTTCGGTCTCTTGCTTTCGAAGGCGCAAGGGAAATTCGAAGGAGGCTCGACGATCCGATCGGACGACTTCATCGGCTTTTTCGTCGGCGCTGAATTCAAGATTTACGAAAACTATTATTTCTCGAGCGAGGCGCGGATCATCAACGAGAATTCCCTTACACTTCGATTGAATTACCACCTTTAAAGGATAAATAACGGGAGGGGGTAGGCGGGAGGCGGTAGGGGGAAAGGCAAAGAGACAAAGCTCTCTTTCATCTTTTCCCCCTCCCCCTTCCGCCTCCCGCCTATCGTCATTCTTATTTAAGTTATGAGAAATCGGACAAAAGGGGAAGTCGCACATCGGCAGACCCGTCTAAAACGCCTCTTTTGCGCGATGGCCCTCGTCGCCAACGGCTATCTCCTCCTCTCCCTTCTTTTCGGCGAAATGGGGCTGCTGAAATTCATCAAGATGAAGCAGACCTATGCGCATTTTCGGAGAGAGAATGAAGCGCTCCGGGAGGAAAATGAAAAGCTCGGCCGGCGGATCAAGACATTAAAGACCGATTCCGATGCCATTGAGCAGATCGCCCGGGACCGTCTGGGGCTGGCAAAAGAGGGAGAGCTGATTTATGAATTTTATGACTGAGGGGAATCCGATCTGAATCGGGTGACCGTTTTATGCCGGTGACCGTTTTATGATTGAGGCGATCCGAAGGATGGCCTCTTCTTTTTTGTGGTGATAGATGTCTTACCGCTCAGGATTTATCGCAATTATCGGTCGTCCCAACGTCGGGAAGTCGACGCTGCTCAATCATCTCTTGGGTCAGAAGGTTTCGATCATCTCGGACAAGCCGCAGACGACCCGCAACCGAATCGTCGGCGTGAAGACCCTTCCCGAAGGGCAGATGGTCTTCTTTGATACCCCCGGAATTCATAAGGCCCGGAACAAGCTGAACCAGCGGATGGTCCAAACGGCGATCGGATCGCTTCAGGAGGTCGACCTGATCTTTTTCATGGTCGAGCCCGATCCGGAGCCGGGGGAGGGGGACCGATTCATCGCCGAACACTTGCAGCAGATCAAGACGCCGAAGGTATTGGTGATCAACAAAATCGATCTTGTGAAGAAAGATCGATTGATTCCTCTTCTTTCTTTTTACAACGAGCAGACCCAATTTTCGGAGATTTTCCCGATCTCCGCCCTTACCGGGGAGAACATCGACCGCTTGGTTCCCACCGCCCTCTCCTATCTCCCGGAAGGGGAGGCTTTCTTCCCGGAGGATCTGGTCACCGATCAGCCGGTCCGTTTTTTGGCCGGCGAAATCATCCGCGAAAAGGTCTTCCAAAAGACCCACGAAGAAATCCCCTACGCCGTCGCCGTCTACATCGATACGTTCAAAGAGGAGGAAGAGAAGAATCTCATCACGATCCAAGCGACTCTTTTTGTGGAGCGGGACTCCCAGAAAGGCATTTTGATCGGGCAGAAGGGTCAGATGCTGAAAGAGATCGGAAAACAGGCGCGGGAAGAGCTGGAGACCCTCCTCGGGACCCGCATCTTCCTGGAGTTGTGGGTCAAGGTGAAGAAGGGGTGGGGGAAGAATGACGCCTTCTTGACCGAAATGGGATACTGAAGGTTTTCTCCGCCAGACCCTCTTGGTCTTTATCTTCCTTTCTTTAGGGTATTTTCTTATAAAAACTACGCTTTCTCCCGAATGCCGATGAGATCGTGATCTGATATTCTTTCTTTACGATCGGGCGGGTTCTCTATATTCTCCAGCGACAGACGCTCTAATTCATTTCATCGGAAGGAAGAAAAATCATGACGAAACGTGTCGCCCCCTCTTTTTTTCTTGATCCTTTTTCCCGCCTTGACGCTGGAGAGGACCACTCCCGGCGCATTCGGCGCCATTCCCCCGTCTCATACCGCTCGCCGGTTCCCTTCGCCCCCGGCGAGCGGTTCGTTTACGATGTTCTGCTCAATGACGCCAAGGTGGGGATGGCGGTCATGAAGGTGGAGAAAACGATCCTGGAGGGGAGAGCGGTCTACCACTTGATCTCCGAGGTGAAATCGAGCGGTTTTTTTTCCCTTCTTGTTCCGATCAACGATCGGGTAGAGTCCTACATGGATATGAAGGATCTCTATTCGCACCGGATTGAAATCCGAAAGGAGCGGCGCAGAAAGACGGAAGAAAAGGTGGTGACCTTCGATCAGGTCGGTCATCGCGCGGTTCAGCGGAAGAATAATGAAGAGGAGACATTCGAAATTCCGCCTCGGGTTCAAGATTCCTTGAGCTCGCTTTATTATTTCAGAACGCAGCCGCTTCCGGAGGCCGGCGAGGAGATCTCCATCGATATCCATGAGAGCGAAAAGAACGGCAAACTGGAGGTCCGGAGTTTATCCAGGCAGCGTGTAACGACCCCCGCCGGGACCTTTCAAACGACGAAAGTCGAGACGGCCCTCCCGAAAGAAAGCCCCCTCTCAAGCAAGGGCCGCTTTTTTATCTGGTTTACGGAGGACGACAAGCGGGTTCCGGTCTTGATGCAGACGGAAAGCAAGCGGGGGGTGATCACGGTGCTTCTCTCCTCGCAACGGGAAGGGAAGGATCATCCTCTCACCGCCGAAGCGTTTTGATCCGTCCTTCTCTTTTCCGGCCTCTTTTTTATTTTTCAGCAACGGTTTGATGATCGGCCAGATTCGATCGACGATGACGCGATAACCCTGCCCCGTCGGATGGATGCCGTCGGCCTGGTTGAGATTCGATTGCGCGGCGACCCCGTCTAGGAAAAACGGAATCAACGTCAGCCGGTACCGCGCGGCGAGTCTCGGATAGATCCTCTCGAATCCTTCCGTATACTCCTTCCCGTAATTGGGCGGCATCTTCATCCCGGCTAAAATCACCTCCACCCCGGCTTCCTGGAGGCGCTCGATGATGCCGGCAAGGTTTTTTTCGGTTTGAATCAGGTCGAGCCCGCGCAGCCCGTCGTTGGCGCCAAGCTCCAAAACGACGATCTCCGGCCGGCTTCGTAGGACCCAATCGACCCGGCGGAGTCCCCCCGCGGTCGTCTCCCCGCTCACCCCCGAATTGACGACCCGATAAGAAAAGCCGGCCTCTTTCAACTTTTCCTCCAGCACCGCCGGGTATCCTTCGCTTGCCGCGACCCCGAGGCCGGCCGTGAGGCTGTCGCCGAAGGCGACGATCACCCGCTCTTGCTCCTGCGCATGGGCCGCAAAGAAGGAGCTCCTTCCGGGATCATCCGCCGTCCCGAGAAGAAAAAAAAACCAGTAAGAATAAAACGATCCCTTGCTTCAACTCTCCTCCCTCTTTCCGAAAACTTGCTTTTCTGCGACTTGCAAAAAATGATTTTGTCATAAATAGGGCGATTGATCAAGTTTGTGTCGGTAAGTGAATTCATGTTGCCATCTAATCGTATTCCTTGACGGAATAAAAAGATGTGATAGATTTCATTACTGTGACGATCGGAAAGTTGACCGGCGAGAGAAAAAGGGAGGGGATTGTGGGACGAAAGAAGATTTTGTTGGTGGATGACGCCAGCACCATCCTCATGATGGAGAAGATGATCCTGGCGAAGGGGGGATACGATCTGGTGACCGCCAAAGACGGCCGGGAGGCGGTCGAAAAAGCGGCGGCGGAGCGGCCCGACCTGATCCTCATGGATGTGATGATGCCGAATATGACCGGATTCGAGGCTTGTGTGCAGCTCCGGCAGAGTGATGCGACCCGATCGACCCCGATTATCCTGGTCACGACGCGGGGGAGGAAGGCAACGTCGAAAAAGGCTATCAAAGCGGGTGCACCGACTATGTGACGAAGCCGATCAACGGCGTCGAGTTGATGTCGAAGGTTAAGACATATCTGGGCGAGTAGCGCAGGGAGGAATCGGATGGGCGAAGAGGAGAAGGGTGGAGAGGGATATGTCTGGAAGGTTCATGAAGAAACGCGCCGTTTTGCCAAGGACCTTCTGACGGAGAACGAGCGGCTCCGCAACCTGGTGGCGGGGCTGCAAAAAGAGAGGCGGGATTCCGAGGAGGCGCTTTCGACGATGCGGGCCGAGATCGAGCATCGTCGAAGGGAAGAAGATGCCCTGAAGCGTCAAATGGCCGAGATTCGGGAGGAGAACCACAGCTTTTCCCAAAAATACCTGGAGGTCGAGGTTCAGAATTCCAACCTCGCCAATCTCTATGTGGCCAGTTACCGCCTGCATGGGACGTTGGACCGGAAGGAGATTCTCAGCTCCATCCAGGAGATCATCATCAATCTGGTCGGTTGCGAGGAATTTGCTATCTTCGACCTGGATGACAGGGGAATGCTTACGTTGATCGCCTCGATGGGGATTGATACGGCGCGCTACGGGCGAATTCCGGTCGGGGAAGGGAAGATCGGCGAGACGGTCAGGGCCGGGGAAATTTATCTCGCCAAGGAGAACGGGGCGGACCCCGCTTCTTCCGAACGGACGCCGCTCATCGCCTGCATTCCGTTAAAGGTGGAGGGGAAGGTAACCGGTGTGATCGCTATTTTCAGGTTGCTCCAGCATAAAACGGCGTTGGAAGCGATCGATCAGGAGATGTTCGATCTTCTTGCAACCCATGCCGCCATGTCCCTCTATTGCGCGGGCCTTCACGCGCGAGTGACCTCGGGGGTGAGGGGGGCGTGAGTGGAACCGCCGGCCCCGCCGGCAGAGAGGCGCAGGGCGGGCGCTTGAAGGTCTACCTCCATCCCGGACAGTTTCATGTCTCCTCCGAGCCGGCTGCGGTGACGACGATTTTGGGATCGTGCGTGGCCGTCTGTCTCTGGGATCCTGTGTTGAGGGTTGGAGGAATCAACCATTATCTCCTCCCCCACTGGGCGGGCGGCGCCGCCGCATCCCTTCGGTACGGCAATGTCGCAGTGCAGTGCCTTATTGAAAGTCTTCTCTCCCTCGGATGCGTGAAGGAGCGGCTGGTGGCCAAGCTCTTCGGAGGGGCGTGCGTCATCGAGGCTTTTAAAGAGGGTGAGAACCATCTCGGAATGAAGAACGTCGGGGTCGCCCGTAGGCTCTTAGGAGAAGCGCGGATACAGATCGTCGGGGAAGATGTCGGGGGGCGGCACGGCCGCAAATTGATCTTTCAGACCGATGACGGTGTTGTCTGGATGAAGTCGCTGTAGGGGTGTCGATGGAACGAGAGCCGGAAGAGATGAGTCCCGAGGATATCACCCTGGAAATGGTTCTGAAGACCTTTCTGGTGGAGGCGGAGGAGAATCTCTCCAAGATGGAAGAGTTGTTGATCACGCTCGAAACGGAGCCGGAGAATGACGAACTCTTTCACACGATCTTTCGGATGGCGCACACATTGAAGGGGAATGCGTCAAGCCTCGGCTTCGTCCAGACAGCCGAGTCGGCTCACGTCGTCGAAGATCTTCTTCAGCGGTTGAGAAACCAGACGCTTCCGGTCCATGATCGACTGATCAGTCTGCTGCTGCAAGCCGTTGATTATCTCCGGCGGATCGTCACCGAGGAAACCGAAGCCGGAACGGTCTCTTCGGCGGCCCTCAATTTTTTTCGGCGACTTCCATTGGCGGCCGTGGAGGGAGAAGAGATCCCCGCCGACGCTCCGACGCAGGATCGCCGCAAGGAGCCGGGAAGAAGGGAAGGGGATCGCCATTTTACGAATGACCGGACCAAGACCCTCCGAATCGACATCGATCGATTAGACCGGCTGTTGAATCTTGCCGGCGAGGTTGCGATTGCTCAGGGGCGCCTCGGACAGTTGCTGGAATGGAAAGGGAGAAGAGAGGATCTGCTGGAAGCGCATCAGGAGGCGAACCGCCTTTTCATCGACCTGCAGGAGCAGGTGATGAAGATCCGAATGGTTCCGGTCGGCCCGATCTTTCGACCGCATCTGAGGACTGTCCGGGATATCGCCAGAGCGCATGGGAAAAGCGCCCGCCTCAGCCTGGAAGGGGAGGAGGTGGAGGTCGACACCACCGTGATCGAGCATTTGAAAGATCCGCTGGTTCACATGATTCGAAACGCCCTCGACCATGGGATCGAGCCGCCCGACCGGAGAAAAGCGCTCGGGAAAGATCCGTGCGGCCGCCTGGTCCTTCGCGCCTTCCATGACGCGGGAAGCATCGTGATCCAGCTCGAAGACGACGGGGCGGGACTCAACCGGCGGCGGATCATCGAGAAGGCCCTCTCGAAGGGGATGATCGCGAGCGCGGAGGGGCTGTCGGACGAAGAGGTTTACCGGTTCATCTTCGAGCCCGGGTTTTCCACCGCGGAAGCGGTGACCGATCTCTCTGGACGGGGGGTCGGGATGGATGTCGTCAAACGAAACATCGATGCCTTGCGCGGATCGATCTCGGTCGAGAGCAAAGAGGGGAAGGGGACGACGATTACCTTTCGGCTCCCGCTGACCCTGGCGATCATCGAAGGGTTCGCGGTGGGGGTCGGCTCCGAGACCTATCTCCTTCCCCTCGAGGCGGTCGCGGAATGTGTGGAGCTGCCGAGGGAGGAGAGCGTCCATCCGAACGGCGACGGCGTGATCTCCCTTCGCGGGAGGCCCCTTCCCTATCTGCATCTTCGGAGTCTGTTCCATCTGGGGGGAAGCCCTCCCCGCCGGCAGAGCGTGGTGGTTGTGAATTCGGGGGGGAAGGAGGCCGGTTTGGTGGTCGATCTCCTCCACGGCGAGATGCAGGCGGTGATCAAATCGTTGGGAAAACTTTTTCAGGGCCTTCCGGGGATCTCCGGCTCGACGATTTTAGGAGACGGACGGGTGGCGCTGATTTTGGATGTGCCGGGATTGCTGCGTGAGGCGGTGAAACGCCGACCGGAGAGAATCGCCGGGTAAGTGGAAGTGGCTCCGGGCCGCTGATGAACGGTCTTCCGTTGTACGGTTTTTCTTAACGCCCTTTGCAGGAGGTAGAGATGTTTAAAGATATGACGGTGAAATCGAAAGTAATCCTTTTGCCCATCCTGGCGACCGTCGCTTTTGTCATCATGATTCTTGTCGCCCTTTTCATGGGGAACAAGAACAGAGCGCTGTTTGATCGGATCGAGACCGGCTACTATCCCGCATTGCGATTGAGCCAGGAGCTGCAGAAGTCGTTTGGCGCGCTTCATCTCGCCTTGGAGGAGGTCGTCACGGCCGGAAAAATAGAGGAGCTAAAAACCGCCGAAGCGATTCAAGATGAATTAATCAAGAAGCTGGAGAGCGGGAAGGAAAATCGGGAGATCGCGGCGTCCGAGATAGACCGGATGATTGGGATGTTCCAGGACTATTATTCCGAAGCGCGACAGGCCGCGCTGCAAGGGAGGGGAAGGGCGCCTTCCCCGAGCCGATCAAGGCAAAATACGACGACCTGGCCGAGAAACTGAACGCCGTCATCCGCCAGAATGAATCGATCATCTCCGCCGCGTTCGTTCAGGCCGACAACAATGAGCGGATGTTGATGGTGATCATCGCCATCATCAGCTTCGTCTGTGTGGTCTGTCTCGCGGGATTGTCGATCGCCCTCATCGTCTCTTTTACCACCCTCGGCCGGGCGGTGGATGTCGCCAATCAGGTGGCCCAGGGCGAGATGACGGCCCGGATCGACGTCACCTCGAAAGACGAGGTCGGACAGCTCCTGCTTGCCTTGGATGTCATGATCTCGAAATTCAGACAGATCATCACGCAGGTCCGGAGTCAAGCCGATTCCCTGACCTCCGCCTCGTCGCAGGTCTCCGCTTCGTCGCAGGGGGTGTCGAAGGGGACGAGCGAGCAGGCCGCGTCGGTGGAAGAGGTCACCTCCAGCCTGGAGGAGATGAGCGCCTCCATCACGCAGAACGCGGACAACTCCCGGCAGATGGAGCAGATGGCGGTCAAAGGGGCGAAGGATGCAGAGGAGAGCGGAAAGGCGGTGACGGAAACGGTCGATGCGATGAAGGAGATCGCGGAGAAGGTCTCGGTGATCGAAGAGATCGCCTATCAGACGAACCTGCTCGCCCTGAATGCGGCGATCGAGGCGGCGCGGGTCGGGGAGCATGGAAGAGGGTTCGCCGTGGTGGCGACCGAAGTGAGAAAGCTGGCGGAGCGAAGCCAGACGGCGGCGGAGGAGATCGGAAAGGTGGCCGGCTCCAGCGTCAAAATGGCGGAGCGCGCGGGAGAGATGCTCTCCGCGCTGGTTCCTTTGATCCGGAAAACGGCGGAGCTGGTCCAAGAGGTGGCGGCGGCCTCCCGGGAGCAATCGTCGGGAGTAATGCAGATCAATAAGGCGATGGGACAGGTCGACCAGGTGACCCAGCGCAATGCCGCGGCGGCGGAGCAGCTTTCGAGCACGGCAGAGGAGATGTCTTCTCAGGCAATGGCATTACAACAGCTGATGGCCTACTTCCGGTTTGGAAAAGACGAGATGGGGGAACAACATCATGATCTCATCGAAACGGCTCCGGTGCATGAGAGGGAGGAGCTCCTGTTACAGGAAGCGAAGGAGAGGGCCGCTTCACTCGCGGGGGTGAAGGAGGGAAGGCGGAGCGAGGAGGGAAATGGGGCGACCCCTGCGGAAGAGCACGATCATGAATTCAAGCGTTTCTAATAAGGAAGTGCGGTAACAACACCAAGCAAGGAGGTATGAAATGTTAAACACAGGGATGAATATGGCCATGACGAGCAGCTACGACATGCTGCTGGTCGTTCTTTCAATTATCGTTGCCATCGTGGCGTCGTACACAGCGTTGAACCTCGCCGGGCGAGTCACGGCGGCGCAGGGAGGGTCGCGCACCGTATGGTTGCTGGGAGGGGCCACTGCGATGGGAATCGGCATCTGGTCGATGCATTTCATCGGCATGCTTGCCTTCAGCCTTCCGGTTCCGATCTCGTATGACATCGGAGTGACGATCTTTTCGATGATCGCGGCGATCATCGCCTCGGCGATCGCCCTCTTTATCGTCAGCCGCAATGAGATGGGGCTTACCCAGTTGCTGCTCGGCGGGGTTTTGATGGGGGTCGGCATCGGGGTCATGCACTACTCCGGGATGTGGGCGGTGCGGGTCGATGCGACCGTTTCGTATGATCCGGTTTTTTTCCTTCTCTCCGTCGTCATCGCCGTGGTGGTGTCGGTTGTCGCCCTCTGGCTCTCTTTCCATCTGCGTAACGAGACGGGGGGGATCGGGTTGCTTCAAAAAGGAATCAGCGCCTTCGTGATGGGGGGGGCGATTGTCGGACTCCATTATACGGCAATGATGGCGTCGAATTTCATGCCGACCGCCTCCTCGGCGACCGCGTCGGCGGCCTCCGCGACGGGGATGAACAGCTCCTCGCTGGCATGGGGGGTCGGCATTGCGACCCTGCTTGTCCTCGGGCTGGCGTTGATCAGCTCCATGATGAGCCAGCGAATGTCGGTCGGCCCGGTCGGCATTCCGAAAGAAGCCCGGTCGGCCCGTTAACACTTTCTGGCGAGGAAGGACAAAACCGTGAATCAGATGACCCATCAGATGCAGTACCTGACCTTCCATCTGGCCGGAGAGGAATATGCGATCGATATTCTCCAGGTGAAGGAGATTATCGAATATGACGCGCTGACGAAGGTTCCGATGACCCCTCCCTGGGTGCGGGGGGTCATCAACCTTCGGGGGAGCGTGGCGGCGGTGATCGACCTGGCGGCGAAGTTCGGACACCCGGAGAGCCCGGTCGGCAAGCGGACCTGTATCGTGATCGTCGAGGTCGATCTGGGAGGGGAGCGTTCGGTCATGGGGATCATGGCCGATGCCGTCAGCCAGGTGATGGCGCTCTCTCCCGAGGAGGTGACCCCGCCGCCGGCCTTCGGAACCAAGATCCGAACCGATTATTTGAAAGGGATGGGGAAGGCCGGGAAGAAATTCGTTTTGATTTTGGATGCCGACCGCGTTTTATCCGCCGACGAGCTGCAGGTGGTGGCGTCGCTCCAGGAAGCGGCCGGGTCCGATCCGCGTCCTGCGGAAGAGCGCGAGCCGGGACGGTGATGAAAGAGGGAGAGAGGCCGGCGCGGGAGCGGATCGCGCTTCGGCCGATGACGGATCGGGAATTTTCTCTCTTTCAGGAGCTGATTTACAAAGAGGCCGGCATTTACCTCTCTTCAGTCAAAAACACGCTGCTGGCCGGTCGGTTGACCCGCCGGCTCCGGGAGCTCGGCCTCCCCTCCTTCGAGGCTTACTACCGCTTCGTCGTTCAAGAGGGGGAAGCGGAGCGAATTCTCCTTCTTGACGCCGTCACCACCAACGAGACCCATTTCTTCCGCGAGCCGGGACAATTCGAGTTTCTCGAACGGCGGCTTCTGCCGGAGTGGTTCCGCGAGGGGGAGTCGGGACGGCGGCCCCGAAAGATCCGGGTCTGGAGCGCCGGCTGCTCCACCGGGGAGGAACCCTACTCCCTCGCGATGAGCCTGCTGCTTCAATTCCCGTTCACTTCCGGGTGGCGGATCGAAGTCTTGGCGACCGATCTATCCACCCGCGCGCTGGAGCGGGCCCGGAAGGGGGTCTGGCCAATCGAAAAGGCGAAGGAGATCCCGCCCCGCTATCTTCAACCCTTTATGTTGAGGGGGACCGGAAGTCAAGAGGGGAAAATCAAGGCCGGCCCGGAGATCCGCTCCATCGTTCAATTCGAGCGGCTCAACCTCAACGAAGAAGTCTATCCCACCTCGGGACCGTTGGACCTCATTTTTTGCCGGAACGTTCTCATCTATTTTGACGCCGAATCGAAACGCCGCGTCATTGACCGCTTGCTCCGCGCGCTCTCGCCGACGGGGTATCTCTTTATCGGTCATGCGGAGAGCCTCACCGGATTGGCCGATCGTGTCCGGAGCGTCCTCCCGACGGTCTACATGAAGGGGGGAAGTCGGGGGAATGCCGAATGGAGCGGAAAATCATGACGATGGAAAACGGAGCGCGGCGCTTTTTGAATGTGTTGGTGGTGGATGATTCCGCCGTCGTCCGCCAGACGATGATCGCCCTGCTCTCGCGGGAGCGGGACATCCAGGTCGTCACCGCGGCCGATCCGTTGATCGCCATCGGCAAGATGCAGCAGACCCGGCCCGATGTGATCCTCCTCGACCTCGAAATGCCCCGGATGGACGGTTTAACCTTTCTCAAAAAGATCATGACCGAAGATCCGATTCCGGTCGTGATCTGCTCCAGCCTTGCCGAAGAAGGGTCGGAAGCGGCGCTTCGGGCGATGGAAGAGGGAGCGGTCGAGATCATCACCAAGCCGAAAATGGGGGTCAAAGATTTTCTTTCCGAATCGGCCCGCGCTTTGACGGAGACGGTGCGGGGGGCGGCCCATGCGCGCCTCCGGCCTTTCGCGTCGCCCCTCCGATCATCGGGAAAGAAACAAAACGCCGATGTCATCCTCCCTCCGGGGAGCAGGCGTCCGCTGACATTTACAACCGACAAGATCGTCGCGATCGGCGCCTCCACCGGGGGAACCGAAGCGCTCCGGGAGTGCCTCGAAGCGATGCCCCCCGACGCCCCCGGCATCGTCATCGTCCAACATATGCCGGAGGGTTTCACCAAAGCGTTCGCCAATCGCCTTAACCAGCGCTGCGAGATCGAGGTCAAGGAGGCGGCGCACGGGGATCGGGTGATCCCCGGCCGGGCTTTGATCGCGCCGGGGAACCATCATATGCTCCTCACCTGCGACGGCGCTCATTACGCCGTGGAGATCGTCGACGGCCCGCCGGTTTCCCGCCACCGTCCGAGTGTTGATGTCCTCTTCCGCTCGGTGGCCAAGGCGGCGGGGCCGAACGCGGTCGGCGTCATCATGACCGGGATGGGAGACGACGGGGCGGCCGGCCTCCTGGAGATGAAACAGGCGGGGGTGCGACCGTCGCCCAGGACGAGGCCACCTGCGTTGTCTTCGGCATGCCGAAGGAGGCGATCGCCCGGGGGGCCGTCGATGAGGTTCTCCCTCTTCCTTTGATATCAACCTTCCTCCTTAAGAAGTTGGCTCGATAAGCGAATCTCTTCCGCTTCTGTTCCTTCCTTTCTGCCTGGTGTATAATACGAGCTTGTGTTTGAGGACGAGGAGCGCCCATGATCGAAATTTCCAATCTTACGATGCAACTCACCAGCGGCGGAAGGAGCGTCACCATTTTAGACGGGATCGATCTTTCCGTTCCCGCCAAGCAGTTCCTTGCCGTGGTCGGCCCCTCCGGGAGCGGCAAGTCGACCCTGCTCGGGCTGATCGCCGGACTCGACCGGCCGACCTCCGGATTGATCCGAATCGACGGCGTCGCCCTCTCCGAGTTGAGCGAAGATGATCTGGCGCGCCTCCGCCGGGAAAAGGTCGGAATGATCTTCCAGTCGTTCCATCTCATCCCGACGCTGACCGCCCTGGAGAACGTCCAGGTCCCGCTGGAGCTTCGGGGGGAGCGCGCCGCCGACCGGGAGGCGATCCGTCTTCTCGATGCGGTGGGGCTGGGGGATCGGAAAGATCACTATCCGGTCCAGCTTTCGGGCGGGGAGCAGCAGCGGGTCGCCGTCGCCCGGGCTTATTCGGCGAAGCCGGCCCTTCTCCTTGCCGATGAGCCGACCGGCAATCTCGACTCCGCCAACGGCGCCCGCGTCATCGATCTTCTTCTTCAGCTTCACCGCGATCAGGGGAGCACGCTGATTTTGGTCACCCACGATCCTTCGCTGGCGGCCCGGGCCGAGCGGGTCCTCTCGCTGCGCGACGGGAGGGTCGTGGGGGATGCGTTAAGGAACGAAGGATAACGAAAGTCTGACATGGCCCTTTTCATTTTCAAAATGATTTGGCGCGAAGCGCGCGGCTCCCTCCGGCATTTCCTCTCGTTTCTTTTCTCGATCGCCCTCGGAGTCGGGTCGATCGTGGCGGTCGGCATCATCGCGGCCAACCTGGAAGAGATGACCTTCCACGAGGCGCGCAATCTCCTCACGGCCGATCTGGAGGCGCGGTTAAGACAGCCGTTGTCGCCGGAGGGGGAGGCCGCGCTGACCGATTTGACCGGCCAAGGAATTCGTTTGGTCCGGATCACCGAAATGATCGGCATGGCCGCCACCGACCCCTCCTCTCAGGAAGCGCCGCAAGGGTATCAATCGCAGCTCGTGGAGTTAAAGGCCGTCGAGCCGGGGTATCCTTTCTACGGGCGGTTTGCCGTCGATCCGCCGGCCACCGACCCGTTTCAAGATCCCGAAGCGGCCTGGGTTCAGGAGGGGCTGTTGATTCGGCTTGGCCTTCAGGTGGGCGACCGGCTCAAGCTCGGGGAGGCCGCCTTCACGATCAAGGGGGTCATCCGGAGAGAGCCCGACCGGGCCGTCGGAACGTTTACCCTGGGGCCGCGTGTCATGTTGTCTCAGGAGGGATTGGCGCGGACGAAGCTGGTCCAGACCGGGAGCCGGATCACCCGGCGGATTCTCTTTCAGACCCCGGAGCCTTGGAGCGCCGACTCCCTCAAAACCGAATTAGAGGGGGAGGTGGAAGAGCGAATCGGTCCGGCTGAAGACCTACCGGGAGGCGCAGCCCCGTCTCGGGCGGTTTCTGGAGAACTTCACCACCTACCTCGGTCTTGTCGGTTTGATCACGCTAATGATCGGGGGGATCGCCGTGGCGAGCAACATCCATGCTTTTTTGACCGAGCGGATCGGGACGATCGCCATTCTCAAATCGCTCGGGAGTCCCGCTTTCTCCGTCCTTCTGATCTATCTCCTCCTGTCTGCTTTTCTCGGGGCCGTCGGCAGCCTCCTCGGCGTCGGCCTGGGGGTGGCGATGTATCAATCGCTCCTCGGGCTTCTCACCCGATTTCTCCCCCCCGGCTTCGCTTTCGAGATCTCTTTCCTTCCGATTTTCCGGGGCGTGGCCATGGGGGTAGGAACAACCATCCTCTTCTCTCTCTGGCCGCTTCAAAAAGTCTGGCGGATCGCGCCGTCGCGGGTCTTCCGTCAGGAGGTGGAGTCTTTCGGAGAAAACGGGAGGCGGGAGGCGGAAGGGGGAAAAGATTGGAAAATTTCTTTGGCTTTTTCGCCTCCCGCCTCCCCCCTCCCCCCTCCCGTTCTTTCTCTCTTGCTTTATTGATCGTTCTCGGATGGGCCGGGCTCTCGATCTGGCAAGCGGGGTCGTGGCGATTGGGAAGCTGGGTGATCGGCGGGGTGGCGTCGGCGGTCGTTCTTCTGCTCGGGGCGACCTGGGGGGCATTACGATTGATCCGCATCTTCGGCCGTCCCCGGCCGCTGATTTTCCGCTACGGGATCGGCAACCTCACCCGCCCCGGACGGCAAATCATGACGGTGGTCCTTTCGATCGGGATCGGCGTGTTGATTCTCCTCACGCTGTTGCAGGTAGAGAAGAATCTCCTGGCCAATCTTCAGCAGAATATTCCGGAGGATGCGCCGAGTCTCTTTTTTATCGACCTGCAGCCCGACCAAATAGAGCCGTTCGAGACGATCATGGCGAAGTGGGATCTAAAAAAGCCGGTGGAGCTGACCCCACTGGTCCGGTCTCGGCTTTTCGATTTAAACGGCCAGAAGGTCTCCGAGATTCAGGCCGAGGAGCGCCCCGACGGATGGTACTTCACCCGGGAGTATGTCCTGACCTACCAACGGGACCTTCCGAGGCACAATACGATCCGCAAAGGCGACTGGTGGGAAGGCAGGAATCCAGACGGCGCGGTTGCCCGGATCTCGGCGGAGGCGGAGGCGGCGCGGCATCTCGGGATCGGGATCGGCTCGAAGGTCACCTTCGACATCCAGGGGGTGCCGATTCAAGGAGAGATCACGAGCATCCGTGATGTCGATTGGGGAAGCCTCTCGACGAACTTCTTCTTCATCTTCGAGCCGGGGGCGCTCGATGGCGCGCCGATTACCTATGTGGCGACCGCAACGACGACCCCTGCGGAAGACCTTCCGATCCAGAACGCCGTCATCCGCGCCTTTCCGAATGTCACCGTCATCCATCTGCGGGAGATCCTGGAGACGATCGCCGGAATCCTCAGAGAGATCACCCGGACGGTCCGGTTCATGGCCCTTTTCGGTTTTGCCGTCGGGCTGATCGTCCTCTCCGGCGCGATTGCGGCGACCCGTGCCCGCCGGCTTCACGAAATGACCCTCTTCAAAACCCTCGGGGCGACCCGGCCGACGCTGCTTGCGATCATGGCGGTGGAGTACGGCCTTCTCGGCCTTCTTGCCGCCGCCGTCGGCGGCCTCCTCTCGATCGCGCTTTCCTGGGGGATCGTCCACTTCTTTCTCGATCTGCCGTGGCGGTTTGATGGCGTCTCCCTTTTGCAAGGGGTGATCGCGACCCTTCTTCTGACCCTCCTGACCGGTTTCATGATGACCTACCGGATCTTGGGACAAAAGCCGCTGGCGATTCTTCGCGCCGAGTAATTCCCCCTTCCCTATCATCCTATTGAATGACCCTCTTTAATGCCGTAGAATAAATAAAGAGTTTCTCCATAACAACCATCAGCTCAGACACATCCGGGAATCGATGAATGGATCGCGATCGGAAAGGCGTCCGAACGAGCAAGACCCAGTCAAAATTAAAGAACCCCATCGAGAAAAATCGGATCGGCAAGCGCTCTCCGTCGAAAAAGGGGGGGAAGCGCCATTTGAATCGATCCATCTCCAGTGGAAGCGGTTCATTCAAGGGCTTCCACCCGAAGGGCCGCTGCGAAGTGTGATCCTGGAATCATGGCAGCGAAGCCGCGCCGACGGCATCGATCCACAGTTGTCTCGACTCTCTTCCGAGTCCGTTACAGAAGAAGATCTTCAATCTCGGCTTGACCTCAATCGAGAGCTGGTCGATATCGCCCCCTTCATCTGGATTGGATCTCCTCTTCATTGGCGCAGATCCTTCATGCCGTCTTTTTGGTCGATCGGGACGGCATCGTCCTTTATGCGGCCGGAAATGACGCTCGGATGCGGGAGTCGTTCCATGTGGTTCCGGGATATGATTGGTCCGAACGGAAAATGGGGACCAATGCGGTCGGAACGGCCCTGGCGGAGAACCAGGCGATGGCGGTCTCGGGGCCGGAGCATTTTATTCAACTGTTTCATCATTATACCTGCACAGGGGTTCCGATTCATGCAAATGGCGAGGTTGTCGGCGCGATCGGCATCGGGACCCCCGTTGCGGACGGCAATCCGGAGCGGATGATCCTGACCTCCCACACGGCCTATGTCATCGAGCAAGAGCTGATGCATCGGCAGACCGCAAGCCAAGCGGAGTCGATCAAAGCCGAGGCGATGATGCTCCTGTCCAACTCGCTCGATTATAAAAACACGCTATCCATCATTGCACACCTGGTTGTCCCTCGGTTAGCCGATTGGTGCATCATCGATATTCTCGAAGAGAATCAGTTAATTGTTCGATGTGCGGTGGCGCATGCCGATCCTTCCAAAAGCACCCTCGCTCGCGACTTACAGCATCAACCCCTTCAGCCCGATGTCCCTTGTGGCGCTCCGCGGGTGATTCGGACCGGTCGATCGGAACTCTACCCGGAGATTTCCGAATCCCAAAAAGAGGCGGCTGCCTCGGATGAAGCGCATTTGAATCTGATTCGGCGGATGAATGCCACGTCAGGCATGGTGGTGCCGATTCCGGGCCGCGGTCGGGTGTTGGGGGCGATTACCTTCCTCTCGGCAGAATCGGGCCGGCGTTATAACCGGGTCGATCTCGCACTCGCGGAGGATCTCGCCCGTCGCGCGGGGCTGGCGATTGAGAATGCACAGCTCTATCGCGCGGCCCAAGAGGAAATCGCGGAGCGAAAGCGGACCCAAGAGTCGCTGCGTCGAAGTGAGGAGCGGTTTCGCCAGGTGAGCGAGAGCGGCATCGTGAGCCTCGCCTTCTTCGATCTTTCGGGGCGAATCACCGAGGCCAATGACGCTTTCCTTAAGATGATCGACTTTACGCGGGAAGAACTCCTCCAAGGGAAAGTCCGTTGGGACCAATTAACCCCACCGGATTGGATGGAGCGGACACGGCAAGCGATCCAAGAATTTAAGACGCGAGGCCGGTGCACCCCCTATGAGAAAGAATATTTCCGAAAAGACGGCACCCGGTTCTGGGGTCTGTTCGGCGGCGCCATGCTTGAAAATGGAGCGGAGGGGGTTGCCTTTGTGGTCGATATTACCGAGCGCAAGCGGGCGGAGGCGGCGCTTCGGAACAGCCGGGAACAGCTCCAGACGATTCTCGATAATACGACCGCCGTGGTTTATCTGATGAGCATTGATCATCGGTTCATGATGGTCAACCAGCAATTTGAAAGGCTCTTTGATTTAAAGAAAGCAGAGGTGGGGGGCAAATCAGTCGATGACCTCTTCCCTAAAGAGGTGGCCGATGCTTTCCGCGCCAATAATGAAAACGTGCTGGAAGCCGAACACGCTTTGGAATTTGAAGAGGAGGTTCCGCTGGCGGATGGCGTCCACGTTTACCTTTCCATTAAGGTTCCTCTCTTCGATCAAACCGGAAAACCGTATGCGATCTGCGGCATCTCCAGCGACATCACCGATCGGAAACGAATGGAGGAGACCCTCAAGCAAAAGACACGCGAGGCGGAGGAGGCGAGCCGGGCCAAGTCGCAGTTCGTTTCGATCATCTCGCATGAGTTGCGGACGCCGCTCAACGCCATCATCGGTTACTCCGGTCTCCTGAAGCGTCCCGAATTTTCCGAACAGCCGGGCAAGCGGTCGGAGATGAACGACCGTATTTACTACAACGCCCACATTCTTCTGGAGCTGATCAACAATCTGCTGAATCTCAACCGGATGGAGGCGGGGCAGATGCCGGTAGATGCGGAGACGGTGTTTCTCGCCGATGTGGTCGGCGGCATTGTCGAGAATCTCAGATCGATGGGAGAGGAGAAGGGGCTGAAGGTGGCGTTCATCAATGAAGACGGTCCGTTGCCGATCCACTCCGACTCCAAGAAGATCGAGCAGATCGTCACCAACCTCATCTCCAATGCCATTAAGTTTACCGATCACGGCTCGGTGACGGTGCGGCTGTCGGACCGCTCGGCCGAGCAACGGGCCGTCATCGAAGTCACCGACACCGGCATCGGCATCGGTGAAGGGGATCTTCCGCGTCTTTTTGAGCCGTTCTATCAGGCCGATCCTTCCGATACCCGATCCCATGAAGGATCGGGGCTGGGGCTCTCCATTGTAAAGAGGTTCACTGAACTGCTCGGCGGAACGGTCCGGGTGGCGAGTACATTGGGGGTCGGAACGACCTTCACCCTCTCCCTTCCCTATGAACGGAAGCATCCAGCGTGACTCTCCGTGTTTTCCCTCCTCTTGAACCGTTATTCTCGCAGGCGTAAGATAGATATAATGAACCGGTTCCAATTGAAGAGATGAGCTTGGGTCAATCCCAGGCGGGGATGAAGATGGATCGCGATTTAGAAAAGCTGCAATCAATGAAGAGCCCTCGAAGCCGCGAGACCGCGGAGCAAGTGAGGAAAGGGATTGGAGAGCCTTTCCCTTCGGCGCGCATCAAGAGAGATCGAGAAAATCCCGTCCATAAACAGTGGAAACAATTTATGGAAGGGGCCCCCCTGGAGGGGGGCGAAGCGTCATCCTGGAATCGTGGCAGCGATGTCGCGCCCACGGCGTCAATCCGGAGAAGGTTTTATTCCAACGTATTGCGGAGGAGAACCTTCAGCGTCGACTCGACTCGAATCGTGAGCTGATCGAGATCGCCGCGCTCCATCTCGATTGGATCTCCTCGTCATGGACCCGTCTCCCGCACGTTTTGTTTTTGATCGACCGTGAGGGCATCGTCCTCTATGTGACGGGGAACGATCCCCCCCTTCGTGAAAAACTCCACCTGATTCCAGGTTACGATTGGTCCGAGCGGCAGGTGGGGACCAACGGCGCCGGGACGGCCTTGTCCGCGGACCAGGCGGTCTCGATTATCGAGATGGAGCATTTCTCCCGGCCTTTTCATGCTTATACCTGCACCGGCGCGCCGATTCATCTGAATGGAAACGGCATCGGTGCGATCGGTTTCGGGACCCCCGGGGCCGACGACAATCCGGAGCGGGTGATCCTGACGGCGCACGCGGCCTATGTCATCGAACAGGAGCTGATGCATCGGCGCACCGCCCGGCAGGCGGAGTTGATGAAAGCCGAGGTGATGGCGCTCCTGGCCAACTCGCTCGATTACAAAACCACCCTCTCCAGCGTCGCACACCTGGTTGTCCCCCGTTTTGCCGACTGGTGCCTAATCGATATGGTCGAAGAGGAACAGTCGATCGTCCGCTTGGCCGTCGCGCAAGCCGATCCCTCTAAGAGCCTCCTTGCTCAAGAGCTGCAGCGTCAACGGCTCAATCAGAAGGTGGCCTTCGGCGCCCCGCAGGTGATACGGACCGGCCGGCCGGAACTCTACCCGGAGGTCTCCGATCCGCTCTTGCAGCAAGCCGCTTCGGATGAGAAGCATTTGGATTTGATCCGGCGGGTTCATTCGAAGTCGGTGATGGTGGTTCCGATCGCAGGCCGCGATCGGATTTTGGGCGCCATTACCTTCATCTCGGCGGAATCGGGGAGGCGATACAACCAGACCGATCTCGCCTTGGCGGAAGACCTCGCCCGCCGGGCCGCGCTGGCCATCGAGAACGCGCGACTCTACCGTGCCGCGCAAGAAGAAATTGCGGAGCGCAAGCGGGTGGAAGGGTCCCTGCGGCAGTCGGAAGAAAAATACCGCAACCTGTTCGAGACGATGGCGCAGGGGGTCGTCTATCACAATGCTTGGGGAAAAATCATTTCGGTCAACCCGGCGGCGGAGCGGATTTTGGGGCTGACGTTGGATCAGATGCCGGGGAGGACCTCGTTTGATCTCTCCTGGCGCGCGATTCACGAGGACGGATCTCCCTTTCCGGAAGAAGGTCATCCCGCGGTGGTCGCGCTGAAGAGCGGAAAAGCGGTGCGAAATGTGGTGATGGGAATCTTTCATCCCCGGGAGGAGGCCTATCGTTGGATTAATATTAATGCCATCCCGCAGTTCCATCCGGGGGAAGAGAAACCCTATCAGGTTTATACCACTTTTGATGACATCACGGACCGAAAGCGGGGGAAGAGGTCCTCAAGCAAAAGACGCGGGAGGCCGAGGAGGCGAACCTGGCCAAATCGCACTTTGTCTCGATTATCTCGCACGAGCTGCGGACGCCGCTCAACGCGATCATCGGCTACTCCGGCCTTCTGAAGCGTCCGAATGTCGCTGAAGATCCCGCGAAGGGAGCGGAACGGATCGACCGGATCTACTACAATGCCCACATTCTGCTTGAACTGATTAATAATCTTCTGAACCTCAACCGGATGGAGGCGGGACAGATGCCGGTGGAGGCGGAGATGGTGTTCCTCGCCGATGTGGTCGGCGGGATTGTCGAAAATCTCAGATCGATGGGAGAGGAGAAAGGTTTGAAGGTGGCGTTCATCAATGAGGACGGCCCGCTGCCGATTCACTCCGATTCGAAGAAGATCGAGCAGATCGTCACCAATTTGATCTCCAACGCCGTCAAGTTCACCGACCACGGCTCGGTGACGATTCGGCTCTCGGATCTTTCGGCGGAACAGCGCGCTTGCATCGAAGTCTCCGATACCGGCATCGGAATCGGCGCGCCGGATCTGCCGCATCTCTTCGAGCCGTTCTACCAGGCCGATCCTTCCGATACCCGATCGTATGAAGGATCGGGGTTGGGGCTCTCCATCGTGAAAAAGTTCACCGAACTGCTCGGAGGGACCGTCCGGGTGGCCAGCGCATTGGGGGACGGGGCGACCTTCAAGGTGATCCTTCCTTATAAGATGCCCCACTTGAGATCGAAGGCCGCTTAAGGTATCCTCTACCGCATGACTTCGAAACATCCCAACACGCCGCCGGGTCCGCCGGGAACGCCGCTGGTCGGGCAGCTTTTTCCTTTTCGACGCGATCCGATCGATTTCCTGATGCGGCTTTCCCGCGAGTACGGGGATATCGCCCGCTTCAAGATCGGATCGCAAGAGCTGTTTCTTTTCAACCATCCCGACCTCATCAAAAACGTCTTGACGGTCGATCACCGCAGTTTTATCAAGGGGCGGGGACTTCAGTGGGCGAAGCGCCTTTTGGGGGAGGGGCTTCTGACCAGCGAGGGGGAGTTCCACCGCCGCCAGCGGCGGATCGCGCAGCCGGCCTTTCACAGGCAACGGATCGGGGCTTACGGCGAGATGATGACCGGCTACGGCGTCCGGACGCGGGAGCGCTGGGAGGAGGAGAAACCGTTCGATGTCTTAAAGGAGATGATGCACCTGACGATGATGGTCGCGGCGAAGACCCTCTTCGATACCGAGGCCGAATCGGAGGCGAAGGAGATCGGGGAGGCGCTGTCGGTCTCGGTCGAATTTTTCAACCGGTTTACCCTTCCCTTCGCAGATCTCCTGGCGGAGCTGCCGGTGCCGAGCACCCTCAAATTTCGAAAAGCAAAGCGCCGCCTGGATGAAACAGTCTACCGGATGATCGCCGAGCGGCGGGCGAGCGAGAAAGACAGGGGGATCTCCTCTCGATGCTCCTTCACGCCACCGACGAGGAAGGGGGGACCGGCGGGATGACCGACCGGCAGCTTCGGGATGAAGCGATGACGATCTTCCTGGCCGGACATGAGACAACCGCGAATGCGCTGACCTGGACCTGGTATCTGCTGTCGCAACATCCCGACGCGGAGGCGCGCCTGCACGCCGAGGTCGACGCGTTGGGAGGGCGGCTCCCGGCGATCGACGATCTGCCGAAGTTGACCTATACCGAGAAGCTGCTGGCCGAATCGATGCGGCTATATCCCCCCGCCTGGCTGCTCGGTTATCGCGCGATCCGGGATTACCCGGTCGGCCGGTATGTTATCCCGAAGGGGGGGATCGTCCTGATGAGCCAATATGTGATGCATCACGATCCCCGTTATTATCCAGATCCGTTCCGGTTCGACCCGGAGCGCTGGGAGCCGGCGGCGAAGGCAGTCCGTCCGAAGTTTTCGTATTTCCCTTTCGGCGGCGGCCCCCGCGTCTGCATCGGCGAATCGTTCGCCTGGATGGAGGGGATTCTCTTGATCGCAACGCTTGCCCAACGCTGGCGGCTGCGGTTGGTTCCGGGGCATCCGGTGGTTCTTCAACCGCTGATCACATTGCGGCCCAAGCATGGGATGATGATGACGGCGGAGCGGCGTTGATTGGCGGGGTGGGTGGGTCGTCCGTAGGGGCGACGCATGCGTCGCCCCTACATCGATCGAAGCATTCGGACATGGCGTTTTATCTTTCGTAGGGGCGCCATTCATGGCGCCCTCGCGGGGTGGGCGTGATGAATCACGCCCCTACATAAACCAGGTCACAAACCGCAATAATAAAAGGGGCAGGCCCCCGCGCCTGCCCCTACATTTTAGAATTCTTATCTTTTCTTTCTGCGGTCCAAAGCATCTGCCGGAACATCGCCCGTAACAGTTTCACCTCTTCCGAATCAACCTCCGCCCGCATCAAAATTTCCCTCAGCCTTCTTATCGTTTTTTTCTTTGCATGCGGTTTCAAAAAGCCGATTTCTTCCAGCGTCCGTTCCATCTCATGAAAGAAAGATTCCGTTTCGGCAACAGAGGCGATCCCTGGCGCGGGCCGGCCGTTCGGATCGGAGGAGGGAGAGGGGGGGAGGGAACTTGCCCGGTGGAGGGCGGCGGCGACCAGCAAGACCGCCTGAGCGAGATTCAGCGAGGAGAAACGGGGGCCGGTCGGGATGAAGGCCGTTCGGTGGCAGCGGGAGAGGGCTTCGTTGGAGAGGCCGGTCCCTTCCGGACCGAAGAGCAACGTGATCTTTTGATGCCCGGCCCGCTCCCAGATCTCCGGGGCCAGGGTCTCGATCGATTCAACGCCGGCCCCTGTTCTCTTTCGCCCGCTGATGCCGATGACCCACTCCGTTTCGGAGAGGGCCGCGGAGAGATCGGGGAAGAGCCCCGCTTCGTCGAGCACCTCGCGGGAGCGGTAGGCCATCCGGATCGATTCCTCGCCGCGCGGATCGGCCGGAGAGACGAGGGCCAAGCGGCTGAACCCCATGTTCTTCAGGGCGCGGGCCGCGCTCCCGATGTTGCCGGCGCTTTCGGGTAAGACAAGACAAAAGGTGATCCGATCGATGCGTGATGAAAGAGGGGGGCGCGCTGTCCACGATCGATTCAACCGGCCAGGTCGCACTGTTGAGGGAGCCAGAGGGTAAATTGCGTTCCGGCCCCCGGCGTGCTCTTCACCTTGATCTTTCCGCGCAGCTGTTGAACGACGTGGTGGACGATCGTCAGGCCGATCCCGCTCCCTTCATATCCCGACGTGTGGCTGAACGGATCGAAGATGCGGGCCAGCCGGTCGGCCTCGATGCCGATCCCGGTGTCCGTCACGACGATTTGGACCCCCTCTTCTTCTTTCTCCTTTGCCTTCCGAACCCGGATCTGGATGCTCCCGGTCGGGGTGAATTTGGCGGCATTGGATAAGAGGTTCGAGAGGATGTGTTTGATCAGATCCGGGTCGGAGACGCGGATGCGCACCCCCGGCTCAATCCGGCTCTCCGCCTCCACCTCCTTCCCGAAGAGGATGGGAATCAGCTCGTTCTGGATCTGCTCCCGGACCAACTCGCTCAGATCGACCTCGGCCGCATCGGTCGCTTTGGAGCGGAATTGGTCGAGCCCCTTTTCGAGCATCCGGAGAAGGTCCTTCGAATTGGTGAGGATCCGCTCGACCGCCGACTTTTTCTTTTCGTCATCCATGTTTCCGTCCCGAAGGAGCGAGGCAAATCCCATGATGGCGTTTAACGGCGTTTTCAGGTCGTGAGAGGTGTAGGAGATGGAGGTTTGGTGCTGCATCGCGTCTTCTCGAAGTTTCAGGTTGGTCCGGGAGAGGACCTCGTTCGTCCGGTGAAGATATTGGTAGGCCTCTCGGTTCAGCAGTCCGGCGGTCATTCGGGAGGAGAGGATCTCAAGGGGATCTTCCTCCTCGGGGTGAGAGGCGCGGCCTGCGAAGGGCGATCAGCAGCACCCCCTTGGTGTACGTTTGGTAGGAGAGCGGCGAGAGGACCACTCCCTCCAACTCCTTTCCGGCCAAGATGCTTCCAAGAGAAGGATCGGCCGCGACCTCGGCGCGAGAGAGAACTGTCCGCCGCTGCTTTGAGAGCACCTGCGCCAGCAGCCCTTGGGTTTCCCCCGTGAGTGCGTCGGGGTCGCTCTCCAGTCCCGCAAAAATACCACCGGTCATCGTCCAGCGGAAGTGCCCCTCCGACCGGTCTCGAAAGAGGACGGCGGCTCCCGCCGCGTCGAACATCTGCATGATCTTCGTCGGGATCTCGGAAGGGAATGGGCCGCTTGAGAGGGAGGCGAAGAGAAGATTCCCGATCTCGGTCATCCGCTTGAAACGCTCTGCATCTTTGACCGCCCGGTCATAATAGTATTTTGACCGGAGGTTGCTGTGGACGCGGGCCAACAGCTCTCCCTTGTTGACCGGCTGGGTCAAATAGTCGATCGCCCCCAGCTCGATGCCGCGGATGCGGCTTTCGAGATCGTAATAGGTGGCGGAGATGATGATGACCGGAATCACCTCGGTCTGTCGATTTTTTTGAGGCGCCGGCAAACTTCGAACCCGTCCATGTCGGGCATATTGATGTCGAGGAGGATCAGGTCGGGCCGGTCCTCGGCGGCGCGGGCGAGGGTTTGGGCGCCGTTTTCGGCGGAGATGACCTGGAAGCCCTCGGTCTTTAAAATTTTCTCCAGGATATACCGGTTGGTTTCGGTGTCATCCACGACTAAAACAGTCGGCATATTCTCTTTCCCTCCTTCAGAATATGGGTGGATCGAATCGGCTTGGCTCATTTCCGTCGGCTCACATTTCTTAAGCGTTTGCGGTCGATCGATTGTCGCCGTCCTTGATAATTCGATAGACCGCGTCGATCACTTCCCGGTATTTGATCGGCTTGGAAAAATAATCGGCGCATCCGATGTTCAGACACCACTCCCGGTCTCCCGGGAGGGCGTCGGCGGTCACGGCGATGATCGGAAGCGAGGGGATCTTCTTGTGGAGGAGGGTCACCGCTTCGTACCCGCTCATGCCGGGAAGACGCATGTCCATCAGGACGATATCGGGTTTTTCCTTTTCGGCTTTGCGGACCGCTTCTTTCCCATCGGTCGCCTCCAGCACCTCGAATCCTTCCTTGTTGAAAACATGCTGAAGGACATACATGTTCACCGGCGTGTCTTCGACCAATAAAATCCGTATCGGCATCGATCACTCCTCAAGCTTCGCGCCGACGCCTTCTTTGGCCATCGGAAGGGTGAAGGTGAAAGTCGATCCTTCCCCCACGCTGCTGTTGGCCCAGATCCTTCCCCCCATCAGCTCCACCAACTGTTTGGAGATCGAGAGTCCCAAGCCGGTCCCGCCGTATTTACGGGAGGGGGTGTTGTCGATTTGATGAAACGGCTCGAAGATGTAAACCAAGTTTTTCTGAGCGATTCCGATCCCGGTGTCTTGAACCGACACGGCGATTTCCCGATCCTCCTTCACGGGAAGGGCCAAGCTCACGAGAATCGAGCCGGCGGGGGTGAATTTCACCGCATTGCTCAAGAGATTGAGAAGGATCTGCCGCACGCGCGCTTCATCGGCAAAGACCTGAGGAACGGAGTCGGGGGCGACGAAGCGCAGTGTCAGCCCTTTCTTCTTCGCCAAAGGCTCCATGCTGGTGATCGTCTCTTGGACCACCTTGCGCAGATCGATCCACATCTTCTCGATCCGGACCTTTCCCGCCTCGATCCGGGAGAGATCGAGGATATCGTTGATCAACTGAAGGAGCCGCTCGCCCGAGTCTTGAATCATCGTTACCTGTTTTTCCTGTTCGCCGGAAAGATCGCCGTCGATCCGATCGAGGAGGATCTGGCTGAGCGCCAGGATCGAGTTGAGGGGGGTTCTCAGCTCGTGAGACATGCTGGCCAGGAACGACGACTTCATCTGATTGGCGCGGGAGAGCTCGACGTTTTTTTCATCGATCTCGCGATAAAGGGCGATGATCCCTTCGTTGGTGACGTTGAGCTCATGGTTCAGCTGCTCGATCAATTGCTCTTTTTCCCGAAGCGTGGTGACGAGCTCTTCGATATCGGGCTGCTGGGCCAGGGTCTCGTGCAGGCGCTCCATCCGCCCTTCATCGAGCCCTTGCGCATGGAGATGCCCGATCTTCATTCGGCCGCACGTTTTGGTCCCTTTTCCCAAGACGGTCTGCATCCCAAATTCGTCCAAGAGGCGTTTTGCCGAAGCGATCCCAAAGCCGCGCCCCGGCTCGAAGCGGTAGGCCCCTTGCAGGATCTCGTCGAGATGGGCGATCCCCGGCCCTTTGTCGGAGAGAACGAAGGCGATCGACCAGGTGGATCCCTCTTGAACGGCAGACAGGGTCAGCTCGCCCGACTTGGCGTACTGGATCGTGTTGCGCATCAGCTCCGAGAGGGCGATGATCAGCCGGTTCTGCTCCCGGCGCGGGATCTCCAGATGATCGAGAACCGTCCGGATTTTGTTCCGAACGGTCAAGAGCCGGCTCTGTTTTCCGATCGAGATCGATAAAATTTTCTTTTCCGTGAGGGAACCCATCATCATCCAATCCGCCCGACGACCACCGTGGCGTCGTCTTTCGGGCGGCCGTGGTCTCTCAACAGGAGAGAGCCGAGGAGAAGGGGAGAGGCCGATTTGCCGTAATCGGCCGGATCCCACTTCGTTGAAATCCCGTCGCTCGCAAGGACGAAGAAATCGCCCTTTTCGAACGGAAACGACTCTTCACGAAATCGCGGCGTGACCACCCCGAGCGAGCCGTTCATTGAGATCGGTCTGGCCGGGTGTGTCCCGTAAATCCGGCAATCGATGTTCCCGACCCCCGCATAGGTCGCCCGTCCATCTTTTAAGTCGATCCGGAGAATCCCGACGACCGCTCCCTGCGTCCGCTGGAGCGCGCGATGAAGCCGATCGAGGAGGGCGTCGAGGGGGAGCCGGCCGGTCCCATCGAGTCCCTCCCGCGCCGCTTGCGCCGCCTTTTTTGCCCCCAGGCCGTGTCCCAGGCCGTCGATGACCGCCACCTGCAGAGAATCGCCGCTTTGCCCGAACCAGACCCCGTCCCCGTTATCGATCTCTCCCTGCTTCGGCCGGGTGAGCGCTTCGCAGTCGAAGAGATTGACGGAAGATCGATCGTTGCCCCAGATCCGCGCGACAACGGCCGTTCCGGGGAAGCCTCCCCTCGGACGTGGCGTCTCGGAGTGGATCGCAAAGTCGTCCGACAAACGCCGGATGGCGCCGAGCCCCCCTCCCAATGTTCCTGCCGTCGAATAATGGTCTCGAAGTGCCTGCTCCGGATGAGGGATGCCGGGGCCCCGGTCTTCCGAGATCATGAGAAGGCCTCGGCCGCGCCGATCCGATTCGGTCACGCCGTACCGGATGGTCGGCAAGACGGCGCGGTGTTTTTCCAGATTGGTCGCCATCTCCGTGGCGACCAGGGCGACATCCGAACATTTTTCCTTCGAGAGCCCGATCGACTCCGCGACGCGAACCATTCTGCGGCGAATCTCGCCGCTCCATGCGGCCCCTTCGGGGAGAATCGAGGAGAGCTCCGTGATCTTCAGCGCCATTTCGAAATCGTTACCCGCGTCCCTTTCCCGACTTCCGACCAGATATCGAATTCGTCCATGAGCCGTTTCGTTCCCGGCAGGCCGTATCCCAACCCGTTGCTGGTCGAATAACCTTCCTTCATCGCCAGGCCGATGTCGGGAATTCCGGGGCCCTTGTCGTGACACGTAATCCGAAGGCCGGTGCGGACCCCGTTCCGGACCCCCTCGATCTCCATCGTTCCGCCGCCGGCATATTTCATCATGTTCCGGATCAGCTCGCTGACCGCGGTGGTGATGCGCGTTTGATCGACCAGGCTGAATCCGAGCGCCTGCGCCTGAACGCGGACCTCCTGGCGGGCCCTGACCAGATCGACTTCGTTCGAAATCGAGAGGCGGGTCGCCCGGCTAACCGTCACCATTGCGCGCGCGCGCTCCTCTTCCCGACCGGGCTCCTCGATTCCGCGCCGTCTGCGGCGGCATGATCCTCCCATGCGATCCTCTCCCGCAGAAGCTGCAAGCCCCGCTCGACATTTAATGCGGTCGGAATCTGTTTTAGCTCCAAACCGAGCTCGACCAGGGTGATGGCGACGGAGGGCTGGATGCCGACGACGACCACCACCGCGTTCATGATCCGCGCCATCGAAGCGGTGTCGGAAAGGACACGGCCCAGGAACGAATCGACGATATCGACGACCGAGATATCGATGATCACCCCGCGGGCGGAGGTCTGCTCGATCCCGCTGAGAAGATCGGTCTGCATCGTCATCGCGACCTGGTCCTGAAGATCGGTTTGAATCGAGACGAGAAGGGTGTCGCCGACTTTGATGATCGGAATTTTTCCATTTAGCTCCGTCCCTTCCGGGCCTGCGCCCCCTGGGTCGCTGCAATTCCCTTCTCCAGCAGGTTCACCCCGTTCCGAGCCTCCTCGGTCATCTGTTGTTTGGTCATCCGGAGCGCCAGCTTCAACCCCTCCGCCATGGTCGCCCGCGTCTGAATTCCGGAAAGATCGACCCCCAGGTGAACGATCGTCTGTGCGATCGCAGGCGAGACCCCGGTGATGATCACCTCCGCGCCCAACAGTCGGGTCGCCGCGACCGTTTTCATGATGTGATTGGCCACAAGGGTGTCGACGGTCGGGACGCCGGTGATGTCGAGGATCGCCACGGTGGCCGCCGAATCGACGATCTTTTGAAGGAGCTTTTCCATCACCGTCATCGTCCGTCTGGAGTCGAGGGTGCCGATCAGCGGCAGGGCGAGAATCCCGTCCCAAATCTTGACGACCGGGGTGGAGATCTCGGTCATGTCGAGCTGTTGTCGAGCGATGATCTCTTCGCGGTTGTTCAGGTATTGCTCGAAGGTGAGCAATCCCATCTGGTCGAGAAGAAGAGAGAGCGGCATTACTTCGGTGGAGAAGGTCTCCTCATTCTTGGCAAGCGGTTGGAGCATCGGGAGGACTATTTCTTTGAGACTGAAAATGAAGACGGCCGTTTCGGTCGGAGAGAATCCTCTCATGACCCGATCCCGCGAGACCTCCTTGAGGAATTCGACGATCGGCGCCGTTTTCGGATCATCCGGACTGAGGGATGCGCCGCTCTGCATCACGTTTTCGAGCAGATCGAGGAACTCGGAGCACTGGCGCCGAAGCTCATCCGGAGTGATCCCTCCCTTGTCTGCCAGAGGAAGTTGCCGCTTCACCCAGTTCTCCAGGGTTTCGTCTTTTCGCTTTCGCAAGATTTCCGGAAATTTTTGTCCCTTCATGGTTCGGCTCCGCGTGTAGGGGGGGTAAATCGAAGGCTGGTAAAAACATTCCTTAGATTACTTAGATGAAAAAAAGAAGTCAATCCCACCTCCTTCTATCATACCGTTCAGGCAGAGTTTGAGAATGTAAGGGAGATGACAAAACGATCCGAACGGGGTAAAGTAGCGATGATTCATCATTCCACCGACGCGAGAAATCATGAATCTCTATCTCCAGGTCTTCAGCAACCGCCGCGTGGCGGTGCTGCTGCTGCTCGGCTTTTCCTCGGGCCTGCCGCTGGCGCTCACCTTCGGCACCTTGCAGGCATGGATGAAGGACGCAGGCGTCGATCTGGCCACCATCGGCGCGATTACCCTGGTGGGCCTGCCGTATACGGTGAAATACCTGTGGGCGCCGCTGATGGATCGCTATACGCCCCCCTTTTCTGGGGCGGCGGCGCGGCTGGCTGGTGATGACGCAACTGAGCCTGATGGCGGCGATCGCCTTCATGGGTGGCCTGGATCCGGTGACACAGCCCTGGTTGCTGGCGGTAACCGCGGTGCTGGTGTCGTTTCTCTCCGCGAGCCAGGACATCGTGGTAGACGCCTACCGGGCGGACATTCTGAGAGAAGAAGAACTGGGCGCGGGGGCGGCGGTGTCGGTGCTGGGCTACCGCCTGGGGATGCTGGTCTCCGGGGCGATGGCGCTGATCCTGGCCGACCACCTGCCCTGGGCGGCGGTCTATCAGATCATGGCGGGCCTGATGCTGGTCGGGGTGGCCGCCGCCTTGTGGGGTACGGAGCCGGAGACCGGCGGCAGCCCGCGCACCCTGGCCGCGGCGGTGGCGCAACCCTTCAAGGCCTTTTTCAGCCGCGAGGCCGCCCTGTTTCTGCTGCTTTTTATCATCCTCTACAAGCTGCCGGACGCCATCGCCGGGGCCATGACCACCCCCTTCCTGCTGGATGTCGGTTTCTCCAAAACCGAAATCGGCGCGGTGAACAAAGGCTTCGGACTGGTCGCCACCATCTTCGGCGCCATCGCCGGCGGGGCGCTCATCGCACGCCTCGGCATCTACCGTTCGCTGTGGGCCTTCGGCATCCTCCAGGCCGTCACCAACCTGACTTACCTGGGCGTCGCCTTGGTCGGGCAGAATTAGACCGCGCTGATTCTGGCGGTGGGCATCGACAATCTCTCCGGCGGCATGGGCTCGGCGGCCTTCGTCGCCTTCCTGATGAGCCTCACCGAAAAGCGCTACAGCGCCACCCAATATGCCCTCCTCTCCAGCCTGATGGCCATCACCCCGAAAATCGCCGGCGCGCCTACCGGCGTAATGGCGGCCGGCCTGGGCTGGCCGTTGTTCTTCGCCGCCAGCGTGCTGGGCGCGATGCCGGGCCTGGCGTTGTTGTGGTGGCTGATGCGGCGCGGGGCGATCGGGGGGAGGGTGGCGTCGGCGCCGGTGGCGACGGATTAAAGGTCTTGATCTTCATTCCTAATTCTACATTCCTCATTCCTAATCCGCGCCAGGCGCGTTCGTTTGATTTCTTGGAATAATATGATATGATCGCGGGCAAATGATGAACTTTTTCCGGAAGGGGGCGAAGAATGGATCCTGAATTCAAGAAGGCGGTTGATTTTCATCGGCATCTTTGTTTGGATATCGCCGTCGGTTATCGGGCGGCGACGATGTTGATGCGGGAGATGGGGGACCAGATGAAGAATATGAAGGAGCTGGTCGCCCTGGTCGGGAATGAAACCTGCGCGCTCGATGCGATCCAGGAGATCACCGGCTGCACCTTCGGGAAGCGGAATCTTTATCTCACCCAGGTCGGCAAGCCGGTTTATATTCTCCAGAACACCAAAACCGGAAAAGCGGTCCGGGCCTACTGCACCTACTGGGACACCTTCGATCACGCGCAGCTGCGAAAGTTTCGGAAAGAGGCGACCGCCCCCAACGCCACGGCGGAGAACAAGGCGGCTTTCCAAAAGCTGACCGACGACAAGATCAACGAGATCCTGACCGCCCCGGAATCGGCCCTCTTCAAGATTGAGCATGTCACCCTGCCCCCTCCTCCCAAGTCCGGCAAGTACGACGCCGAGCCGTGCGAAAATTGCGGCGAGCAGACAAACGTCGCCCTCCTGTTGGAGGAGGGGGAAAGAAGCTTTGCAAGGAATGCCTCCAAGTCAAGGTGCATTGAAGGTTGTATCATCGAATGGATTTTGTAGGGGCGGGTCTCTGATCCGCCCGCTTTTTTGAGAGAAAACATGTCGGGAAGCAGCTTCGGACAGATTTTTCGGGTGACCACCTTCGGCGAGAGCCACGGCATCGCGCTCGGCGCGATCGTCGACGGCTGCCCCGCCGGGTTGTCCCTCTCGGAAGAGGACCTTCAGAAAGACCTCGACCGGAGAAAGCCGGGCCAGAGCAAGCTGGTCACGCAGCGGAAAGAGTCGGACGCCGTCAAAATCCTCTCCGGAATCTTCGAGGGGCGGACGACCGGAACGCCGATCGGCCTGATCGTCTACAACGAAGATGCCAAGTCGAAAGATTACGAATCGATCAAAGATCTCTTCCGGCCGGGCCACGCCGATTACACCTATTTCAAGAAATACGGTTTTCGCGATTACCGCGGCGGCGGGCGCTCTTCCGCGCGCGAGACGGTGGCGCGGGTGGCGGCGGGGGCGATCGCCCGGAAGGTCCTGGCGCGCGAGGGGATCGAGATCGTCGGTTATGTCGCGCAGGTCGGTCCCGTGAAAATTAAAAAGATCGACTATGCACAAATCCGACAGAATCCCCTCTTCTGCCCCGACCCCGACGCGGTGGAGGCGATGACGCGGGTGATCCAGGAGGCGCAGTCGGAAAAAGATTCTGTGGGGGCGATGGTGGAAGTGGTCGCGAAGGGGGTTCCCGCCGGGCTCGGCGAGCCGGTCTTCGACAAGCTCGACGCGGCGCTCGCGGGGGCGATGATGTCGATCAATGCGGTGAAGGGGGTCGAGATCGGCGCCGGGTTCAAGGTCGTCGAGCTGCGGGGCAGCGAGCACTGCGATCCGATCGCTGCCGGCCGGTTTCAAATCGAACCATGCCGGCGGCATCCTCGGCGGGATTTCCAACGGGGAGGACATCGTCGTCCGCCTGGCGGTGAAGCCGACGTCCTCGATCGCCGTCCCCGAGCAGGAGACGATCGACATCCACGGCCGCCCGGTCGAAGATCGTCACCAAGGGGCGGCACGATCCCTGCGTCGGCCTGCGCGCCGTGCCGATCGCCGAGGCGATGATGGCGCTGGTCCTGGTCGATCACTTCCTCAGAAACAAACTTTCCAGATTAGGGTAGCCGATTTATTCGCCGGTGGAGCGCATCAGTGCTTCGATGGCCGCCTCTTGCTGCTTCTGGGCCTCTTCCATCTTTTTCACGGCTTCCTGGGCTTGGTGAATCGGCCGGGGGTCGGGACGAACGGTTCTGCCGCTTTCTGAAAGGCGGCGGGGGTGATCGGTTTTTCTTGGGCGACAAGAACGCTATAAATCGCGGCGCCGAGAAAGGCAACGAAGAGGAACTTCGTCGCCAACCGAAGGAGAAAACTTTCTGTGTTGTATTGGATGTACAACATGCCGATGGAGAGAATGATAAAGACGATGACGTACTTGGAAAGGGGATGATCGATCCACCGGTCGGAACCCGTTTCGGAGTAAGCCGGCATTTCAACCTTCTGGAGCGGGGGAGGGGCCGCTTCTTGAAGATTCGGCCGCTGATCTTCGGGGACGTTTTCGATATTGTCTGTGAATGAGATCGCCCCATTCTTGTCGGTATATTTGAATACCTCGGCCTGTCCGTCAACCGGGCGAAGAAGAAATAACAGAAAGAAAAGAACGAGTCGTGCGCGCATCGTCACCTCCGATGGTTCTACTCTAGCCGGTCGGCTCCGTTCTGTCAATTAAGGGAATGGTCGTGCGGCTCACGGTTCGAATCGCCGAGAAGCAAGAAGATTTCTTTCGATTGATCCGCCTTCGGGAAGAAGTCTTCGTGATCGAGCAGGGGGTTCCGCTTGAGATCGAGCTCGATGACGAGGATGACCGTGCGATCCACTTCGTCGCGATCTCGGGGAGAGAGGTGATCGGCACGGCCCGGCTGGTCGTGAAAGGGAGATCGGGCCAGGGAAAATCGGGCCAGAGAAAATCGGGAAAGATCGGCCGGATGGCGGTCCGGAAGGATTGGCGCGGAAAGGGGTTGGGACCGCGCTGATCGATTTTATCAAGAAGAGTTCCAAAAGAAAAAGACTGATCGGTCTCTACCTCCACGCACAGGAATCGGCCCTTTCTTTTTATCAGCATCTCGGTTTTAACCCGGAGGGAGATCGGTTTTATGAGGCCGGCATTCCGCACCGAAAGATGATTCTAAATGAGGGTAGGTGGGAGGAAGTAGGGGGTAGGCGAAAAATCGACAAAAGGGGGGATGGACATTTTAAATGCAACAAATTTTACTTGACGTGGCGTTTCTCTTTGCATTTAAATAGGGACTTAGATCGCGCGGAATTATATTATGTTGAATAGAAGAAAGTAACGGTCCAGTAGGCTCAGAAACTCGGGGAAATTGAATCTTTCAAGTGAGGAAAAACGATGACGACAAAAGCAACCAAAATTCTTTGGACAAAAACGGATGAAGCGCCTGCCCTAGCAACCTATTCTTTTCTTCCCATCGTCAATGCATTTACAAAAGTATCGGGCGTTTCGGTTGAATTGAGGGATATCTCGCTGGCCGGCAGAATTATCGCCGCCTTTCCCGAAAATCTCACGGCGGCCCAGAAGCAATCGGACGACCTGGCCGAATTGGGGAAGCTTGCGACGACCCCTGAAGCCAACATCATCAAGCTGCCCAACATCAGCGCCTCGGTGCCCCAGCTGAACGCCGCGATCAAGGAACTGCAGGCCCAGGGCTACAAGGTCCCGGACTACCCCGAAGACCCGAAGACCGACGAGGAAAAGGCGATCAAGGCGCGCTACGCCAAGGTGCTGGGCAGCGCCGTCAACCCGGTGCTGCGCGAAGGCAACTCCGACCGCCGCGCACCGCTGGCCGTCAAGCACTACGCCCGCAAGCACCCGCACTCGATGGGCGAATGGACCCAGGCCTCCAAGACCCACGTCGCCCAGATGACGAAGGGGCGACTTCTACCACGGTCGAACGAGAAGTCGATGACGCTCGACGAGGCGCGCGAGGTGCGGATGGAGTTCGTCGGCCAAGACGGCAAGACCATCGTGCTCAAGCCGAAGGTCGCGCTCAAGGCCGGCGAGATCATCGACGCCATGTTCATGAGCAAGAAGGCGCTGTGCGAGTTCTACGAAGCGCGAGATCGAGGATGCCAGAAAGCAGGGCGTGCTGTTCTCGCTGCACGTCAAGGCGACGATGATGAAGGTCTCGCACCCGATCGTCTTCGGCCATGCCGTCACGGTCTTCTACAAGGACGCCTTCGACAAGCACGGCAAGCATGTTCGAGGAGCTGGGCGTCAACGTCAACAACGGCATGGTCGACCTCTACGACAAGATCGCGACGCTGCCGGACGATCAACGCGACGAGATCGAAGCGCGACCTGCACGCCGGCTACGAGCAGCGGCCCGAGCTGGCGATGGTCGACTCGGCCAAGGGCATCACCAACCTCCATGCGCCGAACGACGTGATCGTCGACGCCTCGATGCCGGCGATGATCCGCAACTGCGGCAAGATGTGGGGCGCCGACGGCAAGCTGAAGGACACCAAGGCGGTGATCCCGGACGGCACCTTCGCCCGCATCTACCAGGAGATGATCAACTTCTGCAAGACGAACGGCAACTTCGACCCGAAGACGATGGGCACCGTGCCCAACGTCGGCCTGATGGCCCAGCAGGCCGAGGAATACGGCTCGCACGACAAGACCTTCGAGAGCGCCGAGGCAACGGCACGATCCGCGTCGTCAGCACGTCGGGCCAGAGCCTGCTGGCGCAGAACGTCGAGGCCGGCGACATCTGGCGCATGTGCCAGGTCAAGGACGCCGCGATCCGCGACTGGGTCAAGCTGGCCGTCACCCGCGCGCACGCAACCGGCACGCCGGCGGTCTTCTGGCTCGACCCGTACCGCCCGCACGAGCACGAGCTGATCAAGAAGGTCGAGACCTACCTGAAGGACCACGACACCACCGGCCTCGACATCCAGATCATGTCGCAGGTCCGAGGCGATGCGCTTCACGCTGGAGCGGATCGAGGAGGGCCTGGACACCATCTCGGTGACCGGCAACATCCTGCGCGACTACCTGACCGACCTGTTCCCGATCATGGAGCTGGGCACCAGCGCCAAGATGCTGTCGATCGTGCCGCTGATGGCCGGCGGCGGCATGTACGAGACCGGCGCCGGCGGCTCGGCGCCGAAGCACGTGCAGCAGCTGGTCGAGGAAGAACCACCTGCGCTGGGATTCGCTCGGCGAGTTCCTGGCGCTGGCCGTGTCGCTGGAGGACCTGGCATCAAGACCGGCAACAAGCCAGGGCCAAGCTCCTGGCCAAGACCCTCGACGGCGCCACCGGCAAGCTGCTCGACAACAACAAGTCGCCGCGGCCGCAAGCCCGGCGAGCTCGACAACCGCGGCAGCCAGTTCTACCTGGCGATGTACTGGGCGCAGGCCCTGGCCGAGCAGACGGAGGACAAGGACCTTCAAGCCCACTTCGCCAAGCTCGCCAAAGAGCTGGAGCAGAACGAGCAGAAGATCGTCGCCGAGCTGAAGGCCGCTCAGGGCAAGCCGGTGGATATCGGCGGCTACTATCAGGCCGATCCGGAGAAGACGACGAAAGCGATGCGTCCGAGCCCGACGTTGAACGCAATCGTCGACGCGATTAAATAGATCTCGGAAAGGTTTAGAAAAAAGCCTGAGGCGGAGTGATTCTGCCTCAGGCTTTTTTTTTTTGGAGACCCAGAACGTTGACAAAATATTGTGTTTGGGCGTATACCTAATACTCGGGTCGCAAATTCACGGAGGTCAAAATGGCAAAAGGGCGAGGAAGCCCGGAGGGTACCGGGAAGATTAAGTTTCGTTTCGTCGAGTTCGAGATGGCTGGAACAGACTCCTCCTTGGAGGAGGGGCTAAAGAGTATCGCTGCTGCGCTCAACCGTAGTATGAACCCTACAATTGGAGCGAAACTTCTGCGCCACAACGGGGATGAACAGGTCGGCTCGCAGGAAGGCGAGGAAGTGGTTGCAGCAGAAGAGCCGAACGAGGAAGAAGAACCGGCGACGCCATCATCACCCAGCAAGCCTGCAGCTCCCAAAAAGGTGGCGCCGCGGAAGATCCTTGATAACTTCAAGCTAGATGACGTGGAGCCTACGCTCAGAGACTTTGCGGCTACGAAGAATCCGAATTCCGACTTTAAGAGGTACCTCGTTATCGCGTTTTGGGCGAAGACCTACAAACATATGGAGGAGCTGACTCCTGACCACTTCTTCACCGCCTACCGGTGGCTCGGATGGAGCACACCGAAAGATCCCGTGCAGCCGATCCGTGACCTCGTCAATCCGCGCATCGGTAAATTCAGCGCGGGGAGTGTGCCCGGGAACGGAAAGATCAACCACGTAGGAGAACAGGTCGTCATCGACATGGGCGGTTCGAAAAAGTGACGAGCCTGCAGGACTTCACGCGCGACGTACCTGAATTCCAAAACAAGTCGTCACCAGAAAAGATTGAGATTTTCGCCTGGTTCCTGCATGAGATTAAGGGGCAAGAGCGTTTAAGCGCCGCCGAATTGTCGGGTTGCTTCGATGCCATACATGAGCCACGGCCATCGAATATTCATCGCGACCTTTCTAGTCTATGCGAGCGCAAGCCGGCACGGATGCTGAAGGATGTGAAGGGCTACCGGCTCGCTTCTACGACTCGTAGCGAGCTAGGGAAAAGTTTCAGGTCCGGCAGACGACAGTGAAGACGACTGCTCTTCTAGATGGGCTTGCCACACGGGTGACCGACCCGGCACAAAGGACCTTCCTCGTTGAGACGCTTATCTGCTTCAAGAACCAAGCGTATCGGGCGGCGATTGTAATGGCCTGGAACTTGGCTTTTAGCGATGTGGTCGACCGCATCTTGGCGAAAGACCTCGATCGCTTTAATGCGCAGCGGGCAAAAGCCTTCCCGAAGACAAAGGAAGTCACGAAACGTTCGGACTTTGAAGATCTGAAAGAATCGACCATGCTTGAGATCGCTCGCGGTGCTGGCATCCTGAGCGCGTCGTCGTTCAAGATCCTAGACGAGAAACTCGGCAAGCGGAACACGGCAGCCCACCCATCTATCGTTATCGTGAGTCCTGTGACAGCTGAGGAAGTGATACACGATCTCGTCGAGAATATCATGCTCCGCAATCCCCTCTAACGGACAAGAATAGGGTCAGAATACAATTTTCTTGATTTTCATCTGAGCTTGCTTCGCTTGAATGGGAGCAGGTTCGACAAAATACTCTACGGGGGCGGGTCATCGGCAATGAGCGATCTCGAAAAGAAAGGGAACAGAAGACCGGTCGGAAATTTATCGGAGAAGCCAGAGGTCGTCCGAGAAAAGGCCCTCTGACTTCTTCGGAAATAGTTCTCTGACTCCTATTTTCCGACCCCTGTAGGAATGCTATTTTTTCTTCTGCAAGACTTCGAAGACCTGCTCGACGCTTGCATCCGGAAGGACCTCACCGTCAATGATCAACGTCGGGCTTTTGCTTTGACCCGACTTCTCTTCGACCTCTCTTTTGAAATCCGGATTCCGGGTGATATCTCTTTCCTCAAACGGAATATCTTGCGCTTTCAGAAACGCCGCGACGGCCGCCGCCCAGGGGCATCCCGTCTTTTTATAAATGGCAATGTTCATCTTTTGATCTCCTCCTGGCGCTGCTCACAAACATAAAAAACCGACATACTTCAATGTTAGCACACGCGAGGAGGCCGATACTATCCGCCGGCGGACTTAGACAAAAGCCTGAGGCAGGAAAAGACATTCTGCTTCAGGCTTTTGTTTTGGAGAAGGATGAAGGGTGATGATAAGGATCGACCTACAAACAGGTTGTCCTCATTCCTTGTCTTGCCTTATTTGTTTCGTTTCATTCAATCGAACGGGTAAAAAAACGGTAAAGGTCGATCCTTCCCCATGGCTGCTCTCGACACGGATCTCTCCCTGAAGGAGGTGGACCAAATCTTTCACGATTCTTAAGCCCAAACCGACCCCCCCATAGGCGCGCGTCAATTCGGCGTCGGCTTGATGAAATGCGTTGAATAGTTTAGGCAGCTCTTCCCCCTTAATGCCGATGCCGGTATCCTGAATGGCGATCTCAATCCCTTTTCTCTCCGGCAGGTTTTTTCCGGTGACCGTAATGCTCCCTTCGGACGTAAATTTGACGGCGTTGGCGAAGAGATTGGTGAAAATCTGCTTGACCTTCCCGACATCCGATTCGATCAGAGGAAGACGATCGAGCCCGCTCAAATTGATCTGAATCGGTTTCCGATCCAAAAGGGGTTTCATCCCGATGATGATCCCTTTGAGTAAGTCGGGGAGATCCAGCGCTTCGATATGAATGAGCACTTTTCCCGCTTCGATTTTGGATAGATCCAGGACATCATTGACCAGGTCGAGGAGATCACGGGCGTTTCTCACCACGCCGTCCAGAGGGGCCTTTTGCTCGTCGCCGACCGGGCCGTACGTTTCATCCAACAAAAGAGAAGCGTAGCCGAGAATCGAATTGATCGGTGTCCTCAATTCGTGGGAAACGTTCGAGACAAATTGTGATTTAAGACGGCTGGCTTCTTGCGCTTCGATCGTCCGCTGTTTGAGGGATTCTTCCGCTTCCTTCCGTTGGGTAATATCGCGCAGATAGCCGGTGAACAGGGGGGGCCATCCAAGGGAATGCGGGTGACGGCAAGCTCGACCGGAAATTCGGTTCCATCCGCCCGAATTGCGATCATCTCAACCCGCTTTCCCAAAATGGGTCCGATTTCGGTGGCGAGGTAATGCGCCAAGCCTTCGCGATACTTCTCTCGCAGGGCGGGGGGAATAATGAGCTCCGCCATCTCCTTCCCGACCACCTCATCCCGCCGGAAGCCGAATGTCCTCTCCGACGCCGGGTTGAACTCGATGACTCTCCCCTGGTGATCCATCGTAATAATACAATCCAACGCCGACTCCAGGATAGCCGTTTTGCGGGCCTCACTTTCTTGCACCGCTCTCTCCGCCTGTTTTCGTTCGATGAACTGCCCGATCGAGCTTCCGATGCTGGCCATCAACTGAAGGACGTCCGCATCCGGTTCTCGGATTTCATGACTGAAGAATTCAATGACCCCCAAGAGATCTGTCCCGCCCCGGATCGGGAATCCAAACGCCGCATGCAGCCCTTCATCGATGGCGATTCCCTCTCTCGGGAAGTTCGCGTCTTCGGCGACGTCGGAAATCCAGGCCGGCTCTCCGTTGGCCCAAATCCGTCCCGGCAACCCTTCGCCGACCAGGAAGGTCTTTTTTCGGCAGACCGCTTCGAAAGCGGCAAGCGTCTCGGAAGGCTTGTGCCATATCTCGACGTACCGCAGCCGGTACCGCTCCTTGTCCACGAGCCAAATCACGCCGAGTTCCCATGTTAAGCTGTCGCAAATGGCCTGAATGATTTTGGGGGCGGCTTGATTTAAAGTCGTCGATTCCGCCAGGACGCGCGTCACGGCATATTGAGCCGACAGGCGTCTTCGCGCGGCCTCGACGTTCAGACGCTCTTTTTGTTCTTGCAATAGTTTCCGGTTCTTTTTATATAAATCGACAAAGACGGAGACTTTCGATCTTAGAATGAGCGGGTTGAACGGTTTGAGGACATAATCGACCGCGCCGGCTGAATAACCTTCGAAGAGCTGTTGCTCATCTTGCTGGAGTGCGGTGAGAAAAATAATCGGAATATATTTTGATTGTTCCCGTTGTTTAATGAGCTTGGCGGTCTCCAATCCGTCGAGGTCCGGCATTCGGACATCGAGCAGAATGAGGGCAAAATCTTCCTTGAGAAGATGTTTGAGGGCCTCTTTTCCGGAATGGGCCTTGACCAGATGATAATCGGGGGAATCGAGGAGCGCTTCCAGCGAAAGAAGGTTTTGAGGATGGTCGTCTACCAACAATATATTTATTTTTTCCTGAGGATTCATTCTTCCGAATTGTTGGTTGTTTAAATCGAAAAATTCTTTTGTATCCTAACATAAACATAAATCCAATTCATAGGGAGTCTGGTAGTGGGTCAGTTTGGGTTGAGCGGTTCCTCGGAAATTCCAAAATGAGTCACTGCCTCTCGATGATATCTTTCTTGACATTTCTCCCGTAATTCGAATACATTCGCAGCGTCGTCCCGACTCGATAAAACATCGGTCGTCGTAATCGGGGAAGGGCCATTCGGGTGGCGATGGGGCGGTCAGGGAATGACAAACGTGCGTATATTCAGCGAGGGATAACCCGTTTGATGAGGGGCCTATTAAGAATCAATCTGTTTTTGCGTCTGCTTATCGTCGGGGCCATTATGATGGCGTTGGTTTTTCCCGCTCAGGCCGCGCCGCCGGCGCTTACCGAATATCAGGTGAAAGCGGCCTTTATTTATAATTTCGCCAAATTTGTGGAGTGGCCCGAAGAGGTCATGGGGGATGGCCGGCCCTTTGTGATCGGGATTGTGGGGCAGGACCCTTTTGGGAATTTTATTGAGGAGGCGATTACCGGAAAGCGGATCCGCGAAAAGAAAATGACCGTCAGGCGATTCGCCCGGATCGAAGAGGCGGTCGATTCGCATATTCTTTTTGTCAGCGGCTCGGAGGAGAAAAATATCACTCGGCTTCTGAAGGCTCTGGGCAGCGCGCCGATCCTCACCGTCAGCGACGCCGACCGGTTTGCAGGGCAAGGGGGGATGGTCCAATTGGTCATGGAGCAAAACCGGGTTCGTTTCGCCGTCAACGTCTCGGCATTCGAGCGGGCCGGTTTGAAGCCGAGCTCCCAGTTGTTAAAACTGGCCCGGATCGTCCCCGATGGCGGCGCGGATAAAAGATTCCCATCGGGTGAATGGTATTCTGACCGTTCCCTCTACTATCCATTAAAAACACTCTACAGCATTCAGCTTCAGAAGCTGATTCGGGAACTGAAGGCAGGTTCTCCTTCTCCTGTTCAAACCGATCAGGGAGGAAAACTCTAAAGGGCATCCCTTCTTTTCTGATCGCATTCTCTTTCACCTTTTTCTCATCAAAAAAGACCCAACAGTTTCATCCCGACGAAAATCAGAAAGATCCCGAAGGCCCGGCTGAGGTAAGGCGGGTGAAGCCGGTTGGCTAGCGAAGCGCCGACCGGCGCGGTCAGCGTGCTGGTGACGGCGATCAGGAGGACCGCTTTGGGTGAGACAAATCCCCACGCGTCGGCGGGAAGGGCCGAATGTGCCCAGCCTTGATATACGAAGCCGGCGGTTCCGAAGAGCGCAATGACCACCCCTTGCGCGCTGGAGGTCCCGATCGCGATCTTGATCGGCCGGTCGAGAAGGGTAACGAGGAGGGGAACGGTCAGTGTTCCTCCGCCGATGCCGAAAAGGGAGGAGACGGCGCCGATGGTCAGTCCGCCGAGAGGGTAGATCCACCCGGTTGAAACCGGCTTCCCGCTGGGCTTCGGCGCCGCGACGATGAGCATCCGCGCCGCGATCATCAATTCAAAAAAACCGAAGAGGCGCTTGAGGGTCACCCCATGAATCGCCCCCGCCAGAACGGCCCCGACCTGCGTCCCGACCACGATGAAGAGCGACATCCCCGTCACCGCCTGCCAATCGACGTTGCCGTTCTTGTGGTGCGTCCAGGCACCGGCCGAGCCGGTAAAGAGGATGGTCGCGAGGCTGGTTCCGACGGCGAGCTGGGTGACGATCTCCGGCGCGACCCCGCGCGCCTGAAAAATAAAAATCAGCGCCGGCACCAAGAGGACGCCGCCGCCGATGCCGAGAAGGCCGGCCATCATGCCGGCGACCGCGCCGATCGCTCCGAGGAGGAGCGCCTCGGTCATCGGCGCTTCTCGTCTTTCGGATTGGATGACGGCGGATCGGCCGGCGGGGCCGAGAGGGCGCAGCGGAAACCGTTGTCGGGGCCGAAGACGTCGGGGCGGTTGTAATTGCGAAACGTGACCTGGGTGAACATCTCGTCGGCGAAGTGACGGTCCGAATTGAACGAGCCGCCTCGGACGACCTTGTGAAGAATGCCGTAGTCGGACGAGTTGTATTTGTTGCCGGGATAGGGCTGATACCAGCTGTCGGTCCATTCCGACACGTTCCCCCCCATGTCGAGAACGCCGTAGGGGCTCTTGTCTTGAGGCACGGCGCCGACCGGCATCGGAAATTTTCCGACGTTCGTTTTTTGCGGATCGAACCCCTCTCCCCAGACGTAGGCGCGGCCGTCGGTTCCGCGCGCCGCCTTTTCCCACTCCGCCTCGGTCGGAAGCCGTTTGCCGATCGCCCGGCAGTAGCGGTCGGCCTCGAACCAGTTGACGTCGGTGACCGGAAAGGTCTCGGTCCGGCCCGGTATCCTCAGGCTGGGATCGACTTTTTTGTAGTCGCCGTAGGTCACCTCCGTCCGGTCGATGTAAAAGGGGGGAAGATTCACCTCATGTTTCGGCTTGGCGTCTTCCTGGCCCCAGGGGGTGTCGGGGGGAGTTTGTCGAGCCCCATCCAGAACGGTCCGGCGGGGATCAGGACCATCCCGGGCGGGGCCTCCTTTTCCGGCTTTGCGGAAAGAACCGGCGGGGCCTGAAAAATACACCCAATGACGAGCGCGAGTCCGATGATGATCCATTGTCCGAATTTCATGGGGCCGATTGTAGGGCGCAACGCAGAGGGTGTCAAGTGGCCGGTGAGGTTTTACCGACGAAAAAAGAGGGCCCGGAAGAGGGCTGGACCGCTCCTATTCGAAAGGGATAAAATGCGATTAATCGATTCTGAAGGAGCAAGGCTTGTCTTTACAAGTCGAGGATGAGGCCGTATAATTCGGAAAGAACCTGGAGAAAAGCGATGAAAAACAAGGCCCTTCCCACCTACGGCGATCCGATGGTTCAGAAAATGATCGAGACTTTTTTTGACGGCAACGAGGCGGCCCGGGTTTATGCCGATGAATGCCAAAGAAGTGGCCGGCCTCTCGTCATCGACCACATCACGATCCGCTGCATGAATGTCGATCGCCGCGCCGAGCCGTTTTTGAAAAACGGATATCGTTTCGAGGGAGAAGTGGTCGAGTATCCCGATCAGGGGTGGTGGGCCAAGGTTTATCGACGTCCCGGCTATCCGGCCCTCTTCGTCGATCAGGCGTATGAGGATGAACGCGGCGGAAAAAGCATCATTCCGGCCTGGGTCGCCCGGTTCAGCGACCAGGTGCTCCATCACGTCGCCGTCCGGGTGAGTGATATCGATCAGACCGTCGCGGCGCTTAAGAAGCGGGGGGTGGAGTTCTCCGGCGCGGTGGTCGGCAATAAGGGAACGCGCCTTCGACAAATCTTTACGGCGTCGGAAGTCCGGGAGGGAGAGGCGTTTTCCGTTCTGGAATTGACGGAGCGGAACGGCTACGACGGTTTCTATCCGGAACAGGCCGACAGCCTGATGCAATCATCGACCAAAACGCGATCCAAATGATTTGAATGCGGAGGCGGACATGATGATTAAACGGCTGCTGCATACCCGATTACGCGTCTCAGACCTGAATCAGGCGCTTTATTTCTTCACCGAGGTCCTGGGTCTCCAAGTGACCGAGCGTCACGACTCCCCCCGAGGCTCCAAGCTCGCCTTCCTCTCTGTGCCGGGGGGACAGGAGGAGATCGAGCTTTGCGAATACAAGCCGAGCGGCCCGGTGCAGGTTCAGGAAGATTTGGTCCATCTCGCCTTCGAGGTCAACCACCTCGATGCGATGCTCGTCTACCTAAAATCAAAGGGAGTTCCGATCACCGACGGTCCCACCGTCTCTTCCAGCGGGAGCCGCTTCGCTTTCATCGAGGCGCCCGATAAATATGAAATCGAGCTGATCGAGAGAGCACGATGAAACAAAATTAGGAATTGAGAATGAGGAATGCGGTTTTTAATTCCTCATTCGTAATTCCTAATTGAACTTACTCCAGCCTCAGCACCACATCCTTCGGCAAGAATGACAGAAGCGACTGTGTCGCCCCTTCAAGATACGCTTTGTCTTTCGATTCCAGGGTGAGGATCACTTTGTATTCGGGATGATGGAGGATCGGGTATGATCCGAGGAGAAGGCGGGGAAGAGGCGGAGGACTTTGTTGAGATCTTCGGCGACGAGCGCTTCGTCTCCGGTGAGGAAAATTTTTCGGAGATGGAAAGGCGTTTCTCTGAAGCGCTCCTTGATCGCTTCGAATTTCCGGACCAATAAAGAGGGGATTCCCGGGAAGATATAAATATTCTCGAAGCGAAGCACCGGAACCCGGAGCCCCTCCGCGTGGAGAAGCTCGATCCCCTCCGGCACATCGGCCAGCTTCAGTTGCGCCGGATTTAAATCCCCCCCGTAAACGGTCCGGAGGAGCTGATCGAGGATGGGATGATGGGTCAGCGGCCTTCCGACCCCTCGGGCAATTCCTTCCATCGTCACATCATCATGGGTCGGCCCTACCCCGCCGCTGGTGAAAACAAGATGATATCTCTTCCGGCAAGCGGCGACCTCTTCGCCGATGGTATCGATTTCATCGGGGATCACCGAGATCCGCTGGACATCGACCCCCAAGGCCCGCAGCTCGCCGGTGAGGTAAGGGGAGTTCGCGTCTTGAACTTTTCCAGAGAGGATTTCATTGCCGATGATGATGATTGCGGCGTTTTTGCTTTGCTGCGCCATGATGCCGGTCACCTGTTTCCGTTCTCTCCGACTATTGCGCGTAGCGGTCTTCCGTCCAGGGGTCGGCGGTGTTGGAATAGCCGCGCATTTCCCAGAAGCCGAGCCGGTCGTTTTTCATGAAGTGGATCTCTTTGATCCACTTGGCGCTCTTCCAGGCATATCGCTTGGGGACGATCATCCGGACCGGGCCCCCATGTTCCCTCGAAAGGGGCCGGCCGTTCCACGCGTGGGCGAGCAGAACATCGTCGTCGGCGCAGACCGAGAGGGGGAGGTTGGTGGTGTAGCCGTCGTAGGAGGTGAAGTAAACGAATTTCGCTTCCGGGGCGGGCCGGACCTGTTCAATCAGCTTCCTGAAGAAGAGCCCCTCCCAATGGGCGTCGAAGATGCTCCAGGTCGTCACGCAATGGAAGTCGGTGACGATCCGGTCGGTGGCCAACGCGCTGAACCGGTCCCAATTCCAGACGAGCGGGTTTTCGATCTCCCCTTTGATCGATAACTCCCAATCATCGGCATCGACCTCGGGAAGGATGCCGAGATCCAACACGGGAAAACCCTTGTTGAGCTTCTGTCCGGGAGGAAGGCGCGGTCGTTCGTCCTTTTGGACCTCTCCCGTCAGGCCCCGTCCGGTTCGGGCCCACCCTTCTTTCTTGGCAATCAGCCGATCATCCGGCTCCAAAGTAAATTCCTCCTTGCAGTGCGGATTGTACCATCGCGTCCTGGAACGGATCAAACATCTTTTCGGGGTTCGATCGGGGCGCCGCAATGTTCACATTGCGTCGCATCATATTTGCTGGTCTTGCTGCAGGAAAGGCAAAGACGGGGTTCGAATCCGGGAGGGGGACGGCGAAGGGCCGGGATGCCGAGAAGAACGGCCCAGATGGCAACAAGGGTGAAAACAGTCGCCAAAAAGAGTGGGCTTCCCATTTTTAAGACCTCTATTTTATTTTATGGTCTTCTCGGATGGACCATGTCCACCAGGTGTTGGAGGGTCCCGAGAATGACCTCCAGGTTTTCCCGAGCGGGGCCGGCGCTGCCGGGGAGGTTGATGATCAAGGTGTCTTTTCGAATGGCGGCCGTGGCCCGGGAGATGATCGCCTTCTTCGTCTTTTTCTGAAAAACTTCGGTCCGCATGATCTCGGCGATCCCCGGCACTTCCCGGTCCATCGCGGCGCGGGTGGCGTCGGGGGTCCGGTCTTGTTTGCCGAGGCCGGAGCCGCCGGCGGTGAGGATGACGTCGGGCATGATCCGGTCGCTCCATTCGATCAGCTTGTCCCGGACCTTTTCTTCTTCGCTGGTAATCACCTCTTTCACGACGATCTCCCCGCCGGCTTCCGTGATCATCTTCGAAATCTCATTGGTGACCCGGTCCTCGCCCGGCACGATCCCTCGTTCTTTAATCGATAAAATGCCGACCGTCAGCGCCATCCTTCCTCCGTAAGAACAATGGGTATTACTATAAACGAAAATTTTTTTAAAATCCAATTCATTTCTCGAATGAGTCATGCCCGCTTTGTCTGCTTAGCGCTTAGTGAGAATGATCAGCTCAATGAAAACGCCGCGGTCCCTCTTCATCGCCCGATAAGTCTTGAATAAACAGGGAACTTCGTGATATGAATGAGGGTTCCAACCGGCCGGGAGGGTCCGATGTTATTGTCGTCGTTGGTGATGATCGGGATCGCCTTTCTTTTCTTCATCAGCTATCATTTTGAGGATCAGTTTTCATTTTTCAAATGGATCATGCGGTTTTCCACGGAGGTCCATTTCCTTCCGTCGGCCCGAGGGAAACGGTATTGGGCCTTTTTCTACGGCCTCATCGCCTTGCTTTGGGGGCTTGGGGGGCTGGTGTGGCATTTCTCTTCCTGATGCAGGAATCACAACAAGGGATGTAAGGAGTCATGATGAGTCAAAAAGACGATCCGGTTCAAACGGCCCTGGAGAGCTTTCTGGCGGTGGTCCCGCAAGGGATCTCGGGGGCGGAGAAGGTCCCCCTTTCATCGGCGCGCGGGCGGATCCTCGCGGCCGATGTCACGGCAGGGGTCGACGATCCCCCCTATTCCCGCTCGATCATGGAGGGGTATGTTCTGGTTGCGTCGGAAGCGGCCGCCGCCTCGGCTGAGCGGCCCGTGACGCTCAACGTCGTCGGGGAGATTCCGGTCGGCGCCGGAGAGGCAAAGGGGTTAGGGCCCGGGAAGGCGATGCGGGTGACGACCGGCAGCTACATTCCCGCCGGCGACTTCGCCGTCGTCAAACAGTGGGACGTGACTCGGGAGGGGGACCGGATCCGGTTGACCCGGCCGCTCGGGAAAAATGAAAACATCGAGACGCAAGGGTGCGACCGGAAGAAGGGGAGTCTTCTCTTTGCAAAGGGGCGCCGGATCAACCCGGCCGATATTTTTCTTCTCGCCGGCCAGGGGATTCTGGAGGTGAGCGTGGCGAAGCGGCCGCGCGTGGCGATTTTCTCGTCGGGCAACGAAGTGATCCCGCCGACCGAGCCGTTTCGGGTCGGCGCGATATGGGACTGCAATTCGTTCGGCCTCTCGGCCCTGGTTGAAGAGGCGGGGGGAACCCCCCTTTTCAAAGGGATCATTAAAGACGATTTCGATCTCTTCGCAAAGCGGCTCAAGGAAGCCCTTGCGGAGGCCGAGATGGTGGTGATCTCCGGGGGAACGGCGATCGGCGGGAGAGATTTCACCGTCGATCTCGTCAATGCGGCGGGAGCCCCCGGCGCGGTGGTGAAGGGGGTCCCGATGCGTTCCGGAAAGCCGCTCGTGCTGGGGGCGGCGGGGTCGAAGCCGATCGTCTGCGTAGCGGGCCACCCGCCTGAAGCGGCGCGGGGATTTAACCTCTTCGGCCGGCCGGCCTTGGGGCGTCTTCTGGGTGAGACGGTCGAAGCACCGGCGCAAAAATGATTCACGACACCGAATCCCCGCGGGTTGAAAAAGGGAACAAAATAGATTAGTCTGAATGTTCGGTTCATCGCGATAGGGAGGAAAGACAAGAATGAAGATGTGGCGGGATCTGGTGGCGGAAGCGAAGCGGGAGGTGCCGCTTCTCCAGGTAAAAGATGTCCAGGAGAAGATCGAGCGGGGAGAAGCATTCACCCTGATCGATGTCCGGGAGGCGGACGAATTCCAGGCCGGACGGGTCCCGAAGAGCCGGAACATCCCCCGCGGGATCTTGGAAATGGACATGGAGCGGCATTTTAAAGATGCGACGCAGCCGGTCATCCTCTACTGCACGGCGGGCGGGCGAAGCGCCGTGGCGGCGCAAGTCTTGAAGAAGATGGGCTACGAAAACGTCTCCTCGATGGAGGGAGGCTTCGAGGCGTGGCGGCGGCTCGGTCTTCCGGTGGAGAGGTAGGCGATCGAGCGATACGTCGAGAAAAAATGGAAGATCAACGCCGAAAAGGTTGCCTTCGCCAAGACCTTCCCGGGACGGCTGATCGACTGGAGTTCGGCCGACGGGAAGAAAATCGAGAAAGTGGTCGCGGCGGGGTCGTCGAACGCAGTCGTCATTTTCTCCGACGGAACGTTTGTGGTAGCCTCTCCCCCCGATGTCGAGCCGGCCGATCTGATCGCCGCCCTTCTCGCCGCAAGACCGTTTCTGGAATCCCATCATGGCAAAGCCTATGAGACACTCGATCAATACATCTCCTCCGACAAAGAGACACAGCGGATGGCGCGGTTGGAGAACATCATGGGGGCGATTCGGAACAATCTCCCGCAGATTCCGGAGCTGAAGGACGAACTCCGAAGGTTTCTGGACGATAAAGAACGGTAGGGGCGAACCTCTGTGTTCGCCCATTTTTTAGGAAGGAACGATGTCAAAGTATAAATATCATCTTTTTATCTGCACCAATCGGCGTCCCGTGGACGATCCGAAAGGATGCTGCGCCACGAAGGGGGCCGACGATCTTCGGTCGTTCTTCAAGGAGGAGATTGCGAACCGGGGATTGAAGGGAGTTGTCCGCGCCAACCAGGCCGGCTGCCTCGATACCTGCGCGATGGGACCGTCGGTCGTGATCTACCCGGAAGGGGTTTGGTACACCGTGAAAAACCGGGAAGACGCTTTGGAAGTGATCGAAAAACATCTCCTCAAGGGGGAGATCGTCGAGCGGCTGTTGATGCCCCGATCGTGGGCAAGGGGATAACGAGAATGCGGATTGCGGATTTCGGAATGCGGAGCGAAACCCGGTCTGCGGTCGATGACACCTCCTCCGCGACAGATCGACTCCTTCAAATCTTTTCGCCGGGTAAACCGACCATTTCTTTCCATACGCTCGGCTGCCGATTAAATCAATCCGAGAGCGCTTCGCTCGGCGCCGGATTTTATTCGGCCGGTTATCAGGTCGTCGATGAAAAGAACGAGGCCGATCTCGCCGTGATCAACACCTGCTCGGTCACCGAGCAGGCCGAAGCGAAGTGCCGCAACCTGATCCGGAAGATCCTCAAGCAAAACCCGAAGACCTTCATCGCCGTGACCGGCTGTTACGCTCAAGTCGGGACCGACGCGCTCCGGAAGATGCCGGGGATCGACCTGATCGCCGGGACTGAATTCAAGATGGATCTGCCGAAGCTGGTCGAGGAGCTGCTCGACGGGAGGCCGCCGGCGAAGCGGCCGGCGCCGATGGTTTTCCATACTCCGAAGATCGGCCGGAACGATTTTACGATCGAAAGCTACGCCGCCTTCGACAAGGCGACCCGGCCGAACATCAAGATCCAGGACGGCTGCGATTTCTTCTGCTCCTTCTGCATCATCCCGACCACGCGGGGACGGGAGCGAAGCCGGAAGCCGGACGATATTTTGTTGGAGACGTCGATCTGGGTGGCGCGCGGCCATCGGGAGATCGTTCTCACCGGGGTGAACCTCGGCGAATATCGATCGGAAGGGGAGGATTTGGCCGACCTGATCGAGGCGCTGGAGACGATCGACGGACTTCATCGGATCCGGATCTCTTCGATCGAGCCGACGACCGTCTCGGACCGGATTCTCGACCAAATGGCGCGGGGGGGGAAGCTCTGTCCCTATCTTCACCTCCCGCTCCAGAGCGGGAGCGACGCCGTCCTCTCGGCGATGGGGCGGCGGTATACGCGGCGGGAGTATATCGATTTCGTTCGGGAGGCGACGGCGCGGGTTCCGAATCTGGGATTGGGGACCGATGTGATGGTCGGATTTCCGGGGGAAGGGGAGAAGGAATTCGCCGAGACCCTTGCCCTGATTGATTCGCTTCCTTTTTCCTACCTCCATGTCTTCCCTTTTTCGAAGCGGAAGGGGACCCGGGTGACCAAAATGGATCTCGCGCCGGTGCCGTCGAAGGTGATCAAGGAGCGCTCCCGGATTTTGTGTGATCTCTCCCGGCAGCGGCGGAAGGCGTTTTACGCGGGCGCGATCGGCGGGAGCGTCGAGGTCCTCTTCGAGACGCGCAATGAAGAGGGGCTTTTTTGCGGTCTCACCCCGAATTACATCCGGGTTGGGGTGGAGAGCGACCGGGATCTCTCCGGCCGGCTCGGCTCGGTCCGGATCGAAGCAGCGGCCGATGGGCTGGCGATCGGGAAGCTGATTGAGGGAAATCCGATGAAGGTGTATCTCGAAACCTACGGCTGCCAGATGAACGAATACGACTCGGAGCTGATCCGGTCGATCCTGACTCCGCACGGCCATGAGATGACGGCGGCGGTCGAAGAAGCGGAGGTGGTTTTGATCAACACCTGCGCGATCCGCGAAAACGCCCACCGGAAAATCTACGGGAGGCTCGACATCCTCCGTCCCCTGAAGAAGGAGAAGAAACATTTTATTGTCGGCGTCCTCGGCTGCATGGCGCAGAATCTTAAAGAGGAGCTCTTCGATCATCCGGTGGTCAGTCTGGTCGTCGGACCCGACAGCTACCGGGCGCTTCCTCGATTGATCGATGAGGTGATCGGGACCGATCGACAAGAGATCGAAGCGTATCTCTCCGAATACGAAACCTACGGCGACATCGCGCCGACCCGCGTTGAAGGGGTCAACGCTTGGGTGGCGATCATGCGAGGCTGCGACAACTTCTGCACCTTCTGCGTCGTCCCTTATACGCGCGGCCGGGAGCGGAGCCGGTCGATCGAAAATATTTTAAGCGAGGTCACATCCCTCGCGGAGAAGGGGTATCGCCAGGTGACCCTCCTCGGACAGAACGTCAATTCCTACCGGGATGAAGGGAGGGGATTCGCCGATCTCATTCTCAAAGTGGCCGACGTTCCCGGAATCGAGCGGGTCCGTTTCACCTCGCCCCACCCGAAAGACTTTCCGAAGCCGCTGTTGGAGGCGATCGCGTCGCACCCTCACATCTGCAAGCATATTCATCTTCCGCTTCAGGCGGGGAGCGACCGCATCCTCGACCTGATGGCCCGAACCTATACCCGGAAAGAGTACCTCCGATTGGTGGAGGAGATCCGGCGGACGATTCCCGAAATTGCGCTGACGACCGACATCATCGTCGGCTTTCCCACCGAGACGGAGGAAGATTTTCAAGAGACGGCCGGCCTGTTTAAAGACGGACAATTCGACAGCGCCTACATTTTCAAATATTCCGAGCGGAAAGGGACGATCGCGTCGCGGAAATATCCCGACGATGTCCCCCCCGAGGTGAAGACCGATCGGATCGTCCGGCTGATCGATTTGCAGCGGGCGATCTCGCTTCAGAAAAACCGGGAGAAAATCGGCCGGACCCTGGCGGTCCTGATCGACGGCGAGGCCGAAAAGCGGCCCGGCCACCAGATGGGGAAGACGGAAGGGAACACCACCGTCGTCTTTCCGAGAACCCCCTCCGGACCGGGAACGATGGTTTCCGTGCGGATCGATGATGTCTCTTCGAGTACCCTCTATGGCCGTCCCGTCGAACGATAAGACCGACTCGGTCGGTCGGATCGTTTGTAAGGGGGGGACGATTCTCCGCGACGGGATGACCCTTTCCTTTTCAGCCGTGATTCCCGATTCGATCGAGATGGTTCTCGTCATCGTCCACGGCCTGAGCGAACATCGCGGGAGGTACCGGCGCCTTCAACTCGATCTGGCGAAAGAAGGGTTTGCCTCTTATGCTTACGACCAGCGGGGATTTGGAGAGTCGGACGGCTCGCGGACCCACATGGAACGCTACACCGACATGCTCCACGATCTGAAGCGCGTTCTGGATTTTGTCCGGGAAACGCATCCCGATCGGAAAGTGGTGATCCTCGGACATAGCTTCGGCGGCGCGGTCTCGGCCGCCTTCTGCATCGATTATCCGAACGCGGCCGACGGGCTGGTCTTATCGGCTCCGGCGTATGATGTTCCGGCGCTTCCGTTTCGTCTCCGTTTTATCGGCGCCCTGTTGAATCGTCTTCTTCCGTCGCGTCCGGTCCGTTACCCGAGCGTTCCGGATTGGCTCAGCCATGATCCGGCGATCGGGGTCGCCTTCCGGAACGATCCGCTGGTGCAGCGGGCCGGGACCCCCCGTTTTTATGTCGAGTTCGGAAAGATGAACGACCATCTCCATCAGGATGCCGGGAAGATCGTCCTGCCGACCCTCCTCTTGCAGGGAAGCGAGGACCGGATCGTCTTTCCGTCGGGGGCGCGCGCCTTGTTCGAGCGGATCGGCTCCGCGAAAAAAAGATCCTCTGGTATGAGGGGTTTTATCATGAAGTTTTTAACGAGATCGGCCGGGAACGGGTGATTGCCGACGTCGTTGGTTGGTTAAAGGAAACGGTGCGATGAAAAAAAGCATCACATTTATGACGATGATCTTACTCTTCACCGTCGGCGTGGAAGCCGAGGCGGCCCTGCCGCCCGGTTTCGACAAGGCGACGTGGGGGATGACGCAGCCGGAGTTCATGTCGGCGTATCAGGTTCATCTGGCCCCCCCAAGCATATGAACGACACCGGCCCGTGGGCGGTGCAGGGCCCGGCCCCGGCGAGTTGACCGTTTCGGGGGGGGCGCTGGGCGAGCCAGACATCCGGTCGGTCAGCCTCGGATTTCATCCCAAGTTCGGACTGACGATCATCCACGTCCGGTTCCGGGACACCAACAATCCGGGCGAGCTGGAGGCGCTCCTCCCGAAGTGGGCCGGCGCCTACGGAAAACCGAAGGAGCAGCGTCCCGGTCCGACCATCATTTGGGAGGACGAGAAGACCCATATCGAACTGACCTATCATACCGTCTCGCCCCGGCATCCGACCCCTTCCGATCATCTTGCGTTGGTCCTCTGGAGCATTCCGCTGATGGACGAAATCGAAGCCCTCGATGAAGAAGGGCACGTCCCCGATGTCGAAAAGCTTGTGCCGCTGCAGGAGCCTCACCTTCAGGATTAATCTCCCCTCATGATCTCTCCGTCCGGAGGTTCATCCGGACGGGCTATGTCTCTTTCCATGGAAATATAGGCCTTTTCCCCCTTGGAGTAAGTCAGCTTACCAATAGCCGCGACGATCCCTGAATTGGTAATCTTAATTACAGAGAAACTGTCATCCGTATTACAGCGGCAAGGGGGCTGATATGAAAAGGGGAGTCGTTTTTTTTCTGATGGTTCTGTTCTGTGGGCTGGCGGCCTGCGGCGGAGGGGGGAGCGGAAACAGGAGCGACGCCGTTCCGGTCGATCAGGTCGATGGACAAGAGAATCGTTCGATCGCAGTGACGCCGGGGGAGACGGTCGTAACCACCGGGACCCGGCAAACCTTCAAGGCCGAAAGGACCGATGGAACCGACCCGGCGGTTCGGTGGGAAGTTCAAGAGGGGGAGAGCGGCGGGTCGATCACTCCCGATGGAAATTACACCGCCCCCGGGCTCCCGGGAATTTACCATATCATCGCAGTGAGCTTGGACGATCCGGCGGTCCGCGCCATGGCCGAGGTGGAGGTGATCACCCAGCCGATCATTTCGGTGGCAATCGAGCCGGCGGCCGTTACCCTCCCGCCGGGGGGCGCTTTCGCTTTGCGGCCACCGTTTCGGCGAGTGATCAGGCCGCCGTGAGCTGGGAGATCGAAGAGGGGACGGTCGGCGGGTCGATCGATTCCGATGGGAACTACACCGCCCCAGCCACGCCGGGACGTTATCATGTCGTTGCAACGAGCGTCGCCGATCCGACCAAGCGGGCCGAAGCGACGGCCGAAGTCTTCCCGGTGGAAGCGTTGGCCCCGCGATTCGCCTACAGCACGAATTCCGCTTCCGGAGATGTTTCGATCTTTTCCGTCAATCCTGAGAACGGCGCGCTGGCGCAGATCGGCTCCATTCCGGCCGGGCGCGATCCGTATCCGATCGGCGTCGATCCGACGGGGCGGTTCGTTTATGCCGGCAATTTCGCCTCAAACGATATCTCGATCTATGCGATCGATCCCACGACCGGGAATCTCACCGCGCGGGGGAGCGCTCCGACCGGCGCCGGGATCTATTCGATCAACTTCGATCCGTCGGGCCGATTCGCTTATTCGGCGAATGAGAACGCGGCGGACGATGTTTGGATTTACCGGATCGATCCCGAAAGCGGCGTTTTGACGGTGCTCGGGACGGCCGATGCGGGGATCAGCTCGGTTTCGGTGGCGATCGACCCGCTCGGTCGATTTGCCTATGTGGCGAATTACAGCACGAATAATGTCTCGATGTACCGGGTCGATTCCGAGTCGGGATTGTTGACCCGTCTCGGCGAGATCGCCGCGGGCCGCGCCCCGATTTCCGTGGCGGTTCACCCCTCGGGGGCATTCGTCTATGTTTCGCACTATGACAGCGACGATATCTGGTCGTTTCGGGTCGATCCGGCGACCGGCCGGCTCACGAGGAGCGGCGTCGTCCCCGCGGGGGGACAGGCTTTCTCGATCGCCGTCGATCCCTCCGGCCGATTCGCCTATGTGGCGAATTCCGCGACGAACGACATCTCGATCTATCGGATCGATCCGGAGAGCGGGACGCTCAGCCCGCTCGGCGCGATCCGGGGGGGCGCCGGCCCGCGGTCGATCACCATCGACCGGTCGGGCCGGTTCGTCTACGTCGCCAATCTCAATTCAAATAACCTCTCGATCTTTTCGATCGATCAGACCACCGGCCTGCTGACCCCCTTCGGCCAGGTTGCCGCCGGAAGACAGCCCCGCTCGGTCCGAGTGACCACCGGACCGAACCTGCCGTAGGGGCAGGCCCCTGTGCCTCTCCTGTCTTTTTCTGAATCGGTTCATGCGGGCGGCCATGGGGGGATCGCCCCTCCGATTCCTACTCAGGCGGAATCATCGGCCATCGGATGTTCACGATGCCGATTCCAAGAATGATCATTCCGCCGCCGATCGTCAGATGGGGGGTGAGCGGATCTCCGAGGAAAAGATGGCTCAGGGTCACGCCGAAAAAGGGGACCAGAACAGAGAACGAAGCGATGCTGCTGGCCGCGTAGCGTTTCAACAAGACGGTGGAAGCGACGAAGCAGAAGGCGCCGACGACGATTCCTTGATAGAGCATCGCCCCCATCAGTCGCGCTGAGGCGCGATCGGGAAGGGTCTCTCCAAAAAAGAATGCAATAGAACCTAAGAGGGGAACGCCGATCGCCATCTCCCAGAAGACGACCTTCACCGGGTCGATCCGTTCGATCAATCGCTTGATATAAACGATTTTGACGGCAAGAACAAAGGCGCTGATCAAAACGAAGCTGTTCCCGAGGAGCGAGACCGTTTCCATCGCCCGCTCGGGCCGGTCCCTGAAGAGAACGACCGCTCCCAGAAAGGCGAGCGCCAGACCGGAAATTTTCCGAACGCTGAGGCGGTCGTGAAGGATAAAAAAATGGGCGAGGACGGCGACGAAAAAAAGATGGGTGTTGATCAAGACCGAGGCGTGAGAGGCCGAGGTGCGGAAGGTTCCCAGGTAGAAGAGGGCGATTTGAACGGCGAAGAGAAGGCCGTTCATCAGGTGGAGGAAAATTTCCTTCCGGGCGAGGCCAAGACCGATTTTCCGGAACGCGGCGTAGAGGAAAATGACGCTTCCGCCGATGAGAAAGCGGAGGGTCGCCATCGTCAGGGAGAGATCTCCCCCGCCCCCAGCTTGATGGAGACGACATTTCCCCCCCAGAGAAGGTTGATGAAAACGAGATAGGGGACGAGGCGGGGATCAATCGAATTCAAGGAGAATCTGTTTCCGGGTCGGCAACGAAACGTACTTCAAGAGCCTGACCGCAAATGCCGGATGAGTTCAAGAAGCGGGAGAGGCATTAGAATCCGAATCGCCGTTTTAACGCTGGCAGGTTTGACCAGGCCGTACGTCCAAACGCTTCTCGCCAGCATCTTTGCGGCGTCTATTCTTTGTTCTTCCGCCAACGCATAAGCGGCTTCAAGGCAGAGCTGCCCCAGGCCTGTTTGCATCCGGGCGCGATTTTTAGACATCAAATCGGCGTCAGATTCCCAGATCTTCGTCGCGGCGCGCAGGGTGTCGATGGCGCGGCGTGGAGAAGAAGACATCTGTGTCTCCGACAGGCGGTAATCGAGCATCGGCCGGTCCACATACACAAAAGCGCCGGTGCGAGCCATACGCACCATCCATTCCCAATCACAATCGTAGCGCAGCGTTTCGTCGAATGTCCCTGCCGTTTCCAGCAGGCTGCGCCGGAACATTACCGTGGGAGGGTGGACGAAATTGCCCTGCGCCAGCTCACGATAGACCCTTCCCATGTAGGCTTCGACGGCGGCCGGCCGCTGTGACCCGGGGAATGCGTCCGCCGCCACCTCGATCTTCCGCCGCTCGGGATAGAGCGAACTGAATCCCTCCGGGGCCTCTCCGATCATCGAATAGTAGGTCGCGCTGTGCGAACTGGCGACCGGCCCCTCGGCGTTGAACGCCGAGAAGTCCGAGCAACAGAGGACCGCCTCGGGACAGTTCTGGAACGCAGCGACCTGCACCGCGATGCGCTCCGGCCGACACAAGTCGTCCGCATCCATCAGAGCGATGAACTCACCGCGGGCGGCGCGGCAGCCTTTGTTGCGGGCATTCGGCAGGCCTCCATTCGGTTGGTCGATGCCGCGCACCTTGTCCGCGTACCCACGGAGGACTTCGGCGGTTTTGTCGGTCGATCCGTCGTTCACTACAATGACTTCGATGTTGGAATAGGTTTGCGCGAGAACGCTGTCGAGCGTCTGCGGCAACGTCTGAGCGGCGTTGTAGGCCGGAATAACGATGCTGACGAGCGGCCGGAGATTTTCGGGGAGACCAGTCACAAGAGTGCTCTTTTTAGTCGGTAAGAGGGACTTGAATCCCTTTTATCATAAGGGTGTCTTTCAAGCCCATTTGCGGGAGCGTTTTTAGTGGGAGTGTCCATGATCGTGGTCATGATGATCGTGTCCGTGATCATGCCCATGGTCATGGTGATCATGATCATGTCCGTGATCGTGGTCGTGATCATGCCCGTGGTCATGACCATGATCGTGGGAGTGTCCGTGGATGGCGGGATTGTCGTGGTCGGGGTCCCAGGTGGTGTCTTTCCCCTTTCCCACGGTCAATTCGATTCGGATCACCGATTTCACGTTGCTGCACGCGTTGTCCCCGTGCGGGACGATCAGCCGAATCGGTCCCCCCTTCGAATCGGGGAGAGGGCCGCCGTCCCGCTTGTAGATCAGAATTCCCTTTTCAATCGCCTCTTGCAGAGGGACACTAGCGGCAAATTTTCCATCCAGGGAATGGAACGTCACATGGTCGGTCTTGGAGAGAGGATTCGACTCCTTTAAGACCGCTTTGACACGAACGCCCGCCCCTTCCATCCCGGCGACCAACCGGCTGACATCTTCAACTTGATGCTCCTTGGGAAGACGGGAGAGATCTTCATAACTCCACCCTCTCTTCTTTTGAACCGTTCCCTCTACGCTTAAAATCGATTTTCCGTTGGTCGCCATTCCTTTTGTCTCCTTTTTATAACCGATGGATCCTGTTCCTAAACTTGCGATGAAGCGTTCCGTAGTCTATCAAACAGACGGCCCAAGGTCAAGAAATTTGGGGGACCTGCGACTCGGGTGGGTGCAAGGCCGGGAAGGTTGTTAATAAGGGGATAGATGAGATACCTGTAACAAAACTGCACGGAGAGATTCCTTTGTCCGGTGCTGACGGGTCAAAACGGAACGGTTAGAGTCTGAGAGGTCTGATCTTTGCCTCTCCTCTCCCTTTTCGTTTGAGTGTGGGATTGGCATAAAAGTTGAACTATTAAAAGTAATTCAATAAAAAAAACGCCTTGTTCGCAGTGAAATAAGTCAAGCAGCCCAAGCCTCAGGGCGAACATTTATCCAGAGAAGGGCAGTTATTCGACTTTTAAAGTGGAGGAGTAAAATGGCGGAAAAGAGCCCGCGCGGATTTGCCGCAATGGATACGGAAAAACAAAAAGGAAATCGCCCGAAAGGGGGAAAAGCGGCCCATGAGAAGGGAACGGCGCATGAGTTTACCCCTGAAGAGGCCAGAGAGGCCGGCCGAAAGGGGGGACAGGCCGCCCATCAAAAGGGGACGGCGCATGAGTTTACCCCTGAGGAGGCCAGAGAGGCTGGCCGAAAGGGGGGACAGGCCGCCCGCCGCAGGTTTGCCCAACAGCAGTCCCCGCCGCAGGCCGAAGAACAGCCGGTTTCCCAATCCCCTGAAGAGATCAAGGAAGAAGAAAGAAAAGCCGCCTGACCGCTTCCTGATATTCGTTCCAATTTTACACTTTTCGATGAGGAGATAAGATGGTGTTTCGCTCCGCTTCGCACCAGTGACCCACGAGAGGAAATGGGGGCCTCTCGTCGGTTGCTGCCATCCTTAATGAAAGAATAAGCCTTCCAATCACTAAATTCTCTCTTAATCAATCCTAATTCATCCGGACGGTCGCTTCTTAAGCCTGAATCGCCTGATCGGGTTACTTTTGAGGATCGACTCATTCGGTCGGGTATATCTCCTTCAGATCAGGTCCGCCGAAGAGATTACAAAGCGTGAATTCCAGCGAAATACATGGAAAAAATTCTTGACAAACCGACTGTTACCTCCCTATATTCTCTAATTACGGTTCGGTCTTCTTTTTTCGTCGGAAACACTTCAAAGAATGAATCATGCCCTTTGGGGCTCAGGTCGTAAAGTAAACGAAATCAAAAGGAAATTGACGGAGGACGCTGCATGGCAAAGGTGTTGGAAGGTCCTGGAATGGGGCTTCTCTCAAAGTGGGGGATGACGGTTCCCCACTACGTCGTCATCACGGCGGCGGATCAACTCGATCGGCTCTCTCAAGCGAATCCCTGGCTTCGGGAGTCGAAGCTGGTCGTTAAGGCGCATGAAGCGATCGGCTCCCGAATGAAACTGGGGCTGGTGAAAGTCGGTCTCGAACTGGATGCGGCGCGGAAGGCCTCCAGCGAGATGCTCGGGAAGGATCTCAATGGGATGACGATTTCTCAGGTCATCATTTCCGAAATGATCCAGCATAAAGAAGAATTCTACCTGGCCGTCAAGTCGGTTCGAGAAGGGGCCGAGCTGCTCCTGGCGAGCGTCGGCGGAATCGAGGTCGAATCGAACTGGGAGAAGGTCAAGCGGATCGCAATTCCCTTGGGAACCGATCCAACGCGGGATCAACTGATGAACCTCGCCAAAGAAGCCGGGTTCAAAGGAGATCTTGCCGGAAAAGTCGCCGACTTTGCCCTCAAGCTTTATCAATGTTACGACCAGGAAGACGGCACCTACATCGAGATCAACCCCCTCGTCACCCGCGAGTCGGACGGAGAGCTGGTCGCGCTCGATGCCGTGACGATGGTCGACGCCGATGCCCGGTTCCGGCATCCCGATTGGAATTTCACCTTCGCCTCCGAATTCGGCCGCCCCTACACCAACGACGAGCGGGCGATCATGGAGATCGACTCCCGGATCAAAGGTTCGGTGAAGTTCATCGAGATCCCAGGCGGCGATACGGCGCTTTTGCCGGCGGGGGGCGGGGCTTCCGTCTATTATTCCGATGCCGTCCTGGCCTTGGGAGGCAAAATCGCAAATTATGCCGAGTACTCCGGCGATCCCCCCGATTGGGCGGTCGAGGCGCTGACCGAGAAGGTCTGCTCCCTCAAGGGGATCAAGCGGATCATCGTCGGCGGGGCGATTGCCAACTTTACGAATGTCAAGAAAACCTTTGCGGGAATCATCAACGGATTCCGGAAGGCGAAGGCCGAAGGGAAGCTGGAAGGGGTAGAGATCTGGGTTCGGCGCGGCGGGCCGTTCGAGAAAGAAGGATTGGCGGCGATGAAGGCGCTCGAAGCGGAAGGGTTTAACATTCACGTCTATGACCGCTACACACCCTTAACCGATATTATCGATTACGCGATTAAAGGAGTGGGAAAATGAGTATCGTCGCCAATAAAGAGACCCGCGTTGTGATTCAAGGCGGACCGGCCGGGGTGAACGCCGCCCGCCGGATGGCCGAGTTCTGCCACCTGACCCGCCAACCGCTCCATGTTCTTGCTTTTGTTTTTCCGCCCGATGCCGGCAAAACGGCGGAGGTCCCCTTCGGAAGCGAGTTGGTTTCGATTCCTATTTTCAAAACGATGGCGGAGGCTACGGCCGCTTTTCCCGCCTTGAATACGACCTTGATTTTGTCGGACCGGATCGCGCGTTTAAAGCGGCGATGGAAGCCTTGGCCGATCCGAAGATCAAGCTGGTCTCGATGATCACGGAAGGGGTGCCGGAGAAAGATTCCAAGCGGCTGAGCCTCGAAGCCAAAAAGCTCGGCAAGGTTTTCAACGGGCCGTCGGCGATCGGGATCATCTCGGCCGGCGAGTGCCGTCTCGGTGTAATCGGCGGGGCATTCGACAACTTGATTCTCTCGAAGCTCCACCGACCCGGATCGTTCGGCGTCATCACTAAATCGGGCGGTCTTTCGAATGAGATCATCTGGATCTGCAGCCAGTTCGCCGACGGAATCACGACGGCGATCGGCATCGGCGGAGACGCGTATCCCGGCTCCGACTACGTCACCTATCTTGAGATGTTCGAGAAAGATCCTCAGACCAAGGCTGTGATCATTGTCGGAGAGATGGGGGGAGATCTCGAAGAGCGCGCCGCGGAGTGGTTCGGGGAAAAGAAGCGGCGGATCAAACTGATCGCGGTCGTTTCCGGGTATTGCCAAGAGCAGCTCCCCAAGGGGATGAAGTTCGGCCATGCCGGCGCGAAAGAAGGACAGCACGGCGAGGGCTCGGCCCGAAGCAAGGCGGACGCCTTGAAGAAATCGGGCGCTATCGTGCCGGCGACCTTCGGCGGACTCGGCCCGACGATCAAGCAGGTCTATGAGGAGATCGTTGCGAAGGGCTTGGTCAAGCCTTCGGTGGACGGCGACGTCACCGCGCTTCCGAAACTTCCGAAGCCGGTGGAAGAGGCGATCAAGTCGGGCGATGTCTTCGTCGAGCCGTTGATCAAATCGACGATCAGCGACGATCGCGGAGACGAGCCGCTCTATTACGGCTATCCCGCTTCCGACTTGATCAACAAGGGATATCAGATTCCTCACGTGATGGGGCTGCTCTGGGACAAGCGGCTGATCACCCCGGTCGAAGCGGAGATCGTCAAGCGGATCATCATGCTCTCGGCCGATCACGGTCCCTGTGTCTCGGGAGCGCTCACCACGATCATCGCCGCCTGTGCCGGAATTCAGATGGCGCAATCGGTCGCGGCCGGTCTGATCATGATCGGACCCCGGTTCGGCGGGGCCGTCACCGATGCGGGAAAATGGTTCAAGTATGCGGTCGAGAACAAGCTTTCTCCGGAAGCTTTCCTGGAGCATATGAAGAAAAACGTCGGGCCGGTGCCGGGGATCGGCCATCGAGTCAAGAGCGTCAAGAATCCCGACAAGCGGGTGAAAGAGCTCGTCTCCTTCGTGAAGTCGACCGGCATTTCGACCCCGCACCTCGATTTTGCTTTGTCGGTTGAGAAGATCACCACGGCGAAGAAAGACACCTTGATCTTGAACGTCGATGGAACGATCGCCGCCGTTCTGGTCGATCTCGGCTGGCCGGTGGAGTCGCTCAACGGCTTCTTCATTCTGGCGCGGACGATCGGTCTGATCGGTCACTGGGTCGATCAAACCCGCAACGGAAGCCGTCTGATTCGGCTTTTCAATTACGTGGTCAACTACGCCTCTCCGAAACGGAGGGAAGCCCCTCCCCCTCGAAACGAATGCGAAGAAGGTCGAGGTTCGGCAAGAGGTATTGAAGTAGTCTTGACCATCTGAGAATTGCTCTGTAAGATGAAGATCTCTTTTATTTCAGGCGCGACGAAGCCGTCGGGGCCGCTCAAAGTGGATGGAGGACAATGATGTCTACCGAAATGATTAAGAAACTATACCAATCGATGCCGGCTCGTCTGGCGGAAGCACGTAAAAAGTTCGGCCGTCCACTGACCCTGACGGAAAAGATCCTGGTCGCGCATGTCGACGATTTTGGAACGCAAAAGTGGGAGCGGGGGAAGGCGCAGCTGGCGCTTCGGCCCGACCGGGTGGCGATGCAGGACGCCACCGCCCAGATGGCGCTGCTGCAGTTCATGCAGGCCGGAAAGAAGAAGGCCGCCGTTCCCAGCACGATCCACTGCGATCACCTGATCCGCGCGCAGAGCGGGGCAGCAAGACAGACCTCGATCGCGCCATCAGCGAGAACAACGAGGTCTACGACTTCCTGGCGTCCGCGGCGAAGAAGTACGGCATCGGGTTCTGGAAGCCGGGCGCCGGGATCATTCACCAGGTGGTTCTCGAGAACTACGCCTTCCCCGGTGGCCTGATGATCGGAACCGACTCGCATACGCCGAACGCCGGCGGACTCGGCGCGATGGCGATCGGCGTGGGCGGCGCCGATGCCGGCGACGTGATGGCCGGCCTTCCGTGGGAAGTCCTCCATCCGAAACTGATCGGCGTCCACCTGACCGGCAGACTGACCGGCTGGACCTCGGCGAAAGACGTGATCCTCTAACTCTGCGGTCTCCTCACGACCAAAGGCGGAACCAACAAGATCGTCGAATATTTCGGACCGGGCGCCGAGTCGATCAGCGCCACCGGCAAGGGAACCATCGCCAACATGGGTGCCGAGCTCGGCGCGACGACTTCGATCTTCCCCTACGACCAGAAGATGGCGGCCTACCTGAAACTGACCGACCGGGAGGATGTGGCCGAGATGGCCGATGCGAACAAGGAACTCCTGACGGCCGACCCCGAGGTCTTCCAGTCGCCCGAGAAATATTTCGACCAGGTGATCGAGATCAACCTCTCGGAGCTGGAGCCGCATGTCGTCGGCCCGCACACCCCCGATCTCGCCCGTCCGATCTCGAAGCTCGCCGCGGAGGCGAAGGAGAAGGGCTATCCGATTCAGCTCAAAGCGGCGTTGATCGGCAGCTGCACCAACTCTTCCTACGAAGACATCAGCCGGTCGGCCCACGTCGCCAAGCAGGGGCTCAAAGCGGGGCTCAAGGCGAAGGCGCAGTTCCTCGTCACTCCCGGCTCCGAGCGGATCTACCACACGATCGAAGCGGGACGGCTTTCTGCAGACCTTCGAAGAGATGGGAGCGACGGTGCTCGCCAACGCCTGCGGCCCGTGCATCGGCCAGTGGAAGCGGGACGATGTGAAAAAGGGAGAGTCGAACTCGATCATCAGCTCCTTCAACCGGAACTTCCCCGGCCGCAACGACGGGATCGCCGAGACTCTCTTTCCTCAGCAGCCCGGAGATCGTGACGGCGATGGCTTTTGCCGGCGACATGACCTTCGACCCGGTGAAGGAGACGCTGACCGCCGCCGATGGGACGAAGGTTCAATTCGAGCCGCCGCGCGGCGAAGAGCTTCCCGCGAAAGGTTTTGCCAAAGGGGAAGAAGGATTTGTCGCCCCGGCCGAAAACGGCGACAACCTCACCGTCGACCTCCCGCCGACCAGCGAGCGGTTGCAACTGCTTCAGCCCTTCCCGAAATGGGATGGGAAAGACTTTTTCGAAGCTCCCGATTCTGGTCAAGGCGAAGGGAAAGTGCACCACCGATCATATCTCTCCGGCCGGTCCCTGGCTGAAGTACCGGGGGCATCTCGATAACATCAGCGACAACATGTTCCTCGGCGCCAACAACGCCTTCACGACCGAAGCGGGGAAGGCGAACGATGTCCTTGCCGGCGAGTCGAACCTCACCCCGGCCCAGGTGGCCCGCCGATATATGGCGAAGGGGGTCGGATCGGTGGTGATCGGCGATGAAAATTACGGCGAGGGAAGCTCCCGCGAGCATGCCGCGATGTCGCCCCGTTTCCTCGGCATCAAGGTGGTCATCACCAAGAGTTTCGCCCGAATCCACGAGACCAACCTCAAGAAGCAGGGGATCTTGCCGCTCATTTTTGCGAACCCGAAAGACTGGGAGCTCTTTGAGCAGAACGACCGGGTCAGCGTGCTCGGTCTCTCGCAATTGGCCCCGGGCAAAGCGGTGGACGTCGTAATCCACAAGGCCGACGGCAAGGAGATCAAGGTCCAGGCGAATCACAGCATGACTGCGCAGCAGATCGACTGGTTCAAAGCGGGATCGGCGCTCAACGCGCTGAACGCGTAACGTTCATTGAATAATAGGGGCGATCACAAGGATCGCCCCTACGATTTTGGACAAAGATGCCGACGGCGGAAACGACCGAAAAAAAGAATCTGGTGACGGTGGAGATCATGGGGAAGAAGTATCAGGTTCCCCAGGGGATCACGCTCATTCAAGCGATGTTCCATACCGGCCACCAGATTACCCGCGGCATCGGCTGTCTTGGCGGCGTCTGCGGGGCCTGCTCGACCCTCTATCGGACCAAGGGAAGTTATGAGCTCAAGCAGGGGCTCGGCTGCCAGCTCATCGTCGAGGAGGGGATGTCCTTTTCTCTTTCTGCCCCTTTTCCGGTGCAAAAGCCGATTTACCGGATGGAAGAGATCACCGATCCCAAACAGGATCTCTTCAAATATTTTCCCGAAGTCGCCCTCTGCCGAAACTGCAACGCCTGCACCGAGGCCTGTCCTCAGGGAATCGATGTCCGGACCGGCATCTGGAAAGCGGCGTTCGGCGATTTCAAAGAAGCCTCCAATCTCTTCCTCTCCTGCGTGATGTGCAGTCTTTGCGTCCCGGTCTGCATTGCCGAGATCTCCTCCAATCAGGTCGGCCTCTATGTCCGCCGCGCGGAGGGGGTTTTCTTCAACGAACGGCCGCCGCAGCTTTCCAGCCGAATCGAAGAGATTCACTGTGGAAAGTACAATACGCAATGGGAGACGCTGATGAAGATGTCCGAAGAGGAGCTCAAAACCTGCCCCATCGCCTGATCTGCGCTCATCCGCACAAAAAGGAAACGGCTTGATGTTCCATTCCGATTCTCAGTCTTCTCTGATCCGCATCGAGGTCGATGGCGCCGAATACCCCGTCCCGGAAGGAATCACCGTCATCCAAGCGATGTGGCATCTCGGCCGGCCGACGATCCACGGGGTCGGCTGTCTCGGCGGCGTCTGCGGTGCCTGCCCGATCACCTACCGCCTTCCCGATCAAATGAGTTCAAAAACGGGGCTCGCCTGCCAGACAGCGGTTCGCGAAGGAATGGCGATCACCTTCATCCCTTCCGACAGCTCCAAAAAGGCGATCGCGCTTCTTCCGAAAGAAGCCCCCACGCAGAAGACCCTCTTTCAGTATTATCCCGAAACGCGCCGGTGCACCGCTTGCCGCGCCTGCACGTCGGTCTGTCCGCAGGAGATCGACGTCATGGGGGGGTGCGGGCGGCGATCAACGGAGAGCTTGCAAGCGTGGCGGAGAAGTTCACCACTTGCGTGATGTGCGGCCTTTGCGCGGCGGTCTGCGAAGTGCAGATCAAGCCCCACCGTGTCGGGATGTATGCCCGCCGGCTGACCGGCGCCTTCTATCCGAAAGAGGCGACCGGCCTGCTTCACAGGATCGAGGAGGTTCGATCGGGGAAATATGCGTCGGCGTGGGACAGGCTTCTCTCTGCCGACGATGCAGCCTTGTCCGATTATTGCCGATCTGAGGAGAAATGAGGCGTTGAACAAAGCAATTCATAAGGAAAGGTGAATGAGTTTGGAAGATTCGAAAACACGGGTGAATGAGAGCCGGGCGGCGCGGATGAAAGAGGAGAGGGCGCTCCTCTCTCCGGAAGACAAAGACGCCTTGATCCGGAAGTTTCATCCCGATTATAAGAAAGAGGCGTACCGGACGATTCAGATCGGCCCCAACCAAGGGGAGCAGACGGTTCATGAGCTGGCCAACCTCCTCGAAGGGAAAAGCCCGATCGCTTCCGAAGCGATTTCCCTTTCACCCCAGCATCAGGTGGACCTGCTGATTATCGGCGGGGGAGGCGCGGGGGCGACGGCGGCGCTCACGGCGAAGGCGGCGGGGGCCAAGGTGCTCCTTGCGACCAAGCTGCGGCTGGGCGATTCGAATACGGTGATGGCCGAAGGGGGAATGCAAGTGGCGGTCTCGGCGGAAGATTCCCCGGTGCGCCACTTCCTCGACTCTCTCCGTGGCGGCTACATGAAAAATGACCCGGCGCTTCTGAAGACCCTCGTCGAAGAAGGGCCGGAGGTGGCGAAGTGGCTGATGGACATCGGCGTTCTCTTCGACCGCGAGGCCGACGGCAACCTCAGCATCCGCGGCGGCGGCGGGAGCAGCAAGCCGCGCCTGCTTCGTTGTAAAGATTATACCGGTCTTGAGTTGATGCGGGTCCTCAAGGATTGCGTCCTCAACGAGCAGGTCGAGCTGCTGGAGTTCTCTCCCATCGTCGAGCTTCTGACCGACGGGGAAGGGGCCTGCACCGGCGCCGTGCTGAAGAACCTCGACAACAACCAGTTTATCGTCGTTCAAGCAAAGGCGGTGATTCTGGCGACCGGCGGGATCGGCCGCCTTCATATTCAAGGTTTCCCGACGAGCAATCATTACGGCGCCACCGCCGACGGACTGCCGATCGCTTACCGGGCCGGGGCGAAGTTGACCCTTCAGGATACCTTTCAGTATCATCCGACCGGCGCGGTTTATCCCGAGCCGATGGCGGGGATCTTGGTCACCGAAGCGATCCGGTCGGTCGGGGCGCAGTTGGTCAATGTGAAGGGGGAGCGGTTCATCAACGAGATGGAGACGCGCGATGCCGTCGCTTCCGCTGTGATCCGGGAGTGCGCGGAGGGTCGGGGGGTTGAAACCCCGGCGGGCCGGCGCGGCGTCTGGCTCGACATGCCGATGGTCGATATCGTTAACGGCGAGGGGACCCTGGCCCATCGCTTCCCGAACATGGTCCGGCAGTTCTCGCGTTATCAGATCGATATCCGAAAAGAGCCGGTCCTGGTCTACCCGACGTTGCATTATCAGAACGGGGGAATTCAGATCAATGTCGACGGCGAATCGACCGTTCGGAATCTCTTCGTGGCGGGGGAAGCCTCCGGTGGGATTCACGGCCGCAACCGGCTGATGGGGAACTCGCTTCTCGACATCATCGTCTACGGAAGGCGGGCGGGGCGGGCGGCGTCGAAACGGGCGACGGAGATCGCGCTCGGGAAATTGACCCTGGCGCACCTCGACCAATTTCGCGAAGCGCAGAAGAAGGCGGGGGTCGAGTCGAAAACGGTCTCGCCGATGTTGTTTCCCGATTACGTGAAGAAGAATTAAATTGGACGTGGGCGTGGTTTCGATTGTAGGGGCGAATCTTGTATTCGCCCCGGACCGGACAGGGCGATCACAAGGATCGCCCCTACAAAGACAAAGGACGAATCGATGAACATTCATGAATATCAGGCAAAGGCCCTTTTCGCGAAATATCAGATCCCTGTTCCGAACGGCAAGGTGGCATTTAACCCTCAGGAAGCGCAGGCTGCCGCCGACACCTTGGCGACACCGATTACGGTGGTGAAGGCGCAGATCCATGCCGGCGGCCGCGGCAAGGCCGGCGGCGTCAAGCTGGCGAAGAAAAAATCGGACGTCGCGGCGACGGCCCAGGAGCTGCTGGGCAAGATCCTCGTGACCCACCAGACCGGCCCGCAGGGACAAGAAGTGAAGAAGCTCCTGGTCGAGGAAGGGGTCGAGATCGCGCACGAGCTCTATGTGAGCTGGGTGGCCGATCGGGGGACCGCGTCGATCGTCCTGATCGCCAGCACCGAAGGCGGCATGGACATCGAGGAGGTGGCGGCGCAGACGCCCGAGAAGATCGTGAAGCTCTCGGTCGATCCGGTGATCGGATTCCAGGCGCACCAGGGGCGAACGGTCGGCTTCGAGCTCGGCCTTCCGAAGGAGGTCATCGGGCAATGGGTGGCGATGCTGGGGAATCTCTACCGGCTCTTCATCGAGAAGGACGCCTCGCTGGTCGAGATCAACCCGCTGGTCGTCACCAAGCAGAGCAAGCTGATCGCGCTCGACGCCAAGATGAACTTCGACGACAACGCGCTCTTCCGCCACGACGATATCCGGGAGCTGCGCGACCTGGACGAGGAGGACCCGCTCGAGACCCGCGCGACGGCAGCACGACCTCAACTACGTCAAGCTCGACGGCCAAGATCGGCTGCATGGTCAACGGCGCGGGCCTCGCGATGGCGACGATGGACATCATCAAGCTCGCCGGCGGCGAGCCGGCCAACTTCCTCGACGTCGGCGGCGGCGCCACGAAGGAGACGGTCACCGAGGCCTTCAAGATCCTGCTCTCCGATCCGAACGTGAAGGGGATCCTCGTCAACATCTTCGGCGGCATCGTGCGCTGCGACGTGATCGCCGAGGGCATCATCGAGGCGGCGAAGGAGGTCGCGATCAAGGTGCCGCTGGTCGTGCGCCTGGAAGGCACCAACGTCGAAGGAGGCGAAGCAGATGCTGGCCGAGTCGGGACTGAATCTGACGGTCGCCGACACCCTTTGGGACGGCGCACAAAAAATTGTGTCGCAGGTGAGATAAGCGGTCATCCTAAGCGAAGCGAAGAAACTCAGATGCTTCGACTTCGCCTCAAGAGGACAACGTTGCTGATTCATTTTTAACCTTATATTTTTCTATACGCTTAAGGAGCACTCGATGAGCATTCTGGTGAATAAGAACTCGCGGATCTTGGTCCAGGGCTTCACCGGCAAGCAGGGCACCTTCCACGCCGATCGGCCTGCAACGCCTACGGGACGAAGGTGGTCGCGGGGGTGACGCCGGGCAAGGGGGGCACCGATTTCGAAGGGATGCCGGTGTTCGACACGGTCGACGCGGCGGTGGAGAAGACCGGCGCCGACGCGTCGCTGATCTTCGTGCCCCCGTTCGCGGCCGACGCCATCCTGGAGGCGGCGAGGCCGGCGTTCCGCTGATCGTCTGCATCACCGAGGGCATCCCGGTGCTCGACATGATGAAGGTGAAGCGGTTTCTCGCCGACAAGCCGGTCCGTCTGATCGGGCCGAACTGCCCCGGCGTCATCACGCCGGAAGAGGCGAAGATCGGGATCATGCCGGGCCACATCCACAAGCGCGGCAAGGTCGGCATCGTCTCGCGCTGCGGGACGCTGACCTATGAGGCGGTCTGGCAGCTGACGCAGCGGGGCCTGGGCCAGTCGACCTGCGTCGGCATCGGCGGCGACCCGGTCAACGGCACCAACTTCATCGATGTCCTCGGGATGTTCGAGGCCGACCCGCAGACCGAGGCGATCATCATGATCGGCGAGATCGGCGGCGACGCCGAGGAGCAGGCGGCCGATTTCATCAAGCGGAACGTCACCAAGCCGGTCGTCGCCTTCATCGCCGGGATCACCGCCCCTCCGGGCCGGCGCATGGGCCATGCCGGCGCCATCATCGCCGGCGGCAAGGGGACGGCGGACGACAAGATGTCGGCCCTCGAAGCGGCCGGCGTCACGGTCGTGAAAAATCCGGCGCTGATCGGAGAAGCGATCGAGAAACTTCTCAAGAAAAAGGGGACGGGTGTCAGGGGTCGGGTGTCGGGGGTGAAAGCCAAGGCAAAACCGAAGCTGAAGAGCGTCCCCAAGGCCAAGGCGAAGTCCAAATCCAAGCCGAAGGGCAAGGCAAAAAAATGAACTTTCTCGACCTCCATCGCTGGGATGTGACCCCCTCGAAGCGATCGAGATCCAGAACCGGCTCCGCAGACAACTTATCTTAGATCAGGCCCCGGCGATGATCCGAATGATCGCCGGGGTCGACGTTTCCAACGCGTTCGGGTCGAACCGGCTCTTCGCCGCCGTGGTCGTCCTCGATCTTCCAACATCCGCAGCCGAAGGGATTCCCGATCCTGGAGGTCGCGACCGCCTCGTTGGAGGTCGCCTTTCCATATGTCCCCGGTCTTCTTTCCTTCCGACTCTCCTCTCTTTCAGATCCGTTCTCAGATCCGTTCAACGAAGAATCTTATTTTTTTATCGATCATGTATCCCCTATTACAGTATTCGAAGATCTCTTTACGATAAATTATCACAAGATCGTAGGAGGGTTTTCCATCTCACGTTTCTACCAGGATGCGAACCTCTCGATCACATTTACTGATGGATGACGCATCGTGGTTGAAATCATCGACCGTCTAGAGGATCTCCGCATCCTTTCGACGCCTTGGAACAAGATTGCAGATCCGTTTGGAAATCCCCTGCTTCGTCACGAGTGGTTTGTCGCTTGTGCCGAGGCCTTTGCCCGCCGCAGCAACTCTCCATCGTCGTCCGTTTAAAAGGGAAAATCACCGCGGCGGCCCCCTTGGTTTCTGTTCGACAAAAAGGGATCGAACGACTCGAACTATTGGGTTGTTCGTTTTTGTTCGAGCCGGGCGGGTTTATTTATGAGGACCCGGCCGCGCTGGAAGAACTGGTGGACGGCATTCTCGCTCTGAAGCGGCCGCTGCGCCTGCGAAGGGTCCCCTCCGCCGCTGAAGAAATCCGCCTATTGCGCGAGCGCAGCGAGCGGCATGCCTATACGACGGTCAAGGAAACGGAGGCGTCGCTCTGGCTCTCTTGTAAAGGGGGCTGGTCCGAATTCGAGTCGGCCCTTTCTTCTTCCCGCCGCGCCTGTTTCCGGAGGGCGAAAAGGCGGGCGGAAGCCGAGGGAAAGGTGCAGTTTGAGATCATCTCTCCCGATGCCGAAAACGTCGATCGTTATCTTGAAGAGCTTCTTGTCGTGGAGACGGCCGGCTGGAAGGGACAACATGGAACGGCGCTGCGGTTAAACGAGCCGCTGAAACGGTTTTTTTATCTCTACGCTCAGGCCGCGGCGCGCCTCGGACTTCTTCGGCTTGGTTTTTTCAGGTTGGATGAAAAGGCGATCGCCTCCATGCTGGCGGTTCAATGCGCCGGCCGGCTCTGGGTCTTAAAGACCGGCTACGATGAAATATGGGCCCGGTGTTCCCCCGGGGCGCTTCTGATGCATGAGATGATCCGTTATGCCTTCGAGCAGGGGCTCGAAGGATATGAGTTCTTGGGAATTGATGAACCTTGGCTGCGGGTCTGGACCGATCAGGCCCACTCTTATGTCTCGACCCGACTCTACCCCTATTCCCTAAAAGGCTTGTTCGGCCTGGGGCTCGATCTCTCTTGCCAAGCGGCCGGCAAGGTCATGCGGCGCTTCAAATAAGAAGGCAGGCTCGGAATTGTTGATCCAAATAAAAGAATGGATGGTCCGGCGTCTGACCGAAAACTACATCGCCGGCCCTCATCTCACCGATGCCCTCCGTCTTTGCCGCCGGATATCCGCCCGCGGGTGGGGGAGTATCCTCTGCCCCTGGGACGGGCCGGGGGATACGCCGGAAGAGGTTCTCTCAAATTATCAAACGGCGCTGCAGACCATCGCCTCCGAAAAGTTGGACGCCCATCTCTCGATCAAAGCCCCTTCGCTCCGGTATGATTTTGAATTATTGAAGCGGCTTATGGATCCGGCCGCCGAGTGGGGAGCCCGAATCCATTTTGATGCGCAAGATTTTCATACTGCCACGCCGACCTTTCGGCTGCTTGAAAGGGCCGTTCAGTATTATCCGAACATCGGTTGCACCCTTCCTTCCCGATGGCGTCGGAGTTGTTTCGACGCCGAGCGGGCGATCGCTTTCAGGGTCCCGGTGCGGGTGGTGAAAAGGGGAGTGGCCCGATCCTATTAGAGAGGCGATCGATCCGAAGGGGCGTTTTTTGGATCTGATCGACCGGCTGGCCGGCCGGGCCACGGAGGTGGCGGTGGCGACACACGATCCGGTGTTGGCCCGGGCCGCGCTGACGCGGCTTCAAAAGGCAGGAACCCCCTGCCGATTGGAGCAATTGTGGGGGCTGCCGCTGCGGGCGAAAGAGGTTGCGGAGCCGATGGGGGTTCCTGTCCGGGTTTATATCCCTTATGGGCACGCGTGGCTTCCCTACTGTATGGGTGCAATCCGAAGGCGGCCGATTATACTGGCGTGGGCGGCGAGAGATTTTTTTCTGACGAGGCGGTCACTGTGAAGTCATAGAGAGGTGGGTTTAGGCCGATCGCCTGTTTCATCTTGATCATCGGCCTTACTGGTTCCGGTTCGCCCCGACGAATGCGTGTAGAGGCGGCGGCCATGAATCGAATCTCCCACATTGGACATCGCTCGGCCGGTGATGTCGAACGGCTGCGTTACCGGTACCCGGTTGCGTCGGCCGGTTTGCCGGGGTCTTGAACCTCCACCATGTAGCGCCAGGCATCGGGCTGGGAGCCGTCGAGATCGGTGAAGCCATAGACTTTCGCGAGCTGGCCGCTCGAAAGAGATTGGCCGTTCCAGCGCGATACCTTCGGATCGGCGGCGAGGTGGGCCACGGCGCGGCCGGTGTACCGAGGCGTTTCGCTGATCACGAAGTGAGGCTGCTTTGCAGTAGCATCCCGCCAGTTGGCTTCCTTGACGCCGTAGATATCGAGCATCATCTCGGAGCGCAGCCACCCGGGGGTCAGCGCCACGGCGGTGCCTTGATGGGGCGAAAGCTCTTTCGCCTGCGCCCAGGCCATCCGAATGACCGACGTCTTGGCGAGATCGTAGAAGAGAGACAGCCGGTAGTTTGCATTGTTGTATTCGGCGGTGCCGTCGGTCATCTCGACGAGCAGCCCGCCCGGATGTTTGATCAAGATGGGGAGGGCGAAGTGGCTGGTGATGATGTGGGTGTCGATGGCGAGCCGCAGCAGGCGCAGCCCCTTTTCGAGAGAATGCTCCCACACCGGCACGTTCCACTCGGCTAAGAAATCAGCCCCCCAGACATCGTTGACCAGAAGATCGAGGCGGCCTTGCTCGCGCTCGATCCGCGTCACCAACGCCTGCACCTGCGCCGGGTCTAAATGATCGACCTGCAGGGCGATCCCCCGGCCGCCGGCCTGCTGGACCAACTCGGCGGTCTCTTCGATCGTTTCGGGGCGGTTATACTCCGAACGCTGCGCGCGGGTGGTCCGGCCGGTGCAATAGACCGTGGCGCCCGCCGCGCCGAGCTCGACCGCGATGCCGCGCCCCGCGCCGCGCGTCGCCCCTGCGACCAACGCCACTTTGCCTTGAAGGGGTGGATTCATCTGCCGTTCTCCCGCTTTTATCCGCCCAGGTTCGTTTGATGCCAAACAGATAGACGCCTTAAAGGCTTTTCTTGCCGCTGGTTTTTAGGTATACGCCGAAACTTGATCCGTTGTCAAACATTTCATGAAGAGATCAAATATGCTGGTTTTATGGGAACCGATATAAGGAATGAAGAGCAGGGAGCGTTGGAATGAGGGTCCCCTCAATGAACTTTTAATGGGGTGGGCTTGCGGGGAGGGGGGTAGGCCTGGTCCAATGCTTCCAGGTCGCGGATCGTCAGATGGACATCGAGCGCTTCGCGGTTCTGTCGAACGTGTTCGATCTTGCTCGCCTTCGCGATGACGATCACCTCCTGCTTTTGAAGCAGCCAGGCGAGCGCCGCCTGTGCCGGGGTGATTCCGTGATGTGAGGCGATCTCCTTCAAGAGGGGATCGTCGAGCATGCGCCCCTGCTCGATCGGGGAGTAGGCCATGATCGGAATGTGGCGCTTCAGACACCAAGGGAGGAGCGCGGTCTCCACCTCGCGGTGATAAAGATTATAAAGCACCTGGTCGGTCGCGACCTGTTCGCCGTTCGGGACGGTCACCAGCTCTTCCATATCGGGGAGATCGAAATTGCTGACCCCCCAGTCCCGAATCGCCCCGGCCTCTTTCAGCGCTTCGAAGGCTTCGACGGTTTCGGAAAGGGGATAGTCGCCTCTCCAATGAAGCAGGTAGAGATCGAGGTGATCGGTCCGCAAGCGATTGAGGCTCCGCTCGCAGGCGGCGACGGTTCCATGCAGGCTGGCATTAAACGGATACACTTTGCTGACCAGATAGACCTCGTCGCGGCGCCCTTCGATCGCTTCCCCTACCACCTCTTCGGCGCCCCCTTCGCCGTACATTTCCGCCGTGTCGATGAGGGTCAGGCCGAGGTCGAGGCCGAAGCGAAGCGCGGCGATTTCGTCCTGCCGCCGTTCCGGCGTCTCGCCCATTCCCCAGGTCCCCTGGCCGAGCACGGGGACCGGTACTCCTGAAGGAAGCATCACGGTTTTCATCGAATTTCTCCTATCACACTTTGAGATCTTGAAGTATTTATAGATATTCTAAGGCGGTTGAGATGACGGGAGCAATACTTCCGGGAGGTGATCTCCGACAGATGGAGTGCTAACCGGCGCAGGCTGCTTTTGTGTGTCCGATTGAGAGGGCGGTGAGGGATAGTCGATTCTTCCGCATGGATCATTCGTTGTCAATTCGATATTCTTTTTCTCAAAACGACTGGAGAAAAAGCTAAACATCTCCGACTGGATACTACAGAAATAGGGAGAATTGCCCCAACCCGGGTGGACTTCGAGATAATTGACCTCATAAACGTCACCCTGTTTTTGTAAAGTAATACTTCGATGCCAACTTGGGCCACATTCAATGATTGCGCCGCCTGCTCCTGGCTCACGGCAAGTGAACTTAATTTCTTTGGAAAAGTTTTCAACTGCGGTTTTGATTGCCTCTCCAGGCGTCTGTCCTGCTGTAACTGTTATCGAGGATTTGAGAACTTCTGTGCTGACTCGAACGTAAGCCTCGTGAGCCCTGTCACAACCAAAGAGACCTGCGACACAAGATATTACAATTGTTTTTCTTATCCACGAGCTGAGGACTTTTGTTTTGAAAGAGTCTTTGCAGGTTTTGAGGAAGAATTGAAGACGAATGGTGCGGGATGAATCGTACCGCATTTATTTTTCTCGCTTCAGGCGTTAAGGTATCTCGGAACTTTCGCTTCTAAGAGTTGAACGAGCTCTTTCTGCATGTAGTCGTATTCGTCCGGAATCCCCAGGACGATGATTTTCTTCCCTTTGAGCGGTCCGTTGAATTGTTTGCTGAGCTTTTTCTTGTGAACCGCTTCCATGACAAAGATGGCGTCGGCCCATTCGATCATCTCCACCGAAACCCGAAGCTCCGTGTCGTGGTTGAGCCCGGCGGACATCGCCTCCACATTCGGCCATTTTGAAAAGACTGCCTCGGCCGTCGGGCTCCGAAGACGATTCTGGCTGCAGATGAAAAGAAGTTTCTTCATTTCGTGAAATGAAAGAAAATTGGAGAGGATCAAAACTCGAGAATCTAGACCTGACACTCATTGCTTTGCATCGCCGCTAAGCTGCCGATGATGCAATTCACGAAGTTTTTCCTCGATCACCGGCTTCCACTTCGCCTTTAGTTGAATTATCTGTTCTTGAGTCAGGCGACGTTTGCGTGACCAAAGAAAAGACAGCATCTCGTAAAAGCTTATATGCCGAGAGGTATTCGAGCACGCCTCACTTCGCCCAAAGTTTGAGATAATCAGCTGTGCACAGTGGACTAAAGGGGACAGATTGAGGCACCCCACGCTCATGTTTCCGCTGATATTGTGATTGAAGAAGTAATCTTATCCATAAGGCGACGGGTCAAAAAATATTCATCGAAGAGAGCAAATGTGAAGGCGTGGAACTTCCTCTGCAACAAATCTATCTCTTCCTTTATCTGGATGACCTCGTCTTTTGAAGGGCGTCCACTTGCGATAACATCAAGAACCTGGTACGCCACAATAGAATGCAAGTCCATCTCAGAGGAATTTACAATCATTTCTCCCGTTTCCTGTCCAATAAGTTCAAGCGCTTTTTTAAATGAGCCGTCCATGTAATGGAAAGAGACCTGGTTGCGGAAGCTGTCAATTACTTTCATTGCAGTTTTACAGTTGTCAATTGTGTTTCGTAGTTCTTCAAAAGCAGTTTTGACTTTTGGCCCCATGCCGTTTACCAAATCTTCTAGCGATGGTCTTGGTTTTTTGCTGCTATTGTTTTTGTGAGTATATCCGATAATCTCTTTAAAGGCGTTGTGGAGAAAACCAAGCCTAAGTCTTAAGAGAAAAAACTGTGCTCTGTTCCACTTAGTTTTTGTTATCTCATCCGACTGCTCGTCCGGCTGGTCTGTTTCTAATATTTCCTTGAACCTTTCGATGTTTGAAAGGTCATCATCGGCCCGTCAGTAACCTTAGTATGTTGCGAGCAACAGGATCAGCCGCGTCAAACCAGTCCTTAATTTTAAATTTCCACAACACGTCGTCAGGATGACTATGAAACGGATTCATTTGCTTCCAGCCACTCTGGAACCGGCAATTTCTGCTCCCGCAAGAAGGCCGGATTGAAAAGCCTCCGCTGATACCGCAAGCCGCTGTCGGCGAGAATCGTCACGATGGTATGTCCCGGCCCCAGCTTGCGCGCCAGCCGGACGGCGCCGGCGATGTTGATCCCCGAAGAACCCCCCACGCAGAGCCCTTCGTCCCGCAGCAAATTAAAAATGTAGGGGAGGGCCTCGTCGTCGGGAATCTGATACGCCTCATCGATCGGCGCGCCGACCAAATTTTCGGTGACGCGGCTCTGACCGACCCCCTCGGCAATCGAATCCCCCTCCGACTTCAACTCGCCATGCTTGTAATAGTTGTAAAGCGCGGCCCCCATCGGATCGGAAAGGGCGATGACCACCTTGGGATTCCGCGCCTTCAGCGCCATGCCGACCCCGGCCAAGGTTCCCCCGGTTCCGACGGCGCAGTTGAACCCGTCGATCTTCCCGCCGGTCTGCTCCCAGATCTCGGCGCCGGTCGTGGCGATGTGGAACTCGCGGTTGGCGACATTGTCGAATTGCTGCGCCCAGAAGGCGGAGCCGGGGAGAGGCCTCGTTCATCTCTTTGGCGATCTGACCGGCGATCTTGACGAAGTGCCGCGGCGTCGAATAGGGGGCCTCGGGAACCAGCTTCAGCTCGGCGCCGAAGAGCCGCAGCGCCTCGAACTTTTCTGGGCTTTGCGTTTCTGGGATGACGATCAGGGTGCGATACCCCAGGACCCGCCCAATCATCGCCAATCCGATGCCGGTATTCCCCGCGGTCCCCTCGACGATCGTTCCCCCTTTTTCAAAAGGCCCTGTTTTTCCGCGTGGCGAATAATGCCGAGCGCGGTTCGATCTTTGATCGACCCGCCGGGGTTGAGAAACTCCGCTTTCCCTAAGATGTTGCAGCCGGTCGCTTCGGACGGCCCCTTCAGCCGAATGAGCGGGGTCCCGCCGATCAAGTCGAGTACATTATCACGAATATTCATTCTCTCCTCTATATTTCAATTAGGAATTAAGAGTTACGAATTGAGAGGGTTGGCCAAGCAACCCCCGTGGCGGGGGGTGGGGCAGCGCCCCATTCAAGCCTATAAAGTTTTAATCAAAAACCTCTCCCCCAAAAATTTTTCTCTTCACCTTCCCCCGATCCAACGGATGATCATAACCGGGGAGAATGGTCCCGTCCGCCGAATACGGCCCGATCTGCGTCCATGTTCCTTTTTGCGGAGTGGAAACATATTCCATCTCCAAGATCGCCTTGGCACTTTTATACCCGTATTTAAATGGGATGATCAGGCGAAGCGGAAAACCATGTTCATCCGAGAGCGGCCGGCCGTTCATCGTGTGAACCAGAAGCGAGCGCTCATGAAGCAGCTCTTCGCGCGAGAGATATTCAACGTAAGTATCCCCGCACCGAAAAAGAATACCGACCGCCTCCGGTTTGGGACGGACCCGCTTTTCCAACTCCGAAAGATGAAACCCGCCCCACTCCGCCTTGGCCGACCAACACTCGACACACTTCACCCGCGACACCTGAGCGCGTCCCGGAAGGGCGTTCACCTCCGAGAGGGTCAACTCCTGAGGCGCCTCGCAGAGCCCGCCGATCTTCAGGCGCCACTGATCCGCCTTGATCCGTCTGAACGATTTATAGTACTGGATGTAGAACGTTTCGTATTCCCCGTCGCGTGTTTTTCCGACAAACTCCGAGTTCGTCCAAAAACTGAAACCGGCCTCGGCGCGGCGCCACGGATTTACCAGGGAGAGGACGAACCCGGCCGTCCCGAGGATCGTTTTTTTCAAAAAGTCCCTGCGGCCGAACGGATTTATTTCACGCATCGGAATCCTAAGAAGATAAACCGCTGATCGGGTTCCACCAAGATCCGATCGAACGTTGTACTATACTCATAATCGAGGTGAAGATTCCAGACCCCGCCGCGGGCGATCTTCTTTTCCCCTTCGGCTCCGAGGGTCCACTCCCAAACGGAAGAGGCCATCTCCAACGCGCCGTAAGGGGAGAGGTCCTTTTGTTAAACCCGGCATTCCTTTTGACCATTCCGGAGGTGGAAGGATGGGCCGCCGTTCGAAGCGCTTTGTTCCCCCACGGATAGATTCTCCCGTCGGTGCCGCGGGCCGCCTTTTCCCATTCCTCTTCAGTGGGAAGGCGCTTGTCGAGCCGCTCGCAATACGACTTCGCTTCTTCCCAGGTCACAAGACTGACGGGATGGTTATCGGCGCCGGGAGGAAAGGCATGCGAGGGAAAAACATTCTGAAAGGCTTTGTTGGTCACCTCGACCCGATCGATGAAAAATGGGGACAGGGTAACCTCTTTTTCGGGGGAGCCGCCGGTTGCGTACTGTTTTCCCCTCCCATCAGAAAAGGCCCTGCCGGAATCTGAACCATCTCTTCCGCAGACGGACCGTGAGAAGGAAAAAGCAAACTGAATAAAACGAAGATGGGGGCGAGGAAATATTTTTTCATGTCAAATCGGTTTTCCATTGTGATGATCCGGCTTATTTTAAAACAAACCGGAGTTCATCGACAAGGCCAAGCCGTCTGGCCTGCGAAGACAAATAATCAAAGTCGATTGTCTTTTTACAGTTCACTACAAGAGCGTTCGCATCTTCAAAATCGCGCGGTCTTCCTACGCGGAGTTTCATTAGAATGAGGTCTTCCGGAGAAGCAACCCAAAGTGTATTTTCCCCGAGCCGTTTGCGCCGCTTTCGTTGAAAAATGTTTTGCTCGAAGGGACCTTCCGCCCGTCTCAGATCGACCGAAACCGATCCCCGTCTTAACCGAATCTGCCGGTCCTGAAGAAGGGGATTTTCGGCCCACCACTGCCGGTCGACCTGAAATCCCGCTTCAGGGGCTGCATCAGAGAGCGCGTTAAAATTTTCGGGGATAGAAATTAGAAGGTCAATGTCGAGCGTGGTTCGGGGACGGGCCCAGAGACCGACGGCCAGGGCGCCGATAAGGAGATGCGGAATCTTTTTACCTCGGAGGAATCTTAAGACTTCCAGAAGGACCGTTTCGGGTTGATCGCTTCTTGTTCGCTTCACGCCAATTTTCCCACTCGGTTTTCCACATTTGGTCAATCCGGTCCTGGCGGCACATCCAAGCCGAGAGATCTTCTCCTCTCTCCCGGCACTGCGCTTCCACCATACTGATTCCCAAAGACATCAATTCAAAAACCTGCCGCGACCGCTCTTTTGCAGAGAGGGAAGGAAGTGTTCGATTCTCCTCGCGGACCCGATCGAGACGCTTCAGCCAAAGAGGGATAGGTCCCGCATCAGTCCGGTTCCGCATCGATCAACCGCGCTTGGAGGGTTTTAGTCTGACGATCTCTTCCGGCTTGAAGACCCCCTTGTCGGTGATGATGGCGGTGATGTATTTGGCGGGGGTGACGTCGAAAGCGGGGTTGGCGATGGTGACGCCGGTGGCCCAGATTTGATTGCCGGCGATGTGGGTCACCTCGGCCTGATTCCGCTCTTCGATGGGGATGGCAGCGCCGGAGGCGATGCTGAAGTCGAGGGTGGAGCAGGGCGCGGCGACGTAGAAGGGGATGCCGTGCTCCTTGGCGAGCGCCGCGGTGTAGGTGCCGATCTTGTTGGCGGTGTCGCCGTTGGCGGCGATGCGGTCGGCGCCGACGAGCAGCGCAGGACCCGGCCGCATGCGAACAGCCAGGCCGCGCCGTCGGTGACGACCAGGCGCGCCGGGATGCCCTCCTGCTGCAGTTCCCAGGCGGTGAGGCGCGCGCCCTGCAGCCAGGGCCGGGTTTCGTCGACGAACACCTCGGCGATGCGGCCCTGTGCGCCCTCGCGGGCGGTGCGGATCACGCCAAGCGCCGTGCCGTGGCCGCCCGTCGCGAGTGCGCCCGTGTTGCAGTGCGTCAGCACGCGGCTGCCGGGGTCGATCAGCGCCGCGCCGAATCTCCCGATCGCGCGGTTCATCTCGATGTCTTCTTGCAGGATGGCGTGCGCTTCCTCCAGCAGGATTTTTTTGAGAGCCTCGGGCGATTCGCTTCGATGGGCCTGCGCCGTTTCCTTCATCCGCTCGATCGCCCAGAAGAGATTGACCGCGGTCGGGCGGGTGGCGGCCAGCAGATCGCAGCTCGGAAGAAGCTCTTTGTAGAAATCATCGAATGTCGTGGCGGAGATCTTCTGCGCCGCCAGCGCAATCCCATAAGCGGCGGTGATCCCGATGGCCGGCGCACCGCGGACCCAGAGCTCCTTGATCCCGCGCGCAACGGTCTCGACATCCTCGCAGTCGACGAAGATCACTTCGGTCGGCAGCTTCGTCTGATCGAGCAGGCGGACCGCCCCTTTTTTCCATTCAACGGCATTGACCATGGGGCCGATTTTAGGGGAAGAGGGAGGGAATTGTCAATCGATTTGACGCTGTCATTTTCATGAAAAGAAGGGGCCGGTCTGCCCGGGGGGTGAGGCGGCGGACCGGCCCCTTTGCTGCGCGGGTGTTTATCGGTTACCGGTCATTTGAGGGGGCTCGACGGAAGAGACGATCTCCTGGAGGTCTTTGGGGTAGAGAACGATCTCGATTCGTCGGTTTCGCTGTTTCCCTTCTGGGGTGTCGTTCGGGGCGACCGGCCGGTACTCCGCCAGCCCGACGGCCGACAGGTTCTCCGGAGAGATGCCGAGCTCGGAGAGATATCGGACAACTTGGGTCGCGCGCGAGGCGGAGAGCTCCCAGTTGCTCGGGAATTTTCCGGCCAACCGGGGGCCGATCGGGACGTTGTCGGTATGTCCCTCGATCCGGATGCTGTTCTCCTTCACATTCTTCAGGATGTCGCTCACCTTCTTGAGAACCCCTTTTCCTTCGGAGGTCACCTGGTCGCTCCCGGAGGCGAAGAGAATTTTGTCGACGATCTCCACGGAGAGCCGGTCCTTCAGCTGCGTGATTTTGACGCTTCCGTCGGTGATCTCCTTTTGAAGCTCCCCGATCAGCTGTTGATGGGTCTTCTCCGATTCCCGGAGCTCTCTCTCGCGCCGGGCGGCCTCCTCTTCGGTGACCTTCAATGCCTCCTCCAGCCGGTTGATCATCGCCTGCCGGGACTGGTCGGTCTCTTCAAAGGTTCCCTTCATCTGAAGCATCTGGTCTCTTAATTCCTGCTCCGTCTTGTTTCCGGTCTCCTTCGCGAGGGAGAGCTGCTGCTCCAGCAGGGCGAGATCCTTTTCCCGTTTCGCCGCGGCCGCTCTCGCCTCTTCGAGCGATTTCTCCAGCGCGGCCCGTTGCTGCCGCTCTTCCTGAAGCTGTGCGGCAGAAGATTCCCGTTGAGCCACCTCCGCCAGGTAGCGGCTTTTCGTGACGCAGCCCCCGGTCCAGAAGAAGAAAAACAAAAGAATGATCCCGCTCAAACGATGTTTCGACTTCATAACGCTTTCTCCATACAGAGAGGTGAGTAAAAAGGGTCCATCGGGATAACAAGGAGATCATCATGATCTTCGCAGATCCTCCTCAGATCAGAGAGGAGGCGTGGTTCGGAAGGAGCGTAGTCCGATCGAATGAAAAGTTCAAGCCGATCTAAACATCTTACGCAATTTCATGAAAAGCTACAAATCCGCCGGATGGATTAGAGTAACTTGGCGCACCGAAAGCCGATGAGCGGGTCTTGTTTTTCCGGATCGGCGTAGAAGCGGGTGGTCGTTCGGGTAAGGAGACGAAGCGCGCCGGGTTGATCGCCTCCGATCCCGCCGCGGATGGCGCGGACGTTTTTCCGGAAGGGATCGGCGCGATAGGGATTGTTGGGGTAGGGACGATAGAGGTCGGCGGTCCACTCCCATCCGAACCCGACCATCGCTTCGGCGCCGTAGGGGGAGAAGATTGGTTTGGCGGGGAGGGAAGCCCGGACCGCTTTTTCGATTTCCGGATCGAATTGATTTCCCCAGGGATAGATTCTCCCATCGGTCCCCCGGGCCGCTTTTTCCCACTCTTCTTCGGTCGGAAGACGTTTGCCGATCGATTCGCAGTAGTCGGCGGCCTCCTGCCAGCTGAGGCCGGTGACCGGCTGGTCCGGGTCGGCTTCTTGTAGGCCGGCGGGGAGGGAGCGGCCGGAAGCGATCGCAAAATGTTCATAGTCGCGGTTGCGGACCTTGGTCCGGTCGATTGCAAAGGTCTCGAGGTAGACGGCGTGGGCGGGGCGCTCGTCTTTGAGAAGCGGTTTGTTCGGGAGGATGGAGGCCGGATCGACCGAGTAGCCGGTTTCATCCGTTCCCATGATGAATTCGCCGGCGGGGATGAGGACCATGCCGGCCGGCGCAGGGTCATTGGTTCTGTTCCAGAGGTAAAGTCCGGCGATGAAGAGCATGGAGAGAATCATCATCGATGTGATTTTCGACTTCAAAACAAAACCTCCTTGATGAAAGCGAGCAGCAACGACTGTTCTTCGCGATTTGGTTAAAAGCGGCAGAAAAGATTTACGCGTCGGGTGTACGTCGGTTGAACAGAGCAGGTGAACTCGGGAACGGTAAATCGATCGATTATTTCTTTGCCCCTTTTCCCCGGCCCTCGGCGTTCACTCCCCCGACGGCGTCTTTGGCGCAGCGGAAGCCGAAACCTTTGTTCTTGATCTCGGGGGTGAAGCGGCTTCGGTTGTACGACGGGGCGGAGAGGCCGCAGCCGTATGAGAGGCAATCATACCACGATCCCCCTCTTAAAACTTTGTTTTTCATTCCGTAGTGGATATTGGGAAAAGGATTACCGGGGTAGGGAAGATACCAATCGCTGACCCATTCATAAACGTTGCCGGCCATGTCGTAGAGGCCGTAGGGGCTCTTTCCCTCTTCGAAGCTGGCGACCGGCAGGGTGCTCCCCTTTGAGACGTCGATCCCTTTGGCCAGCCAGTATTGCGGCGTGTTCGCCTTCTGGAAAGAGAAGGGGGTTCCCCAAGGGAAGTGGCGTCCGTCGGTCCCGCGGGCGGCCTTTTCCCATTCCTGCTCGGTCGGAAGACGCTTGCCGGCCCATCGGCAGTAGGCGTCGGCATCGTACCAGCTGACATAGACGACCGGATGGTTCACCTTGGCGGGAGGGTAGGCGCCGTTTCGCCAGAGGAGCGGCGGATCGGCGCCGCCGGCGTCGACGAAGCTTTTAAAGTGGGCGTTGGTCGTTTCATACACATCGATATAAAATGATTTCACGAAGACTTCATGCTCCGGCTGCTCGTCTTCGTCTCCCGCCCCTTCCGCCGTCGGCCGCCCGTTGTTCCCCATGACGAAGGCGCCTTCCGGGATGAGGACCATCTTCTGCTCGATGATCTTTTCCTCCTTCGTCTGCTGGACCGGCGTGATCTCATATTCGGGGAGGGACGGGCGGTCGCTGTGGCATTCTTGGCACTCGGGCTTGGAGGTATCGGTCTGCAAGGTCGACCGGTCGGAGTGGCAGTGCAGACAGCTTGGATCGGAGAGGGTCGCGCGGCGGGCGGGGGTCGGGAGGGGGCGCGTCGGAAGCGAGGAGCTCTCCGTCGCCAAAAAAACAGAGACGAAGACCGCCCCCGCCAAAGAAAGGGTGATGATGGATGCGTGACGGATGATTGTGCGGAATGGCATCAATCGATTCCTAGTTCATTCCAGATCCGGTCGATCCGATCGACTACGTCGGGGTCCATCTCGATCCGTTTTCCCCACTCCCGGTGCGTCTCGGGGGGGATCTTGGTGGTGGCGTCGATTCCCATCTTGGAGCCGAGCCCCGATTCGGGCGACGCGAAGTCGAGATAATCGATCGGGGTGTTCTCAATCGTGAAGGTGTCGCGCGCCGGGTCGACCTGGGTCGAGATCGCCCAGATCACGTCGTCCCAGTTCCGGACGTCGATATCATGATCGACGACGATAATATATTTAACATAAAGGAATTGTTTTAGGAAGCCCCAAATACCCAACATCACCCGCTTGGCATGGCCTGGGTATTCCTTCTTCATTGAAATCACGGCCATCCGGTATGAGCAGGCCTCCATCGGCAGGTGGAAATCGACGATTTCGGAAAAATTCTGTCGCAGAAGCGGGACGAAAACCCGGTTGAGCGCCAGGCCGACGACGGCGTCTTCGCGCGGCGGCCGGCCGGTGGTGGTGGTGAGATAAATCGGATCTCTCCGGTGGGTGATGCAGGTGATGTGGAAAATGGGGAACGGCTCGACCGAATTGTAGAATCCGGTGTGGTCGCCGTGCGGCCCCTCGTCGGCCATCTCGCCGGGGCGGATTTCCCCTTCGATCACGATTTCGCTCGTCGCCGGGACCTCCAGATCGACCGTTTTGCAGCGGACCAGCTCCACCGGTTTCTTCCGAAGCAGCCCCGCGAAGTGAAACTCGCCGATTTGATCGGGGACCGGCGTGACGGCGGCGATCGTCATCGCCGGATCGCAGCCGAGGGCGACGGCGACCGGCATCGTCTTCCCCTGCGCCATCCATTGCCGCCAGTGTTTGGCGCCGCCGCGGTGTTTGAGCCAGCGCATGATCGTCGTCTTCTTGTCGATCTTCTGCATCCGGTAGATCCCGATATTGTATTTCCCTTCTTCGCCGGTCGGCGGTTTGGTAATCACCAGCGGCCAGGTGACCTGCGGTCCGACGTCGTCGGGCCAGCAGTGGAGGATCGGGATCCGATCGAGATCGATTTGATCCCTCTCCAGAACCACTTCCTGGCAAGGGGCGCGACCGACCTTCTTCGGGGAGAGATGGAGAATCCGGCCGTAGAAGGGGAGATGTTTGACCGCGTCGATGAATCCTTTCGGCGGCTCCGGATGCTGCAGGAAGGCGAGGAACTCGCCGATCTCAAGGAGCCCCGCTTCGTCGGTGTCGAGTCCCAGCGCCACCCGCTCGATCGTCCCGTAAAGGTTGATCAGAACCGGGATCGAATGCCCTTTGACCCGCTCGAAGAGAACGGCGGGACCTTTCTTGGCCAGGAGGCGATTGTAGATCTCGGTGATCTCCAGCTTGGGATCGACCTCTTTTTTCACCCGAATAAGCAGTCCCTTCTTCTCGAGCATCTCCATAAATTCGCGCAGATCGTAGTAAGGCATTTATCCTCCGTTGCTAGCTCTTCAAATGATAATTCAATGTAATCCCAACCAAGATGATCAAACCGATCCAGACGTGGGAACGGAAAAGGTGAAAGAGAGCCGGGCGCTCGGGCAATTTGCGAAGCTGAATCGTTTGTATGGAAAACAAAAGGGCGGCGGCGCCAAGGGCAAGATAATAGACGGTATCCATTCCGAGTCGTTTTCCGACAACGGTCAAAAAAAAGATGACGAGTGCATAGAAGAGGCTCACCGCCATCCAGCTTTGGGTCCCGAAGAGGACCGCGGTCGATTTGACTCCGATCCGGAGGTCATCGTCCCGGTCCATCAACGCATAGACGGTGTCATAGCCGGTGGCCCAGAAGAGGTTCGCCAGCAAGATGAGAAAAGGGGTGAGGGCCAGTTCGTTCCGGACCGCCGTCCAGGCCATGACGACCCCCCAACTGAAGGCGACGCCGAGAATGATCTGCGGGAGATAGGTGAAGCGCTTCGCGAAAGGATAGAAAAGGGCGGTGAAGAGGGCTGCAAAGCTGAGGAGGAACGTCAGCGGGTTGAGAAGGAGAACCAAAAACAGAGAAGATAAGAGCAGGAAGAAAAGGACGACAAGCGCTTCCATCAACGTCAACGCATTTTTTGCCAGGGGGCGATCTTTCGTCCGCTCGACCCGGGCGTCGAATTTCCGGTCGGCCATATCGTTCATCACGCAGCCGGCGCTCCGCATCATAAAGGAGCCGAGGACAAAAACGGCAAGATGCTTCAAGCTCGGCCTTCCTTCCGAGGCGACAAAAAGCGACCAGAGGGTGGGGAAGAGAAGGAGCAGGGTGCCGTATTGCTTGTCGAGCCGGATCAGTTTTGCGACTTCTTGCCGTTTCTGCCAGAGCTGCTTCATTCGTTGATCACCCTACTTCGACTTCGCACATCGAAATCCGACGTCGTCCAATCGCTCCGCGGGGGGATCGTACGATCGGGTCGACGCCCTTGCATAGACCTCCAGTACCCGTCGGTAAGCCCCCTCCGGATAATGTCCCAGGCTCATGTAAGAAAGGCCTCGAACGACGCGGTGCTTCATTCCGAAATCGGGATGCCGCAACGCGCTTCCCGGATAGGGAAGATACCAACTGTCGGTCCATTCCCAGACGTTGCCGATCATATCATCGACTCCATAAGGACTCTTCCCGGCGGGGAAGCTGCCGACGGGTCGGGTGGTCTCGTTCAGACCCGATCCCGATGAGAGATGGGCCCGGTCGATCTCGAAGGTATCTCCCCAGGGATACCGGCGGCCCTTCGGGCCGCGCGCCGCTTTTTCCCATTCCTCTTCGGTGGGGAGCCGATTTCCGGCCCAACGGCAATAGTCGTTGGCTTCATACCAGTCCACGTTCGTCACCGGATGCCGCTCTTTTCCCTTCTCCACCTGCCCGTCGGGCCAATGCGCGGGGGGCGGGTAGTTCGTCGCCGTGACAAATTTGAAATACGCTTCCTGGGTCGTCTCGTGCCGATCGATGTAGAAGCCGGGGAGGATCGCTTCCTGAGAGGATGTTCATCCTCGAACCAAGGGCGAGGGAAACCGAGCTGAATCGCTTCCCCTTCGTCTCATCCACCTCATCCGATCCGATCATGAATTCCCCGGCGGGGATCCATGCCATCTGATCGATCTGATCGAATCGGGTCCCGTGATGAAGTCGGGCCCCGCAGCCGGTTAGGGCGAAAACGAGGAGGAAGAGAAAAGGGAGGGTAAGAATGCCTCGAAAATGACGCCCGAGACCTGATCGGAAATGTTTAAGCGGTAACGTCTTGCCCAAAATAACTCCCGTGGTTGCAGTCCGAGCGCTTCGGCGACCTGCGGGAGGGCGAGGCGGGTGATCTCCAGCCGATCTCGGCGGGTCGGAAGCTGTTGCGCCTCAATGATCCGACCGATCGGTTTCTGACCGAGTAGAACCTCCTGATGAAAATCGGGTTTCAATCCGGAGAGGGGAAAGATGGAGACCGCAAAGACCTTCCTCCCCCTCCCGCCGACAGCCAGACCTTTCGTTGAATTCCTTTTTCTCCCGCGGGAATCCCGATTCGGGAAGCGTGCTCCTCGTCGATCAGTATTTCCCGTTGATCTTGAATGGCCACTTTCACCGAAGACAGGAAGAGCGATTCCAGATGGCGAATGAGTGTTCCGTCCGACGTGAGAAGCAGCCGGAGAACGGGATCGATCGGATTCCGCCGACAACCTTCCCAAAACGCCTCCATTGTAAGCCATTCATTTTCCATGCAGGATCGATCTTACTGAAATCGATTTTGGGTGTCAAGTTTTTGACTTTATGGGGATCGTGATATATACTTTTTATGCTTTTTGAGGATCAATCATGGATGACAGAACTGAAGCGCCGACAGCCGATGAAGAACCCGTTGAAGAAGGGGAAGCGTACGACAAGGAAGAAGTAAAATCGGCCAAAGAGATCGTTCAGTATCTGACAAAGACCACCAAGACCCTCCAGATCTACCTTCCGAACAATCCGATTCATCAAAAATTCATCAACGAGTTGGCGGAGAAAATCCAGCGTCACCTCACCGAGCACGGACCCCTCCGGCTGCGGATCAAACAGTTCGAGCTCTTTTGCTCCGGCCAATCGGTTTACGAGAATTCGAATCGGATGGAGAGCTTGGCCTTCAAGCTTTTCATCGACGGATTGAGGGAGCTCTCATTCCATCCCGGGATCGAGAAAGAAGAGCTGATCACCTTCCTTGAAGTGATCGGGAAGCGGGGGAGGGAGACAATGTGGACGACGACATCGTGACCCTCCTCTGGGAGAAGCATCTGGTCCATGTGAAATATATTGTCGTCGATGAACTCCAGGGGGATGTTCGAGCGGAAGAGTGCAAGGAGATGCAAACCGTTCCAGCCAACCCGAATCAGCTTCGGGAAATGTTTCATCAAGAGGCGGCGCCCCAGGCGCTGGAGGCCCCCAAGGGGGTTGAAATCCCATCGCTTCATATCTTCAAGCTCACCGATGAGGAAATCCGCAGGATGAAGGCGGAGGTCCGGGGGGAAGAAGAGCTCGATATGGTGGCGGAGCTGGAAGGGATTCTCTTCGACATCCTCCGGATCGAGCGGGATCCGGGTCTCTTCGGTGAAATCCTCGGCATCATCGATAATATTTTCGAGAGCCTTCTTCTTCAGGGGGATTTCCCCCACGCGCGCGCGATTCTGGAGTTTTTCCAGGAGATGATCGATCCATCGATGGGCTTGCCGCAACCTTTGGTCGATCACATTCAGAAGGCGAAGATCCAGGCCGGAAATCCAAAACGGATTGGGATGTTGGAAAATATATTAAACGAATGCGAGCCGGACAGGCTGGAAGAATTTTCTTCTCTGATGATGTTTTTTGATCAACAGATCGTTCCCTCTCTGGTGGAACTGCTCGGCGCGGTCGACAAAATGAAAGCGCGGCGGGTCATTTGTGAAATTCTGATCAAGCTGGGGGGCGTCAGATCGACTTCCTCATTGCCAAATTGGACGATGACCGGTGGTATCTGGTGAGAAATTTGATCTACGTGGTCGGGAAAATCGGCGATCCGAAGGCGCTTAAAAGTTTTCCCCGCCTGCTGCAGCACAAAGATCCCAAGATTCGGAAGGAAGTGCTCCATGCGCTCGATATGATCGAGAGTCCGAAGACCAACGATCTTTTGGCCAAGGTTCTCTCAGACCCGGATCTTTCGAACCGCCTCTTCGCGGTCCGGGCCTTGGCCAAACGAAAGGCGCAGGAAGGGCTGGAGCCGATGATGAACCTCCTTACATCCAAAGAATTCGATGAGAAGGAGATGCACGAGAAAAAGGAAATCTTCGATGCCATTGCGAAGATCGGGGGGGACAAGGTGGTTCCCCGGCTGCGGCGGCTCCTGGAGGTAAAGTGGAGCTTGTTTAAGAACGCGCGGGCGGAGGAGATGGGGCTCTGCGCCGCCTTTGCGCTTCAGCGCATCGGGAGCCCTCCCGCCGTGGAGGCGCTTCGAGAGGGAAGCAGCTCGAAGAGCAAGCCGATCAGCGAGGCGTGCGCCAAGGCGCTGGAGCTGTTGGGAACGGGGAAAACATGAGCCGGAATACCGCCGTGCGAAGCTACGATGAAGAAAGAGCCCAGCTTGGAAAGCAGGTGGTCAATCAATTTGCCATCTTGATCAAGACCTCCCAGATCCATGATGCGGGAAATGTGGCGCTGCAGCAGCCGGCCGAGAACTTCGGCAAAACGCTGGGCGATCTCTTCATCGATGATCCCGAGGTGGCGCTGAGCCTGGAGGGGGAAGCCCTCTTCCTCGGCGATATGAAATTAAAGCTCGACATCGACATCTTCACCAACTTCATGCTGGTGAATGAAGAGATGAAGAAGCGGAAGGTCGGAAGCATCGTCTTCTCGCGGGGGATTGGGGAGCGGGAGATTCGAAAGTTCTCTTCTCTGTTTGCTTCTCTCGACCCGCGCCTCCCCGAACCGTTCGAGCGGCTGGAGAAGGAGCTGGAAAATGCCGGCCTGACCAATCCGCAGATCTTATTCTTGGAGGAGAAGAAAGAAAAGGAAGAGGTTGCGCAGGCCACCGAGGATAATGAAAAGGATCTGGCGAAGAAGACCTATTTCAATACCGTGACGGCGGTCGGCGAGGTAATGGAGAGTGTGAAGCTCCGCCAGGCGGTGAGCCTGAAGCGGGCCAAGCGGATCGTTCAATCGATGGTCGATCTGATCATGCAGGAAGATTCGACCCTTCTTGGATTGACCAACCTGAGAAGCCACGACGAATACACCTACAATCATTCGGTCAACGTCTGCATTTTGGCCCTGGCGATCGGGCAGCGGCTCGGCTACAGCAAGAAGCGCCTTTGCGAGCTCGGCATGGCGGGGCTTTTCCACGATCTCGGCAAGTTCGGCATTCCGCTCGATGTTTTGAACAAGCCGACCGACTTCACCGAAGAAGAGTGGAAGGTCATGCGCCGCCATCCGATTTTTTCGGTCAAAGAGCTGGTCCGCCTCAAGGGGGTCAACGACATGGCGATCCGGGTGACGATCGGCGCCTTTGAGCATCATCTCAATTACGATCTCTCCGGGTACCCCAAGTTGGCGAAGAAGCGAAACTTAAGCCTCCTCGGCCGGATCATCTGCATTGTCGATTGTTACGACGCCCTGACCTCTTCCCGGGTCTACAACCGGGTTCCTTTTCCCCCCGATAAAGCGCTTCGGTTCATGTTGAGCAAAAGCGGTAAGGCGTTTGATCCGATCTTGATGAAGCTCTTCGTCAATGCGATCGGCGTCTATCCGATCGGAACGCTGGTTCTGCTGAATACCAAGGAGATCGGCGTGGTCTTCACCTCCAATCCGAACCCGGAGCGGGGGGACCGCCCCAAGGTAAAGCGGGTCATGGATGCCGAGGGGAATGAGGCGCATGGAGAGCTGATCGATCTTTGCGAGCAAAACGAGAGCGGCCATTTTAAATATGAGATCGTCAATGCGATCGACGCCGGCAAATATAAAATCGATGTCGCCAAGTATTTCGTATGATCTGTTTTCTGAGTTTTCCCTTAGTTCGGGTGTTTCCTCGCTTGACAATCCCTTCCGATGATTCTACGATTAGGCCATGTGGAACGTGAACGGAAGCAAACCAGTTGAAAGCCGAGCGGAGTGTCGCACGGGGGTATTTTATGAGGCAGACCGCCGCGGCAGAAGATCTTTCCTGGAAGGTGCCGGTCATTGACCGGAAGCGGCGCGGCGTCTCTCGGAGCGGCTTTCTCTCCACCCGATGACGGCCCGCCTGCTCGTCCAACGGGGGTCGGGCCGTCGTCCGTAAAGGGGTTTTTGGACCCTTCCACCGAACTTCTCAACGATCCCTTCCTGTTCCGGGAGATGAAACGGGCGACCGCGCGAATCCTTCAGGCGATCGAAAGAAATGAGAAGATTTTGATCTACGGCGATTATGATGTGGACGGGATGACGGGGACCGCCCTTTTGGTGGAAACCTTCCGGCTGCTCGGTTATCCTGTCGATGTTTACATTCCGGATCGATTCGAGGAGGGGTATGGCTTGCATCTACCCCCTCCGGCGGGCACGGGAGGCCGAAACCGCGCTGGTGATTACGGTCGATTGCGGCACGACTTCCCACGCGGAGATTAAAGAGGCGGCCTCCTTCGGAATCGACATCATCATTGTCGATCATCATCAGCTTGCGGGAGGAGCTCCCCCCGCCGTTGCGTTTTTGAACCCGGAGGGACCTCAGGGGACCGCTTACCCTTTCCGGGGCCTTTCTTCCGTCGGTGTCGCCTTCAAATTGGCGGAGGCGCTCTTTAAAGCGTCGGGGCTCTCCCCGTTGCGGCTCCGCCCGCTTCTTGATCTGGTTGCGTTGGGGACCGTCGCCGATGTGGCGCCACTGACCGAAGAGAATCGTTTCTTCGTCAGCGAGGGTCTTCGCGTGGTCCGGGAGGGGAGCCGGCCGGGAATCGCGGCACTGCTTGAGATCGCCGGGGAAGACCGGGCCTCCGCGAACGAGCAGACCCTCGGTTATTGTCTCGCCCCGCGGCTGAATGCCGCGGGCCGTCTTTACCACGCGCGAGAGGCGATCGTCCTCTTGACGGCCACCGCCCGGGAGGAAGCGCTCCCTCTGGCAGAGCGATTGGAGGCGTATAATCGGGAGCGCCGGCAGATTCAGATGCGGATGTGGGAAGAGGCGGAGCGACAGGTGTCGGAGATGAGAGATGCGGATCGCCTTCCGCTCTTCGTCCTCGCTTCGGAAGGGTGGCATCCGGGGGTCGTCGGGATCATCGCATCGCGCCTTGTGGAACGATATCGCCGTCCGGCGATCGTCATCGCCCTCTCGCCGGAAGGGATCGGGAGAGGATCGGGCCGATCGGTCGAAGGGATCGACCTCCACCGGTCGGTCTCGGTTTGCCGCGCTCTGCTTGAGAAATTCGGCGGCCATGCCGGAGCGGTCGGCCTGACGATTCGGGCCGATCGCGTCGATCTCTTCGAGAGGGGCTGGTGAATGTTTTCTCGGAAATTCCCTCGGTCGAAACATCCGAAACGCTTTGGATCGACGCCGAGATCAAGCTGGAAGAGGTGACCTTCGATTTCATTCACGCGATCGCGCCGTTGGCCCCGTTCGGACCGGCCCATCCGGAGCCGGTCTTCTTGGCGCGGAATATATTATTGATCGGGTTGCGGGGGAGCTTGGTCGGTTGGTTCGCTTTAAGGTTCGGGATGTAAAGGGATGGACGTTCCAGGTCGTTGCGCCGGACGGAATGAATCTTCCTTGGAACGATTTTGAGGAGGGAACGGCCGTCGATCTCGCCTTTACCCCGGAAGTGTGGAGCTGGCAGGGGGAGCCGCGGATTTTTCTCAGATTAAAAGGAATTCGGAGGAGGGGGGGCGATTGAAGTGCCCCCGGAAGAGCGATGCTGAATCGACTGATCTTTAAAGAACGCCCGGCAAAGAAGCGGACGCTGGAAGATATCGTGGGGCAGATCCACGCCTATGCGCCGCAGGCCGATGTGTCCCTTTGAGGAAGGCTTACTCTTTTCAGAGAAGGCGCATGCCGGACAGCTCCGCCAGTCGGGGGAGCCGTTCCTTCAGCATCCGCTTGAAGTCGCCAACATTTTAACCGAGCTGAAGCTCGATGTTCCCTCCATCGTCGCCGGGCTGCTGCACGATGTGGTGGAGGACACCCTCCACACAAAGGAGGAGCTGAAGCGGGAGTTCGGGGAAGATATCGCCGCCTTGGTCGACGGCGTGACCAAAATCGGAAAGATCGAGTTCCGGAGCGTTCAGGAAAAACAGGCCGAGAATTTCAGGAAAATGATCGTCTCGATGGCGGAGGATATCCGGGTCATCCTGATCAAACTGGCCGACCGCCTCCACAATATGCGAACCCTCGATGCGCTGGCCGAAGAAAAACGGGAGCGGATCGCCCAAGAGACGCTCGAGATCTATGCTCCGCTGGCGAATCGGCTCGGGATCGGCTGGATCAAGTCGGAGCTGGAAGATCTCTGTCTTCGATATTTGAAGCCCGACATTTATCTCTCGCTCGTCAAAAAGGTGAAGACCGGCCGTGAAGAGCGGGAAAAATATATGGAGTCGGTCGTTGAGACGGTTCAGAAAGAGCTGGCGGAAAACCGCTTCACCTGCAAAGTCACCGGACGGTACAAACATCTCTTCGGAATTTATCACAAGATGGAGAAGCGGGCGATCCCTTTCGAAGAGGTCTATGACCTCATGGGGATTCGAATCATCACCGACAACAAGATGAATTGTTATGCCATTCTCGGTCTCATCCACTCCCTCTGGCGGCCGGTGCCGGGGCGGTTTAAGGATTACATCGCCATCCCGAAGTCGAATCTCTATCAGTCGCTCCATACGACCGTCGTCGGACCTGAGGGGCGGCATGTCGAATTCCAGATCCGGACGGAAGAGATGCATCGGATTGCGGAGGAAGGGATCGCCTCGCACTGGACTTACAAGGAGGGGGGGACGCTCAATCCGAAAGATGAACGGACCTTCGCCTGGCTTCGGCAGCTCGTCGAGTGGCAGCAGGAGCTCTCCGACACACGGCAGTTCATGGATTCGGTGAAAACCGATCTCTTCACCGATGTGGTCTATATCTTCAGCCCGAAAGGAGATGTGAAAGAGCTGGTCAAGGGAGCGACCCCGATCGATTTCGCCTATGCCATCCACACGGAGGTCGGCAATCATTGCGTGGGGGCCAAGGTGAACGGAAAGATCGTCCCCCTCCGGTATCAGCTCAAAAGCGGCGATACGGTTGAAATCCTCACCTCGCCGACGCACGTGCCGAGCAAAGACTGGCTGAAAATCGTCAAGACCTCCAAAGCCAAGGCGAAGATCAAGCACCTCATCAAAGAGGAAGAGCGGGCCCGGAGCCTCGATATCGGAAAAAAGATTCTGGAGCGGGAGCTTCGGAAGGAGAACCTCAGCCCGTCGGAGGTCCTCAAATCGGATCAGATCTTAACCGGCCTCAGGGAGCAGGGGATTCGGACGATCGAAGAGCTTTTCGTCGCGATCGGTTACGGGAAGGTGTCGGCGCAGCATGTGATCAAGCCCCTCCTGCCGGAGCCGCGGATGAAGGAAGGGCTCAAGGACAAGTTCATCAAAAAGGTCGGCCTCGCCAAAAGCGAGGTGAAGGTGAGCGGCTTAGATGATATCATGATCCACCTTTCCAAATGTTGCAATCCCGTTCCGGGAGATCAGATCATCGGCTTCATCACGCGGGGACGGGGCCTTTCGATCCACACCGTCGACTGTCCGAACATTGACGAGCTCGATTACGACAAAGACCGGCTGGTCGAAGTGGATTGGGACAAGCGGGTCGCGGCGACCCATCCGGTCGATATCTCCGTGTTGACCCTCGACCGGCCCGGCCTTCTCGCCTCCGTCTCCGCCTCGATCGCGGGTGCCGGCGCCAACATCAGCCAGGCCGAAATCATCACGACCGAGGACAAGAAAGCGACCCTCCACTTCGTCATCGACATCACCGACACCAAACATCTCGAAAAAGTCTTAAAAAGCATCGAGAAGGTAGAAGGGGTGCTGCAGGCGCGGCGGGTGAGAAAGGGGTAACAACGTTAAACGCTGTTCGTTTAACGCCGTCATCTCCTCGTAACAACTTCCACCTTCGGCGACTTGTCGGTCACCTCGATCAAGGCGCCGGTTCTTCCCTCCCGGACGATAAAGTCGACCCGCTCGTTTCCGACCTGAAGATTTGTGATTTCCACCCATTTGAGCCAGGTCGGAAGGACCGGATCGGTGAAGTAGAGGCGTTGATTGAGCGCGTCGGCCGACAGGCCTAAAAAAGAGCTGAGGACGGAGAAGATCGATGCGGCCGACCAGGCTTGAGGGCTGCACGCGATCGGGTAAGGGGTCGGGCCGTGACCCATCGTCCTTGCAAAGCCGCAGAAGAGCTCCGGCAGCCGTCCGTTTTCGAGAAAAAAGGTCGATTCAAAGAGGCCGGTCGCAACCAGGCGAAGATGTTCATTCAGACCGTACCGTTTGAATCCGGCCAGGATAATCGCGTTATCGTGCGGCCAGACCCCGCCGTTGTGATAACTCATCGGATTGTATCTCGGTTCCCCTTCCGCAACGGTCCGAATTCCCCATCCGCAAAACATGTCGGGACTGATAAGCCGGTCTGCGATCTTCCTCGCCTTCCGGTCGTCGATGAGCCCCGTCCAGAGGCAGTGGCCCGGATTGGAGGTCACCACCTCGCACTTTTTCTTATCCTTGTCCAACGCCAGCGCATAGAACTGCTTCTCGTCGCTCCAAAAATCACGATCGAACCGCTCTCGCAATGCTTGGGCTTCGCTGATCAACTCCATCTGCAGGTTGATCTTCCCAAGCTGCGAGGCGATCGATCCGAGTCCGACCAGCGCCGCGTAAAGATACCCTTGCACTTCAACCAGCGCAATGGGTGAATCGGCGAATTTTCCGTCGGCGTGAAAGACCGAATCGTGTGAATCTTTCCACCCCTGCTGTTGGAGACCGATCGGCGACTCCCGGTGGTACTCGATATAGCCGTCTTGATCGAGATCGCCGTATTTTCGAATCCATTCCAGCGCCGCCAGGGCATTCGGCCAGAGCGATTCGACAAACGCGACGTCGCCGGTCCAAGAGAGGTACTGATGAAGCAAAATCAAAAAAAGCGGGGTTGAATCGACGCTTCCGTAATAGGGGATGAAGGGGATCTCCCGGAGATTGGCCATCTCTCCCTTCCGGTATTCGTGCATGATCTTCCCCGGCGTCTCATCCAGAAAGGGGTCTCTTTCTTTCCCCTGAAGTTTGGCGAGATATTGCAGGGTTCCGCGGGCGATCTGCGGCTGAAAGGGGAGGATCTCCAGCGAGGTGATGATCCCGTCCCGGCCGAACGGGGCGACGAACCAGGGAATGCCGGCGTAAGGATAGGGACCATAGGGGGTCTCCGTCTCGAGCATCCGGATGTCGGAGAGGGATCGGCTGAGCAGCTGGTTGAATGATTCATTGCTCGTGACGATCCGCGTTCGCTCCTGCTCCCACTTGATAATTCCTTTCCGGACCCGCGTGATCACCTGTGGGAAGTTCCATCGTTTGTTCCATCGACGTTCTCCGGTCATCGCGGTCGCCGAGAGGTGGAGCTCCCACTCCTTTTGCGGCGGAAGCTGGATGAAAAAGGTCGCTTCCTCCCCGTTTGCCTCCTCCGGGAGAGGATCGAACTTGAGGTGAAGACTTCGGAGAATGCGGTCGAGACCCGAATATTTGAATGAGACCGCCCCCCTTTGATACTCCGGCGGGAAGAGCTCGCCCCGTTTCGGCCGCTCGGTCCCGCGAATCTCGAAAACGTCCAAAAAGTCGGCGCCGTATTGGAGGCAGATCTTCAATTCGATCTGATGGGTGTGGAAATTCTTGAACTGAAGGGTCTGATAAAAGGTATTCCGATAGAGAAGGAGCCGCTTGCGGATAAAAACGGTGTTCCGGGGGATCACGAGATGACGGTCGATCGTGTAGTCGGGATTGGTCAGATCGACGAGAATCTCGCTGTCGTCGGAAGAGACCGTCGAGTAGAGGAAGAGGGGAAATTCCTCGTTGATCCGAAGTCCCAGCAGGTTGAGAAATCGTGTTCCCTCGAAATAAAATCCCAATTCGCCCTGAAAACGGCTTCTGAAATTCCCGAATTTATCGCAGACGATGAAGCCTTCGTCCTGTTTCAGGCTGAGCTTCCTGATTCCGGCCGCAACCGGAGAGGTTAAAATATAATAATCATCCCGGAGGGCGGTCTCGTCGTTCATGCTGTCTCCTTGAAAAAGGGTGCGATGGTGTGATCCCTTGATTCGTCCGGCGTCCGTCCGGAGGTCAGGCCGCTTCGGCCAGCTCGTCCGCCGACAGCGGCCTGTTCCAAAAGGCGACGACCTCTTCATACGCCTGCTCGTAACGGCGGACCATCCTTTCGGCCGAGAAGGCGTCCTCGACATATTCTCTGCATCCTTTTCGGGAGATCTCGCCGATCCGCTCGACCGCGCGGGCCAAATCATCGACCTCGGAATGAATGAAGCCGGTGGTTCCGTGGACCAAGATTTCGTTCACAGAGCCGTAAGGCCGCGCGATCACCGGCGTGCCGCAGGCGAGCGATTCGATCATGACGAGGCCGAACGGTTCCGGCCAGTCGATCGGGAAGAGGAGCGCCAGCGCTTCGCCGAGGAAAACGGTTTTTTCCTCGTCGCCGATCTCTCCGAGATATTCGATCAAAGGAGGTTTGATCAGGGGTCGAATGACGGTGTCGAAATAATCACGATCTTGATCGCCGACCTTGGCGGCAATTTTCAGGGGGATGCCGGTCTTCTGCGCGATGGCGATGGCGATATCGGCTCTTTTTTCCGGGGCAATCCTACCGAGAAAAGCAAGGTACTTCCCCGGTTCCGGGTAAAAGCGATACTGTTCCATCGGCAGGCCGTGATAAACGGTGTCGACCCAATTGGCGAAGGGAAAGGGGGCCCGTTGGCTGTCACTGATGGAGATCAGCGGGTGCGACTTATAATAACGGTGGATTCCCTGAAGTTCGGGCATATCGAGCCGGCCGTGCAGCGTCGTCACGGTCGGCGTTGCGCTCCTTTGGGCAAAAGGGAAGGTAAAGTAATCGGCGTGGGAATGGATCAAATCAAATTCTTTGGCATGATCGTAAACCGTCGAAAGTTGAAGAATATGGTCCGCGTAAGGATCTTTGACCTTGCTTAAGCGCAACGCTTCCGGGCAAACCGAGATGAGACGGGCACTGGTCTTCGAATCACCGCTGGCAAAGAGGGTTACGTCATGGCCGTTTCTGATCAGTCCTTCGGTCAATACCGAAACGACCCGTTCCGTTCCCCCATAAAGTTTGGGCGGAACACTTTCAAAGAGAGGAGCTATTTGTGCAATCTTCATTCAGGACTCCATGTTTCCACTTACAAACGGGAGGGGGAGATGTAGGCAGATTATGAAGATAAACCTCGGAATAATTGGCATCTTATAAAAAGTAACATAAGGTTTTTCTGTCAGTCAATATAGGGGAAAAGGTCTTGGCTTGTGTTCTAATAAATAACGAGGAGGCCCTTTCGAATCTCCTCTCCGAAGAGGAAGAGAATCGGCGCGGCCCGGTCCAAAACGGGGGTTGGGAAAGGGGCGGTATTTGAGAATGACGATAGAGGATGGGAAATGGGGATTTTTCTTGACAAGATTTTGGCGATATGATAAAACCCTACTCAATTCATTTTCGGAAATTTGGAAGACAATGGCGTCTTCTCCACGCGGAGAAGACGCCATTTTTTTTAGGACAATGTCGTCCTTGCAATCGACGGTTGCAAGGCGTTTTATTTTGGAGATCGATGCGGACCCTTCGGCTGGCGCTGGCCCAGATCAACAGTACGGTGGGGGACCTTGCGGGAAACGTTCAAAAGATCTCGGAGGCGATCGAGCGGGCCAAAGAGAAGAGGGCCGATTTGATCGCTTTCCCGGAGCTGGCGATCTCCGGCTATCCCCCCGAGGATCTCCTCTTGAAACCCCAGTTTATCGAGGAAAATCTCCAGGCGTTGCAGAAGGTGGCGAAGCGATGCAAGGGGCTGACCGCGATTGTCGGCTTCGTTGATCGGGAAGAAGATATCTACAACGCCGCCGCCGTCATCCACGACGGGGCGGTCCGGCTCGTTTACCACAAATGCCACCTTCCGAACTATGGCGTCTTCGATGAAAATCGTTATTTCCAGGCGGGGAAAGAGGCGCCTGTTTTCACCTTGAATGGGATGACCCTCGGGGTGAATATCTGTGAAGATATCTGGTATCCGGAAGGGCCGACCTTTGCGCAAGCATTGGGCGGGGGGCCGAGGTGATTATCAACATCAATGCCTCTCCGTATCATGCGGGGAAAGGACTTTTCCGAGAAGAGATGATCGCGACCCGCGCGCGGGACAATGCGGCGATCATTGCCTACGTCAATCTGGTTGGCGGGCAGGATGAGCTTGTATTCGACGGGGGAAGCTTTGTTGTGAATGAAAGCGGGGAAGTTTTGTCTAGGGCGAAGCAGTTCAGAGAATCGCTCATGATGATCGATCTGTCGGTCGACTCCGTTTTCCGTGCCAGGCTGCACGATCCACGGCGCAGGACGGAGAAGCGGGAGCGTGTCTTCCCGGAGGTTCAGAAGATTGTCTTAGGTCATACGGAACGGAAGGGGAAGTTGAAGCCCCTTTTACCTTCTCTGGAAGATCGTCTTTCGCGTCTCGATGAGATGTATAGCGCCCTGACGTTCGGCTTGGCCGATTATGTTCATAAGAACGGTTTCAAAAAAGGGGTGATCGGCCTTTCGGGAGGAATTGATTCGGCTCTGACGGCGGCGATCGCCGTCGATGCGCTCGGAAAAGAGAATGTCATCGGCGTGTTTATGCCCTCCCGGTACACCTCGCAGGAGAGCAAGGAGGAAGCCGAGATGTTGGCGCGAAATCTGGGAATCCGGTTGATCACCCTCCCGATCGAATCGCCCTTCGAGTCGTATCTTTCGCTTCTCTCTCACGAATTCAAAAATTTTCCCGCCGACATCACCGAAGAGAACCTCCAGTCGCGGGTTCGCGGAAACCTGATGATGGCCCTCTCGAACAAATTCGGATGGCTGGTCCTCACGACCGGGAATAAAAGCGAGTTGAGCGTCGGGTATGCGACGTTGTACGGCGACATGGCCGGCGGTTTCGGCGTGATCAAGGATGTCTGGAAAACGCTTGTGTATGAGTTGGCGACGGAAAGAAATAAAAAAGGGAAACCGGTGATCCCGGAGCGGACCTTCACCCGTCCTCCGACCGCCGAGCTCCGCCCCAACCAGACCGATCAGGATTCTCTTCCTCCTTACGAGGTTCTCGATCCGATTTTAAAGGCCTATGTCGAGGAGGATAAATCCTACGATGAAATCGTTGCGATGGGATTCGATCCGGCGGTCATCGCAAAGGTGATCGCTTTGGTCGATTTATCGGAGTTTAAGAGAAGACAGGCCCCTCCCGGGATCAAGCTGACCCCGCGGGCCCTGGGCAAAGACCGACGGATGCCGATCACGAATCGGTATCGCAGTTTTTATCAGGCAAAGAAAAAACCAGATCAGAAATAAAAGAAGATCATCAAATCATCGGAGAAGAGGGAAAGGAGAAGACATGACACCCAAGGAAGTAATGGAGTTTGCCAAGAAGAACAAGGCGGAGATGGTCGACTTTAAATTCGTCGACTTTCCCGGCATGTGGCAGCATTTTGCTGTCCCCATGATCGAGTTTACAGAGAAGACATTTGAAGAGGGCTCCGGTTTTGACGGATCGAGCATCCGGGGTTGGCAGGCGATCAACGACAGCGATATGCTTGCCGTTCCCGATCCCAATACCGCGATCATGGATCCGTTCACCAAGATCCCGACCCTCTCGGTCGTTTGCAATATTCAAGATCCGATCCGCAATGAGCCTTATCCGAGAGATCCGCGCTACATCGCGCAAAAGGCCGAGGCTTATTTGAAGGGATCGGGGATCGGCGATACCGCCTTTTTCGGTCCGGAAGCCGAGTTCTTCATCTTCGACGACGTCCGGTTCGATCAGAACATGAACTCCGGATACTACTTCATCGAGTCGGAAGAGGGGATCTGGAACGCCGGAAAAGAGGGAGGGAACCTCGGGTACAAGCCGCGCCACAAGGAAGGCTACTTCCCGGTCCCGCCGATCGACAGCCAGGAAGACATCCGGGCCGAGATGGTGCGGGAGATGGAAAAGGCCGGCATCCAGGTCGAGAAGGAGCACCACGAGGTGGCGACCGCCGGCCAGGCCGAGATCGACATGCGGTTCGATTCGATGACCAAAATGGCCGACAAGCTCATGCTCTACAAGTACATCGTCAAGAACGTCGCGAAGCGCCACGGCAAGACGGCGACCTTCATGCCGAAGCCCATCAAGGGCGACAACGGCTCGGGCATGCACGTGCATCAGTCGATCTGGCGCGACGGCAAGCCGCTCTTCGCCGGTTCGGGTTACGCCGATCTTTCGCGAGCTTTGCCTCTACTACATCGGCGGCATCATCAAGAACGCGAAGACGATCAACGCCTTCACGAACTGCCTGACCAACTCCTACAAGCGTCTGATCCCTGGCTTCGAGGCGCCCGTGCTGCTCGCCTACTCGGCGCGTAACCGCTCGGCCTCGGTGCGCATTCCCTTCGGCCAGGGTCCGAAGTCGAAGCGCATCGAAGTGCGCTTCCCCGATCCGGGCGCGAACCCCTATCTCGCCTACGCGGCGCTTCTGATGGCGGGTCTCGACGGCATCGAGAACAAGATCCATCCGGGCAAACCGATGGACAAAAATCTCTATGAGTTGGAAGCGAAGGAGGCGGCCCACGTCCGCAAGATGCCGGGAAGCCTGGATGAGGCTTTGGCGGCGCTTGAGGCGGATCATGCCTTCTTGCTCAAAGGGGATGTCTTCACCGAGGACATTCTGCAGACCTGGATGGAATATAAGAAGAGCAAAGAGATCGACCCGATGCGGCTGCGGCCCCATCCGTATGAGTTCTTCCTCTATTACGATCTTTAAAATCAAGCTCCACCTAAAAAAGGGCCTGTCCCAACGGACAGGCCCCTTTTTTATACATTTCCGGCTTCTTATCCCGCATCATAGACGCTGCATGGTTTGACAAGACCCCAGGTTTCTTATATATTTACATTCGATCCTCACCATTTAAATTTTTCTCAAAAGGCACAAAGGGTTATGAAGTTTCACACCATTGAAGAGGCAATCGCCGACATTAAAAAAGGGAAGATGATCATTCTCAGCGACGATGAGGATCGGGAGAACGAAGGGGACCTCGTCATCGCCGCCGAAAAAGTCACCCCCGAAGTGATCAATTTTATGGCAAAGTACGGCCGGGGCTTGATCTGCCTGACCTTGACGGAGGAGCGGACCGAGCAACTTCAACTCGCCCCGATGGCCCAAGAGAACACCTCGTCTTTCGGAACCGCTTTTACCATCTCGATCGACGCCCGAAAGGACGTCAGCACAGGGATCTCTGCAAAAGACCGCGCCGTCACGATTTTAACCGCCATTCATCCCGACACCCGCCCCGGCGATCTCGTTCGTCCCGGCCATATCTTCCCGATTCGCGCCCAGAAGGGGGGAGTGCTGAAGCGGGCCGGTCAGACGGAGGGCTCGGTCGATTTGGCGCGCCTGGCCGGCCTTATTCCGGCCGGGGTCATTTGTGAAATCATGAATGAAGATGGGACCATGGCCCGCCTTCCCGATCTGGTTGAGTTCGGTAAGCAGCACGATTTGAAGCTGGTAACGATCAAAGATCTCATCGAATATCGGATGAAGCGCGAGTCGCTGGTGCACCGTGTCAGTGAAGCGCGTCTGCCGACCGAGTATGGCGATTTTAATGCGGTCGCTTATCAGAATGAGATCGATCACGAGGTGCATATCGCCCTGGTGAAAGGGGAGATCGAGGGGAGCAAGCCGATGTTGGTCCGTGTTCATTCCGGCTGCGTCACGGGAGATATCTTCGGATCGAAGCGATGCGACTGCGGCGAACAACTCCACGCGGCGATGGGCCGGATCGAGAAGGAAGGAACCGGCGTTCTCCTCTACCTTAACCAAGAGGGTCGGGGGATCGGTTTGGTCAACAAGCTGAAAGCGTACCGGTTGCAGGACGGCGGTAAAGACACTGTCCAGGCGAATCTCGAGCTCGGCTTCAAAGCCGATCTCAGAGATTACGGAATCGGCGCGCAGATCTTGGTCGACTTGGGGCTTCGCAAAATTCGACTGATGACCAACAACCCCCGCAAGATCGTCGGGATCGAGGGTTACGGCTTGGAAGTGGTCGAACGGGTTTCTCTCGAAATTGCGCCGCATGAAAAGAATGTCCATTACCTCAGAACCAAGAAGAATAAACTTGGACATATGCTTGATAATGTCTAATGTGGTGAAAAATGCCGGAAAGCGGAAGGCGGAGGGCGGGAGGGGGGAAAAAGAGGCCTTCCGCCGTTTCAGTCTCAGGTTTTAGAATGGAAGGGAGAGATCCGCGGGGCGGGGTTCCGCTTCGGGATTATCGTCAGCCGGTTCAACCAAACGATCACCGATCCGCTTCTCAGGGAGGCCCTTCGGGTCCTGGGGGAACAGGGGGTCGGTCCGGAAGATATCGAGGTCGTAAAGGTGCCGGGCGCGTTCGAGATTCCCGGCGCAGCCAAGAAATTGGGCCTCCTCGGACGATTTCACGCCCTGATCTGTTTGGGGGCCGTGATTCAAGGGGAGACCCCGCACTTTCATTACATCTCCACCGAGGTCAGCCGCGGCATCGGACAACTCTCTCTGGAGCTGGGACTCCCGGTTATTTTCGGTGTGTTGACTACAGGCTCCGTGGAGCAGGCGATCGCGCGATCGGGAAGTGAGATCAACAAAGGGGCCGAGGCGGCCATGGCGGCGATCGAAATGGCTCATTTATATCGAACATTAAAGTAAGCCTTCACCGGGTGTAAAAAATGGGTTTTAGACGAAAGGCCAGAGAGCTGGCCCTTCAATTGCTTTTTCAGATCGATTTTACGGGGGATCGCATCGAGATTCCTCCTTCTTTCTGGACCGAAAACGAATCGCTTCCGCAGGTGAAAGCTTTCACCGAAATCCTGGTCAACGGGGTCTTAAAGCACCTCTCCGAAATCGATCCGATCATTGAAAAATATACCCAGCATTGGTCGCGCGACCGGATGGCCGCAATCGACCGAAACATACTGCGATTCGCAATCTTTGAGCTTCTCTATTTGAAAGAGATTCCGCCCAAGGTCACCATTAATGAGGCGATCGAAATTGCAAAGAAGTATGGAAGCGAGGATTCCGGAGCATTCGTGAACGGTATTCTCGACCGAATTCACCGGGATGAAGCGTCATTCGGTTTGACCGACCTGAAGCACGGGGCCATGTAACCGTTCCGGTCGGTCCTGTCCAGTCGGTATCGAACTCCTGAACGGATCGCATCCGGCGGACGGGGACATCTGGAGTGAACAGTGCGGGTAGGGATCTTCTCTGGGAAGCTGACGAAGCTGCATGCGGAAGTTTTGGTTGTTTCCTGCTTTGAAGATGTCCGGCCTCTCCGAGGATTCGCCGGTGAGGTCGATTGGCTCTACGGCGGAATTTTCTCGAACCTTTTAATGCAGGGGAAGGTCACCGGGAAGCTCGGCGAAATTCTCCTCCTAGCGACCCAACAGAAGATGCAGGTTCCCAAGGTCATTTTGGCCGGGTTGGGTCCCAGCAACGTTTACGAGGCGGCCGATTTCGGCCGGATCGCCAAGCGAATCGCCGGAGTGATGATGGGGCTTCAGGCGCGCGAGTGCGCGATGGAATTACTCCCTCCTCCCTCGCGTTCACTCGACCCGGTCCTTTTGATGGAATCCTTCCTCAAGGGGATGGAGGAGACAAAAAAACTGGAGCCGTTTGATTTGACCTTTATCGTCAAAGACGGCGAAAAAGCAAGGGCCCTTCAACAGCGGATCAAAAACGGATCGTATGTTTGGAGCCAGCCTTATTCATTAGCGAGATCTGAAAATGATTGAACGTTACAGCCGGCCGCAGATGGCGGCGATTTGGGAATCAAAAAATAAATATGAAACCTGGCTGAAGGTCGAACTGCTGGCCTGCGAAGCGATGGTGGCGCAGGGGGAGGTGCCGAAATCGGCCCTCAAGACCATCCGGGCCAAAGCGGAAATTGATCCGGACCGGATCGATGAATTGGAAAAAACGGTCAAGCATGATGTGATCGCTTTCTTATCGTCGATTACGGAGAAGGTCGGCGAGGAGGGGCGTTATCTCCATATGGGCATGACCTCGTCCGATGTGCTCGACACCTGCCTCGCGGTGCAGTTGTCACGCGCGGCCGATATTCTTCTCGCCGATCTCGACCGCTTGCTGGTCGTGCTCGAACGGCGCGCGGGCGAGCACAAGAACGACGCCTGCATCGGCCGCAGCCACGGCATCCATGCCGAGCCGACGACCTTCGGCGTGAAGCTCGCGACCTTCCATGCCGAATTCGCGCGCGCCAAGCGAAAGCGCCTGGAAGCCGCGCGCGCCGATGTCGCGACCTGCGCGATCTCGGGCGCAGTCGGCACCTTCGCGCAGATCGACCCGCGTATCGAAGCGGCAGTGGCGAAGCGCCTCGGCCTTTCGCCCGAGCCGGTCTCGACGCAGGTCATCCCGCGCGACCGTCACGCGATGTTCTTCGCGACGCTCGCCGTCGTCGCCGGGTCCATCGAGCGTCTCGCGACCGAGATCCGCCACCTGCAGCGCACCGAAGTGCTGGAAGCCGAGGAGTTCTTCTCCGAAAAGCAGAAGGGCTCCTCCGCCATGCCGCACAAGCGCAATCCGATCGGCTGCGAAAACATCTGCGGCTTGGCGCGGGTCATTCGCTCCCACGCCCACGCCGCTTTGGAGAATGTGCCGCTTTGGCATGAGCGGGATATCAGCCATTCCTCGGTGGAGCGGATTATTCTGCCCGACAGCACGATCCTGCTCGATTTCATGCTGACGCGTTTTACGAAGATCATGAAAGGGCTTTTTGTTTACCCGGAGAGGATGACCCGAAATCTCGATTTGACGGGTGGAACGATCTACTCTCAGAAGGTTCTGCTATTATTAATCCAGAAAGGGATGAAGAGAGAGAAGGCGTACGAGATTGTTCAATCGGCGGCGATGGCGGTGTTCAACAAGGGGGGATCGTTTAAGAAGGCGATTCTTTCACACCCCGACCTCTCGAAACGGTTGAGCGCCAAGGAGATCGAGGCTTGCTTCGATCCGCGGCAGTTCGTCAGCCATATCGAAACGATTTACAAACGGGTGTTCAACGAAGCGTAAGCCGCCTCATCAAGAGGAGGGCGCAGTTCATCGGGGTGGGTAAAAAAGATGCGAGCAAAAATTTATATTACGTTGAAGAGCGGAATCCTCGACCCGCAGGGAAAGGCGATCGAGCATGCCCTTTCCGTGCTCGGCTTTAAGGGGGTCAAAGAGGCGCGGGTCGGAAAGTATATGGAGCTGGTTCTGGCTCCGGGTCCGATCGATCAAGTGGAGAAAAGCATCAAGGAGATGTGCGAGAAGCTCCTCGCCAATACGGTGATCGAAACATACCGGTACGAACTCGATCCGAAGGAATAGGTGATTCACCATGAGCCTCGAAGGGCGCCTGGAAGATCTCGGCCTGGCCGATATTTTTCAAATCATCAGCTTAAGCAAGCGATCCGGGGTGTTGACGATCATCCGGAAAGAGGGAACGGGGCGTCTTGTTTTTAATCGCGGCATGCTGATTTATGGGAGTTCCGACAGTGTCAGCCGGCTGGGTTATACCTTGGTGAAGAAGGGGCTGGTCACGACGGAAGAGCTTGAAAAAGCGCTGCGGCTTCAGAAAACGGGGGGAATGAAGCTGCCGGTGGGGGCCATTCTGGAAAAGACCGGCGCGATCTCGAAGGGGGTGCTCGAGGAGGAGCTTCGGAATCATCTTGTGGAGGTGGTGCGCGATTTTCTCAATTGGGAGAGCGGGTCGTTTCATTTCGAACTGGGAGATCCGGTTGCGAACGACTTGACGCTGGAGGAAGGCCTCAACCTTGATTTCTTGATGATGGAGGCGAGCCGGCGCCAGGATGAATATGAACGCAACCAGGCGGAGCAGCAAAATACCCTTCCGCCGGCACCGGAGAGTGAGGCTTCCGGCGCCGAAGCAACCGTCCCCCCTGGAGGAACTTCGGAAGGAGGCTTGCCTTCCCTTGAGGACAGCCAAGGAGCCGCTGCGAATGCGCCGGAAAAAACGACATACCGAAAAGATCTTGCGTTACTCACCTCGATGATCGAAGAGCTTTCCGGTCCGGCGAGCGGAAGCGAAATCACCCTTCTTGTCCTTCGGTTCGCAAGCGAGGTGATGAACCGCGCCATCATTTTTCTTGTCCGGAGCGAAGATATCTTGGGCTTGAGTCAATTCGGCCTTCAGGTCAGGGACGAATCGGCCGATGAGAAGATACGGGAGGTCCAGATCCCTCTGAACGAGCCGTCCCTTTTTCGAGAGGTGATTGCAAAGAAGAGTAGTTATAAGGGGGTCCTGGCACAGGAGAAGTGGCATCGCTATTTTCTCGACCAGATCGGAGGGGGATGGCCGAAAGAGGTCTTTCTCACCCCGCTCTTGAACGGTTCGGAGGTCATCGCCCTTCTTTATGGAGATAACCTTCCGCACCAGACGCCGATTCCGGAGACGGAGGGCTTGGAGGCGTTTGTCCGTGTGGCCGGTTTTGCTTTTGGAAAGGCGAAGCTGGAGCGAAAATTACAGGAAACAAGACAAAAAGGACCCGGCTGATCGGGCGTCGGTTTTACCTGGAAGGGATGGGTCTGGAGGAGAAGTGAAGAAAAAAGTGCTTGTGGTGGATGATTCGGCAACCATGCGCTCGCTTCTGGTCTCGACCCTGGAGGAGATCGACGGGATTGAAACGGTTCAGGCGAGCAACGGGTTTGAAGCGCTGAAAGCGCTTCCGATGCAATCCTTCGATCTAGTGTTGACCGACATCAATATGCCGGAGATCAATGGCCTCGAAATTGTCCATTTCATCAAGAATAATGAAACCTACCGGAATATTCCACTGATCATTGTTTCAACGGAGCATGGCCAAGCGGATATCCAGAAAGGCTTGGCATTGGGCGCCCAGAAATATATCACGAAACCGTTTGACCCCGAGCAAGTCAAGAAGACGGTGAAGGAGCTTCTGAACGTAAAGTAGGGAGTGGCATGGCCGAGAAGGGAAAAGATCCAGCCTTGGATGATTTTGTTCCGGAAGCGGAAGAGCTCATCGAAGTGCTGCATCAAAATCTCCGGCAGATTGAAACGTTGCCGGATCGGACTCAGGTGCGCCCCGACGTGATCAACGCGATCTTTCGCGCGGCGCATACGCTCAAGGGGATGTCCGGAATGATCGGCCTGAGCCGGGTCTCCCAGGTGAGCCATCACCTTGAGGATATGCTCGACAAGCTTCGGATGGGAAAACTGACCTTTTCCGCCGAGATTTTTAATGTCCTGGTTGACGGGGTCGACCTGCTCCAGAAGATGATCGAGTCTGCGGCTCAAGGAAAAGAAGAGCCCGAGATCTCTCAGATGGAGGAGCGGATCCAGGCCGCTTTGAGCGGAAAACCGCAAGAAGGTGGGGCGAACCAGCTCGACGGCGTCGATCTCGATCCTTCCATTTTAAACGTCCTTACCGAATACGAAAGCCATCGCCTTTTTGAGAACATCAAGTCGAATGCGACCCTTTTTGAAGTGAAGGCCCGCTTCAAGCTGGAGACATTCGACACCGATCTCTCTTCATTGAACGAAAAGATCCAGAGAATGGGGGAGATCATTACCACCCTTCCGAGCATCAGCCCCTCCCCGGAGGGGGGAATGGAGTTCAACCTCATTGTCGGCATCCCGCCGGAGAGCGCCCCGCTCGGTTCGGAGATCACCTCCGATCAGATATCGATTAGAGAAATTCAGAGGAAAGGAAAGAAGGGGGAAAGCTCGGCCTCTCCGAAGCCGGGGGCGATCGCGCCGGTCCCTTTAAATTCAGAGGGGGCGTCCAGCCCGGCTCCTCCTTCCTCGCTTTCTCCCCAGGAAGGGGCGTCCCTTCGAAGCATGGCGCAAACGGTCCGGGTCGATATTCAAAAACTCGATGTTCTGCTCAACATGGTTGGAGAGCTCGTTCTGAGCAAGGCGGTCGTCAGCCAGATCAGCAAAGAGCTTTTGGAGCAATCGGGCTTCTCCGGATTGTCCCTGGAGCTGCTGAAGGCATCGAGGATGCTCGACAAGCGGATCAGCGAGTTTCAGGAGAAGCTCGTTGAGGTGCGAATGATCCCGATCGGGCAGATTTTCGATCGTCTGGTGCGGACGGTCCGAAGGCTTTCGAGAGATTTAAATAAAGAGGTCAATCTCATGGTCTCCGGAGAAGAGACCAAGATGGATAAATCGATGGTGGAAGATCTGGCCGATCCCCTTCTTCATCTTATCCGAAATGCGCTCGACCACGGGATTGAAAGCCGTGAGGAGAGAATCAAGGCGCAGAAACCGGAGGTCGGCACGATTCATCTTCGCGCGATTCAGAAGGGGAACCACATCGTCATCGAAGTGGAGGACGACGGCGGCGGAATCGATGCCGATCGGATCTATAAGAAAGCCAAACAGCGCGGCCTGATCGATCCGGGAAAAAAGTATAGCGAAGGAGAGCTGATTCATTTCCTTTTCCTCCCAGGGTTCTCAACGGCCGAACAGGTCACGGAGATTTCCGGAAGAGGAGTGGGGCTCGATGTGGTCGCAAAGAATATTGCCAAGCTCTCCGGGCTGGTTGATGTCGAAACGACGTTGGGAAGAGGGACCCTCTTTACGATTACCTTGCCGATCACGTTGATTATCATCAAAGCGTTGATTGTCCGGGTCGGGATGGAAACATTCGCCATCCCTTTGAATTCCGTCTCGGAGAGCTTGATGGTTTCCTCCAAAGAGATCAAGACCATCGAGCGAAAAGAGGTGGTTCAGCTGAGGGACCACACCCTCTCATTGGTTCGGTTGAATGACCTCTTCGAGTTGGATGAGGGGAAGGCGGCCGATGACCGACTTTATGTGATCGTCGTCGGTCTGGCGGAGAAGCGGATCGGTCTCGTAGTCGATGCCGTCGAAGGCCAGCAGGAGATCGTGATTAAATCCCTCGGGGGATTGTTAAAAGATGTTCCGGGGATTTCAGGCGCGACCGAGCTTGGAAACCGTAAGACAATTTTGGTTCTGGATGTCGCCTCTTTAATCGACGAGGCGACCCTCGGGAAAGAGAAGAAGATCGAGATCGCTGGATAACCTCGCCGTTTTCCGATCCGAAATGTTCAAGTAGTCATTCCTTAAAACAAAACACCTCCCTTACAGCAATCTGAATCAAAACCTGCCAATCCGTTCCGATCGTCCTATCCGCGAAGTCTTACAATGTCACAAGGATGTGATTTGTCGGATGCCGTTTTTTGTTAGACGACAGTGAATGAGCTTACATATTTGGGATATTACCGCTGAGGGGGACAAAAGTGGAATAGTAGAAGAGTATGTTTACACAAAGGATTTTAGAGGCGAATCCGTTCAAGGTAGAGGCATACGACTTGCAATTTAACTGCTCTTAAATCCCACAACCCTGTGGGATGTGATTCTAAGTCGGTATGTTCGTAAAGTGAGGGGCCGTTCAATCGATGGAAGATTCCATTCCGAAACAACTCGGACCGAAAGAGATCTGCGGTTTGTTGAACCTTTCGCACCGGCAGCTTGACTACTGGGTGTTGATCGGCGTGATCCGGCCCATTCTGGAGCCGCATGGGAAAAAAGTATTCAAGCGATTTACCGACGATGATTTTTATTTTTTGAAAGAGGTAAAGGCGCTTACGGATGAGGGCTTTCTGGTCAGTAAAGCGGCGCAGAAAGTGAGAGAAAGTTGGTCCAAGCGGATAAGGCAGAATGGCCAAGAAGAGTCGGCAAAATAAGCCCCCTCGGCGTATGTCAAAAGAGCAGCGAGCGTTCCCGGAGGTGAAATGCGCTCCCGAGGCGGGGAAGCGGTTGAAGCCGGAGAGGGTTTGATCGGTCCGGAATCGGTTGCGACCGAAGCGGAAGCACCTCCCCTTCGTCTCCGATGCCGGTTTCTTCTTTGGAGGAGGCGCTTCCCGATGCGAGTGAAACGGCGTTGCCGATGGAGGAAGAGACGTCTGATGTCGCCCCTGAGGAGCTGGAGTTGCTCACCTTCAATCTTGAGGATGAAGAATACGCCGTGGATATCGGGGTGATTCAGGAAATCACGAAATTGACCGAAATTACGCTTATTCCGCGCATTCAATCTTACATCAGAGGCATTATCACTTTGAGAGGCAATGTGATTCCCGTTTTTGACATGCGCGCGAGATTGGGGCTCGCTCCTTTCGTCAACGAACCGAAAAGCCGATTCATCATCTGCACCACTGAAAACGGAATGGTGGCGATGTTGGTGGATCGCGTGAATGATGTTGTCCGGTTGATGAGACGCCATTTGGAACCGACCCCGGCCGGCGTGGCGGCCGTTGACGCCGGTTTTATCAAGAATATCGCAAGACATGAGAGTCGGCTTCTCATTCTTTTGGATATTGAAAAAACATTGCAGATCAATTGATAGAAAGAAAGAGGATGCGGGATAAGGAGCCATCATGCAAGAGATGAATCAAACGGAACCCAAGCGGGGATTGAAATTCAAATTTTTACTGGTCATCGGCTTGCTGTTGGGAACAATGGGCTTTCTCATCGGCCTGACCTTGCTCATCGGGCTAAAGAACTCCTTTGAAGGTCAGCTTCAAAATAGAGGATTGGCCCTGGCGAACGGTATCGCGAAGTTCGGCGCGCTTGCGGTGTCTGTCGAAGACCGGGCCGCGCTGGAGCAGATGATTCTCGGCCCCTCCCATGAATTGGATGTCGCATATATCGCCGTTTTGAACCACGAAGGAAAGGTCATCATTCATTCTGATGAGAGGGAAAACGGAAAGACCTTGAAGGATCCACTCACCGTCCAAGCGTCGAGGACGTTAGAACCGACGGTCTACCGTTATCAAAATGCGTCAGGGCGTTATTTCGATGTCGTTGTGCCGGTTCACTTGGGAGCTATGCAATCGCATGACGGTAAGAAGGTGGGGGTCATCCGCGTGGGCCTTTCCCTGACTGGGATCGAGTCGGAAATGAAGAGGCTCTTTCTGGTTACCCTTTCCATCCTCGGCGCGTTGGTCGGGATTGGAATGTTCGTCTCGTTGGTGTTCACGCGCATCATCATCGCTCCCCTTGAACAGATGGCGGGGCTGGCCGTAAAGATTGCCGGTGGAGATTTCAGGCAACCGGTCGAGGTAAAGACGCAAGATGAGGTGGGCGTCCTCGCCAACGCGTTGGGACAGATGTCGGACGGGCTGAAGGGAATGATTAAAAGAATTCAAGATACGTCTCAACAGGTCACGGCGGTCGCCGACAAGGTCATGATCAATGCACGCAGAATCAACGAAGGGGCCACCCATCAGGCGAAAGCGGCGGAGAAAACCTCGTCGTCGATTGAGGAGATGAATGCGTCGGTCAAAAGTATCTCGGAGAACATCGACGGGCTTTCCACCTCCGCGGAGGCGACCTCTTCGTCGCTCATCGAAATGAGCGCGGCCATCAGCCAGGTGGCGACGAGCACCGTGACCCTTTCCTCATCGGTCGAAGACACCGCCTCCTCTCTGATTCAAATGTCGAGTTCCATTAAGCAGGTGGTCGAGCATATCGACGCGCTCTCGATGAATACGGTGGAGACGACCGCCTCGATCAATGAAGTCAATGCATCGATCCGGGAAGTGGAGAAAAACGCGAAAGAGTCGGCCGTGATGACGGAGAAAGTAAGTCAGGATGCGACCGACTTGGGGATGGATGCAATTGAGAAAACAATCGAGGGGATGGAAAAGATCAAACGAACGGTCGAAAAATCGGCCAACGTCATCAATAAACTGGATGAACGGACGGAGCATATCGGGAAGATCCTCACCGTCATCGACGAAGTGACCCGGCAGACCAATTTGCTCGCATTAAACGCCGCCATTCTGGCCGCGCAGGCCGGTGAGCAAGGGAAAGGGTTTACGGTCGTCGCGGATGAGATTAAGAATTTGGCCGATCGGACGGCCTCTTCCACGAAAGAGATCGCGCAGCTGATTCGGGATGTGCAATCCGAGGCGAAAGATGCGGTGGTTTCGATCAACGAAGGGTCCCAAAGCGTCGAAGAAGGGGTCCGCCTTTCCGTCAATGCGCGTGAATCGTTGAACAAGATTCTGGATGTCTCAAAGCGATCATCGAACATGTCGCGCCAAATTGAAAAGGCGACCTATGAACAGGTCCAAGCGATCAACCAGGTCAGTCAGGCGATGGAAAAGATGAACACAATGGTGCAACAGATCAACCGGGCCATGCAGGAGCAGGGGAAAGGAATCGAGCATATCACCGAGGCCTCGGAGAAGATGCGGTCGATTACACGCCAGGTAAAGATCTCGACGGAAGAGCAGGCGAACGGAAGCAAACAGATCAGTGATGCGGTCGAGGATGTGACCATACGGATTCAGCAGATCGGCCGGGGAATGAGCGAGCATAAAAAAGGGAGTGAAGTGATCGTCAAATCGATTTTAGAGATACACCAGATTACACAGGTCAGTATGCAGATGGCGCAACAGATGAATGATGCGGTCGAAAGCCTCATCACACAAGCGAGCATCTTAAAGGAAGAGATCAACCGATATAAAGTGTGACGACTGACATGCCGCTGTTCAAAGAAACGAAAAAAGAAGAAAAGGTCAAGGCGGAAAAGAGAATCGTCCGCTTCAACGCTTCAGGAATCGAATACGCGGTCTCCATCGAGCGAATCAAGGAGATTATTTATGCGAAGGCGGTCCATCCTCTGCCGGGGGCGATGGAAGGAATCGAAGGGGTCATCAACCTCAGGGGAGCCGTTGTTCCTGTCATTGACAGCCGGAAAAAATTCAAGGCGGCGGTTCCACCGGGTGTGCCGGAGCATATCCTGATTGTCGAAGTGCGTCAACAGAAGATCGGATTGATTGTCGATTGCGTGAATGAGGTGATGGCGGTGCGCGAGGATCAAATCCAAAAAACAGAATCGTTCATGGATCAAAACGCAGCGTATGTAGAGGGAATTTACAGGGTGGGTGAGCGCTTGATCGTTCTGCTGGACCTAGAGCAATTATGGACCGCGGCCGAAACATCCGAGCTAGAGACGCTCAGCCAAACGACATTGAATGGAGCGGATCTCTCTCCTCAAAATAAGAGGAAGCAATGAAACAACTCAAAACCTACCTGGCGAATCACCTCGAATTGAAGATCCTTGCGATCATCCTGACGTTTCTCGTGTGCGGATTCGGGATTCTCTATTACCTCCTTTCGGAGAGGATCGAAAAGTATTCGATCTCTCAAACACGTCAGAAATCAGAAATGCTCGCCTCCTCGATTCATCGGACATTGGATCGAAGCATGGTCAACTTTCGGGCCGATATCGCGCGCCATATCATTGAAGATTTGAAAGACATACCGGGGATGGTTCGCATTCAAATCATCCGGGGAAAGACGGGAAACGGAACGGAAGAGGCGTTTCAGGATTTTATCACCCTGAACGATGTCAAAACCCGCGCTCCGGGCGGATTGAGGCCGGAATGGGTCGGCAATCACCGGGAGAAGCAGCATAATGTGGCCGACGGGGTCGATATCCCGGAGTTCAAAACCGCCTTTCAGGAATATGTTCAAGATCCGATGCAGCCGGACACCTATTATTTTGAAAAGATCGCCGATCAAAATGTCATGACCTATCTGAAGCCGCTTCCGAACTTTGACCGCTGCTTCCTTTGCCATAATTCCGACCACAAGCTGCGGGGGGTGCTGATGATCTCCACCTCGATCGAAGGGATGCACGCCGATATTCAGGATCAAAAGCGAAATCTCTTCCTTCTTTCGACGGCGACCCTCCTGATCACCGGATTTACTCTGAAATTCTCGATGAGCCGACTGGCGATGAAACCGCTCATCAAAGTGTCGGAGCGGATTCAAGACATCGCCGGCGGAGAGGGAGATCTCTCCAAGCGGCTGGAGGTGAAGAGCAGCGATGAAATCGGAAGGTTGGCGGGCGGATTCAATCTCTTCGCCGAAAAGATGTCCAATTTGATCGCGCAAATCCTGACGGCGGCGAAGAATGTCTCCTCCACCTCGAGCGGGGTCATGGAAGGGAGCCGCGAGATCATGCAGGGGGCGGAAATTCAGATCAATGCGACCGAGGCGACCTCCGTCTCCATCGAGCAGATGAACAGCAGCATCCGCAGCGTGGCCGAAACCAGCGAAAGCCTCGCCGGTGCATCGAAGGAAAGCGCCGGCGCGATCCAACAAATGACGTTCGCGATGGATGAGATTGCGAAAAACATGACGATCCTGAACACCTCGGTCGAAGACGCCTCCTCCTCGATCCTTTGGATGTCGTCCTCGGTGAAGAAGATCGATGAAAATGTGGAAACGCTTCTCGGAGAGGCGGAGGTCACCTCTTCCGCAATGATCCAGATGGATCAATCGCTCAACCAAATGCGCGAAAATGTGGTTCAGACCGTTGATCTTTCACGCGAGGTCAGCGTCAATGCAGACGCCGGAAAGAGAACGGTTGAAATGACGATGGACGGGATGACGCGGATCAAGGAATATTCGACCGAGGTCGGCCGGGTCATCCGCAATCTCCAAAAGCAGACGGAGAACATCGGCCGATTCTTGAATGTCATTGATGAAGTGGCCGAACAGACGAATCTGCTGGCGCTGAATGCCGCCATTATCGCCGCCCAGGCGGGGAGCATGGAAAAGGCTTCAGCGTGGTGGCGAATGAGATTAAGGAGTTGGCGGATCGAACCGCCGCATCGACACACGAAATCCATGAAATTATCAAGGCGCTCCAGTCCGAGGGAAAGATGGCGGTGGAGGCGATCGATGTCGGGAACGCCCGCGTCGAGGAGGGGGTGGTCCTCTCGAATTCGGCTCACGACGCCCTCGGAAAAATCGTGGAAAGCATCAGCCATTCGACCCAGAAGATCACCTTCGTGGCGAATACGATGGAAGAACAATCGAAGAGCGTGAAGCGGGTCACCACCTCGATGGAGCGGGTCAACCAAATGGTGCACCAAATCGCCAAAGCGACCAATGAGCAAAGCAAAGGCTCTGAACAGATCATCGAGGCCACTCACCGGATGAAATCGATCACGCAGGGGCTTCAGTCCGTTTTATTGTCTCACTCAAAAGGAATGAAGAAGGTCACCGAGACGGTCGAGGAGGTCTCCCGCCTGGCCCAAGAGATCGCCAATGCGACGTCGGACCAGAAGGTTCAGAGCGAAGAGATTATGCACGCCATCGATCAGATCAAGAAGGTGACCCACGAAAACGTCGACACCGTCGGAAAGGTCGGTTTTTCCGTCGAGGAACTGATGCGCCAATCCAAGCAACTGGAAGCGGAAATATCGAGATTTAAGCTGTAATCGGAAGGGAAGGAGCGGGGAATGATTGTACAATGCCCAAAGTGTCAAACGGAACTCGCGCTCGACATGAAACATCTCGACGAGGATACCGCCCTGGTTTGTAGGGGATGCCGGTCCATTTTAAAAACAAAAATCGTCGTCGAAATCCTGGTGGAAAAAGGGGCGCACGCGTTCAAGAGCCCCTCCCCGCAAAATGAGGGGACGGCAGCCCCGGAACGATCGAAGCCGGCGGCGACCCCGGCGCGGTCGGTAGAACCGCTCCAAGAAGATCCTCTCCCCGCCGCCATCGATCCTCAGAAGGTGCTTGTTGCGATCGACGGTGAGGGGACCAAAGAGATGATCAAGGAGCTCCTTTCCGGGGCCAGTTTCAAAGTGGTCGAAGCCAACTCGGGAAAGGAAATCCTTCCTCTTCTAAACCGGCAACGCCCTGCGATCGCGCTGATCGATGTCGGTCTTCCCGATGGGTTGGGGAGCGAATTCTGCAATATGATCAAAAAAGACGACCGCCTCAAGGAGACGATTGTCATCCTGATGGCCTCCATCTATGAGAAGAACAATAAATATCGGAGACAACCGAGCTCCCTTTTCGGCGCCGACGATTATATCGAACGCCATCATGTCGAGAAGGATCTTCTCGTCAGAATCCGGAAACATTTGAATCGGAAGCAGAACGGCGATTCCCCCGTCCCGCCCCCTGCGGCCGAAACCTCCAGGGATCCCGTCCTGAGAGAGACGTCGATGCCCTCTTTGGAGGAAACGGCACGGACCCAGCCCTCCGAAATGGGGTCGATTTCGCCGGAAATCGATCAGGGAAAGACCCTTGGCGTCGAGCAGCCAGCCGGTATTACCTTGGATGAGAGTGGTCCCCCCCCGGCCCTTGAGCCGCCGACCGAAAAAACGCCGGAGCCGAAGGAGCACGAGGACGCCAAGCGGCTGGCGCGAATCATCGTCTCCGACATCGTTCTTTACAATAAAAAGAAGGTCGAAGACGGGATACGCTCCGGTCGGTTTTATGAACTGCTGAAAGAGGAAATCGAAGAGGGAAGAAAACACTACGATTCCAGGGTCGCTCCGGAAGTCCAAAAGGTGCGGGATTTTTATAAAGAGGCCTTCGAAGATTTTATCAGGAAGAAAAAGGGCTGATCGCCCGTTGGGCGGTTGATCGATTCTTTTCGGGGATCCATGCGATCTGTTCAAGAAGATATTGCGAAACGTTTGACGAGTCCGGATGTGGAGGTGAGACTCTCCGCATTGAATGCATTGGCCGGTCTTCCCGATGCCTCGGTCATCGACCCCGCCATCACCGCGTTGGGCGATTCCGATTGGAGGGTTCGGAAAATGGCGGCCGCCATCCTGCTGGAGGGGGTCGATCGAAATCGGATCGTTCATCAACTGATCGACCGTCTCAGCGGAGAGAAGAATATCGGGATGCGGAATGCGGCGGTCGAGGTCTTTATTCAGTTCGGAAAAACCTCTGTCGATCCCCTCCTTTTTTCGCTTCGCCGCACCGATGACGAGGTCAAGAAGCTGATCATCGATACGCTGGGTGAAATCAAGGAGAGAAAGGCCGTCCCCCCCTTGGTGGCCCTCTTGTCGGATCGAAACGAGAATATCGCCGCTTCGGCGGTCGAAGCCTTGGGAAAAATCGGAGATCCCGTGTCGGTCCCCCCACTGTTGGAGATTTTAACGCGGGAGAATCCGCTTCTCGTCTTCTCGGCGGTGAAGGCCCTGGAGCAGATCGGCGATTCCCGTGCGGTGGAACCGCTGATCGGTCTTCTGGCGAAGAATCCGTACAGACGGGCCGGCCTGGAAGCGCTCGGGGCGATGGGAGACATGCGGGTCTTGGAGGCGTTGACGGCGGCCCTTCAATCGGGCTCAAAGAGCATCCGCTGCTCCGCCCTGAAGGCGATCGCCGCATTGGAATCGAGACAATCGACGACCGATCGCGCCGTGATTCATCGCCGTGTGAAGGAAGTCTACCAAGATTCGACCTGCGCCCTTCTCGACGATGCCGTTCAGGATGCGGATTCCTTTTTGAGGCGGGCCGCAATCCGTATGTACGGATGGGTGGCGGAGGCCCGAAGCGTTTCAATCCTCATTCCGCTGATCAACAGTGAATGCCGGGAGGAAGCCCTCTCTGCGCTCGTTTCAATCGGCAAGGAGCATATCGAGCCGCTCATCGCGGGGTTGTCCGGACAGGACGACGTTGTTCGGGAGGTCATGGCGACCGTCTTCGGAAGGATCGGGGGGCGCCGGGTGGTTCCGGCTCTCTTGGAACTGTTGCAGGATCGCAGCGGCCATGTTCGCCAATCGGCCGCGGCCGCCTTGGGAGAAGTCGGAGATCCCGGAACGATCGGCGCGTTATTGCCCGTTCTGACCGATGTTTACCCGAACGTACAGGAGAGCGCGGTCAAGGCCTTATTACAGATGAAGGAGGCTCTCCCCGGACGACACTCCTCGATTATCTACGCCACGATTCTTCGGCGCTTCGCAGCAACGCCGCTTTTCTTTTGGGACGGGTGAGAGAGGAAAAAGCGATCGAACCCTTGCGGTTCCTCCTCAGCGATCCGGAGCAGAGCGTTCGAAAAGCGTCCGTAGCCGCCTTGGGTTGTTTTCATTCACCGGAGGTGAGCCAACATATTCTCCTTGCTCTGGGTGATGAGTCTGCCGATGTTCGTCTGGCGGCGCTCAAGATTTTGGCGGGGGATGAGATCGGGCACCTTGCCAATCTGGCAGACACCCTGCATCCGCTTGTTCACGACGAGAATATCTGGGTTCGGTCGGCGATCCCTCCGATTCTGGCCCGGGTCGAGGAAGAAAAGGCCCGAACCCTCCTGCTCGAATTGCTCTCGGACCGGGTCGGCGCCGTGAAAATCTCCACCCTTTCCGTTCTCGGCGAACGCCGGGAAAAATGGGCGCTCCCGCTCATTTTGGCCGAGACAAACAATCCGGACCTCGATGTAAAGAAAGCGGCCATTCTGGCTTTGGGTCTTTTGAGCGAGCCCTCGGTGGTTCCGCTCCTCCAAAGTTTTCTGAGCGATCTGAATTGGACCGTCCGGGTGGCCTCGATTCGGGCCATCGGTCGCCTTCGGGATCGCTCCTCGATCCTCCGATTGAAAGAGATGGCCGATTCCGATTCGGATCCGATGGTTCGTGAAACCGCGCGCCAGTCCCTCTCCCAGATCGAATCGGAGAGCGGACCCATGTTGATTGGAAACGAATGAATCCCTGCGACCAGCAGATCGTTCTGAACGATGAGGTCTTCCGGCTTCTTCGAGATATGATTTATGAGATCTCGGGGATTTATTTCTCCGACGATTCGAAGTTCATCATGGAAAGCCGATTGCAGCAAAGCGTCAAGCGGAAACAGTTCGATAATTTCCGTGATTATTATTATTTTTTAAAATACGACCTGAAAAGGGATGAGGAGCTGGCTTCTTTAATCGACATTATCACCATCCATGAAACCTACTTCTTTCGGGAGAATCATCAGCTTCAGACGTTTAGTCAGGAGATCTTTCCGGAACTGGCCCATATGGAGGAAAAAACAAAACAGTTGAAGATCTGGAGCGCGGGCTGCTCCACCGGCGAGGAGCCGTATACCCTCTCCATGTTAATCCTGGAAAGTCCGTTATTCCATGATTGGAACGTTGAAATTTATGCCAGCGATATCAGCCAAAATGTCCTTCAGAGCGCGCGACGCGGAATTTACCAGCCGACCTCCTTCCGCTCCATGGACCCCTATTTTCAAAAGAAGTATTTCACGAAAGAAACGGCCGGATTTAAAATCAACGATCGGGTAAAAAAAAATGTTACTTTTCTCCACCTGAACCTGAACGACCGGGAGAGATGGATTCTGCTTCCCGCAGTGAACGCGGTCTTCTGCCGGAATGTGATTATCTACTTTGACATGACCGTTAAGAAGCGGGTCATCGAGGGGTTTTATGGAAAGCTGAAAGAAGGGGGGTATCTCCTCCTCGGCCATTCCGAGTCGTTGATGAATCTCTCCACCCAGTATACGTTAAAACATTTTAAGAACGATCTCGTTTACCAAAAGCCGTTTCTGGCAAAGAATGGATGAGAGGAAAGAGATGGAGAAGGGAAAAGCTTCAACAAACGCCGATCAAACTTCTGATCGTTGACGACTCGCCGTTGTTTAGACAAATGATCAATGTCATTCTTCAAAAGTATCCCCACCTGGCGGTTGCGGGATTGGTGGAAAACGGCGAAAAGGCGATGAGGCTTGTTGTCGAGAAAAAGCCTGATGTCATTCTCCTCGATCTGGAGATGCCTCATATCGACGGGTTCACCTTTCTCCGCTGGCTGATGGCCTATTATCCGACACCGGTGCTGGTCGTCTCCGCCCGATCCGACGGCTACACTGTTTTCAGGGCGCTGGAGCTGGGAGCGTGCGATTTCTATGGAAAACCGGAACCGAACGGAACGCTCCTGGAGCAACCGGATGCGCTCATCTCCAAAATCGAGACCCTTTCTAAAATTCCAAAGGAGAGCTTGTCAAAAAAGTATTCCAAGCTCACCCGTTCCAAAAAACGGATCGAGGTTTCTCTTCAGCCCCCCAAACAGAAAGAAGGCCTCTCCCGGCTCTTGGCGATCGGGGCATCGACGGGGGGACCCCCCGCCCTGGTTGAAATCATCTCGAATCTTCCGGAGGATCTTCCCGTATCGGTCGTGATCTCCCAGCATATGCCGCCGGGATTCACCAAATCTTTTGCGGAACGCCTGAACAAACTTTCCCGCTTGCAGGTCTCGGAGGTCGGCGGCGGGGAACCGCTGGAAGCAGGACGGGTTTATATCGCCCCCGGGGGTTATCATCTTTTATTTGAAAAGATCGGCTCCCGGATTCATACCTGCCTGAAAGCGAAGGGAGAGGCCGATCGATACGCCCCCTCGGTCGATCTGATGATGATCTCCGCCGCAGAGTTCTTCAAGGAGGGGGTCTTTGGGGTGGTCCTGACCGGGATGGGAGATGATGGGAAGATCGGATTAACCAGAGTGAAGGAAAGGGGTGGAATCACGTTGGCGGAGTCGGAGGAAACGTCGGTTGTTTTTGGAATGCCGCGAGAGGCGATTCAAGCGGGGGTCGTCGATCACGTTTTGCCGTTGTATAAGATTGCGGCGGAGATCACGCGGTATTATCGGCGTCTTCCAAAATAGGGTTGGCGCTTTGAAATAGGCTGTGTTATAATCCACAAGGCCTTCAAATCCGGAAGGAAATCGCTTATGGAGCGAAGAGAAAACGAGATCGCGAAAAAGGCTGAAGAGTTCTTGAGGGTATTCAAGAAGGGGGAGGAATTCACTCAAGAATTGCTCAAGGAGAACGAGCGGCTCCGATATACGGTCCTCAAGCTCGAAGAAGAAAGGAACGGGTTGGTCCAGCTTTCCAATCCGGTCGAAGTAAAAGCGCTTCAGGAGCAGTTGGCCAAGGCTGAGGAAGAGCGCAACCGCCTGATCAACCGTTTTAAGGAGGTTGAAGAGGAAAATAAGGGCTTCGCTTCAAAGTATTTGGAAGTGGAAGAGGAAAACAACAACCTGGCCAACCTCTACGTCGCCAGCAATCAGCTCCACTCGACCCTCGACTTCGAAGAGGTGCTTCGAATCATCATCGAAATCATGATCAACCTGGTCGGGGCCGAGCGGTTTGTGATCATGTTGCTGGATGAAGCCTCTGGGGTTCTTTCGACCATCGCTTCCGAGGGGATGGAAGAGGGGACAATCCGCAAGGCCCGGATCGGCGAAGGGGTTATCGGCCGGGCGGTCCAAAGCGGCGAAAACTTCTTCGAAAGCGATTTAAGCGTGGGAAGTGTCGAAGGGGAGCCTCGTCCGATTGTTTGCATCCCGCTGAAAATCAAAGATCAAACGCTCGGGGTCATCGTCGTTTTTTCGCTCCTGGAGCAAAAGAAAAAGACATTGACCCACGTCGACAAAGAGCTTTTCACCATGTTGGCGGGGCATGCCGCCACGGCGGTTTTCAGCGCCAAACTTTATTCGCAATCGGCCAGAAAGTTATCAACGATTCAAGGTTTTATTGACCTGTTGAGCGGTCGAGAAGATTCCTGGGGGCAAAATGGCTGACATCCGTTTCCTCGTCGTCGAAGATTCGCCGACGATGCGTCAACTGATCACCTTCAGCTTGAAACGAATTCCGAACTCCAAGATCGTTGAGGCGAGCGACGGCGTCGATGCCCTCAAGAAGTTGAAGGAAAATCAATTTGATTTAATCGTTTCGGATATCAATATGCCGCTGATGGATGGGCTCAAGCTGGTCAGCATGATTCGAAACGATCCCGCCTATCGATCGACCCCGATTGTGATTGTCACGACGGAAGGCTCCCAAACCGACCGAGAAAAAGGGCTTGCCTTGGGAGCCAATGCCTACCTTTCCAAACCGATTCAAACCAACGAGCTTCTTAAGATCGTCAGGGATTTATTAAAGACGGAATAGAATTAGAGGATAGAATGCGTTTCGGAATCGTTGTTTTTCCCGGGTCGAATTGTGACCAAGATTGTCATTACGTCACCGGTGGGATCCTGAAAGAGCCGACCACCTTCATCTGGCATAAGGAGACAAAAATTCCGGATGTGGATGCCCTGATTATTCCGGGGGGCTTTTCCTATGGCGATTATCTCCGGGCGGGGGCGATCGCCCGTTTTTCTCCGGTGATGAAGGGGGTGGTCGATTTCGCCGCGAAGGGGGGAATGGTTCTCGGGATCTGCAACGGATTTCAAATTTTGGTTGAGTCGGGTCTGCTTCCGGGGGCGCTCCGGCGGAACCGCTCCCTCAAGTTTATCTGCAAGCCGGTTTTTGTTCGGGTCGAAAATCATCAAACCCCGTTCACCTCGCTCTATCAACCGGGTCAGGTTCTCTCGCTTCCGATCGCACACGCGGAAGGAAATTATTATATCGATCCCGCCGGGTTAGCGCGGTTGAAGGAGCGAAATCAGATTGTCTTCCGCTATGTTACGAAGGAAGGAGCGGTCTCGGATGAAGCAAACCCGAACGGCTCCATCGACCAGATCGCCGGAATCTCCAATGAGGCGGGGAATGTCCTCGGCATGATGCCCCACCCGGAGCGCGTCGCCGATCCCCTCCTTGGCGGCGAAGATGGGATCAAACTCTTTGAATCTCTCCGCCGCTCTCGCAGGGAGCGCGCTGCCCCCGTTCGTTAAACGTAAAGATTTTACGAATAACGATTCACGGATTACGAATCACGATATCTGGAGAATCCATGACAGACCCTCAGAAAACGGCCCAAAATCAAGGGCGGCCCCCGGAACGACCGGCCCATCCGGTGACCGATGAGGAGTATCAGAAAATTGTCGCGCTCCTCGGTCGCGAGCCGAACACCACGGAGCTTGCGATCTTCTCCGCGATGTGGAGCGAGCACTGCAGTTACAAGAGCTCGAAGGTTCACTTGAAACGTTTTCCGACGCAAGGGGAGCATGTCCTCCATGGACCGGGCGAGAATGCGGGGGTGGTCGACATCGGCGGAGGATGGGTCGCCGCCTTTAAGATTGAAAGCCACAATCATCCCTCCTTTATCGAGCCGTACCAGGGCGCGGCGACCGGCGTGGGCGGCATTCTGCGGGATATTTTCACGATGGGGGCGCGGCCGGTGGCGCTGCTCAACTCGCTTCGTTTCGGCCCGCTGGAGGTTCCCAAGAACCGTTACCTGTTCGAGCGGGTGATCGCCGGCATTGCCGGTTACGGCAATTGCATGGGGGTTCCGACGGTCGGCGGGGAGATCTACTTCAACGAGATCTATTCGAAGAATCCGCTTGTGAATGTCTTCTGCCTTGGGATTGCGAAAAAGGAAGAGATCGTGACGGCGGCGGCCGGCGGTGTCGGGAATCCGGTCATCTATGTCGGCTCGAAGACCGGAAGCGACGGCATCCACGGGGCGACGATGGCGAGCGCGGAGCTCGGCCAATCGGAAGAGAAGCGGCATACCGTCCAGGTCGGCGATCCCTTTACCGAAAAGCTCCTCCTCGAGGCCTGTCTCGAGGTGATGCAGACCGGTTGTGTGGTCGGCATCCAAGACATGGGGGCGGCCGGTCTGACGAGCTCGTCCTCCGAAATGGCCCACCGCGGCGGAACCGGAATCGAAATCGACGTCTCCAAGGTGCCGAGCCGCGAGCCCGGAATGACGCCCGAGGAGTTCATGATCTCCGAATCCCAAGAGCGGATGCTTCTGGTCGCTCAGAAAGGGAGAGAAGCCGAGGTGGAGGCGGTTTTCAAGAAGTGGGATCTCGATATGGCGGTGATCGGAAAGGTCACCGAAGAACGGCTGCTGACGATCAAGAACCGGGACGAGATTGTAGCGCAGATCCCGGTGTCGGCGTTGACCTCCGAAGCGCCGGTTTATGAGCGTCCGATCGCCACCCCAAAGTTCCAGGAGTTGGTTCAATCGCTCAATATCGAATCAATTCAGGAGCCGAAATCGTATTCCGAAGCCCTACGGACGTTGCTCGGCTCGCCGTCCCTGGCAAGCAAAGAGTGGGTCTACCGCCAGTACGACCATATGGTCCAAACCAATACGGTGGTCGGGCCGGGCGGGGGGGATGCGGCGGTGGTCCGGATCAAAGGGACCGATCGCGCCCTGGCGATCAGCGTCGACGGAAACAGCACCTACTGCTTGCTCAACCCCTACTATGGCGGCGCGATCGCTGTGGCGGAAGCGGCGCGGAACCTCGTCTGCGTCGGCGCGAAACCGATTGCGCTGACCGATTGTCTGAATTTCGGAAATCCGGAGCGGCCGGAGGTGATGTGGTCTTTCGCCCTTTGCGTCGAGGGGATGAGCGAGGCATGCGACCAATTCAAAATCCCGGTCGTCAGCGGAAACGTCAGCCTCTACAACGAGACGCGGGGCCTGGGAATCTATCCAACCCCCATTGTCGGCGTGTTGGGCCTGATCGAAGGGATGAAGAGCCCTCTGACCGCGGGATTCAAGGAGCCGAATGAGGTGGTGGTTCTGATCGGGGAGACGCTCGAAGAGCTGGGAGGGAGCGAATACCTAAAGGTTCTCCATTCCCAAGAGCGTGGTTATCCGCCGATCCTTCATTTTGAGAAGGAGAAGGGGGTCCAGAAGGTCGTTCTCACCGCAGCACGGGAAGGGATTCTCTCCTCCGCGCACGACTGTTCCGAAGGGGGATTGGCGGTGGCCCTTGCTGAGAGTTGCATCTTGTCTCCGACCTCTCTGGGTGCTATGATTGCACTGGATCCGGGGACGATCCGGCCGGATGCCTATCTATTCGGTGAGTCGCAGTCGCGGATTCTCGTCAGCGTCCCGGAGCGATCTCTTTCGAGATTGCAGGCCCTCATCGCAGAAGCCGGGGTCGGTCACTCGGTTTTGGGGACAACAGGAGGAGGCTCTCTCGATATCCGGTTGGAAGGAAAGGAGCAGGCGATCCATCTCTCCGTTTCGGAGATGAAAGAGGCCTACTCGAGGGGTTTGGGAAAATACTTTGATTAACGTTTTTATTAACAACGGGTGAGTCAGGTGGACGAATCACTATTCGATAAGCTGCAAGAAGAGTGTGCCATCTTCGGAATCTATGGCCATCCGGAGGCGGGCAATCTCACTTACCTCGGTCTTTATGCCCTCCAGCATCGCGGCCAGGAGGCGAGCGGCATTGTCACCCATGACGGCAATACCTACTACCAGGAAAAAGGAACCGGGCTCGTTGCCGACATCTTCTCTGAGGACCGCCTCAGAAAGCTGAAGGGAAACGCCGCCATCGGTCACAATCGTTACTCGACCACCGGCGACAATTGTCTCGAAAATGTCCAACCGCTGATGGTCAATTATGCCCTGGGCACCCTTGGGATGGTGCACAACGGCAACCTGATCAATGCCAGCTTTCTGCGCGATGAGATGGAAGCCTACGGCGCCATCTTTCAATCTTCCATGGACAGCGAAGTCATCATCCACCTCATCGCTCATTCCCGGCAAGAGCGCCTCGTTCAACGGATTGTCGATGCATGCGAGCGTGTCCGCGGAGCCTACTCTCTTCTCTTTCTTTCGGAAGAGGGTCTGATCGGTGTTCGCGATCCGTATGGGGTGCGGCCTCTCTGCCTTGGGAAGATGAAAGAAGGTTATGTCCTTGCTTCGGAGACCTGCGCTTTTGATCTGATCGATGCCGAATATGTCCGCGACATCGAGCCGGGCGAGATCGTTCAGATCAACGAGAAAGGGGTCTTCTCGTTTAAGCCCTTTACCAAGGTTTCGCCGGCGCAGTGCGTCTTTGAATATGTCTACTTCTCACGGCCCGACAGCCGTGTTTTCGATCGGAATGTTTACTATATCCGAAAGCGGCTCGGAATGGAGTTGGCGCGGGAAGGAGATATTAAAGCGGATATCGTCATTCCCGTTCCCGATTCGGGAGTTCCTGCTGCGTTGGGGTTTGCCGAGGCGTCCAAAATTCCGTACGATACGGGGCTGATCCGAAATCATTATGTCGGCCGGACCTTCATCGAACCGCAGCAGTCGATCCGCCATTTCGGCGTAAAGATCAAGTTGAATGCGGTGCGTGAGATCCTGGATGGAAAACGGGTGGTGGTGGTCGATGATTCGATCGTCCGGGGGACGACCAGCCGGAAGATCGTCAAAATGATCCGCGCGGCGGGGGCGAAAGAGATCCATGTTCGCATCAGCTCCCCGCCTATCATTTCGCCTTGCTTTTATGGGATCGATACGCCGACGCGCCAAGAGCTCGTCGCTTCGAGTCACAGCGTCGAAGAGATCAGAAAATATATCACTGCCGACAGCCTTTCCTATCTCTCAACGGAAGGGATGTTCCGCGCGGTCTACAACTCGGATTCGGGGGAGAATCGGCATTTCTGTACCGCCTGTTTTTCCGGAAACTATCCTATTCCGTTCACGGGCGAAGAGATTATCCAGTTGGGACTCTTTGAAGGAGAACCCTAAAGGCGGGGGCCGGGTGTCGGGGGCCAGGGGCCGGCAAGACGAAACAATAAAGAAAAAGGGATGGAGAGTTTCCATCCCTTTTCGATTTTTATTTATCGTTTTTTACTTATGGTTTACCGACCCCTGGCCCCTGGCACCTGACCTGCGCTATGGATGCTCTTCGACCCAGACCTCGCCTTGGGGAGTGGTCTCTTTCTTCCAGATCGGCGTGATCCGCTTCAATTCATCGATGCACCAAGAGCAGGCCCGGAAGGCGTCTTTGCGATGCTCCGCGCCGACCACGATGAGAACGATGTTGTCGCCGATCGAAATTTCGCCGACCCGGTGGATGATCGAAACCTCGATGATGTCATAGTCTTTGAGCGCCTGTTCCCGGATTTCCGCAAGACGCTTTTGGGCCATTCCGGGATAATGTTCAAAATCGATCTTATGGATATCGCGTCCCTTTGAGAAATCCCGCGCCGTTCCGAGGAAGGTGACGATGCCCCCGATCCGCTTCGAGCTGTTTTTCACCTTATTAGTTTCTTCTTCGACGCTGAAATCTTCGGTTTGAACGCGGATTCTTTCGGAAAGCTGTTTTGTATCCATGGCCGATCCTTATTAAATGAATGAACAAACGTTTTGTTTAAGATCTTCTCGGAGCCTCATCCCCCGGCGAAAGGGGGAAGGAATGCGATCTCATCTCCGTTCTGAATCAAACACTCTTTTGGAACCACCTCTTGATTGACCGAGATCAAGACCTTTCCTTCTTTCATGATCTGTTGCAAGGAGGAAGATCCCGCTCCAGCCGACTGAGAAGCTGCTCCAGCGTGGTCCCTTTTTCAACATCGAGGACCACCTCTTCTTTGCCGACAATTTTCTTGAGGACTGCAAAAAAACGTATTTTAACCATCTTCGAAAACTCCTGAAAAGTTAGAAAAAGGATACCTTTTTCGTCATTCTCTGTCAAGGTTTTTATCGATTCAGGAAGGCGCTCAGGCGGTGATTTTTCAATAGGATCAAACATCTTTGTCGTACGCTTGGTTTCTGCAAATGTCCCGAATGGTCATCCTGAGAGCCGGCGAAGGATCTTGTTTCCATAACAGATAAATCAATCTGTTCCGACGCTTCTGCTTGTCTGTCCCTGAAAAAAAAGGTAGAATGACTTTTCTTAATCTAAAGAGGAGCATTAAAACCAATGGCGACTACTGAAGGTACATTCAATATGGCGGTTTTCTGCGACCTGGAAAACGTTGCGATCGGGGTTCGAGACGCGCGTTATGCTCAATTCGATATCGAAAAAGTGTTGGAGCGGTTGTTGCTGAAGGGGAACATCGTCGTCAAAAAGGCATATTGCGACTGGGAGCGATATAAGGATTTTAAAGGTGGCATGCATGAGGCCGCCTTTGAGCTGATCGAGATCCCCCATATCCGCCAATCGGGGAAGAACTCGGCCGATATCCGAATGGTCGTCGATGCGCTCGACCTCTGCTATACCAAGTCCCACATCGACAGTTTTGTCGTCGTGAGCGGCGATTCCGATTTCTCCCCCCTCGTCAGCAAGCTGCGGGAAAACAATAAAAATGTCATTGGGGTCGGAGTGAAGAAGTCGACTTCCGATCTGTTGATCTCCAATTGCGATGAATTCATTTTCTACGACGACCTTGTCCGAGAAACGGTCGCCCGGCGCAAACCGAAAACACCCCGCCCGGCGGCGAAAACGCCCGCTGTGAAGACAGACGTCAAGACCGAGGTGACCAAGGACGACGAGGAAAAGAAGGAGTCGAAGCGGCAGGAGGCGCTCAACTTGGTTTTAGAAACGGTTGAAGCGATCTTCAACGAGCGGGGAGAGCGAAAGGTCTGGGGATCAATGGTCAAGCAGACCCTCCGGCGGCGGAAGCCCGGTTTCAACGAATCATACTACGGGTTTCGAAACTTCAACCAACTTTTGGAAGAGGCGGAGAAGCGGAAGCTGTTGATCCTGGAAAAGGACCAAACCTCGGGAGGATTCATCGTCCTTGATTTCGGTCCCGAGTGGACTTCGGCGGAAGCGGAAGAGCCTGCGACGGCGAATCCGCTTCCGGCCGCTCCATCCGCCGGATGATCGCTCTTTTCCCCCTTGAGTTTTTTCCCCGCCTCCGTTAAGCTCTCGGCGATGATAAAATCGTGGACGAAACATCGGGTGGCGGAGGAGGTCGAGGCCCTGGCCCATTTGGCGGCGCTCGGGAAGGTCGGGGAGGCCGAGGGGGCGCGCCTTTTTCACGAGCGGCTTCAAGGCCTGCGCGATCTTTTTCGGGCGGAGCCGGACCTCTTTACCCCGGCGCTGGTCGCCTCGCTCAAGCGATTGGCGGCGACCGTTCCGATCCACCCCCCGGCGCGGTTTTCGCCCGATGCCGTTCTGAAGTCGGTTTTCGGCTACACGCACTTTCGCCCCGGTCAAAGGGAGATCATCGAGTCGGTCCTCTCCGGCCGTGATTGCATCGGCGTCATGCCGACCGGGGCCGGAAAATCGCTCACCTATCAGATCCCAGCGCGACTCCTTCCCGGCACGACCCTTGTCATCTCGCCGCTCATCGCATTGATGAAAGACCAGGTCGATGGGATGACCGAAGTCGGCATCCCGGCCACCTTCATCAATTCGAGTCTCACCTCTGAGGAGCGGCTCGACCGGATCGCGCGTTTGAGGGCCGGGGAGTATCGGCTTGTTTATGCCGCCCCCGAAGGGTTGGAAGGAGGGCTCCTCGATCTATTTTCTTCCTGCAGAATCGGGCTTATCGCCGTTGACGAGGCCCACTGCATCAGCCAATGGGGACATGATTTCCGCCCCTCTTACCGAAACCTCTCCGGTCTGAAGCGCCGCTTCGGCAATATCCCCGTCCTCGCGCTCACCGCCACGGCGACCGATGCCGTCGCCTCCGACATCGTCGAACAGATGGGGATGGTCTCTCCCCTTCGTTTCCGGGGCTCTTCCTTCCGTCCGAACCTGCGGCTTCATGCTTACAAGAAAGGGGGGGACGGGATACCAAGGGGGAGATCCTCAATCTGGTCCGCTCCCGTGCCGGACAGCAGGGAATCATCTACTGCCTCAGCCGCCGGGGGGCGGAGCAGACGACCGAGTTCCTCAAAGCAAACGGGGTCCGCGCGTCGGCTTACCATGCCGGGATGGAAAACGACCAACGAACCACGGTTCAAGAGGCCTTCCGTCGGGACGATATCGAAGTGGTGGTGGCGACCGTCGCCTTTGGGATGGGAATCGATAAATCGAATATCCGTTATGTCATCCATCGGGACATGCCGAAGAGCATCGAAGGCTACTACCAAGAGATTGGACGGGCCGGACGCGACGGCGTCGAAAGCGACTGCGTGCTCTTTTACTCTTGGTCGGAGGTGATCAGCTATGATCGATTTTCCGAAGGCGTTTCCGATTCACAGGTAAACAAGAAGATGCGGATGCAGACCCGCGAGATGTTTTCGTTCGCAGAGGGCGAGGGATGCCGCCATCAGCGGCTGGTCGCCCACTTCGGGGAGCGGATCGCCGGCTGCGGAAGCGCATGCGATCACTGCGCCGGGTGGGACCTTCTCGAAGAGATCCGCCCCGCCTCCCGCTTCGAGCCGGAGCGTTCCATCCCGAAGGGTAAAAAGCGGGCCTTTGTTCCGAGCGAGAACGTCGGAGAGGAAGCGGGGAATCTCTTCGCACGGCTGCGGGCGTTGCGAAAAAAGCTGGCCGACGAGAAAGGGCTGCCGGCATACCTGATCTTCAGCGATGCGGTCTTGCTTCAAATGGCGACCCATCGGCCGCGCAACGGCGATGAACTCCTTCAGATCAACGGAATCGGCCCGAAGAAGCTCGCGCAGTACGGCGACCTCTTTCTTGAGGCGCTTCATAAGGCAGGAGAGGTAACCTAAGACCGATCGATGACGTCGATACTCGTTTACTCGGAAGAAGAGGGGCACCGTTCTTTTGACGATTTGTCGGTGTTGCCCTCCCTCCTGGAAAATAAGAAAAATCAGATCTGGGTCGACTTCGAAGGACCCGCCCCCGAAGCGGCGGAAAGCCTCTCCCGCGACTTCCATTTTCATACCCTCGCGATCGAAGATTGCATCTCCGAAACGCTTCTTCCCAAAATCGACGATTACGGCGACTATATTTTTCTGGTGCTGCATGGCGCCCGTACCATGGGTGATCAGACCTTCGTCACTGCTGAGATTAATTTCTTTCTCGGGTCGAATTATCTGGTCAGCTACCATGATGAGCCGTCTCGAAGCATCAGCCAAGCCAAAGAACGGTGTCTACGGAGCGGACCGGCCATCACGCGGGGGTCGACTTCCTCCTTCACGAAATCCTGGATGCCATGGTCGATCATTATTTCCCGGTTCTTGATCAATTTGACTCCATCATTGATGGAATCGAGGAGGAGGTTTTTGCTCAGCCCGATCGGGAGACGCTCAACAAAATCTTCAGCATGAAGAAAGAGGTCATGCACCTTCGAAGGGTGGCCGGTCCGCAGCGGGAGATCCTCAACCGCTTAAGCCGCGATCCCCTCAAGGTGATCAGCCCCACGGCGGCGGTCTACTTCAGGGATGTTTACGATCATTTGGCCCGGATCAACGATTTGGCGGAGTCATATCGCGACCTGGTGACCAGCGCCTTGGACGCCTATCTCTCGGTCGTTTCAAACCGCCTCAATGAAATTATGAAAGTCCTCACTGTTTTCACGGCGACGCTGATGCCGCTGACGGTCATCACCGGAATTTACGGGATGAACTTTGAAAACATGCCGGAGCTTCATTCCAAATATGGCTATTTCATCGTCATCGCGGTGATGGCGGCGATCACCGTCGGGATGCTGGCCTTCTTCCGAAAAAAGAAATGGCTTTAAGAAACGTCCTATGTTAAACTCCGCCAAATTGTAGGGTGTTATCTATCTTTGTAGGAGTAGAGCGATGAGAGACTTTATCCGGAAAATGGAAGAGAAGGCGATCGCAGGGGAGCGTCTGACTTACGAGGAAGGATGCCGGCTGATGCAGGTCTCCGGTCCCGATCTCTTTGATCTCATCGCCTCGGCCAATCACGTCCGGCATCATTACCGGGGGGATCAGATCAACCTCTGCTCCATCGTCAATGCCAAGGCGGGGAACTGCTCCGAGAATTGTAATTTCTGCGCCCAATCGGCCTATCATGATACCGGGATTCCCAGTTACCCGCTGATGGATTCGGAGGGGATCGTCCAGGCGGCCAAAGAGGCGGGGGGGAATGGGGCGGAAGCCTTCGGGATCGTCGCCGCCTGGTGGGGGCTTCGCGAAGGCCGGGACCTGGAGATGGTGCTGCAGCGGATTCGCGAATTGGTCGCCGCCGGCCATACCCGCACCGATGCCTCGCTCGGAATCATCGCCGACCGGCGGATCGCCTTCAAATTAAAAGAGGCGGGACTCGCCTTTTACAATCATAATCTGGAGACCGCCCGGTCCCACTTCCCGAAGATCTGCACCACCCATACCTACGACGACCGGGTCCGTACGATTCAATATTGCAAAGAAGCGGGGATCGGAATCTGCTCCGGCGGGATCTTCGGAATGGGGGAGAGCCCGGATCAGCGGATCGAGTTGGCCGTCGCCCTCCAGGAGCTCGATGCCGATGTGGTGCCGCTCAACTTTCTTCACGCCATCAAGGGAACGCCGTTTGAAAACCTGCCGCCGCTTCAGCCGATGGAGATCTTGAAGATCATCGCGGTTTATCGTTTGATGCTTCCGTCGAAAGACATCATGACCGCCGGCGGGCGGGAGGTCCATCTGCGCGACCTTCAATCGTGGATGTTCGCCGCCGGCGCCAGCCATACATTGATCGGGAACTATCTGACGACGCTGGGGCGGAAGCCCGAAGACGATATGAAGATGATCGAAGATCTCGGGCTGCGCGCCGTCGCTTATTGCGGCGAGACCTTGCAGGAGACGAAGGTAAAGGCGTAGAGGGAGAGCCCTCTCGCCTGGGTGAAGAGCCGGAGTTCGTGTTTTTCGAAGCCGGGATTCCGCACCAGCTGATACATCCTGGGCGTTTTCACCCGAACGAACGCACGCCCCTTCTCATCGATCGCGACATCCTCGCCGATTTCATCTTTCCGCATCGTCCGCCGGTCTTGATTGATCCAGACGATCGCCTCTTCTTCGGCCGACGCCACCAGATTCACTTCCATCGCCGAATAAATCAAATGGATCGCGCCGCCCCGCGGACCGGTGAACGTCAGACGGTCGGCCATCACCTCCCAGGATCCCTCGGCATAGAAAATATCTTCCATCAGCCGATCGGGAAGGGCGTATTGTACGGTCTTCCCTTCCGGGAGTCCCTCGTTGTTTCCGATCCTTCCCCGGTCGGCGCCGAGATAAAGCTCCGGCGTCGGCGGATAACAGACGGCGCCGGGATAGTCGCTCTCACGGATCGGCCGCATCGGGTCGGGGAGGGGCAACGCCGGATCGATCTCCATCAGAAGGGCCTGAATCGCCAGCTCGGTCTCGACGTAGTTTCCCTCGCCATTGTGGCGGTAGCGGATGATTCCATTTCGATCGATTAAATATTTTGCCGGCCAGTAGCGATTGGCGTAGGCTCGCCAGGTTTTGTAATCATTATCCATCACGATCGGGTAGGTGAGGCCGAACGAATTTAAGGCCCGCTCGACCTGGGAAGCCTCTCGTGCGAAGGAGAACTCCGGCGAATGAACCCCGATGAGGACCAAGCCTTTTTCGGCATACCGTTCGTGCCAGGCTTTGAGGTAGGGAAGGGTGCGGATGCAGTTGACGCAGGTGTAGTCCCAAAAGTCGATCAGGACGATCTTTCCGCGCAGCGCCTTGATGGAGAGAGGCGTTGAATTGAACCATCGACCTCCCTCGATCTCCGGGGCCCGGATCTTCTCACGCTCCAGGAACATCCCGTCTTATTCCATCGGGAGGAAGGGGCCAGCGCCTTCACGGCGGTGAATAGCTCCTCGCTGTGGCCGTCCACTGTGACATTCGGCATGATCCGCCGAATGATCCCGTCCTTCGCAATCAAGTAGGTCATTCGGCGGGCGTATCCCTTCTCAGGATTGAGCGCCCCATAGAGCCGGGCGACCTCTTTTTTCTCGTCGGCCAGAAGCGGGAAGTTGAGATCGTACTTTCGGGCGAAGGCCTGGTGGGACGCGATCGGATCGGTGCTGACCCCAAGGATCTCGACGCCGAACGGCTTGAACTTATTGTAGTCGTTCCGGAAGGCGCAGGCCTCTTTGGTGCAGCCGGGGGTGTCGTCCTTCGGGTAGAAATATAGAATGACGTGGTTTTTCCCCTTGTAGTCGGATAGACGGATCGTTCTTCCGTCATGGGCGGGGAGCGAAAAGTCGGGGGCGGGAACCCCTTCCGCGAGATGTTTTTCCATCGGTTCTCCTTTCATGAGCGTCAATAAATGAGCTCCCTTAGTTTTAAAAGATAGTCCGCTTCATCGATCGCTTTGTTCCGGGTGACCGCATCATAAAGGACCTGGGCGAGAATGCCGCCGATCTGGTGAATGGCGTCGTGACGCGGCTCCCCGCGGGAGATCAGCGTCAGCAGCGCCTGTTCGACCTCGATCGGCTGGTGGGCTTGAAGCTGCTGCTCGACCACCGCATGGAGCGAGGTGTGGAGAAAAGGGTTGGTCTGGCGCCGGCCTGCAAAGTCGATATTCATCGCCGCCTCGCCGAGGTCGAAGAGAGGATGGTGTTCCCGATGCTCCAGCATAATCTCTGCGAAGAGAGCCTCTTCCCCTTCCATCGGAAGGTTCTCCTTGGCCTTCTTCCAAATCTCGAAGAAACGGGCCCGATTTTGCGCGGTCATGAAATCCATCTTCAGAAGCTTATAATGGCGGATGGCATGAAGTCAATTCTTAGAGATGAAAACACGGGAGGCGTGAGGGGGGAAAAGACTTATTTGAAGTAAGAAGTCAGCTTTTCCATGGCCGTCTTAAGCAGCGACGGTTCGGAGACAAAGCTGAGGACCAGATGGGGCGGTTCGAGATCGTAGAAGAAGCCGGGATGGAGCAGAAGCGAATGCCGCCGCAGGAGATCAAGGGCGATCTCCTCTTCGTCGGCCTTCGGATCGTTAATTTGGACGGTGAGATAAAAGCCCCCCTCCGGCGGGATGAGGGAGAGCCGTTCCGATCGGGAGAGAAGATCGAAGGCGATTCGAGCCCGCTCCCGAATGGCCGACTGATAGTCCGGAATAAAATTTTTCGCCCCTTCGAAAAGAGCGGGGACGGAGTATTGGGCGATTTCGTTGACCGGGAGAAAGGTGTCTGAGATTGTTTCGAGAGCGGCCAATGCCTTTCGGACGAGCGGGGCTTCTCCGGAGAGGGCGATCCAGCCGATCTTCATCCCGGGCAGGGCAAGCATCTTAGAAAAACCGTTTAGGGTGAGGACAAGGGGCGCGTTCGTTGCCGCCGGGCGGGGGAGGCGGTTTTGCCGGAAGAGAAAGGGGCTGAAGACTTCGTCGGAGAGGATCGGAAGACGGTGGCGGGCGGCGATCTCGGCGAGCCGGGTCACTTCGTCCTCCTGGGCCACGGCGCCGGTCGGGTTGTGGGGGGAGATCAGAATGATCGCCCGCGTTCGAGGCGTGATTTGGGATTCGAGATGATCGAGATCGATCGTCCATCGATCGGCCTCGCGAAGACGATAATCGACCATTCGAACGCCGGCGAGTGTGGCGATGGCGTCGAAGAGGGGATAGGTCGGGCGGGGGAGAGGATCTCGTCTCCCGGTCCGGCAAAAAGCGTGAAGGCATACCAATAAGAAAGACTGGTTCCCGGTGTGACGACGATCTGCTCGACGGGGATGGAGAGCCCTTCTTCCCGATAGAAACGGCTGATCGCTTCGCGGGCGATCGGCTGGCCGAGGGGATTGGGTTTATAAATTCGGGCTTGTTCGGCGGCAGATGCGAGGGCTTGGTTTAGAATCGACTGCGGGTAGAGAATACCATGGTGATGGACGTTTCCGGAGACGAGGTCGATGACCTTTTTGCCTTGGGCCAGGAGCCTGTCCCGTTCCCGGTAGAGGGGGTTGGTTTCTCCATGGAAGTGATCGGCGATTTCGGAAAACATATGGGGGATTTTAATCCGGTAAGGTCAAAAGATCAATCCTCTTGATCCCGACTGATCATTCTCATGCCGCTTCGGGCTTCGCCGCATCCGTCGGCGGCTCAAGAAGGGCGTGGACTTTTGTGACCAGTTCCGACGGGCTGAACGGTTTGAGAAGGAGGGGGGATTATTTTTTTTAAGCCACTCTTGGTGGGCCGGGAGATCGGTGTAGCCGCTGACGAAAAGAAATTTGGTTCCCGGTTTGATCATTTGGACCTGCTCGTAGAATTCCCTTCCATTCATCTTCGGCATGACGAGATCGGAGATAACGACTGGGACCGGATCGGTTTGTTGCTTGATCTGACGGAGGCCCTCTTCTCCATTTTCGGCGAGGAGGACGGAATGACCCCGCTCCTCTAAGCTCCGCTGGAAAACCGTCCTCAGAAGCGGATCGTCTTCGACGATGAGAATTTTTTCGGACCGTCGCGGAAGATGCCGGGTGAATTCCCGGCCGGGTGCAGCGTGCGCTGATTTTTCGACGGCCGGGAGAAAGACTTTGAACGTCGATCCCTTTCCGATCCGGCTCTCGACGGTGACCCAGCCGCCATGTTGGCCGACGATCCCGTGAACGATTGAAAGACCCAAACCGGTCCCGTGATCGGGATCTTTTGTTGAAAAGAACGGGTCGAAAATCCGTTCGATGGTTTTTTCATCCATCCCGACGCCGGTATCGGAGACGGATAGAAGAACATAGTCGCCGGGGTGAATGAAGGGGGTTTCTCGAAGGTCCGATTCCGTCGAAGAGAGGTTCTTCGTTTGCAGGATGAGCCGTCCCCCCGCCGGCATGGCATCGCGTGCATTGACGCAGAGATTCAATATCACCTGCTCAATTTGCGAGAGATCGGCATAGACGTTTTTCAGTTGCGGATCGGGGTGAAAGGTCATCTCGATCTCTTCGCTTAAGACCTTTTCAAGAAGGGGAAGCAGCTCGAGGAGCACCGTATTGAGATTCAGGGAAGTCGGCTCGATCACCTGCCGGCGTCCGAAGGCCAGCAATTGCCGGATCATCTTAGAAGCCTTCCAGACCAACTGGCGGATGTGGGTGAGGTAGCTGTGGAGGGGATGCGTCTCGTCGATTTTAAGAAGGGAGAGATCGGTGTAACCGAGAATGCCGGTCAAGACATTGTTAAAGTCATGGGCGATCCCGCTGGCGAGCCGGCCGAGGCTCTCCATCTTTCGCACCTGAAAAAGCTGCCGCTCCAATGCTTTCCGTTCCGTGTTGTCGAAGAGGTACCCTTTAAATTCGATCAACTTGTTTTCCGGGTCGAAACGGCCGACCACGTTGGCGATGGCATCGACGCGGGCTCCGCCGGGGCAACGGAGCTCGAACTCGGACCATTGGAGTTTTCTTTTTCCCGGAGCGCGTCGATAAAACGGTCCCAAGCGTCGCGGTCGGGAAAGAGCGATTTTAAGTCGTGAGAGGCCGCTTCCTCCGTGGAGGAAAATCCGAAAAGACGGACAAAGGAAGGGTTGCAGACAAGGATCTTTCCGTCCGGCGTGGAGATGAAGTCGGCGCTGAGATCTTCTTCGAAGAACCGCCGATATTTTTCTTCAGACTCCCGCAGCGACGCCTCCGCGCTGCGCAGCGCCGCGCGATTGACCGCCTCCTTCAACTCGCGCCGGACCGTTTCGTTCAGGCGGGTCAGATTGTCTTTCATGAGATAGTCGTTCGCTCCGGCCCGCATGGCGGCGGTGGCGGTCTCCTCGCCGATGCTCCCGGTGACGATGATAAAGGGGATGTCCTGACGCTTTTCCTTGAGAATCGAAAGGGCGTTCAGGGCGTTAAAGTGGGGCATCTTGTAGTCGGCAAGGATGACATCCCACGTTTGACCTTCAAGCGCAGCGGACATCGCCTTCGCGGTGTCGACCCGTTCGTGCGTCGGATCAAAACCGCCCCGTTCAAGTTCAAGGAGAAGGAGGGCGGCATCATCTTCGGAATCTTCAAGGATGAGGGTGCGAAGTGGGGTTGTCATTGTCTTCCTCTTTCTAATCGTTTGTTTTAACCGGGAGAGAATTCCGGCTACGCTTCATGCGCCTCCTGCAGCGGAATTTTCAGACGAACATGCGTCCCCCTTTTGGGGCCCCCGCTGATCTCGATCTCGCCGTTGAGAAGAAGCACCCGCTCCCGCATACCGAGAATTCCGAGCGATTTTGGGTCTGCGACTTCTTCACCGGTGATCCCGCGGCCGTCGTCCTTGACCTCGAGGTAAAGGTGGCCCGCCTTCTCTTTGATTCGGATCTCCACCCGTGTGGCGCCGGCGTGTCGGACGATATTGGTCAACACTTCCTGGAAGATCCGAAAGACGGCGGTCGCCTGCTCGCGATCGAGCTGAACGATTTGCAGATCCGAGCGGAGACGGCAAGAGATCCCGGTCCGTTGTTGAAATTCGGAGGCCTGCCATTCGATCGCCGCCATCAGGCCGAGGTCGTCGAGAATGCCCGGTCTCAATTCGGTCGCGATCTTTTGGACGGTCTTGATTGCAGTGTCGACCAAGTCCGATGTTGATTTGAGTCTTTCCTCGATATCCGTTTTTGCCTCGGAGTGGCCCTCTTGTTTCACGATGCGCTTTCGTAGGAGGGAGAGTTCGTATTTGATGCTGGTAAAGAGTTGGCCCAATTCATCATGGATTTCACGCGCGATCCAGGCCCTCTCTTTTTCTCGGATGGAATCAAGACGGGCCGCGAGATCACGGAGCTGTTGCCGGGAGTTTCTCAGTTCCTCATCGGCCTGCCGGTGTTCGCGCCGGCGGACGGCCTCTTGCATCTCCCGCTCGATCGCCGGCGTCAGTCTCGATAGATTGTCTTTCATCATATAGTCGTGGGCGCCCGCTTTCATCGCACGGACGGCAATCTCTTCTCCAATGCTGCCGGTCACGATGATGAACGGGATATCGAGCCCGGCCTCTTTAATCAGGCGCATCGCCGCAAGCGCATTGAAGCGCGGCATCGTGTAATCGGAGACGACTACGTCCCAAGGGCTTTGGCGGAGGGCGTCGATCATCTCTTCGGGGGTTTCAACCCGTTTGTAAACCGGGTGAAAGTCTCGCTCTTTCAGCGTTTCCAGAACCAACGCGGTGTCGTCTTCCGAGTCCTCTACGATTAATACCCGAAGCGATTTTTCCATTCCTATCTCCCGGGGGGAGGTTCGTTTAATAGAAGCCAATAGAGGCCGAGTTGCTTCACCGCGTCGGTGAACTGATGAAAGTCGACCGGCTTTCGGACGTAGCTGTTCGCGCCGAAGCTGTATCCGGCGAGGAGGTCCTGCTCTTCGTTCGATGAGGTAAGAATGACGACCGGAAGGAATTTTGTCCGGTCATCGGCGCGGATAGCGCGAAGAACATCGAGGCCGTCGAGCTTCGGAAGCTTCAAATCGAGGAGAACCACTTGAGGCTTGTCGTTGAGATCTCGTCCGGCATACCTTCCTCTCCCGAACAGGTAATCGAGCGCTTCGACGCCGTCGTGGGCGACCACGATTTCGTTGAGAAGGTTGTTCTCTTGAAGCGCCATCCGGGTCAGCAGCTCGTCGTCGGGATTATCTTCCACAAGGAGAATCGTTTTCTTCGGCACGGAAGCTCCTTATCCAAGGGTGAAGTAGAAAGTGGCCCCTTTCTCCACCTCTCCTTCGGCCCAGACTTTTCCGCCATGGCGATGGATGATCCGCTGAACTGTGGCGAGGCCGATTCCCGTTCCCGGAAACTCGCTCAGGCTGTGGAGGCGTTGAAAGGGGGCGAAGAGCTTGTCGGCGTATGCCATGTCGAATCCGGCTCCGTCGTCTCGGACGAAATAGATCGTTTTCCCCTCCCGTTCGATCCGGCCGAATTCGATTGTTGCGACCGGCCGCTTCAAGGTGAACTTCCAAGCGTTTCCGAGCAGGTTTTCCAGAGCGATTCTCAGGAGGCGGGGGTCTCCCGATGTTTTCAGATCGTCCCGGATGACAATGGTGACCTTTCGCCCAGGCTCGGAATGCTGAAGTTCTTCGGCGATGGTTTTGGCAAGGGAACTCAGATCAACCGGCTTCTGATGCATTTCGCTTCGGGTAATGCGGGAGAGATTCAGCAGATCTTCGATCAACTCACCCATCCGGCGGCCGGCCGCATCGACCCGTTGGAGAAAATCTTTTCCCTGGGCGTCGAGCCGGTCGGCGTACCTGGCCAGGAGAACCCGGCTGAAGCCGCTGATCCCCCGAAGCGGCGCCCGCAGATCGTGCGAGACGGAGTAGCTGAACGACTCCAGTTCCTTGTTGGTCGCTTCGAGCTGGGCCGTCCGCTCGGCGACCCGCCGCTCCAGATCCAAGTTCAATTTCTTGACCTCTTCTTCGGCCCGTTTCCGTTCGGTGATATCGACTCCGGAAGGGACAAGATAAAGGCCACCTTTTCCTTCCGCGTCGAACATCGGCGCCATTCCAAAGTCGATCGTGATGAACCGGTCTCCCTTCAGCCGAAGAGGCGTGTCATATCGAACTGTTTCTCCGCGGGCTGCGCGAGCGATCGCGTCGCGGAGCTTCGCCTGGGCTTCGGGCGAATAAGACCAGGGATATATTTGGTCGAACGGTTTTCCGATGACCTCTTCGACGCTCAACCCCGTCGCCTCCAAAGCGGTCCGGTTGGCTTCTACAAAAATGCCTTCCGGCGTCAGGACGCCGGCGAAGAAGATCAGGCTGTTCATGACCTCCCGAAGATGCCGCTCGCTGCGCCGGATCGCTTCCTCGGCTTGTTTCTGTTCGGTGATGTCCATCACCACACCGAGCATTTGTACCGCCTTTCCTGCGTCGTCGAAGATGGGTTCGCCCTTCCCGGCGATCCAGTGGACACTCCCGTCCGGCCAGATGACCCGATACTCAAGGTGGAAATTTGAACGCTCGGCGATCGCCCGTGCCGTCGCGCGCTTCACTCCATCGCGGTCGTCGGGATGGAGGCGCGCCTCAAACTCCTCGTAGGTCCCTTTAAAGGTGCCGGGCGCCATTCCCCACAAGGCCTCGTGCCTGGAGGACCAGACGATTTTGCCTGTCGTTAGGCTCCAATCCCATGTTCCGATCCGGCCGGCCTGCAGCGCCAGCCGGAGCGCGCGCTTCCGCCTCTTGCAGCGCCTGCTCCGCCTGTTTGCGATCGGTGATGTCCATGATGGCCCCGACCATCCGGACCGGCTTCGCGTTCTGATCACGAAGAACAAAGCCTCGGTCTAAAACAGTTGCATAGCTTCCGTCCCCCCGCCGGAGCCGATACTCTGCCGCTAAAGACTGCTTGCCCTTATCGATCGTCGCTTGAAGATTTGAGAGAAGGGGTTCTCTGTCTTCCGGGTGAATCAGGCTTTCCCAAAATTCGAACCCCGGTTTGATTTCCTCGCTTTTATAGCCGAACGTTTCCTTGAAAGCCTCGTTCCACCAGATCGTGTTCGTCGTCAGATTCCAATCCCAAACAGCATCATGCGTGGCAAGGGTGACGAGTCGGAGGCGCTCTTCGCTCTCTCGGAGCGCCTCTTCCGCCTGCTTACGCTCTGTGATGTCGGTTGCAACCCCACCGATACCGTAAACCTTCCCCTGTCGGTCCCGCAGGGGAAACTTAACCGTCATCACGACGCGCGGCTCTCCACCGCTTTTGCGCGCAACGATCTCTTCGAGTTCCAGCACCGTTCCGGTCTTCATGATCTTTTTATTGGCCGCTTGAAGCCTGTCCGCAATTTCTTTGGGAAAAATTTCTTGCTCCGTTTTGCCCAAGATCTCTTTTTTGGAGATTTCAAAGAGCCGGGCCAGCGCATCGTTGGCCAGAATCATACGATGTTGCAGATCCTGCGCGAAGATATAGGAAGGGGAGCTATCGATGATGTTGTTCAACAACTCGCGGCTTGCATGCAGCGCCTCTTCGGCCTGTCGGCGCGCGGTGGTTTCCAGGATCACTCCTCGCATCCGGCGGGCCTTGCCATTTTCGTCAAAGGTGAATTCACCGCGGCCGAGCACCCAATGGAGGCTGCCGTCGGGCCAGACGACGCGAAACTCGCGTGCCCAGGGCTCGCGGGCCGCGACGGTGCGGGAGATCTCCGCTTCTATCCCCGGCAGGTCTTCGGCATGGACTCTTTCCGAGAACGCTTCATAAGTGCCGCCGAATTCGCCCGGTGCAAAGCCCCAGAGTTTTTCATGGCCGCGCGACCAGGTAATCCGGTTCCGCAGCATGTCCCAATCGAATGTTCCCATCTGGGCCGCCTCAAGCGCCAGCCGCAACCGCTCCTCGCTCTCCCTCAGCGCTTCCTCCGCCCGTTTGCGCTTGGTGATATCTTCCAGCAGCGCCACGAAGTGGTCGATCGAGCCGTCCGGACGGCGCACGCATTTTACTGAAATCGTCGTATCAATGACACGGCTGTCTTTTCGAATCCATCGCTTGTCGACGGTATAGCCGTCGATCTCTCCCGCCATGACGCGATTGAAGAGAGCGACATCGGTGGCGAGATCGTCCGGATGAGTCAGCTCCGCCCAAGTCCGCTTCGCCAACTCGTTCCGATCATATCCTAAGATTTCGCAGATCTTGTCGTTGACTTCCAAAATCCCTTTGGTCGGAGAGGTGATTGCCATGCCGATCAGCCCGAGCTCGAAATAGCTCCGAAAACGTTCTTCGCTCCGGCGCAGCGCCTCCTCGGATTTCTTCATCGAAACAAAAAGAGGGGTGATCGCCGCAATACCGGCCGCCATCAGAACTGAAATGATCATGGAGACGGTCAAGGGGATCGACTCAGTGTAAAGGTCAGAGGGACCCACATTTGTGAGATGGTAAAATAGGCTGATGGAGCGTCGGACGGCCATCAGGGTGATGGCGGCGGCGATCAGGCTCCAGCCGGTCCATCTTCCCGTAATTCGAATCAGCCTCAGGGCAAGCAACGCCGCGACGAACTGGAGGATGATCGATATCGTCAGGATCAGCGTTTCCCACATGGTATGAATCCTTACCGTGTGTTGATGGCGCGGTTTTCGAATGGTCTAGGGTTAGGCGGCTCTCGGCGCTCGAACTCTGTATACGTAGGTATAGTAGAGTAAATCATCTTCCAAGGCAAGGGAGAACTCAGGCGTAGACGGTCGTGCCGGATGGCTTCGCGATCAGCTCCACCTGTGCGGATTGGGCATGGCATTGTCTTCCTCTTTTTAAATATTTAATCTTTGACCCGGAGAGCGGCGTTCACCGATGCTCCTTCCGCCTCCTGCAGCGGAATTTTTAGGCGGACGTGGGTTCCTTTTTGGGGAACCCCGTTGATCTCCGTTTCTCCGGCGAGCAGAAGCATCCGCTCGCGTATCCCGAGAAGGCCGAGTGATTTCGGGTCGGCCATCTCTTCCGGAGTGATTCCTCTCCCGTTGTCTTTGACGTCAATCTGAAGATGGCCCGACTTCTCTTTGATTTGGATCTGAACGTGTGTGGCGCCGGCGTGGCGGGCGACGTTGGTCATAATTTCCTGAAAGATTCGAAAGACGGCGGTGGTGCGGTCCCGATCGAGGGGAATCGTTTGAATCTCCGAGCGGAAGCGGCAGACGAGTCCGGTTCGCTTTTGAAACTCCGACGTTTGCCATCGAATTGCCGCGAGGAGTCCGAGTTCGTCCAGAATGCCGGGCCTCAATTCGGTCGCGATTTTTTGGACGCTCTTAATCGCGGCGTCGACCAAGTCCAATGTCGATTTGATCTTCTCCCCTAAAGCCGGTTTGTCCTCGGTGCGGTGACCCTCCGATTTGGAGAGGCCCTTTTGCAGATGACAGAGCTCGTATTTGATGCCGGTGAAGAGCTGGCCTAATTCATCATGGATCTCGCGTGCGATCCAGGTTCTCTCCTTTTCCCGAATTGAATCGAGACGGGCGGCGAGGTCCCGCAGCTGCTGACGAGACGCCTTCAGTTTCTCGTCGGCCCGTTTCTGCTCGGTGACATCATCGGTGATTCCTGAGATCCGATAAATTTCGCCCCTCTCATTCCGAGTCGGGAAGGCGCGGTCCCGAATCCAGCGGACCGAACCGTCGGGGTGAAAAATCCGGTATTCGAGATCGTAGAATTGAGACGGGAGTTTTTTCAAGGCGGCGATGACCCGATCCCGGTCGTCAGGATAGATCCACTCAATGAACGATTCCGGATTTTCGAAGAGCTCTCGGCGATTTCGGCCCCAGATTCTTTCATAGGAGGGGCTAACATACATTACCTTGTTGGTCGCGAAAGTCTTCATCCAGAAAACTTGTTCGATGCTCTCGGCCAACTGTCGGAAGCGCTCCTCACTCTGCTGAAGGGCGAACTCGGCCTGCCGGTGTTCGCTCCTGCGAACCGCTTCTTGCCGCTCCCGTTCAATCGCCGGACTCAGCCTGGATAGGTTGTCTTTCATCATGTAGTCGTGAGCGCCGGCCTTCATGGCGGCCACCGCGATCTCTTCTCCAATGCTGCCGGAAATGATGATGAAGGGGAGGTCCAACCCGGCATCCTTCATCAGGCGCATCGCCTTGAGCGCATCGAAGCGGGGCATGAAATAGTCGGCGAGAATCACATCCCAGCGCTTTTTCAGCAGCGCTTCTTTCATCTCTTCCGGGGTCTCCACCCGTTGATAGGTCGGCTGATAGCCGCGCTCTTCCAGCGCCTCTACGACCAATCGGGTGTCGTCTTCCGAATCCTCGACGATCAATACCTGAAGCGATGTCTTCATTTTTTATCTCCTCGGAGGGGTTCGTTTAACAAAAGCCGATAAAGGCCGAGTTGCTTGACTGCATCGGTGAACTGTCGAAAGCGGATCGGCATTTCGTCGGCGGGATTGTCTTCGACAAGCAGAATCGTTTCTTTAAGCATATGACCTTTATGATGGTCGATTGATTGTTATTTCAGCCGCGGCGAAAGCCACACAAAAAAGATCCGCATCTCCCGATGGGTTTCTCACATTGTAAAATAAAAGGTCGCTCCTCCCTCCACTTCCCCTTCGGCCCAGATCTGTCCGCCGTGTCGATCAATGATCCGCTGAACGGTGGCGAGACCGATTCCCGTTCCTACGAACTCCTTCGCGTTGTGAAGCCGTCTAAAGGGGTTGAACAGCTTTTCGGCGTAAGCCATATCGAATCCCGCCCCGTCGTCCCGGATGAAGTAGACCTTTTTGCCGTCGCGTTCGACTGCGCCGAGTTCGATGGTTGCGGTCGGATGTTTGGAGGTGAACTTCCATGCGTTTCCCATCAAGTTCTCCAGAACGATCTTCAGGAGGCGCGGGTCGGCTGAAACCGTTAGATTCTCCCGGATAAGGAAAGTCGCCTTCCGTTCCGGCTCGGACCGTTGAAGCTCCGCCGCGATCGACCTGGCGAGGAGGGTCAGATCGGCCGGCTCTTTGCGCATTTCACTTCGAGTGACTCGGGAGAGGTTGAGGAGATCTTCGATCAGCTCCCCCATCCGCCGGCCGGCCGCGTCGATCCGTTGAAGAAAGTCCTTCCCCTGGGGGTCGAGCCGATCCGGGTATTGGATCATCAGGACCCGGCTGAAGCCCACGATCGCCCGCAGCGGCGCCCGCAGGTCGTGTGAAACGGAGTAGCTAAACGTCTCCAGCTCCCGGTTGGCCGTTTCGAGCTCGGCGGTCCGCTCCGCGACCCGCTTTTCCAGATCGGTGTTCAATTTTTTAATCTCTTCTTCGACCCTTTTCCGCTCGGTGATGTCGACTCCGGAAGGGACCAAATTAATGACGTTTCCCGTCGCGTCAAACATCGGCGCAAGTCCGAAGTCGATGGTGATGAATTGCTCTCCTTGGATTCGGATCGCAACGTCGTAGCGGACCGTTTCTCCTCCGGCCGCGCGGCGGATCGCGTCGCGCAGTTGCGCCTGGATTTGGGCCGAATAGGACCACCAGCGGGCTTTTTCAAAGGGTCGTCCCAACACCTCTTCCGCGCGGAGCCCTGCGGCATCCAGGGCCGCCCGGTTGACCTCCCTGAGGAGACCGTCGGGTGTTAAGACGCCGGCAAAAAAGATCAGGCTGTTCATGACATCCCGAAGATGCTGCTCGCTGCGGCGGATCGCCTGCTCCGCCTTTCTCTGCTCGGTGATGTCCTGGTTGACGACGAGGGCGCCGATAATCCTGCGGCCTTCATCGAAAAGGGGAACGGCGGAGTTTAGGATGGTCTTCCGTTTTCCGTCGAATGATTCGATGTCGATCACCTCATTGAGCGAGCTTTCTCCTCTTTGGACGGCGCCGACGGCGGCCCATTCCTCCGGCCCGATCCGCTCTCCGGTTTCAGCCCACCAGCCCTTGTATTCGCCGTATTGCTCGATGCCGACATATTTCGCGCCGGCCCATATCTCCCGGCCGGCCTGATTCGAGAGGATAATGTTTCCCGTTTCGTCGGTGACCCACACGCCGACCGGGAGCGTGTTCACGATATCGGCCAGCCGTTTTTCATGTCGGCGAATTCGCTCTTCCGCCCGCTTGCGCTCGACGATCTCGTTTTTCAATGCTTCATTGGCGGCTATCAGTTCTCTCGTCCGTTCGATGACGCGTTGTTCGAGTGTATCATTCAGCCTCTTTATCTCCGCTTTGGCTTCCTTCATCTCCGGAGTTTCGACCATCTCCCAATCCCCTTTGCGCCTTGCGACGGTAAACTGGTGGGCGCGCGCCACATCGAGAATTTCGGCCGCTCCGCTCGCCGCGAGCGGATAGGTGCAAAAGATGATCATCTGTTTATCGGCGACGAATGTGTTGAGTCCTTTTTCATATTCGGAAAAACTTTTCCAGTCGTGTCTTTGGATCCATGACCCGTCCCCGGTGAATCTCAACCCGTCATAGCCTCTGGATAAGGATTGGTCGATCTTCTCGTCGCAGCCGTTCATCACTTTCGTCAGATTGAGCGCGTTTTCCTCAAGATACCATCGATCGTGGGGAACTATTTCTATGTTTCGCTCCGTCAGGTGTCGATCAAGGTCGGGAACGGCTTGACGCAACTTGCTTTTGATTTCCTCTTCCGTCAGGGGCCGGGAGAAGACCCACAGACAGAGCTCGTTGTTTTCCAGCCCGGTCTTGAAAAAGGGAACGAGGGTATGCAGTAGATCCTCTTTCGATTCGTAGAAAGAGCAAAAGTGCGTTCCCCACGGCATGTCGCCGACAGGATCGATTCCGGTTTTCCTCATCGTTCGCTTCATTGCGGCTCCTTCGGTTGCGATCTCATCTGCGGCAAAAAACGGACTTGTGAAATCCACCTTTACCTGACTTCTCAAAGCGTGAAGTAAAAGGTCGCTCCCTTTTCCACCTCTCCTTCGGCCCAGACTTTTCCACCGTGGCGATGGATAATCCGCTGGACGGTTGCGAGTCCGATCCCCGTTCCTGCAAACTCGTTCAGGCTATGAAGGCGTTTGAACGGACCGAACAATTTGTCGGCATAAGCCATGTCGAACCCCGCCCCGTTGTCTCGGATAAAGTAGACCGGTTTTCCATTTTTTTCGATCCGGCCGAATTCGACGGTCGCGGTCGGCTGCTTGGAAGTAAATTTCCAGGCATTTCCCAAAAGATTTTCCAGGACGATCTTCAAGAGGCGCGGGTCGGCTGACGTTTTTAGATCATCCTGAATGAGAAAGGTGAGCTTCCGCTCCGGTTCGGCCTGTTGCAGCTCCGCCGCAATCGATCGCGCCAGAAGGGTTAGGTCCACCGGTTCTCTGCGCATTTCACTTCGAGTGACGCGAGAGAGATTCAGCAGGTCTTCAATCAATTCTCCCATCCGCCGGCTGGCGGCATCGACCCGTTGAAGAAAGTCCTTCCCCTGGGGGTCCAGCCGGTCGAGATATTTGGCCAGGAGGACCCGGCTGAAGCCGCTGATCCCCCGCAGCGGCGCCCGTAAATCGTGAGAGACGGAGTAGCTGAACGACTCCAATTCTTTGTTGGCCGTTTCGAGTTGGGCGGTCCGCTCCGCGACCCGCCGCTCCAAATCGACATTCAGCTTTTTGATCTCCTTTTCGGCCCGCTTTCGTTCGGTCATGTCGGTCATGGCGCCGATCATCCTGATCGCCTTTCCCTGCTCGTCACGAACGACGTAACCGTGATCGAGAATGGTCGCGTCACTTCCATCGGCGCGGCGAAACCGATACTCGTCCGACCAGAATTGCTTTCCCTCTTCGATTGCTGCGTGGATACTCGCGGCAATTCGCTCTTTGTCTTCCGGATGGAGCCGGTTTTTCCACGACGCGATCCCGGGCTCGATCTCTTCGGGTCTATAGCCGAACAGGGTTTTGAAGTTTTCGTTCCACCAAACGGTATTCGCGATTAAATCCCAATCCCAAATGACGTCGTGGGTGGCGCGGGTGGCGAGTTGAAAGCGCTCTTCACTCTTTCGGATCGCTTCCTCCGCCTGTTTCCGCTCGGTGATGTCCTGCAAAATACAAGCGGCCCGATCGATCCCCTTGGGACCTTGAATGGGAAAATACTGGATGAAGAGATCTCTTTCACCCAGTTGCGGGTAGGCGTATCTCAGCTCGTATTTGACGACGTTCCCTTGAAAACACTCATCCAGTTTTTTCTTGGCGACCTTTTCGAAAACATCCTTATTCAAGAGTTCATGGACGAAATGTCCTACGAGTTCGTCTCTTGTCAGGCCCCGGTAGGCAAGGAACGCGCGATTCGCGATCACGTAGCGGTAGTTCCGGTCGACCACCACGATCATCTCTTCCAACCCCTCCATCGCCTTTTCGTATTCCCGCAGCCGTTCTTCAGCCTGTTTGCGCTCGGTGATGTCGACGACCACGCCGATCATCCGGACGGGCCGGCCGCCGTCGTCGAAGAAAGGCTCCCCCTGGCCGGCAATCCAACGGATGCTGCCGTCGAGCCGGATAATCCGAAACTCATGTTGGTAAATGCGGTGTTCGGAAACAGCCTGCGCTATCGCCTGATTGAGATCCTCTCGGTCTTCGGGGTGCAATTGCGCGTCGAATTCCGCATAGGTCCCCTTGAAGACGCCGGGCGCCAACCCCCACAATTCCTCGTGCCTGGAGGACCAGACGATTTTCCCCGTGACCATGTTCCAGTCCCAGGTTCCGATCCGGCCCGCCTGCAACGCGAGCCGCAGCCGCGCTTCGGCCTCCTGAAGCGCCCCCTCCGCCCTCCGGCGCACATCGATTTCTGCTAAGAGGGTTTCGTTGGCTGCGGACAGCTCCGCGGTTCGCTCCGCGACCAGCTGTTCCAACTCGGCGCGCGACCGCCTGAGCACTTCTTCGGCTTGCTTCTGAGCGGTGATGTCGTGCATCGTCGAGAGCAGATACTTCTCTGCGCCCAATTCAACGACGTCGATATTGTAGGAGACGACGAGCCGGGCGCCGGATTTGGTGTAGAAGGAGGCTTCCATATTACGAACCGAGCCTTTCTGCTGAAGCTCGGCAAACAGGCGCGTTCTGCCGTCGGGGTTTTGATTAATGCCGAGTTCGAGGCTGGTCCTGCCGACTGCCTCTTGTTTGGAGTAGCCGTACATTTTCACCCATGCCTCGTTGACGTCGACAATAACCCCTTCAGGCAGTCTGGCCAATGCAATGGCGAAGGCCGCTTTGTCATAGATGACGGAGAATTTCTGTTCGCTCTCGCGCAGCGCCCTCTCCATCTGCTTGCGTTGGGTCACGTCGACCGCAGTGCCTGCGAGAAGCTTGGCTCGGCCCGCCTCGTCCAAAAGCACGTCGGCCCGATCTTCAATCCAGACCACCGACCCGTTGTCCGGGCGGATAATCCGGTATTCCATGACGTAGGCGCCTCCCTGACGGGTCGCTTGCTCGATGGTGGCTCGGTGCCGCTGTCGGTCTTCCGGGTGAGCCAGCGCGAAACCTTCTTCGGATTTCGTAAGCGGCGGCCGGCCGAAGATCCCCGCAAAGTCGCCCCTCGTCTTCATCACGTTGGAGACGGGGTCCCAGAAAAAAGAGACCATGCGGGCGGCGCGAAGCGCGATCTCCAACTGATGCTCGCTTTGCCGCAGGACCTCCTCGGCCCGGGCCTGTTCCTGCCGCCGTAGCGCCTCTTCCGCCCGCTGAAGATCCGTAAACGCTTTCTCTGCCAGGCGTCTTGAGCGATGCAGCGCCTCGTTGAGCACGCTGAGAAGGATCCCCGCGAGAATGAACGTCGCCCACATCGTCTTGTTGATTCCCGATTTGATGGAGAAGGTATAGATCGGTTCCATGAGAAAGTAATTCACGAAGAAGGCCGACAACGCGGTGGATAACAGCCCCGGCCCCAGTCCCCCCAGGTAGGCGCTGATGATGATTGGAATCAGAAATAGAAAGGGCGTTGGACGATCGGCCGGGATGAATCCAATGGTCAAGCGGACGAACAGTGTCGCGGTCGCGAGGGCCGCCGCAGCCCCGTATGTTAACCATAACGGCACCCGCTTCGGGACGGGTGACCGAGGGAGGTTTTCAGAATTGTTGATCGGGTGACTCATCGAATCTTCCGAAAAGTCTGAGTAGGAATCTTGCTAAACTCATTGATTTTCGTCCGGCCGTCCCCCTTATACCGGAGACGCTGGGAGCATCCTTCGAACTCGAATAGCAACAACATCGGCTATTTTACTTTTCTTTTTCTCGATTTTTTTGGAGATGGTGTCGTTAGGATCAACGGTTCCCGCATCGGTCGATCTTAATGCATCGATGCCGCGGTTTTCAGAATTTCCTCATGCCTTCAGTTGCAGAGTGTGGTCGTGATAATGGGGCAAGTTTTTTTCCCCGAGATGTTTTGCCGCGCGCCAATGCATCGGCCCTTGCCGAAAGGGAAGGAGGTATTTAAATATAATCTAGTATAATCGCAGGGCTAAAGCAAGCTTTCCTTAAGTTAAGACGAAACGGCTGACCGCCTCCGCAACCTCTTTCGGCTTGTCCATCTGAGGAAGATGCCCGCAGTCGGAGAGGGTGGTCAACTGACTGTTCGGGAGGCGTTGCCTGAGTCGGTGCGCATGATCAATCGTCAGCCAGCGGTCGTTTTCGCCCCAAAGGATGAGGACCGGCTGCTGAATTCGGGGAAGCAGTGCGTCGATCTCCCGCATCGTTTCGGTGGAGATTCCCTGAAGGAATCGGAAGAGATCTCTCCGCTGCCGCAATGTCGCGAAGGGGGTGATGACCCGCTCGACCAATACATCGGTGAGGAGACGGGGATCATGGAGGGAGCGCGAGAAGAGGGCCCGGGCGCATCGCCTTAAAACAGGCTTATTCAGGAGATAGGGGAGGAGTGTTCCGAGAATCCGGCTCCGGGCCACCTCCGCCGCGACCGGGGGAGAGGGGAAGCCGTAGGGATTGATCAAAACAATTTTATCGACCCGCTCCGGATGTCTCCCGGCGACGCCCAGGGCGATGCCCCCCCCATCGAGCTTCCGACGATCGAGGTCTTCTCGATCCCCTTCGAATCGAGAAAGGCGACGACCGCCTCGATCATCCCCGAAAGACTCTCCCTCCATTCTTCGGGAAGAGGGCTCTTCCCGAACCCCGGCAGATCGATCGCGCAGAGTTTGAATTGATCCGATAGAAGCGGGGTCAACCGCTCCCACGTTTCGAGCAGGTCGAAGAGACCATGAATGAAGAGCAGCGGCGGGCCGGCGCCGGTTTCAAGGCAATGAAGTCGATTGAGTGGGTCCATGGCGTCATTGACCAGGTGAGTTGTTCTTTTTCGGAACTATATCAGATCAAGCCGATATTTTGAAGGTGACTCCGCCTCCCTTGTGATCCATTCCGGAATTAGCCTAAAATATTAAAAGGGAATGATTGGAGGAAGAACGATGAAGAAGATTTATTCAGGTTGGCTGCTGATCACGCTGGTGATCATCCTTTTCTCAGGGTTCGGATGTGCCTCCATTCGGAAAGAGAAAGTGATCCCCGTCCCCATTTCGGAGATCCAAGGCCATCCGCGCGAATGGGTCGGCAAAACAGTCCAGGTCTCCGGAGAGGTCAAGGAGGCCTTCTCTTTGGTTCTTTATAAATACTTCATTGTGAAAGATAAAACCGGTGAAATCAGGGTAGTCACCTCAAAGCCGCTTCCACGAAAGGGAGAGCAGATCAGGGTGGAAGGAAAAGTAGAGGAGGGCTTCGCGATCGGGAGCGATCCGCAAACCGTTATTAAGGAGAAAGGTTAGGTTTTTAACGGCCCGATCTCCAACCGAATCGGCGCTGACCTTGACAGACCCGAAACATCTGGTACCCTTTCATCATAATACTCGGGCGGCATGAAGGAGGCCTCGATTCACCTGCCTTCCTCACCTCAGGCCGTCCCACTCCGGACGAAAATCGCACGACAAAACGAGAGAAGCAATATGAAGCTGGCACGGCATCTGAAGCGCTTTGCGAGGGTTGTTCCCGGCGTCGCCGGATATCAAAATATGGAGGACCTGCGGGAGACCGATCGAATGATTCGCGTGCGCCTTGCCGAGGATCTCAGGGAAGGGGAACGTGACATTGAAGGGATAAAACGGCGATTGATAGAGAAAAAAGAGCTTTCCTTTCTCCCCGCGCTCGATTACCTGACGGCGAAAATGGATAAGTTAAGTAACGTGATGAGATATGCCGGCCAAGGTTACCGTGGGTTCTTCGACCCATTTCCGGTCGATCGGGAAAAGCTGGAACAGCTCTATGCGTTTGATCTCACCCTGTTTGATGAAGTTCAGGCGATACAAGAGCGGGTCCATGCGTTGGAGGAGATTGCCGATGATCTCTCCGCGCTCAAAGAAGCGATCCATGCCTTTGATGAGGCCCTGGACGGGTTGGAGAAGATCTTTTCAACCCGCTGCAATCTCTACACGATCCATTAGGAGGCGATGATGTCTCAATTCATGGAAGTGATCGAGTGGTTGGATCAGACCGGATCGGAGATTGTCCATCGTTATCCGAAGCAGGGGTCGGCGGAGATCAAATTCGGCGCGCAATTAGTGGTCCGGGAAAATCAGGCGGCGATCTTCGTTCGGGACGGGAAGGGGCTCGATATCCTCGGCCCGGGACGGCACACCCTCTCGACGATGAATCTTCCGATCCTGACCAAAGTCCTCTCGCTTCCCTGGGGATTCAAGAGCCCCTTCCGGGCGGAGGTCTACTTTGTCAGCCAGAAGATCTTCACGAACATGCGATGGGGAACCAAAGATCCGGTGGCGTTCAAAGACAGCGAGCTGGGGCTGATCCGCCTGCGCGCCTTCGGCGCCTTTACGATGCAGGTAACGCAGCCGCTTCTTTTTGTGAACACCCTGGTCGGCACCCAAGGCTCTTTCCAAACGACCCATATCGAAGATTATCTGCGCGAGGTGATCGTCTCGCGTCTGAACGATTTTCTCGGAGAGATGGTCGATAGCCTGATCCACCTTCCCAAGTATTACGATGAAATGGGGGTGGCGGTGAAGACCCGTCTGACGGAGGATTTCCGGAAATACGGAACCGAGCTGGTCGATTTCTATATCAATCGGATCACCCCTCCCGAAGAGGTTCAGAAGATGATCGACGAGCGGGCCGGAATGGCCGCCGTCGGCGACATCGAAAAATTTATGAAGTACAAAGCGGCAAAGGCGATGGGGGATGCGGCGACCTCCGGAGGAGGGGCGCCCGGGATGGGACTGGGACTCGGCGCGGGGATGGGCGCCGGTATTGGGATGATGATTCCCGGCATGCTCTATCAAACCCTTGGGCAAACCATTGGCAAAGAGGGGAGCGCTCCCGAGATCTCCTCCAAGGGGACGGTTCATTGTCCGGAGTGTCATGGCGAGGTGAATCTCGACAGCCGGTTTTGCGCCCACTGCGGCCATCAGATGGTGGTGATCAAGAAATGTCCTCAATGCAATAAAAACATTACCGCCAACGCCAAATTCTGCCCCGCCTGCGGGGTCGATCTGAAGAGTAAATTGCAGTGTAAACAGTGCAAGACGAAGCTCCCGCCCGGAACAAAATTCTGCTTCAACTGCGGCGAGCCGATTTCCGCGCCGGCGAAATCATGACCTCTCCCCATCCCGCCTAGGATCGATGAACAGCCGGCTGACCGTTTCCACCGGATGTCCCACCTGCGGGGCGCCCCTTGATTTTACGGAGGGGAGTCACGCGATTCAATGCGGCCACTGCCGCTCCCGCCTCCTCGTCACCGGTCGAAAACAGCTCCTCAGCTATTTTATCTCCCCCAAGCTTGATCTCCATCGCGCGGTGGCGAAAGCGCTCCTGGCTCTAAAGGAAGAAGGGGTGGAATGCCGGGTCATCGAGCCGCGTCTCTACTTTATTCCCTATTACCGCCTGACCGGCCACGATTTTCTCTGGGAGAAATCGGCTCCAAAACCGAAGATCGAGCCGATCGATCTTTCGGCGTTTTCTCCCGACCCTCCGCAGGCCGATCTGACGATGACGCTTCAAGCGGCCTCCGACTTCCTGGGAGATCTCTGGGAAATCGGAAAGAAAATCTATCGGGGAGAGGATGAACCCCTTTCCGAGCCCGATGAATTGAAACCGGCGGGACCGATCGAGCGCAAGCAACCGGTTGTGGATCTGCGGCGAAAAGGGGCGACGCCGGCCTCCGAAGAAGAGGAGATGACATTTCGGGATCGGTATGTTGAAAAGAATTTTATCGCCTGCGACTTAAAGGGATGGGGATCTTATTCGCTTGGTGTCCGGGCGGCTGTTCTTAGGTTGGAACTGTTCCGGAAAGAGGTCCTGGAGGCGCAGGGGACGATCGTGGGGGTGACGCTTTCCTCCGAGGAGGCGATCCGTCAAGGAATGAGGAAGGCCGAACCGGAGAATGTTCTCTATCGCCAGGTTCTCGGCCGGGTTTTATCGCTGATCTATTTTCCTTTCTGGGTGATCCGGGTGCAACGCCAGGGAGAAGACCGGTTGGTTTTTCTTGATGCCGTCTCCGAGCGGGCGGTTCATTCGGATGCCCCGATCTCTCTTCTCGAGTTTTTGGGCCGTCCCGCGTCGGGTGAGGCCGCGACGGTCGGCTTTCGACCCCTCACCTGTCCGAATTGCGGATGGGACCTTCCGTTTGATCCAGAGGATATTCTCTTCTTTTGCACCTCCTGTGCCCGAGGATGGCAGATCGAGGGGAGCGCCCTTTCCCCGATTGATTACCAGGTTGTTTCTCCGCCGGCGGGAGCAGCCGCCTCCCGGTATCTCCCCTTTTGGGTGCTTCAGGCGGAGGTGGAGGGGAATCCTTCCGCCCGCTTCTTTCTCCCGGCGTTCCGTTATCGCCGCTTGAAGCTCCTCGGCGATTTGGCCAAACGGCTCTCCAAGGCGCAGCCTGTCTACACGGTTTCAACGGCGCCTTTCGTTCCTTCCCAGGGGGGTGCTACGATTCGGAAGACGCCGCTTCCCTTGCCCGGTTTACCTGGGCTGGAATGCGGGGGCCGCAGGAGATGAAAACGCCGGAGGAAAAGCCCTTCTTCGTTCGGAGTGCCACGCTGATCTGGTTTCCGTTCCAGGTTGAGGGGAATGCCCTGCGCGATCCGATTACGGGGATGAGTCTTCCCCAAAATCTTTTCGTCTGATTTCATCCGTCGGGGATTGTCCATCACGGAGCCGAATGATATAATCCCGCCGTGGATCCTGTGACACATACTCTGGTCGGCGTCGGAATCGCGAACGCTTTTTTTCGGAAGCGGATCGGAAAGGCCGCCGTCCCGATTCTTGCCCTCGCCTCCAATCTTCCCGACATCGACGGCGCCGTCATGCTGACCGGAGATCCGACCGCCGTCCTGATGCGGCGGACCTTCGGCCACTCCCTCTTTCTCCTTCCAATCTGGATAGTGGCGCTCTGCTTTATTTTTCGCCGTTATTATCCGCATCTTCGCTGGGGGACGCTGATCGGTCTTACTTCCATCGGGGCATTGGTTCACCTCTTCTTTGATCTGGTGAACTCTTTCGGCGTGGTTCTCCTCTGGCCGTTCAGCGATTGGCGGCCGGAGCTTGGAATTATCTTCATCATCGATCTGATCCTGACCGGATTGCTCGCCGCCCCTTTATTCCTCTCCCGTATTCCATCGATGCGGGAGTCGCTTGTTCCCCTGTCGCGCGGAGCGGTCGCCCTGGTGGCGGTGTATGTTCTTCTTTGCGTCTTCAGCCGGACGCAGGCCGAGCGGCTCTTGGAAGCGGGATCGGCACAGCCGGCCGATTTCAGCTATGTCTTCCCGGAGCCGCTCGGACCCCATCGGTGGCGCGGGGTGTGGCGGGAGGGGAATCTCTACCGGGTCTATTTGCTTCACCTCTTCTCCGGGGTGAAGGAGGAGCGCGATCAGGTGGTGACCGAGATCGGCGACCCGCGGGTCGAGAAAGCCCGGACCACCCCATTGGCCCGCCGGATTGAGTGGTTCTTCAAGGCGCCGGTCTGGCAAATAGACGAAGAGGTGGAGGGAGGGTCGGCAGATACGCCGGCCGACGTTTCGGTTTATGATTTGAGGTTTAAGACGCTGGTGGTGGAGCGTTCCGTTCCGTTCGTCTACCGGTTCAGAGTAGATGACGAGGCGCGTGCCGCCGACTGAGTCGGTCAGGGGCCGCTGAGACAGCAGGTCCGGTTTCGGCCTTCTTGTTTTGCCCGGTAGAGGGCTTTGTCGGCGCGGGCGATCAGCGGTTCAATCGTTTGATCGGCGTCGATTCGTTCGGTGACCCCGATGCTGACCGTGACCGGAAGCCGCTCTCCTTCGAAGAGAAACGAGTGATTGGCGATCCGATTGCGAATCCGTTCGGTGGCAATCGGCGCCTCTTTCAATCCGGTGTGGGGGAGAATCAGGCCGAATTCTTCGCCCCCCATCGGGCGAAAAGATCGGTCGGACGGATCGTCGGTTTAATCAGGTTTGCGAACTCCTTTAAAACAGCGTCGCCCGCAGGGTGCCCCCACTGGTCGTTGATCCTTTTGAAAAAATCGAGATCGATCATGGCGACGGAGAGGGGCTCGCCGAGATCCTTGCAGCGCAGGAGTAACCTCTCCAGACAGGTGTAGAAGGTCTGTTTATTGAACAGCCCCGTCAGAGCGTCGCATTTCGCGCGCTCGGAGAGCTCATCCAGATAAAACTGCTCCACATTGTTCGGCCCCAGGTACTTCAACGTCGCGTTTCCGGTCCGGATGAGATCGCCATCCTTTAACTCGACCTCCACAATTTTGTGGTCGTTGATATAGGTCCCGTTTTTACTTCCCAGATCACGAAGAATGAGGCGGCCCCCTTTGAGAGGATCTCGGCATGTTTGCGCGACATTGAATCGTCATTAATCCAGACCTCCGCTTCCCGATGGCGGCCGAGGATGGTCCGCTCTTTGGTGAGCGGGAACTTTTCCCCAAGGGAGGGCCCGCCGACGACCACCAGACAGGGGAAATGGAAATGGACCTGGTCGAGCCGTCTTCTTTCTATTTTGACAGTATGTGTTTTTGTCTTATCTTCCATCGACACTCCCCAAGTGATCCTCAGCGGAAAATCGTTTTAAGATTACCAGCTTTTGTCCCGCTGTCAATCAGACAGCTATCATCTACTCGAATGAATTGACGCTCCTTTCAGCCGATGTTAGCCTGAACGTACAGGCAGGAAGAAGAAAGCGCTTCCTGATTAAGATGGAATGGAGGGAGGTGTTACGATGCGGTATAGGACTTACGTGTTCGTTTTTCTGGGTATCGTTCTTCTCGCCGGAATTGTTTCCGTTTCGGCGCAGGAAGAGACAACCGAGGATAAAGGAGGATTGGTTCCGAAGCTTTCCAGGGATGATCAGATTCAGCTGGCGATGAGCGCCGCTCCCGAGCCGATTGCAGGGAACGCGGCCATCATGGCGATTGATACCGCCGGCACACTTGTTACAATCAAAGAGGGGACGAATCAATTCATCTGTTTGCCCGATCTTCCGGATACCCCAAAGGCCGATCCGGTCTGTGCCGATCAGAATGCAAAGCAGTTTTTAACGTCGATGTTGAAGAACGAGCCGAATCCGGCCAACAAAGCACCGGGGGTCGCCTACATGGCCAACGGAGGTCAACACTGGGAAAGAGATGGCAAGGTCCTCATGAAGGAAGAGGCGGGAGCGGAATTAGTGGACGAGCCGCCCCATTGGATGATCACCTGGCCTTTCGATCCAAAAACGACCGGTCTGCCGACGCAACCCAACCAAGGGGGTGTTTACATCATGTTTGACGGGACCCCTTATGCACACCTGATGATTTATCAGGACCCCCATAAATTACCCACTTCTCCTACCGCTCCAACCGGGTGATCGTGTCGGAGCAAGACAAATTAGAGATACCGCCGAATCCCGTCGGGCCGCCAGGCGGGGGAGAGGACCCCTTTATGGTTCTGTCGCTCGATCAGGCTACCCCAGGTGAGGGTCCATTCGCCGAAGCGTTCGTTGACCCGATCGAGCGCTTCATAGAGTTGTTCCGATTTATTCACCTCCGTGAAGAGGGAGGTTTGCGTTCCCCTGGGTACCAGGTCGGCCATGCTCACGCCGACCAAACGAATCGGTTGGGGAAGGGAGATCGATTCGAAAAGGGCTTGCGCCGCCTCATAAATCCTCCGGCTCTCCCAGGCGGGGGAGGGGGAGGCGGCGCTGATGGGTATGGGTGGTGAAGTCGCGATTCCGGAGGTCAAGCCGACGACCCGCCCGGCCCAGCCGCTCCGCCTCAGCCGGCGGCCGACCTTTTCCGAGAGCTGTAGGAGGAAAACTGAAAGCTGTGTCCGATCCGAGATATCTTGCGCAAGGGTCATCGAGTGGCCGATCGATTTCGGATCGGCCCGGATCTCTTCCGGCACCACCTCTCCCGGATCTTCCCCCCGCCCCATCATTGAAAGCCGCTCCCCCAGATGCCGAACGCCCCCCTCAAGGTCGAGACCGGCATCCGTCCCAGCTCCCCGCACATTTTGATTCCCATGGAGTTCAACTTTAACTTTAACTTTGGGCCGATTCCGCAAAGCGCTTCGATCGGAATCTCTTCGAGAAGTGCCGGAATGAGCGCTGGTTTCAGAAGGGTCAGGCCGTTCGGTTTCTGAAGTCCGGAAGCGAGTTTGGCCATCAGCTTATTGGGAGCGATTCCGACGGAGCAGGCGAGCCCAAGCTCTTTCTGAATCTCCGCTTTGATCAACCGGCCGATCCGCTCCGCCCCCTTGAAGAGGGAGAGGGAGCCGGTAATGTCGAGAAAGGCTTCATCGATTGAGAACACCTCCACCTCCGGCGTGTACCGCCGGAGGATTTCCATAGTCCGGTTGCAGGCGGCGACATAGGCGGCGTTATTCGCCGGGACGCGAATTAATTGGGGGCACTTACGAAAGGCCTCCGGAACTCTCATCCCGGTCCGGACGCCGAAGGCCCGCGCTTCATACGACGCGGTGAGAATGACCGTCCGCTCCCCCGCGCCGGTCACCGCAATCGGCTTCCCCCGCAGCGCCGGATTGCGGACCTGCTCCACCGAGGCGAAGAAGGCATCCATATCGACGTGAAGGATGGTGCGGGGGAGCGGATGGATCCATGGGGTTTATCTCAGGTTGGAATGCTTGAGAAAGGATAATGAAGTGGGGGAGGGAAGTCAATCGAGTTAGGTTTCCAATTGTCCGTTGGTTCTGTGCATCCTTTGGATGATACCTTACCGGTCACTACTTCCATTTTGACCATTAATATATCGTCAGGTATACTCCCATTGTGATGAAGCTCTCCGTGATCATCCCTGTCTATAATGAGGAATCCACCGTCGGCGAGGTGATCGAACAGGTCTTGTCGGTCGAACTCTCCGGCGTCGAAAAGGAAGTGATTGTCGTTGACGACGGCTCCACCGATGGGACGGCGGAAGTCTTAAAGCACGAGCAGTCGGAGCACGCCGACGTCGTCACGGTCTGCAGCTCGCAAAAAAATTTTGGGAAGGGGAGGGCGGTCCGAATAGGCCTGAAATATGTCACCGGGGAGATTGTCCTCATCCAAGACGCCGATCTGGAACTCGACCCCAAGGAGTACGGCGTCCTCCTCGCCCCGATCCTCTCCGGCCAAGCCTCGGTGGTCTACGGCTCCCGCTTTCTTAATTCCGCCAATCGAATTCCCTGGAAAAGCCGTCTGGCGCAGCGGATTCTCACCCCTCTGATCCGCCTTCTCTACAACGCCCGCCTGACCGATGAAGCGACCGCTTATAAGCTCTTTAAGGCCGACATCCTGAAAAGTCTCGACCTTCGGTGCACCGGTTTTGAGTTCTGCCCGGAAGTGACCGCCAAGCTCTTGAAGCGGGGTTATCGGATCAGAGAGGTTCCGATCTCCTATCAGCCGCGAACCGATGCCGAAGGAAAAAAACTCCGGTTCGTTCGGGACGGGATGATTGCGCTCTATACGCTCATTAAATATCGCTTTACCCGTGAGCAAGCGATGGGATCCAAAATTGATTTCTCAGTGGTCGAAGCGGGTGGGAAGATTCCCTTTAGGAAATCTCATAGGGAAAGGTCACCGTAAACGTGGAGCCTGTTTCCGGCTCACTCTTTACATCAATCGTTCCTTTTAAAATATCGACAAACTTCTTCACGATCGGCAGTCCCAATCCGACCCCTTCTTTCTCTGCCGGCCGGCCTGACTGGTAGAACGGCTCGAAGATGTGGGAAAGATCTTCTTTGGAAATGCCGTATCCGGTATCTTTAATCGCGACCGAGACCTTCTTTGCCTCGGGGTTGTGGATAATGCGGACGGTAATGGAGCCCTTTTCGGTAAACTTCATTGCATTTGTAATGAGATTGGCGAAGATCTGGCGAAGTTTTACACGATCAGAATAGATCTTCGGTCCGGTGGGGTCATCGATCAGGCTGACCTTCAACCCTTTCTCCTCCCATAAAGCTTTGTGGTCCTCTAAAACTTGTTGGACGACTTCCGATATTGAAATCTCCGTCACCTCTGCGCGAAGGTCGGTTTGTCCGGCTTCAATTTTATTGAGGTCAAGAATTTGATTGATCAGGTCGAGCAGGTTGGTGGCATTTCTGTAAATGTGTCCGTAAATCTCCCGTTGTTTCTCGGCCTCTCTAATTCTTCCTTCTTCTTTTAAAAGACTGGCATACCCGAGGATGGCGTTGAGGGCATTCCGTATTTCATGGGAGGCGATGGAGAGAAAGTAGCTCTTCACCCGGTTTGCTTCTTCCAGTTGATTTGTTTTCTGTTTTAATTTTTCTTCCGTCTCTTTGAGGTAAGTGACATCGACCGAAAGACCCCGATAGACAATCTTCCCCTTATTTCGGGCCGCGTGGATCCCGGTATGAAACCAAACGACACGCCCATCCGCTGCAATGAATCGATGATCGGAGTGTTCGTCCTCTCCATCCAACGCTTTCTGAAATTTAGCCATGACCCGGTCCCGGTCCTCCGGGTGAAGGTGCTTCTGCCAGAAACCCGGCTTACACCACTCATCGAGAGAATAGCCGACCAGCCGCTCGGCCCTCCGGCTCACCATGCAGAACCGGAACGCTTCATTGGCTTCCCAGACGATGCCGTGATCGATCCCCTCCGCCAGATCTCGATAACGCTCGATCGCAACCTGGGTTTCTTCTTCTTGGGCCTGCTGACCGGCCGAGGGCTGTTTTTTTTGTTTCTTTGTCCCTTTTTGCATGTTCATATTCTACGCGTAACATTTCTCTGTGAGCAAGTCAACCCGAGGTGAATGTACGAATCACAAGCCCTTCCTCATGTATGGTGGGTTAATAAGGCCATTTCGCAAGGGGAAGATTCCGCTGGCTTCTTTGAAATAACCTGTTATACTGTCGCTGCCCGACACAAACTTCCTCACGTGCGTGGCGATCTACCCTGCTTGCTCTCGGGATGTACTTTCTCAAGAAATGTCCGGCCGTAAAGGAGACTGTTTGAAGCATACATTTCGTGTCGTGTTGATTAAGCCGTCTCACTATGACGACGAAGGATATGTGATTCGTTGGATGCGGTCGTCGATTCCGAGCAACACACTGGCCTGCCTCTACACGATCGCGGAGGAGGTCAAGCGTTCGGGAAGATTGGGGCCGGAGGTCGATCTCTCCATCGATGTCTACGATGAAATTAACCAGCGCATTCCAGTTCAAAAAATCATCCGGCAACTGTCGGCTCGGAATACGTCGGGGGTGATCTGTCTGGCAGGGGTGCAGTCGAATCAGTTTCCGCGCGCGGTCGATTTGGCGCGGCCGTTCCGGGCCGCGGGGCTTCCGGTGATGATCGGCGGGTTTCACGTGAGCGGGTGCCTTTCGATGTTGAAGCGCCTTCCGGAAGATTTGACCTCGGCGATGGACGAAGGGATTACGCTGGTGGCGGGGGAGGTGGAGACACGCTTCGGAGAGTTGTTGGAAGATGCGCTGCACGGCCGCTTAAAGCCGCTCTATAATTTCCTCGATGATCTTCCGTCGCTCGAAGGGCAGCCGATGCCGGTCCTGCCCGCCGACGTCATCTCTCGTAATCTGGGTCGGATGACGACCTTTGATGCCGGACGGGGATGCCCGTTCGAGTGCAGCTTCTGCACGATCATCAACGTCCAGGGAAGAAAATCGCGCTGGCGGACGGCCGATGACGTCGAAGGGATCATCCGGGAAAATCACAAGCGCGGGTTGAACTGCTATTTCATCACCGACGATGATTTCGCCCGGAACCGAAACTGGGAAGCGATTTTGGATCGGATCATTCTCCTGCGCGAGCGGGACAAAATCCGGATCTCCCTTCTCATTCAGGTCGACACCGCCTGTCATCGGCTGCCGCGGTTTATCGAAAAGGCCGCAAAGGCCGGCTGCAGGAAGGTCTTCATCGGCCTGGAAAGTGTCAACCGCGAGACCCTGAAGGAGACCGGGAAGAAGCAGAACAATGTGGAAGAGTACCGCGCGATGCTTCAGGCATGGCGGAAGGCGAAAGCGGTCACCTACGCCGGATACATCATCGGCTTTCCGAACGATACCTATGAATCGGTGATGCGCGACGTGGAAGTGCTCAAGAAGGAGTTGCCGCTCGACCTGGTCGAGTTCTTCGTCCTGACGCCGCTTCCCGGATCGGAGGACCATCAGATCTTGGTGAACGAGGGGGCGTGGCTTGATCCCGACATGAACAAGTACGATTCCGAACATCCCTGCGCCAACCATCCGAAGATGTCGCATGAAGAGTGGATGCGGGCCTATCAGCACGCATGGAAATCGTTCTACACGTTCGAGCACATCGAGACGATTTTCCGCCGGCGCCTGGCCGACGGGCAGCGCAACGTCGGAAAGATGATCAGCCAGATGATCTGGTTTCGCGGTTCGATATTTGTCGAGGGGGTCCACCCGCTTCAGGCCGGGTTCTTCCGGCGGAAACACCGCTCCGAACGGAGGCCGTCCTTTCCACGCGAGGGGCGGCTGGTCTTTGCTTGGCGCCGTCTGTGGGAGATCGGATCATCGCTGTTCGGTGTGGCCGCATTATATTGGAAGCTCTATCGGATCGCCCGGAAGGTCGAGAGAGATTCCTCTTCAAAGACCTACCGAGACATGGCCCTGGCCCCTCCCGAAGGCAAGTCCCATCCGCTGAGGGTCCTTCCCTCCATTCCTTCGGGAACGGCGGAGCCGGTTGCGGTCAAAGAGGCTTCGAGCAAATAGCGCCAAGGAAAGGGTTGTCCGGTTTGGCTCCCTCCGTTATAATCGTCTTATCATGGAAACGATCAAGAAAGAGCATGCGAAGAAGAGGGTGGGGGGGATGAGGGCCGAGAGAATCCGTCCCACACGTCTTTCCGAAGACCTCCGGCGAATTTTAGACCAAGCGGACGGCAAGGGGGTGACGATCGGAAAGCTCATCGAAATCCTCCACGGCCGCGGCTTCGACGTCCTCATTATTATCTTGGTTCTGCCGTTTTGCACGCCGATTCCGCTTCCCGGCCTCTCGACCCCCTTCGGGCTGATCTTGATGTTCTTCGGCCTTCGCATCGCGCTCCGACAGCGTCCCTGGCTTCCGAAACGACTGCTCAACATGGAGATTCCCTATCCGACCCTCACGAAGGTCGTCAAGGGGGCACTGGCCGTCTCCACCCGCTTGGAAAAGGTTCTCCATCCACGGTTTCGTTTCTTCAAAGATTGGCCTTCCTTCAATTTTCTGAACGGGCTCGCCATCCTCTTGAGCGGGTTGGTCTTGAGTCTCCCCCTTCCGATCCCCTTTACCAATACCATCCCGGCCTGGTCGATTCTTTTGATCGCGGCGGGGATGATGGAAAACGACGGCGCCGTCATCGTCGCCGGCTATCTGATGGCCGGCATGACCTGGGTCTATCTGGCTTCGTTGGTGTGGGTTGGAAAAGCGGGACTCACCTGGATGGGATTCTAATCTACTTTTTCGGTTTTCTCAAAACGTCCCCCTCCACATTGAACTTCTGAGCATCGCCCCGGGTGTACAATTCGATCCACTCGGAGGGGATCACCCTGAAGATAAAGTGGGGGCGGAAGGTCATAATGGCGGCGGGGATGAAGATCACCGCCGCGGCGGCGCTCGTCAGCATGGCGAGCGGCATCAGGATCCCTTCCATGTGAAGGTAGTAGCCGGTGAAGGTGACGAGGAAAGTGCCGGCGGCGAAGGCGACGGCGATCAGGAGAATCGCCTTTCCGGCGGTGGCGAGGGTGACCTGGACGACCCGGTCGAGGTGGCGGTTGAGCGAGAGCTCCTCGCGTAATCGATAGAGAATGTAGATCGCGTAATCGGCTCCCATTCCGACCGCCATCGCGGAGACCGCCGCCGTCGAGATGCCGAGCGGAATGCCGGTCAATCCCATGAAACCGAAATTACAAAGGACGGCAAAGAGGAGAGGAATCGTCACAACCACCCCTCCCCAGAACGAACGGAAGATCACCGAGGAGAGGATAAAGGTAATGGCGATCATCTGCGCCACGTTCAAAAGCTTGCCGTGGATGATCACATCGTTGAGGGCCAAGGTGACCGGGACGCTTCCCGCGATCCCGACCGTCACATCAGGGGGGAAATGGGCCGCCTTGTATTCATCGATCGTCCGAATCAACTGCTCGGCCAGTTCTGTCGCATCCGATTTTAGAAAGGTGAGAATCACGGCATTCTGATAACCGACGTCGGCCAGCCGCTTGAAGTCGTCGGGATTGCCGGAGACCGAATAGAGGAAGAGAAACTGCGCCGCCTCTTCCGGGCTGTCGGGAACCTGTTCCGAGCGGGGATCGTCCTGGTAAAAGGTCCGCCGCATCCGCTTCACGTAATCGACGTACGATTCGGTCCGGCCGACCGCCGGGTTCTCCTTCAGCCGCGTTTGAAGACCTTCGATCGCCCGCATGATATTCGGGTCTTTCAGGCCGTCCGGCGCGGGTGTGCTGATCAGGATGTTCAAGGTCGAAGTCCCGCCGAACTTTTGGTTCAAGACCCGATCATCTTTTCGCAGATCGGTCTGCTCAAAGAAGAGATCGCGAAGCGAGTTGGTCAGGACGATCCGGTTGGCGAAGATCAGGGCGACCAATACGACGACCACCCCTCCCGCGAGAATCCATTTCTGCTCCGGACCGAGGATCGATCGGCTGATCTTGGTGAGAAACCGGTCGGCGAAGGTCTTGCGCAGGACCACCTCCAACTCCTCGCCGCTCGGCGGGGGGATCAGCGAGCGGAGGGCGGGGATGAAGGTCATCTCCAGAACCAGCGCGCTGACAATGCCGAAGGCGGTCATCAATCCGAACGATCGGAAGGTCGCGAGTTGAAAAGTGACCAGCGAGGCGAAGCTCGCCGCGGCGACCAGTCCCGCGGTCAGAAGAACCGGCGCCATCTTGGCGCCCGCTTGAACCACGGCGGTTTTCTGCGCCGGCTCCGGAACGTCCATTCCGATCGCATATTCGAGCTCATCGTAAAAACGGCGGAGGATCTGGACCGAGTGGCCCGCCGCCATCGCGACGATCAAAATCGGCGTCAGCCCCTTCGTCCAGAGATCGAGCTTCATCCCGGTCAAATTGATAAATCCCAAGGCCCAGACCACACTCAACAGCGCGGTCAGCGGAGGAATCAACATCCCCTGGAATGTCCGGAAAGAGAGATAGTGGATCACCATGATTAGGAGGAACGCGATCGGGAAGACCCACCGGTTCATGACGGCGGTGTCCATCTCCAGGAAGGCGAGGGAGACCGGGAGGCCGCCGAGATGGATCGTGGTGTTGGCATCGGTTTCCTTGTCGGCAATCGCTTTGATCTGCCGGTAGATCGCAAGGTCGCTGATTGGCTCCGGGGCCTCTTCCTCGGAGACCGACGCGGTCGCTTTTCGAATCGCCTCGGCTGCCTCGGTGTCCTGGACGTCGATGATAATGGCGGCGGCGGTTGCGTCGGACGAAACGAGGGAGCCGACATAAAGGGGGTTGGCGAAGAGGCGCTTGCGGACCGCCTCGGCCCCTTCCGGCGTGGTCGGAACCTCCGGCATCAGCCGCTCGACGTTAAAGCCCTGATCGTTGATCTGAAGGTGTTTGACTTTCCGGGAGGCGAGGCTGAGGACATTGTCGGCGTAGATCCCGGGGATCTTCTCGATCTCCTGGGCCATCCGATCGATCTTGGCGAGGGTGGAAGGGGTGAAGACGCTCCCTTCTTTGGAGACGACGCCGACTACCACCACCCGGCCGCCGCCGAAGCGCTGCTCGATCTGATTGTTCATCTGAATGTAGGGGTGGTCTTGCGGGAGGATCCGTTTTGGATCGAGTTCCGTTTTCAGGAAAGGGAGTCGAAAGAGACAGAACAGGGTAATCAGCAAGACGCCCGCCATCACGGCGTAAGCGTGATCGGTCACGAACTCAAAATACTTTCGGGCCATTGATCTCCTAAACCCCGTCAGGTGCCGCTCCGTATTATTTACTGCGGGGGCGAAAAAGTCCCCAAAGGATACCATTTTATCGGTAAGAGTGCAAACAAGCCGGGTTAGATATGAGAGGGATCGGGCCGGATCGCCAGAAGAGAAGCGACCGCCGAGTGGCTGGTCGTTCCCTGGAGTCCTGATTCATGATAATAGAGGACTCTCAGATCTTTGAAGGCGTGAAGAAGCTCGTTTTGTTCCAGACACCACTCTCTCGGAAAGGTCGGATTGATCTTTAACTCCTCTATCGTAACGCTTTGATAAACAATGGCGCCGCCGGGTCGGAGGCCTTCCTTCATCGCGGTGAAGAGGGGCCGGGCCAGGAAGAAAAAGCAGCAGATCAGATCGTAGCGGTTCGGGGGGATTTGATAATGTTCGAGGTCGGCGACGATCCCATTGATTGAAACGCCGCGCGAGCGGGCAAGCGCGGTTCCTTTTCGGACCGCTTTTTCGGAAATGTCGACGGCATCGACGGTGAATCCTTGCTCCGCCAGATAAACGGCGTTGCGTCCCTCTCCCATCGCCAGGTCGAGCGCCCGTCCCTTCCGAAGCCGCGGAAGCTGCTCCACGAGAAACGGGACCGGCTTGTCCCAGTAGTACTCTTTAATATCTTTGAGGATCAGTGAATCGCTCACGCATTTCCCCTTTTGCTGTCGGAGTATAGACCGGTTTTGCCGATACGGTCAAGGCGGGCGATTGCATTGCACACGGCAAAAGGAATATCATTTTTACATATGGCGAGGAAATCGGACCGGTCTTCTCTATTTCGCCGTTCCGGAGAGCGGGGGAGGGTCTCTCCTCTGATGCGGGTTCGCATGAGGGGTTCGTCTGGATGATGATGACAGGAGGTATTCATGAGACCCAAGTATCAAACCGTCGGAGAAATTAAAAAGGGAAACACCCTCTTCACCAGGGAAGGAAGCTCGGCCTTTGATGTATCGAGCCTACTTCTCGACAGCCATGAAAGCGGCATGCCGGTGGTCAGCGAGGATGACCGGGTGGTCGGTTTTATCAGCGAGCAGGATATCCTCATGGCGCTTCGGGGAACGCGCCGTTTGGAAGAGATTGCCGTTCGAGAGATCATGAACCCCGTCGTGGTGGTCGCGGAGGAAAATGCGACCCTCGAGGAGGCGAGTCGGGCGATGGAAGATCTCCACATCCACCGCCTGCCGGTCGTCCGGGGCGAGCGATTGATCGGGACGATTACACGAAACGATCTGATCCGCGCCTGGCTCGGCATGAACGTCGAAGTGTAAATGTGGCGTGTAGGGGCGTATGGCCTACGCCCCTACATTGCGTCTTCCCCGGTATTTCCTCACAGTTTGCCTGATCACAAATCCTATTGATCGAACCGACTGAAGCGTGGTATTCTCTCGGACGTTTTCGACGAACAGAGAGAGGAAGATTATGCCGACACCACGCGCCACGGAAGCGACCACCCGCGCCCTGATCTCCGAGATGCTGGCCCTTTTTTATGAAAAGGGATGGGTAGCCGGAACCGGCGGCGGGATCTGCGCCGGGCTCGATGCCGATCGATTCCTGATGGCGCCGACCGGCGTTCACAAAGAGCGGGTCCAACCTTCCGATCTCTTCATCGTCGATCGGCGCGGCGGGGAGATCCTCCGCACGCCGAAAAACAAAACATTGCGCCTGTCCGAATGTTCTACCATCTTCTGCCTCTTGATTAATCAGCGGGGGGCCGGATCGGTCATGCACAGCCATGGGCTTTCTTCCGTATTGGCCGGTGATCTGGCGGGGAAGTCCGACCGGGTCGTCTTTCACGGTCTCGAGATGTTGAAAGGGATTCGCGGATTAAGCAACATCGATCGGCATGCCGTCCCGGTCATTCAGAATACGCCGCGCGAGCCGGAGCTGGTCGGGGAGATTAAGACGGCGATCGAGCATCCCGACTTCGCGAAGGCGCACTGCATCTTGGTTCGAGATCATGGGGCCTATATCTGGGGGGCTGATCTCTGGGAGACGAAGCGGCACGCAGAGGTTTATCACTTTTTATTCGAAGCGATGGTTGCACGTGCCGACAGAAAAAGATGAAGCTTCATCGGAAAAGCAAAAACAAAAAGGGCCGCCTCTCTGATTCGGAGGCGGCCCTTTTTTTAGACCGCTTTTTTCTCCTCGCGGATGAGGGAGCGCATTTTCTGTTGGAGCTCGGGTGTGATGTTCGTCATTCCATGTTTCTGGCGGCCATGCTCCGCCGCTAGCTGCATGACCTCTTCATTCGTTTGCCCGCGGGCCACAAAATCACATTGGATCCCCGCGTCTCTACAATTGATCGTCTTCATGCGACACCTCCTTGGGTTGGATGGTGGAATATACCTAGGATAGCAAAGGGAGCAGATACGGTTCAACTAAAATCTCCGAATTGAAATCCGCCGGCCGAAGTGGTATGAAAAGAAGAGATTTTCATTGGAGGAAAATTGATTAAGATCGCAACATGGAACGTTAACTCGGTCCGCACCCGGCAGGAGTCCATTTTAAACTGGCTTCGGAAACACGAGCCCGATCTTCTCTGCCTTCAGGAGACGAAGGTCGAGGATGAGAAATTCCCGATGGAAGCCTTTCGGTCGGCGGGGTATGAGCCGGCGGTCGCTGGGCAGAAGAGCTATAACGGGGTAGCGATGTTGTCGAAGCGGCCATTGACCGACGTGAAGATCGGCTTTCCCGATCTGCCGCTCGATGAACAGAAACGGCTGATGGCGGCGACGATCGACGGCGTCCGTGTGATCAACGTCTACATGCCGAACGGCCAATCGGTCGGCTCTGAGAAATTTATCTATAAGCTCGGTTTTATCGCGCGGCTTCGGACCTATCTCGATCAATGCCACAAGCCCGAGGAGCCGCTTGTGATGGTCGGCGACTTCAATGTCGCGCCGGAGCCGATCGACGTCCATGATCCGGCGGCATGGGTGGGGGAGGTCCTCTTCCATCCCGAAGCGCGGGCGGCGCTGGCGCATCTCAAATCGTGGGGACTGGAAGATCTCTTCCGGCTCCATCACACGGAGGCGGGGGTGTACAGTTGGTGGGATTATCGGATCGCCGCCTTCCGCCGGAACCTCGGTCTTCGGATCGATCACATCTGGGGAACACCCGCTGTGGCGGCGCGGTGCCGTGCGTGCGAGATCGATAAAGATCCCCGCGCCGAAGAGCGACCGTCGGACCACGCGCCGGTGATTGCCGTGATTGAATAATCAAACAGGTCATTCTTAATTTAAGTTTCTCATTGCGTCATGCTCGCGAAGGCGGGCATCCAGGAAGCGGCTAGGAAGCGGCATTGATGTCTGGATTCCCACGTGCGCGGGAATGACATGAAAGAAAAGATGACAGAGCCCTTTTACACCGATGTGGACGACGACGAGATCAAGCGAGAGAAGGCGAAGGCGCGCGAGCTTCGGAACAGCCAGTGGTGGAAGCGCCGCCGGAGCACCGGCGTTTGCTATTACTGCGGTAGAACGTTCAAGCCGGCCGAGCTGACGATGGACCACATCGTCCCGATCGGGCGGGGAGGGAAGAGCACCAAAGGAAACGTGGTGCCTTCCTGCAAAGAGTGCAATACCAAGAAAAAGTATATGCTGCTGATTGAGTGGGAGGAGTATTTGAAGTCGGTGAAGGAGGAAGGGTCAAACCCCTCGTCCTGATCAGACGGACTGCTGTTTCCGCAGGTACCGATCGATTCCCTTGGCCGCGTCTCGTCCTTCCCGGATCGCCCAGACGATCAGCGACGCCCCGCGCTTCATGTCGCCGGCGGCGAAGACCCCTTCGACGCTGGTCCGGTGATATGCGTCGACCTCCACGTTGCCGCGTGGGTCGAGTTTTACGCCAAGATCGGCCAGCAGGCCCTTCTTCACCGGGCCGGTAAATCCCATTGCCAGCAGGACGAGATCGACCTGCAGCTCGAAGTCGCTTCCGGGGACCTCGACGAATTGAGTCCGGCCCTCCGAATCGGTCTTCAACTCGACATGAACCGCCTGGAGCTTCTCGACCCGCCCGTTCTTCCCGACGAAGGCTTTGGTGGAAACGGACCATTCCCGTTTGCACCCTTCCTCGTGGGCATGCGAAGAGCGAAGCTGCATCGGCCAAAGGGGCCAGGGGGTGGACGCCGCGCGATGGGGGGCGGTTCGGGGAGGAGCTCGAATTGGTAGATCTCTTCGGCGCCCTGGCGGTGCGCGGTGCCGAGGCAGTCGGAGCCGGTGTCGCCGCCGCCGATGATGACGACCTGCTTGCCCTTGGCGGAGATGAATCCGTTGCGCCGATCGATGGCGTCGCCCGCGTTCAGCTTGTTCTGCTGGGTCAGGAAGTCCATCGCGAAGTGGATGCCGGCCAGCTCGCGGCCCGGGACGGGCAGGTCGCGCGGCTGCATCGCGCCGCCGGTGAGCAGCACGGCGTCGAATTCCCGCCGGAGCTGGTCGACCGGGAGATCCTTGCCGACCTCGACGCTCGCTTGGAAGATCACGCCCTCGGCCGCCATCTGCTCCAGGCGGCGATCGAGCACCGACTTCTCCATCTTGAAGTCGGGGATGCCGTAGCGCAGCAGGCCGCCGATGCGGTCGTCCTTCTCGAACACCGTCACGGCGTGGCCGGCGCGCGCGCGAGCTGCTGCGCCGCGGCCAGGCCGGCCGGGCCGGAGCCGACGACGGCGACCTTCTTGCCGGTCTTCTGCGCCGGGGTGAGCGGGGAGACCCAGCCTTCGTCCCAGCCGTGGTCGATGATCCGTTCCACTCGATCGACTTGATCGTCACCGGATTGTCGTTGATTCCGAAGACGCAGGCCGCCTCGCACGGGGCGGGGCAGATGCGGCCGGTGAACTCCGGGAAGTTGTTGGTCGAGTGCAGCATCTCGAGCGCGTCCTGCCAGCGGCCGCGATAGACGAGGTCGTTCCAGTCCGGAATCATGTTGTTAACCGGGCAGCCGGTGGTTTGGCAGAACGGGGTCGCCGCAATCCATGCAGCGGGCACCCTGCTGCGCGCAGCTTCGGTGCTCCGGCAGGTGAAGGTGGAATTCCTTCCAGTCCTTGATCCGCTCCGTGGGGCTGCGGTCGGCTCGGCAGCTCGCGCAGGTACACTATAAGAACCGGTTGGCATGTCGCATGCGGACTCCCAGAAATCAGTCGAAGTGTGGACGCGCGGCAGAGGTGCTCAACCGCCGCCGACGCGGGCCAGGTCGCGGGCGTTTTCCTTGAATGCGGCATTGACCGCGGCATCGCCGCTCAGCCCCTGCTGCCGCGCCCGCGCGAGTGCGAGCAGGACGCGCTGGTAGTCGCCTGGGCATCACCTTGACGAAGTGGGCGCGGGGCCGCTGCCAGCGGGCGAGGATCGTCGTGGGCGCGGGCGGCTGCCGGTCAATTCGGCGGTGGCTCGATGAGACCAGCGTCAGGAGGAGCTGGTCCTCGTCGTCATCGGCGAACGGTTTCCGAGCGCCACCATCTGCGGGTTGCAGCGGGGCGCGAAGGTCGCCGTCCTCGTCGTAGCACGTAGGCGACGCCGCCGCTCATGCCGGCGGCGAAGTTGCGCCCGGTGGCGCCGAGCACCACCACGGTGCCGCCGGTCATGTACTCGCAGCCGTGATCGCCGACCCCCTCGACCACCGCAGTGACGCCGGAGTTGCGCACCGCGAAACGCTCGCCGGCCATGCCGGCGATGAACACCTCGCCGCCGGTGGCGCCGTAGAGCGCGACGTTGCCGACGATGATGTTCTCGGCGGCGACGAAGGGCGCCGCCTTGGGCGGGTAGACGATGATGCGGCCGCCCGCTCAGGCCCTTGCCGAGGTAGTCGTTGGACATCGCCCTCGAGCGTCCCAGGGTCAGGCCCTTGCGCATGAAGGCGCCGAAGCTCTGCCCGGCGGTGCCCTGGAACTGGAGGTGGATGGTGTCGTCGGGCAGGCCGTCGGGGCCGTGGCGGCGGGTGACCTCGCCGGCCAGCATGGTGCCCACCGCGCGGTTGACGTTGCGGATCGGCAGGGTCGAGCTGCACCGGCTCGCGGCGCTCCAGCGCAGGTCGGGCCAGCTCGATCAGGGTGGTGGTCGAGCGCCTTGTCGAGGCCGTGGTCCTGCGGCGTCTGGCAATAGGGGGCGACCTCGGGACCGACCTCCGGCTGATAGAGGATCTTGCTGAAGTCGAGGCCCTTCGCCTTCCAGTGGGCGATGGCGCTGGCGCGGTTCGAGCAGGTCGGTGCGGCCGATCATCTCGTCGAAGGTGCGGAAGCCCAGCTGCGCCATGAGCTCGCGCATCTCCTCGGCGACGAAGAAGAAGTAGTTGACGACATGCTCCGGCTGGCCGGTGAAGCGCTCGCGCAGCACCGGGTCCTGCGTGGCGACGCCCACCGGACAGGTGTTGAGGTGGCACTTGCGCATCATGATGCAGCCCTCGGCGACCAGCGGCGCGGTGGCGAAGCCGAACTCGTCGGCGCCGAGCAGCGCGGCGATGACCACGTCGCGGCCGGTCTTCATCTGGCCGTCGGCCTCCACGCGGATGCGGCCGCGCAGGTGGTTGAGCACCAGCGTCTGCTGGGTCTCGGCGAGGCCCAGCTCCCAGGGGATGCCGGCATGCTTGATCGAGGTCCACGGCGAGGCGCCGGTGCCGCCGTCGTCGAACCGGAGATCAGCACGAGGTCGGCATGGGCCTTGGCGACGCCCGCGGCGATGGTGCCGACGCCGACCTCGGAGACCAGCTTGACGGAGATCCGCCGCGTGCGGGTTGGCGTTCTTCAGGTCGTGGATCAGCTGCGCCAGGTCCTCGATCGAGTAGATGTCGTGGTGCGGCGGCGGCGAGATCAGGGCCCACGCCCGGCGTCGAGTGGCGCAGCTTGGCGATCAAGTCATAGACCTTGTGGCCGGGCAGCTGGCCGCCCTCGCCGGGCTTGGCGCCCTGCGCCATCTTGATCTGCAACTCGCGGGCGTTGACCAGGTACTGCGTGGTGACGCCGAAGCGGCCGGAGGCCACCTGCTTGATCGCGCCGAATTCTTGGAGTCGCCGTTGGGCACGGGCATATAGCGCTCGGGGTCCTCGCCGCCCTCGCCGGTGTTGCTCTTGCCGCCGATGCGGTTCATGGCGATGGCGAGCGTCTCGTGCGCCTCCTTGCTGATCGAGCCGTAGCTCATGGCGCCGGTCTTGAAGCGCTTGAGGATCTCGGTAGCCGGCTCGACCTCCTCGAGCGGGATCGGCGTGCCGGGCCGAAGCCGAAGGTCGAACAGCCCGCGCAGGTTGGACCGGGCGCGGCTCTGGTCATTGACCAGCGCCGGCTGTATTCCTTGAACACCCGGTCGCATAACTGTCGTGCGCGCCGCGTGCTGCAGCTTGCACGATCGTTCGGGCTTCCAGATGTGCTGCTCGCCGTCGGACGCGCCAGTGGTATTCGCCGCCGACGTCGAGCTGTGGGTCTCAGGGGTGCGCTCAGGGGCCTGCGAATGGCGGCGGAGGACCTCCTCGGCGAGCGCTGCGAGGCCGATGCCCTCGATCCGGGTCGGGGTGCCGGTGAAGTACTTGTCGACCAGCTCGGAGTTCAGGCCGACGGCCTCGAAGATCTGCGCGCCGCAGTAGCTCTGGATGGTGGAGATGCCCATCTTGGACATCACCTTGACCAGGCCCTTGCTGATCGCCTTGATGTATTCTTGCCTCGGCGGTCGGCTCATCGATCGTCTCGGGGACCAGCAGCCTTCCTCGCGGACCATGTCGTCGAGGGTCTCGAACGCCAGATAGGGGTTGACCGCGCCGGCGCCGTAGCCGACGAGGCAGGCGAAGTGGTGCACCTCGCGCGGCTCGCCGGTTTCGAGACAACCCGGCCCGGTGCGGGTGCACTCCGGTGCGGATCAGGTGGTGGTGCACGGCCGAGGTCGCCAGCAGGGCCGGGATCGGCGCCCGCTCCGCGTCGACCCCGCGGTCGGACAGGATGAGGATGTTGTAGCCGGCCCGGATCGCGTCGGCGGCCTCGTGGCAAAGCCGCTCCAGCGCGGCCTCGAGGCCGGTCGGCGCCTTCGGCCGCCGGGTAGAGCATCCGCAACGTTTGTGTCTGGAAGTGGCCGTCTGCGATCGTGCGCATCTTCGCCAGGTCGGCGTTGGTGAGGATCGGCTGCTGCACCCGGATTCGGCGGGCATGCTCCGGGGTCTCTCCGAGCAGGTTCGGCTTGGGGCCGATGAAGGTCACCAGCGACATCACGAGCTCCTCGCGGATCGGGTCGATCGGCGGGTTGGTCACCTGGGCGAAGAGCTGCTTGAAGTAGTTGTAGAGCGGCTGCGGCCGGTCCGACAGCACGGCGAGCGGCGTGTCGGTGCCCATCGAGCCGATCGGCTCCTCGCCGTTGCGCGCCATCGGGCTCGAGGATCAACTTGAGGTCTTCCTGGGTGTAGCCGAAGGCCTGCTGGCGCTGCAGCAGGGTGATATGATCGGGCTGGAGGAGGTTGAGCGGCTCCGGCAGATCGTCGAGGTTGATCCGGTTGGCCATGATCCAGTGGCGATAGGGCTTTCGCCGGCAGATATCGGCCTTGAGCTCCTCGTCGTCGATGATGCGGCCCTGGTCCATGTCGATCAGGAACATCTTGCCCGGCTGCAGACGCCACTTCTGGACGGATCTCTTCCGGCGGAAATGGGAGCACGCCGGCTTCGGAGGCCATGACCACCAGGTCGTCGTCGGTGACGAGGTAGCGCGCGGGGCGCAGGCCGTTGCGGTCGAGCGTGGCGCCGATCTGCCGGCCGTCGGTGAAGGCCACGGCGGCCGGGCCGTCCCACGGCTCCATCATCGCGGCGTGGTACTCGTAGAAGGCGCGCCGGTCGCGATCCATCATCGGGGTTGCCGGCCCAGGCCTCGGGGATCATCATCATCATCGCGTGCGGCAGGGAGCAGCCGCCCATGACCAGCAGCTCGAGCGCGTTGTCGAAGCAGGCGGAGTCGGTCTGGTCTTCACCGATGATCGGGAAGAGCTTCTCCAGGTCGTCGCCGAACAGCTCGGAGGAGAGGCGGCCTTCACGCGCGCGCATCCAGTTGACGTTGCCGCGCAGGGTGTTGATCTCGCCGTTGTGGCCGACATAGCGGTAGGGATGGGCCAGCGGTCCCACGCTGGGGAAGGTGTTGGTGGAGAAGCGCGAGTGGACCAGCGCCAGGCGCTCACGACATGCGCATCGGCCAGGTCGTGATAGAAAACTGGCCAACCTGGTCGGGCAGCAGCAGGCCCTTGTAGATGATCGTGCGGCAGGAGAGACTGGGCACGTAGAAATATTGTCGCTCGGCGATGGCAGACTGGTGGACGGCGTTCTCAGCCCGCCTTCGGATCACATACAGCTTGCGCTCGAACGTCGGGCTCATGTCAGCGGTCGCGGGCGATGAAGATCTGGCGGATCGCAGGGACGGTCTGGCAGCGCGACCTCTCCGATATGATCCTCGTTGTCGGTCGGCACATCGCGCCAGCCGAGCAAGGGCTGGCCTTCTTCGGCGATGACCCTCTCGACGAGCGTCCTCGCAGGCGCGGCGATCGGTGGAGTCGCGGGGCAGATAGACCATGCCGACTCCGTACTGTCCGGGTTCCGGCAGCGTGATGCCGATCTTCACCGCAGGCACGTTTGAGAAATTCCTGCGGCACTTGAATCAGGATGCCGGCGCCGTCCCCGGTGCAGGGGTCGCAGCCGACGGCGCCGCGATGGTCGAGGTTCTCGAGCGACCTGCAGCCCATTGTGAACGATGTCGTGGGAACGGCGGCCCTTGATGTCGGCCAGGAAGCCGACGCCGCAGGAATCGTGCTCGAACTGCGGGATCGTAAAGGCCTTGTTTTGCGGGGAAGCCGGGTCGATTCTCTGACGCGCCGTCTCTCTTCATGGGATCGGACTCCTAAGAAAGGACTTCATCTTCAAAAACGTTGCGAAGTGTGACGTATTTTTCACCGAACTTTTGGATCAGCTCTTTTTCGAACCGGCTGATGATTTTGGCGATATAAATATCATGCTTCACATAATCTTCCGCGATCATCGTGAATCCTCTGTTCCTGCTCCAGGCTCCTTCGGTTTTTCCTTCTCGGCTGATGTTTCCCATCAACACTTCTTGTGAATCGACCACGATCACCAGCGCGCGTCCCTGTTTTTCGGCATAGAGGGTGTCTTCGATCGGGTGGTAGTAGACCTGCCCCACGCGGATCTTGGGAGGCCCGAAGTGAACCAGGGCAATCTGCACCCCGCGCTGCTCGGCGGCGCGGAGGGGACCTTCGAGTGCGGCGAGCTCTTCGTTCCAGAGAGAAAGGAGAATGACTTTTTTAGCCGATTCGATCATCTGGAAGGCCTTCTCGACCAGACGGTCATGATCGACGATGTTCCAGACATAGCTTGCCTCTTTGTTCCCATTCAACCCGCTGAAGACGCCGCGCAGCGATTGAAGCGTTTTCTGGACCCCATGTTGGTACTGGGAGAGAAACTCGTCCGGATGCTGGGGAATATAACGTTTGGCCCGTGCGTCTTCCTCGTCGATCGACACGATCATCCCTTTTTCTTTGAGTTTGTTGAGGACCTCATAGATTTTTGAGGAAGGGACGCCCGATTCCTTGCCGATTTCGTAGGCGGTCGACGGGTTTTTCTGAACGAGGGCAAGATACGATTTTGCCTCATATTCAGAAAAACCGATTTCGGAGAATTGGTTGATGATTTCTTTGATCTTTAATGTTTTCAAGAAGGGGGTGACCTCTGGAAAAGCCATCCTCACTACTGGGGTAGTGACTAGGCTGATAATTCCTCTAACTAACATGCAGTTGATACGCTTGTCAAGAAGAAAAAGGGAATCGAGCTTGTTTGAAGCAAGAGCAGATGAGAAACGAAAAAAATGGCGATTTGTGTCGGCGCCATTGGAGCGCTCCGGATCGCGTTTGTTCTCAGTGATGATTAGGATTTATACCTATTCACCATTAGTATTGAATTCGATTGAGAGCATTCGTTAAGATCTAAATCCGAAGCGGTATTTACCCATTTAACCAGAGGATGATCAAAAGTCTCAATGCAGAAGGACAAGAAGAACGAACGCAGACCGTTGACTCCGCGAGAGATAGAAGTCATTCGTTACGTGGCCGAAGGCTATAAAAACAAAGATATCGCCGAGAAGCTGGGGATCCAAATCAAAACGGTGGAAACCCATCGGACGAACATCAACAACAAGCTCGGTTTCAACCACGTTTCTCAGCTGATTATCTATGCCATCCAGAAAAAGTTGATTAAGATAGAGATAGAAGAGTAGTTCGAAGTCATTGCTCCATCCTCCGATACCGAACGAACAGTCCCTCTTAATTTAATCTTAGATCCTTACCGGTTTCAATTCTGTAGAAATTTCTATAGTCTCATCGCGCTTGCTTAAAGAGAGACCAATTAAAAATTGCCTTTCAGCCGCAGTTCAGGTATATCCAGACCGTGGACGCTCAGGGGGAGACACGTCTGGATCGGATCATTCGGCTCGTATTGATTTTCTTGCTATTGTTATCCGCAGAGGGAAAAACGGCGGCTGCGGAGGAATGGAACCCTTCCGATTATGGGTGGTTTCTTGCGGGAGGGGCGGCCGGGTTTATCTTACACGAAGGGGCCCATGCCCTGGTGGCCGAGTCGCTCGGCTTTGATGCGCGGCTCGAATCGCGGGGGAAACCGATTCCGTTTGTCGTCGTCCGTTATGACCTCGTCTCAACCAGAGATGAGAACGGACAGATTCTGTATACCGATGAGGCGGGAAGGCCGGTCTCCGACGGAGCGCAGAAGCAGTATGCGATCGCCTCGGCCGGAATCAACAGCCAAAACATCACCTCCGAGATCATCCTGACGCTCCATCCGAATCTGCGTGAGGAGCGCAGGCCCTTCTTGAAGGGGGTCCTCGCTTTCGACATTGTTGTCTCGGCCGGATATGCCCTCATCGGCCGGAAAGACCCCGACGGCGATCTGCGCGGGATGTCGGAGGCGCTTGACGTGAGCGACAAATGGATGGCAACCCTCGTGTTATTGCCGGCGGCGGTGGACACCTACCGTTACTTTTATCCGGAGTCCCGCTGGGCCCCCTGGGTCAGTCGGGGATCGAAAGCCTATCTCTTGGGACTGGCGTTCCGATGGTAACGATCTTCTCCTCGGATGGCGCCGGAGCCCTACACACGCCTTTTGAAATGTGTTAAGATCTCACCCCATGAAACGGAAGTGGCTCGGTTTTCTTTCTCTATTGTTTCTGATTTCCGGAGCGGGTCTTCTTTTCTTCGGATCGACATCGGGTCAGACGATCGAACCGAATTTGGCCGACCCCGCTGCGCGAAAAGAGTGCCGCCTCTGTCACAAGGGGCCGGCGCGGCATCAGATCGACGATTCCCGCGACCCCTGGTGCGTGAACTGCCACCGGCTTCATAACCTGGGCGATATCTTGGGACTGGAGGCCTACTTCCAACGGGCGGTCCGGGCCATTGAGCCGAAAAAAGGGGAGGAGATCATCGAACAGAAGATGGTCTTGATTCCGGCCGGCGAGTTTATCATGGGAGAGGATTTTTTTAAAAAGAACGCCAGTCCGCGTCATAAAGTTTACCTGGATGATTACCATATCGATCTTTATGATGTGACCAACGCGCACTATAAGCGGTTTGTCGATGCGACCCGACGATTTCCCCCTTCCCATTGGAATCGGGATCAGTATCCGACGGGAAGGGCGAACCATCCGGTGACCTTCGTCAGCTGGTTCGATGCCGATGCTTATTGCAAATGGGAAGGAAAGCGTCTTCCGACGGAGACCGAATGGGAGAAGGCGGCGCGGGGCACCGATGGAAGAATGTTTCCTTGGGGAGCACGGTTCGAGGCCAAGCGGGCGAATGTTCCCTCGGAGGGGATTCAGGATACGACGCCGGTAAACGCCTTTCCGGAGGGGAGGAGTCCTTATGGACTTTACGACATGTCCGGAAACGTCTTTCAGTGGACCGCCGACTGGTTCCTTCCTTACCCGGGGAACAAGGTGCCGCATCCGAATTACGGTGAGAAGTTGAGGGTTCTCCGGGGAGGCTCCTTCTTCGACTGCAGCTATTATAAGTGCGGTCTCTCCTTCCAAACCTTCAACCGAATTTCCCTGTCGCCGGCGACCAAGGCGATCTCCGCCGGATTCCGCTGCGCTAAAAATCCGTGAGGCGTAAGGGGTAAATTAACGCTTCTCGCCTCCCGTCATTTCAGGTTTTAGAATGGTCCGGAGGGGAATCGATCTTGTTGCGCTCTTCTATCTTGCCACGGCGCTGATCTGTTTTGTTCCCTATTTTCAATTCGACCATCCGCTCTTGATCGCAACCGGCCTCATCTATGCCGTTCCTTCATTCGTTATCGCAGGAGGGGTGGCGTTGAGACGGGCGTGGGGCCGGAAGCTGGCGATGATCCTCTCTCCGTTGCTCGTCTTGGTTGTTCTTCCCTTGATGGTAAAAAAACAGCCGACCTTCGTTTTTTCGTTTCCCTTCAGGATCGCAGTCACCTATCCCCCCTCTTCGGCCGTCGCCTTCAAATGGGTTTTTGGCCTTCTGCTGATGGGGCATCTTGTCTCGATGTTTTATCTTTTGCGGGGAAGGGTGAAGGAAGAATTTCAACAGAAAAGTGCCGGGGAAGAAGATCCAAAAGGGGGGACCCAGCGCTCGATCCGAATGTACGGGGGAAGAGGGGAACGGCGACTAGAAGCTGAGGATCATATCGGCATCGTCCATCTCTTCCAAGAGGAAGGAGGTCAAGCCGCGCGGCTCGTCGATTTCCGGAATCAGCTCTTCTTGCGTCAGGCCGGCGAGCGCCATGGAGGAGGTGCAGGTATAAAGCTTTACATCGCCCTGTGATTTGACATCCTGAATCACTTTCTGAAGGTCGACCATTCCGGTTGCTTCATAGTTTTTCTTTAACTCATTTTCGACCCCTCGGTAGACCTCCGAAAGGTTCAGTTCGGAGATTTTTTTCCGGGAGAGTTTATAGACCGCCTCGTCCCGGAAGAAGATACGAACAGACATCTCGCAGACGGCGGCGGCCATGACCATCGTAAAGACGGTCACAAAATTATTGTGCGTTCCGCGGGTAACGACGATCGCCATCTTTTTCATTTCAAGCCGCCTTTCTCGATAAAGATCTTGACCAAGCCGTCAATGTCTTCGACTTTTACGATCGGATGCTTGAACTTGTTCGTCCAGGCGGTGATTTCACGCTGTTGGAACCGGTTTCCGTGGACCTCCAGGATTTCTCCCTTTTGCATCGGCGCCAGGGTCGTTCGAATGACGCCGAGACTACGACAGTCGATCGGGTTGAAATACTCGGTAACATTTAAAACTTTTGTGACGTTCAGACTCAGAAAATGACTCCGTGAAGTCAGGTCGGATTACCAGACCATGACACTGTCGTGCTCTTCCAATAAACGGATCGAATCATCCTCGCTGATGATCTCGACCCCCTGAACCATGTCTTCTTTATTGATTCCACGGATTTTCATGTCTTCCGCTACCGCGCGGACCTTGGCCCCATGCTCGATCATAAAGGTCATCACCTTTTCAGGAGAGGTTTCATGGAGCATGATGTCCTGGCCGGCGATCTTGACGTTGACCTGCTGATTTTTGACGCCGTAGGTCACGGCCGAGTCACGCAAAAGAACGTTGACCTCCACCGGGGTGTCGGAAACGCCGAGCGCGGTGGCGAAAACATGCGGATCGACCGGCTCAAAACTAAGATAGATCGGTTTTTCGAAAATAACCAGCACCTTGTTTGCCATCTTTTTTATCTCCGTCTGTTTCGTAGGAGCGCGATGAAACACTCCTCTCGTTTATCGATAGGTGGGGATGCAGATCACCCGGTCGGCCGCCTTGACGAATTTCCAGAGATCACCGAGGGTCCCGACGATCGATCCCCCCATCTGGTGTTTCTCGACCCCCCGCTCTTGCACGCAGAGAATGCAGGAAACCCAGTCGAGCTTGGCGCCGTGAAGGCCGGCGCGGATCAGCTGATCGATGAATCGGCCGACGTTCGGGTGTTTCTCGCCCAAGACTTTCTGCAGCGAACCGGGCTCGTTGTGATCGATTTGATCTTTGTTGGTCAGGGTGACCGCTTCCTCGAAGGCCCAGACGTTCACATCGACCCCCCGCTGGAGAAGTTTCTCGACCAGCCGGAGAACGGTGGTCGGCGCCTCGCGTTGGTAGGAGCCGGTCGCGAGGACGATCGCAACCCTTTTTACCTTTGCCGGTGCCGCAGTCGGTGCGGTTGCAGTAGCCATTGTTTCCTCCTAAAGTTTTGAAGAATTCGTTTTAATACCAAATGACCTTATCCGATCCCTCCGTGATCAGGTCCGCCAACTGATCGACGTTCGACTGTGTTACTCCATCGGCAAGCTGTGCGACGCCGCGGGCCTTGCACGAGATATCGTCGACCATGACTTTGGCGCCTCGCTTCGAGAGGTCGGTCAGATTCTTCCCGATATCCCCCCTTTTCGAGCGGCGATGACGCCGTTTTCGATCAGGAAAAGGGTCACCTCATTTCCATCCTCTTTTAATTTGGAGGCCACCTTCTGGATATAGCGGCCGTTCGTATATTCCGTCAAGTCACGGCTATCGACGATGAGATAACGAGCCATGTTCTCCCCTCCTACTCTGTATGAACGACACTTTTCCGATTTGAGCTTGCGAACTTCCGGACGTGATAAAAACGCGAACGCATCCATTCAATCACTGTAAGGGACGCTGGAAAAATATTCCGATAGGCTTTTGACTATAACGAAGGGTTTCCGGGCTTGTCAAGGCCTTTATCGGGTTGATTTTTAGGCGATTGGAACCTTTTTCCGTAAGTTTCAAAGATGACGGGAAAGTTCACGGCAATTCGGTATGCTATACTTTTACTCGGAAGTTATCCTCTGCAGTTTATTTCGTAAGTCAAAAGGAGCGGTGAGCGGCTGAAATGGATCAAAGTGACCGGCCCCCTCCCCGAATCAGGAGAGTCGATGAATACGGAGCAGCCCCCACAGGCAATCATTGTCTGTCCCCACTGCCAAAAAGAGATCGAACTCCGGGTCAATAAAAAACCGGACGCTCCTTCCGCCGTAAGAAACCGTTCGGACGACCAGCGAGACGAAGAGACGGCCCCCGGAACATCGGGGCTCACTGTGAAGCAGGCGATCGAGGAGCTGATCGAGAAGCGCCCGATCGGGGGTGAAGGCAAACCGCCTGCGGCCGCCCAAGACGCAAAGCGGGGAGAGGAGATTCTCAGGGCCCTCGTTGCCAAAAAAATGAGCGATAGCAATTTTCAGGTTCCACCGATGCCCCATGTGGCCGAGCGCATCCTGATGATGGGACATAATGCCGGCTCGATGGATCTTGCCAAGATCATCGCCAATGATCAAGCCATTACATCGAATATTATGCGGATCGCCAATTCGACTTTTTACGGAGGGGTCTACAAGTTTGAAACCCTGCCCAACGCGATCACGCGGATCGGGCTCGATCAGGTCCGAATCTTGGTGCTCGGATTTTCGATGCTCTCAAAGGAGTTCGCCGGCGGGATTTATCGCGAAGAGTGTCGCCGGCTCAATCAGCATGCGGTCGCCTGCGCCTACCTTGCGGCGCTTCTCGCGGAGATCACCGGAGTGAAAGAGAAGGAGGATGCCTTCTTGGGGGGGCTGTTGCACGATATCGGACGACTGGTGATCTACACGGCGCTGGAGGGGGAGGCCCAAAAACAGAAAAAACGGTCGTGGGTGGACCGTGAGTGGAACGATGAAGACTTGAACGCTGTTCTCGCCGAATACCACGGGAACGCGGGCGGCTTTGTTGCCACCGCATGGAAGCTTCAGCCTTGGTTGAAGGAAGTAATCCGCCATCACCATGCGTTCCGGCAAGCGACCGAACGGCCGCGGCTGGTCGCTTTGGTCGCGCTCGCCAACCGGTACTGTCATCGGTTCGGTTTGGGCTGTCCCGAAGAAGAAATCGATGTTTTTGCGGACGGCCTGGGTGAGGCGGCACACTTCTCCAGAGAACGCGAGACGCTTCTCCTGGAACGTCTCGATAAGATCAAAGATCTCTTAAAGCAACTCTCTTGATCGTTTCGGCGTCAAAGAGGTTATCGGCGGGTCCTTGCCAGTTTTTCCGTCAGCTTGGCCGCCTTGACCGGGCTTAAGTTGGTCAAGATTTGAGCGGCGCTCTTTTCCTTAATCTTTTCCAAAAGGTTCAGCGCAAGCGATTCATCCATCTTTTCGATCCGCGCGGCCGCCTCTTCCGGCGGCATCACCGCATACATCTTTGCGAGCCGTCCGAGCTGTTCATCTTCGGTCAGCTTCCGTTTCTTCTCTTTTTCTTCCAATGCCTCTCGGATTTCGGAGTATTTTTTCAGCATCTGACCGACCTCTTGCTCCATCAGCCGAAGCCGTTCTTCTTTTTGATCGAGCTCTTGAGATCTTTTTTCGAGCTCGTTTTTTCTCTGCTCGATCGCCTGGATCATCGCGGCGGGGGCGGACAAATCGGGGAGAGGGGGGGGAGGAGGAGCGTCGGTGATCATCTCCCCCGCCTTCACCGGCTCTGTTTGGGCATAGAGGGGAGAGATCGCTGAAAAAAAGAAGAAGAGAGCGAGCAGGAGGGCCTTTTGCAGAAAGATCATGGCGTCTCCCGCTTCGGACGTCCGGCCAATTCATCGAGAAGATTCCGTTCTTTTTTCTCGAGCTCTTTTAAATAGAGATCTTTTCTTTTTTCCTCTATTTTTTCCACCACTTTTTTCTCGCGGGTTGCTTCAAGCAGGTCCTCCCGTTTTTTCTCGCATCGATCGGCGAGATGCTGGAGGGCTTTCCGCCGCTCCTCCAGCCGATCGTGCTGATGCTTGATGAGGCGATAATAAAGATCGAGCTCGCCGGGAGCGATCCCCTTTACCTGCTGCTCTGCCAGATCTTTCAGAGCCGATTCCAATTCCCTGTGAAGGCGATGGAGCTGATCTTGCGCCGTGTCGAGGTCGTGTTTCATTTCAATGAACTCTTCTTGAACCTCTTCCTCGCGACGCTTCCGTTGTCGAAGAACAGCGTCTAGTTTTGACTGATAACGCGGCATGGCTCCTCTTTAAGTAACGTGACGGGGGCGACCCTTCTCACTTCTTCCTTCACTCTCTGATGACTTTCCGCAGCGCCTGAAGGCTTTCCTGGAAATCGACCTTTTCATTGATTCGTTGACGAAGATACGCTTGGATCCGATCCCATCGGGCCAGTGCCTGATCGACTTTCGGATTGCTTCCCGGTTTATAGGCGCCGATGTTGATGAGATCTTCTACCTTTTTGTAATTCGCCATCAGATCGGAGAAACTCCGCGCCAGCTCCAGATGATCCGGATTGATCAAATCGATCATCACGCGGCTGGTGCTGTTGAGAAGATCGATCGCCGGGTATTGGTTTTGCGCCGCCAGTTCGCGCGAGAGAACGATGTGCCCGTCCAAAATCGAGCGGACGGCGTCGGGGATCGGATCGTTCAGGTCGTCTCCTTCGACCAGGACGGTGAAGAGACCGGTGATCGTTCCGGCGCCGGAACCGGTGCCGGCCCGTTCAAGAAATTTCGGGAGGAGGGCGAAAACGGAGGGGGTATACCCCTTTGTCGTCGGCGGCTCCCCGATGGCGAGACCGATTTCCCGCTGCGCGTGGGCGAGGCGGGTGAGCGAATCCATCATCAGGAGGACCTGACCCCCCCGGTTTCGAAAATATTCGGCGATCGTCATTGAGAGGAACGCCCCCCGGCGGCGGACGAGCGGGGGTTGGTCGGAGGTGGCGACCACGACGATCGAACGCCGAAGCCCCTCTTCTCCAAGGTCTTTCTCGATGAACTCTTTGACCTCCCGGCTGCGCTCGCCGATCAATGCAATGACGTTCACGTCGGCAGCGGTGAATCGGGCGATCATTCCCATCAGGACACTCTTCCCGACGCCGCTGCCGGCGAAGATCCCCATCCGCTGCCCGCTCCCGCAGGTAAGCAGTCCGTTGATGGCTCGGATTCCGAGGTCCAGCGGGCGGGTAATCCGTTGCCGTTCGAGGGGGGTTGGGCGGGGAGAGGTAAAGCGGGTGCGTTTCGGTCTCCTTTAAAGGACCCTTTCCGTCGATCGGGTTTCCGAGACCATCGATGACCCTTCCCAACAGACTTTCCCCGACCGCCGCGGTCGCTTGATGCCCGCGGCTGACGATGGAGCTTCCCGGACCGATCCCGGCGAGCTCTCCGAGGGGCATCAATAAAACCTTGTTCTCGCGAAAGCCGACCACCTCCGCCAGGAGACGTGTTCCGATCCCGAGGGAGGAGATCTCGCACACTTCGCCGATGGCGGAGATCGAGGCATGTCCTTCGAGAACCAGACCGATCGCCTGAGAAACCCGTCCATAGGGAGGGGCCGGATCGATTCCTTCGAGTTGGTCGAGGTATTTTGCCGTCGCCGGTTTCATTTCGAGTGGTCTGTTTTTAGAAGTTCTTCTTCAATCACCGAGAGTTGGCTGTCGATCCTCAGATCGACGATCTGATCGTTGCTCTCCACGAGACACTCTCCCTGGAGAAGGCTTGCATCGGGCTCCAGCCGGAACCACTGCACGTTTCCGATCAATTCTACCACTTTATTCCGCTCCTTCCGGAGGCGTTCCAGATCGTGCGGATGGAGACGGATTACCAGAGATTCGATCTGGCCCATCTTTTGGAGAACGGCGCGGATCACCCTGAGAAGATGCTCCGGATTGTGGCTGAATTCCTGCCGGAGGATGCGCCGGGCGACGGCGACGGCGATCTGGAGGATCTCCTTTTCGGCATTCTCCAAAAGCGCCGGCTTGACCTTCTGGAGCGCTTCGATCAATCGCGCGACGAGTTGATGCGAAGCCTCGATCTGTTTGAGACCCAATTCCCTTCCGGCCCGCTCCCCCGATGCGAATCCGCGCTCGTAAGCGTCGCGTTCGATCGCCGAGAGTCTTCCCCCGATTTGGTCGGGGAGGGAGGATGAAGGGTGCGACGGCGCAGGGGAGACCTCCCGCAACGTATAGGCCGACACTCCCTTTTCATTCGTCTCTCCGGAACGGACCACTTTAGACAAGTGCGTCTCCATCTCCCTTTCCTCCGAGTGCGATTTTCCCTTCGTCGATCAACCGCCGGACAATCTTGAGGATCGCCTGCTGCGTCTTTTCCACTTCGCTGACCTTGACCGGTCCGCGGACTTCCATATCTTCGGTGAGGAGCGACACCGCCCGCTCGGACATGTTCCGGAAGATCTTCTGCTTGACCTCTTCTTTGACCGCCTTCAATGCAACGGCGAGAGAATCCTTGTTGACCTCTTTGAGCATCTCTTGGATGCCCCGGTCGTCGAGCTGAATCAGGTCGTCGAAAGTAAACATCAACTGGTTGATTTTTTCGGCCAGCTCCGGGTTGTTTTGGGAGATCGAGGCCAAAATCGCTTGCTCGGTGGCTTGATCGACCTGATTCAAGAGATCGGCGACCAGCTTCACCCCCGAGATTTTTTTCCGGGAGGGGCGCTGACCAGTTTCAATTCCCCCTGAAGGGCTTCCGTAATTTCCTTCATGATTCCTTGCGGGATCTCTTCCAGCGTCGCCATCCGAAGGACGATGTCGGCGCGAAGCGCTTCCGGGAATTGGCTGAGGATTTGGCTTCCTTGGGTGGAATCGAGGTGGGTGAGGATGAGGGCGACCGTCTGCGGGTGCTCGGCGAGAAGGAGGTCGGCCAATGCCTTCGGCTCGGTCCACTTCAATTCCTCCAGTCCGGCCTCTTCGGCGGCGGGGAAGCCTTCCATCACCTTTGCCGCCTTTTCTTGGCCCAGCGCCCGCGTCAAGACCCGTTGCAGATAATCTCTTCCCCCCAGTTTCGGGCCGCCCCCCGCGCCCGCCTGTTCTGCAAATTCGCCCAAGACCGAATCGACCTCCTCCTGGGAGATGTCGGAGAGTTTCGCAATGGTCCCGCTGATCTTCCGGATCTCTTTCGGATCGAGATGCTTCAAGACCTCCGAGGCAAGGTCCTCCCCCAGGGTCATCAGGAGAATCGCGGTTTTATCGGCGCCGGTCAACTTCCGCATCATTTCCTCATCCGACGCTGTTCAAAGAAGAGGCCGGCCATCGCGTTATTTCTCTTTGAGCCATTGCTTGACCACTTTCGTTGCAGCCTGAGGATTTTGTCTCGCCATCTGAACCATCTGCTCCGCCCCGGGCGCGCCCGGCTTGTAGTTCTCCGAAGGGAGCGACATCTGTCCCCGGACGGGAGGGTAAGCGACCGGCGTCGGCGACGGTGTGAGGAGCGCCTTGAGGACCGGGCGAACCACAAAAACAAAGCCGATCAACCCGACGACCACGCCGATCCCGTAGCGGACGAAGGGAAGCCACTGGGCGAACGCGTTTCCGGCCGGCTCCTCGACGGCGGTTTCTTCATCCAAGAGGGCGTTGGATTCAAAGGCACATTGACCACCTCGACCTGATCCTGCCGCTCCGCGGAGAAGCCCATCGCTTTTTTGACCAGCTCCTCCAGCTTGGCCATCTCTTCGGCGTTCCGGGGGAGATACTTCCGGGGGGTGTCTCCCTCGGCGGCTTCATAGGTGCCGTCGACCAATGCCGCGACCGAGAGCTTTTTGATCGTCCCGAACGGCTCGATGATCCGGCTGACCGTTTTGCTGATTTCGTAGTTGATCACTTCATTCTTCTTTTGCGAGTTATTGGTGCTGGTGGCCCCGGCCGGGGACCCGCCTGCGTCCCGGGAGGAACGTTGGACAAAACACCGGGGACGCCGGACGAACCGGCGGAGGCGGAGCTCCCGCTCAACTGTTCCTGCGCGCGCTGTTCGCTTCGCACCACCTGTGTATCGGGGTCGAATTTTTCTTCAGTGTGTTCGACCTGGCGAAGGTCCAGAAGACTGGTCACCCGCACCACCGCTTTCCCGGTCCCGACGACCGTCTCAAGCATGCTCTGGATTTTCCCTTCGATTTCCTTTTCCAGATGCTTCTGGTAATCGAGCTGAGCGGAGGTCATCTGGACGGGGGACGATTCGTCGCCCGGTCTCGAGAGGATCTGGCCGTGACTGTCGACCACCGTGACGGTCTGAGGGCTCAATCCCTCCACACTGCTCGAAACGAGGTGGATGATCCCCTGAACCTGCCCTTCGGAAAGCCGTTTTCCGGCGCGAAGGGTGACGACGACCGAGGCGCGCGACGGCTCTTTCCGTTCGGAGAAGAGGGTTCGTTCCGGAACGACGAGATGAACCCGCGCTTTGCTCACCTCGGCGAGCTGGCCGATGGTTCGGCTCAGTTCTCCCTGAAGCGCCCTGCGGTAGTTCAGCTTTTGAACGAATTCGGTTGTCCCGAAGCTGTTCCGGTCGAAGATCTCAAACCCGACCCCTCCTCCCTGCGGAAGTCCCTGGCCCGCCATTTGAAGACGAAGCTCATGGACCCGCTCCGCCGGAACCGACACAGCGGTGCTGTCGGCCGAAAGCTCATAGGGGATGCGCCCTTCCTTCAGCTTGGCCACCACGGAAGCGGCGTCCTCCGAAGAGAGGTTGGTATAGAGGATTTGAAACTCCGGTTTTTGCACCCAAAGCCAGAGGACGACCCCGCCTGCAACCGTCGCCGCCAGAATCAGCAGGAGGGCGATCTTTCTGGCCAGCGGGGTGGTGGTCATCTGTTCGTTGAACTGCTGAAACATATCCGCCATGGTTTACCTCTTAGATTTGCATTCGGGAGATTTCTTCATAGGCCGAGACGATCTTGTTCCGGACCTGCATCATCAATTCAAATGAGAGGCTTGCCTTTTCGATGGCGATCATCGTCTGATGAAGGTCTTGCTGCTTGCCGGTCGTCAGATCGGTGATCGCCTGATCGGCTTGCAGCTGGGCATCATTCACCTGGCGAATCGACTCCTTCAGCGTGTCTAGGAATGAAGCGTCGGTTTTTTCAGAACCCCCCGCTGCAGGCGTCGGATGAATTTGATTGGGTCCGATCGGTTGTATCGCCATTGTTTTCTCCTTGCTATCTTCCGATTTCCAATGCTTTCATCGCCATGCTTTTTGTCGCGTTCAGCGCGGTGACGTTTGCCTCGTAAGAGCGGAGGGCCGAGATCATGTTGACCATCTCCTCCATCGCATTGATATTCGGATAGAGGACGAAGCCGTCCGGGTCGGCGTCGGGATGTTGCGGTTCGTAAACCCGCTTAAAGGGGCGGTCATCTTGGATCACCTGCGTGACCGACACCCCCGGTTGGCTTCCTTCCAGATTCGATCGAAGGGCCTCTTCAAAGAGCTTCCGGCTGGCGCGGCGGAGAAGACGACATCTTTTCTTCGATAGGGTCCCCCTCCGCTGTTTTTGTCGATTCCACATTCGCGAGATTGCTGGAAATGACGTTTAATCTCGCCCGTTGTGCATCGAGGGCCGAAGCCGAAATGGCGAATGCCTGTTCAATGTCCATCGATTATCTCCCTTCTCTGATTGCGTTTCGAATGCCTCTGAATTTTCCGTTTAATATCTGCGTCGTTGCCGTATAGAAGAGGGTATTTTCGGCGAGTTTGGCCATCTCCTGCTCCCCGTTGACAGTGTTCCCGTCGAGCCGCTGAGAAGCGCCGGGGGAGACGGCCGCATGAGAAGAAGCCGACACGCTTCCGCCTGAAGAAAGATGCGCCGCGTCGGTTCGATCGAGCGACAGCGGAAGCGATCCCGAGGCGGAACCAAGCGCCTCTTTAAAATTTACCTCCATTGCTTTGTAGCCGGGGGTGTCCTGATTTGCGATATTGGCCGTGATCACCCGATGCCGTTCACTCCGTAGATCGAGGGCCTGCCCCAGCAGGCCGATGGTTTTGCTAAACAAGCTCGAGATCATAAGGTGCCTCCTTCATCCGCGCGCCCAGGGGCGGCGGTCTGTCGCGGGTCTGTTGATCCGGCGGTCCGGTACTCTCTTAGTTTGTTCCGAAGGGTTCGAATGCTGATCCCCAGGAGCCGGGCGGCATGGGTCCGGTTGCCTCCGACCCGTTCGAGCGTCTCCAAAATCAGCTCCCGCTCGGCTTCCCAAACAGTGGTCGATCGCGTGGGCGGGGGGGCTGCCTTTGCCTCAGAAGAGGCTTCGAAGAGGAGATGATCGGGGGTGATGACCCCCCGGTCGCAGAGGAGGACCGCCCGCTCGATGACATTCGCGAATTCACGGATATTTCCACGCCATTCCCGGCCCATTAAGTGAGAGAGCGCCTCCGGCGAGACAGAGAGGACCGACTTTTGATTTTTGGCCGATCCCTTTTTGATGAAGTGATCGGCGAGCAGGGGAATATCAACCACCCGATGGCGGAGGGGAGGGAGGCGCAACGGAAAGACATTGAGGCGATAGTAGAGGTCTTCGCGGAAACGTCCGGCGTTGACCTCTTCCCACAACGGACGATTGGTTGTGGCGATGACCCGGATGTCGAGCGAGATCGGCCCCTTCCCCCGAGAAGATCGACTTCGCGCTCTTGCAGAACACGGAGCAGCTTGGCCTGGAGCGACAGGTGCATTTCGCTCACTTCATCGAGAAGGAGGGTTCCGGTGTGAGCGAGCTCGAACCGGCCCGGCTTTCTTGCAGCGGCCCCGGTGAAGGCCCCCTTTTCGTAGCCGAAGAGCTCGCTTTCCAGCAACGCCTCCGGCACCGCGGCGCAGTTGATCGCGATAAAGGGGCGATGGGCGCGCGGGCTCTGCTCGTGAATAAAGCGGGCCAGGAGCTCTTTCCCCGTTCCGCTTTCCCCTTCGATGAGGATCGAGGTTTGGCTTGCGGCGACCACTTCGGCCGTTTTGAGCAGGCGCAACATCCCCGGGTCCTGAGTCAGTAAAGCCCGTCCGGCGGGAGCCGTCGGGTGAGGGGCGGTTTGGCGGCGGGGAACTCCTGCGAGCAGAGCGCCCTCTGAACCACCGTCTCCAGCGCTTCTTGGGAAAAGGGCTTCACAAGATAGTCGAACGCCCCCGACTTCATCGCCTCGACGGCGGCTTGAATCGTTCCAAATGCCGACATGATGATGATGGGGAGGGAGGGCATCAGCTTCTTGGCTTCCTGAAAAAGGTCCATTCCGCTCATCCCGGGCATTCGGATATCGGTCATCATCAAACCGATCGCCTGTTCCCGGCAGTGACGCAATGCCTCTTCTCCGCTCGAAGCAATCACCACCGGATGTCCCGACTGCCGAAGGCTCTCCGAGAGGGCTAGTCTCATGGCGGGGTCGTCATCGACAACCAGGATCGGTCTGGAAGGGGAGGGATACATCATTCAATCGGCTCCGTCAGATCAAGTCGGGGCGGGAGGGTCAACGTAAATGTCGATCCTCGATTGATCTCGCTTTGCACTTGAATCGTTCCTCCCAAGGCGGCCACGGCGTGATGAACGATCGCCAGTCCGAGACCGGTTCCTTTCGACTTGGTGGTAAAAAAGGGATCGAAGATCTTGGGGAGAATTTCCGGCGGAATCCCGTCTCCCGTATCGCTGATCGTGATCTTCACCCCATCGTTCGGCATGACGGCGCTTCGATCGGAGCCGGACGGCTCATCCCTTTCCTGAGGAGCGACCGTGACGCGGAGTTCGCCTCCCTGCGGCATCGCTTCGACCGCGTTCAAGATCAGGTTCAGGAGGATCTGCCGCATGAGATCTTCATCGCACCGGACCGGATCGGAAAGGGTCTCGATCGATTCAATCCAGTCGATCCGATTTTGCCGGATCAGCGGAAGGGCAAAGAGCCGGGCCTCTTCGATCATTCTCCGCAGGTCGGTCTTGCGGAAGAAAGGGGCCGGTGTTCGGGTAAAGAGAAGAAGATTCGAGAGGGCATAATCCATCGCCCCGACGGCGGCGGAGATGTGATCGGCGTATTGCCGCAAAGAGGGATCGGCCACCCTTTTCTTCAAAAGAGAGGAGAAGAGCTCGATGCTGCCGAGGGGGTTTCTCAACTCATGCGCCATCCGGGCCGACATTTCACCGACAGCGGCCAGGCGATGATTTCGCTCCGCCTGCTCCCGAAGCGCCTCCCTCTGTTGGAGGCTTTCCTCCAGCGCGCGATTCTTCGCCTCCAGCTCGGATTTGAGCTGCGCGACCTGTTCTTGAAGGAGGCGGTAGTATTTCTCCAGGTCGAGGGAGGTTTCATTAAAGCGGCTGAACGCTTCCCGAAGAAGCTCAGCCTTCTTTTCTTCGATTGCCATCGATGGCGGACCTCAAGTTTAACGTGGCCATGGCCTCCGCGGCCATCTGGCGGACCAACGGATCTTTCGCGTTCCGGGCAAGCTGATCGAAAAGGGAGCGTCCGCGGGTTTTTTGGCCGAGGGCGGCGTGACTCTTCGCGATTTGCAGTTGAATCCAATCCCCCTGCGGGGTTTCAGATTTTTCTTTCAGCGCCGTTTGATACGCTTGAATCGCCTTTTGATATTCCCGCAGCCGGTAGTAGGCGTCCCCCAACAGGAATGAAAGCTCGGCCGCGTTCTCCGGGCGGTGATCGATCCACTTTAGGTAAATCGCGGCCTCTTTCCGATAATCACCCTTCTTCCGAAAGGCCTTGGCGAGAAGGAGGGAAACCTTCTCTTGGTCTGCATGTTTGGGATTTTTGAGAAGCCATTCGGTATAGATCTTAATCGCGCGAGGATGTTTTCCTTGATGATCGAGGGCCGCTCCAAGATCGATGAGAAGAGCGGAAAGATGTCGGCTCTTCGGATAACGTTTGAGAAAGGTATTCATTTTATGCTCCGCTTGGGGGTAATCTCCATTTTCCAGCAAGCTTTTTCCGAGAAGGAAGAGGGCCTCCTCCGCGAATCGGCTCGATAGGCTTGCTGAAATCGGCGCATAGAGATCGATCGCTTGTGTATGAAGACCGAGACGGGCATGGCTTTTCCCGACCTGAAGACCGGTCGGACCGGTCAGCATCGGCGGGGTGAAATTGGAGGAGAGGGCGTGAAAGAGGGCGACGATCTTCAGATGATCTTCTTCCTTTGCAAGTCGGCCGACCTCCTCGCCGATCGTTTTGCGATGGATGGCGACCAGACGGAGCCGGAACAAGGAGGAGGGGGAGAAGGGTGAGAAAACGGCTTTGCAGTTCCAGTGCGACGGAGGGCGAGCCGTACATTCGAAATTGCTCAATCCCCTCCAGAAGCACCTCTTGAGCGAAACCATCGGGAGGCGCGGCCTGCAACACGGTTTTCACTTGGTTTTCAAGCAACTCCAATGCCCGGCGAATTTCTTCGCGATTCTCCTCCTGACAATGGGAAGGGCGTTTTTGTTCGGCGGCGGCGCACTCCTGCATCGCGAGCTGACCGATCGATGCCATTAATTTGTCGAGGCCGCTGTTTGGATCGGCGGCCGGCGCGGATTGTATTTGTGCGTAGATGAAGCCTGCTTCGTCAAACCGTCCTTCCCGCCGCCAGGTGTCTCCCGTTCTTGCCAGGGCAATCGATGCGAGGGAATGGGTTGGAAAGGTGTTAAAGAGATTGGTGAAGAGATTTCGTGCTTGAACCATGTGGCCGGTGCGAAAAGCCGATTCGGCATGTTGGAACAAGACGATCGGTGAGACCGGTCTTTCCGAACTGCTCGATAGGGCGCCTCCGCGTTCATATTTCTGGTAGGCGGTTTTGAAGTCTGCTTGCTGATAAAGACTGTCGGCATGACCGAGCAGGACCGAGGCTTGATCTTCTTGCGAGAGGGAACGGAAGTCGATCTGTTCGTATGCGTCGGCCGCTTCCTTCCATTTTTTCCACCCTCGGTAGGTTTCGGCGATTCCGATCCGGGCGAGCGGGGCGAAGCGGCTGTTCGGATGCCGAAGGAGGATCCTCTTGAAGCTCCCGATCGCTTCATAATAGAACCCCATTCTTTCATGGACTTGACCCATTCTCCAGAAACTGCGGACGGCATTCTCCGAGTCAGGGTGCATCAGCTGCGCCTCTTTAAAGGCGGCCAGCGCATCATCGAGATGGTGAGCCCCTCCCGTTTCGGCCCATTTCAAATGGAGATCTCCACGGAGAAAAGAAGCCGTTTCGGAGAGAGGTCCTTCTGGGACCTGCTGCAAGAGGCGATCTGTTTCCGAAAGGGCGAGGGCAAATTGACCCTCTTGATATGCTTGCAAAATCATTTTAAAAGGATCGGCGCCTTCGGCCGAATGGTTTTCCGGGAAGAGGGGAAGGTCCCGGTCCTCCGCCCGGATGTCCGGCGCTAAAACGATCGAGTTCAACAGGAGTATGATGAAAACCACGCGTTTCATTGCAATCCAATAGTAATGAATGGTTTGACCCCAATCCGGTATAAGCAAGAAGGGTGCCGATCCAGCCGGAGAATCTTGGGTCCGATCAAGCGATGGGTGAAGGGATGAAATGGTTTTAAAGGGGATGGAAAAGGTGAATGAAGGTGAATGAAAGAGTGGGAAAGAAAAGGGCCGTCAACGGGTTGACAGGAAGAGTCAAGAATATCGTCGAGAAGAAACGATTCGGCCCCCGCCGGTCAGTCCGTATTCGCAGCGGGAAGCGGTTCCCGGTTTTCTCCGGTATCGGCGGGAGAGGGAATGGGATGTGCCCAGCGCCGCTTGAGTTTTTCGACGAGGGTGGTCCGGTTCATCTTCAAAAGCTGGGCGGCGCGATTTTTGACGCCGTTGGCCTTCGACAGTGCTTGCTGTAGGAGCTGGTTTTCAAATTCGGAGACCAGTTCTGAGAAATTGGCCCCTTCTTCGGGAAGCTCGAATTGAAAGAGGAGCCGACGCTCGTGAGATTTGGTGAGCTTGTCGGGCAGATCCGACGGCTGGATGAACCCCTCCTGTTTCAGGGTCACCAGCCGCTCGATGAGATTCTCAAGCTCCCGAATGTTTCCCGGCCAGGGATATTCCAATAGGAGCTTCTCCGCATCGGGTACGACGCCCTGAATCTTACGCTGTTTTTTCTCGTTAAAGCGGCTGATGAAGTGGTTGATCAGCAGGGGAACATCCTCCTTTCTCTCGCGAAGAGGAGGGATCATCATCGGAATGACGTTCAGCCGGTAGAAGAGATCTTTCCGGAAGCGTTTTTCATCAACGGCCTGTTCGAGGTCTTGATTGGTGGCGGCGATGATGCGGACGTCGACGTGGATCGTTTTGTTTCCGCCGACCCGCTCGAAGGAGCGTTCCTGCAACACGCGGAGCAGTTTTACCTGCAAGGGGAGCGGGAGCTCGCTGATCTCGTCCAAAAAGAGGGTTCCCCCGTGGGCCAGCTCGAATCGGCCGATCCGGGAGGTGACGGCGCCGGTGAAGGCCCCCTTTTCATGACCGAAGAGCTCGCTTTCCAGAAGCGCTTCCGGAATAGCGCCGCAGTTCACCGGAATCAACGGCTTGTCTCGTCGCGGGCTGTTAAAATGGATCGTTTTTGCGACGACCTCTTTCCCCGTTCCGCTTTCACCTTGGATGAGGATGGTGCTGTCGCTGTCGGCCACACGCTCAATCAATTCGTAAACCCCCTGCATGAGGGGGCTTTGTCCGACCATATTTTCAAATTGATATTTTTCGCGAACCATTTTTTGCAACAAGAGGTTCTCATGTTTGAGACGGTGATATTCCAATGCGTTTTTCAAGAGACCCAGAACGACGTCGACCTGAAACGGTTTTGAAACAAAGTCGAACGCGCCCGACTTCATCGCCTTCACCGAAAGCTCAATGGTCCCAAAGCCGGTAAGGAGAATACAAACCGCATGCGAGTGGACCCGTTTGATCTCCCTCATGAGGTCGATCCCGTTCATTCCCGGGAGCTCGTAATCGATCAGGTGGAGTTGGAAAGAGATATTCTTTGCCAAGGCGAGCGCTTCGGCGCCGTCCGCGGCGGTTTCAACCCGATATCCCGTTTGCTCCAAAAGTTCCGACAACACCGTCCGGACGGAAGGATCGTCTTCGACAACAAGAATCCGGTCACCGCTCATAGCGTTCTCCGATCACGTTATTTCTAAAATGGAATATTCCGAAAAGGGGATAGTCAGAGCATAACAGACTTTTTCCATCTGTCAACGATTTGACCGAAAATTTCTCGCCGACCCTTCCCGGCAGAAAATTCCCACCGGTAGGCAAAGAGGTCCGGAAAAAGAGGCGGTGTTTCGGTAAAACCGGTACAAAATTTCGGAAATCATGCTGGTACGCATCTTGCTCTATCCGAACCCGATGACAAACGGCAGCCCCAACGTTCAACCGGAAAACAAGCGATGAGTGATCTACTCGATCTGCAATCGATCAACGGCCTCGCACCCGCCGCGGGATCTCAGGGCGAAAAGCTCGCTTCGAAAAAAGAAGAGAGCCCGGAGGGATTCCTGAAGGTCTTGAATGGGCTTGCGGACGAAACGAGGGCCGTCGGGACTCCCAATGAGGAAGGTCCTCTCGCTTCCGCGACGGAGGAGGGCCATCCCTTATTGGCATTTCACGGACGTTCCTTGCTGGACGGGAATGTCGGTATCGGCGTTCTCGATGAGGGAGAGGAAGGAACCGAAGAGGGGGCCTCTCCGATCGATTCGACGCTCAACCTTCCAGCCGGGCTGACTCTGTTACAAGTTGGACTTGTTCAGGGTCCTCCGCCGGAAGGATCTTCATCCCTTCCGCTCGCTTCTCCGGGGGGAGAGGCACAACCGGATGGACCGGAACAGACAAGGGGAAACGGCCCACAGGTCAGTTTGTTTTCGAAACCAGATCTGCCGATTGCAGAAGCGGCTACACCCGGCCCGATCGCTTCCACAGATCTGGAAACGGAGGTTGGAATATTTCCCGAACAGGGAGGTTTGACAGGGGAGCCCGCGCTGCAAGGAGAGAAAGAACTTCAGGGGACAGGACCTTTTAAGGGTACGGAGCCGATCGCTTCCCATGATCCGCTCCGTCCGATGACCTTGCCGGAAAGGGGTCTTCATCAAAAAGCGGGAGAGAATCCGGATCGAATCGCTTCTTCCAACGTGCGACCCAAGGAGAATGAATCGAGTGAGACAAGTTTTTCGAGACCGAAGCAATCGGTGGGATCGAAAAAGAAAAATCCGTTCTTTCGGTTCTCGCCGGTGGCCATCAAAATAACTCTGAAGAAGCCGGGGCGAGACCTGGATCGGAACGGCCCGACCCGATGGGGATGGTTGCCAATGAAACGGCTGGAATGAGCGCATCCGATATCGGTCCCTCCAGCCTAAAAGATGACTTCATGAAGAGGGGGACAGGATCGTCCAATCCGATTCAGTCAAATATAACGGGCGACACCTTGTCCGGAATACCTGAGGAGAGACACCTTCTTCATCAAATATCTGAAAAGTGGACCTTATCCCACTTTAAGAACGACCATTCCTTCCGCCTTCAATTGGAACCGGAGAGGCTTGGTGAGCTTCAAATCGATATCTCAATGCATCAAGAGGGGATCGTCGCCGAGATCGTGACAAAACATCCTTTCGTGAAGGAACTCCTGGAGGGGAATCAGGAATTGCTGAGGGGAGCGCTGGCCGAACAGGGGATGAAAATCGATCGGTTCTCGGTCAGCATTGGCGATCCCGGCCAGGCCGCCCTCGGCTGGGAAGATCACCTACGAAAACAGGGAACGGACTCTCCCTATTACGCTTCGCAATCCTCTCTGCCGCCGGCTGAAGAGGGGGAAATTTTCCCGAGCAGCGGTGGATGAAAGAGGGGGCGTGGAGCGCGATTAGTATTTACATATAAGGCGGGCACCGATCTTCCCGCCGGAGTCAAATCGCATTTTTGTGGAGGAGACGATAGATGGATGCAATCGGTCAATTAGGCGCTGACACTTTTTTGAATTTACTATCGGTCCAATTACAATACCAGGACCCGCTCCAACCGATGGACAGCATGCAGTTCGTCACGCAGCTGGCTCAATTCACTCAGGTGGAAAAGTCGGTGAATATGGACAAAACCTTGGGAACGCTCACGCAATACATGGCCTCCATGAACAATTACAACGCGGCCGGCTTGATCGGAAAAGACGTTCAGGTCGAGGGGAGGAGCTTTCCTCTGCGGGAGGATGTCCCCGCGACATTGAACTACCAATTGGAAGGGGATGCCAGGGAGGTGATGATTCAAATCTCGGATGAGACGGGGAATGTCGTTCGGAACATTCGCACAGGAGTCCAGCCGGCGGGAATGCAGAATGTTACCTGGAACGGCTTGGACGAACATGGAAACAACTTGCCGGAGGGGACGTACACCTATGACGTTTCCGCGGTGGATGTCACCGGGGCGCCTGTTCGGGCGCAAACCTACACGCAAGGACGGGTGACCGGCGTGACCTTTGAGAACAGCATCGCTTATCTCATGGTCAACGGCGCACGGGTTCCGGCATCGGGCGTATTGCGGATCCATCAATAAGATAAACAGGGAGGGAAGATCAGATGGCGATTTTAACTTCGCTTTTTTCAAGTGTCAGCGGGATCAACGCATTCGGTAACGGGCTTTCCGTCATCAGCAATAATATTGCGAACATGGCGACCATCGGCTTTAAGGACAGCAGCGTGGCGTTTTCCGATATTATCGGGGAAGGCTCCGCCGGCAATCAAATCGGGCATGGGGTTTTCGTCAGCGGCATTCGGACGCAATTCACCCAAGGATCGTTCGAAACGACCGGAAACGGACTCGACATGGCGCTCGAGGGAGACGGGTTTTTTATCTTGAGAACGCCGGAAGGAACGGAGTCGTATACCCGCGCCGGCCTTTTCAGTGTGGACCAGGACGGACTCATCGCCAATCCGGATGGTCTATTTCTTCAAGGCTATCAAGCCGACCCGACCGGCGCTCTGACCGGACAGATCGGCAATCTCAATGTGGCGTCGACCTCTTTCCCGCCGCAGGCGACCACCGAAATGAGTATCGTGGCCAATATCGATTCCAGGGTGACCATTCCCCCCGCTTTTGATGTGACCGATCCGACGGGGACCTCGAATTTCTCGACCAGTTTGTCGATGTTCGACTCCCTCGGAAACAGCCACCTCGTCTCGGTTTTCTTTAGAAAGAGCGCGACGGCCCCAGGCGGAAACACCTGGCAGTGGTTCGCGGTCGTCGAGGGGGCGGACGCGACCAGCGGCGTCACGGAGATCCAGGCGCAGGGAACGTTGACCTTCACCACCGCCGGAGAGCTCGATACAGAGAGCGTCATTACCTATCCGACCGGCGGCTTCGACTTTTCCGGCGGGGCGACGCAGAATCAGATCATCGACTTTGGTTTCGGGGAGAGCATTACCACGGATGGGGGAACCGGTTTAGATGGGCTTACCCAATTCGGGTCGAACTCGGGGGTTCTCAACCAATTGCAAGACGGCTATGCCTCCGGATCGCTTCAGCGGGTCTCCGTCAACAGTGAGGGTCTGCTCACCGGGCTCTTCACCAACGGGAAGAGCCGGACCCTCGGCGGGGTTACGCTCGGGCGATTTAACAATCCCCAGGGACTGGTCAAGCTCGGAAATAATCTTTATGCCGTCTCTTCCGACTCTGGACAACCGATTTTCGGCTCGCCCGATTCGGCCGGAATGGGAAGGGTTCTGGCGAGCTCGCTGGAGTTGTCGAGCGTCGACCTAGCGGGACAGTTCGTGAAGATGATCGAGTATCAGCGCGGATTCCAAGCCAATTCCCGCGTGATCTCCATTACGGACGAGATCCTCCAGGAGCTGGTGAATCTGACGAGATAAGTCCCGGGCGCCGGGGCGGTTATCCCGCCCCGGCGCATCCGTCAAAGCAATGACGCTCCTCCCCCCTTGTTTGACACCTCTTTTGATTTTCATCGCATCTTCTCTTCGCTAAATCAATTTTAATCATCGATAAGGCGGTGATTCCGGCCTCCGGGTCGCGCTTCCCGGCATTTTATCGCTGGCATGGACATTGCTATGCATACCAAATGAACTTAATCCCATGATGGAGTGGATCCGTGGCGGAGGAAGAAAAAAAAGGAGAGGCCGACAAAGCCGATAAAAAGGACGCGAAACCTCCAGCAAAATCGAAGAAAATGTTGTTCATCATTGTCGGCGCGGTGATCCTTCTTGCGGCGGGAGGAGGCGTTTTTTTCATGATGAAGAAACCCTCCGAGGAGACGGTTGCGGTTGTCGCCGCCGAAGAAGCGGACCCTCCTAAAACGGAAAAGAGCGGCGGGAAGGCGGAGGCGGCCGGCGGCGAGAAGACGGAGGAGAAGGGAGGGGTCATTTTCGATTTGGATCCCTTCGTCGTCAATCTGGCCGATACCCCGGAGATCCGGTATCTTAAGTTGACGATCAAGTTGGAGCTGGCGAAGGAGGAATATACCGAGGAAGTGACAAAACGGATGCCTCAGATCCGCGATTCGCTGCTGATTCTTTTCAGCAGCAAAGAGTATGCGAGTATCCGAACCGTTGAGGGAAAAATGGAACTCCGCGATGAGATTCTCCAAAGGTTAAATACGATCTTAAAAAAGGGAGCGGTGAAGGCGGCGTATTTTACCGATTTTGTGGCGCAATAGGAGTTGCGATGAACCGGTCGATTGCAGGGCCGACATCGTGAATCGATGATGGCGGAGAAAATATTATCTCAAGAAGAGGTGGATGCCCTTCTCAAAGGCGTTTCCGACGGAAAGGTCAGCACGCAACCCGCGCCGGCGCCGTCTCAAGGGGTCCGGCCGTATGATTTCACCAGCCGCGATCCCATTCCTCACGGAGGAATCTCGGGTTTCGAGTTTGCTCATGAGCGGTTCGCGCGATTTTTCAAGGCCACCCTCTCCTCGGTTGTTCGTAAAGAGATCAAGATTCAGCCGATGCCGATCCAGGTCCTTCCTTTTAAGGAGCTCATGAAAGACGCTCCCGTGCCGATCAGCTTGAACCTGATTAAAATGGATCCGCTCAAAGGACAGGCCTTGATCGTGGTGAAGCCGGAGCTTCTTTATACGCTTCTTGAGCTCCTCTTCGGCGGAAACGGCCAAGGCCCGGGCAAAATCGCCGTCACGGAGTTTACGCCGATCGAGCAACGGGTGATCCGCCGGTTCGTTGTGATGGTTCTTGAAGAATTTCAAAAAGCATGGACGCCGCTTTATCCTCTCAAACCTTCTTTGGTCCGGACCGAGACCAATCCGCAGTTTGCCAACGTCATGAGCCCCGGCGAGCAGATTGTCAAGGTTTCGTTCAAGCTTGAGATTGAAGATCAGAAACGGGAGATTATCCTTGCGATTCCATTTACCTCTCTTGAACCGGTCTTTGAAAAATTGGTCGGCGGTTTCACCGGAACCGCCCGAGAGGTTGATCCCGAATGGGCCGCGCGTTTAAGGGCGGAGATGGCCGACTGCCGGGTTTCGGTCACAGCCGAGCTGGGAGGGGCGGTTCTGACGGTAGAGGAGATCACCCAGCTGGCGGTGGGGGATATCATTATTCTCGAAAAGGGGGTTGATGAAGATCTGGAGATGAAGGTGGAGGGAAGACCGAAATTTCGAGGCCATCCCGGTCTCCACCGGGGGAAGCCTGCGTTTCAGATCACCTCACTGATTTACGATCGGAGGGAAGCGCAACATGGCAGATGAGGATCCCAAGGCCGGACCGGGGGGCGGGGCGCAGAAGCCGGCCGCCGCACCGACGGCGGGGGCGGCCAAGAAGCCTGCGGGCGCGGAAGCGAAACCCCCGTCATTTGCGCCGCTGGAGCAGAAAAAAACCGGCGCGCCGGTAGGCAATCTCGATTTTATCCTCGATATTCCCCTGGAAATTCGCGTCGAGCTGGGGAACGCAAAAATTCTCATCCGGGATCTCCTCCAACTCGGCCAAGGATCGGTGGTCGAACTGGAAAAGCTGTCGGGCGAGCCGCTGGAGGTGTTTATCGGCGATAAGTTGGTGGCCCGTGGCGAGGTCGTCGTCGTGAACGAAAAATTCGGAATTCGCCTCACCGATATCGTCAGCGCGGCGGAACGAATCAAACAACTCAGCAAAGGATGACCCCGTGGACCCCTTTTGGAACCTCATCAAAGTCGGCGCATCGCTTCTTTTTGTTCTCGGAATCATGGCCCTGACGGCCTATGCCGCCAAACGGTTCCTCGGCTCCAAATTGGGACGCTGGCGTTCGCAGCCCCTCATCCAGGTTTTGGCGACGACCTATCTCGGCCCGAAGAAAGAGATTGCGGTGATCGAGGTCGGAAAAGAGTATCTGGTCGTCGGCATCACGCCGACACAGATCTCCCTTCTCACCCGGCTGGAGGAGCCCCCCTTCCGTCGGCGCCGATCGAAACAAGCGCGGGGCCGCGAACATGACGCATCGGCTTCTCCTACGCGTCGGGATTGTATGCGCCCTCTTTTTGATCTGTGTCATGGCGCCGGTTTCAGCGGCGGAGACCCCCAACGGAGCTCCCTCCTTGACGATCAACCTGGGAGACGGCACACCCCAGCAGATGTCGGTGGTCGTTCAGATTCTCCTCCTCCTGACGGTCCTCTCTCTGGCCCCGGCGCTGATCATGATGGTCACCTCGTTTACGCGGATCGTGGTTGTCCTCTCCTTTTTGCGGCATGCATTGGGAACGCAGCAAAGCCCTCCCAACCAGGTCCTCATCAGCCTGGCCCTTTTTTTAACGCTCTTTGTGATGTCGCCGGTCTGGCAAAAAATCAATGCGGAGGCGCTTCAACCCTACCTGGAGCAGAAGGCGTCGCAATCGGAGGCGCTCGAGCGGGCGGCCGACTCGGCGCGGGGTTTTATGCTCAAGCAGGTTCGTGAGAAAGACCTCGCCCTTTTCGTCGATATGGCGAAGCTGCCGGCGCCGAATACCCCGTCCGAGCTCCCGATTCATGTGGTGATTCCGGCCTTCATGATCAGCGAGCTCCGACCGCTTTTCAGATCGGTTTCCTGATCTTCTTGCCCTTTCTCATCATCGATATCGTCGTGGCGAGCATTTTGATGTCGATGGGGATGATGATGCTTCCTCCCGTCATGGTCTCCCTTCCGTTCAAGCTGATTCTTTTTGTTTTGGCCGACGGGTGGTTTCTCGTCGTGGGGTCTCTGGTCAAGAGCTTTGCGTAACAGTCTAAAAAAGGATTTAAAAATGACGATGGAATTTGTGGTTGAGATGGGTCAGCGGACCATCGAAACGGCGCTCCTTCTGGCCGCTCCGGCGCTTCTTTTCAGCTTGGCGGCGGGACTGCTCGTGAGCCTCTTTCAGGCGGTCACCCAAATCAACGAAGCGACCTTGACGTTTCTGCCGAAGATTCTGGCGGTGGCGCTCGCTCTGTTGATCTTCTTTCCCTGGATGCTCTCGCTCCTGATCGAGTTTACGAGCCGTCTGCTGATCAACCTTCCGAATTACGTCCATTAGGAGAGCGTGATGGAGTGGGTGCAGCCTCTTTTCCGGTATGAGACCGCTTTTGTGCTGATTCTTTTTCGGACCGGGAGTTTTCTCGCCGTGCTCCCGATCATGAGCGGGCGCAGTATCCCCGGATTGATCAAGGTGTCGTTGGCGCTGGCGGTCTCGCTCCTCCTCGTGCCGATCATCCCGATTCAGCCGGCCCCGCCGACGGTCTCCGCCTGGGTGGTCGGTCTGGCGGGAGAGATGATGATCGGGTGGGTCATCGGGCTCGGGTCCCGTCTCATTTTCGCCGCGGTGGAACTCGGCGGTGAGCTCGCGGGTCTTCAGATGGGGTTCGGCATCGCCAATGTTATTGATCCGAGCTCCAATCAACCGGTTCCATTGATCGAACAGTTTTATACCCTTTTGGCGGTCCTCGTTTTCTTCGGGATCCATGCAGACCATCTGGTCCTTCGGGCGCTGGTTCAAAGCTTCACCATTCTTCCTCCGATGACCTTCAACCCCGGGGGAGTGCCGATCGAGCAACTCGTTCAAGCGACCGGTCAGCTTTTTGTCATGGGGATGCGGATTGCGATTCCGGTCACCATCGCCCTTTTGCTCGCGAACGTTGCGCTCGGAATCATCTCGCGCGTCGTTCCACAGATGAATGTGTGGCTGATGAGTTACCCGATCACGATCAGCCTCGGTCTTCTGATCATGGGAGCGACCCTCTCTCTCTACGTCGCGCTGCTGCAGAACCAGATGGCCGGCCTGGAAGGAACGATCGGGGGGCTTTTGTTGGAGATGAAAAACCCATAAGGGAGTGAAGACATCTACTCCTCACTTCTCACGCAATTGAGTTGATAAATGGCATCGGACGATCAGGAAAAAAGCGAAAAAGCGAGTCCAAAACGGCGGGAGGAGGCCCGGAAGAAAGGGCAGGTCCCCAAAAGTCGGGAGATCCATTCCGCCGCGTTGATCCTTGGCGGCGTCCTCGGTTTTTCCATCACCGGACCGATAGTGATGTCGCAGATACGGAATATGATGATTCAGACATGGAGCACCCTCTCCGCCACGCCGATGACGGAGGACTCTTTTTATCATTTGGGGATGACCCATCTTTCAGGGACGTTGCGGTTTCTCATCCCGGTGATGGGAATGCTCGGCGTGATCGTGGTTGCCGCCTCCTTCGGGCAGCATGGATGGGTTTGGTCCACGGAATCGTTGGCCCCCGATTGGTCTCGGCTCAATCCGATGAAGGGGGGGCGAAGAAGTTCTTTCGCTTCAGGCGGCCGCCGAGATGATCAAGACGCTGATCAAATTCATCGCCGTCGGCGGACTTTCATACGTAGTCATTCGCCAAGCGATTCCGGCAATCTCCACGGCGATGCAGGCGGAGCCTTCTCAAATGCTGGCGATTGCAGGGGAGAGGATCTCCAAGTTGGCCCTGACGACCGGTCTCCTGATCGCCTTTCTCGGAGTGGCTGATTATCTCTTTCAGTGGTGGAACCTGGAGCGGAGCCTCCGGATGACGAAACAGGAGATGAAGGAGGAGATGCGGCAGAGCGAAGGGGATCCGATGATCCGGGCGCGTGTGCGGAGCGCTCAGAAGGAGATGGCCCGTAAACGGATGATGGCCGATGTGCCGAAGGCCGACGTGGTCCTGACCAACCCGACGACCCTGGCGGTGGCCCTCGTGTATCAACACGGGAAAATGAAGGCACCGAAGGTGGTGGCGAAAGGGGCCGGCTTTATCGCGGAGCGGATACGGGAGATCGCCCGTCAACACGGGGTTCCGGTGATCGAGAACAAACCGCTTGCCCGCGCCCTCTTCAAGGCGGTCAAAATCGGCGATCCGATTCCGTCAAAGCTCTACCGCGCCGTCGCGGAAATTTTGGCGTATGTCTATCGCATGAAGCAAAAAAACTGGAGGGGGTAGGGTGTAGGGGGATGGGGTATAGGGGAAGGCCAAAAAGATTTTTGTTTTCATCTTTTCCCCCCCTACCCCCTGCCTTCTACTTTCTTCCGTTACTTAGGATTTTCACATGGCAGAAACCGTCACACAAGAAGCGCCGGCCGGATCGTGGCTGAAGAACGGGGACATCGTTCTGAGCCTCGGGGTGGTGGGGATTTTAATGCTGATGATCCTCCCCCTGCCGAGGGTTCTCGTCGATCTTCTTCTCGCCTTCAATCTGAGTCTGGCCCTGATCGTTCTCTTTGTTTCGATGTATACCCTCCATCCGATGGAGTTTTCCGCTTTCCCCTCGGTCCTCCTTCTTGTGACCCTCTTCCGTCTCGCGCTCAACATCGCCTCGACGCGGCTGATTCTCCTCCACGGAAGCGAAGGCATCGACGCGGCGGGGCAGGTCATCGAGACCTTCGGCAACTTCGTCGTCGGCGGCAACTATACCGTCGGGCTCGTCGTCTTCGCCATCCTCGTCGTCATCAACTTTGTGGTCATCACGAAGGGCGCCGGCCGGATCGCCGAGGTGGCCGCGCGCTTCACCCTCGACGCGATGCCGGGGAAGCAGATGGCAATCGACGCCGATCTGAACGCCGGACTGATCGATGAGGACGAGGCGCGCCGGTCGCGGCGGAAGGCGGTCTCGCAGGAGGCCGACTTCTACGGCGCGATGGACGGCGCGAGCAAGTTCGTCCGCGGCGACGCGATCGCCGGGATTGTGATCATCTTCGTCAACATCCTCGGCGGACTGATCATCGGGGTTCTGCAGCAGGGCATGGGCTTCATGGCGAGCGACTCAACCTGTACACCAAGCTGACGGTCGGCGAGGGCCTGGTCACGCAGATTCCGGCGCTGCTCATCTCAACCGCAACGGGCATCGTCGTGAGGCGGGCGGCGGCGGAATCGAACCTCGGCGGGCAGGTGTTTTCGCGGCTGATCCTGGTCCATTCGCGGCCGCTCATGGGGGGGGCGTCGATCCTCTTCCTGTTCGGGGCGATGCCGGGCCTGCCGAAGCTCGCTTTTCTTCACGCTTGCGGCAGCGTGATGCGGGTACCTGGGCTATACCGTCGCAGAAAAGCGAACGGCTGATGCGGTCGCGGTCGAGGCCAAACCGGCGGCGAAGGAGACCGCCGCCCCGATGATCCCCGAAAAACAGGAGTGGATCGTTCCGCTCGACTTGATGGAGTTGAAGGTCGGCTACGGGCTGATCCCGATCGTTGACGAGGCGCAGGGGGAACTGCTGAAGCGGATCACGGCGATTCGAAAACAGCTTGCCTTGGAGCTCGGCTTTGTCGTTCCGCCGATTCATATCCGGGATAACCTTCAGATCAAACCAAATGAATATCTGATTCTGATCAAAGGGGTGGAGGTCGCCCGTGGCGATCTGCTGCCGGGCCATTATCTGGCGATGAACCCGAGCGGGGTCGATCGCGGAATCGGCGGGATCGAAACTAAAGAGCCTTGTTTCGGCCTGCCGGCGCTCTGGATCACGGAAAAGGAGAAGGATCGCGCGCAGACGGCCGGTTATACCGTGGTCGATGCGCCGTCGATCGTCGCGACCCATCTGACCGAAATCCTCCGAGGCCATGCGCATGAACTCCTCGGACGCCAAGAGGTCCAGCAGCTGATCGAGCGCTTCGGGAAAGAAGCGCCGAAGGTGGTCGAGGAGTTGATCCCGACGCTCCTTCCCCTCGGCGGGGTCGTCAAAGTTCTCAGCAATCTCCTTCGGGAGCGGGTGCCGATCCGGGATCTTCCGACCATCTTGGAGACGCTGGCCGATACGGCCCCCACGACCAAAGACCCAGACCTATTGACCGAATCGGTCCGTCAGGCGCTGGGCCGGACGATCACCCGGCAGCACCAGACCTCCGATCGAACGCTGCCGGTCATCGGGATCGATCCGCTTCTCGACCAGCGGATTGCGTCGAGCATCCAGCAGACCGCTCAGGGATCGGTCCTGACGCTTGATCCTCTCTTGGCGCAGAAGATCCTTCTCCGGATCCGGCAGGCGGTCGAGCAGGTCTCGATGAAGGGAACCCCCCGGTTGTCCTCTGCTCCCCGATGATCCGGCCGCACCTGCGCAAATTGGTCGAGCGGTTTATTCCCAATTTGGTGATCCTCTCCTCCAGTGAGGTGGTCTCGCCGATCCGAATTCAATCGATCGAAACCGTGAAGGTGACCGATGCAGATTAAAAAGTACGAGGTGTTCGAAATTGCGGAGGCGCTCCAAGCGATCAAGAAGGAGATGGGACCGGACGCCGTTATCTTGTCTACGCGCGAAATTCGGAAGGGGGACTTCGGGCTCCTCGGCCGTCCGATGATCGAGGTGACCGCCGCCGTCGATCCGCCGAGCCCGATGCAGCAACAGCGGGAGCGGAGGCAGACGGAAGAGAGGTCCGAACCGGTCAGGGGAGAGACATCCCGCAGGGACGTTTCCACGGGCGAATCGAAGGGATTCGGTGATCTCTTGGAAGAAGCTGGCCGGACAGCGGGCGCCGATCCGGCCATCGGATCGGTCTTGGAAGAGCTTCGCGCGCTCAAGGAGTCGATGGAGGCCCTTCGGAAATCGAACCTGGGGATGAGAGAGGAGCTATCGGCGATGAAAAGCCGATCCCATTTCCCCATTCCGCAATCGGCAATCCGCGATCCGCAATCGAATGATCTTCATCCGACCCTGGCGTCCATTTACCGGCGGTTGGTCTTAAACGGGGTCGATCAAACGATCGCGTCCGACCTGCTCCAAATCATGAAGCGGAAACTCGGGCCGGAGGATCTCTGGAAAGAAGACTTCGTCGAAAATTATCTCAGGGAGATGATCAAGGGGATGGCTCAGGCGGCGGTGGCGATGGAGCGGCCGAAGCAAGGAGGGAAGGTCGTTGCATTGATCGGGCCGACCGGTGTCGGAAAGACCACCACCGTCGCAAAGTTGGCGGCCCATCACTTTCGAAAGAAAGGGAAGGTGACCTTAGCGACACTCGATACGTATCGCATCGGCGCGGTGGAGCAGCTGAAGATATACGCAAAAATCATCGGGGCGCCGGTCGTGGTTTCGGAAGACCGGCTCAAAGAGGTGGTGGCCCGCCGTCAGGAGGGAGAACTGATCCTCATCGACACCGCCGGGCGAAGCCATCTGAACACTTCGCAGTTGGAATCGCTGGCGGTCCTCTCCCGGATCGACGCACCGGTCGAGACCCATCTGGTCCTCTCCTCCAACACCCGGGAGCGCGATCTGGAAGAGATCATCGATCGTTTCTCCGCCGTTCCGATCAGCTATTTTCTCTTTACCAAAACGGATGAAACCCGAAACTACGGATCCCTTTTAACCGCGATGAGAAGAAAAGGAAAGCCGCTTTCGTATTTGACCATGGGACAGCGGGTTCCGGAGGATATCGAGGTCGCAACCCCCAAACGGATCGCCGATCTGGTATTGAATTGATTGTAGGGGGAGACCTGCGTGTCTGCCCAGGGCGGTCACATCGGACCGCCCCATACGCAAAAGGACAACAAAATGGATCAAGCAAAAACGTTAAGGAAATGGGCGGAGGGTTCTTCCGGAGCGCCCCGGCAGCCGAGGGTCATCGCCGTCACGAGCGGAAAGGGAGGGGTCGGGAAGACGAACGTCGTCGCGAACCTCGCCGTGGCTTTCTCCCAACTGGGGCAACGGGTTCTGATCTTGGATGCCGATCTGGCCCTGGGAAATGTCGATGTCCTCTTCGGCATTGTGCCGCCCTACACGTTGGAGCATGTTCTTCTGGGGGAGAAGTCGATCTCGGAGATCATGGTTCAGGGTCCGGCGGGGATCCGGATCCTTCCGACCAGCTCGGGAACGGGGAGGAAATGTCGCAGTTGACCGCGGAGCAGAAGCTGATTCTCCTCTCCGCGCTCGAACGGCTCGAAGAGGAGGTCGATATCTTTTTGATCGATACCGCAGCGGGCATCTCGTCCAACGTCATTTACTTCAACACCGTGGCGCAGGAAATCGTGGTGGTGGCGACCCCCGAGCCGACGTCGATCACCGACGCCTACGCGATGATGAAGGTGTTGTCCCGGCAACATCATGAAAAACGATTCAACCTCCTGGTCAACATGGTTCGGGGAGCGCAGGAGGGAAAAGAGATCTTCAAAAAACTCAGCAGAGTCGCCGATCAGTTTCTGGGGGTCGCCGTCGACTATGTCGGCGCCATTCCTTACGATGATTATCTGCGGATGGCGGTCTGCGAGCAGAAGACGGTCGTGGAACGTTATCCGAGCGCCCGGTCGAGTCTTCGATTCGCCGAACTGGCCCAAGAAATCCTCCAGCGTCCGGTCAGCCCGATTCCGAAGGGGAACGTTCAATTTCTCTGGAAGTCGTTTTTGTTCCAGAACGCGGACGGTCCGCGGGCCCCTTCCATCGGCGGGATGGAGGAGTAGGACAGAGGGATGCCAAAGGGCCCGGATAAAGAGGCGGCCACCCGACGCAGGCCCACCCCCTCCATCGACGCGGCGGCCGCTGAAAGGCTGATCTCGGAATTTGCGCCGATCATTCGATACCTGGCGCAGCGGCTGGTATTCCGTCTGCCACCCTCGTTGGATGTGGAGGATTTGATTCACGCGGGGGTGATCGGGCTGATGGACGCCATCGGCAAGTATGATCCGTCGCGGGAGGCCCGGTTTCGAACCTATGCGGAATTTCGAATCCGCGGCGCCATGCTGGATGAAATTCGATCGCTCGACTGGATGCCGCGGTCGGTCCGGGAAAAGATCACGCTGTTTCAGAGGACCCTCGAGAAGCTGTCGAAGGAGCTGGGACGCGCCCCCTCCGAAGAAGAGATTGCGGCGGCCTCGAGATGGACGCCGCTCAGTTCGACGCCTTTCTCTTTCAGGCGAAGGGGATCAGCCTGCTCCATCTGGAAGATGTCGGATTGGAAGAGGGAGATGAGCGCCGGTTTATCGAGTCGCTGGCCGACCTCAACGCGGAAAATCCGCTTCTCTCCCCTGCTTGCGCAAGGGCTTCGAGATCGGCTGGTCCAGGCGATCGATCACCTTCCGCAGAAAGAGCGGCAGGTGATTTCGCTTTACTACTTCGACGAGTTGACGATGAAAGAGATCGGACAGGTTTTAAAGGTGACCGAATCAAGGGTCTGTCAGCTCCATGCTCAGGCGATCGGCCGGTTGAAAGGGGCGTTGGCTGAAAAAAAGGAATAAGGATGAAACACGCCTTTTTGGCATTTGGAAGGTAAAACGTGGGAACGGATGTGACGAAGCCGCTGCAAGTATTGGTGGTTGAAGATTCGGCGGAAGACGCCGAGTTGTTGATCGACGCGTTGCGCCGGGGCAACTATGATCCGACCTATGAACGTGTAGAGACACCGGAAGCGATGACGGCGGCGTTGGATCGGCAGCGCTGGGACATTGTCTTCGGCGATTACTCCATGCCGCACTTCGACGGGGTGTCCGCCTTGAACTTGCTGAGGAAGAGGGGTTGGATATCCCGTTCATTTTCGTCTCCGGAACGATCGGCGAGGACACCGCGGTGGATTCGATGCGGAACGGGGCGAACGACTATGTCATGAAAGGGAATTTCAAGCGGTTAATTCCCGCCGTCGATCGGGAACTGCGTGAAGCGGCCGAACGACGGGAACGGAGGTGGGCCGAGGCGGCGCTGCGGCAAAATGAGGACTACTTCCAGTCACTGATCGAGCATTCGTCGGACATTATCACGGTGATTGATGTGATGGGGGGGATTCTTTACGACAGCCCCTCCGTGGAGCGGGTGCTGGGGTATCGGCAGGGAGCGTTGGTCGGACAGAACATTTTTCAGTGCGTTCATCCGGACGACATCCCCCATCTGATGGAGGCCGTCAGAAAGGGTTCCCAGGAGCTTGAGAAGGCTTTTTAGTTGAGTTCCGATTTCGGCACCGGGACGGGTCGTGGCGCTTGCTCGAATCGATGGGAAGGGGTCACCGAAACCATTCCGGCGCCGTGATCGGCATTATCAATTCCCGTGATATTACCAGGCGCAAACGGGCGGAAGAAGAGTTACATGCCGCCCAAGCCCATCTGCTTCAGTCGGAGAAGATGGCTTCGCTCGGTCAACTGGCGGCGGGGGTGGCCCACGAAATCAACAATCCGGTCGGATTCGTCAGCAGCAATCTGAGGACACTCGAGGAGTATATGGCCGAATTGATCCAATTGATTTCAGGTTATGGGTCGCTCCTTGCCGTGGTGGAGCGGGGAGAGGGTGACGCCGTTGAAGGCGAGCGGAAGCGGGTTCGATCACTCGAGAAAGAGGTGAATGTCGGCTTTCTCCTCGAAGACCTCTCCCGGCTGGTGGCGCAGTCCCTCGACGGGATGGAACGGATTCGTCAAATCATCAAGGATCTGAAGGAGTTCTCGCACGTCGACCAGGGAGAGCGGATGCGGATGAACCTCAACCAGGGGATCGAGAGCACCCTGAACATCGTCTGGAACGAGCTGAAGTACAAAGCCGAGGTGATCAAAGAACTGGGGGAGATTCCGGAGATTCTCTGCTATCCGCAGCAGATCAATCAGGTTTTCATGAACCTGCTGGTGAACGCCGCGCATGCGATCAGGGAGCGGGGAAAGATCTGGATCCGCAGCCGAGTCGAAGGGGATTGGATCGTCGTAGAGATCGAGGATACCGGCTGCGGGATTTCGGAAGAACATGTCAAGAAGATCTTCGATCCTTTCTTCACCACCAAGCCGGTGGGGAAGGGGACCGGGCTGGGTCTGTCGGTGTCGTACGGGATCGTTCAGACGCACAACGGAAAGATCGAGGTCGAGAGCGCGGTCGGTAAGGGAACCAAATTCCGTCTTCTCCTGCCGATGACAGTGGCTTGAGACGGAAGAGGAAATAAAGAGAATCCTCGGAACGGAACGGAATGGATCAACGGCGTATCGAAAAAGCGATCGCGGCGATCGTAAGAGAAATCGGAGTTGATGGCGCGGAAGCGGATCGACGAAGGGATTACTTAAAGCTGGGAGATCGCGATTTGGCGTTGCTGAAGGAGTTCCACGAACAGCAAGCGGGAAAGCAGGTCCTGGCGGATGCCTTTTACGACCACCTCCTCTCTTTCGATGAGACGCGCGCGCTCCTCCCCGACGCCGATACATTCCTGCGTCTCAAGCAGGCGCTGGCCCTGTACTTCGACCGGCTCACCGCAGGCGATTACGGCGACGCTTACGTTCAAAACCGGCTTCGAATCGGGCTGACCCACCAACGCATCGGATTGGCCCCAAAGTGGTACTTCGGTACCTACACGCATTATCTTTCGGAGCTTTTGCCGAAGGCCTGGCAAGCTTCCGGAGAAAATGCCCCGAAATTCATCGAGACGTATCGCGCCCTGTTGAAGGTCGTCTTCTTCGATATGGGATTGGCGATCGACGCCTACCGGCACGCCGATCAGCAAGCGATCCGCGCCGCCAAGGACCACCTCCAAAACGTCATCTCCAGCGTGCCGCTCGGAATGCTCCTGCTTTCCGGGGATCTACAAATCATTTCAGCGAATCTGGCGTTCCGAGAGATGATGGGGGATCCCGAGAAAGAGTTCCGGGAAGGTCTCTTTTCGAGGTGTTGCCGACTTCCGATCTGGCGGAATGGGCGACGCAGGTGCTGGGAGGGGGTGTTCATCAATGCCAGACGATCGTCGATATTAATGATCTCAGGGGCGACCGGCGGCTTCAGATGATCACGATGCGGGGTGTCCGATACACCGAGGGAGACAGGGCGAGACTTCTTCTTGTCGTTGAAGACATTACCGAGCGGCAAAAGGCGGACCAGGCCGTTCGTGAGAGCAGAGACCTCATGCTCGATTTTTTGGAAAACGCAAACGACTTAATTCAGAGCGTGACCCCGGACGGCCGTTTCCAATATGTCAACCGCGCTTGGCTTGAAGCGCTCGGTTATGAACAGGAAGATCTTCCCCATCTCACCTTATCGGATCTCTTTCATCCCGACAACCAGACCCATTGCGAAGCGCTTTTCGAGAGGATCAAGAAAGGGGAATCGCTCCGAAGCGCGCAGATGGTTTTCGTGACGAAAAGCGGCCGGGCCATTACCGTGGAAGGAAACATCAATTCCCGGATTGAAAATGGAGAGACGGTCATCACCCGGGCGATCTTCCGAGACGTGACGGAGCGGAAACAAGCGGAAGAAGAGTTGCGAAACGCGGAGGCGTTCCTCAACTCGATCATCGAGAACATTCCGAACATGCTTTTCGTCAAGGAGGTCCGGGAGCTTCGGTTCGTACGGTTCAACAAGGCGGGAGAAGCGCTGCTTGGCTATCCCCGAGAAGAGCTGATCGGAAAAAACGATTATGATCTCTTCCCGGAAGCGCAGGCCGATTTCTTCACTTCCAAAGACCGGCAGGTGCTCGGCGAGGGGAAACTCCTCGATATTCCGGAGGAGCCGATCCAGACCCGGCACCGGGGGACGCGGATTCTGCATACGCGGAAGATACCGCTCTACGACAAGGAGGGGAGACCGCTTTATCTGCTCGGCATCTCGGAGGACATCACCGAGCGAAAACGGGCGGAGGATGCGCTTCGTGAAAGCAAAGAGCGGTTCCAACTTGCCACCCGCGCCACCAACGACGTCATCTGGGATTGGGATCTGACCACGAATGCCCTTTGGTGGAGCGAGAATTTCGGCCCCCTTCTCGGTTTGCGCCTCGAAGAGATTCAGCCGGGGGCCGAATCTTGGACGGACCGAATTCATCCCGACGACAAGCGGCGAATTCTCTCTGACGTTCATGAAGCGATCGACCGCGGCGGCCCGTTCTGGTCGGGCGAGTACCGCTTCCGGCGCGGCGACGGAACCTATGCAACGGTCCTCGACCGGGGTTATATCGTTCGCGATGAAGCCGGCGCGCCGGTTCGAATGATCGGGGCGATGATGGACATTACCGAGCGGAGGCGCGCCGAAGAGAAGCTGCGGCAGAGCGAGGAGCGTTTCCGGCAGGTGGCCGAGAGCATTCGCGAGGTTTTCTGGATGACCTCGACCGACAAGAACGAAATGATCTACGTCAGTCCCGCCTATCAGGAGATCTGGGGAATTTCTCCCAAGAAACTTTATGAAGAGCCGCGCGCGTGGCTCGACACGATTCATCCCGAAGACCGGGAACAGGTGATCGCGGCGTTTCCGAAACAGGCGACCGGCGAATACGATTTGCAGTATCGGATCATCCGTCCCGACGGATCGATCCGGTGGATACGGGACCGCGCCTTCCCGATTCGCAACGCGGCGGGAGCGGTGTATCGCGTCGCCGGAATTGCGGAAGACATCACCGAGCGCAAACAGGCCGAAGAGGCCCTCCAGCGGGCCTATGAAGATCTGAAAGAAACTCAAGCCTACCTCCTCCAGTCGGAGAAAATGGCTTCGCTCGGCCAGATGGCGGCGGGGGTGGCCCACGAGATCAACAATCCGATCGGCTTCGTCAGCAGCAATCTGAGGACGCTGGAGGAGTACATGACCGACCTTCTGCAGTTGGTCGGCGGCTACGAGTCGCTCCTCACCGCGGTGGAGGGGGGAGAATCCGATGCGATTGAAGGGGAGAAGCGCCGGGTCCGGTCCCTTTCGAAGCAGGTGAATGTCGGCTTTCTCCTCGAAGACCTCTCCCGGCTGGTGGCGCAGTCCCTCGACGGGATGGAGCGGGTCCGGCGGATCGTACAGGATCTGAAGGAGTTCTCGCACGTCGGCCGGGCGGAGCGGATGCGGATGAACCTCAACCAGGGGATCGAGAGCACCCTGAACATCGTCTGGAACGAGCTGAAGTACAAAGCCGAGGTGATCAAAGAACTGGGGGAGATTCCGGAGATTCTCTGCTATCCGCAGCAGATCAATCAGGTTTTCATGAACCTGCTGGTGAACGCCGCGCATGCGATCAGGGAGCGGGGAAAGATCTGGATCCGCAGCCGAGTCGAAGGGGATTGGATCGTCGTAGAGATCGAGGATACCGGCTGCGGGATTTCGGAAGAACATGTCAAGAAGATCTTCGATCCTTTCTTCACCACCAAGCCGGTGGGGAAGGGGACCGGGCTGGGTCTGTCGGTGTCCTATCGGATCGTTCAGACGCACAACGGAAAGATCGAGGTCGAGAGCGCGGTCGGCAAGGGAACCAAATTCCGTCTTCTCCTGCCGATCGATGAATCGGCCTGAGCATCGGGATGAATATTATCAACCCGCGGGAAAGGTCGGTATGAATCAGCCAAGCGAAGGGGGGTCGGAGGGGGGGCGAAGCACCTTCTTCTTTTTGTCGATGACGAGGAGAATATTCTCCATGCGCTTCGTCGGATCTTTCGAAAAGAGCCGTACGAAATACTCACCGCCGTCAGCGCAAAAGAAGGATTGAGCCTCATCGAATCCCACCCGGTGGCGTTGATCATCTCCGACCATCGGATGCCGGAGATGGAGGGAACGGAGTTTCTCGCAAAGGTTCGGGAGAGAAAACCGGACATCATGCGGATCATGTTGACCGGGTATGCCGACATGAAGGCGGCGGTCGAGGCGATCAACCAGAGCCAGGTCTACCGGTATATCTCCAAGCCGTGGAACGATGATGACTTGCGCCTGACGGTCCGGGAGGCGCTTCGGCAGTTTGACCTGGTCCAATCGAACCGGGAGCTGACCGAACTGGTCCGGGAGCAGAACAAAGAGCTCTACGACATGAACCGGAATCTCGAATCGAAGATTCGGGAGCGGACAAAGGAATTAGAGACGAAGAACTTGGAGTTGGAAGGTAGCTTTCATGAAATGCTCGACCTCTTTTTGGGTCTCATGGAAATGAAGAATGCCGCATTGGTCGGCCATGCGCGACGGTCGGCCGTCCTGGCGAAGGAGATCGCCGCCCGTCTTGCGCTTCCGGAAGACGAACAGCGGGTCTGCGAGGCGGCCGCGTTGCTGATGGACAGCGGAACCCTCGGTTATCCCGATGGCCTGGTAAAAAAGCGGATCGAAGAGATGGATGACGCCGAGCGGGCGCTCTGGCAGAAACATCCCCTTCTGGCGCAGGCGGGCCTCAAGCGAATCACGCGTTTAGAGCCGGTGGGACAGGTGATCCGCTCCCATCATGAACATTTTGACGGAAGCGGATTTCCGGACGGATTGAAAGGGGAGAACATCCCCCTTTCGTCGCAAATCGTGGCGGTGTCCGACACCTTCGATCTTTTGTTGAATCCGCCGATGGTGGCCGCGCGCATACCGATCTCGGAAGCGCTTGACGCGCTGGAAAAGGAGAGTGGAAAGCGTTTTGATCCGGCGGTCGTGAAAGCCCTCGACGAAATCATTGAAAAAGTCCAGGAGATGATCACCTCGGATGAACTTGAAGTATCACTTGAGGAATTAAGGGAAGGGATGACACTGGCGCGGGACCTGAAAACGGCGGGGGGATTCTTCTTCTTCCCGCGCAGAGCCGGCTCCAGACCGCGCATTTGGAGAAGATACACAACTTCCATCGGATCGATCCGATCATTGATCGGATCACCATTTACAGGAATGTTAAAGATTTTAGATCTTCCGGCCGATGAGAAGAGAGGGAGAAAAGCGAGAGATAAGCAAGAGATAAGAATGAAGAAGTCAGGAGTCGGGATTCAGAAGAAGGGAACGGCGCGTTTCCCTCCTGACTCCCGTCTTCCGACCACGGGGGGTTCCATATGGATGAGCAGGAGAGCATCTTAAGAGAGTTTTTAGTGGAGTGCGCGGAAGGGATCGAGCGGCTCGATCAGGAGTTCGTCGCCTTGGAAAAGGAGCCGACGAACGGGGCCCTCCTCGCGAGCATCTTCCGGACGATTCATACCATCAAGGGAACCTGCGGTTTTCTGGGACTGCCCAAGCTTGAGAATGTGGCACACGGCGCCGAGAACATCCTGGTCCGGATGCGGGATAAGAAAATGATCGTCACCCCGGATGGGATCGACCTCTTGCTGGAGGCGGTCGATGCGATCAAAGAGATACTGGCCCACATCGGTTCGACCTTACAGGAGCCGGATCGGAGTTATGAGGCGATACGGCAGAAGCTGGATGCCTTCCTGGTCGGAAATCCGGGCGTCGCCGCGCCGCCCGCGGAGCTCATTCCGCCCCAGGAGGGGGAAAAGAAGCCCCCTCCTCTTCCAAGTCTCTTTCCGCGGCCGACTCGACGATCCGGGTGGACGTCGGGCTCCTCGATAAATTGATGAACCTCGTGAGTGAATTGGTCTTGGTTCGAAATCAACTTCTTCAGCGGGTGCGGGAGCGGGACAATGCGGTCGACGCCGGGATCGCCCAGCGGATGAATCTGATCACGACCCAGCTTCAGGAGAGCGTGACCCGCACCCGGATGCAGCCGATTCGAAATGTCTGGAACCAGTTTCCCCGCGTCATTCGGGATTTGGCGCACGCCAACGGGAAAGAGGTGGAACTGGTGATGGAGGGGGCCGAGACGGAGCTCGATAAAACCCTTCTGGAGGCGATTAAGGACCCCCTGACCCATATCGTCCGAAATGCAATCGATCACGGCATCGAGACCGGGGAGATCCGGAGATCGCGCGGAAAAAATCCGAAGGGAACCCTTTTCTTAAAGGCGTATCACGAGGGGGGGCAGATCAACATCGAGATACGCGACGACGGCGGCGGGATCGACGGAGAGAAGGTCAGACGGAAGGCGATCGACAAGGGACTGATCACGGCCGAGGCGGCGGCCGGTCTCACCGAATCCGAAACGCTGAACCTGATCTTTCTTCCGGGGCTCTCCACGGCCGACAAGGTGACGAATGTTTCCGGGCGCGGCGTCGGGATGGACGTGGTGCGCAACAACATCGAAAAGATCAGCGGCGCCATCGAGATCGAGAGCCGGCTTGAGCAGGGAACGCTGCTGAAGCTGAGAATTCCCCTCACCCTCGCGATCATCCCCGCCCTGATGGTCCGCTGCGGTCGGGAACTGTTTGCCATTCCCCAGGCGAATCTGATCGAGTTGGTCCGTATCGATGTCGAGTCCGGCGAGCGGATTGAGATGATCCACGGCGCCGAGTTCTACCGGCTTCGCGGCGAACTTCTTCCGCTCATCCGTCTCGGTCGCGTTCTTCGGTTACAAAAGAGGCCGTCTGTGGAGAATGCCGGAGAGGGCGCCGGGACCGAGGAGACGAACGTGATCGTCTTGGGGGCGGGGGGCCAATCGTTTGGGCTGGTGGTCGATGAAGTGAGCGATCGGGAAGAAATTGTCGTCAAGCCGCTCAGCCGCCACCTGAAAGGGCTGAACGTCTTTGCAGGCGCCACGATCCTCGGCGACGGAACCGTGGCGCTGATCCTCGATGCGTCTGGAATCGCCGAAGCGGGAGGGCTCCACCAAATGTCGGCCGGCTCCGAACTCAAAGCCGAAGAAAAGGTTGAGACGGTCGAGCAGGCGACACAAGAGACCCTTTTGCTCTTTTCTCTTTCCGGCCAAGATCGGTATGCCATTCCGTTGGAGCTTGTGACACGGTTGGAAGAGTTTAAAACGTCGGAGGTCGAACATGCCGCCGGACGGGAGGTGGTTCAATATCGAGGCGATCTGTTGCCGTTGATCCGCCTCGATCGGGTGATCGGGAACGGCTCGACCGGAGCGGGGGAGACCCTTCCCGCAATTCTCTTTTCGAGAAACAAAAAGAGCGTCGGCCTGGTGGTCGGCCAGATTTTGGATACGGTTCAGGAAGAGGTCATTCTTCATCCGGCGCCGGCCGGAAAGATCGGCGTTCGCGGATCGCTGGTCATTCAAGGCCTCACCACCGATCTTCTCGACATGGAACAGATTATCGAGAGTGTGGCGCCGGGATGGTTGGAGAAGGAAGCGCATGTCTGATGGGGATCGGCCGGCGCCGGCATAGAGAAGGGAGAGCGCAATGTCCGAAGAACAATTTGATACCGGTTCGGAAGCATTCCGCCGCATCGGGCCGCGGCGAACGGTAAAAGCGGGACCGCCGGAGGGCGTCGAGCGCCGGGCCGCCAAGGCCGACCGGCGCCATGACCAAAACCGGATGTATGCCACCTTTTTTATCGAAGACCATTTCTTTGGGGTCGAGGTGGAGCGGGTCCAAGAAATTTTTGCGACCCAGGAGATCACCCCGGTCCCCCTGGCGCCGCCGGTCATTGCCGGATTGATCAACCTTCGCGGTGAGATTGTGACGGCGCTGGAATTGCGAAACCGCCTCGGTTTTCCTCCGCGTCCGGACGGGATGGAAGCGATGAGTGTCGTCATTCGGACGGCGGAGGGGGCGGTCAATCTCCTGGTCGATCAGATCGGCGATGTGATCGAGGTAACGCCGGCCCTCTTCGAGCCCCCTCCGGAGACGGTCGATCCTCAACTCGCTTCGGTGCTCGGCGGTGTCTATAAGCTCGACGACCGGATTTTTTTGGCCCTAAATACAGAGGAGGTCATCAAAGGGGTGGGCGCATCAGCCAAGGAAATTCTTTCTAAATAATCAACAGGAGCACAAACCGCAGCGTCATGAACCGAATAGGAGGAACATCATGGAGTGGATTCAGCCTTTAACAAAGAACAAAGCATCGAAACGGAAACGGCAAGGGGCGAAAGTGACTTGGGGGCTGTTCCTTTTCATCTCGTTATCGATTGCAGGGATGTTTTTTGTGAAAACCGCTTCGGCGGCCCAGATCGGAGAGTCGAATCTCTCGATCCATGGTCACCTGACGCAGGCCTATGCCAACTCCAGCGGCGGCACGATTTTAGGAATCCCGCAGGACGGGACGACCGATTATCGAACGGCAGCGCTGATGTTCCGTTACAAGATGACCGCGAAGGATACGTTTGTCCTTCAACTGAATCATGAGCGGTTGGGAGAGAGTCCGCTCGCAGACGATCAAACAGTAGAAATGGATTGGCTGTACTATCAGCACCAGCTGCGTGACTCGGTGCTCATCAAAATCGGTAAGATTCCGATCCCGAGCGGAATCTACAATGAAGTGATGGATGTCGGGACCGTTCTTCCCTTCTACCGTCCTCCTACCCAATTCTATGGGGAGGTCGCTTTTTCCAGTGAAACCGTCGACGGCGTTGTGATTTCCCACGCGCTTCCCCTCGGTGCGTGGGAACTTCAGACCGATGTCTTTGCCGGAGAGTGGGACTTTGTTTATGTGGTTGATGGGGTGGTCACGCCGGTTCGCTCCAAGTCGGCCTCGGGGGCTCAGTTTTGGTTGCAGACCCCGATGGAAGGTCTTCGATTCGGTCTGGGCGGATACCATACGGTCGACCATGGTGTGCCGACCATCGCTCCGGGCAAGAAGCAGAGCCAAAAAGACCTGCATGTCTCGCTGGATGCCGACTTTGAGCATGTTCTCTTCCAGGCGGAGTATCGGAAAAGCGATTCCAAGAATCATACCTTCATCGACTATTACGCATTGGCCGGGGCGAGGCTCGGAAAGTTCCAGGTCAATGTGATGGCTGAGATTGCGACACTGGATCTTCCCACTATCGTGGTGCCTGGTTTGGACTTCATGGATATTAAATTGCACAGAGATTATGCGGTCGGCGTGAATTATAAATTCCGACCCGATCTGGTTTTGAAAGTAGAAGGGCATCAATTGAAGACCTTCAATACGGAGGAACCGATTGTGCCTCTTTTCATGGATCCGATCAAGGTGAAATACTACATCGTCAGCCTTTCAACCAGCTTTTAGAGAGAGAGGGAGGCCGCAAGATGAAAAAAGTATTTTTTCTAATCCTGCTTTTCTCGGCTCCATTGATTGCCACATTTATTGAAGCGGGCAGCACGTCGGTCAAAATCATTGTCCATCCGTCGAATCCCGTTTCAACATTAAAAAAAGAGCAAGTCTCCAATTTCTTTTTGAAGAAAACCACTTCCTGGGAGACCGGCCGTAAAGTCCTGCCGGTCGATCAGGGTGAATCGTCCCCGACGAGAATCAACTTCACGGAAGAGATTCACGGCAAGCAGATCCATTCTGTGATCAGCTACTGGCGGGGGGGGGGGGGGGGGGGGGGGGGGGGGGGGGGGGGGGGGGGGGGGGGGGGGGGAAAAGCAGATCTTTTCCGGCCGCGATGTGCCGCCGGTCGAGAAGAACTCCGACCGTGAGGTCATCTCCTATGTCCTGGAGAACCCGGATGCGATCGGCTATGTCTCCGAAGGGACGTCCGTCGGCGACGGGGTGAAGGTCGTGAAGGTGCTCGATTAATGTCGAGAAAGGAGGGGCTGTGTTTGGTCACCTGAAGTTTACCCATAAGATTGTTCTCATGCCGTCGTTGGCGACGGCGGCGTTTCTCCTCATTTTGTTCTTTACCCAGCTTGGCCGCAACGCCGATGAGGATCTGATGACGCAGATTGAGAACGAATACTTCCCGGCGTTGGAGTTGAGCCGCGACCTTGAGACGGTTCTTGCGAACATTCAGCGAAGTCTACAAGATGCGGTCGCCGCCGATGATATGGAGACGGTAGAAAAAGCCGACGCCCTTCGCGATACTTTTTTGAACCGACTTCGGGGTGGAAAAGAGGGTATTCGCTCCGCTGCGGAAGCGTTTGCGGGTCTGGAGCAGGGATTCACCGGATATTACATTCTCGCCCGGGACGCGTCGATTAAGATGCTTCGTAAGGAGAAGGGAGAGAATCTCGTCGAAATACTGGAGCGGATGCAGGGATCGTATAAGGAGGTGAACGGGCAATTAGAGGCATTGACGGCGAAGTGGAAAAAAGAAATGAGGGAAGCGTTTGAGAAGGCGCGGGCAAATCAGAAACAGGCGGCCCGTTCCTTCGCCTTCATCTTTTTGGTCGTTTTCGTATGTATTTTTCTGCTCGGCGTGTTGTCGTTCGTCGTCATCCGCTCCGTGAAAAATCAGGTCTCGCAGGCGCTGAAGGTCACCGATCGAATCGCCCAGGGGGATCTGACCGGGCGGGTCAAGGTGGAGGTCCGCGACGAGATCGGCCAGATCGGAGAGGCCCTCAACCGGGCGATCGACCGGATGGGGGAGACGGTGAAAGCGATTTCGGTCAGCTCGGATGTTCTCTCACAATCCTCCGACAATATCGTTTCGGTCAGCCAGCAGATGAGCGGGAACGCCGAGGAGACGGCGACCCAAGCCAACGTGATTTCGACCACGGCGGAAGAGGTCAGCCGGAGTCTGCAGTCGATTTCCTCCTCCGTCGAAGAGATGAACAGCAGCATCAAAGAGATCTCTCAAAACACGCGGGAGGCGGCCGAGGTCGGAACCCGGGCGGTCAATCTCGCCGAGGAAACCTACACCACGATTGGAAAGTTGGGGGAGAGCAGCACCCAGATCGGGGATGTGATCAAAGTGATCACCGCCATCGCCCAGCAGACGAATCTCCTCTCCCTCAACGCGGCGATCGAGGCGGCCCGCGCCGGAGAGGCGGGGAAAGGTTTCGTCGTGGTCGCGAACGAAGTCAAGGACCTTGCCAGGAAAACCGGCAAGGCGACCGAGGAGATCGGCCAGAAGATCGAATCGATTCAGACCGACACCAAAGAGGCCGTGTCGGCCATCAATCAGATCAGAGCCATCATCAGTCAAATGAACGGCATTCAAACTTCCATCGCGGGCTCGGTGGAGCAGCAGACCGTCACCACCACCGGGATCAGCCAGAGTGTGTCGGAAGCGGCGAAGGGAAGCGCCGAGATCGCGCAGAACACGGTCGGTATGGCGAACACGGCCAAAGGGACGTCGGAGGGAGCCGGCGGTACCCGAAAAGCGGCCGAAGATCTGGCGCGAATGGCGACCCAGCTCAAACAGATCATCGGACGGTTTCAATATGAGTAGGCCCTGAGAGAGTAGATCCTTCTCGGGAAGAATGGAACGGCTCATCAAGAAGGTCGATCGATGAAAGCATGGACGAATGGATCGATTTCAAAAAAATTATATGTGGTGATCCTGATTTACTGTTCCATCATCGTCACGGCGTCTCTTCTCAGTTATTTCGGGATGAGCATCCTTTCGGGGGTCCGCGCTTATGTCGGCGCAGAGGGGATCTGGTCGAGACATCAAAAAGATGGAGCGTATCATCTTGCCCGATACGCGGCCACACGAGAGGAGGCCCATTATCAGGCCTATTTGAACGCCATCGAGGTGATGCTTTCAGATAAGAAGGCAAGATTAGAGCTGGAGAAACCGAATCCCGACTGGGCGCTTACTCGTCAAGGATTACTCGGGGGAAAGGTCCACCCGGACGATATCGACATCGTAATCTTCCTATTCAGACAATTTCGTCAGCTGGACTATATCGCTAAAGCGATCGAGATTTGGGCCGAGGGGGACCGTCTCATCTCCGATCTCCAAGTGTTGGGAGAGGCACTGCATCGAGAGGTTTCTTCCGGAGGAGTCGCCTCTGCCAAGGTCGACATGATATTGAAAGATCTGGACGCTCTCAATAGAGAGTTGACGGATTTGGAACAGGCATTTTCCGCGACCTTGGGAGAAGCTTCCCGATGGGTAAAAGGCTTGCTCCTAAAAGTGATATTGGGGGTGTCCTTCACCTTTTTGGCGGGGGGGCTGGCGATTTCTCTCTCGCTTTCTCGCTCGATTATCGAAAAGTTAAGACGCGTTTCAGAAATTGCCGCCCGGGTTGCCTCCGGGGATCTGACCCTTCAAAGCGAAGTCGGTCGATTGGATGAGATCGGACGTTTCGCCCAAATGTTCAACACGATGACGCAAAATCTCCGGGAAATGATTCTCCAGATCCGCGAAAAGGCGGCAGAGGTGTCAGCCGCATCGGAGGAGATGTCGGCTTCAGGCCAGCAGATGGGAGCGAATTCCGAGCAGACGGAGAAATTGGCGAGCACGGTCTCCTCGGCGAGCGAGCAGACCAACCGCAACGTGCAGACTGTCGCCACCGCCGCTGAGGAGATGACCGCCACATTAAAAGAGATCTCCCAAAACGTAATGAAGGCGACCCGGATCACCTCTGAAGCTGTTGCGGTCGCCAGCATTACAAATAAGACCGTTAGCAAACTCGGGGAGAGCAGCGCGGAGATCGGGAAAGTCATCAAAGTGATCACATCGATTGCCGAGCAGACGAACTTATTGGCATTGAACGCGGCGATCGAAGCGGCGCGTGCGGGAGAAGCAGGGAAAGGTTTTGCGGTGGTGGCCAACGAAGTCAAAGATCTGGCGAAGAAGACGGCGAGAGCGACCGAGGAGATCGGGCAGAAGATCGGGGTCATCCAGACCGACACGAAAGAGGCGGTTTCCGCGATTGGAGAGATCACCGGGATCATCACCCAGATCAACGAGATCGCCACCACGATCGCGGGAGCGATCGAAGAACAGACGGCGACGACCAACGAGATCAGCCGCTCGGTGATGGAGGCGGCCCGAGGGACCGGGGAGGTCACCGAGAGCATCGATGGGGTCGTTTCCGCGGCGAAGGGGACGGCGGAAAGGGCGACCGCTATCCTGGACGCCTCTCAAAGGCTCGCCAAAATGAGCAGCGATCTCATGTCGCTGGTCGGGAAATTCCAAGCGGATCCAACAGGGGAGAGAGGGCGAGTCGATCGCTCTTATTTTGGATCCATCCTGGGGAAGGACCCGAAACTGGTCGAGAACCATTGATAAAGGCAAGAGAGCAACTGGAGCCGGCAGACGAACAATGAAGATCCTGTTTACGGAAGACAACAAGGACATCGGTTGTGTTGTCCATTTGGAGGGTGAGGGGCGAAGGGGATGACATCAGGAGAGAAAGTTTCGGTTCAGGTCGAAAAATTCAGCAAAGGGCCTTACCCCATTTTTGCGAGCAATTGAATAAAAATTATCGAGAGATCGATCGCCTTTTCGGGATGCTGATGATCTTTCAGTGGTTTGTGGGGCTTGTGTTTGCCGTTTTTGTTTTTCCCAATCAGTGGCCGAAAGAAACCCTTCAGGAGCAGCATCCGTTGCTGCTGGCTCTCTTTTTAGGGGGCATTCTCACCGGGTTTCCCGTCTTTTTGGCTTTTACCAAGCCGGGCGCTCTGTTGACCCGCCATGTCATCGCGGTATCGCAGATGCTCATGGGGGCGTTGCTGATCCATCTCTCCGGGGGGAGAATCGAGACGCATTTTCATGTCTTCGGCTCCCTTGCTTTTATCGCTTTTTATCGGGACTGGAGGCTCCTTCTCTCCGGAACGGCGATCGTTGCGGCCGATCACCTGATCCGGGGGATTTTTTTCCCTCAGTCTGTTTTCGGGATGCACGATGCAAGTCAATGGCGTTGGTTGGAACACGCGGCCTGGGTGGTTTTTGAAGATGTGATCCTCGTCATGTCCTGTTTTCGCGGTCAACAGGAGATGCGGCTGGTCGCGGAAAGGCAGGCCGAGTTGGAGGAGATCATGGAGAATGTTCGGGGAGAGGTATTGGGCCGCATGGTGGACCTGAACAAACAGTCGGAGGAGTTGGCGGCTTCGAGCCAGCAGATGGGAGCGAATTCCGAACAGACGGAGAAATTGGCGAGCACGGTCTCCTCGGCGAGCGAGCAGACCAGCCGCAACGTGCAGGCGGTTGCCACCGCGGCGGAAGAGATGACCGCCACATTAAAAGAGATCTCCCAAAACGTGGTGAAAGCGACCCGGATCACCTCAGAAGCGGTGCAGGTGGCACAGGGGACCAACCAGACGATCAGCAAGCTCGGGGAGAGCAGCGCGGAGATCGGGAAAGTCATCAAAGTGATCACATCGATTGCCGAGCAGACGAACTTATTGGCGTTAAACGCGGCGATCGAAGCGGCGCGTGCGGGAGAAGCGGGGAAAGGCTTTGCGGTGGTGGCCAATGAAGTCAAAGATCTGGCGAAGAAGACGGCGAGAGCGACCGAGGAGATCGGGCAGAAGATCGGGGTCATCCAGACCGACACGAAAGAGGCGGTTTCCGCGATTGGAGAGATCACCGGGATCATCACCCAGATCAACGAGATCGCCACCACGATCGCGGGAGCGATCGAAGAACAGACGGCGACGACCAACGAGATCAGCCGCTCGGTGATGGAGGCGGCCCGAGGGACCGGGGAGGTCACCGAGAGCATCGATGGGGTGGTGATCGCCGCGAAGGGAACCGCCGAAGGGGCAACCACCATTTTAGATGCCTCTCAAAGGCTTGCCAAAATGAGCAGCGACCTCATGTCGCTGGTCGGCAAATTCCAAATGAAGCGAGAAGAGGCTCATCCGGGAATGGATCGGATGGGGAATCCTCCTCGCTCGTCGGTGATACGCCGGGTGGAAGCAGTTTCATCATGATCAGAAAGGAAGGATGCGTCCTTTCAAGTTAAAGCGTGACAAATAAAACATTGAAAAAGGTTTTGTAATGAAGTTCAAAATGACAATCCAAGAACAACTGTTGGGGCTTGGCTTTCTCGGATTGTTTCTGGCGCTTGTCATCGGCGGATTCGGTTTTTGGGGAATCACGCGGGTGACCGGGGCGATGAACCGAATGGGAGTCAGCGCGACGGCGTTGCGCTACCATTTGACCGCCGACATGATGCACGATGCTTTAAAGGGAGATGTCCAATCGGCCATGATTGCCGCAGGGGGGGCAAACGCCGTGAAGAAGCAGGAGATCTTGAAAGAACTCTCCGGTCATGTGTCCCTCTTCCGAGAACAGTTGACGAAAATCGAGGCGCTTCCGCTCCAAGGAGAGGTAAAGGAGGAACTTCAGGCGATTTATCCGGCCCTGGACGCCTATATCAACAGTGGGGAGGAGGTGGCCGGAATGGTACTCGACGGCGAGCTAGAAGCGGTCGCCCGGTTCGAGGGATTTATCGATGCCTTCAAGAAATTGGAGGTCGAGATGGCGCATTTAAGCGGTCTGATCGAGGAAGAGATGAAGGTGTCCCAAGGGGAGGCCGATCGGGCGAACCGCGTCTCCAGGGCGACGATCATCGCCATCTCCCTCGTCGGGTTTTTGGTTTTGTCGGTCATTTCTCTTACGAACGCCGCAGCCATCGCCCGGGCGCTCAAACAGGTCTCGGAAGTGGCGGCGGAGGTGGCGGCGGGGAACCTCACGGTCCGAAATGAGGTGGCCCGCGGGGATGAGATCGGCCATTTGGCAGGAACATTCAACCGTATGGCCCAACATCTTCGAGAGTTGGTCTTTAAGATCCAAAGCGGCGCGCGACAGATCGCTTCGACATCGGAAGATCTCTTTTCTTCAAGCCAGCGGTTGAGTTCCAACTCCGAAGAGACCAAGCGGCTGGCGAGCACGGTCTCCTCGGCGAGCGAGCAGACCAGCCGCAACGTGCAGGCGGTTGCCACCGCGGCGGAAGAGATGACCGCCACATTAAAAGAGATCTCCCAAAACGTGGTGAAAGCGACCCGGATCACCTCAGAAGCGGTGCAGGTGGCACAGGGGACCAACCAGACGATCAGCAAGCTCGGGGAGAGCAGCGCGGAGATCGGGAAAGTCATCAAAGTGATCACATCGATTGCCGAGCAGACGAACTTATTGGCGTTAAACGCGGCGATCGAAGCGGCGCGTGCGGGAGAAGCGGGGAAAGGCTTTGCGGTGGTGGCCAATGAAGTCAAAGATCTGGCGAAGAAGACGGCGAGAGCGACCGAGGAGATCGGGCAGAAGATCGGGGTCATCCAGACCGACACGAAAGAGGCGGTTTCCGCGATTGGAGAGATCACCGGGATCATCACCCAGATCAACGAGATCGCCACCACGATCGCGGGAGCGATCGAAGAACAGACGGCGACGACCAACGAGATCAGCCGCTCGGTGATGGAGGCGGCCCGAGGGACCGGGGAGGTCACCGAGAGCATCGATGGAGTCGTTTCCGCGTCCAAGGGAACAACGGAAGGAGCGGAGAATGTCTTGGTCGCCTCTCAAAAGTTGTCGGAGATGGGGGCCGATTTGATGGTCCTCGTCAGCAAGTTTCAAATCAACGATGCGCAAAGGCGAAAGAAAGAGACAAAACCGGTATCCGGATCTCAGGTACAGGCAGGTACGCGGCTGACTGAAACAGGTTAGGCCAAGAACAGGGTCCTAGAACGAAATGCAAAGAGCAACATAGGAGAGAAAGAGATGCTCGATTTCTTCCGAACATGGGATCTTCGGAAAAAACTCCTCGCGTGGTTTTTGATCGTTGCAATGGCGCCGATGATCCTCATGACAGCGGCAAACCTTTTCTTCTCCACAAGGAACCTCCGTCAGGAGATGGGAGAGCGGCTGGCGGCAAACCGCAAAGGGGTCGAGATCGAACTTCGGAGAGAGGAGAAACGACTCGTAAATCAAGCCGAACGGCATGCCGCGCAGTCGTTGCTGCTCCAGGCGCTCGCCTCCGGCAGTCGGGATGTGATCAGACCACAGATGGCGCAGCTTCTCGGATTTTCCGAATCGGACCTGCTGGGAATTTATAATGAACAAGGGATTCCATTCTGGATCGTTCAAAAAACGAAGGCCGTGCAGGCCGGTTCGATTGAATCGGGCTCCTCTTCCGCTTCGCTCGTCGGGAAGATGGAGGAGCGAACGGGGGACGCGCTTCTGGGCGAAGTCATGGAGCAGCTTCATGCGGAGGGTCATGCGGTCGAATGGAATGTGATGGAACACGGGGTTGAAGTCTCGGCTTATAAAGCGCTTCAGTTTCTAGAACGTCCGATCGGGTTCTTGAGGGAAGGGGTATTTCTGGATCAGGGCTTCGTGGAGGGGATCAAACATCGGGTCGGGTTGGAGGCCGCCCTCGTGGATGGTGAGGGGAGGAAAATCGCCTCGACGTTATCTCATTTCGACCGTGTCGCCATGAAGGAGGCCGTCGCGGCGCCGATCGAAGGGAAAGTGGGTGAAGAGGAATACCTTTATATGGTCGTTCCATTAAAGGGGAAAAAGGGGAAGACGGAAGGGGGAGTTGTTCTTCTCCAACCGCTCAATTTGTTGGTCTCCAGCCGACGAGAAATGACTTTTTTCGCCTTGCTCCTCTTCGGCGGGGTCAGTGTCATTGTTGTCCTGGTGAGCCTTCGGACGGCTCGATCGATCAGCCAGCCGCTTTATCAAATTATGGAGGTGTTAAAGCGGGCGGAACAACAAGGGGACCTGACAGAGAGGATCGAGATTAAAAGCCGCGATGAGATCGGCGAGCTGGGACGTTGGTTTAACACCTTTTCGGAAAAATTCTCAGGGATCATCTCCCGGGTCAAAGAATCGACCCGTTCCCTGGCGCTCTCTTCGGAGGAGTTGTCGGCTTCGAGCCAGCAGATGGGAGCGAATTCCGAGCAGACGGAGAAATTGGCGAGCACGGTCTCCTCGGCGAGCGAGCAGACCAACCGCAACGTGCAGACTGTCGCCACCGCGGCGGAAGAGATGACCGCCACATTAAAAGAGATCTCCCAAAACGTGGTGAAAGCGACCCGGATCACCTCAGAAGCGGTGCAGGTGGCACAGGGGACCAACCAGACGATCAGCAAACTCGGGGAGAGCAGCGCGGAGATCGGGAAAGTCATCAAAGTGATCACATCGATTGCCGAGCAGACGAACTTATTAGCGTTAAACGCGGCGATCGAAGCGGCGCGTGCGGGAGAAGCAGGGAAAGGCTTTGCGGTCGTGGCCAACGAAGTCAAAGATCTGGCGAAGAAGACGGCGAGAGCGACCGAGGAGATCGGGCAGAAGATCGGGGTGATCCAGACCGACACGAAAGAGGCGGTCTCTGCGATTGGAGAGATCACCGGGATCATCACCCAGATCAACGAGATCGCCACCACGATCGCGGGAGCGATCGAAGAGCAGACGGCGACGACCAACGAGATCAGCCGCTCGGTGATGGAGGCGGCCCGGGGGACCGGGGAGGTCACCGAGAGCATCGATGGGGTCGTTTCCGCGGCCAAAGGGACCGCTGAGGGGGCGGCCGCCATCCTCGCCGCCTCGAAGCGGCTGGCCCAGATGGGCGCCGAATTAATGGCGATGGTCAGCCAATTCCACGTTGAAGCCGACAGAATCGGCCCAGGCGATCCGAAAGGGGCATTCCGCATTCAAGAAGAAAGGAAATCGCCATTGATGACTCAAAAGCCGAGCCGGCCTAGCCCGGAAAGGGGTGAGGTTGTTTAAGGAGGTAAATCTTGGGGTTGACGGGCGTTCGTTGTTTGCTACACTTCAAGGATGGCCTAAAAGGTTTTATCCCGATCTGAAAAGATGAGACGCAACCGAATAAGGCGAATGACTCGCTGCTCTCTCAATAGGAAGGGGGCGCATCGGGTGTCGCCCTAGGAGGATTCATGAAGATGCTCGTTGTTGATGATTCCGCTGCAATGCGAAGTCTCTTACGGCAAATGATTAAAAAAATGGGGCATTCCGTGACCGAGGCGGTCAACGGCAAGGAGGCGCTGGAGCAGTTGAACGTTCATCCGGATATCGGGCTGATTCTGCTCGATTGGAATATGCCGGAGATGGATGGAATGCAGTTGCTCGACGCGCTCGGAGTGAAAAGGCTGAACAAACGTCCCCGCATTATTATCGTTTCCACGGAATGCGAAGCGGAGAAGATCGTCCAGGCGATGGAGCGGGGCGCGGATGAATATATCATGAAGCCGTTTACACAAGAGATTCTCGAAGAGAAATTGTCTATTTTAGGAATTGCGCGTGATTGAGATGTTTGAGCCGATCAGGGTCATGATCATCGACGATTCCTCCGTGGTTCGGCGCGCCGTGACGGAGGCCCTGTCTCATGATCCGGATATTTCGATTGTCGGGACCGCCTCCAACGGGAAAATCGCCCTGCAGCGGATCGCGCAATGGAGTCCGGAGGTGTTGATTCTCGATCTGGAGATGCCCGAAGCGGATGGATTTGAACTCTTACGGGCGCTGCGGGTCGATTTCCCGAAGATCAGAACGATCATGTTCAGCAGCGCGACGCAACGCGGGGCGGTCCAGACGATCGAAGCCCTCTCGCTGGGAGCGAGCGACTATGTCGCAAAACCGACCACGACCCATCCGGGCGGGTATAGCGAGGCGGTCAGACAAGTCGCGGCGGAGCTGATCCCCAAGATCAAGCAGTTCCGGCCGCACCCCGCCTGGACGAAGCCGCTCCAAAAGGGGGCGAAGCAGGTCGAGGAGCTTACTGTCGAACGGGTCTTGAGGTCGGCGCCTCAAACCGTCGGGATCGTCGCCATCGGCGTTTCCACGGGAGGGCCTGCGGCGCTCTCCAAATTGATCCCCGAATTGTCGAAAGACTTTCCGGTTCCGATCGTCATCGTCCAGCATATGCCGCCGGTTTTTACCCGCATGTTGGCGGAGCGGCTCCAGCAGGGGAATGGAGTGAAGGTCGTGGAGGGGGTGGACGGTATGATCCTGGAGCCGGGAACGGCCTATATCGCCCCGGGCAACTATCACATGGCGGTTCGTCAGAAGGAGGGAAGGGTTTTTCTGGCAATGAACCAGGAGCCGCCTGTCAATTATTGTCGCCCTTCGGTCGATGTCCTCTTCCGGTCGGTGGCCGAAGTTTACCGGGAGGAGACGCTCGGGATTATCATGACCGGGATGGGACAGGACGGTTTAAACGGCATCCGGGCGATGAAGAGCAAGGGAGCGATCATTTTTGCGCAGGACCAGGCGAGCAGCGTGGTTTGGGGAATGCCGTCGTTTGTGGTCCGGGAGGGACTGGCGGATTGTGTTCTTCCCCTTGATGAGATGAGGGGGGCGATCGAGGATTGCGTGATGAAAAGGATGCGGGCCTGATGGTATCGAAAGAGTCGGTCGATTTCATGATTGCCCTTTTGCACAAGGAGAGCGGTTTGGTCTTGGACAGCTCGAAGACCTATCTTATTGAAGCCCGGCTGGAGCCGATCGTTTGCGAAGCGGGGCTGTCTTCGATCGATGCGCTTTGTCTTTACCTGAAACAGCAGCCGACGAGCCCTCTCCTCCAGAAGGTCGTCGACGCGATGGCGACCAACGAGACCTCTTTTTTTAGGGATCGGGTCCCATTCGATATCGTCGGGAATGTGCTCCTGCCGGACCTGCTCAAAGCGAACCAAAAGCGGCGGCGGATCCGGATCTGGAGCGCGGCGTGCGCGACCGGCCAAGAGCCCTATTCCCTGGCGATGCTCCTCTGCAACATCGAGCCGATGCTGGCCGGCTGGGATGCCGGGATCTTGGCCACCGATCTTGTCGAGAGGGTGCTGGAGCGGGCACGGAACGGCGTCTATTCCCAGTATGAAATTCAACGGGGACTCCCGGCCCAATACATGACCCGTTTTTTCGATCAAATCGAGTCGGAGTGGAAGGTCCGGCCGGAGCTGAAGCGCTGGATCCAATTTAAACGGCTCAATCTGCTGACCGATTTTTCTTCGTTCGGGCCGTTCGATATTATTTTCTGTCGGAATCTTCTCATTTATTTCGACAGCGCCTTGAAAAAGAAGGTCCTTGAGGGGATGGCCGCGTCTTTGACCCCGAACGGCGCCCTCTTTCTGGGGGGAGGAGAAACACCCCTTGGCATCACCGATCGACTGATTCGGATGGAAGTTGATCGCGGAGTCTATTACAAAAGAAACGACGTAATCCCCTCTCCCCCGCCTCCCGTACGACGCCAAGGGATAGAGAGGGGAGAGAATCTTCGGAAAGACAAATCGGGAGGGGAACGAATATCAAGCGGAGGAGCGAGAGATGCCTGATCCAAATATGAAGATCTTGGTCGTGGACGACATGTCGTCCATGAGAAGAATTATCAAAAATACCCTCAAGCAGTTGGGGTACCCGAACACCGATGAGGCGGAAGACGGCGACAAGGCTTTGGAGATGGTCCGCAATACGCCGTTTGATCTGGTGGTCAGCGATTGGAACATGCCGAACATGAACGGCCTCGATCTTCTCAAGGCCATTCGGCAGGATCCAAAAATTATCGGCGCTGCCGGTCTTGATGGTGACGACCGAAGCCGAAATGGATCATATCCTGGAGGCGATCCGATCGGGGGTGAACAGCTATATCCTCAAGCCGTTCACTCCCGAGACGATGAAAGAAAAAATCGACAAGGTCTTTAAGCACGCGTAAGAACGGAATCCATCGTTGACATGGCGGGCGGCGGCTTCGCTCGCTCAACGGATACGTAATGATCATGAAAGGAATGACCGGGATGGATTTCCATGAATCTTCGTTAGAAGACAATAATATCCGGGGCCTGATCCGGGCCGCGCGCGGGATCATCGAGGGGGACCTCAAAAAGGGGGCCGATCAAAAACTCTCCGATGAACTCGGCAAGCTTGCGAAATACCTCCAGGCGATTTCAAGAAAATTGCAAGCGGCCGAATCGGATATCGAGACGGCCTCCAGCCAAATCCCCTACGGAACCGATCAGATCCACGGGGTGACGCGGTTTACCGAAGAAGAGGTTCATCGGGTTTTGGGAATCGTGGAAAAGGTGATCGAGAGTCATGACGCGCTCGCGAACAAGTGGGAGTCGCTTAAGACCCATTCACAGGCGGAGATGCTGCAACGCCCCACGCTGAAGCGCCAAGCCGACGAGATCGGCTCGACCCTTCGGGACGAAAAGAAAATGCTGATGGATTTGATGACGGCGCTCTCCTTTCAGGATGTCGCCGCCCAGTGGCTGAAGAAGATCTCCTCCGATATGACGAATGTGCAGTCGCGGATTAAACGGCTGAACAGCTCGCTCAACGTAAAGGGGAAGGAGAGCGGTCCGCCGGCTTCGTCGAAAGAGACCGACCGGGATGAGAATTTGATGAAAACGGAGAATCGGTTCGCGGGCGCCGATAAAATGGCCCAGACCGACGTCGATCACCTTTTGAAGGAATACGGGCTGTAAGCCCTTAACGGATCGCAATGGATATTTTGACCATAATGGGGGTGGTCGTCGGGCTGGCCGCGCTGATCGGCGGACAACATCTCGAAGGAGGACACCTCTCGTCGGTCACGCAGTTTACGGCCGCGATCATCGTGTTGGGGGGAACCCTTGGGGCGGTGATGGTCCAATATTCCCTCCCCAAATTCTTGGAAGGGATCAAGCTGGGAATCAGCACGATCAAATCGCAGCCGGACCATTCCGTGGGCTATATCAAGCAACTGGTCGATTACGCGAACATCGTGCGCAAACAGGGGATTCTTGCGCTGGAGCCGAAGGTGAAAGAGGTGAAAGATCCCTTCTTTAAAAAGGGGACTTCAGCTTTTAATGGACGGGACGGAGCCGAGGCTGCTCCGCGAGATCCTGGAGGTCGACCTTTCGTTCAGCGAAGAGCATCACGTCATGGCGGCCAAGGTTTTTGACGCCGCCGGCGGATACTGTCCCACCTTCGGGATCCTCGGCGCGGTTATGGGGCTCATCCACGTCATGGACAACCTCGCCGATCCGAGCAAGCTGGGGTGCGGCATCGCGACCGCTTTCGTCGCCACGATCTACGGGGTCCTTGCCGCCAATCTGATTTTCCTGCCGATTGCCTCCAAGCTGAAGATGCGCGGACAGATGGAAGCGATCACGCGTTCGAGCTGATTATCGAGGGGTTGATGTCGATCGCGGCGGGAGAAAATCCCCGGCACATCCAGTAGAAGCTGGGCGGATTTCTCCACCGAAGCGGAAAGGAAAAAAATAAAGAAGGGATAGCCGCATGGCAAAAAGAAAAAACACGAGGAACACGAAAATCACGAGCGCTGGCTGGTGTCCTATGCCGATTTCATCACGCTGCTGTTTGCCTTTTTCGTGGTGATGTATTCGACCTCTTCCGTGCGGGAAGGAAAATTTCGGGCGGTCGCCGACTCGCTCAATTCGGCCTTTCACCCCATCATCGCGCACTCCGCCTCGAATATTCGACTCAGCTCGAAGTCCTCCGGCTCCGAGATGTTCGACATCGGCTTGCCGCTTTACAAGAAGCTGACGGCGAATATCAATACGGAGGATAATCCGGGGGGGATGAAAGTGATTCGGGACAGCCGGGGCGTGGTCATCCGAATCAGTGAGAGTCTCGCGTTTGAAACCGGTCAATCGGAGCTTCTGCCCGAATTCAGGGAAACGCTCGATCATATCGCCGGATTGATTATCGACGCTCCGAACGCGATCCTGGTGGAAGGACACACCGACAATATCCCGATTAAAACGCCGTTTTATCCCTCGAATTGGGAGCTCTCCGCGACCCGGGCGACACAGATTGTCCGCTACTTTACAACACAACACGGGATGACTCCCGATCGATTCTCGGTCGCCGGGTACGCCGAGTTCCGGCCGATCGCCGTCAACGATACGTTAGAAGGACGCGCAAAGAATCGCCGCGTCGAGATCGTCCTTTTAAATCCGCCGGAGGAAAAACCGATTCGGAGTTTAACCCTTTTTCCCCGGTCGGGGGTCCTGATGGATCGGGCGCCGACATGAAGAATCCGTGATCACATCGAACCGATAACCCACACCGGTATTTGCTTTCCATGATTTCAACGATCGAAGTGTTTTATGCGTGAAGAAGAGATTTTCTTGGGGCGGAATCCGATTTTGAATAAGGATGAGGAGATCGTCGCTTACGAGCTCCTTTTTCACTCGGAGAGTCACCTGTCTCAGGCAGACAACGTCTTGCAGACGTCGGCGAGTGTGATCGCCGGCGCGCTGACCCAATTCGGGACTGAGACGCTCTTGGGTGGAGGAAAGGGGTTTGTCGGCGTCAATGAAGAGATCCTCCTCAGCGATGCAATTGAGCTTCTCCCGAAAGAAAAAATGGTTCTTGAGGTTTTTGCGACGGCAAAGATCGAACCGCGGGTGGTCCAAAGGATGCAGGCGCTTAAAAAGAAAGGATTCAGTTTCGCTCTTCAAGATTTCCGCGACGACGGGTCGCATCTCCCGTTGCTTGAGGTCATCGACGTGGTCAAAATCAATATCGCCGAGATGACGGGAGAAAAGTTATGGGCGGGGATCCAACCGTTCAAAAAGAGGTCGATCCGGCTGTTGGCTGAAAAAGTCGAACGGCAAGAGGATTTTCAACGGTGCCGTCCGATGGGGTTTGAACTTTTCCAGGGATATTATTTCGCCCGCCCTTCCATTTTATCTCAGAAGCGGGCCGACCCCGCCATGGTATCGCTGATGAAGCTGAATGAAAAGGTGATGAAGGATGCGGATACAAACGAGATCGAACAGATTTTCAAGGGAAACCCCGCCCTCAGCTACAATCTGCTCCGTCTGGTCAATTCGGTGGCGATCGGGACGCGGCAAAAAATCACCGCCATCTCTCACGCCATTACCATGCTGGGGAGGCAACAGCTCAAACGTTGGGTCCAGCTCCTTCTCTTTACGCAAGGAGGCAAAGGGGGGATCCATAATCCGCTCATGCAAACGGCAACGCTGCGCGGCCGGATCATGGAGCTTCTGGTCCAATCGCGGCCCGATCTTTACCGGGGGACGGGGTATTCCGATCTGGCTTTTATGACGGGACTCCTCTCGTTGATCGACGTATTGCTTGGAACGCCGATGAAGGAAGTTGTCGAGCAACTCAATCTGACGGACGATGTGCGACAGGCGCTGCTGGCGCATGAAGGATCCCTCGGCCTCCTTCTTTCCCTGAGTGAGCGCCAGGAAGCGGCCGATTTCAAAGGGGTGGATCGATTGCTCAAACAGTCCGGGCTGAGACTCAGCGACTTGATGAGCGCTCAACGGGGAGCGATCTCCTGGATGAATCAGCTCAGCGCCGGTTTTTAAAACGCCGCTTGTTTCGGCGATGTCATCTTTTTGACACAGAGCTGTCAAGCTCCTTGCAAACCCGCCTGCACAATTCTGAATTTCAATTTCGTCATCCCTCCAGAAAGGAAACTTCTGCCTACCCCGATCGGCAAAAAGCGCCGATTCAACTTTTTCCAGGCAAATGAATCCTTCTCAGCGCGATTTTCCGTCCTGGCACACCCCTTGCTTATGATTCCACTCAGGAATAGCGGAGCGGTCTTCTTTTCATTCGGAGTCGAAAAGCAATGGATGCAATCTATCCGGTCCTCTCGGGAGCCTTGGCTCAAGAAAAGCGTCTGGAGGTCATCACGAATAATCTGGCGAACGTCAACACCGCCGGGTTTAAGAAAGATCATCCTCTCTTCGAGGGAATCGGGCTGCCGCCCGGACTGAATGCAGGGCCGAGCGGATCGATCACCCCCAGCCCGACCTTCGAGATTCTTCACCACGTTTTCACCGATTTCTCCTCCGGTCCGATCCGAATGACGGGAGAGCCGCTCGATATTGCGATTGAAGGAGAAGGTTTCTTTTCGGTCCAGACCCCGGGGGGGTTCGTTATACCCGCGGGGGGAGCTTCACCCTGGATGCACAGGGACAGATCACCACGCACGACGGATTCCCGCTTTTGGGAACCGGAGGGCCGATCACCCTCCCGCCGGGGTCGATCCAGATCGACGCCGAGGGACGGCTCTCGGTGAAGGGGACCGAAGTCGGCGCGCAGCCGACCGAGGTCGATGCCTTGGCGCTCTACCGGTTTTCCGATCCGTCTCAATTGAAGAAGGTCGGCAATACCCTTTTTGAATCGGTCGGCGGAGGGGCGGTTCCTTTTCCGGAAGGAAGGGTGAGCCAGGGGGCCCTGGAAGGAGCGAATGTCAATCCGGTGGAAGAGATGGTCGCGATGATTACGGTGATGCGCCTGTATGAGTCGGCCCAAAAAGCGATTCAGACCGCCGATGAGGTCGCCTCCAAGGCGGCCAATGAAGTCGGGCGTCTATAAGATGAGTAAATCGGGAGGAGAGTGAGCTATGATGCGTGCGTTATCCATCGCCAGTACCGGCTTGGGATCCCAACAGCTTTCGGTCGAGGTCATTGCCAATAACCTGGCCAATGTTTCGACCGTCGGCTTCAAGAAGAGCCGGGGAGAATTCCAAGACCTGATGTATCAGACCCTGAAATCGGCAGGCACCACCACCGCAACGGGAACGCTGCCGGTCGGGATTCAACTCGGATCGGGGGTGATTCCGGTCTCGGTCCACCGGACGTTTGCACAGGGCGACTTTCAGCAGACGCAGAATCCGCTCGATCTCGCCATCGAGGGGGACGGCTTTTTCCAGGTGACCCTTCCGGACGGCTCCACCGGCTACTCGCGCGCCGGATCGTTGAGCCTCGACAGCGAAGGAAGCATCGTGACCGCCGAAGGTTATCCGCTTCTTCCGAATATCACGATCCCGTCCGGCGCGCAAACGGTGACCATCCTTCCCACCGGGGTGATTTCCGCCGTTGTGGCGACCGGGGGGGCGCCGCAGCTGGTCGGAACGCTTGAGCTGGCGCGGTTCACCAATCCGGCCGGTCTTCACAGCATGGGAAAAAACCTCTATCAGGCGACAGCCGCCTCCGGAGAAGCGGTGACCGGCGCGCCGGGACAGGAAGGATTCGGAACCGTCCAACAAGGCGCCCTTGAAGGCTCCAACGTCAACATCGCCGAGGAGATGGTGAACATGATCGTCGCGCAGCGCGCCTATGAATTGAACTCCAAAGCGATCCAGACGACCGATGAAATGTTGTCGATGGTCAATAACCTCAAACGGTAAGCCAAGGGTAAGCAAAAGGTAAAGTAAGATGAGCGGTTTTTTTTAGAATCCTGTTTTTGATCGTGGTGATCTTCGCGGGCGTCGGTGCGGTTGAGGCGGCGGATGGTTTGGAAAATGGAGCAGCCGTTCAACAGGAAACCGTTCCCGGCCCGGCAGAGAAGATCAGCGCCGCCATACGCGCCTATGTGGCGGAACGTCTTACCTCCAATGAAAGCGATATACGGGTTCGCCTTCTCCGTCCACCGGACGGTTCATTTGTCATGGAGGACGGATTGGAGGTCAAGGAAGGGTCGCGCGGCGGATTGCTTGGCCGGGTGGTCTTCCTCATTTCTTCGAGACCGAACGGGAAACCGGCCGCACATCAGTGGGTCACCGCGAATGTCGAAATGATCCGATCGATCGTCGTTTCCGCTCGGCCCCTCCGCCGCGCTCAAGTGATCGGATCGGACGATGTCGAGATCCGGTCGGTTGCAGTGACCCGCGCGGGGGAATCTTATCTCTTCAATCCCGACGCGCTGATCGGAAAGAGGGTGATCCGCTCCGTCGGCGCGGGCCTGCCGATCTCCGTCGATATGGTCGAGACGGCGCCGGTGATTCGCCCGGGAGATCGGGTGACGATGATCGTTGAATCGGGCGGATTGCGGATCGCTACGATGGGCCGGGCCAAGGAAGAGGGTTTTCTCGGAAGACAGATGGCGGTGGTCAACCTCGATTCCCAGAAGACGGTCTACGGAGAGGTGATCGACGCCGCGACGGTGAAAATAACCCTTCCGAGATAAAGGATCATTTGCCATTGTTCATTTTTCATTTGAGAAATGAAAATAGAAAAAGGCAAATGACAAACGGAAAATGGCAAATGGCAAATAGAAAATTTTTGAGTCAAAAAACGGTCGCCCGGTTGCTTCTCGTGGTTTTCGCTTTTTTTGCCGGCTGTGCGGCGGTTCCGAGGGAAATGAAGCCGGAAGAAAACCTTCCCCCCGCCTACCTTCAACCCACGGAACTCCATCAGCCGGAGGGCTCTCTCTGGACCGCCGATCAATCGCGGACCTTTTTCTTTCAAGATACAAAGGCAAGCCATGTCGGCGATATCGTCACGGTGCGGATTGTTGAGAATGCCAGCGGATCGAAGGATGCCCAGACCACGTCGGGCCGCTCTTCGACGATCGGCGCCAGTACGAGCGCCTTTCTGGGGATTCCCACCAGCACCACCCAAAAACTCCAGGCGGATGCCACCTTCTCGGATGATTTTGACGGTTCGGGATCGACCAGCCGAAGCGGAGCCTTAACCGCCGATATCACCGCCGTGGTGACCGCCGTTTTCCCGAACGGGAATATGGTGATCGAAGGGAAGCGGGAGGTCCTCATCAACAGCGAAAAAGAATTGATCTCTCTCGCCGGGGTGATCCGTCCCGAGGATATCGGTCCGAGGAACACGATTCTGTCGACCTTTATCGCCGACGCAAAGATCGAATACACCGGCCGCGGCGTCATCAACGATAAACAACGGCCGGGGGTGGCTGATCCGGATTCTCGATTGGATATGGCCCTTCTAAATGCGAAATGCGGGGTGCGGAATGCGGAGTGAAGATCGCAAGCGAATCCAAAAAGGATTGGTTCTCCTCATCGGGATCTTTTTTTCGTCCTCCCGATCGACGCGGAAGCGGTTCGGATCAAGGATATCGCCGCGGTGGAAGGGGTTCGGGAGAATTCGCTCATCGGGTATGGGCTGGTGATCGGATTGAACGGAACCGGCGATAAAACCGGGACGACCTTTACGGTTCAAACCCTCTCCAGTATGTTGAAGAAGATGGGGATCGCGGTCGAGCCGAGCGCGGTGAAGGTGAAGAATGTGGCGGCGGTGATGGTGACCGCCAAGCTCCCTCCGTTCGTTAAGACGGGGAGCCGGATCGATGTCGTCGTCTCCTCTTTGGGCGACGCCACGAGCTTGCAGGGGGGCACCCTTTTGTTAACCCCTTTGAAGGGGGCCGATCAACAGGTTTATGCCGTGGCCCAGGGACCGATTTCGATCGGCGGGTTCATCGGCGGGAAAGAGGGCGATTCAGTCCAAAAGAATCACCCGACCGCCGGGAGGGTGGCCGAAGGGGCTCAGGTGGAAAAGGAGGTCGGATTCCCTTTCTTGCATAAAGAGCGATTCAATCTTCTCCTGCGCCAGCAAGATTTCACCACGGCCCTCCGGATTTCCCAGGCGATTAATGCACAGTTGGGAGGAGAATCGGTTGCGAGTGCTGTTGATTCAGGAACGATCACCCTTCAGGTTCCCGACTTCTACAAAGGACGGCTGGTCGAGTTGTTGGCTGCGATCGAAAGTCTGGAAGTGACGGTCGATCTGCCGGCGCGGGTCGTCGTCAACGAGCGGACCGGGACCATTGTCATGGGGGATCAGGTGCGGATTTCCGAGGTCGCCGTTTCACACGGCAATCTGACGATCCGGGTGAAGACCGACTTTCAGGTCTCTCAGCCCCCTCCCTTCGCTCCGGAAGGATCGGAAACAGTCGTTGTCCCGCAACGGCAAACCGAGGTTCAGGAAGAAGATGCGCAGATCCTGATGCTGCGGGGGGCGACGATCGGCGAGGTGGTTCGCGGTTTAAACGCGATCGGCGTGACGCCGCGCGATTTGATCGCCATTCTCCAGGCGATCAAGGCAGCCGGGGCCCTTCAAGCCGAATTGGAGATTCTCTAATGGAAGGGGGCGGGCTTTCGGGAATCGGCGGGACGGGAGCCAATCCGTTGAAGGCGCTGGAGAGCCACAAGCAACCCGGAAGAGATCAAGAAGGCGGCCGAGGCGTTTGAGGCCTATTTCATCTCCTCTCTGCTCAAAGAGATGCGAAAGACCGTGCCGGCGGGAGGGTTCCTCGGGTCGGGCCCGGGGAAAGAGATCTACGAATCGTTGCTCGACGAAACCATGGCAACGAAAATGGCGCAGAGTGAGGGTATTGGGCTGGCGAAGCTCCTCGTCAAAAAATTGACGGATCAAGCCTCAAGTTTTAAGGGATTCGACCGATAAGTGAGGTAATAAGCACCCTTACGACGGCTTAAGAGGAGAAAAAAAATGCAGATACCTGGAGATAACCGAACCCGCCTTCTGGAAACCGTTCTTTTCGGCGTCAAAAAGACCGATCAGAAAGGCCCTGTCCGTTCCTCCGATCAGAAGGGGAGGCCGCTCCGACAGACCGCGTCGAGATCTCCGGAGAGGCGAAGGAGTACCAGCAGCTCAATCAGGTGATTGCATCCCTCCCGGAAGTCCGGTCCGAGCGGGTGGCGGCCCTTCAGCAGGAAATTGAGGCGGGGACTTACCATCCACAAGGCGAAGAGATCGCGGAAAAGCTGGTTCGATCGACACTGCTGGATGCGGTTCTATAAGTTCGAAGGGGGTTCATCAATGCGGGACGTTGAATTTGGAATGAAGCGTGAAGAGCAACACATCGATTATTCCGCGTCCCATCCCCTGCCATCGACGCTTCCCCTCCCCGAAACCCTGACCGTCCCGGATGCGCTGTTAATACCGCTCGTTTCGACCCTGGAGGAGATGATCCTCGTTCAACAGGAAATGCTCTCTCTCCTTCAGCGCGAGAAGAAGCTGATGATAAGTGGAGAGCTCGATGATCTTCTCCGCTGTCTTCAGGAAAAAGAAAACCTTCTTGGCCGTCTCCGAGGATTGGAGCAACGCCGCCAAGCGGAGATCGCCCCGATGGCCCGACAATGGGGGGAGAAGATCGGCCATTGACGCTCAAACAGCTGGCTCAGCGGGTCCCCGAGTTTTTCCGGGGACGACTGACTGATTGCCATACCCGGCTCGAGGCGTTAACCGCCAGCATTCAGGAACTCAATCAGATCAACGGACTTTTAATTGACCGAATCCAGGAACGGATCACGGCGCTGGTCGGCCTTTTGCGGCACCTTTCGTCCACCGATCCGATCTACCAACCGAATGGAGCGCTTCAGCATTTTCCATCGGGGGGAAGGGCGATCAGCCAAGGATAGACATGTCGAGTATCTTCGGGATTTTCAACATCGGAAGGCTGGCCCTCTTCGCCAATCAGCGGGCCCTCTCCGTCACGTCCCAGAATATCGCCAACGTGAACACCCCCGGGTATACTAGACAGCAGGCGATTTTTTCGTCAACGACGCCGATGGACAGCGCTCCCGGTCAGTTGGGAACCGGTGTTAAGATTACGGAGGTTCGACGCGTTTTTGATAAATTCATCCAGGATCAATTGACGGCGCAGCAATCGAATCTGGGTCGTTTTGGAGTCGAGCGGGGAGCGCTCGGGCGGGTTGAGGCGGTGTTCAATGATTCCGACGGTGTCGGCCTCCATCAGTCCTTGTCGGAGTTTTTTGCGGCGTTTCATGATCTTGCCAACAATCCGCAGGGACTTCCTGAACGGGTTTCCCTGATGGAGCAAGCGAGGACCCTCTCAGCGAACTTTATACAGATGAACGATCAGCTACAGCAGATACGAAAGGATCTCAACACTGAGGTCGAGGGGGTGCTTGGAGAGGTCAATACGCTCGCGACGCAAATTGCCGATTTAAACGGCCAGATTGCTCAAGTGACGATTTCAGGACAAAATGCGAACGATCTGCGCGATCAGCGGGAGCGTCTTTTACAGGATCTTGCCGAAAAGATCAATTTCTCCTCTTTTGAAAACGACCTGGGAGAGGTCTCGATTCTCATCGGAGGAAAGCTCTTGGTCGAATCGACGGCGTCGTTTACGCTTCGAGGGGGTGGTGAACCAAGATAACGCCGGATTCGCCGACGTGGGGTATGACCCGGGAACCGGCACGATCACCGGCATCACCTCCTTTATCGAAAACGGCCGCCTCAAAGGGTTGGTTGATCTCCGGGATACGATTCTTCCTGGATATATCAATCAGCTTGACCAAATGGCGGCCGCGATCGTCAATGAGGTGAACCAGCAGCACCGGGCCGGCTACGGTCTCGACGGTTCCACCGGAAATGATTTCTTCACTCCTCTGGCGCCGACCGTGACGGAATTGAGCGGCAATACCGGATCGGGGACAATTGCCGCGACGGTGAATGATCCTTCCCTTCTGACATTGGACGCCTATCAGCTGACCTTTGCCGGGGCGAATTATACGATTCAGAACCTCAGGACAGGGAGCTCCGCCACCGCCGCTTATGTCGACCCGACGACGGTCACGTTCGAGGGGATTCAAGTTGCCATGAGCGGGGCGCCGGCGAATGGAGATACCTTTGAGATCAGCGCCCATCAGGGGATGTCGGGTTCCATCGCTCTTTCCGCGATCGATCCGAATGAAATTGCCGCATCCTCTACGGCAGCCGGCGTGCCGGGAGACAACAGCAATGCCCTTCTCCTCGCGCAGCTACAGGAGAAAGAGGTGACGGGGCTTGGAGATGCGACGTTTCAGAGTTTCTATAGCCAATATGTCGGGGAAGTCGGATCGAGGTCGCGGTTGGCCCAGCGGTCTCTACTTGCCGAACAAGTGATTGATCAGAACCTCATCCATCAACGGGAAGAGATTTCCGGCGTTTCTCTTGATGAAGAGACGGCCAATTTAATTAAATTCCAGCGGGCCTTTGAAGCATCGGCTCGGTTGATCTCCGTTGCGGACGAACTGTTACAAACGATTTTGGCCATAAAGCGATAAAAAGAGAGAGAAAGTAGATGCGCGTATCGGATCAAATGCTCTTTCAATCGATGATGGTGCACTTGCAGCGGCAGACCGGATCGCTTCTTCACATTCAGGAGCAGGTTGCTTCCGGGAAGAAGATCAATCGACCTTCGGATGATCCGATTGGTCAACCGTTGGTTCTGAACTACGGGAAAACGCTTGCGACGACCGAACAGTATTTGCAGAACATCGATCGGAGCGAGACGTATCTGACCAGCGCCGAATCGACGTTACAGGATGTGGGGGATCAACTGCAGCGGGCCCACGAGCTGGCGCTGCAGTTGGCGAACGATTCCTATTCTTCGACCGACCGGGCCAACGCGGCGAATGAGGTGCGGGAGATTTTCAATCAACTGATTGCGATGGGAAACCGTTCCGTCGAGGGCCGATACATTTTTGCGGGAAATCAGACCCGGACGCTCCCGTTCCTCGAGCAGGGGCGCTATCTTGGAACGGCGGTGACCTTGCCGGTGACCGTCACGGCGGCGGTGAATGATCAGTTGACCCTTTCATTGGACGGGATCTCCTCCACCCTCACCCTGCCGGCCGGAAGTTATGCGACAGGGACGGCGTTGGCCGGGATGGTCCAAACCGCAATCAACGCGGATCCGACCTTTCAGGCAGCCGGGGCTTCGGCCACCGTCACCTTCGATACTGACCATTTGGTGATCACCTCCAATTCGGAAGGAGGCACTTCCGCTGCCGTCCCCACGGCCGGGACGGCGCTGGCCGATTTGGGATTGGCCGCGGGAACGAACCAGCCGTCGGGAACCTATATGGGCGACTCGGGAGAAATCTCTTTTCTGATCGGCCCCAATACACCGGTGATCATGAACCTCCCCGAGACCGGCTCTTTAAAGGGGTCGGCGTGACGGGAGGGGTCGATCTCTTTTCGGCGGTGGGGGGGCTGCAGGCGGCTTTGGAGACGAATGACACCGCCGGAATTCAAGCGGCGCTCACCAATATCAGCGCGGCGCAGGAGCAGGTGATCGGTGAACGCGCTTTGTTGGGGGCTCGCCTGAACCGGATGGATGCGACCAAAACGGTGCTCGAGGATTTCAAGCTGTCGATCACCCGGTTCAAGTCCGATCTTGAAAATATCGATCTTACGCAGGCGATTTCGGATTTTTCGCTTCAGCAGGTCGCCTTGGAAGCCACCCGGGCCACGGCGGCCCGGATGATTCAAAACTCGCTCCTTGATTTTCTCCGATAACGAAGAGGGTCGGGGCGAGGTCGGAATGAACACGCATCGCGCGTCGCATTTCCGCTGGTAGGGCGTATTGCAATACGCCCCTACACCATTTAAAGAAAGGCAGGTCGGATGCTGGTCCTGACACGGAAGTCGGGAGAGGGAATCATCATCGGGGATCAGATCCGGGTGGTGGTGATCGAAGTCCATGGAAATCAGGTCCGGCTCGGCATTGAAGCGCCGGCCGGCATCAAGATCTATCGGGAAGAGGTCTTGGCAAAAATCATGCTTGAGAACAAAAAAGCGGCCGGCGTCGATCCGAAGCAGCTGAAAGATATTTTGAGCAAGGGGGTTCCTCCGCCGGGGAAAGGGAAAGGATCCAAGCCGTGAACACCGTGATTCAGAGCGCAAAATTGGGACCGGTATCGATCGATCCCGATCGGCTGCTCACCTTCCCGGAAGGGATTCCCGGTTTCCGAACGGTCAAGCAGTATACGTTGGTCAATAATGACAAGGGCCACCCTTTTTTTGGCTCCAGGCGGTGGAAGATCCTGAGTTGGCCTTTGTGGTGATCGATCCGCTGGTCTTCCGGCCGGACTATCGACCGGCCCTCCCTCCGGAGGAGATGAAAGAGCTTGAAATCGAAAGCTCGGACTCCCTGGTGGTATTGACCATTTTAACCATTCCGCAGGAAGACCCGCTCAAACTGACCGCAAACCTGATGGCGCCGTTGGTCATCAATTCCAAAACCCGGAAGGGCAAACAGATCGTCCTTTCCGACCTGAACTACAGCCACAGGGAGCCCCTTTTCCCAGCGCATGTCTTGAGCGCTTCGGAGCAAGGTGTCGCCGGCGCAAAATAATGTGAACACGCACGCGCGTCGCATTCTCGCAGCTTGCTGCGAGGTTAGACGTGCGAATGTGCAGATGTATATAGATCGCGAAGCCTCCGCCCACATCGTTCGCGGAGCAAACCATACAAAAAGAGCCTCTCCATCTTCTCGGGTCGAAGATCCTCCGCAGCTTGCTGCGGGGAGCTTCAATCAAAGGGAAGAACGATTTGTTCTCTCGATTCCGCGTCTTCCTTCCTCGGCGGAACTCGTTTTTCCCGTCATTGAAAATGCCCCCTGTCAAATGATTGACACCTCCCTTTTTAAGGTCCGGAACCGATCCGCTTTTTGAACTATTCCTGGAAGGAGATAGCGGCAAGATTATTGCACATACCTTGAAAGGGTATTTCAGGCGAGGCGCAAACGATGATCGATCTTTTTTTTTTTTTTTTTTTTTTTTTTTTTTTTTTTTTTTTTTTTTTTTTTTTTTTTTTTTTTTTTTAAAAAAAAAAAAAAAAAAAAAAAAAAAAAAAATCCTGGTCACCGGAGGAACCGGTTCTTTTGGAAAGCGTTTCGTGCGGCGGGTCCTTTCAAAGTTCCGGCCTGAAAAGCTGATCGTCTTCAGCAGAGATGAATTCAAGCAATACGAAATGCAGCGGATGATGGACGATCCCTGCCTCCGTTTCTTTATCGGAGACGTCCGGGATAAGGACCGTCTCTACCGCGCCTTCGAGGGGGTCGAATACCTGATCCACGCCGCCGCGTTAAAACAGGTTCCCTCCGCGGAATACAATCCTTTTGAAGCGATCAAAACCAATATCATCGGCGCGCAAAATATTATCGACGTGGCAATCGACATCGGGATCAAGCGGATTGTCGCTTTGAGCACGGACAAAGCGTGCAACCCGGTCAATCTCTATGGGGCGACCAAGCTCTGCTCGGACAAGCTCTTCATCGCCGGGAATTCCTATGCCGGTCGAAAGATCACCCGTTTCGGCGTGGTCCGCTACGGTAACGTCGTCGGAAGTCGGGGGAGCGTTGTTCCGCATTTCCTGCAACTGAAAAAAGGGGACTCCGTTCCGGTGACCGATGAGCGGATGACCCGCTTCTGGATTACCCTCGATCAGGGGGTCGACTTCGTCTTAAAGGCGCTCGATCAAATGCAGGGAGGGGAGATTTTTGTCCCGAAGATTCCCACGGCGACGATCGTCGATATTGCCAAAGCGATCGTTCCCAAATGCAAGATTAAAATCATCGGGGTCCGTCCGGGCGAGAAACTCCATGAACTGCTGATCTCGATCGAAGATGGAAGGCGGACCCTGGAGTATCCGGAGCATTTTGTGATCCAGCCCGATTTTCCCTGGTGGTCGGACGAAAAACGAAAGAACGGCGGGGAACCTGTGAGGGATGGATTCGTCTACTCCAGCGATCAGAATCCCTGGCGGCTGACGACGGGAGAGATCGAAAAGATGGTGAGGGAACTTCAGAACGGATGAAGACGATCCCCTATGGGAGACAGACCATAGACGAGGAAGACATCCAGGCGGTGGTCGATGTCCTTCGTTCCGACTGGCTGACACAGGGCCCGGCCGTCGACGCCTTTGAAGAGGCGCTCGCCGCCTACTGCGGGGCCCGGTATGCCGTCGCTTGTGCTTCGGGAACGGCCGCGCTTCATCTGGCTTATCAGGCCGCCGGCCTCGGACCGGGTGATCTTGTCATGACCTCTCCGAATACGTTTGCAGCCACCGGCAATGCGGCCCTCTTCCTGGGAGCAAAGCCTGTCTTCGCCGATATCGATCCGGCGACCTTCAACCTGAGTCCCTCTGAAATTGAGAAAACCTTATCGGGCCTTCAAGCAGAACGGGGTCATCTGAAGGCGATCGTTCCGGTTCACTATGCGGGAACCCCCTGTGACATGGAGTCGATCGCCAAGATCGCGGAGCGACACCGGCTTCCGGTGATCGAAGACGGCTGCCACGCGCTGGGCGCCTCCTATGCCAATAAGAAGATCGGCGGTTTGTCGGATATGACCGTTTTCAGTTTTCATCCGGTGAAGACGATCACCACCGGAGAGGGGGGGGCCATTGTCACCAACCGTGAGGATTATTATCAACGGCTGAAACGACTCCGGTCGCATGGAATTGAGCGAACCGATTTTTTGGAGCCCTCCCACGGCGCCTGGTACCACGAAATACAAGAGCTCGGATACAACTACCGCATGACCGATCTTCAAGCGGCGTTGGGATGTTCTCAACTAAAAAAGTCGACCGGTTCGTTGCAAGGCGAAGAGAGATCGCGGCCCTTTACCAGACGACGTTCAACGGGAATTCCTATTTCGATCTCCCCGTGGAAGCCGCAGGTTCGGTCTCCTCTTACCATCTTTATCCAATCCGATTGAAAGATTCTTTCAAGACACAGAAGAAAGAAATTTTCCGCCGTCTTCGGGAACAAGGGTTGGGAGTCCAGGTTCACTATCTTCCTGTTTACTGGCATCCGGTTTATCGGAAGATGGGCTACCGAAAGGGCCTCTGTCCGGCGGCGGAAAACTTTTATCAAAGAGAGATCAGCCTTCCGATCTTTCCGGCGATGACTCAACAAGAGGTGACCTATGTCATCGAAACAGTCGATCGGGTCTTCCGTGACCGCGCATAACATTCTTTCCTCTCCTCCCTTCGTCGGGGAGGAGATCCATGTGAAGTGGATCCTCGGATCTGCGAACTTCGGCTTGTCCTATGGGATCGCGAATGAACGAAAGTTGAGCCGGGAGGAGGTCTTCGGCATCCTCGCGTCGGCGCAGTCCCAAGGGGTCTGGGGGATCGACACCGCCAAAGCATACGGCGACGCGGAAAAAATCATCGGGGAATATTTTAAAGCGCGGGGGAAGACCCTCCGGGTCATTACCAAACTCCCTTCGAAGGAGTATGCCGATTCGATGGAGGTGGAGAGAGAAATCACCGATTCTCTTCGCGCGATGAACGTTTCTTCGATCGATGTTCTCCTTCTCCACTCGTATGAAACGGTTCGGCGGTTCGGGAAGGTGATCCTTCCTGTTCTTCAAAAACTTTCCAAGGAAAAGGTCATCGGACGCTACGGTCTCTCCGTTTATCACCCGGAGGAAGCATTGGAAGCGGCCCGCGATTTAACGGGAGCGCTTGCGATCGAGTTCCCGATCAATCTCTTTGACCGGCGTTTTCAGAAGGGAAATCTCCTCGAACGGCTGAAGTCTCAGGGGGTCTTTTTGCTGGCGCGGTCTGTTTTTCTACAGGGACTCTTTTTCATGCAGGAGGAGGCGCTGGGGGTCGACTTGAGCAAGGTGAAGAAGAAGGTGAGGAAGATTCGGGAACTCTCTGAAAATGCTCAATTACGTCCGGAATGGCTCCCGCTGGCATTTGTTGCGACCGATCCTTGGATCGATGGGGTGGTGATGGGGGTTGATTCTGTCGATCATCTGAAAACAAATCTCCAAGCCCTCACTCATGAGAACCTCCTCCGATATCGCCAGATCGCCGGTCAACTGGCCGACCTGGAAGTCGACGACGAGGATATCCTTCTTCCTTACCGGTGGAAAAGATGAAAATCCAATTTCCCGATACGACTTCTCTCATCTCTGTGGAAGGGATTGAGCTAAAGCAGGGGGCGCTCACGAAAGAGGGGCCGGTCCTCTTTCCACAATATCCTTGGGAGGGGATTCACGCCTATCTCTACGGTTCGGTTTTGGAGAAAAACGGACAGCTTCATATGTGGTATCAATCCTATCTCGACGGAGATGATTTCTTCGTGAACTATGCGCGATCCCGCGACGGGAAAAAATGGGAGAAGCCCCTCATCAACAAGTGGAGGATCGATGAGAGGCGGTTTTATCCAACCATCGAATCGGAGAAAGAAAGAGAAACAAAGGCGATTGCGTTCAGAAATGGAAGCCCGGGTTACTGGAAGACGAACATCGTTTCGACTTACCACATCCCGAGCGTGATCTACGATCCGGAGGATTCGAAGCGCCCCTATAAATTATTCGGCTTTACCAATGAAGGCTACCGCGTCGCATTTTCAAAGGACGGGATTCACTTCAAGGAGTATGAGGGAAACCCCGTTCTCCCGCTGATGCGATTTCCGAATCCGAAAACAAAGAAAAGATGGATCAGCGATGTCTCCCCCGTTTTTAAGGACAATCTAAGAAAGAAATTCGTCGCATGGGTCAAAACCTACGTCATCGATGAGGAGGGAAGGACGCGGCGATCGGTCGGTTATTCCGAAAGCGACGACTTTATCCGGTGGTCGCCGCCCGAAACGATCTGGACCCCCTCCGCGGCGGACGATCGGCTGGCCGTCGCGCGCGGATTCAAGTGGGCCGACTTCTACGGGCTTTGCGGTTTCAATTACGGCGCCGGTTACCTCGGACTGCTCTGGCTCTTTTACATGGATTATGAGTTTACAAAAGGAACCCACGAGGGGAAGATGGAAGTCTTCCTCGCGACCAGTCCCGACGGGAAACAGTGGACCCGTTTCTCGGATGAGCCGTTGATTCCGCTGAGCGAATCGGGATGGGACTCGGGGATGATCACCACGGCGAATCTCCCCCTCTTCAGGAAAGAGGGAATCGATCTCTACTACGGCGGGTCGAATTTCAGCCACGGCGTCGGCAACGCCCAACTTCTCTTCGACGAACAGAGCCATCGGTTCAGCGTCGGCCTGGCCACGTTGAGGAAAGATGGGTTTGTTTATGCCGCCGGCGCGAAGGGGACGATGACGACAAAACCGTTGACTTGTCGAAAAGGAACCCTCCGGATCAATGCAGACGCCACCGGGGGAAGGGTGAGGATCGATCTGTTCAAAGGGGGACAACCGGTTGAATCTTGCCGGATGGAGGGGATCGATTCTTCGGATCACCTCCTCCGGATCGGCGTAAGGGGAGAGGTGACGTTGAAAATTTCCGTCGAAGGGGCGAAGCTTTATTCTCTGGAGGTGTGTTGACATGCCGCGTGCGGTGGTGGTTCAGGCCAGAAACGGTTCCAGTCGTTATCCGCGGAAGATGCTCCATCCTTTACTTGGACGTCCGGCGATCGAATGGGTCCTGGAGCGATGCGAGAAGATCGCGATCGATCAACGGATCTTGGCCACCTCCGAGGCAAAGGAGGACGATCCTTTGGCGGAGATTGCCCAGAGGCGCGGTTGGCAGGTGGTCCGCGGGAGCGTGGAGGATGTCCTCAGCCGGTTTGCCAAGGCGGTCCGGGCCTATCGGCTCGACGCGGTGGTCCGGATCACCGGCGATTGTCTTCTCACCGACCCTCGGATTGTCCAGCATGCGCTGACCCAATTCGATGCGCTCAAACCCGACTACCTGATCCTGACGAAGATCATCGACGGCTTCGACGTGGAGGTGATGTCGGGGAAGGCGATCCTGAAGGCCGACTCGGAGGCAAAACTGCCGTCCGAGCGGGAACATGTGGGGCCGTATCTTCGACGATCGAAGCGGTTCAACACCGTCTTCCTTCCTTATGGGGAGGAGGACCTCTCCCATATTCATCTCAGTCTCGATTACAAGGAAGATGCCGACGTTCTCGAATCGATCCTCAAGCAATTGGAAAGACGCGACTTCACCTACGCCGACGTGGCGGATCTCGTCAAAGCGAATCCCTCGTTGGTCGAAAAGACAAAACACATCGTGCCGAACGAGGGATATCGGCGCTCTTTGGAAGGGGACAAGACCGGCATTCAAGCGATGAAAGGGAAGCCGCTCCGATTCGAGAAGAGTCTCTCCCAATTCGACAAGGTCATGCGGATCATCCCGGGGGGATCGCAGACATTCAGCAAGTCGTCCCTCCAGTTCAGCGTCGGCGCTGCGCCGCTTTTCGTGCGGGAGGGAAAGGGGGCGCTTCTGACCGATCTCGATGGAAACCGATTCATCGACTTCACGATGGGGCTGGGGGCCTGTCTTCTCGGGTATGCGTTTGAGCCGGTCAACCGAGAGATCGAGGCGACGCTGAAAAAAGGAACGGCCTATACCCTTCCTCATCATCTCGAATACGACCTGGCCGAGCTGCTCACCCGGATCATCCCCTCCGCCGAGATGGTCCGGTTCGGGAAGAACGGCTCCGATGTTACCTCCGCCGCCGTCCGTCTGGCGCGGGCCGCCACCGGGAGGGAAGTCGTCGCCTGCTGCGGTTATCACGGCTGGCAAGATTGGTATATCGCCACCACGACGCGAAGCCTCGGCATTCCGGAGGAGGTCAAGAAAAAAACGGTCACGTTCCAGTACAACCGGATCGAGAGTCTTCAGGCCGTTTTCGACCGCCATCCTAATCAGATCGCCTGTGTGATCCTGGAGCCGGTCAGCCTGGAGGCGCCTCAAAAAAATTTCCTCGCCAAAGTGAAGAAGATGGCGCACGAACAGGGGGCGATTCTGGTTTTCGACGAGGTGGTCACCGGCTTTCGATTTGATATCGGCGGCGCACAGGCCTATTTCGATGTGACCCCCGACCTCGCCTGTTTCGGCAAGGCGATGGCCAACGGAATGCCGGTCTCCGCCATCGTCGGAAAACGGGACATCATGAAGCTCTTCGATGAGATCTTCTTCTCGTTTACCTTCGGGGGAGAGACCCTTTCGATTGCGGCGGCGATCGCGACGATCCAATACATCCTTGAAAATAAGGTGACCCCTTTCCTTTGGAAGCAAGGGGAGCGGTTGAAGAACGGAATCGAGCAGCAGATTCGTGAGAAGGGGCTGGAAGAGACCCTTTCTATCGACGGCTATCCGATCCGGACGGTCCTCAATTTCAAAGGGGAGGAGAAGGCGGTCCTGAAGATGAAAACCCTCTTCCAGCAAGAGTGTGTCAAGCGGGGGGTCCTCTTTACCGGGGGGCATAATGTTTCTCTCCCTCACGATCATGAAAAAATCGACCGGGTCTTGTCGGTCTACGATGAAGTGATGGAGATCCTGAAATACACCCTGGAATACAACATGCTCGATGAAATGATCGAAGGACGGCTCCTGGAGCCGGTCTTTCGGAAGGTTTAGGAGACAAAGATGGCGGAACTGCGACGCTGCACCCGGTGTGTTCTTCCGGAGACCCACGAAACGATCACCTTCGACGCGGAAGGGGTCTGCAACATCTGCCGCCAGCAGGAGTACAAACAGACCCAGATCGATTGGGCGGCGAAGAAAAAGGAGCTCGATGTTTTGATCGCGGCGCATCGGGACAAATCCGATTACGATTGCATCATCCCTTTCAGCGGCGGCAAAGACAGCACCTGGACCCTCTACTATCTCGTCAAGGAATACGGCCTCCGGCCGTTGGTGGTCCGTTTCGATCACGGATTTCTCCGTCCGAACGTCATCGAAAATACCCGTCGGACCCTCCGGAAACTGGGGGTCGATTTCCATCACTTTACCCCGAACTGGAAAGTGGTGCAGAAGTTGATGCTTCAGACGTTTCTGGAGAAGGGGGACTTTTGCTGGCATTGCCACACCGGGATCTTCGCCTATCCGATGTGGGTCGCTCTCCGTTACAATGTTCCGCTGGTGATGTGGGGAGAGCCTTCCTCGGAATATACGGCTTACTATAGTTACGACCAGCCGGAGGAGGTCGACGAGAAGCGCTTTAACCGTTACGTGAATTTGGGAATCACCGCACAAGATATGCTCGTCCGGCTGGAAGGGGCGGGAGAAAGTGTGGTTGACGAGCGGGATCTGAAACCGTTTACTTACCCCCCGCTCAAAGAGTTGCGGAAGATCCATTATCGATCGGTCTGCCTCGGCTCTTACATCCCTTGGGACGTCAAGCGGCAGGTGCGGATCATTCAGGAAGAGTTGGGGTGGAGCGAAGATCAGGTGGAGAATGTCCCCCCAGGTTATGGATACGAAAAGATCGAATGTTACATGCAGGGGGTCCGGGATTACATCAAATTCATCAAACGAGGGTACACCCGTCCCTCCCATCTCGCCTCTCTGGATATTCGAAACCACCGGATGACCCGCGAAGAGGCGGTCGCGTTGATCCAAAAATATGAAGGGAAGCGCCCACCCAGTCTCGATCTGTTTCTGGAGTATGTCGGCTTGAGTGAAGAGGAATTTGTTCGGATCGCCCTGAGCCACGTCGTTTCCCCTTACGAGCATGATCCGTTGAAGGTTCTTCCGGGAGAGAAGCTCCACGATTTTGATCTCTGGTCGAGACAAGGTGCCATGCCTCGGAAAGAGGCGGAGGTTCAGCTCAATCGGTGGCGGCAGAGAAATGCTCAAGCGGGTGTGACGAACGACAAAGGGGCTCCATGATCGGCCTCGTCGATTACGGAATGGGAAATCTCCTCTCGGTCCGTCATGCATTGGAGATGGTCGGGGCCGAAGTAACCCTTTGCCGAGAGGGAGATGATCTGAGACAGGTTGAGCGGATTGTCCTCCCCGGCGTCGGCGCGTTCCGGGATTGCATGATGAATCTCAAGAAGCGGGGCCTGATCGAAGCTTTGGAAGAAGCGGTGCTTCGTTTGGGCAAGCCGATCCTGGGGATCTGTCTCGGAATGCAGGCAATGGCCCGTCGGAGTTTCGAGGGAGGGGAGCATCCCGGGCTTGGTTGGCTGGAGGCCGATGTGGTTCGTCTCCAACCGGGGGAGCCTTCTCTACGCGTGCCGCAGATCGGGTGGAATGAGATCCGTTACCGGACGGGGAGTCCGTTTTTCAAAACGCTTCCTCCGTCGCCCGATTTCTACTTCGTCCACTCTTATTTCGTAAAATGCGACGATCAGGCGATCATCGAGGCCACTTGCGATTATGGCGGGCCGGTGACTGCCGCGGTCCGGAAGGGGAACATCTTCGCGACCCAGTTTCATCCGGAGAAGAGCCAGGATTACGGCCTGAAGGTCCTGGAGCATTTTCTGAGATGGAAGCCGTGAGGGGACGATGCTGAAGCGCCGACTGATCCCGAAGCTTCAGATGAAGACGAGCGCTCATGGCGGATCGGATCGAAAAGTCCTGGTCACCACCATTCAATTTAAGGAAGTCCTGGAGATCGGCGATCCGGTTTCTCAGGCGAAGATCTACGAAGCGCAGGCGGCGGATGAGCTGATTTTTCTCGATCTGGATGCCTCGTCGGATCATCGTAAGCCGATCTTGGAGGTGATCCGCAGAGCGGCCGAGGAGATCTTCATGCCGTTTACAGTCGGGGGTGGGGTGAGGTCAATCGAAGATTTTCGAGATCTCCTTTCGAGCGGGGCCGATAAGGTCAGCATCAACACCGCGGCTGTTGAAACCCCGGACCTTATCAACAATGCGGCGGAGGTTTTCGGCGCGCAGTGTGTGGTGTTGAGCATCGATTGTCGAAGCGAAAAAGAGGGGGGCTTCCGGGTATGGATCAACGGAGGAAGAATCAAAACAGATCTCGATCCGGTCGCGTGGGCGATCGAGGGGGAGAAGCGGGGAGCGGGCGAGATTCTGCTGACGTCGATCGACTGCGACGGGATGCGCTGCGGACTCGATCTGGAACTGACCCGGCGGGTGGCGGAAGCGGTCTCGATTCCGGTGATCGCGTCGGGCGGGTGCGGGGCAGCGGCTCATTTCGTGGAGGGGTTTCAAATGGGAAGGGCCGATGCCGTCGCGGCCGGGACCTATTTCTGTTTCAAAGATGAAAACCCGATGCAGACCCGGTCCCAAATCCGCAATGCCGGAATTCCGATTCGAATGCATCGATAGAAGGGAGGGGACGGGTGCTAGAGGCCGGGGGCCGGAAAAAAGGTGAAGCATTGACCTACTTTTTGGAAGGAAAACGGATTTACCTCCGCGAGGTGCGGCCTTCGGACGTCAACGAGCGTTATTATCGTTGGATGAACGATCCTGAGATCACCCGATTCTTGGAGAGCCGGTTTGCGCCGAACGCGATTGAAAATCTCCGTGACTATGTCGCCGGAAAATTGGGGGATCGGGACAATATCTTTTTGGCGATTGTCCTAAAAAAAGAGGATCGCCACATCGGCAATATCAAGTTGGGCCCGATCCAGTGGATTCACCGTCTGGCTGACATCGGCCTCTTGATCGGCGAGAAAGATTGCTGGGGGAAGGGGTATGCTACTGAAGCGATTCAGCTGGTTTCCGATTATGCTTTCAACGTTTTGAATCTCCATAAGGTGGCCGCCGGATGTTACGGCCCGAATGAAGGCTCCGCCCGGGCGTTTCAAAAAGCCGGTTTCGTGGTGGAAGGGGTTCGAAAGGAGCAGTTTTACACCAACGGCTCCTATGTCGATGATATTCTCTTGGGCCTCATTCGGCCCGACCGGAATCAAGGAAAGCGAACGACGGGATGATTAAAGTTTTGATTTTAACGGAAGGGCGCCGGGAGATCGGCTTCGGACATGTCACCCGATGCACCGCGTTGTATCAGGCGTTCGAGGAGAGGGGGATTCCGGCCGAGCTGATCGTGGAAGGGGATGAAAGTGTCGTGGGGCTGCTTCACGGGAAACAATACCGAATCCTTTCTTGGCGGAGCGATCGGTCGAAGCTCTCTTCGTTGATGACGGGCGCCGAAATTATGGTGGTCGATTCTTATCTCGCCGAGAAGGGGGTCTACGAGGCGGTCTCGAAGCGGGCGAAATGCCCCGTTTTCATCGACGATACTCAGCGGCTCGACTATCCTGAAGGGGTGGTGGTGAACGGAACCCTTTACGCGGAGGAGATGGATTATCCGCAAGGGGGCGGAAGGAGTTATCTATTGGGGAGCAAATATATTCTCCTTCGCAAGGAATTCTGGGAGGCGCCCCAGAGAGAAACCCCAGAGACGATCGGTCGTATTCTGATCACATTCGGCGGAGATGATGCGCGCGGGATGACGACAAAGGTATTGGGTTTGCTCGTCGACGCTTTCCCGGAGTGCAGCAAGAGGGTCATTATTGGAAAAGGTTTCCGGGACGTTGAAAAAATTGAACGGTTGAAGGACAGCCGTACCGAGCTGATTTATTTTCCCGGCGCCGATGGGATGAAAAGAGCCATGCTCGATTCCGACGTGGCGGTCTCCGCCGGCGGGCAAACACTCTACGAGTTGGCGAGGATCGGCTTGCCGGCGGTCGCGATGGCCGTCGCGGAGAATCAGGTGAACAACGTGATGGGATGGGAGCGCGCCGGCTTTATCGATTACGCCGGCTGGTGGGAAAATCACACCGCCCTTGAAAGAGTCCTCACCTCTCTCATTCGGTTGAGAGACCAAGGGGAAAGAGCGCGAAGAAGTCATATTGGGAAAAGACTCGTCGATGGCGGAGGAAGCGGGCGCGTCCGAGATTTCGTATTGGGGCTTTAGATCCGGCGAGAAAGGGACGACTTTCATGATGAAATCGACAATTAAAATCGGCCCGATCGACCGGCTGGTCCTCTTTGGAGGGGGGCCGTTGATGGTCGCGTTTGCAAAAGAGGCGATCAAGCGAAAAATCAAAACGACCCTCTTCGCCGTGAAACGCCATCTTGAAGAGGCGCTGGAAGGAGGGGCCGGTCCCACGTTGCGCGAGGTGTTGGAGAAAGAAAAGATTCCTTTCTTCCATGCCGACGATATCAACCGCGCCCCGGAGCTTCGGTCTGCGGTTTCAATCGGGACGATCGCGATCGGGCTTGGAGAGACATACACTTTTTCGAAGGAGACGATTGCTCTCTTTCAAGGGAAGCTCTTCGATTTCATGACGATCCGGCTTCCGCAATATCGGGGGGGAGCGCACTTTACCTGGCAGATCCTTCGAAAGAACCGGATCGGTTGCTGGAATATTCAGGTGATCAATGAAGCGATGATCCCCGGCGTCTACGACTCCGGCGAAATCTTAAAATCGAGGGAGTATCTCCTCCCGCCGTCGGCCAAGATCCCGAACGATTATTACGACGCCGCGCACGAGGAAGGGTTCAAGCTCTTCTGCGAGTTTCTCGATGAAGTCCAGGCCGGGAAAGAATTCGGGCTGGCAAAACTCCAGGAAAACTTCAGCTCCTATTTCCCGAGGCTTCATACCCTGCGGCATGGATGGATTAACTGGTCGTGGAATTGCGACGAGATCGAGACGATGATTTCCGCCTTTGACGATCCTTACCCTGGGGCGTCGACTTTTTAAACGGCCGTCGGGTTTTTCTGAAACAATGCCAAGCCGATGCCGGCGAGGGGACATTCCATCCTTTTATGTCGGGGCTGATCTACCGGATGGCCGATCGCTCCGTTTTCATCGCGACCCGCGAGGGGGCGTTGGTGGTCCGTAAGGTGTCGGATGAAAAGGGACGCGATTTGATTCCTACTCTCAAAGTCGGACACCGGTTTTTCACGCCAATGAAAGTCCTGGAGGAGGCGATGCTCTACAGCGCCGAGTACAATGCGGCCGGCCTGGTAGAAGAACAGGGTGGGACACTGCATGCAACGGAGGAAGAAAAATGAGCGCGATGTTTGATCTTCTGAAAAAGATCTACCCTCTTCGGTTGGCCCCGGTGTCGGAAGACACCGACAAGGCGGCGGAAATCCTCCGCGGCGTCCTGCCGTTTCAAATCCACGAATACGCGTCGGGCCTGGAGCACAACGGCTGGACCGTTCCGCAAAAATGGAAAGCGGTCCGGGCGGAGATCAAGAAAGACGGAAAGACGATCTACGACGGAATGAAGCATCCATTGGGGGTGATCGGCTACTCCACCTCTTTCACCGGGAAAGTCTCTCTGGAAGAGCTGAAAAAACATCTCTTCTATCACCCGGTTTTTCCGGAGGCGCTGGTTTATCACTGCGATTATTACTACAAGCCGTGGCGGCGGGACTGGGGGATGTCGATTCCGCATCAGCTTTACAAAGAGCTCGACCGGGGGGAGTATGAGGTGGTCTTGGAGACCGTCGCCGAACCGGGAACGATGAAGGTGTTGGATTATTTTTTGGAAGGGGAGACGAAAGAGACCATCCTCTTCAATGCCCATGATTGCCACGCGGGGCAGGCGAACGACGACGTTTCCGGGATCGTCGTGACGGTGGAGATCATGAAGCGTCTGGCCCAGAGAAAGAAGAGAAAATACAGCTACCGGGCGATCATCGCGCCGGAGCATTTGGGAACCGTTTTTTATCTGGCGAACCTGCCGGAGAAGGTGGTGAAAACGTTTCGAGGAGGGATGTTTCTCGAAATGCTCGGACATCAAAACCGATTTGCCTTGCAGAAATCGTTCACCGGAGAGAGCCTCATCGACAAAGCGGCGAAGGTCTATCTTACGCGCAATTTCTCTGATGTCCATGAGGCCGATTTTAGGAAGGTGGTCGGAAACGACGAGACCGTTTGGGAGGCGCCCGGCTTCGAGATTCCCTTCATCTCGCTCTCCCGCGCCCATCCGATGTATCCGGAGTATCACTCCAGCCTCGATGACGAGCGGATCATCTTCGAGGACAAGCTGGAGGAAGCGGTCCAGACCGTCTTGGGGATTCTCGATATCCTCGAGACGAACACGACGTTGAAGCGCCACTTCAAGGGGCTGGTCGCCCTCAGCAACCCGAAATATGATCTCTACATCTCAACGGCCGACCCGAGCATCCGTCCGACGGTGGCCGAAGATCAGAAAAAATGGAATTATCTGATGGACTGTCTCTGCCGGTATTTCGACGAAAAGACGACGCTGCTCGATATCGCGATCAAACACGATATCGATTACGCCAAGCTCTATCAATACGTAAAGAAGTATGAAGAAAAGGGATTGGTCTCTTTTGTCGAGAAAGGTTAGCGCGTGACCGATCAGGAGATCGTTCAAAGGCTGCTGGAGGGCGCTTCGTTGAGAACCGTGATGGTTCCGGATGACGCCATGGCATCCAACCGTCCTGAACATATCGAGACGTATGACTTGCCGCATGTCATCATCAATGAAAACTCCTTCTGGGGAAAATCGGAAACGACCCATCTCGGTCACACTCCGGGATCGGGGAAGACGGGAGAGGTCGCCTTCGCCTATACCAATATCGGCCCTCTCTTTTGCAGCTATAACCCCTTCACGCGGGGGGCGAGACTGATGAGCAAGAAACGGTATAAAAAGCACGAATGGGTCCTCAGAGATTATTTCAGATTGGTTTGGGACTCGGAGAAAGGGAGCGCAACGGAAGAAATAAAAGGGAGATCGAAGCGGCCTCCAAATTCAAAATCGCCATGCTCGATTCCGAGGAGGTCTGGAATATCCATCCGGTCGACTTGCCGATGTACTATTCGAAGGAGGGGGTGTTTGAGTTCAAAACGGTTGATGATCAGTATCCGACCTTCTTTCGATATCCGAGCCAGACGGAAGAGCTCCTTCAAAGATATCATGATTTCTTTAATCATCGGCCCGAAGACGATGAGTCGGGGTTTATTCGGTTGGGCGACTCCCCGCAGTTCTATTCTTTTTATTCCATCCGGTCCGACGGCAGCTATTATAATTTCTTCGATATTCCGAGAAAGACGGTCCAAAGATACAAGCGGTTAAAGATCTTTGCCGATGTCTCAAATGGATAAGCGCTCTAAAGTGGTTCGCTTGAGACGAAACTTCGATTTAGGCGGTTTTAGACTAATCAATTTTGTCCGGCTGGGCGCCGCGAGTGAGCGGGTCCGTCAATGGCGAAATCATGAAGGGGTCCGGAAGTGGATGTACTCCGACCATGTGATCTCCAAAAAAGAGCATCTTCGATTTATCGAAGGGCTAAAGGAGGATCGGAAAAACTATTTTTGGATGGTCGCGGATCTGAAGGGAGAAGTCGGCGTGATCTCCCTGAATAAGGTCGACTTTAAAAATAAGAACGCCTACCTGGGAATCTATACGAATCCCGACGGCCGAAGAGGGGATGCCGGGAAAATCCTGATTCATTTGTTGAAGCAGCTTTGTTTCGAGATCGCGAATCTTCATTCCCTCCGATTGGAAGTGATCGATGGGAACGAACGGGCCGTTCGGTTTTATCGAAAGGTCGGATTTCGGAAAGAAGGACGATTGAAAGAATTTGTCCTGAAAGAGGGCCGATGGAGAGATGTGATCGTGATGGCGATGATCCATCCAAAAGGGTCGAAGCGATGACCTCCTGGACGATCGGGTCAAGGCAGATCGGAGAAGGGGCGCCCGTTTTCATCATCGCGGAGCTTTCGGCGAATCATCTGCAAAAGTTCGATCTGGCGGTGGAGACGATCAGGGCGATCCGGGAGGCCGGCGCCGATGCCGTTAAACTCCAGACCTATACCCCGGACACCCTCACCCTCGATTCGGACAACGACTGTTTTCGGATCAAGCAAGGAACGCAGTGGGACGGCAAGACCCTTTATCAACTTTATCAGGAGGCGTATACCCCCTGGGAGTGGCAGCCGAAGCTGATGCGCGTTGCCGAGGAACTGGGGCTGATCTGCTTTTCTTCCCCCTTCGATAAAACCGCCGTCGATTTCCTGGAGGAGATGAAGGTCCCGGCCTATAAAATCGCATCGTTTGAAATCACCGACATTCCGTTGATCGCGTACGTCGCCGCCAAGGGGAAGCCGGTGATTCTCTCCACCGGCATCGCGACCCTCTCCGAAATAGAGGAGGCGGTGAATGCCTGCCGAAGCGCGGGGAACGATCGGATCGCGTTGTTAAAATGCGTCTCCGCTTATCCTGCGCCGATCGAGGAGTCGAATCTCAAAACCATTCCCGATTTGCAGAAGCGATTTAAAGCGGTCGCCGGGTTATCCGATCATACGAAGGGAATCTCCGTCCCGATCGCCGCCGTCGCGCTGGGGGCGAAGATCGTCGAGAAGCATTTTATTTTAGATCGAAAGCTCGGAGGGCCGGATGCGGCGTTTTCTCTCGAACCGGCTGAATTCAAGGCAATGGCTCAGGGAGTGCGGGAGGCCGAAGCGGCCCTCGGTTCCGTCCGGTACGAATTATCGGAGAAGTTTCAAAAGAGCCGAGAATTTGCGCGCTCCCTCTTTGTCGTGAATGAGATCAAGGCCGGGGAGTTGTTTACCGAAGAAAATGTCCGGTCGATTCGTCCGGGATTCGGCCTTGCTCCGAAATATCTTGGAAAGGTTCTCGGGAAAAAATCGAAGGTCCACATTCACAGAGGAACGCCGCTGACCTGGGCGCTCGTCGAAGGGAAATCAGATGACGACTGAATCGTATACGGCCAATTATCAATCGGGTCTCTCCTATCTCAAGTTGAATTTAAAGGATCCGGCCAGGGAGACGCTAAAGAGGGCGCTTGCGCAGGTCTCCCAAGACGAAATGCGGGAAGACAACCCGGTCTATTTGGGGATCGTATCGACCCTCGCCGTTCTCTCGCTGGAGCAGGCCGATTTCGAGGGGGCCTGCCGATATGTCGATCAGGGGCTTTCAGTCAAAAAAGATTATCTCGACTTTCTTTTTATCAAAGCGCTTCTCCTGATGGACCAAAAAAGATACGACGAGATGCTGGAGACGCTGATCCATTATCTGTTGGCGAAGGGAAACGGCGATGTAACGGTTTATGATTATCGATACAGCCACGAAGGGGTCTTAAAGGAGGTCTACGAAAACCTCCTTCCGACGTCGTATCGGCTCGCCTTCCAGCAGGTCGAGATTAAGGCGCTCGTCCGGAAGTTATCCCAGGCCGCCCGGAATGAATGGCTCAAAAAAGCGTATGAGATCATCGACAAAATCGACTGCCAGCGGAATCAACAGGAGCATTGATGAAAAAGTTATTGTTGCCGATCGGCCAAAGAGATTATGAAACCACCCAAGGAAGGATCGGGAACCTGGTGAAATTATTGTCGAAGACGTTCCGGGTGGAGTTGATCACCAATTCCAAAGAGATTTGCGACGACCTGAATCAAAAACTCGGCCCGGACCATCCCGTGATCGTCACGTTTGTCGAGCCGAAGTTTCTGCCTCTCACGTTTGACTATCGGGATAACCTTGCGAAGATATTCGTTCAATATACGCATGATCTTTGCCTGCCGAAGACCGATCTGGAAATATGGAAGACCGCCGCGTTCGATGACTTCTGGGGGCATATCTCCACCTGCGCTTTTCCCGAGATACAGACGGTCGACGCCGATGTGGTGATGTTTCCCCTGATGTCTCACGACGACGCGCCGTGGGAGGAGACCGATATTTTTTACACCACCCTCCTCTTTATGGCGAAGGAAGCCGGGATCAAGGTGGTTGGTTATCAGCTTTATCCTGTTTTCAACGGGGTGAAGCTGATGCCGCAGTTGATGGACGCGATTATCGTCCGGAAGGAATTTGAAAGGGATTTCCACATCAAGATGGGGATCGCTCCTGAAAAGATCCACCTGCTGACGGAAGAAAAAGACATCTATTCCCTTTCCACGATCGAGGACACGTATAAAAACCATATCTACAATTCTCAAATCGAAATAAGCCGGGATGAGTTGGGGGTTGTCGTTTGCAACCATGGAAAACTCCGGCCGCAGATTATCGAAATCTTCAAGGCGCTCGAGGAATCGAAGATCCCGGTGGTGTTGTTTTTATTAAAACGGGATTTCGTGATTCGAGAATTGCAGGAAGACGAGATCATCAAGGATCTCTTCTTCGATCCGATCCGGAAGATCGGCTGCCGCTTCTATTTGGTGGAGCAGCCGAGCCTGGTCCCGATCGCGATGACCTCCGATGTGGTGATTGCGCCGACCTATGTCGTGCCGCTGGAATTTGCGGCGCGATACGGCATTAAAGCATGGGTGTACAACCGCTGTTATGATCCGCTTCCGGATGTGAACGGGGTGAGCTTCAAAAATCGGCTGGAAGATCTCACGGCGTCGCTGAAAAAAGTTTATGAAGAGAAGAGAAAAAAGGTGGGAATCGTCGATATCTTAAATCGTTGCGTGAGGACATTCCATGAAGTTAAAAAATAAAAAGATCGCCTGTTTTCTGGCGCTCCCCCACCATACCCGGTTTTTCATTCCTCTTCGGGAGGAGATTAAAAAGCAGGGGGGAGATCGCTTTCATCGTCCCCTTGTCCGACTATCCTTTCGAAAGAGACTTGATCAAACGGAATCTCTCTTTTAAATATTTTACCGACTATATGACGGCGGATGTGCGACAGAAGATCCGAGAAGCCCACATCGAATTGTCGGGTTGCTGGACGGAGACCAGTTACAAATGGGATGGATTCAGCCGATGGTCTTTGTTCAAGCAGGGTTGGTTTTTCGATTCCCTCGTTGAAGAGTACTTCTGCATGGAGAAGTATATCGAGGTGGAAAAGCCCGACATGTTCATCGCCCACCATGAGTGTAATCGATGGGGCCAAATCATCGGGCATCTCGCGCGGAAAAAGAAGGTTCCGTTCGTAACGTTTCAGGAGGGAGATTACTACAACGACTATATCGGATTCGTCGTTCATACCGAATACTCGAATGTCGATTTATTGTGGGGGAACAAGACGAAGGAGGTGTTAAAAGAATATCTCTGCTCGGACGATAAAATGTTTTTGATCGGGAACACCCATATCGACAGCGCCGTCAAGACGTACGGCTCCCCGGAAACGGTCGATCAGATCAAGAAGGAATTGTCCATTCCGGGCGATAAGAAGGTGATTCTTTTCCTGGTCGATATCAAATATGGGGGAATCGTCGATCGAGAGAACTGGCAGCACTTTTCTGAAGGGTCTCGACCAACTCGATTCGGAGGCGGTTCTTCTCTTTAAGTGGCATCCGAGCGTGATGCAGGGGGCATATGAAAAAATCGAAGCGATGTTCAAGGAGATCTATCCGTCGGCCATTCTTTATTACATGTACGACCCTTACAAATTAATCGCCATCTCGGATTACTGCGTGTCGTTGGGAAAAACCACCCTGGCGATCGAGGCCCTTGCCTTCGGGAAACCCCTTTTCACCCTTCCCACGGCGGATACCCTGGATGACTATTACGTCAAGATGGGGATCGCTCAAACCGCCTTTCCCCCGGGGAATTGGTCGAATCTGCTGAATACGGTTCAAAACGGCGTTCCTCCGGAGGTGACGGCAAAGGTGGATCAATATCTGAAGGAATATTTTTACAAACTTGACGGCAAGTCGGTCGAGCGGGCGGTCGAGGTGATGGGGACCATTTTTGAGACGCGGAGCGGACGCGCAAAATCGAAACGTCCTTAGACTGCAAGAGCGAAGCGGTTGCGGGCCGCGTCAGCGTGATCGTCCCCTCCGGCTCCGACGCCGAAGCACCCTCCTCGCGACGATGACATCCCTCGCCCAAAAAGTTCAATGGCCCGATTGGGAAGTGGTGATCGTTGTGAACGACGAGAAGATGAAACCATTCCTCCCGGCGTTTTCCGGCGATCTGAGGATCGTAGAAGGCGAACAATGACCGTCTTCCGTTTCTTTACAACCGGGGGGCGGAGTGCGCCACGGGCGATCGTTTCATTTTTATGAAGCCGGGGGTTCTTTACATCAAAGGCGTCGGGTTGCCCGATGCCATTCTTGATGGCGTTGCGGGAGCGCCGATCCGGAATGTCGACATGACCCCTTATTGTCTCGGGATGGCGTTTGATTTCAATGGGGCCCCTTATCGGATCACGACCGAGACCCCGGCGAATGAGGAATTTCAGAATCCGGAGTTCGTCGGAGGGGGGATGATCGGCGTGGCGCGGGGGCTCTTTGAATCGATCGGGGGATTCGATGAAGGGATCGCGAATCATCTTGCCGAGGTCGATTTTTGCCTTTCCGCAAAGAGAAAAATCATCTGCCGCGATATCTTCCGGAATGTCTCGGTATTTTATTTAAAGAGACATTCAATTCGATTTCCGGCGACGAGGTTTCAGACGATAATGAAGCGTGGAAGCGGAGGGTCCGTTTTTTCGCCAAATGGGTCGGACAGCTTCCGAAAGATGAGAACTTCATGCACTTCGCAAAAGATTTATTAAAGGTGTGATGCACAAAGGGATCGGCCTTTGACGAATAACCAAACCGAATAGGAGATCGGCGTCGATGATCATCGAAGTCAACAGCGCGAAACTGGGACCTCTGAAAGTGGAATCGGATCGGTTTATCACCTTCCCGGACGGCATTCCGGGATTTTCGAATGTGAAACGGTATTTCCTCGTAGAAAACGATAAAGGGCACCCCTTTTGTTGGCTTCAAGCGGTGGAGGATCCGGAGCTTGCTTTTATCGTGACCGATCCGATGACTCTTCAATCCGCACTACCAACCTCCGATTCCGTTGGAAGATTTCAAGCATCTTGAAATTGACGGGGGAGAATCGCTCGCCCTGCTGGTCATTGTGAATGTTCCTCAAGAAGACCCCCTTAAAATGACCGCCAATTTTATGGCGCCGCTGGTCATCAACGCCAAAATTCGCGTGGGAAAACAAGTCATTCTAAATGATACGCAATATAGCCACAGGGAGCCTTTATTGATACCGGCCGCCTCCGGCCGACCCTAAAGTTTTCCTTTTCTGAACCGATAAGTAAAGAGGAGCGGGAACACTATTCCTAAGAAGCTCCCGTTCGGAAGAAGAAAAACAGGGTCTTAATCATTCGGGCAAGGAGGCCCGGCGGTGTCTGGAGCGTTTTATCGCGCGTTCCGGCCCGACACAATTCAAGGAGGACTTTTCATGGCTTTAACAGTTAATACCAACATGTTTTCAGTCATCGCGCAGGGGAACCTGGCTAAAACGGAAAACCCGTTGATGTCGTCGATGCAGCGCCTTTCTTCGGGTCTTCGAATCAACTCTTCGAGGGATGACGCGGCCGGTTTGGCGATCGCCACCCGGATGACACGGTCGATCAACGGTCTCACCGTTGCCGCGAGAAACGCCAATGACGGTGTTTCTTTCGCCCAGACGGCGGAAGGCTCCATGGGGGAGATGCTCAACAACCTTCAGAGAATTTATGAACTGGCCAACCAGGCGGCGAGCTACAATACGTCGGTCGACCGGAGTTCAATGAACCAGGAGGTCACTCAGCTGGTTTCCGAATTGAACAGGGTGGTCAGCCAGACCCGGTTCAATGGAGAAACCTTCCTGAACCAGGCGTTCAGCGGCGCCTTCCAGGTGGGGATCGAGGTCAATGAAACGATCTCGATTTCGACCACCAACGTGTCGCCGGATACCTTGGGAGTCCAGTCTTCGAGGACCGATTTTACCGACATCGCCGCCAACCGAACGGCGATCGCGGTCGATTGCGGGGGCCACGCTTCCGGGCGAACGGTATCTCAGGCGGTCTGCCACATTGGCCGGGGTCGATTTAGGAAACGCCATTACTCAAAGCGATGCGAAGAACAACAGTCTCGCCATCATCAACCGGGTTAACCAATATACCGGGTCGACCAATGTGACCGCATTCTCCTTCGGGAACGCCTTTGTCGGAACCGCAGCGACCGGCAACGCGAGCGCAGGCGATGTCAACAGCGGCTACATCACGATCAATGGTATCTCAATCGGCTCCACCTCATTGGGGGCGCTCTCAAGCGGCTCCGTGGTGGCGGCCGCCCTCGCGTCGGCGATCAACGCCAAAACCTCCTCCACGGGGGTTTATGCTATTGTGCTCGGCAGCTTCGATGTCGGTTCTGCGAATACCGCCAGCATCGCGCTGGTCAATACGACCGGCGCGGCGATTACCGTGGCCATTGCGACGGTGAACGCCGGAGCGGGAAGCGCGGCGGTTGGTTACTTCGGGGCGACCGGTGGGAGCGTCTCCGCGGGGCAAAATGGACAGATCATCGTCAGCACCCCGTTGGGGACGACCAGCGCTTCGACCAACGCCGCCTCGGATACCCTCGGGCTAGGTTTCGGCTCTGCGGCTGCGTCGATTTCGATCAGTGGCAGCGCGTCGGTCAACTCGGTGACGGTCAACACCGTCGGGAGCGCCAACCTGGCGATCTTGGCGGCGAAGCAGGGTCTGGACACCCTCAACGCCGAAAGAGCCAAACTCGGCGCGGTCATGAACCGGCTTCAATCGACCATTGCCAATATCCGGAACACGAACGAAAATACCACCGCGGCGAGATCGCGAATCATGGACACCGATTTTGCGATGGAAACGGCGAATTTAACCAAAGCGTTGATCACTCAGCAAGCGGGTATCTCGATTCTCGCTCAAGCGAACACCCTGCCTCAGCAGGTGTTGGCGTTATTGCAAGGATGATCACCCAATCAAGGAGGAAGGGGGGTGGGGTTTCCCATCCCCCTTTTGAGATGACATGGAGATAAAAAACATCGACGCGGGTCTTCCCTCCATTGTTTCTGAGATTGGTCGGACCGAAAAGGAGGGGAAGGCCGCCCAGACAGAACAATGCAGCGCAGGTCAGCGCAGAGCGTCAGGAAACGCAGAGCGCTCCTGCGGCCGCACATTTTGAAACCGTCTCTTTTAAGGCATTTTTTGCGGTGGATGAGAACAAAAACGTGGTGATCAGAATTAATAGACGATGAAGGAAATGTGGTCAAACAAATCCCGCCGGTGGAATATCTGAAAATGGCCGAGACACTTTCGGAAAGCAGAAAAACCCTATTTCATCTCGAGGCATAAATGGCGACAAACCCGATTTCACGGACTGTTGACCAACATCACCGGCATCGATACCGACGACCATTATCAGTCAGTTGATGATTGTCGAAAGGCAGCCGCTTCAGTCGCTGACCAATAGAAAGGCCGCTTTTGACGCGAAGATCACCGCCTATGGAAATCTTTCGAGCGCCCTTTCCAAGTTGAAGACGTCGCTTTCTTCCCTTAGGTCGGCGTCGATATTGGGGATGACCGCCTCTTCCTCGGATTCCACCGTTTTCACCGCCACTGCCGACACCTCCGCTTCGGCGGGGACTTATAATATCAAAGTGAATAATCTTGCCACGAAACAAAGCGTTTATTCAGAGACGTTTCTTTCGGACGGATCTGATGTCGCCGATCTTTCCTCGGTTGCGACGCAGAAGCTTAGAATACAGGTCGGTTCTTCGACCGCCGTCGAGGTGACGGTCGATGCGACGAATAATACGCTGAACGGCGTACGGGACGCGATTAACGATGCAGAGGCGGGGGTGACGGCCTCCGTCGTGAACGATGGAACCGGATACAGACTCATCCTCTCCTCGAACACTACCGGGGCGTCCAACCGGATTGTCATCCAAGCGGATGAAGACAATGACGGGGTCTATTCGGAGGCGGGGGCCGAGTCGGATACGACGGGACTTTCCAAACTCGCCCTGAACGCAACGTATGATGCGGCCGGGGCGGTGACCGGCGGTATCACCAACATGACGCAATCCCAAGCGGCGGTCGACGCCTCTTTGCTGGTAGATGGGTTGACCATTACCCGGAGCGCCAACACCATCACCGACATTTTCACCGGGGTGACCCTGAATTTATTAAACGACTCGGACGGGAAAACATTGACCCTCACCGTTTCGAAGGATACGCAAAAGATAAAGGATAATGTCAACGCATTCGTCGGGGCGTATAACGCGGTCATGGGGCTTGCCAGAAGTCTCTCTAAGTCCACGCCGGGGAAATCGGTTCTTCTGGCGGGGGACAGCACCGCGAATGGAATTATCAATCGATTGAGTTCAGCGATCACCTCCCTCTATGCCGGAAAGAGCCCGGCGAGCCTCGGCTTGAGCCATGATTCGCAAGGGACTCTTTCTTTGGACACAGAAATTTTGGATGCCGCAATCGAAGCCGACCGACAGGGGGTGATCGATACTTTTGACGGCATGGCGGAGGCGCTTGAAGAGACGGTGACCGATTTTATCAATGTCCAGATTCCCGCGCGCAATGACGGGTTGAGCCTTTCGAGCAAAGGAGTCCAGAGAAACATCGACAACCTGACCTTCCGGCTCCAAACGATCGAGGCGACCTACAGAAGGCAATTTTCCGCGTTGGAACAGACCATTTCACAGCTTCAGGCGAGCGGCAACTTTTTATCGCAGCGGCTCGCGGCGATCACAAACGGAAGCGACTCATCCGGCGGATAATTTTCACCGAACCCCTTTATGCGAGCACATCCTCATAACAACACGACGGAGCCGACACAATGAACCTCAGTCCCAATTACCCGATGAATGCCTATGTTCAAGCCAGCCTTCAAACCGCGGCACCTACCGCCGACCCACACAAGCTGATACTGATGTTGTTTGACGGGGCGATCGAAGCGGTTCATTCCGCCAATGAATTTATGCTCAATCAGAATTTTTCGGAAAAAGGCCGGGCGATTTCCAAGGCGATTGCCATTATCGGGGAACTGGCCAGCAGCTTGAACTATGAGGCGGGCGGGGAGATCGCGGCGAACCTGGGTTTATTATATGCACACATGACCGTTGAGTTGCTCAATGCCAGTATCGACAACAATCCGGAGAATTTAAGCCACGTGGGACAGCTACTGACCGAGTTAAGAAGCGGGTGGGCTGCGATCAACCTTCAGCAAACGGGGGCCGCAGAGAGCACGGAGCTCCGGAACCTCACCCGCAGCAGACCGTTACAGGCAGTTATGGAAAGGTCTAGTGCCATGGGTGCGGAGGAGCTCATCAAAGCGTATGAGATGTTCAGAGTATTAACGCAGCAGATGTTAGAAAGCGTTAAAAACGATGAATGGGACCGCATTGCTCAAATCGGGGAGCGTCGCGAAGAGCTGCTGAAAGAGTTGATGGCGCTCGATGATACCTTCATGACCGACCTCTCCGAGCGGGTGCGCTGGTCCGATCTGATTCGTCAATGCCTCGAAATGAATGGAGAGATGCAATCGTTGATCGAGGAGAAGATGGGAGCGCTACAAAAGAATTACAATGATGGAAAGAAAATGTTTCAAGCCTATCACCCGCATTCCGGAGGATAACTCCTGCCGATTCCTCTCGCCTACATCCGTGTTGTTCGTCGACGAAAAAGTGAGAACAAGCATCGCGGTTTAATCATTCTGTTGAAAGATAGCGTGCCCTTACGCCGAGGTCTTCATCGAAATGACCATTCATCAAATCCATAATGTTCTGAGGACGTACTTTTACCTTTTCAATTCGAAAGAGGCGGAATCAATTTCAAAAGAGCAGGGAAGTTTGTCTTCTCGCGACCGTGTGACCATTTCTCCCGAAGCGAAGAAGAAATTAGAGGAAATTCCCCAATCCGAGGAAGAGATAACCAGGCGAAGATCTTGCACTTCTCCCTATTGGGTGGAGAATATAAGCAATATAGGGGAAAAAATGCCGGGACAAGAGTCGATTCAAATCCTCGTCGTGGATGATGAAGATGGACCGCAAGAGGTCCTCAGGATTGCCTTGGCGAGTCGCGGCTTTCAGGTCAAAGTCGCCAAAAACGGCCGTCAGGCCTGTCAAATGTTTGACGCGGAGCATTTCGACCTCGTTCTAACGGATCTTAAGATGCCTGGGATGGGAGGCATCGAATTGCTGCGACAGATTCGAGAGAGATCTCCCGAAACGATCGTCATCTTTATGACGGGGTATGCCTCCCTGGACTCGGCCATCGAGGCGGTCCGGGAGGGGGCCTACGATTATTTAACAAAGCCCTTCCGAATCGAGGAGCTTTATATCGCCGTCAAAAATGCGGTTGAACGGATCAAGTTAATCAAGGAAAACAAAAAGCTTTTCGATGAGTTGAAGGTGGTCCATCAGAAAATGAAAGAAATTCCTCCTGATGAAAATTTCAGGAGAGGAAAATAGAAACTTGGAATTGCTCCAAGCCCTCCAACGTCAGCTTCTGCAAATTTATACTCGGACCGGTCCCATCAATCAGTTAAAGTAAGAATCCCTTCTGATAAATATTTTCCTGCGATAAAAGTGCTCGGAGAGAAGAAGAAATCATTCTTGCCCGGTTTGGTATAGTCATTGCATATATATTGAGAGGATTTGTTATCCCGGAGCAGGCTCATCATGAAAGAATCGGCTCATATTCTTCTGATTCACCAGAACCTCGATAAAATAGACGGAGAGATTTCGTTTTTAAAAAGCCGCGGTTTTGGCGTCTCTTCTCTTTCGGCTTCGAAGATCGGGTCTATCTTTAAGGCAATCGATATCGGAAAAGTTGATCTCATTATTTTAGATGGGGGTCTTTCTCACGCGTCTATTTTCGATTTCCTGAAAAAGCTCCGTTCAATGCAATCCACCGCCTGTGTTCTCCTTTCCGAAGTCGTTTCGGATGGGAATAAGGCCGCGGCACTTCTTCGAGCCGGGATTTTCGACATGTTGAAAGCACCCTGCTCTCTCGATCGACTGGAGAGGATGATTCGGCAAGGTTTAAAGAATCGACAAAAACTGACCCGCATCTTTCAACTCTCCGATCGGCTTGATTCTGCATACAAACAGTTGGAGGAGGATCGAAATCATCTCCAGAAGTGGAGCGACGATCTCGGACGGCTTTATACCTTGAATCAAACCTTAAGCGAATCGCTCGAAATTGAGGAAGTCGCGCAATCACTGACTGTCAATTTGCGAAAAGTCATTCCGTATGACATCGCGTGTCTCTTTCTCAAAAACGGGCAGAAAGTGCAGATCTATACCGATCAACAAAAGTCGGCTGCTTTTCTCGAGCGGGTCTCCTCCGACACCATCCGAAGCGCGCAACAGCTTCTTGAGAAGGGGGATCTTCCATCGGGACCGATTGTTCGAAAGGGGGGCTGAGATATTGGTTCCCCTCCGGGTCGCGACGGAAAAGATCGGGATTTTGAGATTGATTCGATTTTCAAAGGAGGTATTTAACGATTATCAATCGAGAATTCTTGCCATGATCTCGACCTCTATTTCATTGGCCATCCGAAATGCCGAGATTCATCAGGAAGTGCAGGAGTTGGCGTCTAAAGATGAATTAACCTCTCTCTTGAATCGGCGCGCCTTTTTGAATGTCGTCAATCGAGAGTTTAAAAGAACGGCGCGTTATGAGACGTCTCTGGCGCTCATCCTCATTGATGTCGATAATTTCAAGGAGATCAACGATGGTTTCGGACACCTGGTCGGCGACCAGGTGCTCCGGGAAATCTCTCAGCTCATCATCAAGAGCGTTCGTGATGTCGATACCGTCGCCCGATACGGCGGAGATGAACTGGTCGTGGTTCTGCCGAAGACAAATCTTCAGGAAGCGATGATTGCGGCGCAACGGATTCGGAAGCGCATCCGGACCGCGCTCTTTCAGTGCGGCGATCAAACTGTCCGCATTACAATCAGCATGGGAATCGCCCAGTGTCCCGCCTCGTTAATCAAAACACCGGAAGATCTTTTCCGATTGGCCGATCAGGCGTTGTATGCCGCCAAAGAAGGGGCGGAATCGAATCGAGAGTCCGCCGTTGTCTGCGGTCGGAGCACGGGGGGATCTCAAATTGATGGAATTCGACGATAAAAAAAGCGATGAAGCTTCCCAAAGCGGAGCGAACCGGAGAGGATATATCCGTGTCGCTGCGGAGTGCCCCGTCATCTATCGGATTGTTGATCCGGCCGCCCCGAAAAGAAACCCTAAAAAAGCCGATCCATCATATTCCTTCCCTTCCTCCTTTTGATCTGACGCAGACGAGAGGAACCGAGGAGGGATTGAACCCACAGATCATCGAGCTGATTCTCTGGCTCGATTGGAAAATGAACTACCTTTTAAAAAGCTCTGACGAAAGAAAAAGATGCGGAGATTTTTCCCTATCAGGCAGTGATCATCGATCTGAGCGCGACCGGAATGAGATTTTCCACTGCGAAGGAGGTGAAAGCAAGAGCCATACTCGAATTTGAATTTATTCTGCCGATTCTCCCATTCCGTGAAATGAGCTTGATGGGGGAGGTGGTTCGGTGCGTTCCGCTCCGATAAGGAAGAGCTTTCCGGAGAATATGAGGTTGCCGTTGAATTTCGGAAAATCAAAGAGACCGACCGGGAACATATTATCCACTAGTCGTGGTGAAGCTCCAACTCCAAGAGAGAAGAAATACAAGATAGGCGAATGGTGTTTCAGATCGAGACGCGGTCTCCCGACGGCCCGATGGAAGCCGTGAAATCCTCACCCATCCTTATAAAACATTTGACTTTTTCCGTTCAGAAGCATATTCTCAAAAACTTATATCCTCCGATAAAGAAGGAGACCGGAGTAAACAAAATTGAGACGAATAAAATTCCTTTCTCTTCCTGTCCTATTTTTTATTTCTTTTTTTCCCTCTTTTCCTCCCGTGATGGATTTGCCGCAATAGATCCCGGCGTTGTCCAGGGAAATATCGACGACATCGCGAAGACCGTCTTGACCTATTTCCCAAAGGTGAATGGATCGGTGACCTCGGTTGATAATGAAATTGTGATCGTTAACCTGGGGAAAGAAAAAGGAGTCACGAAAGGAGTCCTCCTAACCGTCTACAGGGAAAAGGAGTCTTTTTATCATCCGGTCACCGGGGTTGAGTTGGGCCGATTCGAAGAAGAGGTCGGGGTGATTGAGGTCGATCAGGTGGAGGGGGATCATCTAAGAGCCCGAAAGGTCTCAATCACCGAGCCGATTCGTGCAGGAGACTTGGTCCGCCTCTCCGCCGCCCGAATCCCAGTCGGTGTAACCTCCCTTTCTTCGGACGGACCCGATTTTTTGGCGACCGAGTTGGTCTCCGCGCTTTCTCGGAGACGGGACGATTCCGAGTCGATCTTCTCCCTCTGCAAACGAACGCGAGTGATGCATTCAAACGAAATAAGCTCTACCTGATTCAACTGACCACTTCCAAAGAAGAGGGCCGTTTTCTGATGAAGCTTGAGATTCAGAATACGCAAACGGGAAAATCTCTCTCGGAGATGACGGTCCAGGTGGTCCAATCGGAAGAGAGCGATTTAATCTTGGAACATCTGCAATACCAGCTCTTCCAACGGCAACAGGCGCAGCCGAATTAATTTCTCACCTTGTCTGTAGGAAAGTTTGATTGATGGCTGATCGGATGAAGGATTCGGAGAAATTGAGCGAAGAAGCGCTCTTCGCAATGCTCGATCCTCAAAATCTTCCAAAACATGTCGCGATCATTATGGATGGAAACGGCCGGTGGGCCGCCCAGAAAAACCTCCCCCGTATCGCCGGCCATCGACGGGGAATCCAATCGGTTCGCGAGATCGTGACATTCTCCCGGAAATTGGGAATAGAAGCCCTGACCCTTTTTGCTTTCTCGAATGAAAACTGGAATCGGCCGGCTCCGGAAATATCTCAACTGATGATGCTTTTGGAGAGATACTTAAAGCAAGAGTTGAAGACGATGATGGAGAACGAGATCCGCTTTCGAACCATCGGACAGATCGAACGCCTTCCCTCTTCCGTGCTCCGGATGATCCGATCGGTTGAAGAGAAAACAGAAAAAAATAAAAGAATGACGCTGATCCTGGCATTGAGCTATGGCGGCCGGGCGGAGATGGTCGATGCGGTCCGGCGGATGATGGAGGAGTTTCAGGAAGAGAAAATCTCGATCAAAGATCTGGATGAAACACTCTTCTCCCGTTATCTCTATACGCAGGAGATTCCCGATCCCGACCTCATGATCCGGACCAGCGGCGAGGTCCGGATCAGCAATTTTCTTCTATGGCAGCTTGCTTATACCGAGCTTTATTTCACCAAAACGTTTTGGCCCGATTTCAGGCGGAAAGACTTCCTCCTGGCCCTGCTCGATTACCAGGGAAGAGAGCGTCGATTCGGCTTGGTGACGGAACAGGTTTCTCATCCAGGCGTCCCTCGAAAGGAAGGTTCCCCGGGTACTTCCGTGAAACGATTGTTGGAAGACCTTCAGGGGGGAGAAGAGCGTGAATTTTAAGTCGAGCCGTCTCGCGACGGCCGTCGTGCTTCTCCCGATTCTTTATCTACTTATTCGATACCTCCCACCGCTTTTCTTTTTTCCTTTTTGCCGCCGATGGTCATTCTTCGGGTGCAATACGAATTCTACCTCCTGGTTTTTCAGAAGGGTGAGAAGGTTCCGATCTTCACCGGTTTGGGGCTCGGCTTTCTTTTCTCTTGGAGTTTTTATCGGGCCGATCTCTTCTGGGGAGGGGGATCTGGTCCGGCGGTCGTCACCCTTTCGTTGATGGCCGTTTTGATCGTCACCCTCTTTTCCTTTCGCGATATCAAGAGAACACTGACTCATTCCGCTGCCGTCTTCCTGGGGATCGTTTATATTTCCGGCTTTCTCAGCCACCTCATCCTCCTTCGGCAGATGGCTCAGGGAAGCGCGTTGATTCTCTTCCTTCTTCTGATTGTCTGGGCGGGCGACGCGGCCGCTTATTACGTCGGAAGGTCGATGGGGAGGCATAAACTCTATCCGGAGGTGAGTCCCAACAAGACGATCGAGGGGGCGATCGGTGGTTTGTTTGGAAGCTTTCTTGGAACGCTCGCAGCCCAATTCACCTTTCTTCCTATTTTTAAAGGGGTTGATTTCATTTTGATTCCTCTTCTGGTCGGCGGGATGGGCCAATTGGGGACCTGGCGGAATCAATGATGAAGCGAAGCGCCGGCGTCAAAGATTCCAGCGCCTTGATTCCGGCCCACGGCGGTCTTTTCGATAAGCTGGATTCTGTTGCCTTTGCCGCCCCGGTCCTTTATTATTACCTTTTTTGGGTGAAGGGGTAGGCAGCTAGGTTCAATAGAGAAGACCTGATGAAAAAAATCGTGATCCTCGGCTCAACCGGTTCGATCGGCACCAATACGCTGGATGTCATCCGTCGTTTTCCCGATCACTTTCAGGTCGTTGGTTTGACGGCCCGATCCAACAATGTTAAGCTAGAAGAACAAATCAGGCGGTTTAAGCCGAAGGTCGTTTCTTTGTCGGATGAAAAAGCCGCCCTTGCCCTTGGAAAGAAGTTTCGGCGATCCGGCGTCGAGGTATTGGCCGGGGAGAGCCGGAACGGTGGAAGTGGCCCGGATGGCCGAGAGCGATCTGGTTGTCTCCGGCATGGTGGGCGGGGCGGGACTTCTCCCAACCTTCTCCGCGGTCCAAAGCGGCAAGAGCGTGGCGCTGGCCAATAAGGAAACGCTGGTCATGGCGGGGGAGATCATCCAGCGCGAGGCCCGGCTGAGAAGGGTCCAGATCCTCCCGATCGACAGCGAGCACTCCGCGATCTTTCAAGTGATGGTTTCAGAGCGGCCTCAAGATGTCCGAAGAATCATCCTGACGGCATCGGGGGGCCGCTTCTTCGTTTTTCCAACAAGGCGAAGCGGACCGTCTCTCCCAGAGAGGCGTTGGCCCATCCGACATGGAAGATGGGTCCGAAGATCTCGATCGATTCCGCCACCCTGATGAACAAAGGGTTTGAAATTATGGAAGCGCGATGGCTCTTCGACGCGCCTCCGGAAAAGATTGACGTGGTGATCCACCATCAAAGCATTATCCACTCCATGGTAGAATTTGTGGACCGATCGGTGGTTGCCCAAATGGGACTCCCTGATATGAGAGTCCCCATTTCTTATGCGCTTCATTATCCGGAGCGGGCGCCTCTCTCTCCCTTCGCTCAGCTTGGAAGAAGTGGGGCAGCTCACCTTCGAAAAGCCCAATCTGAAAGCGTTTCCACTCCTCTCCTGCGCCTATGAGGCGCTCAAGGCGGGGGGATCGGTTCCGGCCGTTCTCAATGCGGCCAACGAAGAGGCGGTCGAAGCCTTTTTGTCGGAGAAGATCGGTTTTCTTGATATTCACAAGGTGATCCGTCGCACCATGGATGCCCATTTGCCCACTGCGATTCGTACGCTGGACGATGTGATCTCAGCGGACCGCGGGGCCCGGCTGGAGGCCCGCCGGCAAATTCAGAGATGCAGCGCATGAAAATCGCAGCGGCAGATCGGAAGGAGAAGGAGCATGTTTAGTTTATCGGCCATCGTGACCTTCCTCATTGTGTTGGGGGTATTGGTCTTTGTTCATGAGTTCGGTCATTATATTGTCGCCCGTTTCTGCGGAGTTCAGGTGCAAACCTTTTCGTTGGGGTTTGGGCCAAGACTTTTTCTCGTAAATGGGGGCCGACGGAATATTGTGTCTCGATCATCCCATTGGGGGGTATGTCCGGTTGCTGGGGGACGATCCGAAAGAAGAGATCAGCCCGGAAGAGCGCGACCGGTCGTTCTTGACCCAAAGCGTGAAGAAGAAGATCGCCATTGTTGTGGCCGGTCCCCTCTTTAATCTTCTCCTCGCGCTGTTTATTTTTGTCGGCGTCTTCATGACCGGGGTTCCTTCGTTGACCTCTGAAGTCGGCGAGGTCCAGCCGAGCTCCGCCGCGGGGCAAGCCGGCATGCAGCCGGGAGATCGGATCGTCGAGATTGAAGGGAAGCAGATCAAACAATGGGAGGAGATCCGCGAGACGCTGCAGATGAACGGGGGAAAAGAACTCCAGTTTGTCGTCGAGCGTGAGGGACAAAGAGTGAATCTGAAGGTCACCCCGATGTTGAAGGAGACCCAGGATGTCCTTGGAGACTCCCACCAGCTCTGGCTGATCGGCATTCTTCCGAAGGGAACCCACACGATCAAACAATATGATCCGCTGACGGCGGCGATGATGGGGGCCAAGCGGACCTGGGAGATGATCTCTCTGAACGTGACCGGGATTTTTCAGGCTCATTCAGGGGAGGATCTCGTCTGATTCGATCGGCGGGCCGATCCTCATCGCCCAGATGGCGGGCCAGCAGGCGAACGAGGGGATCTTGAACGTGGTCCTCTTCATCGCCATTCTCAGCATCAACTTGGGAATCATCAACCTCTTCCCCATCCCCATTCTGGACGGCGGCCATCTGCTCTTCTTTATCATCGAAGGGATCATGGGCCATCCGCTGAGCCTGAAGACGCGGGAGATCGCTTCACAGGTGGGACTCTTCATTATCATCTCGCTCATGGTGTTCGCGTTCTACAACGATATTATGCGGTTGTTTATCAAGCAGGGATGATCGTAGGGGCGCGATTCATCGCGCCCTTGCATGAGATCAAATCCGGGCGCAATCAATGCGCCCCTACGGTTTTGAAAAACGATGAAGGTGACCTGCAGGAAAACGAGACAAATCTCGGTCGGCTCGGTGAAGATTGGGGGGGATGCACCGGTGGTGGTCCAATCGATGACCACCTCCGATACCCGGGATGTCGCCGCCACTGTCGCCGAGATCAAACGGCTCGAAGAGGTCGGCTGTGAGATCGTCCGCGTCGCCGTCCCGGAGAAAGAATCGGCCGAAGCCCTTCCGAAAATCCGCGCCCAAATCCGCATTCCGCTGATTGCCGATGTTCATTTCGACTATCATCTTGCAATGGCCGCGCTGGAGGCGGGGGTGGATGGGCTTCGATTGAATCCCGGCAACATCGGGTCGCGGGAGCGGGTCGAACGTGTCGTCAAATTGGCGAAAGACAAAGGGGTGCCGATTCGGATCGGCGTTAACGCCGGCTCCCTGGAGCGGGAGCTTCTGGAAAAGTACGGTTATCCGACGGCCGAAGCGATGGTCGAATCGGCGATGCGCCATATCGAGATCTTGGAGTCGCTCGGCTTCTATGATACAAAGGTTTCGCTGAAGGCCTCGCATGTCGGATTGGCAGTGGAGGCGTACCGGCTCTTCTCGAAGCAGTCGGACTATCCCCTTCATCTCGGCATTACCGAGGCGGGGACCGCCGCCACCGGCGCCGTGAAGTCGGCCGTCGGGATCGGCATTCTCCTCTCCGAGGGGATCGGGGATACGATCCGGATCTCCTTGGCGGCCGACTCGACCGAAGAGGTCCGCGTCGGCTATGAAATCCTCAAATCGCTCAATCTCCGGAAACGGGGTGTGAACGTGATCGCCTGTCCCACCTGCGGCCGTCTTGAAATCGACGTGATCAAGCTGGCGGCGACATTGGAGTCGAAGCTCGGCCACATCACCGAGCCGATCGACATCTCGGTCCTCGGCTGCGTAGTGAACGGCATCGGGGAGGGTAAAGAAGCCGACATCGGCATCGCCGGCGGGCGCGGCGTCGGGCTTCTTTTCCGAAACGGCGAAATCATCCGGAAGGTTCCCCTCCGAGCAACTGGAATCGGTCCTCTTGTTCGAGGTGGAACAACTCGTTAAAGAGAGAAAGGCCTTAAAGGGGGAGGGGGTAGGCGTCCACCGCCTCCCCCCTCCCGTTCCTTTGGTTTTAAGATGCGTTACTCCAAACTTCTCATACCGACATTGCGTGAAGATCCGACCGAAGCGGAGGTGATCAGCCACCGCCTGATGATGCGGGCGGGGATGATCCGGAAAGTTTCCGCCGGAATTTATAATTTTCTTCCGGTGGGACTCCGTGTTCTCTCTAAAGTTGCGAAGATTGTCCGGGAAGAGATGGAGCACGCCGGCGCCCAGGAGATCTTGATGCCGGCGCTTCAGCCGGCGGAGCTTTGGCAGGAGACCGGCCGGTGGCAGCAATACGGCAAGGAGCTGATGCGCCTCAAGGACCGGCATGATCGCGACTTCTGCCTCGGTCCGACGCATGAGGAGGTCATCACCGATCTGGTCCGGCGCGAGGTTAAATCGTACCGCCAGCTTCCGATCAATCTTTATCAAATCCAGACCAAATTCCGCGATGAAATCCGCCCCCGTTTCGGTCTGATGCGCGGGCGCGAATTCATCATGAAGGATGCCTACAGCTTCGACGCCGACCTGGAGGGGGCGAAAGAAAACTATAAGAAGATGTACGACGCCTACCATAAGATCTTCAGCCGTCTCGGCCTTCGGTTTCCGCGCGGTGGAGGCCGACACCGGCTTGATCGGCGGCAGCTCCTCGCACGAGTTCATGGTCTTGGCGCAGACCGGCGAGGAGGGGATCGCCTCCTGTACGAAGTGCGACTATGCCGCGAATGTCGAAAGCGAGCGGAATTAAAAAGGGGGCCGGGGGCCGGGGGGCCGGGGGCCGGGGAAGTGAAAGGCGTTGGAGAAAGTTCAAACGCCGGGCAAGAAAACGGTAGAAGAGGTGAGCGCTTTTTTGAAGGTGACGCCTCAACAGCTGGTGAAGACCCTTCTTTTCTCGGCCGATGGGCCGTCCTGGCGGTGCTGGTTCGCGGGGATCATCAGGTCAATGAGATCAAAGTCAGACGCCTCCTCGGCGTTTCCGAACTTGTGCTGGCCGACGCGGCAAAGGTCGAAGCCTGGACCGGCGGACCCTCCGGATTTTCCGGACCGGTCGGTTGAAAAATATCGAAATCATCGGCGACCTTTCCGTGGAAGCGATGCCGGAGGCGATCGTCGGCGCAAACGAAAAAGATGCCCACTCTCTGCATGCGGTTCCCGGACGGGATTTCAAGGTCGATCGTTTCGCCGATCTCCGGAATGCCGTGGCAGGGGACGCCTGTCCCCGGTGCGGCGCGCCGATGACGATCGATCGCGGCATCGAGGTGGGGCATGTTTTCATGCTCGGAACGAAGTATAGCGAGGCGATGAAAGCGACCTTCCTCGATCCGAAAGGGGAAGAGCAATTCTTTGTCATGGGATGCTACGGCATCGGGGTCTCCCGGATCATCGCGGCTGCGATCGAGCAGAACCATGACGAGAAGGGAATCATCTGGCCGATGCCGATCGCCCCGTTCGCCATCCATATCATCCCCGTTCAAGATCAATCGGAGCGGGTGATGATCACCGCGGAGTTGATCTACGGGTCGATGCTCCGCGCCGGGATCGAGACGATTATCGAAGACCGCTCCGAGCGGGCCGGGGTCAAGTTCAATGATGCCGATCTCCTCGGCGTCCCTTACCAAGTCGTCCTCGGCGAGAAGAATCTCCACGAAGGATTCGTGGAACTAAAAAACCGCCGCACCGGCGAAAAACAAAAGATCGAAGTTGAAAAAGCGATCGACCACCTCATCGAGTTAGTTCAAGGTCCTCGGCCTCAGCCCGCTTCTTAAATTTCTCAATTCGAATCTGTTCCGTAGGGCGATTTTCGTGATCGCCCTATTATTTTTAATGTCGGCATTTCTTTCTATTCGACTCAAACCTGATCCCTACCGACCCATTTCCTTACGCATCCCCCTTCCCTATAATAGAAATAGACGAAAAAAAGATCGCCCTTGTCTTTTGTCGATTCGGACTTATCTATATAAAACCTGCTGAGAAAGGAAGCGTATGGGTGCAAAGCGGGAACCGAGACATAAAACCTCCCGGCGCTACGGCATGGACCTCTTCGGTACGGGGGAGCGTCTCTCCAGCGCCGGCTGAATGTTCCTCCGGGGGGAAGCCGCGGTGTGCGCCGGCCGACGGAGTATGCCCGTCAACTGCGCGAAAAGCAAAAGGTCAAAGATATCTACGGGGTGCGGGAAGCGCAGTTCCGCCGATATGTAGGCCGAAGCGCAGCGCTCGGGAGAGCCGCTGGGGCGGGCCTTGCTGGAGATGCTGGAGCGCCGCCTGGATAATGTGGTTTATCGATTGGGGCTGGCGCGGACCCGTTTGATGGCGCGTCAGATGATCGCGCATCAGCACGTTCTGGTAAATGATGAGACGGTGACGATCTCCTCTTATCTCGTCTCCCCCGGCGAGAAGATCGACTTGAAAGAAGGGGCGTTGGCGATGTCGGAAGTGCAGGATGAAATGGCGGCGCGCCAGCCGACCGTCTCGTGGCTCCGCCGCGAGAACGGGGGGGAGAGGTGACCGACCGGCCCCATCGGGAAGAGATCGATCTCGAGATCGATGAAGCGTTGATCGTTGCGTTCTACACCCGTTGACCGGCTGGGTCATGCGACGGACAGGAGGGAATATGCGCTATCGCCTGATACGTTACCGTTACGCGGAGGTCGCTCAAGATGCGCCGCCGCAGTCGTTGGAAGATTTATGGGGATCCCGGCGCCGGGTGATGGTGGCCCGGCCTCAATGGCGGCCGCCGGTCGATCTTTATGAGACCGAAGATCGGCTGATCGTGAAGGTGGAGATTGCCGGATTGAGGGAAGAGGATTTTGAGATCACCCTTTATGACGATACATTGGTGGTGGAGGGGGTGCGCTCTTGGCTGCTTTCCGATGCGGCGCGTTTTCACGCGATGGAGGTTCGTTACGGTCCTTTTCGCATCGAAGTGCCTGTTTTGCCGAATATCGATCGCGAGCAGGTCAGCGGCCCGATACGAACTCGGCTTTCTCTGTGTGATCTTACCGAAAATGGAGGTGAATCGATGACGGCGGATGAAAAAGATGGAAGAGAAGATGTGAAAGGAACCTCCCTCCCGGACGCGCTCTCGGTCCTTCCATTACGAGACACGGTGGCGTTCCCCATGGCGGTGATCCCGCTTCTCGTCGGCCAGGAGCGGTCGGTGAAGCTGGTGGAGGATGCGATGCGCGCCAATCGGATGATCTTCCTGGTCGCGCAAAAGAGCGTCGAGGCACGTCCCGCCGGGCCGGAAGATCTCTATCGGATGGGGACCGCGGCGGTTATTCAGCAACTCCTTCGGGCGCCGGATGGGACCCTCCGTCTGGTGGTCCAAGGATTGGAGCGGGTCCGAATCGTCGATTTCGCCAGGACGGAGCCCTACCTTGTCGCCCGGATTGAACGGGCTCCCGAGATCATCGAAGAAGGGGTCGAGGTCGAAGCGTTTATTCGCGCCGTTCGAGATCTGATCCAGCGACTGACGCCGCTGATCCCCGAGCTTCCCGATGAACTCAGCGGCGCCATCCAGGCGCTCACCGACCTGCGTCAGATTGTCTATCTGGTGGCGACCAGTGTTCCGATTTCGGTCGCCGCGCGTCAGGATCTTTTAGAGATCAATTCCCTGCCGGCCAAACTGCGGCGGCTGATCGAATTGTTACAGCATGAGGTGGCGGTTCGAGAGCTGGGGCAGAAAATCACGCGCGAGACCGAAGAGGAGATGTCGAAGGCGCAGCGGGACTACGTTCTTCGCGAGCAGATGAAGACGATCCAGAGGCAACTGGGGGAGGAGAATCCCGAACAGGCGGAGATCGAGGCGTTCCGACGCCGGCTGCAAGAAGCGCCGCTTCCGGAAGAGGCGCGGAAGGAAGCCGAACGCGAATTGTCCGGTTGGAGCGCCTGCCGCCGGCCGCCGCGGAGCATGGTCTGATTCGCACCTATCTCGATTGGTTGTTGAGCCTTCCTTGGGGAAAGACGACCGGGGGGCAAATCGACGTCGGTCATGCGCGGAAAATCCTTGATGAGGATCACTACGACCTCGAAAAAATAAAAGAGCGGATTCTCGAATACCTGGCGGTGAGAAAGTTGCGGGAAGAGCGCCGTGCCGCCGTTCCCCTGACCGGGGCCGGCGAGGCGGGACTGGTCGCGGAGGCGGGGCCGCTTCCACAAACGCCTGAAGATGAAGCGCTTCGCGAGCCGATTCTCTGCTTCGTCGGGCCGCCGGGGGTCGGAAAGACCTCGCTCGGACAGTCGATCGCGCGGGCGATGGGAAGGAAGTTCGTCCGGATCAGCCTCGGCGGAATCCATGACGAGGCGGAGATCCGGGGGCATCGGCGTACCTACATCGGCGCCATGCCGGGCCGGATCATTCAGGCGCTCCGCCGCGCGGAGACGTTTGACCCTGTCTTTATGCTGGATGAGGTCGACAAGCTCGGCGTCGGCTTTCATGGCGATCCCTCCGCCGCGTTATTGGAGGTGCTCGATCCGGCGCAGAATCATGCCTTTGTCGATACCTACTTCGGCGTGCCGGTGGATCTCACAAAAGTCCTCTTCATCTGCACCGCGAACACGATCGATACGATTCCATCCGCCCTTCAGGACCGGATGGAGATCGTCTCTTTGTCGGGTTATACCGAGGAGGAGAAGCTTCACATCGCGCGCCGCTATCTTTTCCGGAGACAGCTTCGAGCGAACGGTCTCCAGGCGGAGGAGGTGACGCTCGAAGATGAGGCGATCCGGCGGATTATTCGGGAATACACACGCGAGGCGGGGGTGAGAAACCTTGAGCGGGCGATCGCCGGAGTCTTGCGGAAGGTGGCCCGGCGGATCAGCGAGGGGACGCCGGCGCCGATCGCCGTCACCGCCGACAAGATTCCCGAATATCTGGGGCGGCCTCGGTTCATGAACGAAGTCGCCGAGCGGATCGATCGGCCCGGCATCGCAACAGGATTGGCCTGGACGCCGACCGGCGGCGATGTTCTCTTTGTCGAGGCGACGATGATGCAGAGCCATGAAGAGCATTTGATTTTGACCGGAATGCTTGGGCGACGTCATGCGGGAGTCGGCGCAGGCGGCTGTTTCCTACGTTCGATCGAATGCCGAGCGGTTGGGAATCGATCCAAAGGTCTTCGATGGGAAGACCGTCCACATCCACGTCCCCGCCGGCGCGATTCCGAAAGACGGTCCGTCTGCCGGGGTCACGATGGTCGCGGCGATCGCTTCACTTGCATCCGGACGGCCGGTGCGGAACGATCTCGCCATGACGGGGGAGATTACCCTTCGGGGGAAAGTGCTGCCGGTCGGCGGCATTAAAGAGAAGGTCTTGGCCGCCTATCGGGTGGGGGGGTGAAAGACAATTCTTCTTCCGCATGCGGAACGAAAATGATCTGGAGGATGTGCCGGAGGAGGTGAAACGATCCCTCACCTTTATTTTGCTTGGTTCTGCGGAGGAGGTGTTGAAGAAACGCGCTCATCCCTGTTCCAACGGAAAGAGCGGATTGTTGGTCTGAAAAAGGGGTGTGGGTGAAATCCACACCCCTTTCTCTTGATTCGTCGTTCTATTTCTTCTTAATCACCCCACATGCGGCCCGGGGACCGGCGTTGCTGATCGGGTCGCTCTTTTCGTCGTCGGGGGCGACGTGAATGACCAGGGCGGTGCCGTCGGGTTGGAAGAGGGAGTTTTTTCCCTCACCGAAGGTGACCCGTTTGGTCGTCACTTCTGGTCTTGGCGTTTCCGTCGGGTCCGACGGTCAGATTCGGAAGGTCGCCGGATGTGGGGGCCCTCCGGGCTTTGCAAGCCATGTTTTTTCCCTTCCGGATTGAGATGTCCTCCGGCCGATTTAAAGTCGGGACCCTCGCATTTTCCGACGGCGTGAATGTGAAGGCCATGCTGGCCGGGTGAAAGCTTGGAAACAGAGACCGCGATCTTCACCCCCTCTCCCCTTCCGTAAAGGTCGCCGTGCCAATCTTTTCACCCTGTCCGTTTATAATGTCGGCCTCCGCCTTCGTTTCTGCGAAGGCGGCGGAGCTGAGTAGAATCAATCCGAGTCCAGCGAGAACGGCGTATCTCATATCGGTTTTCCTCCTTTTCGTGGGTGAAGCCATCCGATAACGTCGAAAAGGATAAGAGAGTCAATAATGAAAGTGTCAAGAATCTTTGAGCGGGAGATGAGAGACGGTCGGCGGCGGGAGAATTCTCTCCCGCGTTCTAGAACGAGATGACTTAAGATCAGATCCCAGACGCCGGTCGCCCGGAGCGAATCGCTCTCCACGAGGTTGGGCCGTTGTGTAATAAAGAGGGGGCCTTCATCGGGCGAGTCGGTGGGACGTCCGTGGGAGCCTTTGACCAGGGAGGCGTCGAGCGGAATGACATCGAGCAAGGTCCGAAATCCGAGCGCTTTTTGGAGGAGCCGCCCTCCGATTTTTAATTTCGGGAAAGCGATCGCGGGATCGATGAAAAGCTCCACCGGGTCATATCCCGGCTTGCGATGGATATCGACCGTTCTTCGCGAAGTCGGGCGCCCGGCGATCATCCAACCAATAATAATAGGTGAACCAGGCGTCGGTTGAAGCGACGGCGATCATCTCCCCGGCCCGCGGGTGATTCAAGTGGCGTCGGCGTTTCCCCTCTTCATCGAAGATCAATTCGATCCCGGGCGTCTTCTCCAGGACGGCGCGGACCGCATCCTCCTTCGACAGGTCGTTCAGATAGATATGGGCGACTTGATGGTCGGCGACGGCGAAGACGGCGCTCGCCCCCGGATCGAGCAATTCCCGTCCCAACTCCTCGCGGAGGGCGATCCAACCTTGTTCCCTGAAAATTCGATTGAGGTGAATCGGTTTCGTCACCGGCGTGATCCCATATTCCGAAAGAAAGAGGATCTCTGCATCGGCCGCCGCGTAGTGCCGGATCAGGTCGCCGCAGACGGCGTCGATCTCCCGGAGGTCCTGCGCGAGAGAAGGATCGTTGGGACCGCGCCGCTGCAGGTTGTAGTCGAGGTGCGGAAGATAGATCAGGGTGAGGGACGGGTTGTAGTGCCGGTCGATCCACCGGGCTGCTTCCGCGATCCATCGGCTTGATTGGATCGAGGTGGCCGGCCCCCAGAAGTGGAAGAGGGGGAACGGGCCGAGATCGGCCTGGATCTCTTCCGGATCGCTCCCGGCCGGGTATAGATATCGGGGATCTTTCGGCCGTCGGCGGGATACATCGGGCGCGGCGTGATCGAATAATCGGCGGTCGAGTGCATGTTGAACCACCAGAAGAGATTGGCGCAGGTAAAGCCCGGATCGGCCGCGCGGGCGATCTCCCAGAGCTTCGGCGCCTGAACCAGCCGGTTCGACTGCCGCCAGAATTTGATCTCGCATTCATCCCGAAAATACCAGCCGTTTCCGACAATCCCATGTTGCTCGGGCCAGCTCCCGGTCAGATAGGTCGCCTGGGCGGTGCAGGTCACCGCCGGGGTGACCGCTTCGATCGGAACAACCTTCCCTTGCTTTGCCCATTCCGACAGAGAAGGGGTGGCGGGGCCGAGAAGCCGCTGTGTGAGTCCGACCACATTGATGACGACCGTTTTCTTCAGCATGAGGGGACCGTTCATGAGATTTACCAAATTCATCTGCTCCAGCACCCAACGATACTCCTCGGCGATCGATTCAACCAGGTCCCGCTTCAAACCGGGGGGGAGGATGTCCCAGGTGTAGGTCTCGATCTCGAGATGAGAGGTGAACCGCCGCTTGTTAAGGAGTTGGAGGAGACGAGCGGTTTCGCCCCGTGTGGAGTGGAGCGGTCCCTCCCCGGAGAAAAAGAGGGAAGGTGAAAGTGAATCCGCCACTCGCGGGAATCGAGGCTTCGGGTGATCGGGAAGAGGTCGCTTAAATCGGCATAATGGTGCAGACCTTCTTGCATTGCGCTCGATGACCTGGTGAAGGTAGATCGACTCCGAAAAGGACGGAGCCGATCGGAGAGCCCCTTGAGCGGCTCCGGATCGGAGGGAACGGCCATCTCCAGCGCGGCGCTGATCTGAACTTTTCCGATTTGGATCCCCGCCTTTTGGAGGAGGTCGAGGGCGCTCTCCGCCTCCTCGTATTCGACCGCCATATGGGAGGTATCGTAACAGAGTCGGATATGTTCGAGCAGATCCCGTTCGGCCCGGGGAACCGGGCGTTGGAGCGCGACGGACAGAAGCGGCGCGCCGATCGGGAGGAGATATTTCCGGAAAAAATCGACCGCCTCGATGCTGTTCTCGATGAGGCCGTCCGGCTCCGGCTCGATATCGAGGTGGATCACTTTCCCGCTCTCCTCTTTGGCGCAGACGAGCGCGGAGGCGACCTGGACGAGATGGCGAATCATCCTCTCCCAGCTCTCCGGATCATTGGGAATGACCCATCGTTTATATGACAGCGGGGAGGTCGAGATACTCCCTTCCATTCCGTCGGGGAGGAGCCTTCGTAGGATCTCGATCAGCCGGAGGGTATAGCGCGCCGCTCTTCGGTCCGCCAGTCGGGGGCGAAGACCCCCGCCTTGACCCGTTGCCGATGGAAGGCGCCGAAGGGAAATCCGTTGAGGGTGAAGAGATAAAGACCATTATCGTCGAGAAACGATTTGAACCGATCGATTTCGTCTTCTGCCAGCAGCGCCTCGCTCTCTTTGGAAGAGAGGCGAAGGCCGATGCCGAACGGAGCCTGTCAGGGGAGAGGATCGATTTGAGTCGCCGGCGCATACTTCTGAAGATTTCCGAAAACCTCCCGGCCATCCGTTTCCGGATGGATGTTGGAGCAGTAGGTCAGGTGAAACGCGTTGTCCGGTCCGATCCGCATCTTTTTACCGCGCCCCCGAAGGAGCGGACGGGACCGCTCTTTGTCCGTTCCGGTTTGCCATCTTTCTGAGGATAAAGCGGGGAGACTGGCTCAGAAAGGCGGCCGGATTCTCATAGATGATTTTTCGAATCGATCTTTCCGAATGGCCGCGCCGGCGCATCTCAAGGGCGAAGCGGGGAATGGCGATCGGGAGACTCGGCCCCCAGTCGCAGGCGGAGCTGACGCAGATCCGATCCGGTCCGGCCCTCTCGATCATGTCGATCGCCCGTTGGGGAGAACCTTGGTCTGCGGGTAGAGGGTGATCCCCGCCCAGAAACCGTTTCCCAGGATCATCCCGATTGTATGTTCCTCGGCGTGATCGATCAGGATCCGTCCGGGATCGATCCGCCCATCTTTCAGCAGGGTCTCCACGATGATCCGTGTTCCTCTTGTATTTGTCCTTCAAGATGCGGGGTATGGATCAAGATCATCTGATTGTGCGCAACGGCGAGGTCGAGATGGTCCTGAAAGGTAGCCACCTCGTTCCGGGTGACCCGGTTCAAGAGTCCGATCTCTCCGATCCCGAGGACATTCGGCCGGTCGAGATACTTCGGGATCTTTTCGAGGACTGCCCGCGCGAGCGGGCGATTGTCGGCCTCCTTCGGATTAAGGCAGAGCCAAGTGTAGTGCCGTATGCCGACCCGGGCCGCCCGTTTCGGCTCTACTTCCGTGAGCTGATGGAAATAATCGTCGAAGCCGTCGGCCGAGGAGCGATCGAAGCCGGCCCAGAAGGCGGGGTCGGTCAGCGCCACACAGCCGGTCAGCGCCATCTGTTCGTAATCGTCGGTTGTTCGGGAGGCCATATGGGCGTGCATGTCGATATACTCCATCATCCGTTCTCCCGGTTTCTCCGGGCGGGTACGCCCCGCAGGCCGACTTTTGGCCGGGCCGTCGGTCGGCTCCGTCCGCGGATCGCTGAAGATCATCTGAATCCGCCCGACGCGGTCCCCGTCTGATCCGGACAAGGTCCGGACCGCCTCCCGAAACGCCTGCATCCGAAAGTCGGCATCGACGGCGGGATCGGCGGCGCGGTCGAGACGGTCCAAGAAGGCGGCGAGATCGAGCAGGCCGGGTCCGGTTTTCAATAAAATATTCATCGACTAATTGCACGACCGGTCATTGGGCCGGCGAGGGACGCCTTTCCATCGTTGCTCTCTCCTTGGTTGCTCCACGGGCCTTTTCCAAGAGGTCGATTCCCTCTCGAAGAATTTCCCGCTTCATCCATCTCATGAACCTCCATTCCATCGCCGATCGCCCGTTGAAGAAGGGTCATGGTGAGCGGTCCGCCGAGATGCTCCCGAAATTCATCGAGGCCGTGCAGCAACGCCGGGTGGCGCAGCTCCGGAAGCGGTAAGCAGGGAAGTCCGACCGCCGAAAGGAGCGCGAGAATTTTCTCCCACTCGGACCGTTCGGAAGCAGACCGGCGAGGATAAGAGTAGGTGGTATCGAGGGCGACTCCGACGGCGACCGCCTCGCCGTGCCGGACGGTATAGCGGGTCATCTGCTCCAGCTTGTGGGCCGACCAGTGGCCGAAATCGAGCGGGCGGGAGGAGCCGCGCTCAAACGGATCGCCGTTTGCCGCAATGTGGTCAACGTGCAGCTCGGCGCAGCGAATGATGATCAGCGCGTCCATCGCATCGATGTCGCGCGCTACCAAGAGAGGCGCTTCCGATTCAAGGCGCTCCAAAGAAGAGAAGAGGTCTGGATTTTATCAGGGCGACCTTGATCGCTTCGGATATTCCGCTCCGCCAATCCCGGTCGGAGAGGGTGGTCAAAAACGCGCGGTCGTTCAGGACGGCAAATGGAGGGCTGAAGGCGCCGAGGAAGTTTTTCTTCCCGAAGGCGTTGATGCTGTTTTTCACCCCGACCCCGGCGTCGTTTTGGCCCAATACCGTCGTCGGCACACGGATCAGCCGAATCCCGCGGTGCGCCGTCGCCGCGGCATATCCGGCCATGTCGAGCAGCGCCCCTCCTCCGATCGCAACAAGATAGGAGTGCCGGCAGAGTCCGGTGCTGATGAATCGCTTCATGGACGCGGGCGACAGAAGAAGGATCATTCTTGACCCCTTCGCCTCCTTCAATCGGAGCGGACTGGAGACTAGATCGGAAGCGGTCTGAGATGGTACAGTGTTCGATCGATTCGAGAAGATGCGGATGGTGATCGGAGACCCCCTGATCGATGACAAAGAGGACTTTCCGGGACCCTCGGCGCCGTCTTCTTCCACGGTCTGCTGAAGCAAATGGTTCTCCGTCGGAGAAGAGGTTGCGAGTGAAATGGACAGGGTACCGGAACGGCACACTGATACGCTGTTGAATCGTCATCGCTGTCCTTTAAGCTTCAAGTGACCGCCATTCGTTTTGCCAGATGAGTTGCCATCGGGCGAAAAGCGAGAATAAACAGGGAATAAAAAAGGGGCGACAAACAGGGCCGCGATGGCGGGCATCGAGAAAAATGAGCAGGGCTCATTCTTTGACCGCCCTCCGGATCGGCTGGGCCTCCGGCACCTGGTAGGCTTGCCGGAAACGGGGGAAGAAGGCGTATCACAAGAAGCGCAAGAAAACCGAATGCCCAAAGAGAGCCGTTTGGATTCAAGAGAACAAGCGCCGAGAGAGCGAGTAGGACGGCAGCGATCATTCCTGAGGAGAGAAGAATCATGCTCCTTCTTCCGCCATGGACCTCTCCTTTGCTGAGCAGGGTGACGGCGGCGATATAGGTCCAGGGACCAGCGCCAGCGGCCAAAAAATAAGCGGCGCCGAGGGATGGGCGCTGACGCCGAGCAGGAGATTCAACGCACGGCAGAAACCCATGTTGATCGGCCCGATGATCGGGAAATGTTTTGCCCGTGCATCGTAAAGAAGAGCGCAGATGCGGCGATTCCGATGGCAAGGAGTCCGCTCGTGGAACCGACCATGAAGGCAGCGCCGATTCCGATCGAAAAGAGAGCGATGGCTAAGAGGGTCGCGCCTCGCGTCGAAGCGCGGCCGCTTGGAATCGGGCGCTCCGGCCTTTCTACTCGGTCGAGTTCTGCGTCAAATAGATCCTTGAGAACGACCCCTCCGCCATACAGTCCGATCGTTGAGACTGAAAGGATAAAGAGAGAGGCGGAGGGTTAGGCAGACCTGCGACGACATGCCCGGCAAAGATATTTCGGCGACGGCCGTCCAGAGATTCGGGGGACGCATCAGCTCAAAATAGGGCCGCATGAGAAGAAAAATAGAAGAGCTGGATCGGGGAGGGTGGTGCGGGAGAAAGGGGCCGGCCTTCTCGCTTCATGATCGAGTTTTCTTTAATCATCCATTTTCCGAACGCTTTTATGTATGCGTAAATGACCCGATCGAGATCCCGGTCGCTGAGATCTTTTTCGAGAAAGCCGGCATCGCTCCCAGACCGTGGCGAACCTGAAATCGGATCATGAACGCCGGAAGCGGTTTGTTGTTGAGCGCCGGACCGAGACCGGCTTCGCCTTTGGGATGGCATTGATTACAAGCGTGCATAAAGATCGTCTCCCCGCGCGTTACCGTTGATGAAGAGGCGGTAAAGGGGTGGGGCGACCGGCTCACCTCGCCGTGCCGAGCCGCATCCTGTCAACATGAGAAGAGCGGTCAAGGATAGGGAAGAATATAAAATCGGGTGGGTCTTATCGCAAAGGTCATGGGATTACTTCCGGGTAATTCGCCAGAGGACACCCCGTTCCCTTTTGAGGATGACTCCCTTCTGGCTGTCCATGCTCATGACGCCGAAATCGACGATATAGAGGGCGGTTCCCTTCGGATTGAACCGCGCCGCCACCGGACGCTCGAGACCCCCGCCGCCGATTCGGGAGGCGGGCCCGTTCGTCTTTCCTTTGTTTACGGCGAAGTCATGGATCACGCCGGTCTCGACATCGACCCGGACGACTTTGAAGCCGACCGGGGAGAGGACTTTGCCGACCACCGGCGCCTGATCGCCGAACTGAGCGATGAAGGCCTGTCCGGCGTAACCGAACTGAGGGTTCCGTGAGAAATCGAATCCGTTTGAGGACGAATGGACACCGAGAAGTGCGACCGGCTCGGGGAGTTTGTCCGGATGAACGGCGAGCAGGCGTTTCGGGCGCTCCTTGCCGGGGGGGATATGGTGATCTCCACGATCGAGCGGGGATCTTCCGTGAAAATCGGGCCATCCGTGCCAGGCGCCCGGCGTGACCCGCCAGAGCGGGTCGCCCGTTCCATGCACCGGCCGGCTGCCGCGGTCGTCATAGCTGTTCTCGGTCAGGTAAAGCGCTCCGTCCGGAGCGAAGGCCAATCCGAACGGGTTGCGAAACCCCCAGGCAACCAGCTCCGGTTCTCCGCCGTCGATTGGGATTCGCAAAATTGATCCGCTGCAGGGGATCTTTCCGGAGATGACTTCATTCTTTGCTGTTGCCGTACCGAACGGGGAGAAGGCGCCGGTGACGGCAGTGTCGTTCGGATCGGGGGTCCTTGGATCGTTGGAAGTGTAGTTTTCGCCGTTCAGGGTGATGTCCCGGCAGGGAATGTCGTGCGCTTCGGGGTAGCGCGCCAGCCATCCGAAGTGGGCGTTGTCCTCTCCGACGACGCCGGAGTTGGTGAAGGTCCCCACCGCGAAGTAAAGCGCGCCGTCGGGGCCGATCGCCGGGCCGTTGGTGTGATGATCTCCCATGCTCGGGAGATTCTCGATCAATGGGGTGATGGTTCCGTCCGGCGTGATCTTCAAGATGCGTCCTCCGAGAAGGGTTCCCCCCTCCGCGACATAGAAGGCCCCTTGATGATAAGCGACGCCGTTCCAGGGACCGTTTTTCCCGCCCGATGCGATCACGGTGATTCCCGCCGGGTCGATCTGGAGCAGCCGCGGGGTGGTCCAGACCTCGCCGTAGGAGTAACCCGATTCAACGACATAGGCCCGGCCCTCTTCATCAAATGTCACACCGGTCGGAAAGGTCAACTCGGTCGCCACCGGCTCGATCCGGTACCCGTCAGGCAGTGCGATGTCGCGGGAGGAGATCTTCCTCGGCGGATCGAAAGAGGTTTGGCCCCCGCCGTGCGACCCGCGCAGTCTGAAGCATCCGGCCAAGACGATGCCGATCAAAACAACAATTGAGAAAAAGAGCAACCGGCCGGAAGAAAAGCAGATCAGCGGAAAGGATTTGGTTGCATTGACAATCATGACGGCCCATTTTGGTTTTGCGCATTTGATTTCAACAATGTTGTTGCAAAAGAAAAGTCCTGTCGCTCGTCGGGGTGCAACCTCTATACCTGGGAAAAGGAAGAAAGTAAGAGCGCTTTTTCGCAGATCTAACGATAAGGGGGAAGGACGCTGCACGATCTTCGCAGCGATTTGCAACGAAACTCAGGTTTAATCGCAATGATAATGGTGCTCATTGTGGTTTAACTTACAAATTCCGAAACCTCGACTATACTGTAAAGGTTATGAACGATGCGCTTCTTCGGATGATCATGCATTTTTATAAGAGAAACCATTTTTGTTTGATCACGATTTTCCTCTTCGCCGTTTCATTTCCCTCCTACACAAAAGCTTTCGAGGTTGAGAACAGCCTGACGACCGAATTCTCTTGGGCCGATTTAGAGAAAGAGGAAAGCCGCCTCCGTGAGAATCACTGGGGAGATCTGATCTTCGACGGTCCCAATCTTCAGACGTCGCTTTATTCCCGATTTTCTGTCGGGGATTATTTCTCTGCGGTCTTGATGCCGGTTCAAGTTTCTCCGAGGGAGGGGAGAGACCTGTTTTTGCGAAAGGGTTATCTTCGTTTCGTGTTTTGGAATGTCGCGCTAAAGATCGGACGCGACTCCCTCTGGTGGGGGCCGGGTCGTCACGGGGCGCTGCTTGTTTCCAACAATACGTTTCCGTTTGACCTCATCCACGTCGGATCCGCCGCGCCCTTCTCTCTGCCTGGTTTTTTTGGCGCGGCTGGGAAGGTTTGAAGTGGAAAGTTTTTTGACCCGGCTCGAAGAGAATCGAGATTTTTCGAACGTCCGCTTATTGGGCCTTCGGTTGGTTTATCGCCCGCGAGAGGAAATCATCATCGGCGTTTCTCGCATCACGATGTTCGGCGGGGAGGGACGGCCGGATCTCTCGCCGGTCGACTTTGGAAGGTTGTATTTCAGCGATCCCAATCGGTCCGGCAAGTACGAGGTCAACGAACTGGGGGGAGTCGATCTGCGCTTGCTTCTACCGATCGGCGGGATCTTGCCGGGACAGACTCTGGAACTCTACGGTGAATATGGTGGGGAGGACGAGGCCGGTTTTCGGCCGAGCAAGCCGGCGATGCTTATGGGGCTCGAATGGTTGTATGAAGGGCGGAGAGTGCTCGTAGAATATGCGAATAACCATGTGAGCGGCGCTCCGGACGTCTGGTACACCCATTCCCTCTACACCTCCGGATATACCTATCGAGGGAACGTCATCGGACATCATATGGGGAGCGATGCAAAAGATCTTTATGTTCGGGCGGAATTACCATTTCGGGGAGGGTGGATCGGTGGAGTGGATTATGAACAGCAGAATCGTCGCCTCTCTTCGCCTGTTCAAGAGAAAATACGCCGTTGGGGGGGAGACGCCGTTTATTCCGAAAGAACAGGATTTTCCTATTCCGTTCGGCTGATCTATGAGGAGATTGAGAACGTAAAACTCCTCCCGTTGGATGAACAAAACATGTATGGGATGTTGACGGCTGCTTGGCAATTCTAGATCAGAACAGGTAGCTTGCATAAAGAATGAATCGATCTGGATTGGTATCCTCGATTTCTACATCCTCATCATCCTGTTTTAAACGGCGTTGCATCCCTCCCGTCAGCTGGAAAGAAGAGGTCACATACCGGAGCGCCGCAGTCAGGCCTGTGTAATTACCCTGCAGCGGAATTTCGTTTCTCAGGGTGGTGTTTGCTTCCAAAATCAGTTGGAGCCGGCGGGATGGACTGAGGGGGAGCGCCATTCCCAGGTCGAGTAATCCGTGTCTTTCTTCCGTCGGTTTGCCGAGGTCTCGAATGAAAATACCTGCATTGGCGTATAGACCGGCGTGATAGGAGTAGTGCAACGAAGGAGAGATGTCGACTTCGGCCGATGCCAGGAAGAGTCCCTTCAGCCCCCAGGAGTCGACGACATCGAATGTATTGACCTTGCTGTCGATCGGTGAGAAATAGGTCAGAGAAGCACCCATTGCAGGAAGACCGAAATCTTCATCTTGATTGAGAAAACGCCACTTCAGCGAAAGCTCCCCTCCTTGAATTCCATCCGTTTCGATCCCGTGACTTTCAAAGCTGTACATGTAAGGAACACGCGCGGAGACCTCCGCCCAAGGCAAGACTCCGACCGTGGCCGTTGCTGAGATCTCATTGATCGTGTAGTCGGGGTTGTTGCTGCTGTGTTCGTGAGCGAATCCGATGCCAACCTCCACTTTTCCAGGGGAAAGAGTATCCGTCGATTGGGTGAAGAGGAGGCCACTCGGTCCGAAGAAAGTGGAGGGGAGCCGGATGAGTGCTGTTTCTGCAGCCCAAGCCGTTGGAGCGATAAGAGTCATGATGAAGACGACCGTCAGATAAAGACGATACACGGATACCTCGGTTATGCTTTTATCTATCGATTGATTTCTGACGCGGTACAGTATCATTTTGTGCGTCATAAAACTGCTACAAAGTATAGTCAGTATACCAAATAAAACCATATTAGGATGCTCGCCGTCATAAACTTGACAAATCACAATCCTGGGCTATACTTTTTTCACTTCCTTCTTTTGGTCTATCCCAATTCTCAGTTGGGATCTCTTAACAAAGGCAAACATCGTTGAAAAGTATTTGGATGGTGCTGATGACCCTCGTTAGAGATCTGTTTGAGGTGAATGTTTATCAAGCCAAGAATGTCGTTTTACTTTTACCTTTTTGTTCATCTGTCAGTCGACCGTCTCTGTGTACCGAAACTTAGAACGCAGCCGGCCACTCGAGAGAAATCAGGAGTAAGCTTTTAGATGAATTTTTCTTTCTCTCTCCTCCTTCTATATAAGAGATCAATTGTTATCACTTCCATCGCGCAAGCGATCTTATCTTTTTCGGTCGCGTTCGCCCAAGAGCTTCCATCTATTTCTCAAGGCTTCAGCGCTTCCTCAATTACATCTGAATCGTTTAGCTTTGATCAGATCAAAAAAGGGAAAGATCAGATGCAGCAACATCGGGCGTCTGAGAAGCTGCAAGAAAATCGCCCTGAAGCACCGGCTAAAAGAGAGCGGCCTCAGACCACCGATGAAGAACTATCCGCCTTTGAAAAGTATATTCAAGAGAGGAACGCCGGCACGATTTCAACTGCAATCAGTCAGTTTGGTTATGATCTCTTCCAACAATCTCCCGATACCTTTGCTCCCGTTGACGCGGTTCCCATTGGGCCCGACTATCTGCTCGGTCCGGAGGATGAAATTAAAATTAGCGTTTGGGGCAAGGTTAATGCGGACTATTCCTCCGCGATCGATCGGGACGGAACGATCAACATTCCACAAATCGGTATCGTTCATCTTGCAGGGCTGACCTTTGCGGAGGGAAAACTTTTTTGGAAAAGGAGTTCAGCCGCTACTACAAAGCCTCCGAGGTCAAGATGAATGTCAGCCTCGGCCGGCTTCGGTCGATTCGGATCTTTGTGGTCGGCAAGGCGCAGCGGCCGGGAAGTTTCACCTTGTCTTCTCTCTCCACGTTGATTAATGCCCTTTTTGCCTCGGGCGGGCCGAGTAAGGCCGGCACGATGCGGAACATTCAAGTCAAACGAAACGGAACGACACTGGTCCATTTTGATCTGTATGATTTTCTTTTAAAGGGAGACAAGACCCAGGACATCCGGTTGATGCCGGAGGATGTGATCTTCATTCCGCCGGTCGGTCCCCTCGTCGGGATCGCGGGAGACGTCAAATCGCCGGCGATTTATGAGCTGAAAGAGGAGACACGGCTTGAAGAGCTCATCGACATGTCGGGCGGATTTAATGATATTGCCTTCAAGAGCCGAATCCAGATCGATCGGATCGTCGATCACAATCAGCAGAAGGTTTTAGAGGTCGGCTCCGACGAGATTCAAGAAAAACGTGTTCAAGTTCAGCCGGGGGACTTGGTGAAGGTTTTCTCGGTTGTTCAAGATCAAAGGATGGTCCGGCTCTCCGGAGCGGTGCAGAGAGAAGGGGAGTACGGGATCAGCGCCGGGATGACGGTCAAAGATCTCATTGCCCTAGCGGGGGGATTGAAGTATTACGCCTATGCTAAAGAGGCGGAGCTGACCCGCGTGACCCCGACGCCGGAAGGGCCGAAAACGGAGAAGCTCCTGGTTGCGCTGGGGAGGGTTCTCGATGGAGAAGGGGGGGCGGACGTTGCGCTCAAAGAGAATGATTATCTTTTTGTGCGAGCCGTTCCGGAATGGGAGCTCCATCGGACGGTGATGATTCAAGGTGAGGTGCGGTTCCCGGGCGCTTATACGATCGAGAAGGGGGAGACCCTTTCCTCGTTGATCGAGCGCGCCGGCGGGTTTAGAGAGAATGCTTATCTGAAGGGGGCCGTTTTCACGCGTGAATCGGTCCGGGAGCTTCAGCAGCGGCAGCTCAACGATTCGATCGATCGGCTGGAGCAGCAGATCCTTTCCCAATCTGCGGAATCGATCGAGGCGTCGCTGACCCCCGAGGGGGCCTTGCAGCAAAAGGCTTCCATGGAACAGCGGCGATTGCTTATTGCAAAGATGCGGGCCGCCAAGGCGAAGGGGAGGATAAGCATTGTCCTCGCTCCGCTCGAAAAGTTCAAAGGCTCACCCCTCGGATATTCCTCTCGAAGAAGGGGACATTCTATTTGTCCCGGAGAAGCCGCGGCAAGTCCAGGTCATCGGCGCGGTCTATAATTCAACGGCGTTTATCTATGATAAAAACGCCACAGTGGCGAGCTACATTAAAAAGGCGGGCGGGATGACGGAGAATGCCAATGACAGTGAGGCCTATCTTCTCAAAGTCGACGGGACTGCGGTTTCTAAAGAACAAGCGGGAGGATTCTTCGGCAGCGGTTTTGACTCTTCCGAGCTTGATCCAGGTGATACGGTCGT
>CP114562.1 GCA_028865235.1 Candidatus Manganitrophus sp.
TACGGCTGTTCTACTTTCCGTCGCTTCGCCCCAATTCCAGCGGGCGCGCCTCGAACTGATCTCCGTATTGGACGAAGACGACATTCCAGTCCCGGAAGGTCTGTATGGCCTCAGAGGAAACGGCAACCTGCGTGGGTACCTCTTCTTGCGCCAGCTCTACGGTCACAAAGAGACCGGGCCGCCAGAGTCCCTTTGGATTCGGTATATCGACATGGGCCGAAGCGGCCCGGCTCTGCTCACCGACCAGGGGGCCGATAAAGCGGAGATCTTTCCGGTCGCTTCCTCCCCCAGCTCCTTCGATCGCACCGTGACCTTCTGTCCCAACCGAACGGCGCGCAGATCCTTGGCGTAGACCGTGATATCTCCCCAAACGGTCGAGAGATCGGCAATAACGAAGATATCGGCGTCCTCTTTAACTGCCTCCCCGGTTGAAATTCGTTTTTCGATAATCATCCCGTCGAGCGGGGATCTCAATTCATAGCGTGTCAGCGCTTTCGAAACAAAGGGGGCCCGGACCTCCCGCTCCACCACCGCCCCTTCCGGCTCAATGGCCAGTAATGCGAGATCCGCATGCGAAAGTCCCAGCGCCAGCAGTTTCTGCTCGGAGGCTTGCCTGGCTATTTCGGCCTCTTCCAGCGCGTGCCGGCTGGCCAGATAATCCTGTTCGGGGGAGATCTTTTTCTTCCAGAGATTTTCCTCCCGAACAAAAGCAGCCTGCGCAAATTCAAAACGGTGCACCGATTCGATGTACTCCGTTTTCGCTCCCGCCAATTCGCGGCTCTCTAGTGACTGCGATGAGCTCCCCCTTCTTGACTTTCTCTCCCAGGTTTTTACGGACCTCCGTTACAACTCCGGAGAGCCTTGGGACGACATGAGCCACCTTATTTTGGTTCAGCCCGATCTCACCGGGAAGATCCAGAACCGTCTTCATCCGGACCGGGCCGGCGGTCCCGATTTCGATTCCCGCGGCCTTCGCGGCCTCGGGGGACATCTCCACCCGCCCTTCGACCTGTGAATATTCCCAGCGATGGGTTCGGCCCTTTCGCTCCGCTGCTACCTTCACATCGAACGAGTGCGGCTCTTCGATTGTTTTATCGCCCCGGAGAAAGTCCCCCTCCTTTTGAAACCCGATCTCGTCCACTTGTCCCCCAAGCCGGTGCAGCGCCACCGTCAGATGGACTTCGCTCGGATCGATCTGCTTTCCTTTCTCGTAGGCATAGGCCCGAAATTGCGGCGGCACTCCCCGCTCATAGATGGTCAGCTCGATCTGAAAATCGCCGTCCGACAGAAACCTCCCTCCATGAGGCCCTTTCGCGGCCACCTCATCGTCATCCCCCTTTTCCTCTTCGTGGGATTCGCTCCCCTTGTATGTTTTCTCCGTTCGCACAATCGTCAATGCCAGGACGATTCCCACCAGGAGAATGATGCCGACAGCCATGATACTTTTCACTATTCATCTGATGACTCCGTTATTTTGACCGATCTCTTTTTCCCCTGTCCGTTTCGGATAGCCTAGAAAATGTAGCCCAGAGAATGGAACGGCCACTAGGGGCGGCCACGCGTAACCTCCAAAGGCTCCCCGATCAGCCGTTCGACCTCGGCCACCGCCTGGTGATAGTCGGCCAGAGCGCGCAGATGTTGCGCCCGCGAGCCGAACAGGGTCCGCTGCGCGTCTAGCACATCCAGTAAGCCGAACTTGCCGAGCCGGTATCCTTCGTTCACCGCCTCGAAGGCCTGCTCTGCGCCGGGGAGAACTTTCTCCTTAAGAGAGGTCGCCTCGATAAGTGCGGTCGAAAGCGCCCGGTAAGCTTCGGAGAGTGCGGTCGCGACCCGCACCTCCGCGGCCCGCCGCTCTTCTTCCCCCTTCTCCAGCCGGTCGCGCGCCTCCTGAATGCCGCCTTGATTCCGGTTGAAGAGCGGCAGGGGGATAGAGAGGCCGACGATGAAAACGTTGTCTCCCGTCGATTCGTACCGCCGGATGCCGCCCATCAGGGTCAGGTCCGGAATGCCCCGCGATTGCTCCAGATCGACGGCCGCCCGGCGCTGGGCGATTTCGGTCGCCCAGCGGGCGAGATCCGGATTCTGGAACAGACGCTCGGCCAGTTGTGAAAGGGAGGGAATAGGAAAAATGGCGTCCAGTATTCCCTCCGCTTTTTCAAATTGGGGGATCGCACTCCCCCAGGTGGCCGCCAATTGTTTTCGGGCGGCCTCTAATTCCTTCCCGGCGCGATCGCGTTCGATCCCCGCCGAGGCCAGCGCGACGTTCGCGCGGATCTCCTCGATCGGAGAGACTTTCCCGGCCTTCACCCGTTCGGAGACGACACGGGCCGTCTCTTCGGCAAGCCGGACTGTTTCTTCCGTCAACTCCTGCTGCTGCTGCCTCTCAACAGATCGACAAACGCCTGGGTGACCTGCGTGAAGATCTCGATCCGCTTGGTTTCGTAGTCCCACCCGGCGAGGTCGCGCGAAAGCGCCGCCGTCTCGCGCCGCTTTGTCCGCTTTCCTCCCAGCTCGATGATCTGGCTAAGTTGTAAAGTACCCTGGGGCTGAGGGACACTGTCGGGGGAAGCTGAAACCCCAAGATCCTGCAGGTCCGCGCCGATCGTCGGGTTGTGGAGAAGCCCCGCCTGGAGGGTCGCCGCCTCGCGCGCGCGAACCTCCCAGGAGAAGGCCCGAAGCTCCGGATTGTGCATCAGCGCCAAGCCTAAAGCTTGTCGGAGGGTGAGGGCCCCGGTCGGTTCTCGGGTGGCCGCCCCGTCCCCTCGGCTGTCGGGCATCTCCTGGCGGGGCGCGATGGCGCGGGAAAGACGGGAGATCGCTCCCCAGAGGACGCGGTGTCGGGGGCGATTCCTCAGCGCGGGCGGTGGCGCCGGCGTGTGATCCGAGGAAGAAGAGAATAAAGATTAAGATGGTGAGTGTTTTTGAACGCATGAATCCTCCAAAAGGTCTGTTGATGGGGAGAACAGGCCACTCCTTCCCCTTGAATCAGGAGAGGGGGGTCGGAGGATTTAAATCAGAAGGACGGTAGCGCGAAGCGAGAGAAGGGTGGTGCTTATTTTAAGAGGAGGCGGCGGAGCGGGACGATTCAAAAAGGGTGGGACGAACGTCAGCGCCTCCTGTGCGGTTATTGATGGAAAAAGGATTTTAAAAACCGGTGCGGGTTTATCAGTGGATGCGGGAGTGATTTGCTGTTCATGGTCGGAGAGATAAAACTCATGATCGGGAGCGGGGCTCTCTCCCATCCCGACCGCCAATACCCGGTCCAGCAGGCTGGCATGATCGTTAGCAGGATGTCCAGGAAAAGGTTCATGTTCATCCTGATAGCCGGAATGATGAAAGGTCAGGCGGACCTGATTACTTTTTCCTGAAAGGAAGGTTTGATGGGAACTGTCCATTAACATGGAAACGAGCGTTAAGCCTTGAGCGCTTCCCACCCAGAGCAGCAGGTAAACGGCCAGACAAGCGAGGGCCATTCGAAATCGGGGTTGGTTTTTTTTACGATAGAACATTTGCTCAGATCCAAGAGGTACTTGTTATGCTTTTTTACAACATAACTTACATATATATCAGATTTAATTTCAGATGGCAACAAGGGCTTTCGCGACAATGGGATACCGCTCGTGGTAAATATCATACCAGCGGAGCGCATCGACCCGGCAATCTCCCTCTGTCCAACTAAACAGGTCGATCGACCTTCATGTGGATCCTCCACTGACAGCCGGTCGGATCCTGGCGCAGTGATCGCTCCTTAAATATCTAAAGGAAATCGGCGATTCATTCTTTAAAATTCAAATTAGCAGAAAGACTGAGAACGTTGCCTGATCGCGTGGTGCTTAGCCCCGGCTCACTTCCGATCCTATTTCCCATAGACATACCCATGAGTGTTTTCAGAATCGATATGCGCTGTGGTTGTCCAGAGCCCGACATTGCCTTGACAACGAAATGGGTTTAATACATTATCTTTTTGGAGTAAAATTCCTTTTGAGAGATAAAGGGTGATCGATGTCAAATGTCGTTCGGTTTGGTGTTTCTATCCACGAGAGCCTTCTCAAACAGTTTGATCAGTATATATAGAAGAAAAAAGATATACCAATCGCTCTGAAGCTTTGCGCGATCTGATACGGGATCATCTGGTCGAACAGGAATGGGATGAAAATAAAGAAACCGTCGGAACGATTACGATTGTCTATGATCACGGAGTCCATGAGCTGATGGAGAAGCTGACCGACCTGCAGCACCATTATTCCTCACTGATCCGCTCCACCCTCCATATTCATCTGGACCAGCATCGCTGCCTGGAGGTATTGGTCGTACGCGGCCGGAGCGGTGAGATCAAGAGAATTGCCGATTCGCTCATCGCAACAAAAGGGGTAAAGCATGGAAAACTGACTGCGACCACGACCGGTAAAGACTTAAAATAAAGTGATTTCGTGAATCGGCTTCGGAAGTGCCTGGCTCTCCTCCTCTAACCCGCGCTCGCGCAGGAGGCGGATAAAAGTGAGGCGGTTTAGTCGATCTCGATCTGGACAAGTCCCTTTTGGATCGCGTAGCGAACCAGTTGAGCGATGTTGCGAAAGGCCAGTTTGTTCATGATATTGGCGCGGTGGGTCTCCACCGTTTTGACGGCGATGCCCAGCTCCTCGGCAACCTCTTTGTTCTTATAACCCTCTGTAACCAGTTTGACAACCTCGCGCTCGCGCTTGGTAAGCTCGGGGCCGGATTGCCTTGGAAATGATTTCCCTGTGTTGGTTTTTCAACTCAGATAAACTCCTTTCCTGACGATAGATCTTTCTTTAGAGCCGGGCCAGTCTTGGATTTAACCGCTCTACTTGCCTTGATCATGATCGTTTCATCGGTCTGCGGATTACTCTTTACGCGCCGCACGGCTCTTCATCGTAAACGTTCCGAAGCCGGGGAAGGAGAATCGCCCGATTTTCTCGACCCATTTGGCGGCGGCCGCAAGTGTGTCGCCGATAATGCCGGTCATTGCTTTCTTGCTGATCCCGTTACCCGCACGGTTTTTTGCAATCGCCTTAAGAAGCGATTTCTTGTTCATCAACTTCTCCCGAAACAGATTGAGCGAAATAGTGCGGGATTATATCGATTCGACTAGCAAATGTCAAAAAACTCTTGCGGAATACTTGGGAGAAAGGATCGGACTCGGCCACCGGTCGGTAAAGAAGTCCTCCCTTTGACTCATTTGAGATCATTCCTCCTCGATAAAAGTTCGGCCACTCCCTAGATGCTTGCCTGGAGATGGTATATCTTTTTCTTTCTACCACTTGTGGTATATTTTCAGGTAATGGCATTTACCGCCGTCCAATAGGGGGTCGGGAGGGACAGAAGAACCCCTTTTCCGTCTCGCGTTTGATAAACACCGCTGGTGTGCGCTGTTCTGAACATCACCAAGGAAGATAAGTACTCAAGTAACTGAGTCCCTCGTTCCCTGATAAAAACTGCAAAAATATCAGTTTCCTTTTGAGGATAACGCGGAATGCGTTCTTTTTCTTCCATCACTCCGGGCCCGGCTCTTACTGCTGGTATGTCTGGCCGTCGTCCCTGCCTTGGCGCTGGCCCTTTCCACCGCCTCGGAGCAGCGGCGGCTTGCCACGATCGAAGTTCAGGACAATGCGTTGCGGCTGGCGCGGCTCGCCGCGAGCAGTCAGGAAGGTCTGTTTGAAGGGGCGCATCAACTCCTCGTGACTCTCTCCCATCTTTCTGAAGTCCGCCGCGGAGACGCGGCTAGTTGTAGCCGACTCTTTGCCGATCTTGTGAAAGCTTACCCGCTGTATGTCGGCTTCGGGGTTATCCAGGCAGACGGAAACATATTCTGCAGTTCCACTCCCTTTCCACGTCCCCTCACTGTTGCCGACCGAGACTACTTCCAACGCGCGATTCAAACACGCAGCCTTGCCGTCGGCGAATACCAGATCGGCCGCGTCAGCGGAAAACCCTCAGTCAATTTCGCCTATCCCATTTTCGACGATGCTGGAGAGATCCGGGGGGTGGCCGTCGCCGCCCTCGATCTCTCCCGCCTCAGTGAAATGGTAAAAAAGGCCAAGTTGCCTTCCGGAGCAATGCTAACGATGACCGACCGCAATGGGATCGTCCTGGTCCGCTACCCCGACTCGGATAAGTGGATCGGCCAGCCGGCACCGGAGTCGCAGAACATTCAGGTCATCCTCTCTCAGGAGGCCGAGGTGAAGCGTCCGGACCGGCTGGTGTTCCGCACCTCTTCGGGGTCACCCGCCTGACCGGAACGGGAGGAGAATTCTATATCAGCGTCGCGGTCCCGAAGGCGGAGGCCTTCGCCGACGCTGATCAGATCCTGACCCGGAATCTCCTTTGGATCGGATTTGCCGGTTTGATGGCGCTGGCGGCGGTACGGATCGGCGGAGATCGCCTCATCCTTCGCGAATTTGATGCTCTTGAGGCGCGCTACCGCGCCTTGGTCGAACATATCCCGGCCGGAACGTTTTTAACCACGCTTGATGAAAGGACCCTTTACGTGAGTCCCCAAATTGAGCGGATGTTCAACATCCCGGCATCGGTTTGGATGTCGGAGCCGAGATACTGGATCAAGCAGGTCGATCCAATCGATCAGGAACGGGTTATCGCCGAGTTGCATCGCTTCCTGACAGACGGCGAACCTTTTAACTCGGACTATCGAATGCGGACGGCCAACGGGAGACTGATCTGGGTGCATGCGGAGGCGGTGCTGGTTCGGGACGAATCCGGCCGGCCTCAGTGCATTCAGGGGATCGTGCTGGACATTACCGATCGCATGAGGGAAGCGGACCTCCGGGAACATCAGGCGCTGCACGACGCATTAACCAATCTTCCCAACCGGGTTTTGCTGCGAGACCGGCTAGAGCAGGCAGTCCTAACCAGGCAGCGCGGGGAAAGCCGCTCGCCCTGCTGATCATGGACCTCAACCGCTTTCGCGAGGTGAACGATACGCTGGGGCATCACCACGGCGATCTTTTGTTGAAGCAAGTCGGATCCCGTTTAAAGGAGATCGTAAGGATGACCGACACGGTGGCGCGGCTTGGCGGTGATGAATTTGCCATTCTCCTTCCCGGTGAGTCGGCTGAAGGGGCGGTCATGGCGTCGGAAAAAATTTTAAAGACCCTCGAGCGCCCTTTTTCTCTGGAGGGCCAGACCGTCGATGTCGGCGCGAGTATTGGCATTGCGCTCTGTCCCGACCACGGCAGCGAGGCCGATCTACTCATCCAGCGCGCCGATGTTGCAATGTACGCCGCCAAGGAATCCGGGAACAGCCATGCCGTTTACGCCTCCGAGCGGGATCCCCATACGACACGGCGGCTGGCGCTCTTGTCCGGTTTGCGCCAGGCAATCCAAAAGAATCAGCTCTTTCTTCTCTACCAACCGAAGATAGATCTTAGAACCAGTCGCCCCATCGGTGTGGAAGCGCTGGTGCGCTGTCAACATCCGGACCTTGGACCTGTGGCGCCCGATCAGTTCATCCCCCTCGCGGAGCAAACCGGGTTGATCAAGCCGCTGACCCTCTGGGTGCTGGAGGAGGCGCTGGCGGCAATGCCGGACTTGGCGGGATGAGGGGCTGGAAGTTCTTGTGGCAGTTAATCTCCCTCGCCCGTAACCTGCAAGACCCCCATCTTTGCGAGGAGGTTACCTGGTTGCTGGAGGCCCACGATCTGCCAGCGGACCTTCTGGAATTGGAGATCACTGAAAGTTTCTTGATGGCCGATCCGGTGCGCGCGATGGAGATTCTCTCAGAGTTGAACGGAAAAGGAATTCACCTCGCGATCGACGATTTCGGCATCGGCTACTCTTCCCTCGGCTACCTGAAACGGCTACCAGCCGCCGTCATCAAGATCGACAAGTCCTTTGTCAAAGGCTTGGCCGAGGATAAGGACGACGCCATGATCGTCCGCTCTACGATCGACCTGGCGCACAATTTGGGGCGGAAGGTGGTGGCAGAGGGGGTGGAGAGCAAGGAAATTTGCGAAGTACTCGCCTCTCTCGGCTGCGATGCCGCACAAGGATATTATTTCAGCCGACCGATTCCGCCAAAGGACCTGTCCAACTGGTTCAAAAACTTACCAAATGGATAAGAATTTCACGTTTCCCGCGGGACATCTGTCCTTTCGACAGGGTTTTAGATCCTTTATACCTCTCCACCTCTACTGTTTTCCGAAATCGTACTCATAATGAACGCGCTCTCGAAGGTGAAAGGAAAATAGACTGCAATTTAAATCGGGAGCGGTCGGAAGGGTTAAATTCATTTTTTCCTTAGAATTGCGTCGACCTTCGCCGCCAGCTCCGACGGGCTAAAAGGCTTTTCGAGTAGATGGAAGTTGTTTCTCAAGAGGAAGTCCGGGTCTTCGAAGTGGTTAAAGTGGCCACTGATGAATAGGAACGGCACGTTTTGTTTCAATTCCTGTATTTTCCGGAAGAGGTCCATTCCGCTTGCCTCCGGCATGACCATATCCGAGAGAATAAGCGTAATTGAATCAGAATGCGCTTGGAATATTTTTTAACCCCTCTTTCACGCTGTCGGCGGCGAGGACGGCGTAGCCGAAGTTGTCTAAAACCAGTTTAATAAGATTCCGGACGGCGGGATCATCTTCTACCACCAGAATCGTTCCCGATCCTCTCGGTGGAAGGGAGGGAGGGACGGTTTGGGAATGGCGGGTTTCTCGACGGATGGAAAATAAACTTTGAAGGCGGTCCCTTACCAGGGGCGCTTTGAACCTGGATGGTTCCATGGTGTTGACGGACAATGCCGTAAACCAGTGAGAGGCCGAGCCCTGTTCCCTTCCCCGGACTCTTTGTCGTGAAAAAAGGTTCAAAGATCTTCTCCCGGACTTTTTCTTCCATTCCGGTTCCGGTATCGATCACTTCGAGGAGAACGTACGATCCGGGACAGGCATTCGGAAGAGCGAGGCAGTCCGCTTTTTCCAAGTGAATATTCTTCGTCTCAATGGTTAACGCTCCCCCTTGCGGCATCGCATCTCTAGCGTTTACGCAAAGGTTCATCAAGACCTGCTCGATCTGAGCAATGTCCGCATGAACCGTCTTGAGCGCAGCGTCGGGAGTGAATTTGATTCGGATATCCTCTCCCAGGGTCGTGGCGATCAGTTTAAGGAGGTCCGAAATGATCGCATTCAGATTCAGGTCGATCGCCTCGATCGTCTGCCGGCGCGCGAAAGCAAGGAGCTGTCGGGTAATCCCTGCGGCCCGCTCCGCCAGCTTTCGGATGGTGATAAAGTTGGGATAGAGAGGATGTTCCAAATTAATTTTGGCTAAGCCCAAATCGGAATAGCCGAGGATACCGGTCAGGACATTGTTGAAATCGTGAGAGATCCCGCTGGCGAGCTGGCCGAGACTCTCCATCTTTTGCGCCTGAAGGAGCTGCTTTTCAAGCGACTTTCGCTCGGCGCGATTTTCGGCCTCGCGCAGCTCCCGTTGAATGGCGGCGGGCAGGCGCGTGAGGTTGTCTTTCATTAAATAGTCGTGCGCCCCGGCTTTCATCGCGGCCACGGCGGTCTCTTCTCCAATGCTTCCCGAAATGATGAGGAGCGGGATGTCGCGCCCCGTTTCTTTTAGGAGTGCCAGCGCCTCCGGCGCGCTGAATTTCGGCAAGGTGTAGTCGGCCAGTATAACGTCCCAGGTTTGGCGCCGGAGGGCGTCCGTCATTTCATAGGCGGTCTCGACGCGCTCATACGTCGGTTCAAAACCGCCCTGCCGCAATTCCAGCAGGATCAATTCTGCATCACTTTGGGAATCCTCGATGATCAACGCTCGCAGGGGGGTCGCCATCGCTGTCTCCTAATTGTTTTATATCTTCAGATACTCGGTTTCCGGGCCTTTCTGTCGGCGCCTCGCTTTTTCAGCGGAATTCGAAGACCGACCTTTGTTCCTTTGCCGGAAATGCCGCTGATGCTGATCTCTCCGTTGAATAGAAGGGCGCGCTCCCGCATCCCCAGCAACCCCAGAGAGGTGGGATTGGAGATCTCTTGATTGGAAATTCCCAGGCCGTTGTCCTCTACGTCGAGAAAGAGTTGGCGGTTCTCTTCCTCTACCAGGATGTCCACCCGTGTCGCTTTCGCGTGGCGCGCGACATTTGTCAATATCTCTTGGAAGATTCGGAAGACGGCCGTCGCGCGATCACGGTCGAGGTCAACGATCTGAAGGTTGGTTTTGATCCGGCACGAAATACCGGTTCGAGTTTGGAACGCCTTTGTTTGCCATTCAATCGCCGCAACCAACCCCAAGTCGTCGAGCACTCCCGGTCTCAGCTGCGTTCCAATCTTCTGTACCGTTCGAATGGCGGCGTCTACTAAGTGCGACATCGACGCAATCTTCTCGTGAAGAAGGGCCAGTGTCTTTTCACCTGAGCGATCGGATCGGGCGAGCGCTTTTTGCATCAGCGAGAGGTCGATCTTGATGCTGGTGAAGACTTGGCCGAGCTGGTCGTGAACCTCGCGGGCGATCCAGGTCCGCTCCTTCTCCCGGAGAGAGTCCATCCGGGCAGCAAGGTTCCGTAACTGTTCACGCGATTCTTTCAGGGCCTCCTCGGCCCGCTTGCGCTCCCGGCGGCTCTCGGCCTCTTTCAACTCCCGCTCGATGGCCGGACAGAGCCGGGCCAAATTGTCTTTCATCAAGTAGTCGTGCGCCCCCGCCTTCATCGCGGCCACGGCGATATCCTCTCCCACGCTTCCGGTGATAATAATAAAGGGGATTTCCAGTCCGGCCTTCTTAACGAGTTTAAGGGCCTCCGGAGCACTAAATCGGGGCATGAAGTAATCGGAGACGATCAGGTCCCAACCGGCTTGGCATAGAGCGTCATCCATCGCTTTGGGCGTCTCGACCCGCTTGTAGGAGAGATCATATCCAATCTGTTGTAATTCATTGACGATCAACAGGGTGTCATCTTCGGAATCTTCCACGACCAATACGTGAAGAGATTTTCTCATCTGTTGTCTCCGGGAAGAGGCACGTTTAAAAGAAGCCAGTAAAGACCGAGCTGCTTCACGGCCTCGGTGAATTGGTGAAAATCGACCGGTTTTAGAACATAGCTGTTGACTCCCAGGTTGTACCCGGCGAGGAGATCGGTCTCTTCATTCGAGGAAGTCAGGATGACAACGGGAAGGAGCCTCGTTCGATCGTCGGCGCGGATGGCGCGAAGGACATCGAGACCGTTAAGCTTAGGGAGCTTCAAATCGAGGAGGACCACCTGCGGCAGGTCTGTGAGGTCCCGGCCGGCGTACTTTCCCCCGCCGAACAAGTAATCAAGGGCCTCGGCGCCGTCATGGGCGACCACAATCTCGTTCATCAGATGATTCTCTTCAAGCGCCATGCGGGTGAGCATTTCGTCATCCGGATCGTCCTCCACCAACAATATCGTTTTTTTAGCCATCGGTTTCCTTAAGGTGGTGGATGACGCAAGGGCAACCCGGCGGGTCCCCAGACGGGACAGGAGCGTTCCTAAGTGAGAAACCGCCTCGCCACGACATAACGATCCTCATCGACCGATGAACCTCTCAAAGCGTGAAGTAGAATGTTGCCCTTTTTCCACCCCTGCTTCGGTCCAGACTTTCCCGCCGTGGCGATGGATGATCCGTTGAACAGTTGCCAGGCCGATTCCCGTTCCTTCAAATTCGTTCAGACTGTGGAGGCGTTGGAATGCCCCGAATAGCTTGTCGGCGTAGGCCATGTCAAATCCCGCCCCATTGTCCCGAATAAAGTAGATCGGTTTCCCCTCTTTTTCAACCCGTCCGAACTCGATGATCGCCTTCGGCCGCTTCGAGGTAAACTTCCAGGCATTCCCGAGCAGATTTTCCAGAGCGATCCTCAGGAGGCCTCGGTCCCCTCGGCTTTCATATGATCCTGGATCAGGAAGGTGACCCTTCGTTTCGGCTCCGCTGCTGGAGTTCTTCCGCGATCGACCGGGCAAGGGCCGTCAGGTCCAGCGGCGCTTTGCGCATATCGCGCCGGGTGATGCGGGAGAGGGTGAGGAGGTCTTCGATCAGCTCCGCCATCCGCCTACTGGCTGAATCGACCCGTTGGAGAAAATCCCTCCCCTGAGGGTCGAGCCGGTCGGAATATCTTGCCAGGAGGACGCGGCTGAAGCCGCCCATCGCCCGCAGCGGGGCCCGCAGATCGTGGGAGACGGAGTAGCTGAATGATTCAATCTCTTTGTTGACCGCTTCCAGCTGAGCGGTCCGCTCCGCGACCCGCCGCTCCAGGTCTTGGTTGAGCCGCCGGATCGCCTCCTCCGCCTCCTTACGCTCGGTCACATCGAGGATAGTACCGGCCAGCCGTACGAGATGTCCGGCGGCGTCGGCGATACGGTCCACCGTCGCGCGAAAATGTTTCACCGCTCCGCGGCCGGGGTTGGTGCGAAAATCGAATGTCGCCGTTTCATTGTTCTCTATGATGCGCGCATGGGTCGCTAAAAGAATCTGCCGGTCTTCCGGGTGGACGAAATCGATGAACTCTTCGAATGTAGGCGGACCGAGCGCCGGCTCGCGGTCGAATAGACGGAACATCTCCCGCGACCAGAAACCGCGCTGCGCGCCGACATCGATCTCCCAACTCCCCAACCGCGCCCGCTCTTGAGCAGCTTCCAAGCTGGCCTGGCTTTCTCTCAGCGCTTCCTCCGCCCGCTTGCGCTCGGTGATGTCCTGGACCACACCGATCATCCGAACCGGCTGGTCGGCGGAGTCGAAGAGGGGCTCCCCTTGACCGGCCATCCAATGAAGGCTACCGTCAGGCCAGATGACGCGAAACTCGTGGCAATAGGTCCGACGCTGCGCGAGGGCCTCCTCTACAGCAGTCTGAAGCCCATCGCGGTCTTCCGGATGCAATCGGGCGTCGAATTCCGCATAGGTTCCCTTGAAAGCACCTGGGGCCATGCCCCACAATTCCTCATGACCCTGGGACCAGATGATTTGTCCGGTTGCCATGTTCCAGTCCCACGTTCCAATCCGGCCTGCCTGAAGCGCAAGCCGGAGCCGTGCTTCCGCTTGAACCAACGCCTCCTCCGCCTCGCTTGCGCTCGGTAATATCGCGAGTAATCCCAATCACAGCCACTACCCCACCAGAAGCTTCTCGTAGCAAAGTCTCATGTGTTTCGGGCGTGCGGCGCGCGCCTTTGAGAGTGATAATATCGAAAACCAACGAGCCGGATTCCCCCTGCAGCACTCGTTTGTGCAGCTGCTCGAAGGCTTCGCGATGCTCCACCACAGCAAGCCGGAAAATACATTGTCCTTCCACCTGTTCCAGAGAATCAGCTTCGATCATCCGAAGACCAGCGGGGTTCATATCAAGAAGGTTGCCGACACGGTCGACAAGTTTAATGCATTCAGGCTCATTCTCAATGATGGCACGCAGCCGCTCCTCTCGCTCTTGCAGCGATTCTTCCGCCCGCTTGCGCTCAGTGATATCCGTCACAAAGCCTTCCAGGAAGAGGAGTTCACCCGCAGGGGAGAAAATTCCCTGCCCCTTTTCCCATACCCATTTCTCTTCCTCTAAGGGGGTGCGGATTCGATAGGTCAGTTGATAGGGTCGCTTCCCTTGTAGAGCGGTTTGGACATCGTTCCAGACCGCTTTCTGATCATCCGGATGGATGAGTTGCCCGAACGAGATCTTCCCCTCCGTAAAATCAGAAGGGAAAATAACCGGTTAGGGAGTGGCTTCCTTCGCTAATGAATTCCAAAGTCCAGTTCTTGTCATTTCGGCAGCGGTAAGCGGCCCCCGGGAGACTACTCATAAGGGTAGCAAGGGTCCGCTGGCTTTCTCTCAGCGCTTCCCCTGTGCGCTTGCGCTCGGTAATATCGCGGACGACTCCGAGCAGCCGTCCATCCAAAAGCCCTTTCATGCTGATCTCGGCAGAAAAGGTTGTCCCATCTTTTCTTTCGAGCATCCATTCGTCGATCCATTCTCTGCCATCTTTGATATGCAAAATAGCCTGAGGCACATGAGAACGGTCTTTAACTGCAACGATGCTTCGTATATTTAACCGGAGAATTTCATTGCGCGTGTAACCAAGCATCCTACAAGCGCTGTCGTTTGCATCAAGATAGTTTCCTGATGGGTCGGCAATAAGGGATGCCATCGCTTGCCTGCTCCACCAAGGTCCGATATTTTTCTTCGCTCTGCTTGAACGACTCCTCAGATCGCTTTATGGAGGAAAAAAGACGGCTTATTGCCCCAATACCGACCAACATCAGAACCGAGATAATCAAAGCGACCCATTCGGTCAACGGATCTGGAGCCGGCATTCCGTTCCCAAATAAGAAGCCGAACAAGGTAATGCATCGCCGGAGGGCCATCAGAAAAACAGCGGCAGCGATCATTGTCCAACCGGTCCGTCTTCCGGTGATTCGGATCAATCTCAGGGCAAGATACGCCGCAGCGAGTTGAAGCACTATCGATGTCGTCAGAATCAGTATAGCCAACATGGGTAGACTTCCTGAGTAGGCGGTTTTCTGAGACGTGTCCTCAACGGAAATTCGAGATTTATGGGAGGCAATCTCTGGCCGGGCGACTCATTGCGAAATATTCCCAGAGGACCGCACCTGAATACAATCTAGTACAGATTAAATGATAAAACAAGAGGGGAAATTTCCAAGTATCAAGTTCCGAATAGGAATATTCCGATTTTCATTGATGAGAACGAAATTCCTTTTCCCCTTCTGGCCAAAATCAAAGTCCCTCCACCAACTATCCGCCGGTCCGCCCAAAACCTGCTCTTCTTGGCGGGACGTGGGCCAAAGGTCCGGGTAAACGGTCGACCTTTGTGGCACAACTGCAAGATTTCTGCTTTGTAAGGATATCGTCTGGCTTCTGAAGACCTACGATCTGCCGGCAGACATCTTAAATCGGAGATCATTAAAAGTTCTCAGGGGCCGATCCGATGCGCACGATGGAAACTTCAGCTTTACCTTTAAGATAAGCGGTTAGCCACGCAATCGACAACTTCGACATTGGTCACTCTTCCTCCCGCCTACTTGAAAAAACTGTCATTAAGATTGACAAGTTATTTGTCAAGAATTTGACAGAGAAGGCCGATGCCATGATCGTTCGCTCATCGATCAACATGGTTCACAATTTGGTGCAAGGATGGAAAACAAGGAAATCTCAGAAGGACTCGCCTCCCTTGGCTGCGATGCTGTGCGGGGATACTGTTTCAACCGGCCGGTTCTGGGTAATAATGTGAACCGCCGGTTTAAAAGCTCCCCGAAGGGATAAGAACTTCAGGCCTCAAGCCGAAACCTGTCTATTCAGCAGGCATTCAGGTTCCTTATGCCTCCATGGATTAGGGGCTCATGAGGAATTCTTATGTGCCCTATCGTTCTCCAGAATTATCTGAGAAAAAGGCCCAGATCCTTGTGTGTATCCAGCCCCAGAATAATTTTTCAATGACAGTAATTCGGGCTGGCCGCCCCCAGAATAGTGACCCCCCAGGGGAAGCGGCCAACATTGGCAATCCGCTTTATTTGGTCTGTGGTTGAATCGATCACATACACCGAATCATCCGTGGACGAGGCCACATAGACTTTCAATCCGTCAACCGTCGTTGCACCCGTCTCAAGAGCCAGATTCGCCCCCAGTTTTAACCGGTTGATCCTCTTGAAGGTGGCCATATCGTAGACGGAGACAGCGCCCTCTTCCCCGCTGATGACATAGGCTTTTTTCCCACCCTGCGTAAAATTAACGCCGGTCATTCCCGCTCCTCCTTGCAGTGTCGTCACGACCTCCTGCGTCTTCACGTCAATGACTGAAATCGTCTCATCTCCATTGTTCGGAACCATCATAAAACGGCCGTCCGGAGAGGCATACGCCCGCCAGGGGGCCTCGCCGACCTTCAGTGTTTTGATGACCCGGTCGGTTTCGGTATCGATGATCCCCACCACACCGGCATCCCCGTCGGCCGCATAGATAAACCGGCCATCGATCGTCGGCGTGGGATTGGCAATTCCTTTCAACTCGCTTTGATACCGCTCCGGGTCCCGAATCGCGGCGCGGTGGACATTTCCGATCGCAAGCCTTTTCGCCAGCTGCTGCGACGGAATCTCAACGCTTCTCACCTCGTGCGCGCCGAAATTGGAGACATAGACCTTATTGTCTCCGGGCAACACGCTGAAGCCGTGCGGCTCAAAAAAACCTTTCAACCGCCGGACCTCTTTTCCCTCTTTCAGATCGATCACCGAAACGGTCGAATCTTCCATATTTCCGACATAAGCGAATCGATCATCCATTGTAATCGCAAAATGTTCCGGCGCCTGGCCGGTTTCGATCGTTCTCTCAATCGCCTCTGTCGCCAGATCGACAACAAGGAAACGGTCCCTGCCGGTCGCGGAAACCAGGAGCTTCTTTCCGTTGTGGCTCAGCATCGCCATATGAGGATTCGCATATTTGCCCAGGGCAATCCGGCGGACGACCTGGTCGGTCTGTGTGTCGATGACGGCAATATCGCTGGAATCGCGGTTGGCCACGAAGACGAGCGTCTTCGGATCGTACGAGGCGAGATCGAGCGGTGCATTTTTTTGCTCATCGGCCCAGGCTCGGGAAAAACCGGAAAAGAGAATAAGAATAGAACCGATCAGGATCCAAAAACATTTTTTCAACATGAGCTTTCCTCCCATTTTATGAATGAGCCACGTTAGAAGTTGACGGTCGTCCGGACGCCGGGAATAAAGATGTTTTCGTTTTTATCGCCGGTCATGCCGTTTGTTCCAGAAATAAGCCACTGCAAATCGAGCGAGACCCAGAGCCGGTCTGTGAGAATGTGATGATAGTACCCCTCGGCGATATTTTCAGACCGGTCCGCCTCGACTTGCCGGCTGAAGGCGACACCCACTTGGTCTCTCGTCGATGCCTTGAAAGGGGAAGGGGTCTGAAACCCGGCCGACCAGGCGTATGCTTTTCGATCCTCACCCTCCGTTCGGCCGATCCCCGCCCGGGCAAAGAGGGTGAGGCGCACGGTGATTTGTTGATCGAGGCTAAGTCCCACACCCCACGTCTTCTCCTCAAGCGCCTCCGAGACTCTTCCAATTCGCCCCCACAACCGGTAATTCCCTTCCCTCGCGAAAAGAAGGTGACTATGGTAGTCGATCTCGATCACTGTATAGACCTTCTCTGTGATGGTAGAGGCGGTGTCATTGGGTGACTGAATACCGAGCGCTACCCCAATCTCTCCTCCGGTGTTGTACTGAATGGCCAAACCGGGACCATTTGGCGGCTGCCGGAGCAGGGGGTTGCTCACCAGCGCTGTATTAAGAAACTGGCTGGTCTCATCGTTGGCGACCGCGTTCCGGTCGAAGTAGTTGGTCAGATCGATCTTTCCGCCGACGATCCTCAACCGGTCATCCAGGAGTTTAAAATGAAGCCACGCCTCCCGTACCTTTACATCGTCGGTCACCCCGAGTGTCTCCGCATCGGCATTCAATCGAGAGAGGCTTCCAAGGACCTCATCGGGGCCGGCCCCGCCGATCGATTCCAGATCGACAAAGAAGGTCGAAAAAACCGTCGGCCTTGAGAGGAAGAAAAGATCAACCGCCCCTGTGGAAAAAAGCTTGTCGCTCTCTTCGCTGTTTAAAACCTGCTGCACGATCCCTCGGGCCGATCCGCCGACGGCCACCCGTTTGGACTCGGCTTCTTCGAGCGCGGCCCCGATTCTCTCATCCAAAGATTCTCTCCTCGAGAAGGGAATCTTTCTGAAGGTCATCCTCCCTTCGGGAGTCGTGCCGTCGGGACAACGCCCTCCCGGAGGCGGGGCATCGTGGATTTCTCCATCCGGGCATAAATACTCTTCGACCTTTTTAATCGTTTCGACCCGGTCGAGCCTGTCGAGCCGCTCTTCAAGGGCTTTGACCCGTTCGCTTATTGGAGTGTTTGACACTTCTTCCTCCTCCTGCCGGTCCGGATCTTCTGCCCAGGAAACCCCAACATTTATTGCCACAAATAAAACAAGCGTACCGATCCATCTCTTCATTTTTCCTCTCTCCTCTCCCCTCGGAAAGTTCCGAGCATATGATGACCCTTCCATCGGTCTCCTGACTCTCGGATCGTCCTACTCTCTGCGCCTTCCCATCCTTCGCTTCCCTCAGGACAGTGGCATCGCTGCAGATTTCGTCCCCGATTACAGTTGCGGGGCAGTGGCGGAGTTACACCGCCTTCCCAAAATGGATAGGTCTAAAATTTAATTCAGATCACGGTTTTCATCTCTCACCTCAATTGATTCGGCAGTCCTAACTTCACAATGAAGCCTGATAAAAAACGTGCTCCTTCACCGGGTTTCCCTCTTTGACGTGCTCTTTTAGAATTCGATCCAATACCTCCGGGGTGACCCCGTAATACCAGGTGCCGTCGGGATGAACCACCACGATCGGCCCCCCTTTGCAGACGGCAAAACAGCTGCAGCGGGTCCGCTTCACTCGAAATTCCCCGCCTTCCAGCCCATTCGCCGCCAGCTTCTCCCCAATCATCTTAAAGAGACTCTCCGCTTCTCCCGAGGTACAGCGGGGACCGGTGCAGACGAGCAGGTGTTTGTTGTAAGACTTGATCGACGGCTTCTCCGTTTTCAAAATTGGTTCCATGGGACCCTCCACTTTAGATAAACCTATTTTTTCGCTTCAGTCGATCCGATCCGCCGTCGAAAGCGCCTCGCATAAAAATACCCACCGCTTCGGAATAGTTCGGATTCGAAGCGAAATGCAGATGAACATAACTGGCCAAGAGATGATCGTCGGAATAACCCTTCCTCTCTCTCCTCGGACGACTCTCCCCCCGGAAAAGGCGGTAGGGTCTCTTCAATCCATTCACCGAATCAGGTGAGGAGTCTTTCTATCCACTCCGAGTAGTGGAACTCATGTCCCCTCGCCTTCCCTCCCTTTTCAAGAAGAAGACACTCCTCCTCGCGCTTCGATCTTGCGATATCCGAGCGCTTTTAACTTTCTTTCCCATCCGGACCTGCCCCGGCAGAAGTCCGACCAACGGGAAGGCGCCCCCTCGACGGTCTCAATCCTGTTTGCCAAATACATCAGGCCGCCGCATTCGGCGTAGATCGGGCCCCCCTCTTGCGGAAAACCTCCGAATCGACTCGGGCATTGTCCGATTTCTCGACAACCCCTCTGCATAGACCTCCGGGTATCCTCCGCCGAAGTAAAGTCCGTCCAGATCGGCCGGAATCTCCACCTCATTGAGCGGGGAGAAAAAGACCAGCTCAGCACCGGCCCTCTCCAGCAGATCAAAGTTGTCTTGATAATAGAAATGAAAGGCCGCATCCAGGGCAACTCCGATCCTACACCGGACCGGTTTCTTCTCCTCACGAACGGAGAGGGAAAGGGAAACCGCCTCTATCAAATATTCCAATTTCGCGATCTGATCGAGATCTAAAAGTGTCTCGGCCATCTTCGCCAGGCGTTCGCGGATCTCAGGGGTAAGACTCTTAGCCGCATGCACCAGACCAAGATGACGTTCGGGGAGAGCGATCGCTTCCTCTTTCGGAAATCCCCCCAAGACCGGAACCGCGCAGACCGACTCGACCGCCTCCTTTAAAATATCAAGATGATTCTTGCTTCCGATCCGATTGAAGATGACACCTGAAATCTTCAATTCCGGATCGAGGGCCTGGCAGCCGCGCACGAGCGCCGCCGCCGTTCGGGCCAGCCCCCCCGCATCGATCACCAGGATCACCGGCATGGAGAGCCACTTTGAGATCTGGGCGGAACTCCCCTCCTCCGATCGGCCTCGGAGCCCATCGAATAATCCCATCACCCCTTCGATGACCGAGAGATCGGCGTCATCCGATGTGCGCGCGAAACTTTTCAGAACCTCCGAGCGCCCCATCATCCAGCCGTCCAGATTCCTGGAAGCGCGCCCCGTCGCCACCCGATGAAAGGTCGGGTCGAGATAGTCCGGCCCGACTTTAAATGCCTGCACCTTCATGCCTCTCCGGATCAGCGCTTCCAGAAGGGCGAGGGTCACTGTTGTTTTTCCAACGCCGCTATGGGTTCCGGCGATCAGGAATCCGCTTCTCTTCATCAAAACATTTCAAGGCTCCGCTTAAAACTCAATCCCCTTCTGGGCCTTGATTCCTTTCTTGAATGGATGTTTGATCTCCCGCATCTCCGTCACCAGATCGGCGATCTCGATCAATTGTTCATCGGCGTCCCGGCCGGTCAGGAAAACATGGAGCGCCGGCGGTTTTGTTTTGAGAAAATCAATGACCTTCTCAACTTCGAGGTAGTGATAACGGATGACGTAATTGATTTCGTCGAAAATAATCATCTGATAGTTTCCGGTTAGCGCCTCTTTCACCCCGAACTCCCACGCTTCTTGCGCTTTCTGCCGGTCCCGTTCGGGATTTTTGGTGTCCCAGGTGAAGCCCTCTCCCATCGGGAGAATCTGAAATTGATCGCCGAATTTCTTCGCAGAATCGAGCTCGCCGTAATGCCACTTTCCTTTGATAAATTGAACCACCAGGATCTTCCAGCCGTAGCCGAGCGCGCGAAAAGCGGTCCCCAGGGCGGCCGTGGTTTTCCCCTTCCCCTTCGCCGGTATTGATCATAATCAGCTCCTTTTGCCGGCATGTGATCTCCCCTCCTTACTCCGACGCTTTCCGGTACCCGTGGCTGAAAGGTCCCATCATAAAGCCGGGAGCGGGTCCCTTCCGAGGCGAGGAATTCTCCGACATAGATCAAGGCGGTCTTGGTGATCTGATTCTTCTTGATCAAGGCGTGAAGTTCGCTCAAGCGGCCCCGGACGATCTTCTCATCCTCCCAACTCGCCCGGTAGACAATCGCCACCGGCGTCTCGGCCGGATAAACCGACAAGAGCTCTTTCTCGATCTTGCCGGCGAGATGGCGCTTAAAAAGATCACCATCGTCGATCGATGCCGGGCCAGTTCGGTGAGCTTCTCCAGATCGGGCATTGGGGTTCGTCCCTCACAACGGGTCAAGATCACTGTCTGGGTTACCTCCGGCACCGTCAACTCTCTTTTGAGGGAAGCCGCGCCGGCCAGAAACGAGCTCACCCCTGGGACGACTTCGAATTCCAGGCCTGCCTTGAGAACCGGCTCGGTCATCTCGCCCATTGCTCCGAAGAGGGAGGGATCGCCGCTCGCCAGCCGGACCACCTTTTTCCCGCTCTGGGCCGCCTCGATGAGGATTCGGACGATCTCCTCCAGGACCATCCCGGCGCTGTCGTAAAGAACCGCATCGGGACGGGCGAAGTGAAGAACGACCGGGTTCACCAGAGATCCCGCATAAAGAATCAGGTCGGCCTCCTGCAGCAGCCTCATCCCCTTCACCGTCAACAGTTCAGGATCGCCCGGCCCCGCGCCGACGATATAGATCTTGCCTGGAGTCATCACCGTCTTTCCCTTCATGGTTTGAAATCGGCCGGCCGGGTCAACGACCTCCCCGGCCGGTCAATCCCCTTGTGGAGAATCTCTCCCGATTCGAGATCGTATTTTCCGGAATAGCCGCGCGGCGTCACGAGAAAATCGAGATATCGGAACGTTGATGCATTTCCGATAAGAATCGTCGTCAGCATTCCGACCTCTGCCTCCGCCATGCGATCCAGCGTCGTCAGAACGATCCGCTCTCCCTCGCGATAGGCGCTCTTGACGACCGCCACCGGGGTGTCGGGAACCTTATAATGTAGCAAAATTTCCTGAGCCCTTTTGAGCTGCCAGTCCCGCCGCTTGCTCTGCGGATTGTAGAGGGCGATCACAAAATCTCCCTCCCCGACCGCATGGAGCCGCTTCTCGATGACGGCCCAGGGGAGTCAGCAAATCGCTTAAGCTCACCGCGGCGAAATCGTGCGTTAGCGGCGCGCCGACGAGGGAGGCGACAGCGGAGAGGGCGGTGATGCCGGGGATCACCTCGACCGAGAAATCGCCCGCCGGCTTCCAGCCGATCTCGGAGAGGATCTCGAAGATCAGCCCCGCCATCCCATAAATCCCGACGTCGCCGCTGGAGACGATCGCGACCCGCTCCCCTTTCTGCGCCCGATCGACGGCGACACGGGCCCGGTCGATCTCCTCGGTCATCCCGGTCGCGACGATCTCTTTTCCTTCCAGAAGATCGGCGACCAAGTCGATATACGTTCGATATCCGACCACCACGTTGGCCCGGCCAATCACTTCTCGCGCACGAAACGTCAGATGGTTGAAGTGCCCCGGTCCGAACCCCACCAGGTAGAGCTCTCCTTTCTCTTCCATCGATCCACTCCTTTTATCTGTAGGGGCCTGTGCGGCAAAGGCGAAGTAGTGTCCTCCAATGCCCCCACCCCGCGTTCGCACGGCCAAGCCCAATGCTCGCTTTTCTCATGAAAAGACGACCCGGGCCACGGCGAGTGTGGCCCGCTTTGCTTTGACCTTCGGGATCAACAACGCCGATGCGCCGCTCGATCTCAGCGCCGCGGCCTCCGAGACACTCGGCGTGCCGACCCACTTTTCGACCACGGCGGACGGGGTCAGAATTCCCTCGACCTGCTGCAATTCGTCCTCCTTGGAAAAGTCTACCAACTTCCAGCCATTTTTCTCGCAGAGCTGAAGGAATGCCGGCTCGTCCGATTTCTGATCGAGCGTGGCGAGCGCCCGGACCGACGCTATCGAGAGGCCATTCTTCTCCAGCGTCGCCCCGATCAATTCTTCGATCTCTTCAAGGGGGGTCCCCCGGTCGCACCCCATCCCGAGATCGAGGCTCTTGGGACGGTAGAGGACGATCCGGTCCTGCATTTGTTCCGGAAAGGAACTCCGGCTCCGGTCGGTTACGACCAGATAGGCCCCATACCGCTTGCCAAATCCCTCCTTCTCCACGGGTGGCCGCCCTATTTCCTGGGCCATCAGCGCCTCCAAAGAGGTGAAACATTCGATATTGGGGGGAAGCGGGGTCGGCCGGGTCCACCAGCCCTTCTCTCCCGTCTCTTGAAGAAAGGCGACCGGCTCCTCGTTCACCACCCTGGCCGAAACCCGGGTGACATGCTCCTCCCCTTCCAGGGTCCATCCCAGTTCCCGGCCGAGGATATCGACCGGGATCGTCTTCCCCACATCCGATGCCGTCGTGATCACCGGCGCGGCGCCCAGCGCCTTGGCTACCGTTTCGGTAAAGGCATTCGCTCCGCCGACATGACCCGAGAGGACGGAGATCACAAACTGCGCCCGATCATCGACGACCAGAACCGCCGGATCGACATGTTTGTCCTTCAGATGCGGCGCGATCAGCCGGACCACCGCCCCCAGTGAGACGAGGAAGACGATTTTGTCGTAGGCGTGAAAGAACTCGCCGACATTCTTGCTCAGCGGTCCTCCCAGAGGAATGACCCTCTCTCCCGCCGAAGCGGCGAATTTCTCCGAAATGAGGAAGTCCGCCTTGAGAGAAATGGTCTCGAAGCCGTCGGGCGATCTCCAGCCCCCCTTTGGTGATGGCGACAATCGCCAGATCCTTGTTCGTCTCTCTTCTCCCTTCCTCACGATCACCAGTGAAAGATAATTCAACCGCGCTTCACGTAAAGTGCTCAGATCGTAGACCAGCCGCTCCTCGGCGCTTCCGCAGCGCTCGACCATCACCGCCCGGTCGATCAGCTTCATCCGCTCAAGCAGCGCGATCAGTTTCGGAAGGACGCTGCTGATCTTGATGAAGACCACCGTGTCGAATTGATCAAGCGCCTCCTCGAGATAGTCATCCTCATAGGTCGCTGGGAGGACCGCCATCCGCTCATCGGCCATCGCCAGCGGAACCCCCGCCCGGACCGAGGCGGCCATAACCGAAGAGATCCCCGGAATCACCTCAATCGCCACCTCGGGATGAAGCTGCCGCATCAGATCGTAGAGGTAGACGAAGGTGCTGTAGAAGAAAGGATCTCCCTCGGTGATGAAGGCGACCTCCCGCCCGGCGGAGAGGTCGCCGTAAATCGCGGCGACCGATTCTTTCCAGATCGGGACCAGTCGTTCCATCTCCCGCTCCATTGGGAAGAGAAGCCCCTTCAGCTCCGGCCCGCTCTCCAACCAGGCCCTGCACGATCCGGAGCGCATAGCTTCCCGCCCCCGGCCGGCAGGCGGGGTAGCAGATGACATCGACCGACCGGAGCCGATTGAGTGCTTTAACCGTCAAGAGTTCCGGATCGCCCGGGCCGACCCCGATGCCGTAGAATCTTCCCAGCTTCATCCTTCTCCTTTTCTTTTCGCGACCGCGATGGTGATCGGATTGAGCGCCTCGTACCGCACCATCTCCAGGATCGGTTTGGATCGCGAGACCTGGACCAGGGTATAGGTAACCCCCCACGGAACCTCTTTGAAGAAATGACTGAAGTGGTGGAGGTTTTCCATCGTGATCAGGTTCGCTACAATTCGCCCTCGGGGCTTAAGCCGCGCGGTACAGAGGGAGAGGATCTCCGCCATCTCTCCGCCCGATCCTCCAATGAAAACCGCATCGGGATCTGGAAAGTGCTCCAACCCCGCCGGTGCCTGCTCGCAGACCGCGGTGATATTTTTAATTCCAAACCGGCGCATGTTCCGATCGATCAGCTCGAAATCCTCGCGGTTCTTCTCGATGGCGAAGACCGCTCCCTCCGGGCAGAGACGGGCCAGCTCGATCGAAACCGATCCGGAACCGGCGCCGATGTCCCACGTGATGCCTTCGCGCCGAAGCCCCATCTCGGCGAGGCTCATCACGCGGATCTCTTTCTTCGTGATCAACCCCGCTTTGGGCCTTCGGTAGACGAAGAGATCGTCGCGGAATACCAAAGACCCCCTCCCACCGGACCGGTCGGTCGGCCCCGGCGGCATCGGTCGGCTTCTCCCGCTTCAGGATCACCACATTCAGGGAGGCGAATTGTCCCCGGGCCATCTCATCAAGCGTCATCGCGACGACCCGCTCTTCTATCCCACCCAAATTTTCGCAGACCCACCCGGCCCAACCGGCCTCGCCCCGCTCCAGGAGAAAACGGGCGATCGCATCGGGGGTGTTGGTCTCATCTGTGAAAAGCCCGATTAGCCCTTTCTGCTCCAGGGCGGGGAGAAGATTTTCGATCGGCTTCGCATGAAGACTGACCAGCGCCGCCTCCTGCCACGGCTCCTTCACCCGCGCGAAGGCGAGCTGCATGGCGCTGACCGCGGGAATCACCTCCACCCGCTCTTTTCCAATCCGCTTGATTAAAAACGCGCCGATCCCGTGGAAGAGGGGATCGCCCGAGGCGAGGACCACCACCCGCTTCCCCTCTTTCAGCCCCGACAAGGCCCGCTCGGCGATCTCCTTCAGATTCGATCCGATGACGATCCGCTCCGCCGAAGAACCGGGCAGGCGGGCGAGATGCCGCTCCCCTCCCATCAGCAGATCGGCGGCGGCGATCCGTCGTTGACTCTCCGGAGTCAGATGGTCGAGACCATCCCCCTCCATCCCGATCACGGCGATTTTATCTTCCGGTGCTTCCTTTTCCAATGACATTCCCCTCAAAATCGGTCAGAAGACATTCAATCACCAATGCTCCCTTTACATGGCGGCCACCCGCGTCGCAGACCCTCTGGGCCAGCCGATCGAAGAAAAAGGCAATCCCCTCCGCCTGGACGATTTCCGCCACCTGCCGCGCCGTGTTGGCGCCTTTGATTTCTTCCAGAACCTCGGCCTGTGCGCCGCACTCCCCGGCAATCTGCGAGAGAAAGAGCGTATCGACATCGGAGCCGGCGGCATGGGTCATCATCTTTCCCTTCGCCATTTTTGAAAGTTTCCCGATCATTCCGGAGATCGTCACCCGCTCGATCTGCCGCTTGGCGCACTGATCGAGGGCATAACCGACGAAGTCGCCCATCTGAATAAAGGCCCCTTCCGGAAGATCGATCGTGCGGCGGGCGAATTTCTCGCTCATCCCGCCGGTCGTGACAACAAGATGCCGGTATCCCCGCGTCGCGGCAGAGGCGACCGCCACCCCGATCCCGGCCCGGAAAGCAGCGGTCGAATAAGGCCGGACGATCCCGGTGGTTCCCAAGATCCCGATTCCGCCGATGACGCCGAGCCGGATCAGCTCCGTCTTCTTCGCCATCTCCTCTCCGCCGGGAACGGAGAGGACCACCTTGACCCCTCTATTCTGTAATTGCGCCGCGGCAAGCTCCTCCACCACTTCCGTCATCATCTTCCGGGGAACCCGCGTAATATCAGGCGCTCCGACCGGAAGTCCGAGACCCGGCTGGGTCACCCGCCCGACCCCTTCCCCCGCCTCCAGCAGGACTGCTCCCGGCGTCTCGATGAAGGAGACGGTCGCGCGGATCGTCGCTCCATGGGTAACATCCGGGTCATCTCCCGCATCTTTGATCACGCCGCAAGTCGCCTCTATCGGTCCGATTTCACATTGAACGATGGAGAAGCGCGCCGGCTGTCCCAATGGGAGCGTGATCTCAACCTCGCCGACCGGCTGCCGATGAAGCAGCGCAAGCAGCGCCCCCTTCGTCGCCGCCGTCGCGCAGGCCCCGGTGGAATAGCCGGTCCGGCTCCCTTTTTTCCTTCCGTCACCGAGCTAATCGCAGCAGGGCGTTGACGATGGCCACGGCCACCGGTGTTCCCCCCTTTCTTCCCAAGGCCGTAATGAAGGGTGTTTTAATCCCAAGCAACGCCTCCTTCGATTCAACGGCGGAAACGAACCCGACCGGGACCCCGACGATCAATGCCGGGGAGATTGTCCCCTCCTGCACAAGACGGATCAGCTCAAAAAGCGCGGTGGGGGCATTCCCGACGGCGTAAATGGCGGCATCGGTTTTCGCCGCCTTCCTCATCGCACAGATCGCCCGGGTGATGCCGAGCGATTTGGCCGAAGCGATAACGTCCTCATCGGAAATATAGCAATGCACGGCCCCGCCGAACGGTTTGAGCCCGACTTTGCTGATTCCCGATTGGATCATCTCCACATCGGCGACAATCGACGCGCCGCTTCGCAACGCATTGATTCCGCTGGTGATCGCATCCGGATGGAATCGGATTGTCTTTACAAACTCAAAGTCGGCCGTCGCATGGACAACCCTTCGAGCGATTTGGAATTCCAGATCGGAGAAAGGGTGCGGTCCGACCTCCGCCTCGATGATTCGAAAGCTCTCCTCCTCGATTTTTTCCGGGTCGATGATTTTCGGAAACATCAGTGATTCCTCCCCTAAGAATCGGTTTGCGTGACCAGATCGTGGACGCGATATTTGCAAAGATCGCAATTCATCAAAACCGGTCCTCTCCGAATCGCCTCGAAGCGCTCCTCAATCAGGGTCAGCAGGGCAGGGTGCCGGCCCAAGTAATCGCCGGCAATCATCTCCACCTCGGGATGACTCGCTTGCTCTTCCGAAATGATCCGGTGAATCCGCTTGATCAAAACGCCCGTGAAGATGAAATAAGGAATAGCGATGACCCGCTTCGCTCCCAACCGGATGCAGCGTTTCAAGCCGGTGGGAAGATCGGGATGCGTTACCCCGATGAAGCAGCTCTCCACCCAACCATAGGAATACCGCTCCCAATAAAGCCGCGCGATCTTGTGCAGGTCGCCGTTGGCGTCGGGGTCGGAGCTGCCCCGGCCGATCAGCAGGATCGCCGTCTCCTCCATGGAACAAGGAGAAGCCGTCTTCTCAGCCGCAACGACCCGCTCGTGGACGATATCGAGCAGGATCGGATGAATTCCGAGCGGGGCGCCATAGTGAAATGTGACATGAGGTAGCCGGCGCCGGGCCTCATTGACGATCTCGGGGATCTCGACCTTGGAATGGCCGGCGGCGAAGAACAAGACCGGCATGACCCAGACGGTTTTCGGTGAGGGATCGGCGTAGCGGTCGAGCGCCGTCCGGATACCGGGCTCGGCGAGCTCCACGAAAGCGGCATCGATCCGTTGATGAGGATTCTTCTCCTTGAGCTGCCGGACCATCTCCAGGAACTCTTCGTTCCCTTCCGCGTCCCGGCTTCCATGTCCGATCAGAAGCAAAATCTCCTGCGTCATCATTCCCCTTGCGAGCCTCCCCAATAGTTCCAGTAAAGGACCTTCTCCAACGGAAACCTCTTCTCCCATCCGATCTTTTCCAGCACCGGGATTTCCGGAAACGACTCGACATACCCCAAACAGAGATAGGCGACCAGGACAATTTGATCGGGAATCGAAGAGCGGCTTTCACCTCTTTCGGGTCGAGAATGCTGACCCACCCCATCCCGATTCCCTCGGCCCGCGCGGCAAGCCAGAGGTTCTGGATCGCGCAGACGGTCGAATAAAGCGCCGTCTCCGGCATCGTGCGGCGGCCGAGCACCGCCGGCCCCTTCCGGATCGGATCGCAGGTCACGCAGAGATTGATCGGCGCCTCCGCAATCCCCTCCAGCTTCAGACTGTCGTACATCGCCCGCCGTTCTCCTGCATAGACTTCCGCCGCCGCCCGGTTGCACTCCAAAAAAACCGACTTGATCTTCGCCTTGATCGACCGGTCCTGAATCACGACAAAGTTCCACGGCTGCATCAGCCCGACCGAACCGGCCTGATGGCCCGCGTTCAGAATACGGAGAAGGATTTCCTCCGGAATCGGATCGGGCAAAAACCGCCGGATATCCCTCCGCCGGTAAATCGCCTCGTAGACCCCCTGCTTCAGCGGGCCGGGGAAGGCATGGTTTCCGTTGCTACCTCCAACCATTCCCCCGAGGTCATGGTCGGTTTTATCCAGCAACGGTCCACCTCATCCATGAAAAGAGAAGGAACAGAATCAACGTCGTTATCGCCATCACCCCGATCGCTTTGACGATATCCTCCGGAGCGATCGGGCGGCGATCGAAACCGATCCAAGGAGAGGGGTAATGCCTTTCTCGGTACCAGTGCGGCCCCCCCAGCCGGACCCCGAGCAGCCCGGCCATCGCCGCCTCCGGAAGACCGGAGTTGGGGCTGTCATGTTTTCTCCCGTCCCGGAGAAGCGCGCGGTAGCCTCCGGGAATCGACCCTCCGAGAAAAATTCCGGCCAGCGGCATCATCCAGGCGGTGAGGCGCGCCGGCAGCAGGTTAAGAAGATCGTCGAACCGGGCCGAGGCCCATCCGATCTCGGTATAAGGGGCATGGCGGTAGCCGACCATCGAGTCGAGGGTATTGGCCGCCCGGTAGGCGATCGCCGCCGGCCCTCCGCCGAGAAAGGCGAAGAAGAGCGGCGCAGTCACCCCATCGACCGTGTTCTCGGCCACACTTTCCACCGTCGCGCGGATCACCCCCTTTTCATCAAGCTGCGCCACATCCCGCCCCACCATCATCGACACCTTTGTCTTCGCCCCCTCCAGATTTCCCCCCCTCAATTCCCGCCGCACCCGGAGCGCATGCACGGCGAGATCCCGCGGCGCCAGAGAAAAATAGATCAAGAGCGCCTGCACGACGACCCCCAGCGCCGGATCGATCTGCTCCGATGCGGAAGACAATCCCCGGCCGAGCGCATACACCCCAAGGACCATCGACGCGGCAAGAAAGACCCCGGCGAGCCTTTCATGACCCGGGAAGCGCCTTCTCAGAGTCTGCTCCCCCGCCTCGATCAGCCTCCCCATCCCCCGGACCGGATGCGGCATCCAACGCGGATCGCCCAGCAGGAGATCGAGAAGCAGCGCCAACGCGACTGCGCCGATGACCTCCACCGTCAGAGACCCGCCATTCGATGGTTTCCGGTGCCAGATAAACAGCCGGCATATCGAGCTCCTTCCGGACGACCTCCGCGAGCCGCTGAATCATCGCTTCGATGTCGTAGGTCGCCTGAATCTCCTTCAGCGGCGGCAGTCCCTTCTTCTCCCTTACCCGGTCGATGAACCATCGGCGGAAGGGATCGTCGTCGAAGAGGCCGTGAAGATAGGTCCCCCAGACATGGCCCGTTTCATTCATCCAACCGAGCTGCATCGGCCCCCGAGGGGTGCTTCTTCCGATGCCGCCGGAGATCTGCACGAACGCGGGATGGCAGTCGGCCGCCTCCGTCCGGCCATGATGGATCTCGAAGCCGCGCACGTCCAAACCGCTGACGAGGTGACGGGCCGCCACCGGCCGCAGGACCTTCTCCCGCTCCAGGACGGTTCTGATCGGAAGAAGGCCGAGTCCGGGGACCGACGATCGGTCCCCCTCGATCCGATGCGGGTCTTCGATCCGCTCTCCCAACATCTGAAGTCCCCCGCAGAGGCCGACCACCTCTCCCCCTCCGGAGACAAACTCCCGGAGCGCCCGATCGAAGTGATGTTGCCGCAGGAGATGCAGGTCCTCGGCGACATTCTTCGATCCGGGAAGAATCACGACATCAGGGAGCCGTCCCTCCTTCTCCAGCGGATCTCCCGGCCGGAGGATCATCATCTCGACATCGGGTTCCACACAAAGGGGATCGAGGTCGGTGAAGTTGCTCACCTTCGGAAGATCGATCACGGCGATCCGGCATAAAATCTCCGCCGCCCCCTTTTTTTTGAATCGGGGCATCCGGCCGCTCTTGAAGTCAACCGAATCTTCTTCCGGAAGGAGAAGCTTCTCAAGATAGGGAACCACCCCCATGACCGGCCTGCCGGTGATCTCTCGAATCTGATCTAAGCCGGGGGCCAGGATCGCGCGATCTCCGCGAAACTTGTTGAGGACAAATCCCTTGATCCGCGCCGCCTGATGGGGAGGCAGAAGCGCCACCGTTCCGGCCAGGGAGGCGAAGACCCCGCCGGCATCGATGTCGCCGACCAAGAGGACGGAGGCGTCGGCCATCTCCGCCGCGGCCATGTTGACGATGTCGTGCGCCATCAGGTTGATCTCCGCCGGACTTCCCGCCCCTTCCAGGACGATGAGATCGAACCCCTCCGCGAGCGAGCGGTACGCCTCCTGAACCGTCGGCCGGAGCGTCGGCTTTAATTCGTTATATTCGCCCCAGGTCATCAGCGGCATCGCCTTTCCCATCACCACCAACTGCGATTGGCGTTCGGTCGTCGGCTTGATCAAGATCGGGTTCATCCGGACATCCGGATCGAGCCGGCAGGCCGCCGCCTGCAGCGCCTGGGCGCGGCTCATCTCCAGGCCGTCGCGCGTCGCATAGGCGTTGAGCGCCATGTTCTGCGCCTTAAACGGCGCCACCCGGAAACCATCCTCCAGAAAAATCCGGCAGAGCGCCGTCGTCAGAATACTCTTTCCGACATTCGATCCGGTCCCCTGAACCATGAGCGCGCGGGGGTGTCTTTTGGTCATTCGATCTCTCCTCCCGCCCGCCCCACCTCAATCCCTCCGCCCCGAAGCCGTAACGGATGAATCGGAAACGGACGGCGAAGCAGGTCCCGGATTCGCCGCCGGACCGCTCCGAGCCGATAGGTTCCCCGTCGGAAGAGCATTCCGATCATCGATCCGCTGTGGGCGATGTTGACGCCGACCCCGCCAAGATCGAGGGTCATTTTGAGAATTCGCTCCAGATCGGGCTTTCGCAGCAGGTTCTGATGGGTCAACGCACTTAACGTCGCCCCCTCTCCGATCTTCCGGACGCATCCCTCCCGCAGTCCCTCCTCGATCAGGCCAAATGCCGTAAGGACCGACCGCGTCTGCTCCCGCGCGATCCTCCGATGATCCCGCTGGTTGAAAGAAACGGTATCGACTATTCCCTCAAATTCAATGGCGAGAATATCGACCGGAGGCGGCTCCCCGAGCGCCCGTCGAACCGTTCCCCGGTAATGATCAAACAAGGTGATCCCCTCAAAGATCACCCCATCGGTCGGCTCCACGGCGAGCGCCAGGCGCGCTGTCTGATCGAGATCGATAAACGACCCCGTCGTCAACTGGTATGCCGCGAGGGCCACCGCGATATCGGCCGTGCTGCTGGCCATTCCCTTGCCGACCGGCAAATCGGAGTGGAGAGAAAAAGTGTCTTTGAATGTCCCCTTCCCAAAGGAGGCTTGCGCAAGATGGAGCGCCTTCCGGACCTTCAGACCGAGTCGCCTCCGCTCCGATTCTTTTTCTAGAGCGGCCCAGCTGTAACGGTTCACCGGACAGGAGACATGAAGGCGGACCCCGTCGATCGATCCTTGGGCCAACTCTCCGCAGCTTCCCGGAATGCGAACGAAAAGACTCACGTCATCCTCTCCTTTAGAAGCGCGATCAGTTTCCGGTTCTCGAATTCTTTCTTCACGGCCACCCTGAAATACCACCGGCCGAGTCCGCGGAAGTTGCCGCAGCTCCGAATCAACACTTTTTCCCGGACCAACGACCGCTTCAGCGGCTCGACACTTCGGCGGTCGGTCCGCCGGACCAGAAGGAAATTTGTTTCCGAAGGGATCAGCTCCAGGCCCTTGATCCGGCTTAACCCCTCAAAGAGCGATTTCTTCGCCCTCCGAAGAACCGTCCGGCTCTGTTCGACAAAGGCCTTCTCGCCGAGCAACGACTCTCCCACGCGTAAGGCGCTCCCGTTCACGCTCCACGGCTCCTGAAAGCGGCGGAGTTTCTCAATAATCTTTTCAGAACCAACGGCAAATCCAAGTCTTAAGCCGGGGATGCTGAAGATTTTGGTAAAGGAACGAAGGACAATGACATTTTTCGGAAGCGGCCGCTTTAGAAGTGAAGTCTTCTCTTCATCGACGAAGTCGGCGTAGGCCTCATCGATGACAAAGAGCGCCGAAGGATGCCGCTTGACCAGCCATGTCACTGCATCCGCGGAGAGACCGCTTCCAGTGGGATTGTTCGGGTTGCATAAGAAAACGAGGTCGATTTTGGATTGAACATGCGAGAGCGCTGAATTGAAATGATCGACCGTCGGGGATGGGGGCAGATGCGCAAATTGCATCCGGCAGCGTGCGGCTTGCGCCGCCGCTTCGTAATCCTGATAGGTCGGAGAGAAAATAAAGATAACGCGAGGCGAGAGTGCTCTTGGAATTAAAAAAATGAGCTCGGTCGAGCCGTTCCCGATCAAGATCCGATCTGTCGGCACCGAGAGAAGCGCACCGATCCGACGGCGCAGCCTTCTGCACTCCGGATCAGGATAGGTGGTGATCTGACGAAACGATTCTCGAAAAGCGCTCCAGACCTTCTTCGGAGGCCCGAAGGGATTGATGCTGGCGCTGAAATCGAGAATTTCCTCGGGCGGCCATCCGTACAAATCGCAGACCGCGGCGAGGTTGCCGCCATGACCGGTGTCCATGCGTCTTCTGCTCCACGAAAGCGCAATGATGTCCGGAAGAGCGCGGAATTAAATTCCGCCTCCTCCAATGGACCCGTACCTGTCTGATCGATTGGCGTTGAGGATAAAGAGGGATGTCTTAAAAAAGAAAATCCCCAGCCTTTCGGAATGGTAAAAGGCAGGGGATGGAATGACCCACTCCCCCGTCTTGACCATCGAAGACAGGCAGTGCTTTCCATTCAGGCAGGTCTTCTGGCTCTGGGATCGATCTTACTCCCCACCCCTTCCCATCCCGGACATTTTATACGGAGAGTGGTTTTGGTCGGTTTCGCGTCCCATGACAGCGGCGGGTCCGCTCCCGATTTTCACGGGATTCCCTTTTCAATCCCGACATGACGTCGGAATCACCTGAACGGTTTTATTTCAACAACGGTCAGTTTATACCAGACCTGTTTTAGAGAAAGCAAGAAAAAAATTCTCTTCTTCCAACAAGCGCCTCATTAATTCTTTTTAAACGGTAAAGGTAGGACGGACTCGAGCCACAATTCAGTTTAAAAAAAGCTCTGCTTTAAAACGGTCTTGCCAGTAAGGCATACAACGTTGGATCGGTGCAGCGGATGGTTAATTCAGCTACCCATTGAGAATACAATACAAAAAGTTCTAAGATTGTCCGCGAAGGCCAGCTACCTCTTATCAACTACCTAAAATTTTATTTTTCGGACTGCCAATCATCTGCGAATTCTCAAAGTTCTCAATAAAAAATCTAGAACGAAACGCGGATTGTCACCTCTCCGGAATAAGCATTGCCTGCGCCGGGAAACGCTCTACCCGGCACGAAAGCAGCGGTCGAGATCTCCAGCAGCGTCTGCGGCATCATCTTGAACCCGACGATCAGATCGACTTCTTGACCGAGACCTTTCGACCTCCCGGACGGCTCCTCCCGGATGCCCGAATCCCTTAACTCCACGCCGGAGTAAACGAGCGAATAAGAATGATAAACAAGATCGAATGAAAACTTTTCAAAAGGAATGATTCCGAATCCGAGGGTGCGTATCCTCATGTTGCTCAGCTCCGGATCGAATAATTCTCCATAGTACTTGAACTTCCGGACGCCGTTGAATTTTGCTTCGTTGTCCTGAAGCCCCGTCTGCCGGAAATTCCGATCAACGCCATCTTCCGTATCGGAGTCGCCGGCGCCGAACGCGTAGCCGATTGTAAAAGAAGGCTCAAGGGGAAAATCAAACCGCGAGGTCCAAGCGAAATCAAATGCATACCCGCTGAGCCTCGTCGAACCTTCGCGTCCAGACAGGGAGGCAATCTCCAGCCAGTATTTTTGATCCTTGATCGCCTTTCCCCGCCACAACAGGCCGACAAAATTCGGGTTCTTCTCTCCCTCGGTCGGATCCCGTTGGGCGATGCCATAAATCGAAATCTTCTCCTTCCGGCCGAACTGATACGTCCCATATAAAACATAGTATCGGATCTTCTCTTCCGGCTCCTTGGGATCGAGGAGGTTTGTGCCCACGGAGATCTCCAGATCAAAAGGATCTTTGGTATAAAAGAGGCGGACAGCGTCGAGCTCTTCGTCGTAGAGCCATTCGCGCGCATCGTTAAACCGCTGGCGCCCCACCTGAAGGTCCAGAGAAGGAAGAGAAAGCGCTCCCAGAAAAGATACAGACGATCGAACTCGCCCTTTGTTTCTCTTTCCGTTCTCCCCTCGCCGTCTCGAAAGAGACGTTCATCGGAAAAATCCAGATCGACAAAAAAGAGAATGTCTCTGGTCAGAATGAGCTGCGCCGCCAGATCCAACGAAGCTTCCGTGTCGGTCCGGTCGTCTTCTCTCGCATCATTGAGATCCCGATTGACCCGCCTCTGAAAATTCATTCCAAGCTTTGCCCCCATCGAGAGCCTCGGCGTGATCTCAAAACTCAGGGCGGGAGAGGCGTCCGGATCGATCACGGGAGGAACCTCGTTTTTCCCATTGGGAGCCGCCCTCCTCTCCTGTAAAACCTCCTGGCCGTTCTCCGAAGCGAACGAAGGTGAACGATGGACTAAAAGAACGATCAAAACCAACAGAATGCGGATCAAGATGAGAAACACTCCTCTCTATATAGATCGGTGGATCTATTCTAACGGGCCTGAAATTCGAAAAGGTGATGATAATGCCCCTTCCGTTCCAAGAGCGCATCGTGGGTCTCCCCGTTCAACCACTTCACCGTTTTTTAACACGAAGATCTGGTCGAAATGTTTGATTGCTGAAAAATGGTGGACAATCACCAGGACCGTCCTCCCCCTTTTGGAAATCGCTGAGGGCGTCTTGGATCAGATTCGCCGATTCGGCATCGACCGCGGAGGTCGGCTCATCCAGAACCAAAATCGACGGCTGCTTGATGAGGGCGCGGGCGAGAGAGATCCGCTGGCGCTGTCCCCCTGAAAGGGTGCTCCCCCGCTCCCCCAGGACCGTGTCGTATCCCTCGGGAAGAAGAGTGATGAACTCGTGGGCATGGGCCCGCCGCGCCGCGGCTTCGATCTCCTCTTGCGTCGCCTCCGGCTTGCCGTAAGAAATGTTCTCTTTCACCGTCGCGCCGAAGAGAATCGAATCCTGAAGAACAATCCCGATCTCGCGGCGAAGCGATTCCCGGCTGTACTGTTTGATGTCGACTCCGTCGACCCAAATAACGCCTCCCTGGGGATCATAGAGACGAAGAAGGAGGTTGACGATGGTCGACTTACCGGCTCCGGAAGCGCCGACCAGCGCGACCTTCTGACCCGGAAGGATGGAAAAAGAAACCTTCTTCAAAACATCTATCCCCCCCGTAATCGAATGAGACCTTTTTAAAGACAATCTCTCCCTTCAGACCGGATGCTTCGACGGCATCCGGAGGGTCCTGAATCTCCGGCTCTATTTCCAATATTTCAGAAATTCGCTCCGCGCTGACCTTCGCTCTGACAAATTTGGTTGAAAGTCGGGCGAGATTCCGGATCGGTTTGTACATGTTGTTCAAATAAGCGATGAAGACCAACACCTCGCCGGGAGACATCCGGCCTTGGAGGGCCTGGATGGAGCCGAAGAGGACCACAGCCCAGAGGCCGGCGGCGCTGATGATCTCGACGGTCCGGATGGTGGCCGCCTCCATCCGGGCGGTCCGGATGCTCTCTTCGAACGTTTCGGCGCTCTCCGTCTCGAACCGCTCCTTCTCATATTTCTCCCTGCCGAAGGCCTGGACCAGAGAGACCGATGTCAAGATCTCATTGAGCCGGGAGGCGACTTTTCCCTCCTTTCGCCGTTGCGTCTGGGCCGACGCTTTGATCTTTCCGTAAAGATAAAAGAGGGCGTACGATAAAATCGGAAGGGTCGCCAGGACGATCAGCGTTAATTTCCAGCTCATGGCAAGCATGATGGCGAACATTCCGATAATGCTGAGAAGATGGGCGGTAAAGGTCAGCACCGATTCGGCAAAAATATCCTTTAGGATGTTGGTGTCGCTCGTCACCTTCGTTAAAAGCTCGCCCGACCGGGTCCGATTGTGAAAGGAGAGGGAGAGCCGCTGGAGATGGCCAAAGAGCTCCCTCCGGAGTATATCGACTACCTGGTAACCGACGCGTGACGTCATATAAATCTGGAGATACGAAAAGAGACCTTTACAGATCGCAATCAGAAAAATCGAAAGAGAGAAGATGACCAGAGAGAAAATCTCTCCGCGCTGGAAGATTCCTTTTAAAAAGAAAAGAGACGAAGGAAGCGGTTCGCCCAACAGAATGTAGTCGAAGATGATTTTTAAAGGCCAGGGAGCGAGGAGCTCGGTCAGCGTATAACAGATCATGCAAACAGAGGCGACGAGAAGGTTCCCCTTGACCTTGCTCAGTTGATTCAGCACGATCCGGTTAAACTTGGATGATCTTTTTTTTCTCATCTTAAACATAGACCGTTTCTAAAAACCGGCAAAAGCGTTCCGTACAGGCGCCGAGATCGAAATCACGCTCAACACGTCGGCGCGCCGCCTGCCCGAATCTCACACAGAGCCCGGGGGTGCGAACCAGCGTTTCAAGCGTGTTTGCCAGCGCCGAGGCGTCGCCCGGAGGGACGAGCATTCCGGTCTCTCCATGCACGACGGCGCTCCCGATCGCTCCGATATTGCCGCCGATGATCGGTCGTCCGCTCGCCATTCCTTCGAGAACGACATTGGGGAGACCATCTCGATCACCGGAACTGCTTTGGATCGACGGGACGACAAGGATATCTGCCTTTGCGTATTCACCCGGAAGCTCGGCATGCGTCATCCCGCCGCAGATTTCAACCCGGTCTGAAAGACCGGCCTCAAAAATGGCCGCCGCCAGCCGCGCTCGTTCAGGTCCCTCTCCGATGATACGAAGGTGAAAAGGAAACGAAAGCCGCCGGACCGCTTCGATCAGAACATGGAAACCTTTTTCTCAACCAGCCGGCCGACCACCAGCAAGCGGACCGGCTCACAAAGGGTCAACGGGGTCGGGTGAAAACGGTCGATATCGACGCCGTGTGAGATCAGTTTTACTTTCGCACCACTCCGGGAGATCTCCGCAGCGGCATCCCGATTACAGGCGATCACGCAGGCGGCTTTGCCCGCACGCCAATCCATTACTTCGGCGGGAACCTTGCGAAGATCGAGCGCATGAACACTGAAGCCGTATGGAACCCCGAGCCGCCCGGCAACATGGGAGGCGACCTCGGCGGGCGTGTGCGCAAAGTAGCCATGGACGCCGGCGGTGTCCAGAGGATCGAGCGCGTCGATCATCGCCTCGGCCTGCTGAATCGGACTTCCCGGCGGAAGAAACCGGACTTTGTCGAGAATTCTGTGGCAATCCGGGTGAAGAGCAGATCCGTCTCCCCTTTCGTCGCAAAAATCGCGCCGAGTAAACCACGCTCGTCCAAAGCAAGCAGTTCGTTCAGCATGAATGTCTCCGAACGGCGCGGAAAACCGCTCACCACCATCACGATCCGGTTCCGGCTCATCGAACCCTCGCCTCCTCCGGCTCCGGATCAGTCGCTTCAGCCAGGCTTTGGAAGGTATGGAATCGGATATTCGGATACTGACAAAGGGTGCCCAGCAGCGCGTCAAGAAAGGCAAACGCCTCATCACTCATCACCTGATGGTGGAGGAGGATGCCGATCGGCCCGGTCTCTCTCATCTGAAACGTCAGGCTTTCCACAATCTCCTCCGGCGATTTCAGCGAAGGCTTTCCCTTCCAGCGATAGAGGTCGAGCGTCGTCGAGATCTCCTTGAAGCCGAATCCGGTGACAAGCCGATCCCCCTTATCTTTGGAAAAGACCCGAAACCCCAACCGGTCAAGGACTTTAAAGGTCTCCTCGGTACAACGGTTCCAGGGCGGGGTAAAAACGGGGTAGAATTTATCTCCGAAAATCTTTTCTAGAAGTGTTTTTCCTCCGGAGATGTCTTCCCACTGCTGATCGAAATTGCGGCTGATCCCGAATTCACATTTCCTCCCCTCCTTCTCATGGTTCAGGTGCAGCCAGCCGTGTTGATTGAGTTCAAAGAGCGTCGGGTGAAGATGCTTGTGGTGATCGAGCAGCTTGATCCCCGCATCGGTGAGCGCCCCCGGAATGATCTCCAGATTCAGGGGAACGTGACGCGCAAGGGTGATATCGAATAGGTATTGAAGCGTTTCCTCATCATTGTCGATGTCGTCGTCCCTCAAGAAAAGGTCGATTCCCCTTTTTCTTCCCCCATTTTTTCCAGAAGTGGTTTTAGCCGCTCAAGCGGATCGAATTTTTCTCCATCCGGCGCTTCCCCCGCCGGACGGACGTCCGGCTCATTTCACTCAGGAACCGGGCGCTCTTCCCGGCGCCCCGCATGTCGAGGCTGATCAAGACCGGCTCCGCTTTCAACGCGCGAACGATCTTTTCCGCAAGGAAGGCCGGCCGCAGCTCCTCCGGCCGGATCATCCCGGCGACGCCGAGCGCTTCCAGCTTTTCCGCCCGGATCGTCTGCTCCTCGTTCTGATTTCCGGCAAACGGCAGGAGGAGCGCTTTGGTCCCGGCCGTCAAAATGTTCATGCAGGTGTTGTAACCGGCCATGCTGATCGAGAGGTCGGCTCGCTTCATATGGGAGAGAAAATCGGCCGTATACCGCCTGAGAACGATATTGGGCTTTGCTTCAACCTTCCTTTGAAGCCGTAAAAGTCCTCCTCCGGAAGGTAGGGTCCCGTAAAAATGAGCATCCGATGCGGAATTGTTTCCGCGACGACCGGACTTGCGTCGATGACGCACTCCAGCAGCCCGGCGCCGACCGCCCCCTCCGATGCTGACCAGGATCGCCGGCGTTCCATCATCCGCCGGGATCTCGCCGGGGCGGTCTGGCGGGGATCGATCGATCGTTTGCGCCACAAAGCCGGTATACCAGGTTGCCGCCTGGAGATCTTCCATCCTGGAGAACGTTTCTTCCAGCCGCTGAAAAGTTGGGTCGGAGTGAATCAGGATCAGATCAAAGTAGCGATTCACGATCCGGCAGACCTCGTCTTCATGCCGCGCCTGATCGCGCTTTCCGACCAAAATGTCCCGCAGACTGCAAACCACCTTCGTCGAATGCCTGCTCAGACGGATCCGCGCAAGAAGGGGGATCAGCTCGAAGGCGAATTTTCTCCTCCCGAACGGGAAGAGCTCGATGATAAAAAGATCGGGATTGAAGCGCTCGAACTCCGAGAGGATCTTCAGCCGCCGGGCCGCTTGAATCTCTTTGAGGGGACGCGGCCCGCCGGAGCGAACCTCCTTGAATTCCGCATCCGACGTGAGCGGCGGCAGATGGACCACCTCGATGGAAGAAGGAAAGTCAAAACCCGGGACGGCCTCCCCCCGTTTAAGAAACAGACATCAAAATCGTTCAGGGCGCGGACAATCTCCATGCTTCGGATAAAATGGCCCATTCCCAGCACATGCTGGCAATAAAAGAGGACTTTCTTTCGGGTCATTCTCATACCTTCTCCAAAACCAATCTTTCTTGGGCAAGCGCGATGATTTCTTTGATCTCTCTCTCCATCCCGGCTCTTTGCCGGATGTAGATCCGGTATGCCTTGGTGATAAATTGAATCTGCAGATGCCAATTTAACCGGTCGGCGGAGAGGGGCCAATCGATCCGACGTTGGTACGCGTGGAAAAACCACTTTCATCTCTTCCACAAGATTTGGGTCCAACGAACGAAATTGGAGATCGACGATGAAATTGGCGACGTCCTGGGCGGGGTCTCCGATCGCAAATTCGTCAAAGTCAAAAAAGGCGATTCGTCCCTCACAGACAAGGAGCTGCTGGACGGTAAAGTCTCCATGAACGATTTTGGATGGAATCGGCGTCAGCCGATCGATGCTTCGTGTTAAATTCCGTTCGATCGCCTGGAGCCATTCCCGCCATTCAGGGAAAGCCCGAGTCAATTTTGAAATTTTTTTTCTGATCTCCGCGAGGTGATCATCGAGCGTGATCCGAACCGGGCTGTGAAGATCGCTTTTGTGGAAAGACGCCAAGCCCTCTGCAACCGCTTCAAGGATCGACAAATCATTCGTTTGATTCAAGGCGTTGACGAGCGGATCGCCTTTGAGACCCGACTGCCAGACCGTTTTGATCTCCTCCCGATAACCCAACGGCTCCGCCACCATGAAGCGCTTAGGATCACGGGACGAGATCTTCCAGAGGGCTTCCATTCTCTGATGGATTTCTTTCCCCCGGTCATCGCTGAAGGTCTTCCCGAAGAAAACCTCCTCCTTCTGTTTATCGGGAGAGCCCCACCGGACGCGACAGCGGGTCGTGCAACGGGCCTCCGGGCGGTAGTGGATGACCTCGCTGCTGATATCGACAATGTCGGCCGCTCCATCCAGCCCGGCGGGGAGACGGTCGTAAGGGAGATGTCGCTTCACCGCTTCCGGATGAATACACTCCGGCAGGTGAAGCAATACCGGATCGTTTGGGAAAACCCAGACGATCATATCGAGTTCGGGGAGATGCATGATCCCCTCTTCACATCCGCTTGGAATGGACGAAACCCCCTTAATCTTTTGAAATTCGATCCGGCTGCGGTCTCTTAAAAAAGCCTTTGCATAGAGGATCTGTCCCCTGTTCTTTCGGGCCGATCGATCGTGAATTTCCAGGTGATAACAGATCGCGAGAGAGGATCTGTCCCACGCCGACGGCTTTTTATATGTCTTATATCGTGCATACCCGATGCGGCACTCTGTAATGATAAGATGGCCTTGAGAAAACTCGGAAAGCCGCTGTTGGAAAAGAGCCGTCATCCGGTCTGGGTCAATAAACCGCTCGAATTTTTTCATGGACAAATCCGGCTCTCTTCCATCAGTTTCTTATAAAGGTTGTCCAGTTGCATGGCCGACCGATCCCACGAAAACATTTCGGCTCGTTCTCGACCTTTCTCCCCCATGGTCCTTGCCTCTTCGGGGTTTTTAAGAAGGCGAATGACGCCGGATGCAATCGAAGAGGGCATCGACGGGGGAACCAAAAGAGCCGTTTCATTCTGTACAACCACTTCAAGAATGGCGCCGACGTTTGTCGCCACAATCGGCTTCCCGGAGGCCATCCCCTCAACCCAGACTAACGCAAGCCCTTCCCAACGGGAAGGCACAACCAAAATATCGAGAACGGAGTAAACCCGGTGAACATCGGGAATATGCCCTGTAAAGATCACATCCTTATCGACTCCATGAGCCGCTGCAAGCTCCGTCAGACCTGTTATGAGGGATTCGTCCTCTGTTTGTCCAACGATTAGAAAAATTGTATTTGGAATCGCTTTTTTTATCAGGTTTGCGGCTTTAATGAAATCATCCTGTGCCTTTTGTTCCGAGATTCTTCCGACCATACCAATAACCTTTGCAATCGAGAGGGAGACCCATCTCTCTTTTCAACGATATCGGGTCATCGCAAGGCTTGAATTGATCTAAATCGACACCGTTTAAAACCACTTCGATCTTTTCCGGCGGTACGCCGACCCCTCTCTGAGATATGTTTCTGAACCGACTCCGAACAGGCAATCAACTGATCCGAAAAGGGAGCGAGTAGTTGATCGAAAATAAGACTATCGTCTTTTTCCCATTTGTTGTCGTAGTAGTTGTGATAGTGGCCGACAATCTTCATCTTTTCCACATAAAACCCCTGCGAGTCGTCCAATGATATTGGGTCTGTACGAATGGGTATGAAGAATATCGATCTGATTACCAAGGAGCCACTGAGCGAGACGCCCCACGTCGAAAGGCTTCTTTGTATCCTGGGAGGCGAAAGATGCTTTTATACCGATTTCTTCAAATCGGTTGGTCCGGCCATCCAGGGCGGAAGAACCCCCTCTCATCGAATTTCAAGGAATAGAGGTAACGTTCGTACCTCTCATCAGATAAGCGCTTCAAAAGGTGATAGGCCACCGTCGATACGCCACCTCTGCCCATCGCATTATTGACAACATGCGCCAGTTTTATCTTCTTCATCCATCGTTTCCTGGAATAACCTGTCAATAATAAAGTTCAGACTTTAAAACCGTCATACTTGATATTCTCATCAAGGGAGATGGTCTTAATGCTCGGATCGTCTCCGAGTGTGATCTCGTACAAATATTTTCCGCTCAGCTTTAACCCCACCACGGAATCAGGCAGCCAGCGCATTAAGACTCCAAGAATCGCCCGATTGGTATTGCGATGGCCGACAATCAGAACGACACCCCCCGCTTCCTTTTGGAGAATCTCGTTGACGCAAGGGGCCACCCGCTGCTCAAGCTCGGAGAAAGTCTCGCCGCCGGGAATCCGATAGGTCAGTCGATCCGCCGACCGCGCGATCCAAAGACGTTGCGCCTCGGGATCTCGTTGATCTCGAAATCTTCCTGTAAAATACCGAGGTGAATCTCCATGAATGCCTCTTTCTTCTGAATGGAAATCCGATGATGCTCGGCGGTCGGTCTGGCTGTTTCAATAGACCTCTGCAGGGTACTGGCATAGATTGCGGAAAGTTTTTCAGAGCGAATCGCCTTTTCCAGCGTTCGGGCCTGTTTCATCCCCTTTTTGGACAATGGCGGATCAAGCTGTCCCGATATTCTTTTTGTGCCGTTCCATTCGCTTTGGCCATGTCTTATCAGGAATATTTTGGTCGGTTGGGATTCTTTCATTGTCACTCCTCCCGCAGGCCCCTCTGCTCAGCTTGATAAACCCGCGGTAACGGCGGGAGATGCTCTTTCGACAAGACCTAAATGAACCAGTCTGTTCTGATCGACGTTCATCGGGACCTCTTCCCTGACCCGTTTGATCCGCTTGATGAGCGTCCTCTTCACCTCCGGATTCGCTCCAAGCCAGGGGGGAACGGTCGGCTGATCGTAGCCGAACTCGACCGTATCGAGCTTGAGCCGGTGCGCCAGCCTGATAAAGTCGGGGATCTCCAGAATATTCTCGACGACCAGGGTCATATGTCCGATCATCTCGATCTTCGACGCATGACGGGCCTTGGCTTCGACGAGGCGGCCGATATTCGCCATCACCTTTTCCCAATTCGAGCCTTGATTGACGATTTCATGCGTGCGCTTGCTCGCGCCGTTGACGGAGAGGATCAGATAGTCGGAGCCCTTCACGATCCGCTCCGCCCATTCATCATTGATCAAAAGACCGTTGGTGATGACATTGACCTTCTTTCCCATCTCCTCGGTCAAGTAGCGGTAGCAGTTCCGCCCTTCCGTGATAAACAACGGCTCTCCCCCTGGAACTCGACCACTTTGACGGCATGATACGGAATCTTTTCTTTCCAAACCGCTTCGGTCAGGGCGAGCCGGTCGCGGTGATCCTGCTTGCACATGATGCAGGCGATATTGCACCCCTCGCCGAACATCAGGCGAACCTTCTTCAAATCGCGCTCCTCGACTGTCAGCCCGGTTTTTCGGACGACGTTGTTCGCCTTCTCCTCCGGCGAGAGAAGGGTGCAGCCTTCAAAACAGTGGAGGGTCCCTTCGATGGAATTCTTTCTGTATTGCTGCATCTTCGGTCCGTTCCAGATTTCCATGAACTCTTTTTCATAAAGATTACCGAGCTTGTCCGGCTGGTATTTGCAGCAAGCGTAGACTTCCCCGTATTGATCGACGTAAACGCGGTCCCATAATCTTTTACAGAAAGTTCCCATCCTGCTTCCTCCATGACAGAATTCCAAATTCACTCGATTCGAAACTGATCCGATCGGCCAGCCGGATCAGCCGGTCCAGGATTTCCCGCCTTCCAGGTTTCAACCGCGTTAAGCAGCGGAAAGCGCGCTCATTGATCAGGGCGGCCGCCGTGTACCATCCGAGCTCCGACCGGGAGACGGTCCACGGAACACGCTTCTCATAGTATCGGACGAACAGGTCGCCGATTTTTTCGATCCGTTCGATCGGCGTCTGCTTCAGGATGCCCCGATAAAACAGGCCCGCAAGGAAGCTGCCGATATCCTGAAGCGGCGCCCCGTGACAAAGATTGTCGAGATCGATCAGTGAAACCTTTTCGCCGTCTACCAGGAAATTTTTAAAGTGAAGATCTCCATGAAGTGTGACGGCAGAATGCGTCTTGAATTGTTTCGACTGGAGAGCCAAACGATCGACCAGCGGATGAAGCATTTCCCGACACGAAGGCCACACCGTAGGAAGCACTCGCCTCATCTCTTCTAATTTCACGACCCAATCGCTTAAATCGACCGATCTCGAACAGGACAGCCCGGAGTGATGCAGGGCCGACACCGACGCGGCCGCCCCCTCTAAAAGCGTCGGAAAACAAGGAGCGGTCATCTCCTGATCGAGAAGGGTTCCGCCCGGCAAGCCGATTTGCCAGAGGCTCTTTGTCTTCGGATCGTAGCCGAGCGGTTCCGCCATTCTGAACTGTTCAGTGCGCCGGATCTCGGCGTCCCACAGCTGCGCCATCATCCGATGGGCTTCTCTCCCCCTCTTCGTTGTAGTAGGTCTTTCCATAGAGGGTCATCACTTTCGTTCTGTTCGATTCGGAATTCTTCAGACGCAGGGAAACCCGGACGGTACAGGTGTGTTCCGGAACATAATGGACCACCTCATTCGACAATTCGGAAATGATCCACTCCGGTCCGAACGCCGAGCGCATCAGGTCCGGAAGCAGCTTCTCTTTCAAATAAATCGAATCGGTGATCTTCGGCAGCCCCTGAAGCTTACGGTCGTTGGGAAAGACCCAGACCACCATGTCGAGCGCGGGAAGGTGGCTCACCCCCCTTCCGAGAACCGGCATGACACCGTTTTGTAATTGCGCTTTTTTGAACCGGGAGATCGCCCCCCCTTTTTCGAAAATTCGGGTCGAAAGCCGCTGTGTGAAAACTTGTTGTGTCATCCGGTCCCGTATCTCCAATCGATAACAAACCAGGCAATTCTTTCCCGGTTTGTACTTCACCCGTTCGATCGAACACGCTTCAATTCGAAAGCGCCCTTCCGGAAAAAACTCAGCCTGAAACAGCGCCTTCATCTTTGACCGATTCAACACATCGGCCAATTGAGGAAGCGCCGCGTCGTGGGGGATGTCGTCATCAAGGACCATCGATCACCTCTGACGATCGCCAGGAATGATCGTCTTTCCCGAGATCGATAGAATTCGATTCGGCTCGGCGTGGGTTCTGATAATCTTCCCATCCGAATCCTTCCTGACAAATGCAAATGTGCCGTTATATTGCAGGTCATCGAAGAGATAATTCGAGCCGAACTCGTTTCGAGCCGTAAAGTAATAATCGCAAAACCGCTCCCCGTTTCGGGTGACGGTGATGCAGAATGCAGATGCCTCTTCCGAACCATTACGCCCGGAGCCGCTCGTCACAGACAACCCTGCCACGGAAATTTCCGGCGCTTGATCTTTATAAGGATAGAGAACCGTGTGATAGGAGACATTCGTTCCGTGGCTCATAAACCGGAGAACCGGCGCCGGATGTTTCACCCCATAGCTCCTGGAAAGGTATCCCTCCTCCACCTGAAGCTTGATTTCGGGATCGAGCGCCTGCGCGACGACAAGATGGGGTGAATTCACCAGGAGCGTATCGCTCTTTACGGAAACGGAGACCTTTTGGTGCGCCTCGTCCGAGAGATGGAACAGAAGGTCATAGACATGAGGCTGTTGCGCGATGAGAAAATCGGAGACGATCCAGTACTCCGGACAGGCAAAAAAGACCTTCCGCTCATGCACCGCTTCATATTCTTGGCTTCGAGCGATCCCGTGGAGATAATCGAACCCGCGGCCGCAGATAAAACTCTTCATCTTCCGATCCGGCGGGGGTCCTTTGATTTTGAATTTCCTTTTGTCGAAGCGATACGCGGTCTGATCTTTTCCATCGACCATCACCGTGTTATGGTAAGCGGTGCCGCGAAAGCGGGCCCGCCAGTTCGTCTCGCCCGACTCATCATAGGTGTAGCGTCCCGGATCGACGATCAGCGACCGGCCGTAGGCCGCGACCTCAATGCTCAGCAGATCGAGATGCCCGTGGTTTCCCTCCCCCAACGGGCCGCAATCGAAGACAAGGTATCGCTCGTCTTCATAAGGCTCCTCCCCGTTTCCCCGGCCGCTTCGGAGGATGTAATAGCCGGCGGCGGGAAATTCTTTTGATCGAAGCGCCGGCGGCCGTCCCCCCTTCCCCTTAGAGACGGCATAAAGCAGCTCCTCCGATCCGTAAAGCCGATACCCCTGAGCGAGAAGATCGAGAAAGCTCCGGACATCCCCGTCGCTCAGGGAAGGAATGAATCCATCCGGCTTGTGGACATAAAGGGAAAATGTGAGCGCCTTTTGGATGAGCGAATCGAACTCCCCCGGCATGCCGATCCCGTTCAGGGCCGCCAGCTTTCGAATTCCGAGGTAATTTTTCAAAACAAGATGATGGTAGTCGGTCGAGAGCTCGCAGTGAACGCCGTCGGGGAGGAGGTCGGTTTGTATGTTCTTCAGCAGCTCGTTTTTAGAAAACGCAAGCCACTCCTCCGCCCCTTTCATCTCCGGAAAAACAACGGCGGCCAGAAAGATCGCGTAGAGCTCGAGCGTCCGATGATTCCGCGCCGGGGTAAGATGCTCGCGGAGATGGTTCACCTGACGATAGATCGATTCGAGGAATTTTACGTAGAAATCGGGCGAGACGGCGGAGGTCGGACCCGACGTCACTAAATAATAATGCGCAAAGATCCAGTTCTGGATCCGGCGGCCGGCGACGTCGCTCGGAAGGAAATCGAGCGGAACGGAGTCGATCCAAGAGGAGGTCAGCGCCATCCACTTCTCGGCGTATCGAGGATCCTGGGTCTCCCGGTAAGCCATGCCGAGGCCGACCGCGTAATAAAACTTGTGTAGGAGGATCAGCCATTCGACATCCCGGCTGGGGTTGCTCTTCCAGTCGATCGGATCGGGCAATGGGTGCGACTCGTGATTGAACTCGAACCGGTTTCTCAGGATGTCATCTATTTTTCCCCTCGCCGTTTCATTCTCATCGGCGACCGGAAAATAGCCGATTTCCGTCCGTGTTCGATAATAGGTGAGAACCTGTTCGGGCGTCTCGAAGCATTGAGACCGGCGGAAAAAGCCGATCCCCTTTTTCGCCGGAGCCTGGTTTCCCCGATGGGTCATAAAGGTCGAAGCCTCCCCCTTTGATCGACGAGACAAATAATGCTCTCAGCGCCTGCGTGGTCTTTGTGGAATCAAAGTGTGTGCAGACTCTCCTCCGCGCCGCGTTGCCAAAAAGTGTTCTCAGGTCGGGGTCTTTAAGGAGCGTTTCAAGCGCCATGGCCAGCTCCGTCGGGTCTTTTTGGGGAACCAAGATGCCGTGGCGCAGATGCTCGATCAGCTCCGGAATTCCAGAAATCATCGTGGAGACGACTGCCCGCCGCATCGACATCGCTTCGACCAGGACATTCGGAATGCCGTCCCGATCTCCGTTCTCGACGATCTGGCAGGGGAGAACGAAGACGTCGCATTCAGCATAAATCCGCTTCAACGCCTCGTGGGTCACCGCCTCTTCCAAGGAAACAATCTTTTCAAGCCCCAAATCCCCGATCAGTTCTTTCAGCAGCGGGCTCTGCTCGTCCGCCTCCCCGATGATCCTGCATCGGAAGGGATGGCCGCGTTCTTTCAGAATCGCACACGCTCTGACCAGATGAACAAAGCCTTTCTTCTCGACAAAGCGCCCTACCGACAGAATCAGCGGCACCGGCTCGGAGGTCTTCTGATCTTCATCAGGCATGAAAAAAGAGGTGTCCAGGCCGTGGTAAACCGTGTAGATCGATTCGGCCTTCGGGCAGAGACTTTTGAGATAAATGCGATTCGCCTCGGTGCAGGTCACCACAAAGTCGGCTTTTTCGATTTTTTCCTTCAGCAGGTCCCCCGGGTTCAGCTTTCGCAGATAAATATCCTTGGCGTGGGCCGTAAAGCTGAACGAGATGCCGGTGAGCCGGCTGACAAACATCGCGATGGTCGTCGAGCCATGGCAAAAGTGGGCGTGCAGGTGCCGTATGTTCCTTGCCTCGATCACCTGCCGCGCAATCAATCCGGCCTGAACAAATTCTTTAATGAAGACCTTCTTCGGTCGATCGAAGAAAGACGACCGATACTGAAAGCTCATCTTCATCGCCTCTCTCAGCGTCTTCAGGTAAACGCGCGGACGTAGTCTGAACAGGCGAAAGTGATCTCTCCTAAACTTGGGAAGATGAACCCAAAACCATTTGAGAAAGGGGGTCTCGAAAGGGAGCCGACCTCCGGAAGATAAATGACCGGTGACTTGAGTTGATCGATCGCCTCGTGATGCTTCTGTATCCCCGGTTTTTTGACGGAGAAAACTCTCAATCTGGTTCCCGCTTTTTCAAGCTGATAAATCTCGTTCGAGATAAATGTCTCGGAGAGACGAGGAAATTCTTTCATGATATAGGCAATTTCAAATGGATCGGCTGGCTCTGTCGGCATGTTTTTCATCCTGACCTACTGAACGGATAGAGGTTGAACATGCTCTCCGGGTTGAGCCGGGCCCGGACGGTCGAATCGATAGACCGGTTGGTCGTCATTTTCCATCGACTCGGAATCGAATAGAAGCCGTAAGATCCAATCCCGGATCTGAGGGAGCGCGTTCATTTCGAGAGGGAATCGGGGGGGAGGGAGCCCAATCCCCTCCGCGCTGAGTTCCTCCAGAAGGACGTGAGCCAGCGCTTGCGGCGTAAGATGATCCGGATGAATCGTACGAAGAAGTCCCAACCGGTCCATCCGTTCCGCTCGAAGGAGCTGCTCCTTCACCGGGTGAACCCGGGGAACCACAATGGCCCGCTTATTGAGCGAAAGGATTTCGCAGATCGTATTGTATCCGGCCATGGAGATGACGACGTCGGACGCGTCCATATAGCTCATCAGGTCATTGGTAAATTCTGTGATTTGCACCGACGGTCTGCCGGCCGCCGTTTGGAACAACTGTTTTCTCTGCGCCTCGGGCATCTCCGGTCCGCAGATGATCAGGCTGCGGATGTTCAGAGCCTTCGGAAGGTGCTCCAGGCCGGAGAGGTAGCTCTTCACGAGACGGTATCCATCCTCCCCCCTCCTGGCGTCACCAACACCAGCTTTTCATCCGCCAATTGGAGCTCCTTCCGGATCGCCTCCCGCTTTTTGAGCCCCCCTCCCGCCGGATATAGCCGCAAAGCCTCACCTTTTCAGAGACGGAGGGAGACATCCGGTACTCTTTTCTCGGATCGAAAACCTCGGGCGAGCCGACCACCAGCACGAGATCGTAGAAGAGCCGGATCGCCTCCTGATACCGGTTCTGCCTCCAGAGTTTGATCGTCGCCTCCGGACTGTCGAGAATGTCGCGAAGCAGGAGGACCTGTTTGGTCTCGGGAAGATGGATCTTCAAATAGTGGAGCACTCCCTTCAGCTCTTTCTTCACGCCGTACGGCTTCTTGTCGACCAGGAAAAGATCGGGCCTGAAGTGAGAGGCCGCGGAGAGAATCAATTCGGAGCGAAGCCGCATCGTCTCCCCGATGTCGGTGCCGAGATACTTTACCGAGTACCCCTCTTGTTCCGTTCGACGGAGACAGGGGAGCTTGATGTAGTCGATCCGCTGCGGAATCCGGAAGGTGTGGACCATCGGAGAGCCGGAAACGATCAGGATCGAGAGATCGGGGATGGAGTCGATCAAATATTTGCAGATCGAGAGCATCCGGCGGATGTTCCCCAAGCCGAAGGTGTCGTGCGAGTAAACCATCAGTTTTTTCATTCTCTTCTCACATGGATGACGAGCCGCACTGTTGTTGAAAGAATATTTCCTTGGGCTTGGGCTGTTGAGAGAGGAAAGCGCGAGCCTCTGAATGAAAAAATCTTAAAGGCGATTTGTCCGCCGCTCCGGGCGGCGGGGGAATTCCCCGCCGCCCGGCTGTGACAGGTTGATTTATCCAGGCGTCTCGGCAAGGTCCGAAACGGACGGGTTGTCGTCGCCGCTCACCCGCACGGCGCTGTCGTCGATGACGGTCGTCCCCGCCTGTGCGGTGCTCTCCACCATGTCGGAGACAGATGGATTGTCGTCAAATCCCCTCGTGGCGGTGGCGGACTGAGCGAAGACCTCCGTATGCTTGGGAAACTCGCCGGTGATGATCTTTGCGAGAGGCGTTCCGTGACGCTCATCCTTGGTCCGGCCGTCGAGATAGACCGATCCCATGCATTCGCCCCGATCGACAACTTCAGCAGAGCACTGTCCCACCTCTGCCGACAGGGCCTCCGCGCTCGATCCGGCCAGCGCCGCGTTGAACGCCCCCGACAGATCAAAGAGGAGAACGGCATCGACCGGCGTCGGCTGACTGGAGGCACCCCCGCTGAAAGGAATGATCACCTCCCAGCGGTGATCGGTGACGAATGTGAAACTTGTGCAAGAAGAGAACCCCGCGGCCTCCGATCCGATACCGATCACCCCCTCGACCCAGACGCTCGGCCGCCGCTTCGTATTGTTATCGAGAACCTTCGATCGAAAAAGGGCGGCATCGCTTACATTGAGGATCGGCATCGCCTCATCTTCGATCCGTTTGATCCGATACTTCACGCTGCTGTAGTTCCCCTCCGACACATCGACCGTGATCGCCTCCCCGACGTTGGCGTCGGTGTTGGTCAGGTCAAGCGCGAAGGGGCCGAACTCGGGACTCGCTGCAACCGACGGCTCCCGGTTGAACTCGACTTCATCGACAATGGCATAGGCCTGGTTGATCCAAACCTTGCCGCCGGAAACCACAAAAGAGGTCGGCGCATCGGAAACACAGGGCGCCGCCTGCGCGAAGGCTTGGCGCGGACCCAAGCGCCATCCCTTTCCAAAAAGATTCGACGCAAAAACGGGTTTCGAAGACACATTCGCATTGGGGATGGCCGTCGCCCCCACTTTCTGAATCGATAAGATTCCCAACGTCGGGTTTCCGGCTCCTCCTCCGTCCGATCCCCCCTCGCTGCCCCCTCCGCCGCAGGCAGCAATGGTCAGTCCGATCACGATCATCATCCAGAACCTCAAAAGTGTTTTCATATTTGAACTCCTTATTTTAAGTAAGATTAGATCCGCCGTGATTGTCGATGAACAGATCCCTAAAGCAAACAGTATGCCGATCTCCAAACCGGGATAAAATATCGACGTCAGGAGCGGCGCTTCCTCCTTCAAAATGGGCGGTGAACCGATTGATAACTAAAAAGAGAGAAAAATTGATGACCCGGCTCTACAACACCGATCTCCTCGCCCTGCGGCACATTCCCGGTGAAGGGGATGCCGGCGGCGGGGTGATGGGATTCCGGCAGTGGTCGCCGGTTTTCCCCCTTAAAGAACCGGCGATAGATTGGTTCATCATTGCCGGAGCCAACAGCGGCAGCAATCCTTTTGGGGGATTTAACCCACATTGGGTGAAAACTCCCACCGAACCTAAGAAAAAATTTCGTCGATAACCGCAATCATTCTCGTTTTTATGAATTGATAGCGGTATCTCAGTTGCATCGTTCCTGTGTGTTAACACTGGTAAAACCATTTGGGAGAAAGATAATGAATCGATTTAATTATTCAGTCATCTTGGCAGGAGGATTTTTCATCGCACTCTTAGGATCGGTTTCTTGTTTTTCGGCCGGACGGGACGATGCTCAGGCAGGGGTGAAATTGCGGGGAGAGATCTCTGTCGATGACAGTCAATCAGACAGCACCCCATCTGGAATTAAAAGCCCTGAGGAGGGTTCGCGTGATGAAGCCTCAGAGCGTCGGGCTTACAAAGGAGATCGAAAAAGTTCTCTTCGAAGCCGGGGGCGTGACGATCAGGGAATCTTGACCCGGGACGAAGATTATCGCTATGATCGCGCTCGAAAACGTCATCGGTGATTGGATACGGAACAAAACCAAGACGTCATGAGGCCACATTGCGGCATTATTATTAACGAAGGAGCCGGGAATGCAGAAACTCGTCATTATTTTCATAACTGTCTTTCTGGCCGAACTGGGGGACAAAACGCAGCTTGCGACGCTTTTCTATGCGACAGATCAGAATGTCGGTAAGACCGGGATTTTCTTCGCTTCCGCAGGGGCGCTGGTTCTCAGCACGGCCGTTGCCGTCATTTTCGGAGGAAAAATCTCCTCGATCGTCTCGCCCATCGTGTTAAAGGCAATCTCCGGATCAGGATTCGTTTTAATCGGATTTTGGATGTTGTTCCAAACGATCAGGTAAAAAATGAACACGCACGTGCGTCGCATTCCCCGCCCCTTGGGGCGCGGGTTAGACGCGCGAATACAAATAGATGTTTTCTCCTTTCGGGTCGAAGATTCCCCGCTGCTTGCGGCGGGGAGTTTCAATTCCTTAGTGCGCTTTTCTCAACCGCTTTAAATGTTCCTCAGCCTCTTGCCGCCATTCCGGATCGGGTTCCTGCTGTAAAAACCGCTCAAGCAGTGCGAAGGCATCCTTTCCTTTCCCATCCTGATCGTAGAGTAGGGCGAGATTATAGAGGGCGCGTGGCTGGTTTGGATGATTACGAAGCACCTCTTCATAAATCTCTTTGGCCTTTGCGATCTCTCCCCGTTCGATATAAAGATGGGCGAGATTTAACCGGGTGGGGAGATGTCCCGGATCGATCTCCAAGGCCTGCAGATAGGCGTTGAATTCCTCGTCGGGAAGATTTTTGAAGTTGTAGACCAATCCGATGTTGTAATAAGCCCGGACATATCGCGGATCGGCGGCGAGGACCTTCTGAAATTCGAGAAAGGCGAGATCATACTCTCCGCTCCGCAAATAGGAGACGCCCAGATCGTTTCTGGCGCGGAGATCGTCCGGACGGTTTTTCAGATGTTCCAGATAAAACCGAACCGCCTCACCATGCTCTTCCCGAGCGGTTGCTTCCAGCCCCCGCAGGTGTAAACTGGAGGCACATGAGGCGAGGACAAGCCAGGAACAGAACAAGGTGGCAACCTTGCGTCCCCAGGAAAAGCGTTCGAGTGGTAATTCTGATGGAAACACCCGCTGCAACATCTCCGCCGCCCTTACTTTAAACGATCTTCTTCCCTTTTCGATCTTGCCAGCATCACGTCCGACAGGGTAAATAGAGCCCCGACCCGCTCTGCATAACGCTCAACCGCCTGATCGAAGACGGCCAGTCTCTCTTCCAGGAGTTGGATCTGGCGGTCGATCGGCTTTTTTTCGATCCCCCTGGGGAATCCCTGAACTCGGGCCAGAGTCCGTTTAATCTTGAGTTCTTCCAGAAGAAGCCGTCTCTCTTCCTCTATTTCTTTCCGTTTTTTGTCGAGTGTTTCCGCGTCGTTTCTAAGCAACACCGCCATCTCCCTCATCTCGGCCGGGGAGGCCCCCTCCAGATCGGGCACCTCAATCTCGGGAAGCGCGGCGATATGAAGCGAACGGGGCCGCCGCAGCGCCTCGCGCGCCTGCATCTTGGCCAGCACCGAGCGATGAATTTGGTCGGCCCGCTGCCCCTCGCCCCGTTGCATCAATCCCTCCGCCTCGCGAAGGAGAGAATTGATCTCCTCTCCCATCAGATCATAGAGAAGCTCGACCTTTTTCTCACGCTCGGATTGGAGCGTCTGCTCCAGTTTCTTCAACTCCCGCCGATCGAGGAGGATTTCCCTCAAGCGGGAGAGAAGCCCTTCGAGCCGGATCTGATGAAGGACGCCGGCCGTTTTTTGCGACTTGAGGGCTTGGACCTCGCGCGAGACCTCCTCGGATTGGCGCGCCGACCGATCGAGTTGATTCAATACCTGCTGGAACGTCGTCTCCAGGGCGTGGATCTCTGCAAGAAGCGGATCAGACAGATCCACTGCGTGAGAAATTCCGGAGGAGATCCCGATGGCGAACCACAAAATAGCTAAAATGACACCGTAACGCGAAAATCTTTTAAACCCTCCCCTCATCCAACAGCCCATACTTGCGCATTTTATACTGAAGCGAGCTGCGATGCAGCCGGAGCATCCTGGCCGCTTGTGTCTGATTTCCCGCCGTCTCATCCAGGGTCTTTTTGATAATGTCACGCTCTAACATCTCCAGCCGCTCGGTCAGGCCTAACTCGGTCGAGTCCCCATTCGATCCCGCCGGGGTTGAAACCAGTTGGAGCTCCGGAGGAAGATCGCCCGCCTTAATGATCTCCCCCTCTGCAAGAACGCCAGCCCGTTCGATGACATTCTCCAACTCCCGCACGTTCCCGGGCCAGGCGTAGAGGGTCAGCAGGTCGAGCGCCTCCGGGAGCATTTCGAGGCTCTTATGAAGCTCACGACTGAACTTTTGCAAGAAGTACGCCGTCAATTCCGGTATATCTCCATGCCGCTCTCTCAACGGAGGGAGATGGATTTCAATCACCCGGATTCGATAGTAAAGATCCTCTCTGAAGCGATGTTCCTGGATTTCCTTCTTTAAATCGCGGTTCGTCGCGGCGATCAACCGGACATCGACCCGGATGGTTTTTGTCCCCCCCACCCGCTGAATTTCCCGCTCCTGTAAAAACCGCAGGAGCTTGACCTGAAGGGCAAGAGGAAGCTCCCCGATCTCATCGAGGAAGAGGGTCCCCCCCTCGGCCAGTTCCAGCCGTCCTTTCTTCTGGGCCGAGGCCCCCGTGAAGGCCCCTTTTTCATATCCGAAGAGCTCGCTCTCCAGCAGGTTCTCCGGGATTGCGCCGCAGTTGACCGCAATAAAAGGGCCGGTCTTCCGCGGTCCCATTTGTTGGATCTCCCTCGCCACCAGCTCCTTTCCCGTTCCGGTCTCTCCAAGGATCAAGACAGGGGAAGGATGAGGGGCCACTTTCTCGATCAGTCGATAGACCTGCTGCATCCTCTCCGAGCGGCCGATCATCCGGCCGACGGCATGATCGAGCGTTTCTCTCAGGTACCGGTTTTCGGTCAGGAGTCTTCGTTGTTCCAGCGCCTTCTCGACCCGCGCTTCGATCTCGGTCAGGGAGAAAGGCTTGACGAGATAGTCAAACGCCCCCTGGCGCATCGCCTCCACGGCGCTCTCCACCGTTCCGAACGCGGTGACCATCAAAACAGGGGTTTGCGGCGCTCGCTTTTTGACCTCGCGAAGAACTTCAAGCCCGCCGACCTCCCCCATCTGAAGATCGGTTATCACCAGATCGATCTCCATCTCGTTGAAGCGCTCCAGCGCCTCCGCGCCGCTTCCCGCCTCGATGACTTCATGCCCTTTTTCAGAGAAAAGACGGACCAAGGACCGCCGCATCGCCTCTTTGTCTTCCGCAATCAACATCCGAATCATCACTTACTCCGTTGTGAAATCGTGGGGCTTCTCTACCGGTCCCTGCAGTGGGATTTGAACGACGAAGGTCGTCCCCTTCTCGCTTGTTTCAAACGTCAGGCTCCCTCCGTGTCCGCGGATGATCCGCTCGGAAATCGCGAGGCCCAGTCCCGTCCCTCCCTGCTTCGTTGTAAAAAAGGGGCGAAAAATTTTATCCCGGTGCGCCGATAAAATCCCGGGTCCGGTGTCCGAGATGCGCAGGACAAGATGCGCATGCGCCGTTTCGGCTTCAATGCCAAGCTCCCCTTCCCCCATCGCCTGGAATGCGTTCTGGATTAAATTGAGGAGAACCCGACGAAATTCGAGCGGATCGACCGGCGCCTCGGGAAGCGTGTCGGGAACTCGGTATTGGACGGCGATCTGCCCCACTCTTCCCTGCGGAGCGGCCAGTGAAAGGGCCGCATCGACGATTTCCCGAAGGTCCGTTTTCTCAAAACGGAGCAGCGGCATCCGCGCGTAGATCAGAAATTCGGTGACGAACCGGTTCAGATGCCCGATTTCCGCGACCAAATCCCGGCTCAGCGCTTCAAGATCTCCCCCTCCGGAATCGACCTGCATGTTTTCATCGCGACGGGGCGACATCCCCTTGACCCTTCGGCTAAGCAGCTCACCGAGTGCCTGTATCGCGGCGAGCGGGTTTCGGATCTCATGCGCCATCCCGGCGGAGAGCTCGCCGAGAAGAGCCATCTGCCGCTTCAACGCGATCTCCTCCTGCAGGTTTTTCACCTCCGTGAGATCGGCAAAAACCGCGGTGGCGCCGATCTCTCTTCCTCCCTGGTCTTTAATCGGAGAAGCCATCGCGCCGATCCAGCGCTTTCCCCTGGGGGGATCTTCGATCGGGAATTCTTCCCAGGCCGCCTCGCTCCCGGTGGTGACGGCCGTCATAATAATTTTCTCCAAGGGAGAGCAGATACAGAGCGCCCCCTGAACCGATCGATTCAGAAGGCTTGATGCAGAGAGGCCGAGAATATTCTCGGCAGCCGGGTTACAAGAGGTGATCTCTCCTTTCAGATTTACCCCCAAGACCCCGCTCGGGATGCTTTTTAGAAGTGTTTGGCTGTACCCTTCGAGGACCTCCGCACGGGCCCGCTCTTCATCGTACATTCGACGAAGCAATGCGTCTTTCGTCCTGATCTGCTCGATCATCTGATTAAAGTGTCTTCCGAGGTCGCCCAGTTCGTCGTTCCGCTTCAAATCAACCTGCGGGTAGCCCCCCTCCTTTCCGATCTGTTCGGTGGCGGAAGACAGGATCTGGATCGGACGGATCATCGAGCGGGAGAGGAGAAAGCTGATCAGGAGAATCAATCCCCCGCTGGCCAGCGTGATTCCGATGAACTGGCGGCGGACCCGATCGATGATCTGCATGAAATCGACCCCCACCTCGACCCCGACCCCCGCGATGATCCGTCCCTGCTCATCCCTCAAAGGGGCATACCCGGCCTTATAGAATCGGCTGTCCCGTCCCCGGTAAAGAACAGATGAGACCGCACGTCCGCGCCAAACCTGGTCGAGTTCATAGGAGTCGATCTGGAGGAGAAGATCCTCCTCGCCGATCGTCTGCGTTCCGTCTAAATCGACGATCACCCTGTTTTGTCGATCAAAGAGATGGATGTCTTTGACCTGGGTGGCCTCTCGAATCTTTTCCAGTTCCTCCAGGATAAGCCGATAAAGAGAGGTCTCTTCATCCCCCGGCTGAATTCTCACCAGAAAGGTGGGATTCACCGTCCGTGCAATCAAATCGGCCACCCCCATCAGCCGACGGGACAATTCCGCATCGAGCGCTTCGCTCGCGGAGGAGAAGAAAAGCCATCCGCTGAATGAGAACACGGTCACGATCAAAAAAATATAGGGAATGATGAATTTAAAAAAAGGCGGCTGCGGAAAGTCGGCCGGTCGATCGAACCGAATCGGGAAGACTGTTGGACCTGAGGGGTCATGCGATTCTCATTTGTTGTTTGCTTCCCGGATGTTAGCAGGATCTTTTTTCTTCAATGTTGCGGATCTTGGTTTTCAATGTCTTAAGAATGATCGGCTTTGCGAGGAAAGCCGCAGCGCCCGATTCAAACGCCCTGTTTTTCACCTCCGGAGCATCACGGGCAGTCATGACGATGGCCGGGAGTCGAGGGTGAACCGCTCGAATCTCCCTCAGCAGGTTGAGGCCGTCATAATCGGGAAGACCGATATCCAGGATAAGAAGATCGATTGAAGCGCCATTCAATATTTTCCAAGCATCCGCCCCGCTCCCCGCTTCCATGACCTCATATCCCTCGCGACGCAGACTAATCGCGATGTTCTTCTGAAGGATCGGTTCATCCTCGATGACCAAAATCCGATTTCTCAAGATCGTTTTCTCACGCGCACCGAAATATCCCGACCTGTAATTCCATCCAGGCGCCATTGCGAATCGCAAATATGGTGCCGCGACGGCAAGAGGTGGGAAAAGTTCTATCCGTTTGAAAACATAACGTAAATAGAGTGCCGCTTTAGTCATGGAGAGAAGGCGGACTGGGGCAATTCCCCCTTCGTGGGGGATTTGCCCCAGCACCAGGGGGGAAATCCCCCATCGTGGACCGACACCGGAGAGAAGTTTTTTTTACTGCGGTCAGATATAAGTCTCTAGAGTTTCGATCAATAAGGGATTTCCGAAAGGCAAAATCGTATTTGGAATATGAATTGCTACCGCTGTAGATGATCGGCAGCAACCGGCGGCATGCGTTGACTCACCGAAAATAATCGGTTAGATTGATTTGATGTTTTTGGATCAATATGAAATGAATTCATCCATTCTTCGATGTAAACCTCATGCCGATTGAAGAGAAACGATCCTTTAACCTCCTCCGTTGGTTTGCTCTTCTGAGCTTCCTCTCCGTCGGCCTGATCACAGCCGTCTCTTCTTTACTTCTCTCGAACTTTCTCACGCACAACATGCTCCAGCGCGACGCCGTCGTGACAATGGAGTTTGTTCAGACGATCGCGCAAGCGGAGAATACACGCAGCTATTTCGAGACGAATGATCCCGGAAAGACGAAAACCGTTTTCGAGGCCTTCTTCAAACAGATTGCTACGATGCCGGAGATGGTCCGCGCCAATGTCTACAACAGCAACGGATCGATCCTCTGGTCGGATGACGATCGCTTCATCGGCCATCGCTTCAACCCCAACCCCCAATTGGAGACGGCGCTCTCGGGGAGACTGGCCGTCACAAGCGGGACTTCCGGGAAATCATCCAAGCCGGAGCATGTTTTCGATCAGGAGGTTCCTTTTTTCGTTGAAATCTATATCCCGATTTGGAACGTCCCCGAGAACAAAGTCGTCGGCGTGGTGGAAGTCTATAAGGTTCCGCTAACCCTGTTCCATGCCATTCAACGTGGAAATCAGCTGGTCTGGTTGAGCGCCGGCTTAGGAGGCCTCTTTCTCTACTGCTCTCTTTATTGGATCGTCCGCCGGGCGGCCCGAGTCATCCGGCGACAACAGGAACAGCTCGTCGAATCGGAAACGATGGCCGCCATCGGAGAGATGGCTTCGGCCGTCGCCCACGGCATCCGGAATCCGCTTGCCTCCATCCGCTCCTCCGCGGAGGTGGCACTCGAAGAGAACCCGCCCTTTCGCGCCACCGCGGAGGAAATCATTCATGAGACAGACCGCATCGAGGACTGGATCCGGGAGCTGCTCGTCTATTCCAAGCCGCCGAGCGGGACTCCGGCTTCCATCCGGATCAACGATCTGATTCAATCGACCCTCGACTCCCTCGATCGTGAGATGAAAAAGCGGAGCGTGAAGCCGACGCTGATCCTGGAGCCGTCCTCTCCCCTCGTCCACGCGGACGAGGCATTGATGCGTCACGTCTTAATCAGCCTGATCGCAAACTCGCTCGACGCCATGCCCGAAGGGGGAGAATTGAGGGTCTCCAGCCAGAACCAGAAAAATGCCGACCGGGTCGAAATCTCAATCAAAGATACCGGAAGCGGCATCCCGAAAGCGCAGATGGACAAAGTCTTCAAACCCTTTTACACGACGAAATCGAAAGGGATGGGGGTCGGCCTCTCGCTGGCCAAACGGATCATCGAGCGGCACGGCGGGACCCTGCGGCTGGAAAGCGAAGAGGGGATCGGAACCACCGTTTCTCTACACATTCCATTAGCGAGGTAGATCGATGTCGTATGCCATTCTCATCATCGAAGATGAAACGACCCTGGCAAAGAACATGAAGACCTATCTCGAACGCCACGGATACGAGATTCGGATTGCCCAGAGTGCCGAGGAAGGATTCCAGCAGCTGGAATCCTTCAAGCCAGATGTTATCCTACTCGATCTCCAACTTCCGGGAATGAGCGGTCTTGAGGCCCTCTCCCGGATCAGGAGCGCGACGCGCAGGTGAAGGTCGTCATCATCACCGCGCACGGGAATATCGAGACGGCGGTCGATGCAATGAAGGCCGGCGCTTACGACTTTATGAACAAGCCGCTGGTCCTCGCGAAACTCAAGGTCCTTCTCGACAAGGTGGTCGGACAGACCCGATTGGAAGGGACCCTCTCTTATTATAGGGAAAAGAGGCCGGCGAAAGCACGCTTTCCGCCCTGATCGGGGAGTCGTCGCCGATGCGTTCATTGAAAAACCAAATCGAGCAAATTATCGATTCGGAGCGGAAGTTAACGGAGGGGGACCCGCCCGCGGTCCTGATCACCGGTGAGACCGGTACGGGAAAGGAGTTGGCGGCCCGGGCCCTTCACTACAACGGCCCAAGGAAAAGTGGACCTTTCATCGAAATCAACTGCGCCTCCATTCCGATCCAACTCCTGGAGGCCGAGCTCTTCGGATATGAGCGGGGCGCCTTCACCGACGCAAAGGAGAAGAAGATCGGCCTTTTCCAGGCCGCGGAAGGAGGAACACTCTTCTTAGATGAGATCGGCGAAATTGAAATCTCCCTTCAAGCCAAGTTGCTCAAAGCGCTTGAGGATAAAGTGATCCGCCGCATTGGGAATATTCGAGAACAGAAAGTCGACGTCCGGATCATTACCGCAACAAACCAATCTCTGGAAGAAGCGGTCCGCCAAGGAAGGTTTCGGTCGGACCTTTTTTTCCGCCTTCGGATCATCCACCTGAAGCTTCCTCCGCTCCGCACCCGGGGGAACGATATCCTTCTTCTTGCGAACCATTTTTTGACGATTCAATCCCGGCGCTACGGGAAACAAGAAATGGCCTTCAGCCCGGAGGCCGAAAAAGCGCTTCTCAACTATTCATGGCCTGGGAATGTCCGAGAACTTCGGAATATGATCGAGCAGACCGTCCTTCTCTCCCGACAAGAGACCATTGAACCGGACCAACTTGCACTTCTCCCCGGTCTCGTCAAAATAAACAGAGACCAAGATAAGGAAAGGGGGAAGACGTCTTCTCCTTCCACGCGAGGGTGTTTCGCTTGAAGATGTCGAGCGCGACCTCGTCCTCCAAGCGCTGGAACAGACCTCTTGGAACGTCACCCATGCAGCGAAATTACTCGGACTTACCCGTGATACCCTTCGATACAGAATGGATAAATACAAAGTTGAACCTTCTTCCTCTTCATAGAGCTACTACCCCAAGGAACCGACACGAATTATTGTTAATCTGGTCCCCAGCCACCCATCCCATCCGACAAAGTAGATAATCGGGCTCTTCCACCCTTGCGGCGTGGACATCGTTCCTTTTAGAGAGTGGATGCCAGGAATTCCCCAATGGGAGATGAATTTTAGGCAGCGTTATAGATCGTGCGTATCTTCCGATGAGGCAATCGCCCCGTTTTTTGGGATTTTCCCCCATTGGGTTTTCAATCCCATCAGGATCTAAGAACACAAAGTCCATATTTCTTACTCGATTTCAATCAGATCGATTCTTGTCTTGATTTATTCCAATTCTGGCATCGTACTTGCTCCATCCCTGTCATGTGTTTGTAGAGTGCCATATCATCGGAACAATCCTGGCACTGATCTAAAAACCTGAACGATTCACTAAGAAGGAGAATCCCATGTTGAATCTACACTTTGTTTTTGGGTTGATCGTATTGGCTTATGTCATCGGTTTTATACTTCTCATAAAGAATGTTGCTTGTGCCTTGGTATCGGCCGATACCCTTCCCGGCGAACATAGAGGACAAGCTAATCCCGGCGCGAGTTGATCAGACATTTCAAGAACTGGAAAAGGGTATATCAATGATTGGCGCCACCCTTCGGACACCTCAATTTAGAAAACCAGCGGAGCGCTGGGCCCGTTGATACCGTCAGCGGTCGAACAAAAAGAAAACGGCATGAGGATCAGGATCGACCAATCCAGCGTCTAGGTGACGATAATGTTTCATCCCTCTATGACTCATGAGATCGGAAAGGACTCATGGACTGGAGATAGCAGTATCTTTATAACTCTCTTCCCGCCTAGACTACGGTGGCAAAAGGTTGGCAGAAAAGAATGAAAAAAGGTCAAGATCAACAAATGGGTTCACCCCATTCACCTGCGACAAAAGTGCGATTGATTCGATGGAGGTGGATGCCTCTTTTAATTTCCGGCGCACCGCCTCGGAAATCAGGTCGGGATATCCTATAAAAACACCGGAAGAGCTCCAGATTATCGACCGAATACCCTTTTCCGAAATCGGCTTGAAGCTTTTCAGAAAGCCCTTTCAAGAGGCTTTCCATAACCGGCCCGCTTTTTCCCCCGCTGTTCTTCTTCGACAATCTCCCGTCCGATGAGCCAGTTCGACATCACCTGGGCGGTATTGACCGATCGGGCAGCGCCAGCGCGGGCCGACTCCAAAATCTGCCGGATTCTGCCATAAAGCGCTTACGGGGCTTTGGATTCTTTATGGGATCGTTTCATTTTTCCTGAAGGTGACTGGGAAACAACCTGCAATAGTTGCGCTACGATATACCAGTTATGGCAAGAGATCAAGCTGGGGCGCAAGGATTTTGAGCGATTGATATGACAAGGTTTTAATTTGATAAAACCAGACTGCTCCCAAAACAGGTTTTAACGCCCTTATTAAGATTTTCTTACAAAAGATTCTAAGAGACCTATTACGCGAAAGTCGGCTTCTATGCAATAAAAAATGGCGGATCAGATCGCCATTTGGTTCACCTACAATTCAATATATTGCAGAAGACTGAGAACTGAGAATTACGGAAAGAAAGGGGGGATAACACGGGTCAGGCGCCGCCTTTAGCGCGTCGCTGTGGACCCGCAGGTTGGAATAATCATATTAATCTAGAGGATCTTATGACGACAAAACCTTTGCTTAGGCAGACCAAGCTGGTCAACGTAAGGGAGGCATAAGCGAAGCTCTCCCGCCTCATCAGCTCCAAAAAATCCTCTCTGGTTCGCCTCGGCATTGTGAATCGTTAACAATTGTACTCTGTTCCCAGTTTTTGCAGTTTTTGTAAAAATTCGTAAATCTTTCATGTACAGCGATGCTGTCGGACTGAACTACCTGTATTTGCTGCTGCTTTTTTGCATCTTCAAGTGAGTCGTTTAAGTCACGTATATCTCTGGCTGGCTTCTTCTTTTCCATCGATCCACTGGATGCCTAAACACTCGGCAACGATTTCTAGGGGAACGCCAAAAGATATGCTCTCGAAGCCAGGAATGTTGATTTTCCACGAGACGATGCCGACACATTGGCCGTTCTTGTTCAGAAGCGGCCCGCCGCTGTTTCCGGGATTGAGACTTACATCAGTCTGAATGAATTTTGCTTTATCACTCTCTTTTTCTCGATATCCACTTATCACTCCTTTGCTCACGGAAAAAGCCAACTCTTCAGTTAATGGAGCACCAATCGCATAAAGTTCACTACCGACAGGGGTTGTGGCTTTCAGACATAGGGGTAGGCAAGCATGTCCTTGCCCTTCTATTTTGATCAATGCGATATCTTGATTATCATCTACACGAAGCACGCGAGCATCAAGTCTCAGTCCGGATTTAAGTTCGACATTTACTTTTTGAACACCCGAAACAACGTGCGCAGCAGTAAGAATATAACCATCTGAAGAGACAATGAAACCACTGGCGTGGCCGTTTTCAGTCCTGATCAAAACAACGGCGTTCATCACTCTTTCCATATCATCAGGAAGAACCAAGGAACGTTTGTCACGCGACAACATTGTGATCGCAATAGATCCAGAGGGTTGTTTAACTGAGCTGATAGGCAGAGAGACTTGTAATGATCCTGATTCCTCTTTGACTGTTCCGGGATAATGTACTTGGCGCACAATGCTTGGCAGCTTTTTTAGCACTTCATCGAGACCTGCCTTTAAACTCCCATGACGTTGCTTTGCAGCGACGATTTCCTTCTGTATATGGCTGAATACTTCAATCCAATTAGACTCAGCATCACGGTCAAGCTCTCGATGTATAGATCCAAATACTTCTTTCTCCACCCATGTAAATTTTGATCGATACTGCTTCCATCCAGGATCAGTAACATATGTTTTAAATTCGTAGGGGTGAGTCAAAATCGCCTCGTCAATCTGAATACTGGATAGATACCGCTCGATATAGGTTGCTCGTTCTGTGACAAATCCATCTCGGATTTCTTTTTCTTTTTGGATCTTCTTGCTATTAGTGAATTCCACACCTTTTTCAACTGAAAAGATGATTTCATTGCCTCGCCAGACCTCTACGATTCTATGGATATCGCGTCCTTTGACTTTGTGCACTTCGACAACAATGTTGTCCATCGGCTCCAGTCCCTCGATGAGGTCCTTTTGTATAAGCTCCTCTCTGGAAAGTAAGCCGAGTAGTTCTTTCACTTCCTCATATTCGAGTTCAAGTGTGAGGTCGTGAGCTTCAGACCCAGCGGAATTAAATCCATATGTCACCATGACCGCTGGATTGTATTCGCGTCGAGGGGTATTAGGCAAAATCGTTGAAAAAAATCCCCGCTCCTGTATTTTAACCACCTGAGCCTTAAATGTCGGGTGCGATTTCCTTGAGATATAACCTAGGAACGTACGCAGAATCTTATAGAAGATGAAGATCAAACCTAAAAGAAAGGCTATTCCCACTATTAGTTCCATGGGCTTCCTCGCATAGTGTACGTAAAAAGCGACCTGGGTTCATAGCATCTGTCATATCATTTTCAGGCAGACGCAGAGAATACCATAATAACATCGTGTAAACAATCATTTCAGAGCGGAAGGTGCACTAATTTCTTGGAATTAGATATGAGGACTTCAGGAAGTAAAAAGCGATCGGATGGCTGAAGCACAAACTTACAAGGTTGGAATGGACTCTATGATTGTCTTTATTCGCATCTTTATCGCTGAGCCTTGCGATGTTGGAGCCCCTCCGCCACACCCAGAAGCGCATAGGTTTTTTCAACTGGAGTCGGTTGGCTCAGAGCCCACTTTGAAACAGAGTCATCTCCTCCTTTCTCAATTCGGGCGGCTGCAATGGCACGTAAGGCCTCTGCCCGAAGCTTCGCTTCAAAAAAACTCTTCGAATTGCAGCAAATCAAATCAGCGGTCGCCGTGGCTCCATCTATGTCACCCCTTCTGGCCTGAGCAATAGATAGATCTTTAAAAATACTCGCGTTCTTGATAATGCTCGCGGTCTTCTGCGCTCCTTTCAGATCGCCTGTTTTGATCTGAGCATAGAAAATAGAATGAATGGCGACGCCTTGATACGTTTCGTCCGTCACCAATTTATCTGCTTCGAACGCTCCTTGGATATCGCCCATCTGGGCTCGGACCATCGCGATCTTTCTCCAGATAGAGGACTTAATTCCTTCCATTTCGTTTTTGTTTATAATTCTCATTCGATTGACTACTTTCTGAACGAGAAACTGGGCATCCTCATTTCTCCCGGCTTGAATAAAGCTCTCCGCTACTTTTAGGGTATCAATTAGATTGTAGTCTAAAATGTCTTCAGCATCTCTGTCGGTTACAGATTCCCGAATAGCAATTAGTTTTTCAATGGTCGTCAGCGCCGCCTCCCGCTCACCCATTCTCGCCTGAAGCATGGCAATATCCCGAAAAAGGTACGCACTCTTCCATTTATCGGAATTCTCGTTGGCAATTTCAAATGCTTTGTCGAGAATTAAAGGATCCACTGACTCTCCCATCTCCAATTGAGACCAGGCAAAGTTCATTAGAATAAAATTTTTTGTCCATTCAAATAAGCTGATCGATCCTTGAGACAAAGACTCGGCCGCCTGAGATGCCTTTTCGATTGTTGCTATGGCGCCTTCTCGGTCTTTTTCCATCATTCGCTTGGCGGCGATGTCCATAAGGGTCCCCATCTTGCCAATATCCAACCTGTCTTCATTCGGTAGCAACTCTGCTAGAACCACCGCCTTCTCGAATGTGTCGATTGCCGCCGCTGTTTGCCCGACTTGCATCTGAGCATGCCCGACATCCATCAGGGCGCTAATTTTCCAGCGGGTCAGATGCCAAAAGTTTTGATCTGGAGTGACCCCTTTGAAGGAAGAATTTCCACGATTTAATTCTTTTGTTTTCTGCTGCATTTTTTTACTCGAAGCCGATATGTCGTTGACTTCTTCAATTTGTTCGATCAGGGAGTTAAACAATGCCTTGGAATCGGCTTGGTTCCCGGTTTTCCCAACCACCAAGGCCACCTCCCGCAGCGCCTCGAATCTGCCTGCCACTTCAATGTCACCGAAATGGTTCTCTATTAAGCGGGCAAATTGAGTTGCCGCTTTGAGGATTTCAGCCTCATTTGAAAAGGCCTTCTGATCGGATGGGGATGGATGATGCTCCAGAGTGTGAGGTGGTCTTATCTGACCTGCAGCACACTCGGATAAAAAGAATAGGGTGAAGATTAGTTGATAATAAAAAAAATTTCGCATGGATGAATCGACACTGGTTACTTATTTGGAATATCTGTGTTTCCGATTATACTCCACTCTGTTTTATTTGCGAAGGCTTTATTTGTTTCAGGAAGAAATGGTTGATCTTACAATTTCTGAAAAGTTAGAATGAAACATTTACACTTTAAAGATCCATGCTACGTATAATCTCGCGTAAGATCTTGGTTGATCGAGCATCGACCTCATTCATATTGTTGGCCATTGATAATGCAATGTTTCCTAATTCAATCGCCCTCATCCACTCTGGAAAGACAGTTCTCAGTGGTTTTACTGCCAGAGAGAATGCCTTGAAAGCGTGCTCTTTCTCTCCCGCATTCATATAGGAGATTCCGATCTTCCCGAGCGTTGTTCCCCCCTCTGGGTATCTTTCGGCTTCAGCGAAAGCCTCGCGTAAGATCTCCAACCCTCTTTCTCTTTTTCCGATCTTAAGATAGCTTTCACCAATTTTTCGTAAAAGAGAGGCTTTTTTCCCTTCCTTCGAATCCACCTTAGACGCAAATTGGACCGCATTAGAGAGAAGAACCGATGCCTTCTCATGCTCTCCAGCCTTCGCCAAACTTTCAATTACTTGCCACATTCCTCCTTGAATGATCCATCGGGTGCCCTCCAGAAAACCCTTCGTAGTCGATTGGGCAATTTCAAATCCCTGATCGTAAAAACCTGCTTCAACATAGGATGCGGCAATCCAAGCTAATCGTTCATTCGATTTAGAGTTAAAATAGTCGACTCTCTCATCAGCTTGATCCCGAACTTGATTGAGAAGCAAAGTGGTTCTCTCTTTGTCTCCTAGCTTGGCCCACATCTTCGCGACTTCCAAGATCGGAGCATATTCGACGTTTTCTATGTTTACTTTATTCAGAAAGGAAAGGGTTTTGGCTTTATCATTTTTATCCAAATACTTTTCAGAGATATTGAGAAGAAGCTCAATCTTTTCCCTTCCTTCTTCCATTATTCCGGCAACACGAATGGCCTCCTCAACTTTATCGACCTCTAGGAATTCAGATCCTAATCGATTTAAGAGCCAACCATCGGGTGGATGCGGTTCCCCCAATACGATCTGGAAAGCCTGGGATAGGATCTCGACCGATTTACTCCGTTCTCCCGCCTTTTCCATGTTTCTCGCAATATTAGTCAGGGTGAGAATCTTTGTATCTGCGAATTGGATGCGTTTTGTTAAAGAGAGGGCTTCTGAGTATTGACCGGCTTTCGCGAAACCTTCCGCGATTTCTCCAAGATCTTTGTCTTTCTGCGAATCATCCGAAGTAGCCTGAGTTGCTTCAAGGGCTTGCTTCAACAGCAGGATGGTTTTTTCGTTGTTGCCAGCCTCCGCGTAACGGTACGCGGTCAAAATAAGTTCAAATGCGGAGGGAGGGACTTTACGTCTGGTTAACATCTCCAGCCGTTGGTCAAGAAGATCAATTGCCCTGGCCCTATTCCCCATCTTTATATACGTACCGGCGGTGTTCATAAGCAGAGTCTCTCTAAAGATATCGCCTTGTACGGATTTTTCCAAAGATTCCTTTATTTGAAGTGCTTCCTTCAGAAGCGCATCTGCAGAATCGGTCAGCCCCTTGTCTGCCAAAACATTTCCTATTTTCTCAAAAGCAGAGCGGGCCTGCCCCGGTGGGGTCAATCTCCGGGCCATTGACACGGCTTGTTCTACTCTTCAACTTTCGCATAACCCACAATGAGCGCCTCGATTGAGACGGAACGAACTCGTTCACCCAGCTGCAAACCTTCAGCTAATAAGTCCATACTCCTTTCCTGATAGCCGGCATGAAAATAGGCTTCTGCGAGTTCCGGAAGAAGCATTACTTTCGTATTGGGATCCTCCACCCCTTGTATCAGTTGATCTGCTTGTCGAAGTAAATCCTGACTAAAATCCTTATTACCGATCTCTCTGGATTCGTTAAACAGATATAGAAGACGACGTACTTTATCTCGAGCTTCATTGGCATTTTGATCTAGGACGGTAATCCGAATCGCATCAGAGAGAAGTTCTAATGCACGGACCTGCTGGCCGTTGTGCGCCAGCTTGATCGCTATTTTAGAAAGCATTGTTGCCTGGTTAGAAACAAACTGTATTTTTTTCACACTCTCCAAGGCATTTTCAAATAGGCCTGCCTCAGTATAGTATTCTGCGATATACATCCAATCTGGATTCTTACGGAGGCCGATACTCTCTGAAAAGAGAGACAGGGCCTTTTCCCGTAGCCCTGCTTTCGCATAACCGATAGCGATCTGAGAATACGCGTCGGCTTTGTTAAACCAGTTTGTATCCTTTATTGAATTCGCCGCTTCGAGAGCCTCAGTTAAGAATGCTATCGCCTTCTCCTTTTCTCCATGTTCAAGGTATTGACGCCCGATCATCGACAAAGAGAGTGCTCGATCTTCAAGGTTCATCTTAAGCGCCCATTGATAGGCCGTTTCAAGAATACTGAAGGCTTTCCTCGTTTGGCCTGATTCATGGTAAGCAGTAGCCGATGTTATCAGGAGACTTATTTTATAAATTCGGTGATCTAACGCGGCAATCTCAAGAACGCGGTCATCCTGCCCAGCTTTCGCGTAATAGCGAATGGCATTCCATAAGACAGACTGCCGAAAGGCCGGATCTTCTGTCGTCTCGGCAATGAGAAGCGCGGTATTCATGGGATGAGTCTCCGCATCGGCTTTCCGTTTTGCTTCAGGAAGGATTTTATCTTTGAATTGCGAGAGTGAATAAGGTCCCACCTTTGTGGCGCCATTCGATATCTGGAGGGCGACTGGGGAGCCAGGGTGTTTCGTAAAGATTAAATCGATTTTCTTTAAGGCAGAGAGATGGAGTTTGTATGACTCGGCATAACTGCTCTCTTCGACCGATTTGGCTGATTCGATGAGCTGCGATGCTTCACTGATGAGCTCCTCGGGCGGTTTTTCTATTTCCGAAAAACCAGTCAGAATGCCAAACACAATGCAACAGACGATTCTGAAGCCGACCTGCTTCATAGAAATAGTCCTGTTTAAGATCATGTTTGAAGGCCACGCTTTTAAAGCGTCCTTATACCCATATGGAGACGATGATGGGCATTATATAAAAGTTAGATCTATTTTTAAAGACGAATCGGGGTTTCTGATGTAGGTCGAACATTGATTGTTAGTGGAACATCGTGTTTTGGGAAATATCGAACGTGGTTTGTTTCAGGAAGAACAGTTTGGCCTTACAATGTCTGAAAAGGTAAAGGTATCATTTTCACACGATTACAATGAGAGACTACTCCGGATTTAAATTGCTATAATTGCGCGGAAATTCGGCTTCCACGCAATAAACCTCACGATATAAGGATAGACCGAAATTCACCTACTACCCTTCGAAATACTAAACGATGAAAATTGAAGATCATGAAATGTTATCTTTAGTGTTAACGTCAATCTTCTATACGACTATCATCATTGCACCACCCTCTGTAGATTGTCACACCGATGGAATCCGGTATAACGGTGCTCCATCTGCTCGGGAGTCATAGTTTGAAATTATATTTCCGTCAGCATCGTATTCGACTTTGGATAATGTGTTAATCTTCTTTGACAAGCAATCGATGGTTATGTTCTGGATAGAATATGACACTTCCTTAGGTTTAGTCTTTGTATACTCATATTTTAACCAGAAGCTGTATAGATTTTTAATGGTTTTCTCGACAGTATCAAGATCAAGGTAGACCCGGAACTTCGAACTATCGAACAAGTATTTCCATCTCTCGTGTGAGTACCCCTCCCATATCTGCTCAGCCCTTCTATAATCATCTATTCCCTGCCTTTTCTTTGGAAACCTTTTCTGGAAACCTCTCAACTCCGCCCTCGCTGATTTTAATTACCGGGGCGCCTGAGAAAATAGTTTCTGACTGCGCAATTGAGAGCCGAGTAAAAATTAGTAAAAGGGCTGTCGTCGCAAGTAAAATTCTCACGGGTATTCTCCATGACCAACTTTATTGTTCTGTGACATTAACAACAAAAGCTCCGATTCATCTGCTTTCAGCGATGAGCGAATGTTCAGACTCCGACTTTTAAACACTGAACTTGACGCAGGCTAGCATTCTTAAATGCCGTACGAGCCTAACACGCAAGCCCTGGGGAGAGGATCTAGTCGTTGACATCCCCCGCTTTAGGAATATCGGTGCGGGAGCATCCGATCCGAACAGTTTCTTATTCCGGTTATCTTTCCATCGCGCGATACGGTACTTGAGTCTGTCTTCCACAGAGGGTCCGAATGACTGGATAGAACTGCCTTTCCGCAGGTAATTTGACTGCCAGACGGAAAACCTTCCGTCGACAACCTTTGAAAAGAGGGTCGCATAGCACCAGAAGTCGGTATTCTCGTCCGTCTGGCACATCTTCTCGAACCAGTGCCGTGCCCAGACATTGCGCTCGTAAGCGTATTTCGCAGCCTTATATGCACTTCCTACCAAACCGGCACTGCCTTCGTATCTCTTGAGGATTTCGTCATTAACCTCGTTTTGATCAGAAAAACCTGCGACCATAATGCCGCGGGAAATTTCTGACGGCTCCTCTTTTGCGTAATTTTGTCTCGATATATGCGGCCAGCAATTCCTGTTGGTCATTTAATAAGGCAGCAAACACCTCGAGAGCTAAATCGTGGTCAGTACCTACCTGGTCGAGGCGCGCGAAGCGCAGATCATCCAGGATAGGAGTCCGGACACCGGCCCAGATGGCCATCGCATCAAGACGAACACCCGCTGCGCCAAAGGTGAACCGTACCATCGGCTTGCAGTCCTGGACCCGGCGAAACAACTCTTCGGCTTTGCCGGGAGCTTTCCTCCCAAGAGCATGCGCCAACAAAAGGACAAAGTTGTGGACGGCTCGCAGCTTGGCGTTGTCAATGTTCATGAACAACCGATGCCAGCGATCGGCAAAATCTTCAGCCGTTTCAACTACAGTTGCGAATTCTTCGAGATCTATATTATTGAGGATGATGCGGGCCTTCGCCCGCGTGAGTTTGGTCTTGAACTCAATAAATGTATCATGGGCGCGTCTCTGGCGCTGTTCGAACGCTTCGCTGCTTTCCGAAAACCGACACATCACCTCCTTGATGCTCCTTATTTCCGATTGCCGTTCACTCACGCTAAACTGACCGGGTTCATCATGAGCAAATGAACCGACCTGAAGCTCAATATCTGGTGCAAGAAGATCACCGCCAAGACCAGCGGCATAATTAATCGAGGCATCAATACGGCGTGCGATTTCAAGAACCGTGTTGGCATCAAGCATTGCCGCTGCCCGGCCATACAGACGCGGTGAGATGCGGTTGAGGGCTTTGTCATGCGTGATCAATCCCCCTGCTGCGGCTTTCAGAAGTGCCATCGAGCCGTACCAGACTTCAATACTGTCTTCCCTTTCGGTATCCGCAGCATTCCAATTGCTTTCGGCGACCTGCCTTAACAACTCTTCATCTGCGCTTTGCGCGATGATACCGAGGGCTCCCGCCCGCACGCGTTCCGATTCTGACCGGAAGAGCGCCGCAACGCGCGTGCGAGCGTCCGCCGACAGCTGCACGGAGGTGTACCTGGCAAGTGCAAGCAGTAAATTCTGATGACGTTCGTTATTCTCGCTGCAAGCCGTTTTCAGAAGGCTCTCAAATTCCGCTTCATCCAGTGGCCTCGCCAGCTCCAACAGATCGAGCAGGATGTCTTCATCCGCTTCGTCCGACAATAAAATTTCCGCCTGCTCCCGGGCGCTGAAGAATGGGAATGCCAGCAGCAGTTGATACTGGGAGACAATCCACACGTCCTGCTCCGATAAGCCATCTGCCAGACCGGCGGTCTTCGCCTCATGCCGTTTTTTGACGAGTTCGTGTGCTTCTTTAATGGTAAGTAACGCATTGTGCTGACGGAGCTCGAACAATCCCTGGCGCAGAGGAAAACCTGTGCGTCTGAGAACATCTGCAGCGAACTCCCTGTGCTTTGCAACCGCGATTTCTGGTTTGAACCGGGCGATCCCTGGACGCGCCATGGCAAAGAAATGGTCTTCGGAGGTCTGGCCCATAAACTGTCGCATTTTGCTGACATCGATCGCCGCGTATTGCTCTACAGTTTGCGTTAGATTTTCCGGCTCTTCGGATGCTGGATCGCAAGGGTCTGTCGCGCTGTAGCCCTCAATACGGCGCCAGCCTTCAAAATGGGGCCAGTCTTTGGTGAGTTGCTTCACCAGAGATTCTGCTTCCTTGCCATCGTCGGAGTGACCCGTTGCACGCAGGATATTCACCAGCGTCCATTTTCCCGTCGCCGACACATCAGCTTCGCGTAGCGGGGCACTCATCTCCAGCATGGCCGCACGGGTCTGTGACCAGTCAACCGGATTCAGGCTCACAAGATGAATAAAATCCTTGAACGGCGCAGCACGGTCTGAATTCAGCGCGTACGAGAAGCTCCAGTTCAGAAGGCTTCCCGCAAAAGGAGCTAGAGGTTTCCCCGCGAGCAGTGACAGGGCAAGGCGTGATAGCCCGCTTAAATCACCTTCTTCTTTCGATAAATTCTTTAAGATTGCCCGCTCATTTGCCGACAGGGCCTGAAGCTTCTCTTCGATCTTTTTACGGTTCTTCTCCTGTTCTTCCAATTCCTGCGAATCGTACGTTTGATTCAAAAAGATGGCCCGTTCCGGCGACAGTGAATAGACCGAAAGCCAGAGATGTAACTCATCGGTCATCTCCTTCCAGGCGCGACTGTCTCTGCCGGCTACGGTCAGCGCGCTTTCTATCCAGTCGAAGTTGGGTTGACGGCCCCCGGCAAGACTAAGGACACGTGCGCTGTCCATAAAACCTCGCGGTCGCTTTTTTGCCAGGCCTGCGAACGCCGGGAACTGGGTTTGGTCAGGATTCTGTAGCGCTACGAACCCCTTGATGACGGCGGTGGGAATCTCTTGCTCGAAGTGCTCCTCTGCCGCGGTCACTGTCAAAGCCGCCAGAACAACTTTCGCCGTGTCATCGAGTGCCGCGATTGGTTCAAGGATTGCGTCCAGTTCGGCATCAAGATTTCGGCCGTTCCTTTTCGCGGTGCGCAGCCGGTCGATAACAGAAAAGCCCAGCGCTAGTGTGAGACCATCATCCTTTAGGGAATAGCGCGTTGGATCCCCCTCGACCGCATGGTAGAACCGCCCGTCCGCGACCGCTTCTATATCGGCATCAAAAATATTAAGGTCGTCCTGCTGCTTCGCCTTAACCCGAGATATGATCTTCTGTGCATCCTTCTGCAGTCGGCGAGCAAACTCCCACGCCGGATGCGGCATGAGAGCATCTCGCTCGCTCATCCTCATATGTTCAAAGAGCAGGCGGCTGACACTGAGATCTTCGAAATTGGTGATATCAGCCTTATCCAAAAGCTCGAGCGCGATTCCCAGAAGGCGTGGGTTACGAAGGGATGCTCCTACGGCGGGATGCATGTCCGAATACTTAATCCCATATTTAGCCAGGATTTCGTTACGTTCATGTTCTGTCCATTCCGGAACATGAATTTCAGTGAAGGGCACAGAAAGGCGGTCTTTTACACGATGCTGGAAGTATGGCGTGCGCGCAGTAACAATAAGACGGCCGCCAAGCCGGTTCAGTTCATGAGCGATACTCTCGATGATCCGTGCCCAGTCGGATTCAGGCCTTTGGTTGATACCGTCGATTACGACGATGAGTCGGGGGTTACCCGTTGCCGGGTGGCTCCGCCACTGCGAAATCCTTCGGTGCCACCGCTTCCGGGTGATTTCAGTGATCTCATCCCCGGTTTGTTTGATGAGTTCAGAGATAAGGAGATCAACGACATCATTTTGCCAGGCTGCTCTGGCGAAACTGTCCAAACTCATGAAGATCATCAAGGGCTTTTGCGCCAAGGCAAGCCAACTTTGGGCCAAGATCCAGGATTTCCCATGCCCCTCGCCACCGAGGATGCAAACTACCGTCTCGTCCGGGGCGGCGGTGAAATAGGGGTGCAACTTGTCGGTCAGATCCTTGCGATCCCGAACTGCCGTGGTATTTGTATCACCGGGCGACAATGGCTGGCCCAATACCACTTTCGCCCTTTTCCTGCTTGAGAATGCGTCGCTCAGCCAGTCAGTGTTCGCTCTTTGCGCAAGAGCCCATCCTACCGCCGGTTCATTGCACTGTGCGCGTATTCGGTCGGCGTGAAGTGCGAAATCCTGAGAATCTCTGAGGGCCTCGAGGGCTTCCAGTGCCTTCCGAAGCGTATTACCGTCTCTGATATTGCTCTTCAGGAATTCTTGCACCCGTGTTCCGCCCATCGCCAAGGCGACCGCGAACGGGGGTAGGTCTGTTTCAGACCAATCGAGGATCAAAATGACAATGGCGTTCTGGATTCCGATCCCGCGTGCGTCATCTGCGAGCTGACTCCTGATCTGGGAAGTAGCACCAAGAACCCAAATTTCAATTTCAGTGTTCTTTATTGAAAGCTCTGCGATTTTTGAGAGCACCTTATCCCGAGGCACTGTGTAGTCGTAACGCTTCCCTTCAAAACAAATAGCATCCCCTTCATAAGTTGGTTTACCGTCGACTCCGAACTGCGATCCGCTACCTGCTAGCCTGAAAGGCACCCCGGAAATCTCACGAAGTGTCGCCCCTATAAGCCCCTCAAAACCTGTCTCTCCTGTAGCCGGCAGAGACAGAAGGGCAGCCTTGAGATCTTCAAGACCCTGACGAAATAACTGATTCATCTGGTATTCCGTTTGACGCCGTGGTTTGTTGAATGTTTTTCTGCGGTTTTTCGTTAGGCTGGTCACCTTCAGCCAATGCGATGCGAGCAAGGGTCCACCCCACCGGCCCCCGTTTAGGCCGCTTCGTAGGTTGCATGGGCAAGAATGAAATCTCCAACACCTTGATGGTATGAACACTCGAAGGGTAAAGCACCGGAGAACGGCATCTTGTGGTACTTGATTTGTGCTGCAGCTTCCTCCGTTTCCGGAAAGAACGCGCCTCCCGGTTCCGAGAACAAGAAGAAGTCTCCGAAGTTGGCTCCACATTCACAGGTATTAGCGAAGTACGTGGCCTCGGCAGTATGCGAGTAGCGCTTCATGTACCTATGGTTTCGCTGTCCGATATACTTGAATACCTCAAACGGCATCGAGCCGATATTGCTCAAGAGGATCAGATCAGTTTGGTCTGAGAGATCTCCAATCTCATCGGCACGATCGAAGAGCTGGTGAGTACCAATGGCCACAACCGATTGAGGCTTACTGCACTTCCAACATTCCGCTGCTGAAGTAAGCAGGTAGACGGGGCAATCAATACGCATCTTTTCATCCATACAGTTCCACGCTGTTCAGCAATCATTTTTAGGTCTATTTTACATCTGACAAGCTAATGATTCAATTTGAATTTTGTGATGAAATTATGAAGAACCGGCATTGAGAAGATCGGTCAATAACAATTACCGCTTGAAATCTATCGAATTCGATTGAAATTCCGGTAGTGGGTCAGTTTTGGTCGAGCGGGTTGATTTTTAGCCGTCATTCCCGCGTAGGCGGGAAAGCGCCTGTTTCGATTGTGCGCGTCAGCGCTTTCCAATCGCTTCGCGGAACGCAATCCAGCGCTCTCTGGATGCCCGCTTCCGCGGGCATGACAAATTTTTTTTTGACCCACTACCGAAATTCCTGTTCGCTTGTTTCAGGAAGAACTTCTCCATAGAATGTGAAATCATTCCCTATTCCATATGTGCATTAACAGGCGTGCGGTTTGAATTAGGAGGAAGGAATCCCCCTCGATGACCGAGCTTTATAGTCTTGTCGCTGTAAGTCCAAAAAGAAATAATGAGGAACTGGGCTTCCGTGCAATAATCGGGAGGATAGAACATTCCGCTGAAAAAGCCTCGCAAAAACTAACAAGGCGAGTTATTTAACTCGCCCGAATCGACGAAATAGTGGGCTCCTTCGGGTCGATATTTAGGGTCAGAGCTGATCCGCTTTGAAAGGAACTATCCGCCTACTCTCCGTGTGGCATACTTAATACGAGCATTCTGTTTGGGTATTTATTTTATCGTTGACAGTGAGGCCTAAACTAGTTAGACTCATGCCCAGCCGTCACCCTGGCATGGAGGGTCTCCTCTAAAGGGGCCTCTGATGGGATCAATCATTTAGAGTTGGTCGGTTTCCTTCGGCATTATTCTGAAGGATTGATGAACCCAAACTTTCCTCTCATATTTCTTCCCTTCATGGAATGCAAATTCATTCACCCTTCGGAAATAATTTTCTAACCCGGCCGAAGGCCTACCGGAGGTAGACTTCTCACCGCTGTCCCTTCTTACATAAATAGGATTTACTTTTACTCGGATAAGAAGTGAGTGGACAGATTCTTGATCAATGGCTTACCGCGAAAAAAGCCGACGTTGGCCGGCACGCGCTGTCCGTGATGGCGGAAGCCAATGGCGCGCGTGTCAAAATACTAGACGATTTGCGGCTGATGGTACAGGACCATTACGTCGCGCCGGATGTCACAGCTAAACGCATCGCTGAGCTTGGTGCGCCGCAGACCGCGGAGCTGCTTCGTGAGCATCTCCCTAAATCGAAAAAGATACGATCTGGAGATCTGGGTGAAATTCTCGCCACCGAAATTGCCGAGCGCCATTTAGGCTGTATAGTTCCAATACGTCGACTTCGCTGGAAAGATGGTCGTGACATGGCTCTACGCGGTGATGACCTTGTCGGGTTAAGGCAAGGGAGAAAAAGGAAAATTCAGTTTCTTAAGGGCGAATCAAAAAGTCGAGCACAGCTTGCGCAGGACGTAATCGATGAAGCGGCCAATGCCCTCGACCGAGATATCGGACGGCCGACTCGGCACTCGGTATTGTTCATCGCGGAACGCCTCCGAGAACAAGGAGAGGATGATCTGGCAAGAGAACTCGAACAGGCCGTTCTCCAGAGCTTCCAAGGATACACGGTTGAACATTTGCTTTTCGCCCTCTCAGGGAACAACCCCGAGAGCCTTCTTTCCCAACATTTGAAGGAGTGCGAGAAGAAAAAGCGCCGGCGACATGCGGTAGGGGTTCATATCAGTGACCACGCTGCATTTATAGCCGAGGTGTTCGAGGCGTCTTAGATGGCTGAGTCGACTGAAGAACTTACGAGACGCCTCCAGGAGGTCGTCGCTCCGGGTTTCCGGGAGCGACTCCTCGACAAGGGTCTGGCGCGCGGTCTTATCTGGCAAGATGGAGTAATTCCTACAGATTCCCCTCCATTTTCCGAGAGTCTCACCGCAGACCTTCTCGATTATGCACACACTGTATTGGCGATGGCTCTTCGTCTCAGGGCTCGCGAACCAGGTGCCGAGATCCTGGAGCGGGCGTTTCTAGTCGCCGGAGAAGCGATCGAGGCGGCCGTCCACCGCGGGGATGGGGGAATAGAACGCGGCTTCAATCGAGTGAGCGCCGCTGTAGCCTTCCATCTTGCCCGCTACGCAGCGCGGGCGTACTCGATCTTGCCGAATGGCACGGACTCAGAAAACCTCGCTCCGACAGAAAGAGCTCTCGTACAATTGTTACGACGTAAGCTCGACGAAATGTATGCTGAGTTCTCCACTTGGCTTCTCGACGGCGAGAACGAAGACAATAGTATCGCAGCAAGACTTCGTGACGACGCTGAATTTGATGAAGGCGATGCAGCCCACATCGTCATCACGACATTATTCATGCGTGCCTTGGCGCTCTTCGACCATGCCACCAGAACTGGAGATGCAGAATCCGCCAACAAAGCGAAGCAACAATTAATTATGACGGCAGATGCGGCCCGCGACCTCCACGCAGTGAGTCACTGGTGGACTGCCACTCTGGCGTCCCATCTGATCGATGAGCTGTGGCAGCTCAGCCTCTACGAGCAGATCCCTCTCTTGCCACCTGACGACGATGATCACGAACGATGGGACAAACTCCGACGCAGCTACATCCAGCGTCTTCGAGCTGCCAAGCGAGCCGCAATTGAGCTTTGGCCTTCGCAGCTTGAGGCTGCGAAACGGGCGGTAGACCCGGCAGATGACTTGGTCGTGGCCCTTCCTACAAGCGCCGGCAAGACTCGAATCGCGGAGCTCTGTATCCTTCGTGCATTGGCAGCTGATCGGCGCATTGTTTACGTCACGCCGTTAAGAGCGCTGTCGGCCCAGGTAGAACGAGATCTTTCTGAGACGTTTTCGCCCCTCGGGATTTCGGTTTCTTCTCTTTATGGTTCGGCTGGCGTCGAAATTGGCGATGCTGAGACTCTACGCAAGGGCAAGATTGTCGTCTCGACACCAGAGAAATTGGACTTCGCTCTGAGGAATGACCCGTCGATCATTGATGATGTCGGCCTGATCGTGCTCGATGAAGGACACATGCTCGGCCCGAACGAACGTGAGGTGCGCTACGAGGCTCTGGTGCAGCGCCTTCTTCGACGATCGGATGCCGCGGAACGTAGAATCGTCTGTCTCTCTGCCTTATTCCCAACATCCGAGGAGATGAGCGATCTCGTCGCTTGGATTCGCCAGGATCAGCCTGGCGGTCCAGTGCACTCAACATGGAGACCGACGCGGCAGCGGTTCGGTGTTCTTCGGTGGACAGGAAGCGCCGCGCGCCTCGAAGTTGTAGTTGAGGAGGAGAACCCATTCGTTCCACGGTTCGTCGAACAGCGTGACCCCCTGAAGGATCGACTAGGCACTCTCGCTTCCCAAACCCCGGAAGCAAATCGAGCCGCAAGAACGAACTCACTCTCGCAGCTGCCTGGCGATTCGTAGAACAAAAGAAAGACGTCTTAATCTTTTGCCCCTTCGTGGTTCCATTGAAACCCTCGGCACCCTTGCACTCAGGTGTATTAACCAAGGAGTTCTCGCATTACTTCGCGAAATGAATCCTCGAGTTCAAGATGCGATGGCAAGCGGTGCTGAGTGGCTTGGAGCCGATCATCCCGCGGTTCGATGCCTGCAGTATGGTGTAGCGTTGCATCATGGTGGACTCCCCCCGCCCGTTCTTAAATGAAGTCGAGCGTTTACTTCGCTCTGGTGACTGTCCTCTGACCATCGCCTCTCCCACTCTTGCTCAAGGACTGAATCTTTCAGCCAGCGTCCTGCTGGTCCCGTCGATCTGGCGGAATAAAGATATTATTCCCGCAGTCGAATTTTCAAACGTTGCCGGACGGGCGGGGCGGGCGTTCGTCGACGTGGAGGGCCTCGTGCTCCACGTCATCTGGGAGGATACAGTTCGAAAGACAAATTGGGCACTAGAGAACTGGGCAGAGTTAGTCACTGCAGCGAAAGCGACGCGGGTCAACAGTGGACTGTTACTTCTTACGATAAAAATCTTTAAGCGTATCGCAAACGCGGCAGGAATTCCCTTTCCAGAGGTAGTGGACTACATCACCGGGCAGGACGGCGCTTGGGATTTTGGCAGGGATGCAGCGGATAGCGTCGAGAGCACCCATGCGGGAGCAGAATGGGAGCGTGACATCGCTTCTCTCGATTCGGCGATTCTTGCCTTACTCAACGCGGAGACTGCCGACGATGCCGTCCAATCCGCACTGAACGCCGTTCTCGAGGGCTCACTTTTCTCCCGACAGCTTTCCGAGAAAACGGAAGAGGTTCAAATTCTACTCCAACGATTCGTCGTAGCTCGCGCATCTCAGATCTGGTTGAAGACAAATCACGTTCAGCGGAAGGGGTACCACGCAGCCGGAATTGGTCTCCGGGCAGGTCAGTTCCTAGATGCAAACCTTAATATACTCGTTGACCTTCTTTTACGCGCGGAAACTGCGATTACTCAGGGAGACGCAGCAAATGCGGCTCAAACTATCGTCAATTTCGCTGAACTTATTTTCCAAATAGCCCCGTTCCGCCCACCGGTCGACGTTCCCACGTGGAGGGATGCATTGAGGGCGTGGATGGAAGAACATCCGGCCGCAGAGGTTGTCAGCATCTGTGGCGATAATGGCGTTGACTTCCTTCAAGAGGGATTAATTTATCGGTTACCGTGGGCGATGGAGGCAGTACGGGTTCACGCTGCTGCGATCGCCCACGAGGGTGCCGATCGACTTCAGGGGCTGGCTGCCCTCGCGGTGGAGGCTGGAAGTGCTAACCGCTGCGTAATCACGCTTCTACGCTGCGGGCTCAATTCACGGGAGGCCGCTATCACCGCCGTGACGACAACGGGCGCGTCGTTTGACGACCGAGCAGGGATGCTAATGTGGTTGAAGTCCGATGAAGTAGAATTGAGGAGTAACGAAGACAACTGGCCAACACAGCAGAGCCGACACGCCTGGCTTCATTTCTACGAATGGGAGACAAAGAGCAATCGAAGAAACTGGAGGCGCGAATCTTATGAACTCCCTGTGCAGTGGCATGTCGGTCCACCAGCCTCCGGTGTCCATGTCATTATTGAACCAAATGGTACCGGTGCCGGCAGTACCGTGTTGTCCCCGGATTTTATAAAACTGGGAATCTTGAAGTCATCTTGGCAACGACCACGTCAATACATTGTGGGTACAAAAGTTGGAGCACAACCAGGGACAATTACAGTTGAGTACTTTGGACCGCCATCCTTGTAGACAAGGGATCTGATCTGCGATCAGAGCAATCGGGATTGGCGTAGCATCCGGTGTAAAAATAATAAGGGCCTACGACATGCTTATTTTGAATTCTTCTTTTCATCTTCTGTTAATATCGTAGAATACATACGAATGAAAAGAACTGATATTTCAATTTCATGCCGACAGTAACGATTGATGTTATCGGACCCCGGCAACATGAAATTTGTCCCGGCGAGATTATCCAAGTGGTGGAGTGGTAAATGAAACGAATGAAGCAATACCTTCAGGTTCCTGAGGTGTGAGAAGGTACAGGATTTTTCTGTTTTCTCCTGCTACAGGTCTGTGGCATAATACGCCGATGGAATCGGGCATAAAAAATGACTCCTCCTCACGAATAATGACCCATGCCCATTAACTCTGACAAGCCGCATTTATGGAAAGCCGACACTCGCGCATCGGTTGACCAGTTCAATCAATGGTTCATTGCCAGCGCGCCGAAGGCATACCGCGAAGTCCGCCGACAGACGGTTGAGAGCGTGGAGCAAGGTCTTCTAAAGACAGAAGACCTCACACGTATCACGCCGGAAGTGGTAAAGCAGACCCCGGCAATTTTACAGGTGTTGCGCATGTCCACCTGCCCGCCCCTGGCGCGCGACCGGCTCATCGGCCTTGCCGACTCCACCAAGAACCTCGTCGGCACACTTGAAAAAGGCAAGCTTCCGCCGCAACTCTCTCCGGATTCTCTAGAAGCCCACCTTGGAAAGATTGTCGGTATTATCTCTCGAATGCTCGATGTCGACATCTTCCCGTGGCTTGCCGAAAAGCGCCGCCCTACGGAAGAAGAACGCTATCGCTCATCAACCATTATTGCCGACCGGCTCTGCGGAGCCTTGGCAGACCCTATTGTAAGAAATGCACAGGAGGAGCGGCAGCTTAGGCTTATCGAGAAATATTTGACCAATCGCGGCTATGTATTTCAGGCGCCCCCGCCAGCAACACAACTTATAGAAATGCAACCGGGCACTTTTGCTTTCAGGCTCAACGTCGTGACGAAATCTCATCCGGAAGCGAAGCCGGTTAAAATTCCGATCGATACTGTTATCCAGCCCAAGGGCGTGGCACTTCCACACTTGCCGATTCTGATTGAAGCAAAATCCGCAGGAGACTTCACCAACGTAAACAAGCGTCGCAAAGAGGAAGCCGCTAAAATCGCCCAGCTTAAGGCGACCTTCGGCCCGCAGGTGATTTTCGTGCTCTTCCTGTGCGGTTATTTTGACCCGCCCTATCTGGGGTATGAGGCCTCCGAGGGCATCGACTGGATATGGGAGCACCGCATGGAAGATCTCGCCCAACTTGGAATATGAGAGCGCCTATGGATTTCGGAACGATTCATAACATCGAGGAACACCGCATCGAGGAGCAAACGCGCCTTGACGGCCTTAAAACTGCTGCGGAACGCAACCAGTGGGGACAGTTCGCTACTCCGCATCAGCTCGCCCTCAGCATTGCCCGCCATGCCTGCACACTCATGGAAGAAAACTCGTCCGTGCGGTTTTTTGACCCGGCGCTTGGTACCGGTGCTTTCTTTTCTGCGTTGTCGGCCGCACTCCCGGCTGAACGCATCAAAGCGGCGACCGGTATCGAGCTTGACCCGCTTTTTGCCAAGTCCGCGATGAAACTATGGGCCGGGAGCGGGCTTAAAGTCACTAAGGGGGATTTCACTCGGCAGTCGCCGCCCTCCCACCGATTTAATCTCATACTGACCAACCCGCCCTATGTGCGGCATCATCACCTTTCCGCAGAGGATAAAGAGCGCTTTAAAAATAAACTCACACGTATGAACCTTCACATTAGCGGCCTTGCGGGGCTGTATTGTTATTTTCTGCTTTTCTGCCATGACTGGATGGAAGAAGGTGGGCTTGCCGCGTGGCTCATCCCATCGGAATTTATGGACGTGAATTATGGTGTGACCTTACGCCGGTATCTTACCGAGCGCGTGACGCTACTGCAGATTCACCGCTTTTGCCCTACGGACGTGCAATTTACCGATGCGCTTGTATCGTCGGCCGTGGTTATCTTTCGGAAGTCGCCTCCCCCACCCGATCATGCCGCCCGCTTTTCCTTCGCCGGGCCAATAGACAATCCGCGCAGCGCAGCGAACATTCCGTTGAAAGTACTGCAGATATCGCGCAAATGGACACAATTCCCAACCAGTATCACTGCCTCCGTCGACGCCGAGCACACTTTAGGAGACCTCTTTATCATTAAACGTGGCCTTGCGACAGGAGCCAACGACTTTTTTATTCTCAGTGAATCGGACATCCGGGAATGGAAAATACCGCGCGACTTTATAAAACCGATTCTACCCAGCCCGCGTTATATCAAAACGAGTATTATAGATGCCCTGCCAAATGGAGCACCTAACCTTTCGCCCCGTCTCTATCTTCTTGATTGTGATGTACCAGAAAAAAACATCAAGGCGCACTGGCCCCGCTTCTATGAATATCTCAAAAAGGGCAAAGGGCAGAAGGTTAACCAATCCTATCTCTCAAGCCACCGAGAGCCCTGGTATTCCCAGGAGAAGCGGCCGCCCTCCCCTTTTCTCTGCACATATATGGGACGTACGCGCAACGGCAAGCACCCTTTCCGATTTCTGTGGAACCGCTCAGAGGCGACTGCCCATAATGTTTATTTAATGCTCTATCCCAAAGGCCGGTTGCTTGAAGCGCTACGTCTGCATCCCGAACTTGAAGAACAAGTATTTGAGGCGTTGCAGCGCATCACCCCGGCACAGCTCCTCTCGGAAGGAAGGGTATACGGCGGCGGACTGCATAAGGTAGAGCCGAAGGAACTCGCCCAAATCTCCGCGCGCCAGGTACTCGATGCTATCGAGGCGTTTGTCAGCATCGAGAAGACGACGCTGTTCGCCTGAATCACTTTCCCGCTATAGTCAAAGGAGGCACAGTGGCAAACCTTCTCTACGTTGATAACTCAAATGTCTGGATTGAGGGAATGCACGTTGCAGCTGCGAAAAAGGGTCTTGCCCCGGATGTTTGGACTGCTATCCAAAAGGGAATTTGCGATTACGGATGGAAGTTTGATTTTGGTAAGCTCTTTGAGTTTGCTGGCGGCAACCGTGCAGATGTAAAGAAAGCCGCCCTATTCGGCTCACGGCCACCCAAGAATGATTCACTCTGGACAGCCGCTGAAAGAAATGGTTTTAAAGTCATAGTTTATGACCGTAATGTTGCCGACCACGAAAAGAAAATAGATACCGACATTGTGGCAACAATGATTGAGGACTCTTATGAGATTTTCACTATCGGTCAGGACGAAGTAACTCTCGTCGCAGGAGATTCTGACTATGTTCCAGCGGTTGAGAAATTAAAAAAGCGTAGTATACCTGTCCATGTTGTCTTCTGGGGTCATGCTGCACGGGAACTAAAAGACATGGCAACAAAGTTTATAAATCTTGACCCTTATCTTGAACACCTCGCGCTGTAGTAAACATAACGTCCTTATGTTTCCCTATTTTTGCAGCTGTTCCCTACCCCCGCAGGATATCTCGAGAAGCCGGATCAGTTTCCGGGTAGTGGTAAGTTCAATCTTTCAAAGAGAACGCGATTACGCTTTTTTGCATCGTCGAGAAGTTTCCGATAGGAAATAATCTCGTAATAAGCATTCAACGCTTCATTAAACCCATAATAACCAAGATTATCAGGTGTCTTCCGTGCTCCCATGTTCTGAATGCGTATTTCTACGGGAGGAGGCAAATCACAAATAATATAGCAATATGCTGGAATGCTGGTATTGGCCGGACGGATGTACTGACCTGATTTATCTTTTATTTTTCCTTCTCGAATCTCCCGTACCATTCTATAAACTTGACTCACAGGGTCTTCATCCCGGTAGTTATCTCGGTCGGGCTTCTTGAATTCGATTACTACAATTGATTGAAGTGGAGCTCCGTCCTCGCCGAACGCCAACGGACGATTAAAAATTAAGAGGTCTGGTCTACTGCGCGACACATTCTCTATGGGCGGCAAACTTGCAAGAGGTTTGTCTGATGACAAAAAAGTATGGAAAGTCAGCCGTTCATCAATGATCCATAGATTTTGTTGTTCAAATGGGACGTCATCGGAAGTAGTCCGCATTGGGAAGATCAATTCGTGAATTGTTTCCTCCAGACTATAATCCCCGGTTTCCGGATTTCGAGAAAGAGCCTTCTGTAAGAGTTCAAGTATGACACGGCGGTGAACAACATATTGGGCAAGCGCAGTTTTTCCAAGTTCGTTCTCATCTTCTACAAACTTTCGGAAGCGGTCATAATAGTCTTGGGCATTTTCAACATGATCGGCCTCTGCTAAAATACGCTGCCCTTCCGCTTTCAACTTCACCTGACGTTGATATAGCTGCCGGTGGAGTATCATTTCTAATTCTGTCTTGCTTGCTTGTAGCGGAACTTGGTCTATGAATTCTGGCAGATACTTTATTAAAACACGATAGTGCGGCGCATCCTCCTCAACGTGAGCTACTAATCTTGCTTCTTTCTGAGTATTGATCTCATTTATAAATGGCTTTAAGTCCTGAGCGACCGCTTCGAGAGCAGCGTCACGAATTGCACTCAGGCTAATTTCGTCACCAAGTGGAATCGATGCCTGTTGTTCCTTCCCCTCAGTAGTGCCTTGTGATATCGTCAACTCCTTCGGAATAGAAAAATCCGTCCGTTCGCTGTTGACTTTTTCATCAAGAAGAAGACTTTGGATGAATGCGAGGTAAAAAAAGTCACCATGCCTAGGATCAGCAAGCTTATTTTTCAAATTCGGCAAAAACTTTGCCAGTTTTTCACTAATAACTTCTCTAAAGTTTGCGGCATAGACTATCTCGTGATGATCGGCCAATGCACCCCGCAGTCGGAAGCCATTTAGTGTGAATTCATGGATACCGACTGTGAATTTTTGCTTAGTAGCAAAGGCTTGGAAGTTGTCTTGGAAAAACATACGCAAATCGATTTCCTCGGTAGCATCCGAGAGAATAACAGCAGGCCCTTCCGGATTTACAAATAGAGGAAGAAAATGACCGATTAAACGCTGAGCAATAATACTGAGCTGGCGGGGAACTTCGTCCTTATAAGGATTACATAGCCCTATTAGGCGAACAGTTGTTATGGGTGAAGCCTTATCGGAAGTTTGCGGCTGGCAAGGCTCATCGTCATCGATAGCGACAAAGGAAAATCGACGACACAATAGCACGCTAGTAGTGCTGGCGTGGTAATGGCTTTCAATCTCAACACGTAGAAAAGCTTTCAACCAAAGGAAGCGACCCAACCCTTTTCCGCCATAAGACGCTTTATAGGGTGAATCGACTGTTTGGAAGCTATCATAATTCTCGTCAGTAAAACCGATACCTGTATCGGTGATTATAAAACTCTCAATTGGGGCTGATTTGTCGCTATCAAGTGTGAGTTGGCGCTCGGCGTGAATCGTGATCCTATGCCCGATACCGCCGCGCTCCTCGACAGCTTGGAATGCATTCATCACCGCTTCAAAAACTGGTAACATTGTCTTCGTCTTGGGTAAATTTGTATGGCGGACACGACCGCTAACACTGGCTTTCATAATCAATGACCTCTCCGAAACTTTCACATAAACTTGATGTCAGTTAGAATCAATAGAAGTCGCCCTGATAAATCTTGCTTCTCAGTTAGCCGGATATGGGTATTCATTCTTTGATTCTATTTCTTCTAAATTTAAACGGATATCTCCAAATGCCACTCGCTTGTGAGATAATGAAATGGAATACAATTTCGCGCTTCAGGCAATCTTCCCTGATGCACGAGACTGTCGGCGCAGTGTTTCGACCGCTGCGACTACGGAGGCTGCATCCGGGGCTTTTTCTCCCCATTCCTGCCAGAAATTTCTGGTCTGGCTTAGCGGTTCGATCGCTGGGAACTTCAATTTGATTCGAGCAGGGAGTAGGATTGCGTCACCCAGCAACAAGGCTTCTCCTGTGTCGAGCAATGGCAAGCCGTCCAGGACTCCTGCCAGCGAATCCGGCATGAGGCGGTGGACAACATTTTGATCTTGATCATTTGTAAGGCGGAGGATAAGAAAGTTGTTACACTGGCTGAGAATGGTGCGGCTCACGTCCGAGGGGCGCTGGGTCACCACAAGCAGAGAAACACCGTACTTTCGGCCTTCCTTGGCGATGCGCTCGAAGGAGTAAAGGGCCTGTTTTTCGACTGCATCAGCGTCCTCACGAACGGGCAAGTACAGATGGGCTTCGTCGCACACGAACACGAACGGCGTCCGCTTCTCGGGCTGCATCCAGAACTGGACGTCGTAAAGCAGCCGTGCGAATACACCCGTGACGACGGGAAGCACATCCGACGGCACTTCGGAAAAATCCACCACTTTGATGCCGCGCTTCTCATCGCTTGGAGCAAGCAGCTTTACGATTTGTTTTGCGAGCCAGGTGTACTGGAGTGCAACCTCTGGTGGCTTAAACATGAAACCATACCGGCGGTCTTCAGCCTTCGCTTCTAAGCGGGAGATAAAGCGCGTAAGTCGTCCTTCCCATTCACCCTTTACCTCCCCACCTTTCGCTCCGATGCCCTTTGCAGTGTCATCGTGCTTGAGCTTTGCAAGTAGGTCGGTCAACTTGTATGGAATCGGCGAATCGACAGTAAAGGTTGCCTTCACGTCAGTTTTCTTTTCTGCGTTGAGTGTGCTTTCCTTTAGTTCCCGCACGTGCAAGGTAAACCGCGATGCCTGGTTGGGCGCGTTCTGATCGCTTCGGTCCAGGATCATCGAAAGCATCTCTTCCCGATTCAGAAGCCAGTAGGGAAGGAAAAGCGCGTTTCCTGGTGGCGCATCCAAATCGCCTGGGCCGGCAATTTTGAACCCGCTAGCAATTGGTGGTGGGGCTGGTTTGCCTTTGCGGGCGGGCGGATTCGCCAATGAGGCGTACTCACCATGCATGTCGAAGACAACGATATTCGCGTGCTCGCGCGCGTGTGCCCGTTCCAAGATCAAAGACACTGCACAACTCTTGCCTGAACCAGTACTACCGAGGATGGCAGCGTGTCTCTGAAAAAAGCGATCGCCATTGGCAACTGCGGCGGCCGATCCGTCGATAACAAAGTGGCCGAGTTCAAGTCGCTGCTTCTCATCCAAGTCCTTGCCCAATAACCCCATAAACCGCTGAAGGTTGCCGCCCTCAATAAGAAAGCAATCTCGATCGATTTGTGGAAATGAGTCTGCGCCACGTTTAAATCGGTTGGGCACGGTTCCCTCAATGGTGCGGTAGGTACCGAGTAAGACCGCACGGAGGGCGTCGTCTGGTACGACTTCCATCGCGAGTGTCGTGGGAGCCATTGGATCGGGTTGAGCTATTTGCTCGCGTAGCTGCCGAGTTACACGCTCTGTCATGCCGATCAAGAATTCTTGAGCCGTTATCCCTTGGATTGCAACGAGACTTCCGACCGCAGCGCGCGGCAGGAGTACAGCATTTTCTACTGCGATGAGTACACGACTCGTGTCCACGGAGACGACCTTTCCAAGCCTGCTCGGCTCGTCGAATGATAGAATAGGGAGTTCACTCATGCTAACAGCTCCTTCGCCAAAACGCCAAGATCCCACAAATCATGTCCCCCAAACTCAAGCTGACGTCCTTTCGTCATCATCACAACTCCAGGCGATGCCGCGGAATTCGAGAGGCAAAAACAACGAGGAGATTCCTGCGCCAACTTCTCAACCTTTACGCTCGCCGACCGGTTTAGGATTAGCGTGGGGGTGCCGTCTTGGATTCGTTTGATTAGATGGGTCTGCAGGTGATCGTCATTGAAACCATACCCCACAATCAGCAGACGACCGGCCTTTTTAATATAGTCGTTCGCCAAATCGCGATGCTTGTCGAAGGGCGAATTGTAACCAGCCCGGTACTTATTGAGGCCTGGCGTGATGATGAGCCGTTCTGCATCTAGATTCAAACTGCAGCGCCGCGCATCACCACCGGATTGGTACCAATCAAAACTCCCATGTGGTTTCAGAACGACCGCGCGAGGAAAGTGGTCGATGACAAAAGTCCTGGCACGCTGTGTGATACCCCGGCTTGATCCCATGCAACTTCGGGTATGGTCGAACGCGCCTGCGTAGTGTCCGACGGCTGTGGTGTCCACATGGAATCCTGCCACTTCACAGGCGACCTCGATAAGACGGTCGTAGTTGGGAGTCAGAATTGGCAACCCGGTCGTCGGTTTTAATACTTTATTCAGGAACGTCGTTAAGCGAAGCGTGCGCTCCCCTCGGAACACTTCACTTATAATTTCGCGTTCCTTCGGCATCAGCAGCTCGGAGGTCCCTTGCGCAATCCAGACTTCAAGAGCGTTAGTCGGCGCGTGATTTAGGAGTGCGGCCTCCAGCCCCACGCCCGCATCAATGGCCTGTTTAATCTGGGACCATAGAGTCGCATCGGTCCCCACTAGCGAGCCGGCACGACCGTTTAGATGCGCAGCAAGCGCGGGCATACCGGGCATTCCCTCAGCGCAGGACAGCCCGGACCCAATCACCAATGCAAGACCGTCCGTGAAGTGCCCCTGCACAAACTTCACGAGTGCATCGTAGTCCATTTCCGTACTCAAGGTCGTGTCCATTGCAATAACAACATTTTGCCAACTCCCGTCATATAGGTATCAAGGAAGTCAATCGGCATATGGCGACGATGCCCTTAAATAGCGGCCATGAGAGAAAACGATCTTCCTAACTATCAAAAGTGTTGGGATATTTCTCTAGCGGAATGTAAGGTCCAGGTTCTCCACTTTACAAAAAAGTAGTCACGAGGACTTCCGACGCAGTGACCACTGCACATGAAGCAATTCTTGAAATCTACGTCCTCAACCACACAGGCAGGGATCATTCCGCCCGAGCTTTTCTTGCGGCTCCTTGTCCCCATGAACAATTTTCCTGCGACGTTTTACTCTCGTTCCTGAGGGGAATCCCTTCCTACGTTTACTCGTGATTTCAAGAGCAGAACATTTCGTCAAAATCTGGTTTCCTTGCCATTGAACATCTCCTTCCTTAATATGGTAGTTTGGCAAAAGATATACTCGTCCAGAGTTAGCCGATGGGCCTACTGTCAAGTTTGTTTTGGCCTTTATAGCCAAAAATCGTATGCAAGTCAACTTAAGAAAAATTCCCAGGTTCCCACCTTGGTCGATCGGGATATTATTTACTCTGCCGAAGTGACTGCCGAGAGATCGGCTTTTTTCCCAACCTGAACCCGATGTTCCGCTCCATCAGTGAGCCTCCGACTCAGATGAATATAATTCTCCGTCGTTGCAATCGTCGCATGCCCCATCATGTCCTGAACATCCTTGAGATGCGCCCCGTTTTGTAAAGCATTCGTCGCCGCAAAATGTCTCATGGAATGAGGGCTGACCCGGGGCCGATTAATTCCCGCCTTCCTCATATAGAAGGTGAGCGTCGCCTGGATCCCCCGTACGGAAAGCCGGCTTCCCTTCCGATCTGGCCGCTCGGAGAAAAAAAGAGGATCACCCGTCTTCTTCTTGCCGGAGAGTTTCAGATAAAGATCCATCGTATCCGCCAAATCCTCCACGAGAACCACCGTTCGATCTTTCGCTTTTCGCCCTTTGCGCTGAAGATAGAGAAGCCCGATCTTCCCACCTCTGGAATAATCCCCGATATCGGCCCGGTGCATCTCAATCTCCCGCACCCCCACCCGGACCGCCAGCGACACCAAAAGATGATCCCGAAGCCCCCTCAGGTCCTTCACCACCCCCACCGTCTCGAGCAGCCGATCCGTCTCCTCATCGCTCAACGTATCTCTTCTATATTGTCTGGAGAGTTTCGGCAGCTTCACCTGGAGAGCGGGGTTCGCCAGAAGCAGCCCCCCTTCCACCGCCCAGGAGCAGAACGATCGAAGTGCCGAGAGATTTCTCTGAACGGTGGCAGGTGCGAGTTTGCGAAAGCGGGTGAGCTCCCGTTCATACTGGCGGATAAAGAGGGAATCTAATCCTGGCCGCTTTTGCTGGTTCCAATAGGAGAGAAAATTGGAGATGGCGTTTCGGTAGGTGATGAGGGTCGATTTGAAGAACTGACCCTCTTTTTCGATCAGCCACACATTAATATAGGAGCTTAAATCCTGTCCCTTGAGAGGAAGGCGCCGGCCTGAGGATAAGTTTTCCGACTCGGATTCGGGACGATCGGCTGTTGTAACGCTTCCGTTCGCGCTCTTTTGATCCTCTTTCAAAATTGGACCCCCCGGAGAGAGATCAATTCTCCGGGCTACGATATACCAGTGTGTCCTATAGGTCAATATATTTTATTGCGTGGAAGGCTTCTTATAGGCAATAAAACCTTGATTTTCATCCGGAACCGGGATAGAGTGACTGGGTCAAATTTTGACCGATCGAAAAGGAAATCTGAAAAGATTCCGTTCGGAGCCGCCAATGCCTTCCATCGACGAGATCACTCCCCTACTCTCAACCCTCAAACCGACCGCCCAAAGCACCCTCATCCAGCTTTGGGTACACACGGTTAATGATGAGGTGATCGCTTCCCACGCCGACCTTGCTGCTTGGACCGGAATTAAAAGCCGAAACACAATTCGTTCTGCTGTGAGGGAACTCCTCGATAAAGGATGGATCAAAGTCGTGAAACCAGGTCAGGAGGGATCGCCGTCTGTATACCGGATCTTAATCGTTGGGAAGGGTGCCGTTCACTCCCCGCCTTCAACGGTGCCCACAATCAGTTTGACGGCCGAGAACCAACTCCTGCTTGCGGCAATTAAGCGATCGCTCCCTCCGGCCGCATGGAGTTTGGTCCGGCGAGAGGCCTCGCTCACTAAAGAATCCGAAGACGACGTGATCGTTAAGAGATACTTTGGTCCTGGGAGGTTGAATGGATAAGATTCTCGAGAATCTCCTCTTCATCTCGTCTGAGCCGATCTCAAAGGCGCAGCTGATCGAAATTCTGCAGCTGCAGACTGCGCAGGAGGTCGAAGACCTTGATGCGACGATTGCGAGACTCACGAAAGAATATGAGAACCGCGGGCTGCAGCTGGTGGAGGTCGCCGGCGGCTATCAGGTGATGACACAGGCTCCTTATTCGAAGTGGATCCATCGCCTTCGAAAAATGACTCCGATACGGCTGTCTGAAGAGGCTCGACTGACTTTGGCAATTATCGCTTACAGGCAGCCCATCACCCGGACGGCGATCGAAGAGATCCGTGGTGTCGACTGCGAGAGCGTCTTGGAGACGCTCCGGTCGTATAATTTGATTCATATCGTCGGTGATATCTCGGGCGCTTTTCTTTGGTGCACGACTGATCGATTTCTCCAGCTACTTCACCTAAAGAACCTGGGCGACCTTCCTGTTATTACTCATTAAAAAAAACTCCATTAATTCTTCTGGGATGAGTTCTTCGTCAGTGGGTATTTTCTTCGATCGAACACTTGAGAAATTCCGCTTCAGGTGAGTACCAGATTGCCTCCCCCTCCAGACAAAATTGACTCTGTTGTCGAATTTGGCTATGTCTTGCCCAATCAAATTTTTTTAATCCACGAGTATTAAACTCGAAACAAAAATAACATGGGAAGTCGTTTACAGAAATATATTTTAATTAATAATATCAATAACATATACTATTCTGAGTGACTTTCTTTGGAAGCAGTAATTAAAATTGCAGTCCGGAGGCTATTACTCTTTACCCGTTCCAGGAGGTCCGGAGTACTTCCCTCCATCAATAGGCTCTCTGGTGACGGACCCGAATATGAGATCAATCCGTATCCTGAAAGAATCTTACCAACTCCCCTATCCTATCAGGCCTATCAGGCCAGGACATGCTGGACATCATCGATAACTTCAAGCGAGTTGCATAAATGTTCAGAGAAGTCTTCGGACGGAGCATCTCATTCCGGCGCCACCCAGATAATATCTCAGAAGATTGGTAGGAGAAATTTGGATGATCTGCCCCGACCCAATCGCAACTACTTTTGTAGCCAGATGGGTGTGGGACGTCCCACACCCTGCCCTTCTCGCGAGCAGTTCGTACACGACGAGCAGGGGGACAGAACTCGATTCTTTGTTCTAGGGTGGGGAGATTTATTTTTACTGTCTAAGTTGCAGATCAAGCATAATAGAGTCTGGAGGCACGACGCCACTTTGATGGTTCCGTTATTCCAACGTCACGGGGAGTCCGAAAAAAGCAGCCGATCACCGATGAGCGATCTCCCGAATATTAACTCTAACCTGTCATAGTAATTCAGGGTAAGACGCGCACCCAATCATTTATGGACTGGAAATCCCGTCGGATTACTGATTTTCTCAGACACCAACTCTTCTGTACAAGAATACACTAAATATCCGTACCCCTCATAAAGTTGGCATAGCAAGGAAAAATAGGCTGTGAAAGTCATAAGTACTCTGCGGTGACCCCGTCTTTTGGCATAGCAAGGAAGAATGCCGAAGCCTGACCACTTCAGGAGTTATAACATCGGCCCGGAATTCAGCGCTGATCCTATTTTTAAGGCTTTAGTGTATCGTGGCGGAAAGTAGGACGTGGTTTTATCCCGACTAATCCCCCTGGCATACCAAGGAAATCGGCTCTAAATCAATTTATTTAATTCACGCGATTTCAGATACTTATGAGAAAGTTCGGTGACCGAACTAGATCAACTTTTGATTGATACTGGCTCGGATAATATTGCTCTGAACTCCCTCAAGGAGGGGATAATGCTTCCTTACTATGACAATTGCATCCTCTATTTTTTTAAGTAACGCCTCTGTCGGAGTAAAGTTACTATTCTTGCGAAGATCCTCCTGGGCGGAGGCAATATCAACCAAGTCCCAAAAACTTGGCATGGCAAGGAAGTTTTCTACGGCATCACAAATCCATTTACTTTTGCCCTTCAATCCGTATCCATCCCCAATGATACGCTGAAGCATTCTTTGCTCAATCTTCTCAGACGTCCTAAAAGAAATTGAAACCTTCTTGGCTTTACTATTAATCATTTTCTGCCTCGACAAAATCCAACAGCTTTCGAAAACCCTGCGCGACCTGGACCCGATTCTCCCAATTTATCTCGCTAAAAAAGGGTGCATATTTCGCAAAACGGGGATGCTCGATAACGCAGTTAACCAAACGCTTAATGATCGCTGCATTCTGTGTTCTGCCGAGGTTAATCACCGTCCCTGGGACTCCCCGCTTCCGGGTTCCGGGCAAAACCTTTCGTTCTGCATTGAGATCTCGAATCCCTTCCAAAATCAGTTCCATTTGCTTTAAGGTTGCGCCCTCTTCGCAACTCTTAATAAGTGTGGCTCGGACTCCCGGATCAGTAATTTTCGAAATCAGCGTTGCCTTTTCCATGTTATTAATCTTTCCTGCTTCTATTTTCTTTTGTACATCCCCCGGAGCATTTATAAGAGCGAAATACTGGCTGGCCTGTGCCTTAGAAATTGTCAGTATCTCCTTCAGAAAAGATACTGTGATCTCCAAGTCGGCCTGTTTTAATCTTACCGCAGCAATAATTGATCGGATATTCCCAAGACGATCCTTGAGTGACAGATCCTCGCGTTCGTTATTCTCGATCCACTGAATAATCTTGATATCTTCAAGGGTCGGCTCTTGGTCAAAGACCCTCGCTTGGATATCTTCCTTACCAATCACAAGACAGCTCAAAAATCGCCGCTCACCAGTTACAAGGGGATATTTATCCTCTTTCTTATAGACAAGGATTGGGTTTATCAATCCCTTCTTTTTAATGGTCTCCCCTAGTCGCTGTAGGCCTTCTAACTCTTCACTCTTTCTCAGAAATAGTGGATCACTATCCTTCAAACCCTCGGCAATGTCCCGCGGCGTTATTGCGTATTCTCTCGGATTGGAAACGTCAATTTGAATTCTGGATAATGGTACAACCTCAAAGCGCAATGCCCCTGCGTTGTTCTTGACTGCGTTTATAGTTTCAGTCATTCCCCGCGATAAACTTGGACTGATCCCAAATTGTTTTTTCTTCATGTTCCTCCTGAAAAAACGCGCTCTGTTATGCATTCACAGACTGCAATGGCTTCCTTTTTTGCGATGGCGCTGTCTGGCAAATCAAAAATTGATCGCGGAATAGCACCCTCTGCGTCTACCTCCGCAAAACTCGTTCTCTGATTCAAACAAACCGGGAGAACATATTTTCCAATTCGCTCAGCGCTGCTCAGGCTTTTCAACATATCCCTGTGTAAGTTTGTCTGGCGAAACATGTTAGGCAGAATACCCACCAACTCGAGCGGTCGTAATTGCTCTCGTCTTATACTTTCCTGCATCCAGAGCTGTAGCATTCCATAAACCCCCTGGATCGGGGCCTCCTCCATGACAGACGGAATCACAAGATGCGTTGCAGCTTTGATTGCCCCCATGGTTAGGGGACCTTTACTCGGGGGAGTGTCGATAATAATAACATCATAAGCATCTGATAATTCAGGTGATTGTATGAACGCAAGGAACTGATCATGTACTTTTTCTATGACTTCATTTCTCCTAACCGACTCAGCTGCCAATAGCCGATCAGCATGCGCAGGAGAGAGTTCTAGGGAAGTAATGTAGGTTGGATAGGGAAGTATTAACTGCCCGAAAAAAATGTCTGCAATTGAACTCCGTCCCTCCGGCCCAATGGTATCCGTATCATTCGGATCATAATTCGGGTGGACTGGAGGAATCTTTCCTCCTGGCGCGGCCGGATCGATTTCCATAGTGAGGAAGCGTTGAGAAAAATTACATTGCGGATCGAAATCGATTGCGAGGACTCTTTTTTTTAAGACTTGGGAGAGATATTCAGAGAGGAGAATGCTAATCTTCGTTTTGCCAACACCTCCCTTATTATTGGCCGGAACGATAATCTTCATTTGGGATCCTCTTTAATTTTTTTCTTGCATTGTATCGTATTCTATATCATATTAATATTGTGTATACAAGCACATTCATATTGTCATACCAAGGCAGTTAGTTGGCATAGCAAGGAAAACTATTGGCATTCAAAGTGAAGACTGTTGTCATACGAAGGAAGAAACTTGGCATAGCAAGGAAGATTTATTGGCATAGCAAGGAAGGAATAAACTCGATCACATTGAAAGTTAAAACGTTTTCTCGTGTAATAAGTGATAAGAAAAATAATTCAAATAGCGTTGGTATAACAGGAATCGGGGTTATAGGTGTCCTCTAAACAAGATCAGTCGGGTTACACACAGGATATCATTTCCGTCGAATGTAACTTCGAAGAGTTTCCCTTTACCTGTGTTGGCCTCAAAAACCTTAGTACCATGAAAGAATATTATTATGAGCGTTGGATTAAGGATTTATCGACGAAAAAGGCAATAAAGCAAGAATGGAGAATGATTGCAGCTCCAAATGACCATCTGCCGGGGCCGTTCGATTTAGATGTAAAACGAGCCTTAGATAAGATAGTTTTTACTACAGGTATTGAAAACGTCGTCCAAAGTAAAAAGATATCGTTCACCATTTATGAAATTGCCGAGATTTTACAGCTGCCGGTTGGAGGCTCAATTTATAAACACATTCGACAGTCTTTGAAACGACTGCACACCACGAGATACGAATCTAAGAATGCTTTTTTTCTCAAAAGCAAAAAGGTATATGTCGACGATAGCTTCTACATTATCGAACGCTTAAACTTAAAAGAGGCTTCCGAAAACGCCTCCGCACGGACTCATGTGACTGTGTATTTTGGATCCTATTACGTAGAAAGCCTGAAAGCGTTTTATACGAAGCCACTGGATCTCGCCTTTTACCTATCACTCGAGAATCCTATCCCAAAACGATTGTACGGCATTTTAGACAAACGGTCGTTCGCGTCAAAAAGGATTGTCTATGACCTGGTAGAGTTAGCCAAAGTTATTCCCCTATCAAGTCACGTGCCCTCGAAAATCAAGGAAAGACTATCTCCATGGTTTGCTGAACTCAAGGATCGAGGATTTCTCAGCGAGTACAATTTCTATACGGAAGGGAAGACAAAGAAGATCGAGATCATCGTTAGCAATGCCAATCAGACTACGAAGCTCGCGCCGGAAGAGGTATTTTTTGTATCTGAGATAATGGCAGCACTCGGTGAAAATCCAAAATCACGGGCTTATTATGAGGAGGTGTGCCGAAAAGTCGATCGCAATTTGATTTACCGTGCGATAAGTGAGGTGAAGGAGGAGGAAACCTTTGGCGAGATTAAGAAAAGCAAAGGGGCACTTTTCAGCGCAAAGATTAAAAGGTATTTAAGTGAGATAGAGAGATAGAATGGCGCGGTTAGATCGAGACGGGAAACAAACTATTCAGAAATTGGACGCCCTCGCGGACCACTAGACGAAAGGGTAGGACACCCCTTCCTTTAACCATGTCGAAGAACATAACGGTATAGAAATTTCCATTTCTCTTTGACAGATATAAAAGTCTCGTCCATGCGCCAATGGCGGCCCACAGAACTCGTCCTGTCATGAAGCTCTTCGACGATTCGTGAGATTCCTACAAGACAGTCTTGCCTTTAATCATATAACTCTTAAAAAAACTTAGGCAAATAGCCAGGATTACATAGAGACCCAGCTGCATTTTCTCGCTGAATCCCTGAAACCCCGAGGTCTGCATATGAGCAGGGGAGAATGCAATAGCAAGGCTCGTGAGGCATGTCGCTACTAAACCTGGTCCGACCCCCCCATAGATTGCACTGACAATCACCGCAGCCAGAAATACAAAGATAAGACCCCCCTCCATTATCAACGAGAGAGTAAGCGCAAACTCAATCGCGAACAAACTAAAAGCGGTTGCCAATGCATAACGTGCGACAGGGCCTAATTTATCCAAAAAAGACTCCGCCAGCGCATGTAGATATAGTACATGCGAATAATCCAATCCGAATTCTACGTTTTTTCTTTTAGATTCTCAAACAACACCTCTACTCAGATCAGCATTGATGACACACGTAAACCACTTGAGCTCATTTTCGGGAGTGCTTTCTGATCGTACACGGAGCAAGGATTAGGTGTCCGAAAATAGCTCACTGCTTCCCAAGGGTGCCTATCTCACACAGAAATGAACAGGTGCCCTTAACCACTTCAGCCATCTTTTCATAATTCAGAGTGGAGGGGAGATCACTGCTTCGGTGATAATGAGCATTTCGATAGAACGCCGTGTCCGTCACCATCACTGCCGGTATCTTCTTTTTCCAGAAGTTTAACTGGTCTGAAAAATCTATTCCTGGAACAAAACGCGGCGCAGCGATCGACTCCACCCCGATATCACAACTTTCTTTGAAGGCATTTACCATTTGTTTGACGTATCTTCTGGAGGCGATATTGCCGACTAACGCAATAAAATTAGCCTGATTCGGGTAGAAAGACTTGAGAATTGGCGGATATTTCTGAGAGGAAGGTTCATCGGAGTAAAATCCGAGCATTTCTAAAGAAATCATAAAGAGTATTCGCTGACCGTTTTGGAGAGCTGAAGCGACATAATGTGCACTCCCCATCGCAGAGGTCCGAAAGAACGGTGGCTCCTCATTCCCGAACGCTACGAACGTGATCGTTTTTTCTAGTGCCGTTCCCTGAAGCAAACGGGATAATTCGAGAAGGGCTGCAATTCCGCTTGCATTGTCATCTGCACCTGGGGTTCCTAAAACCGTATCGTAATGCGCTCCGACGACAATCGTTTCTCTACTTGAGCCTGCAAGCGACGCGGAGATATTTTTAAAAGTATCATCTGCCTTTAAGAGGCCTTTCTTGTCTCTCGGCGTTCTGACTTTCGTTAACCAGGGTAGCTTTCCGATCCGGAATTCTTCGAAGAGAGGATTATAGCCAGAAGATTTGAAGGTGTTATGGATATATTCAGCCGCCAGATCGAGATTAGCGGGGGTGGCGAAATTCCTCTCTCCAATCTCTCCCGCCAAATAGTAGACATGTGCTTTAAGTCTCTCCGGTAATTCCTTGAAATCTTCTTTCGAGCAATTCGCTGTGTTGCCCATGATCGTCTCCAAAGGTATTCCGGTTCCTCAGTGTCTGAGAAATCCTAAAATTCTATCTGGAGTGCTTGTTTTATGTGCCTCCTTATCCTCTTGATTTCTATTGAATCCTTTTTCGAAAAAAGTGTAGAGTAAATTCACGGCAATCGGAGTATACCGATGGCCGGGACATTTCCACTCCGGAAGCATAGAAGAAAGGAAAGCGTTATCAGGACCAGTTGGGGTTGTTCAATATTAGTAAACTTTTCAGGTAAAAGATAGAGAAATGTCCTATATCTTGTTCATTTGAGTTATTGAAAATCAGTTGGCCCCTTTCAGCTCATCCAGAGGAGGAACGGTCAGATGTCACAGACCTACTCCAGCCCTACACGAGCCACGAATACCCCATCTTCTTTAAATACGCGCGTCCTATTCAAAGTTTATACTATATCGGAATTATATATGCGATTGCCATCTAGCTATTAGCAGAAGGAGATGTTGGAAACATCTTGTGCTCTAAATTATGCGAATTAGGACCGGCGATATCCTAAAAATGAAATGTGGCCGGCCTTGTCCTTCCTACCTATATTAGATTCGATCAGCTGTAGACGAATTCATTTTGCGAGAGCAAATGGAAATTCCAATTACAGTTCGGAAGGGATCTAAATACCTCGGCATTCTGATTCTGGCAGCGACGCTGATTTTAATTCTCCTTGCGATCTTCTCTTTTGCCCTTTCCCCTGACATTTCCTTTCACCTTACTATCTTTACACTCAATTCTTTTCTGACTAGCCTGATAACACTCTTTTTTGGACTTTTCGTTTATTTTGAAAATCCAAAGCGGATCGAGAACCAAACATGGCTACTCTTTAGTGTTACGATTATGATTTGGAGCTTCGGTTTTGGCCAGATGGTCTCGAGTGAGACGCACGACGCCGCTCGTTTCTGGGCGAAAATAAATCATATCGGAACTATTTTTATTCCCGCAACATCGCTTCATTTTGTTTTGGCATTTCTCGGACGATTGACCTCGCAGAATAAAAAGATTCTGGCTGCCGTCTACACACTGAGCGGGATATTCGAACTACTGAGCTTTTCGAATTTACTTTATGAGGTGAAACCGAGTTTCTTCTTTCGGTTCTATACGGGGGGAAATTATACCTCCTGTTCGTGTTGATGTTCGTATTTTTCGTTTCGATGTGCATTTATGAGCTCCTTCGAGGTTACAGAAGTACATCCGGAATCAAACGAAATCAGATTCTCTATATATTGCTCGCGTTTATTGTTAGCTACGGCGGTTGGGTCATAAATTTTCTACCCGCATTGGATCTACAAATCTTCCCGTTCGGTCATTACCTCGTTCCCCTTTACATGGCGTTCGTCGGCTATGCCATAATTAAATATCGACTGATGGATATTTCGGTCGTGATTAACAAGGGGGCGGCTTATATCGCATTGGTCGGATTGATTTTTATTCCTGCCTACATGTCTTTCTTGCTGACACATTGGCCAACCGTCTACTCGATTCCCCCATTGATCTCTGCGACGATAATCCTTTCGTGTGGTTTATGGATCCTGCTGAACAACCCCTCCGCAGTCACAAATCGAACCCTCTGTTTGGTATGCGTCGCAACCAGTATCTGGTTATTTGGAGATTTTTTAGGACATTATCACGAGACTGCCAACGTGTGGGGTCGGATTGCCAATATTGGTGTTGTTTACCTTCCTGCTTTTTTTTATCATTTTGTTGTCAGCTTTCTAAAAGTCGATAATGCGCGGCGACTTGTCATCACGAACTATCTGATCAGCACAACCTTCCTCTGTCTGATTCCAACCGCCTATTTTTTCAACGGAGAATATGCCTATTACTGGGGACGCTATATAAAGGCGGGAAGCCTCCACCCGTTCTTTTTAGCATACTTTTTCATCCTAAGCTGGGTTGCTCTCAAGAAGCTCTATAGTGGCTATAAAGCGATGCTGAAAAGAGATGCTCTAGAGGCAATCAGAATCAAATATGTCCTTTGGGCGTTCGTTATCGCCTATCCCGCCTCGACCGATTATTTCCAAAACTATGGATGGGAGTTCTATCCCATCGGTTTTCTCTTTATTACCTTTTGGGCATTAATTGTCAGTTATGCCATCGTAAAGTATCAGCTGATGGAGATCCGCTTCACGGCTGCCAGGCTCTGGACCTTCACACGGCTCCTTATCCTCATCCCATTGTACGTGGTGATTCTTTTGCTGGAGCGATATTTTTACGGATCGACCGATTATCTATTTGCGGTGGCGCTGCTCGCTATCTTTATCCTTGGAGCAGGCGTGATCTACAATGCCAAACGACAGGTGGAAGAAGCAATTGCGCAGACATTTTTCAAAAAGGACTACCAGTCCGGCGTGACGCTTAAAAGTTTTAGCAATGAGATGATGACGATTCTGGATCATAATGAACTAACCTACAAAATCGTCGAAAATCTCTCCGCCGCGATGGAACTGAAGCGGATCTCTCTCTTCGTGCAAGATGAGAAAGGCGACTATGTGCTTGCCGCGGACTGTCCGGAGCGATTGGGCCGAGGTACTGAACACGAGAAAAAGATTATCCGCGCTGAAAATGATCGGGCATTTTTCTCCTGGCTTGAGCAGCAAGAGCGGGTGATAGAGTTGGAAGAAATTGAGTATGAGTCTCAGTATGAGGCAATCCGGCCAATAGCAAGAAGATACTTTTCGGATGTCCAAGCGAAAATCTGTCTTCCGCTTGCACATCAGCGAAAACTAATCGGAATCATTAATCTTGGCGAGAAAGCAGACCAGAAGCCATTCACACATCTTGATATCGAGTTTCTTTCCTCCTTTCGTGGTCAAGCAATCTCCGCTCTCTACAATGCACTGGTCCACCACGGCGTTCAGCAGATGTCTCAGGAACTCGAACATATGGTTGAACTGCGTACTCGTGAGTTATCGGAACGGACACAAGAATTTTTGCTGGCAAAGAGCCGACTGATGGAAATGGAACTAATCGCGACGTCTTCCGGAACTCTCGTTCACGCGATCAAAAATCCACTTTTGATCATTCAAACGTATGTGAAGTTAGTCAACAGCGCGATCGATACTATGAATTATCCGAGAGCCAAGGAGGGGCTTGATCAGATTCATCGGTCATCGAATACTATTTCCAGGATCCTTCAGGGTCTCCGACGAGCGCACATCGATCCGGCGCAGAAGGTGGTATTGCGTCTGCCAGAAGTGCTGGAAGCATGTGAGCGCGACGTTCTGGGTGATCAGTGCCATTCACAGTATCAGATTATCAAGCGGTATGACGTTGATACTCCGATCGAAGGAGATCAACATCAATTACGGATGGCCTTTACAAATTTATTCATCAACGCCCTGGAGGCTATGCCCCAGGGCGGTCAGGTCATCTTCAGGACTTACGAATCTGAGGGCGGCGTCTGTGTCTCGATCAGCGACTCGGGTTCTGGAATTGAAGATAAAATGGTGCCCAATTTGTTTCGGCCGTTTTTCACAACCAAAGAATCTGGAACGGGATTAGGGCTCTGGACAGCGAAAAGAATTATCGAAATTAATCATGCTGGTAATCTCAAGGTAGAATCCGAGGCGGGGAGGGGAACCAGCGCGACTGCTTGGCTTCCGATCACCCACCCGAAGCGAGATTCCGAATTCAAGGAAGCATAGTATGAATACGGGCGACATCTTAGTCGTCGAAGATGATCCACGTTTTCTCAAACTTTACCGCGATGTTCTAGAAACCGCTGGTTACACTGCTACCTTGAAAAAGGATCCGGAGAGCGGTATCCAAGCACTGAAAACAAAATTTCCTGATCTGGTCCTGTTAGATCTTACCTTTAATGGAGCAGATCAAGGAGGCATGGATTTTATTGTTGAAGCGCTGCGCTACAAACCTGATATTTCTATTATTGTAATCAGCGCCCATGATGAAAGCAGCACCATTATGAAGGCAATGGATCTCGGCGCAGTCGATTATATCGTCAAAGATCAGTCTTTGTATGAGTTCCTGCCGATCAGGGTCGGACAGACCCTTAAGCGGACCCGACTTGAGAAACAAATTCGGAGTCAATGGGAATTACATCATGGTTTTGCCTTCGGATCAGAAAAAATCATTATCGGAAAATCTCCTCAGATGTTTCAGGTCTTCCAGTTGATCGAACAAGCCGCAGCGAGCCGTTCCACAACACTGATCATCGGTGAGAGCGGAACCGGGAAAGAGCTGGTCGCACAGGCAATCCACGCAAGAAAGGGTCAGCTTAGTGGCCCTTTTGTTTCCATAGATTGCGGCGCCATTCCAAAAACCGTCCTCGAGAGCGAGCTATTTGGCGTGCGCGCAAAGTACCCCGGGTTTCATAATGCCGATCGCCTCGTTGGAAAGTTTGAAGCAGCAGAAGACGGCACCATTCTACTTGATGAAATCGGAAATATGGAGGTTGACCTTCAGGCAAAGCTGCTTCGGGTACTAGAGGAGCGACAATTTAGTCCACTAGGCGCTCCGCAGCCGACCCATCTGCGGGCCCAAGTGGTTGCCTCAACAAATATTCGATTCGATGAAGCCATACAATCCGGCCGATTCCGAGAGGACGTATATTATCGATTAAATAATATCCAAATCGTTGTTCCCCCTCTTCGAGACCGAAAAGAGGATATCCCTCTATTGGTCCAATACTTTTTGGATCGATTCAAGCGACAAAGTGGAAACTCGACCGAGATATTACCCGAGGCCTTAGAGAAACTTGTTGCCCATGATTGGCCGGGAAATGTTCGGGAACTCTCCAGGGTGATGCAACGTGCCCTTACCGCCAATCAATCACGATATTTGATCCCCAAGAATTTTGATTTTAATAGTGCATCAGGAATTAAGAGTGAGGTAGTCGGAGAACAGCAAGCATACATCCCCACCAAGAATGCCGGCGTCAGTTATAAAATCCTAGTCAGGGAGTATCAAAAGTCGATTCTTGTGTCTGCTCTAAAAGAGAATGATTGGAATCAGACAAAAGCTGCGGAACAGCTGCAAATCAGCCGGACTTATCTTCTGATGCTCCTCAAAAATCTCAAGATCTCCGGGCCAAAACCGGAGACATTTTAAGCAACCTAATATAATACCCTGATTGCAGTTGTAAGCTCACAACTCGGCTGATCACCGAAATCCATCCTACCATTAGGAAAAATGAACCCATCAGCGAAGTTCGTATCTCATTGATTTGTCTTATTTCTCTCTTTGCCAAATTCGTAACTCTGAATTTTTAAATTCGTTACCGGAGGCACGCAAATTGCGAAAGGGAGATCAAAGGCTATGATTTCTCAGTTTCATATTCGAAAGAACAAGGTAAAAGATTGAAATTTCTTTTGATCCATGTACACGACGACATCCATATTTTGAATCGGCTAAAGGGCTGGTCAAAAATCTATTATTGGAGCTCAATGTTTATCAAGCAGAGGTGTTCACCGCCCAATCTCCAAGAGATGCGAGCGATATCTTAAACGTCGCCAGATCGATCTGCTTTTCCTGGAGCACGCCAGCGATATTGATAGCATCATTGAAATGATCAAAAGAGGTACAAGGAAGCCGTTTACCGTGACCATGACAAAAACTCCAGGCATCGAACTACAACTCCCGATTGCAGAGAAAAAAGTGGAAAGGGAAGCCTTAATAAGGCCGATCGAACGGAGTACGTTAAAGCGGATACTACGAAAGGCATTAGTGGAGCAGCAGCTTCTCCGCTGACGTAGGGCTGCCGGCGATTAATTCGGCCATCGAATTAGAACCATATAGATTCAGAGAGGAAAAAGAAGATGTATACGGCTTTAGTGATTGATGACAATCTAAATACCGTAACACTCTTTAGAGAGCTGATAGGATTCTTACTCCGTGAAAGCGGCATTCACGAATCCAAAATCTTGACGGCGCAGTCTGGCGAAGAGGGATTCGACCTTGCCTACGGGAATTCCGTCGACATTCTATTTGCCGATTACAACTTACCTGGCATTAATGGATTTGGATTGATCCGATTATTGCGTACAGGAGTCCGGAATACCAAAATGGTTTTGATGTCCTCGGATCATGATCTGCTCGGTCGTTTTTCACGCCGGATCGATCTGGAAATCGATGCAATATTGAAGAAGCCGGTTAATCGGAGCGAGCTCAAAAAACTCGTTCTGAGCTCTCTAGCTTGTGTAAAAGGTAGTAGATCGACCGAAGAGCAAGGGTAATGCCTCGCATCCAATGGCAAATCTGCCGGGACGGCTTTAAGATAACGTTCTTCAGATTCATCATAAACAACGTTCTACGCTGATAAACATGGAAAGAATCAGTCTCAAAGCAGGATTACGCCTCCCAAAATAACGTTTCGAGGAGCAATCCTTTATGAATCCGCTGAAAACAAAAAACGAATCGATCCTGCTGATTGAAAAGAATCCAGATCTCCTCAGTCTTTGTCGGTCCATCGCAAAGAAGGTGGGGTATGAAACCATTACCGCTCAGGAATATGAGCAAGCCTCCGAAATCTGCGAAAAAGAGCAGCCGGTGCTCATCTTCCTAGAGATCGGTATCCATGGAGATCCCCAGAAAGGGCTTCTCTTTATTGAGAGAGCACTGCGACTCAAGCCAGATGTCTCTATTGCCATCGTTAGTTACACGACCGATCCCAAAATTATTGACAAAGCCCTCGGCCGAGGTGCCATCGATTACATCGATAAATCTAAGCGCGATCGGCTATCCAAGCAGATCGAGCAAATCGTGATGAAAGTCGATATAGAAGTTCAAAATAACCGAAGGGTAGATAAGGATGGCGGCTTTAGAATCAATACCGACCAAATAATTGTTGGAACGTCCCCCCGCATGCGGCAGCTTTATAAGCTGATTCCAAGAGTGGCGGAAACCCGAGCTTCGGTACTCATTTGTGGTGAAAGCGGCACCGGGAAGGAACTGATCGCCCGAGCGATCCATGCTCAGAAGGGTATTCAGGCGCCTTTTATTCCAATTGATTGTGGCTGTATGACCAAGTCTGTCTTGGAATCGGAATTATTCGGTGTGCGCGCGAAGTACCCCGGATTTCATAATGCCGATCGCCTCGTTGGGAAATTCGAAGCGGCAGGCAAGGGAACTCTTCTACTAGATGAAATCGGCAATATGCCGGCCGATATCCAGCCGGCCCTATTGCGGGTCCTCTGGGAGAGGGAATTCCGTCCATTAGGATTTGAAAAGCCAATGCCGCTTCAAGCGCAGGTGATCGCCTCAACAAACATCGAATTGGAGGAATTAATCAGAAGGGGGCGATTCCGTGAAGATCTTTATTTTCGGCTAAACACACTTAGATTTACTCTCCCACCGCTTCGCAATCGACGGGAAGACATCCCGTTGCTGATCCAGCATTTCCTCGAGCAACACGAAAAACAATCGGGTGAGTACTTTGAAATTGTCCCCGAAGCGATTGAGATGCTCACTGCGCACAACTGGCCTGGAAATATCAGAGAGCTTGCGCAGACCCTATGGGGTCCACTGACTACGTCCCAATCGCACTACTTAGTGCCGCGCCACTTTGCACTCCTAACCCGTAACAATCGAAGTTTTCCGGTGATGACATCAACGCAGAAGTCTTTCCGGGAGAGCGTTACGGAATTCCAAAAACAGCTCATCGTGAACACGCTGAATGCCTGTAATGGCAACCGCAACCAAGCAGCGAAGGAACTCGGAATTGCACGCGGCAGTTTGTTCCATTTCATTAGAAAATTTGCGATTCAGGAGATGCCTGGATCGAGGAATGGCCATTCTATTGGGACCAACGGCTTGAACTATAAAGATTCAGCTGAGAGTGTGTCACCGTCGGTGACGATCTTGGCAGGCCCAGAAAATGGCAGCTTTAAGATTCATTCTGTTTAGAAAAATATGATGGCATCGTTAAGCGCATCAACATTGCCTCTCGAGATCCATTGATTAAATAGCATGACTCTAAAAAAAGAAATCCGATGGACAGTGATCTACTGTTTCAGAGGAACTGAGATGAACTCGCATCGTCCCGTCAATGGTAAAGAGCTTGAGAAGCTGCTGGGAGAGGGGCTCCTGAAGCGTTCGGCGTCAAATGATCGTTTCGATCCGATTGACGAAAGTGGTGCTGTGAATAATCTCAGGGTGCGGTTTTTCATTGCCCTATACCACTGCATCGAGAAAGATCTGGAATTGATACGTATTTGCGGGGCTTTCTGTGAGCAATCTCTTCCACTGGAAGAAATTCATTTGAAGACCGGCTTTCCTGTCGAAAAAATAAAGCATTTGGCTGAAATCAGCCAGCACCTCTTCCTCTCCGGTGAAGCGCTAGAAGCCGATTACGTGGTCGTGTGGTATCGCTATCTTCGCCATCTACTTACGCCAAATGGATATACAGCTAAAGACCGCAAACGCGACTTGACACTTCTTTCGAGTACTTTACGATCAAGGAAGAAACTGAAACGAAGAATTCGAGAGCTGGAAGAGAAGCTCCATCACCTGACATCTGTGCTGGCATCCATGGCCCAAAAACAGAATGAATTACCCTAATCCTTTATCTGGAAAAGACCGTTATTCTTTCTTGTGCCTGGCAAAGGCGGCCGGATTTACGGCGAAGCAGGCGGCCCCCTTATGCGGTTCTAGCCTATTGCGGGTATCCAAAATATGGAAGCAGATTAAGGTGACAACATACCCTAAAACCGCATCACGCAATGTTCAACTATCAGTCGAGAACAAACATTTAGTTGTCACATTGCTTCTTATTGGATGCGATATCTTTGAAGTCGCGCGTACAATCGGACGCAGCCCGATCGATATTCTGTCTTTCGTTGAAAGAAATCGAGAAGAGTGGAGGTGGATTCCGTGCCGCATTTGTGACCAGCTGTGTATCACGTCGGACCTTCAGGTAAGGCATTGCCAAAAACCGAGCTGTGTGAAAATGGCGCGAGAGATCCGGACACGAGAGATAGAATTCGACAGCCCAAGCCGACCCAAGATCGGGCGTTCACCGCTCAATTCTCCTCTCAAATTCACACATCAGTTTACCAGTTGCGATAGCGGGAAACAGCGGAAGTCCCGTACTAATGCCGAAAAGCACCTCCACGCTAACGCATAACTCCATTTTCTTTCTCTCGTTACCCCTTCTTATCGACGCTTATATCCTCATATCCGGTCCCGACAGTTCCGATCAAAGATCCAATCACGTGTGATGAGTCATTTCGATAATCGCTCTGTCGCTGTGATTCTCATTTTTTACCCCCACCTGCCTTACCATTCTAAAAATCTCTTTTTTCTATAAAAAACGAAAATAATTTTCAAATTCGTCGGGCCTATCCTCCGCAGACTCCTCCTGTCACCTCTCCGTACCCTCCTCCCAATCCACCTCCTGACGTCCTCCCCCGATGTAGCACAACGTATTACAATCACGAATGTTTTGCGCGGGACGAGCTACTTACGTTATGATTGTCTGTTCTGTCCTAAGATGTCTCAGTAACGATATCTCGATACATCTAAGGTATATCGCGCGCTTTATATCGTAGGCCGATGATTTTTTTCTTGACAGCGATAGCCGAGCATGGTATTTCTGATTTTGTAATCAATGTAGTAGGCCCCTCATCGAGGGAGTGTCGGGCATAACAGCCCAAAATATCACCACGATTTCCTTTCTGCCTTTTTAACGATCTCTGGATCCGGCGGAAGGGCTTTTTTATGTCCTCGCTCCGCTAAATTTCAATGCACGTCAAATTCCCCGAGATTTTCATCTCTTAGCGTTTTTGCCCCGTATGGTCCTTCCTCAACATCAGCGATCGAATTTACCCTATGGCGGTTCGATGAGTCTTTTCGCTTTATCCCTCAAATAACGTCCTGAAGGTCTCCCTTGCACCGGCCGTATCGATTTTCACGGGTCAGACGATCTCCTTCGTCGTCGACTGGGATCCTCTCCGTCAGGTCCGTTCGCCGGTGTCTTCCCTCGGAAACATTCGCGTCGCGTCTCGCACGATCTCTGTTAGGATCGCTCGCGTCAGTGTTGAACGCGTGTCGCATCAGAATCTCTTCGATCGATCGCTTTCTTATGTTCACGATATCCATCATCGTTGCATTGTTTTCGGATTAGGATGAATCCTGGCTTTACTTGAACGAATTATTTCGACCGTCACAATGACGTTTGACGCGTGCAGATTGGAGGCTGATTATGAAACACGTTGTCCATCGATACTGGTGTGTCCGGTGCCACCAAGCAAGCAGATTTATCTCGAAGGGTCAGCGTCTGAGGCGGTCGACGTCCGACGCGCCGCCCGCGGTGATGGATCTCTTTGAGGTTTGCCGGCGATGCAATCCACCATTGCCTCGGTCCAGGCCGATCGGCTCTCCCTCTTATCAACGGGTCAGATTGGGCAGAAGATTTGGATCTCTCGTTTACGTTTGTATGAATTAACCTGAGCCGAAGTTTGCATTGGAAGGCCGGATAAATCGGGTCACTCGGTTTATTCGGCCTTTTTATTCCAGCTTGGAGCGGTGTGCAGATTGCTTTGGTTAATTTACCCGCTTTTCACCGGCCGGCATTTGAGAATGTGATCTTTACCCGGAACAGATCGGCACGATTTCGGTTACGAGGGTGTTTCAGGGTCCGTCGGCATCGCAGGAAAGTCATTCTTTGATCTTCTTCATCGAATAGATGGCTGAGCACGTTTTGACACCCTTTCAGCGGCCGGTTTGAGATTTTTGCTTTCTACCCTGTCGGCGCCGAAAGGAGAACTGGCCGCCTCTCCTGTATGGATCGCCTGAAACTAAATAGGAATGTGAATAAAACCCGAGCGCCGATTGCCACCGATCCATCTTAACGTGTGAACCGCATTAAAGCGGATCAATCGCCATGACACGGTAGGGGAGTCATCTCTTACGACAGTTTCATTGCGCCTTTCTGTTCCCGGGAGACAGAGCATTCGTGGAAATCTCTCTTCGTTCGTTCACCGTAAAACCCGACGGATTCTCATGGTCGCTTCGGAAGTGACGTGAGGATTCTACAACCAACAAAGGAGGATCGTATGCAGCAGGGTAACGTCCGTGTCGTTTTGGTTTGTCCTCAAACCGGAGAGGATCTCGTTCGTTTCGGAAGGCGCAGCGGTGTCAAGGAGGTGCTGAGAGCAAAGCGCCTCCGGCAGATGATTTTCAGGTAACAAGAAAGAAGGCAGAGAACCAATCCCACGAGCGATCCACCACGCTCGAGCTTATCCCGTCGAAAGTATCTTCGATTTATCCAAACCGACAACCATCAAAAAAAGGAGTCGAATCATGGCACCCATTTGCGTGGACGAAGCAAAAGAGGCGGAATTGTTTCAGGAAGCAAAGAAGGCCCGCGTTTATACAGGCCGGCCGGCACTTCGCTTGGTTCGGAGAGAGGCTGAGGGTCCCTTTCCGGAGGCGAAGGACTATATGAGGGAGATCCGTCTGGCAAGGCTCTATTTGACCCGATAAAAGAGGATTACGCCACAGACAGGAGAGTGCTTTCAGTAAACCGTCAAATCATAGGAGGAGTCGATGCGAGAGAACACGGAGATCGCGCAGCTGGAGAAAATGGCGACGCTGGGAGAAAAAGCGGCCGAGGAGTCGTTCTCGTTTTCTGATGCCGTCGCGCTTGCCCAAGAAGGGGCGGCGTTTCGGTACGAGTCGGAAAAGATCACCTTTGTCATCCGACGGCCGGGATGGGTAGGTCGCCTCTTGGGAAAGAGACTCTGCTTCGAGATTTATAACGATCAGGAGCGGTTGCGCTGTCAGGTGAGCGCTTCGTTCGCGGAGTCGCGGTGGGAGAAACTTCGGTTTGAGTTCGGCCGGCTTCCATGGAGGCGGTAATAAAAAAGGGATCAACCAGTTCGAGCTGATTGACCCCTTCGAGAGGGCCCCTTTTCAGGAGACGACTCTTCTACACACAAAGATGAGTCTACTGTTTTGGGGCCTTCCTGTCAAGAAAAACGAAATCGACTTCATTCAAAAACAGGGAGGATACTCACATGGCTAAAAGCAGCGCGCAGAAAAAAGGCGGAAAGTTTATCGCAACCTGGAATGGCGGCCCGCAGTATTCGAGCCACTACAGCAGCCCGCTTCGACAGCAGAAAGGGCAGATCGAGCAGGACCGGTTCCTGACCTCCTTCGTCGATCCGAAGGATGGCGCTCGCACCTGGAGCTTCTAACCGAGACCGGTAAACGATAGGGGAGAGACCCGGTTGGAGAATTCAGCCGGGTCTCTCTTTCCGATGGCCCGGATCGGCTTCCCATAGATAGCGGATCATCTTGTGATGATAGTTGATGAAAGAGCCCTTAAGAGCGCTCAGGATCCCTCGTGAACGCTTGACGGTTGGAGGTCTCCACCCTTCCGCCTCCCTGAATGCAAATAGGTTGGAAAACCTCCAGGCATAAACACTTCAATCGGAAATGATCGCTTCTTGTCTCTTGCTGTAATTAATTCTTATACGACAGTCCTACTGGTAGGCTGACGCAGAATGCAATCAATGATTCATCAAGAAGAGAATTTTGCATCTTGATCAGGTCAGATCGGCAAGCATCAAGACGCGACCCTACAGTCGGTACGCGAGCCGGAGTGATTCTGCCTCGGGCTTTCTTATTTTGAGAAATAAAACAAGGCAATCAGGAACTGCTGCTTGATCGACGTGGTTTTTCCAATCCGATATAGGAAGTTGCGGGATTTTGGTGAAATTGATAAAATATGTACATCGAATGTACATAAAGGAGGCGTCGCATGAGTTCCCCCGTGATTAGGCATAAGCATCTTAAATTGGATCAGAAGAAGATCGATATCGCCAAGCGTTATTTCGGCGTAAAGTCCGAACAGGAAGCGATCGATAAAGCGCTTTCATTGCTCGTTGAGGAAGAGGAGATCATTCGAACGATGAAACCGCTGAAAGGCCGCCTCAAAGGAGACGATCGAAAATGGCCGTATCTGTAAAAGGGAAGGTCGTTCTTGATACAAATGTCTTTGTCGATTATCTGAGGCTTCAGCTTCATTCGGACTGGGTCTTCGGAAACGTGGGGAATGTGATTCGTTTTCTTCCGTCCGTTGTCCTGATGGAACTTCGGTTCGGCGCGGATACCCCGCGACGTAAGCGGGCCGTGGACCGCATCAAGGCGGCCTTTCCGGCGAGCCGGCTGATCTCGCCCGACGCGGAGAGCTATGATTGGGCCGGAAGCATCTTCCGACGTATTCATGGAAACGGAAGCGGTTTAAAAGATCGGCTTGGACCGATGAATGATCTCCTGATCGCCTTGACCGCGAGGGGAATCGGCGCCACCGTGATCACGAGGAATCTGAACGAGTTCGAAAGAATCGCCGCTCACGTTCCCGGCTTGAAGGTCTCCACTCCGGATTGAACAGGGCCATGGAGAGATCAAATAACGTCTAAGGGGGTGCGAACCCCGCGTCCTCCCTGCTTTGGCGATGACGATCTCCTCACCCGAACCAGCCCGCTCCAATAGCTGGGAGAGATGGGTCTTTGCGTTATGAATATTAACTTGTTCCATATCTGAAGTCTCCAGTAAAAGTCCGAATCTAGAGAAATGTCAATTAGGCGAGATTGTTATAACGAGTCAGACTAAAAAGGGCAAGACACTGGACTTTTGCGCAAACAGTCCTTCCTGAAGTCCTTAGACTCAAATTCATCTTGTCCTCAATATTACAAACCGAAATCGTGTCTGATCTGGACCTACTCGGAAATATCATTGCGGTGTTTACCGGCGGTTTACAATCCAGCTGTCGAACGGCTCTTGTTTCAGCTATCTCGTCGAGATCGATGCCGGAACCACCCATACTCCGGAGTTCGTCCAGAAGCTGGCGGCTACATTCAACTCAGCCGTGTCCTTGCCCCCATGAATTCAAAAGATCCAGTCGGGATATTGATCGTCTGCCATACGGCCGATCGGATGGCGGTGCTTCACCGGGCCGTGATGGAAAGCCATATCACGGTCAAGATGGCGAACAAATTCCTCTTCAATACCGTTCATAAAATCGATAATAGCCTCGGCCTGATTAATCCTTGGTATAAAGCCGATGGGTCAAAGATAGAGATGATCTTTAATGACATGGGAAGATCCTCGGAAGTTCGCTCGACATATCAGAATAGTTTAGTAAATTGCGTATGATCCCAGTGAGAATGACATTCCCGCAACCTTATTTTCTGTAAAATTCAAGACTTGACCTTTCAAACACGGTAAATGGAAGTCACAATTACATTTTAATAATTTAAAAAAGGTATCCAGAAAGGATCTCCAGAATAACCTAATTTGATTCTTCAATTCTGTTTCTTAGAATAATATCTCACGGGGCTCAAGGTTGTCTCCAGCATCAATGGCTTGCTATTGGATCGGTGTATGGATATGGCGTTGTTCCGGTACAGGCGAGTGGTAGTTGAGCATCTAAAGTCAGTATACCTTCCAGAGCGAGTTCTATTTTCGGACCTGAGCTGCTTGGTCCGAATGGTGCCGATCCCTCAATTTTCGTAATTGTCTGTACGGATGAAAATCCCGGCTTTCCCATCCGGTTTAACTCCTTGTAGTCATAAAAGGTGCCGCCACTTTCTCCACTGATTATATTTGCAGAAACTTCTTCAATAAAATGATCAGCTCGGAAAATCGTTGATTGCGAGTTTTCAGATGTTTCTTCATGGTGGTGTTCATGCTTTAAAGTTAGGGTACCATCTTCACGTATAGTGAAAAGGTCACGGACATAATCACCTTCAACCCCGACCAGATAATCGAAGTCTTGAGTCTCTGTTTTTGGTATCCATCTTCCGGGCACTCTACAAGCCGTAAAGTACCTATCCGTTCTGGCAGACTCGGCACATATTTGGCCTGTGTATTGGCTCGTTCGTTCAGTAATTCCTACTCCAAATGTAAATGACGTATCCTTCTCATATTTTGAGAAGGTCGCCAGTGGTCCCGCACAGACCTTACGAATCTTAAAAATCTCGATTGCACATTTTCCCAATGGTGGAGTCTCCAGCAGCGCCTTTAGCGCATCAGAAATAAGGTCTAATAACGGAGGGGAACAACCCGGTCTTGCGTATGTCATCTCCATTGAATGGCCAAAAGTGGGGTCATCTATACACGCATAATCTATATCTATTGAAGTAAAATTTCGTGGGACCGTCCAAGTTGCCTCGGCCACTTTAGGGTCAAGTGATCTTACAGAATTAATAATATAATCCGAGGTGGATGTGACATAGGGTTTCGGGTCAGGACCGACTAAATCCTCGAGACTAGTCGGCGGCGCAGCATGAACAACTCTGACCTGATCACGATAACCCTCCCTACTCAATTCTTCATAAACAGGCTTAGCAAATAAATTCCCCTGGCTGTGCGTAACAAGTAAGACTTTCTTGCATTTTTCTAAATGAAAATCTCTTATGCGGTTTACAAAGCTTAAAAATAGTTCGTCAATTTCAGCCGTCTGGTGGAGGATCTGCTGAGATATATTTTCTCCGAAAATCGCCACCACTCTCTTACAAAAAAACTCTCCGGATCACTTGTTCCCATTAAACACTTCCACATTTTGGATATGGTGCCTTTGTCTAAGAGTTCAGGGTCGTTGCGAATCTTTTGAATCGCAGACTGAAGAAGATCTCCCTTAATCCCAGCGGTTGGATTCCACAACAAACCAAAATCAAGATCGCGTCTACTTATAAGTTTCTCCAAAGCCAGAAGACCCTCATATGCTTGCAGGCGTGTGTTATTCACACCATTGATATAGACGACAGCGATTTTGGGCGAACCCTCGGAAGCAGCTTGGGGAGCGAACCCTTTTGATAATTTGCTCTGGGTTTGCTCACATTCATCTCCAGGTGGAAGCGCAAAGTATTCACCCCCATTTTGAGCCTCAAAGGCTAAGTAAGCAATACTTCGACTCTCATCCTGCAATGTCTCAGCAAGCGTATTTTTGGTAATTTCTAACCCTTGACCGGCTGGGAGCTGGCTATCAAGACATCTCACCTGGGAGAATAACTTCTGTGACAGGGCGAGCGTTTGTTCGGGGGGTATCCCAGTGGTGGCAATTTTCTCTAATGCACCGGCGTAAGCGAATACTAAATCTTTTTGCGAGGAAGTAATGGGGAGGCTCTTAATATATGTTTCTACTTTGTCTAAAACGCCATGATCATTGACGTCACTTGAAATGCCTGGGACCGGGATGGCGGCTACTTCAGACGATTCAGGGCCTTCACCGGCCGCATTCACCGCAGTGATTACAAAATAATAGGTTTTTCCGTTCGTAAGTCCAGTCATTGTAAACGGAGAATTTACCGAAGTGTTCTTTACGCCATCTGCAGAGGTCGCGTAGGTTAACTTCGTTACATGGCTCGCCGAGGCCATATAAAGGTTGTATGAGTCTGCCCCATCGACGAAATTCCAACTGACACTTGCTTTACCATCTCCAGCAGTAACGACAACCCCAACGGGTGCACTTGGCAGAGAACGATTTTCGCCACTGCCCTCTCCGGAATCCTTAGTGTCTCCACCTCCTCCGCTTCCACAGGCAATCAGGGGAATAGACATGAGGAAAAAAAGAAAAAGACGTATTTTCCAAAACATGTCAAGATCTCCGCAATGTGAGACTTTACTTTGAGGATATTAAACACCAACAATAATTGATTCCAGCGTCCTTGTAAGTGCCATACCATCTATAGAATGGGGGTCTGCTTTATATTTGGGCGTTGTCTCCAGCCCGAGAACTGCTGATACAGTTCTCATTTTAAGATCACAGACCGCTTATCGTGCCGATCACAATAATCAGCCTGGGGTCACAGTGAGGTAGCCCCGATTTCATGGACAGAGAGTTAGTAGACAGATTGTTCTTCATACATCAATGGGCTCTGATAGTTCAGTGAAGCATGGCGGCGTTGCCGATTATAAAACAACTCGATATAGTCAAACAACGCGGCGCGGGCTTGGTCACGATCAAGAAAGCTCTGATGGAAGACCCATTCGTTTTTCAGCGTGCTGAAAAAGCTCTCGACGACGGCATTGTCGTAGCAGTCTCCTTTGCGACTCATGCTGGGCCGCATTCCATGCACCTGAAGCTGGCGTTGATAGGCGCCGCTGGCATATTGGATGCCTTGGTCGCTGTGATGGAGCAACCCCGGCAGAGGACCCCGATGCGTGACCGCCATATTAAGCGCATCGAGTACCAATTGACCGTCGGGTCGCTCGCTCATCGCCCAGCCGACAACCCGCCGCGAGTACAGATCGAGCAGGACGGCCAGATACAGCCACCCCCGGCGGGTAGCGATAAAGGTGATATCGCCGGCCCACACCCGGTTGGGGGCGGGCGCGTCAAATTGCCGGTTCAGCCAGTTGGGCGCGCATGGAGCACTGTTGCGAGCCTGATAGGCCGCTCGAAAGCGTTGCATTCTTCGGGCTTCAATCCCATCGGCCCGCCGCAGCCGCCTCACCCGGTGGCGGCCACACATGATCCCCTCGGCTCGCAGCGCTCGCCAGGTTTTGACCGCACCATAGGCCTCCCGGTTCTCCGCGTGAACTCGGCGAATCTCAAGAAGCAGGGTCCGATTCTGCCGCGCTCTTCTGCTCTCCGGCCGAGAGCGCCAGGCATAAGAGCCGCTGCGGCTGACGCCTACGGCCCCGCAGAGGCGCTCCACCGGATGCGTCGAGCGGTGCGCATGGATGAAGGCGTACCTCATTCGGACCCCTTGGTGAAGAACGCCACGGCTTTTTTTAAAATATCCCGCTCTTCACTGACTTGGGCCAACTGCCGCTTCAGTCGAGCGACTTCATCCTCGGGTTTGGGGCGTCGTCCCTCTCCGGGAAAGGCATGTTCTCCGTGAGCGTTCACCTGGGCTTGCCATTTATAAAGCTGATTGCGGCGGACACCCAACTCCCGCGCCAACTCCGCCGCAGGTTTGCCGGTCGTCTCCAGCAATCGGACGGCTTCGGCCTTGAAGGCTTTCGTATAGCTCTTTCGTTTTCTCACTGGACACCTCCTCGGGGTATTGTCCCCTTTTTGTGTGTCCATGAAAAGAGGGGTAGCTCAATATTCAGATATTGAAGCGTCGTAGGATGGCGCGATGCCAATTGCCCAATTTTGTGGCGGTTAGGATAATCAATCGGTGCCCCGCCTTATCAGACGGCGGCTCACGAAAAACACCTCAAAGATGCAAGGTGGATCACCTTGCCATGGTTTGACTCGATCGCTGCATTCCGCGGAAACCAGGCTCCCATCGCTGGCCCTGTCTCTCGGTGTGGTTATCGCTTCGGCGACTCCGGTGTCATTGATCGGAAGCGAGCGCAAGGCCTACGTTCCGACAACAGAAAAATATCCATGCCGCTATGCCCCGCCCCTTTCAGAAAACCTGCCTAATCTCCGATGGGCCAGAACATCCTAGAAGTTTCTGCTGTATACACCTTAATGAGATATAGGCGAGAGTAATACCAGATCACTTTGGGCAAAGTCAATAAAATAAAATGGCCTATTTCTTCGCTCAAGGCTGTAAAAGTCGATGGGTATCCTATTGCTGTAGATTACAAGGTGTAGCCCTCATTTTACCATCCGAAACTGTCAGAGAAATAAATCTGATTTGTTAAAATAACTGGAAGATCTTCCTCTGGCTGGAAATATGCTTCCGTCAGATTCCCTTGCTTGACAACTAAGACATCTTTCGTTAAAATAATGACAAATGTCATAGTACCTGCAAAGAGAGGAATTCATGGATACGCTTACAATAAAAGAGAGCGACAAACAAGCGGATGCGATCTTCAAAAAGATCTTCCATAAGCAATTAAAATCCTACATGGACGTCATCGAAATGAGCAAAGAGGGGATCACCAAAGCCTCCCTCATGGAGTTTATTCATTTTTTAAACTTTTCACCGGATCAGTTTGCACATTTGCTTCCCATCACGCTTCGCACGATTCAGAGATACTCCAGCAAGCAGAAGTTTAGCCCCACCATCTCCGAGCACATTATCCAGTTGGTCTTTCTCGTGGGAAAAGGCATCGAGGTGTTCGGATCACTCGAGAAGTTTATGGGCTGGTTTAATACACCGAGCAAGGCCTTAGGCGGGATGGTCCCGAGCGATTTGGTCAGTCTTAAAACCGGGACCCAAATGGTCATGGACGAGCTCGGTCGAATTGAGTATGGTGTGTATGCATGAGGGAGGTCTATCGGATCGCCCTCGCAAAACATGCGCGCGACCTCTCAGGAAAAGGGGCGAGACTCACGGGGGGCCGATGGAATACCAAAGATACGGCGGTCATCTACACCTCGGAGAGTAGATCGCTCGCGGCAATGGAATACCTGGTCCATGTGTCGCTGACTGACATCCCACCCGAAATAAAAATAACCTCGATCGGCATCCCTGAAACGATTATTCCGAAAGAAATCGATTCATCCGATCTACCCAAAGATTGGCGTAAAAGTCCCGCCCCTTTCTTGTTGGGAGACATCGGCGCGAAGTGGGTATCGGGTATGGATAGCCTTTTATTGCGCGTGCCCTCCGCCGTTGTCCTGCATGAGTTTAACATTCTGATTAACCCGGCTCACCCCGACATGAAATCCGTCAAAATCGTCGATGTGGAGAGCTTTATATATGATGAGAGACTCCACAAGCCGACGAAATAATAAAAGCGGTATCACTCCATGATTAAAGATCGACCAAAGACCGGCTCGCTGTCTGCGCCGGAGTCGGCTCGGGGAGCGCTGCCGGCAGAGGTATCGAATCCGCCTTAATTGAATCCTGACGAAATAGCCCGAAGTCCGGGTCAACCATCATAGTCCTGCGGAGCAAACATGAGGTTTTAGCGCAGGTAATCCGGTTTCTGCCGACACGTCAGAGTGGTCCGGAGGATCCTGCAGGCCAAGAAGCGGCTGAGGATGAAGGGAGCGATGAGATTCCTTTGGATCATGTTTTGCATCTGCGCTTTGGATTTGATCTTGTGATCGAAAATTGTTACACTTAAGGCAGTTCTCGGAGAGAGAAGATGTTGAAGACGAAGATCAAATTAACCTATGCCGATTATGTCGCCCTGCCCGATGAGAAGCGCTACGAATTGATCGAGGGGGATCTTTATATGGTTCCAGCGCCCGGGTTCTATCACCAGGTTGTTTCTCGAAATATTGAAATGGCCCTTTGGGATTTTGTGAAGTCCCACCGCTTGGGAGTGGTGCTAGATGCCCCGGTGGATGTGGTCCTTACCCAGGAACATGTGGTTCAACCCGATATTCTGTTTATCTCCAACGAACGGCGCAGCATCATTACCGAGAAGTATCTCTCCGGTGCGCCTGATTTGATCATCGAGATCCTCTCCCCCTCCTCAATGGAGCGGGATAAACTCGTCAAACGCAATCTGTATGCCGAGCATGGGGTTTCCGAATACTGGATCGTCAATCCGGTAGGGAAACAGATCGAGGTCCTTCTTCTGAAAAGCCATGCGTTTGTTCTGTACGGGATCTTTTTAATCGATGATCGCCTCACCTCCCCGCTCCTGCCGGGGTTTGAACTTTCCCTTGAGAGCGTTTTTGAAGCCGCATAGCCAGTTGACCTCCTGCGCTTCTTTCCCCAGTGACGGTACGGGGTGGTTGGGTTTGGATTTCGCTTCCTCCATCTCCTAGAGATGAAGCCTCCAGGAAATAGTTGGATGGTAAATCTATGCCTGAAGAGATATTTCCTTCAGGCTTTTTTGTTTTCGGATTCGGCAAGGGGAAACGCTGCCGGTGGGACTATCTGATCCGCTTAATGGAATCCGTTCGTAAATAGGCCCGAATGCCGGGTCAACCATCATAGCCCTTCGGAGAAGCAATTCTCCCGAGGGCTTTTTTATTGTCCAAAGGAGGTGCTCGATGCATTGTCCGAAGTGTCAGGGAATGGTAAGAGAGGAATTTGTAGCCACCTACGAGGGGAAATGTCTCTCCCCGTATTGCATTCAATGCGGCTGGAGGCCGACACGATCTCCGCACCGCAGCTTTCAAGAGGAAGCACGGCTGAGGGAAAAAGTGCTTTCGATCCTGTAAGGTCACCGATCTCCGGATAAACCATCCAGCCCGCAGAGGAGGAAATCGTCGAGAGAATCGTTGTCGAGACGAGATCCGAAACCTCTAAAACCATCAAACTCTAAAACCGAATAGGAGAGACGCCAATGGAACGGAATCAGAATCGTATTGCCAATCTGGTCAATGGGTTTCAGGCGCTCGCGCCGCTCGCCCCGAACCAAAATCGGACCCAGGAGAATATCAGCCCGCGAATGTCGGTGGGATATTACATCGGCCGCTTCGGGCTGAAATTCAAGGAGGCGGATCGACTCACCCATTTTCTCTACCTGTTCATGGCGGAGGAAGACCTGTTCTTTCTATCGCGCATGGAGCGGTGGGTCAGAGAGATCGCGCTCGCGAAAGGGAGCATTCGGTCCGTCCTGGACGATCTCATGATCCTGGCGGTCTGCCGGATCGATCCGAATCGTCCGGAGCGTTGCTGCAGGCGGGTTCGCAGCGAAATCATCCGGTATGTCGATCGGCGATTTCAGCGCGATCGGCGGGAGAGTCGGAATGAAGGCTCGGGTTCGGCTGACCGCAAATTTGTGAGCAGCGTCAAAAATCTTGACGGCAATCGGTCTCTTAATAGACGCGACCTTCGATATTCCAACCCGGTTTAAGTCGGTGATAAATCGGGGAATCTTGTCGGCCGGGCGAGTCCGCAGTTTAGGCGGGGGCGCCTGGCACATAAGTTGCGCTGTAGGAGACTCGCAATTCACACAACAAAGAGGTGTTCTATGCAGACAGTGACCTTGTCCCCAAATGCAATACGGGTTTTAGAGAAGCGGTATCTCGCTAAGAGCGCAAAAGGGGAGGTGATCGAGACCGCCGAGGAACTCTTTCGGCGGGTGGCGAAGAATATCGCGGAAGCAGATCCGCACTACAATGCTACCGAAGATCCGGCGAAGACCGAGGATGCGTTCTACGCGTTGATGGTCTCGGGACGGTTTCTTCCGAATTCACCCACGCTGATGAATGCCGGCCGCGAGCTGCAGCAGCTCTCCGCCTGCTTTGTCCTTCCGGTGGGAGACTCCATCTGCGAGATCTTCGACGCGGTCAAACAGACCGCGATCATCCATAAGAGCGGCGGCGGAACGGGATTCTCTTTCTCCCGGCTTCGCCCCAAAGACGATCTGGTCCGCACGACCGGAGGGGTTTCCTCCGGTCCGGTCTCCTTTATGAGCGTCTTCAACCACACCACCGAGGCGATCAAACAAGGAGGCACTCGCCGGGGCGCCAACATGGGGATTCTGAGGGTGGACCACCCCGATATCCTCGATTTTATCCACTGTAAAGCCGATACCGGCAAGATCATCAATTTCAACATCTCCGTGGCGATCACCGACGAATTCATGCGGGCGGCCAGAGAGGATAAGGACTACCCCCTCATCAACCCGCGGACGCGCGAAACCGTCAAGCGGAACTCTCGGCCCGGATGGTTCTCGATGAAATCGCCGAAGAGGCGCATGCCACAGGCGAGCCGGGTCTCTTCTTCATCGATGTCACCAACCGGACCAATCCCACCCCCCACATCGGCGAGATCGAGGCGACCAACCCCTGCGGGGAGCAGCCGCTGCTTCCCTATGAGAGCTGCAACCTGGGAAGCATCAACCTGGAGCGCCACCTGAATCGGATCGACGATCGGTACGAGATCGACTGGGAGGCGCTCGAGGGAACGATCCGCACATCGGTGCATTTTCTCGACAACGTCATCGACATGAACCGCTATCCGATCCAGCAGATCGAGGAGATCACCAAAGCGAACCGGAAGATCGGTCTGGGAGTGATGGGTTTCGCCAGGATGCTCTTTAAGCTGGGCGTTCCCTACAACTCCCTCGATGGACTGCGGGTGGCGCAACAGGTGATGGCCTTTGTGCGTCGGGTGGGATATGAGCAGTCCGGCCACCTCGCGGAGCTGCGGGGGGTCTACCCGAACTGGAGAGGCTCTCTGCATGAAAAAAGGGGTCAGCGGGTTCGCAACGCCTACGTCACGACGATCGCCCCCACCGGGACCATCTCGATGATCGCCGACACCTCCGGAGGCTGTGAGCCGGAGTTCTCGTCTGATCTGGTACAAGAACGTCATGGACGGAGAGCAACTCCCGTACATCCTCGACTACTTCATCGAAGTCGCCAAGCGGGAGGGCTTCTGGAGTGAGGATCTGCTCGAGCAGATCGTGAAGAACAAGGGATCGGTCCATGGAATCGATCAGGTCCCCCCGTAGTGGCAGCGGGTTTTCGTCACCTCGCATGGGATCTCGCCGGAGTGGCATGTCCGGATGCAGGCGGCCTTTCAGGAGTATTCCGACTCCGCCGTCAGCAAGACGATCAATCTTCCATCGGATGCCGGCGTGGAGGAGGTCACGAAGGCCTACCTGCTTGCCTACGAGCTCGGCTGCAAGGGGATCACCGTCTACCGGGACGGCGCGCGGCCCGACCAGGTGATGAATGTGGGCTCTTTTCGGAGAAACGGAGACGGATCGCACGGCCCCGCGCCCGAGGGTTTGGCGTGGGGGAAACTTGTCGAGCTCGCCGACATCGTCGATGAAAAGCGGATCCGGGTAAAAACAGCCGACGGCAACGCCTACCTCCATGTCGGACTGGTCGACGGTCAGCCGAGAGAGATTTTTGGAAATCCGGCCCTCGGCGCCTATCAAAGCACCGTCGCCCTGGTCTGCCGTTTGGGCTCGACCGTTTTAAGACTCGGCGGAACGGTTGAGATGATCATGGATCAGCTCAACAAGGTCCACCGGGAGTATGGAGATGTAAGAATCCCGCTTCTGGCCTTGAATCGGGGTTTTCAGCGGGTCATGGAAGATCTCGGTCAACACGTGTCGATCACGGAGAGCTGTCCGGAGTGTCGTCGCCAGATGCGGATGGTTGAAGGCTGCATGAAATGTCACGACTGCGGATTCAGCCGCTGTTAGGCGCATCCGGTCCGGTGAAGAGAGGGGGAAAATCCCCCGCTCTCTTCGGGATCCGTCGTTTGGAAAATATCGGACTCTCCGTTTGAGTCCGTCTTTCTTTGCGGAGGGAGTATGGGAGAAATGGCCGCTGGCTGTCCGCATTGCCACACAGGAGGTCGCTGCGAGAAAGGGGGCGTCATCGTGTCGCTCGTTTGGTCCCCTCTTTTTCTCGAATGGCACTGCGTCGTGTGCGGATATGTCGGCGACGGCAAAACCGAGCCGGCTCGACCGTGGCTCAGGGTAAGACCTTCTGAGAGGAAAGCAGAGAGACTGCTGAAAGCTGTTTGAATATCGGTTAAGAAAAACAGGAGTGGAAGCCAACCGGTGATCTTAATCAGGAGGAGATGCTGATGAATCGAGGAAGCGGGTTTTTGATCATCTTTTTATCGATGATCCTCTCCGGGTGTTTGGGTGCGCTTCAGGCGATGAACACGGCGACGGGCCTCTATCAGAACGCCCGTGCCGGTTACACCGCGTATAACGCCGCCGCCACGGCAAAAGATTTAAAGGAGACCCAGCCGCTGTTCGCGGAAGCGGAGATCATCAAGATCCGAGCCGATCTCTCTCCGAGAATGCGAGACCGGGAAGAGGCGATTAAAGCCGCGTTCACCGCGGAGCTGGTGCGTGAGGCGAAGGAGGTTCTGGGGGCGATCGGCCGCTCCGAAACGGTTGTTTGCACCGAAGCGTGTCCCGCGGAAGGGAGGATGACGATCCTTCATTTCCGTGAGAAGGAGCGATCGGGGATGATCCAAAGGTGCTCTCCGGCGACCGCCTGACCGGAACGGCGAGCGTGATTAACGCGAGCGATGGAGCGGTTCTCAGGGACGAGCAGGTAGACGGGCAGGACTATGCCGTCATTGCCGCAATGATTAATCTTTCGGTGATGAAGAAGCTCCTCAAGGAGAAGGAGGACGATCCAAAACTAAAGGAGTATCTGGATAAGGTCAACGAGATCCGCCTGCTGTCGGAAGAGGGGGAGAAGATTCTGACGGGATCAAAGTGATCTTCTGAACGGCCGGGGCCGGTGAGGCCGCAGGATCGCTCACCGGCTCCCGCCGTCCGCTAACCGGAGTCGGAGGATTCTGACGATGTCGCAACATTACTTCAAGACGACTTATCAGGGTGAGCCGGTCACGGTTCTGATGGGATGGGACCGTCCGCTTCAGGGTTTTTTTATGGTGATCGAGAAACCGCAGCGTAAAGATGATGACGAGCGATATCTATACAGCAACCTAAACGAGGAGGATTCGCATCCGAAGTCTCTGAAACCGTTTTTGGATGTCTTGCGCGTCTTTCAGATCGTCTTGCCCGGGGAGATGATTCATGAGGTTCTCGAGGACAAAGTGATCAACTGCGGAAACAAAACAGTTGAACACCGGGCCGAGGGTGGGGAGTACAGGAGGGTTTCGCTTTGAGGAGGTAAAAAAACGACCGTAAGTCCCGCTCTAATATTATTGCGGCCTCCCTAGAGATAAAAGGCCGGCGGCGGTGTGAGTTCTGATCGGCTCGCGCGGATGGATCGAATATTTTATCTGTAAAAGTCATAACTTTACTTTTCAGACATTGTAAGGCCAACCCGTACTTCCTGCAATCCGCAACATCAACCCTTGATATACCTATATAGATACGAGTGGAAATCCTCAGGTCAGGAGGACCATTTCTCCATATTTTGCCAGCGTTCTATCGTGAGTCAGAAGACGCATCGGTTCAATAAGACTTTGAGCCACGAGCATTCGGTCGAATGGGTCCTGATGATGAGGAGGAAGCTTTGAAACCTGAGCTGCATGTTTTCCATTGATTGGCAGTTGAAGAAACCCACTCGGTCCCAGCGCAGCCTCAATCTCTGTAACGTCTCCTTCAATTCTTCCAAGCGCAGATTTAATCGCGACTTCCCAAATAGAGGCGGCGCTGACATATACTTCATTATCGGAGTCCGCAATAAGCTGATCGGCTTGCTTGGGAAGCCGCCGATCACCGGTTAACCACCAGAGCATTAAGTGAGTATCCAGGAGCAACCTCATTCTGTTTTTCTCTCAAATGCGGCCCGAATTTCCTCTGGCAGCGGTTTATCGAAGGCCTTGCTGATCTTAAGCTTCCCTTTCATCAGCCCCTTCTTACGTCTTTGTCGCGATGGTTGCACCGATACCAATTTGGCTACAGGCTTTCCTGCTTTGGCGATGACGATCTCCTCACCCGAACCAGCCCGCTCCAATAGCTGGGAAAGATGGGTCTTTGCGTTATGAATATTAACTTGTTCCATATCTGAAGTCTCCAGTAGAAATTAGACTAAGCTTAGTCCGAATCTAGAGAAATGTCAATCAGGCGAGATTGTTATAAACGAGTCAGACTAAAAAGGGCAAGCCACTGGACTTTTGCGCAAACAGTCTTCCTGAACTAAATAGTTTCAAACGTTTCAAAACACACTTTGTTTCAATTGGGATTAATCAATTCTGGGAAAGGGAAGTGGCGGTTAGAGGAGAATCGCTTTTTTTTCAAAGTAGCGCTCCCAGTCTTCTTTGGCCGTTATCTTTTGAGAAGGAGGAGTTCAAATCAGAATATCAATATTCCAAATTAAGCGACAACAGCAAGCAACAATGTCAAAATCGGTGAATGAAATTGGCGGATTGTTAATCACCAGTCAACCATCAGAGCGATTGATCGACCAAGCCAACCCGACAAGCGCAATCGCAGAAAAAACAGCGCCCGCATAAAATGTGAACGATGCTCCAAACCGATCCCATAACAGTCCGGCCAACATGCTTGCCACCAGCATTGCCAACCCGCTCATCAAGTTGAACAATCCGTAGGCCGAGCCACGCAGGTCGGCTGGTGCAGTATCCGCCACCATCGTTGCAAGTAAGCCCTGCGTCATACCCATATGCACACCCCAAAGCGCGACGCCTGCCAGTACGACGCCCCAGTGATCGTTCATGGCCAGGATCAGATCGGCTGCGATCAATACGACGAGGCCCAGCGCCAACAGCTTGGTATGACTCATTCGATCGGAAAGCTTGCCGAAAGGATAAGCCGATGTTGCATAGACCAGGTTCATCGCCACCATGACAAGAGGCACGAGTGCGATAGGGATCCCACCCTGCTGAGCGCGCAAAACTAAAAATGCCTCGCTGAACCGAGCCAGCGTGAAAACCGCACCAATCGCGACGACCCACCAATACGATGCGCCGAGGCGCTTCAGGTTCTCTCGGCGAATCGGATTATTGCGGGTACTCACCGGATGGTGGTTCGGTTCATGTACACCGACTGCGAGCAGTGAAACGGCCATTAAACCGGGAATGACTGCAACCCAGAACACTCTCCGAAAATCGTTGGCCCATAGCAACATCAAGCCTACGGCCAGCAGCGGACCGAGAAATGCACCTACCGTGTCCAACGACTGGCGCAGACCAAAAGCGGCGCCCCGGACGTGCGCTGGCGCGATGTCGGCGATGAGCGCATCGCGCGGCGCGCCGCGCACGCCTTTACCGACACGGTCCATTAAACGGGCGGTGAGCACGACGCCAGCAGTGGAGGCCAAGGCAAAGAGGGGCTTGGTTAGCGCACCCAGAGTATAGCCAAACAGTGCGAGCCCTTTGCGCTTACCGAGATAGTCACTCAGAGTACCTGAGAAGACTTTTATGATGAGGGCCGTGGATTCGGCTAATCCTTCAATCAGGCCGACCGCGAAGGCCCCCGTCCCCAGTATTGTGACCATAAAGAGGGGTAGCAGGCTATGGATCATTTCCGAGGACACGTCCATCAACATACTGACGAAGCCGAGCACCCACACGCCAGTGGGGATTTGACTCAATGTGCTTTTTACTTGAGTGGACATTCGGAAGTGAAAGCAATATTAATCATTGGCTCCGCTTGAGACAAATCCTCGGATATGATCGTCGTCCTCATTCTAGGCATAGATCCATCTAAATTATTCCAATGATGTTAAATACTAACAAAAAACACGAGCTTTCGCTAATGTCGTTTTCTTGGGTCCAGGAGACGACTCGAACCGCCCACAGTGATGCACGAGACACACTGGTTCTTTCTGCAATCAATAATTTTCCGGAAGTTTAAGGGCATTTAATTGAAAGCGCTTCGCGCTACCGATGAGAGCGTTGGACGTTGTTTTCTGCATTATCGAAAACAACGTTCTCGCTGCGAAGGATCACGATTCGCACCCCGGCCAGCTCCGAGCGGTGAGCCTCAAGGAATTCCGTGATCTTAGCCTCCTCTTTATCAATCAGCTCAACACATTGAGGAAGTCTGGGAGGGGGGCGGTCGGATAGGTCGATTGATACGGGGTCCCCCTTTAGGTAGCCGGCAATAATAGGTTGATACATGGCCTGTTCGATCCCGGACTTCTTCGTTTCTTTCACGAGATAACTTCCGAAGTTCGGCGAAAAAAGGTTTTTCCAAAAGCCCTGTCTCTGAAGTTTCTTTCCCGGACGGAAATAGAGACGCAGAACCGTAATGCTCATGACGGTCGTGTCCTTTCTTGTTAGATAACCCAGCGGGTGTATCTCCTTGAATAGATTGACGCGCTGTTTGGCCCGATGTCGGACTCTCAGACGGGAGAGCGCTGAAAGCCGATGGCCTTCCTCTCCGATCAATTTAACGTTTTTGGAATAGCCGATTCGTTGCGAGTGGTAGATCCCCGCATGACCGGAGAAGAGGTAACTGGCCACGCAGGCCAGGCCGGCATAAACGCCGGCGTCCGCCCCGAAGAGTTCGACCGCCATCAATGTCGAGGCCAGTGGTGTATTGGCCGCTCCGGCGAAGACCGCCACAAATCCCATCCCCGCGAGCAGGGGAAGCGGAAGCGGGAGAATATAAGCGAGGGCATTCCCCAACGTCGCGCCGATGAAGAAAAGCGGAGTGACCTCCCCTCCAATGAAACCGGATCCCAGGGTCACCGCCGTAAAGATGATCTTCAGCAGAAAGCCCCAAGGGGGCAGCGGGGTTTCGAAGCTTTCGACGATGGTCGGAATTCCCAAGCCGATATATTTGGTCGTGCCCAGCGCCCAGACACCCAGCGCGACGACAATACCACCTATAAAAAGTCTCAGTGGCGGATAACCGATCCTGCGTTTAAAAAACCTGGATATCCCATGCGTCTGAACCGCGAAGATCAGCCCGACGATGCCGAAGAGGGCGCCGGCGACGACCGACGATAATACGCCTGGAAACGTAATCAGCGGGACACTTTCGACAGAGTAGAGGGTATGCTCGATCCCCCATGCCAGCGTGACTTCATGCCCGACCACGGCTGCGATAAAACAAGGCAGAATCGCGTCGTACCGAAGCCGTCCGATGGCCAACACCTCCAGCCCGAAGACCGCGCCGGCCAGGGGGGTTCCGAAGACGGACGCAAACCCCGCGCTGATGCCGCTCATCAGCAGAATACGGCGATTTTCCGGGGTCAGCCTAAAGGGGCCGGTGAGCTGGTCAGCGAGCGATGCGCCCATTTGAAGCGCGGTTCCCTCGCGTCCCGCGGAGCCGCCGAAAAAATGGGTCGCAACCGTGCCGATGAGCACCAGCGGCGTCATCCTCAAAGGAATAACTGCTTTCGGATCGTGAATCTCGTCGATGATCAGATTGTTGCCCCCTTGGATTTTCTTGCCAAGGAGGTGATAAACCGATCCGATCAAGAAACCGCCCAGGGGGAGGAAAGCGATGATCCAAAGATGCGATTCGCGCCAGTTCGATGCCCAATCGAGAGAAGCAAGGAAGATTGCTGAGGCGGTGCCGGCCAGAACCGCAACGATCGTTGCGAGAACGGACCATTTGAGGACTTCAGGGAGGATGATAATCGGTTCAAACCGCGACTCTTTTCGCACAGACTGATCCCCTACAGGTGTAGGAGTTATCAGCGCCAAGAAGGTTGAAGGTCCCTTCCCGGATCGCGGTTGACGGCGAACCCCATCGCCACAAACCTAATTTTTAAAAACTATAGCGAAGAAAAGCGTTTAAGTCAATCTCTTACTAAGACTTACGACTGTTTTCTTGTCGGATAAAAAGATATGGCACCCCTTCTTCCTTGACCCCTGTCCCCAACGCAGGCATTCAAACTGTCTTTATAGAATGACCTAATGTTGTCCCTTGCAAGGCTCCCTCTCTCCATTCCTATGGAATTTATAACATTGAATATAAAACCGTTTGAGTCTACTAGAAACCTCTCCTTTAGATGACCGGGAAAATGAAAATAAAAGGTTCCTGTTTTCCAATGACGCCTTTTAATTCTTTCCCGATGCAGAGGTTCAGAGGAAAATGACGTTGCCCTGGGAGCCATCCCGGTGGGTGTTATGAGTATGGGAAACGAGCGCTGTGTCTAACCCAAAACCTTATTGATCCCACCATTCTTATTTTCTTCCCATTATCTTTGCGAAATAATAACCTAATGGTTATAATATGATTATCAAAGTCTACAGGACGGTAAGCGGCAGGAGCCCTGGTGAGGATTATCTCTTACGCTTATCTAAGCCGGATCGGGCAGATGTTCTTGAGACTTTTAAGGCGATCGAGAAAAATGGTTTCTCCGCGCCTGTTTCCATGCGCCAGATTAGAGGAAAACTTTGGGAGCTTCGGATTTCACAGAACCGCATTTTTTACGTCATGGTCGAGTCCGACACCATGGTTCTCCTTCACGCCTATAAAAAGCAGGGACAAAAGGCTCCGGACCGGGAAACAGAAACGGCTCTTCAGCGTATGGCTGAATTTATTAGATTAGGAGAGGAGATGAAGAAAATAAACAAACGAAATGTAAAGGACCTTCCATCCATCGGTCCATTCATCCGTGAACAGGAAAAAGATCCTGAGATGAAGGTTCTGATGGATCGGGCTGGCCTTCGGATTGAAATTGCCCGTGTTATTAAAACCGCTCGGGAGAAAGCAGGATTGACCCAGGCAGAACTCGCGAAGAAGCTCGGTAAAACGCAGGCACAGATCGGCCGTCTTGAGAGTTTGAGGGATAAACGTCTACCCAGCTTGGAACTTTTAGCCGAGATTGCCGCTGTTACCAAAAGACGACTCATAGTCGACCACCCCGGAATTCACTTTGAGTTGGTCGCCACATAGGTATGGAGTCAATGGGTAATGGATTTGGCCTTTGTAATCGAGCAACCATTTGATGATGTCCGACATCAGTAACATCCGGATGGAGATACCCGATTCATCTCGGGCGATGCCATCTCCCAAGAGCAGGGAGGCCAATCGATTACGATTGACGCCGATCTGAGAGACCGTCCTTCCGTGGTTTATCTCCGTAAGAAGTAAAATACAATCTTTAGCAGGTAGAGAGAAAAGAGCCGGAAATTGCAGAGGCCCTGGGGTCCACGCCACCAGGGCCTTCTTATTTTGTCCGAATGAGTTGGTTCAGAGGAAAGAGGGCACCGGTATTCTCTGGCCTCACCGGCTGGCTGATAGACAACATCCGGCCTCTATGAGGATGTAAGCGATGAAACTCAAAGACGATCCTAAGCAACTTCCGAACGGTGAAAAAGAGAGCATGCAAGATTTTATTCTTTGCGATAGGCGTCGCCTCAAAGAACAGAATCGATTTCTAAGGCAGGGCGATCCTAAGATCCAGAACAGGATCCGAGGACATACTCAGGCTGCCAGAAGGGAGTTCTCCGGTCTGGTACGACGGCGGGAGCGAATCGCCTTTGCGCGACTGCTGAAGCGTGTTGGGCTTGATCCGGAGGGGCCGTATCCGAAGAATCTCGTCGAAAAATACGGCCCTCAGATACAGATAAGGAGGGACAAAAAGATCTTTAAAAATCCCGTGCATTAACCCTACAGTACGACAAGGAGGTTCCGTGAAAACGACTTCGAAGCATCCGAATAAGTTCATCCCCTTCAGCGATGCCATTGCGGATGGGAAAATGGATCATCTCTGGCACGAGCCGGAATCAATCCTCGATGATCGCGCCTCGCCGACGTATGCGGGTGTCTTGCGGCCGGGGATCAAGGTTCCGCAAAATGACGGCCCGCATCGGCTGTCGGCAGCGGAGGAACAGACTTATCGGCGGATGATGAAAGAGCATCTCTCTCCGAGAGAGATCGAGAAGGCGATCGGAAAGGAGCTTCGACCTGAAAACGTCGGCTATTTTTCAGTCTATTCATCTGAGTGCAGGACCGATCCGGAGCATGCCGCGCGCATCCGAAAGCTCTACGGCAACGAGACCGGCGAGATCCAGCGGGTTCGGATCACCTTTCCGGAAAATGATTGGTGGGACATTATCCCCCACAAATTGATGGCCTTTCGGGAAAGCGGATTGTACTGCTCCTCCGAGCCGGAGGAGGGCCGACTGATCGCAACGCGAGACATCGGTATGGACGGGCCGCCAGAAGGCGGACCGAGCCGACCGTTCCGCAGGAGGTTAAAGCAATTTCCCTGCGTTCCGGATGAATGTCCAGTTTATCAGAAGAACTATTGCAAGCTCTCCGGACTGTTGCATTTTCTCATTGTGGGGGTTCCCGGAACAGACGTCTGGCGGGTCCCCACAAATTCCTGGCATTCGGTCCGGGGAATTTTGAAGAAGATCACGCGATTCAACAAAGCCCTCTCCCGCAGAGGGCGCGAGCTGGCCGGTATTCCCTTCTGGCTCTCTAAATACAAAGCCTCGGTTTCGATCTGGGATCCGAAAAAGGGGGAGACGCCGCCGCGTCGATCAATGGCTTTTCGGAATTGAGGCGCCTGAATTTCCGTTGTCCGATCTGTTGGTAAAACACGCTGGTTTCACTGTCCCGGAGAGTATGGCTCTGCCGATGCTGCCAAGCCTTGTCGCGGCCGATCGCGGCGATCCGAAAGCGGCGGCGGCTGCCACAAGAAGCCAGAATGAATCAAAGGAGGAAACAAAGATAGAATCATCGCCTGAGACATCCGCCGCGGAGCGTCCTCGCTTTAATCCGCAGCCGCAGGAAATCCGCAGCCAGGAATCCAAGCCGGAGAAGGCAGAGATTCTTCCTTCTCTTGTTTCGGACGGAGCGACGCCGGCCATTTCGGAGGAGGCCACCATCGCCGGGTTGCGAGAGAAGATCCAAAAGGAGGTGGAGCCGAAAGGATCGGTTCCGATGGAGGTCATCACGCTCTGTTCAGAACGGTTTCGGAAACACCGCCTCAGCGAGCTGACCCTCGGAGAGCTGCAGCAGCTTGACCGCTCGATCGAGGATTATAAACGCTCCCCCTGGGCACATTGTAGCCGCTGTTCTTCGCTGCTTTATCCCGAGGCCAAAAGCGAGGTGAGCGGGGCGATCTGCCATGATCAAAATACGCTCTGCCGGGAGTGCCGAAAAAACGAATCTTCACGCTCCACACTCCCACCGATGCTCACGGTGGAGAGAAAACCGGCCGGACAGATTCAAGGGGCCGGCTTCTAGGCAAAAGGAGGATCATTTTGAGAGGCTCCGGGGCGTTTCCCGGAGTCTCTTTTTTTTGGAGGCATCGATGCAGGAGTCATTGGAGAGCGTTAAATCGATTCCGATCCAGCAGGTGGCGCGCCGCCTGGGATTGGAAGTGATCGGCCAGAGCGCGCGCTGCTTCTCGCATAAGCCCGATCGGAATCCCTCCCTTCGGCTGAACCTCAACACCAATCGTTATCACTGTTATGTCTGCCGCGGCATCTACGGGTCCGTGATCGACCTGGTCATGCAGGTGCTCGGGTGCGATTTCAAAGAAGCCGTCAGCTATCTTCGCAGGGAGCGCCAGCCGCTTCCCCCGGGTCGGCCGCGCCGGTCGGAAGCGGAGAGACCGGTCCTCTCTGCCGAGAGAAAGGGGGAACTTCTGGAGGCGTTTATGAAGTTCGCCCCAATGCAGGAGGAAGGAATGGATTATCTTCGTTCCCGGGGTTTGAAGACGGAAATCATCGAACAGATGGAGATCGGCTATCTTCGTCCCGGTCAGTACGCGAGCGCCTCCTGGGCGTTAAGCCGGCGATATGGCTTTCATTCGCTTAAGTCCGCGGGACTCACCAATTTTTATCTTTTCGAAAAACAGAAGCTCCCGATTCTTCTTTTTCCTTACCGGGTCGGAGGAGCGGTTCAACTGATTCAGGCGCGCTGCTTGCTCACCAAAGCGCAAGCGGAAGCCCGTCAGATCAAGCGCTTTGCCGCCACCGGCTGGGCCACCTTCTTCTACAACCACGACGAAATCGGGAAGGCTTCCATTCTCTTTCTCTGCGAAGGTGAAATAGACACACTGACCCTGCTGCAGCTCGGCTTCTCGGCGATCGGCAGCCCTGGAAGCTGGGGCTTTAACGAGGCGTGGCTTAATCTCTTCATCGGGAAAACGGTGGTTCTCTGCCTGGATGCCGATCCGGCTGGAGAGAAAGCGGCCGCATGGCTTTCGGAGGAATTCCGGAGCCGGAATGTCCTCTCTCTGAAACTCTATCTGCCTGTGGGATCCGATATCAACGAACATGTGCGAAAGGGGGGATACCTTGGAATCACTCAATCCGGAGCAACTCAATCCTGAACAGAAGGAGGCGGTCCTCTCCCGGGGAGGCCCGCTTCTTATTCTTGCGGGACCCGGAACAGGAAAGACACACACGATCGCCAATCGTATCGCGGCGCTGGTTCATGAAGGCGAGGACCCGGAAAAGATCCTCGCGATCACCTTTACGAATAAAGGCGCCCAGGAGATGCGGGATCGGATTCTCGCATTGACCGGTAAGCGGCTCACTTGGATTCGCACGATTCACGGAACCTGCGCGCAGATCTTGCGCCTCCATATCCATAAACTGCCAGGGTATTCGGAGGGGTTTACAATCGGCTCGACGGAGCAGGCAAACAAAATCCTCAAAGAAGCGATCCATGGACTCAATATCAACGAAACTGCCGTCGATTTGGCCGATCTCTCCCGCAAGGCCGCTCGCGTTAAGGCGCAAGAGAATCCCGGCGAGGCGCTCGTTCGTGAAGGAGAGGACTTCGTTCGGATCTTTAACGCCTATCAGGAGCGAATGCGGATCCAGGGGTGCATCGACTTCAACGATTTGGTCTATCTGACGCTTCGCCTTTTCAATGAGGATGCGGGAACATTCAGCGAGGTCCGCAACCTCTGGCGCCATCTCATCGTGGATGAGATCCAGGATTGTGACCTCGCGCAATATACGCTGATCTCGCTGCTCGGAAAGGAGCGCGGCATCGCGGTGGTCGGCGATGACGACCAATCGATCTACTCTTTCCGATCAGCCACCCCGGAAGTGCTGCGTCGCTTCGTCGATGATTTCTCCCCGGAGGTCATCACCCTGCGGGAGAGTTTTCGTCTACCCAAAGCGGTCATCGCCGCGGCAAACAACTTAATCAAAAACAATCGGAGCCGTTTTCAGAAGGAGATCTATTCCGTCCGCAATGTAGAGGGGGCCCTCACCGTGCTAGGATTCGGATCGGAAGTGGAGGAGGCCGATTTCGTGGCGCGGGAGATTCAGGCGCTTGTGCGATCGGATACTCCATTAGAACAGATCGCCATTCTCGCCCGCCGTCATGTCCAGCTTGCAACGGTAGAAACCGCGCTCAAGCGGTTGAAGATACCCTGCAGAAAGACGGGTGATCGCTCCTTCTACGAAATCAGGGAGGTCCGAGACATGCTGGCCCTTATGACGGCGGTCGCCCTTCCGGAGAACACCCCGGCATTAGAGCGGGTTTTAAAACTGGAGCCAGGAATCACGTCCCGCCTTGTCGATGTGTTGGAGGATCTTGCCGAGCGGGAGGAGGTGAGCCTCTATCACGCGGCCGAAATGGCCGTAGACAACAGTTATGTCGATGGAGAAACGCGGGACGCCCTGCTTCGGCTATTGGAGCGTCTGGACCGGCTCCGTAGCAGGATCTCCGATCTTTGTATTTCCGATTTGATGCGAGCGGCGTCGGTCGAATTTCGGTATACACAGTATCTGCAGAAATTCTGTCGAAGCAAGGAGGATATCGATAAACGGATCGGTCATCTCAAGGAGCTGGCACAGATGGCCGACCAATTTGAGTTGAACGCGGGACCCAATGTGGTCAACTTCATCAATGAGATGGCGATTGCCGCGATTCTGGGAGGATCTCCCAAAGAGAAAGAAGGCGCTCGCCTCATCACCCTGCATGGGGCAAAAGGGCTGGAATTCAGGGTCGTCTTCGTCGTCGGTGTACTGCAGGGGACCCTTCCTCACGTCAAAGGAACGGTGGAGGAGGAGCGCCGGTTGATGTATGTCGGTATAACGCGGGCGAAAGAGCGGGTCTATATCAGTCATGCTCGATATGTCCAAAATGAAGTTCGTGAACCGTCCTTCTTCATACACGAACTGGGGAGAATTCCGAAAACCAGGGGAGGGGGATGGTAGTCACGGGAAAGGCGGGAGCAGAGGAGGGCTGGCTAATGGCCAGCCCTCCTTGTTTCAGCAAATAGCAAGGCAATAAAGCAGTGCAAGGCAGGAGCACCGAGGAAGCTGAGCCCCTCTTTTACAAAGCGGGGCTAAACCCTTTGTAAAAGGAGGTTCCCATGACACATGCGAGCGAAAAACGAAAAATTGTAGCGTATTGTCGAGTATCCACTTTGGAACAAAAGAAAAAAGGCTATGGAATCTATATTCAGATTCGCGATGCGACGCTCTGCGCTGAATATCATGGCCTCTTGGTGGAAGAATTCTATAAAGATGAGGGAGAAGGCGGGGTCAAGAAGATCGAAAGGACTTAAAAAAGACTCATGAGAAACTGCAAGAAAGACAGAATTGGAACAGTCATTCTACCATTGTTAGATCGCCTTTCTCGTGAAGTGAGAATTGCAGAGACCTCTTCTATGAATTCAAGAGATTTGGCGGACGATCGCTAACATGCCGCAATACAACGGAGAACGAAAAGACATTCTAATTAGGCAGATCTTAAAAGCCATTGGAGAAGACAATCGACGGGATATAATCGAGCGGATTTGGAAGGAGAGACAAGAGCGCGTGAAAAAGGGGTGCTTTCCCGGCGGCAACACGCCTTATGGTTATAAACGGAAAGGGAAACACTTTGCAACCAATTTAGGGAAAGCCGAAGTCATCCTACATATTTATTCTCGGCGCAGCCGGGAAAATTTCTGATGCGATTGCTAATGAGCTAAACTGAGGTGGGCATCGCAGGAGAAATGGTGAACCTTGGACACAGCGGCAGGTTAAAACAATTCTCAAACGGGATAGGCTTTACCGCGAGGGAGTGATCCGATATGGAACTGCAGAGGGTCTCAATCCCGTCTTGGCTCTTATTAAATAGAGATCTTACTGAAAGAAATCTACTGGAGGCGATCCTCCTAGAATTGCGTCAGAAAGTATCAACGAGAACAGTTTTCATTGACCAGTAGAATAGATTAATATACCCTAGATTGGATATTGGTAGTGGTTCACTTTTTAAAAGGGAAAGTCTAAGTTGACGAGGAAAAGCTTATGCCTTTTCAGCAAAGAACACGGATTAATCTTTTGGTGAAATCTGCCCGACGCTGTTGTGTGTGCTTGAAGTTTTGTGGAACCAAAATTGAGGTAGACCACATTATTCAAGAGGCGGATGGAGGTCCTAATGATGAGGAAAATGGCATTCCCCTGTGTTTCGACTGCCATGCAGACGTTCACTCTTATAATAAGAGGCATCCGCGAGGGACAAAATTTCAACCAGAAGAACTCCGAAAGCACAAAGAACGTCTTTTCCGTTGGGTGGAACAAGGACCAATAATCTTAGACTCCATAGGGCGGGAGGTATTAGTGATGGAAAAGGAGGCTCTATATAGAGAAGAAGAACAACCGCCTCCTTTTCCATTAGTAGACCTCCAACACGATGCGAAGGTTGCGCGTTACAAGGGATATATTCGATCAGCAGAGAAAGCAAAGGATCAGCGCCTATTTGGGGAAGCGGCTCAGCTATTCGAGGCTGCCTTTTCAATCGCCGAATCCGACGCATGTTTTAAGGACTATGCCAGTGGTGGTCACTATTATTATCGAAAGATTTTGTTCTGGCAATGTCTCTTGGAATTAAATATAGATAAAAGGGACGAAGAGATAGCTAGGACTATTTTCAACATGGCGATGGACGAAAATAGTATAAGCGCTCTCCATCAACAGGATGGCCCAAGCGGCGATCTGACGCATTCCGATTACTTCTATCTTCTTCTTCAGGAGAAGACTTTTCTCTTTGACGATCGTATCCGAGAGCGCATTCCGTTAGAGAAACGACTCAACCGTATTCGCGATCTGATGTATTTAATAGAAGATCCACATCGTGTCGGATTGGACCAACAGTTATTGGGAAGAGCACACGACCTAGAGCGGGAAATCCGGGAACAATTGGCTGAAATTGCTCCTGGAATAGAATATTCGAGACCGTAGAGTCCTATAAAGTTGGAGAGAAAGTTTGCTTTATGATTAGTTACGAACTAACAAATCATTCTCAGAAGCCAATTCCGGAGGAACCTCCGGGTTCTTTTATTGCCCCTCATTCGGGAGAACCAGAGAATATCATCCAAATTCCAAGCCCTGAGCAATTGGAGCAGTGCTTTCAGGAGATTTTAAAAATTATAGGTCTGGATTTCGTGACACTTATCAATGAGAGCCTCATTATTCGTGCGCGAATGCCGAATCCCAAAATTTCTAAAACTAATCTGAAGAAAGCCGCCAGACTTTTACACAACCGATTACAGGTCTGGTGCTCTCAGCCAGAAGATATATTACTCCAAAACCCCAATGCTTTCTGGAGAGATTTTAACGAGATAGTAGAAACCGTGGTATTGGCCTCAGGACTAAATTTTTCCAAGCGTGATCGTGTATCTATCCTTGAAGTGGTTCGAAGAAACGAAAAGGTCCTCTCAAAAATCAGAAAGTATGGGGCAATAACAAAAAAAGAATGGGAAGCCATTCTAACGGGAGTAATAGCGCCCTATCATCTCTCATGGAATACTATCGGTACCAATTCAATTGAAGATTATATTGGTCACTGGAAGGCGAAACGTATTGTCGGAACCCTACAGATAGCGAGTCGTGTCTGGAAATCGATGCAAAGAAAATTACCTAAGAATCCGGTAGAGAAACTTTCAAGGTTGAAGCGCACCTACGCCGATGCTTCGATCGTTTTTGAGCATATTCTTACTTATAATCTGCAGCTGTTGAGTGCACTACCTGGTTTTCCTATTAAACCGCCACCGAAAACCGCAACACTTGGCCGACTAGTCTACGACGCTAAACAGATCTCTTTTTTGAGTTCTCTTTTATCAGAAATCGATGTTGGCCTCCGGAATGCAATCCAGCATGGCAATTCAAAAATCGCATTACCACCCCGTATTATATGGCCAGAAGCTCAAGGCAATATGGAGGAATCGGTAAGAATTTTCGAAAAACGGGTGAAACGGTTAGTAGCGATTGATCTACTTCTGTTAATGGGTCCGCAGACCGCAGGATTGATGCTATTAGAAGGCGCTCATAAGAAGTTATTGGCGACAACAAATGATTGAATTTCGTAAGGGAATAATACATCGAGTGGCAATTATTCCTTTTTGAACAGTTAGCCAGATTTCAACGGTAGGGCGTAGAATCCCACTCAAGACTAATAGGTATAAGTTAGTAGTTTTTTCCTTGGCTTAGTTTTAGAATTGGTATATTCGGCATATATGGAAGGGAAGTAGATTTTCGGTGTTCAGGCCTGCTTTGTAGAGCGGGGCTAATTAACCGCCTTCTCTAATAAGCGAAGCATCTTTTCTTGTTTTCAGTTCTCCGACCCCAAAACTTAATCACATATTCTCTCTTTCTATATAGAAAATTCCTTCCAAATAAAATTCTCAGGATCAAGAGGGTCTATCAGAAGAATAGATCCTACCAATTTTTCTAGCGACATAAAACCCTCGAAACTCTCCCTTCGCATGTTTATTCTCGTTCGGGTTAAAAGGCGTGATTACCGTTCATGAAGAAGAGGCCCTGAGGAGGAGATCCCAGGGCCTCTTTCTTTTCGTCCGAAACGAATCGCTCAGAGCAAAACAAAATAGGAGCCGATTCGTGCCTCATCATGATGAGAGGAAACTTCCTGCGATGGTCCCCATCGGAGACGGAAGCCCTCAGTGGTAAGAGAAGTGATGAGAATCTGAACGTTTCTTCGATTAAACCGGATTATTTGGAGGTTGAATGCACTGGGTCAAGTTGAGACAGGTCAAAACAAGGCGCCCCCGCTGGGCAAAGCCGGTGACTTCTAAAGAAGAGATCTATGCGATGCTCAGAAGATATTATCGCTTTCATGACCGCGAAGAGGCATTGATCATCTGCCTCGATATGAAGAATGTTCCGACGCATATTCATTCTCTGGCGGTGGGTAGCATCAGCCTATGCATTATTCATCCGAGGGAGGTGTTTAAGGTCGCGCTCTTATCGAACGCCGCGCAGATGATATTGGTCCACAACCATCCTTCCGGAGATCCCACTCCTTCTAAGGAAGACTGGGACATAACGGAGCGACTCCGGAGGGCTGGAGAGATAATGGGTGTCGGTCTTCTCGACTCTCTGATCATCGGGGAGGGAGAGGTTCGGTCGATCCTCAAGACGGGAAGGCCATGACCGGAAAGGACAACCATCTTCAGGGCCCATGGCCGCTCTTACGATCGGCGCCCTTATATTGAGAATTTTGTCGGAGATTGAAATATGAAACTTGAAATCTTAAACCGGATTCATCCACTCGTTGAGGAAGCCTGGACGAAAGGATTTCGGATCTCCATCGACGGGGACAAAATTGCCGTAAGAGACCTGGTCGGCCCGGGTTCCGAGGGAAGCGCGGTCAGACAGCGTGAAGCGGACGATCTCGGCCGGAGAATTGACCAAAATAAAGAGGAGGTGTGGGCCTATCTTCAGAGTCTGGAAAGCGTCCAGGTGAAAATCGAAAGCAAAGTCTTAGGAGAATCCGTCTGGATCGTCGGATCCGAGACGGTGCTGAAGCGCCTTCCCCCAAATCAGGTGGCTTATCTGCCGGAGGAGATCTACAAGATCAAACAGGCCAATTGGTCCGCTGAGACCATCCGGAAGATACACCAAGTGAAGAAGTTCTTTGGAGGATCCATTCTAAAGTAGCTGGAAGTCATCGACTTTCCTGATAGAGGCCCTGTGGATTTCTTCACAGGGCCTCTTTTTTGAAACCGAAGAGGAGATCTGATGAAGATTAAATTCAAACAGTACCTACAGGCCGGCTACCCGGCGTTATACGTTCACACCCTGGAGCCGGATCGCGCGGAGAAGGAGTTGGCCGCTGAGGCGAAAGAGGTCGATTGCCGATGCTACTCCTGGGACCTGATCCGGGGCGTTCGCCCGTTGAATGGCGGCGAGTTGAATGAGCAGGTCCCGCGCGACGCGGTTTCCACGTTAGAGTGGCTGGCAAGAGGCAATGAAAATAAAGTTCTCTTCGCCTGGAATTTCCATCAATCCCTTGCCGTCATGAACGTGATCCAGGCGATACAAAACAATTTGGACAACTGGAAATCGGGTGGGAAGACACTCGTGTCGCTCTCCTCGCGTCTGCAGATCCCCCTGGAGCTGGATCGAACCTTTACGGTTTTGGATTTTGATCTGCCCGACCGCGAACGGCTCTCTTCGATCCTCTCCGACGTCGCCGAATCCGCGAAACTGCCGATGCCAAACGACACTGCGGCACTCTTGGATGCGGCCTCCGGCCTTACAAATTTCGAGGCGGAGAACGCATTCGCCCTCTCCGCGATCCACCCTCAGCCGTTTTCCTGGGAAGTGGTCAGCTCCCAGAAAGCGCAGATGGTCAAGAAAAACGCCTGTATCGAGATCTTTTACGGCAAGGAGGGATTCGACACGATCGGGGGGCTGGAGAATCTCAAAGCGTTTTCCCTCAAAATCGGCCTCTCTCCACTGGCGCGCGGCATTCTCCTGCTCGGTCTGCAAGGATGCGGGAAGAGCCATTTCGCGAAAGCGCTCGGTGCGCAGCTTGGGATTCCGACCTTGGCGCTCGATTTCGGGAAGGTGTTTACCTCCCTGGTCGGAGAGTCCGAGGAGCGGATGCGCCGAGCCCTTGCGGTCGCGGATGCCATGGCTCCCTGCGTGCTCTTTATCGATGAATTAGATAAAGGACTCGCGGGCGCCGACGGAGCGGTTCTCGACGGCGGGGTCAGCAAACATCTTCTCGGGACGTTTCTGACCTGGCTGAATGACCGAACCAGCAGGGTCTTTGTCATCGCGACATCAAACAAGATCGATCAGTTTCCTCCAGAACTGTTAAGAGCGGAGCGCTGGGATGCGATCTTCTTTGTCGATCTTCCGACGCCGACGGAAAGAGAAGCCATTCTGAGGATCTACACCGAGCAGTACGGAATCACCGATGCGGAAATCCCGGAGCTTCATGCCTGGAGCGGGGCTGAAATCAAATCGCTCTGTAGAATCGCATCCATTACGAAGAGCTCTCTGAAAGAAGCGATGAAATATATTATTCCGCTCTCGAAGAGCATGGGGGAGAAACTGGCTACGATCCGGGAATGGGCGAGAAATCGGACCATCCCCGCATCACTCGCCGCGGGGGAGGGGGAGAAGAGCCAACGACGCTTGCGCGGTGGAGTATCCGGCGGAAGCCAGAATTAGAGCGAAACCAAACAAAGGGAGGAGATCGCCATGTCACACGTAACGCAAATCGAAGTCGAGATCAAAGATCTGACCATTCTTAAAGCCGCCTGTGAGCGGCTGGGATTCACGTTTGTGGAAGGACAGACCACGTACGCCTGGTATGGCCGGTCTGTCGGAGACGCCCCGCTACCTGAGGGCGTGACGATCGGGGCGTTGGGCCGTTGTGAACATGCCATCGTCGTTCCGGGAGCGACCTATGAGGTCGGCGTGGTCGCGGACAAGAAAGGTGGCTATCGGCTGCTCTGGGATAGCTGGCAGAAGGGAGGGTTGGAGGAGCGCCTCGGCCCAGGGGCGGGGCTTCTGAAGCAAGCCTACGCGCTGGAAGCGGCCAGAGAAGCGGCGATTTCCAAAGGCTACTCGGTATGCGAGATTCCACAGCAGAACGGAGCCATCACACTTCAGATTTCAGTCGGAGGTTGATCATGAAGCAGATCCTCGCAACGTTTGGACCGGATGGCGAGATCAGAATCGAGGCGGCCGGATTCACAGGCTCGGACTGCCTTGAGGCGACGCGGTTTCTGGAAGAAGCGCTCGGCAAAGTCGACGCGCAGTCCCTGACGACCGACTACTACCAAACAAGTAACGAAGGCCGTCTTCAACAGAGACAATAGGAAGCGAGTTTCTTAACCGTTCATCAGGAGCACACCCACATGGCGGAAGAAAATATTTTCGAGCAAGGATGTCTAATCCAATTGAACGTCAGTATTTGGGGAGGGAGGATCAAGCTTCCCTCAGCCAGACTGAACGTCGATGCGGATCCAGCCCTCATCAAGGCGATCAAATATCTGATCGACCGGGATTGTCTTAAACCGATGGAAAAGGAACGGAATGCGGCGCGGAGCTACGTTTATGGGAAGACGCTGCCCTTTCCGATTCCCGGCGTCCATTTCATCCCGAAAGATCTGATCCGGCCTGTGGATCAGACGTTGCCGGAGTTTCAGGCGAGATTCAACGAGAAGGTCTCCTATTTTGTGAACAATTTCGAGATTTTCATCCAGTCGGCTCAGCTGCGACTCAATCAATTGTTCGATCCCTCCGAATACCCGACCGATATACGATCGAAGTTCTCCTTCTCATGGCGGTTTCTGGTGGTCGACTCCCCGGGCGAAGCGGCATTCTCACGCCGGAGATTTATGCGCGCGAGCAAGAGAAGTTTCAGAGGACGATTGATGAATTCAACGAGCTGGCCATGGTCACGCTTCGCACCCGCTTTTCCGAAATGATCGACCACGCCGTAGAACGCCTCTCCGGTGAAAAGAAGGTCTTCCGGGATACGCTCATCGGCAATATCCGGCAGTTTCTGGACGACTTCAGACAATTAAACATCCGAAATGATCGGGCGCTCGAGGAGCAGGTCACCCGCTGCAAACTCATCCTCGATGGCGTCGATCCCTCGACCCTTCGCTCGGACGATGGCTTCCGCCGGGAGATCGCTCAAAAGATGACCGCCGTCCAGGGGCAGCTCGATGCGATGATGATCCAGCGGCCGAAGCGGAAGATCCGGATTCTTCCGGAGGCTCAGGAGGCGGTGGCATGAAGATCGTCATCTGCCCGGATGGAAAGATCATCTCCTTATATCAGGAGATTCTTGATCTCTCCCGCTGTGGTCGTGCCGGCCATCGGCGTGCCTCGAAAGTGGAACCGACCGTCACGGGAGAATGGATGGTGGATCTCTCACCGGTGGGAGGTCCTACGCTTGGACCCTTTGGGCGGCGCTCGGATGCTCTCGCGGAAGAGACCGCCTGGCTAAGCCGGCGCCTCGAAGAGATCGCGGAACGGCTAAAATAAGAAAACAGCAGCTCAAGAGAAAAGGGGGGCTGCTCGGAAAATACCGACGGCCTCCCTTTTCTGGAGATCAGTTATGCTATTGCAAACGAGTGGATTGTACATTACTATCGAATCGGATGGAGAGTGGGCGGGTCCAAAGACTATTCTGAGGGATTTCAACGGGGTTCGACCGTCCCGGAGACGGAATAGGCGTATCCGGGTTTGCCGCGCTCTTCCTTATATTTTCACGCTTGGCCTCCTGCGCAGGGGTAATCTAAGATCGATTGCCATGGCATCGTTGAGGCATTCGTTCCGCCCGCGCACGGGACTGAAGCGGCCGGAGCGGGCGATGGAGAATCACTCCAAGCGGGTGGATTTTAATAGAGGGTAAAATGACCTTTCTTGACGGCTTCGATCCGGATATCCGCAAGGCGCTCATGGTGCAGTTACGGAATCTCTGGACGCATTCGACCACGGCTCTGGAGGGCAATTCGCTGACGCTTGGCGAGACCGCTTTTGTGATCGGGGAGGGCTTGACGATCAAAGGAAAGCCCGTTAAGGATCACCAAGAGGTCATCGGACATGCAAAGGCGATCGATCTTCTTTATGACCTGCTTCGGAATCACGCGGTGATCGCCGATCAAGACATCTTTCTGCTGCATAAAGCGGTTCAGACAAACGTGGTCGTCGATATTTTCAAACCTGTCGGCGCGTGGAAGAAGGAGCCGAACGGGACCAATGCGATCATCGATGATAGGCAGGTCTTTATTAATTTCGCTTCCCCTGAAGATGTACCCTACATCATGAAAGATTGGATCGGCCTCCTCAATCTCCGAATGACGGAACACTTATCAGAGATGGCCGCGCTTTCCGCTTATGTCGATCTTCATGTTTCGTTTGTCCGAATTCACCCGTTCTTCGATGGGAACGGAAGGATGGCTCGGCTTCTTGCGAATTTGCCGGTATTAAATTCAGGTTATCCTCCGATCATCATTCCCAATGAAAACCGAATCGAATATATCCGGTTTCTTTCCGAATATGACTTTCAGGTCGGTCCGGCGAAGCGCGGGGCGCCGCTCCTCCCGGAGCCGGGTAAATTGATGGCGTTTAAATCCTTTTGCGCGAATGCATGGGGAGCGACGAAGCTGCTTGTCGAAACGGGGTCGCCGAGAGCAGGAGGAAAAAGAGGAGAACCAAAATGACATAAGAACGCCCCGCGCTTTTTCAATATCGTTGCGCTCAGATCATCGCGCGCCGAAAAGTATCCGCGCGGTCTAATTCGGCCGAAACCGGCCGGTCATGAAAGCCCTTGGAGGAGCGATTCCCCCGGGGGTTTTTTGGTGTCCCAGGGGGGGGGGTTGGAGGGAACCCCGAGAAAACCACCCGGGGGGAGTGAAAAAAGGGGGCGCGGGAGAGACGCCCGGGGGGCCCCCTTTTTTTCTCCGGGGGGGGGAAAAAGGAAGGGGGAGGGGGGGTTGCGACGCAGGAGAGGACGCCCTCACGGGGGGGGGGAGGGCACGGGCCGGCGCGCGCGAACACGGGGGGGAGGGGTGGGAGGAGAGGGAAGAGGGAAAGCAAAAGGAGGCGCGGGCCGCCGGCCGGCGGACGAAAGAAAAACGGTCGGTTTTCCATACAACGAATCTGTCCAGAGCTGGACTGAAGGAAAGGAGAGAATCGGCCCGTTTAGAACGAAGCCCCTTATCGACGCTGATCTACAAGCCCAACGCATCGCAACAGCGATCAACTCCGCGAACAGGGATGGCAGCCCCCGACGGCGGAGATTTTAAAAGAAGCGATCTCTGGAAATAGGAAGGCGAGTCTTGCTCGACTCGATTTTCGGAAGAGTATTAAAGTCTGCAAGATCGTCCTGTGAATGGAATGTATTACGCGATTCCTCCCAGAGCGAGAACGAAAGGCTATGTCCTGTATGACAAAGCGGTCAGATTTCCAAAAAGCGACGTTGCCGGACATTCCGGCGGTTCTCTTTTCTGGACGCAATTCTTCTCGGCCGATCTCGCCGCTCACAACGAAGGGAGGCTATGCCAAAAACAAAACAAGCACCTCTGCAACTCGATATCTTCTCTTTGATTACGGAGGCAGTGACATTGGAGGAATCCCCTCCTGCGCAGATCCTTGCGAGCCCAAAAAATGAGGAAGAATCGCCACGGGAGGGAAAACGCTTTGAATTGCACTATCTTTCCTATCCGATCTCTCCTTGCAGCTGGACCACCCGGTTTTCGGGACCCGAGGAGCGGGCGGCGCGATACACCGACGCCGTCTTGAGTCTTCAATCCATCAGAAAAAGGATGGATGATTTAATAAAGGAATCGCGCGAACGGCCGAGACCCCCTCTGGCGGAGGCCTGGCGGCAAATCGAAGATCAGCTCAAAGCACTCTACTGCAACTACTCCGGAGAAGGCGGCATTCGCCTATCTGTCGATCTGGTGCGGGCGCAGCTCAATTTTGTGCGGGAGCGGCTTCCCCCCGTGGCTCAGCGCCGGCTGATTCTCTCCGGCATCCGCGCGGTGCTCTCCGCTCCCGCAAGTCCGAATGTGGAGACTTTAGCGGAGAGCCTTCGATGCGACCTCGACCGGCTCTGCTCCACCGATCTCAGTGCCGCTCAAGTGGAGCACTTCTTGGATCGGCTCAGCACCTTGGAGAAAAACGCGGAAGGAGGGCTGATTTCCAGAAAAGGGCGAAAGCTCAATTCCGAAGAGGGTCACGGAGCGTACTACTCCCCCGAAGTCTTCCAGCACCTGCTCCGTCTTCTTCAAATCAGCGCGATCAACGGCAGGGAAGTCAATGTTCTCGAACCGAACATCGGGAAGGGATCATTAATCCGTCCGATCGCGTACCACCCTGGGTTCTTGACGTTAGGCCTCGACCTCAATCCACTTTCGGCGGAAGTGGCGGAGCTGACCTCTTTGGTCGACCCCAACGCGGCGGCGCAAGCCTGCCTGGAGGGAAGCCCCATCCCCCTTGGACGGCGGTGCGGAGTTCTCCGAGGCCACGCCTTCGATCTGCTCGATCTGGTTCCAAACGGTCTCTTCGATTTGCTGATCGCAAATCCTCCCTATGTTCACGACATCCCCAAGAAGGGAGCGGAGAAGACGTTCCGTGGCCTTGGCCTCTCAAAGCTACCCGAGGGCTTCTCATTAACCGCCTTCACCCGTCAGATCCTGCCGTTGAAACTTCGGGAGGGGGGACTCTCGCTTCTGATCACTTCGGCCCGCGCGCGCAGCTTTAAGAGAACCCGCCATGCCACGGGCCAGGTGAGTCATCCGATCCTGATTCTCGCGGTCTCCGGCCAGCCCTTTGCCGATCAGGATGCCGATCTCGCGCCGGTCTCTCTTTCGGCCTACCGCTTCGATGGGGAGAGAATCACCGGGAAAGAGCATACGGAAGCGCAATGCTTTATCACGCTCAGTGTCTATCTTCCCGCCCGGGAAGCGCACGGTAAACACGCGGCCTGGTCGGAGAGCGAAATCGTCGCGCTCGACTTCAGGAGCCTCCCGCAATTCGTCGATCTGGTTCTCGGTCCCGATCGATGGACCCCGGTGGAGCGGCAGCTCTTCGCTCCCTCTGTCCGGATGATCCGGCTCGCCAACCTGCTTCGCCTCTATACGCAGATCCGGGAGAACATTCTCCAACGGCTGGATCTACGACACCAAAAGGCGAAGCGATCGTTTCGCGTCGCCGATGCGGAGCGCTTCCGAAAAATGCGAGAGGAGGCGAGCGCGAAACGCTTCCAGCAAATCGGCTCGATCGGCGATCTTCACGCCTGGGTGTCGGAGCTGGAAAGCAAATGGGACATTCCGCTTCAGGAAGAAATCAATGTTCAGCTTCGGAAGAATCCGCTGCGAGATCTTTTTTCCGCGCGACCGCGCGTCCGGAGCACTGTTTCGGAGACCGAAGAGGTGATGAGGCGGGCCTTTGATGCCATCCTCGCGGTCTCGGACCGATTCTACTCCCGCTTCTATATTCTCTCCGCGATCCTCCCCAGGACCGCGCAGTCTGAATTGATCATCCTCTACGGCTCCTTTAACGGTTCGGCGTTCGATGCCCGGCATCCGGCGCTTCGCTCTGTTCCATACCCTTTCTCGCTCTATCTGCTCACCGAGCGGGAGTTGATCGCTCTGCTGCATCGTTTTCCCGAGGAAGAGCGGAAGGCGGTCATTTCGAAAATCGGTCAACGTCGGCGGCGACTCAAGCGATCGGTCCCGCTGTTCAATGAATTGTCTCAGGTCGCGGAAATTCAATTGGCCGAGCAGTTGGGCGCGCCATGGCGGCAGGATCTCCTCGAAGGGGTGATTCCGCCGGTGAGAAAAACCCAGGCCGCGACTAAATCGTCAAATCTTCTAGCTCGGGAAATCGGGCGGTTGCTGCACCACCTGGCTCGGCAGAATCCGGCGCGGCTCAAGAACGTAAATGATGCCCTCGCCCCGATCGATCCCTGTGCCGCTCAAGAGCGCTACGACGATTATCTGCGGCAATTCGCTTCGGTGAGGATCTCTGATCGGCGGATTATACAATCTGATCGAAAAAACGGAGGGACTGATTAAGACCCTCGAGCGAACCGAGGAGGTCCTTTCGGGTTCGGAGCCGGCGGCAAAACGGAAAATCCGGCTCAGCCCCGGATCCTGAAGAGATCATCGCCGACGTTTTCGGATGAAGCGGCCCTTGCGAAGGAGGCGTCTCCCGGCAAGGGCCGCTTTGTTTTAGCGATTAAAAAATGGAGAGAACAACATGAATACGTGTGAAACCCCGGTGGTTCGTCTTGATGATAAATATATCCCCCTGATGACGCGTTTTGGCGACGCGTTTGCCGGCGAGCGAATCTGGCTGCGTGAATTGTTACAGAATGCCAGGCGGGCCGGCGCGAGCCGGATTTCTATCCTGACCGACCCATCGGACCGGGAATACTTTCGAATCGAAGACAATGGCGGCGGGATCGAGAACTTTCAGATCCTCTTGGATCCGGGTCATTCCAACTGGACGGAAGAGGTCCTACAACACGATCTTCCTTTCGGCGTCGGTTTCTGGTCGGTGATCGACGTTGCAAGAAGAGTGGAGGTCCGCTCGAAGGGATGGCGCGGGATTTTCGGAAGGACCGGATTCTGGCGGGCGAGCCGGTCTCATTCGAGCGGTGCGAGGAGGAGCCGGGTACCACCGTCACGGTGCATCTGAAAAAGCCGCTGGCAGGTTTTGCCCATCTCGACGCGCGAATTCGATTTCAGAGGCTCCTCGAAGAGCAGGTTTGCGGGTTTCCGGTTCCGGTCTATCTCAATGGGCAGCCGGTCGCGCGGCCATACGCTCTTGACGTCTGGGATGGTTTGAAGTGCGCGTTCCCCGAGGGGATCGCTCTGGTTCACTTCGGACGGGATGTCGATGCCGGGCGATTGGATATGACTTTCTACCAGGGCCTTCCCCTCGGAAACGACGGCTATCGACAGGGCGCATGGCCCAGTGTTCGCGCCGCCGGAATCACCGTGTATCTGCATCTGATCGGAAGCGGCTGGAGAATTAAAGCGCCCGATCGGATCTGCCTTTATGACAGCCAGGAGGTTTCCGACAAAGTGAGCGACCTGCATCGCGCGATTAAACGCGCGGTCGGAGAACATGTCCTCCGTATCGGCGGAGGGGAGGAGCGCTTCGATCAGCTCATCGAGTGGGGCTGCTTTGACCTCATCCGGGAGTATCCGATTCCGCCCGGTCGTTGGGCTCGGATCGAGGCGCCGCTGCATCTGCCGCACTACGAAGGCGATCACCAAGAGGAATATATATCGAGGCTTTCGCCGCGCGAGATCCCGACGAGAGAAAGCGGCGGCCGGTTTCTTCTCGCGGACAGTTTCTGTTTCTACCCCGGCGAGGAGAACATCGGTCACTATTTCGCGGCGTACGCCTTGGGGCTTCCGATGCTTCACGCCTGGCAGGATCCCGAGCACTGGATTTGGTCTCATCCGGGCGCGGAGACCTTTGAGCATTTTCTGACACGACGGCTGAAGGCGGTCGTTCGGCCCGAAGATAAAATCACGGAAGGGGAGTGGCGGGGTCATCCGATCGTCATCTGCAAAGCGTATGATCTTCAGGTCGAAGGATACGGCAGAGAAAGAATCGAGGAGAACGGCTATCTGAACGGCACCTTCTACATCATCGACGGACCCTACCGTGATTATTATCCGATCGATCATGCGGAATCGTTTGAGACCGAGACGGAAGATTTCGACCACTGCGGGTATGAGCTGGCGATTTCCGAATTCCGATCACAACTCGCGATTCTTCTGAAGGATTATGGTCGGCTGATCGAATGGGCGCTGGAGAAATACGCCCGACCGCTCAGGGGCCTGAAATTCATCGTTGATGCAGATGAGAGCGGAATCGTCGCGCGGGAGGTCGCGGACGGTCGGTAGCGGCGCCTGAAGGGATGAGTTCTCCAAATGAATAAGAATACGGACAATCCGCATTTCCAATCACTGCTTCACGCCGTCGCTGAATAAAAACCATGTCTTCAGTCAGAGAGGCCCCTTTGATGCGCGTCAGCAGAGGGGCCTCTTTTTTATTCGGAAGGGAGCGTCAATGGGGAAACCGGTACGCTATCTCTACGAGCTTACAGACCGAATGGGTGCGCAGCTGTATGAAGCGCTTCGGGAGGAAGATTTCGACGAAGTGATCGAACGGGAGTATGAGTACTACCTCACGCAAGCGAGCGTGGGAGGGGAGTCGCGGGAGGCCTTTATCGATTGGCTGTTGCAGGAGCTCTCAGATTCCGAGCGAGAGGAATTCGAAGAGAGAGCGGGGGAGAGGAACTTGCCGCTTGGCTGATGAGCCATCCGGCAGAAGGGATCGAGGAGAGCTATCGGGAAAGGTATGCGAGGGAGGAGGTTGAATTCGCCTCGACGGGGCTCATTAAAAGCGAGAGCGGAAAATATCTTCCTTCTCTTTGGGCTCACCTGGATATCGAGAATGACGCGGAGGTCGCACGCTTCTTCGGTCTGATCAGCGATCCGCCGACCGACGCGACGGGCCGACACATCGACTTCAAGCGGCGGGATCCATTTCCGAGCGAGATCGCGAATGAAATCAAAGCGCTCAACGAGGAGGCGGACGCTCTGGAGACGGCGCTGCGTCGTGGAGCGAACGGCCCTCCTCACGAAGATCTTCATCATGTCATCCAGGACAAAATTTCCGTTTTACGCCATCGGGCCCGGCTGCTGGATCAGAACACGGTGCTGGGCCTCATCCTGATCAGCGGTTTTGACTGCACCGTTCATGGCGGGACCGTTCGGTTTGATAAGCCGATACCGAGAGCCAAGATCATCGGCTGTCCCGCATGCGGCTATCCGATTTGTCCCTTCTGCGCCAATTGCTACGCGATAGATCCGTCGACGGTCGAGCAGGCCGAAGAATATCTCGCCTCATGCGACGAGGTCTCCGGCATGGCCTACTGCGGCCAGTGTGGGGACTGGAGCGTCGGGTTCATGCTGCGGTTTTTGCGGCTGAAGCGCTGTCCTATTCCGGAGAGATACAAGAACTGCCAACCTGAGGCCCGGAAGGCGCTGTTTGTGACGACAAACCGGGTGGCGGCACTGCCCAATCGAGAGGCCATCCTCCAATCGATTGCGGAGAAATTCACTCGGGGAGCGTCCGGGATCATCTCTGAGAAAGACCCAAGCGGAGAGATCTGGGGCATTCCCGAACGGCATCCGGAAGGATGGGTCGTGACGGTCTGCTACCCGGAGGAACGATAGAATCGAATTCTTTCACAGCCCGGTGCCTCTCTTAAGGGAGGCGCAGTCCTTCCGCTACCTTCCCTCCTTCCGCAATTCGATTGCGGATTCCTCCGAAAATGCGAGCGCGGACAATGGCGCTGACGAGAGACAACGGCTTGGAGAGGGATTTCAAGGGGATGAAGACACCGTTCGGTGAAAGTGGGGCGGAGTCCGAACAGAATCTCGAGACAAATGAATTTACGGAGAAAATATGACGGCTGAAATCTCAGGGGAAACGAGCCATCGAATCGATCCGGCATTTACCAGAAGCGGCGATCATATCGCAGTCCTTCTTCCGGTGGCGGCGATTCGGGTGGTCGAGAACACGAGAAAATATATCGATCCGGATCGGTTGGCCGATCTGGCCGCCGATATTAAAAAGAACGGACTTCAGCAGCCGATAACAGTGGTGGCCGACTCCGATGGAGGCTACTCGCTTGTGTACGGGGAGAGGCGATATCGCGCCCATCGATTGAACGGCGCCGAGGTGATTCCCGCATTTATCAGGACAGACTTAACTCTGGAACAGGTCCGAGATCTTCGCCGATCGGAGAATCTGCAGCATGAAAACATCTCTCCGATTGATGAGGCGGAGGATTTCGCGCGGGCGCTTGAAACGAAGTCGATTGAAGCGCTCGCCGGTCACATTCACCATTCGGCGCGGTATGTTCGCGATCGGCTGGCGCTCTTAAACCTCATCGAGAAGGCGAAAGCGGCGCTCAGAACCGGAAAGATCGGCCTCGACATCGCGAAGATCCTCTCCTGCCTCTCGGCCGACCGGCAGCTGCTTATGCTCGAGAGGGTCGAAGCGGAAGGGCTGAACGCCCGCAAGCTCGCCAATTATCTCGCGGAGGGCGACCTTATCCTTCAGCGTGCGCCGTTCGATGTTACGGAATGCCGCCGCTGCCCTCATAACAGCGCCGGCCAGCCTGATCTCTTCGAGCGGGAGCAATCCGGATTGGGAAGTTGTCTGAATGCGCCTTGCTGGCGAAAGAAGGAAGAGGCGGCCGCCGCGCGCGTGGCTCGGCGGATCGAAGAGAACGGGCCGCGGGCCATGCTCACCGATAAAATGAAGATTGATCTTGCGGACCTTCCTCCCGACATCGATCAGAGGGAGGCGGTCTTTCACCAGAAGGAAGAAATCGGCGAGGCGCAGCTCCAGGAGTGCGCATCATGCAAGTTCCTAGTCGCCTTTGTATCGAAAGGAGGAGGTGAGATTCTCAAGGAGAAGATCTGCTCCATGAAGCGCTGCTACGAGGAGAAGCGAAGAGAATTCCACCAGGATCATAAAACGCAGCAGAAGAATCAAACCCGGTCGGGCGGCTCGAAGGGCCGCGGTCCCAAAGGGTCGAAGCGCCAATCGGCGCCGTCTTCGAGATCCTCCGCCGGACACCGGATGAGCCCTATGAATGCCTCCCTCCGGGTCAGGCAGTTTAAGAAGCAGATCTATCGACGGTACCTGGCTGAACAAATGCAAAAGAGCCCGCAAAACGCGCTGCTCCTCGTTCTCCTTGGGATGTATCAGGCGAAATGGATCCGATACTGGAAGAACGATCCTGTGCTGAAGGAATATGGGATTGTTGTGAGTCCTCCCGAGGGAGACGTGACCGCCTTCTTTCAGAGCCTCCGTCGATTGACGCCGGAAGCGCTGATCGTGCAGGGCGGGTCGCTGGCGGTGAAAGTGCTCGCGGATCTCCCCCTCCAGCTCATCGAAGAGATGGTCTTCTCCCATCTCGGTGCCACTCCCGAGCAGATTTTCGCCGTCGACGGAACATATTATGAGCTTCTCACGAAGTCGGAAATCGAGGCGACCGCGAAAGAAATGGGACTCGATCAGTTTCTGCAGATGAAGAACCAGTCCCTCTCAAAACTGGCCGGAAAACCGAAAAAGGAATTCATCAAAGGACTCCTCGCACAGGGCTTTGTCCCCGAGCGGATGCCGGCCTGGCTGCAACGCGAAACACACCTCGAACGCTAAAACTACCTGAATAAAGATCAGCGGATATCATCAAAAAAACAGGAGAGAATGATGCTTAATTTTGTGAAATTGGCTGACTTCATTCCGGTGCAAGGCCAGATTACATTTACGATTCGGAAAGCGGACTCCGATCACCTCCTGATCCTCCTTCATCCGCTCTTTCCGGAGATCAAAAACCTCTCCGGAAAGGAAAAAGAGCTCTACGAGAAAGCCCGGCAGCCGTTGTCGATCAAAGCGACCCCGCGGAGCTCAATGAGAAATTCTTCGGACTGCTTGAAGAGACCTATGAGGACGACGGACGGCTCCATCGGGCTCTCTCCGAAAAACGGGAAGCGGGGAACCAGCTCATCGAGAAGCTTCAAAAGGAGAAAAACGAAGCGAAGAAAAAGGGGGAGGTCAAACCGATTGAAGAGAAGCCGGCTTCGGGCCGGGGGAAGGCCGACGAAACGTCATCGGCCGCATCGTCGCAAAAAGAGTCTCCTCCGTCCGGTTCAACGGAGACCGCCGAGAAGCCCCAAGCGACATTTAATCTGTTCGCTTAACCTGCCAACAGGCCTATCCTCATAAGGAGCATTCATGATCGAGGTAAAACAGATTGTCCGAATCTTTAAGTACCAGCAGCTGGAGCTTGCGGATCCCGGCCGGGAGCTCTCCCCGGAGCAGGTCGTCGAGTTTTATTCCGGGGTCTATCCCGAGCTGGTAAAAGCCACCGTTGAGGGACCGGAATTGCAGGGGACCCGGGAAATCTATCGAATGGAACGGGCTGTCGGAAGAAAGGGGTGCGAGAAATCGCCCCCTCGACTCATCACAATCAAAGAACTCGCCCGCGGCGGAAAGAAGAGACACAACAACGTGAGAAGGAGGAAGAGATCCGATGCGCACAGCGGATTCTAACCGTGCATGTCCTTCATCGGCCGTCGGGGAGCGCCCCCTCAACCCCGCTCCCATCCGAGCTACTCCCCCTGCTGCTCTAATCCCCCTTCCGAGAATTGCAAAGCGGTTCGCGACAATCACGCTGGCCGAGACCGACATATCGAATGCAAGCCTGGCCGGAGCGGCTCTCCTGTTCTCCGCCGTAGCAGAGAAAGAGAAAAAGCTTCCCGGTCCATGGCCGGAGAGATGCCGGCCTGAAGTGATCAAAGCGGACCTCGCGAAATGGATTGAGCGTTTTCTCGGCCGGATCAAGACGAAATATTTAAAAAAGTGGAAGTTCGGACTTGAGTTTAAAAAGTACGACAGCGCCGAAGCGGGGGAGTGTAGCCTCGTTCTGGAATATCCACTCAATTGCGCAGCGATCTTCTGCGACAGTCTCATCACGCTGCGCGAAGAAGATCGGTCATTGGAGGAGGCCGTCCTCGCCGCCTTGAGGATTCTGAATTGGGTTCGCCCCTATTTCGATTACGACGATGCCATCGAGCAGTACATCGATTGGGCGGACGGGTGGCTGGCGGATCCTCCAGAGAATGAGGAGAACAAAGAGGTGATCGAGAAGATCAAATGGATGCAGACCTCCATTCCGGCACGATATCGGTTTCTCTTCCGAAGCGGAAAGAAGAGAAAACCGCCGATCCCAAAACTGCCTCCCGCTCCGCCGAAACGGTCGTGGCGGTATTCCTGGTGGTCGTGGGCGGCGGCGGTCATGAAAGCCGGCTCGGGTTGGAAGCGTCCTGTTCCTTATAACCTCCATGACGGCGGCTATTACTGCGATCTTATCGATCCAGGTTACTTCTATCCCCTCCTTTGGTCTCCCGGGGATCCGATCTGCGATCACGTAGATGAGATCATCAACAATGAATTCGCAAATGGCGGCGAAGCAATTCAGGACTTCTGTTTTAGAAATACGCCGGAGCTTCGAAGGGCGCTGGAGGGCATTCGTGTCATCGGAGAGGCGTTTGACCTTCATATGCAGGCGTCGACACTTCCCCGGCCCGGGAAGAAAGGAGAGAAATGATTCAGCAGCTGGATCTGAAAGCGGCGCTGCTTTATTACCGTGGCGCTCCGAGCGCCGCCGGAGATTACTGGCAGATTCATTCCGTTGAAATGAATAAAGCCGGCGTCCCGGTGCTCAGAGAAGGGATCCCCGTTGAGAGACGGACGTTGGCGGAGCTCTGCAAGGAGATTCTTCCATCCTTATACCAAAATATCGGCTGGATCGATCCCGGCTTACTCGCATATGGAGCGGGAAGCGAGGGACCGCTTCTCTTCTGGCGTCCCTCGATCCGAAGATCGATTTACTTCGGCCGGACGCTCAACCTTGAAAGCGGAATCGTGACATGGCCGGCATTGGTCTTTCTCGCGCGTCCGAAGGAGCTTCACGTATTTGCGGTGAACGCCGATCAGCGGCCGGAGTTGGATACACCCCTGCTCATGCCCCCCTTCTTTAACATTTACGAGGACTGCCGGGTGTGCCTTGGCACGACGCGGGCGCCGGCGACATGCTGGCCGGATGAGACGCAGCGCTGGGGGGAAGCCTTTTATAAAAGCGAGTTCACCCAGGCGGGGGCGAAGGATCGGCTTTTCCTTAAGAGGGGGTCCTTGGCGGCGTTCTGGCGCTCGCGTCCGGCGGCAAAAACAAACGGATTTCCCTACGCACAGCTGAAGGGCGCGGGTTTAACCATCCGTGATTTACTGAGGCGCGCCGCTCTTCAAAAGGATAAGAACAGACGATGAATGCAAAAGATGAGATTTTACAGAAACAGCTGCCGACATTGATGGTGCCTCACCATGAACCGCTTCCCCCGCTGTTGGAGGGTTATTCAAGGCTACTCATGGCAAGGGACGGCTTATGGATTGAATCAAAAACGGCGTGGGGCCACTTCGTCAGACCTCTTTGGAGAAGCAAACGGGTCCTTCCATATGGCGCGCTGACGCCGGTAGAAACCCTCTATTGTAAAAGCATCCCGATGGCCTTCATCGAGCGGTTCCTGAAGCAGGCCAATCACGCCGCCGAGCGCAGCGTTGAGACAATCGCATGGATACTGTGGAGTCCGAGCAAGGGATGGAAATATCTGGTTCCTGAAATTCTACTGCAAACGGCCGTCAGAGTCGATTTCCGTTGGCCCGATCTGCGCGATGATTGGTCGTTGGTTGTAGATCTGCACAGCCACGGATCGCTGCCCGCCAGGTTCTCTCGGGACGATGACGAGTCGGATGTTGGGTTTCCTCACTTTTCGGTTGTACTTGGACACTGCAAACCGGGACGCGGGTTGGAGGAAATCGACCATTCCCTTCGTTTATGCCTCTGCGGCTACTATTTCGAGGAGGAGCTTCCCTGGAAGAAGGAGAAAGAGAGGGGATTATGAAACATTATGTTCGATTGGCGGCCCGTAATCAGGAGGTCCCTATTCATCTAGTAGGGGCGGGAGGCACCGGGAGCGTTCTTGCGGTTCGACTCTGCAAACTCAATCTCGCCTTAAAAGCGTTGGGCCACCCGGGGATTGACGTTACGATCTTTGATCCTGACACCGTTTCCGAGGCGAATGTCGGGCGCACCCTTTATTTTGAGCCTGATGTCGGCCATCCGAAAGCGTCGATATTAGCGACTCGGATCAATCAGAGCACCGGCTTTTCCTGGAGAGCGGTTCCGACGGAGTACGATCCAGGAGAACAACAAGCGGCGCCGATCTTGATCACTGCGGTGGATACCGGGCTGGCGCGCGAGGAGATCGGCCGGGCGATTAAGAATAAAGACGACGCAACTTATTGGGTGGACTGCGGCAACAGCCGGTATCACGGCCAGGTGGTCATCGGAACCGTCCACCCCGTTCCACAGCCTGAGAGAGAAGATGTGATCGGCCGCCTTCCGACCGTCTTGGATTTCTATCCGGATATCGCCGATCCGGAAAAAGAGAAAGAGCAAGGACCCTCCTGCTCCTTAGAAGCGGCTCTCTCGCAACAAGACCTCTTTATTAATGAACACGTGGCGCTCGAAGCATCCCAGATTCTCTGGCGGCTCTTCCAAAAGGATGTCTTGAGTACTCGGCGGTCTACGTCAGTTTGACGCCGAGAAACACTCGAGCCCTGCCGATCGATCCGAAAGCGTGGGAGCGATTCGGATACCGAATGGACTCAAAGTGCCTCCACGCCCCCTGAGAAGTGTAAATCAAGGATCGATATAGATTTATTGACAGGATGCTATTCTATTTGGTACCTAATGTTGTACCTTGCGAGGTGATCCAATGGCAGTCCGCATCACGGAAGACATTAGGTCCGCGTCGGATTTGAGGAAGCATATGAGGAAAGTTTTCGAACATTTGCACAAGACGGGCCGTCCGGTCGTCGTGACAGTCAACAGGCGGCCGGACGTCGTCCTGCTGGATGCAGCGGTGTTTGAAAATAAGCTAAAAACCCTCAATCTCTCTCATTTATTGGCGGAAGGCGAAGCCGATGTTCTCTCCGGAAAGGTTCGTCCCGTCCGATCCTTCCTGAAGTCTCTAAAGCAGCATGCTAAAAAAATATCGGGTTAAGATCACGCGGCACGCCGAGAGCGACATTGAATCGATCTTCGTCTATCTCCATGGAAAGAGTCCCCCAAGCGGCCATCGATTTCATATCTGAGCTTGAACGCCAGATCTCTTCAGTGGAGCGGTTTCCGCTCCGCTGTCCCATTATTCCGGAAGTTTCGGACCTGGATTCGATGATGATGCGGGTCTTTCGAGAAAAACCATAACAGAACAGTCATAAATAACAGACATAAACGAAGGAGGCCTCTGCTGATGAAATCGCTGCAGAGGCCTCCTTCGTTTTTTTGGAGAGACTTCATGCTTGAAAGAAAACGTCAATCGGTTCAAAAAAGAGTTGCCGAGCTGAAGGGATTCCTAAATAAAGTAAAGATTTATCGGGATGAGCCTGAAGCGATCGAGGAATTGGTTTGTGAGGAGAGCCCCAAATTCCGTGAAATTCTGGATCCGATCCTCCGGGCAGAAGTTTCAAGAAGCCCCGAAATCGATGCCCTGCTACCGGGCCGAAAGAAACAAGGGAAAACAGTTGTCGTTACGCCGGCGGCACACGAATCCGGATTATTTCTCCTTCCCTATACGGACGAATTCAGAGCGGATTTTATTGCTCGCCTCCGGGAGCGGCTTCGTTCCCTCAATTCGTTAATGAAATTACTAAGACAGGTGGAACAGCGCTTCCACGAGATCGAGAAATTACCGGAACCCGAGGCAAAGGAAGGTGCCGAGGTCAGTAAGAAAGAAAACCCATTTACGGAAGACTACAATTTCTTCAAGCTGCTGATGGCCCTGACCCCCGACAACAATCGCCTGGGAGCGCTGCTCTCCGAGATCGGAGAAATTACCTCCGCGAACGCGGTTCCACCAGGAAGGGTTGTCGCGGCGCTCGCGTCCCGAGAGGACAAGATCAGCGCTTTACTCGCAGAGAGCCTGACCCAATACGAGCGAATGAAGAGCCTCTGCGACAACATTTATCTCTGCTCGATCGCCTCCTGGGCGACCCTTTCGAATTATGTCTCAATGGTGGTGAAGGCGATTGAACGGGAGAAGCTCACCGCGGCGGATTCCTCGATCTACCGGCCGGAATTCAGAGCCTTCCAATCACTGCTCGCCTCTCTCACCAGCGGACTGACGGGCGCTCCGACTCTCATGCAGACAAAAGCGCTCTTCTACGCCTATCTTGCGCTGAATGAATTTATATCCGATGAACGCCACCCGAAGGACCCTTTCCGACTAAACAACTTCAGCCAGGTCGGCGCCGGGAAGACCTATACAACGCCGATCTTTCTTCGGCTCTTCGCGAGTGTGCTAGGGAAGAAGGCATATCCGAACGCGAAGCTGATCACCCTCTACTTTACGGAGGCGAATCTCTGCCAAAACGTCCTGGATTCGATGGTTGACATCGGAGTGCCAAAGGAGTCGGTCCACATCGGCCATCTTAAAACCCTCCCTTCGCTTTCCTTGAAGGAAGCCGACTGCATCATCATCAGCCGGCATGAGTTCGGTCTGAAAGAGAGAGAACAGATTATCTATCCCCTTGAAATTCTCATCCGGCGCGGGTTTTCGTTCGCAATTGTTGCTGATGAATCGAGCTTTTTAAAGAATTCAGAGAGTGGCATTTCAATGGCGATGGAATACCTCTACATCCATCTGAAAAAACGACACGCGCTCCGGGTCGACTACCGGCTCTCTGCGACGCCGGTGAATAATGACAGCGGGGATTTCATCTACCTTCTGAGCACGAATACGATCAATATCGCCTCTTTCCTGCATCGGTATCCGGAAATCGCGGCGCAAATGCGGCGTGTTCTTCGTAAAATAATGGAAGAGATCCCCGGGACGTCCGAATTCACGCTTGATCTGCTCCTCACGCTCCTCAAGAAGAGCGGATCTCTTACCGGCGTGTTGATATTTCATGAAATCGTTGAAGAGAAAAAAGAGGATAACCTATCGCAAAAAGAGCAGAGCCAGCGCTCTCGCGCTGTGTATTACACCGATTGTCCTGGCGCCGTGCTGGCGCTTTATTATTATGCGGTGTACTCGTTGGGGATGTTTCCGATCAACCTGGATCCGGAGCAGGAGGACGGGAATCGGAAGAAGATCACCTTCCTTGATATTCTTCAGCACTTGGGCGTCGGGTACCAACGCATCACGCAACCGGCCACTGACCCGATTGAAATGATCACCGGTCTGGAGAACCCGATCCCCCATCCAGGGTCCAGATTGCTCGCCTGCCTGATTCCATGTCTTCTTTTGGTGAAGGAGACGACTTCAGCTCTGACGTACGACCGGGCGCTTAATGCGGACGAGGAAATTCAATTTCAGATTAATGCGAAGCAGCTGCGGCCGAACTTGATAGAATCGATTACCCATCTGGAGATTCTCGAAAAAATCAGGCAGTTCCTAAATCTAATCATGTTTGCGAATTCTGTTCGGAAAATTCGCGCATCGCAGATCGGCTGGCGGCTGCTTCGGTCTGACATCGAGCGGGAATTTCTGCGGCTGCGGCTGGAGTTTGCCGTGACATACGCGGCCGCCCGAGGACTGACGGTTGTTCATAAGGAGGAGGTCGTAAACAGGAAGGTGCATCAAGGGTTTAATATCACGGACAAGACGGAGCGCTATCCTTACCTGGCAATCGATCCGAAGGACAGGGCCGCACTGATTGAAACATTCACGGCCGATTCGGGCGAGGGCGTTCTCGGCGCGAAAATCATCGATGATTTAGCGCAGTATTTCTCGCCGGTTCGCTTTTTTGAACTGAGTGACCTTCTCGAACACCCCACAAAGGAGATGACGCACCGAGAGCGCGATCAGCATCGGGAAGAGATTGAGAAGAAACGGAGCGGAATTCTAGAAACTCTCATTGGCGGGCTCGGCATCTCCGGGCGGCTGGAAAAATGCGTCGATCTGACCCGTGTTCTTAAAGAGGATCTTCGAAAACATCGATCTGAAGAGGACGGTCTTCTTCATTTCCGGCCCTCGATCCTGTTTCGGTACCCCAGCTTTCTGGAGGAGATCCACCAAACCCTTTCTTCGGCGATGAATAGCGGATCGGAATACGAGAGCAGAGAGCTGAACTATTTGATGAGCGATCATGGTTCGGAGCGAGTTGATCTGGCTCAAAGTCTTTCGGAATACTCGGTCATCTTCAAGATGAGTGAAAGCCTGAATCTTCCGATGGTATTGAGATTTGCAGGCTCGATACTGTTTCGCCTGTCGGCTCTCTTCGGACAGAATAAGATTAATGTTCGGATCGATCCGCAGGATACCGAACGGATCCGAAGGGTGATCGCCCACGCTGCAAGTGTCGAGAATTTCGCCCGCTCCCTCAGCGGACTCACCCGTCGCCATGAAGTACCTCTCCTGATCGGCTGCCATTATCGCGCGTCCCAGCAAAGCCTGATCGGAGCGACTGGGGCCGAGCATGCGATCAACGGAGAAATCGCCAAGGAGGAGCGATATAAGATTCTCGATGCGTTCGATCGATTGGGCGAGAGGATGGGCAGAACGCTCGTAGCCACAACCAAATCGATATTGAAAGGCTTCAATATCTTCCATGCTCAATATGGTTTCATGACAGAAGGAATGAATAATGCGGAGGTGCGGGTCCAAATGGCCGGGAGGCTAAGGCCCCTCTTTAGCCAGCACCTGGAAAAAATCGATCAATGGATTCGGATCCTTGAGGAAAATAGTCAAGAGTCTCCGGTGTTGATGCATCTGAGGCGCTTACAAGAGCAGGTCAAAATCTTTGATGTAATCGCACCGGAGATGTTAGGAGGTTTCCCGGACATACAGGCTGGAAAGGGGCTGATGCTCAACAACTTTTTATTTCAGCAGACCCATCAGAAGTCATTCAAAGAAGTCTTTGATGACGAAGCCGTCCTTCATTATATCGACAGTCGTCCGACCTTCAATGCCAAGACCGTGGAACAGTATTGCAGCAAGGCGATCGAGGAATCATTGGTGTGGTATGTGGGAAAGGTGCGAGGACGAGAAGAAATCAGCCTGGTAGACCTCATCAGCCTGATCGAAGAGGAAATCAACCTGCGCGCAGCGGAGAATGTTCGTGTTTCGAGTTACTACCAGATCTTAGATGGGAGTAGCCCGGCTGTTTGACCGTGCTGTGGCGGGAGGCCGCTCTCAAAAAGCGGCTTCCTGCCAAACGGCTGGATGATCTTCTACCTAAAAGTGACTTCCATCGGGGGGGGGTGCTTTTTTTTGCCTTTTTTGGGGAGGTGTTCTCTAGGAAGAAAAATACTGACGTATACGGCGGTTCAGGCTCCGACTTAGAAGTGTACAACGTAAGATTTTGCATCTGGGGTGAGATGTCCAATACCGATGGATTCACTCATCCATGCTGCGGGCGATCTTCGCCGAAGCGGTCCCGAAACCAGTTGTCGAGCATTGCCTTTTCGTGTCGCAAGAAATCGTTCGAAAAATTCGGGTTGGGTCTCCTTAGATATTCCATGTCGCGAATTGATTCCTTTTTTTCAACTTTGACCTCACCATTCTCCTCCAGAATATAACGGACTTTTATCTGGGGCCAGGTCACGTCGTTTAAAATCCTCACATCCGAAGCGCCTCCACGGTGAACCGGTTCGTAACGGCCGGCGAGGTCGATATCTAGAATTTCGATTTTTAGATTCTGGTTCGGTTCGAGATAACGTTCTCCCAGGGATTCCAGATATTCTTTAATCTCCTGAAGGACTGGTTCGGAGACGCGATCACCCATGTGTCGTCCTGCATCGGTGTAGCGTTCAGAATCACTGAAAGAAATGTCGATGGCCGCCTCAGAGGTTGAAGCACGGAATGCCATGATCAAGGAGAACAACAGAAATGGTTTAATGATCTTTCGCATTATTTCCTCCTATTCAGCGGAGTCTATAAGTCAGTCTATTATTATACTCCGATTCTTGGATGAAAAAAATCATGTGCACTTGTAGAGCGGTCCGTCCGATCGTGCAGGTTGGGAAAGCATCGACCTACTCTCATTGACAGGGAGAGTGTCTAGGCAGCCTCGACCCTTAGGCTCAATACATTTATGCCGCCCATAGAGATCTAAAACTTATTCATCTCATTATTGAGTGTGAAGAAAAACCCCTTTCTGTTTCACCCGGCTCGCTCGGTTAATGATAGGTTAATGATAAATGATAGATGAAAGTTTCGGGAAGCGGCCATGCAATCGTCTGGTTGCACGTACCGTTGCCATCGGCAAGGTGTTCAAAAAAATGCTTGACTCCAACCAATGGAAAGGAATAATTTAGTAAGAGATTGAGAATCATTCTCAATTGCGTGTGCGAAGATGATGCGGATCAAGAAATAATTCCGAATTCACTATTAGAGGCTTGAGGTTTAAAACCCTACGCCCGGACGATCACCGATCTTCCGGGCCTTTTTATTTTCTAGGTGTCTATGTGATTGAGAAGACGATTAAATCGATCCTTGAAAGGCGGCGCGCTCGTGCACCCGGTTTTGCTCGCCAGCATTATCGTATTAGATCGGCTGGAGGGATGGCGCCATTGCATCGAATCTGGGGGTTTGCAAGGAGGAAAGTATGAAGAAAAGTCGGTTTTTCTTCTAGCCCGGCTTTGGCCAAATCGTCCGACGTCGGATTTCTGGTGCTCGCATCGGACCGGGGCTTCCTGGGAAATCGGGAGGTCGCGACGATCGTTGATGAATTCAAGCGCTCGCACCGGGCGGCCCTTGTACTGGTCGGGCGCGACTACAGCGGCGTGGAGGGGGAGTACTACACTTATTTAAAACGCGCCGTCGAAGAGCTGAAGGGGGCCGGTGCAACCGAAATCGTCGTGATCCCCTTTTTCCATCACAGGCCGATCCAATGCTGAAAAAGGTGCTGCCCCACCTCCCAAGATATGCCTCTGCTGGAGCGATCCGGGTTGCGGCCCCCATGCGGGAGAGCCACCTTCTCTCCCAGATCCTGCTCGATCGTATCGATGCCCTCAGCGAGGATTCTGAGCAAGAGCGCCTGGTGGTCCTGGGAATCGGAGCAATCGATGAAGCGAGCGAATCGATTCTTCGCGGCGAGCTGCAATCCTTAACCGACTACGTCTCTAGGTATCACTCCTTCAAAGAGACGCAAATCGGGATCTATTACGATCGGGAGGCCGAAGCGAAATTAAGGGAGAAGAAAAACAAGGAAGTCGACGATCAGGTCATCCGCACCGCCGCCAAGAAAGGGAAAACCCTGGTCGTCCCCTTTTTCATCGGTCCCCGTTTTGACAGCCATATGTCGCTGACACGATGGATCGGGACAAATTTAAGGAGATCGACCTGACCTATGCAGGTGAGGAAATTGTGCCCCATCCGAATCTTCTTTTATGGCTTAAAAAAACAGCCAATGCCTATCTTCCCTCTTCGCCAGAGCGGACCGGGGTCGTCATCATGCCCCATGGGGCGACCCAACCCTATAATGATGCAGTCGAAGCAGCGGTTGCGCCGCTACGCGCGCGCTATCGGATCGAGATGGCCTACGGGATGGCGGATTCCGAAACGATCCAGCAGGCGGTCTCCCGCTTGGAGGCAGATGGAATCGACCGGATCATCTTCGTTCGAATGTACTCTCTTTCCGATCAGTTCAAAGAGACAACCGACTATATCTTAGGGTTATCCAAAGACCTCCACTCCCATGGGGATCATGAAGGTCCCCTCCGGTTCAAATCCGGAGCGCGGTGCTCTTTTCGACATTCGGCGGTTATGAAGAAGACCCCGGGATTGCCGAAATCCTCCATGAGCGGATTGTCGAGATCAGCCGGGATCCTTCCCACGAAACGGTGATTCTGGTGGCCCATGGTTCGGAAGATGACCAGGCCAACAGCCGCTGGCTTGCCTCAATGAACCATCAGATCGAAAAACTTCGCAAAGATCCTCATTGCAGCAAACTCAAGGCGATCTACCCCGTAACCGTACGTGAAGACTGGCCGGAGAAGCGGAAAGAGGAGGTGGCCAAGCTGAAGGAGATGATTAAAGAGGGAAAGAAGAGCGGGCGTGTCTTATTGATCTCCAATCGGCTTCGGGGGTGCCGGCCCCTACAAAAGCCTTTTTGGAAGGGGTCGACATCAAGCAGGGGGAGGATTATGAAATCAATGGCAAAGGCTTCGCCCCTCACCCAGCGCTGACCCGGTGGCTTCAGAAAGGAATTCAAGAGGCCATTGCGGCGCTTAACAGTGATAGACCAGCCATTGCGGCGGTGGTTCCTTGAAAAGAAGGCGACCCCTTTACGGATAAATTAAAGAGCGGCTCGAGGTTTAAAACCCAAAGCCCAAGGTGATAAGAAATTCCGGGGCTGAAGGTTCAAGCGTGATGGACGGGAGAAAAAGACGACTTTTGGGGGTTATTGGTCGTAGCCGTTTCTCTGATCCTCATTATTTTTTTCTTGATTGCGCTGATTTTTCTTGGCCGGGAGCTGGTTGTGCGCCTCAACACCCAGATCACGGAGGGGATACAACAATTTCACTCGTCGCAAAAGGAGATCATGCCATGAGCAGAAAACGCTTCGGTTATCTTATGTGGACCTGTGTTCAGGTTCTCTCAGCCTTATTTGTATTGCAAGTTTTCCCGGTTGCGGCAGAACCGCAGGGCAAAAGGGAGTGGAGATGACCCCCGGCCCTCGAATGATCCGGGCGGTGGAGGCCCTGGCGAATGATTATCTGGCCGCGCGGGACGTCTTGAAGCTCTCGCCGGAACAGGAGGATCGCATCCGTCAGGAGGTCGCCTCTTTCAAGAAAGATCTCTGGAAGAAGGAAGCGGTCCTCATCGGGATGTTCAATGAGATCTCCCTCAAGCGCCGTCATGGCCTCCTCTCCCGAGAAGAATACCGGAACGCGAATCAAGTGACCGGCGGGATCGAGGCGGACGAATTGGGCCGCATGCTTCAGGCGATCGGCGCACTGCAGGCGATTCTCACTCCGGCGCAGAAAGAGGCCTTTGCCTTTTATCGAAGGCCTCAGATGAGCTTAGAGATGCCCGAGGGGTTCAACACCCGGCTCGGCCTGAGGGCCATCACCCGCTGGGGAGCGGTTTACGGGGGGAGCACCGACAAGCGCTCGGCCTCTCGGAAGCCCAGACGGTCTCCTTCCGAAGCGCCTTGGAGGAGGCCCGTCGGGAGATTCTCCGGATCGGGAATGATATCGAGATTAGCCGGATGGAGGCGTATGATCTGCTAAAAGAGCCAATTATTGATACGGAGAAAACACGGGAGGCGATGGAGCGGACCGCGCACCTGGAGGGGATCTTCTTTCCGAAGCTCTCAGAGGTTTCGCGGAAGCTGGAAGGGATCCTCACCCCTCCACAGCGGACGAAACTGGCGGAGATCAGGAAGGAACGTCCTCGCCTTGCCGGTGAATCAACGACCGGTTCCTTTACCGCTGCCGGAGAGGAGAGCCTCTCTTTCCTCGACCAAGCGGAGAAATTGGCTCTTAGCCGATCACAGATTGAGAAGCTCGTCGCCCTGGAGACGGCGGCCATTCGCCATCTGCGGTTGGACGAGGCGCAACTGAAGATCGAGCGTCTTGAACTGGAAGATCGGCTCCGGCACGGGTCCTCCGACGAAGAGATTTCGGAGCAGATCGACCGGATCACGCAGCGGGTGGCCGACATCGAAAAGGACCGCTTGGCGAACCGCGTTGCAGGCCTAAAAGTTCTCGATGAAAAGCAGCGGGTGGCGATTCGGGTCTCCTCTGCGGAGTGAGCCGGTTAAGAAGCGAGCGGGGAGAAGGGAATCCCTTTGCCCCGCTTGCCTTGTATCTCGCCGCTTTTGGTTGCTTCCAGGATCCCGGATGAGAATAGGAGGAGGAAGAACATGTTGCATTCAAGTTCAAGAGGAGTCGCCCTCGATGAAACTGCCGTATCGCTCTTTTCTGAGGTCGCCAGAGTGATCAGCAACGAGATCGATCTTCTGGAGGTCTCCTCGCGGTGTCGGGTCAATCCGACGACACTGCGAAAGATCTTGCAGGAGCGGCCGGTCTCGCCTCCGACTGAGAGAAAAATCCGCGCCGGTTTGGGGCTCACACCTCCCCCGGGCGCGGTTTTCAGCCGGCCCTCCAGGGTCGACCGGCTGTGTGAACTCTACCGACTTTATCAAGAAAAGGGGACGCTGGCAGCGGTGGGTCGGACAGTGGGATTGAGCCGGGAGCGGGTCCGGCAATTGTTGGTCCGGGGGACACAGATCGGACTCTTTGAATATAGCGCGCTCCCTCCTTCCGGTCCGTCGAGGAGAAGATCGTCGAGGATTACAAAAATTTTCTGAGTCTGAATGCGGTCGCGGGTGTGAACCGGCTTTCGATGGCCGCCCTGCGCCGGTTGTGTCAATCTCATCGGATCACACGGGAAGAATTGGAACAGATCCGCAATGAGCGGCGCCGAATAGCATGCATCGATCTCTATCTTTCGATTGTTCAGGAGATGGGGCATCACCCCACCACGACAGAACTTTCGGCATCCAAGGCGGGACGTTCTCTGCGTTGGAAGATCTGCAAGGGATGGGGTTCGATAGAGGCATTCCGGAGCGCGCTGAAGATCCCTTTTCCTTGCGACGGAAATTTGAGGAGCGTGGATCGAAAATATAGTCTGACAGGAGAGAATTTATCGCATTGATTTTACCCCCGGGAACAAGGACAGAGTAACGTTGAGAATGAACACTTAATGAGGAGCATCAGCTTTCGGGATATTTTTATTTAATTCCTTGACAGAACACCATAGAATCATGTAAAAAGAGTTGCTCTTGAATATGAGAATCATTTTCAATTCGTGAAGCGGCTCGCGGTTTATCGAACCCAAAGCCCAAAGGCGATTGATCTCCCCTTTGGGTTTTATTTGTTTTTAGGGGATTGACCGATTCGGTAGACAGAGCCCTCGGCTCTAACGAATGGAGGTGTCACCTGTGCGAGATCTTTTAAACAGAATTATGGTATTGGTTGCAGTAAATGTTTGTCTCATTCTGTCTTACGATAATGCTCTCGCCCAAGTGCCGGAGGAGTCCTCGTCGGTGGGGGATAATCAGCTGGCTGATACCCCCTGGTATTGGATACGGTCACTGTGACCGGAGCGCGCACCGAAACGGAGATCTCGGAGGTTGCCACGTCGGTCTCCGTGGCCGAGGAGGAAGCGATCGCCGAGCAGCTCACGATTTCGACGAACATCGGAAAAACCCTCGATGTTCTGGTTCCCGGTCTCACGGTGAGTCAAGAGGAGTTCCGCTCCGGCTGCAGCACCAACATCCGGGGCCGGCCCGCGCAATTTCTTATCAACGGGGTGCCGACGAATGACAATCTGCGCCGCTCAAGTTGCCGCGGCTTGTACAACGTCAACCCGTTTGCATTAGAACGGATTGAAGTGCAGCGGGGTGCAACGGCGCTTTTCGGCGCCGGCGCGCCGGGAGGCGCTATTAACCTGATTACAAGGCGGGCTCAGTCGCAAGCGCTTGAAATCGATCTTGCCGCCCAGTCGAGTATCAACCCACACGCCACATCAGGCTCTCTTGAATACAACCTCTACGCCGGCGCGGGACAAGCCTTCTCCGCCTGGGACTACTACGCCGGGATCGGCTATCAAGACTACGGCGCGCGGCGCAATCCGGAAGACGGCTTTGTCCCCGGCAGTGAGTTCAAGAGCGGATCGCTGGTTACGTCATTAGGATGGGACGTGGGGAGCGCTGGGCGGCTGCGCTTCACCGGCCTCTACTTCCGAGAAGATCCGGGAACGGTCTATGCGAGCGACTTCACGGCGGTGTCGGGCGAGCGCTTCGCCGATAATATTTTCGTTGTAAGACCGCCCAATCCGCGCGCGGACCAGGCGCAGGTCGAACAGATTCTCTTGATCCTCTCCTATGATGTGCCGTCCGTGCTCGGCCACGCGCTCCATCTCTCTTTATTCATGCACGATGAAGAGCTGATCCAGCGCAGCGCCGACTTCTTCGCAGGCGACGTCTTCTATTTCAACAGCGACGCCGAAAACCAGCGGCAGGGCTTTCGCTCCACCGCCAGTCGGACATTTGGTATCGGCGAGGGCTCGATCGAAGCGATCTACGGCGTCGATCTGCTGCGCCAGCGCTACTACCGGCCGCAGCTCGACGATGAAACCGCAAGCGACGTTGTCGGTTTCGTCTCGCCGGAAGTGACCCTCGACAGCCTCGCCCTCTTTGTACAGCCGAAGGTGAGGGCGGGGCGGTGGCTCTTTACCGGCGGCGTTCGTTACGAGACCTTCCGAGGCGAGGTCGGATCCGAAGGGTTCGACCCGTCCCTTCCAGGCGTGGCCGCCCCCGGCGACGTGCCTGACTTTGATCTCACGCTGTTTAATCTCGGCGCGGTGTACGACCTGACCGATCGGTTGCAGCTCTATGGCGGCTTCAGCCAGGGGGCCGAGATCAGCGAGTTCGGCCGCGCGGCGCGCGGCACGGCCGACCCGTCGCTCATCAACCTCAATGCGGCTGCCTCCAACCAGTATGAACTCGGCATCCGCGGAGGCGCAGGCCGTGTCGATTTCAGCACGGCGCTGTTCTATTCACAGTCGGATGAGGCGGCGAGTTTGACGTTCGACCCGAGCTGCGCCGGCGAGCCGTTCTGTCCGCTGATTCCGCTGCGGCTCGATCAGGAGATCTACGGCGCCGAGGCGACGGCCGACTGGTGGCTGAGCGATCGCACCGTTTTGGGCGCGATTCTGACCTACCAGCGGGGCGAGTTTACCGAGGAGGGGGCGACCCCGGTCGACTTCGGCAGCGACACCCTGTCGCCGCCCCGCGCCACCCTCTATATTGCGTTCGAGCCGATTGCGAAGTGGCGTAACCGCATTCAGGGGACCTACTTCGCCGAGACCGACTACTACAGCGCCGCGCAGGAAGCGGCCGGCTTCCGCGACTCCGAAGCGCTCTTCCTCATGGATCTGACGTCGAGCTACCCGCTCGGGCCGGGGATGCTGTCGCTGGGGATCTCGAATCTGCTCAACCGCAAATATGTCAATGTCACCAACCAGGCGAGCGGGGATTTCTTCTACTACCTTTCAGAAGGGATGCGTGCGACCCTGACATACCAGGTGCGGCTCTAAGCTTGTGCCATGGCGCATTGGTTTCGCTGGCATAGCTGGATCGGTCTCACCGCCGGCTTGCTGTTGTTTGTCATCTGCTGGTCGGGCACCGTCGCCGTCTTCAGCCGAGAGATCGACTGGCTGCTGAATCCGGTCTTGCGGGTCCGGCCTCAGGCGTCGCGCGCGAGCTGGGGGAGATTCTGGCGGCGGTCGAGCGGGCCTACCCGCAAGGGAAGGTGTCCGAGCCTTCACGCGCCGCTCGGCCCCCGCTTTGCGGCCGAAGCGTCGGTCGAGGCGCGGGGGCAGACCTTGCGGGTCTATGTCGATCCGTACACCGCTCAGGTCCAGGGGGAGACGAGCTATTTCAATGTACAGCGCTTCTTCCGCAGCTTTCACATGAACCTCTTCTTCCCCCGTACCCTCGGCTACTATGTGGTCTGCGCATTCTCCTTCGCCCTGATCGCCTCGATGGCGACGGCGCTGTTGTTCTATCACCATTGGTGGCGCCGCTTCTTCATTTTAAAGATCGGACGGGGCCCGCGCGTTTTTTGGTCGGATCTCCATAAGGCCTCCGGATTGTGGTCGCTTTGGTTTTGCGCTCTCATCGCCGTCACCGGGCTTTGGTATCTGATCGAGATCTTCGGTTATGACTGGATCAGCCCGCAGTTCAGCTCCAAACCCGCTCCTGCGCTGTCGGCGGCCGAGAAGGCCGCCTGGATGGGGAAGCCGCCCCTCCCGCTGGACGATCTGATGGCCCACGCGCAAAGAGCGCGGCCGGAGTTGACAATCCAAACCGTCTCGCTTCCGGACGGAGAGGCGAACGATTTGATCTACTTCGACGGCCAGGGGGACGATCTGCTGGTGCGAAACCGCGCCAACAAGCTCTATCTGAATCTCCATACCGGTGACGTGGTGGCCAGTCAGGATGCCGGCGATCTGTCGCTTTACTGGCGCTGGGTGGATATGGCCGACCCACTTCATTTCGGCGATTTCGGCGGCCTCATCAGCAAGTCGGTCTGGTTTCTCTTCGGGATTCTGCTCTCCGGGCTCTCTCTGACCGGCGCTTACCTTCAAGTACAACGGCAGCAGCGGCGCGGCCAGGACGGCTACCGGCCGGCGATCATCGCCGCCTATACAGTTTCCATTTTGGTGCTGCTGACTGCTGCCGTCGGTGCCTGGCGGGAGATCCGCGACTATGGCTCCGTCGAAACGGAAGGACGCCATGTCTGGCCTGAGGTGCCCATGGCCGTCGTGGCTTTCATTGCGGTGTGGCTAGCAAGCATGTTGGCGGTGCTGGCGTTGTGGGTGCGCAAGCTGCGTTAAAGTAGTAGTGACCTTGCGAGGTCTCTGAAGCAAAGGAGGAGGGTCTCCCCGACATTTTCAAAAATCAAATAATCCAAAGGAGGGAAAAAATGGATAAGAAACGTGTGATCGAGAGGCTGAATCAGATGTTGGAGCATGAGATGGCGGCGATGGTCCGCTATCTTCACCACTCCATCGTCGTTCCCGGCATCGGGCGGGGACCGATCGTCGATCTGATGGACACCCGCGCCAAAGAATCGATGGCGCATGCAAAGGTGCTTGGGAACAAGGTCATGGCGCTCGGTGGGCATCCCTCGGTGAAGGTCTCCGAGGTCTTCGAGCCCGGTCCTCAGCAGACGACGCGAGAGATGCTGGAAGAAGATCTTGAGGAGGAGAGAAGGGCGGTTGAAGAATACCTTCAACTGCTCCAACTCGTCAAGGATGATGTCCCGCTCGAATTCATGGTGCGAAGCATTCTTCTGGAAGAGCAGGCCCATGTGGAGAGCCTCGAAATTATGTTGCGGGAGGAGAGTAGGGCGGGTTAGGGCGATCATGGCGCTGCAGGCGATCCTCACCCTACTCAGAAAGAGGTCTTCGCCTCTTATCGAACGCTGTTCCTCCCAGGACCTTCTCGATCTGATCCTGCAGGTCCGGAAAGAGGGGAAGAGCCACTTTCTTATGGCGGTTAGCTAAATGAAGGCGGATCTCTCAGACGGGAGTGGGGGAGGTCGCTTATTGTCAACCGCGCCGGCCTTCTTGTTCAGAAAGGGGTCACGAAATGAACTGTCAGAGAAATTTTTTGAATTTTAATTTCGCCTTATCTCTCTTATTGGCCATCTCCGTCGGTTGCAGCAGTGGGTCGGGAAATCTTAAATCGGTTGTTAATCCACCTTCCGGATCGACCATCTCATCCATGGACGTTCATGTGGAACTCAGGGAATGGAGCGTTACGGCCGATAAGGAGATAATCCGGTCCGGGCGGATCAGCTTTCGGGCAGTCAATCGCGGTACGGAGGATCACGAGATGGTGATTCTCAAAACCGACCTCCCGGCTGATACTCTTCCTCTTGAGAATGAAAAGGTCGATGAGACCTCGGCGGGGAGAGTGATGGGGGAGATTGAGCCATTTGAGCCAACGACGCAGAAAAATCTGACCCTCGATCTGGAACCAGGGTCGTATGTACTTCTCTGCAATATCGTCGAGACGGAAAATGGCGAATCGGAGGGACACTATCGAATGGGAATGCGCACGGTATTTGAAGTGATAGAGCAGGCTCCACGTTGAAGATTTATCTTTGGGGTGTCCTTGTGGTGGATGCTGTTCCGAAGAACGGAGCGCTCCTTTGGATATGTTTATGGAGATGCCAAGTTCCATATGGGCAGCATCTATACCGCACAGATGCTCCCCCGGATGGTGATATCCCCTTCTTAATTTTAGGAACGGGAAGCAAGAATGGACTCTCCTTCGGCGTGTTATTAGAGAAATACAAGCCAATGCGAAATCCAACAGCCATAAGCCAATCGCGCCATCCCATACTGCGATAAACAGCAAGGAGCTTCTGGTTTCATGTTTAGGGTAAGGGGAAAAAATAAAAATCTTGTTGACAAGGGTGCTGCGGTTTGTGTAAAGTGAGGCCTATTGAAGTTGAGAATGATTCTCAACTTCAATATTAAACTAAATCAAGGCTGGCGGTCGAACACGTATCAGAGCACCCAGAAGCCCAAGGTGAACGAAATATTGCCTTGGGCTTTTTTATTTTCAAAAGAAAGAAGGCCGCCGATAGCGCAACTTGGAGGTCGGGTTATCGGCGGCCCTGCAACCAGCACAGAAAGAGATCTTCCTGAACCGACGCGTGGAAAGAGTAACAACTCTCGCCGTATCTGTCAATCGGGAAGGCTCCCGCCGCCATCCGGGGGGTGCCAAAGATGGGAAGGTCCTCAAGCGATCCTTTTATTCAGGATCAAACCAAAAACAGAGGGAGACAGATGATGAGCAGAATAGAAAACGGAGTCCAAAGAAAAAGATGGGCTCAACTGAAAAATGAGAGAGGCTTCACATTGGTGGAGCTGTTGGTCGTGATCGGCATTTTAGTAGTCTTGGGCGCGATCACCTTCCCGGTGGTGCAAAACGCCCTGGCCAAATCGAGAGAGGCGACCGGCCTTCAAAACATGCGGCAGATGGCCGACGCGCTGGTGGCCTATGTCGCAGATAACAAGATGTATCCTGCTTCGGCCACAAATATTGGGTCTGAAGTGGGGGGCACGGCCATTCGTCAGAGATGGTTTAACAGTCTTGCGCCCTATTTGGGAATAAAGGATCCTAGAGCGCAGAGCAACGCGCAGGGGGCGACGAACACTTCCAATGCGGCCGGTGATGCCAATCAGGAGGTCTTCAATCAGGTGATGATCGATCCACTCGTTCGCGGTGAGTGGGAGATCGGCCGGAACAACTCCATCGGCTATAACTTTCAATATCTGGGGAATGCCCGGTCGGCCGCTGCAGGTAAAGGAGCAAAAAGAAACGGCCGAATTAACTTCCCGGTTCTTGATTCGGAGGTCCCCAGAAAGGATATGACCATCGCTTTTGCCTATACCGACGGGACAGGATATGTCGAACCGTATCGGCCCCCTTCAACCATGCTAGGTCCAGAGAGTGACGAGGTGGCCGGTGCTGACTTTGTTACGACAGGCCTTACCGATCAGGCGCTATCCGGTACTAGCACTCCAACGACGAATCGGCTCACCACGCTCGGGAACGAAGGTTATCAAATCGACCCGACGTTCCTTCGCGTGATCGATTACGATGCCGACGCGGCGCTCGATGTCGTGGGGGCTGCGGGGGGAGGCTCGTCATGCCCAGGCCGCCAGAGGCGTTGTCACAAACCGGTACAACGGCGGGACGATCGTCGCCTATGCCGACGGCCATGTCGAGTATCTGAAACGCGAGGCGGTTTACCTCGATCCACGGTCGGGAAAACCCTCCAACCGCCTCTGGAACGGCTTTGGCCGCGATAACGATGAGGATGGAGACGGCGCGTTCGAGCCTGCGTCGGAGACGGTCACCGATAATAACGAATGGGTCACGCTCACCGGTGTCAACACCGTCATTGACACCAAGATGACCGGCACCGCCAGCGGCAACTCCAGCTTCCTTCAGGGGGCACCGACGATGCTGGCGTTGGCAGATCCCATTGTCTGGGGTGGGGCGACCTCCACCGCAGGGGATCTGCTTACCGATGCAAACGGTCCCACCACGCCAAAGCGGCGGCCTTTCCCGATCACCCTCACCGTCCTCGGACAGACGCTGGTCAACAAATAGTTCCCGCCTGATGGCCGTTGAAGGGCTGCCCCATGCCGTCCTTCAACTGGATGTCCCGGCCCCTCCCCACCCCCGGGGGCCGGGGCTTTTCCTGAGGGGAGAAGAGGTTCTCCGATGAGGAAAAGTGAAAAGGGAGGGTGGTTTTAGTCTTTAGGAGAAAAATGGAGCAACAGTATTTCATCGAAGCAGAGAATCTCGGAAAGGTCTACCGGTCGCTCTTCGGGCTCCGGGAGGTCAAGGCGCTGGAGGGGCTCTCCTTCAAGCTCTCCAAGGGGGAGGTGGTCGGTCTCTTGGGGCCGAACGGGGCCGGAAAGACGACCACGATCATGCTGATTCTGGGGCTGCTGGCGCCGACCTCGGGGCGGCTTCGGCTCTTCGGCAAAGACCCCAAAGAGGTGGCCGTGAAGGAGAAGGTCGGATTCCTGCCGGAGGAGTCTTATTTCTATCGCTTTTTTACCGGGGAGGAGATCCTTCACTACTACGGCGGGCTTTTCCGGATCAAATCCAATATCCGAAAGGAGCGGGTGAATGCGCTGCTGCTGCGGGTTGGTCTCTGGGAGGTGAGAAAACGGCGGCTGAAAGGGTACTCGAAAGGGATGCTCCGCCGGATCGGCCTCGCCCAGGCGCTGATCAATGACCCCGAGTTTTTGATCCTGGATGAGCCGACCGCCGGGCTCGACCCGATCGGGACGCGGGAGGTCAAAGAGCTGATCCTGCAATTAAAGTCCGAGGGGAAAACGATCTTGCTCTGCTCTCACCTGTTGGGGGGATGTGCAGCAGGTCTGCGATCGAATCTTGATGCTCTATCGGGGAAAGGTCATTGCCGAGGGGCCGATTGGAGCGGTCTTGGCGAAGCGGGATCATATCGGAATCGATTTTAGAAACCTTCCGGCGGAGGCGCTGGAAGAAATCCGGAAGGTCGCGGAGAAGCATGGCTCGGAGGTGGTCGATGTCGAGCCTTTGTCAGAGACGTTGGAGGAATTTTTTATCAAAACGGTGCAGGGAAAATGAGGAAGATCTTCTCGATCGCATACGGCACGTTCATCGAAGCGTTTCGAAGCTGGCTTTTTCTCAGCCTGTTTTTGGCCGGTATTTTTCTTCTTTTGGTTTCGGTTTTCCTTCCGGCAGTCCATCCCGATGATCAGGCTCAAGCTTCTGCTGAATGTCCAGATCACCTCGCTGACCCTCTTTAGCTCGATGGCGATGGTCTTCTTCATGGCGCCGGCCCTTCCTCGGGAGATCGAAGAGCGGACCCTCTACCCCGTTCTGGCCAAGCCGGTAGGACGCTCGGTCTATTTGCAAGGGAGGACTGCTCGGGGCGCTCGCCTTCGGGTTGGCCGGAATCGGCTTGGCCTCCTTTCTGGGTCTCCTTTATTTCGTGATCGGCTTTCCGGTCCTGATGGACAAGGGGAGCAGCGCCCACCCGATGCAATACCTCGCATCGGATGAAAAGAGCCCCGCTTTGATGGAGAGGGACTTTTTATCCTAAGCCACTTTCCCAAAGATAAACTCTGGCTCAACGAGCGGGGAAATCACACGGCGACCTGGACCTTTGATCAACTGGACCGCTTGCCCCAAACGCCGGAGAGTCTCGATCTGGTTCTGGAGATGGATCGGATTAACATCAACACGCTGGCCAAGGCAGCCAAGGTCCATGTGGCGGTGATCGGGGGAAATTCAAAGGTTCTCTTTTCCAAAGAGACCTATCTCGAAGAGAAAGGGCCGACCCTCGTTCCGGTCGATCACGACCTTCTGTCAGGTCGGCAGCGGATTGAGATTGCGCTTCGGCCGAGGGAGACCTCCTACTTTATCTCCGTCGGGCCGGAGAGCGTTCGTTTAGGATATCGGGGTGGAAGCAGCCTCTGGGCCAATTACTTTCGGGCGGCGATGGGGGCTTTTTTGCCTTGGCTCTAATAACGGTCGTTTCGTTGGCGGCCTCCACCTACTTTTCACAAAAGATGGCGATCGCAATCGGCCTCTTCACCTATGTCGCCGGCAACACCCTCCCATACCTTCGGAGCTTCGCCCGGTTGCTGAAAGGAGGGCTGGATGAGGAAGCCCTGACGATCCCCGGAATGGAGGGGGCACAGGCGACTCTCGGCGCATTATCAAAAGAGGATCTCCCATGGATGGAATGGCTGACCTGGTTGAAGTCTCCTTTAGAGGCTTTTTGTGATCTCTTTCCCGACTTTCAGAAATTTGATCTGACGCAGCCGCTGATCGAGGGGATCTATATTGAAAATCACCTCCTCTCGCAGGCAGGCTTCTATCTTTTGGCGTACAGCTTCCCCCTCTTTTTAATCTCGGTCGCAATCTTCCATCGCCGGGAGTTGAAATAAAAGAAATGCCGACATCTCTCATCAAACGGATTGGGATTGCCCTGTTGTTCTTCCTGATTTTGAATGCCTTGCTCGGCCGGGTGGAGACCCAAAGGGCAAAAGAGGAGCTAGTCGATACCTCTTCCTATGATGCCCTGACGCCGGGTGAGTTTGTCGGGACGATCGCCCTGGCCGGGTTTCGAGCGATGGCGGTCGATATGCTCTGGGTCCGAGCCATTGACCTCTGGAAGGAGAAAGATTGGTACCAGGCGCTCACGGTATATCGACTCATCTCAAAGTTACAGCCTCATTTTGAAGAGGCCTGGGTGACCAATGGCTGGAATATGGCCATTAACATTGCCGTCAGTAAACGTCAGAAGGGGGCCGATGCCGAAGCATGGGAGTGGGTAGAGAGGGGGCTCGATTACCTAAAAGGGGGATCTCGCGGAACCCCAAGAGCCATTATCTCCATTACTATTACGGCTGGCTGACTTATCGGATGGGCCAGGACGAATACTATCGGGCCCGGTTTGCGCAGGACGGTCTGGATCCTTTGGAAGAGTCATATCTCTACCTTAAAAAAGCATCGGATCTGAAAGGCCCGCATTATGCTTATGACAACCGTCTCGCCTTTCTTTTTCATGAAAAAGGGATCTGGGAGCAGGAGAATGGAAATCGGGTCGCGGCGCTTGAATTCTTCAAAGCCTCGAAGAGCCATATGGAACGGGCATCAACCCTCATCCCGGACGGCTCCTCCCGGGTCGGAAGCCCATCTTAATTTTTTAAATTACAAAGAGAGTTTGACAAGAAAATGGCCGATCTTGATCGGCTGATCCAGGAACTCCAACGATCGTAGCAGGGGGCCGAGGAAGATGAAGCCGGCGATCAGAAAAGGGCTGGAGCGGTGTTGAGTCTATTTCACAGAAAGAAGGCGAAATCGCATATCGAGAAGCGGGGTTCTCCCCGTGTCGCGCTGGTCGATTATTATCTTTTTTATTTGAAGGACCCGCTCAGAGATACCTCTGCTATCCGGGGAGAGGTGATCAACCTTTCCAAAGAGGGGGTGTTGTTCGAGAGCCTCGACCCTTTCGATCCTGGGATCGAGCTGGCCTTGAAGCTTCAGATCCCATATAAGAATGAATTCATTCGGGCCTCCGGAAGAATCATACGGATTGAGAGAGGGTCTCACCCCTCCAAAGCGCGCGTTGCGGCGAACTACACGAAGATTCTGAACGGCCCGAAGGAATTGCTTTTCGACACGCTGGTACATCTGGTCACAGAGAAAAAGGAGGGGGATGATTAAGAGGATACTTCGGCGTCGCCCCGGACGGACGAAAGCGAGATGGTTTGTCCTGGTCTTCGTATGCCTGATCGGCTTTCAGGGATGCAGTCACGTTCTTCCCGATTTCGAGCGCTATTCCGGCGGCACGGTTGTAAAGAGCCGTCGCTTCTCGGTCCCGTTTTCCGAGGGGAAGTACGACGAGGTGATCGAGCGGGCAAGTCGTCACCTCAAACGGGACGATCCACTTTATCGGGAAGCGGTTTTTTTATGTACCGGGCGAGGCTCGCTCAACTGCAAGAGCAGGAGCGGCAGGCGGAACATGCCCGAAAGCTCCGGGAACGCGAGGCAACCATCGACGTTGATGAAAAGGCGACGGCACCGAAAGAAGGGCCTCCAAGGAATCGATCGGCGATTCAAAGGGAGTCGGGTTTTGTCGAGCCCCCTTTTCCTCCCGAGTTTCCGAAGGATCCCTCCCTTCTGGAAAAGCTGAATCGGAAAATACCCTCTTTGAATATCATCGATGGGGAGGTGGAGTTCATCCTCTATGATCTTTTTAAGGACACCGGTATCAACATCATTTCAGATCCGGGTCTTCTGAAGGGAAAGAAGATCAGCCTTCGCCTGCAAGATGAGACGATTTTGAATATTTTAAAATATATGGCCGAAAACCAGGGATTTGACTTTGCCATCCGCGACAACACCCTCTGGCTGACCGTCCCGAAAAAAGAGCAGCTTACGACGCGGGTTTTCCGCTTGAAACACGGGCTGACCGCTTCCCGCCTGACGCGGGACTTTGAATCACTGGCCGATCTGAGTTTTCTAAACCAGGCAACACAGCAGCAGGGGGGAGCGGGAAGCGTCGGAGGGCAGGGGACCATTCCGCAGGGGGGAGAGGGGGACATCATAGGACAGAGGGCCAGTACGAAAGAGAAAGAGATTCTATCGGCTTTAGAGCTCTTTTTGGAAAACTTTCCGAAGCTGGTCGAATGGCCGGAAGGAAGCCAGCTCTTTATTGACAAAAAAAAGAACCTGGTGGTGATTCGAAGCAGCCCCTCTACCCTGACCGAGGCGGGAAAACTCCTGAAAGAGTTCGATATCAATCCGATCCAGGTTCTCATTGAAACCCGTTTTATCGAGGTCTCCGATTTGGACCTTTTTGATTTCGGCGTCGGTTTCAACGTCGCCGAAAGGCCGGGTGATACCACCCCGAATAAAGGGGGAAGCTTTTTTGATGTTCCATTGGTTCCTCCGCCGACCCCCCCGGGCGGGACCAATGTCCTGCTCACAGGTGTGATGTCGGGCTCCCGCTTTCAGGCGGCGATTTTCGTCCTCGATCGCCTGGAAACCTCGAACACCCTCTCCTCTCCCCGGGTGACCACCTCCAACAACAGCATGGCGACGCTGGCGGTGGTGACGAACCTGGTCTTTATTGAGGACTTTCAGGTAGAGTTCCCGCAGACGCCGATTGCTCCCGGCCCGGTTGGGGGCCAGCAGGTGGTGGTGAATCCGATCCCGACCCTGGTCGCGACGGTCAATGACAGAAACTTCACCGGCATCGTCCTGAATGTGACGCCGAGCGTCGGCGCCGATGGAAAGACGATTACGCTCACCCTGCAGCCGGTCGTCCGTGCCAAGGTCGATGAAATCGTCCTGCAGAACACGGCGGTGATCCCGATCCCGGGAGGGGGCAGTTGATCAGTCCCGCGATTATACGACCGATCATCGAGACACGATTTGTCAATACGCAACTCACGATCGAAGATCACTCCACTGTGGTGATGGGAGGATTGAGCACCTGATTGAGAAGAAAATCGAGAACAAGGTTCCTTACCTGGGTGATATCCCATTTCTGGGCCGGCTCTTCCGCCGGGACATCCGTTCCACCGACAAAAAGAATCTGATGATCTTCGTGACCACCCGAATCCTCAATGAGGAGGGAGGGAGATATACCGATGGCGAATCTTCAGAGTAAGGAGTGCAGGTAGAAGATGGCAGAAAGGGGTCTTGGAATCGATATCTCTTCTCATGCGGTCAGGCTCATCGAGTTAACGAAGGATCGACGTCGGATCACGGTCGTGAAAAGCTCTCAGATCGATCTGGAGACGGACCCGCTGTCAGCAAGCGCCGGCGTCGCCATTGCAGAGAAAATACAGAAGGGGCTTCGACAGGCCAGTGTTAAAAAACGGAGTGCGCTTCCCGCCGTCCCAGGGAAGGAAGGGATTTTTAAATACTATTATATTCCGACGACGGTTCGAAAAAACTTAAAGGCCCTGTTTAAAATAATCACCACTGCCGGCACACCGGAGGGGGTTGTCGCCGGATGGAGGCCGATCTCCCCTCTTCAGGGGGAGATCGGATCCCTTTTAGAGAATCAGCTCTATATGGTTGCCCTCTGCAAGAACGACATCCTGCAGAAGAGCCTGATCCTTTTGGAAAAAGGAAAGATTCAGGCGACACGTTTTACCCTTAGGGCGACCGGCTTGCAGGAGATCGCCAGGCATCTGAAGCTCTCGGAGGGAGGGGAAGCGGTCTTGTTGGCCGAATTGGACCGACACGAGGTTAATCTGGTTATCCTGATGGGGAAAGAGATGGTCTTTGCGCGGGCCTTTTCCTATTCTCAAGGGGGATTTACAGAACGCCTGAAAGAGCGCTTTCCAGAGGAGGAGGCCTACCTTGCACAGGCCCAATCTCAAGTCAATCTGTTTAACCCAGGTGCGGGGAGAGAGGCCGAACTGTGCCGTTCGATCGCCCTGGCGCTGACAACGGAACTCCGTCAGAGCATTCAGAATGCGCAGGCGCAGATTAAGAGAAAAGAGCTCCGGGTCGAAAAGATCTATCTCTGTGGTGAGTCGTCCGGGCTGGTCGGTCTGCCTGAATATCTATCGCAAGAGATGGGAAAGCCGGTTGAAGTCATCGATCCTTTTGACGGGTTGGCTGTAAAACCCTCTAAAAAAGGGGAAACCATCCCGAACAAAAGAGGGTTGGCAGTAGCCCTGGGGCTTGCTTTAACCGATCTTTCTTCGAAGGACGCGGCCCTCTTGCTCACCCCGCCGCCGGTTGAACAGAAGGAATACTTTTGGGCTCACACCGCTTATCGCTATTACGCGATCGGCATGGCCCTTTTGACAGCCTTGGTCATCTATCTCGGCGGCACCTACTCTCTGAATAAGGTCGATCGGATTCACCTGCAGATCGACCAGCAACTGCAGAGTGCCAGGGGGAAAAAAGAGCAGCTTCTTGGGGTCGCGGCCGGTCTGGAAGCGGTCAAAAAGCAGTTGGAACAGCTTACAGAAGGCCTGCATCGGCCGGAACCGACGCTTGCGATTCTGGAGGAACTCGGCCGGGTGACCCCTCCCGGAATTCGACTCACATCCGTTGAGATCAGGAATGTCGGATCCGGATTTCCTTTTGATCAAGCACAGGTGGTGACCCTGTCCGGCGTTTTAGGGGATCGGGAGGCGACCGAGATCGCGTTCATCGATGCCGTTGAGCGCTACGCCAGAGCGATTGAGCAGGCGCCGGGCTTCATTCAGCGAAAGATCGAGCGGACCGGGGAGCCGGAGCCGATTCGTCCTCAAGGGGGGGTATGGCCGTGGCGAACCAGCCCAGGGCCTTTCAGTTTCAGTTTCAACTGGCTCCCCGGAGGTAGCAACAAATGCTCGACCGAATCGCTGCCAATAAAAAGTTGGTGATCTACCTCTTCGGGTTTTTCACTTTTTATATTGGGCTTTCTTATTTTTCTGGAAAAGCACATATTTCTCCACTTCGAGAACGGATTAAGCTTCTTCAGGCAAAGGTTCAGGAAATAAAAGGCTATTATGATCCCTTGGGGGCACAGGTCCACTATGTCGAAAAAGACGCCAAAGAGGCGGAGGCCTTTTATCGGCAGCACTACCAGGCTCTTTTGGGGAAAGCGGTCTTTCAACCGGGGGATGCCTATCGAATTCCCGCTGATGAACGCTCCCCGAAAAATTACTTTCGGAAAAGGGTCCTTGAATTTCAAGAGCGGCTCCAGGGTTATCAAATCCCCTTCCTTCCGAACCCGCTTCAAGAGCCCGATTCGAAGAGGATGGAGGAGATCCTTCTTAAGATGGCCTTGACCGAGCGGGTTGTTGAAACACTGAAGGGGGCCGGTATTTCCAACGCGACCTTCTCGGATATCCAGCAACATTCGGAAGAGGTGTCCGACTATCTCTTTATTGATCGCCTCACCCGGTATCGACTTCAGATGACGACGGAAGCTCCCTTTGAGAAGATGGTGAAATGGGTGGATTCTCTGAAACAGCCAGGCGGATTTCTCTTTATTGAGCAGATGACGATCAATGCAGCCGCCGACTCCAGAACGGTTCGGGTGAATCTGGCAGCGCTTCAACCCCGTTTGAAGGAGCGCCTGACCTATGCCAAGGTGCTCGCTCCGGAAGGTCCGGGCGATCATTAGCGGGCTTAAGCGATTAAAGGAACCGAATATGATTTCCTTCTTGAAAAATCTTTCTCCAGACCGACTCTTCTTTTTGGTGGCACTCGCCCTTTTTTTCTTCCCTTTCCTCTGACCCTCTTTCGTTCTGATTATCCGAATCTCTCCTTCATCGAGCGTCCCCAATCCGGACTTCGCATAAAAGAAAAAGTGATGGATTGGCTTGGCCTCCCCCGGGACATTGTCCTTGATGAAATGCGGTTCTTAAATGTCTCGGTTCGGAACCCATCGCTTGAAGAAAAAGGACCGCCGGCGCCCCATGAGTGGAATGTGGCCCTGATCGAAAAGCCTTTTTTACATGCCGCCCCGCGTCCACAGCATGTCAGAAAAACGGGGGAGGCGACGGGCAAGAAAAGGGTGCGCCTGGTTCAGAAGGGGAGGCCGTTGGAGACAAAAAACTGGTCTTTGTCGGGCTGGTGCAGACGGAGCGAGAGGGAGAGGTGAAAGTGGTCCTCAAGGATGTCAAATCAAAACGGCATCATCTTCTGAATAAAGGAGAGGGAATCGATGGCTTGAAGGTGGAAGAAGTGGTTTTTCATACGGCCGTTCTGGTGAGCGAAGATGGTCGACGTTGGACGCTGACGACACGGCCCGGAGCATTTAATCGATTTTTACGAGGGGAGGAGTAAATGCGGGTCTGGACCATTGCCATCGGATTCTTTAAAGAGACGGTTCTGCAGTCGGTCTATTTTTCGCTGATTCTCTTTTTCTCGTTTCTCATCTTATCGACACGCATTTTGACCCTCTTTGGGATGGGAGATGAAGTTCGGATGATGCAGGAGATGGGGATCTCCAGCCTGACGCTTGCCGGACTTTTAATCACCCTTTTGGTCGCGACGCACGTCATCTCCGAAGAGATCCGAAAGAGGACATTGGTGACCCTTCTTTCCAAGCCGGTCCACACCTGGGAATTGATCTGCGGCAAGTTTTGGGAATTGCGCTGGTTCTTCTCTTGGCCTACCTCATCCTCTCTTCTGTCTTTTATCTGACCCTCTGGTGGAAAGGGGAGGGCTATACCGGCAGCGATCTCCCCAAAGGGATTCTCCTCTCGTATCTTCAGGTCCTGATCATCGCCGCCCTGTCGATGGGTTTCTCCATCTTTCTGCCGCTTACCACCAACGCAGCCCTCTGTTTGAGCTTATTTGCTCTCGGCCATCTCTCCAGTTTTATCTACGGCTCGGCCCTCAAAGGGGGGACCTTCGCAAAAGGCCTCGGAAAGGTGGTTTATCTTTTCGTCCCCAATCTCAGTTTTTTGGATCTCACCTTTGCCATCGGGTTGGGGCGGCCCGTCTCTTCTATCTATATGGGATGGGCAGTGCTTTATAGCTTATTCTATATCGGGATCACACTCTATGCCGCGTCGGTGATGATCGACAGGCGGGAGATGTATTAGTACAGAATGGGTACAGGATGATGGGAGCGATCGGGCTATTCGGGGATCGGGCCGGACGGCGTGATCCCCGGTCTGAGAGGGGAAGCGCGGTGATCATGGCGCTGATCCTGATCCTTCTGATCCTGGGGCTTGCAGGGGTCGCCTTTTCTTTTTTTCGTTTCTCCCGCGAGAAGGCGGTCCGGCCGTTTCAGGCTTCGGGCGCGGCCGGTGCGGCTGATTACGGTCTTCAACACGCCCTCTCGGCCTTGCAAAAAAAGGCGGCCGGGGGGGCCGCCTCCGATCCGGCGATGGCGTTTTTCTTTTGGGGGGGCGATCTCAACGGGGATGGCATTCCTGCCCAGGATGGCGAGGTTGATTGGAACCGGAATGGAAAGCTGGATGTCAGTCCCGTTACCGGACGGAAGACCCTGGAGGATGCCGACGGGAACGGAATTTGGAATCGGCCGGATGGCATTCTCGAAGGTCCCCCGGGGAACCTCTCAGACGAGGACACCGGTGTGGATGGTCTTCTCGATTTCATGGAGCCCGGCTACGATCCGCTCACCAAGCCGGACCCGAACCAAGATAATTATCACCCGGTCTTCCATCCATCTGGAACCGAAGGGAATGGGAGATTCGATCCTGGGGAACCTGACAACGGGGACGGCAGATTCGATACCGTTGAGGATGGAAGCCGTTGGATCCGCTGGGGAAGAGAGTGCAAGCATTACGAAGGTCAACCGCGGAGAGGGGGAAGCGGTTATTGATAGCCGAAATTACCTGAAGGCTGTGGAGGTGAACAGCCTAATCGATCTAAACGGCCCGGATCATCTGGCCGCACGGCTCCTGAACAATCTTTCACGGACCATTGTGCTGTCGGTCATTGACACAGTGAACAATACGGTTGTGCGACAAACGCTTGGGCAGAATGCCCGAGGCCTGGAGTACAACGCCGATCTAGATGCGACGATCGGGACAATATTCAGTACGCCCCTTGCCTCGACGGATCCTCACGCCGTTCAACTGATCAAGCGGCGCAATCAACTTCCCGGCAAGCGGTTTGCCACCCAAGATCAGGTCTTTGAGGCAATCAAGAGTTTGGGTCTTTTCACCGTCAACGACACCGACGAATGGCTTCGCCTGCGAGAGTTTATCACCGTCCATACCACGACCGATCCTACGACCATCCGGCAGGACCCGGACAACCCGACAGGCCCTCCCATCCGCGATCCCCGTCCGCCGGTCAATATCAACACCGCGCCGAAGGAGGTCTTGCAGGCGGTGATCATGGCGGGGTTTGATTTTCCGAGCCTCCCCGGGGCGGATAACACAACCAAAACGACAAATACCTTCGATGCCGCGGAGAGCCTCGCTTCAATTATTTTTCAGTACCGGCTGAATCAGGCAGATCCCATCCTTGCGGGTCAGAGCGCGTTTAAGAGCTGGACCCAATTTGAGACATTCATGGGGCAGGTGGTAGGGAATATCAATACGTTGATTCCGGCGGGGGTTCCAAATGATATCAATAGAAGGGCAATTCTTCTGGCCAACATAGACCGGCTGATCGCCCAGGCCAATCCGAACAGCCGGCTCCAGCGATTCAATCCTGATACGACCACCTCCCGTCCGATCGACAAATCCAAGATCCGTTTTCCCACAGCGGAGTTTACCTTCAGCGGCGATGGTCTCTTTGAAATCACCTCCCTCGGGATACTTACGTCAGGCCAGAAGCTCCTCCCTCCTTTTATGGCCCCGACAGAGCCCCAGCGCGTCCTCTCTGAGGGAGGCGGTGAAATCGCCCGATCCGAAAACGTTTCAGTAGTGAAGGCGTTTGAGGTGTTAAGACATACCACACAGGAAGAATTTGAAGGGAGCAAACCTTTATTCCAGAAAACCCGTTTCTCTAGCAAAAGCTATCCCGAGAATATCAACAGCGCCGCCTTCTCCATCAATCCTGTTCTTCCCTTTCCAATACCTGTCCCATTAGCGGGCGCCCTCACGGTCGATGAAAAAAGTGGATTGGTCTACGTGATTGAAGGCACAACGGGTGTGAGGGTGATTCATCCGTCTATAGGTCCAGTCGGCTTGATATCGATTCCCTCCCCCTCGGCCCTGGCAATGGCTCCGGCCTTTCCTGGGACGACATTGGGTCGTCTTTATGTTGCGCAAAATGGAATGGCTGCAATCAAGGTTTTTGATATTAACGGGGGTGTGGATGCGCCATTGTCGACGGCAATGCCGGATATCACCGGCCTTTCGGGGCCTCCGATCAAGATCATTCACGATCCTGCAGAAAGAGACCTCCTGTTTAACTTGGGGGCGCCCGCGACAAACGATATCGGGAAATTGGCATTTCGGGACCCGCCGTTGGCCCCCGCCGTTGTGGAGCTAGAGACGTTTACAGTATCTCCTTTTGATATCGCCTTCGATCTGCGTCTAGATCAACTTTTCGCCATTGGAAGTGATGATATCGGCAATAGCGTATTGGTTAGGATTCGCGACTCCGATAATGGTGCCCTCGAATCCTTTCCGCTTTTCAACTTCGGGATGGCCTTCACCCCCCGATTTGTAGAAACAGATCCGGAGAACGGAGCGCTCTTCATCGTCTCGCCAGAAGGGGCCCATCTTCGTCTCCGAAAATATTCGACCAAAGGGGATACGACCGCGGAATTAGACAGCCTCCTCCTGACGGGCCTGAATACCACAGTCTCCGACGGCCGTCTGGCGGTGGACGCGACGGAGCATCTCATCTTTGTCGTCGGCGGCAGCCAACTGGTTGTGGTCAGCGACAGGGGGGAGCGGCTGGAGCTTATGGTAGAGGTTACCTTGCCTTCGGCCGGGCCCTATCATCTCGCCCTCGACCGGTTCAGGAGGCGGCTCTTCATCTCCAGCCCGACCGATGTCAGCGCCTACGCCTATTCCCTCTCCCAGACGACCCCATTTTTAAAAATGGACGGCCAGGTCCGGCTGATCCCGAATGCCCCGCCGGTCAGTTCTGATCCAACAAAGATTCTGGGCCGGTCCAGCTTCGAAAGCGGTCGTGACCTGATGCGGCTGGATGGGCCGATTCCCGCCGGGGCCGCTCAAAAGCCGATCGGCCTGCTGACATCCATTGGTGCCCCTCCACCCGGTGGATCTCCTGGGCGACTTCTCCCGGACGGTATATTCCTGACATCGTCTTCTTCTCCTGGGTCCCCTCCGTCGGTCTTCGCCGATCTCTTCTCCTTCGATTCGACACAGTTCTACGGCAACGGCCTTGACGGAAACGGCCCGAACGCCGAAGATCCCGGCCTGCGGCGAGGGGCGATGGAGTTCTGGGTGAAACTCTCCCGGCTGAGCGGAATTAACCCGTTGAATCCACCCGAAAAGGTTATTCCCTACCATTCTTTTTTGAAAACAAAAATTGACCCGTTCACTTTCATACGAAAAGATGCCGATCCGAATAATGATCATAATGAATTGGAGGCCATTTTGGGTCTTGGGCCGGGTACGGTTGTTCCCAATTCGATCACATTTTCTCAAGCGACGGCGAACTACTTCATCCACACGCGCCTTTTTCTGAATGGCTTTCAGGATACCATGGGAGGAGATGGCCTTGTTGATCAAGCCAGCCTTCATTTGGTTCGATATGCCGATATTCCCCCAGATCCCCCGCTGACCGTCACCTATACTGACAATCTAGGGAACCCCCAGACCGTCCCCTTTGATCCTGTAGAATCGAATCAAGTCGATTCGCCGGCCGTTCCCATCCTGATTGCAGGAGGAGAATGGCATCATCTGGCCTTTTCCTGGAGAATCGACACCAACCCCATGCCGGGAGGCAATAACAAAGAGAAGATTCAACAGGGATTATTTGTCAACGGTTCCATTCAGGCCGTAGGGACATTATCAAAAAAATCCTCAGCTCGATCCTGATGTAGGCAATGGATATGAGACTTTATTTGATCTGTTAGATAACGACCTTGACGGCATTGTGGATGACGGCTTTTCCCAAGGCTCCTCTTTCCTCCAGTTCGGCGCGATGATCTTCGATCCCGCCCCTCCGACGGCAAACATCCAGGCGACAACAGATGATCTCGTTCTCTATAAGAACGAAACGGCCCTGCCTGCCGCCTCCTTCACGCCGAGCCGTTTTTCATCCCAAGGGGAACCTTTCATAGAGAACCCCGCTCAGTTCCCCAACGGCTTCTTCGATCCCGGCGAGCCGTTTCAGGATGTCAACCTGAATGGAGTTCGAGATCTTTCGGGTGATTCTTTTACGATTTTCAATGACATCAATAAAAACGGAATCTGGGATGTCGGAGAAGACTTTACCGATTCCAACACAAACAACCGGTATGACCGCCAGGGCGAGGCATTTTTCTATAATTGTCCGTCTCCCAATTATGAAGATTACAATCATAACGGTCAATGCGATCCAGGCGAGCTGCACTTGGATCGGAATCCCACAGGTTATAACGGAGGGGAAGCCTTCACTGATGCCAATGCGAACCGCATCTACGACGGCAATGGCTATTTTGAGAGTACCTTTGCGGTACCCATTCTACCTGGCAGTCGAATCGGCACCCTTGCTTGGACGGAGTACAATCCGACCGGCACGGCGATCAATGTCGAACTGATTCTAAGAGCCACCGACGGCCGGATCTTCTGGCGATGGTTCTCGGACAATATCGCAGGCGAGGAGTTCCGCTGAACCTTTCTGCCCCGGAAGAAGCCCGGCTGGAATACCGGGTGAATTTTCTCGTCCAAGATGGAGCCAAAGTGTCACCGGTCCTGGATGACCTCACCGTCACGGTTATTTCAAATTCCAAGGTCCTTTATACTCAGGAAACCAGCCGGGCCTTTCAGTTCGACCCGAGTTTAGGGCCAGTGAATTAGAGGTCTTGAAATGTCATTGAGAGGAGGCATCGTGATGAAGCGATCTCAAAATGACAAAAAAAGTCTAACTTAAAAAATGGTGAGAATGCAGAATCAGCACGGCATCACTCTTGTCGAAGTCCTCGTCGGCATAGGGATATTGGCCTTGATTCTTTTCATGGTCTCGCCGGTCTTTCTGGTGAAGGCGGAATCGCACAGAAGGGTCATTGAGGGGTCGATTCCGGCACTGATCGGAGAATCGCTGAAAGATGCAATCTTGGTCGGCGCGCGGGAGAATTACAATCCGGTGGAGAACACCATCTTTTTTGATTTTGAAGGGGTTCGGATTCGAATACGATCCCTGGCCCCTGGAGAGAGGATTCATCTTCCGTTCGATGCAGTTCCTCGGCAGGGGCTTTATCCGTTGGGACTGGTCTATTCCGCATCGGACCACATGGTTGTCAACGGCGTCGATCTAGGACCGCTCACGGATGGGACGGGAAATGTGATCCGGGGGGGGGGTTGTGGGGCCGCCGGTGGATGAGGATCGAAACGGCAATCGGTTCCTTGATTCCGGGGAGGATCTCAATGGCAGCGGCCTGCTTGATACCATGGAAGATGTAAACAATAATGGTGCCTTAGACTTGGGAGAGGATACGAATGGCAACTGCATTTTAGATGCTGGAGAGGACAACAACGGCAACGGCGTGCTGGACGGTTCCGAGGATCTCAATTGCAATCGTTTCTTAGATGCGCCGGATCTTTTCCTGAACGAGGATGCCAATCGCAATGGGCGGCTCGATCCGGGAGAGGATGTCAATGGAAATGGCGTCTTGAATGTTCCTCAGGGCAGTCCGGTAGCAACAGGCGATCCGCTCGTTGGAAAACCGAATCCATACCTCCCTTATCGCGCCGATTTCTACCGAAATTACGGTTACACGCTGGAGATCGTTCGCCCCTCGATCTCTCCGCGCTATGAATTTACGGTCCGAATCTTCCCTCGGTTTTTCGATGTGCGGGCAGGGTTTCAGAGCGCTCCGTATCCCGTTCTGAAAGCCTATTCGGAGCCGGAGGTGGGGACCTGGGCAACGAATTGCAATGATGATGACGAGGATGGGATCGTTGACGACCAGCCTGTTTTCAACGATAAACCGGCAGGTACTTCCTCTTCTCCGTGCGGCCTTCACGACTGGCGGGGAACCCCTGAGACCCTCCTGAATGGAATCGATGACGACGGCGACGGCGTCATCGACGACGGGGTGATTCTGCCGTCCCGGGAGATGAAGTTTACCATTGATTTTTAATTTCCTCTCAAAAGAGAAAGGCTACACCCTTATCGAGGTGCTCGTTTCGATGGTCCTGACGGCAATGGTTTTTGGGGGAACGTTGATGATCGTTCGTAATATTCGGGCTGTCGACAGTGGATTTGAGGAGATGGCAGGTCTTTATGAAGAGGTGGGGAAGATCAACCGGATGCTTCGGGAGGATCTGGCGGGAATTCAGAAGTCGGTCGACATGGAAGCTTTTACCGATGATAATCAGAATGGATTTTTCAATGGGACGGATCCCTTTACTCCGGCCGATGACCCTTCAACGGTTGCGCTGCCTCATGCCTTCGGCATCAATCGCAACGAGGGGCAAGGCTTTCCGGGCGACGATTCTGCTACCCCCTATGATGAGTCGGCGGTGGACGCCATCAATCTTCCTTATGGCCCGGCCTATGACTACTTCTTCGGGATGACCAACAATGGCATTCGGGATCTCTTCTCTTTTCGCGGAAGCGTTCAGGTCGGGGGCGAGATCCGTCCGGCGATGATCACCTATCGGCTGGTAGAGCGGTCGCACCGGTGCAATGGAGATGCCGGAACAGATGGCCTATCGGATGAATTTGAAACGGGCTATCACCCGCTCTATCATGCAGATCCAAGCAACGACAATGTTTCAGGGGTGTTCAATCCGGGGCAGCTCCCTCCGGGGAGGGTTGAGACCGAAGGGGATCGAATCATCGATATTGCCTTCCCCTGTCCCGATGCGGGCGCCAAACCGGTCTATCAGCTCCAGCGAATCATGCACCTCGCCCCCCAAGAGCAGTATCTGGAAGTGCTCAGTACCGCGATCGTGGAGTTCAACCTCCTCTATTTTAATCGAAAAGAAAAACGTTATCAGGAACCATCCGGCGTGAAGCGGTTTGGCTATCCGGAGGATTTTGGGAGCCTGGCCTTTTTCGACGGCTCTGTGTTCCGATTTAAAGAATCGACGTTTGGGTCCCAGGATCCCTTTTCCTATCTGCAAGCCGGGAGTCGTATCTTTCTTTTTCAGAGGAATCCGGATCGCACCGATCCGCTGATGACCTATACCTTAGAGCCGGGATTTTTTACGATCAGCGGGGTGGATAATGTCAACAGAACTTTTACGACAATAGAGCTTCTTCCGGTGACCCTTGTTCCCAACGAGCCGGTCACTTTTGGCAGTCTCGGTGTCTTTGACAGCACCGGCTTATTGAATTCCGCGGCCGTTGATGACGGATTTCTTAATCTCAAACCGGGTGATGAGGTTTACCTGGAGCAGTCGGGGGCGATCTCACCGGGGCTCTATCGGATCACGGAAATTCGGGGAGGGCTTCGATTTGATCTGCGCGGACAGGGACCCGCTTCCGGACCGGTCCTTTTTCGGGTGCCGTACCTGCCGAGCGGCATTAAGGTTCATCTCACTGTGAAAGGAAATTTTGAGGGCCTCTCCGACCCCCGCGTTCAACTACGGACAATTCCGATCACACTCTTTCTTGGGAGGCAGGGGTGATGCGACTTGGGGAGATCTTAATTGATAAAGGAATTCTCACCTCTCAACAACTTGAGGAGGTGCTCCAACTCCAGGCAGAACGAAAGATCCGCCTGGGAGAGGTGGTGGTGAAGAAGGGATGGATCTCCTCGCAAACCCTTGCTCAGACCTTGGCGGCCCATTTTCATCTCCCTTATATCGATCTAAGAGAGTTCTCCCCCGCAGCGCATCTCGTTAAAAGTTTTCCAAAGGCGTTGGCGGTCGAATACCAGGTCCTTCCGATTAAGGAGGAAGGAGAGAAACTGATGATTGCGCTCTCCGATCCGACCGATCTGACTGCACAGGATACGATCCAATTTTATCTCCACCGACCGGTTTCCTTTGCCGTGGCCGATCCGACAAAAATACAAACGCTCTTGTCAAAATATTTCTCGAACGAGGAAGAGGTTTCCGCCGGGATTTCATCACCGGAAACGACGCCTTTCTTTAATGAAAATGAAACAATTATTCATCTGGTCCATGAGCTGCTCACACAGGCGGTGACCTCCGGGGTCAGCGATATTCATTTAGAGCCGCTCAGGCATGCTCTACGCGTCCGTTATCGGCTCGATGGCGTTTGCTATGATCGGGATTATATCCCGCCCTCCTACCAGGGTGCCGTGATTTCGCGTGTGAAGCTCCTCTCCGGCATGGATATTACGGAACACCGGCTTCCACAGGATGGCCGGATTCAGATGAACGTATTCCAAAAGGTGGTCGATTTTCGCGTCTCCAGCGTCCCGGCCAAATATGGAGAGAGTCTGGTCCTCAGAATTTTAGACAAAGAGGGCTTGGCCCCGGGCATCAAAGATCTCGGGTTTCTGGAAGAGGATTGTCGGGCTTTTATCGATTTGATTAAAGCGCCCGACGGTATTCTGCTGGTTACCGGGCCGACCGGTTCTGGAAAGACGACGACCCTCTATGCGGCGCTGAAAGAAACACAGTCGAGAGAAATTAAAATCATTACGACCGAAGACCCTGTGGAATATACCTTGGATGGAATAAGCCAGATTCAGGTCCATTCCAAAGTCGGCCTCGACTTCGGGCGCGCGCTGCGTCACATTTTAAGGCACGATCCCGACGTGATCCTGGTGGGGGAGATCCGGGATTTTGAGACCGCAGAGATCGCCATGCGCTCCGCGATGACCGGTCACAAGGTCTACAGCACCCTTCATACCAACGATGCGCCGTCGGCGATCAACCGGCTGATTAATATCGGCGTGGAGCCTTTTCTGATCGGGGCTTCTCTCCGGACCATCATCGCCCAACGGTTGGTCCGGAAATTATGTTCTGCTTGTAAGATTCCGAGTCTGCTCAAAGATCACGATCTGAAGCTATTGGGAGTTCAGGAGGAGCGAGAGATCTTCCAACCTAGGGGATGCCTTCGCTGCGGCCAAACAGGTTACCGAGGACGGGTTGCCCTTTTTGAAATGATGCCTTTTACTGAATCGATTAAAGCCCTTACACTGGAGCGCCGGCCGAGCGCCGAGATCAGGAAAGCCGCATTGGCCAGCGGGATGCGCTCCTTACGGGAAGACGGATTGAATAAAGTTCTTTTAGGCATCACTTCTATTGCTGAAGTATTGTCCGTAACGGAAAACTAAAGGATCGCCTTTCCATGGAGAAATCTTCTGGTGACAGAGTGGAGCGAATAACAGCCGAAGCGGATGCCATCGCCAAGGTTCCGGCTTCTTTAGCCAGGATCTACCATCTGGTCCCGCTCGAAATCCGGGCTGGGATCTTGAGGGTCGCCACTTCAGATCCAGTGAATGCCGGGGCGCTCCGGGACCTGGAGTTGAGTCTACAAATGAAGGTGCAGGGGGTGACCTGTGAGCCTCAAGATTTAGATGCGTTGCTGGAACAATACTACCCTGAAGAGGCAGCGATCCTTCCTCGAGCCGACTTCTTTGACCGAATTCTCGCCGAAGAGGTTCAGGAGGAGGTTGAAAGCCTCGTCAGAAAACCCCAGATTCTCCGGCTCGTCCATTATCTCTTCGCCCAGGCGATAACGCTCCAAGCAAGCGATATCCACATCGAGCCCTCCTCAACCGGCAGCCAGATCCGCTATCGGGTCGATGGGATCCTTCATGATTTCCTCTTTCTGCCGAGTAAAATTGCCCTCGTCGTCGTGACCAAGTTAAAGGTGATGGCCGATCTGAATACCTCGGAGCGCCGCCTTCCCCAGGACGGAAGCATCAAAATCTTCCTCAACAAACGGCTGATCGAATTGAGGGTTTCGACCCTCCCGACGATCTTCGGGGAGAGTGTAGTCCTGCGTGTCCTCAACCGGGAGGCAGTGAGTCTGGACCTAACCCGGCTTGGAATGGCCGGGACGCACCTCGATCTCTTTAGAAATCTTTTGGCATCGCCTCATGGAATTATTTTGCTTACCGGGCCGACCGGTTCCGGAAAGACAACCACGCTCTACGCCGCCCTGGTAGAACTGAATACCGTCGGAACCAAAATTATCACAACCGAAGATCCGATTGAATATGACCTGGACGGAATCATGCAGATCGAAATCAATCCCGAGATCGGTCTCACCTTCGCCTCCTCTCTACGGGCTATTCTAAGACAGGATCCGGACATTATCCTGGTAGGCGAGATACGCGATATTGAAACGGCAAAGGTTTCCATCCAAGCAGCCCTCACAGGCCATCTGGTCTTTTCCACCCTCCACACCCGGGATGCGCCTTCGGCCATCGCGCGCTTGATGGACATGGGGGTGGAGCCTTATCTCATTGCAGATACGCTTGTCGGCGTGGTCGCCCAAAGGCTGATCCGGAAAATCTGCATCGAGTGCAAAACGGATTTCCCCGTCGGTCCGGTTGAGTCGCTCCATCTAAAGGAATTTGGCTTGATAGCCGATTGCCTCTTTTATGGAAAAGGATGCGATGCGTGCGGAATGACGGGATTCCGGGGAGGGTCAGCCTCTATGAAATGATGCTAATCTCTCCGGAAATCCGGGAGATGATCACGGCAAGGCGACCTCTGGAGCAGATTCGTGCCGCAGCACGCCGGACCGGTATGACGATGTTAAGAGAAGAAGGGCTTCGCTTGGTGTTGGAGGGGGTCACCACCTTACAAGAGGTTTTGGAGTCGACTTCCCTCGAAAAGGAGGCGGGTAGCGCATGAAATTTATTTATGAGGCGGTCGATGCGCAGGGGATGCTCCTGCGTGAAACCTTGGCCGCCACCAATCGGGAAGAGGCGATCCAGAAAATCCAGGGGATGGGTTATTTCCCGATTGTTTTGGATGAAATCGCCGGGGAGGAGGCCTCTCCAGAGGCCATCCCGAAAGCGTTCTCCTGGCGTGGAATGACCGCACTCTTTGGAGTCCCTTTTAAGGAAATAATTTATTTTACGCGGCGCTTGGCGACCCTTCATGAGGCCGGTCTTTCTATTATCCGTTCTCTTGAGATCTTAAGGAGGCAGTTCTCAGGCTCAGGCATGGGAAGAATGATTGGTGGGATGCTCCAAACGGTGGAGGAGGGAGGAACGCTCGCTTCAGCCTTTTCAAAATACCCGCGCTATTTTAATACATTTTATGTCAGCATCGTGCAGGCTGGGGAATATGGGGGGCATCTGGAGGATTCGTTAAGGAGGCTGGCTGGCCAGCTGGAGGTCACCCAGCGGAGAAAGAAGAAATTGATTTCCGCCTTAATCTATCCGGCCATTATCGTGATTGTCTCGTTTACCGTCGTAATTATTATTAATGCCTTCGTGATTCCGATTTTTCAAAAAATTTATGAAGAAGCCAAAATCCCTCTTCCGCCATTAACCCTCTTTGTTCTGACCGTCAACAGATGGATTCTCTTAAATTGGTATTGGGTTATCCTGTTCCCCATGATAACAAGTATTGCATCGCGCGGATTTTTAAAGAATCTAAAATTTCGTTACTATTTTCATTTGATCTTGTTAAAAATCCCGGTTTTAGGGATGATTATAAAAAAACACGGTTTCTCCTGGTTCTTCCGCTCCCTAGGGACGATGCTCAACAGTGGGGTAGGAATCATCGAATCCCTTAACATCGTCTCCAAGGCGATCAAAAACGCCGTGATCCTAAAAGGGGTTGAAGAAGTCTCTCGGGGTGTTTACGAAGGACAAGGGGTCGCCGCAGCCATGGGAAGGGTTCATCAATTTGATCCCTATGCCGTCAGCATGGTAGAGGTCGGTGAACAGTCCGGTCGTCTGACCGAGATGCTCTTTAGCATCTCGGATAGCTATGACGAAGATTTAAATACCGCCTACGAGCGGATGGAGACGCTCTTCACACCGGTTGTGACAGTCGTCTTGGCTGTGGTGGTCGGTTTTATTGTGGTCGCCCTTTTTCTTCCTTATTTAAATTATATCCAAAAGCTGACATCCGGAAATCTCTTTGAGGAACTCATGGAAAGACCGCTTTATTTTTCGGCAATCGCTCAGTTAATGAAACAGGTCAGGGCAACCGATATTCACCTCGATCCCGAGAGCCCTCCCCTCTTTCGTGTGGATGGAGAGCTTCAGGATTGTCTTGGCAGAGGATTGACGGCGGAAGAGACGACGGAAATGATTCGTAGTGTCATGACGGAGCCGCAGTGGAAAAAACTCCAGGAGAATTGGGAAGTTGATTTTTCATTCGAAGTCGCTGAAGTAGGGCATTTACGCGCAAACATCTTTTATAAACGGGGACAGATTGCGGGAGCCTTTCGCTATATCCCAGATCGGATACCAAGTTTTTCAGAGTTGGGGCTTCCTCCTGTGGTGGAGCGACTGGCCGAGCTTCCCAAAGGACTGGTGCTCATCACAGGGGCTACCGGAAGCGGTAAGTCGACCACACTAGCGGCCGTTGTCGATCGGATTAATCAGACGCGGCGAACCCACATCGTAACGATTGAAGACCCGATTGAATATGTTCATCGAAATAAAAATGCCCTGATCAGTCAACGGGAGGTTTTTTCAGATACCCGCTCATTTCAAAACGCCCTTCGGTCGACACTCCGTCAAGATCCAAATGTTGTTTTGGTGGGGGAGATGCGTGACCTAGAGTCGATCGATCTGACCCTCACCATTGCCGAGACGGGGCATATGACTTTTGCGACCCTCCATACCAATTCAACTGTTCAAACCATCACCCGCCTCATTGATGTTTTTCCGGAGGGGCAGCAGTCCCAGGTGCGCACGCAACTCTCTTTTGTGCTCCAGGGGATTCTCTGCCAGCAGTTGATTCCCCATGCCACTGGAAAAGGAAGGGTCCTTGCCTTGGAAATCCTGGTGGTCACCCCCGCGATCCGTAACATGATTCGGGAAGGAAAGATCCACCAAATTTACTCTGTGATGCAATCTGGCCAGAACCACTCGGGAATGCAGACCATGAACCAAGCTTTGATGAGGCATTTAAAAGCAGGGGAAATCTCGCTGAAAGAATGCCTCTCCAGAACGACCGAACCGGAAGAATTTCAGGAAATGATCAAGCGGGAGAGGGTAACAATACAGCCTTAATCGCTGTGCTGAACAAGCCAAGAAAATTAGTATCCGGGTCATCCGTCAGCGCAGACCGTGGCACATGACGATTATCTCAAACGGGGGCACTGATGAAAATATATGTTGGCCGCCGTCTAAGCAAACGAGGTTCCGAAATTTACTCCCATGGACCGTCCCGGCTTTGCAAGGCAACTCCCTGAACGATTCCTCTCCGGTGAAATCTAGACGGAGCGCCTTATGATGAACGGACACATTCCGAGCAGCCCTATTCCTTCCTAGGCGGATTTGACCTTTTTCATCTGGATCTCCCTCTCGGTCAGGCTCATTTTCTTCTGCTCAAGAAGTTTTTCAACCTCAGCGAAATGTTCATACTCGTCATAGGCTTGCTTTTCGAAGAAAAATTTAAGAGTGGCATGATCAGCGCAAGCCTTGATTCCTTCTTGGTAGACCTGCAATGCGGTTTGTTCCAACTCAAGATCTAACTGTAGCATCTCCTTCAGATCGGTGCTCTGCTTGATCAGGTAGGGCTCCACAGTCGGCACCCCGCCGAGACTCACAATATGCTCTCCGAGCTGATGAGCCTGCTTCATCGACCCTTCGCTGTGGCCGCGGAAGAAATCGGAGTATACTCTTCGTTCGATTCCCTGAACGAGAAAACTGTGCTGTAGATATTGGATCGCTGATGCATACTCGATCTGTAGTGCCCGGTTTAGAATTTGAAGAACATTTTTTTGATCCATGACATCCCTCCCCAGAAGTATAGGTCTATTGTATTGGATTTATCGAAGTAGATTCAAGTTAATGATAAAAACTGATTCCTATTGGATATACAGAAAATGCTTTGTAAACCGGCTGAAGCCCTGGCAGAAAGCCTACTGGTGCATTCCAGAAGTCAGCGGGCAGTTTATTTGCCTGCATGGAAGAGGTGCTCGATTTGTATGAGCAGCCCTTGGATCAAAAAGCGTCCTCTGGTTTGCTTTGATGAAGTGCCCAAGCAATTGGTTTTGGAGAAAAGAGCCCCCTGCCGACTCGGCGTGGGCAGCGTGTACGTTATGATTATGAGTATCAGCGCAATGGGGTGTGCAACCTCTTTTTCTCTGGGAGCCCAAGCGCGGATGGCGACATGTGGGTCAGCGATCAGCGATGCGCCCAGGACTTTGCCCGGGAGAAGAAATGGCTGGTCGACGAGCGATACCCGAAAGCGGAAGGGATCCGGGTGGTGCTGGATAATCTGAACACGCATAAAGCCGGATCGCTTTATGAGGCCTTTGCGCCTTCGGAAGCGCGACGAATTGCCAAGCGGTTGGAGTTTCACTACACACCGAAGCATGGCAGCTGGCTGAACATGGCGGAGATAGAAATCAGCATCTTCAGCAGACAATGTTTCGGGGGCAGAATCTCGGATCAAAAGAGGCTCAAGCAAAGAGTATCGGTGCTGGAGAGAGCACGCAATGAGGCTCATGCAAAAATTAATTGGCAATTCACATCTGAGGATGCCCGCGTGAAGCTCCATCATATATACCCATCAATTCCAGATTGACTGAGTACTAGATCATAACTAATTAAATCTATAAGGAAAATTATTCTAATACGTTGAAAATAAATAGAAATGTGGTGGCTGGGGGACGAGGATTCGAACCTTAGTACGCAAATAACAAACCATATGTCTACCCCCTCTGGCCTTATTACCGCTAACGAGGCTTACGGTAATAAAGTCTTTTGCCTTTGTTTTATCGATTAGCTTCCCTTCACAAAATAAAAAGGTAAGAATTGTCATTGTAACTTCTGGGAGAAGAGCGGTCCTAAAGTTGAGGGCTTTAGAAGGAGATTCGATTTATAGCCTGATATTAAAGGTGAATTTTAAAGTCCTCTAACAGAAGACGCCCGCACCGTATCATCCCCTCTGTACGGACGCCTGGCGCCCGGCTCCCTTAAAGATATGATCGATCCTACTGCCATCTGTCTTCCACCACGGATTAAATAGGCCGAGGCTATTATCAACTCCTTGAATGGTATTAAATGCAAAAAGGGATCTGAGTTTAGCGGTGAGAGAACTCTCCATCACGATCCGCTGCAGATAATTCATTCGAAATTCCGTATTACAGACGATCAATATTCCAAAAGGCTCTCTCTCATGAAGTCGGATGGGGCTTTGCTTGGATTGCGTGAATGTGAGCAGTTTTCGGATAAATTCGGGCGCATGGGTGGTACCGGCGTCGACCTCGACCATGAAATTATAATATGCCTCGTTTCTTAATTTAATTGTGAAGTAGAGGTCTGGAATCCGATCCATCCGGTTTCTGAGTTTCAAGAGCATCGCATCATCGTAGAGTCGGATGACGGTGTACTTTAAAGTGTCATACTCATAAATTTTCCGGATAAAGCGCGTCACAATGATTTCATGCTCGATCGGGCGGACATCCGGTCGGACGATCCGGATCCGATCGATCGGCAGACGGTCCTCGCCGGCAAGAATCTCCGCTCCTCTTTGAGTAATGCCATAGAGTGGACTCTGCTTCTGCTTGGCCTGAAATGATCTTCGTTGAGGACGAAAGACGGAGACACACTTCCCCTCAAGTAATCTGTGCATTCTTGCACGAAAGGTACGAGATGCGATTAACTTGCCGCCTTTGATAAAGAACCGTTCATGCAAATCGGCTGAAAATGCCGGGCCGTAGGCGAGATATTTCAGCAAATCAATGTCCCGATCGGTCAGCAACAATCCCTTCTGCATCCAGCTCCTCCGTTGTGATCTCGAATCGACAGAGCGCTTCAATCTCGCTTGTGATCAGTCCCAGATCGCTTATCTTGGCTTCGGCAAAAACCGCTTCAAGTCGCTCGAGAATCCGATAGGCTCCCTTTGGGTCCTTTCGGAAACGTTTGGCGATAAGAGAGTGACCCTTTGTCAGCTGGATTATATGCCAGCGGTATCCTCCCTTCGAGAGCGCATTGATATGATAGACGGAGCTCGCATACGCTTTTAGGAGCATCCTTCTTTCCTCGATCAAGTGATGATGTTTCTCCTTCAACGCGCTGAGCTTGGTCCGCATCTGGTCGAGTTTTACCTGAAGATCCGGATTTGAAGCCGCACTGGAGAGAGGAGGCGCTTCTTTCGGGTTGCGGTTCTCTTTGATCTGTCTTGCCGCGTCGACAATACGATCGATCGTTTTTCGGATATCGTCCTGGGGGAGCCCGGACAAGCTCGCAAGGTAGCGAAGAGTTTCCTTCTTCTCCACCTCGTCTAGAATCAACGGCCAGAACTCCGCCATCTCTTGAAAGAATTGATCCCGGCGCAGATTGCTGTGAACGTCGTATTTATTCCGCAGATAAAGCGCAAGCCACGGGCCGGCCTTCAGCGGCTCGCACAAAAGAGCATGGAGCGCTTCGGCGCCGAGCTTTCGTATCAGCTCGTCCGGATCCTTGATCGGCTTTTTGGAATCGGCGGGATCGAAGGCGGCGATCTCCGCGACATAAAGTTTGAACTGCCGATAGAGCGTCAAACACTCCTTGACGACTTCGAAAGTCCCTTTGCGTCCGGCTGGATCGGCATCGAGCAACACGATCAAGCGCTCAAAGCGCGTCTTTGAAATCGCATCCCCATATCCTTCCCCGAAGCGGTTCGTTCCGAGGCCGACCGTATTTCGAAACCCCTTCGATACCATCTGGAAGGCATCGATCAGTCCCTCGACGATATTCAAGGTCCCATCCTCCGGAACCCAATGTTTGGCGTAATAGAGGTTGAAGGGAGCATCCACCTTAAAATCGACGCAATTCTTGTATTTAGGGAAGTCATCCATCTGCTCAGGTGGAACGGATTGAAGCCGCGTCGATGTCGCCGCCGCTACGAATCCCATCACCCGCCCCTGTAGACTCCGCCATCCAATGAGGATTCGATAGAAATCACCATAGTCCCGCGTCAGGATGCCGGTCGCTTTGATCTCATCGATGCTGAAGCCTTCCTTCATCAGAAGCCGGATCAAATCGGTCCGGTCCCTGATGAATCCGATATCGTGTTTTTGTAAGACTTCGGGGGAAAGCTGTCGTTCGACGATCAAATAGTCCCAAGCCTCTTTCGCTTCGGGCAGCGCCCAGTCGGCCTTCGCTTGGGCCATGATGACCTCCCGCAGCTCCCGCTTTCGGTTCGCGCGCCGCTCCGGGAGCTGATAGCCCACCCTGGCTGCGAGCTCCTTTAAGGCGATGGCCTTGTCCCATCCTTTCAGCTTGCACACAAAGTCAAATACATCGCCTCCGGTCTTTCCATCCGCGCATTGAAAACAGTTAAACAGCTGCTTTTGAAGATCGATCTTAAAGCAGCCATGGCCGTGGCAGAAGGGACACTCCTCTAAAAAGCGGCGGTTCCCTTTCCCCTTCACGATCCGGCCTGTTTCGGACTGTACAATCTCCAGAATATTGGCGCGATCCTTCACCTCCGAGAATGCATTGACAGGCTGTGGCATGATCACCCCCATTCAAAAGAAGTTGGCGAGCTGATCTAGAACTGATAGAGCTGACCGGTTTCCTCCGGCGGCTTCGGCCAGCCGGCCGGCGGAGCACCGGGCCCGGTGGCCGGAGGCTCCGGAAGGTCCCGAAATGCCGGTGCGATCAACGGCTCCGGGGTAGGACGATAGGCTGCGGGAGGAAAAGTCAGCTTTCTCTTGTAGCGGCGCGTTTTGTGCGCCATCAGACGGTTGACGAGGAACGGACGAACCCCGGCGACGAAGCAGAGCGCTTTGTGATCAGCCAGATTCTGGATATCGTCCGGACTCAATAAGTCCGCCTCTCGTTCGGTGATCCGGACCTGATTGCCCCGAAGAAAGGATCGCGATCGCTCTTTCACCTTGATCAATGTCTTCCCGATACGTTCAGAGAGCTCCTTGCATTTCTTTATCGGCAGCCCCTGAAAATAGACTTCGAATTTACGATTGGCCTGGAGCGAAGCCTTTTCGTGGCGCTCGTATTGATCGAGTTGCTCATCCGTCTGATAAAAGGTCGCGACCCCAACGCGAGCCGAGCGTGCCGTGACGACGAAATCGGGCATGTCCGGAAGATAGATATTGTAGAACTCATCGAGGTAGAGAAAGAGGGGGAGGCCCTCTCCTTCTTTTCGATTGGGACGCTCATAGACTTTCAGCATCAGGGCTCTGAGGACGACGGCCGCGGCCAAGCGGGCTTTCGGATTGCTTTGCGGACTGGCGATGATCAGGAGGGTCGGCTCACGGAAAAGTATTTCCAAATCAAGATCGGATCTCGAGAATGTCGCGGAGATCTCGGGATCGCTGAGGAAATCCAATTTGTTCAACATGCCGGCGAGAAGCTCCGGCAGCCGATGTTTGCTCTCGGAGAAAAGCTGAAACTCCTCCTGCACCTTCTCATTTCTGCAGTACCGCACCGCTTCTTCCAGAACCTTGATTCCCCTGACGCCCAGCTGATAGAGAATGGGAAGATTCACCTGCTTCGGATCGGTAAAGGTCTGGACCAGCGTACAGTAAAGCCGGAAGAGGCGCCTTTCCTGATCGTCAAAATATTTGCTCTGCTCATCCGCGCGCGTATTCGGTTTTCCATAGACCATCTGCTCGAGTCTCGCCAGGGCGACGCCTCCGATGGAAGCGGCCAGCGGTTCAAACCCGATGCCCTCCTTATGATAGGGGTCGATGAGAATCACCTTTTTCCCATGTTTATTCCAGTATCCGGCGACGGTGTCATAGATCTCGGGAGCTTTGACATCGAGGGCCACGACGGAACATTTCCCCTCGGCATCTTTTAGCAATCCAGGGATCATGAAACCGGATGTCTTACCGGCGCCGGCTCTTCCTTCCACCAAGATGTGCTCAAATCTGTCTTTTTCTGAAAGGGTGAGTTCCACCCGCATTCCCAAAAGCCCCCTTTCACCGAAAGGCCATGAATTGACTCGAATAAAAAAAGCGGTGCTCAGGAATCGGTAAAAAACAGCCGCCACGACCCACAGCGCGATTGCGACCGCGGCCAGCTTAAGTCCTTGTTTGAATGGAGCAACGCCTTGATGGATGAACAAAGCCGCCGCGCTCATTAGAAGCAGCAAAAGATAAACAAGGATAGATCCCAGCGCGTTTAAAGGCCACTTTGTCCAATTGCCGAAGGGGCGAATTATTTCGAGAATCGTTGCAAAACGGCCTGTGCCCCGTTTCGATCTCCTCTTGACAAAGGGGATCAAAAGCAGAAACAGAAACCCGACTCCGAATAAAACCAAGAAAAATGGATCGATATCCTTTAGCACCTCTTCGGAGATCATCTGCTCCATTGTTCCTTCTCATTGAGTCGTCGGGAGACGGATCCCTAAGATCGATCGTCCCTTCCAGATCAGGTTCGCGCCTCTCCGCTGTATGTCGGTGACGAGGCAGTGCATGGCCACGCGCTTTACCGTCAACCCCTGGATTCAAAATCGCCTCTTAGTCCGCATTTCAAAGCAGCGGCAGGGAGTTCATCTCGCGCCAAGAGACCTGGCCCGTATTCTATTAAATCAGGGAGGGTCGCTTCACTGTCATTTTGGACCCCCCCTCTAAAATGCAGATTCGCTAGGCACAGAGCGGCTGCAATGCATTTTTTAATGGAAAAAGAAGGGGGGTCCAAAATGACAGGCAACTGACCCCCTTCGATTTGATAGGGTCGTGATCACACGATACAGAGATGGACAACGCGGTACCCCGAGATGGGAAATTCCGAATAGGGGAAATCTTAAGAAGGGAGGTTCCGATGACGAAGATGTCGTTCATATTTTATTCGATGATGTCGGGCTGGGTGATATCCGTGGCGTTCCTGGGAGGGACGGTAAATGTCGCCTATGCAAACAAAACAAGCGCGCCCGAGCAGATACTCAAAGAACGCTTTCCGGAGGTGAAGGTCGCAAGCGTTCAGGAGGCGCCCATGAAGGGGCTTTATGAAGTGGTCACCGAGGAAGGCCGCGTCTTCTATTATGATCCGAAAACCGATCATCGCTTCTTCGGCGAGATGATCACAAAGGAGGGCCGAAACCTTACGGCCGCGCGCAGGGCGGAATTGGCCGCGGCGAAGCTCGATCGCCTCCCGATCGACAAGGCCATCCGCATTGGAACGGGAAAGAATATCGTCATCGAGTTCCTCGATCCGGACTGCCCCTACTGCCGAAAAAGCTCCCGGTTTCTTAAAAAACAGGGCGATCTGACCCGGTACATCTTTTTAATCCCCATCAAGGAAATTCATCCCGACGCGGAGCGTAAGTCGAAATACATCCTCTGCGCTGCAGACAAAAAAGCGGCATACGACGAGGTCTTCTCGGGGGATCTGGATGACCGGAAATATGAGGTCTGCAACGATCCGATGATCACGGCGATCCTCGACGACCACAAAGAGATCGCCGAAGAGATGGGGGTGCGGGGCACCCCAGTCTTCTTTATCAACAAACATCGGGTCGACGGCGCAAACATCCCGCAGATCGAAACGCTTCTGCAGAACGGCCCTTCCTGAAGGTGGATCGGCTCGGCCTGTAGAGAACGGAGGGGAGATCCCCCTCCTTACAAACAGAAAAACAAGGAGGACATTCCATGAAATCGCGTGAAGAATCTTTTAATGAGGATGACTGTTTTGGCCCTGCTTGCGGTGGTGGCGGTCGGACTTTTATTCGATCCGCTCCTCAATCATGCCTGGGCCGGAACGGGGGGAACCGAAGTCGACTCGCTCTGGACCATGATCACGGACGGGCTGGAAGGAGGATGGGGCAAACTGGCGGGCGTGCTCTTGATCGTGGTCGCGTTGGTCTCCTTTGTGAACGCCTATATCGTTCCCGGTATCGTAGCGTTCGTTCTGGCATTGACGGTCGGCGTCTGGCCTGCCGTGGTCAACGCGCGATACACGCTGACGATGTAATCAAGAACGAGAATGCCTGTAGCAGGCCGTCTGCATGCGGCCTGCTACAGGGGGAGGCTCGAATGTCGATCTCATTGCTAATCTTCGTCATTTTCGGTCTGATCGGTGCCGAGGCGGCGGCATCCACCTGCGGGGAAGAGAGCTATTTCTATGAGAGCAATCCTCAGGGCTGGTATTGGAAGCGGCTCTGTCCCGACATGGAAGAGAAGAAGAATGAAGAAGACACCCCCCTTTCGGAAGGGCGGGAATCAGCACCGGTTGCTCGAAAAAGAGGAGGTTGAAATCCCATGGGAGATTCTCGATCGGCTCGATCCGGACGAAATCAATCGGCTGGAGAGAGAGAGTCGTAAAATCGCGGTGATGCTCCCGTCCGAGAAAAATGTACGGGAATATATGAGGTACAAAAACTGGCTCGTGGACAAGGCCCAGCGCTTCACCGACACGACGAAGGTGCTGGCGAAGACCGATCCGGAGCTCGCCTCCCGGATTGCCGGTATTCCCACCTCGGCCTATGCAAAAGAAGCCCAGACCCGATTCAAACAGGACGCCTCGGAGGAAATCTTCAGAGGATCCGGTCAGAAAACCGGCTTGGTGGTGATGGTTCAAGAAGGATGCATTTATTGTAAGGATCAGGTGCCGGTGATCGAGCTCTTCGCGAGGACCTATGGGTGGGATGTCCAATACATCGATATTCAGGAGAGACCTTCGCTCGCGCAGAGGCTCGATGTGCGCCCGGTGCCGGACCTGTTTATCGTGCTCAATCGCAACGATCAGGCGCTCTGGCAGCGAATCGGAATCGGACTCCACACGCTTGACGAGTTAAAGCGATCGGTCTTATTCGGCCTTTATCTTTTAGGAGAGATCAAAGATGAATCGCTTATTCATTAACATCGTGGCGATCTGCCTGCTCCTCGACCTCGGCGCCGCGGCCGCTTACGCCGGATCGATGCAGGAATTTCTCGATAACGCGATCATCGAGGTGGAAAATCCGACGGCCGTGCAATCCCAGGAGCGGAATTTTCTCTGGGGAGGCGGCCTTCATCTTCGCACCCCCAATATGGTTTTCCAGCCCTTTCAGGTGACCCCCCCACGGCTGAAAGCGGGATGTGGGGGAATCGATATTACGTTCGGGGGATTTAGCTACTTCAATCAGGAACACCTGGTCGACTTCCTCGAGCAGGTGATCGCCGCGGCCCCGGCCTTCGCCTTCAATGTCGCTTTGGCGACTGTCTGCGAGCAGTGCGAGACCGCCGCGACCACGCTGACGTCGCTGGCCAATTCCATAAACGGCCTGAACATGACCAGCTGCCAGGCGGCACAGGTGCTCGGCGGCGCCACCGGACAGCTGGTCGGAAACACGATCAACGAGCGAATTATCGGCGGGCAGGAGAGCAGCTGGCTGCGGGGGGTCAACGAGTCGCTCTCCTCGGCGAACCGATTTGTCCAGGATTTTGAGCAAACCTTGACCGCCGCCGGCTGTGATCCGGCGAATCCGGCCTGCGTTCACTATAATTTCAGACAGCCGCTGCTGACGCGCGCCCTGGCCGATACCTACTTCAATGACGGACCGACCGAGTATTTCCTCCGATACCTGATCGGAGATGTCATTCCGATATTCCCGACCGATCTCTCCCAAAGCCGGGGGATCACCCCGATGGTCCTTCCGGAATCGGCCCTGGGCGGGGATTTTAGCGCATTAATCAGTCAATGGATTTGGGGGAGCAATCCCGGGGAGTGTACTCAAGTCAGTGTGGATCTACCCGGCTATCAGATCGTCGCAAGCGTTCCGACGCCGGTGACGGTTACGCTCCAGACCCTCTGCAGCCGGGTCGGCGTCCGGATGGACAGCATCTTTGACAAATTGGTCAATCGTCAGGTGCTGGTGTCCGATGACCTCCAATTTCTGAACGCATTTCGAATGCCGCTGTATAAATTAATCAACCTCCTCTCCATTCAGCCGCTGCATATCAGCACCTTGCGCGTTGAATTAACCAACATTCTCTCGACCCAGCTCGCCTATGAGACGCTCTCGGCGATCGCCACCGAATTCTACCGAGGGGTGGCGCGTCTTGAGACCGCGGGGCGCTCCGATCGGGATCCGCTGAATGGGGAGGACGCCCGAATGATGCGCCAGAGAATGGGCGGCGTCACCCGCGCCGGCTACGAGTTGACGATCAGCCGGTATGACAATTTCCATAAACAGTTGGAGACGTGGCAGAAGACCGTGGAGTTGGAGAAGCGATTGGTGGGGCAGATGGCCCAGCATCCGATCCTCGGCGCCTATCACTTCTCCAAAGGTCTTGTGAACATGCAATAGCAGAGGACAAAGATGATCCGGTTCGAATCGTGTGAGGAAAATAGGACTCCGATGACTTCGGCGGCTCGCGATCGGAGGGGTTGTTTTTCAGGAGCCTTCCTGAGCGCGGTGATGACGCTGCTGCTCGCCGCTTCCTGGACCTTCGCACAGAACCCCGCGGCGTCGGGCGATGCGGCCGGCCGCCTCGCGCTGGATCGCCTCGGCACCCTTCCAGGGCTGCAAGAATTCACAAATCCGCTCATCGGGAACACTCCGATGACCACGCTCGATGGCAGGCAGAATTTTACTTCCCAGCTCTCCTGCCCCGCTTCGACGGAATTCCTGAATCTTCTGGCCGTCCCTTCCGCGACAGGAGATCTCTCCCAGGTGATCATCGGCCAGGACACCGACCTGGATGGGACCGGAGACGCCTCCTACCAGGTTCCGTTCGGTGTATCGGGAATCTGCGGAAACGGAATCATCTCCTGCGATCCAGGCACCTGGAACAACTGCCGGTATTATCGCTGGACCGCCGGAAGCGATGGGCGGGCTGGATTGCAAAACGCGAGTCCGACCGCGCTGGGCGGCTGCTTCTGTATCAATGCCAGCTGTGGAAACAACCTTGCCTTTTCGAATCTCGGATCGGTTCTCACCACGTTGGGCGGGGGTGTTGTCGGCGCTCTTCAGAAAAGCAATCCGAACTACGCCATCAGCGATGTCCGCATTGATGGGAGCGCAATCACCTATTTCGGTCAAAACGCCGGGGCCTGCACGCCGGCGCCGGCGACCGCCGCGCGCGAGCTCCTATTCAATGATCCGGTCGCGATCGCCGGCGCGCTCGATGCGGAACTCGCCGCGCAGTCGGCCGATCCGGGGAGCGCCTATCCGCTGCTGACGACTTCCCCGGCCGCCCGGGATCAGACCGCGGAAATACGCCGGTGTCGCCTGGAGCGGTCGGTGAACGTCGCTTCGGTCAACACTCTCTGTCAGTTTCCTCCCCCGGCCGGGGCGCTGCAGTCGAATGAACAGACGGTGATCTTAAAGGTCCTCAGCGGAACGTTTCGCGGCAACAACGACTGCCGATGCTCCCGCGTCTCGGATTATTGCAACCCGCCGGCTGCCGCCCTGTATGCTTCCGTTCCGGAAGGCGCGGTATTCCTGGGCACCTCGGCGGAGTCTTTCCGAAATCGAAGCCAACGCGATGGGCTCGATCGGTGTACCTATGACAGCTACGACTACTACCGGCTCTGTACACGACGGTCGGACGTCCTCTCAGAGGCGACCATCGACAGCTGCAGCGCGCTCGATTCAGACCCCGAATGCTCCCTTCGGGAGGAAATCGTCGACGGCGTCGCGACTTATCGTATTTTCAATCCGACAGGGCTCTCTCCGATCGAATCCTGCGTGACGTTAAACGGATCGGTGTCGAGTTACCACATCTGCCGCGCCTGGTGGGAGAAAACGCGCTCCTATCAATGTCGGATCGGCGATGCTTTCAATTTCGATGACGCGCGCCGGAGAATGTCCTCCGTGACGCAGAGCGTGACCGATCAGAGCACCTCCGTCCGCTTTCAGGATTTCAGGCAGGATGAGAATGGAAGCTGGGTCAGCATCGGCGGCTCGATTGGAACGCCGGCGCGAGCCACGTTTGCGGGATGCGAGATGGCGTGTAAAACCAGGCGTCCGATTCAGGATACAGACGCGGGTGCGGCGGGGCACACCGGCCAATTCCGGACCTCGACCCAGAGCTATGAGTTTTTCTACAGAAGCTGCGGCGGCGGTTCGTGTCCGGCCGGGCCCGGGGAAGAGCTCCTCAAAGACTGCCAGTGCATCGATGAATTCGCGGAGGCGGCGGCTTTGATGAGTGCCTTGGAGCGGGCGGGTGACGATTTGATCTGCAGCAGCGGCGTGAAACGGTAGGGTTCAATGTGAACGGATTCGATAAAAAGATCAGAGACATTATGAGAGATCCGACGAGTTCGATCTGGCTGAAAATCACGCTCAGAACGGCGCTGGAGCGAGACTGTGTTCAAGCATACGGAGACGCCATGGTTCTGAAGAACATTTTAAAAGAGAGAATGGATCACCACTTGGGACATTCCCGATGACGATGACGCCGCACACCGAAGAGAGCGTACAACTGAAATCGGCGGTGATGATGGCCGAGGCGATCCTTTCGATTTTCTTGTTTCTTGCTTCATCCCTCTCTTCCGCTGCCGCTCAAAACTTGGTCTGCGGCCAGGACCTCAACGGGGACGGCGCGATCACCGGAAGTGCGGAGAGCGGTCAGTGCATGAACACAGCGGAGGGTCCGCTCTGTCCCGTCGGCGCCGTCGGCTGCACTGCGACCTATCGACAGCCGATCTGCCCCTCCGGCGGCGGCTTCAATGGAAATTCGGATCGATGCGAGGCGCCGATTCAGCAGGTATGGAGGCCGTGGCTCTTTATGGAGCTGGTGGGACAATCCGGACTCTGGGCGTTCCGATTACAAATCGATACGACCGATGACGGTCTATACGACCTCACAGTGACCAATCCGGGCGGTCCTCAAATGATCCGATCCTTTGAGGAAAACGGATTGGCGATTGCCAGCAGCACCGTGGCGAGGACCACCTATTGGAGCCTGACGACCGGAGGTACTTGGAGCTCCTCCTCGGTCTTTTCCGGAGGAAATTGGTGGAGTGCGAGCCAGTCCGGACCCCAAGCGAATCGACAGGCCGCCGCAGGTTACCTCAAAGAACACGTTCGTCTTACATACGGAATTGCGCCGGCAGCGGTTCGGCTCCAGCCCGGCAGCGAGTGGTTCGGCGAGGGATTCTGCTTCAATCTTCAGGACGATCGCTGCTATTCAGCCCAATGGGAGCGGCCCTATGATGGCTGCCCGAGCGGGTATCTTCTCGATAGCGCCGCAGGCGTCTGTCAAGCCCCGCCTCAGTGCGCCGTCGGAGCCTACGACGGCAGCCGAAACGAATGTTATGAAGGGGACTCCACCTGTCCCCTCGGAGGAGAATACAGCTGCATGAACAACAATGGCGCGTATCAGTGCTCGTCGAACCGGTGCATCGATCTGACCGCGAATCCCCCCCAAACCGTGACCCCGGACATGACCGCCTACCAGAACGACGGGCAAGTCGATCCAAGCAGCGGAATGTGTCTCGGTCCTCTCTACATCTTCAACGGAAAGCCAGGGGAGTGCCGGCCCGCGGGGGCAGGAACATCGTTCTTTGATTGCTGCGACAACGCGCGAGAAGATTTTCTGATCTTCCGGGAGTATTGCACCGAGAACGAGTGGCGGACGAATACACTGCGCGATGCGGAGAGCTGTCATTTCATCGGCGATTACTGCAAAACCCGCTGGCCGCTGGTCGGCTGCGTGCAGCGCGCCAACGTCTACTGCTGTTTTAACTCGAAGCTGGCCCGGGTCATCCAAGAGCAGGGAAGGAGACAACTGACGAATTTCGCCCCCGACGGTCAATGGGGGAGCACCTCGGCCCCCAACTGTATCGGTCTTACACCGGAAGAGCTCCAATACATCGATTTCAGTCAGGTCGCGCTTCCTTTGGATGGGGTGGTTTCCCGCGGCGACATCGCGGTCCAACAAGAGATAGGAAACAAAATCGATGAGTTTTATCGCAACCTACAACCTTAGGGTCATCGTAATGATCTTCCTATCAGCGGGCGCGGTTTCCGACACCTTCGCGGCGCCGGAAATCAAACCCTCCGGGGGGGAGTCCGCCTCGGCACGGTCGGCGCCACCTATCCGATCGCGGAGCCGGACGCGCTGACCGAAATCGAAGAAGCCGCGAAGCGGGTGAACTGGGAGAAGCTCCTTGAGAAGAAAAAGATGGTGAAAATGATTCAGTCGTATCGGCCGAGCGGTCTGATCTCCCTGCCGCGCGCCCGAGTCGCTCGCAGCTATCCGGTCGATATGACCTATACCCTGGCACAGGATATTCCAGACGGGAGGGGAGGCGTCCTTTATCCAAGCGGATTCACGTTTAACCCGCTTCAATATTTATTCCTTCCCAATATCTTGGTTTTCATCGACGGATCGGATCCGGACCAGGTCGATTGGTATGGCGCTTCCTCTTACGCGAAGGAGCCCCGCGCGACTCTGCTGCTCACCGATGGGAATTACTTCGAACTGATGGAGAAATTTAAACGGCCTGTCTTCTACGCGAACGGCAGCCTCCTCTCGCGCATGAATTTGACCGCTGTTCCGGCCGTGGCGATTCAAAAAGGATCAATGATCGAGGTGCATGAAATTGAGCCGCCTGGGAAAAAACAGCAGTAATAGGCGCTTCGGCTTCCGGAGCGTGGATCTCATGAAAACGCGGCGGTATCACATCCTCCTCTTTGCCGCCGCCCTGGCTCTGTGTCTCGCCGGGCATACGGCCATGGCCGCTCCGAGCGGAACACCGATGAATCCGGTCAAAGAGGTCTGCTGGAATTGCATCTTTCCGATCAAGATCGGCGGGATTACCGCCATCCCCGGCGATATGCCCGATCCACCCGACGCCGAATTCGTCCCCTGCGTCTGTCCGGCCCCGCCGCCGGTCTTCTTTCGGCCCGGAATCCCGATCAGCTTTTGGGAGCCCCGCCGCTTGGTGGAAACGGTGAAGGATCCCTACTACTTTCCGGCGCTGGGGGCCTCCTTCGCAAATCCGTCGAACGGCTTCTTCGGAGGGGCCAACAGCCGGGTCGGAAGTCAGCAGCATGCCGGCGTGAGCACCTTCGCCCAGGCGCATTACTATATCTTTCCGGTCTGGGCCATCCTGGAGCTGCTCGTCGACTACGTCTGTGTGGAGCACTCCGGATTCGATCTGGCCTACATCACGGAAATCGACCCCCTTTGGAACAACGACATGCTCGCCTTCATGATCAATCCGGAGGCGCTGCTCTTCGCCAACCCCGTCTCGCAGCTCTCTTGCATCGCGGACAGTGTCGCGGCCAACAGCGGGCTGCCTCTCTCCGCGCTGTTCTGGTGCATGGGGTCGTGGGGTTCCGCCTATCCGCTCACGGGACACGTCAATGAGGATGCCTACATTCAGGCCAACGCGGCGATCGCCGCCAGGATGATCTATAAACTGTCTCGGGAACTGCTGGTTTGTGATACCGGAATCAATCTGTGCGCCTGTGTCCCCACGCCGATCTGGGTGAAGCACAATTACCGGATTCAGATGGCGAAGCCGGTGCGCGATTCCACCTGCCAGCCGATCGGACGAAGCAGCCTGATCTGGGGGAGCATGAAAAACCCGCCCTTTCGGGCGGGAGGAAACGTGAACGACAATTTTCTTTGGGTCATTTTCAATCGGAGAAAATGCTGTGCGCTCTAGAATATTCGAGCAAGCGGGCCGAAGCTCCATTTATTCGATCCTCAGCCGCCGCGGTCTTCTGATCATTATCCTCTCTCTTCTGCTTCTGGCGGTTTTCATCTTCGGCTGGCGATCCGAGGCGGGCGGGGAGGGTCGCGCGATTGAATTCGAGCCGCAGAGCGGATGCGACCAAATCGAAGCGATCGAAGGAGAGTCGATTTATCTTCGGTCGGCCTCTTTCGAATGCGACCTGGCGGCGGGAAAATTGACCGCCCGACTCGATCCATCCGTCGAGGTGATCCGGATCTATGTGAATGGAAAGTTCTGGAGAGCGCAATATGTCGGATCGAACGATCCGGAATCACTGAGGCGATCTATGAACGAGGCGAATATCGGCGCGAATCGCCTGACGGTGCCGGAGAATCTCACGATGCGGGAGATGGAGGAGCGCGCCGGGAGGAGTGTCGATCGCTTCCGCTCCGACGAGACGCAGGACCGCATCAAAAGCCGTCAGGAGGCGATCGGCCGGAGATTCCACCCCGACGCCTCCGACAGCCTCAACCGGGAGATCCCGGCGCGCCCCCCGGCCGGAATTCTCCCTTCCTCCGAGCGGATCTATCTTTTTATCTCATCGAGTCTGCCGCAAGAGACCCTTCGCACCTACGCCGCGGCGCTGGCTCGGCTGCATGACCCGAATATCGTGATGGTGTTGCGAGGTTATGTCGGAGGAATGAAGCGAAGCAAGCCGCTGCAGGAATTCGCCATGGGCATTCTGCTAAAAGATCCGGACTGCCTCGCACAAAAGACGGCGTGCGAGCGGTTTTCAGTGCGCCTTGAGATCGATCCGAATCTGTTCCGGCGCTACAACATCCACCAGGTTCCCGCCCTTGTTTATGTTCCATCCATTCGGGTTTCGGAGGATTCCGGGGGAGAGGGCCTGATCGAAAACGCGGAGGTAGGGACGTATTACCACATCGATGGGGATGCTTCTTTTGAGTTTTTGATCGGACAGATTCAGGAGAAATCAAGAAGCGGCGCTCTGCGACGGATCGCGACTGCGTTGCAGAGCGAGCGAATCGCAGAATAAGGAGATTCCCGATGGATCCGCATTATATCCCGAAATATCTAGACGCGATGCCGCAGATACTCTGGTGGGAGCTGGATGAGCTGCTATTCCTCGCCGGGGGACCCTTGGTCGGCATTCTCACGGAGCACCCGATCATCGGAGCGGGCATCGGTTTTCTCTTCCTGAAAGCCTATACCCGAGCCAAAGAAAACAAGCAGCCGGGGTTCGTCTGGCACCTACTCTACTCATACGGGCTGTATGGGATTCCGGCCCGGATTCCGGAGTTTTGGATTGTGCAGTTCATCCGGTGATCGGGACAAACGAGCGGGTTCATCAATGGAAGGGGCGGAAAATGTCTTGGTATAACGAATGGACGAAACTAGGGAAGGAGAACTATATTCTCAGCGTCATGAGCCTGGCGATGGCGCTTGCCTTGACGGTGATGAGCTTCGCCTTCTACCGGTTGTATACGAACAAAGCGGTCACGGTAACCCCGCCCAGCTTCGAGCGGGAATATCAGGTCGCGGGGGACCGTGTCTCCCGATCGTATCTTGAGCAGACATCCGCATTTTTGGCCGATCGGCTCTTATCGGTCAGCCCCGCGAACGCACGACAGTCCTTCGACATGATTCTCCCGTATCTTACGACCGACCCCGGATTGGTGAAGATCATCCGCGAAGAGCTCAACCGGCAGGCGAAGGTGATCGAGGAGACCGACACCTATCAGATCTTCTACCCGATGAAATACATGATTTCCGAACAAAAAGGCACGATTGTGGTTGAAGGCGCATTGCGGCGGATCATCGGGAATATTTATAAGCCGCCGGAGGAAACCAAGCGGATCGCGTTTTATTTTATCGTCCGAAACGGACGATTTCTCGTAACCAAAATCGAGGCGGACTAAAATGAATCAAACGATCTTTCGCTCCTTGGGAGTTCCGATCGCGACCGCGGCCGCATGCTTTGTCTTCGCGGTCGGGGCGGCCTCGGCCGAAGAGAGCATCCAGACGGTGGAAGGAGACGGCTATCATTACGTCGGGGTCGCCCTAAGAGGACTCATTCGCGTGGTCTGCCCTGAGCCTTTTACCAGCAAGAAATACTCGGCCGAGAAGGAGATGGAGGTCACCCTTGAAGGGAAGAACGCCTATATCAAATTTCTCCCCTCGGAAATCACCCGCCCGGATGGCGAGACGAGCCTGTCGTATTCGAGCATGCCCCGGGATCTTTATCTGGAGTGCGGGGGAAGGGTGTTCTCGCTCATTCTGCTTCCAAAAGAGGAGATGCAGACCACCACGGTGGTGCTGCGGGTTCCGCTTGTCGATCAGGAGAAAGCGCGGCAATTTGAAAAAGGAAATGAGTATGAGGAAACCCTGGAGCGGCTGATTCGGGCCGCCTATCGTGAGGAGCCACCGGACGGATATCAGCCGGTGAAAGTCGAGGAGATGGCGATGCGCTTCGAGGAGCTCGACCTGCTGCTCACCACACAATATAAAGGCGCTGAATTTATCGTCTCGGTCTATCTCATCAAGACAAATCGGCCGATCGAGGAGATCAGTGATGCGCTCTTCGTGCCGTATCTTAAAAAACCGCTCGCCATCACCATCGTGAAACCCCGGCTCTCCGAGAACGAATCCTCTCGGATGATCGTGGTCACGAGAAAAGAGTAGCGCGATGATCGAAAACTCCCAAAAAGAAAAAACCGAAAATATATCGTTTTGGGGATGGTTCTGATCGTTCTGGTCGCAATCCTCTTTCTGCTTCCGATGATCTTTACCGGAACCGCCGAGCCGGGCCGCACCGCCGGGCCGCCGGTAAGAGTGGTCGATGAGAGAAAACTCTCGGAGGAGAGCTTCAACAAGACGGTTGGCGATCGGATCACCGATCTGGAGCAGACGGTAAAGAATCTCCAGAAGGAGATCTCGAATGAGAAAGTATCGCGCTCTTCAGGCGGGCCTCGGTTCGCTTTGAAATCGCCTGAACCGGAAGACGCCGCGGCCGGTCCTCTACCGGCCTTGGACCAGTTGGCGCCGCGACCGCCGGTCACGGGTGCTCCGATGGTGCCGCCTCCATCACCGGCACGCACGGCGGGGATCCAGGCGCCCAACAAACCGAGCAAGCGGCTCCTCACGGGACTGATCGCTTCGGAGCGGCCGAAATTCGAAGAGAAGAAAACGGATGACAAAAAACCGGAAAAGCCGGCGAGCGTCGGCGTTCCCGCCTGGTCCTTCACAAAAGCGCTTCTGATCTCAGGGGTGGATGCGCCGACCAAGCAGAACGCAAAAGGAGACCCGAGACCCGCGCTGCTGAAGTTGACGGGGAAGACGGTCCTGCCGAACCGGGGGAGCGCCGATCTGCGCGAGTGCTTCGTCGGAGGCTTTGCAAGAGCGGATCTCTCCGGGGAGAGGGTGTATTTCCAAACCAAGGTCCTCTCCTGCCTCACGCCGAGCGGAAAGCGAATCGAAAAGGAGGTCGACGGCTATGTCGCGGGCGAGGACGGAAAAGACGGTCTTTTAGGCCGGGTCTACAGCAAGCAGGGGGCGCTCCTGGCCCGGACCTTGGTGGCCGGCTTCCTCGACGGACTGGCGGGGATCTATGAACAGCAAGCCACGATCGTCTCGATTCAGCCGACCGGCACCGTCTCGACCATCGATTCGGGTAAGGCGCTTCAGGCCGGCCTCTTCGCGGGCTCGGCCAGCGCCGCGGAGAAGCTCGCCGACTTCTACATGAAACTCGTCAACGACACTTTTCCCGTCATTGAAGTCGCGGCGGGCCGTGAGGTCGATGTGGTGTTTATCAGCGGACTTGATTTCGAACAGGAGGTGCTCCAATGAAGACAACCTCGCTCGTCTTATCGATCTGCTTTCTCTTCGGCGGCTGCAGCAAGGTACTGCTGCCGTACGAAGAGGAGGCGAACTGTCGGAAAGGGGTCGACGAAGGCGTTTGCGCCTCGATGTCGGAAGTCTATGAATATACCCTGGATGACCGTCCGGCACGGCATCCGAAACATCTCTCGAAGGAGAAAGAGGCAAAATGAAAATGACAGCGATCGTCGTCAGCGCCTTTTTACTCGTTTCTTGCGCGAGCGCGAAGCCGAAAATAAAAACGCTCGATCATGAGACCGACCAAAAACCAGCTGCAAAAAGTGTATATGACAGCGAGCGCGAGGAGGCGATGGCGAAGCTGCTGCAGGCGCCGCCGACACCGCTGCGGGTGCCTCCGACCGTGTTGCGCATTCATATTCTCCCTTATGTCGATCGCGGCGGGGGCTTTAACGGCGATAAGTACAAATTCATCACAGAGGATGAGGGCCGTTGGATATTGGATAACCAGGTGCTCTCGAAGCGCCGGCCCGAGATCAAAGAGCTCAAGCCGCTGGAGAGCGCGAAGCCGGCCCGACTGGGCAAGTGAACCGATAGGAAGCGTCCGATGAACGCGACACAGTATAAACATTTACTCGCCCGAAAGGATCTCGCGGATTTTCTGCCGTACCAAGATTACACGGGGCATGGGATGTATATTCTCTCAGACGGCGGGCTCGGATTCGCCGTCGAATGCACTCCGCTTCCGGTGGTTGACGACAAAGTCTACAAGGGACTGCTCTCCACGCTGGCCTGTATCCCCGGAGGGGCCGCGGTTCAGTTCATTCTCTTCTCCTCGCCCGACTCTACTCCGATCATCGACCGCTGGTTGCAGCTGAAGACACGCCGAGACGGGCTCTGCGGGGAGGTCGTTGAGAATTACAAATCCTTTCTGGAAAGAGCGGCCTGGTCGAAGATCTCCAAGCACTTTACCGCGCCGCTTCGAACGTTCCGTCTGGTCATCACGGTGAAGATCGGCGGCAAAGAGAAAGAACACACCCTGTTTGATCAATTTCTGAGAGCGATCTTTGGGAAGAAGCACGCGAACGGCCATTCTCCGCTCTCCGACGAGACGCGCTATAAGGAGGCCTGCGATCTGAAGGACAAGTTCACCGGAGCGTTGAAGGGCGCGTTTCTTAATCCGGCGCCGCTTGAGCCGAACGGCTTGATCAGTTTTATCTATCCCCTCCTGAACGGGAGGCACGACATGCGTCATAAGCCGAAGTGGGACGGCGCCCGCATCTCCGACATGTGCATCGCGAACGACACGGAAGTGGTTCGCGACAGGGAATATGTCAGCGTCGATGATATCTGCGTCAAGTCGCTCAACGTCAAGGAGTACCCGGAGGCGTGGTCGCTCGGCCAGGTCCTCGATTATACGGGAAATATATTCACCGACCAGAATCATGACCACCCCTTTCTGATCGTGCTGAACGCCATCAAGCTCACCGATAACGAGATGCGGCGGATCGACTCGAATGCGTCGATGGTGCTCTCCCAAAAATATCCGTACGCCCTCTTTCCCCGGCTGAAATTCAAACATATGGACCTGCAGCCCGCGAAAGAGAGGATCGAGAAGGGGGGAAGATGCTACCGCGTCAACCTCTCCTTGATGATCTTCGCAAAAGATCCCAATCACTTGAACACCGCCGCCGGATCGTTCACAAGCTATTTCAGGGGGCTGGGATTCCGACTGGAAGAGGACCTCTACATTCACCTGCCGGTTCTGCTTTCGAATCTTCCGTTCGGATACGATGCCACGACGGCGGGATTTCTCAATCGAGGGCGTGTCGTTTTCGAGGAGAACGTCGCGACATTGGCACCGATCTCAGCCGACTGGAGCGGTACAAAGCCCCAGGTCCTATTGACCCCCCCGGGGCGGATTGATGGGATGGGATCTGTTTTCAAGCCCCCGCGGGGGATTCAACGCTTACGTCGTCGGCACCACACGCTCCGGAAAGAGCGTGTTGCTGCAGCTCACATCGGCCAAGTACCTCCTCGCGAATTATCGCTGCTGGATCGTCGATATCGGACGCTCCTACGAGCGCCTCGCCCACATCTTTGACGGCGAGTTCTTCGAGCAGCGCCTGGATCGCGCCAAGAGCATGAACCCATTCACCACCATCCTTGATGCCGCGATGCTCAACGAGTATCTGAAATTCCTCTGCGATTTCTACTTTCTGATGGGCTCCCCGAAAGAGCGGGTGTTAAACGAGCAGCTGGAGAAGCTGATTTCGTCGCATCTGGCGGACGCCATCCAGGAGAGCTTCCAGAAATACGCGCAGGATAGCGACATCGACAGCACCTGCGAGATGCTCGAGAAGGTCAGCCATGACAACCGGGTCCGCGATTTCATCACCACGCTGAAGCCCTACCGCTCCAAGGGTCAGTACGGCGCTTTCTTCAATCGGGAGTCGAAGATACGCTTCACGTCGCCGCTCGTCGTGATGGAGAACGATACGCTGGAGAACATTCCGGAGCTCCGGGATCCGGCGCTGATGCTGATGACGTTTCACATCTCTCGGGAGATCTATCGCGTCGAGTCGCACAAATATGCCGGCGACATCGTGATCATCGATGAGGCCCATAAATTCCTCGGCACGCCCCGGATCGACCTCTTCATCGAGCAGGCCTACCGCCGGTTCGGAAAACACGGGGCGGCGATCATGCTCGGCACCCAGGGATATGAAGACTTCCAAGGAACCGATGGTCTCTCCCGCGCGGGGCGCGTGGTGGTCCAGAATAGCGCCTGGCAGCTCTTTACCCTGCAGCAGGCCACTTCGCGCCAAGCCTTAAAGAAGAGCAATCAGTTCTCCTTCACCCCTTATGAGGAATCCCTCATGGACAGCGTGAAACTCGTGCGAGGGGAGTTCAGCGAGGTTCTGATCTGCGCGGAGGGGATCCGGACCAAAGGAAGGGTGGTTCTCGATTCCTTCTTGAAAGCGATGTTCTTCACCGACGATGAGGTGCGCCACAAGATCAAACAGCTCGTCGCCGCGGGCCGAACTTTCACGGAAGCCGTGCGTGAAATCGAGGAGGCGCTCAAATGAAATGGTACGGCTGGAGCCTCATTGTCGTTCTGATCATCTTCTCGAACATCGCGACGCTCTGGGTGACGAAGCACGCTCTAATAAAGATCCGCGTCGTCGATACCGTGGCGCTGATCGATCATCAGAGGGCGAAATGGGTGAAGCTGGCCAATGAGGGAGAGATCACCTTTGATGAAGCGCTCGCGCGCCAGAAGGCGTTCCTCGGAAAGCTTGAGCGGGATCTTCAAGGAGAGCCGCTCGTTTTCATCAAACAATGCGTGTTGGGAAAACATGAAGATATCACAGCCCGCTTTGAGCAGAAAAATTAAGATCAGCTCCGTCTTTCTCGCCGCTCTGATTGTTTTCGCGGCTCTTCCCGTCGTCTACGATCGGCTGCCTTACAAGATCGTGGCGACCAAAGATCGCTCATTTCCGTGGCGGATCTGGATTGAATCTCCGCCCGGAAGCGACTACCGGACGGGAGAGTATGTCGAATTGAGGGTCTTCTTTCAGAACCGATATGTGGAGCATGTTCGATTTTTGATAAAGCAGGTCGCCTGCCGAGGGGGGGATCATCTTCGGGTCGAAGAAGGGGTCTTCTTCTGTAATGGGAGGGAAATCGCCAGAGCGCAATTCAAAGACAGCGCAGGTCGGCCCTTGCAGATCATGACATACGACGGAACGATCCCGGAGAAATCGTATTTCGTCTTGGCGTCGCATCCGATGAGCTATGATAGCCGCTACTACGGTTTGGTCGATGAGAAATTCATCGTTCACCGGATGCGGCCGATTATCTAGAAACCTGTTCCGAAAAAAGGGGGGGAAAGCATGGTCTTTGGATTCGACGTGCCAGGCACGGGCATCGACCATTATCTACATGTCGAGCAGCATGTCCTCGTCGAGCATCACCAGTCGATCAGCCTGCATCCCTTATTAAAAAGACCGGCGGTGGCGATCAGATTGGCTCCGCCCGAAGCGACAAACGAGGCTTCTTCCGACGAGAGGACGGAGACGGCGCGGACAAAGGAAGTCGTTCTCTACTTTGATCGTCAGTCGGCTGAAGTCCGCGCCGACGAGCGCGTTAAGCTCGATCTATTCACCCAGGGAGATCGGGTGACTTTAATCGGAATGGCCTCGCCGGAGGGATCGGCGGATCAGAATCGCGCCCTCTCGCGCCGGCGGGCGAAGGCGGCCGAGGCGATCCTCTTGCGCCGGGGTGTCGTGATCGATCGCATCGTCAGTACCGGCGCGGAGCGCTGCAACGAGGAAGAAGAATCCGCCTGGAAGTGCCGGCGGGTGTGTGTCTCGGAAAAGGGGATCTGCGATGGGGAGTCGAAATAGGCTGGCCGGGTGTTTTCTCGCCCTGCTGGTCGGATGCAGCGCGGCCGATGATTTCCAGGGGTGCGTTATTCCGGCGGTCGGTCGCCCCTCGCTCGTCGAGGTAGAGCGCGCTTTCCTCGGACGCCATCCTCAGTTTGGATTCAGAGAAGTGAAGGCGACCGCGATCCCGGGCCTGTTTGAGGTCGATACGGAAGAGAATACGTTCTACTTCTATCCGGAGTCCGGGCATCTACTCGTGGGGACGCTCTACCCACCCGACGAGATTTTCTCGGAGGCCTCGGCGTTGCTCGGCGGTGAGGGATCTTCGTGATGAACCGAACATTGCGGTTAGTCTCGCTTGCAGCGACTCTACTGCTTCTTCTTCCGGAAACCAGCTTCGCGGATGAGACGATCTACACCTGGGGCTACGGCGATATTATCGCGCAGGTCCTCAACGGAACGAAATGGCTGATCGGCACGGGCGATTTCATCGGCCTCTTCAAAATCGTCGCCCTGCTATCGCTGGTGTACGTGATCGTCACCTATTCCGGCAACCTGTTTACCAGAGCGGACCCGTTCATGCTTCCGAAGGTCTACATCGCGCAAATTCTGGTCTGGTCTCTGTTTACCGCCGTCAAGACCGACGTCGTCATTATCGATCGGCAGAACGCGGCCTACGACCAGGTCATCACCGAGGTCCCGATCGGCGTCGCGCGGCCGATCGCCTGGTTCTCGCTCCTGCAAAAAGTCATGGGAGAGCGGATGGAGACGGTCTTCTCCCTCCCGGATAATCTAAAATACACGAACTCCGGATTCTTCTCCGGGATCGGAGCGCTTCTTCAGGCGGGACAGCAGCGGATCATCGACCCTTATCTCTACCTCTCGATCAACGCGTATGTCGTCGACTGCGTCGTTCCGGACGTTTTGGATGGGACCAAAAACGAGGGCGCGCTGGTCTCCTCCGGCACCCTCTGGGAAGATCTCGGAAACACGAACCCGGCTCGAACCACCCTCCTCTATGACAGCGCGAATACCAACGGCGCCGTCGATCATTGCCTCAATGCGTACACGCAGCTCACCGGGCGGCTGAGCACCTATATCACCGACACCGGACTTCCATACGCCGGCGCCTCGTTGGGCGGGTATTCTTCGCTGCAGCTGTCGAACGTCATCGGTGTCGCATCTCCTTATTTTCTGAATTACACCGCCACCGGAGAAGGCTTCCTTCTGCAGTCGATCTCGATGAATCACCTAAGAGAAGGGTATGCCAGCTGGGCGGCCGCGCACGGCATCTCCGCAACCCAGCTCGGCTATGGGAGCGGAAAAGCGGAGGAGACGGTCCGCCAGAACCTCGCGTTGACCGGCATCCTCGGCTCGAAATACATTCCGGTATTGAAAGGGGTCTTAACGGTCATTCTCGTCACATTCATCCCGCTCCTCATTCTGCTTCTTCTCACGCCGATGATGGGGAAGGTCGCTCTCGGTTTTCTCTTCACCCTTCTGTGGCTCTCCCTCTGGCAGTTGGGGGATGTGATCCTCAACCTGATCATCAATGTGAAGGCAAGCCATTTTCTCACGGTCTCGGCCGGAGGGAACTACATCATCCGGTCCAAAGAGATCGTCGACAGCAGTCTGCTCGACTATGTGAACATGGCCGGCTCTCTCTACTGGATGATTCCAACCATGGCCGCGTTTGTCGCCGGGGATTTTCATTCGTCGCCCTCTCCGCGATCAGCGGCGCGGCGGCGGGCTCGATCGGCGGCCAGGCGGGAGGACCCGCGGGGGAGATGGCCGCGGGGAGCGCCTCATACGGAAATCTCCATTACAACTCGGCGAAAGCAAACAGGCAGGATTATTCAAGCTACCTCGGAACCGGCAGCGCCGCGCGGTTCTCCGCCGGAAGCAACACCTGGGATTCAACACGCGCCGCACACAGCTACTCGCAACAGACAGGCTCATTCAGCAGCCCCATCCAGACCTCCTCGATCAGCGCCGCCACCCCTGTCGGAGAGGGATTCGTGCGTGATTTCCAAAGCGGCTTCCAGGGCCGAGTGGGAGTCATGCGGGGTCAGAAAACAGACAACGGAGAGTCGGCGGTTTACGAGAAAGGGAGCACGTTCCGCTCGGAAAACGGCGGCGTGTTTAGCGCCGCTTCCGATTTGATCGTAGCGAAAGACGGCGATGGGGCGGAGCAGATTGTGAGCGGGTCGATTCAGGGGTATGAGAACGGGCGCGAGAGAAGAATGACCATTTCGGGCGGCCGGATCGTGGAGGCCTCCACAACCGATAGCCAAGGCTCCGAAGAGTATAAAGGCGGCGTTCTCAGGAAGACGGGGATTACCGATGAAGAGAACGTCGGCGCGCTAAAGTCCGACGCGGAAGCGGCCGGAATGACGCGGGTGGCGCAGGCGATCGCGCCCGGCATGAAGTATGAGTATCAATTCAGCCCTTCGGGGGCGCTTGTGGCCGCCTCCCTCTATCGCGGTGAGCAGGCGATCCAGGAGCGTGTCTCGTATCAGGAGATCGACCCCCAGAAGGGGCTGGTGGTTGACACGCAGCAGGGGAGTTTTGAATTCAGCAGCGGCACCGTTTCCGTTCGAGGCGGGACGGTCCAAATCGAAGGGATCTCCAACGGCATGCGGATGAGTTTGGTCGGAAGCCTTAAAGACTATGCGATTCTTCCTGGACCGAAGAGCAATGGGGATGGAACCTTCGTCTTCAGTGCCGATCGGGGTGCCGCCCTGGCTGAATTCAATCTCGGTCCGGACGAACCCGCTTCGCCTGGCGCCATTCGAACCAACATGCTCCAGGACAGTCAGGGGGACATCCGGCGGGTCGGGCTTGACGTCGCAAAAGCGTCCATGGAAGAGGGAATGACGCTCACGGGGACTTTTAAGCCGGAGCAGCTCAGGAGCTTGGCGAATGTTCTGGAGGAGCGCGGAATCCTTCCGAACATCGTCGAAGGGTTAAGAAATATCGCCGATCAGGGAAGATCGGCCCGCGTGGAGGGTCACTATCCCAGCCAAGGGACGATTCCAGGCGATCTTGCGGTCGCCAGCGGCGGCTCCATCGCATCGAAAGACTTTATCAGCAGCTCGAGCGGGCGCGAGCACCTTCACAAGGATCTTGAGCAGGAGGTCATCGGCGCCGGCTTCTTATTACAGAACGCCCTGCAGATGGCGCTCACCGACAATCCAAAACTGGCGAAGAAGGTCTGGGAGCAGGGTCAGCACCAGTCGAATCCCGAAAGATTCGATCGGTTCCAATATGACGCGGCGGTCGCCGGGACGGTCAGCGGCTTGGTAAACGACTGGAAGGTCCTCATGCAGCATTTCCAGACAGATTCGATGCATGCGGGGGGCGCCGTCGATGTGAGGGCTCCCGGGGACTTCGCCATGCCGATCAGGCCTAAAGGAGCGGCCGGCCTTGATTATCGCACGGTTGAAACCGTCAATCTGGTCGGCGCCGCCTATAGCCGTGTTTTAAAAGACGCGGTCTCGGAGGCGGAGGAGAAGGGGTTGTCTGATTCGCGAGCGGTTGAGTTGGTCGCGCGAAGGACCGGAGAATTCACCCGGCCGCTTTACCAGAAGGTCGAAGAGGCGAAAGATTTAAAACAGAGCGCGCTGAGCGTCCTCTCCACCGTCGGCAGCTATGTCGACGGCTGGACGCATCGACAGGAGAGCCAAGAAGGCGGAAGCGAGAAGCAAGGTGACCGGGGCAGATGATGGGGGTTGAAGATTTTTTTGATCGGAGGCGGTCAGTCTGTGTCGTGCGTAAACCAGGCCGTACTGCCGGGGATGGACGGATCGTGCTCTTCCGCCTCTCGGCGCCGACCAAGATCATCGAGGTATTCTTCCTCCTCTTCGAGGCGGGAGATCACGCGCCCTCCGCTTCGCGAACGGAAGAGGCTTGAGAGGACATAGACGATGATGGCGGCAAGAATCAAAAGGAGGCTCTTCATGGATGACTACGCTCCGAAATTCGATTCACCCTCTCGGGCTTAAGATGGGCGATCAGAATCATCTCTACTCTTTCCTATGTAAATAGGGTAGCAAGGGCAGATGAGAAAGTCAAAACGAACGATGCAACATGGCCTCGGGCGGCCGATTCTCTCGGAGACAACACCCCGCGCAGATACCCTCAGACGCAGGCGGGCCCCGCGGCGGTTCTTCACGGCGGCGATTCTACTTCTCTTTCTCGTCTCGTCCAAAAATGTGGAAGCATTCTGCTTCGACGAAGCGGGCCGGATGTTCGCGATCTCTCCGAAGCTACTCGAGGCGATCGCCCGCCATGAATCGCGGCTGGACCCCGAAGCGATCAACCGGAATGCAAACGGGACCTATGACTATGGGCTGATGCAGATCAACTCGTCATGGGCGGACCATCTGGGTGAGAGAATTTGGAAATCGCTCAGCAATCCGTGCCAGAACGTAAAGGTGGGCGCCTGGATTCTCTCAGGATGTATCACGCAATACGGCTATAACTGGACCGCCGTTGGTTGTTATAACGCGCGAAGCGATCAGAAGAGAAGGAAATACGAACGGTTCATATACCGGATGCTTCGTTCCATGGTGGAGATGGATTCGCGGTCGGCAAGTCGTTAGCGGATATACCTCAAGCGCGGTTGTTTGCGCGATCGGATCGGCGGAGAAGCAGGATGAAGATACGCCCCAGACATCTTCTCGGAATGGTGATGATCGGGACATTTTTCCTGGCAGCCTGTGGCTTGCAGCGGGAGGACGAGCGCCGGTCAGACTCCTTCGTGAATCTGAAAGAGCTCTCGATCAGCCCCGCGATCATCGATGACGGAAAACAGATTCAGGTGGGGTGGGATGTATCGTACGCGAGCCCGAGCGGACTGTATACCTTTGAGTTATACGTGGGCGAAGACGCCCTCGCACTCTCCGATCAAACGCGGGTATTTAGCCTGAATTGCCCGCTGCACGCCAGTTGTCAGAGCGAGGGCATGGCGCTCCGGGTCTGTGAATATGGTGGGCGGGATTCCGGTCAATCGGCGAGCCTTACCTGCAGTGACAGCCCCACGGAGTCAAAAGAGATCAGCCGGACGGGGAATCTCCTGGCGATCGGCAGGGCGTGCATCTTCGATGAGAATGCGGCGATGCTGTGCGATAGCAAGTCGATCGAAATTCATCTGGGATAGCCGGCGCCAGCGGATAGTGAGCAGAAATGGATTTCGCACCTTGGCAGATCTGGTTCATGGCGGGAATACTCCTTCTGGTCGCCGAAATATTCACGGCCGGGTTCGCACTCGCCGGCGCCGGGGTCGGCTGCCTCGCCGCCGCGCTCGCCGCCGGGTTGGAACTTGGTTTCGCCGCGCAGAGTTTCACGTTCTTTATCGTCTCAGCGGCGTTCCTCTACACGGTCAAGCCGATCGTGGAGAAATATTTCTATCTTCCCGCTGGCCGCCAAAAAACGAACGCCGAAGCTTTAATCGGCCAAAGGGGAAGGGTGAGTGAACGAATCGACCCGGAGATCGGCCGCGGGCGGGTGCTTGTCGGAGGTGATGACTGGAAAGCGATCTCGGAAAAGAATGCGCCGATAGAGCTCAATGAAGTGATCGAGGTAATCCATGTCCAAGGAACTGAATTGACCGTAAAGAAAGCCCATTTAAATGGAGTCCAAAATGGCTAGCGTCGCTCTCTTTATCCTGGTTGCCGGATTTCTCCTTCTTATTGCGGTTCTTGGCATGAGGATCGTGCAACAGGCGGAGACGATTGTGATTGAACGCCTCGGCTCCTATCATCGAGATCTTAAATCCGGAATCAACTTTATCATCCCTTTGCTTGACAAGCCGCGAGAAATCGACTGGCGCTATGCCGTCACCGATATCGATGGAAGAACGATCATCAAAAAAGAACGGATCAGCCGGATCGATCTGAGGGAGACCGTCTATGATTTTCCAAAACAGGCGGTGATCACCAAAGATAACGTCCAGATCGACATCAATGCGGTTCTCTATTTTCAGATCACAGATCCTGTAAAGACGGTCTATGAGATCGCGAATCTGCCGGATGCGATTGAAAAACTGACACAGACGACGCTCAGAAACTTGATCGGAGAGCTGGATTTAGACGCAACGCTCTCTTCACGCGATCAGATCAATAAAAAGCTCAGGACTACCCTCGACGATGTGACAGGAAAGTGGGGAATCAAGGTCAATCGCGTTGAACTACAAGACATCATCCCTCCCGCGAGTATCCGGGATGCGATGGAGGCGCAAATGCGTGCGGAGCGAGCCAAGCGCGCCGCGGTCCTCGAATCGGAGGGAATGAAGCAATCCAGGATTCTCGAGGCAGAGGGGATCAAGACCGCGGAGATTACCAAAGCCGAAGGATTTAAAGAATCTCAGGTTCTCATCGCGGAGGGGGAAGCCGAGGCCCGCCAGAAGGCGGCAGAAGGAGAAGCGAAGGCAATCGCGCAAATCATCAATGCGACCAAGGAATCGCCGGACCAAAATGCCATCCAGTATCTCATCGCCATGCGATACCTGGAAGCCTCGAAGACGATCCTCGGAGGGGAGAAGAGCAAGCTCATCATGGTTCCTTACGAAGCCACCGGCATCCTATCGGCCCTGGGTGGAATCCGGGAACTCTTGAACGGAAGCAAGAGGAAGGTGGAACAACCCTAACGGCAAGCCGATCAATCGCACTTACTCGATAAGGAGAAAGCAATCATGGCAGAGGACGCAACTCTAACACGCAAGCGAAGCGGCAGGCGGAGGGTATCCGCCGATTCACACGCGGTTTCCTGGAAGATTTCGCCCCGACCGAACAAGCGCTCTTAACGATCGTTGCGGATCGGAAAAAGTGTCCCATCAAAGATGTGATGCGGGACGGGATTCGGTATTTCTTGAATTCAAATGTAAAGGTCGATATTCAACCGATCGACCTGAGATCCTAGCGAAAGCGAAACTTTATAGGCCGAATATCTCGGGAAAAATCCGGATCGTGCCGACCCTCGAGTGTTCCAAAATCGATATATCGAGCCTGGAGAGAGATTGGAGCAGGTGATGAAGAAAACAGATAACGATTGGCCTGAACGGGGAAAAGCGGGGAGGGGGGTGTGTGGGGGGGGGGGGGGGAGAAGAAAATATTAATTTTTGATCTCGCGGGGAGAGGGGGTCGAGGCTGAAATAATTCAGATAAAGATTCCGAGTTCCCGTCTAAAAGCATCCAATGGAACCCCAGATTTTTCCGGATATTACTTAACAACGATCGGGCTATACCGATCTGTTGGAGTCGAGTGGTTGTCGGATGAAATCCCAAAGATCGAACGATCATGTTATACCGTTCAATACAAATGCGCTTCTTGCCGGAGATTTTTCAGCTTTTTTAGTCGGGTATCGCTAATCTTATAATGCCTAAGAAGACGATAGAGGCTCGAAATGGTGATCTTGTTGCTCTCGCAACCGCTCTAAGGGAGATAAAATGTTCGTAATCCTCCAGAATTTTCGTTTTGATACCTCCGTCTTCCTGGGGGGCGTGTATTCGAAGAGTCCAATCTGGACTCCTCTTTTCAGCAGTTGACGGACTCTCTCACGGCTAAGGCCAAGTTCGACCCCAACCGCTTCAAGTGATCCTTTCAACTGGTAGAGACGATGAACTTCCCGGAGCCTTTTGACCCGCTCCTCGCCTTCGGCGCACGGAACTATTCTCTCTACTTTCCTCCAAAATTGGACCAATCTTCCTTTTGGTAAGATCGGAAATCGGTTGCCCTCTGAGTATCTTCTCAATGGTCGAAGGGGCAAGTCCTAATTGAGAAGCAATTTTTAGTATATCGACAGGAGTGCTGGTCCTTTCTCGGAGAAGTAAAGCAATTCGACGGTCGGATTTGACGGAGGCCGACTTTCTACTAAATGGCATGCGTTGTCTTATCTCCGGTAAGTGGTCGATACTATAATCCAGTAAAGCATTTTATAACGGGTGGTAGTTTGGATCAAATAAAGAAGTCGTATGACTCATTCTCGGTATTCACTCGGATCCGAAGTCCTGCTGGGAAGTCAATCTTTGCTTGTCTCATATTTCCGCCGGATTCAAATAGGCGATCCCTCAGAATCTTAGCCGCTTTCTCCCTACGATGCCGTTTTATCCTTCGTCCGCCCCGCTGCTCGCTATAACGATTGGGTTAGCTGAGTTGAACCAATCGTCCAGTAACTGACTATTAATTAGGCAAAACGTGGGCATCTCGGCAGCCGACAATGTGGCGCACAAATTGACCCGTCGAATCATTTCATCTCCTTCAAAATGGAGACTCGATGTAATATGCGGTTAAGGGGTCAAGGGTTGCCCTTCAAAAGCTCCTTAAAAGGGCCATGCTTGGCGGGCATACAAAACTTAAATAGGATATCAGAGTTCTTGGTGGATCTGGCCCATCATCCTTGACATCATCTTAGCAAACTAGTCAAGGGACCCTCCTTTTCTGAAGATCACTTATTGTGGGAATCCAATGAACTCAACCCCTCGGCCAATACATGATGATACAGACGGCTATCAAAGCACGGCTGAACCGATCAGGTCAAATTTATCCGGGACGACCTTTATCGATTTTCCAACCCCTAAAAACAAGGCCAGCACAATAAAAAATCCGCTGTAGGCTGCTTGGACTCGCCCGTAATTGGCGGGCTGCATGGTATGGGTAAAACCATAGACGACTAATACGACCGCTCCCAGGAACGCAAGCCAAAGTGATTTTCCTTCCCTCAGCCAAAGCTAGATCAGATAAGCGTCTCCCAATTCCACATAGCCCGGCTAGAAAAAATATAATACCGATTTCGTAATCTCCATATTTCCTTCATCCAAATGAATGGTGAGATAACCAGAAATGAAAACAGAGGAAAATCTTTGGTGATTTCGCAAGGAAGGAGTCACTCAAATATACGAAATTATAGTATTCAGGTTTTCAGGAAAAGAGGCCGATGCATCAGGAAGCGACTCTTGCGCAAGACGGAAACTATTTATTAAAAGTTTAAGAATTATGGCTACGCGCAAACAGTCTTACCACTCTTGCTGCCGCTTTTCTGGAGAGTCTGAAAGCTTCTTCCGATTCCGTCGGCCGTCAAGATGCCCCCGGAGATGCGCCTCCGAATGATACCATCCCGGTCGATAAAAAAAGTGACCGGTAGACTGATAACGCCGAAGCGCTCCGCAATATCTGCCCTCTCCGATCAAGCAGCGATGGAAAGGTAAGACCGGCTTTTTGAAAGAAAGCCTGTGCCGTCCCTCGTTTCTCTCCGAAATTTACCGCCAGAACGGCCAAACCGTCCTCCTTGTGTTTTTCATAAGCGCGCCTTGAATTTCGGCATCTCCTTTTTACAAGGCTCGCACCAGGTCGCCCAGAAAGTCAACAGCACCACCTTCCCCCGGTAGTCTTCCAGAGAAACCTTCTTCCCTTCCAGTGTCTCCGCTTCGAAGGAAGGGGCCGGGCCGCCGATCTGCGGCGGCTTGCTTCCATCCCCACAAACAGTCCCCAGGCAAAGAGAAAGACTCCGAAGAATCCGATCCACGGATTGAGAAGGGGAGGGGGCTGGCGCCCTCCCTTTATTCCTTTCTGATTCTATTTTTCATCTGAAACCTCTATTTATTAATGAGCAAGCGCCCCTTCCATTGGGAAGACAAAAGGCTTGTCGGCGTCCCCCCGACTTGAATTTTGTCGATCTCCGCATCGGTCTGCGCATCAATCACCGACACGGTGCCGTCCGCTCGATTGGTGGCAAAGCATGCGTTGCTTCTCCGTCATGCTCCAGAATCCCGATCGATCTTCCCGCCGTCGTCGCTCCGACGGTGATCTCTTTAAGAAGCGGCAGTACCGGAAGCGCTGTGGTGTCAAACACAGAAACGACATTACTCTTTTGGCTCGCTTTCTGATCGGTGTTTCCGGAGGCTCCGGAAGCGATGTAGAGCTTTCTTCCATCCGCCGTGAATGCGAGAGAGCTGGGAGAGAAATCCGGAAGGTCCACCACGGTGAAGCTGTTATCGGCGACATTGACAATAGCGAGTTTTCCGGTGACCCGGGTTGCATCAGATTGCGTGTCGGTTCCTCGAACGAAAAAGAAGCGTCCATCCGCACTGAGGCGGGTTGCGCCAGAGAACCCTGTGTCCAGTGTTGCCTCGATCGCAAGGCTAAAATCAGTAACTGAGGGGTTGATGACAACGACGTTCTTGTATTCTTCATTATGGTTGTAAATCCTCCCGTTGACCGGAGAGAAATACATCCCGTGTGGGCCGGACTCATTTGATGTGGACGGATCGGCGTCACAGACGCCGCCGGATTCCTTGCTCGGGTCGCAGAGATCGATTGTCCCGATGACCTTCAGATAGTTGGCGGAGGCGGGATCATTATCGATGACGGAGATGTTTCCCGAGATCTGATTGCTGATGAAGGCGCGAAGCGGAACCGACGGAGCGGTCGGCGTCGGATAGGTAAATGCGGTGTTATGATGCCCCTTGCCCACACAAATTGTGGCCAGAACCTCTCCGGGATTGCTTTCTTCTTCGCCCCCTTCGCCGTGATTCTGAATGACCGAGACCGAAGCGGTCTGGGCGGTATTACAGGCGGAGGTGACCGTATCGATTCCCGTGTTCGGATCGGCATCATTCATAACCCAAATCCGGCTTCCATCGGGCGTTTCCTGATGAATGTGGGCCGGCCGCTGGCCAACGGCGATGAATTTCTTGAATGTCGCCGTCTCCCCGACCGGATCGAGGGCCGCGGTTTGGTTCGTGCTCCCCATGTTGACAAAGATATGGTTCTTGTTCGAAGAGGCCATGTCCCCCGGGTTCGAACCGACGTCGATGGAGGAGGAGATTGAATTTCCCGCATCGCCATGATTGATCACGGAGACGGTTTTGTTGGTATTCCCGACGAAGATCCGGGCTTCCACCCCGGCGGGTGCCCCTGCACTTTGCGAAAGACTGGAAGGCGGGCTCGACTGGCTGCCGCATCCAGTGACGGCAAAAAGGGTGGATAGGGCGATCAATAATCTAAAACGAGTAACCTGCTTTTTGGAATTCATGGCGCTTCCTCCAATTTGACAAACGTTAGAAAACATGGGAGACCCGAAAATGAAGCCGTAGCGAGGGGCGATGTTCACCTCGTTGACCTCTTGATAGACCGGCAGTTGGACATGGGTATAAAGCGCCGTGTTGGGGGAGGCCTGGAGGGTCACCCCGGCGTCAAATAGACCCACCTGCCGCCGGTGCTCGGGACTGTCTCTCCCTTAAATTCATCATGCGGCGCCTGGCGAAGATTGACTTGGAGACTGACCAACGCCTTTTCCATGAGGCGATAAGAGCCCCCCGCATTTAAAATGAAAATGTTTCCGAAGCGATAGTCGAGCGGGTTCTCGGTGTTGACCTGATACGAGGTGGAGACGAAGGTATCGAATTGATGCGGGATGACCTGGTAAGCATAATAGAGCGAGGCGATCCCGTCCCACGATCCAGTGCCCGGCTGAATCGTCGGCTCGTTGATTGCGCCGTCGCTATCTAGGAGTTTGTACTCACCTGTCGGGGTTTTTATTCCCAAGCCGCCGACAAGGAGATTCTTGGTGCTGACCAAAAGGGCGTATTTTCCAGTCAAACGGATATCACCGAAGCCGGAGGTCCTGTCCGACCGGCTGAACTCGCCCCCGTCATGGGAATGTTCGTGGGTGCGAAGGTTGAAAAAGGGAGCGAAGCAGTGAGGGTGAATCGCTCCGTCACCCCAAAACCGAGATCGAGCTGAAACAACTCGTTGTTGGTTCGAATCTCGCTGTGGCTGTCGGGGGCGATCACCCCGTTTTCAAAATCAATCGCGGGGACGAGGGCTTCTGAATCGCTGTCTGTCCCGCGCTGGATCTGATCCATCGGGACCCAGCGATAAGAAAGGTCGATGACAATCTGGCCCGGGGTGGTGATTCCTTCTTGAGTGCCGGTGACGAGGAAGCAGTTCGCCGATCCGCAGCTCGCGAAGGCGACCTTCGCGCTCAGTATTGCGATCAAACCGGCGAGTAAAGTGATATTCCATAAAACGATCCGACGCATGAGGACTCCTTTTTCAGTGGTTCCGGATCGCGCCGAGCGGGACTGAGCCGAACACCGATGTGCAGGCGGTCTCTTCCGCAACGGCGCGTTCCGAATGAGTAAGGGATGGAGATGGAATAATTAGGAAAGGAAAGGTGGGGGCCGGATGGTACCGGTGGAAAGGGGTTGCGGCCGGGGAGGTTCTTCCGGTTGGATGGTCGGGCTTTCAAAAGAAGGGGTCGATCGTCCGTCGAGGGTCTGCCCCGATGTGTGGACGAAGGTCGAGGCGGCGCACATCCAGGTGCAGATGAAAGAGGCATGCTGCTTGGCATGATCCTCCGCATGCTCCTCATGGCTGAGGGCATGCCCCTCGGCGCGAACCATGATCAGGCCGGTCGAGATAAGATAGACCAGCGTAAAGAGAAGGGCGGTCTGTTTAATCCACACTCTGGACATCGTGTTCACAAGTTAAGGAGCGTGCGAAGCCTTGCCTTTCAGGCGGATCGCGGGTGAACCAAGAGAATGGCCCCATTCGGGAGCGGGCTCATTCAGGGAATGTTAAATAGGGTTCAGAGGGGAGGGGCCCGGCTGTGAAGCCGCAGTAGAAGGGATTGAGGGGGGAGCGTTTTCCGAAAGGTCAGAACCGTTCCGATGAATAACAGAGAGAGGGTCAGGGGAACCATTTGCGTCCGGTCGGTGACGGTGGCTGCGCAGGCGAGGAGACAAGAGGCGCTGTGCGAGACCGTCCGGCCATGGTGATGGCTCTGCTCCGTGGGGGAATCGAACGCGCAAAGGGTTCCTAGAATGAGGACAGTCAAATAGATCGAGGCGAGAAAAGAAAGCATTACCTTCTTGTAGAGTAAAGAGACCATGCCCAGAAAATAGTCTTTTTTAATTCTCGTTGTCAACCTTTTTGTTTTTTCCCCACAGATTCAGTGAAAACAGATCACTGCAGACTGATGATTCACTTTGGGCGCCTAGACGCAGAAGCATCAGTGTCGATACGACCATGTATTACGATTACCACCCAAACACGCTTATGGCAACGATTCGTGTAAAAAGGGGCCATAAGGACTGAAGGAAGTATACCTCCTCTGCGAACGGAACATCACGCGATCTTTGCCTTCCAGTTCCTTCCGATCTTCAAAGGCGGCGTCCTTCGCTTTAAATTTAATGAGTAATTTCCAAATCGGTTAATATGCTCGGTAATGAACGGGCTGACAAAGCTGATTGTCTCTCTATGAATTGAATACCCCTGCCTGACCAGATTATCCAGAACCTGCGTCAGGGAGAAAACGGTATGAAAGATAATCAGGTTCGATACGAGATGATTGTACTTGATCGCTTTTCTCTGCTCTTCGCGGTCATTTTCCGTGATGACCCCCTGCCCTCCAAAAAGACCCACTTTAGAAAGGAGTTCAGCGCTTCTGATTTGTTGGTCGCCGACTGAATCAAATTACGAAGACTCTGGGTGGAGAGAAAACGAAGCAGGAAGATTGTCCGGACTGCGACCGAGTTCCTGAAAAGCCAGGTAGAGCCGATTCTTCCTGCTATATGTTCCTATTCGCCCTCAGAATGGTCGATGCCTTAATTTTCCCTTTTTTTATTGAGATTACGGCACGGAGCATATCCGGCAAATGGGTTTCAATGAGTTTCCAATCAATCACCTCAGTCACCCCGTTCCGTGATCAGCTTGACCGCTTCCTGTTTGAACTCCCGCGTAAACTTCCGTCGCTCCATGACTCACCTCCGGTTTCATTAATACACCTAATCTCGGTGTCTTCGAAACCGGCAGCAGCCCGACCTTCTGAATCTTCCACTCCACACAATACCTGTTCAGATTTAAACGGGAAGAGGGAAGCCGAGAGGTTTCCCTCCTTCCGGGATGTGTCATGCTCTCATTAAACCTGGGATTCCTACACATTGATGCTGAGTTTAGAACATCAGCCAACACCTAAATTAAATTGCCTCAGAGTGGTTCCGTTTTCGCGACTAACAAAAATCTGATAATCTCCTTTTTAGCGCGACCCGCTCATGCGGATAATAAGCCACGCCGGTTGTGATGATCTTCTGCTCATTCGCCAAGTTCTTTGTAAACTCCGCGGGGACCTTGTCCTGGGTTCAGGCTGCTCATAACGGACAAATGGAACTAAATCCTGACCTTCTGCCATCATACCACCCAAATGATAACCTAATGACGACATAACCATCCAAACATCCTCCTCCCCAACAGACTGGCTGCCTGTGAAGCCTTTTGCCGCATTCAGCGCCGCGACATCATCGATGATCGTGGCCCGAACATAGATTCCCTGCAGATCCGTGCCTGCGTATCTCAACTGGGCGTCTACGTCCCACATGGTGACCGTCACATCGGCGCCCGGGATCTTCCCCTGATCGGCACCACCACGATAGCCGGAGATTCGAATCGTAACCCAGGGAAGCTAGAGCATTCAAGCCGCCCGGCCACGGCATAGTCCTCTGAAGAGCTCTCGGCCGCTTTACATCGACCCCCACGAAGGCCGCTTCCGGCAGTGAAACCATCTTTGCAAAACTGCTCGGCTCCGTCTTCATCCCCCACCGCATCTAACCCCTGAAAATCAGATAGACTCGATAGCGAACCCACGGGATTGGATTTCCGAAGAATCCAGCCCCTCCTCCGGCCAAGTGGTCGGAATGATCCGGTTGTCTACTGATGCCCGCTCGACACTGAAGAAAACAGGCGGTTCATGGTACTCATTGGTGAATCCATCTGGCACCAAGACGCTGCCAACCCGAATATTCAAAGCAGGGCTCAGCTCTAAGTCCAAGTGAGCATATTCTAGATACGGCTCCGCGAAACCATGCTCCAGATCCACCTCTGAATGAAAACTGATCCAACTGTTAAACTGATGCGAAATCCCAATCACAAGACGGTGGAAATCCGTTTGATTGGTTCCTCCTTCGGGGAGTTGAAATGCATTTCACCATATCCATAAACAGAGGTGGGTTGCCCATTCTCTCGCTCACGCGATTCCGGCTCAGCCTCCGAATTCCAATTCTTTCCCCCAAACCGGTTGAACCAAAATGGCGCGAGGACAAACAGAAAGATCCCCTGATATCCATTTCGAACGCATTTTCCAGACCTCCTTTAGTTATGTTATTGGATCAAGTGCTGGCTCGCAACGGATCTCTGGCCTCTTTCTTCCGGAACACCTCACGTGTCCGTATAGTTAAGACATGAAAGCGACCAATGCTGAAGTGACGCAAAGACTCAGGAGGCGTTTAATCAGTTCCTCACCTCTGGATTTTGGTATTTCATGATCGCATGGACAAAATGAAGTTGAGAGTCATTCTCAATTGCATCGGACAGCTATTTCTACACATTAATATTGGCCCTGTCAAGGCTTTTCTTTGGTTTTTCTGATTTCTCCGACTCTCATCATCCCTGACCGGTTTAAAGTAAAAGCGTAGGAAGAGTCCGCTTATTTGCCTGGCGATCGATGCCGTCTAATGGGATTCATGAAAAGAGATCATTTCACTGAAGGAAAAGCGAAGAGATCGGGAGTAGTGCTGTCATTTATGGATATAATCTATAGGATAGATTAGGAATAAAATGACTGACTTACTACTTTCATTCGTAACACGTTTAGTGATGGGGTCGAACCGTTGCAAAAGAGTTAAAACGGTAAATAGCCAAAGGATCCATTCATTCTGATTACAATCTATGGGGCGCAATAAACCCTTGTCTGTTTCTGTAACCGAATCCCGTAAAGTAATTGCGGCGTTCTTGTCCAGATCCAGGATCCTACAGCCCTCACAAGCAAATTCCTGATATTATCGGTTTGCTTTGTTTCGATTTCATTGACGCATCCGCATGCAGGACAAGTCCCGCTTAAATTTCCCTGCTTGTAAAGAACGGCGGCTCCCTGATCTGATGGCCCATGTTCAATCCATTTTCGTAAATCGGATATTGCCGCTCGGTCGCTCAGCTTCCCAGCCTGAATCTGGTGCGGATCGGTCGACGCTTCCCCTCTCTCAGCAGCTGCAAGAGCTTGCAGATCGATTCTCCTCAGCACAATCATCCTATATCGTGAAACGATGTTTTTAGCGACATTTCGATAAAAATCCATACGCCACTTCAACGCTCTATCGTGTAGACTGCCCCATTCATAACGCAAGGATTCATTTCTCTTCCTCCAGTCTTCCAGTTTTGCCCAGATCTCCGGAAGAAATCCGGAATACCGACTCTTCCAGGTAAAAGCCAGCTGGGCCAATTCTTTGGCTGCGGGCCGGGGCTTAGAGAACAGAGCGTCGATCTGCTGCCACAATTCCGCCGGAAACTCCCGGTGGATTATTTCAGCTTGCGATCGGAGCGAGAAAAGAACTTCATTCAGGGCAGAATCGAGCTGTGATTTCAGCTGATCGATGGTATCAAGACGCTGCAGAAAAATCCAGGCAAGACAATATATTGAACCCTCTCCTTACTATCGACCAGGGTCGCCACCCGCAGCCCTTCCGGACGCTGCGCCAGCCTCAGTGTATGCCGCAGTGCAAAGGCGATGGAACAGGCGGCGATGCCGAATCGGGGGGATCGCCGTGATGGTCGCCGACCATCGGAAACTCCTCCCGCTCTCGACCTTTTAACAGCAATCTCTCTTTAATGATGGCATCTTCTGGAAGAGATGGGTGCAGGGTCATCGGGAAAGTCAATGTCCTCGAAAACTGCTGTCCATTTTCCTTCTTTTTTACAAAGGCTGTAATCGCCATCAGCGTGCTCGGTTGGCGAGGCTCACCCTCTGGAAGGTTGGCCCCTTCCGGCAGAATCGTATCGACACCTGCATGGCGGTGTCGTTGCGAAACTGTTTTAAAGTGACTCCCGCAGGGATGGTTGTCGATCGTCTGACCGTCAAATGTATGGGTCGACTCAGTCCCTTTACTGATCGCGGACGCGGGCCGTCGAAAGCTTTACGCGACGCCACAATTCCCCGATGATAATCCGTAACTGCGCGCGATCGCCCAGCTACCCAGCCTTACGACTTTCTTCCATTGCTGCGGTTGCGGCCGATTCCTTAATTGAGCTGCTTTTCGCTTTTGTATTATCTGACCTGAAGGGTACCGATCTCTGCCGAGAGATTGCTAATCACCTGATCCTGTGGTTCAGAACCCTCCTTCACCACCGACTGGGCGGTCCGTTGTAATTGTTCACTTTGTCTGATGGCTTCCTTCCTGAGCCA
>CP114563.1 GCA_028865235.1 Candidatus Manganitrophus sp.
ATGTGTATTGCTGCATGTGGCGGTGTCGTTGCAGAGCTGTTTTGAAAGTGACTCTCGCAGGGAGTTGGTTGATAAATCGTCCTGCCAACGTATGGAATTTGAAGCTCGGTCCCTTTACTGATCGTATCGACGCGGGCCACAACTGAAAGCTTTATACACGGCATTATAATTCCCCGATGATAATCCGCTGCTTCTGCGCGTCTGCTTGGTTCACAGCCTTGCGACTTTCTTCCATTTGCTGCAGTTGCGGCCGATTCCTTAATTGAGCTGCTTTTCGCTTTGTATTATCTGAGCCTGAAGGGTACCGACTTCGCCGAGATTGCTAATCACCTGGTCTAATGGTTCAGAACTTCTCCTTCACCACCGACTGGGCGGTCCGTTGTAATTGTTCACTTTGTCTGATGGCTTCTTCCTTCTGGGCATTGAGCTGTTGGACTCTCATAGTTAGCTGACCTACTTCATGGTCCCTTGATATAAGCTCCTGCGTGGCCGCATGATGACTCCGGTCTATCTCCACTAGACGGTTCCAGAATTTAGTTTTGAAGATAGAGTTGTTCCAATGATGTCTTCCCCGAATCCAGCGGATCCGAAAAAGCGTATACTCCCGGATCATCGGCTTTCTTTTTTTCCGAATGCCTGGTATAAAATGTAACGCGACCTGTTCTGTCGATAAAGAATTTTTTGATCACGTTCTGCTGCTGTCCCGGAGGATGTTGTTCCATTCGACCCTCTCTAACAGGAGAGATGTCTCTGGCTAAAAACTGAGTAGAACATCTTCTTAAAAATTTGAGTTTTGTTGTCAGTTATATTCAATTTGTGACGTTAACGTGAAAATCAAAATGCAGCTGCGAATAATTTCGTTTTATCCAGCGCGCGGTCTGACAGGATCTCGATGCCACCCATTGTTACATAGAGTAAGTTCACTGACTCCCTGGAATCCTCAGGCCGACCGGCGTCCAGCGGACCCCCACTTATAAATGCCAAGGAAGAGGGAAACAAATCATGTTCCCGATGACGCCTGCCTTAATACTGTCGGAGTTTCCCTGAATCCCGAAAACTTTCAGCGTGGCGGCCTGCGTCCTGATTAACGACAAAGACGCCGCGCAGATTAACAGCGCGAGATAGAGATCAGCTTCTGGCGAGTCACCCATTGAGGCCGCGCTTCGCCAGATCGAACGCATCGGCGAATTTCTCTAAATTATCAGCCGCCAGAGCGACCCTCGGCGGGTTTAAACGCCATGTCCATTCCGACATCCGCATTACGGCGCCGACCATCGCCTACGCCAGGACCGAAGCGTCGCTCATGCTATCCCACACCATTTCTACATGCCCATGCCGCTCTTGGCGGGTTACTTTAAGACTCTTTGTCATCTACATAATAATATCCGAAGCGGCGCTATCTGGCCTAGATCTTAACGGAGATAACCCTGTTCTGAATGGCATAGAGAATCAAATCGACTACATTGCGAAAAGCAAGCTTATTATAGATGTTGCCCGATGAGTCTCTACTGTTTTAACGGAGGTGCCGAGCAGTTGGGCGATCTCCTTACTTTTGTGCCCTTCGGCGACCAGATCGATACTTCGCGTTCCTCGCGGTAAGCGGTTTCTGGTTTGTTCTGAAAATTGTAGATTTGTGGACTCTCCTCGCGTCTTCTTATGATAGGCATTTGATTTGGGCACTTTCATGGCAATGCCTCCTTTGGCCGGTATCGGCAGTCTGCCCATTCTCTTTTGCGAGTTGTGAGAACTCGATCTCCAGATCCCCAGTCGCTCCAGAGGACATCTCGAACCTGCCACAACGGCGATGTTTTTCAAGTTTTTCTCGAAAATGCCATGAGTGAGCGTGACCGCTTCCATATCACGATACTCCCTTTCAATGGTGGAGAACTCGCGGTCCGTGCCGATTGCCTCGAGCATCCTTTCAAAGCGGCTCCAAAATAGGGGTGTCGTATTTTTCCGGCCTCTATCAGCGTCTTGCTTGGCCACGGTGACAAAAAAAAAAAAAAAAAAAAAAAAAAAAAAAAAAAAAAAAAAAAAAAAAAAAAAAAAAAAAAAAAAAAAAAAAAAAAAATTTTTTTTTTTTTTTTTTTTTTTTTTTTTTTTTTTTTTTTTTTTTTTTTTTTTTTTTTTTTTTGTATTCCAGAGGTATCCTTTCATAAAAACTCAAGGGCCGATGCCGGATCCGGTTTTTCCAGGACGGCCGACCCGTCGCACGTCCGGACCGAATTCTTCCTGTAGCGGTCTCGGTCGGCTCAATCCACCCATATTCTACTTCCGGACCTTCAGGTTGAACGCCGAGCAAGACAATCTCGCCCGGAAGGCACTGGACCACCCTGTTCGCCTGCTCAACGTATCCCATGAACTGATCTTCTTCCCGTATGAAATGATCAGAGGGAAAGATTGCAACCCGGGCTTCGGGATCGGATTGAACGGGATATGGATCAGAGGCAATAAAACTCCGGGTGCGGTTTCCCGATTATAAGGCTGAAAGATCAGTGTATTCCGAGGTCTTCCGGAGAGTTGCACTTTGATCTCCCGACCATGCCTTGGATTGACTACGATCAGCGTTCTTTCCCTGGGAATCAATTTTTCAACTCGGTGTAATGTATCTTGCAACATCGATTTTTCCCCATAAACGCGATATATTGCTTTGGGGAGCGGCGTCGATACCGATACTGAATAAATTGTCTCATTCGAGTTCCTTCTCCAGCCGCCAGAACAATCCCCACAACTGTCCCTTTTCCGAATCCTGGGATTGCATCAAGACTTCTCCGTTTTATGTTTTGTCTGAAAACTCTATTTCTTCTGATGGATTTACAGCATCTCTTCTTTATTTTCGAAATGAACCGGGGAGCGCCTGCTTTTCTCTCTTTTTGGTTCAGTGGTTGCCTTGATGAATCAGCCTGTGACGCAAAGACCGTGATGTTCTGCCCATAAAGGAATCATTCTATCTTATCAATCTCGGTGACCACTGCAGTCCCACCCAGTCTTGCCATTTCGAGCCTTACTAAATCCCCCTTCTTAAGTTTCTTTAGAGCCCCCTGGAGGCGCTCAAATCGAATACCCGGATCGATACGATAAGATCGCCTTATGCCGCTTTTTGTCTCCACCTGGATACTCTGCCTGCCGGGCCCAATTTCCGTGACCTTTCCGGTGATGATTCCCGAATCCACGATGAGAACCGGCACATTGTTTGAATTTGGAAGGCTCTGATCCAAGAAGATTTCCGGGTTAACCTGATTTCCAGAAACCAGAGCGTTTTTGCGGGAATCCCGATAGTGCGAAGAACCAAATCAAGATTAAACAGACAAACAACACGGATATCGTTTTCATAAGGCTCCTCCTTATCTTGGCTCGCCGCCCCTTCTCCCCTCTTAAGGCGGATAATTCGGTTATGAGCATCTTTTGGATTAATTTCTTTCCTTGTTAATATGCAATTTCTCTTTCTATTTTATCCTCTCTACTGCCCCGATCAACGGCTTAAGAGGCTCCATTCTTTCTGCCGAGAGGAGGGCTGCTGTACCCATCGTTCCGACTAGAAAGAGCAGCAAGAGTGCAGCGGCTAATGATCCGGATGTCTGTTTGGGGAACTCCCTCCTTTGAACCAGCTTTGCCTTACAAAGCGAGGCGTTTTTATACCTGTTGAGCCATCTTTCCCCCTTCGGCCGATTACCCACCTGCATTTCCTGAAAACAAACCGAGGGGGGTAATGATTTTTTGAATGTCCGGTTTCCACCCGCCCTCATTTTTGAGGCGATAGGAAGGGACTCCTACTTGAGGCTCCAGCAGTCGAATTTCAACCGGACGGTTGGTTTCAATCTCAAAGGGCCGGCCCAGATCAAAGTTTCGATAATCGGCCTGCCCGAAAGCAGCAACGGCCCCTCCCAGAATTGATACGATGATAGATAATAGATAAAACACTCCCTTCTCCTTACCGGCGAAGATGACTATTCTCCTTACAACAAGATCATGCACTCTTCTATCTGAAAGCGAAGGTGCCGGAATACGGTTGCTCTATGGAGCGAAGAATGCTTCCGTTTACCCTAAATGCTTTTCATCTCTCACCTGATAGCAGGCCCAACGGTTCTCATAACGCTGGTTCCAGCGAATTGGGAAGAAAGATCAAGCCCGCAGCATTCGAAGCCCACTAGTAATGACGACGAATTCACTCACTTCATGCCCGACGACGGCCATCGGCAGAGAGAGGACGCCTGCAACCGCGCCGACGACAAATAGACCAATCACCAAGGCCGAGAGCGCCAGATTCTGTTGGACCACTGACTGAGTGCGCTTCGCCAGTTGCAACGCGTAAGCGAGTTTCTCTAAATCGTCGGCCATTAAGGCCACATCCGCGGTTTCCAGCGCCACATCGGTGCCGGCGGCCCCCATCGCGATACCGATCGTCGCCTCCGCCAGGGCCGGGGCATCATTGACGCCATCTCCCACCATCGCAACATGTCCATACCGCTCGGCCAGCTCCCGTACTTTGATGACTTTATCCTCCGGTTTTAAGTCGGCATAAACTTCATCGATGCCGAGCTCTCTTGCGATCACATCTGCTGTCTGAGGGTTGTCGCCTGTGAGCATCACCACCTTCTGTACACCGGCCCCATGTAAAGCTTGAATCGCTTTGCGGGCGTTCGGGCGGATGTTGTCGCGGATCGCGATCAGCCCCCAAGCAGCCTGTTCATCGCCGACGAGAACCACCGTTTTGGCTTGCTCTTGAAGTCGGAGAATATCGTCTTGAACGCGCTCCAGATTTATTCCCAGGCGTGTTGAGAACAAATCTGGTTTGCCGATGTAGACCATAGTATGCACTGAAGAGTGGTTCAAGCGTGCTGAGGCGCCCGCGCCGGTGAGTGCTCGGAAGTCATTTAATTCTGCTGGAGCAATCCCCCGGAGCTCGGCATATCGGATGATCGCCCGCGCCAGAGGATGCTCGCTACGTTGTTCAATTCCCGACGCCAGGGAAAGGAGCGCCTCGGAAGAGGCAATCCTGCTAGTCTCTGAGTCCCGGCAGAGGATCACGTCGGTCACTTCCGGCTTCCCCTGAGTTAAGGTACCGGTCTTATCGAGTGCGATTATCTTGATCTTGGCCAACTCCTCAAGATAGATTCCTCCTTTGATGAGAACCCCCATGCGGGCGCCCGTGCCAAGGCTGGCGACGAGCGTAATCGGGATGGAGATCACTAGCGCGCAGGGGGCGGCGGCGACAATGAATACGGTCGCGCGGGTAATCCAGGTCGCCCACAGTGCATTCAAAAGCAAAGGAGGCACAATCGCCACCAGGATGCCGAGGGCGAGCACCGCCGGGCTGTAGCGCCGGCCGAAACGCTCGATGAAGCGCTGGCTTCTTCCTTTCTTCTCCTGCGCCTCTTCAACCATTTGAATGATGCGTGCAATGGTGTTCTCAGAAAACGTTTTGGTAGTGCGCACATCCAGCGCCCCTTCGCCGTTGATGCTCCCTGCAAAAACTGGATCGCCCGGCTGTTTTTCGACCGGCACGCTCTCGCCTGTCACCGGGGCCTGGTTGATGCTGGAGGATCCGGTCAAAATGATGCCGTCGGTTGCAATCGATTGGCCCGGCTTCACAATAAATACATCGCCGACTTTTATTTCTTCGACCGAAATCTCCCGCTCGACGCCGTCGCGGCGAACCCGCGCGACCTTCGGCGCCAGGTTCATCAGCGCCCGAACCGCCGAGCGGGTCTTCTCCTCGGTGTAGCCTTCGGCCCCTTCGCTGATCGAGTAGAGAAAGACCAGCATCGCCCCTTCGCCCACCTGGCCGATCAGCGCCGCGACGACCGCCGCCGTGCCCATCAGCAGCTCGATGCCGACCTTTCGCTCGAAGATCAGGTCCTCGATGGCTTCGCGGCCGAAGAAGTAACCACCCACGAGAATGGCGACGATATAGATTGCGACCGAGAGGCCCTCCGGCCACCCCGCGAGACCGAGCATCCACCCGACGAAGAGCAACAGGCCGGACGCTACTGACGTCAGCACCTTGGGGTTACCCCAGGGTTGGGGCGACGCAACCACCTCCAATCCCTCCTGCACCGGGAAGCCGAGCGAATCGAGTTTTTCTTTCAGCGCCGCGACGGTGATGACCGCCGGATCGTACGTGATCGCCACCCTGGCCGATTTGGGATAGACTTTCAGATCGACAATCCCCTCAAAGTCTTTCATCCCCCGCTCAAGGGCGGCGGCGTCATGCTCGCAATCAAGATGGGCCACGCGAAAATCGGTTTGCTTCTGATCCATTCTCAATTCCTCTTTAGACATCAATGCGCCGCCTTCCTTCATGATTCATTTTATACCTGGCCCCGACGACAGAAATGGAACCTTACTGGACCGTTCGCACAGGCTCGGCGCTGTTCTGGATGCTTCCGAATTCTAAACTGATCCGAGTCCATCTCCTTCTCTGCCGCGTACCGGCCGAACATCCCCCAACTGCGGGAGATTCGGGCCAGATAGAGAGCAATCTCCTCTTTACGTATCGAGGACTCTTAAGCAGTCGGTTTCCTTCTATATGTAGTTTTATGATCGCTTCCGCGCCATCTGATCCTTCAGCCATCGCAGGTTGGCCAGGACGATCGCGTTGGACGGATCGATCCCGAGCGCTTCTTCCCATTCCTCTTTGGCCTTTTCAAATTCTTCCCGGTCGGCATAAAGGCCTCCCAAGCTAATCCGAGCCTGGATATGCTTGGGCTCAATGAGAATCGCATCTTTAAGTTCCTTCTCCGCCGCTTCCGCTTCTTTGTTGAGAAGGTAGGCGAGGCCCAAGTTGTAGTGGAACTCTGCCCCGTCCGGTTTCAAACGAACCGCTTCTTGAAAAGCGGCGATGGCCTCCGGATAATCGTGGAGGATTTCTCCCAACACGATCCCCAGGTTGTAGTACATTTCCGCTTTCTTCAGACCGAGCGAAATGGCCTTTCTATACTCCAGGACTTCCTGATCGTAGTAGTCGATTTGTCCATAGGCAAACCCCAGGTGGTAATGAGCGAGCGCAAAGTCCGGGCGCTCTTTGATGATCGTTTCATGTAGCACAATCGCCTCCTGCCACTCTCCGTTTAACAGAAAATGATCGGCTTTCTTGTTGCAGATTTCCAGAGGAGAGGAAGAATCCATCGTCCAGGCAAACCTTGAAAATAAAATGACACCAAGGAGAATAAAAAGAGATAGGTCCCATGACCTTCTACTTTTAAGGTCTTTCGTATCATCGTCTATACCCATTCCCTTATCCTCGCTCCTGTGGAAATTCAATCTCTTCAATCCGATGGCCGGGCTTAGCTGAGACTTGAAGCGTCGTATGGTCAATCCGAAATCGATCGGCCAAAAGCGTCTCAAGCATATTTTGTATGACAGGCCAGGCTTGGAGCTTGGTGATCGTTACATGAGCACTCAAGGCATATTTGCCCGAGGTGAGCGTCCAGACGTGTAGATCGTGCACTTCTTTAACTCCTTCAACAGAGGCCATCGTCTTTCCGACCTCTTCTAAGTTGATATGTTCCGGAGTTGCTTCCATGAGAATATTGACCGCCTGTTTGAGCAGGCCCCAGGTACGGGGAAGGATAAAAAGTCCGATCCCGACACTAATAATCGGATCGGCCAGATACCAGCCGGTTGTGAGCATCACGAGCGCAGCAATAATTACTCCGACGGAGCTGAGCATGTCGCTGAGAACCTCCAGGTAAGCCCCTTTCAGATTCAGACTCTCTTTGGAGCCGGCATGCAGCAGGCGCATGCCGATGAGATTGACAATCAGCCCGACGACCGCCACCGTCATCATCGGAAGCGCAAGGACTATGGGAGGATCGATGAACCGACGGTAGGCTTCGTACAAGATATAAAAAGAAATGAAGATCAGGATGACGGCGTTGACCAACGCCGCTAAGATCTCGGCGCGGTAATAGCCATAGCTCTTCTGCGGCGTTGGAGGCCGTTCGGCGAACCACATGGCAAAGAGGGCGATCGCCAGGCCCCCGACATCGGTCAGCATATGTCCCGCGTCGGCCAGAAGGGCGAGACTTTGGGTTAAAAGGCCCCCGATCACCTCCACGATCAAATAGCCAAAGGTCATGAAAAAAACGATGAGCATCCGCCTTCGATAGTTGAATCGCTCATCGAAACGGATATCACGTGTCGTTTCCATCACTATATCCTGTGGTTCCCTTTTAAAAGTGTCGGAAGTGATCCCTATTCTGGATTCAAGCATCAATCGGCGATCACATAATCGAGTACAGTTCCGTGAAATGGCATGACAGCCAAGATGAACCAGATCGGCCGGATTGCGCTTCGATATTAATCTTCTAAACAGATTTTCTAAAATGGACTCCACTCCCTGCTTATCCGCCGTCTTTAAAAGGGGGCAAAGGATTGGGAATGAGCGCTAGCTTCTCCATTGCCTTCTGGTACGCAATCTTGTGCTTAAAGCCTTTGGACAAATATTTCCAGATCAACTTAATTCTCTTGGCATCTTCATCTGTATATTCCCTTGCTTCCAGGTCTCCCATCGGAATCCTTTTAGGAGCGATATATCCCTTCTGCTCTAGATAGTAAAGCTTGTGCCTGGGAATACCGATCGACTGTATGATGTCCGACGTTTTCATCTCGTCACGAAGATGATCATAGAATATTTCCCAATGGTTAGAATGTTCTCCGATAATCGGCTTGTCAGAGAGCAATGATGGGCCTTCCTAAGACCGATCAGATAGTTAATCAGCGATGCACCACTTCCTTTAATATTAGGGCTGCTCGCCAATACAAATCTCAGTTGTAATTATGACGCTCTCAATGCTCAGATCCTCCCGTCGTTTCCTTGAGGACTTCGGGGTTGACCCCGGTGCCGAATTCGAAAACCAGCCGGCCGCCGCGGTCGGCTCCCATCGCGACGAGCGCCGACAGAATCATCAGCCCGAGCAGGAAGCCCCACCGTTGCGAAGCGCCATTTTCCCTATCCGTTGATCCAGAAAAGATAGATCGTGAGAAGAATCCCGATCCCGGTGGTGACGACCATCCAGTCCCGGTGCACATGGATCAGTTCATGGCCGGGGGCGCTGTGGCCGCGCGGATCGGTCTGCGCCGCCAGTTCCCCCGCGATGAAGCCGGTCGGCAGGGCGATCAATGCCGAAATCGTTCCGAGGTAGAGCATCCAGGTTGCGGCGAAGTGGAATTTCTCATCCCGGAACACCGCCATCCCTTCCATCGCCAGCGCCCCCGAAAAAGAAGGCGATGGGGAAGTGGATCATCAAAGGATGGATGTTCCTTCCAAGTGCCGCCATCCCGGGAAAAATGTCTCCATTTTATGCCTCCTTTCTCTCGGCCGGATGTAAAGACGAACGACCAGGGGCAGGGACTTTCCGGACCGACCCGGCCGCGCAGAATCATCGATCTTCGGAAGCAGAGCCGTCTCGGCGATATAGCATGAAAGCGTTTATTAAGGAATAAGATGGAAGAACGAAGAGGGCGGTTTGCTGGATCTTCTTTCGCTTCACCGCATTTCCCTCAACCATCCCGGAGGGACGCCGGCCTCGCGCGCCTCTTCCGGCAGGACTTCATCGATCATCCGCTCCGCTTCCCGAACCTGCTCCCGATAGTTCTCCATCTTCCGCAGAATTTCTCGTTTCTCTCGCTCCCACCCCGGAGCGAGAGGTTCATCTGGATCGTATTCAAGCGCTCCCCGGCGTAGGCGAGCTGTTGCGCCGCCTTATTTTTCTTCTCCCTCCACTTGATCATCCGTCTCTGCCTAGCATTCCGGTTCCGGCCTGAAAACCGGCCTCCTTCGAATGTGTTGCTCCGGTCGGATTAGGGGGAGGAACATCGTTCCCCGGGCGCTCGCCCTCTTTGGGCAAGATGATCTCCTTCGTGCAGTCGCGATATTTCTCCGGAATATTTTTCAGATCGTCGGTCATGTTCACGATCCCCCTTTCATCTTCCCACTTTCCACTGATAAAACCGGGCGAGCGCGGGCGAGCCAAATTGGAGAAGCATTGTAAAAAGGGCGACTATTCTGACGTTTTTATAAAAGCTTTTTTTTACCTCTCCTCGGGCTGACAATAATCAAAAGGCCTTCTTTTCCTGTCGGCAAATAGATGAACTTGGTCTCGGGGCTATCAAACGCTTTGTATTGCAAGAATCTCGATGTCAGGGTCTGGTCGGTCATTTTTCACAATTCAGCCTGACCGGCGGCCCGAATCTTTTGAGCCTCAGCCTCCCCCTTGCCCAAATCTCAAGCGCGTCGACCTCCCTTGGCCCTGGCAATCTCGGCATCCTGTTTTCTCCATTTTGCTCTTCAGGGTGGCGCCCATTTTTCCAGGATTGGGCCATTTTGGCGCGTCCGCTCTGAAAATCGAGCCACGCGCAATCGCTCTACCACCGGCGAGAAGGTCGCTCTGCTCATCAAACAGCGCGGCCTGGACTACGCTTAAACCTCCTATATCGGCCGACCTCGGATCCATCTTCAAACATTTCTGATCGATTCGATGAGGTATTTATTCAGAGAGAGGTGCTCGATTTTTTCCGAACTCCCGTTCATCCGCACGTCGGTCAGATTGATAAACAGCGCACTGGGATCGTTGATCACATCAGAAAAACGTTTCCGCTTGGCCGGGACGAACAGCCCTCCCGTATAGACGGCATGAACGGTCCGTACCGTCACCCTGATCTGTCGTCCTTCGTTCATAATCGTGACCTCTCTGTTGAGGGTTGACGCGGTGTCCGGCTAAGAATCTCTTCATACCCGCACCGGACAATTCAGCCGCCTCCGACCTCTTTTTCCCCCTCCGCGATCCTCTCTTCCTTTGCATGGAAGATCCGATAGAGCACCGGCAGCACCAGCAGCGTCAGAGCGGTGGAGGAGAGGATGCCGCCGATGACGACGGTCGCCAGCGGACGCTGCACCTCCGCCCCGGTCCCGGTCGCGAGCGCCATCGGAACGAAGCCGAGCGATGCGACCAGCGCCGTCATCAGGACCGGGCCGCAGGCGCGTGAGCGCGCCGTGGAAGATCGCTTCATCGAACGCGTGGCCTTCGTCGCGCAGCTTCTTGATGAACGTAATCATCACCAGGCCGTTGAGCACCGCCACGCCGGACAGGGCGATGAAGCCGACCCCGGCCGAGATCGACAGCGGGATACCGCGCAGCCAGAGGGCCCCGCGATGCCGCCGGTCAGCGCCAGCGGCACGCCGGTGAAGACCAGCAGGGAGTCTTTGACATTGCCGAAGGTCACGAACAGGAGGAGGAAAACCAGCAGCAGCGCGACCGGCACGACGATCTGCAGCCGGTTGGCGGCGGAGATCAGCTGCTCGAACTGCCCGCCCCAGGTCGTCCAGTAGCCCGCCGGAATCTTGACCCGCTCCTTGATCGTCGCCTCCGCCTCCGGCGACGAAGGAACCGATGTCGCGGCCGCGGACGTTGGCGGTCACCACGACCCGCCGCTTGCCGTTCTCCCGGCTGATCTGATTGGGGCCGGGCGCGATTTGAAATCGGCGACGGCGCCAAGCGGACGATAGCCCGGCCGCGACTCGGCTCTCGAACGGCCCGGATGTCCGGTTCGGTCCGGGGAAGCGGAATCGGAAGACGCTTGATCGCTTCAAGGTCGCCGCGAATCTCCTCGGGCAGGCGGACAATCAATTCGAAGCGCCGGTCGCCCTCGAACATCCGGCCCGCGCTTTTCCCCCGACGGCGATCTCGATCGCTTCCTGAACGTCGGCGACGTTGAGGCCGTATCGGGCGATCTCTTTCCGGTTGATTTGAATCGTCAGCACCGGCAGGCCGGTGACCTGCTCCACCTTCACGTCCGAGGCGCCGGGAATCGTCTCCAGCACGTCGGCGATCTCTTCGCCGGTTTCAAAAAGAACGTCCATGTCGTCGCCGAAGACCTTGACCGCCACGTCGCTGCGCACGCCGGAGATCAGCTCGTTGAAGCGCATCTGGATCGGCTGCGTGAACTCGTAGTTGTTGCCGGGAATCTTCTCGACCGCTGCTTCGATCGCATGGACCAGGTCGGCCTTGGGCTTTCCGCCGGGTCGGGCCATTGCGCTCGCGGCTTGAGCATGACGAAGTTGTCGGCGACGTTGGGCGGCATCGGGTCGGTGGCGATCTCCGCCGTGCCGATCTTGGCGAAGACCGTCTCGACCTCCGGAAACGCTTTGATCGTGCTCTCCAAGGTGGTGCTGCATGTCGATCGCCTGGGTGAGGCTGGTGCCCGGAATGCGCAGCGCGTGCATGGCGATGTCGCCCTCGTCGAGGCTCGGAATGAACTCGCTGCCCATCCGGGTAGACAGCAAGCCGCTGAAGATCACCAGAACCGTGGCGCGCGACGACCACGACGCCCTGTTCGCCAGGGCCAGATTCAGCAAGGGGATATAGGCGTGCTTGGCCCATCGCACCAGAAGATTCTCTTTCTCGGAGATCCGTCCCGAAAGAAGGAGCGCCACCGCCGCGGGCACGAAGGTCACCGACAGGATCATCGCGCCGAGCAGCGCGGCGACGACGGTGAAGGCCATCGGGATGAACATCTTCCCTTCGACGCCGGTCAGGGCGAAGATCGGCAGGTAGACGATCATGATGATCAGCTCGCCGAACATCGTCGCCCGCCGGACCTCTTTCGAGGCGTCGAAGACCGACTTCGAAGCGCTCGGCGCGGGTGAGCAGCCGGCCGAGGCGATGCTGTTCCTGAGCCAGCCTGCGGACGCAGTTCTCGACGATGATCACGGCGCCGTCGACGATGAGGCCGAAATCGAGCGCGCCGAGGCTCATCAGGTTGGCGCTGACCTTGTTCTGGACCATGCCGGTGATGGTGAAGAGCATCGACAGCGGAATGACCAGCGCGGTGATCAGCGCCGCGCGGATGTTGCCGAGAACAGGAACAGGATGGCGATGACCAGAAGCGCGCCTTCGATGAGGTTCTTCTTGACCGTCTCGATCGCTGGTATCGACCAGCGTGGTGCGGTCATAGACCGTCTTGGCGACGACCCCGTCCGGCAGGGTCCGGTTGATCTCGACCATCTTGTCGGCGACCGCCTGGGAGACCGTGCGGCTGTTCTCGCCGATCAGCATGAAGACGGTGCCGAGCACGACCTCTTCGCCGTTTTCGGTGGCCGCGCCGGTGCGCAGCTCCTTGCCCAGCCCGACCTCGGCCACATCGCTGATGTGAATCGGCACGCCGCCACGTGATTGCCGATGACGATCTGGCGGATCTCTTCCATGTCGGCCACCTGGCCCGGAGCGCGGATCAGGTACTGCTCGCCGCTATGCTCGATGTAACCGGCGCCGACGTTGGCGTTGTTGCGCTCGAGCGCCTCCACGATGTCCTGGAAGGTCAGCCCGTAGGCGACCAGTTGCTCCGGATAGGGGGTGACCTGAAACTCCTTGGCATAGCCGCCGATGGTGTTGATCTCGGTCACCCCCGGGGTATTGCGGAGCTGCGGCTTGATGATCCAGTCCTGGATCGTGCGCAGGTCGGTCGGCGTATAGGGGCTGCCGTCCGGGTTTTTTGGCGCCCTTCTCGGCCTCGACCGTCCACATGTAGATCTCGCCGAGCCCGGTGGCGATCGGCCCCATCGCCGGCTCGATGCCCGGAGGCAGCTTGGCCTTCGCCTCCTGGATCCGCTCGTTCACCAGTTGCCGGGCGAAGTAGATGTCGGTGCCGTCCTTGAAGATGACCGTGACCTGGGACAGCCCATAGCGCGACAGGGAGCGGGTCTCTTGAAGGCCCGGCAGGCCGGCCATCACGGTTTCGATCGGGAAGGTCACGCGCTGCTCGGCCTCCAGCGGGGAGTAGCCGGGGGCCTCGGTGTTGATCTGGACCTGGACATTGGTGATGTCGGGCACGGCGTCGATCGGCAGCCGCTGATAGTTGTAGACGCCGAGCGCCGCGAAGGCCAGGGTCGCTGTCAGGACGACCCACCGCTGGCGGATGGAGAATTTTAAGATCCCTTCAAGCATGTTCCATCTCCTTTGTTCTTATCCTCTTAGGACCCGTCTTCCTTACTTGCTGAACAGGGCCAAACCCAAAGTTCTAATGAAAAGGGATGGTAAGCTCGGGTTTAGTCAAGGCGCGTCTATACAGCCAGATCATTTTTCTCGCCACTGCGGATTCGGACAACCTGTCCAAGCTCTCCGACCGTGATGATGCCGTCCCCTTTGTGTCCGGTGTGAGCCACGGTTCGGATAGTTTCTACGATTCTTTCAACCAACTCGCCGGAGCAGACCACCATCAAAATGCTCTTGCGGTGGTAGCCGATGTCCTCCTCGGAGGCGACATAAGCGCCTCCGCTGCCGCGACCCCGACCCTGTCCTTGAGCCTCCAGCAGTGTAAAGCCGGGAAAATGTTCGAGGGACTCCAGAGCATGAACCACTTTATGGACCATGTGCGGGTGAATGATTGCTTTTATCTCCTTCATTATTATCCTCTTCTAAAATCAGTGAGAATGAGTGGCCTCTCCTTTACCTAATTCGGCTTTGAGCGCAAAGCTATTCCGGGCGGCATAGCTTTCCCCAGGGGAGAGACCCGAGACGATTTCCGCCCATTGTCTGTCTCTTCTTCCGAGCTCGATGGCCCGCGCTTCGAAGTGATCGCCATCATGAACAAAGACAACCGGGCGATCCTCAACCGTCTGAATGGCGTCGACCGGAACGGCGACCGGCACCGGCACTTCTTCCTGGACCACCTCGGCGGTCACAAAGAGCCCGGGCCGCCAGCTCCCTTTTGGATTCGGGATGTCCACACGCGCCTTCGCACTTCGGGTCTGCTCGCCGACCAAAGGGCCGAGATAGGAAACCCGTCCTGCCGCCTCCAGCTTCAATGTCTTGGCGCGGACGGTGACCTTCTGTCCCTCCTTGATGACATCCAGGTCATTCGCGTAAACGGTGAATTCCCCCCATACGGTTGAGAGATCCGCGATGACAAAGATGTCGGCATCCTCCTTGATGGCCTCTCCGACGGCAACCTCTTTCTGAATCACAACCCCCTCAAACGGCGCCCGAATTTCATAATGCGTAAAGACCTCGCTGGAACGCTCAGAGAGACGCTCGAGGTCGGCTTGGGAGAGCCCCAAAGCGAGCATTTTCTGGCTGGAGGTCTGAAATTCGATCTCCGCTTCGGCCAGCGCCTGCTTGCTGGCCAGAAAATCTTGCTCGGGGGAGATTTTCTTCTCGAAGAGCTGTTTCTCGCGCTCGAACGTCGCCTGTGCCAACTCCAGCCGTTTGCCGGCGGCCAAATAGGCGCTCTTTGCATCGGCGAGCTCCCGGCTGTCGATGACGGCAATCACTTCACCTCTCTTGACCGGATCACCGAGGTTCTTTCGCACCTCGGTGACCACCCCCGAGAGCCGGGGAACGACATGGGCCACTTTGTTCCGGTTGAGGCCGATTTCTCCCGGCAGTTCCAGAACCACCTTCATTCGAGCGGGGCCGGCGGTTTCGATTTCAATTCCGGCCCGTAGCGCCGCTTCGAAAGGAGCTCGATCTTGCCTTCTCCCTCAGCATGTTCCCCTTCCCCATGCTCCCTTCCGCGTGTTCACCTTCCATATGACCTGATTCGCCCTCTTCATGAGGATCTGATTCGGCCCCTTCGTGGGAATCGCTCCCGATCGATGTCTTGTCTGCGCGGATAATAAAAAACCCTAAGACCACTCCCACCAGGAAGACGGCAAAGATCGGTGCCACGTTTTTTTGCCTTTCATTTTATTTATCGCTCCTATTGTTTTGCTCTGGGATATTTTGGACCGCGCGTTCAGCGCTCCCCAATCGTTCCACCTCGGCCACCGCCTGATGGTAGCCTCTCAACGCGCTCAGATATTGCGCCCGTGCCCCAAAACAGGGTCCGCTGGGCGTCCAAGACATCTAACAAGCCGAACTTACCGAGGCGATTATCCTTCAAATTGACCGCTCAAACGCACTCTCAGCGCCAGGCAACACGTTGCTCGAGACCGCACCTCGGCATGCGAAGTGGGACCGGTCTGATGAGCTTCCGCGGCGCCGTCGTCACGCGCACCTCCGCGGCCCACCGCTCCTCCGCCGCCCGCTTCAAGCGATGCTCCGCTTCCATAATTCTTCCTGAGTTCGGTTAAAGATCGGAAGAGGAATCGTCACTCCAACAACAAAGGCGTTGTCGTTCGTGTCGGAAATTGAATCGCCGGACTCCGCCGCTGATGAAGAGGTCCAGGGACGGCCTGGGACTTCTCGAAGGCAATTACGCCTGGCGCTGGGATATCTCGGTGGCCAACGAGCGTCGGGAGTTCTGCGAAAGACGCTGCGCCAAATTCTCAGTGCAGGGAATCGGTGAGACAGAGAAGAGATCGCCTTCGACTCTTTCAAATTGGGGACGGATGCTCCCCCGTAAAGCAGCCAGACGCTTGCGCGTCGCGCCTAATTGCCGTTGAACACGATCCAATTTATTTGCGCGGCGGAGAGGGCGGCAGCTGTTGGATGTCCTCAATTGGCGAGACTGCCCCCGCCCTCACCCGTTCAAACACCACTCCTACATTGTTTCGACAGACGGACGGTCTCTTCAATCAGCGCTAGTTTTGTTGGGCGCTTAACGCATCGATGAAGGCCTGAGAGACCTGTGTGAAGAGACGGTGTCGTTTTGCCTCATAGTCCCATCCGGCCGTCACGCGTGAGGGAGGCGACCTCAACCATTTTGGAGCGCTTACCACCCAATTCAATCAACTGCCCGAGTTGATGTAGTCCTGCGGCTGTCTAAGACCGATATCTTCCAGGGTGGCCCCCGCCTCCGGATTAGGAAAAAGCCCGCTTGGAGCGTCGCCGCCTCCCTGAGCACGAACCTCCAGGAGAAAGGGACGCCAACTCCGGATTATGAAGCAGGGCCAAGCTTAAAGCCTGGCGAAGCCGGAGGGCTTCTCCCGGTCGGCTCTTCAATCGGGAGCGATTTTTCGGATTTCTTCTCCGGCTCTGGAAGCGGCCGAAATGTAGAAAGGTCGCTCCCAAGTGGACGAGGCGCGAAGGCAAGTGAATCGATGCGCGAAGTCGCACAACCGGCCAGACCAATAATAATTATCGTTCCAAACAAAAATGAATATTTTAGGTGCATGAGTGTCTCAGTGGATTACATGACTCCAATCGATTCATCACAAGATGCACAAGCGGAAAAACATCAAATGTGAATACCGGAATATTCTCAGAATTGGAGATTGGTTTAAATATCGTTTTAGATCAGATGGGGTCAAGTAAGAAAGAAGGGGAAATCGGAGGTCTGGAGGGAAAAGCGGTAATTAACGATTCTTTTGCTAAATCATTCAGGGATAGACGAAAGGATTGATAAGGTCCGGATGGACCGAAGTGGAAGGACGCTTCGGGGCTAAACGCAAAATGGCAAAGACAGTGGCAATCCACATCATAGCCGGAAGCGGTGTCAACGTCGGGAGAAGCGGATAGGTCTGCGAGAGAGGTCTCCGAGGATACCGTACCGAATGCATCCTGAGCACAAGGGTCGTAAACTACTCCCCAAGGTGAAGACCAGAAGCAGAATAAACGCAACTACCAGAGATAATTTGTCGGACCAAATTTTATACATATTTATCATCAAGGATAACACCACGTTAATGTATAACATACTTCAACCCGGTTGGCAATGTATAAGGCAACCACCATCGTTAGTTCAGGATTCTGAGTCTCTGCAACAAAGAAGCCGCAGAGCTGGCTTTTAAGAATCTCCACATTCGGATTAAAAATCGATGTGGCTGAAATACCTATCTCTTTAATTGAGTTCTCGTAAAATTGATCGCCGCGTTTTTATCCTGATCCCAGATCATTCCGCAGTTTTCACAGGATAAATCTAATATCATCCTGTCGGCTCTTTTCGGTTTGTTGACACACCCGCACGCATGACAGGTTACTGTCGAGCTCCCCTGATGGTATAGAACAGCGGATCCCGATTTGATGGCCTGCAATTCAATCCATCTTCTCAAGTCAGACAACGCTGCGCGATAGCGCATTTTCCTGGCCAGAATATGTTGCGGACCGGCCGAGCCGTCCGCTTTTCAGAAACGGCGAGGCCTCGCAGATCAAACCGCTTCAATACGATAAATCCATACCGTGCGCCAATATCCTTAGACACGTTTCGATAAAAATCTGTCCGCCACCGAAGCGCTTTATCTCGGAGGTTTCCCCACTCGTTGCGCAAACACTTATCTATCTTTCGCCAACGCTCAAGTGCCCTCCAAACTTCAGGATGAAATTCCGAATAACGTTCTCGTAGCCAGGGTTAATTGCACCAGTTGTTTCCCGGCAGCCCGGCCGGCGGACAAGAGGGAGTCGAATTGGTGCCGCAATTCATCGGGAGCTTTACTCTGCATCATCTGCATTTGTGACTTGAGCCAGGAAAGGATTTCATTCAAGGCACAATCGATTTTTGATTTCAGTTGATCGACACGGTCAAGACGCCGCAGAAAAAGGTCAGGCAAGACAATAAACTGGACTTCGTTGCTGCTGTCGACCAGGGTTGCCACACGAAGGCCCTCCGGTACCTTCCGCCAGCCTAAGTCGATGCCTGAAATTAAACGTGATGGAGATTTCACCGGCTCGGTTTTCGGCAGGATCGCCATGAATGTGACTGACCAGCGAAATTTTGTTCCCTCTTTGGATCTTTTGACAACGATCTCTTTTATCAGCGCCTCTTCAGGAATCGGTCGATGCATGATCATCGGGAAAGTCAAAGTTCTCCGAAACTCTTTCCCGTTTTCATTCTGCCTTCTGTAGACTGTAATAGTCAAGCAGGTGCGCTGCTGCCTCCGGCGTTCACCTCGGTGAGGGCTCGTATAGGCCTCTTCCGGCAGAGGTTGAACGGAAACTTGTGAATGACTCCCGTCGAAGAGTCGTTTTAAAGTAATTCCTCCGGGTATCTGGTTGGTAAAGCGTCCCGTTCCGTCGAATGTGTGGGAAGCGAAGCTCCGCGCCCTCCCTTATGGCACGGACGCGGGCCATATCATACGATTTCCAGACGGCGTTATAGTTTCCCCACCATAACCCGCTGCTTCTGCGCTTGTTTGACTTCAACTCTGCGCTCTTCTTCAAGTTGCCTCAGCAACGGCTGGATCCGTGTTTTAGACTCCGCCCGTTTTTGTTTCGCTTGGGAACTAAGCATCTGAATCTCCACCGAGAGATTGGCAATCAGCTGGGTCTAATTCCTGCGTGCCTGCTTTTTCCTTGACCGGGCGGCGTGCCTCATCCGTTTGCGATTTCTGATCGCCTCTTCCTTTTGGGTTTTAAGCTCGTCGATTTTGAGGGTCAGTGGCCCGACCTCGGGATCCCTAGATATGATTTCCCGATAAGCTGCGCGCTGAGCGCGTTCAATTTCTACCAGACGATTCCAGAATTTATTTTGAAGGAAGAGTTGTTCTTGGCAGTCTTCGGACCAGTCCAAGGGATCCAGAAGCCCATATTGTCGAACAATAACGCGCTGCCTTTTTTCAGAGCGAGCTTCGGAATTAAAAGTAACAGAACCCCTTTTATTTATTGAAGAGTCGTTGTCTAAAACGTTCTGGTTCCTCGTCCGTCTGTTCCTCGTCCGGAGGATGTTGAAATTTCATTCTCAAACGCTCAACAAATGTCATGCATGCATCTATAATAAAACGCAAGCAGAATGATTTAAATTTTATTGATATATCTTAACTTAATCGTATTAAAGAAGAAAGATAGGAGGGCGGAGAATTCTTGGTAGGAATGCTTCTTTCGAGGCCTCTTTTATAATGAAATATATGGATGATGAACTGCGGATGGCCCGAGGTGTGAATGTTTTCAGGACCGGATGCCAGAGTGGCAGAAACAATGACAGTCGAAGCCATCCGTGGCAGTGCTCGAGGCGGCCGGCGAATCCGGTGAGGAAACAGTAACAGAAGACTGTGGCGGGAAAAGCGCGTAAACCGATAGGACAAGATTCAAAAGCGATCCCTGTAGAAAAGATCGCAAGAAAAATCACGGTCACGGCGGCTGAGACTCTTTTATCGTATATCTTATGATTCACTTTTTGAAAATATGCACCATACTTGTAGACAGACAACTCTCAGTAACTCGATTTTAAGGATGAGGAAAATAGACAGGACCGGCGGCGTGGTTTCCGGTGCTCTCGTGTAAAAGATATCCTATTCCCCGGAACTGTTATTGGATCTTTAATTTACAGTCAGTGATGGTGCTCCCCCTCCTGCTGATGCTCTCCTGTTGGAAAGATCAGTAGGCTGGTGCGATCCTCCGACGTGCAATCGTGTCGATTACGGTGTCGGTCGTGGCATCGATCACCCGAGACCGTCCCGTCCGCCTGATTGGTCACAAACAGATGACTGATTCTCTTCGCTGTGCTCAAAGAGTCCGATTGACCGCCCCTCTGATGTCGATCCAACCGCGATCTCTTTTATCAGTATCAATGTTGGAAGGGACAAGGTGTCAAACACCTGAACGATCGTGCTCATCGGACTGTTCGCGGAGGAGGCAATATACATCTTGAACCATCGGCGGTACATTCGATGGTGGCAAGGCCCAGATTCGGCAGATCGATCTGCGTGATGCTGTTATCGGCGACAGCAATGATGGGCAGTGATTTCCAACGCGACACGATCCGCACCTGAATCATCTGTACCTAGAACGAAGACCAACCTCCCATCTGGGGTAATATGGATTGGTCCAGCGAATTCGATTTCCAAAGTCTGCTCAATGGCAGCGGCAGGACTGACTCCTGGGTTAACAATATTAACGGTACCATAGCCTTCATTTGTATTGTAAATTCTGCCGCTCACCGGGGAATAGAGCCATTCCCTGTGGACCAGATGCATTTAGTGTGGTGGGATCGGCGTCGCAGGTTGCCGGGCTCTCTGGATGGATCACAGAGGTCGATGGTCCCGACCACCTTCAGGTAGTTAGCCAAGAGGCGGGATTGTTATCGGTCACTGAGATTGTTCCATCGACTACTATTGCTTACAAAGGCACGGGGTGGGACAGTTGGCATAATTAGCTCGGCACGCTGAAAGCGGCGATGTGGTCTCCCTCTCCCCACACAGATCGTCGCCAGAACGTTCCCGATCTTCTCTTCTTCCTCCATCTGATCCACATGGTCGTAATCCTGGATCACTGAGACGGATGCGGCCGATGCTGCGCTGCAGGCCGGCGAGAGGTAGGTCGATCCCAGTTATTGGATCGGCATCGTTCAACACCCAAATCCGGGAACCTTCGGATCGCGATAGATGTGTCCTGGCCGCTGACCCACGGCGATACCCCCTCTGAATGTCGCCTTCTCTTCCAACCGGATCAATGGTGGCGACTTGATTGGCGTTCCCCATGTTCACGAAGATGTGGTTCTTCATCGAGAAAGCCATTTCTCCTGTGCCTGAAGAGAGGTCGATCGGCTCGGCAAGCGTATGCTCCCCATCGGTATGCTCGATCACTGAAACTTTTCCAGCCTGATTGGCGACGAAGATCGAGCCTGTGAGTCCAGCCGACAGATCGGAGATACACCCTGATACGGATAAAAGGAGGGCTATCCAAACGCTGAAGAACATCGTCGATCTACACAAAATTCTTCTGCCAGGAATTTGATTGGACTACTTTCGATAACCTCTCGTTCCACAGCAAAGGCACATTCTCTAAAACGCATCCGGATCATACCCTTTGATACTGATTAAGTCCTCCGTGAAGCATATCTGGTGTATGCTTCCAAGGTCAACAAAACCCAAGAGGAGGGCTTATGCGATTCTACACCCGGCAGCACAAATTTTACGGCATTGATCTGCACGCGGACGATGTATGTCTGTATTCTCAACCAGAGAGAGATTCTCCTGCATCGCAATATCCCATCAGACAAAGAGGGTTCCTTAAGATCATTGCCCCTTATCGAGAAGATCTGGCCGTCGCCGTGGAGTGTATCTTCACCTGGTATTGGCTGGCCGATCTATGCGATTCGGAGGAATCCCTTTTTGTCCTCGGTCACGCCCTCTACATGAAAGCGATTCACGGAGGCAAAGCCAAGAACGATAAGATCGATTCCAACAAAATCGCCCTGCTGCTTCGCGAGCGGGATGATCCCACAGGCCTATGTCTATCCGCACGGATGCGCGCCACGCGATCTACTTGCGCCGCCGCATGCACCTGATGCGTAAACGCGCCGAGCTTTTAGCCCATATCCAGAACACCAACAGCCAGTACAACCTTCCCGAGATCGGAGTGAAGATCGCCTACAAAGCGAACCGGGTTGGGATCGCCGAGCGCTTTCCCAGCCCGCCGTCGCCAGAAGTATTTCCGTCGATATCGCCTTAATCGATCACTACGATCAGCTCCTCGGTGATCTAGAACTCTATATTGTCAGAACGGCCAAGGAGCACGTGACCTCCAACACCTTCCACCGCTTAAGATCGATCCACGGCGTCGGAAAGATCCTCAGTTTAGTTCTCCTTTACGAGATTCACGATATCGATCGTTTTCCCACCGTCCAAGATTTCGTCCCATTCGCCGCCTGGTCAAGTGCGCCAAAGAGTCTGCCGGAAAGCGCTCCGGCACCGGCGGAAAGAAGATCGGCAATGCGCATTTAAAGTGGGCCTTCTCAGAAGCCGCCGTTCTTTCTTGCGGGGTAACCCTTCGGCCCAAAACTTCTTAAGAAACTAGCCCAGAAACGCGGAAAGGAAAAGCCCTCTCGATCCTGGCCCATCGATTGGGCCGGGCGATCTTTACATGATGAAGAGAAAACCACTTTCGACCAGAAGAAATTTCTGGCCGAATCCTCTGGAGCAGACGGATCAGCCCGACGCCTAACTGGAGCCGCTTTGGGATGAGCATGACCGCGTCCGTAAAAAAGAGCAACGACTGCGTCTTTGAGCGCGCATCGGACACTATGCCGATATCCCGGCATCCCATGTGCTTTGATTGGAGATCCGTCTGGCTCCTTAAATAATTGAGTTGTTGATGACCATTTCGATTTGTTCTGCCCCTCACCCGAACTGAAGCTAACTGTGTCCGAACACTTCTTCCGTTCAACCCGTCGCGTTGAGTAGGACGGCGAGGGCGCCGTCGTTTCTAGGTCGCGAAGGGAAACACTCTCTTCGCATCCCCCCTGATGAACCATCAAAGGGGACTGAACCTCAATAAGTGTTTGGTGCAGGACAGCTCCTGCGCCCAATGGCGAAACCCAAGTCGGAACGAACGTTCTGTGTGAGGCAACTCAGGCATTTAAAAAAAGACGAAAGAAATTTCGTCACAGGGCATCTTTTTTCCCCTTGACTCCCGGAGGCCTTATAAGTGTTAGGCCGGCGCATTTAAGCTCGGATAGCAGAATATTTTAGAAATGAAGGAAGCCAGAAGATCAGGGAAAATTCTGTCAGATTCTCTAAGGACTCACCGAAGTATAAATCTGAATCTACTTTTGTCAAGTTACTGTATTGTTTCCCGTCGTGATCGGGATTGAAGTGGACAAATATCGGTAACTTTTCATCCGCTCCGGCGGAGAGCGTCACCCGCGAGGCGATCGGCGCTGAAATCGCCCGTCTTCGGGCGCTCGGGGTCCGGGCATATGTTTTCCCGATCCATACTGACGAACAATCGCTTCGGCGGCGCCGCGGCCTATAAAGACTTCTTCAACGCAGCCAACAGAGTGCAGGAGGGTGGGTGGTTCGACCTGGAATGTTCCCCCCACTGTCGGCTAGCGGCATGGAAGCGAGATCCACCAGCGTCCTCAATATGCTTTCTCTTGATCGGCCCGCAGTGCCGAACTGTCCTCCGGGCCAGGCGCATCGGAATCGGCTCGGCCTAACCCCCGCCGGACGCGAAGCGATGGATATCCTAATGCGGAGCGGCATGCTGATTGATCATCGACCATATGTCCGAGCGTGCTACGGATGAGACGTTAGCCCTCGGCCGCGACTTTCCGAGCGGATGGGGCTATCCGCTGATCTCAGTTTTCGCCATAACGGTCCTCGCGGAACGGGCGGAGAGGAGCATGGGCACTTGCGCGCCGACCAGATGGAGGCAATCCGGGACCGGGGCGGAATGTTGGGACCCTGGATGGTCCCACTCAGACGCGGCCCGTCTCGAGAAAATTTCGACCGGGTGCGCGAAATTCTCGGAGACGGGCGGGTCGCCTTCGAAACCGACATGAACGGCGCCGAGCACCAACCCTGACCGAGAGCAGGAACTCGGGTCGCGACAACACGTGGAGAACCGGCCTCAGAGTATGGGACTATTCGGTGGACGGCGTCGCTAACTATGGGATGATTCCGGAATTTGTCCAGGACCTGAAGCACCTTGATTCCGCCGAGGGCTTCGCGAGGGGTATGCGGAGCGCGCGGAGCTCTCTGCTCGGAGCGCCGTCAGCCTGCCTGTGTTATTGGGACCCCAATGTCAGGATTTTACCCCCCCCGTGCGGACCGATTTTCTCTGCCCGAGCCAAGTGGTCGCGGGAGACCGTGAATTTGACGGCCATGGGCCGGAGATCTGGGTCAATGCCGAGCTCCAGGTTCGGCCCGACCCGGGTTCTGGAAGCCGTTCTGATGCGCACCCTGGAGACGCAACATGACTGGTCGGAAACATGGGGAACAGTGGCGTATTCCGCTCTCCCCCCCGGAATGCGCGTTCAAGAAGTTCTCTCCGGCCGGTAGTCGGGAACCCATGTTATCAGCTCCGCCGCCGGGTTTCAAATCGGCGGTCCCGGGCCGGTCTCGAATGCCGTATCGAAACCCCCAATCTCCGGCGAACTCGTGAGAGAGTTCCAGATCGTCGGCGACACGGGAGAGACGATATCAGCGCCGACAGCAACTGCAACGATGACACTCGCATGCGGGTCGCTCCTCAAGACCGTAACCTCTGCCCCCGCCGGGCGGTTAACGCTTTTTACGCGCCCGGCTTTCTTTGGAGAGCATCTCAAACCCGAGGGTGACGGGGCCAGCCGAGGGGGCCTTACCGAGCCGAGATAAGCGGGGTTTGGGGCGGAAGAGAGGATACCAACTGCGGAAGGTTGCGTCGATAGCTCCATCCAAAACGCAGGTCCGCGTCTGTAGCGGTCGGTGACCCCCGAGTTTCATGAGACGATCGTGCAACTGATATCTAAGACGACCACGGCGACGGGACTCAAGGTGACCTGCCGCCTAGATCAGCTAAAAAGTAACCCACGGGCCGCAAAGGTGACGAACGAGGAAATAAGGCGCGTAAAACCTAGAGCGACATAAGTTCGACGGCGACTGGAACTACACAATCCGGCCCAGATCGCCAAAGCCAATTTAATACTTTATTTACTTACGCCGCATTTTATACGCCCCGCCTGATGTATATTAAGCGTGTTTTATTGGCTATAGTAATTTACATACGTTTGTATCTCGACATTCATACTTCTACTCAATTTGAAAGTGTTCTTGAAATAGCTTTCTGGAGGGAGTTAGAGAATTTGGGCAAAAAAAGCGCCTCAATCAGAAACTGGGCGGCTAAAAATATCCTCTTTATATTGAATCTAATTCTAACACAGATCTCTATTGAATTTCAACAAAATAATTTCAGGTCCCACATCTATTTGAATCTTAACGTTTTTCAGATTTAACATATTCATACAGATCAGTATCAGCTTTTGTAATCGTGCCGATTCATCACTCCGCATCAAAGTCCCTTTCTGAAATCACCCCTTTCGTAACGGAGTACTTGAATCAATGAAACTGTTCTTTTCATCCATGGCTCAAGCTGCCGGAGCATCTTCGCATTATAGTTCTCGACATATTCCAGCAGAACCTCATGTCGGGGGATTTGATGAACCATTTGTGGAAGAATTAAAATCAGGGCCTCTGCCGCTGCTTCTGGATCGTCTTTATTCGATTCGATCATATCGCGAACGATTGACCCCATCTTTTTCTGCCACTCTGGAAATTTCTCCTTTGTGAAATCGTTCACCAAGATTCCAAATTTGGAATTGATATCCGCTTCGACCTTCTCGGCCATTCGAAATTCTTTAATCTGTCTTTCCAATTCTTCCCAATTTATATCCATCATCTCTCCTCCACAGTGGTACAGCATCATAGAATGAGCCAACCAATTCTTCAACGCCCATTTTGGTCCATTTTCTCGTTGATTTCTTTTTGGCGTAACGGGTATCCTCCGGGGTAATGTGCCGATCACCTTGCGCCTCATGGAGGAGGGTATGTTTACTACAAAGGGAGTCTTGCTCGTCGGAGTGATTGTACTGCAAACAGCGCTCATCATTTTTTTGGGAATCACAGCGATCAATTTTCGAAACGACGGGATCAGGGCCAGGGCGGAGGCAAGCCACTATCACAGTGAACTCAAGATGCTTCATGAAGAGCATGGCGCTGTGTTAACGCGGACGCTTGTTAAAAGAGAGACAATCTAATACTGAAATCCTGACCGCGGAGTGATTGAATTGAGCGACAAAGTCACCGTAAAACACATTCGCTATTTATGTTTTTTCTGTGAAATAGAAGTTCTGGATTTGAGGAATCCATGTGCCGGCTGTGGTTCCAAAAAGTATATTCCCCGGATCGAGAGGGATCAAAAAGAAGAACGAGAAGTAGAGGAGATCATCAGGCGGCTAAAATTGGAACTTAATAAGAATACGATCAAAAAGCAACAATCCCGGACGCTTTCCTAAAGAATTAGAAATCAAAAAGGCCGTTCGATGACCAAGCGCCTTCAGCGCGATGAAGCTTCTTTGTGGAGATCACGATTCCGTGCTCCCATTCTCTCATGGGTCCAGTTAGCCAGCTCCAACCCCTCCCGAGGCCTGGTTTGTCTAAACAAAACGGGTGTTTTCCAGCTATATGCGTGGGACCTGGTGCGAGGAGCGCTCAGCACTCTGACCGACGCCCCCGAGGGGGTTATGCATGGTCTGATTTCTCCAGAGGGAGAGTACGTTACCTATTTTCAGGACAATAAGGGTAACGAGATCGGACGTTTGGTGCGCGTTCCTTTTCATGGAGGCGCCCCGGAGAATCTCACCCCGGATCTACCCCCCTACTCTACCTTCGACTACGCATTCAGCCCTTCCGGAAAAGTTTTCGGGATCCTTCTCGCAAAGGAAGGTCTCTTCCATCTTTTATTACATTAACCTCGGATCAGGCGGCGCCATCGGAGCGCCCCGCCTCGTCCATCAAAGTGTGCAGGCGCTCCTGGGTTTGTCTCTTTCTTTCGGGGGGGAGAGATCGTCGTGACGGGCTCCACCGAGCAGCGAGAACAGCTTCATACTTCTCTGACGGCCTACGATACGATCTCAGGAAACCGGATCGCAACACTTCAAGACGGAGCGAAGAATACCCTGAGGGGGGTGGCTTTCTCCCCGATTTCAGGCGATTTTCGTCTACTGGCCTCGACGACGCGATCCGGGATCGAGCGACCGCTGCTCTGGAATCCCCGTACCAAAGAGCGCCGGGATTTGGAATTCAATGAGATCGATGGAGCGCTGCTTCCTGTGGCGTGGTCTGCCGACGGACGACGCCTGCTCCTCATGCAGATGAACCGTGCCGTCCAGCAACTCTACCTTTATGACATAACCGATAATAGACTCACCCGGCTCACTCACCCCAGTGGGACCTTCGGCCCCCTCGGCGGCGGCACCTGTTTTGGGTTAAACGGAGATCTCTTTTTTCGATGGCAGGATGCGACGCATCCGGCCGAAGTCATTATTCTGGATGGAAAGACAGGGGCTCGGAAAAAATCGGCACTCAATGCTGGTCTGGCGATACCCGCACGGCCCTGGAGGTCGATCACATTTCAATCATCGGATGGAGAAAGGATTCAAGGTTGGTTTGGCTCTACCGGAGGGCGATGGTCCCTTCCCGGCGATTCTTTCCATCCATGGTGGACCCGAGATGGCCCTCACAGAGTGCTTCTCTGTTTGGAGTCAGGCATGGCTCGATCACCGATTTGCTTTCCTCGCGATCAACTACCGCGGCTCGACGACCTTCGGGCGCGCTTTTCAAGAGAAGATCTGGGGGAATCCCGGATACTGGGAAGTGGAAGATCTCGCGGCCGCTCACACGTGGTTGGTCCGGGAGGGAATCGCCCATCCCAACCAGATCTTCCTCACCGGTTGGTCGTATGGCGGCTACCTCACTCTTCTGGCTTTGGGAAAATATCCTGCTCTCTGGGCCGGTGGCATGGCCGGGACGGCGATCGCCGACTGGGCGCTGGCCTATGAGGACTCCGCCGACACCATCAAAGTCTATACGGATGCCTTCTTCGGGGGGAGTCCGGTGCAGCGGCCCGAGCAATATGCCGCAAGCTCCCCGATGACCTATGCCGAACAGGTCAAGGCTCCATTACTGATCTTTCAAGGCAAGAGCGATACAAGAACCCCCGCTCGCCAAATCGAACTTTATGAGAAGAAGATGCGATCGCTTGGCAAGACGATCGAAGTTCATTGGGTCGAGGCAGGTCATTTTGGCATTGCGGCTCAAGTGAAGCAACTCATCCTGTATCAAGAGAGAATGCTTCAATTCGCCTTCGAAGTCCTGGAGGTCGGAGGCAATCCGTCTGGCTCATTGACTAAACATTAACCGGATGGGTTCCCCTTGCCATACGACCACTCACCGCCATGGACTTTTCAGACATCGGTCGCAACATGCTTATGAATTCGTCAGGCACAGGAACAAAATCGCTCGTCTCTTTTCGTATCTCGTTCGGGAATCTCGATGCAGCCCGATGAGACCGAAAATGCACTCGCGCGGCTGGAATTAATCAAAGCGCGTCTTATCTCCCTCGTCCAATCGAGCTTCAGAAGTGATGCCTCAGGAGAGAACCGGATCGACGATGAAGATTATCGGTCGATCCTCAAGTGCATTTCAGAGATTGAGGCTCTGCTCGAAACTGCACCAATTAATCCAGAACAGAAAGAATTGGGCAGGACCGCTTCATCAGCGCTAAAGAGATTCTTCTGAGTGCCAGACCTGTTCACGGAAAATCCACTGAGTGACAACATCCGATACATCGCCCGAACTTCCAGCACAAGACGAATAACTGCCGTAAGTGCTCTGTGAGAGTCACAACCGCTTCTTTCCATCCTTCATCCAGCGCAGAAAAAGGCGCTCTCCCATCGAAGGAGAGTGGGTCTCTTCAGGTGAAGTGCTTTCAGTCTATCATCAGCCTCTCCCCTTTTATTTAACGGAACCTTCCGTTAACCCCACTCCCATTCCGCCCCTCCACGGGCCACACCCCCTCCCCCGCCGGCATACCCCTCGCGCGCGCCCCACCCCCTTCGCGGCCCTCCCTGCTCCTCCCCCCGACACACGCGCGGAGGGCGACAAAACTCTCTCAAACTTCTCGAAAACTCGAAAGCGGGCCGATAGGAAAGGCCGGACGGGCGCGGGGAGGGTCTCCCCGTGCGAGGGCGGGAAGATGCCGGGGGGGGCGGGCGGAATAATTATTCCGTTAACGGAATGTTCCGTTAAATTATCTTGGAAGGAAGCGGGCGGGATTCTCATTGACACCCGGCGCCGCGGTCTTTATAATCAGATTATCTGATTTTCTGATAATCAGACAGTTAGACAGGGAGCGGGATGGAGGTCGTCCGGATCGGGAAGCGAGGAACGATCGTGCTGCCGGCGGCGCTGCGCCGGCAATTCGGCCTGGAAGAAGGATCGGTCGTCCTCGCCGAAATCAGAGACGAGGGGATCGTCCTTCGCCCCGCGGTCGTGGTTCCGGCCGACAGCCAGCAGCGGCGCGCCGAGATTCTGCTCTCGACGGCCGCCAACGAGAAGGACTACGCCCGGGCCGAGAAAGAGGTGCGCCGGATGGGGATCGATCCCGCGAAGGTCCGGCATCGAAAACCGAAATCGTAAAGGGATCCCGATGAATCAGACGGAAGCCGTTCGGGTCTGGGAATTCGAAGAAATCTGGCAGAAAGGGAGTGCCGCCCTGCGGATGAGCGGGAAATACTTTCGCGGCGAGTATGGGGTCTGGCTCGAGCTCGCGGGCGCGCTCCCGGGAAAAGAGAAGATCATCCCCAAAGCGGGCGGCCGCAAATACGATTGGGAGGGAAAGCTGGTCTTTCGCTTAAGCAGCGATGATCTCGGCAAGATCGGCTGGGGGCTGGAGCAGCCGCAGAAGGGATCGCTTGTCTCTCTGCTGCATGAGTATCACGAAAAACGAAAGCAGCTCGATATCGCGATGGATGGGCCGGCGCGCTTTTTCGTCAGCGGCCAGGAGGGGGCCTCGGGAGAGGAGGAGGGGAAGAAAATCTCGGTCCTCCTCGACGGGGGCGGTTTCTGGAAATTACGTCAATGTGTTCGGATCGGATACGAGGGGGTGATATGGCGTCAGAACGAATTCGAAGAGCGGAAAAGATGAGTCATGTGAAGCTCGTCAGCGCGCTTCCGAAGGATGAGCGGTTTATTCCCCTTCGGAAATTTCTCGCCGCCTGCCCGGGCGCCAGGGAGCAGAAGGTGAGATTTCGGGACGCCGTCCATTATTTGGTCGAGCGGAAGTATCTCACGGTGGTCGCCAAACCGGTGAGGGAGCGGGCCAGACGACTCTATGATCGGGAGCAGATTCCGCTGTTCCGACAGATCCTCGCGATGCATCGGAACGGACTGACCCTCGAGAAAGCCTATGAGATCGCCTCGAACCGGCTCAAACAGAAGCGGCTCTTTTAAAGCGGCGGTCTTCCCGGGGTAGACGGGACGCCTATTCGGCGTCGATGGGAATGATTCCCTTCGCGATGGCGTATCGGACCAGCTGGGCGACGTTTCGGAAGGCGAGCTTGTTCATGATGTTCGCGCGGTGCGTTTCGACCGTCTTCGGCCGCACGCCGAGCTGTTCGGCGATCTCCTGTTCTTAAAATCCGAGTGCGGCCAGCCGGAGCACCTCCGTCTCCCGGGGAGTGATCTGTCGCGCTTTGACTGGATTCGGAACGACCGGTTTCTTGATCTCGACCGCCACCTTTTCAATGCCGTCGGCATTTTCGCTTACCTCCTCTGATCTATAAGCTCTTTTTCAGCCTCGGCGCTGCCTTGAATTTCACCGATTTGGACGCCTTGATTTTGATTGGCTCGCCGGTCTGAGGATTTCTCCCTTTGCGCGCGGCACGGGCCTTCACGGTGAAAGTTCCGAATCCGGGAATCGAGAATCTGCCCGCTTTCTTGATCCCTTTCGCGATCGCGGCAAAGGTATCATTGACAATTGCGGTCAGGGCTTTCTTGGTAATACCGTTTCCAGCATGTCTTTTACTAATCGTTTCAAGCAGCTCTTGTTTATTCATAGAATCCTCCTTAAAAGAAATGGAATGACGTGACCAGGTCATCCCGTCGGCTAACCCAAACGTTTACAATGCTCTCTTAAACTTTATAACAATACAGATTTTTTTTTGGAATTCAAGGAAAATCAAATAAAACAACTACAAATCCCCGCAAATTCGTCTTTAGTTCATCGAAGACCCAGGGAGATTGCTTCGTTGTTTCTGGAAAGAGAGAAATTCTTTCAGAGACGAATCTATGAGAATTGGCAATAGGAGAGGACAGAGGCGAGATGGAACATTATCCGATGAATTGCCGATTGAGCCGATCGATTCTTCCTCTCTTCTCGATCGCCAGGATGATCTCATGGGTGACTTCGGAGATGTGAAACGGCTTTGTCAGATAAACGCACGCCCCGAGCCGAACCAACTCAATCGCGTTCTTGATCGTCCCGTAACCAGTAATGATCAAGACCTCGATTTGGGAATCATAAGTTTTAATTGCCCGCAGGACGGCCAGTCCATCCATCCCCGGCATCCTCAGATCAAGCGTCACCACATCGATCTTCTTTTTCGAATGAATTGCAGGGCCTGCAGCCCCCCATCCGCTTCCTCGACATGATAATGGGGATGGAGGATCATCTTGAGTGCCTCTCGAGATCCGCTTTCGTCATCGACAATTAAAATTGTAGGTTTGTCTTCCATTCGGGTCACCTTTCGATTCTTTATTATACCCGATGTGATTTGGCTGCTCTGACGACCCCGCCCTTGACTTCCGGTCTTTAAATCCAATACATTTCAAGAATAAGCCGAAGTGAGATATTAAGAAATCCAAAATCAAAATCAAACTCACCCATCGAAGGAGGAAACCCATGAAGAAGATCTCTCCCATGGAAGTCGGAGAACGGATCAGATCCGTGCGCGGCAATAAAACACAAACCGAGTTTGCGAAAGCCCTCGGGGTGAAGAAGCAGAACTACATCAGCCGTTATGAGCGGGGCGAATCCCATCCCCTGATTTGCTGGTGCGGATTGCCGAGATGGGCCGGGTCAGCACCGACTGGCTGCTGACCGGAAAACAGGGCCGAACGGGAACGGCAACCCCCCGGAGCCTTCAGGCCAAAGGAATCACACGTCAGGCAGATTAGAAAGCGGGCCTGATCTCTCTAGGAAACGAGAACCGAGAGCAAAAGTGTATCACCTGGATGATTCGATCGGCCGCGACGCATGGCGGATGAAACCGACCCAGGTTGCTCTTCGACACCAGGCACTCCCCTGCCCTGCAAGACGGAGGGGATCAATTTTCATTAGGAGGCGGAGGAGCGCTTCAGGCAAAGATGATCGAGTTCGGCTAATCCTCGGCACCATAGGGAGTTAACCCATGCTCATCAAAGACCCAGAAGAGTCGCTCTCTCGCTTCCGGCGGGACCGCCGACGCCGGAATTAATTTCCATTTGGTTTCCAAACCCTCTTCCCCATCCCAGGTTTCCTCTTCACTAAAAATGGTAAACCCCGCCCGACTGCTCGCGTCCGGGATTTGGGCGAGGATTTCGCCTTTTTCAGTTTGAATGTAGCCGGCGACAATTTGATTTTCCATCGCGATCCCCCGATATCAGGATGATCATTATAAAATCGTACCAGACTTCAGCCGGTGGATGCCAGCGGCGGATCTGTATGCACCTGTGACTGACTCCCCCCATTTGGAGTAAAATAATCTTGTATTCAGAATCAGGAGGAGGTGATGCCGAAGCGCACGCAATCCCAGACCACCGCAACCCCCCTTATCCCGCCCGACCCGACGTTGTCCAAACTTCGAGAAGCCGCCGCCGGATGCAAAGCGTGCGATCTCTGGAAGCTCGGCACACAGACCTTCTTCGGTGAGGGCCCCCACGCGCCGGTCATGCTCGTCGGAGAGCAGCCGGGTGATCGGGAAGATCAGGCCGGCCGGCCTTTCGTCGGCCCCGCCGGAGCACTGCTGAATACCGCCCTGGAAGAAGCGGGAATCGCGCGTGAGGAAGTCTATGTCACCAATGCCGTCAAACACTTTAAAATGGGAGCCGCGCGGCAAACGCCGCATCCATAAAAAACCGAACGCGGCCGAGATCACCGCCTGCCGCCCCTGGCTGATGGCCGAAATCAATTTGATTCAGCCGAAGGTGATCGTCTGTTTAGGCGCCACCGCCGCTCAGACACTCCTCGGAAAGGATTTTCGTGTCAGCCGTCAGCGCGGGGAACTCCTCCCCTCCCCTTTGGCGGACAGATCCTCGCGACCGTCCATCCCTCTTCGCTTCTTCGGATCGAAGACGAAAGCGAGCGCTGGGAAGCGCGGGCCCGTTTTGTCCAGGATCTCAAAATCGTCTCCAAAGCCCTGCGGCGCCTCCCCCGCGCCGCTTAACCCCGCGTAACTCCGTACGATTCTATCCCAACCCAAGATTTTCTTGACAGGAAATAACCTTTCCGTCATGATTGAGGTATACGTATGAATACCTCACTCTTAACAACCAGGCAAAAAGAGATCCTCGATTTTCTCCGGCGGACGGTGGACAAGCGCGGCTATCCCCCTCTCTTCGGGAGGTCGGAAGCCATTTCGGGATCGCGGTCCGTGCCGTCTCCAAACACATTCAGCTGCTGGCGCAAAAGGGATATCTCAAAAAGGGAGGGGTGCCCGCGCGATCGAGCTGACCGAGCGGGCCAGCGCGAGAGTCGTTCCGATCATCGGCCGGGTGGCCGCGGGCCGGCCGATCCTCGCCGAGGAGAATCAGACAGGAACATTCGCACTGGATCTCTCCGTCGCCCGGTGGAAGGATCTCTTTCTTCTGAAGGTCCAAGGAGAGAGCATGAAAGGGGCCGGGATCTTAGATGGAGATCTGGTCTTGGTCAAACCCCAGCCCGACGTCGATTCCGGCGAGATTGTCGTGGCCCTGATGGAGGGGGAGGCGACGGTCAAGCGGCTGATCAAAAAGGGGGGCGCCGTCATCCTGCAGCCGGAGAACCCCGCGTTCGAGCCGATCGCGATCAACCGGCAGTCACCGGCAGAGATCATCGGGAGGGTGGTCGGTGTCTTCCGGATCTGACCTCATCACCGGCGCGGAACTCCTCCTGCGTCAGCAACGAAGGGGTCCGCTTGTCACCCAGGTGCCGCTGCTCGATCGGTTGGAAGAGGGGGGGCTCCCCCGGGGGAGCCTGATCGAGCTATCCGGCCGGGGCTCGACCGGCCGGTTCACCCTGGCGCTGGCGGCGATATCGGCCGCGACCCGGATGGGGGAATCGGCCGCGATGATCGATCTGGGGGATCATCTCGACCCGCAGGGTGCTTCCGCCGCGGGGGCGGAGCTCCCGCGTCTGTTGTGGGTTCGCCCGCATTCCGTCAAGGAGGCGATGACCGCCGCCGAGATGGTGCTCGCGGCCGGCTTCTCCTTCGTGGTGCTCGATTTCACGCAAGCCCCCGCGGAGGCTCTCCGACGGAATGTGGATCAGGCTTTCCCGCGCGGCGCGCGCGCACAATGCGGTGATGATGGTTTCTGCTTCCGCTCCAACGACGGGATCGGCCGCCGATCTGGTCGTCCGGGTCGAGCGCGCAAAGCCGGTCTGGACCGTGCGCGAGAGAGGCCCAAGGCTTCTTCGGGGACTCGCGGTCGATCTGACCGTGCGGCGGCGCAAGGGAGCGCGGCGGGAGCTCTCGGGAGAGATCTTCCTTCCGATCGAAAGGAACCTGCCCGATGTCTAGGCGGATCATGTGTCTTCTGATTCCCGATTTTCCGCTCGCGGCCCGAATTCGGTCGGAGCCGGCCCTTTCTCAAAAACCGGTGGCGGTGCTGAAGACGGAAGGAGCGGCTTCTTCCATCATCGCCGTGAGCGCCGACGCCCGCCGGCGGGGGATCCGGACAGGCCACTCCCTCTCCCAGGCCCGCGCCCTTTTCCGGAGGTCATCGCGAAGCCGCGCGATTGCGCGAGCGAGCAGTCGGCTCAGGAGGCCCTTCTGGAAGTCGCCTTGGGGCTCTCTCCGATCATCGAGAACGCGGAATCAGGATGTGTTTATCTCGATCTTCGGGGGGTGCGCGATGAGAGCGCCCTCCTGGAAGAGGCGGTCTCGGCGTCGGCCACGATGGGGCTTCCCGCCCGAGCCGCGGTGGCCGGAGGGAGGGTCACCGCCCGCATCGCCGCCCGACGCGCGGAGGAAGGACCCGCGATTATTCCCGAGGGGGGAGATGCGGCATTTCTTGCCCCGCTCTCACTGGCGACTCTCTCCCCCCCTTCCCCCTGCTCGATCGGCTGACCCGTTGGGGGGTGCGAAGCGCGGGGGAGCTGGCAGCCCTTCCGGCGGGAGAAATCGTCCGGCGTTTGGGATCGGAAGGACTCGCACTTCATCGGATGGCCCGGGGAGAAGATGAGAAGCCGCTGTCGGCCTGGCGGCCGCCGCCGATCCTCTCGGAGCGGGTCGATCTGGAGTGGAGCATCTGTGAGCTCGAACCCTTTCTTGCCGTCGCCCGCCCGATGATCGAGCGGCTCTCGCGGCGTCTTTCCGCTTCCGGGCTGGCCTGCCGAAGAGTCGATCTGGCCCTCGCGCTCGATCCGGAAGGAGAAGAGGGGCGCGCGTTGATGCTGGCCGCGCCGACCACGGAGGTAAAGACGCTGGTGGAGCGGATCTCTCTGGAGCTCTCCTCCCGCCCCCGAAGGCACCCATCGTCGGAATCGCACTGCGCGCGCACCCGGATCGGGCGCGCCAGATTCAGTTCTCCCTGTTCGGCCCCTCGACCCCTTCCCCCGATCGGCTCGCAACGGTCATGGCGCGCCTCTCCGTCCTGCTGGGGGCCGACCGGATCGGCGCACCGGGGCTCTGCGATGGCATCCGGCCCGAGCGCTATCATCTCACAGCGTATGCGCCGCCACCCCCACCCAAAGTCACCCCGATCTTCTCCCCCTTCCCCTGGCGGTCGCGATCCGGGTGCTCCGTCCGATGATTCCTCTGGTGGTCGAAATCGGGGGAGCGCCGCCGCAGCCGCGCTTCATCAAGACAGAAAGCCGGGAGGGGACGCTTTCTTCTATTGCGGGGAGTGTACGGATGGCCGCGGGACCCTGGCGGGTGGAAGAGGGATGGTGGTCCGAGGAGGCGGTCGCGCGCGCGTATTGGGATGTCGAGCTCGCCGATGGGGAGCTCTTCCGGATTTACAGGGATCCAAACGGAAACTGGTTCGCCGACGGAATCTACGATTAGAAAAGATGATCCCACAGGTCGTACAAAGATCGCCCGACTATGTCGAGCTGCATGCCGCATCGGCCTTCTCTTTTTGGATGGCGCTTCTTTGCCGGAGGATTTGATCGCGCAGGCGGCCCACCTCGGCCTCCCTCCCTCGCCTTAGTCGACACCAACGGTCTTTATGGCGCCCCCCGCTTCTATAAAGCGGCAAGGGAGGCCGGAATCCGCCCGCTCGTCGGGGCCGAGATCACTCTTTCGGAGATTTCCACCCGACCACTCCCCACAAAAAAAGCACGGCCCGTCTCATCCCTCCCCCTGCCCCGTCTCACCCTGCTGGTCGCCTCTCGATTGGGTTATCAGAACCTCTGCATGCTGCTGACCGCCGGCGCCTTGGGCCGGGAGAAGGGGAAGTGCGCCGTCACCTGGGAGCAGATCGCCTCCCACACCGAGGGGCTCTACTGTCTGACCGGGGGGAGGAGGGACCCGTCGCTTGCGCTTTCGCAAACGAGCATCCGCGCGAAGCGATCCGAGAGATCCTCCACCGGCTCTCCGATCTCTTTCCAGGCCGGCTCTATGTGGAGCTGCAGCGGCATCGCCGGCGGGATCAGGAAGCGCGCAATGGGGTCTTAATCGCCCTTTCGCGGGCGATGGGCCTACCGATCATCGCCACCAACGGGGTGCGCTACGCCCGACCTCAGGATAAAGAGCTGTACGATCTCTTCACCTCTATCCGGAGTCACACCCCGCTCGACGCGGCGAAGGGAATACTGGCGGTCAATCGCGAGCGCCACTTAAAAGACGCTAAAAAGATGCACCGGCTCTTCACCGATCTTCCGGAGGCGCTCTCGGCCACCCTGGATCTGGCCGGAAGGTTGAACTTCACCCTGGCCGATTTAGGATACCGCTTCCCGGACTACCCTCTTCCTTCCGGGGAGACCACGATCTCTTATCTTCGAAAGATCACCTGGGAGGGGCGCGCATCCGTTTTCGTCCGCTGACCGCCGCGGCCCAGGCCCAGATCGAGAAGGAGCTGGGGGTGATCGAGAAGCTCGACCTCGCCGGCTACTTCCTCATCGTCTGGGACATCGTCGAATTCTGCAAGAAGGAGAAGATTCTCGTTCAGGGCCGCGGGCTCCGCCGCCAACAGTGCCGTCTGCTACGCGCTCTCGATCACCGCGGTCGATCCGGTGAGGATGGAGCTGCTCTTCGAGCGCTTCCTCTCGGAAGAGCGCGGCGAGTGGCCCGACATCGATCTCGATCTCCCCTCGGGCGATCAGCGCGAGCGGGTGATCCAGTATCTCTACACCAAATATGGGGCGCAGAGCGCGGCGATGACGGCGAACGTGATCACGTATCGTCCGAAATCGGCCAGTCGCGAAGCGGCGAAGGCGCTCGGCTGCTCGGCCGACCAGGTCGATCGGCTCGCCGGCGCGCTCGGAAATCTCTCGACGGAGGAGATCCGGCAAAGAACCCGAAGATCCTCGCCGCCTCGGTCGCGGCCTGCGGGCTCGATCCCGCAGCCCCCCGGGTTCTTAAAATGCTCGCGCTCTGGATCCGGATGCAGAATCTGCCGCGGCATCTGGGCCAGCACTCCGGCGGGATGGTGATCGCGGCCGGAAGGCTCGACCGGGTGGTGCCGCTCGAGCCCGCGTCGATGCCGGGCCGGGTCGTCATCCAATGGGACAAGGACGATTGCCACGATCTGGGGATTCTCAAGATCGATCTTCTCGGTCTTGGGATGCTCGCCGCGCTGGAGGAGGCGATCCCGATGATTAAACGGCACGAAGGGGTCACGGTCGATCTTGCGCATCTACCGGCAGATGATCCGAAGGTCTTCGCGATGATCAGGGCCGCCGACACCGTCGGGGTATTTCAGCTGGAGAGCCGCGCACAGATGGCAACCCTTCCCCGCCATGCTCCCCACTGCTTTTACGATATCGTCGTGCAGGTCGGCATTATTCGGCCCGGACCGGTCGTCGGCGGGATGGTCCATCCCTTCTTCGATCGAAGGCGCGGCATCGCCCCGGTGACCTACCCGCATCCGTCGCTGGAGCCGATCTTGAAGCGCACCCTGGGCGTTCCCCTCTTTCAGGAGCAGGTGCTTCGGATGGCGATGGTCGTGGCCGGTTTTACCGGCGGGCAAGCGGAGGAGCTGCGCCGGGCGATGGGCTTTAAACGCTCGTTCGAGCGGATGGAGGTCATCGAGAAGCGTCTACGCGAGGGGATGCTCGCGAAAGGGATCGACAAGAAGGTCCACGAGGGGATCGCGAAGATGATTACCGCGTTTGCCGCCTACGGCTTTCCGGAGTCCCACGCCGCATCGTTCGCATTGATCGCCTACGCGAGCGCGTATCTTCGCGCGCACCATCCAGCGGCTTTCTATGCTTCGCTGCTGAACGCCTGGCCGATGGGATTCTATCACCCGGCGACGTTGGTCAAGGATGCCCAGCGCCGTGATGTGGCGATTCACCCGATCGATGTGAACCGGTCGGGATGGGGCTGCCGCTGGGAAGGGACGAAAGAGAAGCAGGGGGTTCGGATCGGACTGCGCTACGTGAAGGGACTGCGCGAGATCGTCGGAAGAAAGATCGAGGTGAAGCAGGACTACACCCTCTTCCGGAACCTTCAGGATCTCTCCCGCCGGTGCGGCCTGCGGGAAGACGAGCTCGATCGTCTGGCGGAGGCGGGAGCGCTCGCCGGATTTGGCCTGACCCGAAGATCGGCCCTCTGGCAGGTGGCCAAGGTGGCCCGGCCGCTGGGGCCGCTGTTTAATGAATGCTCGGAGGAGGATCCCTCCCCGCTCTCCGAGATGACCCCCTTCGAGGAGACCCTCGCCGACTATCGGAGCGCTCAGATGACGGCGGGTCCCCATCTGATCGCTTACGCCCGAGAGTGGCTCACCTCCAAAGGGGTCAAATCAGCCGCGGAGCTCTCCCGCCTCCCAGACGGCCGGCGTGTCCGGGCGGCGGGGGCGGTGATCGTGCGCCAGCGGCCCCAGACGGCGAAAGGGTTTGTCTTCTTAACGTTAGGAGGACGAGAGCGGGATGGCGCAGGCAATCATCCGGCCGGATCTGTTTCGACAATACCGCACGGTGATTCTCTCATCTCCCGCGCTGATCGTGGAGGGAATCCTGCAGAACGCCGACGGGACCCTCTCGGTCCGGGCCGTCCGCATCTGGCCGCTGAAAGTGGCCGGCGAGATCCCCAGTCACGATTTTCATTAGATCGCGGAGCATCGCAACACCGCCGCTTACCAGGAAAAACAGATTTATCTAAAGTTGAAGGCCTTCTACATGAGCAAGCGAATCCTGGTCATCGAAAACGATCCGTTTATTCTGGAGTTGCTGACCGATCTGATGACGCGATTCGGGTATTCTGTCGAGGGGGCGCCGTCCGGATCGGAAGCGCTCACCAAGCTCGCTGACGACGAATTCGATGGCATCCTGCTCGATATTCATCTATACGATATGGATGGAAGAGGGGTTTATCAAAAAATAAAGGATCGCTCATTCGATCTGGCCCGAAGAACCGTTTTCGTGACGGGAGATCTGGCCAATCCGCAAACCGCGTCGTTTATCCGGGAGACGGGCAACCTCTGCCTTCAGAAACCCTTTACCGTGATGGAACTAAAAGCGATTTTAAAGCGATCCTTTGAGGAGAAAAACCAATGAGTCAGCTCCGTGCAGACCATCCGAGGAAGCTTGCAGCTTATCTTCTCCTCTTTATACTGGTACCGATTCCGCTCTCTTCTCTTCTCCTCCCCGATGCGGTGGAATCGGCGACGATCGAGGTCTGCTTCACGCCGGGGGATGATTGCACCGGCCGAATCGTCCGTGCCATCAATACGGCGCAAAGCGCGATTCTAATTCAAGCTTACTCCTTCACCTCCGCTCCGATCGCCAAAGCCCTGGTCACTGCCCATAAGCGAGGGGTGCGCGTGGAAGTCATCCTGGATAAAAGCCAGCGCAAAGAGAAGTACACTTCCGCGGATTTTATCGCCCACGCCGGCATACCCACCTTCATCGATTCGGAGCATGCGATCGCCCATAACAAGATCCTCATTCTTGATGCGACGAAGGTCATCACCGGCTCTTTTAATTTCTCAAAGGCCGCGCAGCAGAAAAACGCGGAGAACCTCCTCGTGATTCAGGACGCTGCGCTCGCCAAAGAGTATATGGAGAACTGGCGGCTTCACCGATCGCACTCGGAACGTTATCGGGGGGAAATAAAGCACGCCCGGATCCGGAACGGAAAAGGGAAATTTCTCTAATTGACCGGAGAGGTCGGCGGCCTCAGGACATACGTCTTCGCGGAGGGCGGCGCCGGCGGTATATTCTCCGAGAATGGGACGATGCAATCCGGCGTCTCATTACGGGCGGAATTGACGATCGATGAGACGGAGTAGGCTTCCATTTCCGCTTCAGGATAGGGGCCGATGAGTTTTAATAGTTGATCGACCTTGGCGTCTGGATCCAGCCAGATCTCCTCATCTTCCGGCTTCAGGATGACCGGCATGCGATCGTGAATCGGCTTCAGAAGATCACTGGCGGAAGTGGTCACAATTGAAAAGAGTTTATCTCTTTTCCTCCGGATCCACCCACCGATCCCACACACCCGCGAAAGCGAAGGGCTCACGGGATTTGAGCGTGATGCGATAAGGGGTTTTGCTTTTTCCTTCTTTCTTCCACTCATAGAATCCATCGGAAGCGACCAAGCAGCGGCTCTTCTGAAACGGCCGCCTGAAGCTTGGCTTCTCATGGACCGTCTCGCCCCGCGCATTGATCATCTTATAGCCGATGGCGGGATCTTTCGCCCAGGAGGGAATCAGGCCCCAGCGATAGAGCTGAATCGATCGCTCTCCATGATCCACGATGACAGGAACCTGTTGCGTGGGAGAGATATTGTATCTGGGTCTGAAGTCTTCCGGGAAATTCTTGGCTTTAAATCGCTCCTGAAGCTTCTCGATGGGATGGGTTTCGGAATAGCGTCCGCATATTGGTATCTCCTCTCTGTATAGAGAATTTTATCATAGAGGTGGCAACATCATTCCACATCTTTTAGGAATTTTACTTTTGGGAAGCGAATATGGCAAGGTCCTTGGAACAAGCGATATCGAGATTCAAAAGTAAGATTTAGGAAATAAGAAAGCCACCTGACAAGTAATCGGAGGAAGGGCTTTAGACTAAACATGACGCGGAAGTCGGCTTCCACACTATAACCATTTTCAAAAACCGGAACATGTCGAAAAATTGATTTTACTACGGTTATCGAAGATGCAGACCCGATGTTGATGATCACAGAGGAAATACTTCATAAATATATATTATATGACGTTAATAATTTATGCTCTTCATAAACGAGGACTCATGTATTGGCACCATCAGATGATGAAAGAGCCTTGTTGAACAAGCTGATTATCAATGGTACAGGTTAAAATCCATCACTGAAATAATTCAGATAAAGATTCCGAGTTCCCGTCTAAAAGCATCAATGGAACCCCAGATTTTTCGGATATTACTTAACAACGATCGGGCTATACCGATCTGTTGGAGTCGAGTGGTTGTCGGATGAAATCCCAAAGATCGAACGATCATGTTATACCGTTCAATACAAATGCGCTTCTTGCCGGAGATTTTCAGCTTTTTTAGTCGGGTATCGCTAATCTTATAATGCCTAAGAAGACGATAGAGGCTCGAAATGGTGATCTTATTTGCTCTCGCAACCGCTCTAAGGGAGATAAAATGTTCGTAATCCTCCAGAATTTTTCGTTTTGATACCTCCGTCTTCCTGGGGGGCGTGTATTCGAAGAGTCCAATCTGGACTCCTCTTTTCAGCAGTTGACGGACTCTCTCACGGCTAAGGCCAAGTTCGACCCCAACCGCTTCAAGTGATCCTTTCAACTGGTAGAGACGATGAACTTCCCGGAGCCTTTTGACCCGCTCTCGCCTTCGGCGCACGGAACTATTCTCTCTACTTTCCTCCAAAATTGGACCAATCTTCCTTTTGGTAAGATCGGAAATCGGTTGCCCTCTGAGTATCTTCTCAATGGTCGAAGGGGCAAGTCCTAATTGAGAAGCAATTTTTAGTATATCGACAGGAGTGCTGGTCCTTTCTCGGAGAAGTAAAGCAATTCGACGGTCGGATTTGACGGAGGCCGACTTTCTACTAAATGGCATGCGTTGTCTTATCTCCGGTAAGTGGTCGATACTATAATCCAGTAAAGCATTTTATAACAGGTGGTAGTTTGGATCAAATAAAGAAGTCGTATGACTCATTCTCGGTATTCACTCGGATCGAAGTCCTGCTGGGAAGTCAATCTTTGCTTGTCTCATATTTCCGCCGGATTCAAATAGGCGATCCCTCAGAATCTTAGCCGCTTTCTCCCTACGATGCCGTTTTATCCTTCGTCCGCCCCGCTGCTCGCTATAACGATTGGGTTAGCTGAGTTGAACCAATCGTCCAGTAACTGACTATTAATTAGGCAAAACGTGGGCATCTCGGCAGCCGACAATGCGGCGCACAAATTGACCCGTCGAATCATTTCATCTCCTTCAAAATGGAGACTCGATGTAATATGCGGTTAAGGGGTCAAGCGTTGCCCTTCAAAAACCCTTAAAAGGGCCATGCTTGGCGGGCATACGAAACTCAAATAGGATATCAGAGTTCTTTTTGGAACTGGCCGATCATCCTTGACATAATCTTAGCAAACTAGTATTCTTTCAAAAAACAAACCTGGGAACACGATGCTTTTCAGCAAGAAAGCAACCTACATCACGCTTATTATCCTGGCTTTCTCCTTTCTAACACTCTCCCTCGCCAGTGCCTGTATGGTTCCCGATTGGGCACCGAAAGCCGACGATTGCTGCGTCCTGCCGTGCAAAACAGTTTCCTCGCCGGAGATGGCGAAAAGTTTCTGCAATCTATCCGATCAGCAACGCTCCCTTCATGCAGGACCCCAGCTTCATGCGCCGGCCATTCTCGTGGAGGATGGACTTGCTCTGATAGCACGATCCTGTAAAGCGTCCCCCCTGTTTTTTCGTCCGTACTGAACTCAGATCATCCCATACAACAACCCCCAGGGGATCTCTTCATCCTCCACCGTACCCTTCTGCTTTAAACCAGTCCTCCAAATCTAATTACAGTTGATCGCGCTCGTTTCTGGAAAAAAACGTGCGCAATTGTTCGTCTTATTTTTCACCCCTATATATCTGCTGGAGTGGTCTACGATGAAACGACTTCTCTTGCCCCTTATTCTCCTCATCGGCACTGTTGGGGCGCCGGTCGGTGCTTTCGGCGCCGAAGAGGAATCTTCCGAAACGCTCAGTTTGGAGGAGGTTCTTCAACAGGTTGCCGAAAGGAACCCAGAAATTGCAGCGGCACGAAGACAAGTGGACGCAGCGGAAGAGCGAATTCCACAGGCCCGCGCCTTCGACGATCCCCAATTCGGCATCACCCGCTGGTCGAATTTCCTGCAAATTTCAACATCTTCAAAGCCAATGAGACCTGGTACTCGCTCTCCCAGAATTTTCCTTTCTTCGGAAAGAGGGATCTTCGCGGCAAAGTCGCCGAGATGGAAAGCAGAATGACAAATGAGGAGTTTCGGGCGGTGGAGAGAAGGATCATTGCCCAAGCCAAGCAGGCCTACTACGACCTCTTTTTTGCGCACAAGGCGCTCGACATTCATCATGAACAGGTGGAGCTGGCTCGAAGGTTTTCAAAAATCGCCCGAGAGAAATTTGCCGTGGGGGAGGCCGGTCAGCAGGATCTCGTTCGCGCCCAGGTGGAGCTGCTCAATCTCTCCAATATTCTGATTACCCTGGAGCAGGAACGGGAGACAGCGGTGGCGCGGCTCAATGTCCTCTTGAATCGACCGGCGGCCTCTTCGCTCAGCGCTCCGGAAACGCCCACCGTCCCGCCGTTTGAACCTTCATTAGAGGCATTGCAGAAAGAGGCAGAAGAAAAGCGTCCCGAAAATCGAATGCGAGCGCTCGCGATTCAACGGGGCGAGGAGGCGGTGAAGCTGGCAAAGCGGGATCGCCTGCCCGATTTTATGGCAGAAGTGGCATTCATGGACATGCACAACCAACCGCACAATGCTTGGATGGCCACCGTTCGAATCAACATTCCCTGGGTCAACAAGAAAAAATACGATGCCCGCATTCGAGAGAACGAAGCGGAGCGGGAACGCGCCGAGGCGGTTTATCGCGCCGCCCTCAATGACACGCAGTTTCGGGTCAAAGATCTCTTCTTTCGGTTCCAGACAGGCAGGAGGCTTGTAACGCTTTATGAAGAGGGGGTCTTGCCTTTGGCCAGGCTCTCTCTGGAGGCTGCGACCGTTGGGTATCAGACGAGAAAAAACGATTTCTTAACGCTCATCGAGGCGCAGCAGAACTTAAGAGAGTTGGAACTCACCTATTTTAACGCTCTGGTCGATACGAACAAGAGTCTGGCGGAACTCGAAGAGACGCTTGGGAGAGCGTTTCAGTGATAAAGAGATCATCAAAGATTATAAAAGGCTACATAAGGATAACGACATAAGGAGACACGATGATGAAAAAGTTACAAAAAATAGGGGTGAAGAAAATCACCGCTTTGCTCGTCACCATTTCGCTCTTTGCTTTCATCTCCTTCTGGATGGCCCGCCGTCCGGCAATGGGGGTCACGGAGACAGAGCAAGCGATGAAAGAGATGGAGGGGATGCCCGGCATGGAGGGGATGGAAATGGGGATCAATGAAACCGGCCAGGCCACAACGATGCTCACCCCCCAAAAGAAGAAGCTCATCGGGGTTAAAGTGGCCGAAGTTAAAGAAGAGCCGGCCGAGAAGATCGTACGAGCCGTCGGCCGGGTGGCCTACGACGAACGGAAATTATCGCTCGTCAACTTGAGGATCGAGGGCTGGATTCAGGATCTTTTTGTCAACTTTACAGGCCAAGAGGTAAAGAAAGGCGAGCCGCTCTTCACCCTCTACTCGCCCGATCTTCTATCGACACAGCAGGAGTATCTTCTGGCCAGAAGAAGCCGGGAGAGATTTAAGGCAAGTCCGATCGCGGATGTGCGTGAGACCGGAGAGACGCTGCTCGCGTCGGCCCGAAGAAGGCTCCTCCTCTGGGGTATTACCGAGGAGCAGATTCAGAAGCTGGAGGAGCGGAGCGAGCCCGAGACCGCGATGACGATCTACTCACCGATCAATGGGGTGGTCATCAAAAAAGAGGGAACCAAAGGAATGCGGGTCACACCCGACATGACCCTCTACGAAATTGCCGATCTTTCGACCGTGTGGGTCTTTGCCGATGTCTATGAGCACGAGCTCTCCTATATCAAAAAAGGGGAGGAGGCCAATATCACGGTGGCAGCCTATCCCGGAGAGCAATTCCGCGGGAAGGTCACTTTCATCGATCCTTTTTTAAATCCCCAGACGCGGACCGTTCGTGTCAGACTGGAATTTCCGAATCCAGACTTCAAGCTCAAGCCGGAGATGTTTGCCGAGGTGGAGCTGAAGGCCTCCCTCGGAAAGGCCCTTTTGATTCCGGAGTCGGCCGTGCTCGATTCTGGCCTCCGTAAAATCGTATTCATCGATAAAGGGATGGAGATGTACGAGCCGAAGGAGATCAAAGCGCGGCGGATCGACAATCACTACATTGTCCAGGAGGGGCTCTCGGCCGGAGACAAAATCGTCACGTCGGCCACGTTCCTGATCGACTCCGAGAGCAAGCTGATGGCTTCCTCCAACATGATGGGGGCGCTCGGCATGGCCGGCATCAAAATGGAGCAGGCCCAGATGGGTGAGATGGACATGGAGATGAACGGAATGGAAAAAGGCGGAAAGAAGGAAGAGGCTCCGAAGGGTCCACAGACCAAGAAAGCAGGTGATCTGACATTGACCTTGTCGACGGAGCCGACCCCGCCCCGAGACGGAGAGAATCTCCTTCGTCTAAAGGTCACCGATGCTTCCGGAAAGCCGGTCGAGAATGCGAAGGTGATCTTTTCCTACACCATGCCGATGCCCGGGATGAAGGCGGTCAAGGCGCCTGCGGCGTTTAAAAATGGACAGTATGAAGGAAAGGCGAAGTTCGGCATGGCGGGAACGTGGGAAGTCACTGTTCTGGTTACCCCTTCGGGTAAAAAGAAGTTCAGGAGACATTTACGCTGGAGACAGGGGACGACATGGAAGGAATGGAAGGGATGCCGGGAATGTAAGGCCTCATCGGGGCGGGTCACCCCGCCTCGATCCATAAAACCCACTTAGGACCCTATATGATTGAAAAAATCATCGATTATTCTGCGCGGAATAAATTTTTAATTATCACCATCACCTTTTTCCTCGTCGCCTGGGCGGTATGGGCGATGCGGAATGTTCCGCTCGATGCGATTCCGGATCTCTCGGACGCACAGGTGATCATCTTTACCGAGTGGCCGGGCCGAAGCCCCACCCTGATCGAAGATCAGATCACCTACCCGATCGTCACCTCTCTCATCTCCGCGCCCAAGGTGAAGTATGTGCGGGGTCAGTCGATGCTCGGGCTCTCCTTTGTCTATGTGATCTTTCAGGACGGGACCGACCTCTATTGGGCCCGAAGCCGCGTCCTGGAGTACATGCAGGGGGTCTCTGAAAAACTGCCCGAAGGGGTGACCCCCACGCTCGGGCCGGACGCCACCGGCGTCGGCTGGGTCTATCAGTACGCCCTGGTGGACGAGTCGGGAAAGCACAATCTGGCGGAGCTTCGATCTCTTCAGGACTGGTCTCTCCGCTACTGGCTGCAATCGGTGCCGGGGGTCGCGGAGGTCGCCTCGATCGGTGGGTTCGTCAAGCAATATCAGGTCAACATCGATCCGAACCGGTTGGCGGCTTACAATATTCCATTAGACCACGTCATGATGGCCATTCGCGCGAGCAACAACGAGGTCGGCGGACGGGTGCTCGAGCAGGCCGGCCGGGAGTATATGGTCCGCGGCCGGGGCTACATCCAATCGACGGAGGACATTCGGAGCATTCCGATCGGGACAAATGAGCGCGGAACACCGATCCGTGTGGACGATGTCGCGAACGTGGCGATCGGCCCCGACATCCGGCGCGGCGTGGCGGAGCTGGACGGGAAAGGCGAGGTGGTCGGCGGGATCGTCGTCATGCGCTACGGCGAGAACGCCCTGAAGGTGATCGAGCGGGTCAAGGAGAAGCTCAAGGCGATCGAACCTTCGCTGCCGGAAGGGGTCAAGATCGTCCCGACCTACGACCGCTCGGACCTGATCCAACGCGCGATCGACACACTCAAGCATACCTTAACGGAAGAGCTGCTCATCGTCAGCGCGGTCATTCTGATCTTCCTCTGGCATATTCCGAGCGCCATCATCCCGATCATCACGATCCCGATCGCGGTGATTCTCTCCTTCATCCCGATGTACTACTCGGGCCTGACCTCGAACATCATGTCGCTCGCCGGCATCGCGATCTCCATCGGCGTGCTGGTCGACGGCGCCATCGTGGAGGTGGAGAACGCCTACAAGAAGCTCGAGCGGTGGCAGTCGACCGGAAGGGTCGGCGATTATCAGGAGATCCGGCTCAATGCGCTCAAGGAGGTCGGCCCTTCGGTCTTCTTCTCGCTGCTGGTCATCGCCGTGGCGTTTGTTCCGATCTTCACCCTTCAGGCCCAGGAAGGGCGTCTCTTCAAGCCGCTGGCGTTCACCAAGAACCTGGCGATGGCGATCGCGGCCATATTGGCCATCACGCTCGATCCGGCCATGCGGATGCTCTTCACCCGGATGGATCCTTTTACCTTTCGACCCAAATGGCTCCGGTGGACCGCCAACCACGCTCTGGTCGGAAAATATTACGCCGAGGAGAAACACCCGATCAGCCGGCCGCTTCAGCGGATCTATCATCCGGTGCTCGAATTTGTGCTCCGTCATCGCTGGCCGGTCGTCATTTCAGCCTTTTTGATCGTGCTGCTGACGATCCCCGTTTATCTCCGCCTCGGTTCCGAATTTATGCCTCCTTTGAACGAAGGGACGATCCTCTATATGCCGACCACCCTGCCGGGCATCTCGATTACTGAAGCGACCCGAATTCTTCAGCTTCAAGACAAGATGCTGAAAGAATTCCCGGAAGTCGAGCGGGTCTTCGGGAAGATCGGGGAGGCGAAAACCGCCACCGACCCAGCACCCCTGAACATGGGGGAGACGGTCATCACCTTAAAACCGAAAGACCAGTGGCGGCCCGGGATGACCTGGGAGAAGCTGATCGCCGAAATGGACAAGAAGCTGAAGTTCCCCGGCGTTCCGAACATCTGGTGGATGCCGATCCAGACCCGGACCGAGATGCTTGCCACCGGCATTCGAAGCAATGTCGGAATCAAAATCTTGGGCCCCGATTTAAATGAGATCGATCAGATCGGACAGCAAATAGAAGGGGTCATGGCCCAAATCCCCGATACCCGATCTTCTTTCTTCGAGCGGGTGACCGGCGGCTATTACCTCGACTTCGTGATCGATCGGAAGGCCGCTTCTCGTTATGGGCTTCGGATTGAAGAGATTCAGGAGGTCATTGAAACGGCCATCGGAGGGAAAGATATCTCGCAGACCGTCGAAGGGCGGGAGCGCTATCCGATCAATGTCCGCTATGCCCGAGAATACCGGGACGATATCGAGAAGTTAAAGCGGGTGCTGGTTTCGACCCCCTCCGGCGCCCAAATCCCGATGGCGCAATTGGCAGAGATCAAATATACGGAAGGCCCGCCGATGGTGAAGGATGAAAACGCCATGCTCGCCGGGGTCGTCTTCGTCGACACCGCCCGCTCGGATCTGGGCGGCTATGTCAAAGAGGCGCAACGACTCGTCGCGGAAAAGGTGAAACTTCCGGCCGGCTACTCTTTGGTCTGGGCCGGTCAGTACGAGTATCTTGTGCGGGCCAAAGAGCATTTAAAGATCGTCGTGCCGTTCACCTTCTTTATCATTTTTCTTCTGCTGTACATGAACACCGGCTCTACGGTTAAAACATTGATCATCTTCCTGGCCGTGCCGTTCTCGGCGGTCGGCGCCATCCTCTTTCTCTATCTCCTCGGCTACAACATGAGCATCGGGGTCTGGGTCGGGCTGATCGCGCTGATGGGGCTCGATGCCGAGACCGGCGTCTTCATGCTCCTCTATCTCGATCTCGCCTATGAAGATCGGAAAGCGAAAGGGATGATGCGGACCTTGCAGGACCTGAAGGAGGCAATCATCGAAGGGGCGGTCCAGCGCCTTCGCCCCAAGGTCATGACGGTGAGCGTGATGTTCATGGGGCTGGTTCCGATCATGTGGTCGACTGGCGCCGGCGCGGACGTGATGAACCGGATCGCGGCGCCGATGATCGGCGGCATCTTCACTTCGTTCATCCTGGAGTTGCTGGTCTATCCGGTGATTTATGAAATCTGGCGGGAAAGAGGTTTGAGAAGAATAACAGGAGGGAAAGGAACCGATGGCGCCCCTGAAAAATCGGCATTGGTTTTAGAAAAAAGGAGACCAAATTAAACGCATCTTTTGAACAGATTCAGCAGACTTTAGGCATCGATGCCGTACCGATATTAAGAAACCAGAAGGGCATCCCATGCATCTGCAATGCGTGACCCTTCATCGCTACAAAGCGATATAATTCAGAAACGGCAAAAGGAGATGAGGCGATGGGGAGAAAGCAGTTTTCGGCCTTGCTGGTGGTAGTCATTGGGCTGGGACTTGCCGGTGGAGTAGTCGGATGGGTATTCATCGGTCATTCCGCCTCCGCTCAAAAGAGATCCGAACCTGAGAGAGCAGAATCCGATCCCCCGAAGATCATTCTGACAGAAGAGATCCGCCTGATCGACAAGGACCGAAAAGTCCGCGCGACCCTTTCCGTACAGCCGGACGGAAGCATGGGACTGCACTTTATTGATCAAGCCGGAAGACCCCGGCTGGCGGTCGGTCTGCTCCCAGATGGAAGTCCTGTCCTGAATCTTGCAGATCAGAATGGCCGGCTCCGCACTGGATTGAGCCTGATGGAAGACGGCAGCCCCGGCTTGGCCTTCCATGATCAGGATGGAAAATTGCGGGCCGGCCTGGGATTGGATCACAAAGGAAGCCCGGGTCTCGCCTTTTATGATCAGAGGAGTGAGCGCCGCCTGAATCTCATTTTGCTTGATGGAAATCCAAGTTTGGGTCTTTACGATCCGAAGGATAAAGTGCGCATCGGGCTTGGCGTCGGCGGAAACAGAGGCTCGGCGCTGATTCTCTCCGACCAGAACGGCAAATTGAGGGCAGGTCTGGGTCTGCAGCCGGACGGGACTCCAGGTTTCAAGCTCTATGACGGAGGCGGCGCGCGCCGGGCCGAGCTGGCTTTAACACCGCAAGGGAAACCTGACCTCTCCTTTTTTGATGAGAGTGGAAACAGACAGGAGAGGAGAGAAAGATCAAGCTTCAATTCTTCACGAAATGGTCAATAGAAAAGGAGAGGCATAGGGCACGATCGCCGCGGAAAACTGCCAGCCTCGCTTTGATATAAAATAACGTCACTTCTTTCCATGTTTTCTTCCGGATCGTTTTCCATCGCGGCGTGATGCTTTCACCAAGCTGCAGGAGAGGATCCGCTCCGCCTGCGCGACAACCTGCTTTTGCGCCCAATCGAGGATTTGATCGATCTCGGGATTCGCCACCCGGTAGATCGCCATCCGGCCCTGTTTCTCCATTTCGGCCAGTCCACAGGTTCTCAAACAATTAAGATGATGGGAGATGAGATTCTGCGGTTTGCCGAGCGCCTCGTAGATTTTCGTCACGTGCATCGGCCCTTTCTGATGAAGTAATTTCAAAACTTGAAGCCGCGTCGGATCGGCCAGGGCCGTAAAGAGGCCGACCTGGGCAGAAAGCAGTTCATCCTGGATCATGAAACCTCCTCTATCCTATTCAATGCAGCAAGAGAGATTGGCCACATCTTTTGTGAACGATTGCGCCACCAGCTTGATCGACTCCGACAGGGTCGGAAAGACAAAGAGCGTGGAGCGGATGTCTCTGATCGTATGCTTGAACTTTACCGCCATGACCGCGGCGTGAATTAAATCGGCCGCCCCGGATGCCAGGATGTGGACGCCGATCACCCGCTCGCTCTTCGCTTCGATCACCATTTTGATGTAGCCTTTCGTTTCATGGATTAGATCGGCCTTGGGGACCACCTTGAATTCCAGCCCCCGGCAGGAACATTCAATGCCCATCTCCTCCGCTTTCTTCTCCGTGAGACCGACGGAGGCGACCTCCGGATGGGTAAAGACGGCTCTCGGTACGGAGAGATAGTCAAACGTGTGATGGCTTCCGGTCAGCGCATTTTCCGCGGCCATGCTTCCTTGGGAGGCGGCCACCGTTTCCAATGCGATTTTTGAGGCCACATCCCCGACCGCATAGATGTTCTCATTCGTGGTCCGCATCTCGTCATCGACCTGGATATATCCCTTTTGGGTGACCTCAACGCCGGCTCTCTCCAGTCCGATCTCTCTGGCTATTGGGGGAGATCCCAACGCCGACCAGGAGCGCTTCTCCCTCAAAGGTCCTCTCTTTTCCATCAATCTCTGCAGTAATGATCTTCATCTTGCCGCGGGGCTGCACCCGCGTCACGTTTGCTCCGGTAATGATTTCGATCCCCTCTTCTCTCAAATACTGGGTGAGCCGTTCAGAAATGGATTCCTCATGCTCCGCCAAGATGCGCGGCTTCATCTCCAGAAGGATGACGCGGGAGCCGAAGCGGTGATACATCTGTGCAAACTCCAGTCCGACATAGCCGCCTCCCAGAATGACCATCGATTCGGGAGGCGATTCGAGTTCTAAGGCTGTGGCGCTCGTCAAGACATCGACCGCTTCAATCCCCTCAATCGGCGGAATTGCGGGCTTGGCTCCTGTGGCAATAATAAATTTTCTGCCGGCCACCCGCTCGCCGTTGACCTCAATTTCTCGATCTGACACAAATCGCCCCATTCCAGGAATGTAAGTGATGCCGAGATGGGAGATCACATCGGCATACTTGCCCTTCTGCTCTTTCTGGACGATTTGGCGCTTGCGCCATCACCTCTTCAAAATTAAATCTGCCCTCTCCATGACGAATGCCGGGGAAATGAGCGCCCCGGTGGTAGTAGAAATCCTCACCCGCTTTCAGAAGATTTTTTGAAGGAACGCATCCGCGGTTAACACAGGTGCCGCCGAGTCGGTCGCGTTCGATGAGCGCGACAGATTGATCCAACTCTCTCGCTTTGATCGCCGCCGCAAAAGCACCGGAGCCGCCCCCTAAAATAACCAGATCAAACTGCCGCATCTCTTCCTCCCTTTGTCATATAGAGCCGCTTATTTTTAATATATCAATATGCGTTGATACTTTACAAGTAAAAGTTAAAATGAATCCTGATGTGAATGGAGAAATAAAAGACTTGACTCTACACTTAGGTGCAGGGTTTATAGTGAGAGTCGGAGGCGAGAGATGAAGGGTCTAACCATCGGCCAATTGGCCAAAAGAGCAGGGGGTCAAGATTGAAACAGTCCGTTATTATGAAAGGCGCGGGCTGATCCTGGAGCCCCCGCGACGGGAATCGGGCTACCGGCAGTACGCTGAAGACGCCGTGGCGCGCATTCAGTTTATCAAGCGTGCCCAGGAACTTGGGTTCTCTCTCAAGGAGATCTTGGAGCTTCTCTCTTTGCGGGTCGATCGGCATACGACCTGCAAGGATGTCAGACAACGCGCCGAAGCCAAAAATTTCCGACATCGAGGTAAAAATAGCGGACCTGAAAAGAATGAAACAGGCCCTGGTCAAAGTGACAAACGCCTGCAGCGGGCGTGGGCCCACCAGCGAATGCCCTATATTGGAAGCAATGAACGAAGATTGATCTTATTCAAGAGTCGGCTACCGAAGATCGCCACGTACCTCGGCCGATTTCGTCGCTTTTCTGACGAGGAGGACTTTAGCATGGCAACAGAAACGGTACAACTGAAGGTATCAGGGCTCATGTGTTCCTTTTGCACCATGAGCGTGGAGAAAGCGCTGAAGCGCTATTCAGGCGTAAAGAAGGTCATGGTCAATCTTGTTCACGGGATTGTCCTCGTGGAGGCCGATACGTCGCAAATCAGCAAAGCGGATCTCGCGGCGGCCGTCGAAAAGCTGGGATATAGCGTCTCCTCCACGGAGACGCAACAATACGCCACTGATCAAGCCCTCTTCAAGTTGATTAAAGGGAGAAGCACGCTCGGAATGATCTTGGCAATTATCGGCGTGCTCGTGGATCCTTTAAATCTCTTTAGGCTTCCCCAACAGGGGAGGGCTTATTTCAGCCTGGCGATTGCCGCCTTTATCCTTTTCTGGGTCGGTCAGCCGATTCTGAGGAAGACCCTTTTGGCGATTCGCCAGCGGGTCATCAACGCCAACGTGCTCCTTTCCGCCGGCGCCTGGGGTTCTTTCATCGTGGGGGTTGCATCCCTCTTCGATCCCCGTTGGCCGAACTTCCTCCCTGTGGCATCGTGGTTGATGGCGCTCCATCTCTTCTTCGGCTACTTCAAACTCGACACCCGGCGAAAAGCGGCCGAAGCGGTTCGAAAACTCCTCTCCCTTCAACCAACGAAAGCGCGGGTGTTGCGTGGGGAGCGCCCCGTCGAAGTACTCACGAGTGAAGTCGAAGCCGGAGAGGTGACGATCGTCCGGCCGGGCGAGCGGATTCCGTTGGATGGAAAAGTGATTGAAGGGGCCGCCAGCGTCGATGAATCGCGCTTCACCGGAGAGTCGGTCCCTTCTGCCAAGTCTGCGGGGAGCGACGTTATCGGCGGAACGCTCAACCTCGACGGTGAACTCAGAATCCGCGTCACGAAAGTCGGCGAAGAGAGCTTCCTGAACCAGATCGTCAGACTCATGACCCAGATTGCGGACCGAAAGCCCCCGCTGGAGCTTCTGGCGGACCGTCTGATGAACTATTATGGGCCGGTCGTATTCATCGTTGCGGGAGTGGCCTTTGCGGGATGGTTGCTTGCCACCGGAAACGGGGTTGCTTCCGTCCTCGTTCTCCTGACGACGGTGATCATGGGCTATCCCTGTGCCTTGGGGATTACCACCCCGATGCTCGCCGCCATCGCCGGCGGCAAGGGGATCTCCATCGGACTTCTCGTCAAGGCGAGCGAAGTCTTTCATGAGCTCTCGATCACCGACACGGTGCTCTTCGACAAAACAGGCACCTTAACCTACGGGCGCCCGACGGTCACCGATGTGGTTCCTGTGGAAGTGGACGAAGCGGATCTTCTGACCCTTGCTTCAGCCGTAGAAGAACCTTCCGAACATCCGATCGGACAGGCGATTCACTTTTATGCAGAGAAAGAGGGGGCGAAAAAAGTGGCCACACACGATTTTAGAGCCTTTCCCGGGAAGGGGGTTTCAGCAGAAGTAAAGGGTGTCGAGATTCTCGCAGGGAAGCCCTCTTTCCTGGAAGAACGAGGGGTCGTGCTTCTTGAAGGGGGTCATCTTTGGTTAAAGCAGCTTTCCGCCCAGGGGAAGACGGTGGTTCTCTTTGCCCGCAATGGGAGTCTTGCCGGGATGATTGCGCTTCAAGACACTCCGAGAAGGGGGGCGACGCGGGCGATCGAGCGGTTAAAGGAACAGGGCATCCGGACGGTCATGCTCACCGGCGACGCCCAACCGGTCGCTCAGGCGATCGCGGGACAGCTCGGCATCGATGAGGTCCGAGCCGAACTGCTTCCTCCTGAGAAGGTCTCCGCGATAGAGATGCTTCAAAAAGAGGGAAGAAAAGTGGCGATGGTCGGGGACGGCATCAACGACGCTCCGGCGCTGGCCCAGGCCAATGTCGGAATTGCCATTGCCACCGGGACCGATGTGGCCATTGAATCGGCGGGAGTAATCTTGGTCAGCGACCGGCTCGAAGACGTGGCCAACGCATTGACCCTGGGGAAAGCGGCCTATCGCACGCTGACGGGCAATGTCGTCGTGGCGGTGCTTTTCAATATCATCGGAATGACCCTGGCCGCCCTCGGCCTCATTACCCCGCTCTATGCGATCGGCTTCATGATCCTCAGCATCTTCGCCATCCTGCTCAATACCCTTCGGATCCGGCGAATTCCGCTGGCGCATGAAGCGGAGGCGGAAGAGAACGTTCAACTTGCCGAAGTGGAGTTTCTGGTTCCGAAGATGGTCTGTGAAGGATGCGTACAGACGATCAGCGAAAGATTGAGGCCGATCTCCGGTATACGCGAAGTCAAGCCGAAGGTCGCGCAAAAGCATCTGGTCGTCCGGTATGAGCCGGCGAAGGTGAAAGAAGAGCAGCTCAAGAAAGCGCTCGATGACGCCGGCTACACCGCGCTGGAGGCATGATTCAGCCTCTCCTTAGGCCGCCTTCTTCCGCTCCATCGGTTTAGGCGTGCCGATTGTCCTCTGATCGGCCGGGCCTCCGGGCATCTGAAATCTCTTCAATCGGAGGGCATTGAGCACCACTGAAATGGAGCTGGCCGCCATCGCCGCCGACGCGATGATCGGCGAGAGCAGAAGACCGAAGAACGGATAGAGGACGCCGGCCGCGATCGGGATGCCGAGGCCGTTGTAGATGAAGGCGAAGAACAGATTCTGCCTGATGTTGCGCATGGTCGCCTGTGAGAGTTGAATCACCCGGGCGACGTCAAAGATATCGCCCTTCACCAGCGAGATATCGGCCGATTCGATGGCGACATCGGTGCCGGTGCCGATGGCGATCCCGACATCGGCCTGCGGCCAGCGCCGGGGCGTCGTTGACCCCGTCGCCCACCATCGCGACGATCTTGCCCTGGCATTGCAGCTTGGCGACCTCCGGGGCCTTGTGCTCCGGCAGGACCTCGGCGAGAACAGTGTCGATCCCGAGCTCCTTTGCAATCGCGCGGCCGACGGCCCAGTTGTCGCCGGTGATCATCGCCACTTCCACTCCCAGGCGGTGGAGTTCCGCCACAGCCGCTTGCGAGGTGGGCCGGACCGGATCGGCTAGACTGATCAAGCCGATTAGACGGCCCTCGCGGGCGATGAAGTTGACCGTCTTCCCCTCTGCGTCCAGGCGCTCGGCCTGATCCTCCAGCGAAGCGACGCTGATCTCCCGCTCGGCCATGAGCCGGCGGTTGCCGACGAGCAGCTCGGCCCCCTCGACGACCGCCCGCGTTCCCTTGCCGGTGAAGTAGCGAAAATCTTTCGGCGGCGGGATGGAGACTTTCTGCTCGCCGGCCGCACGGACGATCGCCTGCGCCAGCGGGTGCTCCGAGCCCCGCTTGTCGCCGCGGCCAACCGCAGCAGATCGTCTTCGGAAATGCCGGGCGCTGGAACCAGATCCCGGACGGCGTGGCGCCCTTCGGTCAGCGTGCCGGTCTTGTCGACGACCAGCGTCGTCGACCTTGCCGGTCACCTCCAGCGCCTCGGCGTTCTTGATCAGGACGCCGTTCTCGGCCCCCTTGCCGGTCGCCACCATGATCGAGATCGGCGTCGCGAGCCCCAAGGCGCAGGGACAGGCGATGATCAGCACCGCCACGGTGTTCAGGAGCGCTAAGACAAAATGCAGGGCCGGCCCCCAGACGAACCAGACGGCAAAGGTGATCACGCCGATGATGATCACGGCCGGGACAAAATAGCTTGAGACCAGATCGGCCAGCCGCTGAATCGGCGCCTTCGATCCCTGCGCCTGCTGGACCAGCCGGACAATCTGCGCCAGCATCGTCTCCTTGCCGACTTTCGTCGCCTCAAAGACAAACCCGCCGGCGCTGTTGAGGGTCGCGCCGATCACAGGGTCCCCCTCACCTTTCGTCACAGGGACACTCTCGCCGGTCACCATGCTCTCGTCGATGACGCTCTCCCCTCCCGGATCACCCCATCGACCGGGATCTTCTCCCCCGGCCGAACGACTACAAGATCTCCGACCCGGACCTCCTCGACGGGGAGATCGATCTCTTTTCCATCCCGACGGACGCGCGCCCTCTTCGCCTGAAGCGAGAGGAGATTCTCGATGGCGGCGGAGGTGCCGGCCTTTGCCCGCGCCTCCAGCAGGCGCCCCAGCAAGATCAGTGTGACGATCACCGCCGCGGTCTCGTAATAAACGCCTGCCTCGACCCCGCGGCGACGCAGCCAGTCGTCAAACAAGGTGGCCGACAGGCTATAGAGGTAAGCGGCGCCGATGCCGATCCCGATCAGCGTGTTCATGTCGGCGGTTCGGTTCTTGAGGGTGAACCAGGTCCCCTTGAAGAACCCCCCAGCCGCTGTAGAAGAGGACCGGCGTGGAGAGAATAAGTTGAATGTAAGGGTCGGCCAGGAGGGCGATCAAGGCGCCGAGCGGCCCGCCCGGCATCGGGAAGAACTCATGCCACATCGCGCCGATCAGCAGTGGAACGGTCAGAACCAGGGAGACGAGAAAGCGGCGTCTGATATCGGCCACTTCCGATTCCCGTGAGGCCACGCCGCGATCAGCCGTCTCCTCCTCCGAAGTCACCGGTTCGGCCCGGTATCCGGCTTCGGCCATCGCACGCGCCATCTGATCCGGCGAAACCAGTCCCGGCGTGTAATCGATCGTCGCCCGCTCTGTGGCGGCGTTGACTTGCACCCGCTCCACCCCCGGCAGGCGTTCTATCAGTTCCTCGATTGCAGTGGTTGTGGTGATGCTGCGCATTCCCCGAATCAAAAACTCAGCCCGGGCAGGCTTCTCTTCGGCGCTCGGATGCGGCGCTACGTCCGAAGGAACCTGTTGGGGGGATACTGTCCCAGCGGTCTGTCTCATTCGGCTGCCTGGCTCGACGACCAGCGTTCCTCGGTACATATTCATGGCGCAGGAAAAAGGAAACTCTCCCGGTTCTTGCGGGGTGAATTCAATCGCTGTAGTGGCGAATGCCGGCAGGGCGCGCGAGACTCCCAGATCTGGGATGACAACACGGTTCGAGCAATCGGCTCCCTCCCGCCGATCAAACTTCAATCGGACCGGCATCCCGGCCTTCACAATGACCCGGTTCGGCTGATAGGCCCCCTCGACCCGGATCGTCACCTCCTGCACTCCGGCCTGGATGGCGGCGGCTTTTCCTTGCCTGGGGCCGAAGAAACACCAGAGGAGGAAGGCGATGAGTCCCAATCCGGCGACGATTACAGTTAAATCCATTGCTGTCATGTTCTCCTTCCTTAATTATTGGAAGATTCTCCGCGTGTCTCCGATGGGCGTATGCTTCTGTTGAAGCCTTCGAACCTCTCTGAGAATTTTGAATTGAAGCGCCGTCTGGATGATGAGGGTCACCATCACGATCAGGACAAACAATGTTAAGGCTGCCATACAATACATCATCATCCGTCCATCATCATCTCGTCCATTCCCGGTTCATTCATAGGGTCTCCATAATACTGTTGCGCTCTTCTAAAAAATCCGTGCTGCCCATTTCCTTCTTGGCCTGAAGGCGCGGGGATACTTCGTCCCGTATCGTCCTCGATCCGATTCGCTGTCCGGGCGCGGAAGAAGCGACAGCGCCGGACCGAAGCGAAAACAAATTTCTTCCCGACATCATAGGGGGCAGATTGTTTCTTGACCGCCCCGGTCCGTCAAAGCGCGATGCCGATCAATAGGCCGAGGAGCGCCGCGCCGAGAGCGACCCACCCGCGATGCGTGGTCACCCACACCTGCACGCTTTACGGGTCTTTGCCCTCTTATCGAAGATACCGTGCGCCCCATGATCGCCCGGGACCGTCTGCCAGAGGTTGTCCGGCCTGTTGGGATCGACCGGCTCGTCGGTTTGCTGGGAAGCATAGCCTTTCCGGGCAAGATAAATGATCGAGGAGGCCCGGGATAAACTTCTCTCCCCAGATCGCTTTCACCGTCGGCAAACCGACGTGAACCTCCCGACGATCATGGTGCGCGGCCCAGACAATTGCTTCCGCCGCCACCTCCGGCTGGAAGATCGGGGGGACCGGCTGCGGATGATTCGGCATCCGGCTCTTGATCCAGCTGAACTGCGGCGTGTTCAAGGCCGGCAGGTGCACCATCGTGACCCGGACACGGCTTCCATCATGAATCAATTCGGAGCGAAGCGATTCCGTAAAGCCTTTGACGGCGTGTTTGGCGCCGCAATAGGCCGATTGCAGCGGGATCGATCGATAGGCGAGGGCCGATCCGACCTGAACGATGACCCCGCGATTTCGGGGGAGCATTCGGCGAAGGGCGGCCAGGGTTCCATACACATAACCGAGATAGGTCACATCGGTCACCCGTTTAAACTCATCAGGGGTCATCTCTTTGACCGGAGAGAGAACCGAGACCATGGCGTTGTTGATCCAGATATCGATCGGCCCAAAGGTCTCTTCGACGGCCGCTGCGGCCATTTCGATCTGCTCCGGATCGGCGACGTCGGTCGGCAGGACCAAGGCTTTACCCCCTTCCGCCTCAACCTCTTTGTGCGCCCCTTCAAGTCCGTCGCGCCCGCGCGCAACCAGGCCGATCTGCGCCTTTCGCTTGGCGAACTCCCGGACGATGGCCCGTCCAACACCGGCCGAGGCCCCGGTGATGACAACGACTTCAGACTGATTTGCTCTCTTCATCATACGATCCCTCTTTTGCAGTCTCTTCGCTGAGGTTTTCCCTTTGCTCTCCTCGCTTGGCCTTTTCCAGGTTGACCGCGGCATTAATCAGCGCCACATGCGTGAAGGCCTGAGGAAAATTACCCAGTGCTTCTTCGGTGATCGGATCGATCCCTTCGGCATAAAGGCCGAGATCGTTGGCGCAGGTGAGAACCCGCTCGAATTCGGCTTCGGCTTCATCCAGCCTCCCCATCGAGGTGAGGGCATCGACGAGCCAAAAGGAGCAGGCGAGGAACGCCCCTTCCCGACCGGGGAGGCCGTCGTCCATGATATAGCGATATGTAAAGCGCCGGCTCCTCAGCGCTTCCTGAATTTTTCTCAGGGTGGAGACCATTTTCGGGTCATCCGGAGCGATAAACCCTAAGATCGGGAAGAGGAGCGCCGACGCGTCGAGCGCCGTCTCATCGAAGGCCTGAACGAAACTTCCCAATTTCCGATCATATCCTTTCTCTAAAACGGTACGTCTGATCTTCTTCTCTCGCCTCTTTCCATTTCCCGGTGTCGAGATGGAGTTTTCGTTCTTCGACCAGCTTGATCGCCCGATCGAGCGCCACCCAGGACATCTCCTTCGAATAGACAAAATGTCTCGGCTGATCCCGAAACTCCCAAATTCCATGATCCGGCTCCTTCCAACGAACCAGCACAAAATCGGTGACATGAGAGATGAGGCAGAGGAGGTCTTCCAGATCCTCCTCGGAGGGAGGGGTATGGTCTCTCCAGTGATGGGTATAAACGCAATTGAGCAGCTCGCCGAAGGTATCGAGCTGAAGCTGCTTGGCCGCGGCATTTCCGACCCGCACCGGCTGAGACTTCCGGTAGCCTTCTAGATGGGAGAGGCACTGCTCCGGAAGCTCGCTCTCTCCATCGATCCGATACATGATCTGGAGCGGCCGATTTTCCGCGCAGCTTTTGACGCAGGTCTTCATCATCATTTTCATAAAGGCGTGCGCTTCTTCCTGGTAGCCGAGTTCCATCAGCGAATAGAGGATAAGCGCTGAATCGCGCAGCCAGGCGAAGCGATAGTCCCAATTGCGGACCCCGCCGATCGCTTCGGGGAGCGATGTCGTCGCCGCGGCGACGATCCCCCCGGTCGGCGCAAAGGTGAGGAGCTTCAAGGTCAGAGCGCTCCTCAGAACTGCGCCCTGATGAGGGCCATGATAGCGGCATTTCTCGGCCCAGGTCTGCCAGTAATCCAACGTTCGGGAAATCCGCCCCTCCATCGCCTGCAAAGAGAAGTCGTTTTCTGCAGCCCCTTCTTCATTCGCTCTCTGAGGGGTAGGAGAGGAGAAAATAGAGCGCCTCGCCCGCTTTTACCCGAACGATCCGCTCGGCCCGCCCGTTCTCAATCCTCCAGCCGATGGTCTGCGACGGGTCCTCAGAGCCGATTGTAAAAAGCGCAGCAATCGGATCGGATCCCTCGACCCAAAGCCCATTTTCCTTTGCAGAGAGGGTCGGCGTCACGCTTGCAAATCGGGGCGTCGGCTTGAAGATGACCTCCAGATCGATCTCCCCTTCGACCCCTTCCACTTTCCGTAAGATTTCTTGAGGCTCACATTCATCTGCAGAGATCGGCATCAGGTCGGTGAGCGCCACTTTTCCGAAACCGTTTGAGAAGGTGGTCGATAGGATATTGCTTTCTCGAGATAGGCCCGCTCCACCTTGTACCACTCCGACCGGATGAATCTGAAAGTAGCCGCCGATTTTAAGATCCAAAAGCCGACAGAAAAAAGCAGGGAAGTCGAAAGAGGGAAGACAGGCCCAATCGATCGAACCACCCGAAGAAACCAGAGCGGCGGTATGTAAATTGCCGATCACGCCATAGTCTGAAATCGCCCGATAATGATCCATTTTTTCTCCTATGCCGCTTTTCTCCGGCGTTCGGGCTCCTTCTATTTTACGGCCCGGCGTCCATACGACATATGGATCGAAGCTGCCGTAAGCGTCCCGAATTCTTCCCAAAGGCAAGCTTAAAAGGATTAAAAGGAGGCCTGAGACCGTATCACTCCAATGGATCGCCGGCGATCCACCGCTTAAAAACCAGGTTCCAACAACCAGCCATGCGCCGAGAAGAAGGTTCAGGTATCGCGCCGACCGACCGACTTCGGCCCAGGCGATCACGGCAAGGGTGATCACCAGCGCGCCGACCAGGCGGTCGCTATCGGCCGACGCCGATCTTGTGTCAATTCCGAATAGGGCAGGGGCGAACAGCAGCCAGATTCCGATCGCCACAATGAGGATCAGATTCCAGCTGACGGTCACTCCCCACGCCATTGCAGACGGCTCCTCAGGCAGGCTGCCGGTCGGGCCCCGGCTTCTCCTCTGCATCGGGGAGCGTTCCGCCGGTCCAGAAGACTTTCCACCACGGCTTGCCGGCGCGGTGGCTTTTGACTAAAAACTGGATCATCGCCACCACTTCATCGAGCGTAGAGGGCAATCATCACCAGCATCGCCCCGGCTGCCGCCAGGCAGAGGGTGCACCACTGTCCGATGACCAGTGGCTGCATGATCACCAGCGCAATGCTGACCACACCGAGCGGGATGACGGCAAAGCCGAAGATCGCCACCATCCAGGGCATCGTCCGCCAACGGCGGGCATCTCCCATCGCTCCCGAGAGGGCCTCAATCAGGTAGACCACCGCGCCCAGACCGGCATCCGAGATTGGCCAGGCCTTTGACACCTCGGACTTGAGGATGATATCGGTCCCTCTTCCGGAAAAGGGATCCCAGACGGAAGAGATATATCCGAGCTGAAACCCCGCCATATAGCGGGCCAGAAAGAAACCGAAGAATCCGAGCGCAATGATCGGCGCCCGTTGGACCCAGGTCGATGGATTGTATGACCAGCCGGGCGGGACCCTCCGGCCCCGGCATCTCCATGCTCATCGGAATGATGAAGGAAAAGAGGATCAGGAAGGCTCCGATCAGCGTATCGGTCTCATAGGCCGCTACATCTGATGCCCAAAAGATCAGCGGCGCGAACAAAAGCCAGAGACCGACAAAGGTGTTGCCATAAGAGACCCAAGCATGCCGGGGTGAGATCAGAGCGAAGAGGGCAATCGCGATTGCGACCGCCCCGCTGATGATGTCGCTCCAAGTCATGGCCGGGCTCCCATAGCCAAGGGTGACCGGACTGAAGATCAACCAGACACCAAGCAGCATGATGATCGGCTGAATCCAGGCGTACATGCTCGGATGCTCCAGCATCATCGCCCCGGGGTTTTCGATATAATATTTCTCGTCTTGTTTCATCGAGCCCATCGAATGGCCCATCTCTTTCATATGATCCATCTTTCTCATAATCATCTCCGATCATCTAAACGGGTCAGACGCGGGTAAAAAGACGATTTCATTTTGACCCGCCACGGCCCGGACATTGTTCCCATCATCATCTGATGCTGGGATTTCATTTGATCGATATGGGCCAGCATTTGATCGGCCTTTGCCTTCGCATCGGGGTCTTTTGCCTGATCTTTCATCATCTGGGCCATCTCTTTCATGGTGTCGAGCATCTTGGACATCATTTCGTTTTGATTGGACATCATGGAATCGTCCATCATGCCGCCCATTTCCTGTTTCTCTGTTTTCTCTTGCGGGAAATGGGGGCCTCTCTTGTTCTGCTCTTGAGATAAAGCGGGGGCAAGCGCAATGCCCGCTAACAGAATGACTAACAACGCAAACTGAAATAGCCGTTTCATTTTATCCTCCTTTGCTGATTACTTTTAGACTCTTTGAGGAAGTAAGTTCCCACTCCTTAACGCAGTACGATTTACGGGATTTCCAAAGTAAAAATGTCTCTGATGAGAGATCATGCCGCCAAGTCCTTTTTTCTCTCCTCATACTCTTTTTGATCGATTTCCCCCTTCGCGTAGCGTTCTTTCAAAAGCGCGATCGCTCGATCGGTAGACTGCGCTTTCCGAGAGGAAGTATCCTTCCCGTTTTGCCAGCCGAATCGCCCAGATCATTCCTGCGATCAGCAGGATGAAGAGGACAACACAGAGCAATCCGATCAATAAAACCGAAAGACACATCGGACACATCATCTCCCCGCCGTTTGGCATCGATCCCTCCTTCTTCAGTCACTCCTTGATTGCTCTGCTCTTTTTGAATTCCGAATCTTCTCTCTTCGGCTTAGAAACAGACCGATCTGAATGTTCATGCATCCTGTCGCGAGCCGACTCTCCTCCTAAGGGTATGACCGGTCATGCCCAAGTAGTACATGGCGAGAGGACAGCCCAGGATGAGTGCAATCAGCAACAACGTGAGCGGCGGCACCCCCAGCGCCAGAGCGGCGACAGTCGCGGCGACGGCGCCGCCCAGCCAGAGCCATTTTTCTTTGTATGGTTATCACCTTATCCTCCATATTAAAACGATTTTGATTTCCTCCAATTAATAAAATCGTTCTGTACAGCCGATGCCGTGATATTCTTCAAATCAGCGATTTTTATGGAGATGTCAAAAAGGAGCGGATGAACGGCGAAGAACGATTTTATTTCGGGAGATTTTGATTAAATCAATAGGGCGTGGTAAAGGATGGAAAGATTCTCGGAAGATTTCCTTTTGGGATAATTTAAATCATATTGAGGCGAAATCAGGGGAGGGGAGGGGGTTTGATCGACGCAGCAATGAGCGCAATGCCATCCTCCACCAGAACAGCCGGGGAAGCAAGCTGAGGGCCGGCGTGAAGGGAGCGCTGCTGATCGGAGAGACTGCAATAACTTTTGGCCAGCTCCGGTGAGGAGACCGTCCTGCACGGCAGCACGCAGCAATCCTCTGCGTCGGGCGCCCAATCGGGCACCATGCAGGCATTGGCCATGGAGAGGGTCAAAAACGAAAGACCTAAAATGATGAACACCAGCCACTTTGCCTTGAAATTGAAAAATAAAAAAATGCTGCCTATGATCAGCATAGAGTTTTCCGTCGACCGGTGTCAAGGTATCGGTCCTTCCTACACCGGCAAGAGCAAGGTTGGAACCTGTCTCATGCAGCTGCCCAGAAATGGAAAGTTTTTTTAAACCCAGAAGGGCTCAGGACGGAGAGGTGAGACAGACCCTTTCAGAGGGTTAGAACCACACCCGCACGCCCGCCACAAAGCGCATTTGGCGAGGGTCGCCCCCGTCCTGCCGCACCAGATCGGCGGTGCCGAAGAAACTTCGGTCGTACGAGATGCCGACGTAGGGGGCGAACTTGCGCCGGATTTCATAGCGCAGGCGCAAGCCCACCTCGATGTTGTTCAAGCCTCTGCCGGTCGTGAACCGCTCGACCCGCTGCGCCGCGGCGTTGGTCTCAACGCGCCCCTGCAGAATCCACCCGCTGGGTTACCAGAAAATCTTTGGTGAACGTGAACCGCGCCGAGACATCGCCTTGATGACTGATGAATAGCGCGGACTCGACTTCATAGCGGTAAGGGACAAGTCCTTCTATTCCTACGACTGCGTGTACGCGCGTTACAGTTTGCTCCTCCAAATGTCTGCGTTTCGGAACGAAGGCCAACCTGAAAGTCGTAATACTTCCTGACGAAGCGCCCGTAGAGCAGTTGGAAGTCTATGTCGTAGTCGGCTTTCAACGCGGTGTTGCGCTCCCCCTCGCTTTTGAACCAGAGGCGGTTGAAGTCGCCGCCGTGCCAGCCCTCGATGTCCCACCGGAAGTCGCTCTCCAGTCCTCTAGGGCGGTATTCCAGCACGTCAGCAAGGACGAAGGTGAACTGCTTCATGTCGTCCACCGGACTGGGCCAATCCTGTTGGGGCATCAGGTTGGACGGCGTCCGCTCGCGTTCGCCCGGTCCATCTTGCGCCGCTGAAGCAGCAGGCGCATCTCGCCGCGGAGCGGAAGAGGCCGGCGCAGTTTGCGCGAAGGCAGTCGGCGTGCCCATCAAACAGATGAGAGCGGTCAGCAGGAGAAATTGCAGAGAAGTTTTCATGACCGCACCTCCGGCTTTGCTGAGACCTCGACGACGCGAAACATTCCCGCTTCCATATGCAGGAGCAGGTGGCAGTGAAACGCCCAGCGGCCGGGCTCGTCGGCGGTGATCAGCCGCAGAGACCGCTCGGCGGGCTTGACGCTCACCGTGTGCTTGCGCGGCCGGTACTCGCCCGCGCCGTTGTCCACCTCGAAGAACATGCCGTGCAGGTGGATGGGGTGCTCCATCATGGTGTCGTTGACCAACGTCAAGCGCAGGCGCTCGCCGTGGTGGAACAGGATCGGCCCGTGGACCTCGGAGAACTTCTTGCCGTCGAAGGACCACATGTAGCGCTCCATGTGGCCGGTGAGGTGCAGTTCGATGTCCCGCGCCGGCTGGCGCCGGTCGCGGGTCGGGGTGCAGGCTCAGCAGGTCGGCGTAGACCAGCACGCGGTGCTCGTCGTCGGCCAGGCCGGTGCCGGGCTCCGCCAGGCGGTTGCGCGCGACATCCGCGACCGCCTGGTTGCCGACGCCGTGTGTGTCGGGGTCGTGCATGACCGGCCGGTGCTGCCGGGGATCGCTGAGCGACGCTGATCTTCCATCGGCATCCCCGGCATGTCCATACTCGGCATGGCGTGCTCCCCTCGCGTGTCGGGCATGCCTTCCATTCCCTCGGCGTGCTCCATCCCTTCCATCTCGGCGCCGTGCTGCATCTGCGCCATCGCCTCGTCGCCGGATGGTTTCATGCCTGGCATCTCCATGTGCCGTGGTCCATGCCTGGCATCTTCATCTCGCCGTGCCTCCATGCCTGCCATGATCCATGCCCATGTCGTCCATCGTGCGCAGCGGGCGGGGGCAGCGGGCCGGCACGGCGGCGGTCATGCCGGGCCGCGGGGCCAGCGTGCCGCGCGCATAGCCGCTGCGGTCCATGGACTCGGCGAACACCGTGTAGGCGCGGTCTTCCTGCGGGGCGACGATCACGTCGTAGGTCTCGGCCACGGCGATCTGCAGTTCGTCCACCTCGACCGGCTGCACGTCCTGGCCGTCGGCCTGCACCACGGTCATCGGCAGGCCGGGGATGCGCAGGTTGAAGATAGTCATGGCCGAGCCGCATTGATGAAGCGCAGCCGCACCCGCTCGCCGGGGCGAAACAGGCCGGTCCAGTTGCCGGCGGGGGAGCAGGCCGTTCATCAGATAGGTGTAGGTGTAGCCGGTCACGTCGGCGATGTCGGTCGGGTTCATGCGCATCCGCGCCCACATCCGATAGTCCTCCCATGTCGCGCGCCAGCCATTTTTCTTCGCGTCGGAGAGGAACTCGCCCAGCGTCCGCTGCTGGAAATTGAAGTAGCCCGCCTGCTTCTTGAGCTTGCCCATCATTGCCATCGGGTCCTCGAAGGTCCAGTCCGAGAGCACCACCACGTACTCGCGGTCGCAGGGGACCGGATCGGGCTCGGCCGGATCGATGATCAGCGGCGCGTAGACCCCGCGCTGCTCCTGCATGCCGCTGAATGACTGTGATACCAGTAGGTGCCGTGCTGGCGGATGGGGAAGCGGTAGGTGAAGGTCGTCCCCGGACGGATGCCGGCGAAGCTCACGCCGGGCACGCCGTCCATGCCGGCCGGCAGCAGGATGCCGTGCCAGTGAATCGACGCGATCTCTTTCAAACGGTTCGTGACGTTCAGGGTGACCTCCTCGCCTTCGCGCAAACGAATCAACGGCCCCGGCACCGTGCCGTTGATCGTCTGCGCCGTCGCGGTGCGATTGCCGATGCGAAACGGGGTCTCGGCGATGGTCAGGTCGATGACCTTTCCGCTCAGTTGCGCAGGTTCGATGGTTTTCGTCGCGCTTGCCCAAGCATAGGCGGGGGCGAGACGTTCCAGGACCGCCAACATTCCCAGCGCCCCGGCGCGCTTCAACAGTTGACGCCGGGAGATAGGATCGCTCTTCATTTTGTTCCTCCTTGTGTTTACCTACTCGACGAGCGAAGAAACACCCGCCATTCATGTTTCCAGACGCTTTCTTTACAGAATTAACATGACGCCTCCTGATCGGATTGAACTTTTGTTCTTTTGCTTCATCATTTTTTGGGGGCGCCTTCTGTTGGGGTTCGAAAGTTCCATCCTCTGATTCTATGGAAGATAAAGACAAGGGTTCTTGCCGATCTAGAGAGGATGCATCCGAGTTTGCCGTGGGGTCGTAAACGGATCGATCCGGCTCATTTGTTCCGGTCTGTGTGAGAGATGACATTGCCTTCGAGCAGTCAGCCGGAACCCCACCCGGAGATTGGTCGGAGGATTCGGGGGAAGAAGACTGCATAGCCGCTTTTGGTTCTTCACTTTTTGTTTGAGGTTCCCTGTTATCCGGTTCGACAACACTGGCGGGGGTCTGCGGATTTTTTCCTTCCTCTGAAGGCTTACCCATCTGCAGGATCTTCGGACCGAAGAGCACAAGAATCACCAGAACGATCGTCGTCACCAGTCCGCTATGAAGTCCACCGGTATATCGTTGCATTTCCTCACCCCCTCATCCTCAAAAGCTTTTCATACAATAGACTATCTGTTAAAGAAAACGTCAGGGTCGCCTTGTTCTTCAGATCGGTTTTCCGCCGTCCGATCGATGTTCATTGCCATGATCCTCCCCCGATTCTTGAAAGGCCGCTTTGATCACGGCAGGGTTCACCCCGGTTCCGAATTCAAAGACGAGCCGGCCACCCCGATCTGCTCCCAGCGCTACCAGTGCCGACAAGACCACCAACCCCAGCAGGAATCCCCAACGATGGGAGGCCCATTTCCCTTTTTTATTGATCCAGATGAGATAGCCCGTGAGAAGGACGCCTAAGGCGGTGGTCGCCACCATCCAATTTCGGTGAATGTGGATGAAATCGTGGCCGGGGGCGTTGTGGCCGCGCGGGTCGGTCGCCGCAACCAGGTTGGCGGCGATGAATCCGGTCGGAAGGGCCACCAACCCCGAAAGGGTTCCTAAGTAGAGCATCCAGGTCGCGACGAGGTGAAATTTTTCATCGCGCAAGACGGCCAACCCTTCCATCGCCAGCGCTCCCAAAAAGAAGGCGATTGGAAAATGAATCAGCAAAGGATGGATGTTATTTTGAAGGGCCGCCATCCCGGGAAACATTGTCTCCATTTTATTCCTCCTCTTTTTCTCATTGGGTGCAAAGACGAACGATCATGGCAGGAGGGGTTCCCCTCCTGCGTGTTATTGAACATCTGTTCCCTTCTCTCACCTCGGCATATGCGGCGGCCTGCGAAGGAGATAACAGACCGTCGCATACCCCCCGAGACGACTAAAATTTCTTCATTCTGCCTTGCCTTGAGCACCGGCTATTGGTTGCAAGAAGCCGCGCAACGGCGGCAGGCCTCTGCACAAACCGCGCAGGTCTGCCCATGCAAGACGGAGTGACGGTGGCTGCCGTCTGACAAATCTCAGCACAATCGAGCAGCAAGCGAATATGCTCCGGCGTTGCATCGTTGTATGTGGCATCTCTTCCTAGTTATGTGGGTATGGACTCTTTTATTATATTACGTCCCTGAATGGTCCATATTTTCATGGGCTATCTTCTGTTTATCACCCTTTTTCTTCATTTCACCACGAGGTTTCGATAATCGGCCTATCCGAAAACAGGGATCGTGGCGCCTAAAACGAATGCAACTATGGACAAGAGAAAGAACATCTCCTCCTCCCCAAAAGAATTTATGGAGTCGTTGAGAAAGCGCTGCCCGCATCGGCGTAGAACATTCCACGGGCATCACACTCCCAAGTTTGGAAGAGAGAATTTAAATACGGTAGACGGAGTAGAGCTGGTAATATTCGGTTAGCAATTTTGGAAGGGCATGCCTTTCAAATAGATGCTTTTGGAACCGATCCATCCGAATCGACTCGATAGCGGTCTCCGCTACGAGTGAAAGGCCTACTGGAGAAACAGAATCACAGAGGATCCGATCTGATTTCAGATTGCTCTCAGTGAGAGGGACGGAGCCGGAACAAGAATGTTCCGTTCCTTTGGAGGCATGATGGGTATCGTCGATGCCATGGTGGCCGTGGTCGGCGTGTGACACGTCTGATGCCTGGGAAGGTAAAGAAGGATTGTTCCAGGGACAAATTCCCCAGACCCAAAACCAGACAACAAGCAAGACAGGAATAATATATCTGTTCGACGAGAACGCCATCATTTACCTCAGCTAAAGGGAGTTTATTTCTTTCACTCAATGGCTGTCAAGAGGAAGGGCGGCTTTTGACCACTCGTTATTTTGGCTGACCGACGATTCTTTTTGGGCATTCCCGGTTTATGTAGTAGTGGATATGCGGATTTGCCGCCCTCGCTCCTGGCCGGCATTCTTCCGAATGCCGGCCAGGAGCCGTTCGCTGTCATGCGCCGCAGCAGGATCGAGCGGCAACCCGGCTGCTTAGAGAATTCTCTCGGGGTCCTGGCTGTACCGACACGGCAGGATAATCCGCCTCGGTGAGGACCTCCTGCAAACGCTCAACCGTAATGCGTGTGTCGGCATAGTCGACCTCCGCCTGCTTCGACGGAATATCGACGGTGACCTTTCGTACTCCGTCCAGAGGTTGGAGCGCTTTGATGATCGTCCGCTCGCAATGTCCGCAGGAGATACCTGGAATATTGAAGGTTACTTTTGCCATGTTGTTTCTCCTTTCGTTTTTAATTGACACGGGCCCCATTGCCCGACGTCTGTCTCTTTTTCAGAGACCTGGGTGAATCGTGTGATCCGCCGGGGCGAAATAGAAGGCCGCCGCGCCGATCAGCAGGGCCGCCAGGATGAGGCCCGCAAGAAAGGCATATTCACCGAGCGATTCCCTCAAAGACGGATGAAGAATCTCCTCTGCGGTTTGAGGCGGCCGGAAACGGCGCAGCCTCAAAGCATTGGCGACCACGCTCACGCTGCTCATCGCCATTGCCGCGGCCGCCAACACCGGATTGAGCAGGACACCCAAGAGAGGATAGAGCGCCCCCATGGCGACCGGAATGAGCGCGATGTTGTACGCGAATGCCCAGAAAAGCCCCTGTTTGATCTTGCCGACCGTTTTTCGGGAGAGCGCGATTGCCGTTACGATATTTCTCAGATCTCCCCCGATCAGCGTAATGTCCGAGGCCGCCATCGCCACATCGGTGCCGGTGCCGACTGCGACGCCAAGATCGGCCTGGGCCAGCGCCGGCGCATCATTGATGCCGTCCCCCACCATCGCAACGATTTTTCCTTGAGTCTGAAGGGCTTTCACTTTCGCTGCTTTTTCTTCTGGCCGAACCTCTGCAAGAACATGCTCGATTCCGACCTGTCGTGCGATCGCCCCCGCGGTCGCCCGGTGATCACCCGTCAACATCCAGACATTCAGACCCAGCGCTTTGAGTTGAGCGACGGCCTCCTGAGATTCGGGTTTCAAGGTATCGGCTACAGCTAACAGACCCGCCGCCTCACCATCGACCGCAACATAGACCGGTGTGGCTCCTCTTCCAGCAAGCGCTTCGGCCTTTAGGTCGAGGTCCTCTGTGAATATGGTCAGTTCTCTCATCCATGCGCGGTTTCCAAGAAGAATCTGTCGTCCTTGCACTTCCGCCCGGATTCCTTTACCTGGAGCGGCTTCAAACGCATCGACTGGAGGAAGATTGAGTCCTTCTTCCTCGGCTTTGTTGACAACGGCCTCTCCGAGCGGGTGTTCCGAGCCGACCTCTGCGGCCGCCGCAAGGAGGAGCAGCTCTTGCTTCGTCATCCCATTTCTGACCACGATCTCGGTCACCGTCGGTCTTCCGTGGGTGAGCGTACCGATCTTATCGAGCACAAGTGTATCGATCCTCCGTGCCTTTTCTAAAGCCTCACCCCCTTTCACCAGAATGCCGTGTTCCGCCGCCTTTCCGATGCCGACCATCATGGCCGTCGGAGTTGCCAGTCCGAGCGCACAGGGGCAGGCGATAATTAAGACTGTAATTGCAGCTGTCAGCGCAAAGATCAATGATGGCCCAAAAGCGAGCCAGATGACGAAAGTCAGCGCCGCCAGAACAAGAACGATTGGAACAAAGTATCCGGAAATCGTATCAGCGAGTCGCTGGATCGGCGCCTTGGAGCCCTGCGCTTCCTCCACGAGTCGTATAATGTGAGCCAGCGCCGTCTCCTGTCCTACCTGGGTTGCCTTAAAGAGAAAACTGCCCGTCTTATTGAGCGTGGCTCCGATCACAAGGTCCTTCCGCCCTTTCTCTACTGGCAGGCTCTCACCGGTCAGCATGCTCTCATCTAACGTGGAGCGGCCTTCGATGATGACTCCATCAACTGGAACTTTCTCACCGGGGCGGACCCGAATGAGATCTCCGACCTGAACCTGCTCGATTGGAACATCCTGTTCGATTCCGTCCCGAAGGCGTTTGGCCGTTTTCGCCCGGAGTCCCATTAACGCCTGGATTGCGGCCCCGGTTCGACTTTTTGCCCTTGCCTCCAGCCAACGCCCTAACAAGATCAAGGCAACAATGAGAACAGCCGTCTCGTAATAGAGATGAAAGGGGAGCCCCCAACGCGCGGCAAGGTCTGGCCAAAGGGTGACGAAGGCGCTGTAGCCGTAGGCTGCGCTGGTGCCGACTGCTACTAACGTATTCATGTTGGTGGTGCCATGTTTGGCCGCGGCCCAAGCAGCCCGATAGAAATCTCCCCCCGCCCAAAACTGGACGACTGAGGCTGCGATTAGAAACAGCGGGGCCAAGAGGCGAATATCGAGTAGCAGAGGAAGATACATCAACGCCATCATCAGAATACCGATCGGAAGACTGATCTGCCACTTCCGCCGCAGATCGTCTATTTGCTGATGACGCTCCCGGTCTTGGGACCTGCCCCTCTCATGATCCAAGTCCGTAGGATTGATCGCGGGGGTCTGTTTAGAGGGTGCATCCGGCCCGTCCCGAACTTCGTAGCCTGCTTTCTCCACCGCCGTGCGAAGTTGATCCGTTCCGGCTTCGGTGGCGTCATAAAAGACGTGAGCCTTTTCGGTCACTAGGTTCACAGTGGCCTCTTTTACTCGGGGACCTTCATGAGCGCCTTTTCAATCCGCCGAACGCAGCTCGCACAGCTCATGCCGCTGATACGGAGCGTCTGTTCTTGGCGGTTCGGTTCCGTGGTCGTTGCCGGATTCAATTTTTCCATTTGTCTCGCCTCCTGGTTCTTTGCGATGAGATCGTTTTGTCTTTTCATCGATACCGATTCATGCAGCCTTGGTATGGTGATGGGAATGTAGTCCTGCAGCATCGGATTGTTTCTGAGCAGCCGCAGGAATTCTTCCCTTCTCCGTTTCATTTTTGATCCGAGGAGATCTTGGTTCGGCGCAACAGTTGAGCGTTCATCGCCACCACGATCGTGCTCAACGACATCAGGGAGGGCCCCGACCGCCGGCGAGAGGACGATGCCGTAGGGTGCCCAAGATCCCCGCCGCCAGCGGCAGGGCAACAATGTTGTAACCGGCCGCCCACCAGAGGTTTTGATACATTTTGCGGTAGCTCGCCCGGCTGAGCCGGATGATCTTCACGATATCGAGCGGGTTGCTCCTCATCAAAATGATCCCAGCCGATTCAATCGCCACATCGGTGCCGCTTCCGATCGCGATCCCGACCTCCCGCTTCGAGTCAGAGCCGGCGCATCGTTCACTCCATCGCCGACCATCGCGACCCTCTTTCCCTGGCGCTGTAGCTCGGCGATCTCTTTTGATCTTTGTGTTCGGAAGTACCTCCGCAAAATAGCGGTCGATCTTGAGTTCCTCGGCCACTGTTCTGGCCACCGCATTGCTGTCGCCGGTGAGCATCGCGACCTCCACTCCCATTGCATGGAGTTCCTCGACGGCGCGTTTACTCTCCGGTCGGATGACATCCGCCAAGGGACACTCCGCCGATGACCTGCTTGTTTTCGATGACGTAGACCGCTGTCTCTCCTTTTGGTTTGCCTCCCGCTGAAAGGTCATCAACTCCTCCGGGAGATCTAGCCGGATCATCTCCAACAATCGGGGCCCCCCCAGGAAGATCCGCTTTGCCGTCATGATTCGCCTTCACACCCCGCCCCTTGATCGCCTCCAAAATCACCTCTGGTACGATAAGGTTTCGATTCTCAGCGGCCTTCCGAATCCCTTGGGCGATGGGGTGCTCTGAATCTCTTTCCAAGGCCGCAGCAAGGGTGAGAATTTCCGCGTCGCTCCTTCCGGCAACAGCGGCGATCGTTACGACGAAGAAGGTTTCCTTCGGTGAGGGTTCCCGTTTTATCAAACACCACCATGTTTATTTCGCGGGCTTTCTCGAACGCCATCCGATCCCGCACGAGAATGCCGTTTCAGGCCCCATCGCTGTGGTGATTGCCACCACCAATGGAACAGCCAGGCCTAACGCGTGGGGGCAGGCGATGACTAAAACCGTGGCGACCCGAGCGATGACGTCCACATTGAGCCCTACCGCAATCGTCCAAAGGAGGGCGGTCAATGCGGCAACCCCGAGCGCCACATAGAAAAGAAGGTTCGCCGCCTTATCGGCCAAGACCTGGCTCTTTGACTTGCTCTCCTGGGCCTGCTTTACCAGGCGCATAATCCCCGCAAGCGCTGTCTCTTGCCCGGTGGCGGTGACCCGAATACGAAGGCTGCCGTCGGCATTGATTGTGCCTGCGATGACGCGATCTCCAGGACGCTTGAAGACCGGCTTTGACTCTCCGGTGATCATCGATTCATTGACTTCCGATTCTCCTGCTCCACCTCGCCGTCGGCGGAAATGCCGGTTCCGGGGCGAATCGGGAGGCGATCTCCCCCGCAGATCAGTCGCCGGGATCTGAGCGATACTTCCATCTTCCTCGATCCGCTCTGCCGTATCGGGCAACAGCCGGGCGAGTTCATCCAGAGCGCCGGATGCCTGACGGACACTTCTCATCTCGATCCAATGGCCCAGCAGCATCATGTCAATTAAAGTAACCAGTTCCCAGAAGAAGCCCATCTGCCCCGGCATGAACAATGCTGCCACGCTGTAGCCGAAAGCGACCGTGATGGCGAGTGAGATGAGCATCATCATCCCAGGCCGACGCCGGCGCCACTCGGGAATCGCCATGTTCAGGAAGGGAAGTCCGCCATAAAAGAAGATGAAGATGGCCAGAAGGGGGGTAATCCATTGGCTTCCGGGAAAAGAAGGCATCGTGAATCCGAGCCACTCCTGGAGCATCGGATCATAAAGGACCGTCGGAACTGACAGAAGAAATGAAACCCAGAAGCGCTTCCTGAAGATTTCCTCGTGCCCGGCATGGTCGATGCGATTCGCATGATCCGTTCCAGCGTTTTCGTGCGACAGACCCCTCTTTTTTCCGTGCTCTAGATGTGCTTCTTGATGGTGTGCATGTTCGTTCATCGGTTTCTCCTTATGATTTAAATATCCCGGTTTTTATTCCCGCTGTCTGATAGACGTACAACACAGATGTCGGTTACACCCTTTCGGTGTTGTTCCGTTGTCTCTATAGACGCAATACATGCCTGGTGGTTACACTTTTGGATAGCTGTTCCTTAAGTGTGCGTTTTTAAAAGTATTTGAACAAGGCATTCAATCTGCTTAAGGCGAAAGGATAAGATGGATGGGACTAAAGGGAAATTAATTGGTGAGGCGAGAAGCCGTTAGTTGGAAATTTTCCGGAGGGGTTCGGTTCATGGATGAAGATTAAGGATTTATTAGCCGTGTTTGCAGGTACAGTCGAGGCAGCCATGTGTGGCGCAAGATCGGCAAGTTTCCTCTAACCGTTCGCGAAGGGCCTGGCGGGCTCGGTGGCGGCGAACTTTTAGATTATTGGGGGTGATGCCAAGCTCTTCAGCCACCTTCTTCGGATTCCCCTCGCTCAGGTCCAGTGCTTCGATCAACTCGGCATATTCCGGCTTCAATGTAGGGATGAGCTCTCTGAAGCAACTGCAGAGGTTCTCCTGCTCTTCAGGGGTCATGGCAAGATCTTTTACTTCAGAATAGGGTTCGAGATGTTCTGTCTCAATGTGTTTTCGTCGGTAGACATCGATGATTGCATTGTTCAGAATTCGGTAAAACCATGGAAGGAGCTTCTCCTCATCTCGTAAATCTGGCGCTGCTCGGAGCGCCTTGATTAGGCTCTCCTGGAGCACATCTTCCGCTAACTCGGGGCTTGAGAGTCGCTTCCTGACGTAGCCGAGCAGCTTTTCCCGATGGTTAAGCAGTTTTGAGATGACTTCTTCGTTCATCCGAAAATCCTACAGGTTCCTCTTACTGCTATATAACACTGGCATTGAGACAGAGAACGAGGTGATCTTAACATATGACTGTGTTTTAGATCTATTAGATCTGTCGGGAGCAAGCTTAAAGATCAGTCACAACAACTTTTTCTTCTTTCAAAGCATCGTATCCCTCTTTAGCGGAAAAAAAGACGATGATCAAACCAGCCACCGGGCCCCCCACCAGAGGCCATAAAGATAATTAACACCCAAACCGATAAAGAGCTCCACCGAAAGAAAGACGCAGGCGAGCGTCTGTTTAGAGTCGGCGGCGACGCTTCGACTCTTCATTCTCTGTCCCGTTTGATACTTCAGATAGAACAAAGTCGGCATGATAACCACCGATAGGAGGGCAATGACGATCCTGAACAGATTTTGCTCCGGCGCTTTCCGGCGAATTAATTTCTCAATCGACACATAAGTCACAGATGCTGGTAGGAACAGCATCAACCCCTTGGCCAATACATGATGATACAAACGCCAATCAGTGCGACTGCTGAACCAATTAGGTCAATTTTATCCGGGACGACCTTATCGATTTTCCAACCCCAAAATAAGGCCAGCACGATAAAAAATCCGCTGTAGGCTGCTTGAACTCGCCCGTAATTGGCGGGCTGCATGGTATGGGTAAAACCATAGACGACTAATACGACCGCTCCCAGGAACGCAAGCCAAAGTGATTTTCCTTCCCTCAGCCAAAGCCAGATCAGATAAGCGCCTCCCAATTCACATAGCCCGGCTAGAAAAAAATATAATACCGATTTCGTAATCTCCATGTTTCCTTCGTCCAAATGAATGGTGAGATAACCAGAAATGAAAACAGAAAAATCTTAAGATTTCGCAAGGAAGGAGTCAAACCGGAATATACGAAATTATAGTATTCAGGTTTTCAGGAAAAGAGGCCGATGCATCAGGAAGCGACTCTTGCGCAAGATGGAAACTATTTATTAAAAGTTTAGAATTATGGCTACGCGCAAACAGTCTTACCCACTCTTGCTGCCGCTTTTCTGGAGAGGTGGATAAAACATGGCGTAGTATTAAACTAAAGTCTCCCCTTTGTCAACGATTTTGTCGGCTCAAGCCAGACGGAACCTTCAAAGCGCCAAGCCATTAGTTAGTCCTGACAGGCTAAAGATTAGGAGAGTGAGCGGGGAGGGAAGATGATCTTTACATCTGATACCCTACTCCACTGTCGACACCGCCCACGCGATTGATACATGGCGCTCACAGGCCCTGCGCGTGAAAATCGGGTCGTTCCTCTGTATGGGGCGGAGGGAAACCACAAAAAAACTTCTCCTGGATCAGGGTGGGGGAATGAATGCGCTCCACCATACTTTACCTCAGAAGGTATGATTGATTTTCTCTTTAAATGATTTATAATCTCGGCAAAAAGAGGCTCAGCCCTTGATAATTGACTAGGACCTATCTCAAAATTGATTTTTCATCATCGCTTAACGCCATTTAACCCGCATTAGATTTTAAAAGAGGGACCAATGCAAAAAGTAGTTCGGTTTGGTGTTTCTATCCATGAAACCCTTCTCAAGCAATTCGATCAATACATCGAGGAAAAAAGTACACCAATCGCTCCGAAGCGCTGCGGGACCTGATACGAGACCACCTGGTGGAGCAGGAGTGGGATGAGAATAAAGAAACGGTTGGAACGATCACAATCGTATATGACCACGGCGTCCATGAATTGATGGAGAAATTGACCGACCTGCAGCACCAATATTCGAAGCAGATCCGGTCAACCCTTCACATTCATCTCGATGAACATCGCTGCCTGGAAGTACTCGTTGTTCGGGGACGAAGCGGTGAGCTTAAGAAAATCGCCGACTCGCTGATTGCAACCAAAGGGGTGAAACACGGTAAACTGACGGCAACCACGACAGGGAAGGATTTATAGCAGTAAAATCTGCTGGCTTCTAAACTTATTTATTGAGGGCGAAAAACCATCGTTTGAGGAGATAGCGTTTTGGTGTGGGTGACAAGAAAACAGATACGGACCAACCGAACGGCGACGGCCTGGTTGATCCGTCGGTTTATCGATCCGGAAGCTTTTTGTATTTCGTCGAACCGGAGAAGGTTGCTGAGTTTCAAATAAAAAAGGGAGCGATCGGGTTTGATGCGCCAGGCGCGACCTATCCGCATAAGGACGAAAAAGGGCGCTGCTCTTTCGAGGCACTGGTAGACCAATATTTCCCCGATGACATGGTCCTTCGAGAGATTGCTCGTATCGTTCGCGGCGCCGACTTTCCGGAAGAGATCAATCTCACCCCTGAGTCAGCTGGTCTGCGGGCGATCTCACAGGGCTTTACCCTGGTCGAGGACGATGATTTGTTCATTCTCCAAAATGCGACATTTCTTTATAATGCCCTCTATGCTTCGATTAAATCCCGTGCGGAAAATAAATAATAGATCAAAAGGCCCTTAGAGCACTCCCTATGGATAGGATTAGATCCATAAGAAAATGGGGATGCTGAATTGGTAATGGAAAGGTAAAAGTTAGTTCAACCATTTTTCCAATAAGATGTGGAATAATGTCACCACCTCTATGATAAAATTCTCAATTCCACCGGAACTGGATGATGGCGACGACTGCTGTCGGGATTATTCTCACCGGTTATCTTCTCTGGATTTGATGTCGGCCTAAATGACCGGACCATTCTTTATGGAGCCGATTTAACTTATCAATGGAAGCCGGCCCCATACAGTCCCTATGTTTGATGGACCACTGAGTATCTGATCCCTGGCATTATCAAAAGCGTGTTTGGGTGGTAATCGTAATACATGGTCGTATCGACACTGATGCTTCTGCGTCTAGGCGCCCAAAGTGGATCATCCGTCTGCGGGATTCGTTTTCACTGAATCTGTGGGGAAAAAACAAAAAGGTTGACAACGAAATTAAAAAAGACTATTTTTCTGGTCATGGTTTCTTTAGCCTACAAGAAGGTAATGCCTTCTTTTTTCGCCTCGATCTATTTCATTGTCCTCATTCTAGGAACCCTTTGTGCTTTCGACTCCCCAACGGGGCAAACCCATCACCACGGCCGGACGGTCTCGCACAGCGCCTCTTGTCTCCTTGCCTGCGCAGCCACCGTCACCGACCGGACGCAAATGGTTCCCCTGACCCTCTCTCTGTTATTCATCGGAACGGTTCTTACCCTTCCGAAAACGCTCCCCCATCAATCCCTTCTCCTGCGGCTTCACAGCCGGGCCCCTCCCCCTCTGAACCTTATTTAACATTCCCTGAATGAGCCTGCTCCCGAATGGGGCCGTTCTCTTGGTTCACCCGCGATCCGCCTGGAAAGGCGATGCTTCGCACGCTCCTTTAACTTGTGAACACGATGTCCAGAGTGTGGATTAAACAGACCGCCCTTCTCTTTACACTGGTCTATCTTTTCTCGACCGGCCTGATCATGGTTCGCGCCGAGGGGCATGCCCTCAGCCATGAGGAGCATGCGGAGGATCATGCCAAGCAGCATGCCTCCTTTATCTGCACCTGGATGTGCGCCGCCTCGACCTTCGTCCACACACCAGAGCAGACCCTCGATGGGCAATCGACCCCTTCTTTTGTCAGTCCGATCGCCAAACCGGAAGCCCCCCCCGGCCGCAACCCCTCTCCACCGGGACCATCCGGCCTCCTCCTTTTATCCATTCCTAAACTATTTCGTTTTCGTTCTTCGTCAAATCATTCATTCGGACGCGCCGCGGAAGTGACCGCCTGCATCGGTGTGCGGCGCGGTCTTACTCGGCGCGATCCGGAATCACTGAAAAGGAGTCTTCATGCGTCGGATCGTTCTATGGAATGTCACTCTACTCGTCGGCCTGCTTGCAGTGCTGACCTCAAAAGTCGCCTTTGCAGAAGCTGCGGATCGGCGAGTTTTCTCGTCACCGGCACACAGGAGGGGATCGCCATCCCGGGACAGATCATTATCGACTTATCGTATCGGTTCATCCCGATGGATCAGCCCCAGAAGGGAAGGAACAAGGTTTCGGAGGCTTTTACGCCTGGGGTCAATTTTTCTACCGGTGAGATCGAGCCGGCCCATCATCGTGAGGTTCGGACCAATAATGAATTGGCACAGATGGATGTGAGTTTCGGAGCAACGGAACGCCTTTCTCTCACACTGGCCGTTCCCTTTTTGAACCTCCGAACGCACGAACATGCAGTTTTCCACGAGGGGGAGCCGGGGAGTTTTCCCGTCAGGACGGCACCTCGAGCTTTGGCGATCTGCGTCTCACCGGAAGATATGCCCTCTGGGTCAGCACCCCGACACCTTATCGTAGGAGGGGTGGGGGTCAAGCTCAACAGGTGAGTACAAATTATTAAACCACGACGGGGGAGATCAATGAGCCGACAATTCAGGCAGGACCGGTTCTTGGGACAGCATCGCTTCTCTTTAATATGCCTTTCGGAGTCGTTCCTCACGAGTTCGACGTGTTTCTGTCTGGATCCTATCAAGCGAATACCGAAAACCCTTTCGATTACCGAATCGAGGACATCTTCATCTTGAATGTCGAGGCTCTTATCGCCTCATGGAAAAAGCGCTGGTCAGTCTACAGATCAATGGACATGAGCTCATGACAATTTAAGGGAGAGAAGGTTCGAGCACCGGCGGCCGATGGGTTTATCTAACACCGGGGGTGACGCTTCAGGCCTCACCGACAATACGTA